>NZ_KB976058.1:0-42642 GCF_000398825.1 Citrobacter sp. KTE30 | reverse complement strand
ATAAATTGTTAAAGAGCAGTTGCGACGCGCTTTAGCGCTCTGTCGCGAGGTGGCGTATATTACGCTTTCCTCTTTCAGAGTCAACCCTCATTTTCAGGTTTTTCTCTTCAACCGAACCGGCTGTTTGTGTGAAGTGATTCACATCCGCCGTGTCGATGGAGGCGCATTATAGGGAGTTTCCTGTGGCCCGCAACCCTTAAATGACAGAAAAATGACTGACTGCTGCATTCCACAGCAAAACCCCGCCTTATACCCATTTACGCACAGAGTTATCCACAAACCACACGATCGTTTCTACGATCCTCTCGTTATATCAGCCTCTTTCAACTGAAAAAGAAGAGGTCAAAATCGAAAATTAAAAATTCGCGAGCGTTGCGCAAACGTTTTCGTTACAATGCCCCCGCACAACAAGGATGCCCCGTAAGGGGCGTTAGCTGAGTTTTTAGCCAAGAATTCACCTAACGCTCTCTGTAATAGTCAAATCCAGGGGATTTACCATGCAACAACGTCGTCCAGTCCGCCGCGCTCTGCTCAGTGTTTCTGACAAGGCCGGTATCATCGAATTCGCTCAGGCACTTTCCGCACGTGGTGTGGAGCTGCTATCTACAGGTGGCACTGCGCGCCTGTTAGCGGAGAAAGGTCTGCCAGTGACCGAAGTTTCCGATTACACCGGCTTCCCGGAAATGATGGATGGACGCGTGAAGACCCTGCATCCGAAGGTCCACGGTGGCATCCTCGGTCGTCGCGGCCAGGATGATGCCATTATGGAACAACACCACATTGCTCCTATCGATATGGTGGTTGTTAACCTGTATCCATTCGCCCAGACCGTCGCCCGCGAAGGCTGTTCTCTGGAAGATGCAGTAGAGAACATTGATATTGGCGGCCCGACCATGGTGCGCTCCGCTGCCAAGAACCATAAAGATGTAGCTATCGTTGTGAAGAGCAGCGACTACGACGCCATTATTAAAGAGATGGATGCCAACGACGGTTCTCTGACCCTCGACACCCGTTTCGATCTCGCGATTAAAGCCTTCGAACACACCGCCGCTTACGACAGCATGATCGCCAACTACTTCGGCAGCATGGTTCCGGCCTACCACGGTGAAAGCAAAGAAGCCGCCGGTCGCTTCCCACGTACGCTGAACCTGAACTTCATTAAGAAGCAGGATATGCGCTACGGCGAGAACAGCCACCAGCAGGCTGCCTTCTATATAGAAGAGAATGTTAAAGAAGCCTCCGTTGCCACCGCGCAGCAGGTACAGGGCAAAGCACTTTCCTACAACAACATCGCCGATACCGATGCGGCGCTGGAGTGCGTGAAAGAATTCAACGAGCCAGCCTGTGTGATCGTCAAACACGCGAACCCGTGTGGTGTAGCAGTAAGTACCTCTATTCTTGACGCTTACGACCGCGCCTATAAAACCGACCCGACCTCCGCGTTCGGCGGCATCATCGCCTTTAACCGCGAGCTGGATGCTGAAACCGCGCAGGCGATCATCTCCCGCCAGTTCGTGGAAGTGATCATCGCCCCATCCGCCACCGAAGAAGCACTGAAAATTACCGCAGCCAAGCAGAACGTTCGCGTGCTGGTCTGCGGCCAATGGGCGCAGCGCGTTCCGGGCCTGGACTTTAAACGCGTTAACGGCGGTCTGCTGGTTCAGGACCGTGACCTGGGTATGGTGACCGAAGGTGAACTGCGCGTGGTGTCCGAACGTCAGCCAACCGAGCAAGAGCTGCGCGATGCGCTGTTCTGCTGGAAAGTGGCGAAGTTCGTGAAATCCAACGCCATTGTTTATGCCAAAGAGAACATGACTATTGGCATAGGCGCAGGCCAGATGAGCCGCGTGTACTCCGCGAAAATCGCCGGGATCAAAGCGGCCGACGAAGGCCTGGAAGTGAAAGGTTCTGCAATGGCTTCTGACGCTTTCTTCCCGTTCCGCGACGGGATTGATGCCGCTGCTGCCGCCGGTGTGACCTGCGTGATCCAGCCGGGTGGTTCTATTCGCGATGACGAAGTGATTGCCGCCGCCAATGAACACGGCATTGCGATGGTATTTACCGATATGCGCCACTTCCGCCATTAATCCACGGAGCAGACGATGAAAGTATTAGTGATTGGCAACGGCGGGCGCGAGCACGCCCTGGCGTGGAAAGCGGCACAGTCGCCTAAAGTCGAAACGGTATTTGTCGCCCCGGGCAACGCGGGCACCGCGCTGGAACCCACGCTGCAAAACGTGGCCATCGGCGTAACGGATATTCCGGCGCTGCTGAGCTTTGCCCAGAACGAGAAGATTGATCTGACCATCGTTGGTCCGGAAGCGCCGCTGGTGATTGGTGTGGTTGACGCTTTCCGCGCCGCCGGTCTGAAAATCTTCGGCCCAACCGAAGGCGCCGCGCAGCTGGAAGGCTCTAAAGCCTTCACCAAAGATTTTCTTGCGCGCCATCAGATCCCGACGGCGGAGTACCAGAACTTCACCGAAATCGAACCTGCGCTGGCTTACCTGCGCGAGAAAGGCGCGCCGATCGTTATCAAAGCTGACGGTCTGGCTGCCGGGAAAGGCGTTATCGTGGCGATGACGCTGGAGGAAGCCGAAGCCGCGGTTCATGACATGCTGGCCGGCAACGCGTTTGGCGACGCGGGCCACCGCATCGTGATTGAAGAGTTCCTCGACGGTGAAGAAGCGAGCTTTATTGTCATGGTCGACGGTGAGCACGTGCTGCCGATGGCCACCAGCCAGGACCACAAGCGCGTGGGCAATGGCGACACCGGCCCGAACACCGGCGGGATGGGTGCCTACTCCCCTGCTCCGGTAGTAACTGACGAAGTCCACCAGCGCACCATGGAACGCATCATCTGGCCAACCGTAAAAGGCATGGCGGCGGAAGGTAACACCTACACCGGTTTCCTTTATGCGGGTCTGATGATCGACAAACAGGGCAACCCGAAGGTTATCGAGTTCAACTGCCGCTTCGGCGATCCGGAAACCCAGCCGATCATGCTGCGCATGAAGTCCGATCTGGTGGAGCTGTGCCTCGCCGCCTGTGACGGCAAGTTGGATGAGAAAACCTCCGAGTGGGACGAACGCGCCTCGCTGGGTGTGGTCATTGCCGCCGGAGGTTATCCGGGTAATTACAATACCGGCGATGAGATCCACGGTCTGCCGCTGGAAGACGTCGCTGACGGTAAAGTGTTCCACGCGGGCACCAAACTGTCTGCAGACGATCGCGTGCTGACCAACGGTGGTCGCGTGCTGTGCGCCACCGCGCTGGGCAACACCGTGGCTGAAGCGCAGAAACGCGCTTACGCCCTGATGACCGACATCCGCTGGGATGGCAGCTTCAGCCGTAACGACATCGGCTGGCGTGCCATTGAACGCGAGCAACGCTAACGCGAAATTTTCGCCAGCAGCGTTTTACGCGTAATGCCTAACTGACGGGCGGCTTCCGTTTTATTGCCGCCCGTTTTTTCAAGCGCCGCCAGAATCACCTCCTTTTCGACATCCACCAGCGGTTGGATCTCGCCACTGAATTCCGTTTTTATCGGCGTCGCGGCAATCGCCATCGGCAGTTCACGTTCGGAAATATATTCCCCCGTCAGCAGCACCACCGAGCGCTCAATCGCATTTTCCAGCTCACGAATATTGCCCGGCCAGTCGTAGTGGATCAGCAGATCCATCGCCTGCGGAGTAAAGCCTTTCACCGCTTTACGGTTACGCGCGGCAAAACGCTGGAGAAAATGTTCGGCTAACAGCGGAATATCTTCCCGGCGCTGGCACAGCGCTGGCATTTCAATGGTGACGACGTTCAGACGATAGTAGAGATCCTGACGAAAGCGCCCGGCGCTGACTTCCTCTGCTAGATCGCGATGCGTAGCGGCTATCAGCCGGACATCAACCGCAATGGTCTGATTGCTACCAACTCGCTGCACTTCTCGCTCCTGGATAGCCCGCAGCAAACGCACCTGCATCAGCGGTGAGATATCGCCAATTTCATCAAGAAATAACGTGCCACCATCGGCTTCCACAAAGCGCCCTTCCCGCCGTTTATCCGCCCCGGTAAACGCCCCTTTCTCGTGGCCAAAAAGTTCGGACTCCAGCAGCGACTCATTGAGCGCCGCACAGTTTAGCGTCACCAGCGGCTTATCGCTGCGCGCGCTACTGGCGTGTAGCGCCCGGGCGACCAGCTCTTTCCCTGTCCCGGAATCTCCATGGATAAGCACCGTGGCGTCCGAGGGCGCTACCATCGCAATTTCGTTGAGCAATTGCTGCATCGCCGGACTTCTGCCAATCATGCCAAACTGCGCAGCCGACGCCGATGGCAGTTCAGCCCCCGTTTCCCGCGTATGCGCCAGCGCCTTTTCCAGGGTCTCCTGCAGACGGTCAAAATCCAGCGGCTTGATTAAGTAGTCCAGCGCCCCGGTTTTAAGCGCCTCAACGGCGGTCTCCACGCTGGAGAAAGCCGTCATAATCAGTACCGGAATGGCCGGATTCAGCGCTTTAATCTCTTTCAGCGTTGCGATACCGTCCATCTCCGCCATGCGTACATCACACAGCACTAAATCAAATACGCGTTCGCGCACCTGTTCCAGCGCAGCTCGCCCGCTATAGGCCAGCGCGACCTCATAACCCCAGCCGCGCAGCAGCGCCTGTAAAATGGTGCAGTGGCTGATATCGTCATCTACTACCAGAATATTGATTTTTCCGCGCGTCATCCTTGTTAATCCTGTTGTTTCGCTTTGGTCGGCAGCCAAAGGGTAAAGGTCGCACCTTTGCCCTCAACGCTTGCCACCTGAATGGTGCCACCATGCTGTTCGATAATGTTCTGCACTACCGCCAGCCCGAGGCCGGTTCCGTCAGCTTTGGTTGTAAAGTAAGGCGTAAAAATGGCCTCCAGCTGTTCCGCTGCAATTCCCTTCCCGCTATCGGTAACCACAATTTTAACGCGATCGCCGCTGCTTTCATTCGCTTCAACCGTGATCGTGCCCTGACGACCAATCGCATGAATGGCGTTCAGATACAGATTCAACAAAACCTGAGTCAGTCGGTCAGGATCGGCCTGGATAGCGGGCAGCGTAGAATTGGCCGAAAAGCGGAGCTGGATTTCCCTGCTTGCCGCATCCTGACCCACCAGGTGTAATGAGTGGGTGATAACCTCATTGAGATCAACCTGTTGCAGCGTCAGATGTGCAGGCTTCACCAGCTCCAGCAGCTCGCTCACCACCCGATTTAAACGATCCGCCTCTTTTGCCATCACCTGTGCCAGCTCATGCGACTCGCCTCCTGCCGGGGTTCGCTCGGCAAAATACTTCGCCAGACCTTTGATCGATGAAAGCGGGTTACGAATTTCATGCGCCACTCCAGCCGCAAGATGCCCGAGCGCTAACAGTTTTTCTTTACGCTTCATCGCATCCTGAAGTTCTTTGTACGAACGCTGATAGCGCTGATACCAGAAGAACGTCAGTACGGTGGCCAGCAACACAGCCGCCAGCGCACAGAGGACTATCAGTGTGTTACGCCACTCTCTTGCCTGAGTCGCTGTCAGAACGCTGGCATCAAAGGCGATAAATATGATTTGCGCTGGGGTGATAAGCTGCCCGTCATTGCTGGCACAGCGCGCCATGCCGTGGCGTCCTGGACCATACATCGGCTGAAACTGGCGATAAATTTCCAGGGCCGGCGTTTTTTCACCATCCCTCGCTGGAATTTCAATATTCCGCCAGCTTTCTTGCTCCCCAGGACTAAGCTGTCGCAGGACATCCGGTGAATAGAGCGTTTTTCCGACCATCGCGGAATTGCTGTGAGTAATAATGACACCATGCTCATCGACGACGGCAAACCATAGCACGCCTGGTTGTACGGCCATTTCCTCCAGTAGCGTCTGCTGCTGGGCATGATGCATGCGCATCCCCATGCCTACACGCGTACCAGACTCCAGAGCGCGAATGAGCACGCTGCCTTTTTCCAGTAGCGTTTGTCGGGCGGCATCACTTTCCCGACCATAGTCCCGTATGGTCATAATCGAAAACCAGCCGACTAACATCAGGATTGCCGCCAGCAAGAGTCGGCTCAACCACTTTGCCACCGTATCCTTATAAAGACGCATACGCTCTCCCTTTACCCCACTTGTTCCTTTCATCGTTGCAGGTATACAGCAGAAATCATGCCATTTTTTCCCCCTGATAACCCTGCCCTCAGACACAAACAGCTGAAAGTACCGGGTAAAAATGACTCGCTGGCACGTTCTGGCGAGTCATTTTTACTCGTTTTCCTGCAAAGACGGCGGGTACGACGCCCGCAGGACTGGGATTGCCGCTTTGGCACGGAAGATGCAAAAGGGAATGTAAGCTAACCAACAGGAGAACGAACGATGAAACGGAACAACAAACTGGCACTGATTGCACTTTCTCTTATCGCACTGGGCTCCACCCCGGTACTGGCGCAGAATCACTGGGGATATGGTGATGGAATGCAGCAACGGGGCGGTATCCCAATGACCGCTGAGCAGCAGGCTGCCGCACAGAAAATCTATGATGATTACTACTCCCAGACCAGCGCGTTGCGCCAACAGCTGACATCCAAACGTTATGAGTACAATGCACTATTAACGGCCAGCTCGCCGGACACGGCAAAAATTAATGCCGTTGCAAAAGAGATGGAAGCGTTGAATCAGTCTCTGGACGAGCAGCGCGTTAAACGCGATGTCGCAATGGCGCAGGCTGGCGTGCCACGTGGCGCGGGAATGGGCTACGGCGGATGCGGCGGTGGCGGTAACCATCGCGGCGGCGGCCATATGGGAATGGGTCACTGGTAAAAGACTTGATGCCTGATGACGCCATACGGTTCAGGCCTGCTGACTACCTGTCTTCAGGTTTTCAGAAAGTTTTGGCTGTAGGCTGCCAGTGACAAAAATCTTCATTGGCAACTAGCAGTATCTGCGACCCTTCGGGCGCTTCCAGCCATGCCACACTCACCTCTACGGATGAATGTTTCTGGCGGCGCTCGATATGGTTTATCGCCCACGACTCCAGGTCTGGCTTCAGCGTTTCACCTTCACAGGTTGTGACCGTGTTATCCGCATGCCAACGTCCCTGACGCAATATCACCCGTCCCTGACGCAGCGCATCGCTGGTCTGGCGAATTTGATCGGCGCGATAGCGGTAAAGCGCGATTTGATCGCTGGAAAGCTGCTGCTTTTGCCCGTCGACTTCACGCTGCATGAAGCTCAGTTCGCCCCGGTCATCGAAGCGTATACGGACATGTTCAGCCGGTTTACTGTAAACGTTGAGTTCTATCAGAGAGAGCGAATCACCCTGCCAGCGGTATTCACTGGTAGTGGTTTCGCCTTTTCGCCACGGACTAAATACCGAGAGCAAGTGAACATCGTCACCGGAGTCTTTACGCCAAATGCGTACCGCCCCCTGATCGCCAACATAGCCGCTGGCCGTGAACGGAGGAAGCTCAGAATGGCTACCGCAGGCAGACAGTAACAGAACACCTGAAAGCCAAAGCGTATGACGCCAGATGGACAAAAGGGGCGAAACCGCCCCTTCGTTAAAACTGTTCACTGCCACGCGAATTACTTAACCGCGTCTTTCAGTGCTTTACCAGAAACAAATGCCGGTACGTTAGCTGCGGCAATTTTGATTTCTTTACCGGTCTGCGGGTTGCGGCCAGTGCGCTCAGCACGGTGGTTCACTTTGAAGGTACCGAAACCAACCAGTTGTACAGCATCGCCTTCTTTCAGAGACTCAGTAATAGCAGCCAGAGTGGATTCCAGAGCAGCTTTAGCCTGTGTTTTAGACAGTTCTGCTTTGTCTGCAATTACATCAATCAGTTGAGTCTTGTTCATAAGTTATCCTTACAATGTGTTTATCGCTTGCTAAGCATCGAGTGCGACGGAAATGCCAGAAAAGCACTCTCCTGCATACACGCACCGATAGCCACTTTTTTTCGCCCCCCAAATGTAGACCAGACCGGGGGCGGATGGGAAGCCTTCAGGCACGACAAATCAGGCGTTAAATCACGTTTTGTGGTGTCATTGCTGAAAATTTATACCAATATTGCTCTCGCCAGCCTCGCGCAGGTCTGCACGCAGCCCTTTTATCAGCTCAATATCGCGTTCTTCACAGTCGGCTAAAAGTCGGAAAATTTCCCACTGAATATCCCATTCTTGCTCAACGGCAGGGTTCTCTTTGAGCTCTTCATCGGTCATTTCGCGACCAGCCTGGGTCATTTCCAGCATCGCTACCGTCGTAATCGAAGCTTTACTAACTTCAATTGCATGCTCCAGCGTTTCACCGCTAAGACGTGAATGCATCAGTTCGCTTAATGCCACACAGGCATCAATCGCCGGATAAACGCCGTACAGATCGTAATCGTCTGCAGAAGGAATGGCCTCTTCAAACTTTTCCAACTGGCTGTCGAAATTGATTTTCGCGTCTTTAACCGTCAGCGCTTCCCAAATCAGATCCAGAATTCGGCGGTAAATCTGTCCATCGCCAAATTCAGTTTGCTTGCAGAACATGGCGTAATTCGGGTACATGCGTTCGCACAGACAGGCCATAAATGTGACGTGCTGCCAGCTTTCCAGCTTCTCCAGACGCAGGTGAATCGGATTTTGTAACATGATGAGTTCTCAAATACGGAAATTAGCCGCAGTTTACCCGATATGGGGCGCTTTTGCTGCAAGCCGCGTAAAAGCCGGGCGTTCGGATGCCACCGCATCTGCCCAGCGCGTTGGTTCCGGCAGACGATAGCCGTTCATACAGCGTTGTACCCACGCCAGTGCGCTGTCCATACTCACGCGGTGGCCCGTAGAGATAAACAACGGGTTACAGCGCGCTTTGCTGCGCCAGACCCATGCCAGCTGTTCGCCTTTATCCAGCAATGGCACTAGCGCACCGGGTTCAGCAGCGAGCGGTTCAAACTTGCCACACAGCCGTTTTTTCGCCACACCGATCGTTGGGACGTCCACCAGCAGGCCAAAATGGCTGGCCACGCCCAGACGGCGCGGGTGCGAAATGCCGTGCCCGTCAACGAACAGCAGATCTGGCTTGTGCGAGAGCAGTTGCCAGGCGGCCATCAGCGCGGGGGTTTCACGAAAGGAGAGAAAACCGGGAATGTAGGGCATGGTAGTGGCGATACGCGCCACCTTATATTCAACCAGTTCAAGCGTGGGATACTTCAGTAAGACCATCGCGGCTCGCGTCACTTCGCCACCCTGCTCAAACCCAACGTCCGCCCCGCCGATCAGATCCGGCGGATCGTTCTTCAGACGATCCTCGCGGATCA
Organism: Citrobacter sp. KTE30; assembly: GCF_000398825.1. Taxonomy (NCBI): domain Bacteria; kingdom Pseudomonadati; phylum Pseudomonadota; class Gammaproteobacteria; order Enterobacterales; family Enterobacteriaceae; genus Citrobacter; species Citrobacter sp. KTE30. Next base: position 33,349 of record NZ_KB976058.1, on the reverse strand, counting down.
ATGAAGAGGCCAGTTCAAGCTGCTGCGCGCGTAATGACGCGAGATCCATAATGACTCCTTAGCGGTGGTACTGTTCGGACAACCGATGTACCGCCTCCACAAAGACACCCGCATGTTCTGGCGGGACGTCCTGATGAATGCCGTGGCCCAGGTTAAAGACATGCCCTTCGCCCTGACCGAATCCGGCCAGAATTGTCGCCACCTCTTCTTCGATGCGGGCTGGCGGTGCATACAGCATGGACGGATCCATATTGCCCTGTAGCGCCACTTTATGACCTACACGACGACGCGCATCGGCAATGTCAGTGGTCCAGTCGAGACCTAACGCATCACAGCCGGTTTCCGCCATCGCTTCCAGCCACTGACCACCGCCTTTGGTAAACAGGGTCACAGGTACGCGACGACCTTCGTTCTCGCGTAGCAGGCCATCGACGATTTTGTGCATGTAGTACAGGGAGAACTGCTGATAGTCGCGACCGGTCAGCACACCGCCCCAGGTATCGAAAATCATCACCGACTGAGCGCCCGCTTTGATCTGCGCGTTCAGGTACAGCGTGACGCTCTTCGCCAGCTTATCAAGCAGCAGATGCAGCGCTTTAGAGTCGGCATACATCATCTTTTTAATCACGGTGAAGGCTTTGCTGCTGCCGCCTTCAACCATGTAGGTCGCCAGCGTCCACGGGCTACCGGAGAAGCCGATCAGCGGCACTTCGCCTTTCAGTTCACGGCGGATAGTGCGCACCGCGTTCATCACGTATCCAAGCCCATCTTCCGGGTCCGGGATCGGCAGTTTGTCGACGTCAGCCTTGCTGGTAATCGGGGAGGTGAAGCGTGGACCTTCTCCTGCTTCAAAATACAGCCCGAGTCCCATCGCATCCGGGATCGTCAGGATATCGGAGAAGAGGATCGCGGCATCAAGTTTATAGCGACGCAGCGGCTGCAGCGTAACTTCGCAGGCCAGCTCGGCATTTTTGCACAGCGCCATAAAATCGCCCGCTTCGGCACGGGTAGCTTTGTATTCCGGTAGATAACGGCCTGCCTGGCGCATCATCCATACCGGAGTGACATCAACGGGCTGGCGCAGCAGCGCACGCAGATAACGATCGTTCTTCAGTTCGGTCATTTTTGCAGTTCCTTATTGCGTCAGTCCATCAGTGTATCACCACTCGCTCTTTACTCGTACTCAGCCCGACACATTGCCACAGTATCTTCAATCAATCGACGCGCGACAGTACCCGGCGGGGGCAAGAGCGGTAAATCGTCATAGCGATACCAGTTCGCTTCCAGCAGCTCTTTTGGGTCGATGACGATTTCGCCGCTATCATACTCCGCCATAAATGCGGTCATCAAAGACTGTGGGAACGGCCACGGCTGAGAAGTGACATAGCGCAGGTTTTTCACCTTAATGCCGCTCTCTTCCATGACTTCACGCGCCACCGCCTGCTCGAGGGTCTCGCCCACTTCGACAAAACCCGCCAGCACGGTATGCACGCCGTTGCGATGGCGAACATGTTGGGCGAGCAGGATGGAATCATCTCGGCGAATAGCGACGATTATGCAAGGAGCAATTTGCGGGTAATAACGTTCGCGGCAGTGACTACAGAGCATCGCCCACTCCGTTTTACTCGGGTGCATGGGATGGCCGCAGTAACCGCAGAATTTATGCGAGCGGTAAAACTCTGCCAGCTGTACGCCTCGTCCGGCCAGTTGAAACAGGCCAACGTCCTGGTCAATGACCTGGCGCACCGACCCCATATCGTGTCGACGCTGCTGCTGCACCAGCCAGACAGTTTCCCCTTCCCACTCGCCTATTGGCAGCGCGCGCTGACCAATCAGATCAAAACGGGCTGCGTCGCCATAAGGTAGCTCGCCATGAGGTAACCATAACTTTTGCTCATGACTGACAATCCACCAGCCGCTATCTAATTTTTCAATTATACGATCCATATCTCTTGCGCAACCTTTGCTTCACAGGCATGTTGTTTACATTATTTTTACATTTACGGGTGAGCAGTTCCTAAACACCATCTTGCGGAGTCAATCATGCTAAACCAGCTGGAAAGCCTGACGGAGCACGTCGGAGGAAGTAATAAACTGGTTGATCGCTGGCTACATGTACGTAAGCACCTGCTCGTGGCTTACTACAATCTGGTTGGCATTAAGCCTGGCAAAGAATCGTACATGCGACTCAATGAAAAGGCGCTGGATGATTTTTGTCAGAGCCTGGTCGATTACCTCTCCACCGGACACTTCAGTATTTATGAACGTATTCTCCATAAATTGGAAGGGAACGGGCAGCTTTTAAAAGCCACAAAAATTTGGCCGCTGCTGGAAGCCAACACACAATTGATCATGGACTACTATGACTCCAGCCTGGAAACTGCGATTGATCATGATAACTTCCTTGAGTTTCAAAAGGTTTTATCGGATCTCGGCGAGGCGCTGGAAGCCCGGTTCGTGCTCGAAGATAAGCTGATCATGCTGGTATTTGATGCGATGCACGAGAGTGGCACTCTCAAACGTCCTGCTTGAGATTTGTCGCATTAACGCGTAGTTTACATTCATTACCTCTAAGATAGAGGTTACTTCTTGTCGGAGTGCTTATTTTCCACAACAGCATGAGTGGAAAAGGCTGAGACCGTTAATTCGGGATCCGCGGAACCTGATCAGGTTAAGACCTGCGAAGGGAACAAGAGTCAATCTACAACCGTATCGCCCCTGGGCGATCGCCTCTCTTGCTTCATCCGTCGTCTGACAAGCCACGTCCTTACTTTTTTGGAATGAGCTATGTCTGCCACTACTAAACCATCACGCCGCGAACAGCGCGCGCAAGCCCAACACTTTATCGATACCCTGGAAGGGACCGCCTTCCCTAACTCAAAACGCATTTATATTACCGGTTCGCAGCCGGATATCCGCATTCCGATGCGCGAAATCCAGCTTAGCCCGACGCTGATTGGCGGCAGCAAAGACAACCCGCAATTTGAAGACAACGAAGCCGTGCCGGTGTACGACACCTCCGGGCCGTATGGCGATCCTGACGTGGAGATTAACGTCCAGCAGGGCCTGGCGAAACTGCGCCAGCCGTGGATTGCGGCGCGTAACGACAGCGAAGAATTAGACGACCGCAGCTCCGCTTACACCAAAGAGCGCCTGGCCGACGATGGCCTGGACGAGCTGCGTTTCAGCGGCCTGCTGACCCCAAAGCGCGCCAAAGCCGGTAAGCGCGTGACCCAGTTGCACTACGCCCGTCAGGGGATCGTCACGCCGGAGATGGAGTTTATCGCCATCCGTGAAAATATGGGCCGCGAGCGTATTCGTAGTGAAGTGCTGCGCCACCAGCATCCGGGGATGAACTTTGGCGCTCGTCTGCCGGAAAATATCACCCCGGAATTCGTGCGTGATGAAGTCGCTGGGGGCCGGGCGATTATTCCTGCCAACATCAACCACCCGGAATCCGAGCCGATGATCATCGGCCGCAACTTCCTGGTGAAGGTGAATGCCAACATCGGTAACTCGGCGGTCACTTCCTCTATCGAAGAAGAGGTAGAAAAACTGGTGTGGTCGACCCGCTGGGGCGCAGATACGGTGATGGACCTCTCCACCGGTCGCTATATTCACGAAACCCGCGAGTGGATCCTGCGTAACAGCCCGGTACCGATCGGCACCGTACCGATCTACCAGGCGCTGGAGAAGGTCAACGGGATCGCCGAAGATCTCACCTGGGAAGCGTTCCGCGATACGTTGCTGGAACAGGCCGAACAGGGCGTCGACTACTTCACTATCCATGCCGGCGTACTGCTGCGCTACGTGCCGATGACTGCCAAACGCCTGACCGGAATTGTCTCGCGCGGCGGTTCAATTATGGCGAAATGGTGCCTTTCTCATCACAAAGAAAACTTCCTGTTCGAACATTTCCGTGAGATTTGCGAAATCTGCGCCGCCTACGACGTCTCGCTCTCTCTCGGCGACGGCCTGCGCCCGGGTTCGATTCAGGATGCCAACGACGAAGCGCAGTTCTCCGAACTGCATACGCTGGGCGAGCTGACCAAAATCGCCTGGGAATACGACGTGCAGGTGATGATTGAAGGCCCAGGACATGTGCCGATGCATATGATCCAACGCAACATGACCGAAGAGCTGGAAAGCTGCCACGAAGCGCCGTTCTACACCTTAGGGCCGTTGACGACAGATATCGCGCCGGGCTATGACCACTTCACCTCCGGCATTGGCGCGGCGATGATCGGCTGGTTTGGCTGCGCGATGCTGTGCTACGTCACGCCAAAAGAGCACCTCGGCCTGCCGAACAAAGAAGACGTGAAGCAAGGGCTGATTACCTACAAGATTGCCGCTCACGCCGCCGACCTGGCGAAGGGGCACCCGGGTGCGCAGATCCGCGACAACGCGATGTCGAAAGCGCGCTTCGAATTCCGCTGGGAAGACCAGTTTAACCTCGCGCTCGACCCGTTCACCGCCCGCGCCTATCACGATGAAACCCTGCCACAGGAGTCCGGCAAAGTCGCCCACTTCTGCTCCATGTGCGGGCCGAAGTTCTGCTCGATGAAAATCAGCCAGGAAGTACGCGACTACGCCGCCGCGCAGACTATTGAAGTGGGAATGGCAGATATGTCGGAGAACTTCCGCGCCAAAGGCGGTGAAATCTACCTCAAAAAAGAGGAGGCATAATGTACCAGCCTGATTTCCCGACCGTGCCGTTCCGCCTCGGGCTTTACCCGGTGGTGGACAGCGTGGCGTGGATTGAACGCCTGCTGCAGGCGGGCGTACGCACGATCCAACTGCGCATTAAAGATAAGCGTGATGAAGAGGTCGAAGCCGACGTCATGGCCGCCATTGAATTGGGGCGTCGCTATGACGCCCGCCTGTTTATCAACGACTACTGGCGGCTGGCGATTAAGCACAACGCTTACGGCGTGCATCTGGGCCAGGAAGACCTTGAAACCACCGATCTGAAGGCGATTCAGGCGGCGGGGCTGCGCCTGGGTGTCTCCACTCACGATGATATGGAGATCGACATCGCGCTGGCGGCTAAGCCTTCTTATATCGCACTCGGCCACGTTTTCCCCACGCTAACCAAGCAGATGCCTTCCGCTCCGCAGGGGCTGACGCAGCTGGCAAGTCATATTGAACGACTGGCCGATTACCCGACCGTCGCCATTGGCGGCATCAGCCTGGAACGTGCGCCCGCGGTGCTGGCAACCGGCGTCGGCAGCATTGCCGTGGTCAGCGCCATTACCCAGGCGGCTGACTGGCAGGCAGCCACGGCGCAGCTGCTCGACATAGCGGGAGTCGGCGATGAATGACCGCGACTTTATGCGTTACAGCCGGCAGATCCTGCTCGGCGATATCGCTATTGAGGGCCAACAAAAGCTGCTCGACAGCCATGTGCTGATTATCGGTTTAGGCGGGTTAGGTTCGCCTGCCGCGCTGTATCTGGCGGGAGCAGGTATCGGCAAACTGACGCTGGTAGACGATGACGACATTCATTTGAGCAATCTGCAGCGCCAGATCCTGTTTACCACTGATGATATCGCGCGTTCAAAATCGCAGATTGCCCAGCAGCGCCTGACGCGGCTCAACCCGGATATCGAACTGGTATCGCTCCAGCAGCGACTGAAAGGCGATGCGCTCCGGCATGCGGTAGCGCGTGCCGATGTGGTGCTCGACTGTACCGACAACATGGCCACGCGTCAGGAAATTAACGCCGCCTGCGTGTCGCTCAACACCCCGCTCATCACCGCCAGCGCCGTCGGTTTCGGCGGCCAGTTGATGGTGCTCACGCCACCGTGGGAGCAAGGTTGTTACCGCTGCCTGTGGCCGGATGATGTCGAACCTGAGCGCAACTGCCGTACCGCCGGTATCGTCGGCCCGGTTGTCGGCGTGATGGGCACCTTGCAGGCGCTGGAAGCCATCAAGCTGCTTAGCGGCATTGCGACACCCAGCGGCGAGTTACGCCTGTTTGACGGTAAAACCAGCCAATGGCGCAGCCTTGCGCTGCGTCGGGCCAATGGCTGCCCGGTATGTGGAGGGCAACATGCAGATTCAGTTCAATGATGAGCCGATGCAGTGCGCCGAGGGACAAACCGTCAGCGGGCTGCTCACCGAGCTTAATCAGCTTAAACCGGGCGCGGCGCTGGCGCTCAATCAGCAGATCCTGCCGCGCGAGCAGTGGCAGCAGCAAATCGTGCAGGAAGGCGACCAGATCCTGCTTTTTCAGGTTATTGCAGGGGGTTGATATGTTACGTATTGCCGACAAAACGTTTGATTCACATCTGTTCACCGGTACCGGAAAATTTGCCTCATCGCAGCTGATGGTCGAGGCGATTCGCGCCTCCGGCAGCCAGCTGGTGACGCTGGCGATGAAGCGCGTGGATTTGCGCCAGCATAACGATGCCATTCTGGCCCCGCTTATCGACGCGGGCGTGACGCTGCTGCCTAACACCTCCGGAGCGAAAACCGCTGAAGAGGCGATTTTCGCCGCCCAACTGGCGCGTGAAGCTCTGGGCACAAACTGGCTGAAATTAGAAATCCACCCGGATGCCCGCTGGCTATTGCCGGATCCGATTGAAACATTAAAAGCTGCCGAAGCGCTGGTGAAACAGGGCTTTGTGGTGCTGCCCTACTGCGGTGCGGACCCGGTACTGTGCAAGCGGCTGGAAGACGTGGGCTGCGCGGCGGTGATGCCGCTCGGCGCACCTATCGGCTCTAACCAGGGGCTGGAAACCAAAGCGATGCTGGAGATTATTATCCAACAGGCGACCGTGCCGGTGGTGGTTGATGCAGGCATCGGCGTCCCCAGCCACGCCACGCAGGCGCTGGAAATGGGCGCCGACGCGGTGCTGGTCAACACGGCAATCGCGGTAGCCGACAGCCCGGTGATGATGGCCACCGCTTTCCGTCTGGCAGTTGAAGCAGGTCTTTTGGCGCGCCAGGCGGTACCTGGAAGCAAAAGCTCGCAGGCAAATCCCACAAGCCCGCTAACCGGATTCCTGGAGGCCTTCGCATGAAAACGTTCAGCGATCGCTGGCGACAACTGGACTGGGACGACATCCGCCTGCGCATCAACGGTAAAACCGCCGCTGACGTGGAGCGCGCCCTCAACGCTTCGCATCTTAGTCGCGACGATCTGATGGCATTGCTCTCTCCTGCCGCCGCCGATTATCTGGAGCCGCTTGCGCAACGGGCGCAAAAGCTCACCCGCCAGCGTTTTGGCAACACGGTGAGCTTTTACGTGCCGTTGTATCTCTCCAACCTTTGTGCCAACGACTGCACCTACTGCGGTTTTTCGATGAGCAACCGTATCAAACGCAAAACGCTGGACGAAGATGAGATACAACGTGAGTGTGCGGCTATCCGTGAGCTGGGCTTTGAGCATCTGCTACTGGTCACCGGTGAACATCAGGCCAAAGTGGGGATGGATTACTTTCGTCGCCATTTGCCTGCCATTCGCCGCCAGTTTGCCTCTTTACAGATGGAAGTACAGCCGCTGTCAGAGGCTGAATATGCGGAGCTGAAGACGCTGGGGCTGGATGGCGTGATGGTGTATCAGGAGAGCTATCATGAGGCGATTTACGCCCGCCACCATCTGAAGGGGAAAAAGCAGGATTTCTTCTGGCGACTGGAAACGCCGGACCGGCTGGGTCGCGCAGGGATCGACAAAATCGGTCTTGGCGCGTTGATTGGTTTGTCCGACAGCTGGCGGGTTGACTGCTATATGGTAGCTGAACATCTGCTGTGGATGCAGCAGCATTACTGGCAGAGCCGCTACTCTATCTCCTTCCCTCGCCTGCGCCCATGCACCGGAGGCGTTGAGCCTGCATCGATCATGGATGAGCGACAGTTGGTCCAGACCATTTGCGCGTTTCGTTTACTGGCACCAGAAATTGAGCTGTCGCTCTCCACCCGCGAATCGCCATGGTTTCGTGACCATGTGATCCCGTTGGCAATCAACAACGTCAGCGCCTTCTCAAAAACCCAGCCCGGTGGTTATGCCGATAACCACCCCGAACTGGAACAGTTCTCCCCGCACGACGATCGTCGCCCGGAAGCCGTTGCTGAAGCACTGATGGCGCAGGGATTACAGCCCGTGTGGAAAGACTGGGACAGCTATCTGGGACGCGCGGCACAGTTGCCCTAAGTCCAACGCTATCGCATAAACAAAAAAACCCGCTTTCGCGGGTTCTTTCTTCACTGGTGCTTAACTGCTCGGGCTCTGGCCTTCATCGCTATCGTAAGCCTTCGTGAAATTATCGGCGTTTACAGCGCGACAACGTTAACAGCAGACGGGCCTTTAGCGCCATTCTCCACGGAGAACTCCACCTTTTGACCTTCGTCTAACGTTTTAAAATCGTTACTCTGGATAGCGGAAAAATGCACAAACACATCCTTGCTACCGTCCTGAGGAGTGATAAAGCCGAAGCCTTTATCAGAGTTAAACCATTTTACTAAACCAGTCATTTTGTTAGACATAGATACTTCCTTTCATGTTTTTGAGCCGCTTATGCAGCGAATATGGCCTGTTTTGCAGAAATTAACTTATGGGGCACTTAGGGAGGAGGCTCATGAAGAAGAGTATCTGAGGATAACGCTTGAACTGAGAACTGCTTTACTAAAACTGCTTGCATAAGGTCTGTGTTCCAAACCGATGCCGCTATAGTAGACCTACTTCTAATCATTAAGCAAGCATTAATTTTTTTAATACCCACTGAGTGATGCAATGTTGAACCAACGCGGCTAAGCATCCTGGATAACAGCTTGATCTACAATGAACAAAAGCCCCGACTATTGCAGTCAGGGCTTTACGTTACTACACACTTCAAATTTAACATTAATAAACTTAACGATTTAATACTGCTGATGGTACTACTTTAAAATGTACACGTTTACTACAGATAATATTGGATTTTGATACTAACTAAAGCTTTCCTCTATTTACCGTTAAACACATTCCACCCGCTTGATAATAGAACTCAAGGCTGGTGACCTAAACAAGTACACTTCCCCTCGCGACATATACTCTTTGATGCGTTGCCTTATTTCCCTCGTGATAACCAAAAAGCAGAAATCACTAACAATTACTATTAAATCATGGCGTTACATCGTCGCGTTTTACTGATTTTTTGCGATTAGATATATCAACTACGTGGCCTGAAAGCATTGTCGAGGTGAAAAAATAGCGTTTTCAGCATCGACTATCCCATACAAAAAATACTTCGTGGCCTTTATCGCAAACCCCAATCAAGCTCTACTAACACTTACTACGTTAACAGCAAACTACAATTTCTCCGCTGTTAAGTATTAACATACGGGTTTAAAAAGCGCTGTCAATACTGTTTTTTATAACATGTCTTTATTGACAGTAATTATATATTCCAGCATGTGATAAGCGAGTCAAAAAGCCGCTGGTCCCGGTCCAGATCGCAGGGTTTGGCCTCTTTTTGTAACCGGTTTCAGAAAAAGCGGCTTTCTTTGTGATGCCTTGCACACAATCGTTGCAAAGCAGTTGTTGCTATAGCTGGCTCGCGATAATTATCAACTCACACATGTTGATCGAGACTGCTTATGAAAAACATCGTTTTATGCTGTGCCGCCGGAATGTCCACCAGCATGCTGGTGCAAAGGATGAAAGATGCCGCCCAGAAAAAAGGCGTCGACGTCACTATCAAAGCCGTCCCGGTGGCCGAGTTTGAAGAGAATATCGCTACAGCGGATATCGTTTTGCTCGGTCCACAGGTTAAGTATGAACAAGCCAAGCTACAGGCGATCGCCGACCCACTAGGCAAAAAGGTCGCCGTTATCGACATGATGGATTACGGCATGATGAAAGGCGATGCGGTACTGGACAAGGCGCTGAAACTACTGGAGTGATGGTATGGAAGAGTTAGAAACGATCATCATGGAGTTATTGGTAAACGCTGGCGCTGCACGCAGCCAGGCCCTGACGGCATTGCAACTGGCGCGTAAAGGTGATTTCTCCGGTGCAGAACAAGCGATGACGGAATCACGCGAGTACGTTAAACAAGCGCATAAAATCCAGACCCAGCTGATCGGAATTGACGAAGGAACCGGCAAGCTACCGGTTAATCTCATCACCGTCCATTCGCAGGATCACCTGATGAACGCGATGGTGATTCAGGATTTGGCGGGAGATATGATTGAGCTTTATCGGCGGTTACCGCCGGTAAATTAATGACACTGCCGGATGGCTTCGTAGCCTCGTAGACCTGATAAGCGCCATCAGAAATAAACCTGGACATAAAAAAACCCGCCGAAGCGGGTTTTTTATTATGGTCGGCAACGATTAATCGTTGTCAGAACCGCCCAGGCCTGCGTTCAGCAGTTCTGCCAGGCTGGCAGACGCATCTTCAGCAGTCACCTGCGGTGCAGCTGGCAGTTCGCCCGCTGCGCGACGGCGCATACGATCCTGGTGGTACGCGTAACCGGTACCTGCCGGGATCAGACGACCCACGATTACGTTCTCTTTCAGACCGCGCAGTTCATCACGTTTACCTGCAACAGCGGCTTCGGTCAGGACACGCGTGGTTTCCTGGAACGATGCTGCAGAGATGAAGGACTCGGTTGCCAGAGACGCTTTGGTGATACCCAGCAGATCGCGGGAGAACGTTGCACCCACTTTGCCGTTCGCTTCCAGCTCGCGGTTAGCGATCTTGACGCGGGAGTATTCAACCTGCTCGCCTTCCAGGAAGTCGGAGCTACCAGCGCTTTCGATGGTGGCTTTACGCAGCATCTGACGAACGATAACTTCGATGTGTTTATCGTTAATCTTAACACCCTGCAGACGGTATACGTCCTGAACTTCGTTAACAATGTAACGAGTTACAGCATGCACACCACGCAGACGCAGGATGTCGTGCGGCGCTTCCGGACCGTCGGAAACAACGTCACCACGTTCTACACGTTCACCTTCGAACACGTTGAGCTGACGCCATTTCGGAATCATCTCTTCGTACGGTTCGCTACCGTCTACCGGGGTGATAACCAGACGACGTTTACCTTTGGTTTCTTTACCGAAGGAAATGATGCCGCTGATTTCAGCCAGGATTGCCGGCTCTTTCGGACGACGTGCTTCGAACAGGTCAGCAACGCGCGGCAGACCACCGGTGATATCCTTGGTACCGCCGGATTCCTGCGGAACACGCGCCAGGGTGTCACCAGAACTGATCTGTACGCCATCTTCCAACTGAACAATCGCTTTACCCGGCAGGAAGTACTGAGCAGGCATATCGGTGCCTGGGATCAGAACGTCGTTGCCCTGAGCATCAACAATTTTCAGTGCCGGACGCAGGTCTTTACCACCCGCAGTACGCTCTGCAGAATCCAGAACCACCAGAGAAGACAGACCGGTCAGCTCGTCGGTCTGACGAGTAATGGTCTGGCCGTCGATCATGTCAGTGAAGCGGACGAAACCACTCACTTCGGTGATAACCGGCATGGTGTGCGGATCCCAGTTTGCTACGGTTTCGCCGCCAGCAACCTGTTCGCCATCACCTTTCGCCATAACGGAGCCGTAAGGCACTTTATAGCTTTCTTTGGTACGGCCGAATTCGTCGATCAGTTTCAGTTCGGTGTTACGTGAGGTGATAACCAGTTTACCGCTGGAGTTCACAACCGACTTCGCATTGCTCAGACGGATGCTACCTTTGTTTTTCACCTGAATGCTGGATTCAGCAGCCGCACGAGATGCCGCACCACCGATGTGGAACGTACGCATCGTCAGCTGTGTACCCGGTTCACCGATGGACTGTGCCGCGATAACGCCGATTGCTTCACCTTTGTTGATGATGTGGCCACGCGCCAGGTCACGACCGTAGCAGTGCGCACATACACCAAAGTCGGTGTCACAAGATACAACAGAACGGACTTTGACGGAGTCAACGGAGTTCTCTTCCAGCAGGTCACACCACTGTTCGTGCAGCAGCGTGTTGCGTGGAACCAGAATATCCGCCGTACCCGGCTTCAGAACGTCTTCAGCAGTCACACGACCCAGAACGCGATCGCGCAGCGGCTCTTTAACATCACCACCCTCGATAACCGGGGTCATGGTGATGCCTTCCAGAGTGCCGCAATCGTCTTCAGTAACAACCAGGTCCTGCGCAACGTCGACCAGACGACGAGTCAGATAACCGGAGTTCGCTGTTTTCAGTGCGGTATCCGCCAGACCTTTACGCGCACCGTGAGTAGAGATGAAGTACTGGAGTACGTTCAGACCTTCACGGAAGTTCGCGGTGATTGGCGTTTCGATGATGGAGCCATCTGGCTTCGCCATCAGACCACGCATACCGGCCAGCTGACGAATCTGTGCTGCAGAACCACGCGCACCGGAGTCGGCCATCATGTAGATGCTGTTGAAGGAAACCTGCTGCTCTTCTACGCCGTCACGGTTAATAACAGTTTCGGTTTGCAGGTTATCCATCATCGCTTTGGATACACGATCGTTCGCCGCAGCCCAGATATCGATAACTTTGTTATAGCGTTCGCCCGCGGTTACCAGACCGGACTGGAACTGCTCCTGGATCTCAGCAACTTCAGCTTCCGCTTCAGAGATGATCTCGTGTTTCTTCTCTGGGATGACCATGTCATCAATACCAACAGATGCACCTGAACGCGCTGCATAAGCAAAGCCGGTGTACATTGTCTGGTCAGCGAAGATAACGGTCGGCTTCAGGCCCAGAATGCGGTAACAGGTGTTCAGCATTTTGGAGATAGCTTTCTTGCCCAGCGCCTGGTTAACGATGGAGAAAGGCAGACCTTTCGGTACGATCATCCACAGAATGGCGCGACCAACGGTCGTGTCTTTCAGACTGGTGTGCGCAACGAATTCGCCGTTTTCATCTTTTTCGTATTCAGTGATACGCACTTTAACGCGCGCATGCAGAGAGGCCAGACCTGCGCGATAGATACGCTCAGCTTCTTTCGGGCCAGTCAGCACCATGCCTTCGCCTTTGGCGTTAACACAGTCACGGGTCATGTAGTACAGACCCAATACAACGTCCTGAGACGGAACGATGATAGGTTCGCCGTTCGCCGGAGACAGGATGTTGTTGGTAGACATCATCAGCGCACGCGCTTCGAGCTGGGCTTCCAGCGTCAGCGGTACGTGAACAGCCATCTGGTCACCATCGAAGTCGGCGTTATATGCCGCACAAACCAGCGGGTGAAGCTGGATAGCTTTACCTTCGATCAGTACCGGTTCAAATGCCTGGATACCCAGACGGTGCAGTGTTGGTGCACGGTTCAGCAGTACCGGGTGTTCGCGGATAACTTCGTCCAGGATATCCCAAACGACAGCTTCTTCACGCTCAACCATTTTCTTAGCGGCTTTGATGGTGGTGGCCAGGCCACGCAGTTCCAGCTTGCCGTAGATGAACGGTTTGAACAGTTCCAGTGCCATTTTCTTCGGCAGGCCGCACTGATGCAGACGCAGGTATGGACCTACGGTGATTACAGAACGACCGGAGTAGTCAACACGCTTACCGAGCAGGTTCTGACGGAAACGACCCTGCTTACCTTTGATCATGTCGGCCAAAGATTTCAGAGGACGTTTGTTAGAACCGGTGATCGCACGACCGCGACGACCGTTATCCAGCAGGGCGTCAACCGCTTCCTGCAGCATACGTTTTTCGTTGCGTACGATGATGTCCGGCGCAGCCAGATCCAGCAGACGCTTCAGACGGTTGTTACGGTTGATAACGCGACGATACAGATCGTTCAGATCCGACGTTGCGAAACGACCACCATCCAGCGGAACCAGCGGACGCAGATCTGGCGGCAGAACCGGCAGAACGGTCAGGATCATCCACTCTGGCTTGTTGCCAGACTGTACGAAGGCTTCCAGCAGTTTGATACGCTTGGTCAGCTTCTTACGCTTGGTTTCGGAGTTGGTTTCGTTCAGCTCTTCGCGCAGAGTTTCACACTCTTGCTCCAGATCCATGCTCTTCAGCAGGGCCTGGATTGCTTCCGCACCCATCTTCGCGTCAAATTCGTCACCGAACTCTTCCAGCGCGTCCAGATACTGCTCTTCAGTCAGGATCTGTTGACGTTCCAGGTTAGTCATACCGCCTTCGATAACCACATAAGATTCGAAGTACAGTACGCGTTCGATATCACGCAGCGGCATATCAAGCAGCAAACCGATACGGGACGGCAGAGATTTCAGGAACCAGATGTGAGCAGTCGGAGACGCCAGCTCGATGTGGCCCATACGCTCACGGCGTACTTTGGTCTGGGTCACTTCAACGCCGCACTTCTCACAGATCACACCACGGTGTTTCAGGCGCTTGTACTTACCGCACAGGCACTCGTAGTCTTTTACCGGCCCAAAGATACGGGCGCAGAAAAGGCCGTCACGTTCAGGTTTGAACGTACGGTAGTTGATGGTTTCCGGCTTCTTAACTTCACCGAAAGACCATGAACGGATCATGTCTGGCGAGGCCAGAGCAATTTTGATCGCATCAAACTCTTCGGTTTTAGTCTGCGCTTTCAGAAACTTTAATAAATCTTTCACGGATTTGCTCCCGTCGGAGTTAGCACAATCTGGCGCTGGCTGTTACGCCAGCACCAGTGACCTGTTTGATCGAGAGTTACTCGTCTTCCAGCTCGATGTTGATACCCAGCGAACGAATCTCTTTCAACAGTACGTTGAAGGATTCCGGCATGCCTGGTTCCATCTGATGGTTGCCGTCCACGATGTTTTTATACATCTTAGTACGACCGTTCACGTCATCAGACTTAACGGTGAGCATTTCCTGCAGGGTGTATGCTGCGCCATATGCTTCCAGCGCCCACACTTCCATCTCCCCGAAGCGCTGACCACCGAACTGCGCCTTACCACCCAGCGGCTGCTGAGTAACCAGGCTGTAAGAACCGGTAGAACGCGCATGCATCTTGTCATCAACCAGGTGGTTCAGTTTCAGCATGTACATGTAGCCAACGGTAACCTGGCGCTCGAACTGCTCACCTGTACGACCGTCGAACAGTGTGATCTGACCGGAAGTCGGCAGGCCACCCAGCTGTAACAGTTCCTTGATTTCAGACTCTTTCGCACCGTCGAATACCGGCGTTGCGATCGGCATACCTTTTTTCAGGTTTTCAGCCAGACGCAGAACTTCTTCATCACTGAAGGTATTCAGGTCAACTTTCTGACGAACATCTGAACCCAGATCGTAAGCACGCTGGATGAATTCGCGCAGTTTCGCGACTTCCTGCTGCTGTTTCAGCATGGCGTTGATCTTATCGCCGATACCTTTTGCAGCCATACCCAGGTGGGTTTCAAGGATCTGACCGATGTTCATACGCGATGGTACGCCCAGCGGGTTCAGTACGATATCTACCGGCGTACCGTTAGCATCGTGTGGCATATCTTCGATCGGGTTGATCTTAGAGATTACACCCTTGTTACCGTGACGACCTGCCATCTTATCACCAGGCTGGATCCGACGTTTAACCGCCAGATAAACCTTAACAATCTTCAGCACGCCCGGTGCCAGATCGTCGCCCTGAGTGATTTTACGGCGTTTCGCTTCGAGTTTTTTCTCGAATTCGTGTTTCAGTTCGTCGTACTGCTCAGCCAGTTGTTCCAGCTGATTCTGTTTTTCTTCGTCGGTCAGGCCGAGTTCTAACCAGCGGTCGCGTGGCAGTTTGTCGAGCTTCTCAGCTTCAACACCACCGGAAACCAGCACAGCGTAGATACGGCTGAACAGGCCAGCTTCGAGGATCTGCAGTTCTTCAGACAGGTCTTTTTTCGCCTGCTTCAGCTGCATCTCTTCGATTTCCAGCGCACGTTTGTCTTTTTCTACGCCATCGCGAGTAAAGACCTGAACGTCGATAATCGTACCGGAAACACCGTTTGGCACGCGCAGAGAAGAGTCTTTAACGTCAGACGCTTTCTCACCGAAGATCGCACGCAGCAGCTTCTCTTCTGGCGTCAGTTGGGTTTCACCTTTCGGCGTTACCTTACCAACCAGAATGTCGCCACCGGTCACTTCCGCACCGATATAAACGATACCGGATTCATCCAGTTTGGAGAGCGCAGCTTCACCCACGTTCGGGATGTCAGCGGTGATCTCTTCTGGCCCCAGCTTGGTGTCACGGGACACACATGCCAGTTCCTGAATGTGGATGGTGGTGAAACGGTCTTCCTGGACAACACGCTCGGATACGAGGATGGAGTCTTCGAAGTTGTAACCATTCCATGGCATGAATGCCACGCGCATGTTCTGGCCCAGCGCCAGTTCACCGAGGTCGGTGGACGGACCGTCAGCCAGCACATCACCACGTTCAACCGGCTCGCCCAGAGATACGCAAGGCATCTGGTTGATACAGGTGTTCTGGTTAGAACGGGTGTATTTGGTCAGGTTATAAATGTCGATACCTGCTTCGCCCGGGTACATCTCGTCTTCGTTAACTTTGATAACGATACGGGAAGCATCCACGTACTGAACAGTACCGCCACGTTTAGCAACTGCAGTAACACCGGAGTCAACGGCAACAGCACGTTCCATACCGGTACCAACCAGCGGCTTATCAGCGCGCAGAGTCGGAACCGCCTGACGTTGCATGTTCGCACCCATCAATGCACGGTTGGCGTCATCGTGTTCCAGGAACGGGATCAGGGACGCACCGACGGATACCACCTGCTGGGTGGATACGTCCATGTAGTCAACCTGATCACGGCTGAACAAGCTGGATTCGCCTTTGCTACGGCAGGTAACCAGATCTTCTACAAAGTGGCCTTCGTCATCCAGGTTGGAGTTCGCCTGAGCGATAACGTAGTTGCCTTCTTCGATAGCAGACAGGTAATGAATTTCGTCAGTTACAACACCGTCGGTCACTTTACGGTACGGAGTCTCGAGGAAGCCGTATTCGTTAGTCTGTGCATACACGGACAGGGAGTTGATCAGACCGATGTTCGGACCTTCAGGCGTTTCGATTGGACATACGCGACCGTAGTGAGTCGGGTGTACGTCTCGAACTTCGAAGCCTGCGCGTTCACGGGTCAGACCGCCTGGGCCGAGTGCAGAGATACGACGTTTGTGCGTAATCTCAGACAGCGGGTTGTTCTGGTCCATAAACTGAGACAGCTGGCTGGAACCAAAGAACTCTTTCACTGCTGCAGAAATCGGCTTGGCGTTGATCATATCCTGAGGCATCAGGGTATCCAGATCGCCCAGAGACAGACGCTCTTTCACCGCACGCTCAACACGTACCAGGCCAACGCGGAACTGGTTTTCCGCCATTTCGCCTACGGAACGGATACGACGGTTGCCGAGGTGGTCGATATCATCGACTTCGCCTTTACCGTTACGGATATCGATGAGCTTCTTCATCACTTCGATGATGTCGTCTTTGCTCAGGATACCGGAACCTTCGATTTCGTCGCGCAGCAGAGAACGGTTGAACTTCATACGACCGACCGCAGACAGGTCATAGCGGTCTTCGGAGAAGAACAGGTTCTCGAACAGGCTTTCAGCAGCTTCACGAGTCGGCGGCTCACCAGGACGCATCATGCGGTAGATTTCTACCAGTGCGCTCAGACGATCGTTGGTTGGGTCGACGCGTACAGTTTCAGAAATGTACGGACCGTGGTCCAGATCGTTAGTGAACAGCGTTTCGATACGCTTGTGACCAGACTGGCTCAGCTTAGCCAGCAGATCCAGGCTGAGCTCCATGTTAGCTGCGCAGATCAACTCGCCAGTAGATTCGTCAACGTAGTCTTTAGCCGCAACTTTACCAGCAATGTATTCAACCGGAACTTCGATATGTTTGATATCGTCTTTTTCCAGTTGGCGAATGTGGCGCGCAGTGATGCGACGGCCTTTTTCGACGTAGACTTTGCCGTTAGCTTCAATGTCAAAGGAGGCGGTTTCACCACGCAGGCGTTCCGGCACCAGTTCCATCTGCAGCTTGTTGTCGCGAATTTCGAAAACAACTTTTTCAAAGAACAGGTCAAGGATCTGCTCAGTGGTGTAGTTCAGTGCACGCAGAATAATGGTCGCAGGCAGTTTACGGCGACGGTCAATACGTACGAACAGGTTGTCCTTCGGATCGAATTCGAAGTCCAGCCAGGAACCACGGTAAGGGATGATGCGCGCGTTATACAGCACTTTACCCGAAGAGTGGGTTTTACCTTTGTCGGAGTCAAAGAAGACGCCAGGACTACGGTGCAGCTGAGAAACGATAACACGCTCAGTACCATTGATTACAAAGGTACCGTTGTCAGTCATGAGCGGAATTTCGCCCATGTAGACTTCTTGTTCTTTAATGTCTTTTACGGTGCCTTCCGGCGCTTCGCGCTCGTAGATCACCAGACGCAGTTTTACGCGCAGCGGTGCGGAATAGGTCACGCCACGGATCTGACATTCCTGAACGTCAAACACCGGTTCGCCAAGGCGGTAGCTGACGTATTGCAGCTCGGAATTACCGCTGTAGCTCTGAATCGGGAAAACGGAACGGAAAGCTGCTTCCAGACCATACTGCCCTTCAGGATCTTGCTCGATGAACTTCTGAAACGAGTCAAGCTGGATAGAAAGGAGATAAGGTATGTCCAACACTTGTGGACGTTTACCAAAATCCTTACGAATACGTTTTTTCTCGGTATAGGAGTAAACCATTAGGGTTCCTCAGCTCGCTGACAAGTCGACCCATCTGTCCGACGAAGGGACAGTTTGTGCAACACTATTTTGTTGACCGGAAAATCGAATACTTTCCGCAATGCCTGTTGCTATCACGCTTAAACCATTTCATTGCGATTTACACAGAACTGATGCTCTGTCGCAGTATATTAAGACGTCGATAGAAACAAGCATTGAAAGGCACAGCAGTAGTCAAACAGTGTGAAATGCTACTGGCGCCTTACAGCGCAAAAAGGCTGGTGACTAAAAAGTCACCAGCCATCAGCCTAATTTCTTAGGCTGCAACCAGAAAAGTTGGCTTATTTAACTTCAACTTCAGCGCCAGCTTCTTCCAGAGATTTTTTCAGTGCTTCTGCGTCGTCTTTGCTGATGCCTTCTTTCAGGGCAGCCGGAGCAGATTCTACCAGGTCTTTAGCTTCTTTCAGACCCAGACCAGTTGCGCCACGTACTGCTTTGATAACAGCAACTTTGTTAGCGCCAGCAGCTTTCAGAATTACGTCGAATTCAGTTTTTTCTTCAGCAGCTTCAGCCGGGCCAGCAGCTACAGCTACAGCAGCAGCAGCGGAAACACCGAATTTTTCTTCCATTGCAGAGATCAGTTCTACAACGTCCATTACGGACATAGCGGATACTGCTTCAATGATTTGATCTTTAGTGATAGACATTTAAATTGTTCCTGAAAATCAGAATAAGTTTATACGTAAGCAGATGCTTGAGAAAGATAACTGCGATTAGGCAGCTTCTTTCGCATCGCGTACAGCAGCCAGAGTACGAACCAGTTTGCCAGCCGAAGCTTCTTTCATGGTTGCCATCAGGCGTGCAATTGCTTCTTCGTAGGTCGGCAGAGTTGCCAGGCGATCGATTTGCGATGCCGGGATCAATTCACCTTCAAAGGCTGCGGCTTTGACCTCAAATTTTGCATTCGCTTTCGCGAACTCTTTGAACAGACGAGCAGCAGCGCCCGGGTGTTCCATAGAGTATGCAATCAGGGTCGGACCAACAAACGTGTCTTTCAGGCACTCGAACTGAGTACCTTCAACGACGCGGCGCAGCAGGGTGTTACGAACAACACGCATGTATACGCCAGCTTCACGACCTGCTTTACGCAGTTCAGTCATTTTATCTACAGTTACGCCACGGGAATCCGCAACTACTGCAGACAGCGCGCCTTTGGCTACTTCGCTGACTTCAGCAACAATCGCTTGTTTGTCTTGAAGATTTAAAGCCATTAGCTTTGCTCCTGGATGTTTGCCGGAACTCATGTTCCGGAACTCACTTCACTCTCACCAACGGAGAGAGCGTCTAAATACGGTGAGCAGAAACAAGCCAGAGTATCAGAAATAATCTTAGCGTTCTGTCACCGTCTACGCAGGGCATTAAGTTTCTTACGAAACACCTGCGGTCTTCGACGGAGGCCTGGATAGGCCAGGCTCCAACGAACAAATCTTGTCTATGACTTCGCCCTTTGAACCGTAGCTGTGTTAGCTGCTCTCGTTCACACCGGTCATGTAGTTAACTACACTCCCGGCGATTCACTCAATTGCTGCCTTGCTACAATTCAAATGACTCGCATAGAGTTCTGTTTATTTCAACAGAAACGTGGGGGTAAGATTGTAGACAAAATCACCGCCCACGTAAAGGCGAATATTAGTTCGCCACAGTCGCAGTCAGACCGGACTGATCAACGGCAACACCAGCACCCATGGTGGTGGAGATGCTAACTTTCTTGATGTACACGCCTTTAGCCTGAGTCGGTTTCGCTTTTTTCAGCGCAACCAGCAGAGATTCCAGGTTTTCTTTCAGTTTGTCAGCGTCAAAATCCACTTTACCGATGGTGGTATGGATGATGCCGTTTTTGTCGTTACGGTAACGAACCTGACCTGCTTTAGCGTTCTTAACCGCTTCAGCAACGTTAGGGGTTACAGTACCAACTTTCGGGTTTGGCATCAGGCCGCGCGGGCCCAGAACCTGACCCAACTGGCCAACAACGCGCATTGCATCCGGGGAAGCAATAACAACGTCAAAGTTCATTTCGCCTTTCTTAATCTGGTCAGCCAGATCTTCCATACCTACCAGCTCAGCGCCTGCAGCTTTAGCAGCTTCAGCGTTTGCGCCCTGGGCAAATACGGCTACGCGAACGGAACGGCCAGTACCGTGCGGCAGTACAGTTGCACCACGTACGTTCTGGTCAGATTTACGAGCATCGATGCCGAGGTTAACGGCAACGTCTACGCTTTCTACGAATTTAGCAGTGGCCAGCTCTTTCAGCAGAGCAATAGCTTCGTTGATGTCGTACTGTTTAGTTGCATCAACTTTGTCACGGATCACGCGCATACGCTTGGTCAGTTTAGCCATTTCTTAGTCCTCCACTACCAGGCCCATGGAACGTGCAGTACCTTCAATGGAGCGAGTCATCGCTTCAATGTCGGAACCAGTCATGTCGGCAGCTTTGGTCTGCGCGATTTCCTGCAGCTGAGCGCGGGAAATTTTACCCACTTTGTCTTTGTTCGGCTTACCGGAACCAGACTTGATACCAGCCGCTTTCTTCAGCAGAACTGCTGCCGGAGGCGTTTTGGTAACGAAAGTGAAAGAACGGTCAGCGTAAACGGTGATAACAACCGGGATCGGCAGACCTTTTTCCATGGAATCAGTTTTTGCGTTGAACGCTTTGCAGAATTCCATGATGTTCACGCCTTGTTGACCCAGTGCTGGACCTACCGGCGGACTCGGGTTAGCCATACCAGCTGCAACTTGCAGCTTGACATAGGCCTGGACTTTCTTAGCCATTCTAAATTCCTCTAGTTGGGTTATAGCGCCTCAAGGAGGCTCCCCGTGATTAAATTCGTTTTACGGACAGGGTCCATAAAAACAAAAGGCGCGAAATTGTATTCCAATCTCGCGCCTTGTGCAACGATTAAATCGCCGCTTTTTTGATCGCTGTTTAGGCTTTTTCTACCTGGGCAAAGTCCAGTTCTACCGGGGTCGCACGACCAAAGATAGAAACAGAGACTTTCAGGCGGGACTTCTCGTAGTCCACTTCTTCAACCACGCCGTTAAAGTCAGCAAACGGACCGTCACTAACGCGAACCATTTCACCTGGCTCAAACATCGTTTTCGGACGCGGTTTATCACCAACCTGCTGCAGACGGTTCATGATCGCATCAACTTCTTTGTCGCTGATCGGCGCCGGACGGTCAGATGTACCACCGATAAAGCCCATCACACGCGGCACGCTACGCACCAGGTGCCAGCTTGCGTCATTCATCACCATCTGGACCAGTACATAGCCCGGGAAGAATTTACGTTCGCTCTTGCGACGCTGGCCACCACGGATTTCGACCACTTCTTCGGTCGGCACCATGACTTCGCCAAACAGCTCTTCCATATTTTGTAACTTGATATATTCGCGCAGCGACGTGGCTACGCGGCCTTCAAAACCGGAAAACGCCTGAACGACGTACCAGCGCTTTTTAGGGGCTTCAGACATCTTAGAACCTCAGGCCAGTGATAAAGGATACCAGGCGAACCAGAATACCATCCAGTCCCCACAGGATCAGTGACATTACTGCGGTAACCGCAGCCACAATTAATGTGGTGTGCAATGTTTCCTGGCGAGTTGGCCAAATGACCTTACGGACTTCGGTTCTCGCTTCACGGGCAAAAGCAACGGTCGCTTTACCTTTTGTTGTCAACAGCGCGACACCACCCGCTGCGGCAATCAGAATCACTACGGCCAGCGCACGCAGCGGCAGCATCATGTCACGATAGAGGTAGTTGCCAACGATAGCTACAAGCAGCAATACAGCGACAACAACCCACTTCATCGCTTCCAGGCCGCGCCCGCTTCCTTGAGCTTCGGTATTCGCACTCATAAACCAACCTGTCAGAAGTATTCTACAAACATTTTCACCCCGCGTAAGCGAGGCGATCCAAACCGAAATGCTCTGGTGCGTTTCGGACTAAACGCCCTCTTCAGAGCCTGTCTCAGCAATGATTATGACAAAAAAAATCACTGATGAGCCAGGTTCTGGTGTGAAAGCGTGCAAAAAGGGCATCAAATGATGCCCTTTTATTGCGCATTGCGTCAAATGTTATTCGGCAATTAGCTCATTACTTTGGCAACAACGCCCGCACCAACAGTACGGCCGCCTTCACGGATTGCGAAACGCAGACCGTCGTCCATCGCGATCGGGTGGATCAGGGTAACAACCATTTTGATGTTGTCGCCCGGCATTACCATCTCTACGCCTTCCGGCAGTTCGATGGTACCAGTCACGTCAGTAGTACGGAAGTAGAACTGCGGACGGTAGCCTTTGAAGAACGGAGTATGACGGCCGCCTTCGTCTTTGGACAGAATGTACACTTCAGATTCGAACTTGGTGTGCGGCTTGATAGAGCCCGGCTTAGCCAGTACCTGACCACGTTCGATTTCTTCACGTTTGATACCACGCAGCAGAACACCAACGTTCTCACCAGCACGGCCTTCGTCCAGCAGTTTGCGGAACATTTCAACGCCAGTACAGGTAGACTTAGCAGTCTCTTTGATACCAACGATTTCAACTTCTTCACCAACTTTGATGATACCGCGCTCTACACGACCGGTAACAACGGTACCACGACCGGAGATGGAGAATACGTCTTCGATAGGCAGCAGGAACGGCTTGTCAATCGCACGCTCTGGTTCTGGGATGTAAGAATCCAGGAAGCCAGCCAGTTCGATGATTTTCGCTTCCCACTCTGCTTCGCCTTCCAGCGCTTTCAGAGCAGAACCACGAACGATCGGCGTGTCGTCGCCCGGGAAATCGTACTGAGACAGAAGTTCACGAACTTCCATTTCTACCAGTTCCAGCAGCTCTTCGTCATCAACCATGTCGCATTTGTTCAGGAACACGATGATGTACGGAACGCCTACCTGACGACCCAGCAGGATGTGCTCACGAGTCTGCGGCATCGGGCCGTCAGTCGCAGCAACAACCAGGATCGCGCCGTCCATCTGCGCAGCACCGGTGATCATGTTTTTAACATAGTCGGCGTGGCCCGGGCAGTCTACGTGTGCGTAGTGGCGAGTCGGGGTGTCATATTCAACGTGAGAAGTGTTGATGGTGATACCACGTGCTTTTTCTTCCGGCGCGTTATCGATCTGATCGAATGCGCGAGCAGCACCGCCGTAGGTTTTAGCCAGTACGGTAGTGATTGCAGCGGTCAGCGTTGTTTTACCATGGTCAACGTGGCCGATAGTACCGACGTTAACGTGCGGTTTAGTACGTTCAAATTTTTCTTTAGACATCGATTGTCCCTCTAAGACACGGATAAATCGGTGATATCACCACATCAACCAGGCAATATACCTGAGCTGTTGAATGCTTTTAAAAGTAAACAGAGAGAAACGGGAAGGAGAAGTGAAGTGGTGCTGATACCCAGAGTCGAACTGGGGACCTCACCCTTACCAAGGGTGCGCTCTACCAACTGAGCCATATCAGCACGTCTGGAGCGGGCAGCGGGAATCGAACCCGCATCATCAGCTTGGAAGGCTGAGGTAATAGCCATTATACGATGCCCGCATCCTGAAACTCGGCTACCCAGTTCTTTCTGTAACAAAAAAGAGATTTCTCTCTTTTCTGTTCGAGCTGATTAATTTTTTAATCAACTCAGGCGGCGATAACGCTGCCAGAAAGTGGTGGTGGGGGAAGGATTCGAACCTTCGAAGTCTGTGACGGCAGATTTACAGTCTGCTCCCTTTGGCCGCTCGGGAACCCCACCGGACTTGATGGTGCCGACTACCGGAATCGAACTGGTGACCTACTGATTACAAGTCAGTTGCTCTACCTACTGAGCTAAGTCGGCATCAAGTAGCGCGCATTTTATGGAGACATGCGCACTCATGCAACTAAAAAATTGCATAAAATGTTCTATCGCTCACATTTTGCACTATGCGACCGATAAATAATCTATTTCTTCTTTGGATTGGACAAATTTCCAACGCCAGGTGCCACCTCAGGGAGGAATTTTGCTCCGGCATGCGCGCGTTGATAGAGAGAAAGCACATCTTTATACATCTGGAATACCCGTCACATTGCATTTCAGAGGATGATTTTTTCTTATTATTCCCCTCCATCTGGTGTTACCCTCCTGCCCATTGTCCAAATTAACTGAAATGTGCGTGCCATTGCGTACCGGGGATGATTTCGTTTTTTACCGCAGACCTGATATAGCAATGACAGCCAGACCATGCGTATGAGTATAAAAGAGCAAGCGTTAACGTCGCCTTACCTACAGTTTGATCGCAACCAGTGGGCTGCGCTTCGTGATTCCGTGCCGATGACCCTGACCGAGGAAGAGATTGCTCGTCTTAAAGGCATTAACGAAGACTTATCGCTGGAAGAAGTTGCCGAGATTTATTTGCCTCTCTCGCGTTTGCTAAACTTTTACATCAGTTCAAACCTGCGACGTCAGGCAGTGCTGGAGCAATTTTTAGGCACGAATGGCGAGCGTATTCCTTATATTATTAGTATTGCTGGCAGCGTTGCCGTCGGTAAAAGTACGACAGCGCGTGTTTTGCAGGCCTTGCTCAGTCGCTGGCCAGAGCATCGTAAGGTTGAATTGATTACTACCGATGGCTTTCTCCACCCTAACCAGGTATTGAAAGATCGTGGACTAATGAAGAAGAAAGGCTTCCCCCAGTCCTATGATATGCATCGCTTGGTTAAATTCGTTTCCGATCTGAAATCAGGTGTACCTAACGTCACGGCACCGGTCTATTCCCATCTCATCTATGATGTGATCCCTGATGGCGACAAAACCGTTGCCCAGCCCGACATATTAATACTCGAAGGGTTAAATGTATTACAAAGCGGGATGGACTATCCTCACGATCCACATCATGTATTTGTTTCTGACTTTGTCGACTTTTCTATTTATGTTGATGCGCCAGAAGAATTACTCCAGACGTGGTATATCAACCGCTTTCTGAAATTCCGTGAAGGGGCGTTTACCAACCCGGACTCTTATTTCCATAACTATGCAAAATTATCAGAAGATGAGGCTATCAATACTGCCACATCGCTATGGAAAGAAATTAACTGGCTGAATTTAAAGCAAAACATTTTACCAACACGTGAAAGAGCCAGCTTGATTATGACTAAAAGCGCCAATCATGCCGTTGAGCAAGTCAGGCTACGTAAATAAATAAAAAAGGGGAGCCTCAGCTCCCCTTTTTTATTATTCAGCACTTCTCAGCGATATTTCTCCACCCATCCAGGGTTTGATCTCGCCATTTTGTTCAAGCAATAATGCACCTTGCGCGTCTATTCCACGAGAGATACCAAATATTTCTTTATCACCAATAATAAGTTTTACCGGGCGGTCGATAAAGTTATCCAGTTTCTTCCAGCGAGACAGATACGGTGCTAATCCTTCGTGCTCAAAGAGCACCAACGCAGCGCGCAACTCACGTATCAGTCGGGCAGCAAGGGTATTGCGGTCAATGTTAATGCCCGCTTCCTGCAGGTTAATCCAGCCTTGATTAACCACATTTTCCTCAACCCGGCGCATGGACATATTAATACCTGCGCCGATAACAATTTGCGCGGCATCACCTGTCTTACCGGTCAGTTCAACCAGGATCCCTGCCAGTTTACGGTCGAGTAAATAGAGGTCGTTGGGCCATTTTACACGGACTTTATCCGCACCCAGATCGCGCAAAACCTCAGCCATGACGATACCAATAACCAGACTCAGGCCAATCGCGGCGGCCGGTCCTTGTTCCAGCCGCCAGAACATTGAGAGGTAAAGGTTGGCACCAAACGGTGAAAACCATTTCCGACCACGGCGGCCGCGCCCGGCCTGCTGATATTCAGCGACGCAGGCATCCCCTGACTCCAGCTGACCTATTCGGTCCATCAGGTACTGATTGGTTGAGTCGATAACCGGCAGGACAGTGATATTTCCACCATCCAGTTGAGAATGAATAAGTGAGGCATCTAATAGTTGGATAGGCTCCGGTAAGCTGTATCCTTTACCTGGAACAGTAAAGACATCAACCCCCCAGTCGCGCAACGTCTGGACATGCTTATTGATTGCGGCACGGCTCATTCCCAACGTTTCACCGAGCTGCTCACCGGAATGAAATTCTCCATCGGCCAATAATGAAATAAGCGTCAGAGGGACGGTATTATCCTTCATGCAATGATCTCCACAGCATTCATTTCACCCTGCGGACCAATAAACCGGACCTCTGGTTCGAGCCAGACATTAAATTTCTCACCGACTTTTTGGCGCACATGGTGTGCAAGTTGCACTACATCCTGACTCGTCGCATTATCTGCATTGATCAGCACCAGTGCCTGCTGCTGATGTACCGCCGCGCCACCAATGCGCATACCTTTTAGCTGGCACTGATCGATAAGCCAGCCTGCTGCCAGTTTCACAGAACCATCAGCCTGCGGGTAATGAGGTGCTGTTGGGAATTTAGCCAGGAGCTCCTGCGCAATATTCCCAGTGACAACTGGGTTTTTAAAGAAGCTACCCGCATTACCGTTTACTTTCGGATCGGGCAGTTTTGTCGTGCGCATATGGCAGACTGAATCAAAAACCTGCTGAGGTGTAACTGTTGTAGGATCCAGACGCGTCAGGTCACCGTAAGTCAAAACGGGCTGCCACTGTTTAGGTAAGCGCAGACCAACGGCTACAATTGCGAAACGATCCTGGTATTCATGCTTGAAGATGCTGTCACGGTAACCAAAACGGCATTCTGTAGCACTGACGCGCAGATGTTTGCCGGTCGCCAGTTCAATGCAGTCCACATATTCGCAAACACGCTGAAGTTCCACACCATAAGCACCAATGTTCTGGATTGGCGATGAGCCGACACAGCCCGGAATAAGTGCCAGATTTTCCAGGCCAGGCATGTTGTGCTCCAGCGCATAGCACACCAACTGATGCCAGTTTTCACCCGCGCCTACGTGCAAATGCCACGCATCAGGTTGCTCTGTAATCTCAATACCCTTAATACGATTGACGATCACCGTACCCTGGAAGGTATCAAGAAACAGGACGTTACTCCCTTCGCCCAGAATCAGTACTGGATGATGCGATGCATTGGCTAATTGCCAGGCATTCAGTAATTGTTGTTCATTTTCGGCGCAGACAAGTTCATTCGTTTGCTGATCGATACCGAAGGTGTTCCAGGCTTTAAGGGAGTGATTCATAGACGCTTTCCTGATGCAAAATCGCGCCTAGTTTACCGCATATACCGCAGGATGGCTTGTGTTATGGAGGCTCAGGATATTGCTTTGCACCCGATGGTGCTGCGATGTGCGTGATGCGCTGCGCTTATCAGGCCTGCACAATACGTTCAGCCCGGCGGTTTTTACCCCGCACACACGCAAAAAAGCCCATCCGTCAGGATGGGCTTCTTCACTTTATTTGATGCCTGGCAGTTCCCTACTCTCGCATGGGGAGACCCCACACTACCATCGGCGCTACGGCGTTTCACTTCTGAGTTCGGCATGGGGTCAGGTGGGACCACCGCGCTACAGCCGCCAGGCAAATTCTGTTATTAACCCGCTTTTCGCCGGTTAATGTTATCTGTATCAAGCTGAATATGATGTCTGTCTTTCGCCAAAACATCTTCGGCGTTGTAAGGTTAAGCCTCACGGTTCATTAGTATCGGTTAGCTCAATGTATCGCTACACTTACACACCCGACCTATCAACGTCATCGTCTTTAACGTTCCTTCAGGAGACTTATAGTCTCAGGGAGAACTCATCTCGGGGCAAGTTTCGTGCTTAGATGCTTTCAGCACTTATCTCTTCCGCATTTAGCTACCGGGCAATGCCATTGGCATGACAACCCGAACACCAGTGATGCGTCCACTCCGGTCCTCTCGTACTAGGAGCAGCCCCCCTCAATTCTCCAGCGCCCACGGCAGATAGGGACCGAACTGTCTCACGACGTTCTAAACCCAGCTCGCGTACCACTTTAAATGGCGAACAGCCATACCCTTGGGACCTACTTCAGCCCCAGGATGTGATGAGCCGACATCGAGGTGCCAAACACCGCCGTCGATATGAACTCTTGGGCGGTATCAGCCTGTTATCCCCGGAGTACCTTTTATCCGTTGAGCGATGGCCCTTCCATTCAGAACCACCGGATCACTAAGACCTGCTTTCGCACCTGCTCGAGCCGTCACTCTCGCAGTCAAGCTAGCTTATGCCTTTGCACTAACCTCCTGATGTCCGACCAGGATTAGCTAACCTTCGTGCTCCTCCGTTACTCTTTAGGAGGAGACCGCCCCAGTCAAACTACCCACCAGACACTGTCCGCAACCCGGGTAACGGGTCCACGTTAGAACACCAGCCATTAAAGGGTGGTATTTCAAGGATGGCTCCATGCAGACTGGCGTCCACACTTCAAAGCCTCCCACCTATCCTACACATCAAGGACCAGTGTTCAGTGTCAAGCTATAGTAAAGGTTCACGGGGTCTTTCCGTCTTGCCGCGGGTACACTGCATCTTCACAGCGAGTTCAATTTCACTGAGTCTCGGGTGGAGACAGCCTGGCCATCATTACGCCATTCGTGCAGGTCGGAACTTACCCGACAAGGAATTTCGCTACCTTAGGACCGTTATAGTTACGGCCGCCGTTTACCGGGGCTTCGATCAAGAGCTTCTCCTTACGGATAACCCCATCAATTAACCTTCCGGCACCGGGCAGGCGTCACACCGTATACGTCCACTTTCGTGTTTGCACAGTGCTGTGTTTTTAATAAACAGTTGCAGCCAGCTGGTATCTTCGACTGATTTCAGCTCCATGAGTAAATCACTTCACCTACATATCAGCGTGCCTTCTCCCGAAGTTACGGCACCATTTTGCCTAGTTCCTTCACCCGAGTTCTCTCAAGCGCCTTGGTATTCTCTACCTGACCACCTGTGTCGGTTTGGGGTACGATTTCGTGTTACCTGATGCTTAGAGGCTTTTCCTGGAAGCAGGGCATTTGTTACTTCAGCACCGTAGTGCCTCGTCATCACACCTCAGCGTTAAAAAGGTACCGGATTTACCTGGAACCTCCGCCTACATGCTTAAACCGGGACAACCGTCGCCCGGCTAACATAGCCTTCTCCGTCCCCCCTTCGCAGTAACACCAAGTACAGGAATATTAACCTGTTTCCCATCGACTACGCCTTTCGGCCTCGCCTTAGGGGTCGACTCACCCTGCCCCGATTAACGTTGGACAGGAACCCTTGGTCTTCCGGCGTGCGGGTTTTTCACCCGCATTATCGTTACTTATGTCAGCATTCGCACTTCTGATACCTCCAGCATGCCTCACAGCACACCTTCAACGGCTTACAGAACGCTCCCCTACCCAACAACACATAGTGTCGCTGCCGCAGCTTCGGTGCATGGTTTAGCCCCGTTACATCTTCCGCGCAGGCCGACTCGACCAGTGAGCTATTACGCTTTCTTTAAATGATGGCTGCTTCTAAGCCAACATCCTGGCTGTCTGTGCCTTCCCACATCGTTTCCCACTTAACCATGACTTTGGGACCTTAGCTGGCGGTCTGGGTTGTTTCCCTCTTCACGACGGACGTTAGCACCCGCCGTGTGTCTCCCGTGATAACATTCTTCGGTATTCGCAGTTTGCATCGGGTTGGTAAGTCGGGATGACCCCCTAGCCGAAACAGTGCTCTACCCCCGAAGATGAGTTCACGAGGCGCTACCTAAATAGCTTTCGGGGAGAACCAGCTATCTCCCGGTTTGATTGGCCTTTCACCCCCAGCCACAAGTCATCCGCTAATTTTTCAACATTAGTCGGTTCGGTCCTCCAGTTAGTGTTACCCAACCTTCAACCTGCCCATGGCTAGATCACCGGGTTTCGGGTCTATACCCTGCAACTTAACGCCCAGTTAAGACTCGGTTTCCCTTCGGCTCCCCTATACGGTTAACCTTGCTACAGAATATAAGTCGCTGACCCATTATACAAAAGGTACGCAGTCACCCCATAAAGAGGCTCCCACTGCTTGTACGTACACGGTTTCAGGTTCTTTTTCACTCCCCTCGCCGGGGTTCTTTTCGCCTTTCCCTCACGGTACTGGTTCACTATCGGTCAGTCAGGAGTATTTAGCCTTGGAGGATGGTCCCCCCATATTCAGACAGGATACCACGTGTCCCGCCCTACTCTTCGAGTTCACAACCTGTGCATTTTGGTGTACGGGACTATCACCCTGTATCGTCGGACTTTCCAGACCGTTCCACTAACACACAAGCTGATTCAGACTCTGGGCTGCTCCCCGTTCGCTCGCCGCTACTGGGGGAATCTCGGTTGATTTCTTTTCCTCGGGGTACTTAGATGTTTCAGTTCCCCCGGTTCGCTTCATTACGCTATGTATTCACGTAATGATAGTGTGACGGATCACACTGGGTTTCCCCATTCGGAAATCGCCGGTTATAACGGTTCATATCACCTTACCGACGCTTATCGCAGATTAGCACGTCCTTCATCGCCTCTGACTGCCAGGGCATCCACCGTGTACGCTTAGTCGCTTAACCTCACAACCCGAAGATGTTTCGTAAAACACCATCGTGTTGCGAAAATTTGAGAGACTCGAACACACCATTTTTCATTTCTTATTACGGAGAAATGAAACAGTGTGTCGTTTCAATTTTCAGCTTGATCCAGATTTTTAAAGAGCAAAACTTCGCAGTGAACCTTTTCAGGTACACTCTGAAGTTTTCTTGTGTTTTTGCAGTAAAGATGGTGGAGCTATGCGGGATCGAACCGCAGACCTCCTGCGTGCAAGGCAGGCGCTCTCCCAGCTGAGCTATAGCCCCATCGTAGTTATCTCATTCACCTTAATTCCTGCTGAGACAAGGCGTGGAGCGGCGAAGCATACTGAAGTATGCGAGTCGTTTCACAACGCGGTATCAGAAAGAATTTGGTAGGCCTGAGTGGACTTGAACCACCGACCTCACCCTTATCAGGGGTGCGCTCTAACCACCTGAGCTACAAGCCTGCAGAGATTTTCTTACTGCTAATTTTCATCAGACAATCTGTGTGAGCACTACAAAGAACGTTTCTTTAAGGTAAGGAGGTGATCCAACCGCAGGTTCCCCTACGGTTACCTTGTTACGACTTCACCCCAGTCATGAATCACAAAGTGGTAAGCGCCCTCCCGAAGGTTAAGCTACCTACTTCTTTTGCAACCCACTCCCATGGTGTGACGGGCGGTGTGTACAAGGCCCGGGAACGTATTCACCGTGGCATTCTGATCTACGATTACTAGCGATTCCGACTTCATGGAGTCGAGTTGCAGACTCCAATCCGGACTACGACATACTTTATGAGGTCCGCTTGCTCTCGCGAGGTCGCTTCTCTTTGTATATGCCATTGTAGCACGTGTGTAGCCCTACTCGTAAGGGCCATGATGACTTGACGTCATCCCCACCTTCCTCCAGTTTATCACTGGCAGTCTCCTTTGAGTTCCCGGCCGGACCGCTGGCAACAAAGGATAAGGGTTGCGCTCGTTGCGGGACTTAACCCAACATTTCACAACACGAGCTGACGACAGCCATGCAGCACCTGTCTCAGAGTTCCCGAAGGCACCAAAGCATCTCTGCTAAGTTCTCTGGATGTCAAGAGTAGGTAAGGTTCTTCGCGTTGCATCGAATTAAACCACATGCTCCACCGCTTGTGCGGGCCCCCGTCAATTCATTTGAGTTTTAACCTTGCGGCCGTACTCCCCAGGCGGTCGACTTAACGCGTTAGCTCCGGAAGCCACGCCTCAAGGGCACAACCTCCAAGTCGACATCGTTTACGGCGTGGACTACCAGGGTATCTAATCCTGTTTGCTCCCCACGCTTTCGCACCTGAGCGTCAGTCTTTGTCCAGGGGGCCGCCTTCGCCACCGGTATTCCTCCAGATCTCTACGCATTTCACCGCTACACCTGGAATTCTACCCCCCTCTACAAGACTCTAGCCTGCCAGTTTCGGATGCAGTTCCCAGGTTGAGCCCGGGGATTTCACATCCGACTTGACAGACCGCCTGCGTGCGCTTTACGCCCAGTAATTCCGATTAACGCTTGCACCCTCCGTATTACCGCGGCTGCTGGCACGGAGTTAGCCGGTGCTTCTTCTGCGAGTAACGTCAATCATTAAGGTT
Organism: Citrobacter sp. KTE30; assembly: GCF_000398825.1. NCBI lineage: Bacteria > Pseudomonadati > Pseudomonadota > Gammaproteobacteria > Enterobacterales > Enterobacteriaceae > Citrobacter > Citrobacter sp. KTE30. Next base: position 525 of record NZ_KB976058.1, on the reverse strand, counting down.
ATTAACCTTAATGCCTTCCTCCTCGCTGAAAGTACTTTACAACCCGAAGGCCTTCTTCATACACGCGGCATGGCTGCATCAGGCTTGCGCCCATTGTGCAATATTCCCCACTGCTGCCTCCCGTAGGAGTCTGGACCGTGTCTCAGTTCCAGTGTGGCTGGTCATCCTCTCAGACCAGCTAGGGATCGTCGCCTAGGTGAGCCGTTACCCCACCTACTAGCTAATCCCATCTGGGCACATCCGATGGCAAGAGGCCCGAAGGTCCCCCTCTTTGGTCTTGCGACGTTATGCGGTATTAGCTACCGTTTCCAGTAGTTATCCCCCTCCATCGGGCAGTTTCCCAGACATTACTCACCCGTCCGCCACTCGTCACCCAAGGAGCAAGCTCCTCTGTGCTACCGTTCGACTTGCATGTGTTAGGCCTGCCGCCAGCGTTCAATCTGAGCCATGATCAAACTCTTCAATTTAAGTTTGATGCTCGTGAATTAAACTTCGTAATGAATTACGTATGTTCACTCAAGAGAC
>NZ_KB976057.1:0-127997 GCF_000398825.1 Citrobacter sp. KTE30 | reverse complement strand
TTCTTTAAGGTAAGGAGGTGATCCAACCGCAGGTTCCCCTACGGTTACCTTGTTACGACTTCACCCCAGTCATGAATCACAAAGTGGTAAGCGCCCTCCCGAAGGTTAAGCTACCTACTTCTTTTGCAACCCACTCCCATGGTGTGACGGGCGGTGTGTACAAGGCCCGGGAACGTATTCACCGTGGCATTCTGATCCACGATTACTAGCGATTCCGACTTCATGGAGTCGAGTTGCAGACTCCAATCCGGACTACGACATACTTTATGAGGTCCGCTTGCTCTCGCGAGGTCGCTTCTCTTTGTATATGCCATTGTAGCACGTGTGTAGCCCTACTCGTAAGGGCCATGATGACTTGACGTCATCCCCACCTTCCTCCAGTTTATCACTGGCAGTCTCCTTTGAGTTCCCGGCCGGACCGCTGGCAACAAAGGATAAGGGTTGCGCTCGTTGCGGGACTTAACCCAACATTTCACAACACGAGCTGACGACAGCCATGCAGCACCTGTCTCAGAGTTCCCGAAGGCACCAAAGCATCTCTGCTAAGTTCTCTGGATGTCAAGAGTAGGTAAGGTTCTTCGCGTTGCATCGAATTAAACCACATGCTCCACCGCTTGTGCGGGCCCCCGTCAATTCATTTGAGTTTTAACCTTGCGGCCGTACTCCCCAGGCGGTCGACTTAACGCGTTAGCTCCGGAAGCCACGCCTCAAGGGCACAACCTCCAAGTCGACATCGTTTACGGCGTGGACTACCAGGGTATCTAATCCTGTTTGCTCCCCACGCTTTCGCACCTGAGCGTCAGTCTTTGTCCAGGGGGCCGCCTTCGCCACCGGTATTCCTCCAGATCTCTACGCATTTCACCGCTACACCTGGAATTCTACCCCCCTCTACAAGACTCTAGCCTGCCAGTTTCGGATGCAGTTCCCAGGTTGAGCCCGGGGATTTCACATCCGACTTGACAGACCGCCTGCGTGCGCTTTACGCCCAGTAATTCCGATTAACGCTTGCACCCTCCGTATTACCGCGGCTGCTGGCACGGAGTTAGCCGGTGCTTCTTCTGCGAGTAACGTCAATCGTTGCGGTTATTAACCACAACGCCTTCCTCCTCGCTGAAAGTACTTTACAACCCGAAGGCCTTCTTCATACACGCGGCATGGCTGCATCAGGCTTGCGCCCATTGTGCAATATTCCCCACTGCTGCCTCCCGTAGGAGTCTGGACCGTGTCTCAGTTCCAGTGTGGCTGGTCATCCTCTCAGACCAGCTAGGGATCGTCGCCTAGGTGAGCCGTTACCCCACCTACTAGCTAATCCCATCTGGGCACATCCGATGGCAAGAGGCCCGAAGGTCCCCCTCTTTGGTCTTGCGACGTTATGCGGTATTAGCTACCGTTTCCAGTAGTTATCCCCCTCCATCGGGCAGTTTCCCAGACATTACTCACCCGTCCGCCACTCGTCACCCAAGGAGCAAGCTCCTCTGTGCTACCGTTCGACTTGCATGTGTTAGGCCTGCCGCCAGCGTTCAATCTGAGCCATGATCAAACTCTTCAATTTAAGTTTGATGCTCGTGAATTAAACTTCGTAATGAATTACGTATGTTCACTCAGAGACTTGGTATTCATTTTTCGTCTTGCGACGTTAAGAATCCGTATCTTCGAGTGCCCACACAGATTGTCTGATAAATTGTTAAAGAGCAGTTGCGACGCGCTTTAGCGCTCTGTCGCGAGGTCCCGTATATTACGTTTTCCTCATTCAGAGTCAAGCATTTATTTTTGCTTTTCTCTACGAGATTCTCAGTGGAACCCCGCTGACCCGGCGGCTTGTAATCCGTTATTCCGTGTCAGTGGAGGCGCATTATAGGGAGTTATTTCGGGCTGACAAGGGGAAATTTAAAATAATCTTCCGAGTGCGTATTTTTTCATCAAAACAACTTAAACTGACAGTTTTTCGAGCGTTTTAAAGCCATAGCGCTGTAGCACGGGCAATAGTTGTTCGGCTTCTGTCGTCATTGCCATACAAAATGCAACGTTCTCATCTGTTGATTTCGCATCTGGCGCTTCATGTTCTAATAACCAGGCCGTGCGGCGCGCAATCGCGGCACCAGAATCCACCAGCCGCGTCCCCTCGGGCAGGACCTGTAAAAGCTCTTCCTGTAATAGAGGGAAATGAGTGCACCCGAGCACTACCGTGTCGGGTGGTTCCGACATCCGCAGCCACGGACGCAGAATACGCCGCAGCTCTTCCAGAGAAACTGTTTCACCGTGCAGCTTCGCTTCCGCCAGTTCCACCAGCTCAGCAGAACCCAACATTGCAATTTGGCATTCGTTAGCAAACCGCGCAATCAGCTCATGGGTATACGAGCGCTTCACCGTTGCACGCGTAGCCAGCAGCCCCACTACGCCATTCGCCGTGAGTCGCGCCGCCGGTTTAATCGCAGGCACCACGCCCACAACCGGGAAGGCAAACTTCTCACGTAACGCAGGAAGCGACACCGTGCTTGCTGTATTACATGCGATGACCGCAAGAGAGAGGGGATAACGCTGCTGGACAGCAGTCACAATCTCAACAACACGCTCGACGATAAACTCCTCGCTCTTCTCTCCATAAGGAAAGGCGACGTTGTCGAAAGCGTAGATATAGTGGAGATCCGGCAGAAGACGCCGGATCTCGTCATAGACCGACAACCCACCGACGCCGGAATCAAACACCAGCACGGTGGGACGGGGATCAGAAGGTGTAGCTGCCAGACAAGGTGTATTCCCGTCCTGCAGTTGCGTAGCCATAAACTGTCTCGTAATCTTTATCGAACAGGTTGGCGATTTTACCACGAACTGTCAGCTGTGAGGTGATTGGATATGATAATCCGATATCCCATAAGCTGACGCCGCCCAATTTAACATCACGATTATTGTCGTAATCATTATCGTAACGTTCACCTATATATTGATACGCAACGTTCCAGCCCAGATCCTGGACCTGTCCGGTTAACTCATACTTAACCTGCTGTTTTGCACGGCGATAGAGCACCTTGTTTGTGTCATCATCGCGCGGATCAACGTATTGTAGCGTTAGATGATGTTCTACAGGGCCAGTCGTAATGTTTCCGGTCCATTCCAGCCCCTTAATCGTGGCTGATTTAACGTTGACGTACTGGTTATTCTTGTAGTCGATCAGGTTTTGAATTTCATAGTGGTATGCGGAAAGACGCCAATCAAGCGGCCCTGTCAATCCATCAATTCCTGCTTCCCACTGTTTGGATTCTTCCGGTTTCAGGTTCGGGTTGGCGGCAATACCCGGCCCATAGGATGAGGCAAAGCGCGTCGCCCCGTACTGCTGACCCAGCGAGGGTGCCAGGAAACCAGTACCGTAAGAGAGCGTTGCGCGATAACCATCAACAAACTCCCAGCCGGCTGCGGTCTGCCAGGTGCCATGCCAGCCGAATTGTTCGTCATGATCTTCACGCCCCGAAGCTTCCAGCGTGACGCTGTCAATTTGTTGCTGTCCGGTCAGATAAAGCCCGGTCGTATCACGTTTATAGCTGTCGGATAACGTCGTGCTACTGGAGGTCAGTTTTTCCTGTTTCCAGTCAACACCGCCGTTGATCGCCCCATGTCCAACCTCAATGCTATTCCCCCACTGGATATAACGCTGTTCCATATCATCCAGCGTGGCATCTCCTGCGTAGCGGCCAAGCTCGTTACTGTAGTTGTAATCCTTCAGGCGCTGGTAGTTAGCAATTAACTGAGAAGAGTAAATGCCAGAGTTGTACCGTAAACCCGTATCCCAGGACTGGTTGTAATTCTGGGCTTCGTCATTACCGCCCGGATAACCCCACGCCCCTTGGTCATAATCGCTATTCGCGGTGTAGCCGTAGCCACGGAAAAAACCGGAGAAATTATTGTCGAACTTATGCTGTACCGCGCCCCAGAACAACTTGTTACGGTAACCATCCCGGTCGCTGTCACCGTTGTAGGGTGAATCGGGCTGAATGTTAAAGCCTTTCGTCGTCTGATATGCGCCGGCAGCGGTCACCACCGTGTCGCCGAAACGCTTGTTGATAGCGCCATCGTAAGTCTGATAACCGTTACTACCCATGCCTGCGTTGATCTGCGATTTCTCTTCATCACTCATCGTAATGATGTTAACCACACCACCGATCGCACCAGATCCATACACCGCTGAACGCGGTCCGCGAATGTATTCAACCCGCTGCACCAGCGATACCGGAATCTGGCCAATATCAACACCATTGGAAATGCCTGGCCGTGCCATTGGAACACCGTCAATCAGTACCAGCACATGACGCGCTTCAGTCCCACGCACATATAGAGAAGAGCTGCTCCCCATCCCACCGGTCTGCGAGATATCTACCCCCGGCAATCGACGCATGACATCATTCAGATCTTTTGACTGCCAGCGCTGAATATCTTCACGCGTGACCACATCGGTGGGGGCAAGAACAGTATTAACAGGCTGCTGAAAACGGTTGGCAGTGACGACGAGAGTATCCGGGCGAGTGTCCTGTGCCCAACCAGAAAATGCCGTGACGGACAGCGCCGTGCACAGCAATGATTTTTTGATCATTGTAAAGCATCCACAATTTAAGAAGGATGCCGCAGGTCCCACCGATAGTACGCGATGATGAAAACCAGATGCGACGTTAGCCGGCAGGTCTTCGGGCTTGGAGGCGACTTAAAGAGACGATGACTTCCCGCGGCAATCCGCAGTGTCTGCACCAGGTGCGCTCATCTCTTACCTTCCTTACCGCTGCGCGTCAGCTCCAGATTTACACTGGATTCCCTTTTAACTCACAGGACCGGAAAACGGATGCTACAGTTTGTTACAACCTGGTGTCCAGACCGCGTATCACATTATCGGAAATCATCAATGACTGGACATCTGTTGAGCAATCCCTACAATCCCCGCGTACTTTTATTTTTCAGGACGCATCATGACCCCCGAACACCTGCCGACAGAACAGTACGACGCCCAGTTAGCTGAGAAAGTAGTGCGTCTGCAGAGCTTAATGACGCCATTTTATGCACAGGCTCCGGAAGTGTTTCGCTCACCGGTCAGCCATTACCGTATGCGCGCCGAATTCCGCCTGTGGCATGACGGTGATGACCTGTACCACATCATGTTCGACAGCCAGACCAAAAACCGTATTCGCGTCGACAGCTTCCCGGCAGCCAGCGAGCTCATCAACACGTTGATGACGGCAATGATCGACGGCGTTCGCAACAACCACGTCCTGCGCCACAAACTGTTTCAGATTGATTACCTCACAACCCTGAGCGATCAGGCGGTGGTTTCGATGCTGTACCATAAAAAGCTGGATGATGAATGGCGTAAGGAAGCCGAAGCGCTGCGAGATGCGCTGCGGGCGCAAAACCTGAACGTGCATTTGATTGGTCGGGCTACCAAAACCAAAATTGAGCTGGACCAGGACTACATTGACGAACGCTTGCCGGTTGCAGGTAAAGAGATTATCTACCGCCAGGTTGAGAACAGCTTCACCCAGCCGAACGCCGCCATGAATATTCAGATGTTGGAGTGGGCGATTGATGTCACCAGGGGCTCAAAAGGCGACCTGCTGGAGCTGTATTGCGGCAATGGCAATTTCTCGTTAGCCCTGGCGCAAAACTTCAACCGCGTACTGGCCACTGAAATCGCCAAACCGTCCGTGGCTGCTGCACAGTACAACATCGCGGCTAACCATATTGATAACGTACAAATTATCCGCATGGCGGCCGAAGAGTTTACTCAGGCGATGAACGGCGTTCGCGAGTTCAACCGTTTGCAGGGAATCGATCTGAAGAGTTACCAGTGTGAAACTATCTTCGTTGACCCACCGCGCAGCGGTCTGGACAGCGAAACGGAGAAAATGGTGCAGGCGTATCCGCGCATTCTGTACATCTCCTGCAATCCGGAGACGCTGTGTAAGAACCTGGAAACGTTAAGCCAGACGCACAATGTTTCACGTCTGGCGCTATTCGATCAGTTCCCGTATACGCACCATATGGAGTGCGGAGTACTGTTAACGAAGAAGTAAGACTGAACGGAGGCCGGATAAGCACTACCGGTTCAGATTGCCGGATAGCGGCTTTGCCTTATCCGGCCTACAGCGACAACTGTTACTCCACAATTTCTTGTTTACGGTTACGCACTTTAAAGCCGATCCAGAACACCAGAATCACCGACAGCACCGCCGGGAAGAAGTTAGAGCCAATATCCGGATATTCAGCGCGTACCACGGTGCTGTACAGCAGAACACCGAGAATAAAACAGGCGGCGGCCAGGCCCGGCAAGCCCACAGGCATGGTGCGGTTCTGATAGCGTTGATGCAGACAATAAACCGTCAGCACCAGCGAAATAATCGGGAATACGGAGAATGGCACAATGGAGCTAAACAGCGCCGCAAATGTACCATTGATCGATAAGCCAGCAACCAGCGCCAGCAGCAGCGTACCTTTATCTTGACCTGACTGTTTCATTGCTTGTCCTTCTCGTTACTCGGAGTGGTGCGTCATCTTCTCTTGTTCACGGCGGTACCAATAAAATGCGCCTTTCGCGATCATGCGCAGTTGCAATACCAGCCGCTCTTCTAGCTGTCGACGCTGTTCAGCGCCAACATCCAGTGCTTCTGCCCCGGCGCTGAAAACAATGGTTACCATGGCTTCGGCTTGCGCTTCAGTAAACGCACGAGGCATATGGTTTTCGAGTTCCAGATAGTCCGCAAGTTCCGCAATGAAGTGCTGAATTTCACGTGCGACCGCTGCACGAAACGCTGCGGATGTCCCCGAACGCTCGCGCAATAATAAACGGAAGGCGTTGGGATTGTTGCCGATGAACTCCATAAATGTTGAGACCGAGGTGCGGATCACACTCCCGCCCTTCGCGATACGCTGGCGCGCCTGGCGCATCAATTGACGCAGCATCAGACCGCTTTCGTCCACCATCGTCAGGCCGAGTTCATCCACATCGCGGAAATGGCGATAAAACGAGGTTGGCGCAATGCCCGCTTCGCGAGCAACTTCGCGTAAACTGAGGCTGGCAAAACTACGCTCAGCGCTCAGTTGACTAAATGCGGCTTCTACCAGCGAACGCCGGGTTTTTTCTTTTTGTTGCGCTCTAACGCCCATCACGATGTCTGAATCCTTCCACATACCTTGCTGGCACTATACCAGAGATTAGGCGGTTGGCATGGCTTTGTGAATGATTGTTTACGCGCAGTTTGTGCTTCGACTTCGCAAAAAAGCACAACGATAATTGGGTTATCCTGACAACGATGTTACTATTCTGTTGCTTTTATGTATAAGAACAGGTAAGCCTGACCATGTCACATTCCTACGATTACGATGCAATAGTAATAGGTTCCGGTCCCGGCGGCGAAGGCGCTGCAATGGGTCTGGTTAAGCAAGGAGCGCGCGTCGCGGTGATTGAGCGCTATCATAACGTCGGCGGAGGCTGTACCCACTGGGGCACCATCCCGTCGAAAGCCCTCCGCCACGCCGTCAGCCGCATTATTGAATTCAATCAGAACCCACTGTACAGCGACCACTCCCGACTCCTTCGTTCTTCTTTTGCCGATATTCTCAACCACGCTGATAACGTTATTAATCAGCAAACGCGTATGCGGCAAGGATTTTACGAGCGCAATCACTGCGAAATTTTGCAGGGGAATGCCCGTTTTGTTGATGAACACACGATCGCCCTGGAATGTCACGACGGTACGGTGGAAACGCTGACTGCGGATAAGTTTGTTATTGCCTGCGGTTCGCGTCCTTATCGCCCTGTTGATGTCGACTTTTCGCATCCCCGGGTTTACGACAGCGACTCTATCCTGAGCCTACACCACGAACCCCGCCATGTACTGATTTATGGCGCGGGGGTCATTGGCTGTGAATATGCGTCGATCTTCCGTGGAATGGACGTCAAAGTTGATTTAATCAACACCCGCGATCGTCTGCTGGCATTCCTCGATCAAGAGATGTCCGACTCGCTCTCTTACCACTTCTGGAACAGCGGTGTGGTCATTCGCCACAACGAAGAGTATGAGAAGATTGAAGGCTGCGATGACGGCGTCATCATGCACCTGAAATCCGGTAAGAAACTGAAGGCAGACTGCCTGTTGTACGCCAATGGCCGTACAGGTAATACCGATTCGCTGGCGCTGGAAAACATTGGCCTGAAAACCGACAGCCGTGGGCAGCTCAAAGTGAATAGCATGTACCAGACGGCGCTGCCGCATGTGTATGCCGTAGGGGATGTGATCGGTTATCCGAGCCTGGCATCGGCGGCCTACGACCAGGGACGCATTGCCGCCCAGGCGTTGGTAAAAGGCGAAGCCACCGCGCATCTGATTGAAGATATCCCGACCGGGATTTATACCATTCCAGAAATCAGCTCCGTTGGTAAAACCGAACAGCAACTCACGGCAATGAAAGTTCCATACGAGGTTGGCCGCGCCCAGTTTAAGCATCTGGCACGTGCGCAAATCGTGGGTATGAGTGTTGGAACGCTGAAGATCCTGTTCCATCGCGAAACCAAAGAGATTCTGGGGATCCACTGCTTTGGGGAGCGCGCGGCCGAAATTATTCACATCGGGCAAGCGATAATGGAGCAAAAAGGTGGTGGTAACACTATCGAGTACTTCGTTAACACCACCTTTAACTACCCAACCATGGCAGAAGCCTATCGGGTAGCAGCGCTAAATGGCTTAAACCGCCTGTTTTAACGCACTGTCGAAATGGCCATCCATTGATCCACGGATGGCCTCTGCCAACTGTTCATAACGGCTGCGCAGCGGCGAACCAGGACGGTACACCAGACCAATCGTACGACGCGGTTCGGGTTTAATGCATGGCAGATAAACGACACCATCACGCTTACGCTCCGGCGGAACAGCCAGCGCAGGCAGTAAGGTAATACCGCTTCCTGCCGCCACCATGTTACGCAGCGTTTCCAGACTGGTTGCCCGAAAATGGGTATCTTCATCAGCACCCGCTTCAAAGCAGAAGCCCATTGCCTGATCGCGCAGGCAGTGGCCATCTTCCAGCATCAGCAGTTTTTCACCCGCCAGATCGGACATCGGTACACAGTCACGGTTTGCCCACGGATGATCTTCATAGATCGCCAGCAGCATAGGCTCATCAAATAGCGGTACTTCGATGAACGCCTCACTCTCTTTCACCAGCGCCAGAATGACGCAGTCGAGCTTGCCGCTATCCAGTTGCGCTAACAGCTGATGTGTCTGCGCTTCATGGAGATACATTTCCAGTTTTGGGAAGGTCTGGTGCAACATCGGAATAATATGCGGCAGCAGGTATGGCCCCACCGTTGGGATCAAACCAATATGCAGCGGGCCAGACATTGTCTCGCCTTGTTGGCTTGCCATCTCCTTGAGCACTTTGACCTCGCGCAGCACGGTGCGCGCCTGATCCACCAGCAGCAAACCAGCCTGGGTGAACAGCACCTTGCGACTCGTACGCTCCAACAACATGACGCCAAGCTCATCTTCCAGCTTGCGGATCTGCCCGCTCAGCGTTGGTTGGCTAACGTGACAGGAGTCTGCCGCTCGTCGGAAGTGACGATGTTCGGCTAGCGCTACCAGGTATTCAAGATCACGAATATTCATTATTCATCCTCCATCGCCACGATAGTTCGTAGCGATAGGTAGCATAGCAACGAACGATTATCCCTATCAAGCTTTCTGTTTAATAATGCACCACAGAAACGGAACGGTACCCCTTTAACCCTTGAAGCTACTGTCCGTTTTGAGAGTTTCTCTCATACTCGAAATAACTAAAGCCAACGTGAACTTTTGCGGACCTTGTGTCCGCATTTTTTTTGCATAAAAAAGCCCGGCGTGACGCCAGGCTCGAATGATTACCCATCAATTTATGCCAGACGCGCCTTCGCGTAGTCGATCGCCTGTGCAACCTGCTGGGGTGACACGCCGCCTTTCGCCGCACGCTTGTCCAGGCACGATTGCAACGAGAGGATCGGGTAAACGTCATCGCCAATCACCTGGCTAAACTTTTGTAAGTCGGCAAGCGACAGCGCTTCCAGCGGTTTGCCCTGTCGAATCGCCTCGACCACCGTTTCACCTACGATATGGTGCGCTTCGCGGAACGGGACACCTTTCGCCACCAGATAATCCGCCAGTTCAGTGGCGTTAGCATAGCCCTGCTGCGCTGCTTCCTGGCAACGCGGACGTTTCACCTGGATGCCATCCAGCACCAGCGCGGCCATATGCAGACAGTCCAGCCAGGTGTCGAGCGCGTCGAACAGCCCTTCTTTGTCTTCCTGCATATCTTTGTTGTATGCCAGCGGGAGGCCTTTTAACGTCATCATCATGCCGGTCAACGCACCCTGCACGCGACCGCATTTGCCACGGATCAGCTCCAGCGCATCCGGATTTTTCTTCTGCGGCATCAGAGATGAACCCGAAGTCACACGATCAGACAGCTCGACAAAGCCCGCTTCGCCGGTGTTAAAGAAAATCAGGTCTTCAGCAAAACGCGACAGGTGTACCATGCCGATAGAGGCGTCTGAGAGTAACTCCAGCACGTGGTCACGGTCAGAAACGCTGTCCAGACTGTTGCGCGTAGCCGAGGCAAAGCCCAACCAACCCGCCAGCTGCTCGCGATCGATTTCATACGCCGTACCCGCCAGCGCGCCGCAGCCTAACGGACTGACGTCCAGGCGTTTGAGCGCATCCTGCAGGCGGCTCTCGTCACGCGCCAACATTTCAACATAGGCCAGACACCAGTGAGCAAACGTCACCGGCTGCGCACGTTGCAGGTGGGTGTAACCCGGCATGACGGCGTCCTGGTTATTCTCCGCCGTCACCACCAGCGCAGTTTGCAACTGACGATTGGCCGATAGTAATTCGATAACCGTGTCTTTGCACCACAGCTTGAGATCGGTCGCGACCTGGTCGTTACGGCTACGTCCGGTATGCAGTTTTTTACCAAGCTGGCCGACTTTATCAATCAGCTTACCTTCCACCCAACTGTGAATATCTTCGGCATCGCTTTGCAGAATCTGCTGAGGATTCGCGCGAACCTCTTCCAGCAGATTATTCAGCGCTTCTTCCAACCGCAGCTGTTCATCAGCAGTCAGTACACCGACCGTTACCAACGCTTTGGACCAGGCCACAGAGCCAACAATATCCTGTTCTGCCAGGCGGTAGTCAAAACGCAACGAGTCGTTGAACTGTTTGAACCGCTGATCTGCTGCCTGTGTAAAACGCCCACCCCAAAGTGCCATAACGAATTTCCTTAATATGATATTTTTGCCCGGTGGCGCTGCGCTTACCGGGCCTACAAAACCCACGTAGGCCGGATAAGGCGAAGCCGCCATCCGGCACATTAGTAGTTAAGCCAGAATACGCGTACCAATTGGCGTGCCGTTAAACAGCGCCGGGAGTTGCTCTGCATGACGCCAGGAGGCGATATCCACCGGACGACCCAGCGTACGCGCGGCATCCAGCGCCGCATTCACCTTCACGATCATGCCATCGGTAATAATGCCCTGTTCAATCAGCTGTTCCGCTTTCGCTGCAGTCATTTCGGCAATACGCTGGCCTTTGCCATCCAGAATACCGCTTACATCAGAGAGCAGGATCAGATCCGCACCCAGCGTTGCCGCCAGCGCCGTTGCCGCCTGATCGGCATTCACGTTCATCAGCAGCCCATCATCAGTGACGCCAATAGAGCTCACTACCGGCAGAAAACCGCTTTCCAGCAGCGTGTTAATCAGCTTAGGCGAACCCGGCTGCGCCAGTCCAACATGACCCAGTTCTTTATCGAGCGGCGTCACTTTTACGCTGTCGCCATCGCCAAGATACAGACCCACAGACGCGATGTGATGCTTTTTCGCCCAAGCCAGCAAGGTTTTATTCGCCGTTCCCGCCAGGGCACCGGTAATAATGTCAATTTGATCGGCAGGCGTGACGCGCAGACCATTTTTCTTTTTCACCGGCAGATTCAGCTGCTTCATCAGCTCGTCGACCACGCAGCCGCCACCGTGCACAATGACCAGCGGACGCTGGTGCGACTCACGATAATTCACCAGTGCGGTAAACAAGCGCTCCAGCGCCTCTTCGCTATCCAGTAAAACGCCGCCCAACTTGATAATTAATGGATTCATTGTTGCACCCTAAATAAGAGACTGCGTTTGGGCAAAGCCAAAACGAATATTTGCGCACTGCATCGCCTGTGCCGCCGCGCCTTTCAATAAGTTGTCTTCCGTCGCCACGACGATCAGGTGTTCACCCTGTACGGCAAACCCGATATCGCAAAACGGTAATCCAACCACATTCTTCAGCGCCGGAACCCCTTTGTCATACAGACGCACCAGCGGTTTATCGCCATACGCCTGTTGCAGCGCCTGAGCCACCTGAGCATGGGTTACGCCCGCCTTAAGGCGGCAAGTGATAGTTTCCAGAATTCCGCGCGGGAAGTTACCCAGATGCGGGGTGAAAATCACTTCTGTCCCCAGATGAGTGGCGATTTCCGGCTGATGACGATGGGTAAACACGCCATACGGCTGCAGGCTCACCTCACAAAAGCTGTTGGAGATAGCCGCTTTACGCCCCGCACCGCTCACGCCGCTGGTCGCATTAATTACCGGCCACTGGCTGAGATCCAGCAGCCCGGCATCAATCAACGGTTTCAGCGAAAGCTGCGCCGCCGTCGGGTAACAACCTGGCACAGCAATCAGATTCGCTTCTTTCAGTTTGTCCGCGTTCCACTCCGCCAGCCCATAAACGGCCTGCTCCAGCAGCTCAGGATGCTGATGCGTAAAGCCATAATATTTTTCATAGAACGCGCCGTCGTTTACGCGAAACGCGCCCGAAAGGTCAAACACCACGCAACCGGCCTGCAAAAACTGCGGAGCCAGGTCATGACTCACCTCATGAGCCGTTGCGAGGAACACAACATCCACCCCTGCGCTAAACTCGCTGATATCTGACATTGGCTGCAACGGTAAATCGACAATGCCTTTCAACTGCGGATGCAAATCGGAGATTAATTTTCCTGCATCATTGCTTTGCGCTGAGACGGTCAAAGCGGTTATGGTCATATCAGGATGGCGATTTACATAGGTCACAAGCTCTGCGCCGGCATAGCCACTGGCGCCCACAATCAGCGTATTCAACATCGGGGCAGCTCACCTTCTTAGATTCTGTTGCCAGGTATAAGCCTTTATCACCTCACCTTACACTTGGTGGGTTTTATTACGCTCAACGTTAATGTATTTTTATTCACAAATACTGCATGAATATTGATACTATCATGACCCGAGGTGTGTCAACAATGAAAAACAATTTACCGCCATTTATCGAGATTTACCGCGCTCTGATTGCCACGCCATCGATCAGTGCCACCGAAGAAGCACTCGATCAAAGCAATGCAGGTTTAATCACTCTGCTGGCGGGCTGGTTTAAAGATTTAGGCTTCAATGTGGAGGTCCAACCGGTTCCCGATACGCGAAATAAATTCAATATGCTGGCGAGCATTGGACAGGGCGCTGGCGGCCTGTTGTTGGCGGGCCATACCGATACCGTACCCTTTGACGACGGACGCTGGACCCGCGATCCGTTCACTCTAACCGAGCATGACAATAAGCTGTATGGTTTGGGTACGGCGGATATGAAAGGCTTCTTCGCCTTTATCCTCGACGCGTTGCGTGATGTCGACGTCACGAAACTGAAAAAACCCCTGTACATTCTGGCCACTGCTGACGAAGAGACCAGCATGGCGGGAGCTCGCTACTTCTCTGAAACTACCGCTCTGCGCCCGGACTGCGCGATCATTGGCGAACCCACATCCCTGCAACCGGTGCGCGCGCACAAAGGCCATATCTCTAATGCGATACGCATTCTGGGACAGTCGGGTCATTCAAGCGATCCGGCGCGTGGCGTTAATGCGATTGAACTGATGCATGATGCCATCGGCCATATCATGCATCTGCGCGATGACCTGAAAGCGCGCTATCACCATGATGCCTTTACCGTCCCGTATCCAACGTTAAATTTGGGCCACATCCACGGCGGTGACGCCGCCAACCGAATCTGCGCCTGCTGCGAACTGCATATGGATATTCGCCCGCTACCGGGTATGACGCTAAACGATCTCAATGGGTTACTTAACGAAGCGCTGGCCCCTGTCAGCGAACGTTGGCCGGGTCGCCTGACCGTATCGGAACTGCATCCGCCGATTCCCGGCTATGAGTGCCCACCTGACCATCAACTGGTAGAGGTGGTTGAGAAACTGCTGGGCGCACAGACTGAAGTGGTGAACTATTGCACCGAAGCGCCGTTTATCCAGACGCTTTGCCCAACGCTGGTGTTGGGTCCAGGCTCCATTAATCAGGCGCATCAGCCGGATGAGTATCTGGAAACGCGCTTTATTAAGCCAACCCGCGAATTAATCACTCAGGTTGTGCACCATTTCTGCTGGCATTAACTGCTTGTCACCCCGCTAATCCCTTAGTGGTAAGCGGGGCGATTTTTTAACATTTCCATAAGCAACGCTTATTTGATTGGATGTGAATTAAATAACGTAAATTCACGGCATTTATTCGTTTGCTGAACCGATTTCGCAGCAATTGACGTCACGTGTTTTACGTGGCTTTATAAAAGACGGCTAAAAAGTTAAGTCCGCAAGATTTTGCGTGATAGTCAGGCGCGAAAGATACAGGACATATTCAAAATAGATGGGGTGTCTGGGTTAATATGAACGAACAATATTCCGCGTTGCGTAGTAATGTCAGTATGCTCGGCAAAGTGCTGGGAGAGACCATCAAGGATGCGTTGGGAGAGAACATTCTTGATCGCGTAGAAACAATTCGAAAGCTGTCCAAATCATCTCGCGCTGGCAATGAAATTAATCGCCAGGAATTGCTCACCACACTGCAAAATCTGTCTAACGACGAGCTGCTGCCGGTTGCCCGCGCATTTAGCCAGTTCCTGAACCTGGCCAACACCGCCGAGCAGCACCACAGCATTTCGCCAAAAGGCGAAGCCGCCAGCAACCCGGAAGTGATTGCTCGCACTCTGCGTAAACTGAAAGAGCAGCCCAACCTCAATGACGCCACCATCAAGAAAGCCGTAGAATCACTCTCTCTGGAGCTGGTACTCACCGCCCACCCGACCGAGATCACTCGTCGTACGCTGATCCATAAAATGGGTGAAGTGAACGCCTGCCTCAAGCAGCTTGATAACAAAGACCTCGTCGATTATGAACGCAACCAACTGATGCGCCGTCTGCGTCAGCTCATTGCTCAGTCCTGGCATACGGATGAAATCCGCAAACTGCGCCCAAGCCCGGTTGATGAAGCCAAATGGGGATTCGCGGTTGTTGAAAACAGCCTGTGGGAAGGTGTGCCGAACTACCTGCGCGAGCTGAATGAACAACTGGAAGAGCATCTTGGATATAAGCTGCCGGTTGATTTTGTCCCGGTTCGATTTACCTCCTGGATGGGCGGCGACCGTGACGGCAACCCGAACGTAACGGCGGATATCACCCGTCACGTGCTATTGCTCAGCCGCTGGAAAGCGACAGACCTGTTCCTGAAAGACATCCAGTTTCTGATTTCTGAGCTGTCGATGGTGGATGCTACACCGGAGCTGATGGCACTGGTAGGTGAAGAAGGCGCAGCGGAACCTTACCGCTATCTGATGAAAACCCTGCGTTCTCGTCTGATGGCGACCCAGGCCTGGCTTGAAGCTCGTCTGAAAGGCGAGAAATTGCCGAAACCTGCGGGACTTCTCACCCAAAACGAACAGCTCTGGGACCCGCTTTACGCCTGCTACCAGTCTCTACAGGCCTGTGGTATGGGCATCATCGCCAATGGCGAATTGCTCGACACCCTGCGCCGCGTGAAGTGTTTCGGCGTGCCGCTGGTGCGTATTGATATTCGTCAGGAAAGCACCCGTCATACTGAAGCCTTGGGTGAACTGACTCGTTATCTGGGCATTGGCGACTACGAAAACTGGTCGGAAGCAGATAAACAGGCTTTCCTGATCCGCGAACTGAATTCCAAGCGTCCGCTCCTGCCGCGTAACTGGGAGCCGAGCAATGACACCCGTGAAGTGCTCGACACCTGTCAGGTCATTGCCGAAGCCCCGTATGGCTCCATTGCCGCCTATGTTATCTCGATGGCGAAAACGCCGTCGGATGTGCTGGCCGTGCATCTGCTGCTGAAAGAAGCCGGAATTGGTTTTGCTATGCCGGTCGCTCCGCTATTTGAAACGCTGGACGACCTCAACAATGCCGATGACGTCATGTCCCAGCTTCTGAATATCGACTGGTACCGCGGCTTTATTCAGGGCAAACAGATGGTCATGATCGGCTACTCTGATTCCGCAAAAGACGCGGGCGTGATGGCGGCGTCCTGGGCGCAATACCAGGCTCAGGACGCGCTGATCAAAACCTGCGAAAAAGCCGGTATCGAACTGACGCTGTTCCACGGTCGCGGCGGATCCATTGGTCGCGGCGGCGCGCCTGCGCATGCGGCGCTGCTCTCTCAACCGCCAGGCAGTCTGAAAGGCGGTCTGCGCGTGACAGAACAAGGGGAGATGATCCGCTTTAAGTACGGCCTGCCGGAAGTGACCATCAGCAGCCTGTCGCTGTATACCGGAGCAATTCTGGAGGCCAACCTGTTACCACCGCCAGAACCGAAGGATAACTGGCGTCATATCATGGATGAGCTTTCCGATATTTCCTGCGAGCTATACCGTGGATATGTGCGTGAAAACAAAGACTTTGTCCCTTATTTCCGCTCAGCTACACCGGAGCAGGAACTGGGTAAATTGCCGCTCGGTTCACGTCCGGCAAAACGCCGTCCGACCGGCGGCGTTGAGTCTCTGCGTGCTATACCGTGGATCTTTGCCTGGACGCAGAACCGTCTGATGCTCCCGGCCTGGCTTGGTGCTGGTACCGCGCTGCAAAAAGTGGTTGAAGATGGTAAGCAAAGCGAACTCGAAGCGATGTGCCGCGACTGGCCATTCTTCTCCACACGCCTTGGCATGCTGGAAATGGTTTTCGCGAAAGCAGACCTGTGGCTGGCAGAGTATTACGATCAGCGCCTGGTCAAAAAAGAGCTGTGGCCGCTGGGTGAAGAGCTACGCCAACGCCTGGCAGCAGATATCGATGTCGTACTGGCGATTGCCAACGACTCACATTTGATGGCCGACCTGCCGTGGATTGCCGAGTCCATTCAGTTAAGGAATGTTTATACTGACCCGCTGAACGTCTTACAGGCAGAGTTGTTACACCGCTCACGCCAGGCCGAAGAGCAAGGCCATGAACCGGATCCACGCGTTGAACAAGCGCTGATGGTGACCATCGCGGGTGTCGCCGCCGGTATGCGCAATACAGGCTAACGTCCCCTCCTGCTGTCGCCTTCGTGCTACTGTACGAAGGCGACAGTAAAAACCGCTGTTACAACCACTTCATTTTCAATATATTCCTGCCTGAACATATTCACTACGTGAATATTACAACAGCAAAACACGATCCTGAGATCGTGATGCTTCAGTTCCTCTTAATGTTTAGTCGCTACTCTTGGCGCTACGATTAAAGACAGGCTCACATTATGCAATCCTTACAACTCCAGTCTAAACCCGCCTTTAGCTGGAAAGCCCTGGGTTGGGCGCTCCTCTATTTTTGGTTTTTTTCCTCATTACTGCAGGCCGTTATCTATTTTAGCGGCTATAGCGGATCTACCGGCCTACGCGACTCCCTGCTGTTCAGCTCGCTGTGGTTGATCCCGGTATTTTTATTTCCAAACCGTATCCGCATTATTGCTGCCGTCATTGGCGTAATTCTATGGGCGGCCTCGCTGGCAGCTCTGAGCTATTACGTCATTTACGGGCAAGAGTTCTCGCAAAGCGTTCTGTACGTAATGTTTGAAACCAATGCGAACGAAGCCAGCGAGTACCTGAGTCAATACTTCAGCCTGAAGATCGTCTTAATTGCGCTGGCATATACAGCAATGGCAATTCTGCTATGGACACGTTTGCGTCCGGTACATATTCCATCACCCTGGCGCTATCTGGTGTCGTTTGCACTGTTATACGGATTGATTCTGCATCCGATGACAGTGAACACATTTATCAAACATAAGCCGTTTGAAAAAACGTTGGATGGGCTCGCTTCACGTATGGAGCCCGCCGCGCCGTGGCAATTCATCTCCGGGTATTATCAATATCGTCAGCAGTTGACCTCGCTCAATAGCCTGCTGAATGAGAACAATGCCCTGCCGCCGCTGGCTAACTTTAAAGACAGCTCAGGTGACGCACCGCGTACGCTGGTACTGGTGATTGGTGAGTCAACGCAACGTGGCCGCATGAGCCTGTATGGCTACCCGCGTGAAACGACGCCAGAACTGGATGCGCTGCATAAATCCGATCCTAACTTCACCGTATTCAATAATGTCGTGACTTCCCGTCCGTACACCATTGAAATCCTGCAGCAGGCGCTGACCTTCGCTAACGAGAAGAACCCGGATCTGTATCTGACTCAGCCGTCCCTGATGAACATGATGAAACAGGCGGGTTATAAAACCTTCTGGATCACTAATCAGCAGACGATGACCGCCCGCAACACCATGCTGACGGTGTTCTCTAAGCAGACGGATAAACAGTTCTATATGAACCAGCAGCGTACGCAAAGTGCGCGCGAATATGACAGCAACGTGCTGGCGCCATTTAAAGAAGTCCTGGCCGACCCGGCACCGAAAAAGTTCATCATCGTGCATCTGCTGGGTACGCATATTAAGTACAAATTCCGCTATCCGGATGGCCAGGGTAAGTTCGACAATAATATCGACCATGTTCCCGCAGGCCTGAGTAACGATGAGCTGGAAGCCTACAACGATTACGACAGCGCGAATGTTTATAACGATCATATTATTGCCAGCCTGATCAAAGACTATAAAGCGACCGATCCGAACGGCTTCCTGCTGTACTTCTCCGATCATGGCGAAGAGGTTTACGATACGCCACCACACAAAACGCAGGGTCGTAATGAAGACAACCCAACGCGTCATATGTACACGGTGCCGTTCCTGTTGTGGACTTCGGAAAAATGGCAGGCCGCGCACCCGCGCGACTTCTCACAGGATGTGAATCGTAAATACAGCAGCTCAGAGCTTATCCATACATGGTCTGACTTAGCGGGCTTCACCTACGATGGCTTCGATCCAACTCGCGCCATTACCAGTCCGCAGTTCAAAGAGACAACCCGCTGGATTGGCAATCCGTACAAGAAAAATGCCCTGATAGATTACGATTCCCTGCCTTACGGCGATCAAATCGGTAATCAATAACCGTCTGCCGGATGCGCTACGCTTATCCGGCCTACAGCTCGCAAAGACTTGTAGGCCGGATATGGCATTAGCCGCCATCCGGCAATAATCACTTGAGGGCGATTGTTTTCAACGTTACTGTTTCCCTGTCTGCTGCCTGCAAGGGATTAACATGTGTCACGACGTCAGCCATCTTCTCTCCCGCCTGATTAACGGCCCCACGCCGCTGCGGCAGATTTATTTCGCCAGCACCAATAGCACAACGCCGGAACTGGCGTATCAGGTCGATTTTCCCCGGCTGGAAATTGTGCTGGAAGGTGAATTTGCGGATTCTGGCATCGATAAGGTGCTTACCCCCGGCGATGTCTTGTTTGTTCCGGCTGGCGGCTGGAATATTCCGCAGTGGGTCACACCGGTCACGACACTCAGCATTCTGTTCGGCAAACAGCAACTGGGTTTCAGCGTCGTCCAATGGGACGGCAAGCAATATCAAAACCTTACCCGCCAGCACGTCGCACGGCGTGGGCCGCGTATTGGCTCTTTTCTGCTGCAAACGCTCCATGAGATGCAAATGCAGCCGCAGGAGCAGCAAACGGCCAGGCTAATCGTTGCAAGCTTGCTGAGTCACTGTCGCGATCTACTCGGCAGCCAGATCCAAACCGCATCACGTAGTCAGGCGCTTTTCGACGCCATTCGCGGCTATATTGACGAACGCTACGCTTCGCCGCTCACCCGAGAATCCGTCGCGCAGGCGTTTTACATTTCACCCAATTACCTCTCCCACCTGTTTCAAAAAACGGGCGCTATCGGTTTTAACGAATACCTGAATCATACGCGACTGGAACATGCAAAAACGCTATTAAAGGGTTACGAGCTGAAGATCAAAGACGTGGCGCACACCTGTGGGTTTATTGACAGCAACTACTTCTGCCGCCTGTTTCGCAAGAATACTGAGCGTTCGCCGTCAGAGTATCGTCGGCAGTATCACAGCCAGCTGACGGAGAAAAAAACTGACCAGTAATCATCGCATACTGGGACAGAAAACGGAGACAAAGGTAACATTTACTGGATTTTTGTATTATCAAAAAACATATGCCAGCACATATCGCTTACATGTGAAGTATCTCCCACTTTTATAGTCATATTACATTTATCCAGCTTTTGGCAGATTTGTCAGATAGCGCCGCGTGACGAAACACTCTTATCCTGTGCATAGCAAAGCAACCCGGCAACGGGTAGCTAACGGAAAACGTAGAGGGTGTTTTTGTATGGAACTTTATCTTGATACCGCCAACGTCGCGGAAGTCGAACGTCTGGCCCGCATCTTCCCTATCGCGGGCGTCACCACCAACCCAAGCATTGTGGCAGCAAGCAAAGAATCCATCTGGGATGTGCTGCCACGCCTGCAGAACGCCATTGGCAAAGAGGGCATTCTGTTTGCCCAGACCATGAGCCGGGATGCGCAGGGCATGGTGGAAGAAGCTAAACGCCTGAGCAATGCGGTGCCCGGTCTGGTAGTGAAAATCCCGGTGACATCCGAAGGTCTGGCCGCGATCAAGATGCTGAAAAAAGAGGGTATCACCACGCTGGGAACCGCCGTTTACAGTGCTTCTCAGGGGCTACTGGCTGCGCTGGCAGGAGCGAAATATATCGCGCCTTACGTTAACCGTATCGACGCGCAGGGCGGCGACGGGATTCGCACAGTACAGGAACTGCAAACATTGCTGGAACTGCATGCACCGAACAGCATGGTACTGGCGGCCAGCTTTAAAACTCCACGTCAGGCGCTGGATTGCTTGCTGGCAGGATGTGAAGCAATCACCCTGCCATTAGACGTAGCGCAACAAATGCTCAATACCCCTGCGGTAGAGTCAGCAATAGAGAAGTTTGAGCAGGACTGGAACAACGCATTTGGTCACATCAACCTGTGAGGGAAATAAAGTATGGATCGCATTATTCAATCACCTGGTAAGTACATCCAGGGTGCCGATGTTATTACCCGTCTTGGCAGCTACCTCAAACCACTGGCAGAGCGCTGGCTGGTCGTTGGAGACAAGTTTGTCTTAGGCTTTGCCCAGGGGGCACTGGAAAAAAGCTTCCAGGATGCCGGACTGGCGCTGGAAATTGCACCGTTTGGCGGCGAATGTTCACAAAACGAAATCGACCGTCTGCGCGTCGTAGCGGAAAAAGCGCAGTGTGCGGCAGTACTTGGTATTGGTGGCGGTAAAACGCTGGATACCGCCAAAGCGCTGGCGCACTTTATGGGCGTGCCTGTCGCCATTGCGCCAACCATCGCCTCTACCGATGCGCCGTGCAGCGCGCTGTCCGTCATTTACACCGATGCCGGTGAATTCGATCGCTATCTGCTGCTGCCTAATAACCCGGACAGGGTCATTGTTGATACCAAAATTGTCGCGGGCGCACCGGCGCGTCTGTTAGCTGCGGGTATTGGCGATGCGCTGGCGACCTGGTTCGAAGCGCGTGCCTGTTCACGCAGCGGCGCAACCACCATGGCGGGCGGTCAGTGTACTCAGGCGGCGCTGGCGCTGGCAGAGCTGTGCTTTAATACGCTGATCGAAGAAGGTGAAAAAGCGATGCTGGCTGCAGAGCAGCACGTGGTTACACCAGCACTGGAGCGCATTATTGAAGCCAACACCTATCTGAGTGGCGTCGGTTTTGAAAGCGGTGGTCTGGCAGCGGCTCACGCCATTCATAACGGTCTGACCGCAATCCCGGATGCACATCATTATTACCACGGCGAGAAAGTGGCTTTCGGTACGCTGACGCAGTTGGTGCTGGAAAACGCGCCGGTCGATGAAATTGAAACCGTTGCCGCGCTGTGCCATTCCGTTGGCTTGCCGATTACCCTGGCGCAACTGGATATCAAACAGGATATTCAGGCGAAAATGCGCATTGTGGCTGAGGCAGCCTGTGCCGAAGGCGAAACCATCCACAACATGCCTGGCGGCGCAACGCCGGACCAGGTGTATGCCGCCCTGCTTGTGGCTGACCAGTACGGTCAACGTTACCTGCAAGAGTGGGAATAACCTGCAAATAGAAAATCCCCGCAAATGCGGGGATTTTTTTATTCCTACCATGCCGGACCCGCACAAGCGACATCCGGCATCGTCTGTTACAGCAGATCGAAACGATCCAGGTTCATCACTTTCACCCATGCGGCCACGAAATCTCTCACGAACTTCTCGTGGGCATCGCTGCAGGCATAAACTTCAGCCACTGCGCGCAGTACAGAGTTAGAACCAAATACCAGATCGGCGCGGGTTGCGGTGTATTTTACTTCGCCACTCAGACGGTCACGACCTTCAAACAGCTCTTGTGACTCATCAACCGCCTTCCACTCATGGCGCATATCCAGCAGATTGACGAAGAAGTCAGTGCTGAGTACGCCTGGACGATCGGTAAAGACACCGTGCTGGCTACCATCAAAGTTGGTGCCCAGTACGCGCATACCGCCCACCAGCACGGTCATTTCCGGTGCGGTTAGCGTCAGCTGCTGTGCTTTATCGATCAGCAGCGACTCGGTGGTCGATACGTCAGGACGGGCGCGGTAGTTACGGAAGCCATCGGCGATTGGCTCAAGCAGTTCAAACATCTCAATATCCGTTTGATCCTGGCGCGCATCCACGCGGCCCGGCGCAAAAGGTACCTTAATGCTGACACCCGCAGCACTTGCCGCCTGCTCGATACCGACAACACCTGCCAGCACGATAATATCGGCCAACGAGGCGGTATGGGCAGACTTATAAATCCCTTCCAGCACAGGCAGAACGCGTGCTGCGGTGGCATTCACATCCCAGCCGCGCTGTGGATCCAGCGCCAGACGCGCACCGTTAGCGCCGCCACGTTTATCCCCACCGCGGAAAGTCGATGCCGACGCCCACGCTACCGATACCAGTTCGCCCACGGACAGCCCGGAAGCGGCGATGGTCGCCTTCAGCTTCAGGATATCTTCTTCGCTTGGGTTGAAGAACGCATGCGGCAGCGGGTCTTGCCAAATCAAATCTTCTTTTGGCACTTCCGGTCCGATGTAACGCGCTTTTGGCCCCATATCACGGTGCGTCAGTTTAAACCACGCACGAGCAAACGCTTCGTTGAACGCCTGCGGATCGTTCAGGAAACGGCGGGAGATTTTCTCGAACTCAGGATCGAAACGCAGCGTCAGGTCGGTAACCAGCATCGTCGGCTTACGTTTTTTCGATGGATCAAACGGATCAGGAATAATTTCTGGCGCGTCAACCGCTTCAAACTGAATAGCACCTGCCGGACTGCGAGTTTGTACCCACTCGTATTTGAACAGGTTCTCGAAGAAATAGTTGCTCCATTGGGTTGGCGTCTGCGTCCAGACCACTTCCAGACCGGATGTAATGGCATCCGCGCCCGCGCCGCTGCCGTAGCTGCTCGCCCAGCCCAGGCCCTGTGCTTCAATCGGTGCGGATTCAGGATCGGCGCCTACGTGCGAAGCCGGTGCAGCGCCGTGGGTTTTGCCCAACGTATGACCACCGCCAATCAGCGCCACGGTTTCTTCGTCGTTCATACCCATATTACCGAAGGTCGCGCGAATAGCCGCTGCCGCTGAAAGCGGTTCGCCGCTATGGTCCGGTCCTTCCGGGTTCACATAGATAAGGCCCATTTCGGTTGCGCCCAACGGCGCTTTGGCCAGTTCTTCCGGGTGACGGTGAGTCAGCCAGGCTTTTTCATCACCCCAGTTTACGTCGAGATCCGGTTCCCAGACATCTTCACGACCAGCACCAAAGCCGAAGGTGCGGAAGCCGGAGTTTTCCAGCGCCACGTTACCCGCGAGGATAAACAGGTCGGCCCAGGAAATTTTCTGGCCATATTTCTGCTTGATTGGCCACAGCAGACGACGCGCTTTATCAAGGCTTACGTTGTCCGGCCAGGAGTTCAGTGGTGCAAAACGCTGCTGTCCGCGACCCGCGCCACCGCGTCCATCGATGGAGCGATAGGTCCCTGCACCGTGCCATGCCATGCGGATAAACAATCCAGCATAGGTTCCCCAGTCAGCGGGCCACCACGGTTGAGATTCGGACAGAAGGGCTCTGAGATCCCCTTTCAGGGCAGAGTAGTCGAGTTTGCTAAACTCTTTGCGGTAGTCGAAGTCCTCACCCAGCGGGTTAGAACGGTTGGAATGTTGGTTTAAAAGATCAACGCGCAGTTGATTTGGCCACCAGTCGCGGTTGTTCGTTCCTGCTCCCGCGCTCTGGTCGTGACCGCCCTGATGAAAAGGACACTTACCGGCAGTTGATGTGTTCTGGCTATCGTCGGACATGCTCATCTATATGCTCCCTTTACAGTGTTCTGACTACGATATACACCACCAGTGATAAGATATAGTCGAAATAACCCACAGATTCGATAGCTAATTCCTTTTATATTTTACGTTACAGAGATGTAGATCAAAATGATCAACAAAAAGCCCTCCGTAGAGGGCTGGGATCTGTTTAGTTCGGTCTTACACCCAGTGTGTGACAAATAGCGTAGCTCATCTCGGCACGATTAAGGGTATAGAAGTGAAAATCCTTCACCCCTTCGCGGCTGAGAATCTTCACCATGTCCATGGCGATATTAGCGCCCACCAGCTTGCGGGTTTCCGCGTCATCATCCAGACCATCAAACATGGTCGACATCCACGCCGGAATGCGGACGTTGGTCATGTCGGCAAATTTTTTCGCCTGCTTAAAGTTGGAGACTGGCAGGATACCCGGAATAATTTCCACATCGATACCCGCAGACACGCAGCGATCGCGAAAACGCAGATAGCTTTCTACATCGAAGAAAAACTGGGTGATCGCCCGGTTCGCACCGGCATCAACCTTACGCTTCAGGTTCAGCAAATCAGCCTGAGCGCTCTTCGCTTCCGGGTGCACTTCCGGGTAAGCCGCAACGGAGATATCAAAGTCTGCAACGTCTTTCAGTAGCGTCACCAGGTCAGAAGCATACATATCCGGTTTACCGCTTCCCGGCGGCAAATCACCGCGCAGGGCAACAATATGACGAATACCGTTGTTCCAGTAGTCCTGAGCAATGGTACGCAGCTCATCACGGGTCGCATCAATACAGGTCAGGTGCGGCGCTGCTTCAAGGCCAGTGCGATCCTTAATGCCTTTAATAATGCTGTGCGTACGGTCGCGCTCACCAGAGTTTGCACCGTAAGTGACTGAAACAAACTTCGGCTTCAGGCTGCTCAGGCGATCGATGGAGTTCCACAGGGTTTGCTCCATTTCACTGGTGCGCGGCGGGAAAAACTCAAATGAAACGTTAATCTGACCGGCAACTTCTGCCAGGCTCTGATTCAGGGCTTCCCGCTGGTTGGCGTGAAAAAAGCTCATACCTTACCTCATCAATCTTTTGTCGTTATATGTTGTGTTGTGAACTGCTATACGTTTAGACGTCTAGATGTAAAAATGACGGAAAAGCATGCTGGCGTCAACACAAAAATCATCGCTAAAGGTGAGGAATACTCAGCCAACGTGAAAAAAATTCACATCAGTCTGAATTGATGAGGGATTGCGCCATGACCGTCTGCAGCCACTCTAATTTCTTTACGTTTTCAGGCAGCATCAGCAACCCCGTGCTAATACGCAATTCGGTATCGGTAAGCGGCAGGAATATCACCCCCCGACGTTGGATAGCGGAAAAGGAGGCCGGAAGCAGGCTCAGACCTTCACCCTGCGCGATCCGCGCCAACAACACATCATGTTCCAGCGGTTCTTCAATACAGGCAGGAGAGTAACCAGCATGACTAAAAATATGTCGGGTGTAATCAAAAAAGGCGGGGTTACGTTCACGTTTGAACCAGAACAGTGGTCGGTGGCTCAGCGACATTAACGAGAGCGAAGGCAGCGCTGCCTCTGGCCAGAGCGCGGGTAAGGCGACGATCAACGATTCTTGCCAGCCGAGCGGCGTGACGCTAAGCCCCGAAGTCTCAAGCGGTAACGCCACCAGCGCGGCATCCAGCTTTCCACGACGCACCAGACGCGCGAGTTCAGGCGAACCATGACGGACAATATGTCGCTTCTGCATATGCGTAGTCAGCTGTGACTCAAGCGCCGCAAAAACGCCCTGTTCAAACGCTGTACTTAGCCCTAAGCGCAGAGATGGCTCCCCGATTTGCGTTAATTGACTCAACGCAGCGTAGGTTTTGTCCTGGAGATCAAGCAGCGGGCGCACCATTTCAAGTACGTGCTGGCCGTCCTCCGTCAGCGTTAATCCACGGGTATGACGGACAAACAGTATGACCCCCAGGCGATCTTCAAGCTGGCGAATGTGGCGGCTCAACGGCGGTTGCGACATGAACAAGCGCTGCGCAGCCCGGCTCATATTGTTCTCTTCCGCTACTACGGAAAAGTAGCGCAGCAGGCGAATATCCAGAGAGTGTAATGGCGATGTTGTCATACCGAAAAGGTATCACGGAAACGGTATTATCCAAATCATTCTACGCCCCCTATTCTCTCGCCATACGCCACACCTACGAGGGAAAAATCATGGAATCAGAACGTTTTATTACCGGCCAGAAAATGCTGCAACAGGTAGATGGTAAAGGGGGAGAGGCCGTCGTTGAGAGCCTGAAGGATATCGCGCCGGATTTTGCCCGCTACCTGCTGGAATTTCCGTTTGGCGACATCTATGCACGTCCAGGTCTGGACCTGCGCAGCCGAGAAATTGCCACTGTCGCCGCTTTAACGGCAATGGGCAATGCCGCCCCGCAGTTGAAAGTGCATATTGGCGCGGCATTACACGTTGGTTTAACGCAGGATGAGATCGTTGAAGTGATTATGCAGATGGCCGTATATGCCGGCTTCCCTGCCGCACTCAATGGTTTGTTCGCCGCGAAAGAGGTATTTGCCTCTCACAGAGGCTAAAACAACAGGCCAGCGGATTGTCTGCTGGCCTGAGCTCACTATGGTTTCACATCTGCCACACGCATGCCTTTAAGCTGCTCATCCGTCAGCGTATTTCCCGCCTTGAAATAGTCAACGACAGCATTAGAGACATAGTAACCTCCGGAGGTATTTCGCGCTTTTCCTTCGGTAAATGCCGTAAAACCATCACCGCCGTCTGCCAGGAAGCTATTGGTGGCAATGTGATAAACCGTGGCATCCTCAATCGGTTTACCGTTTAACGTTAGTACGGTGACGCGCTGACCGACTGGTTTACTGCTGTCATACTTCATCTCCAGTCCTTTGGACACCTGCAATACACCGTTGCTTAAACCCGCGCCGTGCTCCATCAGGCTACGCAACTGTTTACCGGTGAGATCCATTGTTGCCAGCTCGTTGGGGAACGGGAAGGTGCTAATGACTGCACCAATCGTGATAGCACCTGCTGGGATTTCATTACGGATACCGCCCGAATTAGTGAGCGCTAATTGAGTATCTTTACCTGCCGCCACCAGCAACGCATCCGCCGCCAGATTGCCCAACGAAGAAGATTCACCGTAAGCACGCGTCAGCTCAACCGGAGAGTTTGCAACCGTCTGTTGTACCACCTTATCAAGCTTTTTATTCCAGCCATCAATGACCTGTTTCGTCTGCGGGTCTAGCTGCCACTCATCAGCATAAATGGTCTTCAGCTCGAAGTTCTTCACGGTAAATTGATGCGGTTTCTGCTGATAATCCAGCACCAGTTTACCCACATCAATACCGCCGCTGTCGGTAGAAAGAATCAGAGTGTTACCGACTTTAATCGGCTCCGGCGTGCCCACATGCGCATGGCCGGTAATCAGGATATCCAGCCCCTTTACCTGACCTGCGGTCTGGATGTCTTTATCCAATGCACGGCGCACATCTGTACTTCCCTGGCTAGACTGACGCGCTGGCGTACCTTCATGGATCAGCGCCACAGTGAGATCGACTTTACCTTTAAGCTCATCGATATAGCGTTGCAACCACTTCACTTCATCCCGCGCTTCAATACCGACACGTGTCGCAGCAGAAACCGTATCATCAAAAGCAAACACGCCGTGCAGGCCAATCACACCAATCTTCACGCCATCTTTTTCAATAATGGTGTAAGGCTTATCCCAGAACATTTTGCTGCTGTTCTGATAAAAGATATTACCCTGCACGATGGGGAATTTCGCCTGACTCAGTTGTAGTAGCGTGTTATCCCAACCGTGATCGAATTCATGATTACCCATGGTTACAGCATCAAAATTCATGGTGTTCATGATATCGATAATCGCCTTACCCTTGGTCAGGCTGCTGATATACGGCCCGGTAAAATAATCACCGGCATCAAAAAACCAGGTGGCGCTATTTTTCGTTTTTTCCTGCTTCACCATCGTCGTGATATTAGCCCAACCACCAATATCACGCGTGCCATTAGCAATCCATGGGACTTTATAAGGTTCAACGTGGGCGTGAAGATCGTTGGTATAGATAATCGTGACATCTTTGGCACTCGCCCAAAGCGGCAACGATACCAGAACACCAACAGCAAGCATTTTTAACTTCATAATCAATCCCTTTCAGTCATATAAAGAATCGCTACGTTACGTTCTGAAAGGTTTTTTTATGTGAGAAAACTCACATCCACTGGTGATAGTCGCGGGTCAAAATCAACGACCATTAAAAATCGTTGGTAATACGATGACGTCACTGTTCACCATCAATTGCTGTAAGTCCTTCGGCTGTAAAAATCTGGGGCTGGCGAGCTCACCAGATTACAGCTGGCCCGAGTATCGGTTGGGTTATGCTGCGCTGCATTGCCGGGCATGCGGCAGCTATCCCCCGCTGTTTAATGAGGAACAGTTTGGTGGGTGGTTGTCAGCATATTTAACGGATTTTGCCGCCCAAAGCGGTCATTTTTGCCCACGATGTTATCAGCGGGAAACCATCCTCTATGGGCATAATCCTCAGGGCAGCCAACGCGTTCAGTGCCGGAGCTGCAAACATGTCTGGACACCAAAGCAGCAGCCGCTCACCACCATTGTTCCACCAGAACAAATAGCGACGGTTCCCTTAATCGTCCCTTTTCAGGGAGCCTGCACCGACCAGAAACTTTATGTATTACTCAGTTTTGACGCTATTCGCGGCAATATTTTGCATATTTCCAGTAATTTCACGCCCCATCTCGTAGGGGATACATTACGATACCGCTGGCGTAACAACGTTGAACCCGCGGTCATTCATGACGATATCGTTGAACGAGTAAGACAGAGGGAAACCCTGTTTTTACGCCGCAGCCAGTTTGATGAAATCCAGTACGGCAGTGCCATGCTCAAACGAAATGCCAATGGCGCAGTTTTACGCCCGGTCATTACCGCGCACGGACATTTCCGCATACTGAGCCATCTCTGGCCTGAGGTAAAAACGCACATTATTGCCCACGAATGTTTTCTGCGCGGCGCGGCGATTACCGCATGGGCGCAGCAATATCGCGATCATCACGCTTCGCTTTGGTTTATTGATGAAGAGATCAATAGCGATAAGTGCACACTGCCCTGGCGATTGCTGGGTAAAACCTGGCAGGGGTGGTGGCGAAACCAGTGGCAAATTTGGCAACAAGGCGACACACGCAAAATGGTGTGTCTGTTAACGGAGGGTCAGGTTGAAAAAGGGGCGTCAATCACACTGGCGGCAGGCCACCATTTTCTCGCCTGGTTACAGCAGCAGGCGGAGTTTCGGGATAGCGCCCGTTACTCGGCTCATTCGGTGTTTCAGACGATAAGGACGCTGGCGGAGCAATACAACACCCTGATCACCCAGCGCGATTTGCCCGGTGGCGCTGCCGCTTACCGGGCCTACGGTTCATGCCATATGTAAGCCGGATAAGCGTAAGCGCTATCCGGCAACACAAACTACAGCAACTGCGCTAAACGGTTGATGTCAGACTGAATCGCCCCTGCGGTAACGTCACGGCCCGCGCCCGGTCCACGGATCACCAGCGGGTTATCGCGATACCAGCGGCTCTCTATGGCGAATACGTTATCGCACGGCAACAGCGCCGCCAGCGGGTGTTCAGGGCGAACCGCTTCAACACCAACGCGAGCTTTGCCGTTAGCATCAAAACGCGCCACATAGCGCAGCACCAGCCCCATTTCACGCGCCGCTTCCAGACGCTGCACCATCTGCTCGTTCAGCTCATCGCCATTCTCAAAGAAATGGTCAATAGAGCCTTCTTCACAATGCGCAGGCACCAGCGATTCCACGCGAACCTGGTCCGGTTCGATGTCGTAACCCGCTTCACGCGCCAGAATCACCAGCTTACGCATCACATCTTTGCCGGAAAGATCTACGCGCGGATCGGGTTCAGTCAGACCCTGTTGCCATGCCTGATCCACCAGATCGGTGAATGGGACCGTGCCATCAAATTGCAGGAACAACCACGACAACGTGCCGGAGAAGATCCCGCTGATCGACAAAATGGTATCGCCACTATCAATCAGATCGCGCACGGTATGGTTGATCGGCAAACCTGCACCCACGGTGGCGTTATATAACCAGTGGCGACCCGTTTTTTCGAAAGCGTCATGAATCTGGCGGTAATTATTACTGCTGCTCGCCCCGGCCAGTTTGTTGGCGCTGATGACGTGGAAACCATGGCTGGCAAAATCCAGATACTGATCCGCCAGTTGCTCGCTCGCGGTCACATCCAGCACCACTAAATCATCATACGGGTGAGCACGCATCCACAGGAATAGAGACTCTTCATCCTGCTCTACCGCCTCGTCATCAAAGAAAGCTAACGCGCGGCTGGCATCCAGCCCTTCGTAATTCAGCAGGCTACGACGGCTATCAACCACACCCGCCAGCACAAACTCTAATCCGGTACGCGCCGAGAGCGTGCTCTGCTCGCGAGCGAACAGCTCCAGCCAGCGCGACCCAATGTTACCTTTGCCGAACAACACCAGACCAATGCGTTTTTCAGCACGGAAGATTGACTGATGCAGACCCTGAATCAGGCTCTCCGTTGGCCCAGTACGCAGTACCGCGACCAGGCTGATTCCCTCTTCCGACTGCCAGGTGAATTCAACCGGCTGACCTTTCAACTGTTGCCAGAAACGGTGGCAGTGCAGCGGATTACGGGTGACGCCCGCCCCGACCATCGCCACCAGCGCCAGCCCCTGGCGCAGACGCAGCTCGCCTGGCAGGCCAGCTTCATCCAGAATTTTCAGCGCGCTGTCAGCGACTTCGGAGGTGTAGCAAAATTGCAATAGCTGGCGGTCAGGATGCACGCCCACTGCCAGCGGACGCACCTGGCTACGTTTTAAAACCTGGTCAATCTCTTTATAAGCCAGCTTAAAATCCTGGCCAGTCGGAACCAGAAACTCAATCAGGCAGACGTCATCATGACTGGTCACAATACGCGCCCCGGTACCGGAGGCCAGTACTCGTTCAATACGCGTTGAACCCTGCTCTGGGGTATAGCTACAACGCAACTGGAGATCGATATCGCTACCGGAAACCGGCTGTAAGGTACGGGCATGGAGAACCGGTGCCGCCAGACGCGCCAGCTCGCTGGCTTCATCCAGACGCAACAGCGGCAGCAAACAGGCGTCTTTTACTTTACGCGGATCCGCGCTGTAAACCCCGGCGACATCGCTCCAGATGGTTACTCGGGAAACGCCCGCCAACGCACCAACCTGCGTCGCCGAGTAGTCAGAACCGTTACGCCCCAGTAGCACTGTTTCACCGGCATTGCTGCGGCTAATAAAGCCGGTAACCACCAGGCGTTTACCCGGATGCTGCGCCAACAGTTGCTGCAGTAATGGGTAAGAAAGACCTTCATCTACCTGCGGCTGGGCACCGCGTTCAGCACGTAAAAAATCGCGCGCATCCAGCCAGGCTGACTCCAGCCCCTGTTGATTAAGGACGGCAGACATCAAACGCGCGGACCATACCTCACCATGCCCAACAACCTCAGCATAGACGGCATCGTTCACGCCGCTGTCGAGTAACCCAGCCAGGCGTTCCAGATCGTGAATAAACGCGCCAATCAGTCCATCCGCCACCTCGGGAGGTAACAAACCGCTGATAAGCTCACTTTGATAGCGACGTAACGCCTGTTGAACCTGATGCGCAGAAAGGCGATCGGTCTGGCTTAATTTCAGCCAGCTAATCAACTGGTTAGTGGTACTGCCTGCGGCTGAAACAACCATCATGTCATCAGGCTGCGAGTAATCCGCCATAATGCCTGCGACACGCAGATAACATTTCACGTCTGCCAGACTACTACCACCAAATTTGTGCAGTTGACGACCCTTCGCCCCTGCCTGCGCAATCACACTCATGTTTACCCCTTGTTTGCAGCCCGGAAGCCATTTTCCAGGTCGGCAATTAAATCTTCGCCATCTTCAATACCGGTGGAGATACGCAGCAGCGTTTCGGAAATTCCGGCAGCAGCACGCGCTTCTGGTGCCATGCCCGCGTGTGTCATAGTTGCGGCGTGGGAGATCAGACTTTCAACGCCCCCTAACGATTCCGCCAGCGTAAACAATGACAACCCGCCGAGGAAACGGCGCAGCGTTTGCTCATCGCCATCCAGTTCAAAACTTAACATCGCGCCAAAGCCTTTTTGCTGACGCGCAGCAATCTCATGGCCCTGATTATCCGGCAATGACGGGTGATACAATTTTTTCACCAGCGGCTGAGTTTGCAGATAATCGACTATCGCCTGAGCATTACGTTGCGCCACCTCCATACGAGGAGACAAAGTACGCAGGCCGCGCAACAGCAGATAACTATCAAACGCGCCGCCGGTCACACCAATATTATTCGCCCACCATGCCAGTTCAGTGACCGTCTCCGGATCTTTGGCTATAACCACACCAGCCACCACGTCTGAGTGACCGTTTAAATATTTCGTGCATGAATGCAACACCAGATCGGCGCCTAATGCCAGTGGATTTTGCAGTGCCGGGCTTAAAAAAGTGTTGTCCACCACGCTGACCGCGCCAGCCTCGCGCGCCAGCTGGCAGATTTTCGCAATATCCACCACGCGCAGCAGCGGGTTGCTTGGGCTTTCTACCAGCACCAGCTTCGGTTTTTCTGCCAGCGCCGCCTGCAACGCCTGTTCATCGCCTTGATCGACAAACAGTACGCGATAACAGCCACGTTTTGCCAGACTGTCAAACAGTCGGTAGCTCCCGCCGTAGCAGTCGTGCGGTGCAACCAGCAGATCGCCAGGCTTAAGGAAGACAGTGGTCACCAAATGAATCGCCGACATGCCAGTATTGGTCAGTACAGCACCTGCACCACCTTCCAGTTCCGCCAGCGCACGTTGAACGACATCACGCGTTGGGTTGCCGCGACGCGAATAGTCATGAGCACGAGGTTCATTAAATCCGGTAAAGTTATAGGTGCTGGAGAGGTGAATCGGCGGGACAACGCAACCGTACTGTTCGTCGTCATTTAACCCGCTACGCACTGCGATGGTGGCCTGTTTACGCGTCATATTGAGAAGATCCTGGCTGAGTCGGTGAAAAGTCAGGCACCAGAGTAATCATTGTTACTATAGCCGTCAATACATCTGGACATCTAAACTTCTTTGCGTATAGATTGAGCAAACTGGAAATAGCCGTTAAAATTATATGCATTAGCGTACATCTGCGTCGGCTACTTCGTGTCAGGGCCGCGCCACTACGATAAACTACGCGCAATTATGGTCCGGGCTCAGGTTCTGGCCTCAATATTAATGACAAAGAGGATTAGGTATCTCATGGCTGAATGGAGCGGCGAATATATCAGCCCATACGCTGAGCACGGTAAGAAGAGTGAGCAAGTCAAAAAAATTACGGTTTCCATTCCTCTGAAGGTGTTAAAAATCCTTACCGATGAACGCACGCGTCGTCAGGTGAACAACCTGCGCCACGCCACCAACAGTGAACTGCTGTGTGAAGCGTTTCTGCATGCTTTTACCGGGCAACCATTACCCAACGATGAAGACCTGCGTAAAGAGCGCAGTGATGAAATCCCGGAAGAAGCAAAGGTAATCATGCGTGAACTGGGTATCAACCCGGAAACGTGGGAATACTGATTGTTAGAACAGATGAGAAAAGGCGGGATTGCTCCCGCCTTTTCTCGCTATGTTACTTACTGATACCATTAAGTTTATTCAATGTTTCTTCCATTTTGAGCGTCTCTTTACGGTTCAATGGATAGAAATAAATCAGAATAACCGCGGCCAAAAACAGGCATAACGCCGGTAAAAGATTCGCCATCGTATAGATGTTTTCCTGCACGATGCTGGTTTGCACAGCGCCACCTGTTGAAGATGATTGATAACCAATGATGGCCAACATAAAACCGCCAATGGCCCCTGCACACGCCTGACCAACCTTGCGGGCAAAGAAGTTCACACCATAGACGGTACCATCCTCGCGATCGCCGGTGACATACTGGTGATAATCACAAACATCGGTCATAAACGCCCAAATCATCAGGTTGAATAGTCCGGCCCCCAACGTCGCCAGGAACAGGAAAACCAAATAGACTTTCGCGTCGGTAATGTGGATGAAGAACATAATCAAATACATCGCTACTGCAAAGAGTAGCGCGCCGACGCTGGCCTCTTTTTTACCAAACCGCTTTGTGAGCCAGGATGCCGATGGTGCCAGCAAAACCAGGGAACCAAAGGTAAACAGCAACGCGACTGACATCGCCTCTTTATTGTGGAAATAGTCATTAAACAGATAAGTCATATTGGTACCGGACAATCCCTGATTAATCACAATCAGCAAATCCACAACCACTAAAACAATCAGCGCCTTATTGCGTGCCAGTCCCTTCAGCAACACCGAAACAGGCATGCTCTCTTTTCTCTCCACGCGCACGCGTTCGGTCGTTAACTGACAGGTCAAGGATAAAAAGATAAAGCCCAGCACTGCGCAACCAATGGAAATCCAGAAGAAGTGTTGCCCGGAAATCACCTGGCTTCCGTCCACCAGGGTGGTGTACATCAGGATCGGAATGAAAAAGCCAGTTGCCCCACCGCCGATAGCTGACCCAACGCTGCGCCAGGTTGACAGCGAGACACGATCATCCGGATTCGAGCTAATCGCCGCAGACATAGCGCCGTACGGAATACTCACGGTCGATAACAGCGAACCGTAAATGAAATAGGAGCAACAGATGTAGATAATTTTCGCCGTATAAGAAAAATCATTTACAAACGGCAGAAACAGGACAACTGCAATGATGCAAAATGGATACTTCATGCGACGCACCCACGGGTTAAAACGTCCATGTACCGTCAATTTAGAGGTATCGCATAAGCGTCCTACACCAACATCAACGAACGCATCAAAGAGTTTGGTCACAAAATAGAGTGAGCCAACAATAACGCCGGAAATACCGAGGACGTTAGTGTAATAAATCATTAAAAAACTATTAACTAAGCCAAGAATAAAACAGGTTCCGAGGTCACCACATAAATAACCAATTTTATCTCGAATTCCGAAAGGTCTGACGGCAGTGGGTTCATTATTTCCGATAATAGTTCCATCATTAGACATGATGTCAACTCCTTAGACATATTATTCACACAAACTATGCTTATCGATGTAATCAGTCGATATGAAAGCTATTACCGGTTAGAAGTTATAACCAAGACCGACACGATAACGGGTCTGACGATCGTCTGTCGTTGTTGTGTTATAACCCGAGGAAACGTTACCAACCTCAACAAATGGAACCCAGGAGCCTAGTTTATACGCCACGCGGAAGTTATATTCATAATCATCTTTCCGGTTGTTATATAAATCTTCGCTATCGGCAATTTTATAAATACCATTTAGCTCAAACATCCAGTCATTGACGTTATAACCAAGCCAGGCTTCCGGACGATAGACCATGCGGTCATCTTTGCCGTCAGTGTTTCTGCGCATGTACTCCTGACGATAGCGGAACGCGGTCCACCAGCTGTCGTTAATGTTGTACTGCACGCGGATATAAGGTTTATAAATCGTGATGTTATCGCCCGTTTCGATCGCAATACCTGGCTGCCAGATAAGATCCCGCCAGGTAAACTGATAGCTTGCAGTATACTCGTTGCCATTACTTTCCATATTATTCCACGCATCATTAGATTGCGTATCTTCGGAACGTGAAATGGCTTCGACTGCGACACCAAAACCAGTCGCAAAACGGTGAGACATATAAACACGATCGTAATTACGCCCATCGTCATAATATTCATGCCGGTAATCAACATAACCCGCTTGTGCGGCCGCAGAGAATAATGGAATCAGTAATAACGCAGATTTAAATTTCATGACAATCCCTCTTCACACTCAACAACGGAAATTACCCAACTCGTCCCGTCCATTAATGGGAAACGATGAAGGATTAAGAATAATTTTATATTTCCATGAAAGTGTATTTTAGAAAGAAAGCAGAAACCTTTGGTATTTTGCCAACAATTGGCATGAGTGGCAGAAATCAGAAGATAAAAATGACGCAGATCACCAGTAGAAACATTTTACCTAAAAAATAAAAACACCGTTTCATTTGTTAAATAAAAAACACTATTCAACACATCAATATAAATTTTAGTCTTCAAGCGCAGATACAAAAAAAGCGCCATAAGGCGCTTTTTTCTGACAGCTGAACTTACTTGCTGCCTGGGATGCTGAAACGCTTGTTGAAGCGATCAACACGGCCACCGGTAGCAACATCACGCTGCTTGCCAGTATAGAACGGGTGGCACTTGCTGCACACGTCGAGGTTCAGATCGTGACCGACAGTAGAGCGGATTTTAATGACGTTACCGCAAGAGCAGTTTGCAGTAATTTCTTCGTATTTCGGGTGAATATCTTTTTTCATGGGAAAACCTCGGTTTAAGGCCGCGTCGCTCTTCCAGCCCTAACGCCAGACACCACGCGATGTTAATAGTATAGGTCAGTGATACAAATTTGTATCAAAGGCGGCGAATCATACAGAAATTAACCTGCTCATGCAAACTGATCCGCATTCTACCCTCCACTAATGTGTATACTAACCCGCCAGATTTCAAGTCAGGATGATTCAATGCCCGTTGCGCACGTTGCCTTACCTGTTCCGCTACCTCGCACCTTTGACTACCTCCTGCCGGAAGGCTTGAGCGCCAAAGCCGGGTGTCGTGTACGCGTGCCTTTTGGCAAGCAGCAGGAGCGCGTGGGTATCGTCCTGTCCGTCAGCGAGCACAGTGAACTACCGCGGAGCGAATTGAAAGCCGTTCTCGAAGTGCTGGACAGCGAACCGGTCTACTCAACCTCTGTCTGGCGTCTGCTGTTGTGGGCGGCGGATTATTATCATCATCCTATCGGTGACGTACTGTTTCACGCTCTGCCAATTTTACTGCGCCAGGGACGTCCGGCGACAAACGCGCCCATGTGGTACTGGTTTGCCACTGAAGAAGGCCAGGTTATTGACCTCAACAGCCTGAAGCGTTCTCCCAAGCAGCAACAGGCGCTGGCTGCGCTACGCCAGGGAAAAATCTGGCGCGACCAGGTGGCTGAACTGGAATTTAATGACGCCGCATTACAGGCACTGCGGAAAAAAGGGCTGTGCTCCCTGGCGAGCGAAACGCCAGGCTTTAGCGACTGGCGTACGCACTACGCGGTTTCCGGTGAGCGTCTGCGGCTGAATACCGAACAGGCCACCGCCGTCGGGGCGATCCACAGCGCTTCTGACAGTTTTAGCGCCTGGCTATTAGCGGGCGTGACAGGATCGGGTAAAACAGAGGTCTATTTAAGCGTACTGGAAAATGTGCTCGCCCAGGGCAAACAGGCGCTGGTAATGGTGCCG
Source organism: Citrobacter sp. KTE30 (assembly GCF_000398825.1). NCBI lineage: Bacteria > Pseudomonadati > Pseudomonadota > Gammaproteobacteria > Enterobacterales > Enterobacteriaceae > Citrobacter > Citrobacter sp. KTE30. The sequence continues at coordinate 89,909 of NZ_KB976057.1, read as the reverse complement.
GAGATTGGCCTGACGCCGCAAACTATTGCCCGTTTTCGCGAACGCTTCAATGCGCCGGTCGAAGTCCTGCACTCGGGTTTAAATGACAGTGAACGTCTTTCGGCATGGCTGAAGGCGAAAAATGGCGAAGCGGCAATTGTTATCGGCACGCGCTCGTCGCTGTTTACGCCGTTTAAAAATCTGGGCGTGATTGTCATCGACGAAGAGCACGACAGCTCTTATAAACAGCAGGAAGGCTGGCGCTATCATGCGCGCGACCTCGCGGTTTATCGCGCCCATAGCGAACAAATTCCCATCATTCTCGGCTCAGCTACCCCAGCGTTGGAAACGCTGTGCAACGTGCGGCAGAAAAAATACCGCATGTTGCGCCTGACGCGCCGTGCCGGGAATGCACGCCCAGCCACTCAGCACGTGCTGGATCTCAAAGGTCAGCAGGTACAGGCCGGGCTCGCCCCTGCGCTTATCGCCCGTATGCGTCAGCATCTGCAAGCGGATAACCAGGTGATCCTGTTTTTAAACCGCCGGGGTTTTGCGCCTGCCCTGCTGTGCCACGACTGTGGCTGGATTGCTGAATGCCCGCGCTGCGATCACTACTACACGCTGCATCAGGCGCAACACCATCTGCGCTGCCATCACTGCGACAGTCAGCGTCCGATACCGCGTCAATGCCCTTCCTGCGGCTCAACGCATATGGTTCCGGTAGGACTCGGCACCGAACAGCTTGAGCAGGCTCTGGCGCCTTTTTTCCCCGGCGTGCCAATCTCACGCATCGATCGCGACACTACCAGCCGCAAAGGCTCGCTGGAGCAGCATCTGGCGGAAGTGCATCGCGGCGGCGCGCGAATCCTGATCGGCACGCAAATGCTGGCGAAAGGCCACCATTTCCCGGACGTCACCCTGGTGGCGTTGCTGGACGTTGACGGCGCGCTGTTCTCCGCAGATTTCCGGTCGGCAGAACGCTTCGCCCAGCTCTACACGCAGGTTTCCGGGCGTGCCGGTCGCGCCGGGAAGCAGGGCGAAGTGGTACTGCAAACGCACCACCCTGAACATCCGCTGCTGCAAACCTTGCTGTATAAAGGGTATGACGCCTTTGCCGAGCAGGCGCTGGCAGAGCGACAAACGCTCCAGCTTCCCCCATGGACCAGCCATGTGATCGTGCGGGCAGAAGATCACAACAACCAGCATGCGCCGATGTTCTTACAGCAGTTACGAAATCTGATTCAGGCCAGTCCACTGGCCGATGAAAAACTGTGGGTGTTAGGCCCAGTTCCCGCCCTGGCGCCCAAACGTGGCGGTCGCTATCGCTGGCAAATTTTGTTGCAGCACCCGTCGCGAATTCGCCTGCAGCATATCGTCAGCGGAACGCTGGCGCTGATTAATACGTTACCCGATGCACGTAAGGTTAAATGGGTGCTGGATGTCGATCCCATCGAGGGATAATCCCTCACGATGCGAGGCGGATCGTAAAATTAAATATCCATCACACTTTTTATGAAAATTCTGTAACCGCTTCCATTCACTATCTGATAAAAATGTTTCAGATGAAGGCTATTCAAGGACGAGTCTGTGCCAGCAGCTCTCTGGCGAGGAGAAAGAGTGAAACCGAATAAGCAGGTTGCCGCCGCTACGATGAAAGATGTTGCTCTGAAGGCGAAAGTCTCAACGGCAACCGTATCCCGCGCATTAATGAACCCAGACAAAGTCTCGCAGTCAACCCGTAACAAGGTTGAGCAGGCAGCGCTTGAAGTGGGATATTTACCCCAATCAATGGGACGTAACGTTAAGCGTAATGAATCGCGTACCATTCTGGTGATTGTGCCGGATATCTGCGATCCGTTTTTTAGCGAAGTGATTCGTGGCATCGAAGTCACCGCCGCAGAACAGGGATATCTGGTTCTTATCGGCGATTGCGCGCACCAGAACCAGCAGGAAAAGACCTTCCTCAACCTCATAATTACCAAGCAGATCGATGGCATGGTGCTGCTCAGCTCGCGCCTGCCGTTTGATGCCAGTGTGGAAGAGCAACGCAACTTGCCACCGATGGTTATGTCCAACGAGTTCGCGCCAGAGCTGGAACTGCCCACCGTGCACATTGATAACCTCACCGCCGCCTTCAACGCGATGAACTATCTGCTGGAACTGGGGCATAAACGCATTGGCTGTATCGCCGGGCCCGAAGATATGCCGCTGTGCCATTACCGTCTGCAAGGTTACGTTCAGGCACTACGTCGCAGCGGAATTACGGTCGATCCGCATTTCATCGCGCGCGGTGACTTTACCTATGAAGCGGGAGCCAATGCGCTTAAACAGCTCCTGGCGCTACCACAGCCGCCTACCGCGGTCTTTTGTCACAGCGATGTCATGGCGCTTGGCGCCCTCTCTTACGCCAAACGTCAGGGTCTGAAGGTGCCCGACGATTTATCGATTATCGGCTTCGATAACATTTCGCTCGCGGAATTTTGTGATCCACCCCTGACAACCGTCGCACAGCCGCGTTTCGATATCGGACGTGAAGCTATGCTGTTACTGCTCGATCAATTACAAGGACAGAACGTCAGCAGTGGCTCACGTTTACTGGACTGCGAGCTTATTATTCGGGGTACTACCCGGGCACTGACGTAAAGTAAAGTGCTTTCGGACTCCCCTGTCTGGTCAAAGGCCCGCCGCTTAAGTAACATGGCGGGCTGACGAACGAATAAATACAGCGAAACGATAGTGGCACAACGAGATTATGTACGTCGCGGCCAACCGGCACCTTCGCGGCGCAAGAAGAGCACATCACGGAAAAAACAACGCAATACGCCTGCGGTATCGCCCGCAATGGTTGCTATTGCTGCAGCCGTACTCGTGACCTTTATCGGTGGTCTGTACTTCATTACGCATCACAAGAAAGAAGAGTCCGAAACGCTGCAAAACCAGAAAGTCACCGGTAATGGCATCCCGCCAAAACCGGAAGAGCGCTGGCGATACATTAAAGAGCTGGAAAGCCGTCAGCCTGGCGTACGTGCGCCTACCGAACCGTCTGCCGGCGGCGAGGTGCTGAACGCCGATCAGCTAACCAATGAGCAGCGCCAGCTATTGGCGCAGATGCAGGCTGATATGCGTCAACAGCCAACGCAGCTCAACGAAGTGCCGTGGAACGAACAAACGCCTGAACAGCGTCAGCAAACGCTGCAGCGCCAGCGTCAGGTACAGCAACAGCAATGGGCCAACACGCAGCAGCAGGCTCAACAGCCGCGCACGCAACCACGGGTAGCGGAACAGCCTTACCAGCAGCCGCAAACGCGTACGGCGCAAACCGCGCCGGTACAGCAGCCGAAAGCACAGCCAAAACCGGCGGCGCAACAGCCGTATCAGGATTTGCTGCAAACGCCTGCGCATACCACCGCCGCTCAGCCGAAAACGCAACCGGCCGCGCCAATAACGAATGAAACGCAACCGCCAAAACAGACAGCGGAGAAAAAAGATGAACGCCGTTGGATGGTTCAGTGCGGGTCATTTAAAGGCGCTGAGCAGGCAGAAACCGTGCGCGCGCAGCTGGCCTTTGAAGGGTTCAACTCGCGTATTACCACCAATAACGGCTGGAATCGCGTGGTCATTGGTCCGGTCAAAGGCAAAGAGAATGCCGACAACACCATCAGCCGCCTGAAGGTGGCTGGTCACACAAACTGCATTCGACTCGCCACTGGGGGTTGAAACCCCCAAAATCCCCCCCATCTATACTTGCATTACGCCCCGCACACTGTGCGGGGCCTGTACATTGCATTTGTAACCAAGGGGTCTGCTCGTGACAACAATAGTAAGCGTACGCCGTAACGGCCATGTGGTAATCGCCGGTGATGGTCAGGCCACACTGGGTAACACCGTAATGAAAGGCAACGTGAAGAAAGTCCGCCGTCTGTACAACGACAAAGTCATCGCGGGCTTTGCGGGCGGTACTGCGGATGCATTCACGCTGTTTGAACTGTTTGAACGCAAGCTGGAAATGCACCAGGGCCACCTGGTGAAGGCTGCCGTTGAACTGGCAAAAGACTGGCGTACAGACCGTATGCTGCGCAAACTCGAAGCGCTGCTGGCCGTCGCAGATGAAACGGCATCGCTCATCATCACCGGTAACGGCGACGTCATCCAGCCAGAAAACGATCTGATTGCCATCGGCTCCGGCGGTCCCTACGCCCAGGCTGCTGCACGCGCTCTGCTGGAAAACACCGAGCTTGGCGCACGCGAGATTGCTGAGAAAGCGTTGGATATTGCAGGGGATATCTGCATTTATACCAACCACTTCCATACCATCGAAGAATTGAACTCCAAAGCGTAAGGATCCCCCATGTCTGAAATGACTCCACGCGAAATTGTCAGCGAACTGAACAAACACATCATCGGCCAGGATAACGCTAAGCGTTCCGTGGCGATTGCCCTGCGTAACCGCTGGCGTCGTATGCAGCTCAACGAAGAGTTGCGCCATGAAGTCACGCCGAAAAACATTCTGATGATTGGCCCGACCGGCGTCGGTAAAACCGAAATCGCCCGTCGCCTGGCAAAACTGGCCAACGCGCCGTTCATCAAAGTTGAAGCAACCAAATTCACCGAAGTTGGCTATGTTGGTAAAGAAGTTGACTCAATCATCCGCGATCTGACCGATGCTGCCATTAAGATGGTTCGCGTTCAGGCAATCGAGAAAAACCGCTTCCGCGCTGAAGAGATGGCGGAAGAGCGCATTCTCGACGTGCTGATCCCACCGGCTAAAAATAACTGGGGACAGTCTGAACAGCCGCAGGAACCTTCTGCAGCGCGTCAGGCGTTCCGTAAAAAACTGCGTGAAGGCCAGCTGGATGATAAAGAGATCGAAATCGATCTCGCGGCCGCACCGATGGGCGTTGAAATTATGGCACCTCCGGGAATGGAAGAGATGACCAGCCAGCTGCAGTCCATGTTCCAGAACCTGGGCGGTCAGAAGCAAAAACCGCGTAAGCTGAAAATCAAAGACGCGATGAAACTGCTGATTGAAGAAGAAGCGGCCAAACTGGTGAACCCGGAAGAGCTGAAACAAGAAGCTATCGACGCCGTTGAGCAGCACGGGATCGTGTTTATCGACGAAATCGACAAAATCTGTAAACGCGGTGAATCCTCCGGCCCGGACGTGTCCCGCGAAGGCGTACAGCGCGACCTGCTGCCGCTGGTTGAAGGCTGCACGGTCTCCACCAAGCACGGTATGGTGAAAACAGATCATATTCTGTTTATCGCCTCTGGCGCATTCCAGGTGGCGAAACCGTCCGACCTGATCCCAGAACTACAGGGTCGTCTGCCGATTCGTGTCGAGCTGCAGGCGCTGACCACCAGCGATTTTGAGCGTATCCTTACCGAACCGAATGCCTCCATCACCGTGCAGTACAAAGCTCTGATGGCGACTGAAGGTGTGGACATCAACTTCACTGAATCCGGTATTAAACGCATTGCCGAAGCGGCCTGGCAGGTTAACGAAACCACCGAAAACATCGGTGCACGTCGTCTGCATACCGTTCTGGAACGTCTGATGGAAGATATTTCCTATGATGCGAGCGATTTGAACGGCCAAAGCATCACAATTGATGCCGAATATGTGAGCAAACATCTGGATGCGCTGGTCGCAGATGAAGATCTGAGCCGTTTTATCCTATAATCGCGTTCAATGCATTTTCATCACTGTTGATGGGGCTGATAAAGCCCCATTTTTATTGGCGCTAAATATGACTGAACAACAACAAATTAGCCGCTCACAAGCCTGGCTGGAAAGTTTACGACCTAAGACCTTACCGCTCGCCTTCGCGGCGATCATCGTCGGTACGGCATTAGCATGGTGGCAAGGGTACTTCAATCCGCTGGTTGCTCTGCTGGCATTGATTACGGCGGGATTACTGCAAATTCTGTCCAATCTCGCTAACGACTATGGCGATGCCGTCAAAGGCAGCGACAAGCCCGACCGCATAGGACCGCTGCGCGGTATGCAAAAAGGGGTCATCACCCAACAGCAGATGAAGCGGGCGCTGATCGTCACCGTGGTCTTGATCTGCCTGTCCGGTCTGGCCCTGGTTGCTGTGGCCTGTCACACGCTGGCAGATTTTGTCGGCTTCCTGGTGCTCGGCGGCCTGTCGATCATCGCCGCAATCACCTATACCGTAGGCAATCGCCCTTACGGATATATCGGTCTGGGCGATATTTCCGTGCTGGTGTTCTTCGGCTGGCTGAGCGTTATGGGAAGCTGGTATCTGCAGGCGCATACGTTGATTCCGGCGCTCATTCTGCCTGCTACCGCCTGCGGCCTGCTGGCAACTGCCGTGCTCAACGTCAACAATCTGCGCGATATCAACAGCGACAGAGAGAACGGCAAGAACACACTGGTCGTGCGTTTAGGCGCTGTCAATGCCCGCCGCTACCACGCCTGTCTGCTGATGGGCACGCTGGTCTGCCTGGCCCTGTTTAACCTGTTCTCACTGCAAAGCCTGTGGGGATGGCTGTTTATCCTCGCCGCTCCGCTGCTGATTAAACAGGCGCGATACGTGATGCGTGAGATGGATCCTGCGGCAATGCGCCCAATGCTGGAACGCACCGTAAAAGCGGCATTGTTAACTAACCTGCTGTTTGTCGTTGGAATTTTCTTAAGTCAGTGGTCTCTTTAACTGACAAATATCAATTAACAATTGATGATTTTGCCAACAGTACACATAGCGCGATATACTAAAAATTCTCGCAGCAACTGAACGTTGAGCCTATGAAATACGATACATCCGAGCTTTGTGACATCTATCAGGAAGATGTCAACGTCGTGGAACCACTGTTCTCTAACTTTGGAGGACGGTCGTCGTTTGGCGGACAAATCATCACGGTAAAATGTTTCGAGGACAACGGGTTGCTGTACGATCTGCTCGAACAAAACGGCCGTGGTCGCATTCTGCTGGTCGATGGCGGCGGTTCTGTCCGTCGTGCGCTGGTCGATGCCGAACTGGCTCGACTGGCCGTACAGAATGAATGGGAAGGTCTGGTCATCTACGGCTCAGTCCGTCAGGTAGACGATCTGGAAGAACTGGATATCGGCATTCAGGCGATTGCCGCCATTCCGGTCGGTGCCGCAGGGGAAGGTATTGGAGAAAGCGATGTACGCGTCAACTTTGGCGGTGTAACGTTCTTCTCTGGAGACCACCTGTACGCCGACAACACCGGGATAATCCTCTCCGAAGACCCGCTCGATATCGAGTAAAGAAAACACCGCAATTCGGTGTGATGCCAGTCGGTTAAACAACTGACTGGCTTTTTTTTGCCACACCACCCTTCCGATTCCCCCATCCAGCGCATTGACGAAGAAAAAACTCTCTCTATACCTAATGATGAATCTCATCACTCTCATCACGAGGTCATCATGCATATCGATCTGACAGGTAAAAAAGCGCTGGTCACCGGAGCCAGTCGTGGATTAGGGCGCGCCATTGCACTGTCGCTGGCGAAAGCCGGTGCTGATGTTGTTATAACCTATGAAAAATCCGCGGAGAAAGCCCAGGCCGTTGCCGATGAAATTACAGCACTTGGCCGCCATGGTGAGGCGATTCAGGCAAACAGTGCAGACGCTCAGGCGATTCAGAATGCCGTAAACCGCACGGTACAGTCACTCGGAGGACTGGATATCCTGGTCAACAACGCAGGGATCGCACGCGGCGGCCCGCTGGAGTCGCTGTCACTGGAAGACATCGACGCATTGATTAACGTGAACATCCGTGGCGTGGTAGTTGCCATACAGGCCGCGCTACCGCATCTCCCTGAAGGTGGGCGAATCATCAATATTGGCAGTTGTCTTGCCAACCGCGTCGCCCAGCCGGGGATTGCCGTCTACGCGATGACTAAATCAGCGCTCAACTCGCTAACCCGTGGCCTGGCTCGTGATCTCGGCCCACGAGGCATTACCGTTAATCTTGTCCATCCCGGCCCAACGGACAGTGATATGAACCCGGCAGATGGCGAGCAGGCAGAATCCCAACGACAGCTTATTGCGACAGGGCATTACGGAACACCGGAGGATGTTGCAGCGGCAGTGACGTTTCTGGCAAGCCCAGCGGCTGGGCAGATTTCCGGCACCGGTCTGGACGTAGATGGGGGGTTGAATGCCTGAAATTAACGTTGTGTTGCGGTAAAACGATTGTATTGCCGGATGACGGCTTACGCCTTATCCGGCCTACACAGGAACGATTACGCAATAGATTTCGTGTTGTAGCAAGGCGGCAAACGAAGGTATCCCCAGGAGCGTAGTAACTTAACTACGTGGCTGGGGTAACTGAGCGCAGCCAACGCAGCTACGGCACGAAAGATGAAGCGTAATTAGACTTCTTCCATACGACCCAGCAGGGCATGCAGACGATCCTGCCAGCCATTCTGCTGTTCTTTCAGGTTGTTGTTCTCACGCTCCAGCTCTTCACGCTGCTGCTGTGCAGTCTGAACTTCCTGCGACAGTGAGTTGTTCTTTTCTTTCAGCTCTTCGATTTCCATCTGTAACAACGTGATGGTATCAATCGCCTGCTGTACTTTTGCTTCCAGTTTCTCAAACACTTCTAATGACATCGTCATACCTCTCCTGAATTGCAAGGCGTTGATGGATAAAAATCCTCGTCCCGATAACCGGCGACGCCTTAATAAAAACGAGCGCACTCTACTTAACACCGATTGTATGAAGCCGCGTCATCGCTGTCCAGCGGCATCCCGCGCAGATTGCGGTTTGCAACACTTTTAGTCTTTCTCCTGGTGACATGACTGTCATAACTCTTAAGTGTTAACAGATTGATCAGTGAAATGATTCAGCTCACACTATTTTTGTATAACAAATACCGCACAATGGCGCGAAAACGCTCATTTTGTTGATGCAGTACACACATTTTAATTTCGATATTTCTCGTTTTTGAGCGTTAACGATAAATTAACAGTGTGCCTACCGGCTCCGGGGATGTCAGTGACCTTCTCGCACACAATAAACATTAAACTCTCTTCAGGATCCGATTATGAGTCAAACCTCAACCTTAAAAGGCCAGTGCATTGCTGAATTCCTCGGTACCGGGTTGTTGATTTTCTTCGGTGTGGGCTGTGTCGCTGCACTCAAAGTAGCTGGTGCTACTTTTGGTCAGTGGGAAATCAGTATCATCTGGGGTCTGGGGGTAGCGATGGCTATCTATCTGACCGCAGGTGTTTCTGGTGCACACCTGAATCCCGCGGTAACCATCGCACTCTGGCTGTTCGCCTGTTTTGATAAACGCAAAGTTGTTCCTTTTATTATTTCGCAAATTGCCGGCGCCTTTTGCGCAGCGGCATTGGTTTACGGGCTTTATTACAATCTTTTCATCGATTTTGAACAAACCAACCATATCGTGCGTGGCACTACCGAAAGCCTGGGTCTGGCGGGTACTTTCTCCACCTATCCGAATCCGCATATCAATTTTGTGCAGGCCTTCGCGGTTGAAATGGTCATTACCGCTATTCTAATGGGGCTGATTCTGGCTCTGACCGACGATGGTAACGGTGTACCTCGTGGTCCGCTGGCACCGCTGCTGATTGGCTTATTAATTGCCGTTATTGGTGCTTCCATGGGGCCGCTGACAGGTTTTGCGATGAACCCGGCACGTGACTTCGGACCGAAACTCTTCGCCTGGATGGCCGGATGGGGTGAGATTGCCTTCACAGGTGGTCGCGATATCCCTTACTTCCTGGTTCCGGTGTTTGGCCCGATTACCGGCGCGATTTTGGGCGCATGGGCATATCGCAAACTGATTGGTCGCCATTTACCGTGCGATGTCTGCGTGATTGAAGAAAAAGACGCGGCGGCCAACACTCAACAAAAAGCTTCGCTGTAATGTGACTACGGGACAAAAATTATGACTGAAAAAAAATATATCGTTGCGCTCGACCAGGGCACCACCAGCTCCCGCGCGGTCGTAATGGACCACGATGCGAATATCGTTGCCGTTTCACAGCGCGAATTCGAGCAAATCTACCCGAAAGCAGGTTGGGTAGAACACGACCCAATGGAAATTTGGGCAACCCAAAGCTCTACGCTGGTTGAAGTTCTGGCGAAAGCCGATATCAGTTCCGATGAAATTGCAGCGATCGGTATTACCAACCAGCGTGAAACCACCATCGTCTGGGAGCGTGAGACCGGTAAACCAATCTACAACGCCATTGTGTGGCAGTGTCGTCGTACCGCAGATATCTGCGAAAAGCTCAAGCGCGATGGCATGGAAGAATACATCCGTAACAACACCGGCCTGGTGATTGACCCGTACTTCTCTGGCACCAAGGTGAAATGGATCCTCGACCACGTTGAAGGCTCGCGTGAACGCGCTCGTCGCGGCGAACTGCTGTTTGGTACCGTGGATACCTGGCTTATCTGGAAAATGACGCAGGGACGCGTACACGTCACGGATTACACCAACGCTTCACGTACCATGCTGTTCAACATCCACTCCCTGGACTGGGATGACACGATGCTGGATGCGCTGGATATTCCGCGCGCCATGCTGCCAGAAGTGCGTCGCTCTTCTGAAGTGTACGGTCAGACCAACATTGGTGGTAAAGGCGGCATTCGTATTCCTATCTCCGGTATCGCCGGTGACCAGCAGGCAGCTCTGTTTGGCCAGCTGTGCGTAAAGGAAGGGATGGCGAAAAACACTTACGGTACCGGCTGCTTCATGCTGATGAATACCGGTGAGAAAGCCGTTAAGTCCGAAAACGGACTGCTGACCACCATCGCCTGCGGACCGACCGGGGAAGTGAACTACGCGCTGGAAGGTGCGGTATTTATGGCTGGCGCATCCATTCAGTGGCTGCGCGATGAAATGAAACTCATCAGCGATGCATTCGACTCTGAGTATTTCGCCACCAAAGTGAAAGACACCAACGGCGTGTACGTCGTTCCGGCATTTACTGGCCTGGGTGCACCGTACTGGGACCCGTATGCACGTGGCGCCATCTTCGGCCTGACCCGTGGCGTAAACTCCAACCACATCATCCGCGCAACGCTTGAGTCTATCGCTTATCAGACGCGTGATGTTCTGGAAGCGATGCAGGCTGACTCCGGTATTCGTCTGCACGCCCTGCGCGTTGACGGCGGTGCGGTCGCCAACAACTTCCTGATGCAGTTCCAGTCTGACATTCTGGGCACCCGCGTAGAGCGTCCGGAAGTTCGCGAAGTCACCGCATTAGGTGCAGCGTACCTGGCTGGCCTGGCAGTAGGCTTCTGGCAGAATCTGGATGAGTTGCAGGAGAAAGCGGTCATCGAGCGTGAATTCCGTCCAGGCATCGAAACCACCGAGCGTAACTTCCGTTACAGCGGCTGGAAAAAAGCGGTCAAACGCGCCATGGCATGGGAAGATCACGACGAGTAATACGTCATTGCCGGATGGCTACTTTGGCTTATCCGGCAAAATCTTCGTGCGGGGGCAACCCCGCACACACATCAATAATCTCGCCCCCTCCCCTGTGCTACACTTCGCGCCATTCCTTTCAGCTACGAGTTTGCAATGAGACGAGAACTTGCCATTGAATTTTCACGCGTGACCGAAGCGGCCGCGCTGGCTGGCTATAAATGGTTGGGCCGCGGCGATAAAAATACCGCTGACGGCGCGGCAGTGAACGCCATGCGTATTATGCTCAACCAGGTCAACATCGACGGCACCATCGTGATTGGCGAGGGTGAGATTGATGAAGCGCCGATGCTGTTTATCGGTGAAAAAGTCGGGACCGGTCTTGGCGATGCGGTCGACATCGCCGTCGATCCTATTGAAGGCACACGCATGACGGCAATGGGTCAGGCAAACGCGCTGGCCGTACTGGCTGTGGGCGATAAAGGCTGCTTCCTGAATGCGCCAGATATGTACATGGAAAAGCTGATTGTCGGCCCAGGCGCAAAAGGGTCTATCGACCTGAACCTGTCGCTGGAAGCCAACCTGCATAACGTTGCCGCTGCACTCAATAAACCGCTGAGTGAGCTGACCGTAACCATTCTGGCCAAACCACGCCATGATGAAACGATCGCCGAAATGCAAAAACTGGGCGTGCGCGTCTTCGCTATTCCAGACGGCGACGTTGCGGCCTCCATTCTGACCTGCATGCCAGACAGTGAAGTTGACGTGCTGTACGGCATTGGCGGCGCACCTGAAGGTGTGGTTTCCGCAGCTGTGATCCGCGCACTGGACGGCGACATGCAGGGCCGTTTGCTGGCGCGTCATGACGTCAAAGGCGACAGCGAAGAAAACCGTCGCATTGGCGAACAAGAACTGGCTCGTTGCGCCGCCATGGGCATTGAAGCGGGTAAAGCGCTGCGCCTCGATGAAATGGCGCGTAGCGACAACGTCATTTTCTCCGCCACCGGCATCACCAAAGGCGATTTGCTGGAAGGGATTAGCCGCAAAGGTAATATCGCCACCACCGAAACGCTGCTGATCCGCGGCAAATCACGTACGATCCGTCGCATTCAGTCGATTCACTACCTCGATCGTAAAGATCCCGATGTGCAGGCGCACATCCTGTAATTGATTTGATCAATAGAGCCTTCCAGCCCATATGGGCTGGAAATCTTTCGTCCAACGAACGAAGATAAGGCAATCAAAACAGACAGGAGAAAACCATGGCAGATTGGGTAACAGGCAAAGTCACAAAGGTGCAAAACTGGACCGATGCCCTGTTTAGTTTGACCGTGCGAGCTCCAGTTCTTCCTTTCACTGCAGGTCAGTTCACTAAACTTGGCCTTGAGATCGACGGCGAACGCGTCCAGCGCGCCTATTCTTACGTAAATGCCCCTGATAACCCCGATTTAGAGTTTTATCTGGTGACGGTTCCCGACGGCAAACTCAGCCCTCGTCTGGCAGCACTGAAGCCAGGCGATGAAGTGCAGGTGGTGAGTGAAGCTGCTGGTTTCTTCGTGCTGGATGAAGTCCCCGATTGCGAAACGCTATGGATGCTGGCGACCGGCACGGCTATCGGCCCATATTTGTCGATTCTGCAGTTAGGCAAGGACCTGGATCGCTTTAAAAATCTGGTGCTGGTCCACGCCGCGCGCTATGCCGCCGATTTGAGCTATCTACCGTTGATGCAGGCGTTGGAAAAACGCTACGAAGGTAAATTACGCATCCAGACGGTTGTCAGCCGTGAAACAGCCGCAGATTCGCTGACCGGACGTGTACCGGCGTTGATTGAAAGCGGTGAGCTAGAAAAAGCAGTCGGGTTGCCAATGGATAAAGAAACCAGCCATGTGATGCTGTGCGGAAACCCGCAAATGGTACGCGACACGCAGCAGTTGCTGAAAGAGACCCGGCAAATGACCAAACACCTGCGCCGTCGACCGGGCCATATGACCGCAGAGCACTACTGGTAAGAACGTTTTAATGCCCGGTAAACACCCGGGCATTTTGCCGGATGGCGCTTATCCGGCCTACGAGTCAGCTCTGTACTTTACGTCCTGCGTATCCTTACCATATTTATTTGCGTCCTGGGTGCCAATGAACGCCCCCAGATCGATAAGCATACCAACCAGAATCAACGTTGGAACAAAGCGGCCTACCGCCCATTGCCAGACGCCGGGTAATATCGCCCAATTTCCGGCCAGCAGCATCCACGCCAGGATAATCAACAGCGCCCACGCTCCGGAGCGCCCCCGGTCATGCAGACGTTTTACCGTCACTGCCGCCGTTGGCCATAGCAGACACACCAGACAAAAAGCCGCGGTCTGAATATCGAGTAATTGTTTGCTCGCCAGCGAAAACAGAACCAGCATGCTGACGATCCATAGGCCAATCCAAATCCAGAAATCACGGCGCCCGATGCGCCCTTTAAATGAGAATAACCACTGCTGTATGGTCATGTAAGTTCCTTTATTATTACCTTCCAGAACAGTTTACCCTTTTGACAAGCTCGACGGTTACCGTTTTAATCGTGAGCAATGAGAATGAAAGGTACGATTGATGAAGCAAGGATTTACACTGTTTTTATTATTGTTTTCAGCCTTAACCGCGAGCACTGCGGTACTGGCGGAAGAGCCATCGACGGCAACCACGGCCCCCTATTTACTGGCGGGCGCGCCGACCTTTGACCTGTCGATTAGCCAGTTTCGTGAAAACTTTAATACGCAGAATCCGAAGCTTATTCTGAATGAGTTCCGCGCCATCGACAGCAGTCGCGATCGAGCAAATCTCACCCGCGCAGCCAGTAAAATCAATGAAAACCTGTATGCGTCTTCCGCTCTTGAACGCGGCACCCTTAAAATCAAAAGCATGCAGATAACCTGGTTACCCATTCAGGGGCCAGAACAAAAGGCAGCCAAAGTGAAAGCGCTGGAATACATGACCGCCGTCATCCGCACCGTCGCACCGCTACTGACGAAGGAACAGAGCCAGAAAAAGCTGCAAAAACTGCTCGCCGCAGGCAAAGGTAAGCGCTATTACGCTGAAACAGAAGGCGCAATTCGCTATGTTGTTGCTGACAACGGTGAAAAAGGACTGACCTTCGCTGTTGAACCGATTAAGCTGGCACTATCAGAAAGTCTTGAGAAGGCGAATTGATGACAAAAAGCAAAGCCTTTCAGGGGATGAATCTCTATACTGTTTCACAGACCATGCTGCCCTCACGGGCGGCCATATTCCTTAATTCGCTGACAAGCGTGGAGAAATGAAATGCGACATCCTTTAGTGATGGGTAACTGGAAACTGAACGGCAGCCGCCACATGGTAAACGAACTGGTTGCTAACCTGCGTAAAGAACTGGCTGGCGTTGCTGGCTGTGCAGTAGCGATTGCTCCGCCGGAAATGTATATCGACCTGGCGAAACACGCCGCTGCCGGTAGCCACATCATTCTGGGCGCGCAGAACGTTGACCTGAACCTGTCTGGCGCATTCACTGGTGAAACAAGTGCTGAAATGCTGAAAGACATCGGCGCGCAGTACATCATTATCGGTCACTCTGAGCGTCGTACTTACCACAAAGAATCTGACGAGCTGATCGCTAAAAAATTCGCCGTGCTGAAAGAGCAGGGTCTGACTCCAGTTCTGTGCATCGGTGAAACCGAAGCAGAAAACGAAGCGGGCAAAACTGAAGAAGTTTGTGCACGTCAGATCGACGCGGTTCTGAAAACTCAGGGCGCAGCAGCATTCGAAGGCGTCGTTATCGCTTACGAACCAGTATGGGCTATCGGTACCGGCAAATCTGCAACTCCTGCTCAGGCTCAGGCTGTTCACAAATTTATTCGTGACCACATTGCTAAAGCTGACGCGAAAATCGCTGAGCAAGTTATCATCCAGTACGGCGGTTCTGTAAACGCAGCTAACGCGGCAGAACTGTTCGCTCAGCCGGACATCGACGGTGCGCTGGTTGGTGGTGCTTCTCTGAAAGCAGACGCCTTCGCAGTCATCGTTAAAGCAGCAGAAGCCGCTAAACAGGCTTAAGTTGTTAAGGCGGGAGGAACCCTCCTCCCGCTGTATTAACTACCAGTATCCCAACCAGTGCCACCAGAAGGCGCCGGTCACACCCCAAATGGTCAGGTTGACCACACTCATCACCAGCCCCGTTTTCCACCACTCCGCCAACGTGACATAGCCCGAACCAAAGATAATAGGCGCAGTACCCGTGCCATAGTGCGTGAGCGACATCATCAAGGAGGAGGAGAAACCGAGCATTAAACCAAGCAGCGCTGGCGGCGCGCCGAGGCCTAAGCCTGCGGCGAAGAACGCAGCGAACATAGCCGTAATATGCGCAGTTGTGCTGGCGAAAAAGTAGTGCGAGTAGACGTAAAGCAGGATTAACAGCAGCGTCGCAACACTCCAGTGCACGCCAAGATGGTCGATTGCGCTACCCACGCTGGTTGCCAGCCATCCCACCAATCCCAGTTTGCTGAGAAAATCCGCCATCATCACCAGCGCGGCAAACCAGACTATCGTATCCCATGCCCCGCGGCATTTAAGAATGTCATCCCAGCTCAATACACCCGCCATCAATAGAATCGACAATCCAATTAACGCGGCGCTAGTGGGGTTTACGCTCCAGGCACTGCCCATCAGCATTGCTGGAACACCCGCCCATAGACAGAGCAGCAAAATGAACACCCCCAGGGTGATTTTCTCTGCCAAAGAAAGTGGACCCAGCGCATCCAGTTTTTGCCGCGCAAACTGCGGCGCATTTGGCGTGCGCGTGATAGCTGGCGGATAGAGCCACCAGATTACAATCGGCATAACAACCAGTGATACCAGTGCGGGAAGAAGCGCCGCAATAGCCCACATTCCCCAGGTCATGTTCAGCACGCCATCCGTCCCCTTTGTCAAAAAACTGACGATTAACGGATTAGGTGCGGTCGCGGTGATGAACATTGCCGAGCTGATCGGGTTAATGTTGTAGTTCACCAGCGCGAGATAACGGCCCGTTGAGCCATTCTCGGCATGGCCTGGCTGCGAGCCGAGGCTCTCCGCAATCGCCCGCATTACCGGGTGGATAATGCCACCACCACGCGCGGTATTGCTTGGCGTTACGGGTGCAATTAGCGTTTCCGCAAGGGTTAATGCCCACGCAATACCCAGCGTTCTTTTACCAAATAGCGCAATAAACCCGTAGCCAATACGCGCGCCCAGGCCGGTCTTTAACAGACTTTGCGACAGCATAATGGATAAACCAATCAGCCAGATTAGCTGGTTAGAAAAACCACTCAATGCATCGTTCAATGCCGCCGAGGGTTTGCCTGGGTTAGTAACGCCTGTCATCGCCACCAGCATAATCGCCACAATCGCAATTGCACCAATGGGCATAGCTTTACCGATAATCGCGGCGATCGTACCAATAAACAGTGCCAGCAGGTGCCATGCTTGCGGGGTTACGTCAGGAGGACACGGGATAACAAACCAGATGGTCAGCGTAATCACAAGCGAGATGATGGCAGGCCAGCGGCGGATGGGGGTCAAACTGTCCATGAATCAATCCTTGAGTTTCCAGTGCGCAAATCTGCGCTCAGGCATTAACCGATATTGCCGCGCATAATACAATTCACTCACTCACAAAACATAAAATTAACATTTTGATACAGCTACAGTTTTCCCAACACCGTAAACCAGGCGTAATCCAGCGGCAGAAGAATCAAATACGTTGCCGCCGCCAGTGCGATACACAGCAGCATCCCTGCCCTTGCAGGTACTTTCCCGAGCGCCATCGCCACCACGATCGGTGAAGCCTGATACGGCAACAGTGGTGTGGAATAACCCAGCACCTGGATCATAATCACCGACAGCAGCGGGAATCCCGTCGCATCGGCAAAGCTTTGCGCCAACGTGGTATACAGCGCCGGAACACCGTTCGCCGTCATAATAAAATTAAGCGCCGTGGTAATACCGGTCAGCGCGAGGAAACTGGTAAACGGCTTTTCCGCATCCAGCGGCATCACCTGTAACAGCGCTTCGCCAACGGCGCTACCAATACCTGTCTGCGTGACGGTGATCGCCAGCCCCAGAATACCCGCCACATAAATACAGGTACGAATGTTGACCCCAGTGGAAAACTCGTCGCCATTGATAAAGCCAACCCGTGGGAGCAATGTGATAACTGCCGCCGCCAGCCCGGTCCACGCGGGGCCAATGCCGTGCCAGCTTTCGCTTACCCAAAGAAGCAACACCACTGCTAACATCCAGGCCAGACGTTTTTCATCTCCACTCATCGGTTCCGACGGCGTGAGATCGCGCGGCGCATGGGGCTTGCCAGGGAACAGCCAGCAGATAAGCACGATGAGAACCGCGCCTTTAAGCCAACCCAGAACCGGCGTATGCAGCAGCAAATAGGGAAGATAATTGAGGTGGATGCCGTAAGAGCCTTCCGCCGCGCCGCTCATCACCAGATTCGGTACGTTTGCGGGTAAAATCGTCGCAGAAAGCTGGAATGTCCCAAACCCAACGGCCAGTGCCAGACCATACCAGGCGCGCGTACCATCGTTAATTCCAGCTCGTTTCGCCATCGCTGCGACAATCGGCATCAGCAGCGCAATGCGGCCCATGTTGGATGGCATTACAAACGCCAGCGCGTAACTCAACAGCACCACACTCGCCACCATTAACGGCCAGGAGTCGGTCAACCGTGATGACAGCGCCCTCGCCGCCCTGTCCGCCAGCCCCGTTTTACGAATCGCGATACCCAGCACAAAGCCGCTAAACACCAACCAGAATGCGGAGGACGCAAAGCCGCCAAAGATCACATCCGGAGGCGCGATTTTGGCGACCATCGCCACGGCAAAGAACAGCAGCGCCGTTATAAACTCCGGCAGCAGCGACGTAGCCCAGAGCAGAATGGTGATGCCAACCACCAGAGAGGGGATAAACAGAGGGTGTGTAAGCCAGAGCGACATGCCTGTCTCCTGTTGTTTTTTTCAACAAGAATACGGGGACAGGCATGCGGAGTAAACGCCAGATTAGGTGGGGTTAACGCAGAATATCACATTGATGATCCTGAATTTCCTCAGCGGAGGCGAGATTCAGCGCCAGCAGATTGCGCTGAGTAGCCAGCAGAACAAAGGATTCATCGCTCTGACGCACCATCGCCAACGCATAGCTGCCCATATGCTCACGTGCATCCGGCACCTCTTCTGCCAGCATCATAAATGGGCTGCGTTGTGCCAGTTCATTTTCCGTGACGCGACGCGCCAGATATTCATGACCGCGCAGCCCACCTGGTAGAGGTAGCCAGCGGGTGCTGATTTTCGCCAGGTTGTCATCCAGCTGTTTTCTGACATCGGTTCGCAGGCAGGAGATATGAATATGCAGGTGATTTTGAGTACGCCCGCTACGTGAGTTAATGGTCAGAGAGACTGCTTTGTCAGGGATTTCCTGGCCGTATTTTTGGCTCATAAAGCTACGCGCCTGCCAGGCCAGCCAGAAAAAGTTCGGCGTGCCTGATTTCAACAGCAGTGGGCTTTCCGTACCGTTAATGCGATAAGTGGGCATCAACAAATATTGCAAAGGGCCGTTACGGTCTTTGAACACCACATATCCGGCATCCGTCTTCACTTCTGCGCATGGTGCAGGATCCTGCTGCTGCAACTGGTGCGGCAAGCATTGTTGAAGGACGATCTGGCGTAATGCGTCCGGGTTGCCGGTGAATTTCCAGTACCCGATGCCTGCAGCGGCGGCGACCACAATCACCGCCAGTAAAAGATAGCCTGCTTTTTTCATTACGCGTTTCCTGTATCCCATTGAAGGGCAAGAGTAACGCAAAACCATGGCAAATAAAAAACCCGGTCGCGTTAGGCCACCGGGTCGGTAAATCACAGACTTATTTAGCGTTTGCTGATCTGGTCGAACGTACCGCCATTAGAGAAGTGCTCTTTCTGCGCTTTCGTCCAGCCGCCAAACTCTTCATCGATGGTGAACAGCTTCAGCTTCGGAAATGCATTTTCGTATTTCTTCGCAACGTCTGTATCACGTGGACGATAGTAGTTTTTCGCTGCAATTTCCTGGCCTTCCGGAGAGTAGAGATACTTCAGGTAAGCTTCCGCCACCGCTTTGGTGTCTTTCTTTTCCACCACTTTATCGACCACGGAAACGGTCGGCTCCGCGAGAATAGATTCACTCGGCGTCACTATCTCAAATTTGTCTTTACCCAGCTCGTTCGTTGCCAGCAGCGCTTCGTTTTCCCAGGCGATCAGCACATCACCGATACCACGCTCAACGAAAGTATTGGTTGAGCCACGTGCACCGGAATCCAGCACTTCAACGTTTTTATACAGGGCCTTGACGAAGTCCTGCGCTTTGGCCTGATCGTTGTTGTTGTGGTGCAGGGCATAGCCCCATGCCGCCAGATAGTTCCAGCGTGCGCCGCCTGAGCTTTTCGGGTTTGGTGTAATCACTGACACGCCGGGTTTGATCAAATCGTTCCAGTCATGAATTTGTTTGGGGTTGCCTTTGCGGACCAGGAACACGATGGTGGAGGTGTAAGGCGCAGAGTTATCCGGCAAGCGCTTAATCCAGTTTTTATCAATTCGACCACGTTCAGCAATGGCATCCACGTCATATGCCAGTGCCAACGTCACGACATCGGCTTCAATACCGTTGATGACAGAGGTCGCCTGTTTACCAGAGCCGCCGTGTGACTGGCGGATCACGACGTTATCGCCCGTCTCCTGCTTCCAGTGCGCGCTGAAGGCTTTATTGTACTGCTCGTACAGTTCACGTGTTGGATCGTACGATACGTTAAGTAACTGAATATCCTTTGCCAGAACGCTGGTCGATGCCAGCAATAATGTTAACCCTACGCCCCATTTGTTCATCGCCCAGCTCTCTTATGTGATGTTGTGATGAGCAAAGCGTGCCAGAAAGGCATCCAAACATTAAAGAATAAAAAAAGATTTGCTATAACTTCGGGGAATAAATGAGGAAGGTTGTGCCGGATGACGACTTACGCCTTATCCGGCCTACAAGAGTACACTCTGTAGGCCCGGTAAGCGAAGCGCCACCGGGCAACAAAAAACAATCAGTACAGTTTTTTCGCGCAGTCCAGCCAGTCACCTTTGAATGGACGCTTCATGTTCTCGATAGCATCGATGATATCGTGGTGAACCAGTTGCTCGTTCTGAATACCGACACAGCGACCGCCATGACCTGCCAGCAGCAGTTCAATAGCATATGCGCCCATACGGGATGCCAGAATACGATCGTAAGGAACCGGGGAACCACCACGCTGAATGTGACCCAACACGGTCGAACGCGTTTCGCGGCCCGTTTCCTTCTCGATGTAATGCGCCAGTTCGTCAACGTCACACATGTGCTCAGTGATCGCTACGATTGCGTGTTTTTTACCTTTCGCGATGCCCGCTTTGATTTCAGCAACCAAATCGTCGCGACTGAATTCCACTTCCGGAACCACTACGAACTCACAACCACCGGCAATTGCAGCCGCCAGGGTCAGATCGCCACAGTAGCGGCCCATCACTTCAACGATGGAAATACGCTGGTGAGAAGAAGAGGTATCACGCAGACGGTCAATCGCTTCTACTACAGTACCCAGAGCGGTGAAGTAACCGATGGTGTAGTCGGTGCCCTTGATATCGTTGTCGATAGTGCCCGGCAGACCGATGCATGGGAAGCCCATTTCAGTCAGGCGTTTCGCACCCATGTAAGAACCGTCACCGCCGATAACAACCAGCGCATCAATGCCACGCTTTTTCAGGTTTTCGATAGCCACCGCACGCACGTTTTCGTCGCGGAATTCCGGGAAGCGAGCTGAACCGAGGAAAGTACCGCCGCGGTTGATCATGTCGGATACGCTGTAGCGGTCAAGCTGGACCATACGGTCTTCATACAAACCCAGGTAGCCATCATGGATCCCCATGACTTCCAGCCCTTCCGTCAACGCTGCACGTACAACACCACGGATTGCTGCGTTCATGCCCGGCGCATCACCGCCGCTTGTCAACACACCGATTTTCTTAATCATGACTACCTCTGAACTTTGGAATGCAAAATGAAATCTGCTGCCGGAAGTCGATTCCGCATATCGAAACGATCCAACGAATATGCAGATAGTATAACAATCACTTCCTGCTGAATTGATTCAGGTCAGGCCAAATGGTGGTAATTTATACACAAAATGCTGGCCCGGTTCACTTTTTACAACGAATTATGAAAGCTCAAACACCTTGCCTTCCTTGGGTACGACTGAACAGGGATCCTGATGAATGATGACATCCGATCCCGGGAAACGCCGTAAAATTGCCTGCTCAACCTGTTCAGCCACTAAATGCGCCTGAACGAGCGGCAGATTATCTTCCATTTCCAAATGAATCTGAATAAAGCGGGTCGGCCCTGACTGCCGCGTGCGAAGATCGTGAGCGCCGCTGACCCCAGGCCATGACGTCACGATATCAATAATTTCCTGACGTTCCTCATCGGGTAAAGCGCGATCCAGCAAAGATTGCACTGCCTCATACCCCATGCGTAATGCGCTATATAAAATATAGATGCCAATCCCGAGCGCAAACAAGGCATCCGCACGATGCCAGCCGTACCATGCCAGCCCGAGCGCAATGAGAATCGCACCGTTCATCATAACATCAGACTGATAATGAAGCATATCTGCCCGAACGGCCTGACTTTGCGTACGCTTCACTACCCAGCGCTGAAACGAGACCAGAATGATTGTACACACTAACGCAATGATGGTGACAACCACCCCAACGCCGGGATCTTTCATCGGCGTCGGTTGGATGAGATGCTGAATCCCGGTCAGGAATAAAAACAGCGCCGAACCGGAAATAAACATGCTTTGCGCCAGCGCCGCCAGTGATTCCGCTTTTCCGTGTCCGAACGTATGTTCATCATCGGCCGGTTGCAGCGAATAGCGCACCACCAACAGGTTGGTTAACGACGCCGCGATGTCCACCAGAGAATCCACCAGTGCAGCCAGAATACTGACCGATCCGGTGTACCACCACGCGAAAATTTTGATCAAAAGTAACAGTGATGCCATCACGGTCGCCGCGATTGCCGCCCGGCTCACCAGCCGCCCATAGGTATGATTCATAAACACTCCAGCCAGAATATGCCGCTAGTATAACGGATGAAGTAAAACAGTCAGGCAATAACCGAGTGACAAATTTTGGGCAAAAAAAAACCCCACATCATGTGGGGGAAGACATGGGTGGTGATTTAATTATCACCATAACGCAATGAAACAAAAGGATTTGTCTCATATGATGTCCACACATCGTCCACATCGAAAAAAAAGCCCCGCATCTGCGGGGCCTTCATTATATCGCTAAATTTAGCTGATCGCGTCCGTAATGCGAGGCAGGAAAAACACCGGCAGGGATAAAATCAGGGGATAACTCTTCGCGGCGCTCACGTTTCGTGACTATCTTTTCAACGCTGTTAAGCGTCGTGAATGACAAGCCGCATTCCATGTTCTGGCACTGATGGTACTGACGGATCGTTACTTCACTGAGAGGCTTACTGGTGCGGGTGCGAGCCGTAGCGCCGCAATGTGGACATTTGAACATAATGGTGACTCCCCTAGGGAGTTGAACTCACCGCCATTCTATTCAGTTTCTGCAATCCAGTCAGATATTTTTGCTTCAAAGTTAAGCTGTGTTGTAAATCCATTGCTATCAACGTCATGCTGTACCTTGCTGATTATCCAGTCCTGGGCGTCACGGTGACTTAGCCTGGGCAAATATGCTGGCAATCATCAACGAGCCACTTGGACGCGAGAACGGCAGCGGCGGCGGTTCCGTAAGGGAGTTTTAATGAACACAACAACACACGAAAGCGGCCTGACTATGCTTACTGACGGTACACCGCAACATGATATTGGTGAAGCACTGAAGCGCGATCCAGCCCTTAGCGCCTTCACCTTTGATGGGCCATACCAGGTCACTGACGCTTACGACCTGCTCGACAATATGTATTGCGCCGACAACGGCAGATATTACGAAACGCCGGTGGACTGGTACGGGCTTGCTCGCTCATTTGGCAAAGCGTCCTGGCGCCAGTCAGCGCTGTACTTCAAGCGCAACGCGCTGGCGGGCTGCTTTATCCCACACCCGCTACTGTCTCGCCAGACGTTCTCCGCCCTGGCGCTTGACTGGTTTGTGTTTGGTAACTTCTACCTGGAAGAACGAAAGAACCGACTAGGCGGGCGGCTACCGCTCCGTCATTCCCCGGCGAAGTACACCCGGCGCGGCACTGACCTGGACACATACTGGTTTATCAGGCAGTGGAAAGACGAATGCGCTTTTAAAACCGGCTCAGTCTGCCATGTGTTGAATCCTGATATTCATCAGGAGATTTACGGGATGCCGGAGTACATGGGCGCGCTATTGTCAGCCAGCCTGTCACACTCGGCGGATATGTTCCGCAAGATGTATTACGAAAACGGATCTCATGCCGGATGCATTCTGTATATCGGCACATCACAGGTTGACGACGCGGGCGTAAAAGTCATACAGCAAACCCTAGCAGGAGCCAGGAACAAAGGCGCATTTAAGAACGTAGTGATCCACGCGCCAGGCGGCGGCAAAGACGGGGTGCAACTGATGCCCTTCAGCCAGATATCTGCGAAGGATGAGTTTTTAAATATCAAATCAGTCACGCGTGATGACATTCTTGCCGCACACCGTGTACCACCGCAACTGATGGGAGCCATGCCGGACGGCAACGGCTCATTCGGTGACGTGGAAAAGGCCGCGCGCGTGTTTGCCATCAACGAACTAATGCCAGCAATGGAAGCACTGAAGCACTGAAGCACGTCAACGACTGGCTTGGCGAAGAAGTGATCCGCTTTAAACCTTACGCCCTACTTGAATCATCCACATAACAACCCCGCCGTCTCTCTGGCGGCGGCCTTCATCGCATATCAACACACGGCGCGCAAGCGCCATTCTCAGCGCCCCACCATCTAAACACGCATTACCCGCACACAATACACAGAACGCAGCAGCGCGCCAGAATTGGGCCAAATTTCCTATATTTGAGTGATGCCCCTGCCTACCCCGGCGCGCGGGCTTTCCCCCCGTCACCTGCACGCAGCGATCACATGTGTTTTCGTGCACTTACAGATTCACCTCTAACCAGCATAGGTCCTTGGGAGATCCACAAAAAAGAGCTGATTTTTTTGTGCAATTTTGCGCAGTGTCGTGCAACAACCTTGCTGGCATAGGGAAGAAATAAATATAGGGAATAATATAGGAGTTTATTGACAATATAGGGTTGAAGTCCTATATTGTGGATATTCCGATTTTCGGGATGCGTTCTTTAACAATTTACCTTTGAGGTTCGTCATGGCGACAAACATTCAATGGACTGGTAAGGCCGCTAAGGACTTACGCTCGCTACCATCAAAAGATCAAAAAGCTGTTCGCGAGAAGGTCAACGCGATGCAGTCATATCCAGACCTGAAGGGGCTTGATGTTAAAAAGCTCACTGATAGCGATGGTCAGTATCGACTGAGGGTTGGAAACTACAGAGTGTTGTACGCTTTAAGCAACAATGCTCCTGTAGTGATCGAGATTCAGCGCATCTTGCGCCGAACGTCCACGACATATTGATGTGTGGCGGGGGAAACCCCGCCCCGTCAACTCAAACGGTAGATGCTAAAGAGAAAAAATTTTAAATTTCAATTAATTGATGAGGAGTACTGCATGTTAAAAATTATACCTATCGGTTTAGGCAGTCGAAGATGTACAAGTTAAAAATCATTATTTTTTAACAATCTACGTAGGACTAAATAGTGATGGCTAACATTCAATTCATCACAGACAGTAGAGGGCAAAGAATTTCTGCTGTCGTGCCGATTGAACTGTTCGAAAAATTGACCCGTGATAGTGATATCGCCGAGTTATACGAGCCTGTTCAAAACGAAACCGGCACATCTGATAACGTTCGATACCCAAACGAAGTTATCAACATTCTTTCTGAGAAGGGTTGCACCATGCAGGCTGCATGGCGTGTTTACAGAGGCTTGACACAAAAACAAGTCGCTGAAGCATTGGGAATTAAGCAATCTACAGTGTCCGAGTTCGAAAAGTCTGAGCGCCCTCGCAAAGACAACCTTGAACGGCTAGCTACACTGTACAAATGCAGTCCCGAGCAACTAACGCTCGAGTAGTAAAAAAATGCCCCGGTAACGGGGCATTTCTATTTATCCTTTCTAACTTGCTTCAACAGCCAAATCGCACACACCTCCATCCACCTCACTGAGGGCCACCATGATTGCCAGCCTTTCTGCCGGTGGAAGCGCAGAATATTTTGCGCGCCAACGCGCGGCCTTACGCTTTATGCGTTGGCGATCGTTGTAATCTTTTCCGGCAAATGAACTGGAATAGGCGCGCCCCTCGGGGTAGTTCATCCAGATTTTTTCTGTGCGAACGCCGCCTCGTGTCATTACCTAGAATTCCTTACTACGCCATTCAGTTAACCGCGTCTCATAGAACTGAGATGGGTAGCCGGACAAAATGACGGAAACGTTACCCGGCAAATTAAGCAGGCATGACAAAAGGCGCTCATGATCTGCTTTCGAGTATTCATAGCGATAGCGCGCGTTACTGGTACGGGTTTCAAGCAGGTACGGCGGATCAACGTAAAGTAATCAACGACTCAACTAGGTCACGGTGATCATCGACAGTGAAGGGTTTACCGTACGCGGTAAAATCAGCCGTTTTGCTCGCTGGCAGGTAAGGCGGATCACAGTAAATTACTGTGTGCTCAAATATGCGGCTAGCAACAGGGATGGTGTACCGGAAACATTATCGCGCTACAGCAGATCTTAGGACATGCCAGCATCCAGCAAACGATGGTTTACGCGCATCTGTCGCCAGACTATCTGCAAATGCTGTCTCACTAAATCCGCTTGCCGGTGGCGTATCGCTTTAAGATAGGAGTGACCCGGAGTGTCCACATTGTGTCCACACTCTGGGAAATTCAAAACGGCTCAGGCTGGCTCCAGCTTTTTATAAGTAGCTGTTTTTACTTGAGGTTATACGTAAGTTATTGATAAAAAAAACCCCCACATCATGTGGGGGAAGACAGGGATGGTGTCTATGGCAAGGAAAACAGGGTTACTACTGGGAACGTGAGTTGCTACTACTCAATAAATTCAACGATGAGCTTTTTTTCCAGTGCGCTACGTCGCGCAGTTGCTCCATTCGTTGTTCATGTTTCTCATTTAAAACCGCTTGCTGCTCGGGCGTTAACAGGCGATACATCTGGTTGCGGATCCTGGCTATTTCAACCTGGCGGGCAACCTGTTCTTGCGCCATTCTTTCTGCCTGAGCGCGCACTGCGCTTTCATCAAATTTCTCTGCGGTGACAAGGCGATGCATTGTCTCCATTTCGCTAACATTAACAGGAGGCTGTTCGTGTCTTGCCTGCTGCATTAAATCTCGCATCTGTTGACGTTGATGTTCGGTTAAACTGATACCGTCAAACATGTGGCTCTGAACGCTACGTTGCGATGAGCCTTCACCCAGGTGCCAGTGATCGCCTGTGACGACTTCAGCTGCATGGCTAAATGTACTAAGTGCCAGCGTTGAGGCCATGACGGCAGCGCTAACTTTGCCCATCACTTGCTCCCAAAATCTTTTCTGTCGCGATTCAACGAGAGACAGTTTACGATTCGGGCTGCAAACATGCGTCAGGGGGTGTAAAACAACGTAAAGTCATAGATTAGCGACGCCTGATGACGTAATTTCTGCCTCGGAGGTACGTAAACAATGAATAAAATCCTGTTAGTTGATGATGACCGAGAGCTGACTTCCCTGTTAAAGGAGTTGCTCGAAATGGAAGGTTTCGATGTGCTGGTTGCCTATGATGGGGAACAGGCGCTTGAGCTTCTGGATGACAGCATCGATTTACTTTTGCTCGACGTCATGATGCCGAAGAAAAACGGCATTGATACGCTGAAAGCACTTCGTCAGACACACCAGACACCCGTAATCATGCTGACCGCTCGCGGCAGCGAATTGGATCGCGTACTTGGCCTTGAGCTGGGCGCGGACGACTATTTACCCAAACCGTTTAACGACCGTGAACTGGTCGCGCGCATCCGCGCTATTCTGCGTCGCTCACACTGGAGCGAACAGCAGCAGAACAGCGATAACGGCTCGCCGACTCTGGAAGTAGATGCGTTAAGCCTTAATCCGGGTCGCCAGGAAGCCAGCTTTGACGGGCAAATTCTGGAGTTAACCGGCACCGAATTCACCCTGCTTTATTTGCTGGCACAGCATCTCGGTCAGGTGGTTTCGCGTGAGCACCTGAGCCAGGAAGTGCTGGGTAAACGCCTGACGCCTTTCGATCGCGCTATCGATATGCATATCTCGAACCTGCGTCGTAAGCTGCCAGAGCGTAAAGACGGACACCCGTGGTTTAAAACCCTGCGTGGTCGCGGCTACCTGATGGTTTCCGCTTCATGATAGGGAGCTTAACCGCGCGCATCTTTGCCATCTTCTGGTTGACGCTGGCACTGGTGTTGATGTTGGTGCTGATGTTACCCAAGCTCGACTCACGCCAGATGACCGAGCTACTGGACAGCGAGCAGCGCCAGGGGTTAATGATTGAGCAACACGTTGAAGCTGAACTGGCGAACGATCCACCCAACGATTTGATGTGGTGGCGTCGCTTGTTTCGGGCGATAGACAAGTGGGCGCCGCCAGGACAGCGGTTATTACTTGTTACGACGGAAGGACGCGTGATCGGCGCAGAACGCAATGAAATGCAGATCATTCGTAACTTTATTGGTCAGGCCGATAACGCAGACCATCCGCAAAAGAAAAAATACGGTCGCGTTGAGATGGTCGGGCCTTTCTCCGTCAGAGACGGTGAAGATAACTACCAGCTGTATCTCATTCGACCAGCCAGCAGCTCACAATCTGACTTTATCAACCTGCTGTTTGACCGACCGCTGTTATTGCTGATCGTCACCATGTTAGTCAGCTCTCCGCTATTGCTCTGGCTTGCCTGGAGTCTGGCGAAACCAGCGCGTAAGTTGAAAAACGCGGCGGATGAAGTGGCCCAGGGCAACCTGCGTCAACATCCGGAGCTGGAAGCCGGTCCGCAGGAGTTTCTGGCGGCAGGTGCCAGCTTTAACCAGATGGTGACGGCGCTGGAACGGATGATGACCACGCAGCAACGTTTGCTGTCGGACATCTCTCACGAGCTGAGAACACCGCTAACGCGTCTGCAACTGGGCACCGCTCTGCTGCGCCGTCGTAGCGGTGAGAGCAAAGAGCTGGAGCGCATTGAAACAGAAGCACACCGACTAGACAGCATGATCAACGACCTGCTGGTGATGTCGCGTAATCAGCAGAAAAACGCGCTGGTCAGTGAAACGGTGAAAGCTAATCAGCTGTGGGGCGAAGTGCTGGATAACGCCGCCTTTGAAGCTGAGCAGATGGGTAAATCGCTCACGGTGAATTTCCCGCCGGGTCCGTGGCCGCTGTACGGTAACCCAAATGCGTTGGAAAGTGCGCTGGAAAACATTGTGCGCAATGCCCTGCGCTATTCACATACGAAGATTGAAGTTGGCTTCGCGGTGGATATCGACGGGATTACCATCACCGTGGACGACGATGGCCCAGGTGTAAGCCCTGAAGACAGAGAACAGATTTTCCGTCCGTTCTATCGTACCGATGAGGCACGCGATCGCGAGTCTGGCGGAACAGGTCTGGGTCTGGCGATTGTTGAAACCGCAATCCAGCAGCATCGTGGCTGGGTGAAGGCCGAAGACAGCCCGCTGGGTGGTTTACGGCTGGTAATTTGGTTACCGTTGTATAAGCGTTCCTGAGTCTCTCTGTGTTGCCGGATGGCGGCGTAATGCCTCATCCGGCCTCCACGGACAGGGGGAATTATTTCCCCCACAAACGGCGGGAATTGTCTTCGATCTTGCCGCTTAAACGACGCTTTTGCATCGTTCTGGTCCAACTTTTTGATAACCCGGCAGCCGACAGTAAACGGTGATATTGCGAATCATCAAACGGCATATGCCAGGCGATAGCAATTGCCTCCCGCACGCTGACGTCGCTCACGCGTGACGCCAGGATCAACGGCGCGTCTGCAGATACCAGCCCTGCCGCGACGACGCTGCACAGCCAGCCCGTCTTACCTGCATCCTGCATCTGGCAGGCCATATCGCTGATGCCAAAATGGAAATTCAACTTAAAGCACGGCGAGCGCGGCTGCGTGACCTGAATCAACGCCTCTCCCCACTGGAAAATGTCACCAATATACACATTCTCTTCAGTCAGCCCCTCAGTAGAGAGGTTCTCACCAAACGCGGGCGCGACAAATAGCTCCGCCTGCTCCGGAAACGCTTGTCTCCAGTGCTGATAGTGTTCACGCGGATAGTGACACAGCGCGCGATCCGGCCCGCCATGAATTTTCGCTTCCGCCTGTTCATCTCCCGTCAGCCCCAGTTCGGTCAGCATCAGCTCACCGTCAATCTGGACTTTAGCAATCGCGCTGGGACGGCTTCCCGTGTAGTCCCGAACTTTGCCCGTAAAAACATCGACCGGATATCGCATCTGTTCCCTCTCCCGATAAATTTCCCCCATTACACCACATTTATTTTACCCCAGTCGCTCAAAATGAGAGCACGGTTCACATGAAACTTAGGGACACATGCTATCAATGTAAGCTGGTTTTGAAACATCATTTCAAATAAGGAGTCGACAACGTGACTGGTCAATCGCAATTTGCTGGCGTCTGGTGTCCTTCCATTACGCCAATGGACAATGACGGTAAGATCGATCTCAACGGTCTAAACCAGCATCTCAAACGCCTTACCGAGGCCAAAATCGATGTGATTTTGCTGATGGGCAGCATCGGGGAATTTGCTTCCTTTACGCTCGAAGAAAGGCTGTTGCTGATCCGCGAGGCCCGCGCCATGAGCTCGCTGAAGATGGTCGCCAACGTCTCATCCACCTGCCAGAATGATGTATTGTTGATGGCGCAGGAAGCGTATCGCTCAGGTTACGATGCCGTGATGATCCTGCCGCCCTACTACTACGGACAAACGGCGAAACAGCTGCTGAGCTACTTCCGTCAGTTGGGGCAGAAACTCAGCGGCAAATGGTTTGCCTATAACTTCCCGGCACGCACCGGCTGCGATTTAACCCCAGAGCTGGTTGCCTCCCTCGCCGCTGAGTTCCCGAATTTCGCTGGTATCAAAGACACCGTCGACTGCCAGTCTCATACTCGCAGTATGATTCAGACCACCCGCGCCGTGCGGGAGGATTTTGCCGTGCTGTCCGGCTACGACGAATACTATATACCCAACCTGTTGGCAGGTGGCGCAGGGATTATTTCAGGGTTGAACAACGTCATGCCGGAACTGTTTGTCAGCGCGCGGGAAGCGTTTAAACAGGGCGACCTGGCAGCGCTTCGCGATATTCAGGACCAGATTGGCACCTACATGTCCATCTATGCCATCGGCGAAGATTTTGTCACCACCATCAAAACCGTGGTATCGCGTAAGTTTGGCTATTGCTCCGGCGTGTCACGTAATGCCGGTGGAGAGTTGAACGAGAGTGAGTGTAGAACAATCGATGAGGTGTTTGTCGTCAAAGGGTAAATAATTAGGCCGGATGGTGCAGACCATCCGGCTTAAGAGACTTACTTCACGGTGCCACGAAGATCAATTTCTGCCGCCCTTGCTTTGGCCCTTTTCGACCAGATAGACGTGATAATCGGCACCAGAATGGAGGTCACAATCACCGACGTGGCGACCAGGGAAGTTGCTGCCGGTGCCATCGGTTTAAATGCCGGAACCATTTCAGCAATCAGCACAGGCGTAGCAACCGCCGCCCCCGCAGAACTGGAAGCCGCAATCCCCGCCGTACCATCGCCACCACCAATCAGTTTATCGGCGATAATCAATGGAATACCAGTGATGATAATCACTGCCACGCCCAGCAGAATACCCAGCACGCCGGTCTGAGCAATCACGCTCAAATCAATGGTGTTACCTAATGCGAAGGCAAAGAACGGGATCAGCGTCTGCACGGCCTTACTGAAGAATTCCCGCAGCTCAGGATCCAGATTACCCAGCGCAAAACCAATCAGGAACGGCAATACTGCGCCAACAAATACGTGCGGTTCAAACGACGCGATCCCGGCAGTTCCCAGAATCACCATGGTCATCAGCGGGCCAGACTCCAGCGACATCAGGACAAACGCCCCAGCCTCTTCTTTGGTGCCGTACTGCTGCATAATCGAGGCATACAACCCGCCGTTGGTCATATCCATCGCGGCCACCAGCGCCAGCGTAGACAACCCAGCGAAGAATCCGACCTCTACGCCATGTTCCGGCAGAATGCGTGAGGCAATCGCTGCAACCACCCACGCCACCAGAATCTTGGTTATGACTAACGTACCTGATTTACGCAGCACGGTGCCGGTGGCGCTTAGCTTGATCGACGCCCCCATGCAAAAGAACCAGACCGCCAGGATAGGTACCGTACCGGTGATCATACCGTTGGTAAAGGAGCCGAAGTATTTCCCGGCGCCGGGGGAAAAGGTGTGACACAACGCGCCCAGGAAAAGCGGCACCAGCATCATACCGCCTGGGATTTTCTCTATCGTACGTTTGATCTGCATTTCCATCACCTGTAGACATAAAAATGGGGCAATTTTTATGGGCGATTGCATCTTGCTTTGAGATGCGCCCGTCTTGATGAAAAGAAGATAGACATTCATAGAGACTATAAAAGTGATCCCACTCGCATAATAAAACCTTGTTTCAATTTAAGTGGATCATTGTTTTTATATTGAGTTTGATCACAAAAAAACCCCACAAGCATCGCTTGCAGGGCTTCGTTAAAGCATAGAATTTATTTTTTTGCTGCGAAACGCGCGGCAGCTTCGTCCCAGTTCACGACGTTCCAGAACTCTTTGATGTAGTCCGGGCGACGGTTCTGGAATTTCAGGTAGTAAGCGTGTTCCCAAACATCCAGGCCCACGATTGGGAAACCGGAAGCGCCAGAGATAGCTTCACCCATCAGCGGGGAATCCTGGTTGGCGGTGGAAACAACAGCCAGTTTGTCACCTTTCAGCACCAGCCACGCCCAGCCGGAGCCAAAGCGGGTTGCCGCTGCTTTTTCAAATTCAGCTTTGAAGTTGTCAACGGAGCCAAAGTCACGTTCGATAGCCGCTTTCAGGTCACCCTGCAGCGTAGTACCGGTTTTCAGGCCTTTCCAGAACAGGCTGTGGTTAGCGTGACCGCCCGCGTTGTTACGCAGTACGGTTTTCTTGTCTGCTGGCAGTTGATCCAGTTTGGTGATCAGCTCTTCAGCGGACAGGCTGGCGAATTCTGGCAGGCTTTCCAGCGCAGCGTTCGCGTTGTTTACGTAAGCCTGGTGGTGTTTGGTATGGTGGATTTCCATCGTCTGCTTATCGAAGTGCGGTTCAAGGGCATCATAAGCGTACGGCAGGGATGGCAGTGTATAACTCATAATCATCTCCAGTATTGTCGGGCGGCCTGTGTTAACGCCGCGTAAGCAGTTGGGTCATTATAGTTAATTAAATGATATTGAAAATGATTATCAATGCCGTACTTTTTACAGGGCTATTATGCGGTAAAAGTGTGAGCATCACTGGGAAAATCAGGTGAATTTTGCCAACCTGTGTAGAAAACAGGCAGCGACATGAAGGACATGGGAGATAAAGCACGACATAGTCTGAGAATTATCTCACAAGGAAATATTGCTATGTCTGTCAACATTGCCCTTTTTGGTATCGGCCTCGACACATACTGGCCCCAGTTTACAGGCCTGGAGTCACGTCTTCAGGGCTACCTGCAAACAATTGATGAGCGTCTGACGGCACAACAAGCCACCGTGATTAATGGCGGCCTGATTGATAACGTCGATAAAGCCGATGCCCTTATCAAGCGGTTGCAACAGCAGTCAGTCGATGCGGTCTGCCTTTACATCAGCACCTACGCGCTCAGCTCAACGGTGCTCCCCCTTGTGCAGAGCATCAATAAACCGGTCATTATTCTGGCCCTACAGCCAGAGCCAGGACTGCCCTATTCAACTATCCGTCAAATTCCCGATCGGGGCGGGCGTACTGGAGAGTGGCTGGCGCACTGTCAGGCCTGCAGCGCCCCCGAACTGGCAAATGTGTTTAACCGTGCGAATATCCGCTTTCAATTGATCGTTGGCGCACTACAGGGTGATGAGTACGTCTGGCAACAAACTGCGCAGTGGCTACAAGCCCTTAACACGCGACAAATGCTGGCAAATTGTCAGGTCGGCGTCCTCGGACACTATTATGACGGCATGGTGGACGTTTACAGCAATATGACGAACTTGTCCGCCAAAATGGGCGTTCGCTTTAAGCCGCTGGAGATGTGTGAGTTGGCGGAATATCGCGAGCAGGTCAGCGAGACAGACCTCCATGCTAAACAACAGGAAATGCACCGTGTACTTCAGTTGGATGCAGCATGCGAGCCTGCAGAGCTTGACCGCGCGCTCACCACTGCCTGTGCCATGGATAAACTAATTGCCCGGAATAAGCTCGGCGCACTCGCCTATTACTATGAGGGTCGTAACGGTAACGCTTACGAGAACATCATCACCTCAATCATTCTCGGCAATACGCTGCTTACCCACCGTGGTATTCCCGTAGCGGGAGAATATGAAATCAAAAATGTGCTGGCGATGAAAATTCAGCAACTTTTAGGGGCTGGAGGTTCATTCTCAGAACCCTATGGTATTGAATTTATCGATGACGTTGTTTTGTGGGGACATGACGGTCCGGCGCATCCTCTAATGGCGGATGGTCCGGTGAGTCTGGTGCCGCTGCCGGTTTATCATGGTAAACCCGGTAAAGGTGTGTCCATCCAGATGACCGTGAAGTCTGGCCCGGTAACCTTTCTTTCGGTAATTGAAGATGCCGAAAACGGGGTGCGTTTACAGTATGCCGAAGGTGAAGCTGTGGCAGGCGAAGTTCTGGATATCGGCAACACCAACAGCCGCTATCGCTTCCCGTTATCGGCTCGCGAGTTCACCACGCAATGGTGCATGGGCGGCCCAGCCCATCATTGCAGTATTGGCCTGGGGCATCATGGTGAGGTACTGGAAAAACTCGCCTGGTTACTGGGTATTCAGGCAGTAAGAATCTGCTAATCCTCAATATTTCCGCCCTTCACAAAAAGAGGGGCGGAGCTGCATTTGTGATCAACATCCCTTTCATCCCCTGAATTTTGCCAGCATTACTCATCACGCGGCAGCATGCTGAAGGTTAATTTATTGCTCACTCTTTAGACTTTTGAATATCAGAACGGGTGATTTTCATCCTGCCAAATCGATAATTCAAAAGGAAACAGAATGGGTAACGCAATTACGATGGGGATAATATGGCATCTTATCGGTGCCGCTAGTGCCGCTTGTTTCTATGCCCCCTTTAAAAAGGTACAACACTGGTCCTGGGAAACCATGTGGTCCATCGGTGGCTTTGTATCATGGCTAATCCTTCCCTGGCTCGTCAGCGCGATCCTGCTGCCGGACTTCTGGACCTATTACAGTTCATTTAGCGCGTCCACACTGCTGCCGGTATTTTTGTTCGGCGCCATGTGGGGGATTGGTAACATCAACTATGGTCTGACCATGCGTTACCTCGGTATGTCGATGGGAATCGGGATCGCTATCGGCATTACGCTGATTGTTGGCACCTTAATGACGCCAATCATTGCCGGTAAATTTGACGTGCTCATCGGCACGCCTGGTGGGCGAATGACCCTGCTCGGCGTGCTGGTCGCCCTGATCGGCGTGGCGATTGTCACCCGTGCCGGACAGTTAAAAGAGCGCAAGATGGGCATCAAAGCCGAAGAGTTCAATCTGAAAAAAGGTCTGATACTGGCGGTGATGTGCGGCTTTTTCTCCGCGGGGATGTCCTTTGCTATGGATGCGGCTAAACCCATGCACGAAGCAGCTGCAGCACTCGGTATCGATCCGCTGTATGTCGCCCTGCCAAGCTACGTCGTCATCATGGGCGGCGGTGCGGTAATCAATCTGGGATACTGCTTCATTCGTCTGGCAAAAATGAAAAATCTGTCAGTAAAAGCCGACTTCTCGTTAGCCAAACCGCTGATTATCAGCAACATCCTGTTCTCGGCGCTTGCTGGTCTGATGTGGTATCTCCAGTTCTTCTTTTACGCCTGGGGCCATGCCAAAATTCCAGCGCAATATGACTATATGAGCTGGATGCTGCACATGAGCTTCTACGTCCTGTGCGGTGGTATCGTGGGCCTGATCATGAAAGAGTGGAGCAATGCAGGACGACGTCCGGTCAGTGTGCTAAGCCTTGGCTGCGTGGTGATCATTGTCGCGGCAAACATTGTTGGTCTGGGAATGGCCAGTTAATCATGTTGGTTGCTGAGATGACGCCACTGGCTGGGCGTCATCCCGGTTTCGCGCGTGAACACCACCGAAAAGTAGTTACTGTCCTCAAAGCCGCAGCGCATGGAAATCTCACTAATCATCAACCGACTATGTTTGAGCAGATACTGCGCATGGCAAACCCGCACCTGGCGGAGATACTGGTTGATGGTCATGCCGGTCTGGCTGCGAAACTGCTGGCGCAAAACGCGCTCGCTGCACCGTTCGCGCTCGCAAAACTTATTCAGTTCGAACGCATGCTCATGGCTACCGGCTAACGCGGTGATCAGTTTATCCAGCAGCGTTTCGCTCGACGTTGCCGGGAGCGTATCCGTTGCATAACGATGCCGTTTAAGGTGGGTCACCAGTTGCCCGAACAGCAGCTCAGCCATGGTAAAAGCCTGCGCATCCCGTTGATTACTTTCATGCTCAAGCTGGCTTATCACCTGTCTGACCTGGCTCATGCCAACGCTACCGAGTCGCCAGTGCGGGTGCCTCGGCGCACCATCAAATCCGGGGATCGCCCCTTGCCAGTCAACATTCAGCGTCAACCGCTCCGGGCAGTAGATGATATTTTGTAGCACAAGGTCGTTAACGGAAGTGTAGGAGTGTTTATCTTCGGCGCGAATGTAAAACAGATCGCCACGGGTTATCCGGTACGGGCGATCGTTAAGGACATGCAGGCCATTACCGCGCCAGACCAGAACCAGCTCGCAAAACTCATGGGTATGCTCAGCAAAGACATCCTGCGGATAACGATCGGCTACGGCGACAGCCTGCTGCTCATGCGCAAAAAAGTCTGATTTCAGAAGGACCAGATGGTTCGCCATCACAATATTCCCTGCCGGGTGGCGGCTACGTGTCACGTAATCTGTAGGCCGGATAAGGCGTAGCCGCCATCCGGCGTTAAGGAACATGATTATCTGAGATTCGGCGATAAAAAACGTTGATAGCTTTCGCGTTACTGGAGGCTGCTTGCCACAACGAGATCGCGCCCCTGACGAATATCGCGTGGCGACCACTTGAACTCACGGCGAAAAAGCGTCGAAAAGTGGTTACTGTCGCCGAATCCGCAGAGATAAGCGATGTCTGTCACGCTATCATCACTGTGACGAAGCAGATGCCGAGCCTTGATCAGCCGCAAGCGGTTAAGGTAGCGCTGCGGCGTCAATCCGGTTTGCTGTTTGAGCTGGCGATGCAGAGTACGCAAAGAGAGGGAAAACTTCTCGGCCAGCGCCTCCCAACATACCTCGTCGGCAAAGTTATCTTCCAGCCACGCCATCAGGAGGTTAAGCCGCGCGTCGTTATCGGTCGCTGCTTCCATCAGGCTGCTTTTACGCAGCAGCACCAGCAACTGCATAAACAGGATCTCGCGATTTGCCGCCGTTGGTGTATCCATCCCCTCACCGAGCGCTTCCATCTGCCCCACCAGTTGTCGAACCTGCTGCAACACACCCTGATTCACCCGCCAGTGCGAAGGATACTGCCCATTCTGTTCCTGAGGTAAAAGCTGATTCAGCCCAGCCAGAAATTGAAACGCATCCGGGGAGCGATACAACACATTGGTCAGGCACAGATTGTCAGTATGTTCATATAAATGCCGGTCATGATCGCGAACGAAACACACCGTACCGCCGCTGATGGTGTAAGGCTGTCCGTTGAACACATGGATCCCCGTTCCATGTTCGACCACCACAATTTCATGAAAATCATGATGATGTTCTGGAAACGCAGGTTGAGGAAGCCGCGGTTCAATAGCCACTGGCGCTTTACCTGTCGGAAAAAAATCCACGCAATGCAATATCGTCATGATGACATCCTTCCCGATCAAATGAACATGGCTGAATAGTAATTAAGGGTTATCACCCTCACCTTAAATTTTTGACGCCAAAGTGCGTAAACACGGTCAATTCTTCAAGAAATGGCGGGAAAGATCGGGAATTGCGGAAGACGTCACATCCGCTAAAACCGACCCTTTTAATAGAAATTGTGAACAGCATCACGTTCACCTTTGCCATGTTGCCAGCCGCTAATTGTGGCTGTCACTGTCAAGAAGGTACGCGTTATCTGGGGTTCTTAGACTGAGTGCAATAAAACTCAGAAGGACCTCGCTATGACTTTTCGCCATTGTGTCGCAGTCGATCTCGGCGCATCCAGTGGGCGCGTAATGCTGGCGCGTTACGACAGTGAACACCGCACCCTGACGCTGCGTGAAATCCACCGCTTCGTGAACTGCCTGCAAAAAACAGACGGTTTTGACACCTGGGACATCGACAGCCTGGAAAACGATATTCGTCTTGGCCTGAAAAAAGTCTGCGATGAAGGCATTCGGATAGACAGCATCGGCATTGATACCTGGGGCGTGGATTACGTTCTGATCGATAACGTCGGTCAACGTGTCGGTCTGCCGGTCTCTTACCGTGACAGCCGCACGACCGGCATTATGGCGCAAGCGATGGCGCAGCCGGGTAAAGGTGAAATTTACCGCCGTAGCGGCATTCAGTTTCTGCCCTTTAACACCCTGTATCAGTTGCGTGCGCTGGTTGAACAACAGCCAGAACTGCTCCCGCAGGTGGCCCATGCCCTGCTGATCCCCGACTACTTCAGCTTTCGCCTGACCGGCAAAATGAACTGGGAATACACCAATGCCACCACCACCCAGTTAGTCAATATTAATACCGACGACTGGGATGACACTCTGCTGGCGTGGACCGGAGCAGACAAAGCCTGGTTTGGTCGTCCGACACATCCGGGGAACGTAATTGGTCACTGGATTTGCCCGCAGAAAAATCAAATTCCGGTCGTAGCCGTCGCCAGTCACGACACGGCCAGCGCGGTCATAGCTTCTCCGCTGGCCGACAAAAACAGCGCCTATCTCTCTTCCGGGACCTGGTCGCTGATGGGCTTTGAGAGCAGAACGCCGTATACCAACGATGCGGCACTGGCGGCGAATATCACCAACGAAGGCGGCGCGGAAGGGCGCTACCGTGTCCTGAAAAATATTATGGGGCTGTGGCTGCTCCAGCGCGTATTAAAAGAGCGCCAGATTTCCGACCTGCCAACGCTTATCAGCCAAACGCAAGCGCTGCCGGCCTGTCAATTCCTGATAAACCCGAACGACGATCGCTTTATCAACCCCGACGATATGAGTGCAGAAATTCAGGCAGCATGCCGTGAATCAGGCCAACCCGTACCCCTGCAAAACGCCGAACTGGCGCGCTGTATCTTCGACAGCCTGGCGTTGCTGTACGCCGACATCCTGCAAGAGCTGGCACAACTGCGTGGTGCAGCATTTAGCCAACTGCACATTGTCGGTGGCGGCTGCCAGAACACCTTACTGAACCAGTTGTGCGCGGATGCCTGCGGTATTCGCGTGATGTCCGGGCCAATTGAGGCCTC
This sequence comes from Citrobacter sp. KTE30, assembly GCF_000398825.1. NCBI lineage: Bacteria > Pseudomonadati > Pseudomonadota > Gammaproteobacteria > Enterobacterales > Enterobacteriaceae > Citrobacter > Citrobacter sp. KTE30. The sequence continues at coordinate 50,623 of NZ_KB976057.1, read as the reverse complement.
CACGCTCGGCAATATTGGCATCCAGCTGATGACGCTGGACGAGCTGAACAACGTTGATGATTTCCGTCAGGTGGTGCGCGCTAACTACGAACTGACCACCTTCATTCCCAATCCTGAAAGTGAAATTGCCCGCTACCAGGCGCAGTTTCAATCACTACGACAGACAAAGGAGCTTTGCGCATGACCACTCAACTTGAACAAGCCTGGGAACTGGCAAAACTGCGTTTCGCCGCGGTAGGCATTGATGTCGAGGCGGCCTTACGCCAGCTCGATCGTCTGCCGATCTCCATGCACTGCTGGCAGGGCGATGATGTCGCCGGTTTCGAAAATCCGGAAGGTTCGCTCACTGGCGGTATTCAGGCTACCGGTAACTATCCGGGTAAAGCGCGTAACGCCACCGAACTGCGGGCCGATCTGGAGCAGGCGCTGAGCCTGATTCCGGGTCCAAAACGTCTGAATTTGCACGCGATCTATCTGGAATCTGATACGCCGGTTGCCCGCGATCAAATCAAACCTGAGCACTTTAAAAACTGGGTGGAGTGGGCGAAAGCGAACCAGTTAGGACTGGATTTCAACCCATCCTGCTTCTCACACCCGCTGAGCGCCGACGGTTTCACGCTGGCCCACGCCGATGACACCATTCGCCAGTTCTGGATCGATCACTGCAAAGCCAGCCGTCGCGTCTCGGCGTATTTTGGCGAGCAGTTGGGTACGCCATCAGTGATGAACATCTGGATCCCGGATGGCATGAAAGACATCACTGTTGATCGTTTAGCGCCGCGCCAACGTCTGCTGGACGCGCTGGACGAAGTGATCAGCGAGAAACTAGACCCGGCGCACCATATCGATGCCGTCGAAAGCAAGCTGTTTGGCATCGGTGCGGAAAGCTACACCGTGGGCTCTAACGAGTTCTACATGGGTTACGCCACCAGTCGCCAGACGGCGCTGTGTCTGGATGCGGGTCATTTCCATCCGACCGAAGTGATTTCCGACAAAATCTCCGCCGCCATGCTGTACGTGCCGCGCCTGCTGCTGCATGTCAGCCGTCCAGTGCGTTGGGACAGCGATCACGTGGTGCTGCTGGATGATGAAACGCAGGCGATTGCCAGCGAGATCGTGCGCCACAACCTGTTTGACCGCGTACACATCGGCCTCGACTTCTTCGATGCCTCCATTAACCGCATCGCCGCGTGGGTGATCGGTACCCGCAATATGAAAAAAGCCCTGCTGCGCGCGCTGTTAGAACCGACCGAGCAACTGCGCCAGCTCGAAGCCAGCGGCGACTACACCGCACGCCTGGCCCTGCTGGAAGAGCAAAAATCGCTGCCGTGGCAGGCCGTCTGGGAGATGTATTGCCAGCGTCACGACACGCCAGCGGGCAGCCAGTGGCTGGACAGCGTGCGCACTTATGAAAAAGAGATTTTGAGCAAACGTAGCTAACCGTGACGCCAGGCTTGTAGGCCGGATAAGACGCCCCGCGTCGCCATCCGGCAATGAATGAAACACGATTGCCGGATGGTGCTTCGCTTATCCGGCCTACGTAAGACCCGATAACGTTCGGGCAATAAACAGGAACACCGAACATGCAAAACATTACTACTTCCTGGTTCGTCCAGGGGATGATCAAAGCCACTTCTGATGCGTGGCTGAAAGGCTGGGACGAGCGTAACGGCGGTAACCTGACGCTGCGTCTTGATGAAGCAGATATCGCGCCATTTAGCGCCGATTTCCACGAAAAACCACGCTATATCGCGCTGAGTCAGCCGATGCCGCTGCTGGCGAATACGCCGTTTATCGTCACCGGTTCGGGGAAATTTTTCCGCAACGTCCAGCTCGATCCAGCAGCCAATTTGGGCGTGGTGAAAATCGACAGCGACGGTGCGGGCTACCACATCCTCTGGGGCCTGACTCACGAGGCCGTACCGACCTCTGAACTGCCGGCTCACTTCCTCTCTCACTGTGAACGCATTAAAGCGACGAACGGTAAAGACCGCGTGATCATGCACTGCCATGCCACCAACCTGATTGCTCTGACCTACGTGCTGGAAAACAACACCGCGCTGATTACCCGCAAGCTGTGGGAAGGCAGCACCGAGTGCCTGGTGGTGTTCCCGGATGGCGTTGGCATTCTGCCGTGGATGGTGCCAGGTACAGATGAAATTGGTCAGGCGACCGCCGAGGAAATGCAGAAACACTCGCTGGTACTGTGGCCATTCCACGGCGTGTTCGGCAGTGGACCCACCCTCGACGAAGCGTTCGGTTTGATCGATACCGCAGAGAAATCCGCTGAGGTTCTGGTCAAGATTTACTCGATGGGCGGTATGAAGCAGACCATTACGCGTGAAGAGCTGATCGCACTTGGCAAACGCTTCGGCGTGACGCCGCTGGCCAGCGCCATAGAGCTGTACTGATACCTCCCCACTCAACGCCGGATGCAGCTTCGCCTTATCCGGCCTACATGACGGTGCGCATTTCACCGTAGGCCCGATAAGTGTAGCGCCATCGGGCACCAGGGAATTTTTTTAAGGAGAATAGTGATGAGCTTTATGTTGGCACTGCCAAAAATTAGCCTGCATGGCGCCGGCGCGATTGCCGATATGGCGAACCTCGTGGCGAATAAACAATGGGGCAAAGCGCTGATCGTCACCGATGGTCAACTGGTAAAGCTGGGCCTGCTGGATAGCCTGTTTGCCGCGCTGGATGAACATCAGATGTCTTACCACCTGTTTGATGAGGTGTTTCCAAACCCGACGGAAGAGCTGGTGCAGAAAGGTTTCGCGGCGTATCAGGACGCCAAATGTGACTACATTATTGCCTTCGGTGGCGGTAGCCCGATCGATACCGCTAAAGCGGTGAAGATCCTGACCGCCAACCCCGGCCCTTCTACCGCTTACTCCGGCGTAGGCAAAGTGAAAAATGCAGGTGTACCGCTGGTCGCCATCAATACCACCGCCGGAACGGCAGCAGAGATGACCAGCAACGCGGTCATTATCGACTCTGCCCGTAAGGTCAAAGAGGTGATCATCGACCCGAATATCATCCCGGATATCGCCGTGGATGACGCCAGCGTCATGCTGGACATCCCGGCATCCGTCACCGCCGCAACCGGTATGGACGCCTTAACCCACGCGGTGGAAGCCTATGTTTCCGTTGGTGCGCATCCGCTCACCGACGCTAACGCGCTGGAAGCGATTCGCCTGATCAACCTGTGGCTACCAAAAGTGGTCGACGACGGTCATAATCTCGACGCTCGTGAGCAAATGGCGTTTGGTCAGTATCTGGCGGGGATGGCCTTTAACAGCGCTGGTCTCGGTCTGGTGCATGCGCTGGCGCACCAGCCGGGCGCAACCCATAATCTGCCACACGGCGTCTGCAACGCCATCCTGCTGCCGGTAATCGAAAACTTTAACCGTCCAAACGCCGTGGCGCGCTTTGCCCGCGTGGCGCAGGCGATGGGCGTCGATACCCGTGACATGAGCGATGAAGCGGCAAGTATGGAGGCCATCAACGCGATTCGTGCACTCAGCAAGCGTGTCGGTATTCCTGCGGGCTTTAGTTCACTTGGCGTGACGAAAGAGGATATTGAGGGCTGGCTGGATAAAGCGTTGGCCGATCCGTGTGCGCCGTGCAACCCGCGCACCGCCAGCCGCGACGAGGTCCGCGAGCTGTATCTGGAGGCGTTATGATTCGCAAGGCCTTTATAATGCAGGTGAATGCCGACGCGCACGTTGAGTACCAGCGTCGTCATAACCCCATCTGGCCAGAACTGGAAACAGTGCTGAAAGAACACGGCGCCCATCACTACGCGATTTATCTCGATCAGGCGCGCAATCTGCTGTTCGCCACCGTTGAGATTGAGTCCGAAGAACGCTGGAATGCCATTGCCAGCACCGACGTTTGCCAACGTTGGTGGAAGCATATGCGCGACGTAATGCTGGCCAACCCAGACAACAGTCCGGTCAGCGCAGAGCTAAAAGAAGTGTTTTATTTGCAGTAGTCTTGTAGGCCGGATAAGGCGCTAACGCGCCGCATCCGGCACAACGCAACATAACAGTTAGTTCTGCTCAGAAACCAGAATCGCCTGGGTGTCAGGCTCCAGCGCTTTAAAGATATGGGCCTGGTCAGCGGGGTAACAAATATAGTCGCCCTCGCCTAACTCCTCCGGTGCTTCCGTCAATCCCACCATCGCCTTACCCTGCGTCACGATGATGTGTTCAACCGATCCCGGTGGATGCGGCTGTGAAATCCGATCCGCGCCCGGCTGCGTTAGCAGCAGATAGATATCCCGCCGTGCCCCCGGTGGGCAGGCGGCCAGTAAAATGGCCTGATAGTGGGCCTGCTCAGCCACGACTTTTGTTCCTTCGCCGCGGCGAATCACCTGCGTTTTTTGTTCCTGCGGCTCCAGCAGGCGCGCAAAGGGAATATCCAACGCCACACACAGCGACCAGAGAGTTTCCAGGCTAGGATTGCCATTGCCCGCTTCCAATTGCGAGAGTGTCGATTTTGCAATCCCTGCGCGACGGGCAATCTCTGCCAATGACAAACCGGTGCGCTGACGTTCACGCACCAGGCTTTTCGCGATCATACTGATGGGCTGGGTCATTCACGACTCCATGTTCTTTATATCGAACGAATCGTTCGACTTGTAATATTAACTGGTCGCGTTCATTATAATGGAAATTCGTTCGATATGGCTAAAATGGTATGAAACATTATTTTTCCAGTCTCAAAGGCGACACAATAAAAGCAATATTTTTAGTCTGTCTGGCCGTCGGCGTAGTCGGCATGTCATACGGCTCGCTGGCAATGGCCTACGGCTTCCCGCTGTGGGTACCGTTTGTGCTCTCTATTACCGTGCTGGCGGGTGCATCCGAGTTTATGTTTATCGGCATCGTCGCCAGCGGCGGTAACCCACTGGCGGCTGCGGCTGCCGGTTTACTGGTCAACGCCCGACACGTCCCGTTTGGCGTCACGGTGCGCGATCTTGTGGGCTCCCGGGCTGCGAGTTTCCTCGGCTGTCATATCATGAACGACGAAAGCGTAGTATTCGGCCTGTCGCAAAAAACGCCCGAACAACGTAAAGCAGCCTATTGGCTGTGCGGTCTGGGCGTCGCTATTTTCTGGCCTGTTGGCACACTGATCGGCGCGGGCGTCGGCAAACTGCTCCCCGCCCCGGAAACCATCGGTCTGGATGCCGTCTTCCCTGCAATTTTATTGGCCTTAGTGGTTCCGGCCTTTAAAAACCGCACCACGCTGATTCGCGCCTGTAGCGGTGCCGGGTTGTCGCTTGCCGCCATCCCCTTTGCGCCGGTCGGTTTACCGGTTTTGCTCTCACTGTTTGGCTTACTGACGAGGAAAAAATAATGGGCAACATGACGCTGTTTATCGTCGGTATCGCCATCTTATCTCTGGGAACCTATTTAATGCGTTTAGGCGGAGCGAAGCTTGGGAGTCGTTTAGCGTTCTCGGAACGCTCGCAGGCGCTGCTTTCCGACGCAGCAACGGTATTACTGTTCTCCGTTGCGCTGGCGACCACCTTTTACGAAGGCGAACACTTTGCCGGTATGGCGCGGGTTCTTGGGGTTGGCTTCGCGGTATTTCTCGCCTGGCGCAAGCTGCCGCTAATCGTGGTGATCGTTGCCGCCGCGGTGGTGACCGCATTGCTGCGTATAGCGGGCATAAACTAAAAAAGCGCCTCAAGGGCGCTCTTTCGACAGTACTGAGGTATCTTATTTCAGCAGTTCAGCAGTCATGTGCACGCGGTTGCCGGTGTAAGCCTGAGTGATTTTATAATCGCTGGCGCCTGCACGTTCAGCCTGGGCGGCAATTTTTGCTTCAGCACTTTCCAGCGTAGAACCGGTTGCGGTAACTGTCTGAGCAGCGAAAGAACCGAAAGAAGTAGCCAGAGCGATAACTGCGACAAAAGTTTTGATGCTTTTCATGATATAAACCCTTTAACTTAGTTGTTTGAGTAAGGCACCGTGCCTTGATGTGATAAATAATAGCCCTCACATCGCACAACTAAAAGCGGAAGGATTTGCCAGTCTAATTCAAAATAATTGAATAACTTTTATTCAGCTATCAGACGCTCGGGGTGTGTATAAATCGTCGCCCTGCCCGGTTTGCAAAAACCCACCAGCGTCAGGTTACAGCGCTCGGCAACTTCTACCGCCAGCGTTGTCGCGGCAGACACAGCAAACAGAATCTCCACGCCGCACATCGCCGACTTCTGCACCATCTCGTAGCTGGCGCGGCTGGAGACTAATACCGCGCCCTGTTGCCAGGTTTCCCCTTCGATTGCGCGTCGCCCCAGCAGTTTATCCAGCGCAACATGACGCCCAACATCTTCATGCCCGCCCGCCAGATGACCTGACGGCTGTACCCAGGCAGCCGCGTGTGTGCAGCCTGTCAGTTGCCCCACGGGTTGAAAATTATTGAGATGGCGTAAAGCGTGATCGAGATTCGCCAGATCGAATGTCTGGGTAAACGGCAGCGGCTGGACTGGCTTGCCAATGTCATTGAGCTGCTCCACGCCACAAACGCCGCAACCGGTGCGACCGGCCAGCGCGCGACGACGTTCCTTCAGCCCCATAAATCGGCGACTGGACAGCTCAACCTGCACTTCTAATCCGTTACAGGAAGGAACCACTTCCATTGCGTAGATATCCTGCGGGCGCTCAATAATGCCTTCAGAAAGTGAAAAGCCCATCGCAAAGTGCTCAAGATCTTTCGGTGACGCCATCATCACCACGTGCGAAATCCCGTTGTAAACCAGCGCAACCGGTACTTCTTCAGCGACGACATCCGGCTGAGGATGTTGCAAATCCTCGCGTTTCCAGAGGGTCAACTGGCGCGATCCTGTCAAAGTCGTCACATTTTTGATGTTTTCTCGAATAATCTTATTCACTTTCTTTTAACCATATTGGAACACGCATACCAACATTGTGGTATTCTTTACAAACCCCTCCTGGAGGGAGGGAAATTCACCCAATTCTGGACCTTTGCGGTCCCGTCCGCAAAGAAAAATAACAACCACTTCCCTCACGCTCGAGTAACGGAAAAGTGAAGGGAACGTGACAATGTCGAAAAAGGAGCAAACCATGCAGGTCAGCAGAAGGCAGTTCTTTAAGATCTGCGCTGGCGGTATGGCAGGCACCACGGCAGCGGCACTGGGTTTTGCACCCGGCGTAGCGCTCGCGGAAACACGGCAATATAAACTGCTGCGTACCCGCGAAACCCGTAACACCTGCACTTACTGTTCCGTTGGCTGTGGACTGTTAATGTACAGTCTCGGTGACGGAGCAAAAAACGCCAAAGCATCCATCTTCCATATCGAAGGGGACCCGGATCACCCGGTGAACCGTGGCGCGTTGTGCCCGAAAGGGGCAGGACTTGTGGACTTCATCCACTCCGAAAGTCGCCTGAAATTCCCGGAATACCGCGCACCAGGCTCTGATAAGTGGCAACAGATTAGCTGGGATGAGGCATTTGACCGCATCGCTAAGCTGATGAAAGAAGACCGCGACGCAAACTACGTTGCACAAAACGCCGAAGGCGTAACCGTTAACCGCTGGCTTTCCACTGGGATGCTGTGTGCTTCCGCTTCCAGTAACGAAACCGGCTATTTAACGCAAAAATTCTCCCGCGCGCTCGGTATGCTCGCGGTCGACAACCAGGCACGCGTCTGACACGGACCAACGGTAGCAAGTCTTGCTCCAACATTTGGTCGCGGTGCGATGACCAACCACTGGGTCGACATTAAAAACGCCAACCTCGTTGTGGTGATGGGCGGTAACGCCGCTGAAGCCCACCCGGTCGGATTCCGCTGGGCGATGGAAGCTAAAATTCACAACGGCGCGAAGCTGATTGTGATCGATCCGCGCTTTACGCGAACCGCAGCGGTGGCTGATTTCTATGCGCCGATTCGTTCCGGTACTGACATTGCTTTCCTGTCAGGCGTCTTGCTGTACCTGCTGAACAACGAAAAATTCAACCGCGAATACACTGAAGCCTATACCAACGCCAGCCTTATCGTGCGTGAGGATTACGGTTTCGAAGATGGCCTGTTCACTGGCTACGACGCGGACAAACGCAAGTATGACAAAACCAGCTGGAACTACGAGCTGGATGAACAAGGCTTCGCCAAACGCGATGTCACCCTGCAACACCCGCGCTGCGTGTGGAACCTGCTGAAACAGCACGTCTCCCGCTACACGCCGGACGTTGTAGAAAATATCTGCGGTACGCCAAAGGCTGACTTCCTGAAGGTCTGTGAGTACATCGCAGAAACCAGTGCCAAAGATAAAACCGCGTCGTTCCTGTACGCCCTTGGCTGGACACAACACTCCGTAGGTGCGCAGAACATCCGTACCATGGCGATGATCCAGTTGCTGCTTGGCAACATGGGGATGGCCGGCGGCGGTGTTAACGCCCTGCGCGGTCACTCCAACATTCAGGGTCTGACCGACTTAGGCCTGCTGTCACAAAGCCTGCCGGGCTATATGACGCTGCCGAGCGAAAAACAGACTGACCTGCAAACCTACCTTGCCGCCAACACGCCAAAACCGTTGCTGGAAGGTCAGGTGAACTACTGGGGTAACTACCCGAAATTCTTCGTTTCGATGATGAAAGCCTTCTTTGGCGATAAAGCGACAGCGGAAAACAGCTGGGGCTTCGACTTGCTGCCGAAGTGGGATAAAGGGTACGACGTGCTACAGTACTTCGAGATGATGAACCAGGGCAAAGTGAATGGCTATATCTGCCAGGGCTTTAACCCGGTCGCGTCATTCCCGAATAAAAACAAGGTCGTGGCTTCACTGTCCAAACTGAAATTCCTGGTCACCATTGACCCACTCAACACCGAAACGTCTACCTTCTGGCAGAACCACGGTGAGTCGAACGATGTGGATCCGTCGAAAATCCAGACCGAAGTATTCCGTCTGCCGTCCACCTGCTTCGCCGAAGAGAACGGTTCTATCGTTAACTCCGGTCGCTGGCTGCAGTGGCACTGGAAAGGCGCGGATGCCCCGGGGATTGCCGTTACCGATGGTGAAATCCTCGCCGGTATCTTCCTGCGCATGCGCAAGATGTATGCCGAGCAGGGTGGCGCGAACCCGGAACAGGTGCTGAGCATGACCTGGAACTACTCCACACCACACGAACCGGCTTCGGAAGAAGTGGCGATGGAGAGCAACGGTAAAGCGCTGGCCGACATTATCGACCCGGCAACAGGTGCAGTCATCGTTAAGAAAGGCCAACAGCTTAGCTCGTTCGCCCAACTGCGTGACGACGGCACCACTTCCAGCGGCTGTTGGATTTTTGCCGGTAGCTGGACGCCGGAAGGCAACCAGATGGCACGTCGCGATAACGCCGACCCATCAGGCCTTGGCAACACGCTGGGCTGGGCATGGGCGTGGCCGCTCAACCGACGCATTCTGTATAACCGCGCTTCCGCTGATCCGCAGGGGAATCCGTGGGATCCAAAACGTCAGATCCTGAAATGGGATGGGGCGAAGTGGAGCGGGATGGATATTCCGGACTACAGTGCCGCCGCACCTGGCAGCAACGTTGGGCCGTTCATCATGCAACCGGAAGGGATGGGACGCCTGTTTGCTATCGATAAAATGGCGGAAGGTCCGTTCCCGGAACACTACGAGCCGTTTGAAACGCCGCTGGGGACTAACCCGCTGCACCCGAACGTCATCTCTAACCCTGCCGCGCGCATCTTTAAAGGTGACGCGGAAGCACTGGGTAAAGCAGATAAATTCCCGTACGTCGGTACGACCTACCGTCTGACCGAGCACTTCCACTACTGGACCAAGCATGCGCTGCTGAACGCCATCGCACAGCCGGAACAGTTTGTGGAAATTGGCGAGAAGCTGGCGAATAAACTCGGTATCTCTCATGGCGATACCGTCAAAGTCTCCTCTAACCGCGGCTACATTAAAGCCAAAGCAGTGGTGACTAAACGTATTCGCACGCTGAAGGCCAACGGTCAGGATATCGACACCATCGGTATTCCGATTCACTGGGGCTACGAAGGTGTGGCGAAAAAAGGCTTTATCGCTAACACGTTAACGCCATTCGTCGGTGATGCGAACACGCAGACGCCGGAATTTAAGTCCTTCCTCGTGAACGTGGAAAAGGTGTAACGGAGACGACCTATGGCTTATCAATCGCAAGACATCATTCGTCGTTCCGCCACTAACGGTTTCACCCCCGCGCCTCAGGCGCGGGACCATCAGGAAGAGGTGGCGAAGCTTATCGACGTCACCACCTGTATCGGCTGTAAAGCGTGTCAGGTGGCGTGTTCTGAATGGAACGACATCCGTGATGAAGTGGGCAACAACGTTGGGGTGTACGACAACCCGGCTGATTTGACCGCTAAATCCTGGACGGTAATGCGCTTCTCGGAAGTGGAACAGAACGACAAACTGGAGTGGCTTATCCGCAAGGATGGCTGTATGCACTGTGCCGATCCGGGCTGCCTGAAGGCGTGTCCGGCTGAAGGCGCAATCATTCAGTATGCCAACGGTATCGTCGACTTCCAGTCCGAGCAGTGCATCGGCTGTGGCTACTGTATCGCAGGCTGTCCGTTCGACGTGCCGCGCCTCAACCCGGAAGACAACCGCGTCTACAAATGTACGCTGTGCGTTGACCGTGTCGTGGTCGGGCAAGAACCGGCCTGCGTGAAAACCTGCCCAACCGGCGCGATTCATTTCGGTACTAAAGAGTCGATGAAAACGCTGGCAGGCGAGCGTGTGGCGGAGCTGAAAACACGTGGTTACGAAAACGCGGGTCTGTACGATCCGGCAGGCGTTGGTGGTACGCACGTCATGTACGTATTGCACCATGCTGACAAGCCGAATCTGTATCACGGCCTGCCGGAGAACCCGGAAATCAGCGCCACCGTGAAATTCTGGAAAGGCATCTGGAAACCTCTCGCAGCCGTCGGCTTTGCAGCGACATTTGCGGCCAGTATCTTCCACTACGTCGGTGTAGGCCCGAACCGCGCGGAAGAGGAAGAAGACAACCTGCATGAAGAAAAAGACGAGGTGCGCAAATGAAACGACGTGACACCATCGTGCGCTACACGGCGCCGGAACGCATCAACCACTGGATCACTGCCTTCTGCTTCATTCTGGCGGCAGTGAGCGGGATGGGCTTTCTCTTCCCGTCTTTTAACTGGCTGATGCACATCATGGGCACTCCGCAACTGGCGCGAATTGTGCACCCGTTTGTCGGCGTGATCATGTTTGCCTCGTTTATCATCATGTTTTTCCGTTACTGGCACCACAATCTAATCAATCGGGATGATATCTTTTGGGCGAAGAATATTCGTAAGATTGTCGTCAACGAGGAAGTAGGTGACACGGGACGTTATAACTTCGGCCAGAAATGCGTATTCTGGGCGGCGATTATCTTCCTGGTCCTGTTGCTGGTGAGCGGAGTGGTCATCTGGCGTCCGTATTTTGCACCTGCTTTCTCAATCCCGGTGATCCGATTCGCGTTAATGCTGCATTCATTTGCCGCAGTAGCGCTAATTGTGGTTATCATGGTGCACATTTACGCCGCCCTTTGGGTGAAAGGCACCATTACCGCGATGGTGGAAGGATGGGTTACCAGCTCATGGGCGAAGAAACATCACCCGCGCTGGTACCGTGAAGTCCGCCAGAAACAGGAAAAGTCATCTGAATGAGTATTCGCATAATCCCGCAAGATGAGCTGGAGAAGAGCGAGAAACGCACGGCGGATATGATTCCGCCGTTATTATTCCCCAGACTCAAAAATTTGTATAACCGCCGCGCTGAGCGCCTGCGCGAGCTGGCCGAGAACAACCCGCTGGGCGACTACCTGCGCTTTGCCGCGCTGATCGCCCACGCGCAGGAAGTGGTGCTGTACGACCATCCGCTGCAGATGGATCTGACCGCGCGCATCAAAGAAGCGAACGATCAGGGCAAACCGCCGCTGGATATCCACGTCCTGCCACGCGACAAGCACTGGCAAAAGCTGCTGCAGTCGTTGATTGCTGAGCTGAAGCCAGAGATGAGCGGTCCCGCGTTAGCGGTGATCGAGAATCTGGAAAAAGCCTCAGAGCAAGAACTGGAGCTGATGGCCAGCGCGCTGTTTGCCTCTGATTTTGCCTCCGTCAGCAGCGACAAAGCACCGTTCATTTGGGCTGCCCTGTCGCTCTACTGGGCCCAGATGGCAAGCCTGATCCCCGGCAAAGCCCGTGCGGAATACGGTGAACAGCGTCAGTACTGCCCGGTGTGTGGTTCAATGCCGGTCTCCAGCATGGTGCAAATCGGTACCACCCAGGGTCTGCGTTATCTGCACTGCAACCTGTGCGAAACCGAGTGGCACGTGGTGCGCGTGAAGTGCAGCAACTGCGAGCAGAGCCGTGATTTGAACTACTGGTCACTGGATAACGAACAGGCGGCAATCAAAGCTGAAAGCTGCGGCGACTGCGGGACTTACCTGAAGATTCTCTATCAGGAAAAAGACCCGAAAGTCGAAGCCGTGGCCGACGATCTCGCCTCACTGATGCTGGACGCGCACATGGAGCAAGAGGGCTTTGCCCGCAGCTCCATCAACCCGTTCCTGTTCCCGGGTGAAGGGGAGTAAGTTCTTCGCACTACCGGGCGGCGTAAGTCGCCCGGGTTATAATGTATACGGTGTGACCACACCGGATAGGCCTGCAAAATCCTTAGTATTTCGCGTAACCAGCGTAAGACGATGAATCTGTGCTGTTGCCAAAATAATGGCATCCGGCAATTTCATCCCATATTCCTGTCTGATACTCACGCTTCGTTCAGCAATATCCTGTGAAACGCCGATCACGTTAAAAGCACCTAGCGCAACACGAGTACGGGCTTCCTGATGGTATTTTTTTGCACCCACCATCACCTCCATCCATGTAATGAGGCTGATTGCATTCTGCGGCGGCCATGTTTCTATCGCTAGTTTTGCTTCATTTCTCCCACTAAACAGATCGATGAGGATGTTGGTATCAAAAAGCGCGGATCCTTTGACCATTACCATTCCTCACGGAGTTTACGCTGGTATTCAACACCATCTTCCTCACAGCCTTGCCACAGCCCAAGAGCACGTGAAATTGTGGTTTCAGCCTGATCCTGCCTCTCAAGATACTGTTCAACGGCCTCCCGTAAAAGTTCTGCTCGCGGCAGGTTGCGCTGCACCTTGAGATCATCAAGACGTTTAATCACTTCATCTGATAAATCGAGTAAAATTCTGCCCATATCCATCCCAGCCATCATACTCATATATACCTCCAGTATATCATCAGCGATTAATTTCCACACAACATACACCTGAAAAAAGCGAGAAAATAGCCTCCACGCGGACGATTTTTACTTTTGCGAGCCGCTTTCCAGAATCATACCCCCCCCTATTTTTCCCATTTTCATTCTTAGTAATCCAGGTTATAAACCTGTATATCCATACAGATAAGAGTATTTAAAAATGGCACTGGAAAGCGGGATTGCGCAGTTAGTTGAGGCATTTATCGCGGCGGGACGCCCTTCTTCCCGTGAGCAGAATATTGATGACCGGAGAGCGGCCTATACTGCCAGTACGGCGCTGGCCGGAGAAACTGAAACCCGCGTACAGGCTGAAGATATTGAACTCGATGCCATGGCATTTCGCGTTATTTCGCCGCGGGGCAGCACGGGAAATCTCCCCTGCGTTATCTATTATCACGGCGGCTGCTTTGTCAGCGGTGGATTTGCCACACATGATAACCAGCTAAGGCAACTCGCCAGGTACAGCGGCTGTCGGGTCATTGCGGTGCAGTATCGCCTCGCACCAGAGCATACCTTCCCGGCAGCACATAACGATGCTGAAACCGGGGCCAATATCATCTGGAAGTATGCCCAGAAACTGGGGGTAGACCGGGACAACATTACGCTTGCTGGCGACAGCGCAGGTGGACACCTGGCGCTGGTCACCGCACTACGCCTGAAAGCTGCCAGGCAATGGCAACCTGCACAGCTTATGCTGATCTACCCGATGCTGGACGCAACCGCCAGCTTTGCGAGCTATGACCATAATGGACGGGATTACATTATCACTCGCGATACACTGCTTTCGGGCTACGAAATGTATATGCCGAAAACCGATCCATTACATCCCGAAGTCAGCCCACTCTGGCGCAAAGACTTCAACGGTTTACCGCCCACGCACATCATTACTGCCGAATTCGACCCACTGCGAGATGAGGGTGAAGCCCTGTATCAACGGTTCCTGGAGCAAGGCGTGGAGTGCTCTTGCCAACGCTATCTCGGCGTCATCCACGGTTTTTTCCAGTTGGCAGGGGTGAGCCCGGCGGCACGAAATGTGATGCGAGATGTGGCCTGGCGGCTTGGCCAATAAGGATGTTCATGAGTTCTAAAATTAAGGAAGGTACCCGTCAATACAATCATCGACAGCATGCGATTTTTATCAAAATGCGGATTATGGCATTTTCATAATCCGCATTTTACATCAGCAAATGAACCCAACATTACATTTTAGCCAGAGGACCTACTCTTCCTCGTTACCGCCTTCTTCATATGCGCCAAACGGTTTCGCAGGTAGCACAATGTAAGTACCTTCAAACACGACGCCCGGAGTGTCATCGCCAAACACCCCGACCTGCATCTGAACTCGCGCCTTGCGACCTCTTGCCAGGCGGTCGAGGTCACCGCTCAACGACCCCAGATCGGCAATAGCAGTTGGTTTCCCGGTGATCGGCCTGCTGTATCGGATATGCGCGTCGGCCAGGATTATTGTCCCACCCAGATGACGCTCGCGCAGCATCAGCCAGATAAGTCCCCAGCCCGTTAGCGTAGCCAGTGAAAACAGGCTACCGGCAAACAGGGTATGGTGCGGATTCTGATTGCCTGTCTCGGGCATCGTGGTGATAAATTTCTGCCCAGTGTACTGCTGAATGCGTACGCCCATTTTCTCACTCAATGGAATATGTTCGTACCAGGCTTGTTGTAGCTGTCCGCACCAGTCCCCGCGATGGAGAATATCGTCCAGCGTCGCAATGGGCTTAATCATCAAAAAGTGGCGCACCGGCGTGGTTTGCGGCGTGGTGATTTCTCCCTGGCTCACAAAACCGAGCTTGGCGAAAAATTCGACCGCATCTTCACGGGCACTACAGGTTACGCGTTTGACCCCTTCCTGACGCGCCACAGACTCCAGAGTCATCGCCATCAGCGTGCCCAACCCTTTCTCTTGCACGGAAGGGTCTACTGCCATAAAGCGTATGGAAGCTTCGTTATCCGCATTGATATACAGACGCCCTACCGCAACCAGATTCCCCTCTTCGTCCACCACCATCTGGTGATGCGCCATCGCGTCCCATGCATCCCGTTCGGAGCCTTTTGGCTGGTGCAATGGTTTACGCAGCATCTCCCAGCGAAACTGGTAGTAACGCTCCAATTCTTCTTCTGTTTGCGGTACTCGAAGGTGATACATAGTCGTATTCTCTCTTGTTGTCCGCGGCCATACCGGTAGCTGGTTCATACTTGTAACCAGAACGTCACCGGGCCATCATTAACCAGTGAAACCTGCATATCCGCAGCGAATCGACCAGTTTGCGTATTCATTTCCTGTTGGCGGCAACGCTCAACAAAGTACTCATACAGCGCTTCTGCACGCTCGGGCGCTGCGCCTTTCGAAAACCCCGGGCGCATGCCACGCTCGGTATCTGCCGCCAGCGTAAACTGTGAAACCACCAGTACACTCCCCCCTGATTGCTGCACATTAAGGTTCATTTTGCCTTCGGCATCGCTAAAGATTCGATAACCGAGTACACGCTCGCACAGGCGATTCGCTTTCTGTTCGTCATCATCCCTTTCGACACCTAACAGGACCAAAAGTCCTGGGCCAATTTCACCCGTCACCTCACCCTCCACGGTGACGCTGGCACGGGTTACGCGCTGAATTAATGCAATCATGGTTGCTCTGCTTCTTCTTCTTTTGCGGCTTGTTTAAGTTTGCGGTATTCCCCGAGAGTGACAGTTATTTCCGCGCCTAGCAAGACGATACACCAGGTCCAGTATACCCAGACAAATAAAATAGGGATCACCGCCAGAACACCGTAAATGAGCTGATAAGACGGAAACATCGTGATATAGAGCGCAAATCCTTTCTTTCCGGCTTCGAACAACACAGCAGCCACAAAGGCACCAATAACCGCATCACGGTTGGGTACACGCGTAGTCGGTACGATGCTGTAAAGCAGCCAGAACGAGAGCCAGGAAAGCACCAGCGGGAAAATACGCAGGACGTTATCAATCACCGTGTTGAGATCGCTGGCCCAGCGCAATGACAACAGATAAGAGCTGATCGCCAGACTGGCCCCCGCCAACAGCGGCCCCAGCGTTAAAATCATCCAGTAGACGGCGAAAGAGTAAACTTTAGGGCGAGTACGCTTACTGCGCCAGATAGTATTCAACGCATTATCAATGGCGTACATCAACAATAACGCTGTGACAATCAGCCCGCATGCCCCGACTGCCGTCATTTTGTTCGAGTTGGCGACAAACTGTTCGATATAACGTTGAATGACGTCTCCCGTCGCCGGGATAAAGTTTGCGAAAATAAAATGACGTAACTGGACACTGACGTCGGAAAACATCGGAAATGCGGCGAAAAGCGCAAATACGACGGCAATAAGCGGCACTAATGAGAGCAATGAAACGTAGGCAAGATTCCCTGCCAGCGTCGTCATGTTGTCCTCATCAATCCGCTGCCATAATAGCTTCAGCCAGTCTCGTACGGGACGCGTATGATGCCTGGCTTGCTGCTGAACATTTTTTAGCATAACAACGTCGCGAAATAGTCAGGAATGGTCTTTTTATCGACGACCTGGATACTGGTGATCCCTAACCGGTTAGCCCCTTCAATATTATCGGCGTTATCGTCAAAAAAGACCGCATCGTGCGCAGAAAAACCTTCAGACTGCAGGACGTGCTGGTAAATCCGCGCTTCCGGTTTACGCATGCCCAGGTCCTGGGAAAGGTAAATATGGTCAGCAGCCTGACGGATCTCGGGATATTCATCCGGCCAAAACGTGGTGTGCAGGCGGTTAGTATTCGACAAGACGACCACCCGATGCCCCTGCTCACGCAGCTTTTGCATGATGTCGATGACCTCAGGGCGCAAGGCGACAAAAACGGCCTGCCAGCCGTGAGAGAACTGCTCGTAACTTAGCGGCAGCGCCATCTCATGACATAGCGCCTCGGCAAAGGCTTCATCCGTTATTTCACCTCGCTCGTGCTGGTGAAAAGCCTCCCCCATGGTGAAACTTTGCTTTAGCGAAGCCAACGGTACACGACTTAGATCGCTCCATGTGCCCAACACGCGGTTGAAGTCGATATCGACAATCACATTACCCAAATCAAAGATATAGAGCATGCCCTTCTCCTTATTCGCCGTGGATGAATAACTGTAGCGGGAAAGGAGAAGTTTGACTATGCGAGAGTGATGGCTGCGAAGTTATCGGGCCATCATTGGGAAGAATTACACGGCCAGAGCATCATCCTGTGAAGGACTCACCTGCACAATTTCAACCTGCTGTGACTGGAGTAAATTGTGCAATGCCGGACCTGGGTATTCATCAGTAAACAGCGCAGTCACCTGAGACACGTTACCAATTTCTACCGCGGCAGAAGCCGTATATTTCGTATGATCCGCTGCCAGCAGAATGTGTCTTGAATGGGACATCATCGTTTTCACTACGCTGGCTTCATTGACATCAAACTCCAGCAGCGCGCCATCACTTTCGATCGCGCCAACGCTGGTAACCAGATAGTCGGCCCGAAAATCAGCCACAAATGCTGAAGCAGAAGGGCCAATGATGCCGCTGTTGTGCGGGCGTAACGTTCCACCTGGTACCATAACTTCAAAACGTGGGTTGTTATACAGAATGTGCGCCACGCGTAGGCTGTTGGTAATAATGCGCAAATGATTATGGTTTAACAGCGCGCGGGCCACCTGCTCAACGGTGGTGCCAATGGTAATAAACACCGTTGATCCATCGGGAATGTAGTCAGCCACCGCTTCCGCGATGGCCTTCTTCTCTTCCGTCCAGGAAACTTCACGCTGCTCAAACGCCGTATTCACCACGCTGGAGGCTCTGCCCGCGCCACCATGATGACGCGTAATTAATCCCTGCTCGCTGAGTTTACGAATATCACGACGCACAGTTTGCGTGGACACGTCCAGCAGGCTCGCCAGCTCGTCGATATTCATATAACCGCGCTCGCTAATCAGCATAAGCAGTTGATCGTGTCGCGGATTACCGGTCAGTTCGGTAAGACTCATGAAATTTCCTCGAAAAACCATTGCCCTGGCATTTTATACAAAAAGTGACAGAAAAGATCGGGTTTGATCACAGTCAGGGATTCCGGCCCTTCCTCCCGGGCGAGTGCATTTTAACGCAGCAACCCCACTGGCAAACCTGACGGCCTCTTCTGGAGCATCGCCACCCGCCAGGCTGAATGCGAGCGCACCGTGAAAAACATCCCCAGCTCCCGTAGTATCCACAACATCGACTTTAAATCCAGATTGATGCTGCAACGTATTATTTTTTATCCAGTCACAGCCTTCGCTCCCTCGTGTCACATAGACATGACCATTTGTGAGCGTTTTTGCTTTTTTAAGTCCAGCTTCAGAATCATTTATCCCGGTTAAACGCGCCAGACCCGGTTCAGAGAACGCCGCATGATCGCTCAACGCCACCAGCTCGCTGATATCTTGTGGCGTGACGTCACCATCCAGTACCGTCATCACTCCCGCCCGACGCGCCAGCGTGAACGCCTGCCTGGCGCCTTCGTGCCAGCGAACATCCGCCAACACCACATCCCACTGGGAAAAATCGATCTCATTCAGCCAGGCAGCATCCGGCAGTAAATCCGGGCTGGGATAGTTAACGATAATCCGTTCTCCTTGCGCATCAACCATAATTGCCGATTGCGAAGACTTTGCCCCCGCATAGCGCCGGGTGTAACGGGTGTTTACCCCCAGGGATTCCAGCTCCGCCAGCAGGCTATTTCCGGTGTCGTCATCGCCCACACGGCCAACAAAGTCCACCTGCGCGCCCAGCTTCGCTGCAGCCACTGCGGCCGTTGCAGCAGGCCCGCCGCCCACTTCCGTATAACGCTTCGCCACATACTTACCTCCTTCGGTCGGTAAACCTTCCACGTAATAGATGCGATCCATCACGGCAATACCTACACAAGCAATACGAATCATGGTCATTCCTTAGGCGTTTCAAGATGGGATCATTTTAATTTCACAAAATGTTTAAAAAGTGACGGCTGTCAATTTTTTGACCATAAATTACAAATACGATCAAAAACAGACAAAAACAAACGACCTTAAATGACAAAAAATGACATCCACGTCTCAGGAGAACGTTATGGCAGTTATAGCATTTATCGGATTAGGTCAGATGGGTTCACCCATGGCGAGCAACTTGCTGAAGCAGGGTCATCAACTCAGCGTCTTTGACGTTAACCCGGATGCCGTTCAGCGCCTGGTGGAAAAAGGAGCTCAACCTGCCAGTAGCCCGGCTCAGGCAGTAAAAGGGGCAGAATTTGTCATCACAATGCTGCCAAACGGCGATCTGGTGCGCAGCGTACTGTTCGGTGAGCAGGGTATCTGCGAAAACCTCTCCCCGCAGGCATTAGTAATTGATATGTCGACTATTCACCCACTGCAAACCGACAAACTGATCGCCGATATGCGTGACAAAGGCTTCGACATGATGGATTGCCCGGTTGGACGTACCTCCGATCACGCTATCGCAGGAACGCTGTTGCTGCTGGCAGGTGGAACGGCACAGCAGGTAGAACGCGCCACACCGGTTCTGATGGCGATGGGTAATGAATTGATCAACGCAGGCGGTCCCGGCATGGGCATTCGCGTCAAGCTCATCAACAACTACATGAGCATCGCGTTAAACGCCTTGTCTGCTGAAGCCGCCGTGTTGTGCGAAGCGCTCGGCCTCTCCTTCGATGTGGCCTTGCAAGTCATGAGCGGCACTCCCGCCGGGAAAGGCCACTTCACTACCTCCTGGCCGAACAAAGTGCTGAAAGGCGATCTTTCCCCGGCTTTTATGATCGATTTAGCTCACAAGGATCTTGGCATCGCGCTGGACGTTGCCAACCAACTACATGTGCCGATGCCGCTCGGTGCCGCCTCCCGCGAAGTCTATAACCAGGCACGCGCCGCTGGCCGTGGCCGGGAAGACTGGACGGCCATTCTTGAACAGGTTCGCGCATCCGCCGGGCTAAATAAACACACAGATAAGTAAGGACTGAACAATGACGAAGTACACCCTGAAAGATATCACCCGAGCTTCCGGCGGTTTTGCCATGCTGGCGGTCGATCAGCGCGAAGCCATGCGCTTAATGTTTGCCGCTGCGGGTGCAAAATCCCCGGTCAATGACAGCGTGCTGACCGATTTCAAAGTCAATGCGGCAAAGATCCTGTCCCCCTATGCCTCCGCCATTCTGGTCGATCAGCAGTTCTGCTACCGCCAGGTTGTAGAGCAAAACGCGGTCGCCAAAAGCTGCGCCATGATTGTGGCCGCTGATGAGTTTATTCCGGGTAACGGAATTCCGGTCGATAGCGTAGTGATTGATAAAAAAATCAACCCGCAGGCTGTGAAGCAAGATGGCGCCAAGGCTCTCAAATTGCTGGTGCTGTGGCGTAGCGATGAAGATGCCCAACAGCGCCTGGACATGGTGAAAGAATTTAATGAGCTATGCCATTCCAATGGACTGCTGAGCATCATCGAGCCGGTTGTTCGCCCACCGCGTCGTGGCGATAAGTTCTGCCGTGAACAGGCCATCATCGATGCCGCGAAAGAGCTGGGCGACAGCGGTGCCGATCTCTACAAGGTCGAAATGCCGCTGTACGGCAAAGGAACCCAACAGGAATTGCTTAGCGCCTCTCAGCGCCTGAATGAAAACATCAACATGCCGTGGGTCATTCTCTCCTCTGGTGTGGATGAAAAACTGTTCCCACGCGCGGTCAGCGTAGCAATGACCGCAGGCGCATCCGGCTTCCTGGCCGGGCGTGCGGTCTGGTCATCCGTCGTGGGTCTGCCGGATACCGAACTGATGCTGCGTGATGTTTCCGCACCGAAGTTGCAGCGTCTGGGCGATATCGTCGACGAAATGATGGCCCGCCGCTAATAGAGGATCAAAGCATGAAATGGTTTAACACCTTAAGCCACAACCGCTGGCTGGAACAAGAAACCGATCGCATCTTTAACTTTGGTAAGAACGCGGCGGTGCCCACCGGGTTTGGTTGGTTAGGAAACAGTGGTCAGGTCAGAGCGGATATGGGAACGCATCTGTGGATCACCGCCCGCATGCTGCACGTCTATTCCGTTGCCGCCTCCATGGGTCGCCCAGGTGCATATCAACTCGTCGACCACGGCATTAAGGCGCTGAACGGCGCGCTACGCGACACACGCTACGGCGGTTGGTACGCCTGCGTCAATGACGAAGGCGTGATGGATGCCTCCAAGCAGGGTTATCAGCATTTCTTCGTTTTACTTGGCGCGGCAAGCGCGGTCACTACCGGTCATCCACAGGCCAGAAAATTGCTGGATGACGCCATCGAGGTGATTGAGAAGTACTTCTGGAGCGAAGACGAACAAATGTGCCTGGAGTCCTGGGACGAAGCCTTCAGCCAGACAGAAGATTATCGCGGCGGCAACGCTAACATGCACGCGGTCGAGGCTTTCCTGATCGTGTATGACGTTACTCATGACCGTAAATGGCTCGATCGCGCACTGCGTATCGCTTCGGTGATTATTCACGACGTGGCCCGTAGCGGGGAGTACCGCGTCAATGAACACTTCGATTCACAGTGGAACCCAATCCGCGATTACAACAAGGACAACCCAGCTCACCGTTTCCGCGCCTACGGTGGCACGCCGGGTCACTGGATCGAGTGGGGCCGCCTGATGCTGCATCTGCATGCTGCGCTGGAAGCTCGCTTTGAAACGCCTCCTGCCTGGCTGCTGGAAGATGCAAAAGGACTTTTCCACGCCACTATCCGCGACGCCTGGGCACCGGACGGCGCAGACGGTTTTGTCTATTCGGTGGATTGGGACGGCAAACCGATCGTTCGCGAAAGAGTGCGCTGGCCGATAGTCGAAGCGATGGGTACCGCCTACGCCCTGTACACCCTTACAGGCGACAGCCAGTACGAAGCCTGGTACCAGAAATGGTGGGATTACTGCATCACCTACCTGATGGATTACGAGACCGGTTCATGGTGGCAGGAGCTGGACACCGATAACAAGGTGACCACCAAAGTCTGGGACGGCAAGCAGGATATTTATCACCTGCTGCACTGCCTGGTGATCCCACGTCTGCCGCTGGCTCCGGGCCTTGCTCCGGCTGTTGCCGCCGGTCTGCTGGATATCAACGCTAAATAAGTAACAAGGTGGGCTGCCATGCATAGCGGTGGAAAAACCATTCATCTTCAGGCCGGACACTACCAGGCGAAAATCGTCACGGTTGGCGCTGGGCTAGCAGAATTGACGCACCGTGGGCGTCATATCGTTATTCCCCACAAACCGGAAGAAATGCCACTGGCACACTTGGGGAAAGTGTTAATCCCCTGGCCAAACCGCGTTGTAGACGGCAGCTATCACTATAACGGCAAGGATTACCAGCTTGCCGTTAACGACTCGGTTTCACATACCGCCATTCATGGGTTACTGGCCTGGCGGGACTGGCAGATTAACCAGCAGTCGGCATCGGAAGTGTCGCTGACGATTTTTCTGCCGCCTTCTTATGGTTATCCCTTCGCGCTGGTTTCAGAGGTGATTTACCGACTGGAGGCAACCCGTGGACTGCACGTTTTTATCCGCACACAGAATGTGGGTGATGAAATCGCGCCGTATGGCGCGGGAGCACATCCCTATTTGACCTGCAATCTGCAACCCATTGATGACTGTGAATTAACACTCCCGGTGATTGAAGAAACATGTGATGAACGATATTTCACCACGCCGCAACGCATTGCGCAGACCGCTATCGATCATACGTTCAGGACTATGCCACCTGACGCTGAGTGGGAAGTCAGGATGACCAGCCCATCGCAAAACATGTCCACTTTTTTACGCAGCCACCAGCCCTGGTTGCAAGTGTATACCGGCGAAAAATTAGCACGGCGTGGCCTGGCGGTTGAACCGATGACCTGCCCGCCAGACGCCTTTAACTCCGGAATTAGCCTGATTCATCTCGCGCCCGGAGAACAACATCAGATGCATTTTTTAATCGGCAGTGAATAACAGATTTCCGACAAATTACCGAATTACCCTATTTTTACGGAGACGACAATGAATTCGCTACAACAACGGTCAACCGCCATAGAACTCACATCATTACCTGATGGATTTGCTTTAACGTACCACCAGCGCCTGATTTTACGCCACAGCACAGAAACGCCCTGCCTGTGGGTCGGCGCTGGCGTTGCCGACATTGACATGTTTCGCGGCAACTTCAGCATTAAAGACAGGCTCAATGAGAAGATTGCTCTGACTGGCGCCACGGTAAGCGAGTCCCCAGACGGCTGGCGGGTGCATTTCAGCCGCGGTGATACCATCAACGCCACGCTGCATATTTCCACCGATGAACAGGGTCGCCTGAAGCTGGATCTGCACAACGGCGATCTCAACCATAACCGCATCTGGCTGCGTCTGGCCGCCAGGGCGGACGATCATATTTACGGCTGCGGCGAACAGTTCTCTTATTTCGACTTACGCGGTAAGCCGTTCCCGCTGTGGACCAGTGAACAGGGCGTGGGCCGAAACAAAAACAGCTATGTCACCTGGCAAGCCGACTGTAAAGAGAACGCCGGTGGCGACTACTACTGGACCTTCTTCCCACAGCCGACCTTCGTCAGCACGCAGAAGTACTACTGCCACGTTGATAACAGTTGCTATATGAATTTCGACTTCAGCGCGCCGGAGTATCACGAACTGGCGCTGTGGGAGGACAAAACCACCCTGCGCTTTGAGTGCGCTGATACCTACATCTCTCTGCTGGAAAAACTGACTGCGCTGTTAGGACGCCAGCCGGAGCTGCCGGACTGGATCTACGATGGCGTCACGCTCGGTATTCAGGGCGGTACTGAGGTTTGCCAGAGCAAACTGGACACCATGCGTAACGCAGGCGTGAAAGTAAACGGCATCTGGGCGCAGGACTGGTCCGGGATCCGCATGACCTCCTTTGGCAAGCGCGTGATGTGGAACTGGAAGTGGAACAGCGACAATTATCCGCAGTTGGATAGCCGTATTAAGCAATGGAAAGAAGAAGGCGTGCAGTTCCTCTCCTACATCAACCCGTATGTTGCCAGCGATAAAGATCTCTGTGCCGAAGCGGCCAAACACGGTTATCTGGCGAAAGATGCATCCGGCGGCGATTACCTCGTAGAGTTTGGCGAGTTTTACGGCGGCGTGGTCGATCTGACCAACCCGGAAGCCTACGACTGGTTCAAAGAGGTCATCAAGAAAAACATGATCGAACTGGGCTGCGGCGGCTGGATGGCAGATTTTGGCGAATACCTGCCGACAGATACGTATCTGCACAACGGCGTCAGCGCCGAGATCATGCACAACGCCTGGCCCGCACTGTGGGCGAAATGTAACTACGAAGCGCTACAGGAGACCGGCAAACTCGGCGAGATCCTGTTCTTTATGCGTGCGGGTTACACCGGCAGCCAGAAATACTCCACCATGATGTGGGCGGGCGATCAGAACGTGGACTGGAGCCTTGACGACGGTCTGGCTTCCGTCGTTCCTGCGGCGCTGTCGCTGGCGATGACCGGTCACGGTCTGCACCACAGCGATATCGGCGGCTACACCACCCTGTTTGACATGAAACGCAGCAAAGAACTGCTGCTGCGCTGGTGTGACTTCAGCGCCTTCACGCCGATGATGCGTACCCACGAGGGTAACCGCCCAGGCGATAACTGGCAGTTTGATGGTGATGCTGAAACCATCGCCCACTTTGCACGAATGACCACCGTGTTTACCACCCTGAAACCGTATCTCAAACAGGCCGTCGCGCAAAACAGCGCTACCGGTCTGCCGGTGATGCGTCCGCTGTTCCTGCATTACGAAGACGATGCGCGTACCTATACCCTGAAATATCAGTATCTGCTGGGACAAGATCTTTTGGTCGCGCCAGTTCACGAGCAAGGCAAATCCGACTGGACCCTGTATCTGCCGGAAGATAGCTGGATAAATGTCTGGACCGGGGAAACTTACCAGGGCGGTGAAATTACCGTGGATGCGCCTATTGGCAAGCCTCCGGTGTTTTATCGCGCGAAGAGTGAATGGGCGCCACTGTTTGCCACTTTACGCAAAATCTAATACGGCTCGCCCGTGAGGAGACTCACGGGCACATGGAGAATAATAATGAGTCAGACCTCTTCTAATCCGGCAACCCTACGCTTGCCGTTCAAAGAAAAACTCGCCTATGGGATGGGTGATTTAGGTTCCAATATCCTGCTGGACATAGGTACGCTCTATTTACTCAAGTTTTATACCGATGTTCTTGGTTTACCTGGAACTTATGGCGGTATCATTTTCCTTATCGCCAAGTTTTTTACCGCGTTTACCGATATGGGGACTGGGATTATGCTCGACTCGCGCCGCAAAATCGGCCCGAAAGGCAAATTCCGCCCGTTCGTTCTGTATGCCGCATTTCCAGTGACGCTGCTGGCGATTGCGAACTTTGTCGGTACACCATTTGAAGTCACCGGTAAAACGGTGATGGCAACGGTACTGTTTATGCTGTACGGACTGTTCTTCAGTATGATGAACTGCTCTTACGGTGCGATGGTCCCCGCGATCACCAAAAACCCGGACGAACGCGCCTCGCTGGCAGCCTGGCGACAGGGCGGAGCCACTCTTGGCCTGCTGCTGTGCACCGTCGGTTTTGTGCCAGTAATGAACCTGATCGAAGGCAACTCACAGTTGGGCTATATCTTCGCCGCCACCTTATTCTCTCTGTTCGGCTTGCTGTTTATGTGGCTGTGCTATGCCGGGGTAAAAGAACGCTATGTGGAAGTGAAACCCGTTGATGCCGCGCAAAAACCGGGATTGCTGCAATCCTTCCGCGCGATCGCAGGTAACCGCCCGCTGTTTATTCTGTGCGTTGCCAACCTTTGCACACTTGGCGCGTTTAACGTCAAGCTGGCGATTCAAGTCTATTACACCCAGTACGTACTGAACGACCCGATCCTCCTTTCCTGGATGGGCTTTTTCAGCATGGGCTGTATCTTCATCGGTGTCTTCTTGATGCCGGGAATGGTCAGACGTTTCGGCAAGAAAAAGGTCTACATCGGCGGTTTGTTGATTTGGGTCGCGGGCGATCTGCTTAACTACTTCTTTGGCGGCGGTTCCGTCAGCTTTGTCGCTTTCTCGTGCCTGGCGTTCTTCGGCTCAGCATTCGTCAACAGCCTGAACTGGGCACTGGTCTCTGACACGGTAGAATATGGCGAATGGCGTACCGGCGTTCGTTCGGAAGGCACGGTATACACAGGCTTCACCTTCTTTCGTAAAGTGTCACAAGCGCTGGCAGGATTCTTCCCCGGCTGGATGCTGACGCAAATCGGCTATGTCCCCAACGTGGTGCAATCTGCCAGTACGGTCGAAGGATTGCGTCAGCTGATCTTTATTTATCCCTGCGCGTTGGCGGTGATCACCATTGTAGCTATGGGCTGTTTCTACAACCTTAACGAGAAGATGTATGTCCGCATCGTTGAAGAGATAGAAGCGCGTAAACAAACCGTTTGATAATAATAATGAATAGCGCTCTACGGGGCGCTATTGAGGAGCGATTATGTCTTTTCATGATCCGCTAACGCTAAAACTGAGCCTGCGTGAAAAATTCGCCTACGGAGTGGGTGACTTCGGCTCAAATTTGATGCTGTGTATCGGCACGCTGTATCTGCTTAAATTTTATACCGATGAACTAGGGATGCCGGCCTGGTACGGTGGGATTATCTTTTTGGTGGCGAAGTTCTTCACCGCCTTCACCGATATTCTGACCGGCGTGTTGCTGGACTCAAGGCGTAATATTGGCGCAAAGGGGAAATTCAGACCCTTTATTTTATATGCTTCATTTCCTGTCGCCGTCGTCGCCAGCGCGCAGTTTTTAGCGACAGGATTTACGCTAACAGTGAAAACGGGACTGGCAACGGTGTTGTTCATGCTGTTCGGCCTGTTCTATAGCCTGATGAACTGTTCCTACGGCGCGATGGTGCCTGCAATTACTAAAAATCCACATGAACGCGCTCAGCTCGCCGCCTGGCGTCAGGGCGGCGCTACCGTAGGCCTGTTACTGTGTACCGTTGGCTTTATGCCAATTCAGGCGCTATTTGTCAGTTCGCCTTCGCTGGGTTATCTGATTGCCGCACTGCTCTTCTCTGTCTGCGGACTGTTCAGTATGTGGTGGTGCTTTAGCGGTGTGAAGGAACGCTATATCGAAATCGTACCGGATCACCATAAACCCAGTATTCTCAAATCGTTCTGCGCCATTTTCCGTAACCCTCCACTATTGGTGCTATGTGTTGCCAACTTGTGCACGCTGGCGGCATTCAACATTAAGCTGGCGATTCAGGTGTATTACACCCAGTACGTGCTGAACGATATACATCTGCTGTCGTGGATGGGTTTCTTCAGCATGGGATGCATTCTGGTTGGGGTACTGCTGGTTCCCACAGCTGTAAAACGCTTCGGTAAAAAACAGGTTTACCTCGGCGGTCTGGCGCTATGGGCAATCGGCGATGTGCTGAACTTTTTCTGGGGCAGCACGTCATTTTTATTCGTGATGTTTTCTTGCATGGCCTTCTTCGGAACCGCTTTTGTTAACAGCCTGAACTGGGCGCTGGTTCCGGATACGGTCGATTATGGCGAATGGAAGACGGGGATCCGTGCGGAAGGTTCGGTATATACGGGTTATACCTTTTCGCGCAAAATTTCCGCGGCGCTCGCAGGCTTCCTGCCTGGGATTATGCTGACACAAATCGGTTATATCCCCAACATAGCCCAGAGCGATGCTACCCTGCTCGGTTTGCGTCAACTCATTTTTCTCTGGCCTTGCGGACTTGCAATTATTGCAGCACTCACAATGGGCTTCTTTTATAAACTCAACGAAACACGTTTTGCTTTTATTATTGAGGAAATCAGCCAACGGAAGAAAAACAACATCCAACCGGACCCTATTACCAATAAAAAGAATACCTCTGCTGTAAACGTATAAAAATAATAGCCGCCTATTCCATCCAAATGGATGGCGGCCTCCCTACGCTTAAAAAATGGATTTATCATGAAAAAATTAACGACAATAATTTTCTTATCCTCTGTGGTATCAACCTCTGCTTTCGCTGGAGCCTATGTAGAAAACCGCGAAGCATATAACCTGGCGTCCGATCAAATAGAGGTCATGATGCGCGTCGGTTATAACTCTGACATGGGCGCTGGTATCATGCTCACCAACACCTACACGATGCAACGCAAAGATGAGCTAAAACACGGCTATAACGAAATAGAGGGCTGGTATCCGTTATTTAAACCGACAGATAAATTAACAATCCAACCTGGCGGGCTAATAAACGATAAGAGTATTGGTTCTGGCGGTGCTGTTTATCTGGATGTTAACTATAAATTTACACCATGGTTTAATCTTACCGTGCGTAATCGATATAATCATAATAACTACAGTTCAACCGACCTGAACGGTGACCTGGATAATAATGATACCTATGAAATAGGTAACTACTGGAACTTTGCCATTACCGATAAATTTTCCTATACCTTTGAACCGCACTATTTTATGCGAGTCAATGACTTCAATAGCAGCAACGGAAAAGATCATCACTGGGAAATTACCAATACCTTTAAATATCGGATCAATGAACACTGGTTGCCCTACCTGGAATTACGCTGGTTAGATCGCAATGTTGAACCTTATCATCGCGAACAAAACCAGATTCGTGTTGGGGCAAAGTATTTCTTCTGATACTGCTGATGATAAAAAAAGCCGCTGATAATCAGCGGCTTTTTTATGCTTACCTGAGAAAGAGCGTTAATTACTCTTCTTTCGCGCCACGCATTGCACGGCGACGATCGTTTTCAGTCAGGTGACGCTTACGAATACGGATAGAGGTTGGAGTAACTTCCACCAGTTCGTCGTCATCGATGAATTCCAGAGCCTGCTCCAGAGTCATCTTAACCGGCGGAACCAGAACCGTTGCTTCGTCAGTACCGGACGCACGCATGTTGGTCAATTTCTTACCGGTCAGGCAGTTTACAGTCAGGTCGTTAGAGCGGCTGTGAATACCGATGATCTGGCCTTCGTAAACTTCAGCACCGTGACCCAGGAACAGCTTACCGCGGTCCTGCAGGCTGAACAGTGCGAACGCAACTGCTTTACCCTGGCCGTTGGAGATCAGTACGCCGTTCTGACGCTGACCCACATCACCCGCACGAACGTCGTCGTAGTGGCTGAAGGTGGAGTACAGCAGACCGGTACCGGAAGTCATGGTCATGAATTCTGAACGGAAGCCGATCAGACCACGGCTTGGGATCACGTAGTCAAGACGTACGCGGCCTTTGCCATCTGGATTCATGTTTTTCAGGTCGCCTTTACGCTCACCCAGAGCCTGCATGACAGAACCCTGATGCTGCTCTTCGACGTCCAGCGTTACGTTTTCGAACGGCTCTTGTTTACGGCCATCGATTTCGCGGAAGATAACTTTCGGACGGGAAACCGCCATTTCGAAACCTTCACGACGCATGTTTTCAATCAGAACAGACAGGTGCAGCTCACCACGACCGGATACGCGGAACGCATCCGCATCTTCGGTTTCTTCAACGCGCAGCGCAACGTTGTGCACCAGCTCTTTGTTCAGGCGGTCAAGGATCTGACGAGAGGTAACATATTTACCTTCTTTACCACAGAACGGAGAGGTGTTTACGCAGAAGAACATGGTTACGGTCGGTTCATCAACGGACAGAGCCGGCAGCGCTTCGACGTTCTGCGGATCGCAGATGGTGTCGGAGATGTTCAGTTCGCCCAGACCGGTGATCGCGATGATATCGCCGGCTTCGGCAATATCGCTCTCGATACGTTCCAGACCCAGATGAGTCAGAACTTTACCGACTTTACCGTTACGAGTTTTGCCTTCGCTATCAATGATAGTGATCTGCTGGTTCGGTTTAACTTTACCGCGTTTAATGCGGCCGATGCCGATTACGCCAACGTAGTTGTTGTAGTCCAGCTGAGAGATTTGCATCTGCAGCGGGCCATCAAGATCTACGTTCGGAGCCGGTACACGATCAACGATGGTCTGATACAGCGGAGTCATGTCTTCAGCCATATCTTCGTGATCCAGACCTGCGATACCGTTCAGCGCGGAAGCGTAAACGATCGGGAAGTCCAGCTGTTCGTCGGTAGCGTCGAGGTTAACGAACAGGTCGAATACCTGATCAACAACCCAGTCAGGACGCGCGCCAGGACGGTCAACTTTGTTGATAACAACAATTGGCTTCAGGCCATGGGCAAAGGCTTTTTTGGTCACGAAGCGCGTCTGCGGCATCGGACCATCCATTGCATCCACCACCAGCAGCACGGAGTCGACCATGGACATTACACGTTCAACTTCACCACCGAAGTCGGCGTGCCCCGGGGTATCAACGATGTTGATGCGGTAGTCATTCCATTTGATAGCGGTGTTTTTAGCGAGGATGGTAATCCCACGCTCTTTCTCCAAATCGTTGGAGTCCATCACGCGCTCTTGGGTTTCAGCACGTGCATCGAACGTACCGGATTGTTGGAGCAGCTTGTCTACCAGGGTCGTTTTACCATGGTCTACGTGCGCGATGATGGCGATGTTACGCAAATTTTCGATCACAACTTTGCCTCAGGCATTTTAGAAATAGCGCGTTATTGTACACGGATTAATCGCAGTACAAAACAGGATCACAAACATCCTCCGCAAACAAGTATTGCAGAGTTTCTTTGTGATCACATTCACGGAGCGTTAAAAGGGGTAATCTGACATGCTTTGCACCAATATGGTGCTTAATGTTCACATTAAAGCACTATAATGGTGCAATACAACCTTCATGGTGCAGCCCCTTTGCACGATAGTGCGCATGATAACGCCTTTTAGGGGCAATTTAAAAGTTGGCACAGATTTCGCTTTATATTTTTTACGGCGACACGGCCAATTTTTTGCAGAATTGAAGACTTCGTTACCACGACGACCATGACCAATCCGGGAGAGTAAGTATGTCCGCTGAACACGTTTTGACGATGCTGAACGAACACGAAGTGAAGTTTGTTGATTTGCGCTTCACTGATACCAAAGGTAAAGAACAGCACGTCACTATTCCTGCTCATCAGGTAAATGCCGAATTCTTTGAAGAAGGCAAAATGTTTGACGGCTCCTCAATCGGTGGCTGGAAAGGCATTAACGAATCAGACATGGTTCTGATGCCAGATGCGTCTACTGCACTCATCGACCCGTTCTATGAAGAGTCCACCCTGATCATCCGTTGCGATATCCTGGAACCTGGTACACTGCAGGGCTATGACCGCGACCCGCGCTCCATCGCAAAACGCGCTGAAGAGTATCTGCGTTCTACCGGCATCGCAGACACCGTTCTGTTCGGGCCAGAGCCAGAATTCTTCCTGTTTGACGACATCCGTTTCGGCGCGTCTATTTCCGGTTCCCACGTGGCAATCGATGACATCGAAGGCGCATGGAACTCCTCCACCAAATACGAAGGTGGTAACAAAGGTCACCGTCCTGGTGTGAAAGGCGGTTACTTCCCGGTTCCTCCGGTAGATTCTTCTCAGGACATCCGTTCTACCATGTGTCTGATCATGGAAGAGATGGGCCTGGTTGTTGAAGCGCATCACCACGAAGTGGCGACCGCTGGCCAGAACGAAATCGCGACCCGCTTTAACACCATGACCAAAAAAGCGGACGAAATTCAGATCTACAAATACGTCGTGCACAACGTTGCGCACCGTTTCGGTAAAACCGCGACCTTTATGCCAAAACCGATGTTCGGTGATAACGGTTCCGGTATGCACT
The DNA here is from genome assembly GCF_000398825.1 of Citrobacter sp. KTE30. Lineage (NCBI taxonomy): Bacteria > Pseudomonadati > Pseudomonadota > Gammaproteobacteria > Enterobacterales > Enterobacteriaceae > Citrobacter > Citrobacter sp. KTE30. Next base: position 18,466 of record NZ_KB976057.1, on the reverse strand, counting down.
GCCACATGTCCCTGTCCAAGAACGGCGTAAACCTGTTCTCTGGCGACAAATATGCGGGTCTGTCTGAGCAGGCGCTGTTCTACATCGGCGGTGTAATCAAGCACGCTAAAGCGATCAACGCCCTGGCTAACCCGACCACCAACTCCTATAAGCGTCTGGTCCCAGGCTACGAAGCGCCGGTAATGCTGGCTTACTCTGCCCGTAACCGTTCTGCTTCTATCCGTATTCCGGTTGTTGCTTCTCCGAAAGCGCGTCGTATTGAAGTGCGTTTCCCGGACCCGGCTGCTAACCCGTACCTGTGCTTCGCAGCACTGCTGATGGCTGGTCTTGACGGTATCAAGAACAAGATCCACCCGGGCGAAGCCATGGACAAAAACCTGTACGACCTGCCGCCGGAAGAAGCGAAAGAGATCCCACAGGTTGCTGGTTCTCTGGAAGAAGCACTGAAAGAACTGGATCTGGACCGTGAGTTCCTGACTGCAGGCGGCGTGTTCACCAATGAAGCGATCGATGCGTACATTACGCTGCGTCGCGAAGAAGATGACCGTGTGCGTATGACTCCGCACCCGGTAGAGTTTGAGCTGTACTACAGCGTTTAATCGTTTGAGTTGCCGTGGAACTTTTAGCCTGCTCAGGCAGGCTTGAGATCGATGGCGAATGATAGGACGCCTGATGGCGCAAGCTTATCAGGCCTACCGGTAACATCACCTTGTAGGCTGGATAAAGCAAAGCCGCCATCCGGCATCTGCGTTTGCCAGTCATCTGTAGCCCATCCCAGGATGGGCTTTTTTCTCCACTAACAACCTGCTTTCTCGCGCTTTTTTGATGTAAAAAGCTATAATGCACTAAATTGGTGCAACACTTTTCAGGAGACTGCTGAATGGCAACCGGCACGCTGCCCGATGCTGGGCAGATCCTCAATTCTTTAATCAACAGCATTTTGCTCGTCGACGATGAGCTGGCGGTACATTACGCCAACCCGGCGGCACAGCAGCTGCTCGCCCAAAGCTCCCGCAAACTGTTTGGTACACCGCTTCCCGATCTGTTGAGTTATTTCTCCTTAAACATCGGACTGATGCGAGAGAGCCTGGAAGCAGGCCAGGGCTTTACGGATAACGAAGTGACGCTGGTGATAGACAGCCACTCACATATCCTCTCAGTGACCGCTCAGAGGCTGCCTAATGGCCTTATCCTGCTGGAGATGGCGCCAATGGATAACCAGCGCCGTCTGAGTCAGGAGCAGCTTCAGCACGCCCAGCAGATTGCCGCCCGCGATCTGGTGCGCGGTCTGGCGCACGAAATCAAGAACCCTTTAGGTGGATTACGCGGCGCAGCGCAGCTACTCAGCAAAGCGCTTCCGGACCCGGCGCTGACCGAATATACCAAAGTCATTATTGAGCAGGCCGACCGCCTGCGTAATCTGGTCGACCGTCTGCTGGGACCACAACAGCCTGGCATGCATGTCACGGAAAGTATTCACAAGGTGGCGGAGCGCGTGGTGGCGCTGGTCTCAATGGAGCTCCCGGAAAACGTCACGCTGATTCGTGATTACGACCCGAGTCTGCCCGAATTACTGCACGACCCGGACCAGATCGAGCAGGTTCTGTTAAACATCGTGCGCAATGCTTTGCAGGCGCTGGGAGCGGAAGGCGGTGAGATCATTCTGCGTACCCGCACCGCGTTTCAGCTCACGCTGCACGGTGTACGTTATCGCCTGGCGGCACGGATTGATGTTGAGGACAACGGTCCGGGTATTCCCTCGCATTTGCAGGACACGCTGTTCTACCCAATGGTCAGCGGTCGCGAAGGCGGTACCGGGCTTGGATTATCCATCGCCCGCAATTTAATTGATCAACATTCCGGCAAAATTGAATTTACCAGTTGGCCGGGTCATACCGAGTTCTCGGTTTACCTGCCTATCAGGAAATAAGGTGACGTTTATGCAACGAGGAATAGTCTGGGTCGTTGATGACGATAGTTCCATCCGTTGGGTGCTTGAACGTGCGCTCGCAGGGGCAGGGCTAAGCTGTACCACATTTGAAAGTGGTAAAGAGGTGCTGGACGCGCTGGCCAGCAAAACGCCTGACGTACTGTTGTCGGATATTCGCATGCCGGGCATGGACGGTCTGACGCTGTTAAAACAGATTAAACAGCGGCATCCGATGCTTCCGGTCATCATAATGACCGCGCACTCCGATCTGGATGCTGCCGTCAGCGCCTATCAGCAAGGGGCGTTTGATTATCTGCCCAAACCTTTTGATATTGATGAAGCCGTGGCGCTGGTCGAACGTGCCATCAGCCATTATCAGGAACAGCAGCAGCCGCGCAATGTTCAGATCAACGGCCCAACAACTGACATCATCGGCGAAGCGCCGGCAATGCAGGACGTCTTTCGCATTATTGGCCGCCTGTCCCGATCGTCAATCAGCGTATTGATTAACGGGGAGTCCGGGACCGGTAAAGAGTTGGTCGCCCATGCGTTGCACCGTCATAGCCCGCGCGTCAAAGCGCCGTTTATCGCCCTGAACATGGCGGCTATTCCGAAAGATTTGATCGAATCTGAGCTGTTTGGTCACGAGAAAGGCGCGTTTACCGGGGCGAATACCATTCGTCAGGGGCGCTTTGAACAGGCTGACGGCGGTACGCTGTTCCTCGATGAAATTGGCGATATGCCGCTGGACGTGCAAACGCGTTTATTGCGCGTATTAGCCGATGGACAGTTTTATCGCGTTGGCGGCTATGCGCCCGTGAAGGTGGACGTACGTATTATCGCCGCCACGCACCAGAATCTGGAACTACGCGTACAGGAAGGCAAATTCCGCGAAGACTTATTCCATCGTCTGAACGTCATCCGCGTGCATTTGCCGCCACTGCGTGAACGTCGGGAAGATATCCCACGTCTGGCGCGCCATTTCCTGCAGGAGGCCGCGCACGAACTGGGGGTTGAAGCCAAACAATTACACCCGGAGACCGAGGCGGCGCTGACCCGTCTGGCCTGGCCGGGTAACGTGCGTCAGCTTGAGAACACCTGCCGCTGGTTAACCGTCATGGCGGCCGGGCAGGAAGTACTGATTCAGGACTTACCAGCCGAGCTGTTTGAAACCACCGTGCCTGACGCACCGTCCCATATGCAGCCAGACAGCTGGGCAACCCTGTTGGCACAGTGGGCAGACCGGGCCTTGCGTTCCGGTCATCAAAACCTGCTTTCTGAGGCTCAACCGGAAATGGAGCGCACACTGTTGACCACCGCGCTACGTCATACCCAGGGGCACAAACAGGAAGCCGCACGCCTGCTTGGCTGGGGCCGTAATACCTTGACGCGTAAGTTAAAAGAACTCGGAATGGAGTGACGATTCGTCACTGTGTAAAGATTGATAATTGAGCGCAAATTGCTGCTATTTTGCGCTTTACTGTTCCGATGAGTTAAGTATGATCGTGCCCGGCAAACGGGGGAAGTCATCATGCTGGAATCAATGATTAATCTGCTGTCGAGCGGTGCGGTCGAAAGCCATACGCCACAAACTGCGGTTGCCGCAGTGCTGTGTGCGGCGCTGGTTGGGCTGTTCAGCTGAAGGCGCGCCGGATGGCGCTAACGCTTATCCGGCCTACAGATTATTGCGACGTGTAGGCCCGGTAAGCGTAGCGCCACCGGGCAACCCGGTTAAATGACGCGGGAGAACTGCTGCATGCGTGCTTTCTGCCGCAGATAGGCATCAAAGCACATGCAAATATTACGGATCAACAGGCGCCCCTTCGGCGTAACCTGAATCCCCTTCTCATCCACATCCACCAGCCCATCTTTCGCCAGCGGTGCCAGCAGTTTCAGGTCTTCGGCAAAATAGTCAGCGAAGTTCAGAGCCCATTGCTGTTCCACAGCGGCATAGTCGAGGCGGAAGTTACAGATCAGGAGCTTAATAACATCACGACGAATGCAGTCATCGCGGGTCAGGGCAATTCCGCGCCACAGTGCGTCCCCCTGCTCGTCTACCTGCTGATAATAGCGCTTCAGCTCTTTCTGGTTCTGCGCGTAGTTGTCACCAATCATACTAATGGCTGACACGCCCATTCCCAGCAGATCGGTATCACCCTGGGTGGTATAACCCTGGAAATTACGATGCAGCACACCCTTGCGTTGAGCAATCGCCAGCTCATCATCCGGCCGAGCAAAGTGATCCATACCAATGAACTGATAACCGGTTTCGGTCAGTGAAGAAATGGTTTCCTGCAGGATATCCAGCTTCTGCTGCGCGCTGGGCAGGTCGGCGTCTTTAATCTTGCGCTGAGCGGCAAACAGCGTCGGCAGGTGCGCGTAGTTGAAGACGCTCAGTCGGTCTGGATTCAGCTCAGCAACGCGTTTCAGGGTAAAGGCGAAACTTTCCGGCGTCTGTTTTGGCAAACCATAAATCAGATCGATATTCGTTGAGGTAAAGCCAATCTCACGCGCATGATTCAGCAGCGCAAAGATAAACTCCTCATCCTGCTCACGGTTCACCAGGCGCTGAACTTCTTTATTGAAGTCCTGCACCCCCATGCTCAGGCGGTTAAAACCTTCAGCGCGTAAATGATCGAGCACATCCAGCTCAATTTCACGCGGATCCACTTCGATCGAGATTTCGGCGTCGTCGTTAAAGTTAAAGTTGCCACGCAGCAGCGACATCAAACGGCTGATTTGCGCTTTATTCAGATACGTTGGCGTGCCGCCGCCCCAGTGCAACTGACTGACATGACGTCCGGCAAACAGCGGTGCGCGATGAATAATTTCTTGTTCTAAGACATCGAGGTATTGATCGGCTTTATGCTGCTGGCGAGTCACGACCTTGTTACAGCCACAGAAATAACACAGCTTGTGGCAGAACGGGATGTGAACGTACAGCGAGAGAGGACGCTCAGGATAACGCGCCACGGCCTTTAGAAATGCTTCAGTGCCGTAGTCTTCAGAAAACTCCAGCGCGGTCGGGTACGAGGTATATCGTGGCCCGGAATAGTTATATTTCTGGATCAGGGCCAGGTCCCAGTCTATTAACTGCTCTGACATGCTCACTCCTTCCGATGGCGTCTCTGGCGGGTACGGCGTACCGACTTAACCCCAGTACGGGTGATAAGTCGGTTGCGCAGCCACTTCTGTCGCCGCGACAACCGCTGTAGTTTAACGAATAACCACACCAGATAACATATAACCGGAAGGGTTATAAGCAGGACGGGAAGACCCACGGTGTAAAACCGTTAGTTACCGCCTTTCAGCAGGCGCATCATGTCTTCCTGCTTTTCTTCTTCTTCTTCCTCTTCTTCCTCGTCATCGTAAGAAAGACCCAGCTTTTGCATCAGCTCATCAATGCGGTCCAGCTTGGCATCAACCCAGGACTGATCTTCCGCGCTCAGGGTCTCTCCTGCTTCAAGACGCTCCAGCAGCGCATCCAGGCGCTCATCCGTTTCCAGTAAATCCAACTCAGCCTGTGGTGAAAGCATAGGTTTCTCACTCTTCGGTTTGTGCTGTTTGGTGACTTTTTCGGTCACGCCCAATGGAATGGGGGTTTTGCTGCCAATACGAGGATCTTTTTGCTTATTTTGGTTTCCGCCACCAGATGCGCCTTCGCTACCGGACGCACGGCTACCTGCCGCATGACCACGGTGTTTTTTCTGGCGCTTACGGTCGCGAGCTTCCTGGTTAATTTCTTCGCGTGTTTTACGACGCGCTTTTGCAGGACCTTTACCGCGTGGTGTAGAAGTTGGTTTCATCATGATTCGTCTTTGGCTGTTTTATTCAGTATATAATTGCGCCGGAATCTAGCAGAAATAAAGAAAAAAGGCGACAGAGTAATCTGTCGCCTTTTTTCCTGACTCTCAACCCTTACGGGCTCTACAATCCCTGTTGGCTATCAACACACCCTGTTTTTCCCTTAGCCTCTAACATTCCGTGTTGTTTCCATTTCCTTTTACTAACGTCTCCGGACGTTTGTCTTCCTGACAATCCTGTGTCTTCGCCTCCTGGCGCTCCTGACCCTCATCCTGAGTCGTCTATCCTGTCAGCTTCCTCGCTATGGACGCTACTTTACCGTTTTGGTTTAAACGTACAAGTAACCTGGGTAACAATTTCTGATTTTAAGAATAGCGCCCAAATGTAACTCTATGATTTATTTTAGTTCTGTCATTTTTTACTCTGTCATCTCGTATAGAAACTGTCGGCAATGTCTCACAAAGCGCGTGGTTTTTACTCACACTGCCCGCTCGTCGAAAAACCAGCCTTTTGCTGGGGTTCAGGTATAATCGCTGCAAAGCCCTGATTGATGGAGAGGACTGCTTTGACTAACTTGAATTATCAACAGACGCACTTTGTGATGAGTGCGCCTGATATTCGCCACTTACCTTCCGACACGGGTATAGAAGTGGCTTTTGCTGGCCGTTCCAACGCAGGCAAATCCAGTGCGCTAAATACCCTGACGAATCAAAAGGGTCTGGCGCGTACATCTAAAACGCCAGGTCGTACTCAGCTCATCAACCTGTTTGAAGTCGTTGACGGCAAACGCCTGGTCGATTTGCCAGGATACGGTTATGCCGAAGTTCCAGAAGAGATGAAGCGTAAATGGCAGCGCGCGCTGGCTGAATATCTGGAAAAACGTCAGAGCCTGCAAGGTCTGGTGGTACTGATGGATATTCGTCACCCGTTAAAAGATCTCGATCAACAGATGATCCTGTGGGCGGTTGAGAGCAACGTTCAGGTTCTGGTACTGCTGACTAAAGCAGATAAGCTGGCCAGCGGTGCACGCAAAGCGCAGTTGAATATGGTACGCGAAGCCGTACTGGCATTTAACGGTGATGTGCAGGTAGAAGCATTTTCATCGCTGAAAAAGCAGGGTGTGGACAAACTGCGGCAAAAACTGGATAGCTGGTTTAGTGAACTGGCACCGGTTGAAGAGATGCAGGACGGGGAATAACCCACCGTATTGCCGGATGGCGCCGCTGCGCGTCTTATCCGGCCTACAGCATGTACAAAACTTTTCTTTCGCACAATAAAAAACGCCCCAGTCATTACTGACTGGGGCGGCTAAAATATTCAGCCAAATCCGATTACGTGAAGTAAAAGGTCTGAAAGATAGAACATCTTACCTCTGTACCCTACGAGAATAACTTTACTCTTTTTTGAGCAGCTCAGAAAGCACTTTTTGTAATTTTTTTTCATTCCTTACATAGGGAATTCTAATGGACATCACAAAAAATTCTCTCTTATGTTGCTTAGTTACGAAAAAGAGCCGTTATTCAGTAAACCCTTAGTGCGCCTGATCCCAGTTTTCGCCACTACCGACTTCCACCAGCAACGGCACGTCAATCTGGGTCTCGTTTTCCATCAGTTGGTGGATCTTTTTAGAGACGCTCTCGAGGTCATCTTTATGCACTTCAAACACCAGTTCATCGTGTACCTGCATGATCATACGCACACGCGGTTGCTCGGTTTGCAGCCATCTGTCCACCGCAATCATCGCTCGTTTGATAATGTCTGCGGCAGTACCCTGCATCGGGGCGTTAATTGCCGCGCGTTCTGCACCTGCACGACGAGCACCATTACTGGATTTAATATCCGGTAAATAGAGACGGCGACCTTCCAGCGTTTCTACATAACCCTGCTCTTTCGCCTGCGCGCGGGTGCGTTCCATATATTCCAACACGCCAGGGTAGCGTTCGAAGTAGAGATCCATGTACTTCTGTGCTTCTTTACGCGGAATATTCAACTGGCGCGCCAGACCAAAAGCGCTCATCCCGTAGATCAAACCGAAGTTGATGGCTTTCGCGCTGCGGCGTTGCTCGCTGGTCACAGAATCAAGCGGTAAACCAAAGACTTCTGCCGCCGTTGCGCGGTGAATATCTTTACCTTCGGCAAACGCGGTAAGCAGACCTTTATCACGTGAAAGGTGCGCCATGATACGCAGTTCAATCTGTGAGTAGTCCGCAGAGACAATCACGTAGTCTTCTGGCGCAATGAACGCCTGACGAATACGACGACCTTCGTCATTACGTACCGGGATGTTTTGCAGGTTCGGATCCGTTGAAGACAAGCGACCCGTTGCGGTAACTGCCTGATGATAGGAAGTGTGCACGCGCCCGGTCTTCTTGTTAATCATCAACGGAAGCTTATCCGTATAGGTCGACTTCAGTTTTGCTAACCCACGATATTCCAGGATAACTTTCGGCAACGGATAATCCAGCGCGAGCTCTTCCAGCACCTCTTCTGACGTTGATGGTGCGCCACCAGGGGTTTTCTTCAGCGGCTTAATACCCTGCTTTTCAAACAGGATGGTTTGCAGTTGCTTGGTGGAAGAGAGGTTAAACGCTTCTCCGGCGATCTCGTGTGCTTTTTGCTCCAGCTCGTTCAAACGCAGCGTCAGTTCTTCTGAATGCTTGTGCAGAACAGCCGGATCGATTTTCACACCGTTGCGCTCAACACGAGACAAAACTGGCACCAGCGGCATATCGATATTTTCAAAGACGTTCAGTGGCCCTTTATGCTGCTGTAATTCTGGCCACATTTTCAGATGCAGCTGTAGCGTAACGTCGGCGTCTTCCGCAGCGTAACGCCCGGCTTCTTCCAATGCTATCTGGTTAAAGGTCAGCTGGTTTTTGCCTTTTCCAGCGATCTCTTCAAAGGTGATAGTTTTATGTTTAAGCCAGCGGTCCGACAGGCTGTCCATATCGTGTCGGCCAGCAACGCTGTTAAGAATGTAGGATTCAAGCATGGTGTCAAAGGTGATGCCGCGCAGCTCGATGCCATAGTTCGCCAGGATACCGCGATCGTACTTCAGGTTCTGCCCGACTTTGTGCGCGTTCTCATCTTCCAGCAGCGGCTTCAGCAGCTGCAGCGCGCGATCGCGAGCTATTTGATCGGGGGCATCCAGGTAATCGTGGGCAACAGGAACATATGCCGCCACACCCGGTTCAATGGCAAAAGACAGGCCAACCAGATTCGCGGAAATATTGTCCAGGCTGTCAGTTTCAGTATCGAAGGCAAAGACAGGTGCTTTTTTCAGCTTCGCAATCCACTCTTCCAGCGTCGCTTCGTCCAGAATCGTCACATAGTTATCATACGAAAGAACCGTAGCCGGCTCCTCAGGCGTTTCATCGACGACAATAGTTTCTTGCGGTTTTGCCGCCGGCTTCGTCCCTTTCGCCTGTAGCCATTTACCCGCTTCAACGTCAGTAACCCAACGTTTGAATTCATACTGTTTAAACAGGCCAAGCAGTTCTTCCGCCGCCGGTTGACGGACTTCCAGCTGCTCGCAGGTCAACTCCAGCTCAACATCCGTTTTGATAGTAGCCAATTGATAAGAGAGGTACGCCACCTCTTTATTCTGCTCAAGTTTGCCCGCCATGGTTTTCGCACCACGGAATGTCAGCCCCGCAATTTTGTCTGATTCAGCATAGAGAGTATCCAGCCCACCCAGCCCCTGCAGCAGAGCCTGCGCAGTTTTTTCACCTACGCCGGGAACGCCAGGAATGTTATCTGAGGAATCCCCCATCAGCGCCAGGAAATCGATGATCAGTTCCGGCGGGACACCGTATTTATTTACCACCTCATCCGGGCCGAGGATCGTATTGGTCATGGTGTTGATAAGGGTGATATTCGGCGTCACCAACTGAGCCATATCTTTATCACCAGTGCTAATCAGCACCGGACGACCCACCTTCTCTGCTTCCCGCGCCAGCGTACCGATGACATCATCCGCCTCCACGCCAGAAACCGCCAACAGTGGCAGCCCCATCGCTTTTACCATCGCATGCAGAGGTTCAATCTGCGCACGCAGATCGTCCGGCATGGGTGGGCGGTGCGACTTATAGTGTTCGAATAACTCATCACGGAAGGTTTTACCCTTGGCGTCGAATACCACCGCCGCGTGGGTCGGCTGATATTGCAAAATCAAGCTACGCAGCATGTTGAGGACACCGTACATCGCACCCGTAGGTTCTCCTGCACTGTTAGTCAGCGGTGGGAACGCGTGGTATGCGCGATACAGGTAAGATGAGCCATCTACAAGGATAAGTGGGTTTTCTGGGATCTGAACCATAATGTCCGTGCCTGTTTATCAGATTATGGGTAAAGGATGCCACAGACAGGATGAAAACATGAGTTTTTCGCCGCATTTGTCGAAAAACTTTTGTAGATCTTCTGCTTTGCTCGCAAAGACAGCTGTGGATAACTTTGTGAATAAATAATTTACAGCTCTTTAAATATAACAAGGCAATTATTGCCTCATAATATTTTTATATGTATTTCAATGAATTAAATAAATACACAGCATTTTATTCCATTTTTACAGCTTATATCCTGATGTGGATAGATATTCCTCTTTTTTCTATTGAGGGAAGATCCATCATTTGGTTCGTTTTCTGATAAAATCAGCCCCTTGCGCCTCTTTCGCGCACTGTCTATGGCTAACCTTTTGAATAATTTAATTATGACGAGAATACTCGCTGCGATAACGCTGTTGCTGAGTATCGTATTGACCATATTGGTCACGATTTTTTGTTCTGTGCCGATCATCCTTGCGGGAGTTGTGAAACTCCTTTTGCCTATTCCTGTCGTCTGGCGCAAGGTTTCTGTCTTCTGTAATTTCATGATGTACTGCTGGTGTGAAGGTCTGGCGCTACTGCTGCACCTTAATCCACGGCTAAAGTGGGATGTTGAAGGACTGGAAGGTCTTAGCAAGAAAAACTGGTATCTGCTCATTTGTAATCATTACAGCTGGGCCGATATCGTTGTGCTTTGCGTTCTGTTCCGTAAGCACATCCCGATGAATAAATATTTCCTCAAGCAGCAGTTGGCCTGGGTACCCTTTATTGGCCTGGCCTGCTGGGCGCTGGATATGCCGTTTATGAAACGCTATTCACGTGGCTATCTGCTTCGCCATCCGGAACGCCGTGGTAAAGATGTCGAAACAACGCGTCGTTCCTGCGAGAAATTTCGCGTACACCCGACAACCATTGTGAATTTTGTCGAAGGTTCGCGCTTTACCAAAGATAAACGTGAGCAAACCCGCTCGCCCTATCAAAACCTGCTCCCTCCTAAGGCGGCCGGTATTGCAATGGCATTGAATGTACTGGGTTCACAGTTCGATAAAATGTTGAACGTCACGTTGTGCTATCCGGAAAACAGCAGTCGACCGTTCTACGACATGCTGAGCGGTAAGTTAACGCGGATTGTCGTGCGGGTGAATCTGGAGCCAATTCATGAAGAGTTGCACGGTGATTACGTGAACGATAAGGGATTCAAGCGTCGGTTTCAGCTCTGGCTAAATACGCTATGGAGTGAGAAAGACGCGCAGCTCGACGCGATTAAAGCCTCAAATAAAAAAGCCGGTCACTGACCGGCTTTTGCTTTTATTTCTGACCAACCAGGTACTTCACGGTATCCGCATACTGTTGTACGAAGATATCCATGCTGCTGGTATCCATGCCCTGCGGGTTGACCTGATATTTGCCATTCACGAACATCGCCGGAACGCCCTGCAGCTGTAAATCAGCCGCCGCTTTTTCCTGCTGTGCCACAAGTGATTTCACTACGAAGCTGTTCCATGCCGCATCATAATCTTCGCCTTTAATACCTGCGTCGACAAACACTTTACGGATATCAGCAACAGACTGAACGGTCTGGGTTTTCTGAACGCCTTCAAACAGCGGAACGGTGACCTGATCTTCAACACCCAGCGCCATTGCAACCGCCCATGCCTGCGTCAGATCTTTACCCAAAGGCCCGAGAAACTCGACGTGGTATTTGGTCATCTTGGTGCCTTCCGGCAGCTTTTTCTTCACATTATCAGATACGTGAAGCACTTCTTCAAACTGGTAGCAGTGCGGGCAGTAGAAGGAGAAGAACTCCAACACTTGCGGTTCACCCGCAACTGGCTTTTCCAGAGTGATGTATTGTTTGCCATCCTGGAACTGCGCTGCAGATGCGCTAAAAGCTAAGACCATACCAGCCAGCGCCAGCCATATTTTTTTCATGTTCAAGTTTCTCCGATTAATACATTGGCGTTAATTGTAAGGGGGGCTCTTGCAGAATTTTTGCCTGCTCAATAAAGGTCGCGGTCTGACGATGCCAGTAATCTTCCCCGGTTAACCACGGGAAGTTTTTTGGAAATGCAGGGTCAGCCCAACGTCGAATTAGCCAGGCAAGATAATAAACTAAACGCATAGCGCGTAAAGGTTCTATCAGTCCGATTTCAGAGATGTCGAACTCACTAAACTCTTCATAAGCCTCGATAATGGTTTCAAGCTGCATACGTTGTTCAGCTTTATCGCCATTGAGGAGCATCCATAAATCCTGAATAGCCGGACCGTTGCGGGCATCATCTAAATCGACAAACATCGGGCCATCGCGCCACAGAATATTACCGGCATGACAATCACCGTGCAGGCGTAACGTGGTTAAACGCGTATGCCAGCGTTCAGTAACGATCGCGATAAGCGCATCCGTTGCCTTCAGGAAGGCCGCTTTTTGCCCTGATGGGATTAGCTGTGCGTGTTCAAAAACTTTACGCGGCTCAGTCAGGTATTCTTCAAGGCCGATCGTTGGGCGGAAGGCAAAAGTACGCTTGCATCCGGTCTGGTGCATACGCCCGAGATAGCGCCCCACCGCCTCCATCTGATCGATGTTGTCGGCTTCAAACTGACGTCCACCGACGCTGGGAAAGATCGCATAATGGAAACCCTGATGGCTTAATAGCGTTTGACCGCTGAATTCCAGCGGAGCAGCTACCGGGACTTCATCGTTTACCAGTTCCAGAGCAAACTGGTGCTCTTCCTGGATCTGATCGACAGACCAACGTTCAGGGCGATAAAACTTAACGACAAAGCGTCGACGGTCTTCGTCCTGGAATTGATAGACACGGTTTTCATAGCTGTTAAGCGGGGTAAGCCCGGAGTCCACCCGGATCCCCTGCTCAAACAGTGCATCCATGATGGTATCCGGGTGTAGCGTCTGGAAATTAAAAGCGTTGTCGTTCATCCCATCATCCGGAAAATACTACGAATGATTCAGGATATCATTTCGCAGCGCTTTCGGTGGCGGCGATTACAAGCTTTTACTCTTTAATTACGCCACGTGCGCGGAGTAGTGCAGTTTTAAAATCTTCTTCATAATCTTTCTGAATACCTGGAATGACCGCATCTTTCGCCGAGTCACGCATTTTCAGGTGATAGATCAGAATGTCATCAGTTAAATCCGCCAGTTCGCCGTCAAAACCTGACTCTTGCGCCAGTTTCTGTAAAAATTGCATCAGGTTAAGATCGGGTTCCTTCTGCCAGGCAGGCTGGAGGAGTTCAATAACTTCATTCAGACGTTTACATTTCATGGTTGTGCTCCTTAGGCTCAATACAGATACGTTAGCAGGGTCAATCCCACATTAAAAGAGGCGATATCAGTGATTCTGGATAGTGCAATGACAGGGGTTGTGCTGGCTGGCGGTAAGGCCAGACGGATGGGCGGAACCGATAAAGGTCTGCTTGAATTGGACGGTAAACCTCTTTGGCGACATGTGGCCGACATTCTCGCTTTGCAGGTCGAAACCGTGGTGGTTAATGCCAATCGCCATAGGGATATATACCAGCAAAGCGGCCTGAAAGTTATTCCCGATTCATTGGCCGATTTCCCTGGCCCACTGGCCGGGATGCTATCGGTATTCCTGCAGCAAACGGGAGAATGGTTTTTGTTCTGCCCGTGCGATATGCCCTATATTCCTCACGATCTGGTCGCTCGTTTAAAAGAGCAGCGCAAAGCAGCACCGGTTGTCTGGGTGCATGATGGCGAAAGAGATCACCCAACCATTGCGCTGATGCACCGCTCTATGCAGCCTTTACTGCAGGATTATCTTCAGTCCGGTGAACGACGCGTTATGGTCTTTATGCGTTTGGCAGGCGGTCATGCTGTCGATTTCAGCGATCATAAAGATGCGTTCGTAAACGTGAACACCCCCGAAGAGCTCGCAAAATGGCAGGAAAAATCATGATCCCATTACTCGCCATTGCGGCATGGAGCGGCACGGGAAAAACCACGCTGCTCAAAAAGTTGATCCCGGAACTACGTGCCAGAGGTATACGTCCCGGATTGATTAAGCATACTCATCACAAGATGGATGTCGACAAGCCCGGTAAAGATAGCTATGAGTTACGCAAAGCTGGTGCAGCACAAACTCTGGTCGCCAGCCAGCAACGTTGGGCATTAATGGTAGAAACACCGAAAGAGCCCGAACTGGATTTAGCGTATCTGGTAAGCCGGATGGACGCTTCAACGTTGGATATGGTGTTGGTCGAGGGATTTAAGCATGAACCTGTCGCTAAGATCCTACTTTTCCGCGAAGGCTGCGGGCATAGTCCTGAGGAATTGGTGATGGACGACTATGTTATAGCGGTTGCCAGTGACGTTCCGCTGGCGGTGGATGTTCCATTGTTAGATATCAACAACACACAGCAAGTAGCTGATTTTGTTACGCAATGGGCCAGAAGATAACTGCGGTGTCGTGATCTGCCTGATGCGCTACGCTTATCAGGCCTGCACAATCAATACGTTCAGCCCGGCGGTTTTTACCCCGCACACACGCAAAAAAGCCCATCCGTCAGGATGGGCTTCTTCACTTTATTTGATGCCTGGCAGTTCCCTACTCTCGCATGGGGAGACCCCACACTACCATCGGCGCTACGGCGTTTCACTTCTGAGTTCGGCATGGGGTCAGGTGGGACCACCGCGCTACAGCCGCCAGGCAAATTCTGTTATTAACCCGCTTTTCGCCGGTTAATGTTATCTGTATCAAGCTGAATATGATGTCTGTCTTTCGCCAAAACATCTTCGGCGTTGTAAGGTTAAGCCTCACGGTTCATTAGTATCGGTTAGCTCAATGTATCGCTACACTTACACACCCGACCTATCAACGTCATCGTCTTTAACGTTCCTTCAGGAGACTTATAGTCTCAGGGAGAACTCATCTCGGGGCAAGTTTCGTGCTTAGATGCTTTCAGCACTTATCTCTTCCGCATTTAGCTACCGGGCAATGCCATTGGCATGACAACCCGAACACCAGTGATGCGTCCACTCCGGTCCTCTCGTACTAGGAGCAGCCCCCCTCAATTCTCCAGCGCCCACGGCAGATAGGGACCGAACTGTCTCACGACGTTCTAAACCCAGCTCGCGTACCACTTTAAATGGCGAACAGCCATACCCTTGGGACCTACTTCAGCCCCAGGATGTGATGAGCCGACATCGAGGTGCCAAACACCGCCGTCGATATGAACTCTTGGGCGGTATCAGCCTGTTATCCCCGGAGTACCTTTTATCCGTTGAGCGATGGCCCTTCCATTCAGAACCACCGGATCACTAAGACCTGCTTTCGCACCTGCTCGAGCCGTCACTCTCGCAGTCAAGCTAGCTTATGCCTTTGCACTAACCTCCTGATGTCCGACCAGGATTAGCTAACCTTCGTGCTCCTCCGTTACTCTTTAGGAGGAGACCGCCCCAGTCAAACTACCCACCAGACACTGTCCGCAACCCGGGTAACGGGTCCACGTTAGAACACCAGCCATTAAAGGGTGGTATTTCAAGGATGGCTCCATGCAGACTGGCGTCCACACTTCAAAGCCTCCCACCTATCCTACACATCAAGGACCAGTGTTCAGTGTCAAGCTATAGTAAAGGTTCACGGGGTCTTTCCGTCTTGCCGCGGGTACACTGCATCTTCACAGCGAGTTCAATTTCACTGAGTCTCGGGTGGAGACAGCCTGGCCATCATTACGCCATTCGTGCAGGTCGGAACTTACCCGACAAGGAATTTCGCTACCTTAGGACCGTTATAGTTACGGCCGCCGTTTACCGGGGCTTCGATCAAGAGCTTCTCCTTACGGATAACCCCATCAATTAACCTTCCGGCACCGGGCAGGCGTCACACCGTATACGTCCACTTTCGTGTTTGCACAGTGCTGTGTTTTTAATAAACAGTTGCAGCCAGCTGGTATCTTCGACTGATTTCAGCTCCATGGGTAAACCACTTCACCTACATATCAGCGTGCCTTCTCCCGAAGTTACGGCACCATTTTGCCTAGTTCCTTCACCCGAGTTCTCTCAAGCGCCTTGGTATTCTCTACCTGACCACCTGTGTCGGTTTGGGGTACGATTTCGTGTTACCTGATGCTTAGAGGCTTTTCCTGGAAGCAGGGCATTTGTTACTTCAGCACCGTAGTGCCTCGTCATCACACCTCAGCGTTAAAAAGGTACCGGATTTACCTGGAACCTCCGCCTACATGCTTAAACCGGGACAACCGTCGCCCGGCTAACATAGCCTTCTCCGTCCCCCCTTCGCAGTAACACCAAGTACAGGAATATTAACCTGTTTCCCATCGACTACGCCTTTCGGCCTCGCCTTAGGGGTCGACTCACCCTGCCCCGATTAACGTTGGACAGGAACCCTTGGTCTTCCGGCGTGCGGGTTTTTCACCCGCATTATCGTTACTTATGTCAGCATTCGCACTTCTGATACCTCCAGCATACCTCACAGTACACCTTCAACGGCTTACAGAACGCTCCCCTACCCAACAACACATAGTGTCGCTGCCGCAGCTTCGGTGCATGGTTTAGCCCCGTTACATCTTCCGCGCAGGCCGACTCGACCAGTGAGCTATTACGCTTTCTTTAAATGATGGCTGCTTCTAAGCCAACATCCTGGCTGTCTGTGCCTTCCCACATCGTTTCCCACTTAACCATGACTTTGGGACCTTAGCTGGCGGTCTGGGTTGTTTCCCTCTTCACGACGGACGTTAGCACCCGCCGTGTGTCTCCCGTGATAACATTCTTCGGTATTCGCAGTTTGCATCGGGTTGGTAAGTCGGGATGACCCCCTAGCCGAAACAGTGCTCTACCCCCGAAGATGAGTTCACGAGGCGCTACCTAAATAGCTTTCGGGGAGAACCAGCTATCTCCCGGTTTGATTGGCCTTTCACCCCCAGCCACAAGTCATCCGCTAATTTTTCAACATTAGTCGGTTCGGTCCTCCAGTTAGTGTTACCCAACCTTCAACCTGCCCATGGCTAGATCACCGGGTTTCGGGTCTATACCCTGCAACTTAACGCCCAGTTAAGACTCGGTTTCCCTTCGGCTCCCCTATACGGTTAACCTTGCTACAGAATATAAGTCGCTGACCCATTATACAAAAGGTACGCAGTCACCCCATAAAGAGGCTCCCACTGCTTGTACGTACACGGTTTCAGGTTCTTTTTCACTCCCCTCGCCGGGGTTCTTTTCGCCTTTCCCTCACGGTACTGGTTCACTATCGGTCAGTCAGGAGTATTTAGCCTTGGAGGATGGTCCCCCCATATTCAGACAGGATACCACGTGTCCCGCCCTACTCTTCGAGTTCACAACCTGTGCATTTTGGTGTACGGGACTATCACCCTGTATCGTCGGACTTTCCAGACCGTTCCACTAACACACAAGCTGATTCAGACTCTGGGCTGCTCCCCGTTCGCTCGCCGCTACTGGGGGAATCTCGGTTGATTTCTTTTCCTCGGGGTACTTAGATGTTTCAGTTCCCCCGGTTCGCTTCATTACGCTATGTATTCACGTAATGATAGTGTGACGGATCACACTGGGTTTCCCCATTCGGAAATCGCCGGTTATAACGGTTCATATCACCTTACCGACGCTTATCGCAGATTAGCACGTCCTTCATCGCCTCTGACTGCCAGGGCATCCACCGTGTACGCTTAGTCGCTTAACCTCACAACCCGAAGATGTTTCGTAAAACACCATCGTGTTGCGAAAATTTGAGAGACTCGAACACACCATTTTTCATTTCTTATTACGGAGAAATGAAACAGTGTGTCGTTTCAATTTTCAGCTTGATCCAGATTTTTAAAGAGCAAAACTTCGCAGTGAACCTTTTCAGGTACACTCTGAAGTTTTCTTGTGTTTTTGCAGTAAAGATGGTGGAGCTATGCGGGATCGAACCGCAGACCTCCTGCGTGCAAGGCAGGCGCTCTCCCAGCTGAGCTATAGCCCCATCGTAGTTATCTCATTCACCTTAATTCCTGCTGAGACAAGGCGTGGAGCGGCGAAGCATACTGAAGTATGCGAGTCGTTTCACAACGCGGTATCAGAAAGAATTTGGTAGGCCTGAGTGGACTTGAACCACCGACCTCACCCTTATCAGGGGTGCGCTCTAACCACCTGAGCTACAAGCCTGCAGAGATTTTCTTACTGCTAATTTTCATCAGACAATCTGTGTGAGCACTACAAAGAACGCTTCTTTAAGGTAAGGAGGTGATCCAACCGCAGGTTCCCCTACGGTTACCTTGTTACGACTTCACCCCAGTCATGAATCACAAAGTGGTAAGCGCCCTCCCGAAGGTTAAGCTACCTACTTCTTTTGCAACCCACTCCCATGGTGTGACGGGCGGTGTGTACAAGGCCCGGGAACGTATTCACCGTGGCATTCTGATC
>NZ_KB976056.1:346856-551856 GCF_000398825.1 Citrobacter sp. KTE30 | reverse complement strand
GATAATAAAGACCAACGCATAGGCAGAGAAGAATCCCCATACGGCTTCAAGAATTCGCTCCGGCAACGCACGGTTACCCAGTTTGATACTGTAAACCGCATTCGGATGAACCAGTCGTTTCAATTCGCGGTTGCCTTGCTTAAACAGCAGCAGGATACGAATCACCTTCAAGCCCCCCCCCGTCGACCCGGCACAGCCGCCGATAAAAGCAGAACACAGCAGCAGCACCGGCAGGAACAGCGGCCAGCGGGCAATACTGTCCGTGGTAAATCCGGCAGTCGTCGCCATCGATACCACCTGGAAAAAGGCCTGGTTGATCGTCGTGAGCGCCGAGCCATAGGTATTGTGTATCCACAGCACCAACGTACAGACAGCCACCAGCGTCAACTGCACGCCGATGAACATGCGGAATTCCGGATCGCGCCAGTAAACCTTCAGACTACGCCCACTTAATAAAGAGAAGTGCAGACCATAGTTACAACCGGAGATCAGCAAGAAGATAGCAATAATCGTATTAATCGTGGGACTGTCGAAATACCCCACGCTGGCATCGTGTGTGGAAAAACCACCGATGGCAATCGTGGCAAAACTGTGCCCAATGGCGTCAAACGCAGGCATCCCGGCAAACCATAGCGCCAGCGCGCACGCCACCGTCAGTAATACATAGATAAGCCACAGCGTTTTCGCCGTTTCGGCAATACGCGGGCGCATCTTATTATCTTTCAGCGGCCCCGGCATTTCTGCCCGATAGAGCTGCATCCCACCCACGCCAAGAATAGGCAGGATAGCCACCGCCAGCACGATGATCCCCATCCCGCCGAACCATTGCAGCATCTGGCGATAAAAGAGAATCGCGTGTGGCAATGAATCCAGCCCCACCAACGTCGTTGCACCGGTGGTGGTCAATCCGGAAAAGGATTCAAAAAAAGCGTCGGTTATCGTCAGGTTTGGGCTTTCCGCAAAGATGAACGGTAGCGCACCCACGCTGCCCAGAACGGTCCAGAACAAAACGACAATCAGAAATCCTTCGCGCGATTTCAGCTCGCCCTTCTCTTTACGGTTTGGCCACCACAGCATGGAGCCGATCGCCAAAGCAACGAAGAAAGTTTGGGTGAATGCACGCCCTGCCCCGTCACGGTATATGAGCGCTACCAGTCCAGGGATAATCATTGTCCCCGAGAATAAGATGACCAGTAGTCCAACGATTCGGGTGATGGCGCGAAAATGCATCTCTGCCGCTTCCTTAGTTCTTTAAAATGAGGTGGGGATTATTCTTCAATCGCTAACAATTGCAATGAACCACGACTAAAATCCGCCAGTTTTGCCGAAAACTCATCCACTTTGGCAAAAGGAAGCGCCACCCTGAGTCGAACAAAAGCCTGGTAATCACTGGCAACGACTTTACCGTCAAACTGCCCCAGCAAAGCTTCAATGCCTGCCAGCTGACCGTACTCACACTGCAAAGTATATTCGGTTAATGGCGTCTTGCGCTGTGTCGTTAACTGGCGCAACGCCTGATTCACACCGCCACCGTAGGCTTTTACCAACCCTCCAGTACCGAGAAGGATACCGCCGTAGTAGCGCACGACTATAGCGGTAATCTCACCGACACCGCTCCCCATCAGCTGTGCGAGCATCGGTTTACCTGCCGTACCCGCCGGTTCGCCATCGTCTGAAAATCCTAGCTGCTGCGAGTCATTGGGCGCACCCGCCACCCACGCCACGCAATGGTGGCGGGCGTCCGGGTGTTCCGCTTTGACTGATTCAACAAACGCTTTTGCCGCTTCTACGCCGTCCGTATGGGCGAGCAGCGTAATGAAGCGGCTTTTTTTGATCTCTTCGACGACGCTAACCGGCCCCGCAGGGATTAACCAACTGTCCATTACGCCAGTTTCAAATCCCGAGTCATGTTTTCGATATTGTTTTCGTGGACCACCACGTTGTCTTCAATACGAATACCGCCGAACGGTTTCAGGGCTTCAATTTTCTGCCAGTTGAAGTGTTTGCTGAACTGCCCTTCACGCCACGGCGCCAGCAGAGATTCAATGAAGTAAATGCCCGGTTCGATGGTCAGAACCATGCCCGGTTGCAATACGCGGGTGCAACGCAGGTAAGGATACTTCGACGGCGCGGCCAGATGGGTACCACTGTCATCCTGCATAAAGCCAGCGACATCATGTACCTGCAGGCCCAACTGGTGACCAATGCCGTGTGGCATAAACGGCCCAGTAAGATCGTTTTCTACCATCGCCTCTTCACTCATATCGGTGATGATTTGATGCTTACGCAGCAGCTTCGCGATGCGCTGATGGAACTGAATGTGGTAATCCACGTAGCTGGCACCTGCTTTCATGGTGGCAATCAGCGCCAGCTCTTCGTCGTTAACGTCTTTCACCAGATGCGCATAGTCGTTGTCGTTTTTCGCCGACCAGGTACGCGTCAGGTCTGCCGCATAGCCGTTGTATTCTGCGCCAGCGTCGAGCAGGAAGCTGCGGATTTCAGACGGCGCCTGATGATCCAGCTTGGTGTAATGAAGAACCGAAGCATGCTCGTTAAGCGCCACGATGTTGCTGTATGGCACGTCGGTGTCGCGGTGACCGGTGGCAGTCAGGTAAGCGAGGTTGATATCAAACTCGCTCATTCCGGAACGGAACGCTTCTTCTGCTGCACGGTGTCCATTTACTGCCATTTTCTGCGCTTCGCGCATACAGGCCAGTTCGTAGTCCGTTTTATAGGCACGGTAATAATGCAGGTAGTCGATCACCCCTTTCGGGTTGATGTTGCTGGCCGCGATGTCCAGTTGCAGGGCACGTTCCGGAACCGGGCCAATGTAACCGATATTGCCGCGAGCAGCAGGCAGTTGGCTACCGATACCATCCGCTTTCGGCAGCGCGATGATCTCGATTTCTTCCGTCCAGAAAGAGGTAGGCAGCGGCTCAACGTTGTGCCAGTAATCGACCGGCAGGTAGAACCACAGTTTCGGCTTGTTTACGCCATCCACCAGCAACCAGCAGTTAGGAACCTGCGTGACAGGCACCCAGGCTTTGAATTGCGGATTGACCTTAAACGGATACGGATGATCGTCGAGAAAGACGTTAACAAGTTCGCCTGAGTGAATAAGTAACGCATCCAGCTTGAAGCGCTCCAGCGCGTCGCGCGTCCGTTCTTGTAAGGTAACGATATGATTTTTATAGAGTGCGGCCAGTGATTCCATTTTCTACCCTTCTGTTTTTTTGACCTCAAGTCTCCGCATCTTAGCACATCGCTTTGTGAGTGCGTGATTTCTGCCGAGCGTGATCGAATCGTCATTTCTTTAATCATTCATTTGCATTTTATTAACATAAAACACACACTTCGATTCATCTGGTATGACCAGATCACCTTGCGGATTCAGGAGACTGACATGCTTTACAAAGGCGACACCCTGTACCTCGACTGGCTGGAAGATGGCATCGCCGAACTGGTGTTCGATGCCCCTGGTTCGGTCAATAAACTCGACACGGCCACCGTTGCCAGCCTGGGCCATGCGCTTGATGTGCTGGAAAAACAACCGAATTTAAAAGGGCTGCTGCTGCGCTCTAACAAAGCAGCCTTTATTGTTGGTGCCGATATCACCGAATTCCTTTCACTGTTCCTCGTGCCTGAAGAGCAACTGAGCCAGTGGCTGCATTTTGCCAACAGCGTCTTTAACCGCCTCGAAGATCTACCTGTTCCGACCCTCTCAGCGGTAAATGGCTATGCGTTGGGCGGTGGCTGCGAGTGTGTCCTGGCAACCGATTATCGTCTGGCAACGCCGGACCTGCGCATTGGTCTGCCGGAAACCAAGCTGGGCATTATGCCGGGCTTTGGCGGCTCTGTGCGTATGCCACGTATGCTGGGTGCGGACAGCGCGCTGGAAATTATTGCGGCAGGTAAAGACGTTGGTGCTGAGCAGGCGCTAAAAATCGGTCTGGTCGATGGCGTAGTGAAGCAAGACAAACTGCTTGATGGCGCGATCGCGGTATTACGTCAGGCG
Source organism: Citrobacter sp. KTE30 (assembly GCF_000398825.1). Lineage (NCBI taxonomy): Bacteria > Pseudomonadati > Pseudomonadota > Gammaproteobacteria > Enterobacterales > Enterobacteriaceae > Citrobacter > Citrobacter sp. KTE30. Next base: position 547,841 of record NZ_KB976056.1, on the reverse strand, counting down.
ATTAACGGCGACCTCGACTGGAAAGCCAAACGTCAGCCTAAGCTGGAGCCGTTGAAACTCAGCAAAATTGAAGCTGCTATGAGCTTTACCATCGCCAAAGGCATGGTGGCGCAGACGGCAGGTAAGCATTATCCCGCACCGATTACCGCGGTAAAAACCATTGAAGCAGCGGCTCGTTTTGGCCGTGAAGAAGCGCTGAATCTGGAAAATAAAAGCTTTGTGCCACTGGCGCACACCAGTGAAGCTCGCGCGCTGGTTGGGATCTTCCTTAACGATCAGTTCGTGAAAGCCAAAGCCAAAAAGCTCACCAAAAATATTGAAGCACCAAAGCAAGCGGCAGTGCTGGGTGCAGGCATTATGGGCGGCGGCATCGCTTACCAGTCAGCCTGGAAAGGCGTGCCGGTTGTCATGAAAGATATCAACGACAAATCATTAACGCTGGGCATGACCGAAGCGGCCAAACTGCTGAACAAACAGCTTGAGCGCGGCAAAATTGACGGTCTGAAAATGGCGGGCGTGATTTCCACTATTCATCCAACCCTCGACTATAGCGGTTTCGAGCGCGTGGACGTGGTAGTCGAAGCGGTCGTGGAAAACCCGAAAGTGAAAAAAGCGGTACTGGCGGAAACCGAAGATAAGGTACGCCCGGACACCGTACTGGCTTCGAATACCTCTACCATTCCAATCAACGAACTGGCCAGCGTGCTCAAACGCCCGGAAAATTTCTGTGGGATGCACTTCTTTAACCCAGTACACCGCATGCCACTGGTTGAGATCATTCGCGGCGAGAAAAGCTCGGATGAAACCATCGCCAAAGTTGTCGCATGGGCAAGCCAGATGGGCAAAACGCCAATTGTGGTCAACGACTGCCCCGGTTTCTTCGTGAACCGCGTGCTGTTCCCGTATTTTGCCGGTTTCAGCCAGTTGCTGCGCGATGGGGCGGGTTTCCGCAAAGTCGATAAAGTCATGGAAAAACAGTTTGGCTGGCCGATGGGCCCGGCTTATCTGCTGGACGTGGTGGGAATTGATACCGCACATCACGCGCAGGCAGTGATGTCCGCAGGCTTCCCTCAGCGTATGCAGAAAGATTATCGCGACGCGATAGACGCCCTGTTTGATGCAAACCGTTTCGGACAGAAAAACGGTCTTGGATTCTGGCGTTATAAAGAAGACAACAAGGGCAAGCCGAAAAAAGAAGAGGATGCCACCGTTGATGATCTGCTGGCAGAAGTCAGCCAGCCGAAACGCGAATTCAGTGATGAAGAGATTATCGCTCGCATGATGATCCCAATGGTCAACGAAGTGGTACGGTGCCTGGAAGAAGGCATTATCGCCAGCCCGGCAGAAGCCGATATGGCGCTGGTGTATGGCCTGGGCTTCCCTCCTTTCCACGGCGGCGCGTTCCGCTGGCTGGATACGCTCGGCAGCGCGAAGTATCTCGATATGGCCCAGCAGTATCAGCACCTCGGAGCGCTGTATGAAGTTCCTGCTGGTCTGCGTGATAAGGCGCGCCATAACGAACCGTATTATCCCCAGGTTGAGCCTGCCCGCCCGGTTGGCAGCCTGAAAACGGCTTAAGGAGTCACAATGGAACAGGTTGTAATTGTTGATGCGATCCGTACCCCGATGGGCCGTTCAAAAGGGGGGGCGTTTCGTAACGTGCGTGCAGAAGATCTCTCCGCACACTTAATGCGTAGCCTGCTGGCGCGTAATCCGGCGCTGGATCCAACCGCGCTGGATGACATTTACTGGGGCTGTGTGCAGCAAACGCTTGAGCAGGGTTTCAACATCGCCCGTAACGCCGCGCTGCTGGCGGAAATCCCGCACTCCGTTCCGGCGGTCACCGTGAACCGCCTGTGCGGTTCATCAATGCAGGCGCTGCACGACGCGGCACGTATGATCATGACCGGCGATGCTCAGGCGTGCCTGATTGGTGGCGTGGAGCATATGGGCCATGTACCAATGAGCCACGGCGTTGATTTCCATCCGGGCATGAGCCGCAACGTAGCAAAAGCGGCGGGGATGATGGGTCTGACCGCAGAAATGCTCTCCCGCATGCACGGCATCAGCCGTGAAATGCAGGATGCTTTCGCCGCACGTTCACATGCTCGCGCCTGGGCTGCAACACAGTCTGGCGCATTTAAAAACGAAATCACCCCGACCGGCGGTCATGATGCCGACGGCGTGCTGAAGCAGTTTAACTACGATGAGGTTATCCGCCCGGAGACAACCGTTGAAGCGCTCTCCACCCTGCGCCCAGCGTTCGATCCGGTTAGTGGAACGGTCACTGCCGGTACCTCCTCCGCACTCTCCGACGGCGCAGCGGCGATGCTGGTCATGAGTGAAAGTCGCGCCCGTGAACTGGGTCTGACGCCGCGTGCCCGTATTCGTTCGATGGCTGTTGTTGGCTGCGACCCGTCAATCATGGGTTACGGTCCGGTTCCGGCCTCAAAGCTGGCGCTGAAAAAAGCGGGACTCTCCACCAGCGACATCGGCTTGTTTGAGATGAACGAAGCCTTTGCCGCTCAGATCCTGCCGTGCATTAAAGATCTGGGACTGATGGAGCAGATAGACGAGAAGATCAACCTCAACGGCGGCGCGATCGCTCTGGGCCACCCACTGGGATGCTCCGGGGCGCGTATCAGCACCACCCTGCTCAACCTGATGGAACGCAAAGACGTACAGTTTGGCCTGGCGACGATGTGTATCGGGTTAGGCCAGGGCATCGCAACGGTATTTGAGCGAGTTTAATCAAAGATAAATTCCCCTAAATAATTCGCGCTGCATCGCGGCGGCAACTGAGCGAATCCCCGGGAGCATAGATAACTATGTGACCGGGGTGAGCAAAGGCAGCCAACAAAGAGGCAGAGTGAATTATGACGGGGAAAGGTTTAGTTGCCGTTCTTCCCGCCTGTCAGGGGCGGGTTTTTTATTTCCCTGAACTACCACGCACCACTAACTGCACCGGCAACAGCAGATTCTCTTCCTGATTTTCTTCCAGCAATAAACGCAGCGCTTCACGCCCCAATTGTTGTTTATCAACCGCAATGGTGGTGAGTGGTGGATGTGACCAGGCCGCAGCATCAATATCATCAAACCCCACCAACGCAAGATCTTCCGGGATACGTATACCCTGCTGCGTACACACCCGTTGAACAACCAGCGCTGCCGCGTCGTTATAGGCAAAAATGGCGTCGGGCGGCTCTGGCAGACTGAGCAATTCATTAACCGCCTCCACCAAAGATTGCTCGGTATCCAGCAGTGGCGGCGCAATGGCTTCATACTCTGGCGGCATCAGCAAGCGGGCTTCATACAATGCCTGACGGTAGCCCTTCTCGCGCTGACGGATGCTGTAGTGCGCAAGCGAACTGGCAAGAAAAGCGATACGGCTGCGCCCTTGCGCAATCAGATGTTGCGTGGCCAGATAACCGCCCTGGGTATTGTCCGGGTTCACGCAAGGCAGGTCCGGCGCCCAGAGATCCACCAGCACCAACGGCAGTTTCATCTGTTGCAGCAAGCCAAGTAATTCAGGCTCAAAAAATCCCGCGCAGATCAGCGCATCAGGCTGGTGCAACATCACCTGCTCACTCACTGCATCGCCTGGACCAATGGAGAGAAAGCTCAGCGCAATACCATGGTCACGACAGTTATCTTCTATCCCCAGCAGCAGTTGAGAATAAAACGGCAATGCCCGGCTGATATTGTGCTGGCGGTGCAGCAAAAACAGGACGCGTTTGATCTTGTCTGCGCGCAGGCGAGAAAAATCATAACCCTGCTGCTGCGCCACAGAAATAATGCGCAGCCGGGTATCTTCACGTAGCCCTGGCTGCCCTTTCAGGGCGCGGGAAACCGCGCCAACCGAGACACCACAAGCTTCGGCAATGTCCCTGATACGTACAGGTTTCGTCATGTCACTCTCATTGATTTACGCTGGCCTTTTGTGCCCCCAGCCAGGCCGCGCCGCGTACGCCGCTGCTGTCACCGTGTCGGGCCTGAACGATCGGCGTACGGCACTGTTTACCAAATACGTACTGCGCCACTCGCGCCTGCAAGCCTGAGTACAGTAAAGTGATATTGGATACCCCACCGCCCAGCACGATAACATCGGGATCGAGCGTATTCACCACCCCCGCCAACGCGCGCGCCAGCTGATCGCAATAGCGTTCCCATAACAAACAGGCATCTGCATCACCCGATTCTACCCGCTGCATAATATGTGGCACATCTGCATGTTGTGCGGTGTGACTCATATACTGACGCTCCAGGCCGCTGCCGGAAATAAAGCTCTCAATACAGTTCACCTGTCCGCAATAGCATGTCACTTCAGCCCCATCCCGAGATTCGTGGTAGCGCGGCAATGCATTATGTCCCCACTCTCCTGCACAGGCGTTAGGTCCGGAGATCAAACGGTTATCGATGCATAGTCCACCGCCGCAACCGGTACCGAGGATCACACCAAATACCACGCTATGCCCGTGTCCGCTACCGTCCATCGCTTCCGACAGGGTAAAGCAGTTGGCATCATTAGTAACAGGCACGGGTATTCCTAACGCTCGCTCAAGGTCTTGAGCAAAAGCCTGCTGATTCAACACCAGGATGTTCGAATTCTTAATCAAACCTTCGCTATCCACTGCGCCAGGCACTCCAACACCAACCGATAAAGACTGATTAACGGCCAGTCTGGCCTTAGAAATCATCTCCGTCACGGCCTGGAAAAAATCACCGTAACTCTGCTTTGGTGTCGCACATCGCTCGCGGTAAACAATTTCACCCGCGTTATCAATCACCACCGCTTCAATTTTAGTCCCGCCGATATCCAGTCCGAGCCTCATGGTTTTCCCTCGTTGATGTCCAGCAATGTGATGCGATACAGCTTGCCCATTTTGTTTACTAAACAAAATGAGACCCGTCACAAAAAATCAGTTTTATGGTTAATAGACAGGAAAAACATGTTTACTAAAAATGTGCTGAAAAGAGGAGCAGTGAGACCGGGCTTGCACCCTGTTAGAAGAAGTAAGGTTGATGATGGATGCGCCGGAAGGACTCCGGCGCACAGCGCTTAAATGAACGCGAACGCGTCGCCAAACAGGCGATCTTCACGTGCCTGACGCTCATTACAGAACAGGTCGCGCGCGATTTTTGCCATCTCAAAACGACCTGCAATGTAGATATCGTGTTCCGCCAGAGTACCGTAATCCTGCAATACTGCCGTTAACACGGTTCCCGTACGACCACGCCAGCCGTCTTCAGGCTGCTCTACCACCGGCTCAACACGCAGGTTCGGGTGATTCACCGACAATGCTTCCAGCTCTGAGAGATCGTAGAGATGCTTCTCTTCGCGCCCGCCCCAGTAAATAGTGATATCGCGGTTGGGATTGCGCGCCAGCGCGGTAAGCAGAATAGAACGCACGTAAGAGAACCCTGTACCTCCGGCAATCAGGATCAGCGGGCGCTCGTCTTCATCACGCAGCCAGGCTTCGCCGTGCGGAATATCGACCTTGATTTCCCGGTCTTTCAGAATACGGTCCATCACGGCCATGGCGTAAAGATTTAGCTCAGAGGCGCCAACGTGCAGCTCAATGAATCCTTGCTCGTCCGGCGTTGATGCCATGGAGAACGGACGCTTATCCCTTTCGTCCATCACGACCATTAAATACTGGCCAGCACGAAAGGAAAACGCCGCGTCTGGCACTAAACGAACGCGATATACGGTGTCGGTTATAGCTTCTACCGAGGTCACTTTACAGCTTAAGGTTGTCATGCGCTCTCTCTGTCGGATCAATAGGCAAAACGATCGCGCCTCAGGCGCTTTTGCCGTCATTAAAGATGGCCAGTTCATCCCAAATTACGTCAATACGCGCAGTCACTTCAGGATCTTTTTTAATCGGACGTCCCCATTCGCGTTGGGTTTCGCCCGGCCATTTATTTGTGGCATCCAGCCCCATTTTTGAACCAAGGCCGGAAACCGGCGAGGCAAAGTCCAGGTAATCAATTGGCGTATTCTCTACCAGTACCGTATCCCGGGCGGGGTCCATACGGGTAGTAATAGCCCAAATTACATCATTCCAGTCGCGCGCGTTAACGTCATCATCGCAGACAATAACAAATTTGGTGTACATGAACTGACGCAAAAACGACCAAACGCCCATCATGACGCGTTTGGCATGGCCTGCGTACTGTTTTTTCATCGTCACCACGGCCAGACGATATGAACAGCCTTCCGGAGGCAGGTAAAAATCGACGATTTCCGGGAACTGCTTTTGCAGAATAGGAACGAATACTTCGTTCAGCGCCACGCCGAGCACTGCTGGCTCATCAGGCGGACGTCCGGTATAGGTAGAGTGATAAATAGCATCTTCACGCTGGGTAATGTGGGTGACGGTAAAGACCGGGAAATTATCTACTTCGTTGTAGTAGCCGGTATGATCGCCATAGGGCCCTTCTGGAGCCAGCTCGCCCGGTTCGATGTACCCTTCCAGTACGATTTCTGCGCTGGCAGGCACTTCCAGGTCGTTGGAAATACATTTGACCACTTCGGTCTTGGTACCGCGCAACAGCCCGGCAAATGCATACTCGGATAATGTATCAGGAACGGGCGTCACGGCCCCCAGAATGGTCGCAGGATCTGCCCCCAACGCCACTGAAACCGGGAAACGTTCACCAGGATGCGCCGCGCACCACTCCTGATAATCAAGCGCGCCGCCGCGATGGGACAACCAGCGCATAATAAGCTTGTTTTTACCAATCAGCTGCTGGCGATAGATGCCCAGATTCTGCCGCTCTTTATGCGGACCACGCGTGACGGTGAGTCCCCAGGTAATCAGCGGCGCGGCATCTTCCGGCCAGCAGGTCATAATCGGAATGCGGTTTAAATCAACGTCATCGCCTGAGTAGATTTTTTGCTGACAAGGCGCACCACGCAACCGCTTAGTCGGCATGTTCAACACCTGCTTAAACTGCGGCAGCTTATCAAACAGATCGCGGAATCCTTTCGGTGGCTCTGGCTCTTTCAAAAACGCCAACAGTTTACCGACTTCTCGTAGCGCCGAGACATCTTCTTGTCCCATCCCCATCGCAACACGCTTTGGTGTGCCAAACAGGTTACACAGCACCGGCATTGAATAGCCTTTCGGATTCTCAAACAGTAACGCAGGCCCACCGGCACGCAGAGTGCGATCGGCAATTTCAGTAATTTCCAGGTGGGGATCCACCTCAAGCGAAATGCGTTTGAGCTCGCCCTGCTGTTCAAGCAGCGTCAGGAAGTCGCGTAAATCGTGATATTTCATGGCGTCCATTGTGGCCTCTTCGTAAGCGCTTCATTATACGGCGTTCATCATTGTGATGCTGTATTTTTGTTAAATTAGCGTGAACTCTGGCGATACATATAAGCCCTGGGAGTATATACCCATTGGGTTTCAGCCTGCGTTGAGGCGGGTATAATTAACTTAACGCATGGCTTTTGCTATGCTGGCGCTCAGAACAAGCGGATAAGAGTTATTATGCAATCCTGGTATTTACTGTACTGCAAACGTGGGCAACTTCAGCGAGCCCAGGAACACCTGGAAAGGCAGGCGGTGAACTGCCTGACGCCTATGATCACCCTGGAAAAAATAGTGCGCGGTAAACGTACCACAGTCAGTGAACCACTATTCCCTAATTACATGTTTGTCGAGTTCGACCCGGAAGTGATCCACACCACCACTATCAATGCCACGCGTGGTGTCAGCCATTTCGTCCGTTTTGGCGCGACGCCTGCGACAGTTCCTTCTCCCGTTATTCACCAGCTTTCTATCTACAAGCCTGAAGGAATTGTTGACCCGCAAACTCCTCAGCCAGGGGACAGCGTGATTATTACTGAAGGGGCGTTTGAGGGGCTAAAAGCGATCTTCACCGAACCGGATGGCGAAGCACGTTCCATGCTACTGCTTAACCTGTTGAATAAAGAGGTTAAGCAGAGCGTGAAAAATACCGGCTTTCGTAAAATTTAAGCCGTTTAGAAGGTCACTTCGAACAGTGTTCGGACGTTAGCATCAATGGTTGCTGACAGCCATTGAGGATTTTCCCCGCGCCAGTGGGCAATACGCTCAAGAATATGTGGCAGGTGCGCCGGTTCATTGCGCCGTGACGTCGGTTTAGGCGTTAAGTCGCGAGGGAGTAGGTAAGGCGCATCGGTTTCAATCAGCAGCCTTTCCACCGGAATAAACGGCAGCAGTTCCCGCAGTTCCATCCCCCGGCGCTCATCACAGACCCAGCCGGTGATACCGATATAGAGTCCCCGGTCCACGCAGTCCTGCATCTCCTGCCGCGTTCCGGTAAAACAGTGCAGCACCGCGCCTGGGAGGCTATCCAGCCACGGCTCCAGCAACGTCAGAAAACGCTCATGGGCATCCCGACAATGCATGAAAATCGGCATCTGCAGTTCAGCAGCAATGCGCAGTTGCGCCTCAAAAGCACGTTCCTGCTCCTGCGGCGTGGAGAAATTGCGATTGAAATCCAGACCGCACTCGCCAATAGCGACCACCTCAGACTGGTTTGCCAGTGCGATAATCTCGTCTTCCGTTGAGGATTGCCATTGGCTGCTGTCATGCGGGTGCACGCCAGCCGTGGACCAGCAATGCGGATAATGCTGTGCCAACTTTAGCGCCTGCTGGCTTTCGTGCAGGTTTGTTCCGGTCAGAAGCATACCGTTTACGCCCGCAGCAAAGGCGCGCGCCACAACATCATCCCTGTCTTTTGCAAATTGTGAACTGGTTAAATTAACGCCAATGTCAAACATGCTACCTCCCATATGACAACCGCCCTGACGGGCGGTTGAATTTACTCTTCTGTTTTCTCGGTGGCTTCGGCTTCTTTTGCTTCTTCAGCCTCGTTGTCCTCATCTCTCGTACGTCGTTTGCCGACATAGAAACGAGAGAAGAAAACGCCCACTTCAAACAGGCAGTACATCGGTATCGCCAACAACGTTTGCGAGAAGACATCTGGCGGGGTCAGTAACATCCCGACGACAAATGCCCCAACCACAACGTAAGGACGCTTCTTGCGTAAATCGTCTGGCGTCGTAATGCCCATCCAGCATAGCAGCACAATGGCGACAGGGACCTCAAAAGAGACCCCGAAAGCCATAAACAGCGCCATGACGAAACTGAGATAGCTGGCAATGTCCGTTGATACCTGTACGCCTTGCGGAGCCGTGTTGGCCAGAAAACCAAACGCCAACGGGAAGACAACAAAATAGGCGAATGCCATGCCGATGTAGAACAGCAACGAACTGGAGACCAGCAGCGGCACAACCAGGCGACGTTCATGTTTGTACAAAGCAGGCGCAATGAATGCCCATACCTGGTAGAGGATCACTGGCGCTGACAGGATCAGCGACACCATGAAGGTCAACTTGATTGGCGTAAAGAACGGCGAAGCCACATCGGTGGCGATCATCGTTGCACCCTGCGGCATCTGTTTAATCAGCGGTGCCGCAACCATATGGTAAATGTCGTTGGCAAAATAAACCAACGCCAGAAAGATCACGATTACCGCAATAATGCAGTTCAGGAGTCGCTTACGCAGCTCAATAAGATGCGTGATGAGCGGTTGGGTATCTTCTACAGACATGTTTACGGTTTATCACTCGACGAGGGTGAGGATTCGACAACAGGTGCGGCAGCTTTCTTTTCTGCATCCATCAACGTAGCGGAAGTGTTTTCCGTCGGCTCTGGCGTTTTAGCACCCGTGGATTCCGGTTTTTGCTCCGGCGAACTGGCCTGATTTTCAGCGGCGGCAGGGGTGACCCCTTCTCGCTGCGCTTCACCTTCTTTCACCACCGGATTATGGATAGTGTGCGCTTCATCGCTCGCTTTCTCAGGATCGTGCACGCTGTAAGAACGCTTCATCGATTCCGCCGCTTCACGCAGCTCATCCATTGACGCTTTCAGCTCCGGGGTCAGATTTGTCAGGCTCGCTTTCTCTACTTTCTTCAGGCTGTCCTGAAACTCCTGAAGCTTAAGCTCCTGGGTCAGTTCATTCTGAACAGTAGTTGCCAGGGAACGTAAAGCACGCACCCAGCCAGCAACCGTTTTTACCGCTACGGGTAATCGTTGCGGCCCCAGGACAATGAGGCCGATCACGAACACCAATAACAGTTCGCTAAAACCGATATCAAACACGGATTATACCTGCTCTTTATCTTGGCTTTTGGCGTCTTCCTTTTTCACTTCGCCCTGCTTATCGGTGATGGATTTAGCTGTAAAATCAGCGTCCTGGCTGGTTTTATCTTGCTTAGGCTCATCATCACCCATCGCTTTTTTGAAGCCTTTAATCGATGCGCCAAGATCGGAACCGATGGAGCCGAGTTTCTTGGTGCCAAATAGCAGTACAACGATGACGGCAATGATCAACAACTGCCAAATACTGATACCACCCATACATGTTCCTCTGTCATAGATGATGAATTAATAAGGCCGTAGTATACGTTACACGGCCTGCCTTGGGCGATGAAAAATTCAGCGCATTTTGCGCCAGCCGATTAACCAGGCTAAGACACCGCCTGCCATCAACCAGCCCGGCATAAGCCCCCACTCAGGGCGGCTTACCAGCAGGAATGTTCCACTTAGCAACAATGTTGCGCCAATGCCCAATAAATAACGGGATTGTCCCTGGCGTACATGATTCGCGTGAAGCTCGCGGGCAATCTTATCAACACTGTGCTGTAAATATTTGCCCTGGCGCAAACTGTCATACACCAGTTCAGGTATTTCTGGCATTTTTTCGACCCAGAACGGTGCTTTTTCTTTAAATGCCCTAACGAGCGCCGGAATACCGACCTGATCTTTAATCCAGGATTCGAGGAATGGCTTAGCCGTTTTCCACAAATCTAACTGCGGGTAGAGCTGTCGTCCGACACCCTCAACGTACAGCAGCGTCTTCTGTAGCAATACCAGTTGAGGCTGGACTTCCATATTGAAGCGGCGCGCAGTGTTGAACAAATTCAACAGCACATGACCAAAGGAAATCTCCGCCAGCGGTTTTTCAAAAATCGGCTCGCACACGGTACGAATGGCAAATTCAAACTCTTCTACGTTGGTATCCGGTGGAACCCAACCAGAATCCACGTGCAGTTCAGCAACTTTGCGGTAATCGCGGTTAAAGAACGCAATGAAGTTTTCAGCCAGGTAACGCTTATCTTCTTTGTTTAAAGAGCCCACAATCCCACAATCAATACCAATGTATTTCGGGTTTTCAGGGTGCTCATAACTGACAAAAATGTTCCCAGGGTGCATATCCGCATGGAAAAAGCTGTCGCGGAATACCTGAGTAAAGAAGACCTGAACACCACGTTCAGCCAGCAACTTCATATTGGTGCCGTTCTTCTCAAGCGTGGTGACATCTGAAACCGGGATACCGTAAATGCGCTCCATCACCATCATGTTCTGACTGCAATAGTCGGAATACACTTCCGGGATGTACAGCATCGGGCTATCTTCAAAATTACGTCGTAGCTGAATGGCGTTCGCCGATTCGCGCAGCAGATTTAGCTCATCAATCAACGTTTTTTCATATTCACGGACGACTTCTGTTGGTCGCAGGCGACGCCCATCTGGCAGCAGACGAGGAACCCAACGAGCCAGGCGGTAGATCAGTTTTAAATCCGCTTTGATGACCGGCAGTATGTCCGGGCGAATAACTTTGATCACCACCTCTTTGCCATTCGATTTCAATCGCGCAGTGTGAACCTGAGCAACAGACGCAGATGCCAGCGGCGTGATTTCAAAATCATCAAACCATTCCTCGACGGGCAGCCCGCCCATGGCCTCTTCGATTTGTTTTTTCGCTCTAAGCCCATCAAACGGGGCAACACGATCCTGCAATAGCGCAAGCTGATCGGCGATGTGCGGAGGGAAAAGGTCACGACGGGTGGAGAGCATCTGCCCAAACTTGATCCACACCGGGCCGAGTTCCTGTAAAGCCAGTCTCAGCCTTTCTCCCAGCGGTTTGTCTTTATGTCGGTTGGGCATCCAGAACAACGAGTATCGCCACAACCTAAGCGGCAGCGTGATTCGCATTTTGGGGATGAGTTCATCAAGACCGTAGCTTAAAAAAGTGCGAATGATGAAATAAAGGCGCCGTACTTCACCTGGCGTCATTTGGCCTCCAGTTTTTCCAGCCGTTTGGCCAGAGATTCAACCGCGCGCTCAACGGCTGCCGTTTCTTCAGCAAACCATGCAACCTCTAGTGGGCCAGGAGCCATGCGCCACTCTTCGGTGATCGCTTCGGCGACATAGCGCTGCTGGCGCTGAAAGTTATGGCACAGGAACTTCGCTCCACCACGCAAGACTTTGCTGACCCCTTCCGCGACGATATCGCCGGTATAGGGTGCTAACAGTTCTGCAGGATCCAACTCGGCCAGATCGGCCAGCGCAACAAAGTTCTGTACTACCTGGATATCACCCTGGACTTCCAGTTCACCGCTGCGGATAAGCGTGGTGAGTTGCTGTCTGTCACGCAATTTCGGTAACACACTGGCATATGTGATTACGGTGCAATCGGCTTCGCCTTCCCACGCCCCCAGCATATCGACCTGGCGCTCACTAAACACCAAGACTAACGATGTTGAAAATCCTTTGAGATCAACACGTAGCACTTTGCCCTGTAAACGCGTTCTGGCTGACTTGAGCGCAGGAGAGCGGTACAGAAAGGTGTTGAGCAGATTTTCAACGCCTGCGGTCACTAAGGGTTTTAAAGGCATCCCCACTCTCCTGTCAGAACTTGTAACCACGATGCAGCGCAACGACACCTGCTGTCAGGTTGTAGTAATCAACGCTTTCGAACCCGGCATCTTGCATCATTGCTTTTAAGGTGTCCTGATCGGGATGCATGCGGATGGATTCCGCCAGATAGCGATAGCTGTCCGCATCGCTTGCTACCATTGAACCTATACGCGGCAGAACATGGAAAGAGTACGCGTCGTAGGCTTTGCTCAACGGTTCGATAATCGGCTTGGAGAATTCCAGCACCAGTAAACGTCCGCCCGGCTTCAATACGCGGTACATGGAGCGTAATGCTTTGTCTTTATCCGTAACGTTGCGCAGACCGAAAGAGATGGTGATGCAGTCAAACGTGTTGTCAGGGAAAGGTAGTGCTTCAGCATTCGCCTGAACGTACTCAACGTTACCCACCACACCAATATTGCGCAGCTTTTCGCGACCCATTTTGAGCATTGAGTCATTGATATCCGCCAGCACAACTTTGCCGGTTTCGCCTACCATGCGAGAGAATTTCGCCGTCAGATCGCCGGTACCGCCTGCTAAATCGAGAACGGTTTGCCCGCGACGCACGCCACTGCAGTCAATGGTGAAGCGCTTCCACAAACGATGAATGCCAAATGACATTAAGTCATTCATAACGTCATATTTAGAGGCCACAGAATGAAAAACGTGGGCCACCATGTCAGCTTTCTGCTCTTTAGCGACGGTCTGAAAGCCAAAGTGCGTCGTTTCTTGTGAATTATCCACCATCTCAGTGCCTGCTCATCCAAAAAATGTTCGAGAAGTGTAACAGATTGGGCCAATTTGCCCTACCCTTCTGCCGGGTTCAACTACCCCAAATGGACTAGTTTGATTGCTGATTTACCGCTTCACCATCGGGGCAAGATGCATCTTGTTGCGTCTCAGGGACCGAGCGCAAGCGGTATTCTTCATCCTGCGTAGTGGCTTGCTCAGCCAGCTCAGGATTAATCTCGCGCTTAATTTCTACACCTAAACTGCGAAACGCTTCTGCCTGCGACAGGACGTTTCCACGACCGGAAGAGAGTTTTTTCATCGCTTGTCGGTAATTATCCTGGGCTTTGTCCAGGCTTTGACCTATTGCCGACATATCATCCACAAACAACCGCATCTTGTCATAAAGTTTACTGGCCCGATCGGCAATTTGTTGCGCATTACGACTCTGATGCTCGTAGCGCCACAGGTTGGCAATCGTGCGCAATGCCACCAACAGCGTGGTAGGGCTCACCAGCATAATGTTATTTCTAAGCGCTTCGGTAATCAGTTCGGGCTGTCTGTCGAGCGCCAGCAAAAAAGCGGGCTCAACGGGGATAAACATCAGCACATAGTCAAGCGTACGCAGCCCCGGAAGCTGCTGATAGTCTTTGCGGCCCAGCAGACGAATGTGGTTGCGCACCGAGGCGATGTGCTCCTGCAACGCGCTCTCGCGGGTGAATTCATCTTCAGCGTTAAAATAGCGTTCATAGGCGACCAGCGTCATTTTCGCATCAATCACCACATCTTTGCCCTGCGGTAATCGGACAATAACATCCGGCTGCATCCGCGAACGGGCGTCGTTTTCGATGCTGACCTGGGTTTCGTATTCATAGCCTTCGCGCAGACCGGAAGCCTCAAGCACCCGCGTGAGTACGACCTCGCCCCAGTTACCCTGCGTTTTGTTATCGCCTTTTAATGCCCGCGTCAGGTTTACCGCTTCCTGTGCCATCTGCGCATTCAGTTGCTGGAGATTACGAATTTCGTGCGCCAGAGTATGACGTTCCTGTGCCTCTTTACCAAAGCTATCCTGAACCTGGCGTCGAAAACCGTCCAGTTGTTCGCGAAGCGGTGCCAACAGGCTGTTCAGGCTTTGGCGATTTTGCTCATCTACGCGGCGATTGCTGTGCTCGAATATACGGTTCGCCAGATTTTCAAACTGCTCGCTCAGGCGCTGTTCGCTGTTGATCATCTGGCGAATTTTATCTTCCGCATGCTGTTGCGTTGCTTCCAGACGAGTGGTGACTTCCCGGAGATCGGCCTCCAGCGAGGTATTGATACTGTGCAGGCTGCGGAGTTCGTTATTCAGCAGTTCGCACTCATCACGCCAGTGGGCTTCCTGTGAGAGTTGTTGCCGGGCGGCACTTAGCGCGATATCCAGTTCACGTCGTTCTTCGATGAGATCGGCACGGATCCTGTCGGCGTGCGCTTTTGTTGCCAGCCACCCAACCAGCAGCCCTGCGGCTAACGCCAGCACGGCACTCATCATAATTGAAATATCCACAACGCCCCCTTACAGCAACGACTTACCCGCACAAAATAGAATTGTGCTGTATAAACGTCCAGTTTAAAAGGAATTTCCTGCGAGGTACTACGC
Source organism: Citrobacter sp. KTE30 (assembly GCF_000398825.1). Lineage (NCBI taxonomy): Bacteria > Pseudomonadati > Pseudomonadota > Gammaproteobacteria > Enterobacterales > Enterobacteriaceae > Citrobacter > Citrobacter sp. KTE30. Next base: position 532,715 of record NZ_KB976056.1, on the reverse strand, counting down.
AAAATAAAAAGGCCGAACGCGTCGGCCTTTTTGAATAGGCGGGAGAATTACAGTAAACGACGCGCAGCTTCCACCACGATTTTTACCGCATGGCTTTCTGTTTGTTTCATCGTTTCCGCATTAGGGATCTCTTGCTGAGTACGGTTCACGATAACACCTGCGACCATACCGGCACGCAGACCCTGGCTTGCGCACATGGTCAGTAGCGTGGCAGATTCCATTTCGTAGTTCATAACGCCCATAGACTGCCACTCTTCCATCGAGCCTTTGAAACGGCTCACGACGCGACCAGAGAAGGTGTCGTAACGTTCCTGGCCCGGGTAGAAGGTGTCAGAAGATGCAGTAACGCCCACGTGGGTAGTGGCGCCGATAGATTTCGCCGCTTCCACCAGCGCAGTGGTGCACTCGAAGTCCGCAACGGCCGGGAACTCCATTGGCGCGAAGTGCAGGCTTGCGCCGTCCAGACGGACAGACGCCGTGGTGACCAGGACATCACCTACATTGATATGCGGCTGGATAGCGCCAGTCGTACCGATACGCAGGAAGGTACGAATGCCCAGTTGTGCCAGTTCTTCAACGGCAATAGAGGTTGACGGGCCGCCGATACCGGTAGAGCAAACGATCACGGCTTTACCATCCAGCTCAGCACGCCAGGTAGTGAACTCGCGATGAGATGCCAGCTTAACCGGCTTATCCATCAGCGCGGCGATCTTTTCCACACGCTCCGGGTCGCCAGGGACGATAGCAAGCGTAGCCCCTTGTAAGTCGCTCTTAGTGAGGCCGAGATGAAAAACATCAGACTTAGACATAAAAACTCCTCTGTGAATCGGTTTTGTCAGAAGAAGCAAAAACACACTTTACCGAAGGCATGAACATATTTTCGTGACAGTCATCACTCTGATGTAAATCAATTGCATTCAATTACCATTAAATAGTGATTCATATCACATAAATGATGCGATGTAAGGAAGCCCTGCACAAAAGATAGCCCGTTTAAGGCAATGTGGTTCGTTGCATGTGTCTATAGTTAACAATGCGCTTTTTGGCTGAATATTTAAGGGTACGGAGAATACCATGACAACACGACAATCTGGCTTTGCACCTGCTGTATCTCCACCGACGTCTACCACGGTTCACACTCCGGATAACGAAATTATCGCCGGTGTAACGTCCATACCTTCACAAGGCGATGATATGCCAGCGTATCACGCACGACCAAAACAAACCGATGGACTGCTTCCCGTGGTCATTGTCGTGCAGGAGATTTTTGGTATTCATGAGCATATTCGTGACGTTTGCCGCCGTCTGGCTCTGGAAGGGTATCTGGCTATCGCACCAGAACTCTATTTTCGCGAAGGCGATCCCAATGACTTTGCCGATATCCCCACGTTGCTCAGCGGCCTTGTCGCCAAAGTGCCTGACTCTCAGGTACTGGCCGATCTGGACCACGTCGCCAGTTGGGCCTCCCGCAACGGGGGAGATGCGCACCAACTGATGATCACCGGATTTTGCTGGGGTGGACGCATCACCTGGCTGTATGCCGCACATAATCCGCAGTTAAAAGCGGCGGTGGCGTGGTATGGCAAACTGGTGGGTGATAAAACCCTCAACTCGCCGAAACATCCCGTTGATATCGCAACCGATCTTAACGCCCCCGTTTTGGGACTTTATGGCGGCCAGGATACCAGCATTCCGCAAGATACCGTTGAAACAATGCGTCAGGCGCTGCGCGCCGCCAATGCGAAAGCGGAAATCGTGGTCTATCCCGATGCCGGACATGCGTTTAACGCCGATTATCGCCCGAGCTATCACGAAGAGTCCGCGAAAGACGGCTGGCAGAGAATGCTGGAGTGGTTCGCGCAATACGGTGGGAAGAAATAATTCCCGCCAGGCAAACCAATAAACAAAACGGAGGCATCAGCCTCCGTTTTGTTTTTACGCCTGACGCAGATTCTGCGCCGCTTTAACCATGTTTGCCAGCGCAGCACGGGTTTCCGGCCAGCCGCGCGTTTTCAGGCCGCAGTCCGGGTTCACCCACAGACGCTCAGCCGGAATACGCTGCTCGGCTTTCTTCAGCAGAGCTTCAATCCACTCCACGCTCGGGACGTTCGGCGAGTGAATGTCGTAGACGCCCGGCCCGATTTCGTTTGGATAGTCGAACTCTTCGAACGACTCCAGCAGCTCCATATCAGAACGTGAAGTCTCAATAGTGATCACGTCCGCGTCCAGCGCCGCAATGGAGTCCATGATGTCGTTGAACTCGCAGTAACACATGTGGGTGTGGATCTGGGTTTCATCCTTCGCCACTGCCGCGTTAATGCGAAAGGCTTCCACGCCCCACTCCAGATACGCCGCCCAGTCGCTGCGACGCAGCGGTAAACCTTCACGCAGTGCCGGCTCATCAATCTGGATAATGCCGATCCCCGCTGCTTCCAGATCCGCAACTTCATCACGCAACGCCAGCGCAATCTGCTTCGCGATGGTTTCACGCGTCACGTCTTCACGCGGGAATGACCAGCAAAGAATGGTCACCGGACCGGTCAGCATACCTTTTACCGGTTTGTCGGTCAGCGACTGGGCATACTTCGCCCACTCCACGGTGATCGCTTCTGGGCGGCTGACGTCGCCAATGACTACCGGTGGCTTCACGCAACGGGAGCCATAGCTCTGCACCCAACCGTTCTGGGTAAAGACGAACCCGTCCAGATGCTCACCAAAGTATTCCACCATGTCGTTACGTTCGGCTTCACCGTGTACCAGCACGTCGAGCCCCAGACGCTCCTGTTCAGCGATCGCCTGTTTGATATGTTCCGCAATACCGGTGCGGTAGTTACCGGCATCCAGGTTGCCCTTTTTGAAGTCCAGACGCAGACCGCGAATTTCGGTGGTTTGCGGGAATGAGCCGATAGTCGTGGTCGGCCATGCCGGCAGATTAAAGCGGGCACGTTGCGCCTCGGCGCGAACCGGGTAAGCGTTGGCGCGCTGGCTGTCCTGGGCGGTGATTGCCGCCAGACGTTTTTCCACTGCGGCGTTGTGGACACGAGTAGAGTGACGACGAGCCTGAATCGGTGCGCTCCATTCGACAATTGCCGCCGTATCACCGCTGTTCAACGCATCACGCAGCAGCGCCAGCTCGCCGCATTTTTGCAGGGCGAAGGCAAACCAGCTCTTCACCTCTGCATCAAGGCGGGTTTCCACGCTGAGATCGATAGGGCTGTGCAGCAGGGAGCAGGAAGAAGCCACCCACAGGTCACGTTTCCCGACGATATCTTTAATTTGCGCGTATTTTTCGCTGAGATCGGCGCGCCAGACGTTGCGCCCGTTCACCAGGCCCGCTGACAGCAGCCAGTCGGCAGGCAGACGTTTGTGCAGCTCGGCGACATCATCTTTACCGTGCACGAAGTCGACGTGCAGTCCCTGCACCGGCAGCGCGGTAATGGTATCCAGGTTTGGCGTTACGCCTTCGAAGTAGGTGGTCAGTAACAGCTTCACCTGGCCCCGCAATGCATCATAAGCTGGTTTGAAGGCGTCCAGCCACGCTTGCGGCAATTCCAGCACCAGAGCGGGTTCGTCAATCTGTACCCACTCAACACCGCGTTTTGCCAGCTCCGCCAGTACCTGCTGGTAAACCGGCAGAATGTCGTTCAACAGACTCAGGCGGTCAAACTGTTCGCCCTTCACTTTCCCCAGCCACAGGTAAGTTACCGGCCCCAGCAGCACAGGTTTCACCTTGTGCCCGAGCGCCAGCGCTTCGTCTACTTCATCCAGCAGTTGCGTCCAGGTCAGTTTGAACTGCTGACCTTTGGTGAACTCTGGCACCATGTAGTGATAGTTGGTATTAAACCATTTGGTCATTTCTGCCGCCGCCGCTGGCTCACCGGTCGGTGCGCGGCCACGGCCAATACGGAATAAGGTATCGATATCGACCGAGCCGTCTTTATTCTGATGACGAGCCGGAACGTTGCCGAGCAGCAGGCTGGTAGTCAGCACGTGATCGTACCAGGCAAAATCACCTACCGGCAGCAGGTCAACACCCGCCTGCTTCTGCTGCTCCCAATGGCGGGCACGCAGCTCGCGGCCAACGGCCAGCAATTCTTCACGGGAGGAATTTCCCGCCCAGTAGCTTTCTTGCGCTTTCTTCAACTCGCGACGCAGGCCAACGCGAGGGAAACCGAGGGTGTGATTCAATATTGTCATTTTTCTTCCTCTAATTATATGTAAATCCTATGGATTTTGAATTTAGGGAAGGCGGCAAGTTTACTCATCCCCAGGAGCTTACTGAAGTAAGTGACTGGGGTGGGGAAACTAAGCCAACGCACCATAAATTTAAAAGACGAAGGATTTTAGCCGTCCAGATGTTTACACATCCATAATTGGCGGTTACTGTATATTCCTCAAGCGCAATTTGTTCATGCCGAAGTGAAGGACTTTCATGATCGAGATTAAACACCTGAAAACGCTCCAGGCGTTGCGGAATAGCGGTTCGCTGGCAGCCGCCGCGGCGACGTTGCATCAGACCCAATCCGCTCTTTCTCACCAGTTCAGCGATCTGGAGCAGCGCCTTGGCTTTCGACTTTTTATCCGTAAAAGCCAGCCTCTGCGCTTTACGCCGCAGGGAGAAATCCTGCTGCAGTTAGCCAATCAGGTGTTGCCGCAAATTGGTCGTGCGCTGCAGGCTTGCAACGAACCGCAGCAAACCCGGCTGCGAATCGCAATTGAATGTCACAGTTGTATTCAATGGCTGACGCCCGCGCTGGAGAATTTTCGTGCCAACTGGCCACAGGTGGAGATGGACTTTAAATCCGGCGTGACGTTCGATCCGCAACCAGCGCTACAGCAGGATGAGCTGGATCTGGTGTTAACCTCCGACATTCTGCCGCGCAGCGGATTGCACTACTCACCGATGTTTGATTTTGAAGTCCGCCTGGTACTGGCGCCTGACCATCCGTTGGCCAGCAAAACGCAAATCACGCCGGAAGATTTGGCCAGCGAGACGCTGCTCATTTACCCGGTGCAACGGAGTCGACTGGATGTCTGGCGACATTTTTTACAGCCTGCAGGCGTGAGCCCGTCGCTGAAGAGCGTGGATAACACCCTGCTGCTGATTCAGATGGTTGCAGCCAGAATGGGTATCGCGGCGTTACCGCACTGGGTGGTGGAGAGTTTTGAACGCCAGGGTTTAGTAGTGACTAAAACCCTGGGTGATGGATTGTGGAGCCGACTGTACGCCGCCGTGCGTGATGGCGAGCAGCGACAGCCGGTCACTGAAGCGTTTATTCGCTCAGCGCGGAATCACGCCTGCGATCATCTGCCGTTTGTGCGGAGTGCGGAACGACCCACTTTCGATGTACCCACAGTGAGGCCACTATCACAGCCGCGCCAATGATGAAGCTTGGCCAGTGAGGCTGTTGATGCCAGATAGCCAGGTTAACCAACAGCCCGGCCGGCACATGCATATTGTTCATGATGCCCAGCGTACCGGCATCCACCTGGGTCGCGCCGTAGTTCCACATAAAGTAACCAATGCCGGACGCTGCCACGCCAAGAAAGACCAGGATACCCCACTGTAGCGTAGTGGTAGGCATTTTCTGCGCATTGCCCAGCATGAACCAGGCCACGACAGCCACCATAAAGGCCCCCATATAAAACCAGGCAAAAGCGTTATGCTGTGGCATTGGGCGGGTTTCCATCAGACGCTTGTAGCCCACCATACCGATGGCAAAACTAATGTTGGAAAGCTGCACCAGCAGCAGGCCAGTCCAGAAGTGGCTGGTTACCTGATCGTAACGAATAATCCCCGCGCCAATCACCGCCAGTAACGCACTAAAGGCATAACTCCAGCGCAGACGACGTCCGCTCATCAGGTCATAAATCAGCGTGATGTAGAGCGGCGTCAGCACGGTGAAAAGCAACAGCTCTGAAACCGTCAGATACAGGTAGGCGTGAAAACTCAGCATATACATAATGCCAAGCTGCATGGCCCCCACCAGCATATACAGCGCGATCGTTTTTACGCTGTGCCCGCGGGTACGTAAAAACGGCAGGAACACCAACGCCGCGAGTCCAACGCGCACCAGCACCGCAAAATAGCTATCGACATGACCAGCAAGGTACTCGCCAAACAGGCTGAAGGAAAAGGCCCACAAAATAGTGGTAATGATGAGTAGCGCCACAATGGATGTCTCTTAGAACAGGGAACATCCATTGTAGCGGAGAGTTTAGTTGACAACTGGTCAACTAAAGAACAATTACTTTAAAAAGAAATCGCGCAGGTAGTGCGGCACGGCATCGTCAGCATTAAGACCAATGACTTCCAGTTCTGGGTGCAGATCCTTCAGGCGCTGGTGGGCATTGCCCATGATGCAGCCTTTGCCCGCCATGGAGAGCATTTCCGCATCGTTCATCCCATCGCCAAAAGCGATGCAGTCTTTCAGGCTGTAGCCCATCGCTTTCGCTACCGCTTCCAGCGCATGACCTTTCGACACGCCGCCCGCCATGACTTCCAGACAGGTAAGCGTAGAGAAGCTGACGTTGACGCGATCGCCCCAGCGGGCGTTAATCGCCTGCTCCAGCGGTAGCAGTCTTTCGTGAGAGTCGGTGGTGAAGAACACTTTGCTGACACCTTCAGGCTCCAGTAATGCAGGTTCAAACAGGGAATAGTTAAACACTGCTTCTTTGAAGAATCGCATTTCGTCCGGACGATGGCGATTCATAAACCATTCATCATCGCGATAAACGTTGGTCACGATGTCCGGATTTGCATTCACTACGCCAAACAGGTCGCTGGCAATGTCGCGATCCAGGTTATGGGAAAAAACCAGATTCCCGTCAGAATCATGCACCCGCGCGCCGTTGGACGTGATCATGTAGGTTTTAATGCCGAGGTTATCGCGAATTTGCCCCACATCAACATGATGACGGCCAGTCGCAAACACGAAGTTAACGCCGCGAGCGGTCAATAACTTCAGCGTCTCTTTGGCATAAGGGGACAGAGTATGGTCGGGGGAAAGCAGCGTACCGTCTAAATCAGACGCAACAACCTGATACATAAGAAAATTCAACCTCTAGGCAAAGCGGGTTCCGCTGGATGAGTTATGTTTGTCGAAAAATTCGACAATAGCGTTAAGCGCGACTGAGCGCATGGCGTCCTTTTCAAAAAGGATCTCATGGTACGCGCCTTTTATGACAAGCGGCTGACCTCCTTCTACAGGATGGCCCGCTGCGGCGCGGAGTTCACAAAAACGATCGTGCATGCGGTTATCCACTACACGTTCTTCTTCAGCCTGAATCAGCAGCGTCGGCGTCGCATCATCCCCAGCGCCAGCCAAAACCTGTTCACCAGCCAGAATCCCTTCGCGTACCCAGTGATAGGTGGGACCACCAACGCGCAACCGCGGCTCATCAGCATAGAAGCGTAGATTGCGCCGATAGCGCTGTCGACTATGGGTTAACGCATTCATACCGAACGGCAGCGCCCGCCAGCGCCCGGTTCCCATCGCATAGCCTTCGCGGATCCGCGGATGCCCTTCAGCCCAGTCCAGAATGTGGCGCACCATCCAGTCGGGAAAGCGCATCACAATACCAAACATCGGTGCACAAAGCGCGATGGCATCACACTGATTCGGGTGGCGCTGCAGGAATAACGTGGCAATCGCCCCGCCCATTGAATGCGCCAGGATATAGCGTTTTCTCCACGGGCCGGGTAGCACCTCCTGCTGCCAGAAGGCGGTTAGATCGTCGACATAGTCATTAAAGTTATCGACATGACCGCGATGTGGATCCGAAAGCATTCGCCCGGAACGCCCCTGACCACGGTGATCGATAATGAGCACGTCAAAACCAGAATGAAACAGGTCATACGCCAGTTCAGCGTATTTCACATAGCTTTCAATGCGTCCAGGACAGACGACGATGACGCGATCGTTTTTTTCTGCATGAAAACGCACAAAATGTACGGGGATATCATCCACGCCCGTAAATTCCGCTTCTTCCCGCTGACGCCAGAAATCTGTCAGTGGCCCCATGGAAAAAGCAGCAAACGCGTTTTCTCTTGTTTCCCAGTCTTTTTGCTGCTGAAACATCGGGTATCCAGCCTCGCTGACCAAGTAAAATCGTTTTTTTCGCCGTCGCTGATACAACCTAACGGCAGTAGCGTATTGTGGCATAAAAATAGACAATCCGGGAGTTTCTCATGACCTTTGAATGGTGGTTCGCCTACCTGCTGACCTCTATTATTTTGAGCTTGTCTCCAGGCTCTGGCGCAATCAACACTATGACCACCGCCATCAGCCATGGTTATCGCGGTGCCAGCGCGTCGATTGCAGGTTTACAGACCGGGCTGGGCATTCATATCGTTTTGGTTGGCGTGGGGCTGGGAACGCTATTTTCACGTTCGGTGATCGCATTTGAGGTGCTGAAGTGGGCGGGAGCGGCCTATCTGATTTGGCTGGGTATTCAACAATGGCGGGCTGCGGGCGCTATCGATCTGAACACCATGGCGAATACACAATCACGCAGGCGCCTGTTCAAACGCGCGGTCTTTGTGAATCTGACCAACCCCAAGAGCATTGTTTTTCTTGCCGCCCTGTTCCCGCAGTTTATCCTGCCGCAGGAACCGCAACTGATGCAGTACGTGGTGCTTGGCGTTACGACCATCGTGGTCGATATCATTGTGATGATCGGTTACGCGACGCTGGCCACGCGCATTGCTGGCTGGATTAAAGGGCCAAAGCAAATGAAGGCGCTGAACAAAGTGTTCGGTTCGCTGTTTATGTTGATAGGCGCCCTGCTGGCATCGGCAAGGCATGCCTAGCCAATGGAACGGCACTCGCAAAGAAATGCTAACAGTATGAGCGTCTGAATATGACTTTCCGTACTTAGCCGCAAAGGAGGAAAAGTCTTTTATTCTGTGCTGTTAGGTGTTGAATACCAGAGTAAGAATGCCGCCACTCTCACTTCTCACGGATGATGGACGATGGCGGAAGCAACGACACCCCATGACGCAGTATTTAAGACCTTCCTCTCCCGCGTGGAAACCGCGCGGGACTTTATCGAACTTCATCTTCCTCCCTCGTTAATCAAAATCTGCAAACTGGAAACGCTCCGTCTGGAATCAGGCAGTTTTGTGGAGGACGATCTGCGCCCCTATTTCAGCGATATTCTCTACTCACTGGAAACCACCAGCGGGCATGGCTATGTACATGTGCTCATCGAGCATCAAAGCTCACCTGACAAGCATATGTCATTTCGCCTGATGCGCTACGCTATCGCCGCGATGCAACGTCATCTTGAGGCTGGAAACGACACTCTACCGCTGGTGATTCCAGTGCTCTTTTACCATGGCAAGCAAAGCCCATGGCAAGGCTCAATGAACTGGCTGGATCACTTTGAGGATTCGGGAACCGCCCTTCAACTTTACAGCACACCGTTTCCGTTGGTGGATGTGACGGTTATTCCAGATGATGAAATCATGCAGCATCGCAGTATGGCGGCGCTGACATTAGTGCAAAAGCATATTCGCCAGCGCGACATGGCACAGCTGCTGGATAAACTTACCCGCCTGTTTATGCTGGAGAAGATGAGCGGACAACAAATAACCGTGCTGGTAAACTACATGGTGCAAGCAGGGAATACACAAGATGTTCAGACATTACTGTATAAGCTGGCACAGCGTGTGCCGCAGCATGGAGACAAACTGATGACAATGGCGGATCAACTAAAGCAGATAGGCCGTGAAGAGGGCAAACGCATTGCCCTCACTGATGTAGCAAAAGCAATGCTCAAGCGAGGTCTTGATACCGATGCGATTATAGAAATGACCGGCCTTTCGAAGGATGAATTACAGAAGCTTGCGCAATAAACCGTACTCCGCCTGGGACTCCCAGGCGGGTAACAAACTTAGCGCGAAATAATCAGGTGGATGCCGAAACCCGCGAACAGCGCCCCGGCAAAACCGTCAATCCACTTCGCCAGGCGCTGATAGCCACGACGCATCTTCGGCAGCGCAAACAGGCTGGCAACCACGGTAAACCACGCCAGCGTTTCCACAATAATCAGGGCAAAAATCCCCCAACGCGCTCCCGTTCCGACGTTGTCGCCAACAAATAACGAGAAGACGGAGCCAAAATAGATAATGGCTTTAGGGTTCGCCAGATTGGTCAGCAGGCCTTTCAAGAAGCTGCGTCCGCTCTGCGCCAGCTCAACCTGCGGAGTGGGAGCTGCAACATCCTGTTTTTTAAACGCGCCGCGCAGCATCTGATAACCCATCCAGCACAGATACAGACCCCCACCTACCATAATAATGGTGTGCAGCCAGGCCATTTTTTCGATAATCAGATGCAGGCCGAGCAGTGCCACGCCAGCCCAGACCATGACGCCGCAGGTAATACCCAGCACGCCCATCATCGCCTCTTTGCGCGAACGGCTAACCGCAGTTTGAGAAACAAAAAAGAAATCGGGACCGGGGCTCATCAGCGCAACGATATGCACCAACGCAACGGTGAAAAATAGCGTTAACATAAAAATGACTCGCGGGGGAATAGTTCAGTGAGTCACCATCCTGGCACTTTTTTGCCCTGCTGACTACTCTTCGTCATCACCATCAACGTGTGCGCGGATAAGCGCCATAAACTCTTTGCCAAAACGTTCAAGTTTACGCATTCCCACGCCGTTGACGCTCAGCATTTCACTCGGTGAAACCGGCATTTGTTCGGCCATTTCAATCAACGTAGCGTCGTTGAACACCACGTACGGCGGGATGTTCTCTTCATCGGCAATGACTTTACGCAGCTTACGCAATTTGGCGAACAGTTTGCGGTCATAGTTGCCGCCGAAGGATTTCTGCATCGCGCGCGGTTTCAGCGCCACAATACGCGGCACGGCAAGCTGTAGTGGAACTTCACCGCGCAGCACCGGACGCGCGGCTTCGGTTAACTGTAACGCGGAGTGATGAGCAATATTCTGCGTCACCAGGCCCAGGTGAATAAGCTGGCGAATAACGCTCACCCAGTGTTCGTGGCTTTGCTCGCGACCAATGCCATAGACCGGCAGTTTGTCATGAGCCAGTTCGCGAATACGCTGGTTATTCGCTCCGCGCAGCACTTCCACGACGTACCCCATGCCGAAGCGTTGGTTAACACGGTAAATCGTCGACAGCGCTTTACGCGCATCCATGAGTCCGTCGTACTGCTTTGGCGGATCGAGGCAGATGTCGCAGTTACCACACGGCTCCTGACGCCCTTCGCCAAAATAATTCAGCAGCACCAGGCGACGACAGGTTTGTGCCTCGGCAAACGCCCCCATCGCATTGAGCTTATGCCGTTCGATATCCAGCAGTTGCCCAGCGGGTTTCTCTTCGAGGCAACGGCGTAGCCATGCCATATCAGCTGGATCGTAAAACAGCATCGCTTCCGCCGGTAGACCATCACGCCCGGCGCGGCCGGTTTCCTGGTAATAGGATTCGATATTGCGCGGAATGTCGAAATGCACCACGAAGCGTACGTTAGGTTTGTTGATCCCCATACCGAACGCCACGGTCGCCACCACGATTTGCAGGTCGTCGCGCTGGAATTTCTCCTGCACCTCGGCGCGTACGGCATTTTCCAGCCCGGCATGATAAGCCCCGGCGCTGATGCCACGGCTTTGCAGACGCGCGGCGGTGTCCTCGACTTTAGCGCGACTGTTACAGTAGATAATGCCAGACTTACCGCGCTGCTCTTGCACGTAGCGCATCAGCTGATCGAGCGGCTTAAACTTCTCCATCAACATGTAGCGAATGTTCGGGCGGTCAAAGCTGCTGATCTGAATTAACGGGTCGTTGAGTCCCAGCAGACGCACAATATCCAGCCGGGTTGTCTCATCCGCGGTCGCGGTCAGCGCCACAAACGGCAGGGTTGGGAAACGTTGGCGCAACTGTCCCAGCGCCGCGTATTCGGGGCGGAAATCATGCCCCCACTGCGAAATACAGTGCGCTTCATCAACCGCCAGCAGCATCGGATTCCAGTGCGCCAGATGCTCAAGGAAGTTATCCAGCATCAGACGTTCGGGCGCAATGTACAGTAAGCGAATCTGTCCTGTACGACAGCCTGCCATCACCTCAAGCTGCTGCTCACGACTTTGAGTAGAGTTAAGGCACGCCGCCGCCACGCCGTTGGCCAGCAGTTGATCGACCTGATCCTTCATCAAGGAAATCAGCGGAGAAACAACAACGGTGAGTCCGTTTAGCAATAATGCGGGAATTTGATAGCACAGGGATTTACCGCCGCCGGTCGGCATAACGACCAGGCAGTCGCGACCAGAGAGCACGGTATCAATGATTTCTTCCTGACCAGGGCGAAACTGTTGGTAGCCAAAGGTTTCTTGCAAAACCTGTTTAGCGCCCATTTCCAGATTCAACACTTCCGCCTGCGCCACATTAACCCCATTAGCCTGAAATAAAAACAGGCGCTATTTTCAGCGCCTGAGAGAGAAACTGCAACGATTAAAATACTCTCAATACTTATCAGAAGATATCGTTGAGCATCACGCCCACACCAACACGGGTCTGATTGAAGTTATAGTCAATCAGCGATTCGCCGTAACCGCTGTAAACCTGGGTGTAAAGACGCACATGCTTCGTAATGGGGTAACTGACACCCAACTCAGCGCCACCGTAACCGGTATTCCAGTTGTACTGACCTTTCGCACTTAAGACGGCGTCACCGAGGTGATAACCCAGTTTGAGCTGATAGTAGCCCATATATTTTGTGATATCCGGGTTATCATCAGTGCTGCCGATGACGTACCACGGCTTAACTTCCACCAGCCAGTTACCGTTTTCAGCCATCAGGCGAGTATAAAGACGGTTCCAGCTACGTGAAGTGGGATCGGAGCGGCCGTTAGAGTCATGGTTATAACCCATTTCGACATCACGAAGCGTCCAACCGGCAAAGCGGTAGTCGGTGGCGAAACCGAGGAACAATTGCGGTTCGTAGTTGGTTTCGCGAAACGGTGAAGACTCTTCACTGTTAGAAAGCTGCCACCAGGATTTCTGGGTATAGGAGCCGCCGAGTACCGAATTTGGGCCTAATATCCCGCGCCACAGCGGAAACGCCAGGCTTAGCTGAAACTTAACCTCATCTTTGCGCGCATTTTCGGACCAGCTATAGCTGCTGATCGCCTCTTTGTTCATGTCGCTGGTATTGGTGTAGATAAGATAGTTAGTGTCATAAGGATAAAGCGTGAAAGGGTTGTCATGTTCCTGCAGCATGTTGGCGATAATACTGCCACGAACCGCCGGTGCATCATGAATCTCTTTCACTGTCGCTTCCTGCGCATACGCGGTCAACGGCAGCATGACTGCTGGTAGTAACCATCCCAGAATCGCCCGCATCGGTACTGTTCTCCTGAACCAAAATATTGATGAATTGTATAATTATCTGGCAAGTATTCTACATACTTAGCGAGTTCCTCGTTAGTTATCCCGTCCTAAAGTAGAAAACAACAAATAATAAGCATAGTATCAACATTTCATTAACCATTAGGATGTAGGGATCATATGTCTGCCGTACTTACTGCTGAGGAAGCGCTGAAGTTAGTGGGTGAAATGTTTGTCTATCATATGCCGTTTAACCGGGCGCTGGGACTGGAGCTTGAACGCTATGAGAAAGAATTTGCTCAATTAGCCTTTAATAATCAACCGATGATGGTCGGCAACTGGGCGCAAAGCATTTTGCATGGCGGCGTGATCGCCTCGGCGCTGGACGTCGCCGCCGGACTGGTGTGCGTTGGCAGTACGCTAACCCGCCATGAGACGATCAGTGAGGACGAACTGCGTCAGCGGATGTCACGCATGGGAACCATCGATTTGCGCGTTGATTACCTGCGCCCAGGGAGAGGGAATCGCTTTACCGCCACCAGCAGCCTGCTGCGGGCGGGTAATAAAGTCGCCGTGGCACGCGTGGAACTGCATAACGAAGAACAGCTTTATATTGCCAGCGCAACCGCCACTTATATGGTGGGGTAAGCAGCCAAAAAAAGGTAAACTGCTGTTACATTTCTGCAATGAGTTTTCCCGATGGATGCTAAACAAACGCGGCAGGGCGTGTTACTCGCTCTTGCTGCTTATTTTATTTGGGGTATCGCACCTGCCTACTTCAAGCTGATTTACTATGTCCCGGCGGATGAGATCTTGACGCACCGTGTCATCTGGTCATTTTTCTTCATGGTGGTGCTGATGAGCATCAGCCGCCAATGGTCGGGTGTCAAAACGCTGCTCCAAACGCCAAAGAAGATCTTCCTGCTGGCGCTCTCGGCGGTGCTCATCGGCGGAAACTGGCTGCTGTTCATTTGGGCGGTCAATAATCACCATATGCTGGAAGCCAGCCTCGGCTATTTTATTAACCCGCTGGTGAATATTGTGCTGGGAATGCTTTTCCTCGGCGAACGCTTTCGTCGCATGCAGTGGCTGGCGGTACTGTTAGCCGCATGCGGCGTGCTGGTACAGCTGTGGACCTTCGGATCGCTGCCAATCATCGCGCTGGGACTGGCGTTCAGCTTTGCGTTCTATGGCCTGGTGCGCAAGAAGATTGCGGTCGAAGCACAAACCGGCATGCTGATCGAAACCCTGTGGCTTTTACCCGTTGCAGCCATCTATCTGTTTGGCATTGCCGACAGCCCAACCAGCCATATGGGGCAAAACCCGATGTCGCTCAATTTGCTGCTGATTGCTGCGGGTGTCGTGACCACCATTCCGCTGCTGTGCTTTACCGGCGCGGCAACCCGCCTGCGTCTGTCGACGCTGGGTTTTTTCCAGTACATTGGCCCTACGCTGATGTTCCTGCTGGCGGTAACGTTCTACGGTGAAGTACCGGGTGCGGACAAGATGGTCACTTTCGCGTTTATCTGGGTCGCGCTGGCGATTTTCGTGATGGATGCGATTTATACGCAACGACGGGTTCGTCGGAGCTAGGGGATTGCCGGATGGTGCTTCGCTTATCCGGCCTACAAAAGCACATCACCGTAGGCCGGATAAGTCACCGCCATTACAGCCAGTTCTTGCGCTTAAAGTACAGATACGGCGCCAGACCGGCGAGCATCATAAAGACAATCGCCCCAGGATAACCAAAGCTCCAGTGCAGTTCCGGCATGAACTCAAAGTTCATCCCATAGCTGGACGCCACCAGCGTCGGCGGCAGGAACACCACAGAAACCACCGAGAAGATCTTGATGATGCGGTTCTGCTCGATGTTGATAAAACCCATCGCCGCCTGCATCAGGAAGTTAACCTTCTGGAACAGCGATTCATTGTGCGGCAGCAGAGATTCGATATCGCGCAGGATCTCACGCGCCTGCTCCAGCTGACTGCCCGGCAACCGCGCTTTACGCACCAGGAAGTTCAGTGCACGTTGGGTATCCATCAGACACAAGCGTACCTTCCAGCCGATATCTTCCAGTTCCGCCAGCGTCGACAGCGCTTCGTCATATTCATCGCCCTGACGCCCTTCCATGATCACACGGCTGAGTTTTTCCAGGTCGCTGTAGATGTTTTCGATCTCATCCGCCAGCTGTTCAATTTTGGTTTCGAACAGGTCGAGCAACAGCTCGTAGGCATTGCCATCCACCATAGCCTGGTTACGCGCACGCATGCGGTACAGGCGAAAGGCCGGCAATTCGCGCTCACGCAGGGTAAACAGACGGCCTTCGCGAATAGTAAATGCGACGGTTGAGTTACCCGCGTGATCGTCGGCATCTTCATAAAAGAAGAAGGAGTGAATGTGCAGACCGTCTTCGTCTTCAAAAAAACGCGCGGATGCTTCGATGTCTTCCAGTTCAGGGCGCGTAGCCAGATTCTGGCCCAAGTCCTTTTGCACACGGTTTCGTTCTTCGTCATCCGGCTCGACTAAATCGACCCAAACCGAACTGGCCAGGTGCTCGATCTCGTCTGCCTCAAGGCGAGTTAAACGATTGTTTTCCAGTTGAAATGCGCTCAGCATGACCGGGACTCCCAATGCAAAAAATTATCGGACAGTTCGGAGGGCACACAGAAACAAATTGGGTTTCAGACCATTAAACAGCCTGACTCAGCGCGACGGGAAAAACAGAAGGTCGCTGACAACCGCGAAGGCTATCAGCAAAAAGGGATAGCCTTAGGAGTTGATCCTGGATGACAGGATAATGAGCCAGTATCTACTGGGTGTGTCCAAGGCGAATGTCCTCTTAGCGTAATCGTGCGCGCATGTTACGCCAGCAAAATTTTGACGTCAACACGCAACGAAACGCTAGCCTGGATAAATTACCTGCTCATCAGTAAGGCTAGCAGATCGTTACAAAATAATGATATTTTTCTGAAAGTTATACCGTTTCCAGTCGGGCATAGGCCGCCACCAGCCATTTGATCCCCTGCCCCTGGAACGCGACCTGCAAACGACTGTGCTCGCCGCTGCCTTCCAGATTGACAATGGTGCCCTCGCCAAACTTGGCATGGCGTACGCGCTGGCCAAGCTTATAGCCGGTATCGTTTTCCGCCATTGGCGTGCCCATTCGCTGATGGCTTACCGGGCGGCTGACCGTGGCGCGCAGACGTACCTCTTCAACACACGCTTCCGGCAGTTCACCAATAAAGCGCGACGGGCGATGGTAAACCTCTTTGCCGTACAGACGACGCGTTTCGGCGTAGGTCAGCGTCAGCTTTTGCATCGCGCGGGTCACGCCGACGTAGGCCAGACGGCGTTCCTCTTCGAGACGTCCGCCTTCGTCCAGCGACATCTGGCTGGGGAACATGCCTTCTTCCATGCCGACGATAAACACCTGCGGGAACTCCAGACCTTTCGCCGAGTGCAGGGTCATCAGCTGAACCGCATCCTGCCAGGTATCCGCCTGCCCTTCGCCCGCCTCAAGCGCGGCGTGAGACAGGAACGCCTGCAACGGCATTAAGTCTTCATCTTCCTCGTTGTAGCTAAACTGGCGCGTTGCCGTCACCAGTTCGTCTAAGTTTTCGATACGCGTCTGGCCCTTCTCGCCTTTTTCCTGCTCGTACATCATGCGCAGGCCGGAGTCTTTAATCACCCGGTCAGTTTGCACGTGCAGCGGCATATCGGCGGTCTCCTGGGCCAGTGCGTCAATCAGCTCCATAAAACGCTGTAAGGCGCTGGCAGCGCGCCCCGCGAGGGCTTTTTCCTGCAACAGCTCACGACAAGCCTGCCACAACGTTAGCTGGCGGTCACGGGAGGTCTGACGCACCACATCTAAAGTACGATCGCCAATCCCGCGGGTCGGTGTATTCACCACGCGCTCAAATGCGGCGTCGTCATTGCGATTAGCGATCAGGCGCAGGTAAGAGAGCGCATCTTTGATTTCCTGGCGCTCGAAGAAGCGCATCCCGCCATAAATCCGATACGGCATGCTGGCCTGTAACAACGCCTCTTCCAGTACGCGCGACTGGGCGTTGCTGCGGTACAGAATAGCGCATTGTTCAAGCGCGCCGCCGTTGTCCTGCCAGGTCTTGATGCGGTTAACCACAAAACGCGCTTCATCAAGTTCGTTGAACGCGCAGTAAAGCGAGATCGGTTCACCGTCGACACCGTCGGTCCACAGCTTTTTACCCAGACGCCCGTTGTTGTTCTCAATCAGGGCGTTAGCTGCGCTGAGGATATTGTTGGTCGAGCGGTAATTCTGCTCCAGACGAATGGTTTCTGCGCCCGGGAAATCGGTGAGGAAGCGCTGGATGTTTTCCACCTGCGCCCCGCGCCAGCCGTAGATCGACTGGTCGTCATCACCCACGATCATCACTTTACCGGTATCGCCCGCCAGCAGGCGGATCCAGGCGTATTGAATGTTGTTGGTATCCTGAAATTCGTCCACCAGGATATTGGTAAAGCGTTCGCGATAGTGCTGCAGGATATGCGGCTTGTTGAGCCACAGTTCATGGGCGCGCAGTAGCAGCTCGGCGAAATCCACCAGCCCGGCGCGATCACACGCTTCCTGGTAAGCCTGATACACTTTCTGCCAGGTTTGCTCAACCGGGTTGCCATAGCTCTGCAGATGGTGCGGGCGCAGCCCTTCGTCTTTCTGACTATTGATAAACCACATCGCCTGACGCGGCGGCCACTGCTTCTCATCCAGGTTCATCGCCTTGATCAGGCGCTTGAGCAGACGCAGTTGGTCTTCGCTGTCGAGGATCTGGAAATCCTGCGGCAGGTTGGCATCCATATGGTGCGCGCGCAGCAGACGGTGCGCCAGACCGTGGAACGTCCCCACCCACATACCGCCCTGGCTGGTTCCCATGATCTGACCAATACGGTGGCGCATTTCCGCTGCCGCTTTGTTGGTAAAGGTTACCGCCATAATCGAATACGGCGAGTTGTTCTCTACCGTCAGTAACCAGGCGATACGGTGCACCAGCACGCGCGTTTTACCACTCCCCGCACCTGCCAGAACCAACATGTTGCTGCGTGGCGCGGCCACAGCCTGGCGCTGTTCGTCATTGAGGCTATCGAGCAGGTAAGAAACGTCCATTGGCACCGCCGGAATCAACAGGGCCCAGCCGGACCCCTGGGAATTTATACAGAGTTGTTGGTGATTATATCAGCGAGGTCAGAGATGCCAACTGTGAAATTTCGATATGCGGCAGCAAACGGCTGTCAGCGGTGTGCATCAGGTCGGCATTTTCCGGTTTGATCCAGCAGGCCTGCATACCACAACGGATAGCGCCCGCGACGTCTGTCGTCAGGTCATCACCCACATGCAGGATCTCACCTACAGGCATTTTCAGTTTTTCCGCCGCCAGCGTGTACATGTCGCTGAACGGTTTTGATCGTCCGTCGGGACCGGCGCGCAGCACAAACTCAAAGTAATCACCCAGGCCAAACAGTTCCGGCTGCGCGTTACCGTTGGTGATCGCCACCAGCGGCCATTTGCGAGCCAGCGCTTTCAGCGTGTCATGCGTCGTCTGTGGGACTTCAATGCGGCTACGCCATTTGGCAAAATTCATCATCGCCGCATTAGCCCCCATTCTGGCTTCTGCCGCTGACAAACCCGCCTCCAGCATAGCGCGTTCTACGGCCCGGTGACGCCATTGGGTAACATCGTGATAGATTTCCGGCTCGGCGTCACGAACGGCCTGACGCAAGCGCTGTAGGTCGCTATTTTGCAGCGAATTCAACGCCGGATGGTAATTCTGTACAAACGCGAGCGCTTCCTGCTCGGTGCGTGTGATAACGGGACGGTTATCGTAAAGGGTGTCATCAAGGTCAAAGGTGAGCGCAGAAATGCGCCCCAAAGGCCGGTAAAAACGCATTATTTCCCCCGTTTGGCGCGCGGATGCGCCGCATCGTACACTGAAGCCAGGTGTTGAAAATCAAGATGGGTATAGATTTGAGTTGTGGAGAGATTGGCATGACCCAATAACTCCTGCACTCCGCGCAGATCGCCGCTCGACTCCAGCATATGCGTCGCAAAGGAGTGGCGTAATTTGTGGGGATGTACATGGCTGTTCAGCCCCTGCTTGATACCCCATTCAGCAAAGCGTTTCTGTACGTTACGCGCCGAGATGCGTTTGCCCAGTTTGGACAGAAATAGCGCATCGTCATCGCAGCCAAAGAGTCCGCGCAGATCCAGCCAGTGCTCAATCCACGCCACCGCATTGCGGCCAATCGGCAGGCGACGCTCTTTACTGCCCTTACCCATCACCCACACTTCGCCGGTGTCGAGATCGAGATGTTTAATATCCAGCCCAACCAGTTCAGATAAACGCAGACCCGCGCCGTACATCACTTCCAGCATCGCTCTATCGCGCACGGCAAGGGGGTCGTTGAGATCGATATCCAGCAGACGATTAACGTCGTCGACATCGATATTTTTAGGCAGATGACGCGGTGCTTTCGGCGCGGAAACGCTTTTTGCCGGATTGGCTTTCATTTCGCCCTGATTAACCAGCCAGTCGAAGAAACTGCGTAACGCGGAGAGACGCAGCGCCAGACTCGCCGGCCCCAATCCTTTACGACGGCTGCGAACAGCAAAACTGCGGACCATGAGCGCATCACATTGTTGCCAGCTTTGCAGACCGGTCTCTCCAGCTAACGCAATGATGGCATCAAGCTGACGCTGATAATTAAGCAAGGTGATCGGGCTAAGCTGACGCTCAACGCCCAGATAGCGCAAAAAGCGCGCCACATCCTGAGAAAGGGGTGAATCGGTCATACGCGTTCAATCCAGCGCTCCAGCAGCTCCGGCAACATCAGCGAGATTTCCTGCAGCAATTGCGTGCCTTGCCCCTGCTGGTAATGATTAACATCACGACTGCTAAACAGCATCACGCCAAGGGATCCATCCTGCCCGAGCATCGACATCGCGACTGAGCCTATGGCTTTCGCCTCCGGCATCATGACCAGCAATTCAGGACCATTGAGCGGCCCAAGATAGTGCTGCGACTGGCCCAAACGCTGGATACGCAACGGTTCAAAAGCCTGACGGCTTAATGCCAGATGGGTGAATTTTGAGGGCGCGCCTAGTCGCCAGCGATCCGGGAACAGACGAACCGTCGCTCCTGCCAGCCCTAACTCACGCGCCCAGCGATGAAATCGCATCAGCATATCGTCAAGGCTGCTGGCCGCCACCAGACGTCCTTGCAGATTTAACAGACGATAGAACAGGCTTTCATTGGCGTTGGCTTGTTCCATCAACAGCGCCATGTTCTCTTCCAGCACGTTAATATGATTACGCGCCCGCGCCATATGCCATTCCACTAAAGAGACCGTGCCCCGCACTGGGTGCGGAACTCGCATCGCTTCAACAGCCTGGGCATTACGGATAAAAAACTCAGGATTACGTTGCAGATAATCGACGACCGCCCGATCGTCGAGCTCCATGAGCGTTTCCTGTAGTTCTTCCCCTGGTTGCTTCATAAGTGAATAAATCCGTCGTAGACATGTGCCGCCGGGCCAGTCATATACAGCGGATGACCCGGACCTTTCCAGGCGATATCAAGTCGACCGCCCGGTAATTCCACCCTCACTTCTTCTGCCAGCAGCCCCTGCTGGATACCGACTGCAACGGCGGCGCATGCACCACTGCCGCAGGCCTGCGTTTCACCCGCGCCGCGCTCATAGACGCGCAGTCGGATATGCTCGCGTTTTACCACCTGCATAAATCCGATGTTGGCGCGTTCAGGGAAGCGTTCATGGCTTTCCA
Source organism: Citrobacter sp. KTE30 (assembly GCF_000398825.1). NCBI lineage: Bacteria > Pseudomonadati > Pseudomonadota > Gammaproteobacteria > Enterobacterales > Enterobacteriaceae > Citrobacter > Citrobacter sp. KTE30. The sequence goes on along the minus strand of NZ_KB976056.1, from coordinate 511,550 downwards.
GAACCGGTCCCAGTGTTTCTACCGTGGCCGTATCAACATCATCAACCTGAATCACGCAGTGCGGGTTCCCCATTGAAACCACGCCGCACAATACTGTCTGTTCGGCCACGCGCATAATATAGGTCTTCTCTGCTTTATTAGCGCGAAAAGGAACCTGCGAGGGTTCAAAATTGGGTTCGCCCATATTCACCCGCACCAGCTCGTCGTCGGTTACGGTTAATACCATACGACCATTCGCGGTACTGACGCGAATATCGCGCTTATTGGTCAGCCCTTTCAGGCGAACAAAACGGGCAAAACAGCGGGCGCCATTGCCGCACTGTGACACTTCACTGCCGTCGGCATTAAAAATACGGTAGTGGAAATCCAGCTCCGGATCATACGGAGGTTCAACCACCAGCAGTTGATCAAATCCAACGCCGAGATGTCTGTCGGCCAGGCGGCGGATCAGCTCTGGTGAGAAAAAGACATTCTGCGTTACCGCGTCGACGACCATAAAATCGTTGCCAAGGCCATGCATTTTAGAGAATTGCATCATTCACTCCGTTCACGCGGGTACAGAAATGTAAAATCTATTCCTGCCGTTAGTAATTCACCTGAGAAGGCCCATCACTAATCCCACGATCGTTTTTCTCAGGCGTGGTGGATTGCGATTGCGGCTGAACGCTCTTGGTCGGAGGCGGCGCGGTTTTATCAGCTGGCGGGAAATAGAGCGGGCCTTTGAGCCCACAGCCCGTCAGGCTGAACAGAGTAAAAATGACAGCGAGTGGCTTTAACACGTTTTTCATTATCGATTGCCTGTAAAGTTCATGCTTTCTGTTTTCTATCATCGCAGGAGAAGGCGTAAAAGCAAGAGTTTGGCTAAAAACTGCATCGCGATTTATTCCACGTTATACTGCGGGCATCACGAAAAATAGGATAAGAAAATGAACGACAGTGAATTTCATCGCCTTGCTGACACCCTGTGGATGACCATTGAAGAACGTCTGGATGACTGGGATGGCCACAGCGATATTGATTGTGAGATCAACGGCGGCGTTCTGACCATCAGTTTCGAAAACGGCAGCAAAATTATCATTAACCGTCAGGAGCCGCTGCACCAGGTATGGCTGGCGACCAAACAGGGCGGCTACCACTTTGACCTGAAAGGCGACGAGTGGATCTGCGACCGAAGCGGCGAAACGTTCTGGGATCTGCTTGAACAGGCGGCAACGCAGCAGGCAGGTGAAGAGGTGAGCTTCCACTAAGTGTGATTGCCGGATGCGCTTCGCTTATCCGGCCTGGGTATCTCGCGCATTTGGAGGCCGGATAAGGTGTTTACACCGCCAGCCGGCACTATGCTTAAGAGAAGTACTGCTGCAACTGCGGCGCGTCGTTGTCCTGATTGACGGGCGGAACAGCGCTAATCGGCTGGGTGCGGAACGGAATCACCTGCGCGCGCCCGTCGGTTTTCACAATCTGATAGAACTGCGGCAGGTTAAAGTTGATGAAACTGGAGCCGTAGGTAAAACGATCGTGCGACGATGAGTAGAAACGGCTGACGTCGCGTACCAGTTCCTCTTTACTACCTTCGCAGTGGTGATACACCTCAGCCCGATTGCTTTCGTCCAGAATGTAGATATTAAAGCCCTGCTCATCACCCGTTTCTTCGAAAAAGAACTGAATAATCCCTTCACTGGCAAAACCGTCTACCACCGACGGCAGTTTCACATGGTTGGTCTCAACCTGGACCGAAAGCCCGTGCAGTTTGTTATGTGAAATCGCGCCATAGAATTCAATCGCATTTTCCAGCTTCTGTACCGAAACGTTCAGGCGCTCGAAAAACAGTCCCCACGTCTGGCCGGAAACACGCAGCGCTTTGAAGCGTCCGGTTTCCTGACGAGTACTGGACAGACGTAGTTCGATGCACTCAGACACCAGTTGCTGAACGCGGGTGCGAATTAAACCGCGCAGATGCTGGCTATAGCAGAAGACCTCGACGCTGTCTGGCGGCGCGGCATCCTGGTGCATTTTGCCCAGAATCGTTTTTAACGCTTCAATCATCGCCTGCTCGCCGTTGAAGTGCAGCGTACGCACCTCATTCCACGAGTTGCGGTACAGCAGGTCTACGCTACCCACCAGGCATTTTTGCTCTTCACCAAAACTGAAGACGTCCAGCTTACGGAAATCAAAATGCACCACCTGATTGCGAAACGCTGCCGTCGGGTCATATTCGAGGTTAACGATAATCGCCAGATGGCGAATTTCGCATGGGCTATAGAGCGCTTTCGGCGTTGGCGCAGGCAGTCGCAGTGGGAAGTGGTGCGACACGTCGGCGACCATTTCCTGCAGCTTCGGCAAATCAACAATGCCGTTGCCCTTAATAAACAAATGCGTACGCGAAGTCAGCAGGCCATTGAACCAGGCCCACGCCACCAGCTTGTTGAGATAGCGGTTATATTCCAGCGGCTGATGGCTGATGATCGAGTCCATGTTAGGCGCGCGGTTGTAGAGATACCAACCCGAACGGTTGGCACGACCCGGCGGTACATGGATAAAGGTCAGATTCGGTTCCGAGAGATCCGGAGATATCTGCGGGTTCACCAGCGTGACCTTACCCGGCAACGCTTCAAACGCAGCATACAGCTTACGGGTCAGCACGCCGATATCCTGCGGACTGGCGCTGACGCTGAGGTTATTGCGCCGCGCAAAGCGGATCAGGTTACGATAGCTCTGCATCATCGCATCGAGCAGTTCGTTATGCGCTTCACGTACCTGGTCAATCTTCCAGTTAGCGCGGTTATCCAGCATGGTCAGACGAGTGTCATCCCAGCCCCACTCTTTCACTAACTGACTTAATACTTCACGACGCCAGCCCACGCAGGCGCGCTCACGGCTCAGTTTCTCGCACACTTTTAAGTAGAAACATCGACGTACTAAATCCAGGCGCGTCGGATCTTCGATCGCCGTGAGGTACTCGGTAACGCGCTCCAGCATCATGCAGTAAGGGTCGAGACCAAAAGAGACGATCTCGCCGTCATGCAAGCGCTGTTTAATGTCTTTCGCCAACAGGCGTGGGTTGGGATATTCCCAGGAATAGGCTTCCAGCAACAGCGTTTTCAGCACCGCTTTGTACGGGGAGTCGATACTCTTGTACAACTGCCAGAGGCTGGCGCCAAAGTACTCTTCGGCGGAAAGCGAACTGAGTCCGCCGAGATCCAGCCATTCGTTTGGCGTTAACACCCCCTGTGCGTAGAGCGTCATGACGTAATCGTCGTAGTGCTCTTCTTCGTCGCCCGGCACCATATTCCACAGAATACGTTTACCCGCGAGGCGCACAGCGGTGCGATAGAATTCATCCAGCAACAGGATATGCTGCGTCGAGCCACAGTCCTCACCACCCAGACTGCCGCTTTCATTGTGACGGAAACGGTTTTCGTCAATCAGGAAGAAACTGACTTCCACGCCCAACGAGGCCGCCCAGCTTTCCAGCAGGCTACATTTACGCTGCAGCAGTTGGCGCTCTTCGCTATCCAGCCAGGATTGATGGCAGACCCAGATATCAAGGTCAGACGAACAGCTTTGCCCTACCGAAGAGGTACTGCCCATTGAGTAAACGCCGGTGATCGGCAGTTCGCCCTTCGGCGGGTCCTGCGGCGACATACCGCGGTACAGTTCCAGCTCGTTCAGGTAGTGGCGTTGGGTTTCATCAGGCGTGTAAAGGCATATGCCCTTGGGAACGTTACCATCAAGGTAACCCGGCATCAGCGGATGGTGGTAGTGCAATAATGTCGGCAGCAGACTGTATACCTGCTGGAAAGCAGGTCCCATGGCAGCAAGCGCGCGATCCACACGCAGTTGATTTATGGCATCCAGTCTCTGTTTCAGAGTCTCAATATAGAGGTACAAGACGTATCGCCTGATGTTGCATCCGTCATGGCGTCGATAGCGGCGGCGCAAACGCTCACCACCCTCGTCATCAGTCCGGATAAACCGTATGTCAAAAATAACCGTTACCTTTTTCCCCTGCACTTTTATTAGTTACAGATGAAAAAATGGTCTAAAACGTGATCAATTTAACACCTTGCTCATTGACCGTAAAGAAAGATGCGCTACATACCAGTGTAGCACCGTTCGTTACGTGTAAATTCCTTCATACGGTCGGGAGGTTTTTCTCGTCATTATTCACTGACAGTGATGATGCAGCGCCTTTCCTCTCACTTACGTTTGAGCGTAACGCTGACATCCCTTTGATAAGGATGTTAGGATGGTCAATGATTGATAATGACGGTAACAAGCATGTTAGACAATGTTTTGAGAATTGCCACACGCCAAAGCCCCCTTGCGCTCTGGCAGGCACATTATGTCAAAGACGCCTTAATGGCAAACCACCCAGGTCTGATCGTGGAACTGGTTCCTATGGTAACCCGTGGCGATGTGATCCTTGATACCCCGCTGGCGAAAGTCGGAGGGAAAGGGTTGTTTGTTAAAGAGCTGGAAGTCGCGCTGCTGGAAAAACGCGCCGATATCGCCGTGCATTCCATGAAGGATGTGCCGGTTGAATTCCCTGACGGTCTTGGACTGGTCACCATTTGCGAGCGAGAGGATCCGCGTGATGCTTTCGTCTCAAATAAGTACAACACGCTGGATGAACTCCCCGCAGGCAGCATCGTTGGGACATCCAGTTTGCGTCGCCAATGCCAGTTGGCGAAGCGTCGCCCGGATCTCGTCATCCGTTCGCTACGCGGCAACGTAGGCACGCGCCTCAGCAAACTGGATAACGGCGATTATGACGCCATTATTCTGGCGGTCGCTGGATTAAAACGTTTAGGTCTTGAGTCGCGAGTCCGTACCGCTCTGCCGCCGGAAGTCTCCCTGCCCGCTGTCGGACAAGGCGCAGTAGGCATAGAATGTCGACTGGATGATATGCGCACTCAGGCGCTGTTAGCGCCGCTCAACCATGAAGAAACCGCGCTACGCGTCAAAGCAGAACGCGCCATGAACACCCGCCTGGAAGGGGGATGTCAGGTACCTATTGGTAGCTATGCCGAAATCATCGACGGTGAGATTTGGCTACGTGCGCTGGTCGGCGCGCCAGACGGTTCACAGATGGTATGCGGAGAACGTCGCGGCGCCACACAGGATGCCGAACAGATGGGCATCTCTCTGGCAGAAGAACTGCTGGAGAATGGTGCGCGCGCCATTCTGGCTGAAGTTTATAACGGAGAAGCACCCGCATGAGTATTCTGGTCACCCGCCCGTCTCCCGCAGGGGAAGAGTTAGTGAGCCGTCTGCGCACACTGGGGCAGGTGGCCTGGAGTTTTCCGCTCATCGAGTTTTCACCTGGCCGGGAACTGGCAACGCTTGCTTCCCGACTGTCGGCGCTGACGGAGAACGATCTGGTCTTCGTCCTCTCGCAGCACGCCGTTACCTTTGCAGATGCCGAGCTTCAGCAGCAAGAGAAAAGCTGGGCATCCCTTCCGCGATATTTTGCCATTGGCCGTACAACGGCGCTGGCGCTGCATACTGTTAGCGGCTTCAATATTCACTACCCTCTGGATCGGGAAATTAGCGAAGTCTTGCTACAATTACCTGAATTACAAAATATTGCGGGAAAACGCGCGCTTATATTACGCGGCAACGGTGGCCGCGAGCTGATAGGTGAAACCCTGACGGCACGCGGAGCCGATGTCGATTTTTGTGAATGTTATCAACGCAGTGCAAAATATTACGATGGTGCAGAAGAAGCGATGCGCTGGCAATCCCGTGGCGTAACCACGGTGGTCGTCACTAGCGGAGAGATGCTACAACAGCTCTGGACGCTTATTCCACAGTGGTATCGTGAGCACTGGTTACTACGCTGTCGGCTGCTGGTCGTCAGCGAGCGTCTGGCGCACCTCGCCCGGGAACTGGGCTGGCAAGATATTAAGGTCGCTGATAACGCCGACAACGATGCGCTACTACGCGCATTACAATAACTCTCATAATGGGATGCCATAATGACGGAACAAGAAAAATCCTCCGCCGTGGTTGAAGAGACCAGGGAGGCCGTGGAAACCACGTCACAGCCAGTTAATACTGAAAAAAAGAGTAAGAACAGCACGGCGCTGATTCTGAGCGCTGTGGCGATTGCTATTGCGCTGGCAGCAGGCGTTGGGCTGTACGGCTGGGGGAAACAACAGGCAACAACACAAACGGCAACCAGCGATGCGCTGGCGAACCAGCTGACGGCACTGCAAAAAGCGCAGGAAAGCCAGAAAGCTGAGCTGGAAGGTATTATTAAACAGCAGGCAACGCAGCTGGATGAAGCCACTCGCCAGCAGGCCGCGCTGGTCAAACAGCTTGATGAAGTCCAGCAAAAAGTCGCCACCATCTCCGGCAGCGATGCTGGAACATGGCTGCTGGCGCAGGCTGATTTCCTGGTGAAACTGGCTGGTCGCAAATTATGGAGCGATCAGGACGTCACTACCGCCGCGGCGCTGCTGAAAAGCGCCGATGCCAGTCTGGCAGATATGAACGACCCGAGCTTAATTACCGCGCGACGTGCGATTACTGACGATATCGCGAGCCTCTCCGCGGTGACTCAGGTCGACTATGACGGCATTATCCTGAAAGTGAATCAACTCTCTAATCAGATCGATAACCTGCGTTTGGCCGACAACGACACCGACGATTCACCGATGGACTCGGACAGCAGCGAGCTTTCCAGCTCTATTAGCGAATGGCGCGTCAATCTGCAAAAAAGCTGGCAGAACTTTATGGACAGCTTTATCACCGTGCGCCGTCGTGATGAAACTGCCGTACCGCTGCTGGCACCGAACCAGGACGTTTACTTACGTGAAAATATCCGTTCCCGCCTGTTAGTAGCTGCACAGGCCGTGCCGCGTCATCAGGAAGAGACATACCGCCAGGCGCTGGAAAATGTCTCCACATGGGTGCGTGCTTACTACGACACCGACGATGCAGCGACCAAAGCGTTCCTTGAAGAAGTAGACCAACTGAGCCAGCAAAGCATCAGTATGGATGTCCCGGAAACGCTGCAGAGTCAGGCTATTCTCGACAAGTTAATGCAGACCCGCGTACGTAATTTACTGGCGCAACCTGCCACAGCACCGGTAGCAGCAGCGCCAGCGCCTTCGACAGACGCTCCGGCAACCGCGCCGCAAGGAGAATAATGATGCTAAAAGTATTGTTGCTCTTTGTGCTGTTGATCGCCGGGATCGTCGTCGGTCCGATGATAGCCGGTCATCAGGGCTACGTGTTGATCCAGACGGATAACTACAATATCGAAACCAGTGTGACGGGCCTGGTGATCATCCTGATCGTCGCCATGGTCGTCCTGTTTGCGATTGAATGGCTGTTGCGCCGAATTTTCCGCACCGGCGCACATACCCGTGGGTGGTTTGTGGGTCGTAAACGTCGTCGCGCCCGTAAGCAGACCGAACAGGCGCTGCTCAAACTGGCAGAAGGTGACTATCAGCAGGTTGAGAAGCTGATGTCGAAAAATGCCGATCATGCAGAACAGCCAGTAGTGAATTACCTGCTGGCGGCAGAAGCGGCTCAGCAGCGCGGTGACGAAGCTCGCGCCAACCAACACCTTGAGCGTGCTGCCGAACTGGCGGGAAATGATACGATCCCGGTAGAAATCGCTCGCGTTCGCCTGCAACTTGCGCGTAATGAAAATCACGCCGCACGCCACAGCGTAGACAAACTGCTGGAAGTAACGCCACGTCATCCGGAGGTGCTGCGTCTGGCTGAGCAGGCCTACATTCGCACCGGCGCATGGAGTTCCTTGCTGGATATCATCCCATCCATGGCAAAAGCGCATGTGGGTGATGACGAGCACCGCGCCATGCTGGAACAACAGGCATGGGTTGGCTTGATGGATCAGGTCCGCGCCGATCAGGGCAGCGAGGGGCTGCGTGCATGGTGGAAAAACCAGAACCGTAAAACCCGTCATCAGGTTGCTTTGCAGGTAGCAATGGCTGAACATCTGATTGAGTGTGACGATCACGATACGGCGCAGCAGGTCATCATTGATGGTTTGAAACGTCAGTACGATGACCGCCTGGTGCTGCCAATCCCGCGTCTGAAAACCAATAATCCGGAACAGATAGAAAAAGTGCTGCGCCAGCAGATTAAAGCCGTGGGCGATCGCCCGTTGCTGTGGAGTACGCTGGGTCAGTCGTTAATGAAGCATGGGGAATGGCAGGAAGCCACGCTCGCCTTCCGTGCCGCTCTCAAACAGCGCCCGGATGCCTATGACTACGCCTGGCTTGCTGACGCGCTGGACAGACTGCATCAGCCGGAAGAAGCCGCCACCATGCGTCGTGATGGCCTGATGTTGACGTTGCAGAACAACAATCCCCCGCAGTAACTCCTGAATGCCCGGTAGCGCTTTCGCTTACCGGGCCTACATATTTTTCAATCGTATACACAAAATCATTCGAGAAGCAGTTCGAAGGATTTTGTGTATGCATAAAAAAACGCCCGCTCGGTAAGGAGCAGGCGTTAAACAGGTCTGTATGACAACATAAATGGGTGCTTCACTCAACGTTATGTCCATGGTGTTTGATGAGGCTACGCGACATCTGTCTGTGGACGATAAGCACCGTAAATGGCTCTGCATCATTCCTGAGTTTATGAGGCCAGAGGGCGAACATAAGAGATGGAATGAGCATCTACCCGCATATTATTGCACAAGGCATGCCACGATTGCACTGCAAAAACCAGGTATTCGGACTTTTTAAGACATCAGGTAATTCGCGGGAATAAAGGCTGAGAAGGGAAAATCAGAAAACAAAAAACCCCGCCGAAGCGGGGTTCAAAATTGGTCGGCGAGAGAGGATTCGAACCTCCGACCCACTGGTCCCAAACCAGTTGCGCTACCAAGCTGCGCTACTCGCCGTTTTACTGCTTTTTGAATTTTTAGTTCAATTCTTTAAGTCGTGGTGCGAGGGGGGGGACTCGAACCCCCACATCCTAAGGACACTAACACCTGAAGCTAGCGCGTCTACCAATTCCGCCACCTTCGCATTTCACAACTTTAAATTAATGGGGTGGCTAATGGGATTCGAACCCACGACAACTGGAATCACAATCCAGGGCTCTACCAACTGAGCTATAGCCACCACTGCAAATCTTTTACGCGGTATTAAAACCACCGCAGCTCTGGCACCCTACTAAATGGTGCGCCCGACAGGATTCGAACCTGAGACCTCTGCCTCCGGAGGGCAGCGCTCTATCCAGCTGAGCTACGGGCGCTTAGCGCCGTTGCGGGGCTGGATATTACGGAGGTCTCGGTCTTCTGTCTAGTGCTTTTTTAAAATAAATTATCGTTTGGTCATGGTTTGTGCGTTTTGTCGCTTATTCCCGCAATTTATGGGCTGTGCCATGACGATTCAGACCAAAAACCTTATAAATGAACGTCACGGCCAGTAAGAAACCCATGCCAACAAAAAGCGACATTCGGGTATCTTCATTAAAGTACATGCCAATTAATACGCAAATCAGGAACGCCATCGTCAAATAATTCGCCCACGGGAACAGAATGGAGCGGAATGGATGACTGGCAATCGCCGCTTTATGCGCCTGACGGAAACGCAGCTGGCTTATCAGGATCACAAACCACGGCACCATCCCCGGCAACACGCTGGCGCTATAGACATAAACAAACACGCGCTGCGGATTGGGAATGATGTAGTTCAGGCACGAACCAATCAGCAGGATCGCGATAGAAATGGCCACGCCGGCAACCGGTACACCATGGCGAGAAACTTTCCCAACAGCGGCGGGGAGCTGGCGATTCTTGGCCAGCGCGTAGAGCATACGCCCACAGCTGTACATGCCGCTGTTACAGCCAGACAGCGCCGCCGTCAGGACCACAAAGTTAATAATCCCCGCCGCGGCGGTAATACCAATCTTGGCAAAGGTGAGAACAAACGGACTGCCGTTGCTGCCAATCTCGTTCCACGGGAAAATAGTGACGATAACAAAAATTGCGCCAACGTAGAAAATCAGGATACGCCACAGCACTTTACCTACCGCGCTACGCAGCGTGACTTGTGGGTTCTTCGCTTCACCTGCAGTAATGCCGATCAGTTCCACGCCCTGATAAGAAGCCACGACAATACACAATGCCGTCAGGAAACCCTTCCAACCACCGGCAAAGAAACCGCCGTGTTCGGTCAGGTTGCCAAAGCCGATAGCCTGACCGCCATTACCAAAACCGAAGAAAATCACCCCTAACCCAATGACGATCATCACAATGATGGTGGTCACTTTGATCATGGCAAACCAGAACTCAATTTCACCATACAAGCGAACTGCGGCGAGGTTCGCCAATGCAACCAATCCGACCGCGACCAGTGCGGGTATCCATTGCGCCATTTCAGGGAACCAGAACTGGACGTACACCCCGATGGCGGTAATCTCTGAGATCCCCACCGCCATCCACATAAACCAGTATGACCAGGCGGTGAGATAGCCAAAGAAGGGGCTCATATAACGGTGAGCGTAAACAGCGAATGAACCGGCAACCGGCTCGAGGAATAACATCTCCCCCATAGAACGCATAATGAAAAATACGAACAGCCCGGCGACGATATACGCCAGCAGAACCGAAGGTCCCGCCCATTTCAGGGTACTGGCGGCCCCCATAAACAGCCCGACGCCAATAGTGCCCCCGAGGGCAATTAATTCGATGTGACGAGCCTCCAGCCCACGCTGTAGCTCAGGTTTGTTCTCGGCCATAAATCCTCTTGTTGTGTTTGCATACTGTCCGGTATTACCGGTTCTCGTTATGGGTACATCTTGTTATGTCATAACAGGCTATACGACACCGACCGCTTAGCAGTTGGCGTCAAAACTCCACGGCACTGAAATGATTGTTGCGAATGGTTTCCTAAAATCGCTTAAATGGCAATTAAAGCATTCAAAAAATGAATATATTGTGCGAGAAAGCAGCGATTATGTTGTGAATAAGTAGCGTAATTAGCAGATCACGCTACTTATCAGAGGAGAGAGGGCGTCAGAGGTTGCCGGTATAGTGCCAGCGGAGATAGCGTAATAAGCGAAGTTGTCGAGTAATACGGCTCGGTTGCGACAATAAGCGATACAGCCACTCCAGCCCCAGATTTTGCCAGATTTTAGGCGCACGCTTAACGTGACCGGTAAAGACGTCGTAGGTGCCACCCACGCCCATATACAGCGCGTCAGGGTGAGTCTTGCGGCAATCACGCATAAAGATCTCTTGTTTCGGCGAACCCATCGCCACCGTCACAATTTGCGCGCCGCTGGCGTGAATACGCTCAAATAACGCCTGACGCTGCTCTGGGGTAAAATAACCATCCTGGCTACCCACAATGTTCACACGCCACTGTGCACGTAGTTTTGCTTCTGTTTGCGCCAGAACTTCAGGCTTGCCACCAACCAGGAAAACAGGCGTTCCGTTTTGCCCAGCTCGCGCCATCAGCGCTTCCCAAAGATCAGCACCGGCCACACGTGAAACCTGCGCCTGCGGGAATTTTTTGCGCACCGAACGCACCACGCTAATCCCATCCGCATATTTGAACTCCGCGGCGTTGATCAGCTCCCTCACTTCAGGATTATCTTCTGCTGTCAGCATTTTCTCAGCGTTGATAGCCACCAGCGTTCCTGACCTGAGATGTCCTTCGGCAAACAGGTAATTCAGCGCATGTTGCATATCGCGCCAGCCAATCAGTTGTAATCCGCGCAGCGAATACAGCGGCGCAGTTGTGTTATCTGTCATTACGATCCTTCAATTTGTGTCCGGGGCAGCGACTTGATTCGTTTATGGATGAGTCCTGCGCTATCGAATAGCCAAAACAGCAGTTTTGCCATCAGTAGGCAAACGCCAAAAATCACGAGGAAAAAGACCACTCGCGAGACAAACGAATCCAGCCCTTCACGTGCCAACACGATCATATTGAAAATGGCGCCAAAACAGAAACTGTGCAAAATCGCCGCCTTATAGCGATTGGTTTCTTGGTTACCTAGCTCATACAGCCAGTCGAACCACTTGATAATGAGTCCAACAACAATCGCGCCTAACGGTATAAAAAGCGCCCCGCCCATCACCACCAGCGAACCAATTAACGTCGGCGAAATCGCCAGTCCCGAGTGGTTGTTCAACACTTCCCAGGTAAAGTAGTTCGCTGAGTTGAGTACAATACTCGGCCGCCCAGGCCACAGCCAGGAAGGGATAAAGACATAGAAGTCACGAACAATCGGCGCCAGCCCCTGGAACTCAATATTGTGGTAATTCTGCAGCAACAGCGCCAGGTTCTCCCACGGCGAGAAGGTGTCGCGCGTAAGGTACAGGAACGTATAGAACGCCTCATCGCCGCTAACGCTCATTCCGTAGCGCTTCAACGCCAGCCAGAACATCCCGACAATACCCAGCACGCCTGCTGCGACCAACATCCACAGCGAAATCCAGCCGCGAATAATGCCGATAAACAAGAAGATGGCAAACGCGATAATGATATTGGCGCGCGTCCCACCCACAATCATATAGGTCAGCAAACCAAACGCGACGGTACTCACCAGGAAGAACAACCACGCTTTGCTGTCCTGACGCAGGAAATAAACCACCAGCATGGCCGGAATGAAGAAGTAGAAGAAACGCTTCAGAGCGACCCCAGAGACTTCGCTGGAAAAAATCTGGCTATAGGATTGCAGTCTGAACAGCAGGAATCCGTTGTGCATAAAGAAGACGCCCACGCTCACCAGCGCAATCGCCATCAGGATAACCCAGGTCAAATGGGCTTCAACGCGATTGATGGTAAACAGCGGCCTGCGCGGCTTACCCTCTACTCGCTTACGCAATCGCGTTTTATACGTCACGTAGTAGACGGCATAGAAACAGGCTGCTGACAGCAAGGCCTGCAGCAGGATCTCCGGCGGAGCCACTGCCACATCAAAGCGGAACACCAGGATGCTGGTTAACGGGAATCCGAAGAAGAACGTCAGCAAGAACAGCAATGAGAAGAAAACATTGAAGTTAAAACGTACGCGGCGGAACTCAAACCAGGTCAGCGTGGCGATAAATAAGGTGGAGAGCAGCCAGACTACCAGCAGACCGCTGAATTGCATCAGGCTCATACGGTTTCTCCTGAAGCAATGCGCAGCGCGTTATACCACGGCTGCAGATAATTCGGGCTAAAGAAGGTAATCGTGTTTTTATCTACCGATGCCAACTGGCGCTGCGCTTCACGTACGACGCCTTCATTGAGATCATCCGTGGTAAATAACACCGGAAGATTCTGTTCCACCATATCCTGCCAGAAGGGATTTTCACGGTTGAGCACGCACGGGATACCCGCCTGGATCAGCAAACACAGGGTACCGATCCCCTGCTGTCGGGCAAAAATAAAGTAACCCAAATCGCATTGCCGCAATAATGTTAGATAGGCATCAAATTCCAGCTTTTCACTTAAAATCTGCAGATTATCAGCGCTAAATAATGCCATACCGGCCTGGCGAACCTCATCGATATAGGCATCATTATTGGCGGGGTAACCCATCGGTACAATCACGTTCACCGTGTCGCCGAACTGCTGATGGACAGCACGCAGCGCGGCAACATGCTCATTGCTGCGATCGCCAGAGTTGCCAACCAGCACCGTCATCTTGCCGCTGCGCTGACAATCATTGCTCATGTTATTGAGTGAAGGATCCATTCGCGTTGGGAAATAGAGCAACTCACCCCGTACATGCGGATGTTGCTCGGCGAAATAACGTAAATCGCCCCGCGTGGCAAACACGCAGCCCACGCGGTTCTGCGCCATGCGGCGAATCGGGTAAAACAGGCGGAATTTCAGCCCACTGGAGACTTCGTATAAATCAGCACCCCAGATATGCCAGTAAAACTGCGTCGGTTTAATTCCCCCGCTCAGCAGCGCCAACCACAGGCTGGTGTTGAACTGACCGTGGAAGAAGAATCGCTGTTGGCGATTCGCTTTTGCTTTCGCAATAACTGCTTCGGCTAACGCTTTTTTCCCGCTGTAGAAACTCAGCGATAACGCCGGGCAGCTCTCACTGAATCCCGCATCCTGACCGGCAACCATAAACGTGCGCGCGTGCTCGCTCGTCGCGGCAAGCGAGTCGTTGAAAAACCGCAGCACGGTTTGGTTATGGTGAGGGATATCCGATCCCAGAACGTGAATCAGTACAGTCATGCCCGCCTACGCCAGAGTAAAAACACGCCACAACAAAGAGAAAAATAGACGATGTACGTTGCCATATAAGCCTGTGCCGCTCCCAGCGCACCATGTGCAGGGATCAGCCAGTGAGCAAACACCGTCAATAACATGAACTGGCTAATTTCAGCCAAAATATAAAACCGCAGTGACGCTTTCGCGATCACCAGATACCCAAAGACATACGCCCCAACTTTTAGTACATCGCCAACCAGTTGCCAGGCAAACAGATCGCGCATGGCGGTGAATTTTGCGGAGAAAAGCAGCCAGATAGCAAAGTCACGCAGTAGCCAAACGGTAAAGCTCGCAGCGGCAACTGCTGGTAACACGAACTTCAGCGACTTAACCACCTCGCGCGTAATGTCGCGCTTTTCAGTAAGTCGCGACAACGTCGGCAGCAAGTAAACGCTGAATGAAGCGGTAATGAATTGCAGATAAGCATCAGAGATACTGCTTACCCCCTGCCAAATCCCCACATCATCCCAACTGTACTGCGCCGCCAGCAGGTTTCGCATCATCACGTATGCCACAGGCAACGTTACGGAGGTAATCAGCGCCATCAGCGTAAACTTGCTTAGCTGTCCAGCCAGACCGTTATCCCACGAGGGTTTCAGGTAATGCAGCGGAATCGCCCCACGCTTAATCAGCATAATAGCGACGGGGATAACGACCAACGCGGGCACTAACGCCAGACCCAGCAAAGCGCCTTCATACCCTCCCAGGCGATAACAGCCATAATAAGCCACTACGCCCACTAGGCTACCCACAATCAGCGACAGCGCGTTACCCGCCGCATCGCGAAAACCCTTCATCAACGCCAACAGCAGATTCGCCCAGGCAATGCCCATCTGCACCAGCGCAACCAGTCTTACCAGCCCCTGATAATGAGTATGACCAAACAATCCCTGACTGATTGGTGCGGCCGCCAGCAGAAAAATCACCGCCATCAGCGTAGAGAATCCCAGCACCATCGCGGAAGATGTACCGACGACCTTGCGGAGCTGGTTCGGATCGTCATGGTGCTGCGCAACATATTTCGTGACGCCGTTGAAAATGCCGGCCCCCGCCAGGACACCAAGCACGGTGACCATCTGGCGGAAGTTACCCGCCTGCCCCACGCCTGCCGGGCCAAACGACACCGCCAGCAGCTTCACGACCAGCAAACCCGCACCAATTTTTACCAGCGTACTGGCTGCCGTCCATAAGGACGCTTTAGCAAGCGACATTTCAGGCGAAGTAGTTGAGTAAGGTCGAAATTACCGTTCGCTGGTTGACCGGCGACAGGTTGTAGAACAGCGGTAAACGCAGCAAACGCTCGCTCTCTTTGGTGGTGTAACGATCAACACCGGCAAATACGCCGAATTTGTCGCCAGCCGGGCAATCATGCAGCGGGATATAGTGGAACACCGCCATAATTTCAGCTTCTTTCAGGAAGTTAATCAACGCCGTGCGATCGTCGATATCGCGCAGCTTGATGTAAAACATATGGGCGTTTTGCACGCAGCCGTCCGGTACAGAAGGCAGCTCGATACGTCCGGTACGCGCCAGCGGTTCAAGAGCATCATAGTAGTTCTGCCACAGAGTCAGACGCTGCTGGTTAATGCGGTCCGCTGCTTCCAGTTGCGCCCACAGATAAGCGGCCTGTAGATCGGACATCAAATAGCTGGAGCCGATATCACGCCAGGTATATTTATCTACCTGGCCACGGAAAAACTGGCTGCGGTTTGTCCCTTTTTCACGGATGATCTCTGCACGTTCGACTAATTTTTTATCATTAATCAGCGTCGCGCCGCCTTCACCACCTGCAGTATAGTTTTTGGTCTCATGAAAGCTAAAGCAACCGATGTGACCAATCGTCCCCAGCGCCCGACCTTTGTAAGTCGACATAACGCCCTGGGCCGCATCTTCCACCACAAACAGGTTATGTTTGGTCGCCAGCGCCATAATAGTATCCATTTCGCAGGCCACACCCGCGTAATGCACCGGCACAATCGCGCGGGTTTTGTCGGTGATCGCCGCTTCAATCAGCGTTTCGTCAATGTTCATGGTATCCGGGCGGATATCAACAAAGACAATTTTCGCGCCTCGCAGCACGAAAGCATTGGCCGTGGAGACAAACGTATAGCTTGGCATAATGACTTCATCGCCAGGCTGGATATCCAGCAGCAATGCCGCCATCTCAAGCGATGCGGTGCAGGAAGGCGTCAGCAATACTTTCTCGCTGCCAAAATGCTGTTCCAGCCACTGCTGGCAGCGACGGGTAAAACCGCCGTCGCCACACAGTTTGCCGCTGTTCATCGCAGCCTGCATGTAATCGAGTTCAGTGCCCACCACCGGCGGTGCGTTAAATGGAATCATCGTGTCACCTGTATAACCAATACGCGGTGCTTTCCACATTCGCACCACTGTGTATATAACGTTTAAGCGCGGCGGTATTGCCCATTTGGGTCGCCACACGCAGTGCTGTTTTACCGTGAGCCTGCGCCCAGCAAAGCGCGGCCTGCATCAGTTCTGCTCCCGCCCCACGCCCGGCTAGCAGGCCAATTCGCGCCTCGGTCGCATTCAGTTCACGCAGCGAGACATAGCCACGAATCTCACCTGTTGGTGTACGAAAAACGAGGCATTGATGATCGAACGTCCCCAGCACCGCGTTTTCAATCCACTGCGCATAAAAACGCGCGCTGGCATCTGCGGCATACCACGGGGGGCGAAAACGACTTTGCGCGAACGCCTGTCCTGCCAGATGGCGTAATGCAGGGATATCCGTAGTTTGTGCGACCTGCGCACCGGGGTCACCATGTGCACACGTCACTGGCAGCACAAAATCCACTTCACCTTCAACCAGTGAGAAGCCCAGCTGTTGCAGGGCATCTAATTCTTGGGTATTGGCGGCAGGTATTTTTGCCTGTACCCGCGACCAGGGCTGCAACGCATCCGCAGTCAGAACCGACGCGTGTTGGTCAAAACGTACAATGGCGCTATGCACGCCAAAGAACGTATTTTCCCAGCTAAGCGGTTCAATACTGGCGCGGATTTTCACCGCCAGACCCCTTTGGTATCAACGACATATTGCTGGTGAACCGCATCGCCTTTAATGGCTTTAAATTCATTGTGGTCGACAAGCAAGACCAGTACATCGGCACTTCCCAGGGCATCGTCCAGCGTTGCCAGTTGGCACAGACCGTCCAGTTTTTTCGGCAGTTGATGGATATTCGGTTCCACCACCAATGTTTCGCCTTTGTGCCAATGCGCGATACTTTGCGCAATTCCCATCGCCGGGCTTTCACGTAAATCATCGATATTCGGTTTAAATGCCAGACCAAAACAGGCAATTTTCACTTCGCTGGCCCGTTTATTGGTATCCGCCAGACAGTCGGCCACGGCAGCTTTTACCCGATCGACCACCCAATGAGGCTTACCGTCGTTTACCTCACGCGCGGTGCGAATCAATTTCGCCTGCTGCGGGTTCTGCGCCACGATAAACCACGGATCAACCGCGATACAGTGCCCGCCAACACCCGGACCCGGTTGCAAAATATTCACGCGCGGATGGCGATTTGCCAGGCGAATCAGTTCCCAGACGTTGATCCCCTGATCGGCGCAAATCAGCGACAACTCATTAGCGAAGGCGATATTGACGTCGCGGAAACTATTTTCAGTCAGCTTGCACATTTCCGCAGTGCGGGCGTTGGTCACGACACATTCACCCTCAAGGAAAATGTTGTACAGTTCGCTAGCACGCGCGGAACAGACGGAGGTCATTCCCCCAATCACGCGGTCGTTTTTAATCAGTTCAACCATCACCTGGCCCGGCAGCACGCGTTCTGGACAATAAGCAATGTTAACGTCAGCCTGTTCACCGACCTGCTGCGGGAAAGTCAAATCAGGACGCATTTCAGCCAGCCATGTGGCCATCTGTTCGGTAGCCCCGACAGGCGACGTCGATTCAAGGATCACCAACGCGCCTTTTTTCAGCACCGGAGCAAGAGACTTGGTTGCGGCTTCCACATAAACCATATCGGGTTCGTGCTCCCCCTTAAACGGAGTAGGCACAGCAATCAGAAAGGCATCCGCATCTACAGGGGTTGTGGTCGCACGCAGAAATCCATTTTCGACCGCCGTTTTCACCACGGCGCCCAAATCTGGCTCAACGATATGAATTTCACCGCGATTAATGGTATCCACCGCGTGTTGATTTACATCTACGCCAATCACATGCTTTTGACGGGAAGCAAAGGCAGCCGCCGTCGGCAGTCCGATATAACCCAGCCCAATGACAGAAATGGTCGTAAAACTCATAGCGATATCCGATTATTTTTTAACGCGTGTAAAATGCGGCCACATGCCTGCCCGTCACCATACGGATTATGGGCGCGGCTCATGGTCTGATATTCATTATCGTCATGCAGCAAACGCGTGACTTCTTCGACAATACGCTGCGGGTCTGTCCCTACCAGACGTACTGTACCTGCAGTAATCGCTTCCGGACGTTCCGTCGTTTCGCGCATCACCAGTACCGGTTTCCCCAAAGATGGGGCTTCTTCCTGAATCCCACCGGAGTCGGTCAGGATCAGCCAGGCATGATTCATCAGCCAGACAAACGGCATGTAATCCTGCGGTTCAATCAGGATGACGTTTTCAACGTGACCCAGAATGCGATTCACCGGTTCGCTAACGTTAGGATTCAGGTGCACCGGATAGACAATCTGTACGTTCTGATTGGCCGCAGCAATTTCCGCCAGCGCGTGGCATATGCGTTCAAAACCGCGACCGAAGCTTTCACGACGATGACCGGTCACCAGTATCATCTTTTTATCAACAGCCAGGAAAGGATAACGTTCTGCCAGATCGGTACGCAGCACCTCATTTCCCAGTACACGGTCACGAACCCAGATCAACGAATCAATAACCGTATTACCTGTAACGAAGATACGGCTATCAGAAATATTTTCCCGTAGCAGGTTTTGGCGCGAGTTTTCTGTTGGCGCAAAATGATACATCGCCAAATGCCCGGTCAGCGTACGGTTCGCCTCTTCCGGCCAGGGAGAGTAGAGATCGCCTGTACGTAAACCCGCCTCCACATGCCCTACCGGAATACGCTGATAGAACGCGGCCAGGCTAGTGGCAATGGTGGTCGTGGTATCGCCGTGAACCAACACAACGTCGGGTTTAAAGTCAGCCAGAATAGGCTTTAATCCTTCCAGTATTCGGCAGGTAATTTCTGTTAGTCCCTGACCTGGCTGCATAATATTGAGATCGTAGTCAGGTACAATGGAAAAAAGGTTCAACACCTGATCGAGCATCTCGCGATGCTGCGCCGTGACGCAAACTTTTGCCTCAAAATCAGGATCTTTTGCCAACGCATGAACCAGAGGTGCCATTTTTATGGCCTCTGGTCGCGTGCCAAATACAGTCAGTACTTTCACATCGATTCTCTTCGGATTGGCAGTGAGGGCCCAGCCCCTCACTGCAACGATATTGCTAAATCGTGCGGCGGCGGGTTAACGCGACACCAGCACCGATCAGAGCCCCAACGATGCCCCACATAATCATCAGGAAGGCACGACGAGGGCTGTCACGTTTTACCGGTTCCTCCGGCGTACGCAAATAACGATAGGTCTGAAAACGCGGATCCAGAGTTGGCCCAACGTTCAGTGTGTTAAGCATGGCTCGGTTTTGGAAGTAGTCCAGATCGAAATCGGGACCAACAGATTGCAGGTTTTCGAGTCGCGCCTGCAGCATAGGGCGTCCAAGCAAAAACAGTTCTGAATCAGGTAATTCTTCAGCCGGAACGTCAGTGGAAGTACGCGAAATATTATGCTGTTCAGCAATTTTGAGTGCCTGCTCAATGTTGTGGACTCGGCGAGAGAAAATCGATTTCGCCACTTCTTCCTGGCGTTTTACCTGTGCCTTCATCTGCACGGTGCGCGCAGCCCAGGCTCCCTTTAACTCGTCGTTCAAATGACGCGCAGCACGCTGACTGGCAAACGCAACGTACTGACGCAACAGATTGTTGGCATCAGGTGCCGTCTCAGCAATCAGCTTCACGCTGTCATTGGTATTACGAACCGCATCGCCAGGCATAAACTGAATGTTATTGATCAGTTCATCCAGCATCGCCGCATCGGCTTTGCTATTACCCACCATACGTTGCTTGTAGTAATCAGTCTGCTGCCAGAATTCACGGCGCGTATCCCATGAGGCAAGCTGCATAATAAATTCTTTATAGGCTTCATCCATCACTGACGGTTGATCCGCTGATGCAAGACTGGCCTTGATGTCCAGGTTACGCAAGAATTGCTGCTGAGAGTAATAACCGCCCAACATATTGACCGTGGGCCTGTCTGAAATCGCCGTCGCACTCCACTCCTGACGAGCAAAGAACGTATAGGCGAGAGCGACTAACGCGAAGGCGAGAGCCATGCCGACAATCCACACTTTCCCTGCCCATAAGGCACGAAACAACCCACGGATATCCAGTTCATTTTCTGCGCTCACGGCGTGTTCCCCCGGTAATGGTTGTGTCATCGCATCCTCAATTTACTTGGTTAAGTTTGGTTTGCCTTCGCGGTGCCTTCGTAGTCTGCGCTTAACTCGCTTAATAAATCTCGCCACCTTCCATGCTCGCTTAATACAGTAACCGTAAAGACCGAATGCCAGTAAAAAGAGCACCAACATGGCCCATTCAGGGACTAAACGAAAATATTCAGCCAGTGCACCGATAGAGGCCAGAATCGCTGCAGCCAACGTGATCAGAACAAATGCCTGTCTGGAAGTAAACCCGGCGCGCATCACTAAATGATGAATATGCTGGCGATCTGCAGAGAAAGGACTCATGCCTTTACGTAAACGACGATACATGATCGCCACCATATCCATTAACGGAATGGCGATAATCCACAGAGCCGTGACCGGGCTAATAGGATGCGTTTTACCTTGAGTGGTCTCCAGCAGGATCCAGATTACCGTAAAGCCAATCAGCGTACTCCCCGCATCGCCCATAAAGACTTTATAGCGGCGTCCGAGAATCCCCAGGTTCAGTAGGATGTAAGGCAGAATGGCGGCGATCATGGCAAAACACCAGATTGCCAGGCTTGTCTGGCCATCGAACCACAGGATAAACCCCATCGCTGCGAATGAGACGCTGGATAGCCCGCCTAACAAGCCATCAATGCCATCAACCATATTAAAGGCGTTAATCGCCGCCCAGACGGCAAAAAGGGTGAGAAAATAACCAAAGGGACCCAACAACAACTCCCACGGGCCAAAAATATATCCCAGGCTACTTAGATAAAGCTCACCTTTTACCATCATCACAATAGCAATCGCCGCCTGAACGACTGCTCGTATTTTTACGCTGATGTCAAAACGATCGTCAAGCGCGCCAACAAACACCAGCACACCTGCACAGAAGAGGTATAAAGAGGCATGGGGAATGTAATAATCCGAAAGGCCAAACATGAAATTGATTCCGGCAAACACAGAAATCCCGCCCACTAACGGAATAATCCCTTGGTGACGTTTGCGGAAGTTTGGCTTATCCACTAAACCTATTTTTATGGCTACTTTTCGTGCCAAAAAAATAAAAATGGTTGTGAATAAAAAAATACTAACTAGCTCAGAGAAAGCAGCGAGTAGATTCACAGTGTATGTGTTCTCAGCATATATCATTTCCTTAAAGTATAATGCGTTAAGACGCCCCCTTGAAGAGAGCAGCTAAAACATTACACTTCCTACCTCTTGTCGGTCATGCCGCACATTGTGACAATCCATGACGCCGATAATAATGACAATTTTATCTGACCAAACATTAGGATGAATCGTAAAAGCAAAACGCCACGTAAAAACGTGGCGTTTTCAGATGATGCCCGAATCAGGAACGCTTCATCATATCGAAGAAGTCGTCATTGGTCTTGGTCATCGCCAGCTTGTTAATGAGGAACTCCATGGCGTCGATTTCACCCATAGGATGGATGATTTTGCGCAGGATCCACATTTTCTGCAGCTCTTCCTGGGTAGTGAGCAGCTCTTCTTTACGGGTACCGGAACGGTTGTAGTCGATAGCCGGGAAGACGCGTTTTTCAGCAATCTTACGGGAGAGATGCAGTTCCATGTTGCCGGTACCTTTAAACTCTTCGTAGATAACTTCATCCATTTTAGAGCCGGTATCAATCAGCGCAGTCGCGATGATGGTCAGGCTACCGCCCTCTTCCACGTTACGTGCAGCACCAAAGAAACGCTTCGGACGATGCAGGGCGTTGGCGTCCACACCACCGGTCAGTACTTTACCGGAAGCAGGAACCACGGTGTTATATGCACGTGCCAGACGGGTGATGGAGTCAAGCAGAATGATAACGTCTTTCTTGTGTTCAACCAGACGTTTCGCCTTCTCGATAACCATTTCCGCAACCTGAACGTGGCGGGAGGCAGGTTCGTCAAAGGTAGACGCAACCACTTCACCTTTCACCAGACGCTGCATCTCGGTAACTTCTTCCGGACGTTCGTCAATCAGCAGCACCATCAACACGCAGTCAGGATGATTGTATGCAATGCTCTGCGCGATGTTCTGCAGCAGCATGGTTTTACCCGCTTTCGGCGGAGCAACAATCAGACCACGTTGGCCACGACCGATCGGCGATGCCAAATCCAGTACACGTGCCGTTAAATCTTCAGTAGAACCGTTACCACGCTCCATACGCAGACGAGAGTTTGCGTGCAGCGGCGTTAAGTTCTCAAAGAGGATTTTGTTACGGGCGTTTTCTGGTTTGTCGTAGTTAACTTCGTTAACTTTCAACAGCGCAAAGTAGCGTTCACCTTCTTTCGGCGGGCGAATCTTACCAGAAATGGTATCACCAGTGCGGAGGTTGAAACGGCGGATTTGGCTGGGAGAAACGTAGATGTCATCAGGACCGGCGAGGTAGGAGCTGTCTGCAGAGCGGAGGAAACCAAATCCATCCTGCAATATCTCCAGCACACCGTCACCAAAGATATCTTCGCCACTCTTTGCGTGCTGCTTCAGGATGGCAAAAATAATGTCCTGCTTGCGCATACGAGCCAGGTTTTCAAGGCCCATATTTTCGCCGAGAGTGATCAGCTCAGAAACCGGCGTATTCTTTAATTCGGTAAGATTCATAATGGTGTGAGTTCTTAAACTTGGGGTAAATCTCGAACTTAATGTTGTGAATGGTATGGCAGGGTCATCCATGCCTGTTTACGGCCATCAACTCATGTCTGTTCGCTGTCTGGTCACAGGAAAGTACGCAGAACTGAAACGACAAGACGGATTGAGTGACAAGCCAGGAATCTGTCCACTTCTCGCGCGAGAAACAACGGGAAGTATTGGATATAACTAGATTCAAACTTAATAAGGTATGTTTAATACGAAGTCAACACTAACTTAGCACGACTCAAGTCGGGCGTCCAGTCATCCGAATCATTTCGAAGTATGGTCGCCCGATCATGAGACTTCCTTACGCTAAATTAGCGTCGAGGAATTCTTTCAACTGACCTTTGGACAGCGCGCCGACTTTTGTCGCCGCAACTTCGCCGTTTTTAAACAGCAACAGGGTCGGGATGCCACGGATACCATACTTCGGCGCGGTGCCTGGGTTTTGGTCAATGTTCAATTTAGCAACCGTCAGTTTGCCCTGATATTCGTCAGCGATTTCATCCAGAATCGGAGCGATCATTTTGCACGGACCGCACCACTCTGCCCAGAAATCAACGAGGATTGCTCCGTCCGCTTTGAGTACATCCGTGTCAAAACTGTCGTCAGTCAGGTGAATAATTTTATCGCTCATAATAACTCCACAGGAATAAGCCTGGTGCATTGGTGTAGCATTAATCAACGACGTGTTGATGTAGCATTAACCAACTAAAGGTTGACTTTATTTCACCGGATACGCTTTCGTAAAGCAATAGTAAGCTGATATTCTACCACACTATGAGCAAAACACATTTAACAGAACAGAAGTTTTCCGACTTCGCCCTGCACCCAAAGGTGATAGAAGCCCTTGAAAACAAAGGCTTTCATAACTGTACGCCCATTCAGGCCCTCGCGCTGCCGCTAACGCTGGCTGGTCGTGATGTTGCCGGGCAGGCGCAAACCGGTACCGGAAAAACGATGGCGTTCCTGACGTCAACGTTTCATTATCTTCTCTCTCATCCCGCGATTGCCGATCGCAAGGTGAACCAACCGCGTGCGTTAATTATGGCGCCAACGCGTGAGTTAGCCGTGCAGATCCACGCCGATGCCGAGCCGCTGGCACAGACCACTGGTCTGAAATTAGGCCTGGCGTATGGCGGCGACGGTTACGATAAGCAGCTGAAAGTGCTGGAAAGCGGCGTCGATATTCTTATCGGCACGACCGGTCGTCTCATCGACTATGCAAAACAGAACCACATTAATCTGGGCGCGATTCAGGTCGTGGTGCTGGATGAAGCCGATCGTATGTACGATCTGGGCTTTATTAAAGATATCCGTTGGCTGTTCCGTCGTATGCCGCCAACCACCCAACGTCTGAATATGCTGTTTTCTGCAACCCTCTCTTACCGCGTTCGCGAACTGGCGTTCGAACAAATGAATAACGCTGAGTACGTTGAAGTCGAACCGGAACAGAAAACTGGCCATCGCATTAAAGAAGAGCTCTTCTACCCCTCCAACGAAGAGAAAATGCGTTTACTGCAAACGCTGATTGAAGAAGAGTGGCCAGATCGCGCCATTGTTTTTGCTAACACCAAGCATCGTTGTGAAGATATCTGGGGCAGCCTTGCTGCAGACGGCCATCGTGTCGGTCTGCTGACCGGTGACGTGGCGCAGAAAAAACGTCTGCGAATCCTCGATGAATTCACCCGTGGCGATATCGACATTCTCGTTGCGACGGATGTTGCTGCACGTGGTCTGCATATCCCAGCCGTAACGCACGTATTTAACTATGACCTGCCGGATGACTGTGAAGATTACGTTCACCGTATCGGTCGTACCGGTCGTGCTGGTGCAAGCGGTCACTCTATCAGCCTCGCTTGTGAAGAGTACGCGCTGAATTTACCCGCAATCGAGACCTATATCGGCCACTCGATTCCGGTCAGCAAATATAACCCGGATGCGCTGATGACCGATCTGCCGAAGCCGTTGCGCTTAACGCGCCCGCGCACAGGCAATGGCCCACGCCGTACCGGTGGTGCTCCGCGTAATCGTCGTCGTTCAGGTTAAGAAAAGTTATGCCATACACAAAATCATTCAGCCTGTATCAAGGCGGCAAGAAAACGAATCCTGATGAACCTACTTTAGTAAGTGATTCGGGTGAGAGAACGCAGCCAACACAGATACAGGTTGAAGGATGAAGTGTATGAATTCTACTTCGCTGTATGCGGCAATCGATCTCGGCTCAAATAGTTTTCATATGCTGGTTGTACGCGAGGTGGCAGGAAGCATCCAGACGCTCACTCGTATCAAACGCAAAGTGCGTCTGGCTGCTGGACTCAACGGTGACAACGAGCTCTCTGTTGAAGCGATGGAGCGCGGCTGGCAATGTTTGCGCCTGTTTGCAGAACGTCTGCAGGATATTCCGCATCCACAAATCCGCGTGGTCGCCACGGCAACATTACGCATCGCCGTAAATGCCGATGTGTTTATTGCTAAAGCGCAAGAGATCCTCGGCTGCCCTGTCCAGGTGATTAGCGGTGAAGAAGAAGCGCGCCTGATTTATCAAGGTGTGGCCCACACTACCGGCGGCGCAGATCAGCGTCTGGTCGTCGACATTGGCGGGGCCAGCACAGAGTTGGTTACCGGTTCTGGCGCGCAAACCACTTCCCTGTTCAGCCTGTCAATGGGCTGCGTCACCTGGCTCGAACGCTATTTTACCGATCGTAATCTGGCACAGGAAAACTTTGACGAGGCCGAGAAAGCCGCTCGCGAAGTTCTGCGCCCGGTCGCCGACAAACTGCGTTTTCATGGCTGGAAAGTTTGCGTTGGTGCCTCTGGCACCGTCCAGGCGTTGCAGGAAATCATGATGGCGCAGGGCATGGATGAGCGCATTACGCTGGCCAAACTTCAGCAGCTTAAGCAGCGTGCCATTCACTGCGGTCGTCTGGAAGAGCTCGAAATCGAAGGGTTAACGCTGGAACGTGCGCTGGTTTTCCCCAGCGGGCTGGCCATTCTGATTGCTATTTTCACCGAACTGAACATTCAATGCATGACCCTGGCCGGCGGCGCATTACGTGAAGGTCTGGTCTACGGTATGCTGCATCTGGCGGTGGATCAGGATATTCGTAGCCGCACATTACGCAATATCCAGCGCCGCTTTATGGTCGATACAGAGCAAGCACATCGCGTTGCCAATTTAGCGACTAAATTTCTCGATCAGGTAGAAAAAAAGTGGCATCTTGAACCGATTAGCCGCGAACTACTGATTAGTGCCTGTCAGCTGCATGAAATTGGCCTAAGCGTTGATTTTAAACAGGCACCACAGCATGCCGCTTATCTGGTGCGCAATCTCGATCTCCCGGGTTTTACCCCTGCGCAAAAGAAACTGCTAGCGACGCTGTTACTCAACCAGACCAATCCCGTCGATCTCTCTTCACTCCACCAGCAAAACGCAGTGCCGCCGCGCATCGCGGAGCATCTTTGTCGTTTGCTACGCCTGGCGATCATCTTCGCCAGTCGTCGCCGTGACGATCTTGTGCCGGAAATACAACTGGATGCAAGAAACGAGCACCTGACGGTCACTCTACCAGAAGGCTGGCTGGAACATCATCCGCTGGGTAAAGAGTTAATCGATCAGGAAAGCCAGTGGCAAAGCTATGTCCACTGGCCGCTGGAAGTGCGTTAGATGTTGGTTGCCGGATAGTGCTTACACAGATCCGGCCCATAAAATACCTACTTCGCTTTAGCTTTCGCCATCATTGCCCGAATATTAGCGATGCTGGCCTGCCCTTTTTGCATCCGCTCCTCTGCGCTCACCACTTTTCGCTCTTGCTCCCAGATAACGTCATCCTGTGGCAGCTCCAGAAGGAAACGACTCGGTTCCGGACGCACCAGCTCACCGTACTGACGACGCTCTTTACATAGCGTGAAGATGAGCTCTTTTTGTGCACGCGTAATCCCTACATAAGCCAGACGACGTTCTTCATCGATATTGTCTTCATCGATACTGCTCTGGTGCGGCAAAAATCCTTCTTCCATTCCCACCATAAACACGTATGGGAACTCCAGCCCTTTTGAGGCATGCAGTGTCATCAATTGCACCTGATCCAGCTCTTCTTCACTCTCTCCACGTTCCATCATGTCGCGTAGGGTAAAGCGGGTAACAACCTGGGTCAGGGTCATTGGCTCTTCCAGCTCACTGCCTTCCAGCATCTCCGTCATCCAACTGAACAGCGTATTGACGTTTTTCATACGCATTTCAGCCGCTTTCGGGCTCGGCGAGGTTTCATACAGCCAGGATTCGTAATCAATACCGTGGATAAGATCGCGCACAGCGGCAACCGGCTCACGCTCCGCCAGACGCTGAATTTCCCCCAGCCAGTGCGTAAAGCGAGTCAGAGAATCATACCCGCGCCCGGTCAGTGTCTGGCTAAGTCCCATATCAAAGCTGGCGGTAAACAGGCTTTTATTACGTGTCATCGCCCATTCCCCCAACTTTTGCAGCGTGGCCGGGCCGATTTCACGTTTTGGCGTATTTACGATACGCAAAAATGCGCTATCGTCATCCGGGTTGCTCAGCACGCGCAGATAGGCCAGCAGATCTTTAATCTCCGGACGCGAGAAGAACGACGTTCCGCCGGAAATTTTGTACGGGATACGGTTCTGCATTAGAAACTTTTCGAACACGCGCGACTGATGATTACCGCGATACAGGATGGCGTAGTCTTTATACTGCGTCTTGTTCACAAAATGATGGGCAATTAATTCCCCGGTCACGCGTTCCGCTTCGTGCTCTTCATTATTGGCACTCAGTACCTTCAGTTCAGCACCGTAACCCAACTCGGAAAAGAGTCGCTTTTCAAAGACGTGTGGATTGTTCGCAATAAGGATGTTCGCCGCCTTCAGGATGCGACCTGATGAACGGTAGTTTTGCTCCAGCTTCACCACCTGCAAAGCCGGAAAATCTTTGCTTAACAGTACCAGGTTCTGTGGACGGGCGCCGCGCCAGGAGTAGATCGACTGATCGTCATCACCCACGACGGTAAAGCGCGCGCGTTTACCTACCAGCAACTTCACCAGCTCGTACTGGCTGGTGTTGGTATCCTGATATTCATCCACCAGCAGGTAGCGGATTCTGTTTTGCCAGCGCTCACGCACTTCTTCATTGCGCTGTAGCAGCAGCGTGGGAAGCAGGATCAGATCGTCAAAATCGAGGACGTTACACGCCTTCATATGCGCGTCATACAGACCATAGCAGTGGGCAAAAATACGATCGCGCTCGCCCTTGGCGCTGGCTGCCGCCTGTGCCGGAGTCATCAGATCGTTTTTCCAGTTGGAGATCGTCGAGATCAACTGCTGGAGGATAAGCTTATCGTCTTCGATTAGCCCTTCGGTCAGTTCCTTGAGCAATGCCACCTGGTCAGTATCGTCAAACAACGAGAAGTTCGACTTCATCCCCAGCGCCGCATATTCACGCTTAATGATATCCAGTCCCAGGGTGTGGAAGGTGGAGATCATCAACCCACGCGCCTCTTTACGACCCAGCGTTTGCGCCACGCGCTCTTTCATCTCGCGCGCAGCCTTATTGGTAAAGGTCACGGCCGCAATATGGCGTGCCTGATAACCACATTCACGGATCAGATGGGCGATTTTGTTGGTGATAACACGCGTCTTGCCGGAACCCGCTCCCGCCAGCACCAGGCAAGGTCCGGTGACGAATTCGACGGCTTGTTGTTGTCCGGGGTTCAAACGCATAAAGGGTCACTCATGAAAGTCGGGAGGGGAGAATAACAGCGTGGTAGTATAGCCAGCCTTAACCACCCCACTCAAGGCACGATCATGGCAAAAACAGCAGCAGCAGTGCATATCCTTGTTAAAGAAGAGAAACTGGCACTGGATCTTCTGGAACAGATTAAAAACGGCGCAGACTTCGGCAAACTGGCGAAGAAACACTCTATCTGCCCATCAGGCAAACGCGGCGGTGATTTAGGTGAATTCCGTCAGGGCCAGATGGTTCCGGCGTTCGACAAAGTGGTCTTTTCCTGCCCAGTGCTGGAGCCAACCGGCCCGCTGCACACTCAGTTTGGTTACCACATAATTAAAGTACTGTACCGTAACTAATAAAAAATCCCGGAGCGTTCAGGCACCGGGATTTTTTTGCCGGATGGCGGCTACGCCTTATCCGGCTTACATCTGCTGTGCGTAGGTCGGGTAAGCGCAAGCGCCACCCGACATCCTATTTAGCCAGCAACGGCAATGCGTTTCATATCGGTCATGTAACCGCGCAGTTTCTTACCAACCTGCTCGATAGCGTGGCTACGGATTGCTTCGTTCACGTCGCGCAGCTGCGCGTTGTCTACCGCACCTTCGGCAATCGCTTTGCCCAGGTCGCCGGTCTGCAGGGTGGTCATGAACTCTTTCAGCAGCGGTACGCAAGCGTAAGAGAACAGGTAGTTGCCGTATTCTGCGGTATCGGAGATAACCACGTTCATTTCGTACAGACGTTTACGGGCGATGGTATTCGCGATCAGCGGCAGTTCGTGCAGTGATTCGTAGTACGCAGACTCTTCGATGATGCCGGAATCAA
The DNA here is from genome assembly GCF_000398825.1 of Citrobacter sp. KTE30. Taxonomy (NCBI): domain Bacteria; kingdom Pseudomonadati; phylum Pseudomonadota; class Gammaproteobacteria; order Enterobacterales; family Enterobacteriaceae; genus Citrobacter; species Citrobacter sp. KTE30. The sequence goes on along the minus strand of NZ_KB976056.1, from coordinate 481,618 downwards.
CCATGGTTTCGAACGCCAGCTCAACGCCCGCTTTCACCATCGCGATCATTAGAACGCCTTTATCAAAGTACTCCTGCTCGCCGATTTTACCTTCAAACTGCGGGGCGGTTTCGAACGCGGTTTTGCCGGTCTCTTCACGCCAGGTCAGCAGTTTCTTATCGTCGTTAGCCCAGTCAGCCATCATGCCGGAAGAGAATTCGCCGGAAATGATGTCGTCCATGTGTTTCTGGAACAGCGGCGCCATAATCTCTTTCAGCTGTTCGGACAGCGCATAAGCACGCAGTTTCGCCGGGTTAGACAGACGGTCCATCATCAGGGTGATGCCGCCCTGCTTCAGCGCTTCGGTGATGGTTTCCCAGCCGAACTGAATCAGTTTTTCAGCATATGCCGGGTCAGTACCTTCTTCCACCAGCTTATCGAAGCACAGCAGAGAACCTGCCTGCAGCATACCGCACAGGATAGTCTGCTCACCCATCAGATCAGATTTCACTTCCGCAACGAAGGAGGACTCCAGCACGCCCGCACGGTGACCACCGGTGGCCGCAGCCCAGGCTTTAGCAATCGCCATGCCTTCTCCTTTCGGATCGTTTTCCGGGTGAACGGCGATCAGGGTCGGTACACCGAAGCCACGTTTGTACTCTTCACGAACTTCAGTACCCGGGCACTTCGGTGCCACCATCACAACGGTGATGTCTTTACGGATCTGCTCGCCCACTTCGACGATGTTGAAGCCGTGGGAGTAGCCCAGCGCCGCGCCATCTTTCATCAGCGGCTGTACGGAGCGCACCACGTCGGAGTGCTGTTTGTCCGGGGTCAGGTTAACGACCAGGTCCGCCTGCGGGATCAGCTCTTCGTAGGTACCCACTTTGAAGCCGTTTTCGGTCGCTTTACGCCAGGAAGCACGCTTCTCAGCAATGGCTTCTTTACGCAGTGCGTAGGAGATATCCAGACCGGAGTCACGCATGTTCAGGCCCTGGTTCAGACCCTGAGCGCCACAGCCGACGATGACCACTTTTTTACCCTGAAGGTAGCTCGCACCATCGGCGAATTCGTCGCGGCCCATAAAGCGACATTTACCCAGCTGTGCCAGCTGCTGGCGCAGGTTCAGTGTATTAAAGTAGTTAGCCATGATGGTGTACTCCGTGATGTTGTGTTGTGGTGCTTATTATTCGGTTCGCAGATTTGTATTTGCGAGATTGAATCCACATTACAACAGGAAATTTATTGCGGAAATTGATATATTCACAACGTCACATTGCAATTTATGCAACGTAGAAAATCGGAGGCTCGTCTGTGGATTTACGCGATCTGAAAATGTTCCTGCATTTGGCTGAAAGTCGCCACTTTGGCCGCAGCGCACGGGCAATGCACGTCAGCCCCTCCACGCTTTCACGCCAGATTCAGCGCCTGGAAGAAGATCTCGGCCAGCCGCTGTTTGTGCGCGATAACCGCACGGTCACGCTGACCGAAGCGGGCGAAGAGCTGCGCGTATTCGCCCAACAGACGCTGCTGCAATACCAGCAACTGCGCCACACCCTCGATCAACAAGGGCCGTCGCTGTCAGGCGAACTGCATATTTTCTGTTCGGTAACTGCGGCATACAGCCATCTGCCACCCATTCTCGATCGTTTCCGCGCCGAGCATCCATCGGTGGAAATTAAGCTCACCACCGGCGACGCCGCCGATGCGATGGACAAAGTGGTCACTGGTGAAGCCGATCTGGCGATTGCCGGTAAGCCCGAGACACTACCCGGCGCGGTAGCTTTCTCGATGCTGGAGAATCTGACGGTGGTGCTGATCGCCCCGGCGCTGCCCTGCCCGGTGCGTAATCAGGTTTCCGTCGAGAAACCCGACTGGTCGACGGTGCCGTTTATCATGGCCGACCAGGGGCCGGTCCGCCGCCGCATTGAGCTGTGGTTCCGCCGTCACAAAATCAGCAACCCATCGATTTACGCTACGGTAGGCGGTCATGAAGCGATGGTCTCAATGGTGGCGCTGGGCTGCGGCGTGGCGCTGCTGCCGGAAGTGGTGCTGGAAAACAGCCCGGAGCCGGTACGTAACCGCGTGATGATTTTAGAACGCAGCGACGAGAAAACGCCGTTCGAACTGGGCGTCTGCGCGCCGAAAAAGCGGCTGCATGAACCGCTGATCGACGCGTTCTGGAAGATTGTTCTGGAACGTAAATCTGCCGACTAGCGCCAGCGTCAGGCCTAAAATCAGTGGTAGATTCAGTATTGGCGCTCCTTTTCTGTATAATGTCGTGATCCATTGTAGTGGGGGGCTTGTTAACCATCGCGTTAAGCAGGCCAGAACAGACGGTGTCATTGCGCACTTGACAGCGAAAATACAAACTTAATTAGCCATCATTATGATAATCAAACCAAAAATTCGTGGATTCATCTGTACAACGACCCATCCGACTGGCTGCAAAGTCAACGTGGAAAAGCAGATCGAGTATGTTAAGCAGAACGGGAAAATCGAGAACGGCCCGTCCCGCGTGCTGGTGATCGGTGCTTCCACCGGTTACGGTCTGGCTTCCAGAATTTCTGCCGCCTTTGGCAGCGGAGCCGCCACTATCGGCGTATTTTTCGAAAAACCGGGCACGGATACCAAACCGGGTTCCGCAGGCTGGTATAACTCTGCCGCCTTCGATGAAGCAGCTAAGCGTGAAGGTCTGTACTCCAAAAGCATCAACGGCGATGCGTTCTCTGACGAATGCCGTGATGAAGTGATCAAACTGATAAAAGAAGACCTGGGTCAGATTGACCTGGTGGTTTACTCACTGGCTTCCCCAGTGCGTAAAATGCCGAAAACCGGTGAAATCGTCCGTTCTGCGCTGAAGCCAATCGGTGAGGTTTACACCTCTAAAGCGATCGATACCAACAAAGATCAGATCATCACCGCCAGCATTGAGCCGGCAACCGAAGAAGAAGTTCAGAACACCGTTACCGTAATGGGCGGAGAAGACTGGGAACTGTGGATGGGCGCGCTGAGCGAAGCTGGCGTGCTGGCTGACGGCGTGAAAACCGTAGCCTACTCCTACATCGGTACCGACCTGACCTGGCCAATCTACTGGCACGGCGCGCTGGGCAAAGCGAAAGAAGATCTCGATCGCGCCGCGGGCGAACTGCGTAACCAGCTGGCTCCGCTGCACGGCTCTGCGAACGTTGCCGTACTGAAATCCGTAATCACTCAGGCGTCTTCCGCCATTCCAGTGATGCCGCTGTACATCTCCATGGTCTTCAAGCTGATGAAAGCACAGGGGATTCATGAAGGTTGTATCGAGCAAATCAACCGTCTGATGACCACCAGCCTGTACGGTGACAAAGTGGCGCTTGATGACAACCAGCGTATCCGTATGGATGACTGGGAACTGCGTGATGACATTCAGCAGGCATGTCGCGACCTGTGGCCGCTGATCACAACCGAAAACCTGGCGCAAGAAACCGATTATGCAGGCTACAAGCAAGAATTCCTGAACCTGTTCGGTTTTGGCCTCGACGGCGTGGACTACGACGCTGACGTGAACACCGAAGTCGAATTCGACGTTATCACGCTGTAATCTGCTGATACAGTAGCAAAAAGGGTTCATGTTTTTACATGAACCCTTTTTTAATGGCTGTTGTTAACCCGCCAGGAAGAACCTGAACGCCGGGTTATGCGTTTCATCGTGACAATCATAGCCCAGTTCGTTCAGCCGCGTTTCGAAATCAGGCTCGTGTTCCCCCAACTCAAACGCCGCCAGTACGCGACCATAGTCGGTACCGTGACTGCGATAGTGGAACAATGAAATATTCCAGTGCGTCCCCAGGGTATGCAGGAATTTGAGCAACGCCCCTGGTGATTCAGGAAATTCGAAGCTGTAGAGACGTTCCTGTAAGGGTTTCGACGGACGTCCACCGACCATATAGCGCACGTGTAGCTTCGCCATCTCGTCATCAGACAGATCCACCACGCTGTAGCCGCCCTCGTTGAGCAGTTGCAGGATTTCCTTACGCTCTTCCAGCCCACGGCTCAGGCGTACACCGACAAAAATGCAGGCGTCTTTGGCATCGGCAAAGCGGTAGTTAAACTCCGTTACCGAACGGCCCCCCAACAGCTGGCAGAACTTCAGGAAACTTCCCTTCTCTTCCGGGATGGTCACCGCCAGTAAGGCTTCGCGCTGCTCCCCTAACTCGCAACGTTCGGAAACGTAGCGCAAGCCGTGGAAGTTAACGTTCGCACCGGACAACACGTGCGCCAGACGTTCACCGCGAATATTGTGCTGGGCGATGTATTTTTTCATCCCCGCCAGCGCCAGCGCCCCGGAAGGCTCAGCCACCGCACGTACATCCTCGAACAGGTCTTTCATTGCCGCACAAATAGCATCGCTATCGACAGTGATAATATCGTCGAGATATTCATGGCACAGACGGAAGGTTTCATCGCCAATACGTTTCACCGCTACGCCTTCGGCAAAGAGACCCACACGCGGCAGATCCACCGGATGACCAGCATCCAGCGCTGCTTTCAGGCAGGCCGAATCTTCCGCTTCCACGGCAATCACTTTGATTTGCGGCATCAGCTGTTTAATCAGCACCGCAACACCTGCCGCTAATCCGCCACCACCAACAGGCACGAATACGCGATCGAGATGAGCGTCCTGCTGGAGCAGCTCCAGCGCCAGCGTGCCCTGCCCGGCAATCACCATCGGATGATCAAACGGTGGAACCCAGGTAAAACCCTGCTGCTGTGACAGTTCAATCGCTTTGGCTTTGGCTTCATCAAAATTCGCGCCGTGCAGCAGCACTTCTCCGCCGAAGCCGCGAACGGCATCGACTTTGATATCGGCGGTAGCCGTTGGCATGACAATCAGCGCCTTCACGCCTAATCGCGCAGAAGAGAACGCGACACCCTGAGCATGATTACCCGCCGATGCGGTGATGACCCCATGCGCTTTTTGCTCTTCGGTCAAGCCCGCCATCATGGCATAGGCACCGCGTAGCTTGAAGCTGTGAACGGGTTGACGGTCTTCGCGCTTCACCAGAATGACGTTATCGAGGCGCGAAGAGAGCTTTTCCATTTTCTGTAGCGGCGTTACCTGTGCCGCTTCGTATACCGGCGCACGCAGTACCGCTCTGAGATACTCAGCGCCCTCAGGAGCACCGGATAGAGGTTGTGAATCCGCCATGGTCATTATCCCCCGAGCTTCGACTTATCGCGCACCGCACCTTTGTCGGCACTGGTTGCCAGGCTGGCATAGGCGCGCAGTGCAAAGGAGACCTGACGTTGACGATCTTTTGGCGTCCAGGCTTTGTCACCGCGAGCTTCCTGCGCTTCACGGCGCGCAGCGATTTCCGCATCACTCAGTTGCAGTTGAATGCCACGATTCGGGATATCGATGGCAATCATGTCACCATCTTCGATAATCGCAATATTACCGCCGCTGGCCGCTTCCGGAGAAACGTGACCGATTGAAAGCCCCGAAGTACCGCCGGAGAAACGACCATCGGTAATCAGCGCACAAGCCTTGCCGAGGCCCATCGATTTAAGGAAGGTGGTTGGGTAGAGCATTTCCTGCATGCCTGGCCCGCCTTTCGGCCCTTCGTAGCGAATGACAACCACGTCGCCAGCCACCACTTTACCGCCGAGGATTGCTTCAACCGCATCGTCCTGGCTTTCATACACTTTTGCCGGGCCGGTGAATTTCAGGATACTGTCATCCACGCCTGCAGTTTTTACGATACAGCCGTTTTCCGCAAAGTTACCGTACAGGACTGCCAGACCGCCGTCTTTGCTGTAAGCATGTTCCAGCGAGCGGATGCAGCCTTCAGCGCGGTTGTCATCCAGCGTATCCCAACGGCAGTCCTGCGAGAACGCCTGGGTGGTACGGATGCCCGCCGGTCCGGCGCGGAACATTTTTTTCACCGCGTCGTCTTTGGTCAACATCACGTCATACCGATCAAGCGTTTGCGGCAGAGTCAGACCCAGCACGTTTTTCACGTCGCGGTTCAGCAGTCCGGCACGATCCAGTTCGCCTAAAATACCCAGTACGCCGCCTGCGCGGTGCACGTCTTCCATATGGTATTTCTGCGTGCTCGGCGCCACTTTACACAGCTGTGGGACTTTGCGGGACAGCTTGTCGATATCACTCATGGTGAAGTCGATTTCCGCTTCCTGTGCGGCCGCCAGCAGGTGCAGAACGGTGTTGGTGGAGCCGCCCATGGCGATATCCAGCGTCATGGCGTTCTCAAACGCCGCTTTACTGGCAATGTTGCGCGGCAGGGCGGAGGCATCATCCTGCTCATAGTAGCGTTTAGTCAGCTCAACGATGCGTTTACCCGCGTTAAGGAACAGCGTTTTACGGTCGGCGTGAGTCGCCAGCAGCGAACCGTTACCCGGCTGCGACAGGCCCAGCGCTTCGGTCAGGCAGTTCATTGAGTTGGCGGTGAACATGCCGGAGCAGGAGCCGCAGGTTGGACAGGCGGAACGTTCAACCTGCTCGCTTTGTGAGTCGGAGACTTTCGGGTCAGCGCCCTGAATCATCGCATCAACCAGGTCGAGCTTGATGATTTGGTCAGAGAGCTTGGTTTTCCCGGCTTCCATCGGACCGCCGGAAACAAAGATCACCGGAATATTCAGGCGCAAAGAGGCCATTAACATCCCAGGGGTGATTTTGTCGCAGTTAGAGATACAGACCATCGCATCGGCGCAGTGGGCGTTAACCATGTACTCCACTGAATCGGCGATCAGCTCGCGCGACGGCAGTGAATACAGCATGCCACCGTGCCCCATGGCGATACCATCATCCACAGCAATGGTGTTGAACTCTTTCGCCACGCCGCCTGAGGCTTCGATTTGTTCGGCAACCAGTTTACCGAGATCGCGCAGGTGGACGTGACCCGGCACAAACTGGGTAAAAGAGTTCACCACAGCGATAATCGGTTTACCGAAATCATCATCGGTCATCCCGGTGGCGCGCCACAGTGCGCGGGCACCCGCCATATTGCGGCCGTGGGTGGTGGTAGCAGAACGATACTTAGGCATGCTTGATTAACTCCCGTCTGTCTAATAATTGGGACGGTGCGTGCCGTCCCAAATTTATGTTTATTGATTAACCTGATCCAACCAGCCGTATTTATCTTCCGTTTCACCAGTGAAGAGGCCAAAGAAGGCCTGCTGGATGCGTTTGGTGACCGGACCGCAGCGGCCTTCGCCCACCTGGATACCATCGACGCTGCGTACTGGGGTGATTTCGGCCGCGGTACCGGACATGAACACTTCGTCGGCCAGGTACAGCGATTCACGGGACAGCACCTGCTCACGCACTTCGATATCGAGATCTTTCGCCAGCTTAATGATCGCGTCACGGGTGATACCCGGCAGTGCAGAAGAGGTAAACGGCGGGGTAAACAGAATGCCGTCTTTTACTTCAAACAGGTTTTCACCCGCGCCTTCAGAGATGTAACCATTCACATCCAGGGCAATGCCTTCCTGATAGCCATGACGACGCGCTTCACTACCCACCAGCAGCGAAGACAGATAGTTACCGCCCGCTTTAGCCGCTGTAGGGATGGTGTTCGGCGCAACGCGGTTCCAGGAAGAAACCATCGCGTCGATCCCCTGTTCCAGCGCTTCAGCACCAAGGTAAGCGCCCCACGGGAACGCAGCGATGATCACGTCAGTGGTGTATCCCGCTGGCGGGTTAACGCCCATCCCCACGTCGCCAACAAACACCAGCGGACGGATATAGGCGCTGGTCAGATTGTTTTTACGAATCACCTCACGGCAAGCTTCCATCAACTCATCAACGCTCTGAGAAACCGGAAAACGATAGATCTTGGCTGAATCACGCAGACGCTGCATATGTTCGCGATGACGGAACACCACCGGCCCTTTGTGAGAATCGTAGCAACGGATGCCTTCAAATACAGAAGTACCGTAGTGCAGCGCGTGGGACATCACGTGAACCTTAGCGTCTTCCCAACGAATCATCTCGCCATTAGACCAAATGTAATCAGCTTTTTTCGTCGTCATTTTTCTTCCTTTTGCGCTCAGGCGCGGATTTGTTGTGATGTGGTTGTGCTCTGGCAGATAGCAACATGTGCAACGTCTACCAGTTTACTTAACTGACTAAACAGTAAGTCGACCGACCGGGGGCTGGCAACGGTCAATTCGATATTTATATTCTGCGCATCGCTAGCGGCTTCCATATTCATGGAGCACACCTGAAAACCGCGATGGCGTACCACGCGTAAAACACGTTCTAACGTTTCCGGATTGAACCGAGCCTCAACGGCGACCTGATGTTGCATCATGATAATTTCTCCAGCATTTCTGAGTTACTGGCACCTGGCGGTACCAGAGGCCAGACATTCTCAAGTTCGTCGATTGAGACATGAAGCAGGTATGGCCCCTCGCTGTTCAGCATGGTGTCGAGTGCCGCTTCAACCTGGTCTTTACGGGTGATGTGTTGACCTGGGATGCCGAAGGCACTGGCCAACATGAGGAAATCGGGGTTATCGGTAAGGGTGGTTTCGCTATAACGTTCCTGGAAAAACAGCTGCTGCCATTGTCGCACCATGCCTAACCGCTGGTTGTCGAGTAAAACTATCTTCAACGGCAACTGCTTGCGTTTTACGGTGCCGAGCTCCTGTACATTCATCATGAAGGAACCGTCACCGGAGATACAGATTACCGTATCGTTCGGGCGAGCAACCTGCGCGCCAACCGCTGCTGGCAAGCCAAAGCCCATCGTGCCCAGGCCGCTCGAGGTGATAAAATTTTCCGGGCGGGTGTAGGTCATATGCTGCGCCGACCACATCTGATGCTGGCCAACATCCGTTGTCACTACGCTGTCCGCGGGTTTGCGATCGGACAACTGCTTCAACAACAGTGGCGCGTAGATAGCCTCACCGGGATGATCATAGCGCCAGGTATGCTCTGTGCGCAGTTCAGCACTATGCTGACGCCATGCGTCAATCTTCAGCGATTGCTGCAATGCCGGCAGCAGAGAATTTAAATCACCCTGCAATGCTACGTGCGCCTGGCGCAGCTTGTTCATTTCCGCAGGGTCGATATCCATGTGGATCACGCTGGCGTTTGGTGCGAAGGTATTCAGCTTGCCGGTTACCCGGTCATCAAAACGCGCGCCCACTGCAATCAGTAAATCACATTCTTGCACCGCGAAATTTGCCGCTTTAGTGCCGTGCATTCCCAACATACCCAAATAGTATGGGTAGTCAGCCTCTACTGCGCCCAGCCCCTTCAACGTGCAGGCGACCGGCATTTGGGTTACCGCGATAAATTCACGCAGGGCCGGGACCGCCTGCGCCATACCAACGCCGCCACCTACGTACAGGATAGGTTTCTGCGCTTGTGCCAGCATTTTACGCGCCTGCTCAACGTCAGCGTGCGGGAAAACCTCTACGTTTTTGACTGTCGTAAAATACGGCTCCAGCGTACCGCTGGCCAATTGGATGTCTTTCGGGATATCAACCAGAACCGGCCCCGGACGACCGGAATTCGCCACAGCAAAAGCTTCAGCCATGATGCGCGGCAGCTCTTCCAGTGACTGCACCAGGAAACTGTGTTTGGTGCAGGACAGAGACATACCCAGAACGTCCACTTCCTGGAACGCATCCGTTCCGATGAAAGATGATGCCACCTGGCCGGTGATCGCCACCACAGGAACTGAATCTAACAGCGCATCGGCAAGGCCCGTGATCAGGTTGGTAGCACCAGGTCCGGAAGTGGCGATACACACGCCGGTTTTACCGGTCGCACGGGCATAGCCAATTGCTGCCATTGCCGCGCCCTGCTCGTGTCGGCACAACAGGTGTTCTACGCCGCCGTCATATAACGCATCGTAAACCGGCATAATTGCGCCACCAGGATAACCAAAGACGGTTTGAACCCCTTGTGCACGCAACGCATGTACCACCCACTGTGCCCCATTCATAGTTACATCCCCGCCGTAAATCTTGAGAAACAGAATTTTATGCTACCGTTCACTTTCTGCTCCTCGTGTATGTTTTTAAGGTCAAAAAAAACCCCCGGACCTTTCGGTGCGGGGGTCTTAGTTCGTTAAGGCTTGTTTTCTAAGCCTTTCCTCGTCCAAGTGCAGCCCCGCACGGTGGGATAATAATCACCACCACGCTAATCACGACCAGGCTAATCACTCGTAGAAGGGCTGTCATTTTTGTATTTTCTTGCATCTTGTTCGAAGGAATACCTAAAGAGTTACCATAGAATTTGCAAATGACACAAGATATTTTTTTATTCGTTTTTCTGACGACGTTAACGGTTTAGATAAATATCGTTGTTTTTTAAACAAAAAATCAAAGGTGAAAATATTTCACGTTTCAGGTAATTCTCGGCAACCCATTCCCTACTAAAAATGCCATGCAAAAGCGTTTGCGAGCGCTATTCCAGACTTAATGTAATCAGTGTTGAGCTACATAAAAACACGGGAATGAGCCTCTAAAAACCGTAATTATGTGAAATCTTGCAGCGATGTATTGCGACATAATGCTTTCATCAGGAGGGCTTATGTCACTATCGATTGTTCACACACGCGCTGCGCTGGGCGTGAATGCGCCAGCCATTACCATCGAGGTACATATCAGCAATGGTTTGCCTGGTTTAACCATGGTGGGATTACCCGAAACAACGGTGAAAGAGGCCCGCGATCGGGTTCGCAGTGCGGTAATTAATAGCGGTTATGAATTCCCGGCAAAGAAGATAACCATAAACCTCGCTCCAGCCGATCTCCCAAAAGAAGGGGGACGATATGATTTACCTATCGCAGTTGCGCTTCTGGCCGCTTCTGAGCAGCTTACTCCCCATAATCTCGATACATATGAGCTGGTAGGCGAATTAGCGCTTACAGGCGCGTTACGCGGCGTTCCCGGTGCGATATCAAGTGCAACCGAAGCCATTCGCGCAGGCAGGAGAATTATTGTCGCAAAAGAGAATGCAGCTGAAGTTGGACTAATACAGGGTGAAGGGTGCCTCATAGCCGATCATCTACAGGCAGTATGCGCATTCCTCGAAGGTAAGCATGATTTAGACAGACCATCATCAGCAGATTTTATCCCCTGCGCATTAGCAGATGATCTGAGCGATGTTATCGGCCAGGAACAGGGTAAACGCGGGCTGGAGCTTACCGCAGCTGGCGGTCATAACCTCATACTCATCGGCCCTCCGGGTACGGGTAAGACTATGCTGGCCAGTCGCCTGAGAGGATTGCTTCCGCCACTGAGTAACGATGAGGCACTGGAAAGCGCCGCGATTCTTAGTCTGGTCAATTCCGACACGCTACAGAAACAGTGGAAACAACGCCCTTTTCGCTCTCCGCATCACAGTGCTTCATTAACCGCCATGGTCGGTGGAGGCTCTATTCCTGCGCCAGGCGAGATCTCTCTGGCGCATAACGGCATACTATTTCTGGATGAACTACCCGAGTTTGAGCGGCGCACACTGGATGCACTGCGCGAACCCATTGAGTCCGGACAGATACATCTATCCCGCACCAGAGCAAAAATCACCTATCCCGCTCGCTTTCAACTCATAGCCGCCATGAATCCCAGCCCAACAGGCCATTATCAGGGGAACCATAACCGCTGTACCCCAGAGCAGACGCTACGCTACCTCAATCGATTATCAGGTCCATTTCTTGACCGCTTCGATCTCTCTCTCGAAATCCCTTTGCCACCGCCCGGGATACTCAGCCAGAACCAGGTAAAAGGGGAAGATAGCGCAACGGTGAAGCAACGTGTTATGGCAGCGCGAGATCGTCAGTATCGACGACAAAATAAGTTAAACGCGCATCTGGACAGTCAGGATATCAATAAATACTGTCCACTGCGCAGTGACGATGCACAGTGGCTTGAAGAAACGCTCGCGCATCTCGGATTATCCATCCGCGCCTGGTTACGCCTGATAAAGGTTGCTCGAACGATCGCGGATATAGAACAATCTGACCATATCTCTCGCCAGCACTTACAGGAGGCTGTTGGGTATCGGGCGATAGACAGATTACTCATTCATTTGCAGAAACTACTGGCATAAAAAAAGGGCTTTCGCCCTTTTTTATTAATCATCAGATTCGGTGTAGTCTTCCGCACCTTCCACCTGAGGTTTCCCACCAGACAGCGTGTGGAAGCGTTTTGGACGCTTAATGCGCGTCATGTATTTGGACCACACACGTTCAGCTTCGGTAACCGGTTCGCGCTCACCACGGCATACCGCAACAAACAGTTTTTCTTCTTCCGTTACCGGCTCACGCTTGCCCAGATCCAGCTCATTGAAAGCATAACCGTGACGCTCAAGCAGTTGTGCTTCTTTAATGGTGAAATCACCATGACGGGAGAATCCGCGGGGATAATATTTATTATCGAAATATCGATTAGTCGTCGTAAAGCTTTCCGCCATCCTGCACGCTCCTAATTCTTTGGCCGAGCTATTTATGGCGCGGAGTATTAGTTACGCTTGACAGAGCGTCAAACAAAAGATTTAAATCATAACGACAAATAATTTTATGGAGCGAGTTGTGGATACGGAATTGTTAAAAACTTTCCTGGAAGTTAGCCGGACACGCCACTTTGGCAGAGCTGCTGAAGCGCTCTATCTGACCCAATCAGCGGTTAGTTTCCGGATCAGACAACTGGAAAATCAATTGGGTGTAAACCTGTTCACCCGACACAGAAACAATATCCGTTTAACCGCTGCAGGTGAAAAATTACTGCCTTACGCTGAAACGCTGATGAATACGTGGCAAGCCGCACGTAAGGAGGTTGCGAATACCTCGCGTCATAACGAGTTTTCTATTGGTGCCAGCGCATCCCTCTGGGAATGTATGCTTAATGGCTGGTTGGGGCGTTTGTACCAATCCCAGGAGCCGCAATCCAGCCTGCAGTTTGAAGCGAGGATCGCTCAGCGACAGTCGTTAGTAAAACAGCTCCATGAACGACAGCTTGATCTACTGATTACTACCGAAACGCCCAAAATGGACGAATTTAGCAGCCAACTGTTGGGATATTTCACGCTGGCGCTCTATTGCAGTTCTCCTTCGCAAACCAAGGATGAACTGAATTATCTGCGTCTGGAATGGGGACCTGACTTTCAGCAACACGAAGCGGGATTGATTGCGGGAGATGAAGTGCCGGTACTCACCACCAGTTCGGCAGAATTGGCCAGGCAGCAACTTTCAGTCCTTAGAGGCTTTAGCTGGCTTCCGGTCAGTTGGGCTAAAGGTAAAAGCGATCTCCATACGGTTACTGACAGTACAACCCTTTCGCGCCCGTTATATGCAGTTTGGCTGCAAAACAGCGATAAACATGCACTGATTTGCGACTTGCTGAGCACGAATATTCTGGAAGATTAAAGAAAATACGGGCAAGGATGCCGGGAATAAAACAACTGGAAGGCACTGCGCAAATTGCAGATAAAAAAAATCCTTAGCAAGAATGCTAAGGATTGTTTCTGGCAGGGGCGGAGAGACTCGAACTCGCGACACCCGGTTTTGGAGACCGGTGCTCTACCAACTGAGCTACGCCCCTAAATTTTTTTATCATTAAGCCTGCTTAGTAGCAGGCTTAATTTTCTAATAAGTGGCGGAACGGACGGGACTCGAACCCGCGACCCCCTGCGTGACAGGCAGGTATTCTAACCAACTGAACTACCGCTCCACCGAATTTCTTTGTCACTACCCGGATTCTTCATCCCGGTTTACTGCAATTTGATGCCTGGCAGTTCCCTACTCTCGCATGGGGAGACCCCACACTACCATCGGCGCTACGGCGTTTCACTTCTGAGTTCGGCATGGGGTCAGGTGGGACCACCGCGCTACAGCCGCCAGGCAAATTCTGTTATTAACCCGCTTTTCGCCGGTTAATGTTATCTGTATCAAGCTGAATATGATGTCTGTCTTTCGCCAAAACATCTTCGGCGTTGTAAGGTTAAGCCTCACGGTTCATTAGTATCGGTTAGCTCAATGTATCGCTACACTTACACACCCGACCTATCAACGTCATCGTCTTTAACGTTCCTTCAGGAGACTTATAGTCTCAGGGAGAACTCATCTCGGGGCAAGTTTCGTGCTTAGATGCTTTCAGCACTTATCTCTTCCGCATTTAGCTACCGGGCAATGCCATTGGCATGACAACCCGAACACCAGTGATGCGTCCACTCCGGTCCTCTCGTACTAGGAGCAGCCCCCCTCAATTCTCCAGCGCCCACGGCAGATAGGGACCGAACTGTCTCACGACGTTCTAAACCCAGCTCGCGTACCACTTTAAATGGCGAACAGCCATACCCTTGGGACCTACTTCAGCCCCAGGATGTGATGAGCCGACATCGAGGTGCCAAACACCGCCGTCGATATGAACTCTTGGGCGGTATCAGCCTGTTATCCCCGGAGTACCTTTTATCCGTTGAGCGATGGCCCTTCCATTCAGAACCACCGGATCACTAAGACCTGCTTTCGCACCTGCTCGAGCCGTCACTCTCGCAGTCAAGCTAGCTTATGCCTTTGCACTAACCTCCTGATGTCCGACCAGGATTAGCTAACCTTCGTGCTCCTCCGTTACTCTTTAGGAGGAGACCGCCCCAGTCAAACTACCCACCAGACACTGTCCGCAACCCGGGTAACGGGTCCACGTTAGAACACCAGCCATTAAAGGGTGGTATTTCAAGGATGGCTCCATGCAGACTGGCGTCCACACTTCAAAGCCTCCCACCTATCCTACACATCAAGGACCAGTGTTCAGTGTCAAGCTATAGTAAAGGTTCACGGGGTCTTTCCGTCTTGCCGCGGGTACACTGCATCTTCACAGCGAGTTCAATTTCACTGAGTCTCGGGTGGAGACAGCCTGGCCATCATTACGCCATTCGTGCAGGTCGGAACTTACCCGACAAGGAATTTCGCTACCTTAGGACCGTTATAGTTACGGCCGCCGTTTACCGGGGCTTCGATCAAGAGCTTCTCCTTACGGATAACCCCATCAATTAACCTTCCGGCACCGGGCAGGCGTCACACCGTATACGTCCACTTTCGTGTTTGCACAGTGCTGTGTTTTTAATAAACAGTTGCAGCCAGCTGGTATCTTCGACTGATTTCAGCTCCATGAGTAAATCACTTCACCTACATATCAGCGTGCCTTCTCCCGAAGTTACGGCACCATTTTGCCTAGTTCCTTCACCCGAGTTCTCTCAAGCGCCTTGGTATTCTCTACCTGACCACCTGTGTCGGTTTGGGGTACGATTTCGTGTTACCTGATGCTTAGAGGCTTTTCCTGGAAGCAGGGCATTTGTTACTTCAGCACCGTAGTGCCTCGTCATCACACCTCAGCGTTAAAAAGGTACCGGATTTACCTGGAACCTCCGCCTACATGCTTAAACCGGGACAACCGTCGCCCGGCTAACATAGCCTTCTCCGTCCCCCCTTCGCAGTAACACCAAGTACAGGAATATTAACCTGTTTCCCATCGACTACGCCTTTCGGCCTCGCCTTAGGGGTCGACTCACCCTGCCCCGATTAACGTTGGACAGGAACCCTTGGTCTTCCGGCGTGCGGGTTTTTCACCCGCATTATCGTTACTTATGTCAGCATTCGCACTTCTGATACCTCCAGCATGCCTCACAGCACACCTTCAACGGCTTACAGAACGCTCCCCTACCCAACAACACATAGTGTCGCTGCCGCAGCTTCGGTGCATGGTTTAGCCCCGTTACATCTTCCGCGCAGGCCGACTCGACCAGTGAGCTATTACGCTTTCTTTAAATGATGGCTGCTTCTAAGCCAACATCCTGGCTGTCTGTGCCTTCCCACATCGTTTCCCACTTAACCATGACTTTGGGACCTTAGCTGGCGGTCTGGGTTGTTTCCCTCTTCACGACGGACGTTAGCACCCGCCGTGTGTCTCCCGTGATAACATTCTTCGGTATTCGCAGTTTGCATCGGGTTGGTAAGTCGGGATGACCCCCTAGCCGAAACAGTGCTCTACCCCCGAAGATGAGTTCACGAGGCGCTACCTAAATAGCTTTCGGGGAGAACCAGCTATCTCCCGGTTTGATTGGCCTTTCACCCCCAGCCACAAGTCATCCGCTAATTTTTCAACATTAGTCGGTTCGGTCCTCCAGTTAGTGTTACCCAACCTTCAACCTGCCCATGGCTAGATCACCGGGTTTCGGGTCTATACCCTGCAACTTAACGCCCAGTTAAGACTCGGTTTCCCTTCGGCTCCCCTATACGGTTAACCTTGCTACAGAATATAAGTCGCTGACCCATTATACAAAAGGTACGCAGTCACCCCATAAAGAGGCTCCCACTGCTTGTACGTACACGGTTTCAGGTTCTTTTTCACTCCCCTCGCCGGGGTTCTTTTCGCCTTTCCCTCACGGTACTGGTTCACTATCGGTCAGTCAGGAGTATTTAGCCTTGGAGGATGGTCCCCCCATATTCAGACAGGATACCACGTGTCCCGCCCTACTCTTCGAGTTCACAACCTGTGCATTTTGGTGTACGGGACTATCACCCTGTACCGTCGGACTTTCCAGACCGTTCCACTAACACACAAGCTGATTCAGACTCTGGGCTGCTCCCCGTTCGCTCGCCGCTACTGGGGGAATCTCGGTTGATTTCTTTTCCTCGGGGTACTTAGATGTTTCAGTTCCCCCGGTTCGCTTCATTACGCTATGTATTCACGTAATGATAGTGTGACGAATCACACTGGGTTTCCCCATTCGGAAATCGCCGGTTATAACGGTTCATATCACCTTACCGACGCTTATCGCAGATTAGCACGTCCTTCATCGCCTCTGACTGCCAGGGCATCCACCGTGTACGCTTAGTCGCTTAACCTCACAACCCGAAGATGTTTCTTTCGATTCATCATCGACTTGCAAAAATTTGAGAGACTCGAACACACCGCTTTTCATTTCTTATTACGGAGAAATGAAACAGTGTGTCGTTTCAATTTTCAGCTTGATCCAGATTTTTAAAGAGCAAATATCTCAAACGTCACCCGAAGGTAAGTTTTGAGATATTGGGGTCGGCGACTTTCACTCACACATACCAGCAAGTGGCGTCCCCTAGGGGATTCGAACCCCTGTTACCGCCGTGAAAGGGCGGTGTCCTGGGCCTCTAGACGAAGGGGACACTGAAGTCTCAATCGCAAGACGCCTTGCTATTTACTTTTCATCAGACAATCTGTGTGAGCACTACAAAGGCAGGTTCTTTAAGGTAAGGAGGTGATCCAACCGCAGGTTCCCCTACGGTTACCTTGTTACGACTTCACCCCAGTCATGAATCACAAAGTGGTAAGCGCCCTCCCGAAGGTTAAGCTACCTACTTCTTTTGCAACCCACTCCCATGGTGTGACGGGCGGTGTGTACAAGGCCCGGGAACGTATTCACCGTAGCATTCTGATCTACGATTACTAGCGATTCCGACTTCATGGAGTCGAGTTGCAGACTCCAATCCGGACTACGACATACTTTATGAGGTCCGCTTGCTCTCGCGAGGTCGCTTCTCTTTGTATATGCCATTGTAGCACGTGTGTAGCCCTACTCGTAAGGGCCATGATGACTTGACGTCATCCCCACCTTCCTCCAGTTTATCACTGGCAGTCTCCTTTGAGTTCCCGGCCGAACCGCTGGCAACAAAGGATAAGGGTTGCGCTCGTTGCGGGACTTAACCCAACATTTCACAACACGAGCTGACGACAGCCATGCAGCACCTGTCTCAGAGTTCCCGAAGGCACCAAAGCATCTCTGCTAAGTTCTCTGGATGTCAAGAGTAGGTAAGGTTCTTCGCGTTGCATCGAATTAAACCACATGCTCCACCGCTTGTGCGGGCCCCCGTCAATTCATTTGAGTTTTAACCTTGCGGCCGTACTCCCCAGGCGGTCGACTTAACGCGTTAGCTCCGGAAGCCACGCCTCAAGGGCACAACCTCCAAGTCGACATCGTTTACGGCGTGGACTACCAGGGTATCTAATCCTGTTTGCTCCCCACGCTTTCGCACCTGAGCGTCAGTCTTTGTCCAGGGGGCCGCCTTCGCCACCGGTATTCCTCCAGATCTCTACGCATTTCACCGCTACACCTGGAATTCTACCCCCCTCTACAAGACTCTAGCCTGCCAGTTTCGGATGCAGTTCCCAGGTTGAGCCCGGGGATTTCACATCCGACTTGACAGACCGCCTGCGTGCGCTTTACGCCCAGTAATTCCGATTAACGCTTGCACCCTCCGTATTACCGCGGCTGCTGGCACGGAGTTAGCCGGTGCTTCTTCTGCGAGTAACGTCAATCACTAAGGTTATTAACCTTAATGCCTTCCTCCTCGCTGAAAGTACTTTACAACCCGAAGGCCTTCTTCATACACGCGGCATGGCTGCATCAGGCTTGCGCCCATTGTGCAATATTCCCCACTGCTGCCTCCCGTAGGAGTCTGGACCGTGTCTCAGTTCCAGTGTGGCTGGTCATCCTCTCAGACCAGCTAGGGATCGTCGCCTAGGTGAGCCGTTACCCCACCTACTAGCTAATCCCATCTGGGCACATCCGATGGCAAGAGGCCCGAAGGTCCCCCTCTTTGGTCTTGCGACGTTATGCGGTATTAGCTACCGTTTCCAGTAGTTATCCCCCTCCATCGGGCAGTTTCCCAGACATTACTCACCCGTCCGCCACTCGTCACCCAAGGAGCAAGCTCCTCTGTGCTACCGTTCGACTTGCATGTGTTAGGCCTGCCGCCAGCGTTCAATCTGAGCCATGATCAAACTCTTCAATTTAAGTTTGATGCTCGTGAATTAAACTTCGTAATGAATTACGTATGTTCACTCAGAGACTTGGTATTCATTTTTCGTCTTGCGACGTTAAGAATCCGTATCTTCGAGTGCCCACACAGATTGTCTGATAAATTGTTAAAGAGCAGTGCCGCTTCGCTTTTTCTCAGCGGCGCGGGGTGTGCATATTACGCCATCCCGCTGCGAAGTCAAGCATTTAATTTCGCTTTCTTCGCCGGAGTTCTCGGTGGAACCCCGCTGACCCGGCGGCTTATAATCCGTTGTTCCGTGTCAGTGGAGGCGCATTATAGGGAGTTATTTCAGGCTGACAAGGGGAAATTTAAAATAACTTTCTGAGTGCGTGTTTTTTCACCAAAACAACCATTAACATGCCATAAAATAAGCAAATTGCCGTTTTTGCAG
Organism: Citrobacter sp. KTE30; assembly: GCF_000398825.1. NCBI lineage: Bacteria > Pseudomonadati > Pseudomonadota > Gammaproteobacteria > Enterobacterales > Enterobacteriaceae > Citrobacter > Citrobacter sp. KTE30. Next base: position 462,434 of record NZ_KB976056.1, on the reverse strand, counting down.
CCGCAATCACACTTCCAGGTGGCATACTAATGAATAAGAAAAAGAGTAAGGAAGAACATTCATGCCGTTAAATGCCCAACAGCTAGCCGCACAGAAAAACTTGTCCTACGTTCTGGCCGAAAAGCTGGCTCAGCGAATATTAAAAGGTGAATACGCGCCGGGCGCTATATTGCCTGGCGAAATAGAGCTGGGCGATCAGTTTGGTGTGAGTCGCACCGCGGTAAGAGAGGCGGTAAAAACGTTAACGGCAAAAGGTATGGTATTACCACGCCCACGTATCGGCACACGCGTCATGCCGCAAGCAAACTGGAACTTCCTCGACCAGGAGCTGCTCACCTGGTGGATGACGGAAGATAATTTCCCGCAGGTCATTAAACATTTTCTGGTGATGCGTATCAGCCTGGAGCCTCAGGCGTGTTTACTGGCGGCGACCATTGGTACGGCTGAACAGAAAGCGCACCTCAACACGCTGATGGAAGAGATGGTCGAGCTGAAAAGAAACTTCAGACGCGAACGCTGGATTGAGGTTGATATCGCCTGGCATGAACACATCTATGAAATGAGTGCGAATCCGTTCCTTATTTCCTTTGCATCTCTGTTCCATTCGGTTTACCAGACCTACTTTACCTCTATTACCTATAACGATGTGGTGAAACTGGATTTGCACCAGGCCATTGTCGATGCAATAGATGATAACGATGGCGATCGCGCCTTTGCTGCTTGTCAGGCATTGCTGATAGCACCGAACGTGCTACCGGATAAATAATATGTCAGAAAAGAAATCACGTAGTATGGCCGGGCTACCGTGGATAGCAGCCATGGCCTTTTTTATGCAGGCACTAGACGCCACTATCCTCAATACCGCCCTACCCGCAATAGCACATAGTCTTAACCGCTCTCCGCTCGCCATGCAGTCGGCCATCATCAGTTATACTCTGACGGTCGCGATGCTGATCCCGGTAAGTGGTTGGTTGGCAGACCGATTTGGTACCCGACGCGTCTTTATGATTGCTGTTAGCCTGTTTACGTTGGGATCGCTGGCCTGTGCGCTGTCCAGCTCCCTAAGCGAGCTGGTGATTTTCCGTGTCATTCAGGGGATCGGTGGCGCCATGATGATGCCCGTTGCCCGTCTGGCGTTATTGCGTGCCTACCCTCGCAGTGAACTGCTTCCCGTGCTTAACTTCGTCACCATGCCTGGACTTGTGGGGCCGATTTTAGGTCCGGTATTGGGCGGTGTACTGGTTACATGGGCCAGTTGGCACTGGATCTTCCTGATTAATATTCCAATTGGCATTGCCGGTATCTTCTATGCCCGCAAATATATGCCGAACTTCACCACCCCACGCCGCGGTTTTGATATGACCGGTTTCTTTCTGTTTGGTTTGAGCCTGGTGTTGTTTTCCAGCGGCGTTGAATTGTTCGGTGAGAAGCTTGTCGCTACCTGGGTCGCACTCGGTATTATTCTTGCCAGTGTGTTGTTACTACTCGCCTATATTCGCCATGCTCGTCGTCACCCAACGCCACTTATATCTCTTCCGATATTTAAGACTCGAACCTTTTCTGTTGGGATCGCCGGCAACCTCGCCACTCGCCTGGGCACAGGCTGCGTGCCCTTCTTAATGCCGCTGATGTTGCAGGTAGGCTTTGGATATCCGGCTCTGATAGCCGGTTGTATGATGGCGCCAACGGCGTTGGGTTCAATTCTGGCAAAATCCATGGTGACGCAGGTTCTGCGCAAACTCGGCTACAGGACCACATTGGTGGGTGTTACGGTTTTTATCGGCCTGATGATTGCGCAGTTCGCTTTGCAATCTCCTGCCATGCCGGTCTGGATGCTGATCCTGCCGCTGTTCATTTTAGGTATGGCGATGTCCACCCAGTTTACCTCAATGAATACTATCACTCTGGCGGATCTGACCGATGAAAACGCCAGCAGCGGCAACAGCGTATTGGCCGTTACTCAGCAGTTATCAATCAGTTTAGGGGTTGCCATCAGCGCCGCCGTTCTGCGTATCTATGAAGGTATGGAAGGAACCAATACGGTCGAACAGTTCCACTACACCTTTATGACGATGGGCGCTATCACGGTAATATCCGCGCTGATGTTCATGCTGCTAAAAGCCAAAGATGGACGTAACCTGATCAAAGATCGGCACAAACCTAAACCGACCCCCGCTCCATCAAAACAGGAGTAAGCTGCAAACGCTGTTGTTGTAATGCGGGCTGGGCCATCCGATGGATTAATACATCGATGGCCAGTTCGCCCAATTCATCTTTTGGTTGATGTATGGTCGTCAGCGGAGGCGTCATATAGCGCGCCAGCTCGATATCATCATAACCCACCACCGCCATATCCTGCGGAATGCGCAATCCCGACTGGTACAGAGCCTGATACGCGCCAACCGCCATTGCATCATTACCGGTAAAAACGGCCTGCGGTCGCTGTTTATGCGACAGCAACGTTTGCATAGCTTCAAAGCCGCCACCAAACTCAAAGTCACCGGTAATCTCGTAGCCTTCCGGGACAGGCAAGCCCGCCCGCTTCATTGCCGCCCGATATCCTTCCAGCCGCAAACGCGCCGGGGTTTTATCCAGCGGCCCGGTGATGCAGGCAATGCGCGTAAAACCTTTTTCGATAAGATGTTGCGTGGCTAAATCCCCGCCCAGCAGGGAGTTATCCTGAATCAGATCGCTTTCACCATCAAAGGGCGACCAGTCCATCATCACGGTCGGTATAGAAGGATAACGCTGCATTATCTCTCTGGAAGGCTGATGTGTTTCCGTGCAGAGCAGCAGCAAGCCATCCACGCGTTTTTGCATTAGCGTTTCCAGATTACGGTTCATGCGCTGTTCATCGCCTTCGGTATTGCACAGCACCAGGCTGTAGCCGCGCTCAAAACAGCTACGTTCAACGCCGCGCACCAGCTCAGAATAGAAGGGATTGGTACTGGCAGTGATTAACATGCCAATTGTGCGGGTCTGGTTTAACTTGAGGCTACGCGCCAGCGCGGAGGGAGCGTAGTTAAGCGCTTTAATCGCAGCTTCTACTTTGTCAGTGACAGACTCACTGACAAAGCGATCTTTATTAATGACGTGAGAAACCGTCGACGTGGAAACACCCGCCAGGCGGGCGACGTCCTTCATTGTAGCCAAGCGTTACCTCTGTTGACTTAAAAACGCTTCTATTTCTTCGCGCCACGGAACGGAAGGCTGTGCGCCTTTACGGGTAACCGCAATCGCCGCAGCGGCATGCGCAAAACGGATCGCTTCAGGCAGCGGAGTCTCTTCCAGTAACGCTGTAATTAACGCGCCATTAAAGGTGTCTCCGGCGGCAATAGTATCAACGGCTTCCACTTTAAAACCGGGTACTCGCTGACCTTCGCCATTCACGCTGGCCCACACACCGCGACTCCCTAAGGTAATCAGTACAGTATGGATTCCTTTAGCATGCAATGCCTGCGCCGCTTTGGCCGCGTCTTCATCATTTTCAACCCGGATCCCCGTCAGCTTTTCAGCCTCGGTTTCATTCGGGGTAATAATATCTACCAGCGCCAACAGCTCGTCAGAAAGTTCACGCGCCGGAGCCGGGTTTAGGGCGACCATGGTCTTATTTTGATGTGCAATCTTTGCCGCAGCCAGAACGCTTTCGATCGGCGACTCTAGCTGCATCAGTAAAGCGGACGCCTGCGCAATACGCTCATGCTGTGCTTCCACCAGCGCTGGCGAAAGCGCTGCGTTAGCTCCAGCATGAATGCCGATAACGTTCTCACCTTCACCATTCACAAAAATCAACGCAACACCGGTCGATTCCCCCGAAATTACGCTAATCGGCGCAATATCAATGTTGTCTTTGGCTAACTGTTTACGCACACTTTCGCCAATATCATCATCGCCCGTACAGGCAATGAATGCGATATTCGCGCCACTACGACCCGCAGCAACAGCCTGATTCGCGCCTTTACCGCCAAATGCGACCTGATAATGACTACCGGTTACGGTTTCACCAGGTGTCGGGAAAGAGTTAAGGTTAAGGATGTGATCGGCATTGATACTGCCAAGAACAACGAGGTTGCCTGCGGTTTTCATATTTGGTGTTCCAAGTCAAAGTGCGCCACCGGGTTAGGGTGGCGCGTGCCCTGCTTTTCTTTTTACGCTTTCATCCCCAAAACCAGATACGGGGATGGCGTATTTATGTCTCCATCAGGCCGCGAGCGACCTGAATCGGTATTACTGCTTGATGACCAGCTTCAGGTCAACCGGATATTTAGCCTGAACCTTCTCGCCTTTCAGGACTTTATCCGCAGTCTCGACGCCTTTCGCGCCGATCTGATCCGGCAACTGAGCAATGGTCGCAGCCAGTTTGCCATCATTTACTGCTTTTTCGCCATCTGGAGTGCCGTCAAATCCAACCACCATCACATCAGATTTACCCGCGGTTTGCAGTGCGCGCAGCGCACCCAGCGCCATTTCATCGTTCTGAGCAAATACGGCCTGCACATCAGGATGCGCGGTCAGCAGGTTCTGCATGACGTTCAAACCTTTAGTGCGGTCGAAGTCTGCCGGCTGGCTGGCCAGTACGTTAAATTTGTGTGCCGCAACGGCCTGCTGGAAACCTTCGCCACGCTCACGCGCCGCTGAAGTTCCGGCAATCCCCTGCAGTTCGATAACTTTTGCGCCTTCACCTGCTTTCTTCGCGATGTAATCACCCGCAATTTTGCCGCCCAACACGTTATCAGACGCAATGTGGCTTACCACTTCGCCTTTGGAGGCAACACGGTCAAGGGTAATAACCGGAATTTTTGCCTGGTTAGCCATCTTCACAGCATTACCAACGGCATCAGAGTCGGTTGGGTTGATCAGCAGAATTTTAGTTCCACGAACCGTTAAGTCCTGAACGTTAGCCAGCTCTTTCGCCGGGTTGTTCTGCGAGTCCAGAATCACCAGGTTGTAACCCAGCTTATCCGCCTCTTTTTGCGCCCCATCCTTCAGAGAAACAAAGAACGGGTTATTGAGGGTGGAGACCACCAGCGCAATGGTATCTTTCGCCATCGCATTCGCACTCACGGTGGCGCTCAGCGCAACAGCAGAAACCAGGGTAGCCAGTTTTTTCATGTTCATATTTAAGATGTCCTGTAATCGTTGTTACTGCTTTTTGTTGTCTACCAGTACCGCCAGCAAAATCACCACCGCTTTGACGATCATCTGGTAATAGGAGGATACACCTAACAAATTCAACCCATTATTGAGGAAACCAAGAATCAATGCGCCGATCAGCGTCCCAACAATTCGTCCTTTACCACCCGCCAGGCTAGTTCCGCCTAATACCACCGCAGCGATAGCATCCAACTCATAGCCAGTACCTGCCGTCGGTTGCGCAGAGGAGAGGCGCGCAACTTCAATGATGCCCGCCAGTGATGCCAGCAGGCCGCACAGTGAGTAAACGATAATTTTGATTTTACTGACGCTGATACCGGACAGACGCGTTGCCGCTTCGTTACCGCCCAGCGCATAGATATAACGCCCCAGACGCGTGTGGTGCAGCATGTACCACGCCGCGAGGAAGACAATCCCCATGATCCACACCGGCGTAGGGACGCCTAACGGACGACCAATCCCGAACCAGCCAAACAGATCGGCATTGTCAGTAAACCCGGTGTTTACCGGACTGCCGTTGGTGTAGACCATGGTCACACCGCGCAGCAGCAGCATCATAACCAGAGTCGCGATAAACGCCTGCACGCGACCTTTCGCGACAATCACTCCGGTCACCGCGCCAATGGCAGCGCCGAGCGCCAGGGCCGCAGCAACAGCCACCAGCGCATTGACTTCAATCCCTACAATCGAAGCCGCAACCGCACCGGTCAGCGCCAGCAATGAACCGACGGACAGATCGATACCCGACGTCAGGATAACCAGCGTCATGCCAACCGCCATGATGGCGTTCACCGACGTTTGCTGAAGAATGTTGAACAGGTTATTAACGGTAAAAAAGTTAGGGCTCATGGTGGAAACAATCGCGATCAGCACTAACAGAGCGATGAGCGACTTTTGCTCCAGAAGCCATGCTTTAGTGAAATAACGGCGACCAGAAACAGCCTGGGTAGTCATCTTTTTTACTCCTGATTCACGCGATTAAGCTTGCCCACAGCGGCAGCCATTAATACTTCCTGAGTGGCCTGCTCGCGAGTGAATTCACCGCCGAGATGCCCTTCATGCATAACGATAATTCGATCGCTCATGCCCAATACTTCTGGCATCTCAGAAGAGACCAGAATGATACTCAGCCCATCGGCCTTAAACTGGTTGATAAGCTGATAGATTTCTTTCTTGGCCCCAACGTCAACGCCGCGCGTTGGTTCATCAAGGATCAGCACTTTTGGCCGGGTCATAAGACCGCGCGCAATCGCCACTTTCTGCTGGTTACCACCGGAAAGAAGGCCGATAGCCTGTTCCATCGATGGGGTTTTAACATTGAACAGACGAATAAAATCACCCACCGCCTGCTGCTCATCTTTATGTTTAAGGCTTCCACCTGCACGGCTGAAATAGCGCAGCGCGGTCAGTGACATGTTCTCTTTCACCGACATGCCGAGCACTAAACCATCGCGTTTACGGTCTTCAGAAATATAGACGATGCCGTTAGCCAGTCCATCCTGCGGCGAACGGGTAACCACTTCATGGCCATCAAGCGTGACGTAGCCGCTGGTGCGTGGCAATGCGCCGTACAACACTTTCATCAGCTCGGTACGTCCGGCCCCCATCAGCCCCGATACGCCAAGGATCTCGCCTTTACGCAGCGTGAATGACACATCGTTTACGCCAGGACCGCACAGATTATCGACCTTCAGGCGAATATCACCCGGCGCTTTTTCCAGGCGCGGGTACTGATCTTCCAGCTTACGTCCCACCATCATTTCAATCAGCGAGTCTTCGGTAAGCGATGCGACTTCACGCTCGGCAATAAACTGCCCATCGCGGAAGACGGTTACGTCGTCGCAAATCTCGAAGATCTCTTTCATGCGGTGAGAAATATAGACAATGCCGCGTCCCTGGGATTTCAGTTCGCGAATGACGCGGAACAGGGATTCGGTTTCAGTATCGGTGAGGGCATCCGTCGGTTCATCCATAATGATGACCTTCGATTCAAAGCTCAGCACTTTAGCAATTTCGACCATCTGCTGATCGCCAATCGACAGCTCACCGACCAGCCTGTCGCTTTTAAAGCGCAGATTGAGTTTGGCGAGCAGCAGATCGGCTTCGGCGTACATCTTCTTCCAGTCAATTTTGCCAAAGCGATTCACAAACTCACGACCGAGAAAAATGTTTTCAGCGATAGTGAGTTGCGGGATCAGGTTCAGCTCCTGGTGGATGATACCGATTCCGGCTTCCTGGGAGGATTTCGGGCCGTTAAAGGTGGTCTCTTTCCCCAGCCACAATAAGGAACCGGCATCACGGGTGTAGATTCCGGTCAGCACCTTCATCATGGTGGATTTACCCGCGCCGTTTTCGCCCACCAGCGCCATTACGCGGCCTGGGTAGACATTCAGCGCGGCGCCGGATAGCGCTTTTACGCCCGGGAACGCTTTATCGATCCCTTTGAGTTGCAGTAATGCGTTCATGATGGCCTCAGAACGTGACGCCAGCACAGAGAATGATATTCGCATACGGAGAACACTCTCCGCTGCGAATTACCGCCTGACTGTCTGCGGTTTGTTTTTTGAATTGTTCATGCGTGGTGTAACGAATTTCTATGGTGTTTCCCTGGTGTTGTTGCAGTTGCTCAATGTGGCTGAGCAACGTTTCGTGGAGTTGCGGATTATGTTGTTTAATTTCCGACGCGAGAATGGCCGCCTCGACCTGCATTTCACGTGTTACCACATCCAGTACCTGCATAAAAGAAGGTACGCCCTGGGTTAATGCCATATCGATACGCGTTGTGCTGTTCGGGATGGGTAAACCTGCATCACACACCACCAGCGTATCGGTATGCCCCAGACGGGAGATCACCGATGAAATTTCAGAGTTGAGTACCGTGCCTTTCTTCATTTTCTTTCCCCACTAGCGAAACGTTTCGCTGGAGATAAGTGTAGTGCGAAGAGTGGACAGAAAACCACCGCGACGTTACGAAAATGTGATCGCCATCGAAACGTTTCGCAAGGATTATCATTAGATGAAATGAAAACTGGGAGGGGCAAAACAAAACGCCCCCTTTCACGATGAAAGAGGGCGTTGATGAGATTAAATCTCGACCTGAGTACCGAGCTCAATAACCCGGTTCGGTGGGATTTCAAACTGGTCCGGCGCACGCAGCGCATTGCGCTGTAACAGCAGATACAGCTTACCGCGCAGACGCAAGTACCATGGTCGTTTGCCGACAATCAGCGACTCGTGCGACATGAAGAAGGAGGTTTCCATCATCCGGCAGCTTAAGCCTTCCAGACCGCAGCGATGGAACACTTCCTCCACGTTCGGCGTTTCGCGCCAACCGTAACTGGCAACCACGCGCCAGAAGGTGGGCGATAACTGCTCAATCTGCACCCTACGCACGTTGTGAACATAGGGCGCATCTTCCGTGCGCAGCGTCAGCAGAATAACGCGCTCATGCAGCACCTTGTTATGTTTGAGGTTATGCAGAAGCGCAAACGGGATGACGTTCAGTGCGCGGGACATATATACAGCCGTTCCCGGCACGCGTACCGGTGGCGATTTCTCCAGAGAAGCAATCATCGCCTCCAGAGAGTTACCGTGCTCATGCATACGACGCAGCAGACGGAAGCGTTCACTTTTCCAGGTGGTCATGATGGTGAACATCACCAGACCCAGCGTCAGAGGCAGCCAACCGCCGGAAATCAGTTTATCGAGGTTCGCGGAGAACAGCGGAACATCGACGCACAAGAATGCCACCAGGATCAGGAAGACGAAGTATTTATTCCAGTGCCAGTTTTTGCGCGCCACGGTGGTCGACAAAATAGAGGTCAGCACCATCGTCCCCGTTACCGCAATCCCGTACGCCGCGGCCAGATTACTGGAGTGTTCAAAACTCACAATCACAATAACCACCGCAAAATAGAGCATCCAGTTAACGAAAGGAATGTAGATCTGGCCCGACTCCATTTCCGAGGTATGGATAATGCGCATTGGCGATAAATATCCCAAACGCACGGCCTGACGCGTCAGCGAGAACACACCGGAGATAACCGCCTGCGAAGCGATTACCGTCGCCAGCGCAGCGAGGATCAGTAGCGGGATCAACGCCCAGTCTGGCGCCAACAGGAAGAACGGGTTTTTGATCGCTTCAGGATGCTTTAACAGTAGCGCCCCCTGACCAAAATAGTTCAGTACCAGTGAAGGCAACACCACAGAGAACCATGCCAGGCGAATCGGCAACTTACCGAAGTGGCCCATATCCGCATACAGCGCTTCAACACCGGTAATCGACAACACCACCGCACCCAGCGCAATAAAAGACAACGTTTTGAATTCGAGGAAGAAATGCACCGCCCAATACGGATTTAGCGCCTGCAGTACTTCCGGATTGCTAATAATACTGCGTACGCCTAAAACCGCCAGCGTCAGGAACCACAGCAGCATAATCGGCGCAAACAGCTTACCGACCATGCCGGTACCGTGTTTTTGAATCAAAAACAGTAGGGTCAGTACGATTATCGAGAGCGGAACAATCCAGGTATCCAGTTGCGGGGCAATAATCTCCAGACCTTCAATCGCAGACATCACCGAAATGGCTGGCGTAATCACCACTTCACCATAGAAGAAGCTGCCGCCTATCAATCCCATAATGACCAGCATGGAGGTTGTTCGCGCCGAGGTATTGCGCCCGGCCAATGACATCAGCGTCAGGATCCCGCCTTCTCCGGCGTTATCTGCGCGCATGACAAACGTCAGGTATTTAATGGAGACAACAAAGATCAGCAGCCAGAAAATCAGCGAGAGAAAACCAAATACGGCATCACGTTCAACGCCAAAACCAAACTGGCCGGACAAACATTCACGAAGCGTATAAAGTGGGCTGGTACCAATATCACCGTAGACAACCCCAATGGCTGCAAGGGTAATCGCAGACAATGATTGTTTATTATCAGTGCTCATAGACTCGTCTTTCGTTTATACACATCATCTTTCAAGCCACTCCGTGTGGGCTGCATTCGTTATTCCCCCCATCCCAGGAGAAAACTCCATTGCCGCCTTGGTGCAGCTTGATTGATTTGGTGTATATATAAGAAATGTGTGCGTCGTCCCTTGGCCCACAAAAAGGCGCACAGTATGCACGATTAATCACAAAATCGTACCCCTAAATGAGACCAGATTAATCTGGCTCAAAGAAAAATAAGCGCACCTTCAGTCTATTACTGCAATGGTGTGAAGCATCTATACTCGCAGTTTATGCAGTACATTTGGCGAAAGGACGCCACTTCATTATGGCTCACCCACATTTATTAGCGGAAAGAATTTCCCGTCTGAGCAATGCGCTGGAAAAGGGACTTTATGAACGTAGCCACGCCATTCGTCTGTGTCTGCTGGCAGCACTCAGCGGCGAGAGCGTTTTCTTATTAGGCCCCCCGGGGATCGCAAAGAGCTTAATTGCCCGCCGACTGAAGTTTGCCTTCCAAAATGCACGCGCTTTTGAATACCTGATGACGCGCTTCTCTACGCCGGAAGAAGTTTTCGGCCCGCTGTCCATACAGGCCCTTAAAGACGAAGGTCGCTATGAACGCTTAACGGCGGGCTATCTTCCTGAAGCTGAAATCGTTTTTCTTGATGAAATCTGGAAAGCAGGCCCGGCAATTCTTAACACCCTGCTGACCGCCATTAACGAACGTCACTTTCGCAACGGCGCGTATGAAGAAAAAATTCCGATGCGTCTGCTGGTTGCCGCTTCCAACGAACTGCCTGAAGCCGACAGCAGCCTGGAAGCGCTGTACGACCGTATGCTGATTCGTCTGTGGCTGGATAAAGTTCAGGACAAGGCCAATTTCCGCTCCATGCTACTAAGTCAGCAGGATGAAAGCGACAACCCGGTCCCCGCATCATTGCAGGTGACGGATGAAGAGTATCACCAGTGGCAAAAAGACATCGGCGCCATCAAGCTTCCCGATCGCGTATTTGAGCTTATTTTCACCCTACGCCAGCAGTTGGACACGCTACCAAATGCCCCCTACGTGTCCGATCGTCGCTGGAAAAAAGCGATCCGTTTACTCCAGGCCAGCGCTTTCTTTAGCGGACGTGATGCGGTAGTACCTATCGACCTGATCCTGCTGAAAGATTGTCTGTGGTACGACGCGCAAAGCCTGAATCTGATGCAACAGCAGCTTGAAATATTGATGACCGGACACGCCTGGCAGCAGCAAGCCATGCTGACGCGCCTCGGCAGTATTGTGCAGCGCCGCATTCAACTCCAGCAGCAACAAAGCGACAAAACGGCGTTCACGGTAATCCGTCAGGGTGGCATGTTCAGTCGTCGTCCTCATTATGATTTACCACCAGAAGCTACGTCCTCAGTCGTGACATTACTGCTACAAAAGCCATTAAAGCTGCATGATATGGAAGTTATCCATATTGCTTTTGAACGCAGTGCGCTGGAACTGTGGCTAACAAAAGGCGGTGAAATCCGCGGAAAATTAAACGGGATCGGCTTTGCCCAAACACTGAATATGGAAGTCGATAGTGCACAGCATCTGGTTGTGCGCGATGTCAGTTTACAGGGTTCTCGCCTGGCGCTGCCGGGGGCTTCGCAAGAGAGTATGCCCGCAGAGATAAAGCAGGAGCTTGAAGCGCTCGATAACGAGTGGCATCAGCAGCACAGCGCATTCAGCGAACAGCAAAAATGCCTGTTTATTCATAGCGACTGGTTAGGCCGCATTGAGGCCAGCCTGCAGGATGTCGGGGTGCAAATCCGCCAGGCGCAACAATGCTGACCCTTGATACACTCAACATAATGCTGGCAGTCAGCGAAGAGGCGATGATCGAAGAGATGATCGTCGCCCTGTTGGCTTCCCCAAAGATGGTGGTATTTTTTAAAAAATTTCCTCGCCTTAAAAAAGCGATCACTGACGATATTCCCCGCTGGCGCGAATCTTTGCGTAGCCGCCTCAAAGATACCCATGTGCCGCCGGAGTTGGCAGAAGAAGTCATTTGTTATCAACAAAGCCAGCTCCTCTCTCATGCACAGTTTATCGTTCAACTACCGCAAATATTATCGCTATTGCACCGACTCCATTCGCCCTGGGCTGGGCAAGCGCAGCAACTGGTCAATGACAACAGCACCTTTACGCCCGCCCTACATACGCTTTTTCTCCAGCGCTGGCGCCTGAGCCTGGTGGTGCAAACCACAACGCTGAATCAGCAACTGCTGGAAGAAGAGCGCGAGCATTTGCTCAGTGAAGTACAGGAACGGATGACCCTTAGCGGACAACTGGAACCCGTTCTGGCGGAAAATGATAACGCTGCAGGCCGGTTGTGGGATATGAGCGCGGGCCAAATCAAGCGCGGTGATTATCAGTTGATGGTGAAATACGGCGAATTTCTGACGCAACAACCCGAACTCCAGCGCCTGGCCGAGCAGTTAGGTCGTTCCAGAGAGGCGAAATCCGTGCCGCGTAAAGATGCGCCAATGGAAACCTTCCGTACCCTGGTGCGCGAACCGGCAACCGTCCCGGAGCAGGTGGATGGCATCCAGCAAAGTGACGATATCCTGCGCCTGCTACCGCCAGAACTGGCCACGTTGGGCATTACCGAACTGGAATACGAGTTCTACCGACGGCTGGTGGAAAAGCAACTGCTGACCTACCGCCTGCACGGCGAAGCATGGCGTGAGAAGGTAACAGAACGTCCGGTGGTGCATCAGGATTTTGACGAGCAGCCGCGCGGACCTTTTATCGTCTGCGTTGATACATCAGGATCGATGGGCGGATTTAATGAGCAGTGTGCGAAAGCCTTTTGCCTGGCGCTAATGCGCGTCGCCCTTGCAGATAACCGGCGCTGTTTCATTATGCTGTTTTCAACAGAAGTGGTGCGCTATGAGCTTTCCGGCCCGGAGGGCATCGAACAGGCGATCCGCTTTTTAAGTCAGCGCTTTCGTGGGGGCACTGATATTGCCAGCTGTTTTCGCGCCATTATTGAACGCATGCAGGGTCGGGAATGGTTTGATGCCGATGCGGTGGTTATCTCAGATTTTATCGCTCAGCGATTACCCGATGAAGTCGTCAGCAAAGTGGGGGAATTACAGCGGGTGCACCAGCACCGTTTTCATGCGGTAGCGATGTCAGCACATGGCAAACCCGGCATCATGCGCATTTTCGATCATATCTGGCGCTTTGATACCGGGATGCGAAGCCGCCTGCTCAGACGCTGGCGGCGTTAATTGTTACAGTAGAGAAGCGACGCTTTCACGTACCTGGGCCGGCCATACGCCACACTGAACCTGGCCAATGTGCGGTAATTGCAGCAACAGCATGGTCAGACGCGACTGCCCAATCCCCCCACCAATTGTCTGCGGCATTTCACCACGCAGCAGCGCCTGGTGCCATTCCAGACTCAGGCGATCTTCATCACCGGTCAAAGACAGCTGGTGTTTCAGAGCGTCAGCATCCACACGGATCCCCATAGAAGACAGCTCAAACGCATCTTCCAGAACCGGGTTCCAGACCAGAATATCACCGTTCAGACCGGCATGACCCAGCTCAGACGCTGAACTCCAGTCATCATAATCCGGCGCGCGTACATCATGACGGTGACCGTCACTGAGTTTACCGCCGATCCCCACCAGGAATACCGCGCCCAGCTCTTTAGCGATCGCACGTTCACGACCTTTTGCGTCAAGATCCGGATAACGAGATAACAGCTCCTGGCTATGAACAAAGTGGATCTGCTCTGGCAGGAACGGTGCCAAACCAAACTCTCTGCTAACCGCAGCTTCGGTGGCCTTAATTCCCGCCCAGATAGCCTCTACTGTGCTTTTCAGAGTGGAGAATTGACGCTCACCGTCGCCCATCACGCGCTCCCAATCCCACTGGTCAACGTACACTGAGTGCAGCGGGGAGAGGCGATCTTCATCGGGACGCAGGGCTTTCATATGCGTGTACAGCCCCTCGCCTGCGCTAAAGTCGTGTTGTCCTAACGTTTGACGCTTCCACTTCGCCAGTGAATGAACCACTTCGAATTGAGCGTCTGGCAATGCTTTAACCTTCACCTGCACCGCTTTTTCACAGCCCGACAAGTTATCCTGCGTACCATCTCCAACGCGGCTGAGGATCGGAGCCTGAACTTCGATCAGACCTAAACGCTCTTCCAACTGGCGAGAAAAATGAGATTTTACGAAGCTAATTTGACGTTGTTTGGCAATGTAAGCGGTTTTCATTATGTGTACTCCTGTGTCCTGTTGCCTATGATTAAGCAACAGAATGGAGGTAATATTCAATAATCAACAAACAAAAAGCCGACTTCGATTTTGATTCGTTAAAATTAACGACTAAAATAGAGGGAATCATTAATCTACATAAGAAAAACCTATGGAAAATTATCAGATCGACAATCTGGACCGCGGCATTCTTGATGCCCTGATGGAAAATGCCCGTACAGCCTACGCAGAATTAGCCAAACAGTTCGGCGTCAGCCCAGGAACAATTCACGTTCGCGTAGAAAAGATGAAGCAGGCCGGGATCATTACCGGCGCGCGGATTGATGTTAGTCCCAAACAATTGGGTTACGACGTCGGCTGCTTTATCGGCATCATTCTGAAAAGTGCGAAAGACTATCCGTCAGCACTTGCAAGATTGGAAAGCCTCGATGAAGTGACCGAAGCGTATTACACCACCGGGCACTACAGCATCTTTATTAAGGTAATGTGCAAATCGATCGACGCGTTGCAGCAGGTACTTATCAACAAGATCCAAACAATTGACGAAATTCAGTCCACTGAAACCCTGATCGTCTTGCAGAACCCGATTATGCGTACCATCAAGCCATGATCGGTTTTTTTAATCCCCTATTTTTCCACAGGTAGATCCCAGCTCGCACACAGCGTACAATACGCCCTCTTTATAAAGGTGGGCGATCATGGCAGACATCACTCTTATCAGCGGTAGTACGCTTGGCAGTGCGGAATATGTAGCAGAGCATCTGGCTGAAAAGCTGGACGACGCCGGTTTTTCCAGCGAAATACTGCATGGGCCAATGCTTGAAGAGGTTCCGACTGACGGGATCTGGCTGATTATCAGCTCCACGCACGGAGCAGGAGACATTCCTGACAACCTGCAGCCTTTATATGATGCTTTACGCGAGCAGAAACCGAACCTGTCACAAGTGCACTTTGGTGCAATCGGGATCGGCAGTCGTGAATATGACACCTTTTGCGGCGCAATCGACAAGCTGGAAGCCGAATTGAAGGCCTGTGGGGCAAAACAGATCGGCGAAACGCTCAGGATCAACGTACTGGAACATGAAATTCCGGAAGATCCGGCTGAAATTTGGCTGGGATCGTGGCATCCGTTGCTCAGAGATTTGTAAAGATCGTACTTTTTTATGTGGATAACTCTGGTTAAAAGCTTGGATAAACCGGTAGTTATCCCAAGAACAACCGTTGTTCAGTTTTTGAGTTGTGTATAACCCTTCATTCTGATCCCAGCTTATACGGACCAGGATCACCGATCATTCACAGCTAATGATCCTCAGCAACCTGTTGATCTTACTTAAAGGATCGCCCTTATCCACAGAAAGGTGCGATCCTAATAAGAGATCACAATAAAACAGATCTCTAAATAAAAAGATCTTCTTTTTAATACCCAGGATCCCAGGTCTTTCTCCATCGACTAAAGTTGAGTAGAATCCACGGCCCGGGCTTCAATCCATTTTCACACCGCGTTATGCGAGGCAATCACCATGTTTTATCAGGATCCTTTTGACGTCATCATCATTGGCGGGGGTCATGCAGGCACCGAGGCCGCAATGGCCGCGGCGCGAATGGGTCAACAGACTCTGCTTTTGACACACAATATCGACACTCTGGGACAGATGAGCTGCAACCCGGCGATCGGCGGTATTGGGAAGGGACACCTGGTAAAAGAAGTGGATGCGCTTGGTGGGTTGATGGCAAAAGCGATCGACCATGCGGGTATCCAGTTTAGGATACTAAACGCCAGCAAAGGGCCTGCCGTTCGTGCTACTCGCGCTCAGGCCGATCGTGTGCTCTATCGCCAGGCAGTACGTACCGCGCTGGAGAATCAACCTAACCTGATGATCTTCCAACAGGCGGTTGAAGATCTGATTGTTGAAAACGATCGTGTCGTGGGCGCGGTAACCCAAATGGGACTGAAGTTCCGTGCCAAAGCGGTCGTGTTAACCGTGGGGACTTTCCTCGACGGCAAAATTCATATTGGTCTGGACAACTACAGCGGCGGCCGCGCTGGCGATCCGCCGTCTATTCCGCTGTCACGTCGTCTGCGTGAACTGCCGCTGCGCGTCAGTCGCCTGAAAACCGGTACACCGCCGCGAATCGATGCGCGCACGATTGATTTCAGCGTGCTCGGCCAGCAAAACAGCGATAACCCGATGCCGGTATTCTCATTCCTGGGCGATGCATCTCAACATCCGCGCCAGATGCCGTGTTACATCACGCATACCAATGAAAAAACCCATGATGTGATCCGTAATAACCTCGATCGTAGCCCGATGTACGCAGGCGTGATCGAAGGTATCGGCCCACGCTATTGCCCGTCGATCGAAGACAAAGTGATGCGCTTTGCCGATCGTAACCAACATCAGATCTTCCTCGAACCGGAAGGACTGACGTCTAACGAAATTTACCCGAATGGCATCTCCACCAGCCTGCCGTTCGATGTGCAGATGCAAATTGTCCGTTCCATGCAGGGGATGGAAAATGCCAGAATCGTCCGTCCTGGCTACGCGATTGAGTATGATTTCTTCGATCCGCGCGACCTGAAACCTACTCTGGAAAGCAAATTCATCCAGGGTCTGTTCTTTGCTGGTCAGATCAACGGTACGACCGGTTATGAAGAAGCTGCCGCGCAAGGGATGCTGGCTGGTCTGAACGCCGCACGCTTGTCTGCTGACAAAGACGGCTGGGCGCCGCGCCGCGATCAGGCTTATCTTGGTGTGCTGGTGGACGATCTGTGTACGCTGGGCACCAAAGAACCGTACCGCATGTTCACCTCACGCGCGGAATACCGTTTGATGCTGCGCGAAGATAACGCCGACCTGCGTCTGACCGAAATTGGCCGTGAGCTGGGACTGGTGGACGATGAGCGTTGGGCTCGCTTCAACGAGAAGCTGGAGCGTATTGAACAAGAACGCCAGCGTCTCAAATCAACCTGGGTGAATCCGTTAGCGGAGTCCGCAGCAGAAGTGAATGCTCACCTGGCGACACCTTTGTCACGTGAAGCGAGCGGTGAAGATCTGCTGCGTCGCCCGGATATGACCTATGCTCAGTTGACCTCTTTATCTGCGTTTGCACCTGCGCTTGATGATGCTCAGGCCGCAGAACAGGTTGAAATTCAGGTGAAATACGAAGGATATATCGCCCGTCAGCAGGAAGAGATCGAGAGGCAACAGCGTAATGAGAACACCCTGTTGCCTGCAACGCTGGATTATCGTCAGGTCTCCGGCTTGTCGAATGAGGTCATTGCCAAACTGAACGATCACAAACCGGTATCGATCGGCCAGGCATCGCGTATTTCCGGCGTAACACCTGCCGCCATCTCCATTCTGCTGGTATGGCTGAAAAAACAAGGTATGCTGCGTCGCAGCGCTTGATATCACTTTTTGGCGGGAGTGCTTCGTTTGCCCGCCCTACAAATTTGTCGGCCCGATAAGCGACAGCGCGTCGGGCAATAGATTATTTACAGGTAACGACCGTGCTCAACAAACTCTCTCGTCTGCTGGCTGATGCCGGTATTTCTCTTACCGATCACCAGAAAAATCAGCTGATTGCGTATGTCGATATGCTGCATAAATGGAACAAAGCGTACAACCTGACGTCGGTGCGTGATCCCAACGAAATGCTGGTGCGCCATATTCTGGACAGCATTGTCGTCGCGCCGTACCTGAAGGGCGAGCGTTTTATCGATGTCGGCACTGGTCCGGGCCTACCGGGAATCCCTCTCTCCATCGTACGTCCTGAAGCGCATTTCACACTGCTGGATAGCCTGGGAAAACGCGTTCGTTTCTTGCGCCAGGTGCAGCATGAGCTTGCGCTTACTAACATCACTCCAGTGCAAAGTCGCGTTGAAGAATTCCCTTCGGAGCCGCCGTTTGATGGGGTGATTAGCCGTGCTTTCGCGTCACTCAATGATATGGTGAGCTGGTGCCATCATTTGCCTGGTCAGGAAGGGCGTTTTTATGCGCTAAAAGGGCAGTTGCCTGAAGATGAAATTGCCTCGTTGCCTGCAGAATTCAGCGTCGAGTCGGTCGAAAAATTACGCGTTCCGCAACTGGATGGTGAACGTCATCTGGTGGTTATTAAGCCAAACAAAATTTAATTTTTATCAAAAAAAATAGAAAAAAAACGGTTCTTCGGGTGTTAAAAGTCATAAGGAATAGTGTGGTTAAATGTCGTTACATTTCACTAATGCCTTACGGTTTTGCATCATAACTATAACGTACCGTTTTTTGTTAAAAGTGAAACAAGTCAGCTGTGAAAATATCAGCCTGCTAAAAATAGAATCAAAGAATCACCGCTCGTGTTAATTTTTTATTATAAATGTCAATGGGTGGTTTTTTTGTTGTTATTCGCTATTTTTAAAACAGTAACGAATTTTAGGCTTAAATATCAAAAAGTTGAAATGGCATCATTTGCCAAGTAAATAAATAGTGCCGGGGCGAATATGCTTAATATGTGATCTGGTGCACGCTTTGCAGCCAGTGTTTACGCGGCTTTTGCAGTTTTGCATGATCGTTCACAGTTTGCATAAAAGTGATAAATGTGGCGTAGCGAAAAATATTTAAACATTTATTCACTTTTTAGCTACTTATTGTTTGAAATCGAGAAGGCGCACCGTATAATTTGACCGCTTTTTGATGCTTGACTCTAAGCCATAAAGAACGTTTTATACGACACGCGGCATACCTCGAAGGGAGCAGGAGTAAAAACGTGATGTCTATGTCGCTCTTGAGTCGAAACGTTGCTCGTAAGCTTTTGCTCACACAGTTTCTGGCGGTAATAGCAAGTGGACTGCTATTTAGCCTCAAAGACCCTTTCTGGGGCATCTCCGCATTGTGCGGTGGATTGGCAGTGTTACTGCCTAATGTGTTGTTTATGATATTTGCCTGGCGTCACCAGGCACATACACCAGCTAAAGGCCGAGTAGCCTGGACGTTCGCTTTCGGCGAAGCCTTCAAGGTATTAGCTATGCTGGTGTTGTTGGTGGTGGCGTTGGCTGTTTTGAAAGCGGTATTCATGCCGCTGATCGTTACGTGGGTTTTGGTGCTGGTGGTTCAGATACTGGCGCCGGCTGTAATTAACAACAAAGGGTAAAGGCATCATGGCTTCAGAAAATATGACGCCGCAGGATTACATAGGACACCATCTGAATAACCTTCAGTTGGACCTACGTACATTCTCGCTGGTGGATCCGCACAACCCCCCAGCCACCTTCTGGACGCTCAATATTGACTCCATTTTCTTCTCGGTGGTTCTGGGTCTGTTGTTCCTACTTATGTTCCGTAGCGTAGCCAAAAAGGCGACCAGCGGCGTACCAGGTAAATTTCAGACTGCGATTGAGCTGGTAATCGGCTTTGTGCATGGTAGCGTGAAAGACATGTACCATGGCAAAAGCAAGCTGATTGCTCCGCTGGCCCTGACGATTTTCGTCTGGGTATTCCTGATGAACTTGATGGATTTGCTGCCTATCGACCTGCTGCCGTACATCGGTGAGCATATCTTTGGCCTACCGGCTCTGCGTGTGGTTCCGTCAGCTGACGTGAACATCACCCTGTCGATGGCGCTGGGCGTATTTATCCTCATTCTGTTCTACAGCATCAAAATGAAAGGCATCGGTGGCTTCGCGAAAGAGTTGACGCTGCAGCCGTTCAATCACTGGGCGTTCATCCCTGTCAACTTAATCCTTGAAGGGGTAAGCCTGCTGTCCAAACCAATCTCACTTGGTCTGCGACTGTTCGGTAACATGTACGCTGGTGAGCTGATTTTCATTCTGATTGCTGGTCTGTTGCCGTGGTGGTCACAGTGGATCCTGAATGTGCCGTGGGCCATTTTCCACATACTGATTATCACGCTGCAAGCCTTCATATTTATGGTTCTGACGATTGTCTATCTGTCGATGGCATCTGAAGAGCATTAATTTACCAACACTACTACGTTTTAACTGAAACAAACTGGAGACTGTCATGGAAAACCTGAATATGGATCTGCTGTACATTGCTGCCGCTGTGATGATGGGTCTGGCGGCAATCGGTGCTGCGATCGGTATCGGCATCCTCGGGGGTAAATTCCTGGAAGGCGCAGCGCGTCAACCGGATCTGATTCCTCTGCTGCGTACTCAGTTCTTTATCGTTATGGGTCTGGTGGATGCAATCCCAATGATCGCTGTAGGTCTGGGTCTGTACGTGATGTTTGCTGTCGCGTAGTAAGCGTTGCTTGAATTAAGAGCAATATCAGAACGTTAACTAGATAGAGGCATTGTGCTGTGAATCTTAACGCAACAATCCTCGGCCAGGCCATCGCGTTTGTCCTGTTCGTTCTGTTCTGCATGAAGTACGTATGGCCGCCTTTAATGGCTGCCATCGAAAAACGTCAAAAAGAAATTGCTGACGGCCTTGCTTCTGCAGAACGAGCACATAAGGATCTTGACCTTGCAAAGGCCAGCGCGACCGACCAGCTGAAAAAAGCGAAGGCGGAAGCTCAGGTAATCATCGAGCAGGCGAACAAACGCCGTGCTCAGATCCTGGACGAAGCTAAAACTGAAGCAGAGCAGGAACGTACTAAAATCGTGGCACAGGCGCAGGCGGAAATTGAAGCCGAGCGTAAACGTGCTCGCGAAGAGCTGCGTAAGCAAGTTGCTATCCTGGCTGTTGCTGGCGCCGAGAAGATCATCGAACGTTCCGTGGATGAAGCTGCTAATAGCGACATCGTGGACAAACTTGTCGCTGAACTGTAAGGAGGGAGGGGCTGATGTCTGAATTTGTTACGGTAGCTCGCCCCTACGCCAAAGCAGCTTTTGACTTTGCCGTTGAGCACCAAAGCGTTGACCGTTGGCAGGATATGCTGATGTTTGCCGCTGAGGTGACAAAAAACGAACAAATGGCAGAGCTTCTCTCTGGCGCGCTGGCGCCGGAAACGCTCGCTGAGTCGTTTATCGCCGTATGCGGTGAGCAACTGGACGAAAGCGGCCAAAACCTGATTCGGGTAATGGCTGAAAATAACCGTCTGAATGCGCTCCCGGATGTTCTTGAGCAGTTTATTCACCTGCGTGCAGCCAGTGAGGCTATCTCTGAGGTAGAAGTTACTTCTGCCAATGCACTGAGTGATGAACAGCTTAAGAAGATTAGCGCAGCGATGGAAAAACGTCTGTCACGCAAAGTTAAGCTGAATTGCAAAATCGATAAGTCTGTAATGGCAGGCGTAATCATCCGAGCGGGTGATATGGTCATTGATGGCAGCGTACGCGGCCGTCTTGAACGCCTTGCAGACGTCTTGCAGTCTTAAGGGGACTGGAGCATGCAACTGAATTCCACCGAAATCAGCGAACTGATCAAGCAGCGCATTGCTCAGTTCAATGTTGTGAGCGAAGCTCACAACGAAGGTACTATTGTTTCTGTAAGTGACGGTGTTATCCGCATTCACGGCCTGGCCGATTGTATGCAGGGTGAGATGATTTCCCTGCCGGGTAACCGTTACGCTATCGCACTGAACCTGGAGCGCGACTCCGTAGGTGCAGTTGTGATGGGTCCATACGCTGACCTCGCCGAAGGCATGAAGGTTAAGTGTACGGGTCGTATTCTGGAAGTTCCGGTTGGCCGTGGCCTGCTGGGTCGTGTGGTGAACACTCTGGGTTCCCCGATTGACGGTAAAGGTCCGGTTGATAACGATGGCTTCTCGCCAATCGAAGTTATCGCACCAGGCGTAATCGAACGTCAGTCCGTCGACCAGCCAGTACAGACCGGTTATAAATCTGTTGATGCCATGATCCCAATCGGTCGTGGCCAGCGTGAGCTGATCATCGGTGACCGTCAGACAGGTAAAACCGCGATGGCAATCGATGCCATCATCAACCAGCGTGATTCCGGCATCAAATGTGTGTACGTGGCTATCGGCCAGAAAGCGTCCACCATTTCTAACGTGGTTCGTAAACTGGAAGAACACGGCGCACTGTCCAACACCATCGTTGTTGTGGCGACCGCGTCTGAATCTGCTGCACTGCAATACCTGGCACCATATGCCGGTTGCGCAATGGGCGAATACTTCCGTGACCGCGGTGAAGATGCACTGATCGTTTACGATGACCTGTCTAAACAGGCTGTTGCTTACCGTCAGGTTTCCCTGCTGCTGCGTCGTCCACCAGGACGTGAAGCATTCCCGGGCGACGTATTTTACCTCCACTCCCGTCTGCTGGAACGCGCATCCCGCGTAAACGCGGAATACGTTGAGAAGTTCACCAATGGTGAAGTTAAAGGTAAAACCGGCTCCCTGACCGCTCTGCCGATTATCGAAACCCAGGCGGGTGACGTTTCTGCGTTCGTTCCGACCAACGTAATTTCTATTACCGATGGTCAGATCTTCCTGGAAACCAACCTGTTTAACTCCGGTATTCGTCCGGCAGTTAACCCGGGTATCTCCGTATCTCGTGTTGGTGGTGCAGCGCAGACCAAGATCATCAAGAAACTGTCCGGTGGTATTCGTACCGCGCTGGCGCAGTATCGTGAACTGGCAGCGTTTTCTCAGTTCGCTTCTGACCTGGATGAAGCTACTCGTAAGCAGCTGAGCCACGGTCAGAAAGTAACTGAACTGCTGAAGCAGAAACAGTATGCGCCAATGTCTGTTGCACAGCAGGGTGTGGTGCTGTTCGCGGCTGAACGCGGTTACCTCGAAGATGTGGAACTGGCGAAAATCGGTAGCTTCGAAGCCGCTCTGCTGGCTTACGTTGACCGTGACCACGCTCCGCTGATGCAAGAGATCAACCAGTCCGGTGGCTATAACGATGAAATCGAAGGCAAGCTGAAAGCTATCCTCGATTCCTTCAAGGCAACCCAGTCCTGGTAACGTCTGGCGGTCTGCTTTAGGGTGGACCGCAAGGCATTGAGGAGAAGCTCATGGCCGGCGCAAAAGAGATACGTAGTAAGATCGCAAGCGTCCAGAACACGCAGAAGATCACTAAAGCGATGGAGATGGTCGCCGCTTCCAAAATGCGTAAATCGCAGGATCGCATGGCGGCCAGCCGTCCTTATGCAGAGACCATGCGCAAAGTGATTGGTCACCTTGCGAATGGTAATCTGGAATATAAGCACCCTTACCTGGAAGAACGCGACGTTAAACGCGTGGGCTACCTGGTGGTGTCGACCGACCGTGGTCTGTGCGGTGGCTTGAACATTAACCTGTTCAAAAAGCTGCTGGCGGATATGAAAACATGGTCCGATAAAGGCGTTCAGTGCGATATCGCAATGATCGGCTCTAAGGGCGTGTCTTTCTTTAACTCCGTTGGCGGTAATGTGATTGCTCAGGTAACCGGTATGGGGGATAACCCTTCCCTGTCCGAACTGATCGGTCCGGTTAAAGTGATGCTGCAGGCCTACGATGAAGGTCGCCTGGACAGACTGTACGTTGTCAGCAACAAATTTATTAACACCATGTCTCAGACGCCAACCATCACCCAACTGCTGCCTCTGCCGGCATCAGATGATGATGAATTGAAGCGTAAATCCTGGGATTACCTGTATGAGCCAGACCCGAAAGCGCTGCTGGATACCCTGCTGCGTCGTTATGTCGAGTCTCAGGTTTATCAGGGCGTGGTAGAAAACCTGGCCAGCGAGCAGGCCGCACGTATGGTGGCGATGAAAGCCGCGACCGACAATGGCGGCAGCCTGATTAAAGAGCTGCAGTTGGTATACAACAAAGCTCGTCAGGCCAGCATTACTCAGGAACTCACCGAAATCGTCGGTGGTGCATCCGCGGTATAACCAGGTTAATTCGTAGAGGATTCAAGATGGCTACTGGAAAAATTGTCCAGGTAATCGGCGCCGTGGTTGACGTCGAATTCCCTCAGGATGCCGTACCGCGCGTGTACGATGCTCTTGAGGTTATGAATGGTAAAGAGAGCCTGGTGCTGGAAGTTCAGCAGCAGCTCGGCGGCGGTATCGTACGTACCATCGCAATGGGTTCTTCTGACGGTCTGCGTCGTGGTCTGGAAGTTAAAGACCTCGAGCACCCGATCGAAGTCCCGGTAGGTAAAGCAACGCTGGGTCGTATCATGAACGTTCTGGGTCACCCGATCGACATGAAAGGCGATATCGGTGAAGAAGAGCGTTGGGCTATCCACCGTGCAGCACCTTCCTACGAAGAGCTGTCAAGCTCTCAGGAACTGCTGGAAACCGGTATCAAAGTTATCGACCTGATGTGTCCGTTCGCTAAGGGCGGTAAAGTTGGTCTGTTCGGTGGTGCGGGTGTAGGTAAAACCGTAAACATGATGGAGCTGATCCGTAACATCGCGATCGAACACTCCGGTTACTCCGTGTTTGCGGGCGTAGGTGAACGTACTCGTGAGGGTAACGACTTCTACCACGAAATGACCGACTCCAACGTTCTGGACAAAGTATCCCTGGTATATGGCCAGATGAACGAGCCGCCGGGAAACCGTCTGCGTGTTGCGCTGACCGGTCTGACCATGGCTGAGAAGTTCCGTGACGAAGGTCGTGACGTTCTGCTGTTCGTTGATAACATCTATCGTTACACCCTGGCCGGTACAGAAGTATCTGCACTGCTGGGTCGTATGCCATCAGCGGTAGGCTACCAGCCGACCCTGGCGGAAGAGATGGGTGTTCTGCAGGAACGTATCACCTCCACCAAAACCGGTTCTATCACCTCCGTTCAGGCGGTATACGTACCAGCGGATGACTTGACTGACCCATCCCCAGCAACCACCTTTGCTCACTTGGATGCAACCGTGGTACTGAGCCGTCAGATCGCATCTCTGGGTATCTACCCGGCAGTTGACCCGCTGGACTCCACCAGCCGTCAGCTGGATCCGCTGGTTGTTGGTCAGGAACACTACGACACCGCGCGTGGCGTACAGTCCCTGCTGCAGCGTTATCAGGAACTGAAAGACATCATCGCCATCCTGGGTATGGATGAACTGTCTGAAGAAGATAAACTGGTGGTAGCACGCGCACGTAAGATTCAGCGCTTCCTGTCCCAGCCGTTCTTCGTTGCGGAAGTATTCACCGGTTCTCCGGGCAAATACGTTTCCCTGAAAGACACCATCCGTGGCTTTAAAGGCATCATGGAAGGCGAATACGACCACCTGCCAGAGCAGGCGTTCTACATGGTTGGTTCTATCGACGAAGCCGTGGAAAAAGCCAAAAAACTTTAACGCCTTAATCGGAGGGTGATATGGCAATGACTTACCACCTGGACGTCGTCAGCGCAGAGCAACAAATGTTCTCTGGTCTGGTCGAGAAAATCCAGGTAACGGGTAGTGAAGGTGAACTGGGTATTTTCCCGGGTCACGCACCGCTGCTCACCGCCATTAAGCCTGGTATGATCCGCATCGTTAAACAGTTCGGTCATGAAGAGTTTATCTACCTGTCCGGCGGCATTCTCGAAGTGCAGCCTGGCAGCGTGACCGTTCTGGCTGATACCGCGATTCGCGGACAGGATCTCGATGAAGCGAGAGCCCTGGAAGCGAAGCGTAAGGCTGAAGAGCACATCAAGAGCTCTCATGGTGACGTGGATTACGCTCAGGCATCTGCGGAACTGGCCAAAGCGATCGCGAAACTGCGCGTTATCGAGTTGACCAAAAAAGCGATGTAACACCGGCTTGAAAAGCATAAAGGCCAGTCTGGTTTCCAGGCTGGCTTTTTTTTGCTTTTGCTGCAAGAACATTTAAATTGAAAGCTGTTTTGTGATTTAGATCATAAAAATATTGATTGGCTAAAAAATGCGGCGTAGACTCTTTTTATGTGATGTGTGTCACATAATAAAATCAGATAAAAAGAGATGCCAACATGAAATTACTCAATAAAATCATCGCCATGTTCAGCAATATGAGCTTTTAGACTTTACCTGCCTGTCCTGTGGCGCGATGCTTGATATGGTTTATCAGTCAGCGCCACTTGTTGTTATAAATCCCCTCCCCTACTCTTCTCCCTCAACTTTTTATTTCGCGTACGCATTTTCGGTTTCTCACTGAATCACATAAATAAAATCGGGCTTTGCATGTGTAACTCTTTATTCATGCGGTGAAAAAATAGCAAAAACATTAACCTAAGGCTTTAATAAGAGCAGCCCCCAGGTTTTTGGCAGACAAAAGATACTGATTTAGACGAAAATAGTGAGTTATCAGATGGGGAATTACCCCTGTTGAACGTTTTATCTTCGGTCCATTTCACGCTGAAAAAAATGTAGTATTTTCAATGTGAAACGGTATAAATTCGTTCTCAAATTACAGTCAGGATGTGTATGTTGAATAATGCTATGAGCGTCGTGATCCTTGCCGCAGGCAAAGGCACGCGTATGTATTCCGATCTCCCTAAAGTGCTGCATACCCTCGCAGGAAAACCGATGGTTCAGCATGTCATTGATGCTGCTAATGAATTAGGTGCGACTCACGTACATCTGGTCTACGGGCACGGTGGTGATTTGCTCAAGCAGACGCTGAAAGATGGCAATCTGAACTGGGTTCTGCAGGCGGAACAGTTGGGTACCGGCCATGCAATGCAGCAGGCGGCGCCATTCTTTGGTGATGATGAAGACATTTTAATGCTCTATGGCGATGTGCCGCTGATCTCTACCGATACCTTACGTCGCCTGCGTGAAGCCAAACCGCAGGGCGGGATTGGCTTGCTAACGGTAAAACTTGATGACCCAACCGGTTATGGCCGAATTACCCGCGATAACGGCAATGTCACGGGTATCGTTGAGCATAAAGATGCCACCGACGAGCAGCGTCAAATCCAGGAAATAAACACTGGTATCCTGATTGCCAACGGTGCTGACATGAAGCGTTGGCTGTCTAAACTGACCAACAACAACGTGCAGGGTGAATACTACATCACCGATATCATCGCGATGGCGTATCAGGAAGGACGTGAAATTGCTGCAGTACATCCGGCACGCATTAGCGAAACTGAAGGGGTGAATAACCGTCTTCAGCTATCCCGTCTGGAACGTGTTTATCAGTCCGAGCAGGCAGAAAAACTGCTGCTGGCAGGCGTGATGCTGCGCGATCCGGCACGTTTTGATCTTCGCGGTACGCTTATTCATGGGCGCGATGTTGAAATTGATACTAACGTTATCATTGAAGGTAACGTAACCGTTGGGGATCGCGTCAAGATTGGCGCCGGCTGCATCATCAAAAACAGCGTGATTGGTGAGGGTTGCGAGCTTAGTCCATATAGTGTGGTGGAAGATGCGCATCTGGAAGCCGCTTGCACCATTGGTCCATTCGCACGTCTGCGCCCGGGGGCTGAGCTGCAGGAAGGCGCGCACGTGGGTAACTTTGTCGAAATGAAAAAAGCGCGTCTGGGTAAAGGCTCCAAAGCCGGTCATTTGGCCTACCTGGGTGATGCGGAAATTGGCGATAACGTGAATATCGGCGCGGGTACGATTACCTGCAACTACGATGGCGCCAATAAGTTTAAAACCATTATTGGTGATGATGTGTTTGTGGGGTCTGATACTCAGCTGGTGGCGCCTGTCACCGTGGGTAAAGGTGCGACGATTGCCGCCGGAACCACCGTAACGCGTAATGTCGCCGATAACGAACTGGTATTAAGCCGTGTACCTCAGGTCCATAAACAGGGCTGGCAGCGTCCGGTGAAGAAGAAGTAAGTGATTTTTGCCTGATGGCGGCCTACGTGCGGTGACGTTCTGTAGGCCTTATAAGCGTAAGCGCCATCAGGCACACAAGAGATGAGGGGATAACATAATCCTCCGCTCAACAAGCAGTACCATAAAAATAACCCCACTCTCTACAAGGCTCGGGGCGCCCGAAATGGGCAAATACAGGTCAGCGACAACGACAGGCATAATGCCTAAATTCGGAATCAAAAAATATGTGTGGAATTGTTGGCGCTATCGCGCAGCGTGATGTAGCTGAAATCCTTCTCGAAGGTTTACGTCGTCTGGAATATCGTGGTTATGACTCTGCTGGTCTGGCCGTCGTCGATGCTGAAGGTAACATGACCCGTCTGCGTCGTCTGGGTAAAGTGCAGATGCTGACTGCTGCTGCGGAAGAACATCCGTTGCATGGTGGTACAGGTATCGCTCATACCCGTTGGGCGACACACGGTGAACCTTCAGAAGCGAACGCGCATCCTCATGTTTCTGAACACATTGTTGTGGTGCATAACGGCATCATTGAAAACCATGAACCACTGCGTGAGCTGTTGAAAACGCGTGGCTATACCTTTGTTTCTGAAACCGACACCGAAGTGATTGCTCACCTGGTGCACTGGGAACTGGAACAGGGTGGTACGCTGCGTGAAGCCGTGCTGCGCACTATTCCCCAACTACGTGGTGCCTACGGCACGGTGATCATGGATACCCGTAATCCGGAAACCCTGCTGGCGGCCCGTTCTGGTAGCCCGCTGGTGATTGGTCTGGGTATGGGCGAAAACTTCATCGCTTCCGATCAGCTGGCGCTGCTGCCGGTAACCCGTCGCTTCATCTTCCTGGAAGAGGGTGACATCGCGGAAGTGACTCGTCGTTCTGTCTCTATTTTCGACAAGTCTGGCGCAGAAGTGAAACGTCAGGATATCGAATCGAATCTGCAGTATGACGCGGGCGAAAAAGGTATTTATCGCCACTACATGCAGAAAGAGATCTACGAACAGCCGAACGCGATTAAAAATACGCTGACCGGGCGCATTAGCCACGGTGAAGTGGATTTAAGCGAGCTGGGGTCGCGTGCCAACGAGCTGCTGTCTCAGGTTGAGCATATCCAGATTATCGCCTGCGGTACGTCTTACAACTCCGGTATGGTGTCCCGCTACTGGTTTGAATCGCTGGCGGGTATTCCTTGTGATGTCGAAATCGCTTCCGAATTCCGCTATCGCAAATCCGCCGTGCGTCGTAACAGCCTGATGATTACCCTTTCTCAGTCTGGTGAAACGGCGGATACCCTGGCGGGCCTGCGCTTATCTAAAGAGCTGGGCTATCTGGGATCGCTGGCTATCTGTAACGTTCCGGGTTCCTCTCTGGTGCGTGAATCTGACCTGGCGATGATGACCAATGCCGGTACCGAAATCGGTGTGGCCTCCACGAAGGCATTTACCACTCAGCTGACCGTTCTGCTGATGCTGGTGGCGAAACTGTCCCGTCTGAAAGGCCTTGATGCGTCTATTGAGCAGGAGATCGTTCACGGTCTGCAGGCGCTGCCGAGTCGTATTGAGCAGATGTTGTCTCAGGACAAACGCATTGCCGCTCTGGCAGAAGGTTTCTCTGACAAACATCATGCGCTGTTCCTTGGCCGTGGCGATCAGTATCCAATTGCGCTGGAAGGCGCGCTGAAGCTGAAAGAGATCTCTTATATTCACGCTGAAGCTTATGCCGCAGGTGAACTGAAACACGGTCCGCTGGCGCTGATTGATGCCGATATGCCAGTTATCGTGGTTGCGCCGAACAACGAATTGTTGGAAAAACTGAAATCCAACATTGAAGAAGTTCGCGCCCGTGGCGGTCAGCTGTACGTCTTTGCTGACCAGGATGCTGGCTTTACCAGCAGCGAAAACATGCACATCATCGAGATGCCGCATGTGGAAGAGGTGATTGCACCGATCTTCTACACCGTTCCGCTGCAGCTGCTGGCGTATCATGTGGCACTGATTAAAGGCACCGACGTCGATCAGCCGCGTAACCTGGCGAAGTCAGTTACCGTAGAATAATCCGTGCTTAACTGAACTGGAAATGCCCTGCTACAAGCGGGGCATTTTTTTAAACTTGTTCTGTTTTTAATCAATTATCCCGCCTGTTTTATGTGACAAACCGTCATCTTCAACTACTGTTTTCAGTGTCATAAAAAGAAAATTCTAACGAAATATTATTGTCATGATTGTGACTAACTTTTTGTTTTAAATGTATTTTTAGATAAAAAATTTCCCGTATTTTTCGTTGTCATAAAACTGTCATATTTCGTACATTTAACTGTCACCTGTTTGTCCTATTTTGCTCACAGTAGCAACTCAAACAACGATTTACGAAAACCGTGCAGGAGACATTATGAAAGTTATGCGTACCACTGTCGCAACTGTTGTCGCCGCGACCTTATCCATGAGCGCGTTCTCTGCGTTTGCAGCAGCGAGCCTGACAGGTGCAGGTGCAACCTTCCCTGCGCCAGTGTATGCCAAATGGGCAGATACCTATCAGAAAGAGACCGGTAGCAAAGTAAACTACCAGGGTATCGGCTCCTCCGGTGGTGTAAAACAAATTACGGCCAATACCGTTGATTTCGGCGCTTCTGATGCACCGCTGTCTGACGAAAAACTGGCGCAAGAAGGTCTGTTCCAGTTCCCGACCGTGATCGGTGGCGTAGTGCTGGCTGTGAATATCCCGGGCCTGAAATCCGGCGAGCTGGTGCTGGACGGTAAAACGCTGGGTGACATCTACCTCGGTAAAATTAAAAAGTGGGATGATGAAGCCATCACCAAACTGAACCCGGGTCTGAAGCTGCCTTCACAGAATATCGCCGTTGTGCGTCGCGCTGACGGTTCCGGTACTTCCTTCGTTTTCACCAGTTACCTGGCAAAAGTAAACGAAGAGTGGAAATCTAAAATTGGCTCCGGCTCTACTGTGAACTGGCCGACCGGTCTGGGCGGTAAAGGTAACGACGGTATCGCTGCGTTCGTACAGCGTCTGCCGGGTTCTATCGGTTACGTTGAGTACGCTTACGCTAAGCAGAACAACCTGGCGTACACCAAGCTGGTCTCTGCTGATGGCAAACCGGTAAGCCCGACAGAAGAGAGCTTTGCTAACGCCGCAAAAGGCGCTGACTGGAGCAAAACTTTCGCTCAGGATCTGACTAACCAGAAAGGTGACGACGCGTGGCCAATCACTTCCACCACCTTCATCCTGGTCCATAAAGAGTCGAAGAAACCAGAGCAGAGCGCAGAAGTGCTGAAGTTCTTCGACTGGGCGTACAAAAATGGCGGCAAACAGGCTAACGACCTGGATTACGCCAGCCTGCCGGACAGCGTGGTTGAGCAGGTTCGTGCTGCATGGAAGACCAACGTGAAAGACAGCAGCGGTAAAGCGCTGTACTAATAGAATATCTTTAACGAGTTGGCGGATGGCGCTACGCTTATCCGCCCTACGGTTTCGACTGTAGGCCCGCTTTGTAGGCCGGATAAGCGTAGCGCCATCCGGCATGGGCAACTTCGTAAACGCGTTTAACTTAAAGAGTGATTTATGGCTGCAACCAAGCCTGCTTTTAACCCACCGGGTAAAAAGGGTGACATGATCTTCAGCGCGCTGGTAAGACTGGCTGCGCTGATTGTGCTATTGATGTTGGGTGGCATTATTGTCTCTCTGGTTATCTCCTCCTGGCCAAGCATTCAGAAATTTGGTTTCTCCTTTCTGTGGACCAAAGACTGGGATGCGCCGAACGATATCTACGGTGCTTTAGTACCGATTTACGGTACGCTGGTTACCTCACTTATTGCACTGCTGATTGCCGTTCCGGTGAGTTTCGGCATTGCGCTGTTCCTGACTGAACTTGCACCTGGCTGGCTGCGTCGCCCGCTGGGCATCGCTATTGAACTGCTGGCGGCAATTCCGAGTATCGTGTACGGCATGTGGGGGCTGTTTATCTTTGCCCCGCTGTTTGCGACTTATTTCCAGGAGCCGGTCGGAAACATCCTTTCCAACATTCCGTTTGTTGGCGCACTGTTCTCCGGCCCGGCTTTTGGTATCGGTATTCTGGCGGCTGGCGTGATCCTCGCCATCATGATCATCCCGTACATTGCGGCGGTTATGCGTGATGTGTTCGAACAAACGCCGGTACTGATGAAAGAGTCAGCCTACGGCATCGGCTGTACCACCTGGGAAGTTATCTGGCGCATCGTCCTGCCGTTCACCAAAAATGGCGTGATCGGCGGCGTGATGTTGGGGCTGGGCCGCGCACTGGGTGAAACCATGGCGGTGACCTTTATCATCGGTAACACCTACCAGCTCGACAGTGCCTCGCTGTACATGCCGGGCAACAGTATTACCTCTGCGCTGGCGAATGAATTTGCCGAAGCGGAATCTGGGCTGCACGTTGCCGCGTTGATGGAGCTGGGTCTGATTCTGTTTGTGATCACCTTCATCGTGCTGGCTGCGTCTAAGTTCATGATCATGCGCCTTGCGAAGAACGAGGGGGCACGCTAATGGCTACGCTTGAAATGCAAAACACCGCTCAGCTTGCGGAATCCCGCCGTAAAATGCAGGCGCGTCGTCGTCTGAAAAACCGCATCGCGCTGACGCTCTCTATGGCGACCATGGCGTTCGGTCTGTTCTGGCTCATTTGGATCCTGATGTCCACGATCACCCGCGGCATTGACGGTATGTCGCTAGCGCTGTTCACCGAAATGACGCCGCCGCCGAATACGGCGGGTGGTGGTCTGGCGAACGCCCTGGCCGGTAGCGGTCTGTTGATTCTGTGGGCGACCGTGTTTGGTACCCCGCTCGGCATTATGGCGGGTATCTACCTGGCGGAGTATGGGCGTAAGTCCTGGCTGGCTGAGGTCATCCGCTTTATCAATGACATTCTGCTTTCTGCGCCATCCATCGTGGTCGGTCTGTTCGTTTACACCATCGTGGTAGCAAAAATGGAGCATTTCTCCGGCTGGGCGGGCGTGATCGCGCTGGCGCTGCTGCAGGTGCCTATTGTTATTCGTACCACAGAGAACATGCTCAAGCTGGTGCCAGATAGCCTGCGTGAAGCCGCCTATGCACTGGGTACGCCGAAATGGAAGATGATTTCTGCGATCACCCTGAAGGCGTCTGTCTCGGGCATCATTACAGGTGTTCTGTTAGCAATTGCTCGTATCGCAGGTGAAACGGCTCCGCTGCTGTTTA
This sequence comes from Citrobacter sp. KTE30, assembly GCF_000398825.1. NCBI lineage: Bacteria > Pseudomonadati > Pseudomonadota > Gammaproteobacteria > Enterobacterales > Enterobacteriaceae > Citrobacter > Citrobacter sp. KTE30. The sequence goes on along the minus strand of NZ_KB976056.1, from coordinate 429,184 downwards.
CGTCGCTCTCCAACCAGTTCTGGAGCACCGACATGATGCAGCCTATCGCCAACCTGCCGGTCACTATCTTTAAGTTTGCGATGAGCCCGTTTGCTGAGTGGCAGCAACTGGCCTGGGCCGGGGTACTGATTATTACCCTGTGCGTACTGCTGCTGAACATTCTGGCGCGCGTCATTTTCGCGAAGAAGAAACACGGTTAATTTTTACGGCGTGGCTGATGCGGCGCCGGATGAGGAAAAGATTGAAATGAGTATGGTTGATACTGCCCCAGGTAAAATTCAGGTTCGTGATTTGAACTTCTACTATGGCAAATTCCATGCCCTGAAGAACATCAACCTGGATATCGCGAAAAACCAGGTAACGGCGTTTATCGGGCCTTCTGGCTGTGGTAAATCGACGCTGCTGCGTACGTTCAACAAAATGTTTGAACTGTACCCGGAGCAGCGTGCGGAAGGTGAAATTCTGCTGGATGGCGACAATATTCTCACCAATACCCAAGATATCGCTCTGCTGCGTGCCAAAGTGGGCATGGTATTCCAGAAGCCCACGCCGTTCCCGATGTCCATCTACGACAACATCGCTTTTGGCGTACGTCTGTTTGAGAAACTCTCGCGTGCGGATATGGACGAACGCGTGCAGTGGGCATTGACCAAGGCCGCATTGTGGAATGAAACCAAAGATAAATTACACCAGAGCGGGTACTCTCTCTCGGGTGGTCAGCAGCAGCGACTGTGTATTGCGCGTGGCATCGCCATTCGCCCGGAAGTGCTTCTGCTTGATGAGCCATGTTCAGCGCTCGACCCTATTTCTACCGGGCGTATCGAAGAGCTGATCACTGAGCTGAAAGAGGATTACACCGTCGTTATCGTTACCCACAACATGCAGCAGGCTGCGCGTTGTTCCGATCACACGGCATTTATGTACCTGGGCGAGTTGATTGAGTTCAGTAACACGGACGATCTGTTCACCAAGCCCGCGAAGAAACAAACTGAAGATTACATCACCGGTCGTTACGGCTGATTCAGGAGCTTGTTGTGGATAACCTTAACCTTAATAAACATATTTCCGGCCAGTTCAATGCAGAGCTGGAAAGCATCCGTACCCAGGTGATGACCATGGGCGGCATGGTCGAGCAGCAGCTTTCTGATGCAATCACGGCGATGCACAATCAGGATAGCGAGCTGGCGAAGCGCGTCATTGAAGGCGATAAGAACGTCAATATGATGGAGGTGGCGATCGACGAAGCCTGCGTGCGCATCATCGCCAAGCGTCAACCGACAGCGAGCGACCTGCGTCTGGTGATGGCGATTATCAAAACCATCGCTGAGCTGGAACGTATTGGCGACGTGGCAGATAAAATTTGCCGCACCGCGCTGGAGAAGTTCTCGCAACAACACCAGCCGCTGCTGGTAAGTCTGGAGTCGCTGGGTCGTCACACCGTGCAGATGCTGCACGACGTGTTGGATGCGTTTGCGCGTATGGATCTCGACGAAGCGGTACGTATTTATCGCGAAGATAAGAAAGTCGACCAGGAGTATGAAGGCATCGTGCGTCAGCTGATGACTTATATGATGGAAGACCCACGTACCATTCCAAGCGTGCTGACCGCGCTGTTCTGCGCACGTTCCATCGAACGTATCGGTGACCGCTGCCAGAATATCTGCGAATACATCTTCTATTTCGTGAAGGGACAAGACTTCCGTCACGTGGGCGGCGATGAGCTGGATAAGCTGCTGGCGGGCAAAGATCCTAAAGAGTGATAAAAACGTAGAAAGTAGGCCGGATAAGCGTTAGCGCCATCCGGCAATTGCCCGGTGGCGCAAGCTTACCGGGCCTACAAATAATTACCGGGTAATATCCCAACCCCGTGCCTTCCACAATTCCGGCAACTGTGTCAGATCGGTAAAGGTCGTGACTTTTGGATGATCGATCGGTTTGTTATGCGGATCGGCGCAGAAGTAGAACACTTCCATCCCCGCCGCAATCCCCGCCTGCGCGCCTGCGCTGGAATCATCAACCAGAATGCAGTTCTCAACATTAACGTCCATTGCTTTTGCCGCATGGAACATTAGGGCCGGATCGGGCTTCCAGCGTTGGATATCGTAGCCGCTGAACAGTAAATCAGGAAAATGGTGCAACATGCCCAGCTTACCCAGCGAATGCTGCATTTTGCTGACCGGACCGTTAGACACCACGCACATTGGCACAGCCATGCTGTCCAGCAGCGTGTTCGCACCAGCAATGACTTCCAGCTCGGTATCGAACAGACGTGCGACCTCAGCGCGGTAAACCGGTTCTAAATCGGCTTTTGCCAGTTCGACACCGTGCTCTTCGTTGATAATGTCGATGATCTCGTACAGCTTTACCCCCTTGAAGCGTTTGAAAATTTCTTCAAGATCGAGCGTAATGCCAAACGCCTGGAACATGCTGACATACGCGCGAGAACAAATCACTTCACTGTCGACAAGGGTACCGTCACAGTCAAAAAATACGGCTTCTATCTGGGACATGTCATTTCCGTTTTAACAAGTTTAACGTTTTCGTAATGCATTATTGGGCGACGCAATCGTTGCCGTATAAGCAAAATCAATGAAAAAAGTTGCTCATAACCCAACCCTATTGTCGCATTTTGGTATAGGATAGCGACGAATTTTCCCTCCTTGTTCGGAAATTGATAATGAGTCAACAACACACAACCCAGGCTTCTGGCCAGGGGATGCTGGAACGCGTGTTCAAACTGCGCGAACATGGCACGACGGCACGGACCGAAGTGATCGCCGGTTTAACCACCTTCCTGACGATGGTGTATATCGTTTTTGTTAACCCGCAAATTCTTGGCGTGGCTGGCATGGATACCAGCGCAGTCTTTGTTACCACCTGCCTTATTGCTGCCTTTGGTAGCATCCTGATGGGGCTATTTGCTAACCTGCCGGTCGCACTTGCGCCTGCTATGGGCCTGAATGCATTTTTCGCTTTCGTGGTCGTCGGCGCGATGGGCCTGTCATGGCAGATCGGTATGGGTGCTATCTTCTGGGGCGCGGTAGGTCTGCTGCTGCTGACCATTTTCCGCGTACGTTACTGGATGATTGCTAATATCCCAGTTAGTCTGCGAGTGGGGATCACCAGCGGTATCGGTCTGTTCATCGGCATGATGGGGCTGAAAAACGCAGGTGTTATCGTCGCCAACAAAGACACGCTGGTGTCTATCGGTAACCTGACGTCCCACAGCGTACTGCTCGGTATTCTGGGCTTCTTTATCATCGCGATTCTGGCGTCACGTAATATTCATGCGGCGGTGCTGATTTCCATCATTGTAACCACGCTGCTGGGCTGGATGCTGGGCGATGTCCATTACAACGGTATCGTTTCTGCGCCGCCGAGCGTGATGTCAGTTATCGGACATGTCGATCTGGCCGGTTCGTTTAACATTGGCCTGGCGGGTGTGATTTTCTCGTTCATGCTGGTCAACCTGTTTGACTCCTCCGGTACGCTGATTGGCGTGACGGATAAAGCCGGTCTGGCGGACGCGAAGGGCAAGTTCCCACGCATGAAGCAGGCGCTGTATGTGGATAGCGTGTCGTCGGTTACCGGGGCGTTTATCGGGACTTCTTCCGTTACCGCCTATATTGAATCCTCTTCCGGGGTGTCGGTTGGTGGCCGTACCGGCCTGACTGCAGTCGTCGTTGGCCTGCTGTTCCTGCTGGTTATCTTCCTGTCGCCGCTGGCGGGAATGGTACCGGGCTATGCAGCAGCAGGTGCGCTGATTTACGTTGGTGTCCTGATGACATCAAGCCTGTCGCGCGTGAAGTGGGAAGACCTGACTGAAGCGGTTCCGGCGTTTATTACCGCCGTGATGATGCCGTTTAGCTTCTCAATTACCGAAGGTATTGCGCTGGGCTTTATCTCTTACTGCGTGATGAAAATCGGTACTGGACGTTTCCGCGATCTCAGCCCGTGCGTCATCGTTGTCGCGCTGCTGTTTGTGCTGAAGATTGTGTTTATCGACGCGCACTAAAATATCGGTCTGGACAACTGCCCGCCAGGCATCGTTGCTGGCGGGCTTTTTCTTTTAGGCTTTCACGCGTTGGATGTAGTCGCCAAATGCGGTCAACTGGCCGGTCAGATGGTCCAGCGTGCTTTGGTCAATCACTTCACCCGTCTGCGGATCCACCTTGTTTTGAATGACCCCGCCCATAAATTCCGGCTTGTTCATTACCATGGCGTCGAGGAACACCAGGATTTGACGCAGATGGTACTGGCAGCGCGCGCCGCCAATGGCACCCATGGAGCTGGTCTGGATCAGCACCGGTTTGCCGGATAATGGCTGATCGGGCAGGCGAGACAGCCAGTCGATGGCGTTCTTCAGTCCGCCCGGAACAGAATAGTTATATTCAGGTGTGACGATGACGACACCGTCAGCCTTTCTGATTTGCTCAGCCAGTGCTTCTACGCTGGCCGGAAAACCTTCTTCCTGCTGGAGATCGGCATCGTACAGTGGGATATCACCAATCGACGGTAACGCGCTCACTTCCATTCCTGCGGGAGCAATCTTGGGCAGTGTACGGGCAACCATTCCATTAAACGAACCTTTGCGCAGACTTCCCAGTAACGTAACAACATTCAATGTTTCAGACATGGTGACTCCTGTTTCATCATAAAGGTTAAATCAAAGCGTATGGCTTTTCGCTGCGCATAATTGAGAGAACCGGATCAGACGACCCGTTGGCTCATTGGCGCGAGTCTGGATATCAGGCAAACTTTTCCAGTCCTGCTGACCATCAAACTCCCAAACCTTGAGTTTTTCAATGGCTGGCGAAACCGCAACCGACCACACCAGCACATCTTCCGCGTCGCAAATGGCTTCAATCTGCGCAACATGGGCACATTTCAGGCGTCCTGCGCCGGGTAAAAGCTGGAGTTCGCGCGGATCGTCATTGCATACATCGCCGGTGAGTTTGAGTACGCTCTGGCGCAATGTAATGAGCTGCGCGCGCGCTTCATTGGGGTCGTTTTGATTATTGATCCACAGGTTTTCGTTACTGGAGAAGCGCCACGTTTCCGCTGAATTTGGATTGTTAAACCCGCGGGTTGCCCGCTGAAGTTCCATATCCAGGCCGCACGTTCCTTCAGTCGTTAGCACAACGCCGACGATATTCCCGGCATAAGAGATCGAAAATCCCGGTAGATTCTTATCGCGAAAAATGGGCTTACCTTTCGCCTCAGTAACAATCTCAGGCAACGTGCTGGTGCCGTAAAGCATGAACATCAGTTCGGCGAGAAGACTTCGGGAGGCCAGGAAGCGTGTTCGGCGATGAGCGGGCAGATCTCTTGCTTCGATATGGCATGGAGAAGGGAGGCGAGCTGATACCAGGTGTCCCTCCGTAAGAATCCCTCTGGCAAAATGTGTCGCCATTTTTCGCTCCGTGATTAATGGTCCGTGATTATCACCAGAGTAACATTTACACGGCTTCCGGGCAGGCTTTGCTGCCCAAAAAGTAAGCGGAAATGGGATACATTACGCGATATTTACATTTCTGTTGCCAGAATGGTCGATTTTGAAACACCAAAATGACGGATCGTCAGGATATATCGCGATAAAGCGCCTTGATCGTGTCTTTTAGCCAGACGATCTTAGGATTGTGGCTGTTGCGTTTATGCCAAAGAAGAGTAAACGGTACGCGCATTTTTTCCAGTTGCGCCGTATCAAATGGCATCGGCCGCGCAACGAGTGGAAGCTGGTGGAGTTGGTTATAACGCTGGCAATAAACCGGTGCGGTGGCAATCAGCGCGTGATCCGGCTGCGCTGCCATAAACAGCGATTGCTCAAAACCAGGCAGACATAACGCGATATTGCGTGCGCGCCCCATTTCTTGCAGGACTTCATCCAGCGCCCAGGTATCGCTTTGCTCCCAGCTAATGCTGATGTGCGGATAACGCAGAAAGGTGTCCAGATTCCACTCTTCCTGCAGTGCGGGATGATCTTCACGTAGCCAGACGCAGGGCAGATCGGAAAACAGCACTTCATGGTCGATCGACAATGGCAACAAACTCAGCAGTTCTCGCGAACGCGGATGACTTTCGCGTCCGGTAAAGCCAATATCCACTTCACCGCGAATAATGGCATCCAGCGAATCATAGTCCCAGTTGCGTATTTTGATCGTCGCCTGAGGATAGCGCTGGTAAATCTGCCGGGAGAGCGCGTTGAACATGATCATCACCAGCGGCGTTTCGGCCACCAGATCAAACTTCAGCCCGCGCGGCGATTCATGGTGCGGCTTATCGAGCAGCTGATTGCCCATCTGCATCCATTCAGCCAGGCTCTGCTCCATGCTGACCATCAGCGGCGTCGGCGATAGCCCCAGCGGGGTGTTCACAAACAAGGGATCGTCAAACCAGGCCCGCAGCTTCGACAGCGACTTACTGACCGCCGACGGAGTGACGTTCATCCGTTTAGCGGTTTTAGTGACGCTGCGTTCCTGCATCAACAACTGCAGGCAGAGCAATAAATTAAGATCGAGACTGCTGAGGGATTTCTTCATGAGTTGGCGCGGACCGGTTAGGTGCAACAGTGATAATCAGCATGATACTCACTATGCTACAGCCAATCAGAATCCCGATCAGCATATTCAGCGCATCAAGGCCAAGAACAGCCGCCAGCCAAATCCACAGCGAGGAACCGCAAACCTGTGCAATACCTAATGCCGAGCTGGCGACGCCCGCGCGCAGCGAGAACGGTCCCAGCGCCTGGCTCATCGCAACACCGAAACCGACCGAGAATCCGGCGCAGATTAAGGTTAACCCGAACAACGTTACCGCGTGTGAAGTAGCAAGGGTTAACACCACGCCAGCACACAGAAAGAGCACCTGCGAGGTCAGCATCATAACGCGAGGCTTAAACACGCTCAGGGCGAATGGCGTAGAGAAAGAGACCGCCATACTGATGCCAGCGGTCATGGCCATGGTAGTGGCGTACTCGCCGCGGTCGAAGCCCATCACTTCCATCAGCAGCACCGGAGACGTATTCACGAAGGTCAGGATCACCGACACGCTAAGGGTAGTAATGGCCAGACGGCTTAAGAAAAAGCGGTTTACCAGTGATTCGGTAGTGTGGTTCTTTTCCATCGTCGCCATAAACGTTGCTGGGCGCGATTCTCGCAGGACAAATACCGACAGCAGGCAAACAGCCACACCCATTCCCATCATCGTGTAGAACAGGCTCTGCCACGGGTATTTGAGCATGATCAGATGCCCCATCACCGGAGCCAGCACCGGCACGATACAGGTAATACCGTTCAACAACGACAGTACCTTCGCCCGGCGACGATCGTCGAGCGTATCGCGCAGAATAGCGAAAGCCACCACATAGCAGCAGCCGGCGCCCACACCCTGAATAAAGCGGCCTACCAGGAACGGCGTACCGCTCTCGGCAAATGAACACAGCGCAGAGGCGAAAATAAAGATGAGTGCACCGACAATAGCGACTGGTTTACGTCCTGACTGGTCGGCAACTTTTCCGGCGAAAAGCATCGCCGTCGCCATTCCCGCCAGATAAACCGAAAACGCGATATGCAGTTGCGCCTCGCTGGCCTGTAGATCGGCCGCAATACGGGGCAGCCCCACCAGATACATATCAATACCGGCAGGATAAAGAAGAACCAGGGCGAAACTGCAGATTAGAAAGCGTGTCATAGCGACCTCATGAGAAATGTGGCGCTAAGCATACGGTCAGAGAGTCAACTGCACGAGTTGCCATTTGGACAACAGTGATTTCCGCATGGGAAATTGTTGTTGCCGGATGGCGGTGTAAACGCCTTATCCGGCCTACAGGGCCTGTAGGCCCGGCAAGCATCGCGCCACCGGGCAACACAACGTTACTTACCAATACAGAAACTGGAGAAAATTCGTCCCAGCAGATCGTCGGAGGTAAATTCCCCGGTGATCTCACTGAGGTTCTGCTGCGCGAGACGTAGCTCCTCTGCCAGCAATTCTCCGGCCCAAGCGCCGAGAAGTTGGGCTTTACCCTGCTCAAGATGCTCCGCCGCTTCTGCCAGTGCCTGCAGGTGACGACGACGCGCCAGGAAGCCACCTTCCATATTGGTTTCAAAGCCCATGCTCTGTTTGAGATGGTTACGCAGTACGTCAACACCTTCACCGGTACGTGCGGAGAGACGAACCAGTGAGTGGCCATTTACTTCGCTAAGGCCCAGCGTCTCACCGGTAATATCCGCTTTGTTACGCACCACGGTAATCGGCAGTTTGGCTGGCAGACGGGCAATAAAGTCTGGCCAGATGTCAGCTGGGTCCACGGCGTCGGTGGTGGTGCCATCCACCATAAACAGCACACGGTCGGCTTGTTCGATTTCCTGCCAGGCACGTTCGATACCAATGCGTTCAACTTCATCGCTGGCATCGCGCAAACCGGCAGTATCGATGATGTGCAGCGGCATACCGTCGATATGAATATGCTCACGCAGTACGTCGCGAGTTGTCCCCGCAATGTCGGTCACTATAGCCGCCTCACGGCCTGCCAGCGCGTTCAGCAGGCTCGATTTCCCGGCGTTTGGACGCCCGGCAATCACCACCTTCATCCCTTCGCGCAGCAGGCTACCCTGACGCGCTTCCGCACGCACGGCATCAAGATCGCTGATAACGCTATTGAGCTGCGCTTCAATCTTGCCGTCAGACAGGAAGTCGATTTCTTCATCCGGGAAGTCGATCGCCGCTTCCACATAGATGCGCAGGTGAGTGAGCGCTTCCACAAGATGATTTACCCGTGCGGAAAATGCACCCTGCAACGAGTTCAGCGCCGAACGTGCGGCTTGCTCCGAGCTGGCATCGATCAGGTCAGCAATTGCCTCGGCCTGGGCTAAATCGAGCTTATCATTGAGAAACGCGCGTTCGGAGAATTCACCCGGTCTGGCAATGCGCAGCCCGGGAATGGTCAGAATACGTTTGAGCAGCAGGTCAAGAATCACCGGACCTCCGTGGCCCTGAAGCTCTAAAACGTCTTCGCCGGTAAAGGAGTTTGGGCCGGGGAACCACAGGGCAATCCCCTGATCCAGCGTGCTGCCATCCGCGTCTTTAAACGGCAGATAATCGGCATAACGCGGTTTGGGTAGTTTCCCCAGTACGGTTTCTGCGACCTCACGCGCCTTCAGGCCGGAGATACGCAGGATACCCACGCCACCACGTCCCGGTGGGGTGGCCTGAGCGACGATGGTGTCGTTATGGCTCATGGTTTGTCTCTTCTTAATGCAATAAAAAAGGCGGTCTAATGACCGCCCTTTACTTTATGTTCCGTTTGCCGGATGGCGGCTTCGCCTAATCCGGCCTACACCGAATCAGGAGTTTTTCTTCTCGCGGCTATGCAGGCCACGCTTCTCCAGACCACGGTAAATCAGCTGCTGCTGAATAATGGTTACCAGGTTGCTGACGATATAGTACAGCACCAGACCTGACGGGAACCACAGGAAGAACACGGTGAAGATGACCGGCATAAAGGTCATGATCTTCTGCTGCATCGGGTCGGTTACGGTGGTCGGAGACATCTTCTGAATGAAGAACATCGTCACGCCCATCAGAATCGGCAGAATGTAGTACGGGTCCTGTGCAGACAGGTCATGGATCCACAGAGCGAACGGCGCATGACGCAGTTCAATGGAGCCCATCAGCATGTAGTACAACGCCAGGAAGATTGGCATCTGGATGATCAGCGGGAAGCAGCCGCCCAGCGGGTTAACCTTCTCAGCTTTGTACAGGGCCATCATTTCCTGGCTCTGACGCTGTTTGTCATCGCCCAGACGCTCACGCATTGCCTGAATCTTCGGCTGCAGCATACGCATCTTCGCCATGGAGGTGTACTGCGCTTTGGTCAGCGGGTACATGATGCCACGAACGATAAAGGTGATAACGATGATGGAGAAGCCCCAGTTACCCAGGAAGCTATGGATCCACTTCAGCAGTTTAAACAGCGGCTGAGAAATGAACCACAACCAGCCGTAATCCACGGTCAGATCCAGGTGCGGTGCAACGGCCGCCATTTTATCCTGAATTTCCGGGCCGACCCACAGGGTACTGGTCATCGCGCCAGTCTGGCCAGGCTGTACCAGTACCGGCTGTGACTTATAGCCGATAGCGGCAATGCCGTTACCCAGGTTAGCGGTATAGAAGTTGTTGGTGCCGTCGTTACGCGGAACCCATGCCGTTGCGAAATACTGTTGCAGCATTGCGACCCAGCCGTCTTTAGCATTGACGTTCAGGTTTTCGTTTTCAGCAATGGTGTCGAATTTGTATTTCTCATACTTCTCATCCGGCGTGGAGTACGCCGCGCCGCGGAAGGTGTGCAGCGCAAAGTTGCTGCTTCCGGTATCGCGATGAGATGGCAGATTGATGGATTGCTTCAGCTGACCAAAGGTGGAGACTTCCAGCGGTTTTTCGCCGGCGTTCTGCACGCTGTAGTTAACGTTGACAGCATATTCACCACGCTTGAGTACAAACGTTTTAGTGAATGTGTTACCCGCTGCGTCAGTATAGGTCATCGGGATCTGCAGTTCGTTCTGACCGTCAGCCAGTACAAACGCGTCTTTTTCGACGTTGTACAGCGGACGCGGGCCGTTAGCCGGGTTATCCGGGCCGTCACGACCTGTCAGGCCACTCTGTGCCTGGTAGATGAACTGTGGCGTGGTTTCCAGTAACTGGAACGGTTCGGTAGAACCGAGTTCTTTCGGGTAAGCTGGCAGTGAAGCCTGTTCCACATCACCACCACGGGTGTTGATGGTCAGATCAAGCACGTCAGTTTTAACCGTAATCAGTTTCCCCTGGCCACTGGCCGGTACGCCCTGGTCTGCGGCGCTACCCGCTGCGGTGGTCGTTGTCTGCGTGGTCTGTTGGGCCTGAGGTTGCGGGTTTTTATCCTGCTCCCAGGCTTGCCAGATCATGAAAGACACGAACAGCAAAGCGATGACTAAAAGATTGCGTTGCGAATCCATCGTTAGTGTTCTCTGGTATCAAATGGTCCGGGCGGGACGGGATCGTCACCACCAGGGTGTAAAGGGTGGCATTTTAATACGCGTTTCACCGTCAACCAACTGCCTTTTATCACTCCAAACCTGCGCAATGCCTCAATTCCGTAGCTCGAACAGGTTGGAGTGAAACGGCAATGCGGCCCAAGCAGCGGACTGATCAGGCGTTGATAGACCCGAATAAGGGCTATCAGGACCCGCGAGCCAGGCGACAATGGCGACGCCATAATTTTTCCAACGCTTCCGAGAGAGCACGGTTATCGAGGTCAGCAACCCCTTTTTTCGCCACCACCACGAAATCCATTGCTGGAAGGTCGTGCTGACGTAAACGGAAGCTTTCACGCGTCAGACGTTTAATCCGATTGCGTTCATGCGCACGTTTAACATTTTTCTTGGCGACTGTAAGACCGATACGGGGATGCCCCAGCGAATTCAGGCGGCCGAGGATGGTGATTTGCGGCGTGCCAGCCCGTTGTGGCTGCTGGAAGACGAATGTGAAATGAGTGGGAGTTAACAAACGTAACTCCCTGGGAAATGCGAGCTTAACCACTCAGGGGCTAGCTTTTATTACTTAGAAACGGTCAGACGAGAACGGCCTTTAGCACGACGACGTGCCAGAACCTGACGACCATTTTTATTAGCCATACGAGCACGGAAGCCGTGAGAACGGTTGCGCTTCAGTACAGACGGTTGAAAAGTGCGTTTCATGGCGATTTCTACCTAAACTTGAATAAATTCACTGACTTTTGCGTATACCCGAACGAATTTCGAACGACTTACGCCACAGTGTGGGTGATTAAAGAGGCCGGATTGTAATAATTGTACACTCCGGAGTCAATTCTCTTTCCTTATTTCCCGCTTTTTTCCGCATGGTTTCGCGTAAAAAACAGGCAGCGTTGACGCCGTAAGGCGACCGTTACTCGCTGGGGGTAAGAATTATACGGGCTGGTGGATAAAGCGCAAGGATCGCTCGGGATCTTTATTAGATCGTTTAAGCAGTAAAGCATCTTTACTCATTAATTTTTTCAATATGCGCGCTAAAACCTGCAGCACTTCTCCAGGATCGTTTACACTTAGCCGATTCTGGATCATCCTGTGGATAAATCGGGAAGAATCTGTGAGAAACAGAAGATCTCTTTCTCAGTTTACGCTATGATCCGCGGTCCTGATCGTTTCAATGGATCCTGATCGGGTAAAAATTGCAGATAGCAATTCGCACGTCACCCTTTGCATAGGGTCTTGTCGGTGTGCGTCAACAATCATGAATGTTTCAGCCTTTGTCATTTATCGACTTTTGTTCGAGTGGAGTCCGCCGTGTCACTTTCGCTTTGGCAGCAGTGTCTTGCCCGATTGCAGGATGAGTTACCAGCCACAGAGTTCAGTATGTGGATACGCCCGTTGCAGGCGGAACTGAGCGATAACACGCTGGCTTTGTACGCGCCAAACCGTTTCGTGCTCGATTGGGTAAGGGATAAATACCTTAATAATATTAATGGATTACTCAATAATTTCTGTGGAGCGGATGCCCCACAGCTGCGCTTTGAAGTCGGTACTAAACCCGTCACGCAAACGCTGAAAACGCCGGTCAACAACGTTGTTGCGCCCGCCCACGTGACTCAGCAAGTGCAACCACAACGTGCTGCTCCGGCGGCGCGTCCAGGCTGGGATAACGTCCCGGCTCCGGCAGAACCTACCTATCGTTCTAACGTCAACGTCAAACACACGTTTGATAACTTCGTTGAAGGTAAATCTAACCAACTGGCGCGCGCGGCGGCACGTCAGGTGGCGGACAATCCTGGCGGCGCCTACAATCCGTTATTCCTTTATGGCGGTACGGGTCTGGGTAAAACCCACCTGCTGCACGCTGTCGGTAACGGTATTATGGCGCGTAAGCCAAACGCCAAAGTGGTGTATATGCACTCCGAGCGTTTTGTGCAGGACATGGTCAAAGCCCTGCAAAACAACGCGATCGAAGAGTTTAAACGCTACTACCGTTCCGTTGACGCGCTGCTGATTGACGATATCCAATTCTTCGCGAATAAAGAGCGATCGCAGGAAGAGTTTTTCCACACCTTTAACGCCCTGCTGGAAGGCAATCAGCAGATCATCCTGACCTCGGATCGCTATCCGAAGGAGATCAACGGCGTTGAAGATCGTCTGAAATCCCGTTTTGGCTGGGGACTGACTGTCGCGATTGAACCGCCTGAACTGGAAACGCGTGTTGCGATCCTGATGAAAAAAGCCGACGAAAACGACATTCGTCTGCCGGGTGAAGTAGCGTTCTTTATTGCCAAGCGTCTACGCTCTAACGTACGTGAGCTGGAAGGCGCACTGAACCGCGTGATCGCCAACGCCAATTTTACCGGCCGGGCGATTACTATCGATTTCGTGCGTGAAGCGCTGCGCGATCTGCTGGCTTTGCAGGAAAAGCTGGTCACCATCGACAATATCCAGAAGACGGTGGCGGAGTATTACAAAATCAAAATTGCGGATCTGCTTTCTAAGCGTCGATCTCGCTCGGTAGCTCGTCCGCGCCAGATGGCGATGGCGCTGGCAAAAGAGCTCACTAACCACAGTCTGCCGGAAATTGGCGACGCGTTTGGTGGGCGTGACCATACTACCGTGCTTCATGCCTGCCGCAAGATTGAGCAGTTGCGTGAAGAAAGCCATGATATTAAAGAAGATTTCTCCAATTTAATCAGAACATTATCTTCGTGACGCTATGAAATTTACCGTTGAACGTGAACATTTATTAAAACCGCTTCAGCAGGTCAGCGGCCCGCTGGGTGGACGTCCTACACTGCCGATCCTCGGAAACCTGCTGCTGCAGGTTGCTGACGGCACCCTTTCGCTTACCGGTACCGATCTCGAAATGGAGATGGTGGCGCGCGTGGCGCTGATCCAGCCTCATGAACCTGGTGCGACCACCGTTCCGGCGCGTAAATTCTTCGATATTTGCCGTGGATTACCAGAAGGGGCGGAAATTGCCGTTCAACTGGAAGGCGACCGTATGCTGGTGCGTTCTGGCCGCAGCCGTTTCTCGCTGTCTACGCTGCCTGCCGCCGACTTCCCGAATCTGGACGACTGGCAGAGCGAAGTCGAATTCACCCTGCCACAGGCGACAATGAAGCGCCTGATTGAAGCCACGCAGTTTTCGATGGCGCATCAGGACGTGCGTTACTACTTAAACGGCATGCTGTTTGAAACCGAAGGGGAAGAGTTGCGTACCGTGGCGACCGACGGTCACCGCCTGGCGGTCTGTTCAATGCCTGTCGGTCAGCCGTTGCCTAGCCATTCGGTGATCGTACCGCGTAAAGGTGTGATTGAACTGATGCGTATGCTCGACGGCGGCGATAACCCGCTGCGCGTGCAGATTGGCAGCAACAATATTCGTGCGCACGTTGGTGACTTCATCTTTACTTCCAAGCTGGTTGACGGTCGTTTCCCGGATTATCGCCGCGTATTGCCGAAGAATCCGGACAAACATCTGGAAGCCGGTTGCGATATCCTCAAACAGGCGTTTGCGCGTGCGGCGATTCTCTCCAACGAGAAATTCCGTGGCGTGCGTCTGTATGTCAGCGAAAACCAGCTCAAAATCACTGCCAACAACCCGGAGCAGGAAGAAGCAGAAGAAATTCTGGATGTTTCCTATCCTGGTACTGAACTGGAAATCGGCTTTAACGTTAGCTACGTGCTTGACGTTCTGAACGCGCTGAAGTGCGAGAACGTACGTATTCTGCTGACCGATTCCGTATCGAGCGTACAGATTGAAGATGCAGCGTCACAATCTGCAGCCTATGTCGTCATGCCTATGCGCTTGTAAAGAATATCGGGCTATCTTACTTGTTATTCTGGCTCCGGGCAGTGCTCGCAATCCTCACGTACTTCAGTACGCTCCGGTTGCTGTGCGCTGGCCGTAACCAGACTAACTGCGACGATAACGCCCTGGTTATGAGTTGATATGTCGCTATCCCGACTCCTGATTAAAGATTTCCGCAATATTGAAAATGCGGATCTCGCTTTATCTCCCGGCTTTAACTTTCTGGTTGGCGCTAACGGCAGCGGCAAAACCAGTGTGCTGGAAGCCATCTATACGCTCGGCCATGGTCGGGCGTTTCGCAGTTTGCAGATTGGCCGCGTGATTCGCCACGAGCAGGAGTCGTTTGTTTTACACGGGCGTTTGCAGGGTGAAGAACGTGAGACGTCGATTGGCCTGACGAAAGACAAACTGGGTGACAGCAAAGTGCGCATTGACGGCACTGACGGGCACAAGGTCGCGGAACTGGCGCACCTGATGCCGATGCAGTTGATCACGCCTGAGGGGTTTACTTTACTCAATGGCGGCCCCAAATACAGAAGAGCATTCCTTGACTGGGGATGCTTTCACAATGAAGCCGGATTTTTCACCGCCTGGAGCAACCTGAAGCGACTGCTCAAGCAGCGCAATGCAGCGCTGCGCCAGGTGAGTCGTTATGAGCAACTGCGCCCGTGGGATAAAGAACTGATCCCACTGGCGGAACAAATCAGCACCTGGCGCGCGGAGTACAGCGCTGGTATCGCGCAGGATATGGCGGATACCTGCCAGCAGTTTCTTCCCGAGTTTTCTCTCTCCTTCTCTTTCCAGCGCGGCTGGGAGAAAGAGACAGATTACGCCGAAGTGCTGGAACGTAGTTTTGAACGCGATCGCATGTTGACCTACACCGCGCACGGTCCGCATAAGGCGGATTTCCGCATTCGCGCTGACGGTGCGCCGGTGGAAGATACATTGTCGCGTGGGCAGCTCAAGCTGCTGATGTGCGCCTTACGTCTGGCGCAAGGGGAGTTCCTGACCCGCGAAAGCGGACGGCGCTGCCTGTACCTGATAGATGATTTTGCCTCTGAACTGGATGATGCGCGTCGCGGGCTGCTGGCCAGCCGCTTAAAAGCCACGCAATCTCAGGTCTTTGTCAGCGCAATTAGCGCTGAACACGTTATAGACATGTCCGATGAAAATTCGAAGATGTTTACCGTGGAAAAGGGTAAAATAACGGATTAACCCAAGATAAAATGAGCGAGAAACGTTGATGTCGAATTCTTATGACTCCTCCAGTATCAAAGTCCTGAAAGGACTGGATGCGGTGCGTAAGCGCCCGGGTATGTATATCGGCGACACGGATGACGGCACCGGTCTGCACCACATGGTATTCGAGGTGGTAGATAACGCTATCGACGAAGCGCTCGCGGGTCACTGTAAAGATATCGTGGTAACGATTCACGCTGACAACTCCGTGTCCGTTACCGATGATGGCCGTGGTATCCCAACCGGTATTCACCCGGAAGAGGGCGTTTCGGCAGCTGAAGTTATCATGACCGTTTTGCACGCAGGCGGTAAATTTGATGATAACTCCTATAAAGTTTCCGGTGGTCTGCACGGCGTAGGTGTTTCCGTCGTTAACGCCCTGTCGCAGAAACTGGAGCTGGTGATTCGTCGTGAAGGCAAAGTGCATCAGCAAACTTACGTGCATGGTGTGCCGCAGGCGCCGCTGGCGGTAACCGGCGAAACAGAATTGACGGGTACTCAGGTCCGTTTCTGGCCAAGCCACGAAACCTTTACCAACGTCGTTGAGTTCGAATACGACATTCTGGCGAAGCGTCTGCGTGAGCTGTCATTCCTGAACTCCGGCGTCTCTATTCGTCTGCGCGACAAGCGCGACGGCAAAGAAGACCATTTCCACTACGAAGGTGGCATCAAGGCGTTTGTTGAATACCTCAACAAAAACAAAACGCCGATCCACCCGAATATCTTCTACTTCTCCACCGAAAAAGACGGTATCGGCGTCGAAGTTGCGCTGCAGTGGAACGATGGTTTCCAGGAAAACATCTACTGCTTCACCAACAACATTCCGCAGCGTGACGGCGGTACTCACCTTGCAGGCTTCCGTGCGGCGATGACCCGTACCCTGAACGCCTACATGGACAAAGAAGGCTACAGCAAAAAAGCCAAAGTCAGTGCCACCGGTGACGATGCCCGTGAAGGCCTGATTGCCGTTGTTTCCGTGAAGGTGCCGGATCCGAAATTCTCCTCTCAGACCAAAGACAAGCTGGTCTCTTCTGAGGTGAAATCGGCGGTAGAACAGCAGATGAACGAACTGCTGAGCGAATACCTGCTGGAAAACCCGTCTGACGCGAAAATCGTCGTCGGCAAAATCATTGATGCTGCGCGTGCTCGTGAAGCTGCACGTCGCGCGCGTGAAATGACCCGTCGTAAAGGCGCGCTGGACTTAGCGGGTCTGCCGGGCAAACTGGCGGACTGTCAGGAACGCGACCCGGCTCACTCTGAACTGTACCTGGTGGAAGGGGACTCAGCGGGCGGCTCTGCGAAGCAGGGACGTAACCGTAAGAACCAGGCGATTCTGCCGCTCAAGGGTAAAATTCTTAACGTTGAGAAGGCGCGTTTCGACAAGATGCTCTCTTCTCAGGAAGTGGCGACGCTGATCACCGCGCTGGGCTGCGGCATCGGTCGCGACGAGTACAACCCGGACAAACTGCGTTATCACAGCATCATCATCATGACCGATGCGGACGTCGACGGCTCGCACATCCGTACGCTGCTGTTGACCTTCTTCTATCGTCAGATGCCGGAAATCGTTGAGCGCGGCCACGTTTACATTGCACAGCCGCCGCTGTACAAAGTGAAGAAAGGCAAGCAGGAACAGTACATCAAAGACGATGAAGCGATGGATCAGTACCAGATCTCTATCGCCCTTGATGGCGCCACGCTGCACACCAACGCCAGCGCACCAGCCCTGGCGGGTGAAGCGTTAGAAAAACTGGTTTCTGAATACAACGCGACGCAGAAAATGATTGGCCGTATGGAACGTCGTTTCCCGAAAGCGCTGCTGAAAGAACTGGTTTATCAGCCGACGCTGGCTGAAGCCGATCTGGCTGATGAAGCGAAAGTCACTGCCTGGGTGTCCCAGCTGGTTAACGTGCTGAATGAAAACGAAGTTCACGGCAGCACCTGGAACAGCTTTGTGCGTAAAGACGCTGAACTGAACCTGTTCGAGCCGGTGATCCGCGTGCGTACCCACGGCGTTGATACCGATTATCCGCTGGAGCATGAATTTGTGACCGGTGGCGAATATCGTCGTATTTGTACGCTCGGCGAGAAGCTGCGTGGACTGATCGAGGACGATGCGTTTATCGAACGTGGCGAGCGTCGCCAGCCGGTTGCCAGCTTCGAGCAGGCGCTGGAATGGCTGCAGAAAGAGTCACGTCGCGGCCTCGCTATCCAGCGTTATAAAGGTCTGGGCGAGATGAACCCGGAACAGCTGTGGGAAACCACCATGGATCCGGAAAGCCGTCGTATGCTGCGCGTTACCGTGAAGGATGCGATTGCTGCCGACCAGCTGTTCACCACGCTGATGGGTGATGCCGTTGAACCGCGTCGCGCGTTTATCGAAGAGAACGCCCTGAAAGCGGCGAATATCGATATCTAACATGTACCTCAGGCCTGCTCCTGTAGGCCTGATAAGCGAAGCGCCATCAGGCAGTTCGTTTACGTTTGCCGGCTCAGGCCTTATCCGGCCTACCATCGATTGTCAAAAGGGGAATCTCGATTCCCCTTTCTATCCCCCTTTTCGTAGCTGTTTTTTGAGCGGAATCGCGTTAGCATGAGGACGGACTCATTTAATCCGGGGAACTCATGGCTATCAAACTTATTGCTATCGACATGGATGGCACACTTCTGCTGCCCGATCACACCATTTCACCAGCGGTCAAAACGGCGATTGCCGCAGCGCGCGCGCGCGGCGTGAATGTGGTGCTGACCACGGGACGCCCGTATGCCGGCGTTCACAGCTATCTGAAAGAACTACATATGGAACAGCCCGGTGACTACTGCATTACCTACAACGGTGCGCTGGTGCAGAAAGCTGGAGATGGCAGTACCGTAGCGCAAACTGCGTTAAGCTATGACGATTATCGCTACCTGGAGCAGCTTTCCCGGGAAGTTGGCTCACATTTCCACGCCCTCGATCGCAACACGTTGTATACCGCGAACCGTGATATCAGCTACTACACGGTGCACGAATCGTTTGTCGCGACCATCCCGCTGGTGTTCTGTGAAGCCGAGAAAATGGATCCAGAAACCCAGTTCCTGAAAGTGATGATGATTGATGAACCGGAGATCCTCGATAAAGCCATCTCGCGCATCCCAGCAGAAGTAAAAGAGAAGTACACTGTATTGAAAAGTGCGCCGTATTTCCTCGAAATCCTCGATAAACGCGTCAATAAAGGGACGGGCGTAAAATCGCTGGCCGATGCGTTAGGTATTAAAGCCGAAGAGGTGATGGCGATAGGCGATCAGGAAAACGACATCGCGATGATTGAATACGCAGGCGTGGGTGTTGCCATGGACAACGCTATTCCATCAGTCAAAGAAATCGCCAACTTCGTGACCAAATCCAACCTCGAAGATGGCGTCGCGTATGCCATTGAGAAATTTGCGCTGAATTAAGAAATTATGGGCAAGTGCCTTGTTTCATTTGCCCTGTTTCAGCCATGATTTGTGGTGCTGAATGGTCTCCCTGGGGAATATGCGCCACGCCGCTGCGCATAATCCATTTACGGGAAAATGCCGACGTCAGGGCTCGGCTTTTCAGGATTTTGCCATACAGTTTGAGACGTAACCTGTGGGTGACTTTACGGTAAGCGTGATTCATATCTGGCGTATCCCGCAGCAGTACCGATTTGAGGATCTCCGCGCTGTCCAGCGCATAGCTAATCCCTTCCAGCGAGCTGGCGCTGATAAAACCGGCAGCTTCGCCAATCAAAAACGCATTGTCTTCACCGCAGACGAAATCTTTCCAGCGTGAGGGGAACAGAACCGTACATTTTTCACTTTTCACCGGTTTGCCGAACTGGAAATGGAACGCTTTCAGCTTCTCCTTCAGCGCGTCAAAGCGTGCCTGTCCGTCCTTCATGGGGTAGGCGCCACCAAAGATAAAATAGCCATCTTTGCTGATACTCCATGAATAACAGTCAGTTGCATCGTTATCAAAAATACAGGAATAGAACGGCACAGGATGTTTCTCCGCAAACCATTGTTGAATAGCGACATATTTACGGATTTGGTGCTGGGGATAGAGATGACGGCGCACCAGTGAATTCGCACCGTCTGCCCCCACCAGATAACGCGCGGTGATCTGCTGCTCCCAACCGTCGGCGCGGAAGATAACATGCCATTTATCGCCCTCGCGCCAGATTTTCCGACACAGGCTGTCGTGGTACACCTGCACATCATCAGGGATGAGAGATTTAAGCCATAAATCAAAAGCATGGCGGTTGATATTAATGTAGCTGCGCTGGTAGTTACGCGTCAAAGAAGCGGCAACATCAACCGTTTTAACGCTAAAAATCTGCGGGTTGGCGATGACATCAACGGGTAAGGTTATACCATCGCGGATAAACGAACGCTGGGCGTCCGGGGCCAGCAGACCGCCGCAGGGTTTAGTGAAACCTTCGTTGCCGCACTGGCGTTTTTTATCCAACGCAATCACGCGCATTTTTCCGCTCAACTGCCGCGCCAGCGCTGCGCCTGCCGGACCTAATCCGATAATCGCCACGTCAAAATGTTCCATCTTTCTGTCCGCAAAAATGAAGATGGCGATACGCTAAAGCCTGAAAGTGAAGTGCTTGTGAAGTATGATTGCTTTAATCGTCTTGTATCAGGGCATCCCATGAAGCAAATCACCTTTACGCCGCGTAATCATCAGCTTACCAATATTAACACCTGGACACCGGACAGCCAGTGGCTGGTCTTTGATGTGCGTCCTTCTGGCGCCTCCTTTACCGGTGAAACAATTGAGCGCGTCAATATCCATACTGGCGAACTGGAGGTGATTTACCGGGCTACTCAGGGAGCGCACGTTGGCGTGGTGACCGTTCATCCAAAGTCGGAAAAATATGTATTCATTCATGGGCCTGAAAATCCTGATGAAACATGGCATTACGACTTCCATCATCGTCGTGGGGTGATTGTTACGCAGGCTGGGGTGGAGAATCTGGATGCGATGGATATTACCGCGCCGTACACGCCAGGCGCGCTGCGTGGCGGGAGTCATGTGCATGTCTTTAGCCCAAACGGTGAGTTTGTCAGTTTCACCTATAACGATCATGTTTTGCATGAGCGCTCGGCGGCGCTGGATTTACGCAACGTCGGCGTGGCTGCACCGTATGGGCCGGTGAAGGTCTCCGCGCAGCATCCGCGTGAATACAGTGGCAGCCATTGGTGCGTGCTGGTGAGCCAGACGACACCAACGCCAAAACCGGGTAGCGATGAGATTAACCGTGCCTATGAAGAGGGCTGGGTAGGAGAAAACAGGCTGGCGTTTATCGGCGATACGTTGTCAGTGAATGGCGAAAAAGTACCGGAATTGTTTATTGTCGATTTGCCACTGGATGAAAGTGGCTGGAAACAGTCGGGGGACGCGCCTCTGGAGGGGACTGACATGACCATGCCTGCGCCGCCATCCGGTATTTGCCAACGTCGCCTGACGTTTACCCATGAGCGCGCTTTCCCGGGGCTGGTGAATCAACCTCGCCATTGGGTACGCAGTAATCCAAAGGCGTCTGAGATTGCGTTTTTAATGCGTGATGACAGCGGTATTGTGCAGCTATGGCTGATTTCCCCACAGGGGGGTGCACCGCGTCAGCTTACCCAATGCACTACGAATATTCAGTCAGCCTTTAACTGGCACCCATCGGGGAAATGGCTGGGATTTGTACTGGAGAACAGAATTGCTTGTTGTGATGTTCAAACGGGCGAGATTGATTTTTTAACGGAACGTCATGGTAACCCGCCGTCGGCCGATGCGATCGTCTTCTCCCCTGATGGTCGACAGGTTGCGTGGATGGAAGACGTCGAGGGTTTCCACCAGCTGTGGGTGACTGAAACCGGGCGTTAACTTATGGAGCGGACATTTCTGCCGGGGGAATAACGGCGTTCGTGGCCTGGGTTCTCTCCTCGCTCTTTTCTACGCGGGATCTCACCGAGTTGTCTTTGCGAAAGAGATCCCACGGTAGCAATACCGTATCGAGCACCGCGGTGAAAGGCATATCCAGAATTGCCAGTGACTTGGTTCCCCAGTTCGTATCACTTTCGCTAATCATTGTGGCACTGGCTCGCGTGCCAGGATATGTCCCTTCTTTGCCACCGGTATGCGACATGATGCTGGAACAGCCGCTTACAAACGCCATCCCACTACACATCGTCAGTGTTACCAACATTTTTTTAATCATCATTTATTCATCTGTATTTATCGTGTTTGCATGGTGAGTTAAAGCGATCCGTTGCGAAAATAACATCACCATTTCGTCGCACTGTGGCGGCCATCGCGATTTAACGAGAACAACTGCTCCCCCCAGTGTATGCAATAGACAACAAACTGCAAAAAAAGTCAGATGAATACGCTTGAAAAGTTTGTATTAAGACCCATTTTTAGAGTGTAGACAAATGAAGGGCATGCCTGATGGGTGTCCTGGCTACCTGACCTGTCCATGATGGAAGGTCAATTATTCTCGCTGATTTCAGGAGCTATTAATTATGCGTAACTTTGATTTATCCCCGCTGTACCGTTCTGCTATTGGTTTTGACCGTCTGTTTAACCTGCTGGAAAACAATCAGGGCCAAAGCAATGGCGGCTACCCTCCGTACAACGTTGAGCTGGTAGACGAAAACCATTACCGCATTGCAATTGCCGTTGCCGGTTTTGCTGAAAGCGAACTGGAAATTACTGCCCAGGATAATCTGCTGGTGGTGAAAGGCGCCCATGCGGACGATCAAAAAGAACGTACTTACCTGTATCAGGGTATTGCCGAGCGCAACTTCGAGCGTAAGTTCCAGTTAGCGGAGAACATTCATGTTCGCGGCGCAAACCTGGTAAATGGTCTGCTGTATATCGATCTTGAGCGCGTGATTCCTGAAGCGAATAAGCCGCGCCGCATCGAAATCAACTAATTCTATAGGCCGCTTCAGGCGGCCTTGCTAAGTCATCGGCTTGCCGTCAGGGAGCCGAAAGGTACCTACTCGCTTCTTAGAAGGAGATTATTATGCGTAACTACGATTTATCCCCACTGCTGCGTCAATGGATCGGTTTTGACAAACTGGCCAATGCTTTGCAAAACACCGGTGAAAGCCAGAGCTTCCCGCCTTATAACATCGAAAAGAGCGATGATAACCACTACCGCATTACCCTTGCGTTAGCCGGTTTCCGCCAGGAAGATTTGGATATTCAACTGGAAGGTACGCGCCTGACCGTGAAAGGTACGCCGCAGCAGCCGGAAAAAGAGACCAAATGGTTGCACCAGGGGCTGGTCATTCAGCCGTTCAGCCTGAGCTTTACGCTGGCTGAAAATATGGAGGTCTCCGGCGCAAGCTTCACTAACGGCTTGCTGCATATCGATTTGACCCGGAATGAACCTGAAGCCATTGCTCCACAACGTATCGCTATCAGCGAACGTCCCGCATTAAATAGTTAAATAGCTCCATGCCTTTGCCCCGCCAGAAATGACGGGGCTTTTTTGTGCTTTACCACCCATACATTGCGACTGTACTCTGCGAGAATCCATTTACTTAATGATGTTATTCACAGGGAACAAGATAATGAGTGATATAGCATTGACGGTCAGCGTTCTGGCATTAGTGGCAGTTGTCGGATTATGGATCGGCAACATAAAAATACGTGGTGTTGGTTTTGGCATCGGAGGCGTGCTGTTCGGCGGTATTATTGTCGGGCATTTTGTCGATCAGGCAGGGATGACCCTGAGCGGCGACATGCTGCATTTCATTCAGGAATTTGGCCTGATCCTGTTCGTCTACACCATCGGTATCCAGGTCGGACCGGGCTTTTTTGCGTCATTGCGCGTTTCGGGCCTGCGGCTGAATCTGTTTGCCGTGCTGATTGTCATCATGGGTGGCCTGGTCACCGCGATTCTGCATAAGCTTTTTGCCATTCCTCTTCCTGTGGTACTGGGTATATTCTCCGGGGCGGTCACCAATACCCCGGCGTTGGGTGCCGGGCAGCAAATTCTGCGCGATCTGGGTACCCCTGGCGATGTGGTAGACCAGATGGGGATGAGCTATGCCATGGCTTATCCTTTCGGCATTTGCGGAATTTTACTCACCATGTGGCTGATGCGCCTTATTTTCCGCGTTAACGTCGATGCTGAAGCCCAGCAGCATGAATCCACGCTAACCAACGGGCACGCACTGATTCAGACGATGAACATCCGTGTGGAAAACCCAAACATCAACAATATGGCAATTCAGGATGTTCCGATCCTGAACAGCGACAAAATCATCTGCTCGCGTCTGAAACGTGACGAGACATTGATGGTGCCATCGCCGGGAACGGTTATCCAGATGGGCGACCTGTTACACCTGGTCGGGCAGCCAGCCGATCTGCACAACGCGCAGGTGGTGATTGGTCAGGAGGTGGACACATCGTTGTCGACGCGCGGGACTGATTTACGCGTTGAGCGCGTGGTGGTGACCAACGAACAAGTGCTGGGTAAACGTATCCGCGATCTGCACTTTAAAGAACGTTACGACGTGGTGATCTCCCGCCTGAACCGTGCGGGGGTTGAACTGGTAGCCAGCAGCGACGCCAGCCTGCAATTCGGGGACATCCTCAATCTGGTTGGGCGCCCTTCGTCGATTGACGCCGTTGCTAATGTTGTCGGTAACGCGCAGCAAAAACTGCAGCAGGTGCAGATGCTGCCGGTATTTATCGGTATCGGACTGGGTGTTCTGCTGGGGTCAATCCCGCTGTTTATCCCGGGTTTCCCGGTGGCGTTGAAGCTGGGGCTGGCCGGTGGGCCGCTGATTATGGCTTTGATTCTTGGACGTATTGGCAGCATCGGTAAGCTGTACTGGTTTATGCCTCCCAGCGCTAACCTGGCGCTGCGAGAGTTGGGTATCGTACTGTTTCTCGCGGTGGTTGGTCTGAAGTCAGGCGGTGATTTTGTTCATACCCTGACGCAAGGCGATGGTCTGAGCTGGGTGGGCTACGGTATTTTCATTACCGCGATTCCGCTCATTACCGTAGGCTTGCTGGCACGGATTTTCGCCAAAATGAACTATCTGACGCTGTGCGGCATGCTGGCCGGCTCAATGACCGATCCTCCTGCGCTGGCGTTTGCTAACAACCTGCATGCCACCAGCGGGGCGGCAGCGCTCTCCTACGCCACCGTTTATCCGCTGGTCATGTTCCTGAGGATTATCACCCCGCAATTGCTGGCGGTGCTCTTCTGGGGATTAGGTTAAAACTGACTTATCCGGCCTGCATCTCCTGTAGGCCGGATAAAACGCAACTCGCCATCCGGCATTACAAACACCCTCTCTCTTTTCCATTGTCTCATCACCCGACTCGCCCTTTCGTTTGAGAATCAGGTTCATACTCCTTAACTGTTCCGGTATAACGACCAGACAACAATATTTAAGGAGCTGTCATGAAGATTTCTCGCCTTGGGGAAGCACCGGACTATCGCTTCTCGCTGGCAAATGAACGTACCTTTCTGGCGTGGATCCGCACCGCGCTCGGATTTCTGGCGGCGGGAGTTGGCCTTGATCAACTGGCCCCGGATTTTGCCACGCCGGTCATCCGTGAGGCGCTTGCCTTGTTGCTGTGTCTGTTTGCCGGCGGTCTGGCGATCTACGGCTACCTGCGCTGGCTACGTAACGAAAAGGCGATGCGACTGAAAGAGGACTTGCCCTACACCCACAGCCTGCTGATTATCAGCGTTATGCTGACTATTGTGGCAGTGATTGTCATGACGCTGGTGCTGTATGCCGGATAGCCGCAAATCGCGACGTATCGCCGACCCGGGGTTACAACCGGAGCGAACATCGCTGGCCTGGTTTCGTACCCTGCTGGGTTATGGTGCGTTAATGGCGCTGGCGCTGAAGCACAACTGGCATCAGGCGGGCTTCCTGTTTTGGGTTTCAATTGTGGTGCTGGCGATGGTGGGAATCGTACTTTGGCGCTATACCCGCAGCCGTAATCTGATGGATGTTACACATAGCGATTTTTCTGAATCTCGTGCGGTGCGTGACAAATTTATGATCTCCCTCGCGGTGTTATCCCTCGCAATACTGTTTGCTGTAACGCATGTTCGCCAACTTATCGTATTTATCGGGAATTTTGCATGACAGGATGTGAGAACATGGATGTTAGTGATGATGTTTTAAACGTGGTGATTGACCACCAGAAGTGTTTACAACCAGTTGAAGTGTACCGTGGTTTGCAACAAGGAAATGTTCGCCTGGTACAGTTTATTCCGCTGGTTAAGCACGATGGCTCAGGTCATCTGACAGACGAATCGGTTACGTCTGAGGCGTGGGGCCGATTTTTAATTACGATATTTGATATCTGGGTACGTGAAGATATTAATCAGATATCTATCCAGCTTTTCGACAAAACGCTCCGCCAGTGGTGTGGTCTGGCAGCACAAATTGAACGACAGACCATGTCATCAATGAATACGCGTTGCCAAACATGCTCATTGTTTCAATATTACCATGGTGATTGTCCTGCGTACTGCGAGGAAAATGGAAAGGGCGTGCTGTGTGCAGGATATCAGGCTTTCTTCAACCATACCGCACCGCATATGCGCGTGATGCGTGACCTGCTTAAGCAGCATCGCTCACCGATGGAGCTGATGGCGATGCTGCGCTGAGATTAGCGCCCTTTCGCCAGGTATTGCGCCATCTCGGTTTCCGGCACCATGCCGCCGCCGGTTGCCCACACCAGATGGGTGGCGTTATTGAGCTGATCCGCGCTGAAGCCATGCATCTGCTGGTAATCCGTGGAGGCGCAAACGTGCTGAGGGCCAGCCATGCCTGCCAGCGCCGACGGCTCAAGACGAATGCCTTCTTCCTGCGCCAGCCAGCCCAGCATATCGTACATTGTCTGATCGTCCAGGGTGTACAGACCGTCGAGCAGACGCTCCATCGCCCGGCCAACAAAGCCCGAGGCGCGACCCACCGCCAGCCCATCCGCCGCCGTCAGGTTGTCGATACCGATGTCCTGTACGGAAATGGTATCGTGCAGCCCGGTGTAAATCCCCAGCAGCATGCACGGTGAATGAGTCGGTTCAGCGAAGAAGCAGTGCACGTTATCGCCGAATGCCAGCTTCAGGCCAAACGCCACGCCGCCAGGGCCGCCACCGACGCCGCACGGTAGGTAGACAAACAGAGGATGATCGGCATCCACCACGCGCCCCTGCTGGGCAAACTGCGCTTTCAGACGCTGACCGGCGACCGCATAGCCTAAGAACAGCGTGCGGGAATTTTCATCATCGATAAAGAAGCAGTTCGGATCGGACTCTGCCGCCTTACGACCTTGTTCAACCGCCACGCCATAATCTTCTTCGTACTCCACCACCGTCACGCCGTGGCTGCGCAGCTTGGCTTTTTTCCACGCGCGGGCGTCGGCAGACATATGCACCGTAACGTTAAAGCCGATGCGGGCACTCATGATACCAATCGACATGCCGAGGTTGCCGGTGGAGCCAACCGCGATGCTGTACTGGCTGAAGAACTGTTTAAATTCAGGCGAAAGCAGAACGCGGTAATCGTCTTTGGTGGTCAGCAGACCGGCTTCCAGCGCCAGTTTTTCCGCATGGGTCAGTACTTCATAAATGCCACCGCGGGCTTTAATCGAGCCTGAAATCGGCAAGTGACTGTCTTTCTTCAGCAGGAGTTCGCCGTTAATGTGCTGCCCGAACTCTTTTTCCAACCGTTTTTGCATGGCAGGGATTGCGGCCAGCTCAGATTCGATAATGCCCCCAGTGGCGGCAGTTTCCGGGAAGGCCTGCGCCAGATACGGTGCGAAGCGCGTCAGACGCGCGTGGGCGTCCTCAACGTCGTGTGCTGTCAGGCCAACATACGGTAAACCTTCCGCAAGAGAGGTGGTGCCAGGGTTAAACCAGGTTGTCTCTTTCAGAGCCACCAGATCTTCCACTAAAGGATGCTGGGCGATAAGTGTTTGAATGTTTTCCATAGTCAGTCTCTTCGCGCTTAGATAATAAAGGAAAGCAGGAATGTGCAAGCCAGTGCAATAACGGACGCGATAAATGTCGCGGTCGTATAGTATTTGAACGTTTCATTCAGGGTGGCGCCGCAATACTGCTTCACCAGCCAGAACAGGGAATCGGTGACGATCGTGCAGCCAATAGCGCCGGAACCGATGGCAATGGCGATGATCTCCGGGCTAACGTTGGGATACAGCGGTAGCATCGGGGCAACGATTGCCGTTGCGCCCATCATCGCCACCGTGGCAGAGCCTACCGCCGCATGCAGAATCAGAGCGACCAGCCATGCCAGTAGAATCGGGTGCATATGCATGTTTGAGAGGATCAGCGCCAGAGTATCCGCCAGCCCGCTGCTCTTGAGAATAGCGTTGAATGCGCCGCCTGCGCCTATAATCAGCAAAATGTTAGCAATCGAGCCAAAACCGTTTTCGGTGTGGGTCAGCAGCGCACCCATACCGATGTGCTGACGCAGACCGAGAATGTAATAGGCTACGAAAACGGCGATAAACATCGCGGTGATCGGGTTACCAATAAACTCCAGCAGCGTATACACCGTGCTGCCTTTCGCCATGTTCAGTTCCGCGACGGTTTTCACCAGCATCAGGCCAATTGGTAGCAGTACGGTAAACAGCGTCGCGCCCAGCGATGGCAGCGTGCTTTCATCACGCACTTTCAGGTCGGAAAACTCAGCCGGTACTGGTTTAAATGGCAGACGGTTACCGAGGAATTTCAGGTACAGCGGCCCACCGACAAGCGAGGCCATTAAACCCACCAGTAAGCCGTAGACAATTACGGTGCCAATGTCCGCGCCCAGCTTATTCGCCACGAACAGGGCGGCCGGATGCGGAGGTACGACGCAGTGTACCGCCATCAGCGCCGTACACAGCGGAATCGCCAGCTTCAGTAATGAGGTATTGGTTTTTTTAGCAATCGAAAAGGCCAGTGGAATCAACAGCACCACGCCGACCTCAACGAACAGCGTGATCCCGCAAATCAGCCCGACCAGCACCATAATGACATCCGCTGAAAGCCAGCGGCAGCGCTGCAGCGTCAGACCGATGCGTTCGGCCGCGCCGGACACTTCCATCATTTTGCCCAGAATGGTCCCAAGGCCGATAACCGCCGCGAGGAAGCCCAGCGTACCGCCGATGCCGCTCTCAATGGCATTGACCATATCCAGCGGCCCCATCCCCATCATCGTACCCACGAAGAAACTGGCTAACAGCAGCGCCAGAAACGGGTGGAATTTGAACTTCACGATGGTCAAAACGATTAACACGATGCTTATCAGCAGCGTGCTCACAACCCAGATTTGAGAGTGCATAGCTCACCTTGCCCTGTGATTAATATAAGGTTATTGGACAAAAATAAGGCACCGTCTGACAAACGATATAAATCTCCTTTCACATGAGCCAGATTGCATCAAGTGAGTGATTTACGTCTAATTACGCTATGTTTATGCGATATGGTTCACCTTGATTCATCTTTATGCTGATTTTTGCAGCGAAGTTTTTTACACTCCGGCGAATGAATCAGGAGGACAGGAGGTGAGTTTGGATCCCCTACGCGAGGTCAGAAACCGGCTGCTCAATGGCTGGCAGCTGTCAAAGCTGTATACTTTTGAAGTGGCGGCCCGGCATCAGTCGTTTGCGCTGGCGGCAGATGAGCTGTCGTTAAGCCCCAGCGCCGTCAGCCATCGCATTAATCAACTGGAAGATGAACTGGGCATTCAGCTGTTTGTCCGTTCGCACCGTAAAGTGGAACTCACCCACGAGGGTAAGCGGGTATTCTGGGCGCTGAAATCGTCGCTGGATACGCTGAATCAGGAAATCCTCGATATTAAAAACCAGGAGCTGTCCGGGACGCTCACCGTCTACTCTCGACCTTCTATCGCCCAGTGCTGGCTGGTTCCGGCGCTCGGTGACTTTACCCGTCGCTACCCGTCAATTTCACTGACCATCCTGACTGGGAATGACAACGTCAATTTACAGCGTGCCGGGGTCGATTTGGCTATCTATTTTGACGATGCGCCCTCCGCGCAGCTTACGCACCACTTCCTGATGGATGAAGAGATCCTACCGGTATGCAGCCCGGATTACGCTCGCCGCCATGACCTTACCGGTTCGTTAGTGAATTTGCCGCACTGCACCTTGCTGCACGACAGACAGGCATGGAGTAACGACTCAGGAACCGATGAATGGCACAGCTGGGCGCAGCATTTTACGGCGAATTTGCCGACATCATCGGGGATTGGTTTCGATCGTTCTGATTTAGCGGTAATTGCCGCCATGAACCATATCGGCGTGGCGATGGGCCGAAAGCGTTTGGTGCAAAAACGTCTCGACAGTGGAGAACTGGTCGCGCCTTTTGGCGATATGGCGCTGAAATGCCATCAGCATTACTACATCACTACGCTGCCCGGCAGGCAGTGGCCGAAAATCGAGGCGTTTATTAGCTGGCTTCAGGAGCAGGTAAAATAAGCGGACCGCGAATATTTTTTACGCTTTCTCTCTACACGGAAAGTGAAAAAGCGTGCTAAATACGTGATATCACTCCTGATGATTTGCGTAAGGACGACCGTGTTAAAGCCGATTGTTTCCCTTTTACTGTTGGCCAGCGCCACCGTATGTGCCGCGCAACCTGCGCTGACGGCGGCGCAGTACGCGCAGCAGCTTGGCGTTGGGATGGACGTAGATTGGGCGCGCACCGATCGGGGTATCCGTGAATTCGATCCGCTGGTAGTGCGGGACTACAAGGCGAAAGGGTTGGCCCACGTACGCATTCGCGTAGCGGGAGAGCCTACGGAGGCGCGGCTGATTCATCTGCGCAAGCTGGTGGAAGCCTGCGAGCAGTATGGCGTGATCCCGATCATTGCCTATCAGGCAGACGAATATAAAAAAGACCCCAGCGCCGGGAACGAAAAAGAGGTGGTTAACTGGTGGGTGGCGGTGGCGCATTACTTTGGTCAACGCTCGCCGTTGCTGGGTTTTGACCTGATCTACGACCCCTCTGATAAGCTCAACCATAATCAGGCGTCGCTCAATCGCGTGTATGACAAAACCATTCGAACCATCCATGCCATCGATCCACAGCGAATGATTTTTATCGCGCCGAAACTGCATGCCGCTCCGGAAGATTTGGCCAACCTAAAGCTGCCGCCGCAAAGTCAGAATACGGTGCTGGCCCAATGGCATATTTTTCCGTGGGGACCGCTGAAAAATAACGGCAAATATCCGTGGACCTCAGGGACTGCGGCAGAAAAGGCCGCCATTCGCGCCCGTATCAATACTGCCATTCATTGGCAACAGAAAACCGGGCATGTCAGTTGGGTAGGGGGCTGGTCGCCGGGAGAAACCGTCAAAAACGCGCCTTCTGCCTCGCAAATGGCGTTTGCCCGCTTTATGGCGTGCGAGCTGAAAAAAGCGAAAATTCCCTATGCTATCAATGCGGATACGCAGTTCTATGATGGTGAGGAGGGGGCCTGGCGTCCGGCGCTGGAACCGTTACTGACGACGATTATCGCGCCAGAATGCGAAAAGCCCGGCGATAAGCCGGGCCATCATACGCTTAAACCGCCTGTCCCTGATGCGACACGCGTGACGCCAGCGGAAGCCAGCAAACAAAAATCAACAGCCCCATAAGGGTCATCAGCAGGCCCAGACTGGCTTGCCCGGTCTGCGGCAGCATGGCAGAGAACCACGCCAGCACGCCGGAACCAATGTTCTGTAATCCCCCAACCAGCGCGCCGGCCGTGCCTGCCAGGAACGGGAAAGGCTCCATTGCACCGCTGGTTGCCAGCGGAAACAACATTCCGGCGCCGAAGAAAAACAGTGCGGCAGGAACCAGCAGCGTCCAGACGTTCATCACGTCAAACAGCCCTGGGATCCACATCATTAAACCCGCTACCAGACAGCAGGTCACCGACTGCCACATTAGCGTCGAGAAACGTTTATTCGGGCGACCGGCGAACCATGCGCCGAAAAACGCCGCCGGGATGGGCAGGATAAACAGGATACTGACCACCATGCTGCTTAGACCGAGACGTGCGCCCAATAATACTCCGGAGCAGGCCTCAAAGACCGCAACACCCGCCAGACCACCGATCAACATCAGCACGTAACAGGTGAAAGCGCTATTACCAAACAGGGTTTTGTAGCTGGCGATCAGCCGTGGACGCGGCGCACCTGCAGGGCGCGTTTCCGGCATCCAGCGTGCCATGCTAAACGTCACGCCCGCACACAGAATCAACAGAAAAATATAGCAGGCGCGCCAGTTCCACACTGTATCCAGCACACCGCCAATCAGCGGAGCTAACAGCGGACTGACCAGAATCCCCATGTTTAACAGACTATTGGCGTGGCGCAGTTGCGTGCCTTCGTACAGATCGCGCGGTAACGTTCGCGCCATCACACCGCCGACGCCCGTTCCCATCCCCTGGATGGCACTGGCGATAATCAGTACCGTCAGACTATGCGTGGTAATCGCGACCAGCGTGGCCAGCATAAAAATAGACATCCCGGCGAGGATAACCGGGCGGCGGCCAACGCGGTCTGAAAGGGGACCATAAACCAGTTGTGATAGACCATAGGTCAACAGATAGGCGGCCATTACGCTTTGCACCGCCCCTTCGCGAACGTTCAGTTCACGCGCCATATCAGCAATCGCGGGGATATAAATGGTTTGCGCCATCTGACCTACCGCCACCAGTAATACCAACATCAACAACAAATTGACGCTTCTATGCCTTTTCATTTCGCTGATTACTTTTAAAAAAGAGAAAAAAGAAGAATAAGGTGCTGCACTTTCCCGTAAATGCGCGTGGAATCTACCACAACAGAAAAAGAAGGCCAGATAGTGGGCTGGAATGTTTATGTGGTAGACGGCAGGAAATGTAAACAAAAAGCGGCAACAAATGTTGCCGAATTGCATCGGGTTTACAACGTGATCATGATAAGCGTAGTAAAACTGCGCCTACGGCAATACCTGCTGCCGCGACAAGACGTATTCCGGCAACCTTCTCTTTCAGTAGCAGCCACGCGAGCAGCGCGCCAAACAGGATAGAGGTTTCACGCAGCGCCGCGACTACCGCCAACGGAGCCTGGGTCATGGCCCACAGCGCCAGGCCGTAAGAACCCATTGTGCCAATGCCGCCAAGAATACCTTTCTTCCACTGCTGTACCAGATAGCGCGACGCTTCCCGCCGTCTGGCGATCATCGCCCAGCCCAGCAGGCAGGAGCCGTTCAGAAAGAAGGTCCACAGCGTGTAGCCCAGCGCGGTTTCTGATAAACGTACGCCAGTGCCATCAACCAGCGTATAACCGGCGATAAAGCAGGCGTTAATGAGCGCCAGGATAATCCCGCGTTGCGAACCGCTGCGTCCGTTAAATGCCATCCCGAGAATAGCCAGACAGATGGTGGCAATCCCCACCCAGGCGAGTAGCGAGAGGCTATCACCAAGAAACAGGACGCTGATAATCGCGACCAGCAGTGGCGCTGTGCCGCGCATCAGAGGATAGGTCTGGCTCATATCCGAAACCTGATAGGTTTTAGCGACCAGGACGGTATAGACCACCTGTAATGCGGTTGAGACAGCTAAAAACGGCAGGCTGGCGGCAGAGGGTTGCGGCGCAAAGGGTAAACAAATCAGCGCCATAATCGCAGCGGTTCCGCTGACGCTGATCGCCGAGTACAGCTTGTCGTTTCCCGCTTTTACGATGGCATTCCAGCTGGCATGCAGCAGTGCGGCGAACAGCAAAATGCAGAAAACAGAAAGCGTCATGGCGGAATTCTTCCCTGAGGATGTCATAAAAACGTAACATATTGACGCGATACAAGCACCAGGGAGAAGGTGAAAGGGGAGCGGAGTGTTATCCGCCCCCCTTAGGTGCGACTTGAATCTGAATTACTTAATGTATTTCAGAACGGCATCAAGGAGTTGCAGTGCTGCAACAATGAGTTTGAGGATAAGAATAGCGATATCCACGAGGCTCATACGCTCTCCTTTTGGTACAAGGAGCACGGTGCTGACGTACCTCGCCGCTGCCTGTTGCCAGCACCTTTGTTGACATAACACAGTGTGCTCACGCGGGGGTTAAGGCGCTGACGGCACCACCCGTTTCAGCCAGGACTTTGATGCGCCGGTTTACGATGCGGCCCCCGCATAACACATTGCGTACCGAGACATTATAGATAAATACTGTATAAATTAACAGTATTTTATGGACGTTACACTATTCATGTTCCATACTCAAAAACATCAAAATTCGTGCCGAAATTGCGTGTTCTTCGTAGAACGCGTATACTTTTTTCGTTGACATAACACAGTGTGTTCGGCGGCTACCAACCGCACAACGCTGAAAAAACCTCGCTCCGGCGGGGTTTTTTGTTTTTGCACGACATACAATGAAATGTGATCGTTGAAGCATTTTTGTGCAGATGAAAATTTTTCCATTGTCACGCTGAAAAACCTGTGTTTGTATAAATCCAGTTAATCAACAAACAGACAGGTCCCTAATGAATCCTTCCATGCTGACTGCGACCCTACTAAAAACTGCGCCATCTCGCGCAGCGGTCGTCGTGCGTGTGGTGGTGGTCGTCGGCAATGCGCCGTAGGGTCCGAATCAACACACGATTCCAAAACCCCGCCGGCGCAAACCGGGCGGGGTTTTTCGTTTCAGAGACCTGCCCGGAGCAAAGGCCCAGAATAAAAGGACTGGAGCATGGCAAGTTCGGGCATAACATCCAAGCGTACGCGTTTTACGGGCGCAGAATTCATCGTTCATTTCCTGGAACGTCAGGGGATTCAGGTCGTCACCGGTATTCCAGGCGGCTCGATTCTTCCCGTCTATGACGCTTTAAGCCAAAGCACACAAATCCGTCATATCCTGGCGCGCCACGAGCAGGGCGCGGGGTTTATCGCGCAGGGAATGGCGAGAACCGATGGCAAACCCGCTGTCTGTATGGCCTGTAGCGGACCGGGCGCAACCAACCTGGTAACCGCCATTGCCGATGCGCGTCTGGATTCCATCCCGCTGGTGTGTATCACCGGGCAGGTTCCGGCCTCAATGATCGGCACCGACGCTTTCCAGGAAGTCGACACCTACGGCATCTCTATCCCCATCACTAAGCATAACTATCTGGTCCGCCATATCAGTGAATTACCGCAGGTCATGAGCGATGCGTTCCGCATTGCGCAGTCCGGACGTCCAGGCCCGGTGTGGATAGACATTCCTAAGGATATTCAAACCGCTGTTTTTGACATTGAAGAGATGCCGGAACCCGCGCAGAAAATGGCGGCACCAGCGTTCAGCCAGGACAGCATTCGCGATGCTGCAGCTATGATTAACGCCGCCAAACGCCCTGTGCTGTACCTCGGCGGCGGCGTAATTAACGCGCCGGAACGTGTTCGTGAACTGGCCGAAAAAGCAAAACTGCCAACCACCATGACGTTGATGGCGCTCGGTATGCTGCCAAAAGCGCATCCGCTGTCGTTAGGCATGCTGGGCATGCATGGCGCGCGCAGCACCAACTTTATTCTGCAAGAAGCGGATTTACTGATTGTCCTGGGCGCACGTTTTGATGACCGGGCGATTGGTAAAACCGAACAGTTCTGCCCGAATGCCAAAATCATTCACGTGGATATTGACCGCGCGGAGCTGGGTAAAATCAAACAGCCGCACGTGGCGATCCGGGCAGATGTCGATGAGGTTCTGGCACAATTGATCCCGCAGATTGAAGCGCAGCCGCGTGAAGAGTGGCATCAACTGGTGTCTGACCTGCAGCAAGAATTTCCGTGCGCGATCCCCCAGGAAAAAAATCCGCTCAGCCACTATGGATTGATCAACGCCGTGGCTGCCTGCGTAGACGACAGCGCCATTATCACCACCGACGTAGGCCAGCATCAGATGTGGGCGGCACAGGCTTACCCGCTGAATCGTCCACGCCAGTGGCTGACCTCCGGCGGTCTGGGAACCATGGGCTTTGGCCTGCCTGCGGCGATTGGTGCGGCCCTGGCTAACCCAGACAAAAAAGTGCTGTGCTTCTCCGGCGATGGCAGCCTGATGATGAATATTCAGGAAATGGCGACCGCCAGCGAAAATCAGCTGGATATTAAAATCATTCTGATGAATAACGAAGCGTTAGGTCTTGTATATCAACAGCAGAGTCTGTTCTATAAGCAGGGTGTTTTTGCCGCGACCTATCCGGGGATGATTAACTTTATGCAGATAGCTGCCGGGTTTGGTCTCGAAACCTGCGATCTGAATAACGAAGCGGACCCACAGGCAGCGTTGCAGGAGATTATTAATCGCCCTGGACCTGCGCTGATCCACGTGCGCATCGATGCCGAAGAAAAAGTGTACCCGATGGTGCCGCCGGGTGCGGCAAACACAGAAATGGTGGGGGAATAAGCCATGCAACAGCAGACTCATGACAACGTAATCCTGGAACTCACCGTACGTAACCATCCGGGCGTAATGACTCACGTTTGCGGCCTGTTCGCCCGTCGTGCGTTCAACGTAGAAGGCATCCTCTGTCTACCGATTCAGGACAGCGATAAGAGCCGCATCTGGCTACTGGTCAACGACGATCAACGTCTTGAGCAGATGATAAGCCAGATCGACAAGCTTGAAGATGTGGTGAAAGTGGCCCGCAATCAGTCCGATCCGTCGATGTTTAACAAAATCACCGTGTTCTTTGAGTGAGTTAGTCGCCGTCTGAATCCGGGGTGATCACTTTGACAGAGCCGTTCCGGCAGTGGGTTGCGTAATCTGCCGGTAACGGACGGTCGCTTATCAGTACGTCAAAGGTGGAGAGTGGACCAATGCTGGCGGGGGCGACCTCATCGAACAGGGCGTGGCGCGTCAGCAGAATTTTGCGTAATCCGCGTTCCATTGCTTTGCGTTTTGTGGCTAGATCGTCCGGATTGAACCAGCTAACGCCGAAATGCTCATGGACGCCGCTGGCGGAGATGAATACTTTTCGTGGGTTGAGCGCATCCAGCGGAGAGGGGGTGCTGGTATCGTAAAAGGCGTCACTTTTCGCCCGATAGGTGCCTCCGCAAAGAATCACCGTGGCGTTGGGTTTTTCATTTAGCGCCACGAATACCCGGTGCGAGTAGCAAATTCCGGTAAAGGAAATATCATCCGGGATCATGCTGACCACCAACGGCATTTCCGCACCATTATCAAAAAAGACCAGATCATTTTCACTTACCAGTCCCGCGGCCAGAATGGCAACCGGTAAATCGTCGCGGTGATACTGTTTTTGCGCAGGCACTGGGGCATTAACGATGGCGGCGGGCTTGTTCACCATCACAATGTAACCACCGAGCAGCGTAAGCGGTAACGGCTCGTCATCCTGACTGAGATCCCGACGAATAGTCATCACGGAAACTTCCAGCATTCGTGCCGCCTCTTTCAGATGGATTCGGTCGGTCTTCTTCAACAATTCCATCAGACGTCGAATACGTTCTTTTTGCTTAGTTTCCATGTGCTTCTCCACGAATCATGTTCCCATGTTCCTTCAGTAACATTTTTGTGTTTCTGAGAACATGGCATTGCCGTATTACTATACGTCTGACTATTCGGAAATAAAAGCGTGTTTTTTCACGTTTTATTGATTATATCCAGTTAACTTTCAGTCAATTGTAAGCAACTTCATTATTTGTAGTGTGATGGGGTCGCAACATTTAGCGTAATAAATAAACAATAAAATGATCTTCCAATCGCGATCCTAGTCACAAATGATACGAAAGTAACATGATAATGTTATTTTAATATCATTGTGGTGTGATTGTTTCTGAGAGGTAGTAAAATGGATATCGCGGTTATTGGCTCCAACATGGTGGATCTCATCACCTACATCAACCAGATGCCCAAAGAAGGGGAAACGCTGGAAGCGCCGGCGTTCAAAATTGGTTGTGGCGGTAAAGGGGCAAATCAGGCCGTTGCAGCCGCTAAGCTCAATTCCAAAGTACTGATGCTGACAAAAGTCGGTGATGATATTTTTGCGGATAACACTATTCGCAATCTCGAATCCTGGGGGATTAATACCACCTATGTCGAAAAGGTACCCTGCACCAGCAGCGGTGTCGCACCGATCTTTGTTAATGCGAACTCTAGCAACAGTATTCTGATTATTAAAGGAGCGAACAAATTTCTCTCCCCGGAAGATATCGATCGTGCGGCGGAAGATCTGAAAAAATGTCAGCTTATTGTCCTGCAACTGGAAGTGCAGCTGGAAACTGTTTATCACGCGATTGAATTTGGCAAAAAACACGGTATTGAAGTGTTACTAAATCCCGCTCCTGCATTACGGGAATTAGATATGTCTTATGCCTGTAAATGTGATTTTTTTGTGCCGAATGAAACCGAGCTGGAAATATTAACCGGTATGCCAGTGGATACTTATGACCATATTCGCGCAGCGGCACGTTCTCTGGTTGATAAAGGTTTGAACAATATTATCGTCACCATGGGTGAGAAAGGTGCGTTGTGGATGACGCGTGACCAGGAAGTCCATGTTCCGGCGTTTAAAGTGAACGCTGTCGATACCAGTGGTGCAGGCGACGCTTTCATCGGTTGTTTTGCCCATTATTACGTTCAAAGCGGTGATGTCGAAGCCGCCATGAAAAAAGCCGTTCTCTTCGCTGCATTTAGCGTTACCGGGAAAGGCACTCAATCATCTTATCCAAGCATCGAACAATTTAATGAGTTTCTTACCTTAAACGAATAATACTCCTGCATTGTAAAAGGTAGCACTATGAACGATAAAAACATCATTCAGATGCCCGACGGCTATCTGAATAAGACGCCTCTGTTCCAGTTTATTTTGTTATCCTGTTTATTCCCATTATGGGGATGCGCAGCCGCATTAAATGATATTCTGATTACGCAATTCAAAAGCGTATTTTCACTCAGCAACTTTGCCTCGGCATTAGTGCAGAGTGCCTTTTATGGCGGATATTTTTTAATTGCGATTCCAGCATCTTTGGTGATTAAAAAGACCAGCTATAAAATTGCCATCTTAATGGGGCTGACGCTATATATTGTTGGCTGTACGCTCTTTTTCCCGGCATCGCACATGGCCACCTACACCATGTTCCTCGCGGCAATTTTTGCGATTGCGATTGGCCTGAGCTTCCTGGAAACGGCAGCTAATACCTACAGCTCCATGATCGGCCCAAAAGCGTATGCCACTTTACGCCTGAACATCAGCCAGACCTTTTACCCCATTGGCGCCGCCGCCGGTATTCTGCTGGGCAAATATCTGGTCTTCTCTGAAGGTGAGAGTCTGGAAAAACAGATGGCTGGGATGAACGCGGAACAGATCCACAACTTTAAAGTGTTGATGCTGGAAAATACCCTTGAGCCTTACAAGTACATGATTATGGTACTGGTTGTGGTGATGGTGTTGTTCCTGCTGACCCGCTTCCCGACCTGCAAAGTCGCGCAAACGGCGAGTCATAAGCGTCCGTCAGCGATGGATACGCTGCGTTATCTGGCCAGCAATGCCCGTTTCCGCCGTGGGATTGTTGCGCAGTTCCTGTATGTGGGGATGCAGGTTGCGGTGTGGTCATTCACTATCCGTCTGGCACTGGAATTGGGTGATATCAACGAGCGTGATGCCTCAACCTTCATGGTCTATAGCTTTGCCTGCTTCTTTATCGGGAAGTTTATCGCCAACATATTGATGACGCGCTTCAATCCGGAAAAAGTGCTGATCCTATACTCCATCATTGGCGCGCTGTTCCTCGTCTATGTTGCGCTGGCGCCAAGCTTCAGCGCCGTGTACGTCGCCGTGCTGGTGAGCGTCCTGTTTGGACCCTGCTGGGCGACAATCTACGCCGGTACGCTGGATACCGTGGATAACGAGCATACTGAAATGGCGGGAGCTGTCATTGTCATGGCGATTGTCGGTGCGGCGGTGGTTCCGGCAATTCAGGGCTATGTGGCTGATATGTTCCACTCGCTGCAACTTTCGTTCCTGGTTTCTATGTTGTGCTTCGTGTACGTCGGAATCTACTTCTGGCGTGAGAGCAAAGTACGCAACAATTTGGCTGAAGCGACGGTTTCCTGAGGAGAACGATCATGACAACACGTATCACGCTGTGGCGGGAACTCTTTGCAGAGCATCCGCGAATCTTACTGAAAAATAGCGATTTCACGGTTACCGCGTTTCGTTACGCCAGCGGAGTGGAAGGGCTGAAGATAGAAAACAGTCGTGGACATCTGGTTATTCTGCCCTGGATGGGGCAGATGATCTGGGATGCGCAGTTTGACGGGCATGATCTGACCATGCGCAACATGTTCAGTCAGCCAAAACCGGCTGCAGAAGTGGTCGCGACCTACGGCTGCTTTGCTTTCCACTCGGGGCTATTGGCTAATGGCTGCCCGTCGCCGGAGGATTCTCACCCGCTGCATGGTGAAATGGCCTGTGCTGCGATGGATGAGGCCTGGCTGGAGCTGGAAGGCGAGAATTTGCGCGTGAGCGGACGCTACGAGTATGTGATGGGGTTCGGTCATCATTATCAGGCGTATCCTGCGGTGGTCATGCGCAAGGCGAGCGCGCTGTTTGATATTCAGATGTCGGTCACTAACCTCGCTTCAGTGGCAATGCCTTTGCAGTACATGTGCCATATGAACTATGCCTACGTCCCGGAAGCGACCTTCAGCCAGAATATCCCGGATGAAGCCATAACGCTGCGTGAATCGGTACCCGCACATGTTAAGCCTACCGAGCAGTGGCTGGCGTTTAATCAGCGGATTATTCAGGGTGAGGCTTCGCTGACGCGCCTTAATGAACCCGATTTTTACGATCCGGAAATCGTTTTCTTCGCTGACCAACTGGATAGATACACAGATAAGCCTGAATTTAGCATGATCGCACCTGATGGCACCACGTTCGTGACGCGTTTCTCCAGCGCGGAGCTGAATTATGTCACCCGTTGGATCCTCTATAACGGCGATCAGCAGGTGGCAGCCTTCGCCCTACCCGCGACTTGTCGACCTGAAGGCTTCCTGGCGGCGGAACGAAACGGGACGTTGATTCAGATAGAACCGAAACACACCCGCACATTTACCGTCACAACGGGCATAGCCTGATCGCTCAAGGCTTGAACAGCAAAGCACTTATCGTTAAGGTAAGCGCTTTTGCCGGTTGGCGGTATTAATGCCTTATCCGGCCTACAACGGCACCTGCCCGTAGGCCTGATAAGCGCAGCGCCATCAGGCATGTCTTAGCGCCAGGATGAACCCATGATTACCGTTGCCCTTATTGACGACCACCTTATCGTCCGCTCCGGCTTTGCCCAACTGCTGGGGCTGGAACCTGATTTGCAGGTGGTGGCTGAGTTTGGCTCAGGCAGTGAGGCGCTGGCGGGATTACCGGGACGCGGCGTGCAGGTCTGTATCTGTGATATCTCGATGCCAGATATCTCCGGTCTTGAACTGTTAAGCCAGTTGCCAAAAGGAATGGCGATTATCATGCTCTCCGTCCACGACAGCCCGGCGCTGGTGGAGCAGGCGCTCAACGCGGGCGCGCGTGGTTTCCTTTCTAAACGCTGTAGCCCGGATGAGCTGATCGCAGCGGTGCATACCGTTGCGACCGGCGGCTGTTACCTGACGCCGGACATCGCCGTCAAACTGGCGGCTGGTCGTCAGGATCCGCTCACCAAACGCGAACGTCAGGTAGCGGAAAAACTGGCACAAGGTATGGCGGTCAAAGAGATTGCTGCTGAACTGGGTCTGTCGCCGAAAACGGTGCACGTGCATCGCGCCAACCTGATGGAAAAGCTGGGCGTCAGCAACGACGTCGAACTGGCCCGCCGGATGTTTGACGGCTGGCAATGAACACGCTCTGTTCCCGGTTAATCACCGTTGTTGCCTGCTTCTTTATCTTCTCTGCCGCGTGGTTTTGCCTGTGGAGCATCAGCCTGCATCTGGTTGAGCGCCCGGAGCTGGCAGTACTGCTGTTTCCGTTTGGCCTGCGTTTGGGGCTGATGCTGCAATGTCCACGTGACTACTGGCCGGTGCTGTTGGGCGCGGAATGGCTGCTTCTTTTCTGGTTGGTACAGGAAGTGGTGCTGGCCCATTTGCCACTTTTGATGATCGGCAGCTTCCTCACGTTACTCCCGGTGATGCTGATATCGCGATACCGCCACCAGCGTGACTGGCGTACGCTGCTGTTGCAGGGCGCGGCGCTTACGGCGGCGGCATTGCTGCAATCGCTGCCCTGGCTTGGGCAGGGTGAAGAGGCATGGAACGCGTTGCTGCTGACGCTCACCGGCGGATTAACGCTGGCGCCGATCTGCCTGGTGTTCTGGCACTATCTGACCAGCACCACCTGGCTGCCGCTGGGCCCTGCGGTGGTGTCGCAGCCGGTGAACTGGCGCGGGCGGCATCTGGTCTGGTACCTGCTGCTGTTTAGCGTCAGCCTGTGGCTACAGCTCGGTTTACCCGCCGAGCTTTCGCGCTTCACACCGTTTTGCCTCGCTTTGCCGATCATTGCGCTGGCCTGGCACTACGGCTGGCAGGGGGCGCTGATTGCGACGCTGATGAACGCCATCGCGCTGATTGCCAGCCAGACCTGGCACGATCATCCCGTCGACCTGTTGCTCTCGCTGCTGGTGCAAAGCCTGACCGGGCTGCTGCTCGGCGCGGGCATTCAGCGTCTGCGTGAGCTTAACCAGTCGCTGCAAAACGAATTAGCGCGCAACCATCGTCTGGCTGAACGCCTGCTGGAGACCGAAGAGAGCGTGCGTCGGGACGTGGCGCGCGAACTGCATGATGATATCGGCCAAACCATCACCGCCATTCGTACCCAGGCGGGTATTGTCCAGCGCCTGGCGCCGGAAAACGCAGGGGTGAAGCGTAGCGGGGCACACATCGAACAACTTTCTCTCGGCGTGTACGATTCGGTGCGTCGCCTGTTAGGCCGCCTGCGACCACGCCAGTTGGACGATCTCACGCTGGAACAGGCCATCCGCTCATTGATGCGCGAAATGGAACTGGAAAGCCGCGGCATCGTCAGCCATCTCGACTGGCGAATTGACGAATCTGCACTCAGCGAAAGCCAGCGGGTGACACTGTTTCGCGTCTGTCAGGAAGGACTGAACAACATCGTTAAGCACGCCAACGCCAGCGCGGTGACGCTTCAGGGCTGGCAACAGGATGAACGGCTGATGCTGGTGATTGAGGACGACGGCAGCGGCCTGCCGCCGGGGTCGAATCAGCATGGATTTGGCCTCACCGGGATGCGTGAACGGATTAGCGCCCTCGGAGGATCGCTGTCGATTTCCTGTACGCACGGCACGCGGGTCAGCGTGTCACTGCCTCAACGTTATGTGTAAGGAGCGGCCATGTTTGCGTTTTTAAAAGCCCCGGCCAATGCGCCGCTCATCACCGACAAGCAGGAAGTGGATGCCCGCTATCGCTATTGGCGGCGGCATATTCTGACCACTATCTGGCTCGGCTACGCGCTGTTCTATTTCACACGCAAAAGCTTCAATGCCGCCGTACCGGATATCCTCACCAGCGGTGTGCTGACCCGCAGCGATATTGGGCTATTGGCGACGCTGTTTTACATCACCTACGGCCTGTCGAAGTTTGTTTCCGGTATCGTCAGCGACCGCTCCAACGCACGCTATTTTATGGGCATCGGGCTGATCGCCACCGGCGTGGTGAACATTCTGTTTGGATTCTCTACCTCACTGTGGGCCTTTGCGGTGCTGTGGGCGCTGAACGCCTTTTTCCAGGGCTGGGGGTCGCCGGTCTGCGCGCGTTTATTGACCGCGTGGTATTCGCGTACCGAGCGCGGCGGCTGGTGGGCGCTGTGGAATACCGCGCACAACGTCGGCGGGGCGCTGATCCCTATCGTGATGGCGGCGACAGCGCTGCACTACGGCTGGCGCGCCGGGATGATGATCGCTGGGCTGCTGGCGATTGTGGTGGGGGTTTTCCTCTGCTGGCGGCTGCGCGATAGACCGCAGGCGATTGGTCTGCCGCCGATTGGCGACTGGCGACATGATGAGCTGGAAATTGCTCAGCAGCAGGAAGGTGCAGGGCTGAGCCGCAAAGAGATCCTCACCCGCTATGTGCTGCTGAATCCTTATATCTGGCTGCTGTCATTGTGTTATGTGCTGGTGTACGTGGTCCGTGCAGCGATTAATGACTGGGGCAATCTGTACATGTCTGAGACGCTCGGCGTGGATCTGGTGACTGCCAATACCGCCGTGACCATGTTCGAACTGGGTGGATTTGTCGGTGCGCTGGTGGCGGGGTGGGGCTCGGACAAGCTGTTTAACGGCAACCGCGGTCCAATGAACCTGATTTTTGCCGCCGGAATTTTGCTCTCCGTTGGTTCGCTGTGGCTGATGCCGTTCGCCAGCTACGTGATGCAGGCAGCGTGCTTTTTCACCACCGGATTCTTCGTCTTCGGCCCGCAGATGCTGATCGGCATGGCGGCAGCGGAGTGTTCGCACAAAGAGGCGGCAGGTGCAGCAACCGGTTTTGTTGGGCTGTTTGCCTATCTGGGGGCATCGCTCTCCGGCTGGCCCCTGGCGAAGGTGATGGAGGTCTGGCACTGGACCG
This sequence comes from Citrobacter sp. KTE30, assembly GCF_000398825.1. NCBI lineage: Bacteria > Pseudomonadati > Pseudomonadota > Gammaproteobacteria > Enterobacterales > Enterobacteriaceae > Citrobacter > Citrobacter sp. KTE30. Next base: position 384,501 of record NZ_KB976056.1, on the reverse strand, counting down.
GGTTTTTTGTGGTGATCGCCATTGCGGCGGGGATTTCCGCGCTGCTGCTGCTGCCGTTTTTAAACGCCCAGGCTCCGCGCGATCTCAACGAAGCGTGATGCACCTCACCTTTTTGCCCTGAGTGGGGCAAAACTAAGAAATTTTCCCGGTTTCACCTGGACGCTGTCTCAGGCACGTCTCCCGGCTGATTTTTACAATGCCTGCTATTCGCAGGTATAAAAATTAGCTCGGGAGTGTCAAATGCTGGCCTTTCTCAACCAGGTGCGCAAGCCGACCCTGGATCTGCCGCTCGATGTGCGGCGCAAAATGTGGTTCAAACCGTTCATGCAGTCCTATCTGGTGGTCTTTATCGGCTACCTGACCATGTACCTGATCCGCAAAAACTTCAACATCGCGCAGAACGACATGATCTCCACCTACGGGCTGAGCATGACGCAACTGGGGATGATTGGCCTGGGCTTCTCCATCACCTACGGCGTGGGAAAAACGCTGGTTTCCTACTACGCGGACGGCAAAAACACCAAGCAGTTCCTGCCGTTTATGCTGATCCTCTCTGCCATCTGTATGCTCGGCTTCAGCGCCAGCATGGGTGCGGGTTCAACCAGCCTGTTCCTGATGATTGCCTTCTATGCGCTGAGTGGTTTCTTCCAGAGTACCGGCGGCTCGTGTAGCTATTCCACCATCACCAAATGGACGCCGCGTCGCAAGCGGGGTTCTTACCTCGGTATGTGGAACATCTCCCACAACCTCGGCGGTGCGGGTGCGGCAGGCGTGGCGCTGTTTGGCGCTAACTATCTGTTCGACGGTCACGTCATCGGGATGTTTATCTTCCCGTCGATTATCGCGCTGATTGTTGGTTTTATCGGCCTGCGCTACGGCAGTGACTCCCCGGAATCTTATGGTCTCGGTAAAGCTGAAGAGTTGTTCGGCGAGGAGATCAGCGAAGAAGACAAAGAGACCGAAGAAAACGAGATGACGAAATGGCAGATCTTTGTTGAGTACGTGCTGAAAAACAAAGTGATCTGGTTGTTATGTTTCTCGAACATCTTCCTGTACGTGGTGCGTATCGGTATTGACCAATGGTCCACTGTCTACGCTTTCCAGGAGCTAAAGCTCTCCAAAGAAGTGGCGATTCAGGGCTTTACCCTGTTTGAAGTGGGCGCGCTGGTTGGCACGCTGCTGTGGGGTTGGCTCTCTGACCTGGCGAATGGCCGCCGTGCGCTGGTGGCCTGCGTGGCGCTGGCGTTGATTATCGCCACCCTGGGCGTTTATCAGCACGCCAGCAACCAGTACGTTTATCTGGCTTCGCTGTTTGCACTGGGCTTCCTGGTGTTTGGTCCGCAGCTGTTAATCGGCGTTGCGGCAGTCGGATTTGTACCGAAAAAAGCGATCGGCGCAGCCGATGGGATTAAAGGCACCTTTGCTTATCTGATTGGTGACAGCTTCGCCAAACTTGGTCTGGGAATGATTGCTGACGGCACGCCGATTTTCGGCCTCACCGGCTGGGCAGGAACCTTCGCCGCGCTGGACACCGCCGCCATCGGTTGTATCTGTCTGATGGCCATCGTGGCCGTGTTTGAAGAACGTAAAATTCGCCGCGAGAAAAAGATTCAACAATTGAAAGTCGCTTAAGTTAAGTGTGCATTGGTAACTTTTGCCCGCCTTAATGGCGGGCTTTTTTATGCCGTGGCGTTCATCCATCGACAGCGATAAATTTGCCGCTATGATGGGCATCCTGTCTGGTAATGGATGTGCGCATGATTTGGATAATGTTGGCCACCCTGGTGGTTGTTTTTGTGGTGGGATTTCGGGTGCTGACGTCCGGTTCACGGCGGGCAATTCGCCGTCTGAGCGAGCGACTGAACATTGATGTCGTGCCAGTAGAATCGATGATCGATCAGATGGGAAAAGTACAGGGTGAGGCTTTTTTACAGTACCTCCACCGCCCTGATGAATCACATCTGCAAAATGCGGCCCAGGTGCTGTTGATCTGGCAAATCGTGATTGTCGACGGCAGTGAGCCGAATCTGCTGCAGTGGCACCGTTGGCTGCAAAAAGCTCGGCTGGCCGCGCCGATTACCGACGCGCAGGTGCGTCTGGCGCTCGGTTTTTTGCGCGAAATGGAGCCGGACATGCAGGAGCTTAATGCGTTTCAAATGCGCTATAACGCCTTTTTCCAGCCCGAAGATGGTGTGCATTGGTTGCATTGAGAATCAGGTCTGATGGCGAATAAATTATGCAAATAACGATTGATTCAATAGCTAATAAGCTATAATTTCTCTATAGCTTATTAGCTATGAGGGATCGTTGATGTGGGAAGTGGAAACAACGGATGCTTTCGATAAATGGTTTGACGTACAGACCGAAGCGCTCAAGGAAGATATGCTCGCAGCAATGATGATTTTATCCGAGTATGGTCCTCAGTTAGGCAGGCCGTTTGCTGATACGGTAAATGCTTCTGCTTTTTCAAATATGAAAGAGTTGCGAGTACAGCATCAGGGTAGTCCGATTCGGGCGTTCTTCGCGTTTGATCCTTCTCGCCATGGCATCGTGCTATGCGCTGGAGATAAAACAGGGTTAAACGAAAAGAAATTCTATAAAGAGATGATCAGGCTTGCGGATGCTGAGTACCGAAATCACCTAATAAGTAAGGAAAATTATGGCTACCCTTAAAGAATTGATGGCGAAACAAAGCCCGGAAAGCCAGGAGCGTATTACCGAAAAAGTAGAAATACTACGTCAGGCGGTTGCGTTAAATATGTTAAGGGAAGAACTGAATCTCTCTCAGGCTGAACTTGCCTCGGCAATGGGGGTTAAGCAGCCAACAATCGCAAAAATGGAGCAGGCAGATAACGATCCTCGTCTGTCGACGCTCAAGCGTTATGTCACGGCACTGGGTGGTGAACTTAGCATTGATGTTAAGCTACCTACAGGTAAAAGAGTCGCGTTCTATCTTTAAAAATCCGAGTAACCGATATTCTTTGTTAAATGAAACTAGTTGCTGAAACGTTAAATACGTCACAAATTTAATGTTACACTGCGTAACTTTTCTACAATAACCCCACGCAGGTAACAAAATGAGTGAAGCTGTTGAACAAAAATCCCGCGCTGAGGCAAATTCCCGACCTAACTGGTCGGCGGTATTTGCCGTGGCGTTCTGTGTTGCCTGCCTGATAACCGTTGAGTTTCTGCCCGTTAGCCTGTTAACGCCGATGGCGCAGGATCTGGGGATTTCTGAAGGTGTGGCGGGGCAATCGGTGACCGTGACGGCATTTGTCGCCATGTTCGCCAGCCTGTTTGTGACGCAAATTATTCAGGCGACCGATCGTCGCTATGTGGTGATCCTGTTTTCGGTGCTGCTAACGCTCTCCTGCCTGCTGGTTTCCTTTGCCAACTCTTTTTCGCTGCTGCTCGTTGGCCGCGCCTGTCTCGGTCTGGCGCTTGGTGGCTTCTGGGCGATGTCGGCGTCGCTGACCATGCGTCTGGTTCCTGCACGTACGGTGCCGAAGGCGCTGTCGGTTATTTTTGGCGCAGTCTCCATCGCGCTGGTGATTGCCGCGCCGTTGGGGAGCTTTTTAGGCGGCATTATCGGCTGGCGTAATGTGTTTAATGCGGCGGCGGTGATGGGCGTGCTGTGCACAATTTGGGTGGTGAGAGCGTTGCCTTCGCTGCCTGGCGAGCCTTCGCATCAGAAACAAAACATGTTCAGCCTGCTGCAGAGACCGGGGGTGATGGCCGGGATGATTGCCATCTTCATGTCCTTTGCCGGGCAGTTCGCCTTCTTTACCTATATTCGCCCGATCTATATGAATCTGGCGGGCTTTGACGTTGATGGCCTGACGCTGGTGCTGCTGAGCTTCGGTATTGCCAGTTTTGTTGGTACGTCGCTTTCGTCGATGATTTTGAAGCGTTCGGTCAAACTGGCGTTAGCCGGTGCGCCACTGGTGCTGGCGCTCAGTGCACTGGTCCTGATTCTGTGGGGCAGTGACAAAGTGGTGGCGGCGGGTATTGCGATTATCTGGGGACTGTTGTTTGCGCTGGTACCGGTCGGCTGGTCGACGTGGATCACGCGCTCGCTTGCCGATCAGGCAGAAAAAGCCGGATCGGTGCAGGTCGCCGTGATCCAGCTTGCCAATACCTGTGGGGCTGCGGTGGGAGGCTATGCGCTCGATACTCTCGGACTGCTGTCGCCCCTGATGCTTTCCGGCAGCCTGATGCTGCTGACGGCGCTTCTGGTGGCAGCAAAAGTTCGCATAAAGGGTATGCAATAAACTAAAGCTCGGTATGCCGGATCGCTATCCGGCATCCTGGTTATTTTTTTAATTAAAACCATTGTTTTCGGCAGTATGGGCAAACCATTCGCCGCTCTTTTTCACCGTACGTTTTTGCGTGTCTAAATCTAACTGGACAAAACCGTAGCGGTTTTTATATCCGTTGAGCCAGGACCAGTTATCAATAAAAGTCCACATATGGTAGCCAAGACAATTACAACCTTCGCTGATGCCTTTATGTAGCCATTTAAGATGCTCAGAAACAAATTCAATGCGGTAGCTGTCGTTGATCTGGTCATGCTCAACGAAACGCTGCTCATTTTCCACACCCATACCGTTTTCAGAAATAAAGCAGCGTGGGTTGCCGTAATTATCACGAAGATTAGTAATAATATCGTAAATACCAGGCTCATAAATTTCCCAGCCACGGTAAGGGTTCATTTTACGCCCCGGCATTTCGTAATAATCAAACAGCCACTCCGGCATAAACGGCGCGTTTGGATTGACCGCAGTATCACGACATTTCACGCGACGCGGCTGATAATAATTGATACCGAGCAGGTCGATTTTCCCCTCGACGATGAGCTGACTGTCGCCTGGCTGACAGGTTGGTAGCTGATCGTACTCTTTCAGCAATTCGACCAGATCCGCCGGATATTCCCCTTTTAGTACCGGGTCAAGGAAGCAGCGGTTAAACAGCAGATCCGCATGGTGCGCGGCTTTCACATCCGCCGGGTGCTGAGAGCGTGGATAAGAGGGCGTCAGATTTAGGATCACACCGATCTCACCGCCGTAGTTTCCGGCGCGATACGCCCGCACCGCCGTGGAATGCGCCAGTACAGTGTGATACGCCACGGTGGCCGCGCGTTTGAAATCCACCACGTTCGGGTAATGGAAGTCATACAGATAGCCGCCTTCCACCGGGACAATAGGCTCGTTAAAGGTGAACCAGTGCTTCACCCGGTTGCCGAACAATGTAAAACACGTCTGCGCGTAGCGGCCAAACGCCTCAACCACCTCACGGTTTTCCCAGCCGCCTTTCTCCTGCATCACCATTGGCATATCGAAGTGGAACAGGGTGATAAAGGGCGTGATATCCTGGGCCAGCAGCTCGTCGATGACGTTGTTATAGAATTCGATGGCTTCCGGATTAACATCGCCGGTACCGTCCGGGATCAGGCGTGACCAGCTCAGAGACGTACGGAAGCTGTTGTGCTTCAGCTGCTTGAGCAGTGCGATGTCCTGTTTCCAGTGCTGATAAAAGGTTGAGGTGTTTGCCGGACCAACCCCCTGGTGGAAACGACCTGGCTGGCGGTCGAACCACACGTCCCACGTGGTCTGGCTTTTGCCGCCGTTCAGGCTATCCCCTTCGGTTTGCAGTGCCGAGCAGGCACTGCCCCACCAGAAGTTTTCTGGAAAACGGTATCGCATTGTTATTGCTCCATTGCTATTTATACGTTCTGGCAACAATACGTGTTTTTGCGATACAGAAACCGGTTACAGTGCTCATTTTACAACAAGATGCTTATAAATCCGGGCATTCAACTTTGCCAAGTGCTTCCCAGTAGTTGTTCTGGTTATTTCTTTGTATTGCCAGAATAGCCTCGCGGATATGCTGCTGATTACGTGTATCAGACATAATCGTTTTTTCCCACACGTCATCGGATGGCGACCCCTGTGGGGTGCAAATCTTGCGTAAGTCCTTCAATACAGTATTTTTTTCATGAACGGACTGTAGAGAGCCGTAAGCCGAATCGGCCTGCGCTAAACCCGGCAGCGTGAAAAGAATGGCAATAAGCGGTAAAGCGGCTCGTTTCATGATAATAATCCTTGTTGTCGATGCGCATCATCTCAAGAGTAAGTGTAGACGGCATGCGTCTCACTCATCAGCCTGTGTTAATTTCTAAACAAATAATCAGCCAGAAGTTGTAGTTTTTCAGGAGGATAGGATGCAAATACAGATTACAGATACCATTACTGAAGACGATCAAAATGCCCTGCTTGCCGGATTGCGCGCCTACAACCGTCAGTTCCTGAGAACCACCAATTTTGGCGACCTGGCGGTGTACTGGCGCGATGAAAGCAATGAAATTCTGGGCGGGCTGATTGGCAAAATCAAAGGCGAATGGCTGTGTATTGATTTCCTGTGGATGCATGATTCGCTGCGCAAAGGCGGTTACGGCACAAAATTGATGCAGGCTGCCGAGCAGACAGCGCGTGAGAGAGGATGCCTGCATGCATTGGTGGATACCATGAGTTTCCAGGCGCTGCCGTTTTATCAGAAAAACGGCTATCAGCTGCAAATGACCCTCGATAACTTTCCGGAAACCGGCTCCGCGCGGCATTATTTGTCGAAAACGTTTTGATGACCGGAAGGTCTGGACGCCGCCTCACTTTCTTGCGCAGCAGAATAGTGTATGTTCTGAACAATCATTTATTTCTTAAGCGGTAAAGAGATGAGACGGATTGAGATAATACTGGGGGAGCTGGAACGGCTGACGCGAGGACTGAATCTTGCCCATCTGGCGCAGGAAACGGCGTTCACAGCGGAAGCTATCGGCTTTAACCTCGGACTGGCGCGCAACTCGGTCAGTAAAGATCTCAATCAGCTCTGGAACGACGGCCTGGCGATTAAAAGCCGCGGACGCCCTGTCTTCTTTCTGCATCGTCAGGCGATTGAAACGCTGCTGGGACGCAAACTGGATGAGTCCGAGCGCGAAGTGCAAACCGTTGCCGACCTGTTACCTGTTCAGGAAAACCAGGCGACAGACGATCCCTTTTCTGGCCTGATTGGTTACGATCGCAGCCTACGCGACGCGGTGGAAAAAGGCCGCGCGGCGGTGCTGTATCCCCACGGGCTGCACGTTCTGCTGACCGGTCCCTCCGGCGTTGGCAAAACCTTTTTTGCCGAACTGATGCACCGTTTTGCCTGCGAACGCGCAGTGGGAGCGTCGCCGCCGCTGGTTTACTTTAACTGCGCGGAATACGCCCATAACCCGGAGCTGCTTTCTTCGCACCTGTTTGGTCATCGACAGGGGGCATTTACCGGCGCAAATGAAAATAAACCCGGTCTGGTCGAGCAAGCCGACGGTGGCTATCTGCTGCTCGACGAAGTGCATCGTCTGCCGTATGAAGGCCAGGAAAAGCTATTTTCTATTCTCGACAAAGGCGAATACCGGCCGCTGGGTTCCAGCGCCGTGGCGCGGTCAATCTCGGTTCGCCTGATATGTGCGACCACCGAACCGGTAAGCTCGGCGTTGCTGCGTACCTTCCAGCGACGTATTCAGGTGTGTATCGATTTGCCCGGCATCCGCCAGCGTTCAGTGGAAGAGCAGGTTGAACTGATCGTTGGCTTCTTACAGCGTGAGAGCCGCAAAATCGAGCGTACGATAAGCATCGACCGTACTCTGCTGCTCTGGCTGCTGAACAAGCCGCTGGAAGGCAACATTGGTCAGCTTAAGAGCGACATTCAGTTTCTCTGCGCACAGGCCTGGGCCTCGGGGATGACCGAGCACAGCGACACGCTACAACTGGATAAACGTCTGACCGAGATCCCCTTTAACGCCACGCCGGAACAACGTCTGTTGGTTGGAGCGCTGTTCGAAGGCAAAGAACACCTGAGCATCGATGCCCGCACGCTGCCTGCGCTGAAAAATTCACTGGCCACCGGAGCCGAAATTGAAGAGAGCGATCTTTTCTACAGCTTCCTGACCCGCGAATATATCAACCTGCGTAACAGCAACGTGCCGCCAGCCGAAACGCTGGCAATCCTCAAAAACAAGCTCAGTTCGATATTTGAATATGGTCTCTACAGCCGCGACAGCGTGGCGCATCCTCCGCGCTATGGCGATCAGATTGAAGAGCGAGTCACGCTGCTGATCGGCTGTGTTGAGCAGGTGCTTGGTTTTACGCTGCCGGAAAATCTGGTTAACCCGCTGCGCAAACACTTCCTGGCGCTGATTGGCTATGTGCAGCGCGGCCTTATTCCGCAACTTTATTCTTCCAGCCTGATCCTCGATCGCTGCAAAGATGAATACGAAAACGCGACGCTGTTATGCCGAAAAATCAATGAACTGCTGCATATTCAGTGTCCGGCGACGGAGGTGGTCTGGCTGTGCCTGTTCCTCAAAGAGTGTCGCCATTACCGCCAACGGATTGACGCCAGTCCTGACTGCGGGGTGATTTTGATTGCCCACGGTGCGACGACCGCCACAAGTCAGGCGCAGTACGTGAATCGCGTGCTGGAGCGCGAGGTGTTCAGCGCTATCGATATGCCTTTCGAGCAGTCGGTGCATGACACGCTGGAAGCCCTGACGCAGATGATCCAGACCCGGCAATATCGCCGATTGATCCTGATGGTGGATATTGGTTCACTGGTCCATTTTGGCAGCACGATCAGTAAGTTATTCCAGATAGACGTACTGTTAATGCCCAATATCACGCTCACCAGCCTGCTGGAGATTGGGCTGGATTTAAGCTACGAAACCAGCGACTTGCCGCAGCTGGCGGCGTTGATGCAGAGCAAAAATATTCCCTGTCAGCTTTGTACTCCGCAGCAGGAAAACAGCGGTAAAGTGCTGGTTATCTCCTGCATCACCGGGATGGGAACGGCAGAGAAAATCAAAAAGGTGCTGGAGGAGAGCTTCGGTGAGTTGATGTCGCAGGATACGCGGATGGTTATCCTCGATTACAACGAAGTTCGCAGCCTGGAGCGTGTTCAGCAGGCGATTAACGCCAGTGAACGCCTGGCGGGAATAGTGGGCACTTTCCAGCCAGGACTGCCGGATATTCCGTTTATCTCGCTCGAGGAGCTGTTCTCTGAGCAAGGCCCCGAGCTGGTACTCAGCCTGCTGACGCCAGATCTCTCCAGCAGCGAACGCCGTCTGGAGATGGAGCGCAGCGCGATGCGCTTTATCAGCGCGTTGACTATGGAGAGCATCATTAACCATATTTCGGTGCTCAACCCGCAGCGTATTCTCAAAGAGATGGAAGGCGTGCTGAATCATCTGACCACCGCGCTTTCGCTCAAACCGAGCCGTCAGGTGACACTGCGCTTCCTGATCCACTGCTGCTGTATGGTCGAGCGTATCGTGATTAACCGCAAACCGTTACAGATGGCGCTGGAGAACAAGCCGGATCTGGATAATCGCGCGTTTAGTGTCATTAAATCCGCTTTCCTGCCGATCGAAGAGGCCTATGCCATTCGCTTATCGGACGCGGAATATTTTTATATCTACGAACTGCTGTATAGCTAATCCCTTTACTGGCGCGGCTTTCTGCCTCGCCAGCGCTCCTCTCTTCCCCGCGTGACACAAATTCTGGCACAGCCTTTGCTCTTACTTTGATGAGTTTGCCGGATGGCGGCATAAAACGCCTTATCCGGCCTACAAAGCACTTGCCGTAGGCCTGATAAGCGAAGCGCCATCAGGCATTGCAAGTCTCATGTAATCGAGCCAGGAGGCCATTTTGACTACCACTGAATCCTTGCCCCAGATCCTGCTGCTGACCCATGGCGGCTGGGGGCAACAGCTTTGCAACAGCCTGCGCATGGTGATGGGTGAAATCAAAGGCGTGACGGAAATTGCGCTGATGCCCGTTGATACGCTCGGCGAGTTTTATCAGCGCGTTGAAGCCGTAGTGAAAACCATGCCGGAAGGCTCATTGATCCTGACTGATTTTATTGGCGGCACCACCTCCAACGTGGCGGCGCGGCTGAGCGCCGATTACCCGGTGGCTGTTATTTCCGGGCTCAACGCCTCTTTGCTGCTGGAGGCGCTCGACAAACGCGAGCATGGCCGGTTGACCACCTGCGTGGCTGAACTGGTCGACGCCGGGCGTAGCAGTTGCCTGGACGTTGTCGCCCACGTGCGTCAATTACAACAATCACAATAAGGAATAAACGTCATGGCAAACATCGTCTTATGTCGTATCGATAGCCGTCTGATTCATGGACAAGTGGTGACCAAATGGGTTGGGCAATCTCAGGCAAACCGGATTGCGGTGGTTAGCGAAGAGCTGGATGCCGATCCGTTTATGAAAAACATCTACCTGATGGCCGCGCCGCCAAACATCAAAGTGGATTGTTTCGGTAACCAAAGTTTTGCGGCCGCCTGGAAAGAAAACCAGCTTGGTGACGGCAAAGTGCTGGTGCTGTTCCCTTCTCTGGCGGCGGTTCAGGAAGCGGTCCAGTTGGGGTTTGACGTCACTACCATTCAGGTCGGTGGGCTGGGCGGTGGGCCAAACCGCAAAGCGGTATTCCAGAATATTACGCTGGATGAAAAAGACGTCGGCATTCTGAGCGACCTGAAAAATCGTGGGATTCAGGTGTTCTTCCAGACTATCCCGGAAGATAAGCCTCAGTCGCTGGACGATATCCTGAAAAAATTCTAATTCTTTGATAACAGGGTACTTAACTATGGATACTTTAGTCTTTGCAAGCCTGATGGGGTTGTATTACTGGTTTGCCCGATTACGCCTTGGCTACACCTTCTCCGCTATGCTGCTGCAACCGGTAGTGATTGCCGTATTCGTTGGCTTGCTGTTAGGCAACATGGAAACGGCGATGATCATCGGTGCCGGTATGCAGCTGGTTTATCTCGGCGTGACCTCTACGCCAGGCGGTAACGTCCCGTCGGATCCTGCGCTGGCCGCCTGTATTTCAATTCCTATCGCTGTGAAGGCCGGAATGGACCCGAACCTGGCTATCGCGCTGGCGATCCCGTTTGGCGTCATCGGCGTGTTCCTCGACCAGTTGCGCCGCACGTTAAACGCAGCGTGGGTGCATATGGCCGACAAGCATGCGGAAACGGCCAATATGGCGGGCATTATGCGCTGTGCATTCCTCTACCCGGCGTTGCTTGGCCTTGTACTGCGTTTCCCGGTGGTTTTCGCCGCCAACTATTTTGGTCAGGACGTGGTGGAAAGCTTCCTCAAGCTGATGCCGCACTGGCTGACGCACTCCTTTGAAATTATGGGCGGCATTCTGCCAGCGTTGGGCTTCGCCATTACCATTATGGTGATCGGTAAAAAGAGCCTTCTGCCGTGGTTTATCGGCGGTTTCTTTGCGGTGCTGTACCTGAAGGTAGACATCATGGCGATGGCAATCTTTGGTACCTGCGTGGCTTTCCTGATTAAAGGTCTGGCGAAAAATGAAGGAGCAGCATGATGAGCAGCGACGTAATGCAACATGAACTGGTGGAGCGTGCGCGTGAAAGCGGCACGCTGACCAAAGCAGACATCACCAAAGCCTGGTTTATCTACTGGCTGGGTGCAGAAGTTTCCAGCTCCTATGAGCGTTTGCAGAGCCTGATTTTCTGCGCCTCGATGACGCCGATCATCAAAAAGCTCTACCCGCAAAAAGAGGAACAGGTAGAAGCGCTGAAACGCCATCTGAACTTCTTCAACTCAGAGCAGACGTTCGGGGCGGTGATTCAGGGGATCTCCATTGCGATGGAGGAACAGAAAACCCGCGGCGAGCCGATCAGCGATGCTTCAATTACCGGGATTAAAACCGGGCTAATGGGACCGCTGGCCGGGATGGGGGACTCGATCATCTGGGCCGCCGTGATGCCGCTGTTAATTGCTATTTTTATCCCATTCGCGGCAAATGGCAGCGCGATGGGCGGAATTGTACCGTTAATCCTCTACCCGGCCATTACGTTGGCAATCAGCTACGGTATGGTGCACAAAGGCTATACGCTGGGACGTGACTCGATAATTGGTCTGCTGCAGGGAGGGCGAATAAAGGAACTTATCTACGGCGCGAACGTGCTGGGCCTGATCATGATGGGCGCGCTTTCTGCGAGCTACGTCAAGATCACCACGCCGTTAAAACTCAGCGCCCTGAAAGGCTCTGAAGTGGTGGTTCAGCAAATCCTCGACTCTATTGCCCCCGGTCTGTTGCCGCTGGCGGCGGTGTTCGCCATTTATTTCTATCTGGTGAAGAAAGGGCCGCGTTACACCACGATTTTGCTGTCGATTGTTGCGCTCAGCGTGGTCTGTTCGCTGCTGGGAGTGTTGTAAGCCATGACACAGAATATCTACCAACAATTGGGGCTAAAACAGGTGATTAACGCCTGTGGCAAGATGACGATTCTGGGCGTTTCCAGCGTTGCGCCGGAAGTGATGCAAGCCACCGCGCGGGCAGCTTCGGCCTTTGTTGAAATTGACCGGCTGGTGGACCGTACCGGTCAATTGGTTTCCCGCTACACCGGCGCGGAGGACAGCTATGTTACTTCGTGCGCCTCGGCGGGTATTGCGATTGCCGTTGCCGCCGCCATTACCCGCGGTGACCAGGCTAGTGTCACGCTGATGCCGGACAGCGCGGGTATGGCCAATGAAGTGGTCATGCTGCGCGGGCATAACGTTGACTACGGTGCGCCCATCACCAGCGCGATCCGCTTAGGCGGCGGACGCGTGGTGGAGGTTGGCTCAAGTAATCTGGCGGCCCGCTGGCAGCTGGAGAGCGCGATTACCGATAACACCGCCGCGCTGCTGTACGTGAAATCGCACCACTGCGTGCAGAAAGGCATGTTGAGCATTGCAGACTTCGTACGGGTTGCGCAGGTTCATAACCTGCCGCTGATTGTCGATGCCGCCGCCGAGGAAGACTTACACGCCTGGGTGGCGAGCGGGGCGGATATGGTGGTCTACAGCGGGGCAAAAGCCTTTAACGCGCCGACCTCCGGGTTTATCACCGGAAAGAAAAAGTGGATTGCCGCGTGTAAAGCGCAGCACCACGGAATTGCCCGGGCGATGAAGATCGGCAAAGAGAATATGGTCGGGCTGGTGTATGCCCTGGAAAACTATCATCAGGGGCAAACCGTGGTCACCGCCGAAGAGCTTCGCCCCGTGGCGCAGGCGATTTCAGCGATTCGCGGACTGGATGCGGATATTGAGCAGGACGAAGCCGGGCGCGCCATCTGGCGGATTCGTATTCGGGTGAATGCACAAGAGCTGGGGATGGATGCTTACGCCGTAGAAGCGCAGCTGCGAGAGGGTGATATCGCGATTTACGCTCGCCGTTACAACCTTCATCAGGGCGTCTTTAGTCTTGACCCGCGTACGGTTGCAGAAGGGGAAATGGCACTGATCGTGGCCCGACTAAAGGAGATTGCAGACCATGCAGCACATTAATTTTTATCGCAATAAAGTGGCTATTAACGTGCTGGCGAAGGATATCGCCAACGCCCGGGAAATCTATGACGCTGCCGAAGGTCACGCGGTGATCGGCATTCTTTCGGCGCAGTTCTCCTCGGTTGAGGAAGGGGTTAAGGAAGTAAAACGCTGGATGGTCGACGTGCCGTCGATTTCCGTGGGGCTGGGGGCGGGCGACCCGGCGCAGTATTACAAAGCGGCGATGATTGCCTCACAGGTCCATCCGGCACACGTCAACCAGACCTTTACCGGTTGTGGTTTTGCGGCAGGCGCGCTGGCGGCAACGGGCGGTGAACAGACCCATATCAACGCGTTAGTCAGTCCCACGGGCACGCTGGAGGAAGTGTTGATCTCCACTGGCGTCAGCAGCAGCCAGGGCACGCCAGCCCGCGTTTCCTGTGATGCAGCGGTACGTATGATGCTGGACTCTGGCGCGCATGCGGCGAAGTTCTTCCCAATGGGCGGTGAGCAGTCCCTGCCTGAGTTGTACGCACTGGCGACGACAGCGGCGCGCAACGGCATGACGTTGATTGAGCCGACCGGCGGTATCGATCTCGATAACTTCGGCATTATCCTGCAATCCTGTCTGGAAGCAGGAGTACCGCGCGTCATGCCGCATGTTTACAGCTCGATTATCGACCCACAGACCGGTAATACCCGGCCTGCAGATATCATCAGGTTGATGGAGATAGTCAAAGCCCTGGTGTGATGTTGCTATCGCCGGATGGCACACAAAAAATGCCCGGTAAGCGTTAGGTGCTACCGGGCATTTTTGCGAACACCCTTCCCTGAAAATGAATATATTGCACCAGCATGTATTTATCCTCGAAAGCGCCTCGCAGAGAGATAATTTCCCTGATGTCGTCTGTGCCACTGGCGAGTAATGTCCCGTCATCTTGTTCTTCCGGTGACGGACCGCCATGCAAAAACCAACAACATCTACACCGCATGATGCGGTGTTTAAAAAATTCTTAGGCCATCCAGATACGGTGCGGGATTTTCTTGATACCTATCTTCCTGCGTCATTACATGAGCTTTGCGATCTGGATACACTGAAACTGGAACCCGGGAGTTTTATTGAGGAGGATCTGCGTGCCAGTTATTCCGATATTCTGTGGTCGCTAAAAACTAGAACCGGTAAAGGCTATATCTACGCGTTGATTGAACACCAAAGCTCGCCAGATGCTCATATGGCATTTCGGATGATGCGTTACGCCATTGCCGCGATGCAAAATCACCTTGATGCAGGACACAAAACGCTGCCACTGGTGGTGCCAATACTTTTTTACCATGGCGTTGACAGCCCGTATCCGTACTCGCTGTGTTGGTTGGATGAATTTGACGATCCAGAAACCGCACGGCAGCTTTATGGTTCTGCCTTCCCGCTGGTAGACATCACGGTGGTGTCTGATGATGAGATTATGCAGCATCGGCGGATGGCGCTACTTGAGCTTGTCCAGAAGCATATACGTGAACGTGACCTGATGGTGCTGGTGGATAACCTGGTTGCTCTGCTGGTTAAGGGATACGCTAATGACAGCCAGGTAGAAACGCTATTTAATTATCTGATGCAGTCTGGCAGCGCACCGCGTTTCGAGGCGTTTATTCGCGAGGTGGCTTTACGCGTTCCCCAACACAAGGAGAGATTAATGACTATTGCAGAATGCTTACGCGAGTCGGGGCGAAGAAGGGGTTTATTAGAGGGTAAACTCGAAGGTAAACAAGACGAAGCGTTGCGGATAGCCCATGCCATGCTGGAGAAGGGTATTGATCGTGAACTGGTGCTGATTATTACCGGACTTTCGTTGGACGAACTGGCGGCACATTCAGACTAATCCTTCTCTTTCCCTGTTATGCCTTTTTCTTCTTGCTGATGCTTTTTCGTTTTTTAAACCGCAGCGACCTTGCCGCTATAGTCATTTCATTACTCATCAGGCGGTTATTGCAAAAGGATAGAACGTGAAGCTGAAGATACCTTTTTTTGGGGCCGGGGCGGCGGTATTACTGGCGGGGTTATTGCTGGCAGGATGCGATCAACAAAGCAGTGATGCAAAGCATATCAAAGTGGGTGTGATTAACGGTGCCGAGCAGGATGTGGCGGAGGTCGCGAAGAAAGTGGCCAAAGAGAAGTACGGCCTCGATGTTGAACTGGTGGGTTTTAGCGGTTCTCTGCTGCCCAACGATGCCACTAATCATGGTGAGCTGGATGCCAACGTCTTCCAGCATCGTCCGTTCCTCGAACAAGATAATAAAGCACACGACTATAAGCTGGTTGCGGTGGGCAATACCTTTGTGTTCCCGATGGCAGGGTATTCGAAGAAAATCAAAACCGTCGCTGAACTAAAAGACGGTGCAACGATTGCGATACCTAATGATCCAACCAACCTCGGGCGGGCGCTGTTGCTGCTGCAAAAAGAGAAGTTAATTACGCTGAAAGCGGATACCGGCCTGCTGCCAACAGCGTTGGATATCACTGATAACCCGCGGCATCTGAAAATTATGGAACTGGAAGGCGCGCAGTTGCCGCGCGTATTGGACGATCAGAAAGTGGATGTAGCGATTATCAGTACCACCTACATCCAGCAAACCGGGCTTTCCCCGGTACATGACAGCGTATTTATCGAAGACAAAAACTCACCGTACGTGAACATCCTGGTGGCGCGAGAAGACAACAAAGATGCCGAGAATGTGAAAGAATTCCTGCAATCTTATCAGTCACCGGAAGTGGCAAAGGCGGCAGAAACTATCTTTAACGGCGGCGCGGTTCCGGGTTGGTAATCATGACCCGTTGCCGCGCCGGTTGGGGTTAAACCGCTCTGGCGCGGCGACGTGAGTCCATTGAGATCAGCACTACCGATGAGAGGATTAAAAGCGTGCCCAGCCAGTCTGGCAGGGTAAAGGTAATACCTAACAACAGTAGTGACAGCAACGCGCTGCTCAACGGTTCTGCGCAGCTTAAAATGCTCGCTTTCGGTCCACCAATCATCTGCGCGCCTTTCAGGTACAGGCTAAACGTCAGCGACGTGCCGATGACCACCAGATAGAAAAACGCCAGAATCAAACTGCCATTCACCACGAAATTAGTGCCCTGTCCGGCATAAAACGGCAGCAGGATCATGCCGCCGATTAACATACTCCAGCCGACAACCGGCAGCGTGCCGTAGCGCGCGATAAGCGTTGAGGGGTAGGTGGTGTAGAACGCGGCGGCAAACGCCGAGGCAATTCCCCAGAACAGCGCGGCAGGTGATATAGACAGCGACGTTGGGTTACCGTGGGTGACCAGTAAGAAGGTGCCGATAAGCGAGGTGAAGATTGCGGTCAGCACTAAAATCCCCGGTCGAGCTTTGCGCACCACGGAAAACCACGCCACGATAATGGTCGGTGACAAAAATTGCAGCACCGTCGCGGTAGCGGCGTTGGATTTTTCAATGGTCAGCAGAAAGGTGAGCTGTACGGTGAGCGCTCCAACTACGGAAAAAATCAGCAGGCTGATGGCGTCTTTGCGGTTTTTGATAATGGAGAAAACTTTGTCGCCGTGAACGAAAGAGAGCATCAGCAGAATCAGCCCGGCGAAAATCAGACGTGTCATGGTCAGAAACTGCGACGACATCTGACTTTGCTCCATGATGTACTGCGCGCAAACGCCTGAACTTCCCCACAATACGGCGGCAATCAGGACGTTCATCATCCCTCTTCTGGTGGAACTCATCTTTCCCTCGGCATGTTGTTTTGTTTTATTTGTGTGCAGGCATCATAGCAGAGATAGCGAAGCGAGTGAGACATGACTGGTGTAGCCCCCACGCGGCAGGGGGCTTCGGCAGTTATTTTATGGCGCAATCGGCGTCAGATAATCCAGCCGTAGCGGTTCGGCTAGCAGATCGTTCATTTGTAGAATGAACGCCTGGAAATGTGGCAGAGCGATATGCTCGTCCAGACCGGCCTGACCGTGCCAGGATTCGCGCACGTAAAACACATCCGGCGTGTCGCGTAACTGGAACAGGGCATATTCAATATTGCCCGGCTCCCGGCGAGTAGGCAGTAACAGAGCCTGCAGTGCCTGTTTCAGTGCATCGATTTTCCCTGGTTTGGCTTTCAGTACCGCAATAATTGAAATCACTTCTGAATCTGACATGCTAAAACCCCTCCAGCACAATCTTGCCGACCGAACGACCGGTTTCAATTTGCGCGTGGGCTTTTTGCAGATTTGCCGCGGTGATCGCGCCAAAATGTTCGCCCAGCGTGGTGCGGATGGTGTTGCTGTCGATCAGCTGTGCCACGCGGGTCAGTAACTGATGCTGCGCAATGATGTCGTGGGTGGTAAACATCGAACGGGTAAACATAAACTCCCAGTGCAGCGAAATGCTTTTGGCCTTCAGCGGACGCGCATCGAGAGTGTGCGGATCGTCAATCAACGCCAGTTTGCCCTGCGGTGCCAGGGCGGCAATAATTTGCGAATAGTGCTGCTCGGTATTGTTCAGGCTGGCAACGTGCGTCACCTCTTTAATGCCTATCCGTGCCAGCTCTTCCGTCAACGGCTTGCTGTGGTCAATCACATGATGAGCGCCCGCTTCACGAACCCATTTCTGGCTCTGCGGACGTGATGCCGTACCGATGACGGTCATTTTGGTCAGCTTACTGGCCAGTTGCGTCAGAATAGAACCGACGCCGCCAGCCGCGCCAACGATCAATAACACATCATCTTCATTGCTATTTTCCTCAACGCCCAGACGGTCGAACAGCATTTCCCAGGCGGTGATGGCGGTCAGCGGCAGCGCCGCAGCAGAAGCATTATCCAGTGTTTTTGGCTTCAGCGCGGTAATACGTTCATCAACCAGCTGAAATTCACTGTTACTGCCAGCGCGGCCCAGCGCTCCGGCGTACCAGACTTCATCGCCAGGTGTGAACAGGGTGACGGCTTCACCCACGGACTTCACCACGCCAACGGCGTCCCAGCCCAGAACGCGCGGCACATCGGCGTTAAAACCTTCGCGAACCTTGGTATCAACGGGATTGACGGAAATGGCTTTCACTTCAACCAGCAGATCGTGCCCGGTAGCGACTGGCATGGGCAGGTCAATCTCTTGTAAAAATTCAATGTTATTGCCGTCGGTCGCGGCGCGGGTAATAGCGATGGCTTTCATGGTCTCTCCGGTCACAGGAATCAGTTGAATAATTCGATGGTAAACCGGTAGCAGAACGGGAAAAATAGCCCTACGGCGACAGGACTTATACTCGGGGAGTGAAAATGTTCCGGCTTGAAGATCTCACGTTGTTTGTCCGCGCCGCGGCGCTGAATAGTTTTAGCGATGCTGCGCGCGAAGTCGGCGTTCAGCCTGCTCAGGTCAGTTCAGCTATCAAGCGACTGGAGTCTACGTTGGCTATCCGCTTGTTCGCCCGCTCCACGCGCAGCCTACGCCTGACGCCGGAGGGCGAGGTCTGGCTACCCTATGCCCGCCAGATGCTGGACGTGATGCATGCCGGGCTGCAAAAAATTCAGACCCCAGAAGATGAAGTTTCTGGCACGCTGCAAATCGCCGTGCCTTCCGATCTTGGCCGTAACCTGCTGCTGCCGGTCTTTCAGTCGTTTCGACGCCGCTATCCCGCGCTGCGCCTGCGGATTTTTTTCTCTGATCAGGTGACGGATGTCTTTAAAGACCCCGTCGATGTTGCGTTTCGCTATGGCAATACCGAAGATGCGTCTTACATTGCGCTGCCCGTTGCACCGAGTAACCGACGTGTGCTGGTGGCATCACCGGAATGGATTGCACAAAACGGCGCGCCGCAAACCCCGGATGATTTAACACAGCTCAACGCCATGACCTTCGTATTACGCGGCCGTCTGCACGATCGCTGGACGTTTACGCGCAACGGCGAGGTCAGTAGTGTGCAGGTTAACGGCACCATTATGAGCGACGATGCGGAAGTGATCCGACGGCTGGCAATTGCCGGGGAAGGTGTGGCGTACAAGTCGTGGCTGGATGTCAGCGAAGATGTGCGTGACGGTCGATTACAACTGCTGATGCCGGATTATCAGGGGGAGAAAGTCCCGCTGAATATGATTTGCCCCCATCGGAAGCAGCTTTCAAGAGCAGTCCGTCTGCTGCACGACGCAGTGAAGGCGCGGTGTGAAATGCTGGCGCAAAGCTAATAAGCGCTTTACGCCAGAATACTATCGCGTCGTTACTCAGTCTTTTTTCGCAGCGTTTGCAAAGAAGATATCAGACTGAATGTCTTTGGTGCGGATGGTAAATAGCTGATTAGTCAGATCTTCCGTCAGCTTCTCGGCGTCGGCCATGATGCGCAGGTTGAAGTCATTCAGCATCTTATCGGCGGCTGGTTTATCAGTTTTCGCCATCTTCAGATACTCTGCTTCAACCTCTTTTTGCTCCTTGGCCACTTTGTCTTCCCACGCTTTGTAGGCTTTTTTGACGATTGGCGCGAGCTTCGGATAATCGGTCATCGTCAGCGTTTGTAATTTACGATATTTCCAGTAGATAGACTGATCGTCCGCTTTATCGGTACCCATCGTATAGTTAGCCGGATACGCTTTCAGGCCGCTGTAGTACGGAACAAAGGCGGTGAGATCAGCCATGCCCAAACCAATGTAGGTCGTTTCACCGATCTCTTTTGGCAACCACGGACGGACCTGCATAACATGCGCTTCATAGGTGCGGAAGACGCTGACCGGACGCCATGGCTCTTTGCCGTTCAGACCGTTGGTGTAGGGGTCATGGCTGGTGCCTTCATAATGGTTACGCAGTACGGCCTTCACATCGTCCAGTGTCATTTTCTTCTCTGGCGTCATGAAGACCGGGAATTCACGTCCTTTGGCCATATCCTGGTTTACGGAAGGATTGAACTCTTTCTGGATGGTCCAAACGCGAGGGTCGTTATACGTGCGGTCACGCTCATCATCACGGGTATAGGCTTTGGAGAAGTTGAATTTGCCATCTTTTGCCGGTTCGTACAGACCCTTTTCGGTCGCAAATTGAATCAGGTTTTTTGACGCCATCATGTCCGGGTTTTTCGGATCGTAATCCTGTAAGCGGCCCTGGTTACCGGTGGCAAAATACTGGTTATTTGGCAGACGCTGCGCCATCCACTGATGGCCGCTGCCGGTTTCCAGATACCAGATCTCGTTATCGTCGACGACGGCAACGCCAAAGCCTTCGCCTGCGCCGACGGTCTCAACGATATGGCCCAGTAGCGCCACGGCTTCACGCGCGGTTTTACTCTGCGACAGCAGAATATCCGGAATATCGTCTTCGGTGATCCCTTTATCCTCAACGTACGGGTCGGCGGCCAGCGCTTTTGGTGAGGCAAAAATAGATTCTGTGCCGCTCACGCCAACGCCCAGCTCGTTAAATCCGGTCGCGCCGTGCAGTTGGGTTTTCCAGTTTGGAACAGTGGTATAACGCAGCGAGTTTTTGGGTAGCGGCCAGGTAAAGTCATTCGCACCGTTATGTGCTTTGGTGCTGTATACCCCGGTCTGATTCTGTTTTGCCGGGTGAATGACAAAATGTTGCGCTTTCAAGGCATCGCTGTCAGCGCTACGGGCAACCAGCATCGAGCCGTCCGCTGATGCTTCGTTACCGACCAGCAGGGTCGTACAAGCAAAACCTGATGAAACAACGGCCAAATTTATAGAAAGTGCAATCAGGCACTTTTTAAAAGTAAACATTACGTATCCCTCATATGTACGCCAAAAATACACCGGAAACATACCGTTTCCTGAAATGCGATAACGCCTGAACCTGCAGACATTGCTCGCGAGAGAGATAAACGCCCCTGCCCACGCCTTCTCCAAATATCCATCCGTAGATTGAAGTCTTCTGGACAAAATAAAACGCCCATTTCGCTTAATTATTACGCAATGGATATCGTGATATTCAGGATGTTTCCTGATTCGGGATGAAGAATAGCAATGGGTTATTAGAGGATTCAGTGACCCATGTCGCGTAAGTCGATGATGACAAATATGAATTCCATTGAGGGGGCGCGATTTTTGTTTCCGGATATGACGTTACCTCTTGCGGCAATACAGCGAGGGTACATTGGAGCTGGCAAAGATCCATGTGCCCTTATACTCTTCCATGACCAGACTGAGGGTTCGTCCGCTTTGGCGGTAAAAACCGGGTAAGGTATTGTTAATATCCGTTTCATCGGCGCTGTCTGCGAAGGTTTTGACCACCTGCATCGCCTGTAGCACCCGGGCTTCGTGCTGTCTGGTGTAGTTGAAATAAATGTTCCTGCTGATGTCTGAGGTATTACGTCCGTACAGTTTTCCGGTAATGGTGGCCAAACCTGCATTATCGTACATCCGAAACGCTAACGTACCGGCAAAGCGATTGCTGCCAATATTCCATTCCACGTTGCCGATGCAACTCAGCGGCTTTTCGGCAAAGCGTGAATACCATAGCCACCCGCCTGAACCGAGCAACGTCGCCAGACCGATTACCAGCAGAATAAGGTGATGTATTTTTTTCATTACCCGCGCATCCAGTAATAGTGGGTAGTACAAAACGCGTTAGCATCTATCCGCGCATCTTTATCACAGACAAACGCCACGATCCTCTCCGCTTTGCGGTAGCCGGAAAGGAAGACGTGCTTGTTGTTTTCGCAGAGGTAGGGATGCAGTTGCATCAGATTGAAATAATTCTCCTGGTCGTGCTCATTTGGTGAGTAATAAATTTTACAGTTTTGCCGAGAGGGAACTTGCATAGAAACAGACACGAATTTACTAAACGGCATAACAGGACGCGTCTGATACCACACCAGCCAGATAATCAGGGTGGCAATAACGATGCCCGTGCTAAATATAATGTACCACCAGGGTCCCCGCGTCGTTTGTTGAGGCGCGGGAGCAATTATCTTTGGGGGCGCGTAATCCTCTATAACCGGTGGCTGGTAAACTTCACTTTGAGGATGTGTTATCGCCTCAACCTGCGTATTTTCATTTAATGCAAGCCCGCGCCGGGAAATTGTTTTTACCGTATCTCTCGGCAG
Source organism: Citrobacter sp. KTE30 (assembly GCF_000398825.1). Taxonomy (NCBI): domain Bacteria; kingdom Pseudomonadati; phylum Pseudomonadota; class Gammaproteobacteria; order Enterobacterales; family Enterobacteriaceae; genus Citrobacter; species Citrobacter sp. KTE30. Next base: position 362,068 of record NZ_KB976056.1, on the reverse strand, counting down.
ACCCACATCCGCCAGAGCATTACGTAGCGTCAGAATAGCCTGGTAAAATGTGTTGGTGGTGGTCACATTATTTCTCTCACCCCAGCCCACTTTAATCAACGTGTTCTGAGAAACAATGTCACTTGCGTGAGTAATTAAATAGAGAAAACAGAGCGAGGCTGGTATCTGTAGTTGAATTGCTCGCCCTGTCTGTCGATTGACCAGGCTTTTGTTATCAGGATTAAATTCGACCAACTGATTGATAAGGTACAATTGCCCAGCCCTCAGTAACCTAAACGTATCACCGCATGTGCCAACACTTACCTTAAATTTTACATCCAAATCGATAATATGCCTCACTCTTTGTACGTGATCGCAGATAAGAATTTCACTTAAGATTTAAATGTTCTTTACATACAACGTGTTAGCTGATCAAGTTCTTAGGTAAAATTAACTAATGTTAAATAATGAGAATTCATTACAGGTTTATCTGAATTATCATTATATTTATCCACAGCACTTCAAGGGTGATTGAGTTATCAGTATTGTGTAATTAATGAGCATTGTTTACATCGGTTGTTTTTTTAGCAAATAGTGCTTTTTTAAGATTTATCCTAGGATTTTAATTTATGCATAAAATTCCTAATGCCCAGACTGTTATTCTGAGATAAGGCACAAAAAAGCTTAGCGCAATCGTATTAATCACAGTCCATGCTTATTAGCACATCAGGAGTTTATTACATTTTATTAGCGCCACTGTTATTAGCTGACAAGGAATGTCGTACGTGTCGGATTGACACATTTATTTACCAATGAAATATTTATGGAAAAATAACAGGAGTCATTTTTGATGAAGAGATCACCATCACAGAGTGTTCGTTGCATAAGCTGTGAATTATCCTGTCAATTATTTCCGGATGCTGCGGTTCGCGCCAGTTACTGTCACCGTGCCGCTTTTGCTATCTGGCCTGAGGGAAATGGCTTTCTGCAAAAAGGAATTATTGAAAAACTTCTGCTTAATAATCAAAACCATTTGTCGCGCGGGTTTATTTTTGTGGACTTCTCTTTCCCGAACCTGCGCCTGTTTGCCGACCCGCAATGGGTTGATCGTCTGGCTTATAGCGGTATGCATATTGTTTTGATAGCGGACCGGAACCTGGCGCCGTTAGCCAACTACTGGCTGTCGAAAAGCAATAAAATACAAGGGATTATATATTCTGATGATGATGATGACGTACAGCATCAGAAAATGAGACGATTATTTACCGGTCATCTCGCTAACAGTAAACGTGGGCGCACACTCAACTATACAGAAATGATATTACTGAAGCGATTTGTCTCAGGAAAAAGTATTCAGCAAATTACCCAAATAGATAATATTGATATTAAGAAAATATATGTCTATAAGCTCCGGCTTGAAGATAAGTTGGGCCATAGTATTCATAAAATACTATCGAATATTTTATAACGCATTTCTGATTTTTATTATTTCACATCCTTGCGATGTGGTGGACGCTCTACGCCTAATAGCAGGAGGCTAATATGCCAAATCCCAAATCTTACTCTCGTATTGCCATCGCGGTTTCAGCCGCATTAACTTCTATGGTATTTTCGGCCCATGCAGCCTGGATTGATGTTGATAGTCTTCCTTCCAGCGGTCTGGTTAGTAGTCTGCCCCCGGAGTTGCAGGCTTTATTTCCTGCACAGGCGAATGCCAGTTTCGCTAAAACCAGCGCTACGCCGAATTATGTTTATCAATGGAGTGCTGGCACCATTCCTGTTTTTGGCAATGGGTTAACGCTCAATGGGCCAGGAGCAGAAGCCTTCGAGCACTCCATTACCGTTATTCAGAATAGCGCGACGGGTAGCCCAGGCGTTATTTTCGGTGATGACCTGACGATCCGCACACAGTCGAAGAATGCTGCCAACAATGGTAAAGATGTTGACGGTATTCGCACGCACGGGGCCAATACGCCGGATAACCCGGTCTTTATCATCACCGGAGATCGCACCAGCATTTATGTGGACGGTCAGGATGGTGACGGTATTAACGCCGGTTACAACTCCTATAGCCAGGGTTGGAAAGGTTCAGCCAACATATACGTCGGCGACGATCTGTATATTCAAACCACCGGTTATCAGGGGCGTGGTATCACTGCAAACGCAATGAAAGACGCTACGCAGGCCAAAAATACGATTGTCGTCGGCGATCGGGCACACATTGTGACGATCGGTGACAGTTCAGAAGGTCTTCGCACCGGGCAGAGCGGCTCCTCGATCCGCCTTGGTGATGACGCCACTATCGAGACGTCGGGCGCGTCCTCGACAGGGATCTATGCCGCCTCATCTTCCAAAACGGAACTGGGCAACAATGCCACGATTACGGTCAACGGCGTCAGCGCCCATGCGGTTTATTCCACCAATGCAACCGTGAATCTCGGCGAAAACGCGATGATCAACGTAAACAATTCGGCGAAAGCGGCGTCTTACAGCAAAGCGCCACGCGGTCTGTATGCGACTTCACGCGGGGCAATAAACCTGGCTGGCGGCGCCGCCATTACTATGGCGGGCAATCACAGCAATGAAAGTTATGCCATCAGCACCGAAACGGGCGGCTCCGTAGACGGCTCCGCTGGCGGGCGCTTCCTTATCGACGGTGATCTTCACGCCGCTGGCGCGACTGCCGCGACCAGCAGCCTGCCGCAGCAAAACAGTACCATTACGCTCAACATGACCGACAACTCGTTGTGGAGTGGGGCGTCATACATCACCAGCGTCTCGGCCGGAACGGGGGTTATCTCGCTGCAAATGAGCGATGCGACCTGGAACATGACCAACAGCTCAACGCTCACCGACCTGACGCTGAACGGCGGGTCAGTGGTGAACTTTGGGCATACTGACGGCGAACCGTGGCAGACGCTTACCATTAATGAAGATTTCACCGGCAACGGCGGCAAACTGGTTTTCAATACCGTCCTGAATGACGACACCTCCGAAACCGACAAGCTGAAAGTGCTCGGCAACACCGCGGGTAATGCGTTTGTGGCGGTGAACAACATTGGCGGAACCGGGGCGCAGACCGTTGAAGGTATTGAGATCATCGAAGTAGCCGGTAATTCTGACGGTACTTTTGAGAAAGCAGGCCGTATTGTTGCTGGTGCGTACGACTATAACGTGGTGCAAAAGGGCAGCAACTGGTATCTAACCAGCTTTATTCCTGCTCCGCCGGATCCGGAAGAACCGGACCCGGTCGATCCGGACCCGGTAGATCCCATCGACCCAGACCCCGTTGACCCGGATCCGGTTGACCCTATTGACCCAGGTCCTGTCGATCCAGACCCGGTCGATCCGATAATCCCTGAGCCGGAAATACCTGTCGCACCTCCGGTCACCGAGCAGCAATACCGCCCGGAAGCAGGCAGTTATCTGGCGAACAACTACGCCGCTAACACGCTGTTTATGACCCGACTGCACGATCGTCTGGGCGAAACGCAGTACATCGACATGCTGACGGGCGAGAAAAAAGTCACCAGTATGTGGATGCGTAACGTCGGGGCGCATACCCGCTTTAAAGACGGTAGCGGGCAGTTGAAAACCCAAAGCAACAGCTATGTGTTGCAGCTGGGCGGTGATCTGGCGCAGTGGAGTAGCGACGGCCTCGACCGTTGGCACATCGGCGCAATGGCAGGTTACGCCAACAGCCAGAACCACACGCAGTCCAGCCTGACCGGCTACTATTCACGTGGTCAGGTTACCGGTTACAGCGTGGGACTGTACGGCACCTGGTATGCCAATGACGCAGACAAAACCGGCACTTACGTAGACACCTGGATGCTGTACAACTGGTTTGATAACAAAGTGATGGGCCAGGAGCAGGCGACAGAGAAATACAAATCTAGCGGGGTAACAGCTTCTGTTGAAGCGGGTTACAGCTTCAAACTGGGTGAAAACGAGCGCAACAGCTACTGGCTGCAACCGAAAGCGCAGGTGGTATGGATGGACGTGCAGGCCGACAGCCACCGCGAAGCGAACGGTACCCGCGTGAAAGACAACACCGATGGCAACCTGATGACCCGTCTGGGTGTGAAAGCCTTTATCAACGGTCACAACGCCATCGACGACGGCAAATCACGCGAGTTCCAGCCGTTTGTCGAAGCCAACTGGATCCACAACACGCAGACGACCAGCGTGAAGATGGATGATGTGAGCAACGACATGCGCGGCACGAAGAATATCGGCGAGCTGAAAGTGGGCGTTGAAGGTCAAATTACTCCGCGCCTCAACGTGTGGAGCAACGTGGCCCAACAGATCGGCGACAAAGGCTACAGCGATACCCGCGGTATGCTGGGCGTGAAATACAATTTCTGACGGGATTGTAAGTAACAGAAAAGCCGCTGATTAATGGGTCAGCGGCTTTATTTTTTGGGGAAGCGGTAGGTCGGATAAGCGTTAGCGCCATCCAGTAAATAAGCTGCGTACAGCGCTAGCTATTACTATTTTTGTTACAAGCAAGTTCTTTGCCCAAAGCAATCATGGCCAATTCAGAAGGACTGTATTTTGTTCGTTCTTTAGGATGGGTCTGGAGGTAATTACCAACAATATCAGCTTCCTGTCCAATGGTTATGCTTTCATTACAGATGATATTTTCTTTTGATAGTGTCCCCGCTACACCGGCAACAAAAGACATATACATCACTGCTGTCTGTTCATCCCGAACATTCAAATAATCAAAACCTTTCTCATACAACTGATAACCGTGATAAAGCGAGTTGCCGTCGATATTCAATGTCGATTTTGCCAGTACAGGCGTTGAAAAACAGAGCAATAACAAGACAGGAATGGCAATTTTACTGATCATACGAGCACCAGCCGCCCTTATGGTGTGAGCCAGTACCGCCGTGCGGGTGTTCTCCTTTCGGGCATGCGAAAACAGTAGATGATGCGGTGATAGTGACGAGAGCGATAACCATTGCCATGAATACGTTTTTCATATGTAACCCAATAATCTAATTTATTAGAAACGAGGCTGTCCCTTCCTGATTAAAGAAAAAGGATGCCTGTGTATTTTTAGCGGGATTATAATATGGTGTTTATTGTGCTGTCATGTTTATCGTTTGGCATAGGCCATCAGGATAGTATTTTTATTATGATTTTTAGTGTAGTGATTGAATGATTTCTAATGCGTTTCTGATTCATGGATAATGAGTTGCTGCTTCAAATATCATAATTATTGATTATTGCCCGTAAGTTTATAATGCTTTTTTCATTTATTAGGCTCCATTAATTCATCAAAGAAATTATCGCCGTTAACAATATTATCAGAATGAATATCAAATTGTGCACATTGAATCTTGGCTTTCAGTAACTGAATTTTTATTTCTTCGACTTTTTCATCGTCGTCAATCGAAAAGATGGTGTCTGGTTTTTCGTGGTGATTCATTTGTTTGGGTTCCCGTTACACTTTGGCTTCATTTTCCAGGAGAGTAGGCCGGATAAGCACAAGCGCCATCCGGCACCAAGTGAACCTGTAAGTACTGCTTGCATGTTCAGCCGCACTTCACTGTAGAGTCGCCAGCGTGCTCTCAATTCTGTTCAGCTTCTGATTTGCCTCTTGCAGCTCATCCTGCAACCGTTGCTCCTGCTCGCCATAGACCATCAGGACGATACAGCCATTCATCACTTTTACGGTAATCTGTCGCCCGGTATCAAACCCCGCTTCGCGTAGCCACTTGCCGGAAAGAATAATTTTTGGTGTGGATTTGTCGAAAACATTCGGGCGATATCCCACAATTACCGAACGTTCGATTCCGGATTGGTCAGTGTCTGGGGTAGAATGCGAATCAGCCATAATCAACTCCTTGATAGTTGGTGAGGTTAGACGTGTTCCCGCACAACGGGGCGTTGCTAGTGTAGAAGGCTTTTGGTGGCCTCCTATATGATTAAGATAGTTGGATAGGTGGCCACATTTCAATCATATCGCGCGAAAAAAAACCAAAAGGCGGCGGTCAATCGCCGCAGTTCAAAATGCGTATTGATCCGGCATTGAAGGAACAACTTGATGCTGTAGCGGCAGAAGAAGGGGTAAGCCTCGCCAGTTGGTTGAAAGAACTGGCGAGGGAGGCATTACGTAAAAAAGGAATACAACCCAAGAACTAATTATTTTATTCTTCTTTGCTCTGGTTACTGATGATATTTAACAGATGAGTACTAATATACATGTACGACTGAGGAGGTCTGAAGTTTAGTAATTTGTTTCTTAATGTTTCTAAGCTTACTGGGCTTATTACTTGAATATTTTTAATTTTTATGGCATAGGCTTTGTCGTTTTTGATATAATTAAGCATCTCATTTCTCGAAAGGCATGAACGTAGTAAAAGTTCATCAGTAACTTCATACATATCGAATTCAAATATTGAGTCTATTTGAAATGAGCCAATTATTTTTTTCTCTGGGGATGTTGAATATATAAATACATTATTTCCTGCCAAAAATTCCTTACCAATTTTCTTCCTTATTTCAATATCTTTTTTTTGTGTTATAATCTCATGAGAAAACCTCGGTTTTATACTCATAAGGATAGGCTTAACCATGGCTAAAAGTTTCGCTGTTTGGGTTGAAGGTGAAATAGATAATACCCAAAAACAGAATGTTAGTATAGATGAGTTACATATAAATTTTTGGTGTACAAGAAAACCTCTTATCAATTGTATAGATTTTGGAATAAAATTTTCTTACACAGAAAATGATTACAATAAAGACCTGAATCTTAACGTCATCATTCCATTTCCGATCACAGAAGATCGAGTTGAGGATTTGAGTGGGAAGATGGAGGTGAACAAAGATTTGGTTTCAGCTATCTTTAATGATCACATACTGGCGACAAAAAACATAAAAACTAAGCATGTTATTTATAACCTTGCTTCGCAAAAAAACAATCCATTAGCTTTGAATACGAGTTTGGATTTCAATAAGTTAAATGGGCGATATGATAATAGAGCATCAGTAGTTGTAAACCATGAGTTTACGAAGCTTTCATTTAAATTATCAGAGTGTGCTTTAGATAAAACCAGTCATGGTGAAATAGAACATAATGAAAATCTTCAGTACTATATTCGATTTAGATTAAAAGATCTACTGGAAGAGGAAATTAATGCATTAATACACAAGACTGAGAATTCAGATAAGTATCTTACCCCCTTCAAAGATGAGTTGATTGTTATTGATTTTAGAGTTAACGAGCTACGTGTATTGCCAAAAGATGTTCGCATAAGCTTAGCAAACGCAGTTTCATGTCCATCGAAATATCATCTCTTTGTGATCAGAGATGAGACTGATGAATATCAATTGTCACATTCTGGTCAGAGCTTTAAAAAATGTAGAATTCTCGAGGGTGAAACTTGGAAAAAATATTTTGAGGATAATATTTTCAAAAATGAACAGTCATCCATGATCTACCATTGGGAGAAAGATTGTCAGCCTAAAATCAAAGATGCTAAAGAATATGATGATGAAAAAGGTAAAAGCAGCAATATGACGGATTTTATTGCCGTTGCCAAGTTTAGACAGACTGAATCACCTATTTTCACTATATTAATTTACTTGTTTATCGTTATTGTTGTCAGCATTGTTAGTAATGGCGTTTATGATTTTCTAAAAAACTTTATACAAGTTGCGAAATAATATAATGTGCTATATTATTAGGAATGGTATCAAAAAGATGATATTTATATATAGGGGGGGTAATGTATAAAATCAATGAGTTAGATAGAAGCGGTTTGAGAAAACTGCATCTAGATATGCCCCCATCAGTTGGAAATGTTCAACTTATTATGCTGGATAGTTATCAAGATTTTCAAGATAATGAAGTTAGACAATTATTTTCAAATGCTAATCAAAACTATCCATGTTTTGAGAAGTGGTATGACTCAAAACTAGTAAAGGATGCCGTTGTAAATAAAGAAAATTACATTCGCCATTTTAATAATAAGAAAAATGATTCTATATATAGTTATTATAATCATAATGAATCATTGCCAGATGGCCGTTTGGTCTTGGTCGCCGCTGTAAATGAAAAGTTAGCAGGATTATCAGTTTTAAAAATCAGCCCATTAGAACATAAGATATCCACTTTTTTCATAGATAAAAACTTCAATAATATCGGTTTAGGTACACTTCTTCTAAATTGCTCATTATTACTTTTGAATGATAAAGAAGTTAATATTACTGTTAGTGAAGGCGCATTAGATCAGATGACTCCATTTCTAATAAAGAATGGATTCAGAGAGTATAAAAGTGTACCTGATGAATATGTTAAGAATAAAAAAGAAACCCACTTCATTAAAAAATGAAGTTAATGCACACAGAGAAAGTAAAATTGAATCACCTTGCAATCTACCATTCAGTGCAAGTCAAGTAGGTGATTTTAGCGATCACAGGAGTCGTATTTGATACTTAACTCATTGATTTGAAATTGACATTTTTTATTGGATAAATGAGTAACCCCCATAAGAACCCCCAAATGATTTTGCTTGTGGAATTTGGGGGTAGGCGCTGAACTATTTTTTAGGTTCTTTTTTTCCATTGTAGCAAAGCAGCAATATCCTTCTCACCTTCGGCCTCTTTTAAGCGCCGTTGTTGTTCAGCAAACTGACTATATTCCGCCTGCGCTTTTTCATCGGCCATTTTCTTGCTGACTTTACCTGCGCCTTGTAGAACATCACGGTCGTTAAATTGCAGGAACTGATCCAGCTTATCCTGCCAGTCACGCAGAAAGACCTGCTGACGGCGACGGGCCTGATCCTCGGCAAAATCCAGCCACATGTTAACCACGCGATTGAGTTCGCTGACCTCATCTTGGGTGAGATAATTTTTTGCCACCGTCACGTCACCCTTACGTACCTCTTCACCTTTATAGCTGGTCAACCCCATATGCGGCTGGCTGGCGTCAGCTCGCTGATGAATGAGTTCAGCGGCGGTATGGCCGGTACAGGCAAAATGTAGTTTGTTCTGGATGGTTTGAAAAAACTGCGTGGTTTCTTTTAGCGACGGTTGATAGTCGGCGGCTAACGCAAAGATCTCCCGCACCCGTAAATAAACCCGGCGCTCGCTGGCCCGAATATCGCGGATGCGTTCCAGCATCTCATCGAAATAGTCAGGTACAGCCGAAGAACCAACAGGCGGATTTTTCAGCCGCTCATCGTCCATCACAAAACCTTTGATCAAGTATTCCTGGAGTGTTTGGGTTGCCCACTGGCGGAACTGAATGCCGCGGGACGAACGGACGCGGTAACCAACAGCAAGTATTAATGGCAGGCTAAAATATTGAACTTGGTAGTTTTTCCCATCACTGGCAGTTGTTCGGTAAAACCGAACAACTGAATTTTCCTCAAGTTCACCATCTTCAAAAATGTTTTTAATATGCCCGCTAATAGTGGCTTTAGCTTTTCCGTACAGTTCGCAGATCGTTGCCTGAGAGAGCCATAATGTATCGCTTTCAAAGCGGCATTCAACACGTACTCTCCCATCACTGCTGGCAAACATAATAAATTCGCCTGTCGGGGATTGTGGTAGGTGTTTATCTGTCATGTCGCCTCCGTTTTAACCAGACTTATAACGCTGCAATCAACGTAGTATGCCAGAGATCGATCCCGGATATAGAAAGCTAAAAAGAGATGTGATTTAAGAAGAACTAACACGAGGAATTTTGGCGGAAGATCACAGGAGTCAAAAAACACGTGTAACGTAATGTTTTTATTGATTTAAAAATATTTAACACATCAATAATATACACATCGCTATACACATGAGCGGATGTGCTTATTTTTCGCACAAGCTCAAACTACGAAAAAAACTTTTTTTACGGAAAACTGTTCACACTGTTCACTCGCCATTATTTGTCTTTAATTTCAATGTGATATGCTGTGAATAGTCCGTGAACAGTGAACACTTTACTGTTCACTTTCCGGGATTTCAGGTAAAAAAAGACCGGCTGATGCCGGTCCGGGTAGGTTATGTCGCGGTGGTTTCATCGCACCGGGGCAGCCAGTCGGCGTTGCTTTCCTCCCTGAGCGCAAGGTTCGTCTGTATCCCCTGATTTGTTCGTCGCTTACCGTAATTCAGCCCGTACTCTTTCAGCATCGATGACAGCCCTTTGCCGAACATGGTCAGGCTGAGGGTGTTCTTGTAGCCGTGCGCCTCCATGTAAACCAGATAGGCGTGATACAGGTACAGGCGCGGCTGTCGCGGGATGATATTCGCATTCCCCATATACATACCGTCAGGCTCGGGCAGTGCCTCCAGATAGCCACAAAAATCGAATGTCGGGTCAGCGTCGCGCTTGATGCTGAGCGCCTCATCGGAATTCTGCTGCGACTGGAGCAGAGTACGCGCGGTCATCGGGTCGCTGAACGTCTGCATGAGCTGGCGCACGATGACGGCCAGCTCCCGGGCGATTTTATCTTTCAGTTTAGGGTCACGTTCTTCCGGGGCAATCTGTTCCGGGAAGTGCATTATCACCCGGCGACGCGACACCCCGCCGCTGCGGTCGGTGAAGCGCATCGGGTTATTGTTCACGGCCAGTATCACCGCCGGAATATGGGTGGAGTACGCATCGCGGTATTTCGGGTCAACGGAGACCGCATCCCCGCCGGTAATGGCCTTGAGTCCTGCCCCGTCACCGCTCCATTTCTCCTGGTCAGGCAGACGTATCAACGAGAAGCCAATCAGCGCCGCGCGCTCGCGGGGGGATTCCAGCGTCTCGATGGTGGCCGACGTGGCGTTATCTTCCCCGGCGAGCATGGTCGCAATTTCGGCCAGAATACTTTTCCCGCTGCCGCCGGGACCAGTCACTTCGAGAAAGAGCTGCCAGTCGTAGCGGTTCGCCAGCACCATAAACAGTGCGGCGAGTATCACGTCACGTTTATCGGCGCGCGAACCGGCGGCGCGGTCGAGCCAGCGCCAGAAATTCGGCGCGTGCGTCTCCAGCGTTTCCCCCTCGACCGGCGGGGTGAAATCCACATCGCACAGGGTGCGCAGCCAGTGCGTTTTGCTGTGCGGGCTGAATACTCCGCTTTTGGTATCGAGCACCCCGTTGCGAAAGCCAATCAGCCGCCGTGCCGGGGCGTCCTGCTGCGGAATAATCAGTTTCAGGGTGTCGACCACCGAGGCAATTTTCCCCGACGAAAACGGGGCGCGCAGGCGCTGGAACAGCCCGGCCACGTCGCGCGCAAAGTCCGACGGCGGAATGATTTTCCATATACCGGCCTCATAACGGGACAGGAGCTGCCCGTTCGCATCCACCGCCAGCGCTTCGCCGTAATGCTCATGTACCCGCATGGCTTTCTCACTGGTGCTCATGGCGGTAAATTCCGCCTCGCTCATGGTGCTGAACGGGCTGTCAGCCGGTGGCCGGATGGCGTCATACATGGCTTTACGCGTGGCCTCTCCGCCGTGCTGTGTGTACGCATCATTCCAGTCACCGAACACCGGCGGCAGGGCGACCACGCCCTCGCAGGACTCTGCGGCCGCAGACGCTTTGGTCTGGCCGTCGCCGTTAAGGTCACGGTCGGCGGCCAGCACAATCCGGCAGGCCGGATATTTGTGACGGGCAAGGCTCGCCAGAGAAAGGAGGTTCACCGACGACAGCGCCACCATGACGGTTTCGCCGGTCAGGTGATGCACGGTGAGCGCGGTCGCGTAGCCCTCCGCTATCCACAGCCGTTTTCCCGCCTCTTTTTTCCCGTCGAGAATATGACACGCCCCTTTCACCTGACCGCCTTTCAGGGTGCGTTTGAGACCGTCCGCGTTAATGAGCTGGACGTTAACCAGTGCGCCGCTATCGTCATACAGCGGGACAACCACATCACCGGCGCGGTAAGTCACACCGCCGGTTTTATGCAGGGTGGTGAGCGTCAGACATTCCCGGTCGGGGAAGCCCTTGCGGGTGAGGTAGGCGTTGCCGGTGGCCGGTCGGGCTTTCTCCGTCAGTTTTACGGCCAGCGCGGCGGCGGCTTTGCGGTCTGCCTCAGTTTCAGCGTCTGCGGCCGCAGTCAACTCCGGGGAAACCGGCGGCAGGTTGCCGGTCACGGCGTTCACCTTCCCGGCGGCCTCGGAGGCCGATACGCCGAATACTTTCTCAACCAGTTTCAGACCGTCTCCCGCGCCGCACTGGTTACAGAACCACGTCCCGCGCCCCTCTTTATCATCAAAGCGAAAGCGGTCGGAGCCGCCACACACCGGACAGGCCTGATGGCGGTTTTTGATGACCGTTACCCCCAGCGCCGGGAGAATGCTCGGCCAGTGGCCGCACGCCTGTTTTACGGTGTCCGTTACGTTCATTTTCATGGTGCTTTCCCTCAGTGCAGTGCCGGTGCGGTGATATGGCGGGCGCAGAGTTCATCCATCACGGCCAGCCCGAGAAAGGACAGCGACGGGGCGGCCTTGAGTGGTCCGGCTTCCATTAAATCTTCGAGCAGGGCACAGGCAATCTGACGGCCTTTTTCCTCGCCGTGCTGGCGCAGGTAGAAGCCCTCCAGCTCGGCCGCAATGGCGCTTTCCAGCGTACTGAGTGTGAGCTGCGGGTAGCGGTGCTGACGTTCGCACAGGGTCAGCCAGGCACAGGCGACCGCCCGGCGGTAAAGCGCAGCGCGCAGAACGGGAGATAATGCGGTTTTCATACACTGCCCTCCCCGGTCAGCCAGTGCTGATTGCAGCGGTCGACCACGCCGTCAAGCCGGGCAGTCATGAGGTAAATCACCGAGGTGAGCTGAAGCTGCTGTGCCGGATTGTGGCGCAAAGAGGTGCAGTCCTGCACCTGCATCAGGTCGCCGACGAGCTGGCCGACATTGCGAAGATGTTCGAGACATTCAAGGTCTGCCCGGCTGATAGTGGGCTGGTTTATATTCTGCGGCCGTTCCGTACTGTTAACAGGCATTATTTCGTCTCCTGAGGACGTGCGTATCCCTGCGCAGATACGCACATTTTATTTTTGGGTGTCGTTTTTAATTACAGATAATGGCGGTAGCTGTTATCCGGTTTTATTTCCGTTTCCGGCCTGAAATTATTCCGCCATTTATGCGCCACCGGCGCCGGACGTTTAACCGGGGGAATATCATCAGGATAGTTATCGATATTCCTCGCCCGGTATTGCTGTAATGCCGGGTCGGCTGCTATTTCGCGCAATACGGCATGGCGGTTGTCAGGGTTGCGCTTAAATACATCGGGATGCTCACAGGTAAAGTCCCGCAAAAAACGACTGAGCGGAATTTCTGCCATACAGCCACCGGCAATAATACGAATGAGGATGGTGTAGGTGCGCCGGTACGGGTTCCAGACCAGCCCCGGACAGCGGTACGGCATATCCCACGGAATACCGTCGGCCAGCACGCCCGACACCACCACATCAGGAAATCCTGTACAGCGATATGTTTCGCCCGGCTGAGGGAAATCAAACATGGTGCTCCCCTCCGTTTCCCGACGTCGTGGCGAGAAAGTCACGGCACAGGCCTTTGGCTTTCAGTTCTTCCAGGACGTAGCTGACGTCCTCATGGATATAACTAAAAATCTGCGGCAGGTATAGCTGGTGTAAACCGTTCAGTTCACGGCGCAGCAAATCTCCTCCCACGAACTGTGAGACGGCGCTGGCGCGATTGAGTTTATGGTACGCCTCAATGCTGAGGTGTTCCTGCATGGGGTTAAGGTCATCACGACGCGCTGAGACGGTCTGAGGGGTGTTTTTATTATGCATGTGACACCTCCATAACCGGCAGACGGGCGGCAAGGGAAAGCACGTATTCCCGGACAAGGGTGCGGCGGGCGGCCAGCTCGTCACCGGCAACGGTGCGGAGCATACAGATACGGGGTTTACGGTCTGCGCGACGGACGGCGGCAAACATAAAGACAAACTGCGGGTGTGACGGGGTGAGGGTCGCAGCCATGATGGCAATCTCCATTGAGTAGCGGTTGCTGCTACCACCGGAAACGCCAATTTCACTGGTGGCAGCCCGAACGGGGTTGGCGTAACCGGCCTCAATGAATACCGGCCAGCCCGAAGGCTGCCCCGCCCGGACTACCATTATCTGACAGGAACCGTGGTGTACGCATAAACACCACAGCCCGGAAAATGGGTGTGTCTGAGCTACGACATAAAAAAAGACGCATAGCGCGTCTGTTGTCGCCATTGAGTTACACGGAACGCCAATTCCGGCTGTCGATTTTGCGACAGCGACGAAACTGTACCAGGAAACACACAACGGATGCAAGCCAGAAAAAGGGGCTTTGTGAAAACGGCTCTGATTCATGCGTCGTATTTCCGGTTGCGGTGCGCGACACGCTCTTCCATCCACGCCGTGATTTCAGACTGCAGCCAGGCGACATTTTTACCCCCGAGGGAAACCTGCGCCGGGAAAGCATTGCGGGCGATTAAATCGTAGAGCGTGGAGCGGGACAGGCCGCACTGATGAATGACTTCCGGGAGACGTAAAAAACGCTCCTGAGCCGGGGCTGAAACCGGCATCGGGTGCGCGGTGGTGGGGGAAGATGGTACTGATGAAACTGTGTGCATAACGCTACCTCGTTAATATCCGCAGAGATCCGGACGTGTCCGTCCGGTATCAGGTAGCGCTCTATTTTGTGAATATTTTTTCTCAATGCAACAGGGGGAAATTGTACAAAGCACGGAACAACGGGTGCTGTTTTTTTACTCAAGACCATTTAAAGGCACTGGAAGGAGTTATAAGGCACTGGAGATTTCAAAAGTGAAATGCAAATTGATTTAATCACCCTAACAGCATGAATTAATAGGATATACCGCATAAAATTTACATTCGGGATGTTCAGACCAGTGAACAGTAGTGAACAGTTGGTGAACACTTTCCTCTCAACTGTTCACTCTTTAATTTATTGTTTTACTTATATTTTTATACTGAGTGAACAGTAGTGAATAGTTATATGTAAAAAAACAAACAGAGAGAGGGGTTTACCTGCGACCTTTCTCTGGCCAGCCGGGTTTTTAAGTCCTGTTTGTGCCATGTCTGCGACAACGGCAATGAATCGAGTTGTTGTCTGAGGGACGGCAGAATGGCGTCAGGTTGAAAACACAGAGAGAACCCGACGATGAAACCAGATTTGTTTACCGCAGTAATGAAAACCATCGGCAGTACGCAGGATGAGAACATCCGCACGGCCATTGACAGCGCACTGGATACCCTTAACGAGAAAGCAAACCAGAACGCAGA
>NZ_KB976056.1:0-346591 GCF_000398825.1 Citrobacter sp. KTE30 | reverse complement strand
GACCCGCAAAAAATCCGCATAAAACGCCCCGAAAATACCCGTCTTTTTAATAAAAATAGCCATGCATGCCTACGCTGCATGGCTTTGCATGCAAAACCCTGAATTTTCCACACCCCGCCGCACCAGCACTGGCGCGGCCTGAGTCCCTTCACGCACCTGCATTAAAAGCGCCCCACGAAGCGGGCAGGCGTGGCGGGGAGAGCATTGCGCGCTACCCTTGCTTAAATGCTTGCAAAAAATTGAGAATATCTTTGTATTTTTTTTCATTAAAATTGAAACCATAGGGCTCAAAAGATTTTAGATAATTTAAATATCCTCTTAATTTGTTAATCGTTAATTGGCTGTTATCCTGTTCTTTAAGAGCGTGATCAAATGCAGAGCGAATTTTCTTTCTGTAAGTTCTGGTTGGTCTTATCGATTCATTAACGAGAATACCAGTGACAATTTGACGGCTATTATATGAAGAAATTCGTTTTTTTTCTTTGTTTAATGTAAACCCAATCGATAGTAATTTTTCTTCAGCAATACTTATAAGTATCTCTAAGTTTTCTTTCTTATCACTGCTGATGGATATATCGTCAGAGTAACGAGTATATATGCTGTCAAGAGTTAAGGCTTGAAAACTCATTTCTTCGTCAAATTCGAAAAGTACTGCATTCGATATTATAGGGCTGGTAGGCGCACCTTGTGGCAGCACGTCATTATATGTCACTATGCCAGAGATAGTATTAATAACATGTTCTGGTATGTTGTTTTTATAAAAACAATCCTTGATCATTTTTTTATTGATTGAACCAAAGTAATCTGAAATATCAATATTTGCGACGAATTTTTTCCTTACATGATTAATTGCGTTATCTTTTATACTTACACCACTTCTATATGAATAACAGGATGAATGTATTTTTAAACGGTTTAAAAGATGATCCTTTAACCAATACTGTATGGTTTTAATGAATTTACGAGGCGCAAGGATTGGTCTAAAACCGCCGGATTTTTTTTGTAAATTAAATGTGCGATAGTATCTTTTAGGTGATTTTATCATTGCAGTTATCAACCCTGGAGATATGCCAATACATGAGGCAATAGCCGTCACGCCATCATTATTAAAAAAAATCTCATCAATTTTATTAAATGAATAATAATTTAAAGAAAAACCTAATCGACCAATAGAATGGTGTGGTGAGCCTTTCGTTGTGGGTGGGGTGCTGGCCTCATTACTGGACATCGAACCAATATTTAATTGCTCGTAGATCCGCACCCAAGCCTGTCTTGGGCTGCTGGGCAGGGTCCCTGCAGCCCAAGACAGGCTTGGGTGCGGAACCTCTTTTGAATTGTGCCTTAACAGTAAAGACGGCGAATCACCGCCCATATTCTCTGTATCAGTTGAGGCCAGCACTCCTAATTTACTAGTAGAGTGACAGTTGTCAAGCATAAATAGTCTAATTTTATCGCGAAGTTTTTTCAGTGCTGGAGTTAGTCGTTCATTTCCTCGAGGCGTCAACGAATAAAGATTGTTGCGCTTTGATACTTGATGTATATACCCATGTTGATCAAGCAATGTAAAGTAATGAACCATTTTTTCAACTTCAGGCAATAAGCCATTATCATTTAAAGTGGTTGTAAGATAATTCAAAACCTCATTAGGCGTCGCAGGCTGAATAACGGATAACCCCCAGATAATTAGTTTATAATTAGTAGACTCTTCCATATTAATCTCCTAACAAGCCGCCTTTTCGTTGAATTATTTTTTTATTTTCTATCCTAGCGATTACAGATTTTAATCCAGCATCATCTAGTGAATTCAAAGAATATAATTTGCAATTATTATCATCACAGTATTGGAATGTGCCATTGGATAAAAATATATCGCTATTTTTTAATGTGTCGCTAGATATTATTATCATATCTGTACTGTCAATTTTTTTAGAAACTTTAAAGTAACTTATTAATGTTAGTTGTGATAGTGTGACTTCATCCAATGCAAAAATTATCACCGTATCACATTTGACAGTTTTTATAAATTCCAATTCCGCAAGGTGTGGATATGTTATTTGGGTTTTAGGTAGGGCCGTTTTTCCTCCGCCTTCATAAACTTTTGCACCCATCTTATCTAATTTTTGTTTGATTTCTTTTATGATCTTTAGAGTTGGTTCATCACGAATTAATTTGTTAGGGTAACAAAGTAATATGTTATATTCCGTGGATACAAACTCTTCTTTTAGAGAGCTTCTTATCTCATTAATCAGTGTGTTTTGTATTGCATTTGTATCAATGTCAGGACTATTAGTATTAACAATGACTTGTGCGATAATTGTCGTGTTGCCCGTCCCCACGACAGTAGATTTTATTTTCTGGTCAACATTTTGAGAGTTATTCTTTTCCATCATTTTGTTTGATATTAGTTGTGTTACCCCATCCGAAAGTAAAAACTTTAGCGATCTTTTGAGTGCTAGCTTTTATTTTTTTTCTAAATATTAATGCTGTAATGGCTAATACTATAAGTGATATGACATAAACGCCAATACCAGAGAATACCCATTCAGCATTACTATGTAGCCATGTCATGTATAGCCCTCAGCTTATTAATTTATCAGAATACCACTGTAGCATTACCCTCCTATTTTTCAAGTATATAGCATGATTATATGTCCCTCGAATTGCATTTTTATCTGCATGGGCTAACTGTATCTCAATCCATGCGCTATCAAAACCTTGTTCATGCAAAACTGTCGACATTGTATGCCTAAAACCGTGACCTGTAGCACGTCCTTTGTAACCAAGTAACTCAATCACTTGTGACACACTTTCTTTTGAAATTGGTTTGCTACGATTGTTCCTGCCAATAAAAATGTAGGGGTAATGGCCGGTAATAGGCTTGAGCTGTTCGAAGAGGGCAACTACATGAGTAGACAAAGGAACAATGTGTGGTCTGCGCATTTTCATTCTTTCTGCTGGTATTTGCCATATGCCTTTCTCAAGATCAACCTCATCCCACGTAGCAAAGCGCATTTCCTGCGTTCTTACACCAGTCAGCATGACTATCTTCGTAGCATTTTTGGTGATGATGCTACCGGTATACGCTTCGAGATCCTGAATAAAATGAGGCAATTCTTCGGCAGATAAAAAAGGGTGGTGTTTCTGCTTGGGAACAGCCAGAGCGATGGCTAAATCAGGCGCAGGATTGTATTCAGCGCGGCCAGTTATGATTGCATAGCGATAAACCTCACCGCACCTCTGACGAACCTTACGTGTTTTCTCAAGTGCCCCACGCTTCTCTATTCGTCGCAATACTTCAAGCAGTTCTAACGGTTTGATTTCACTGATAGGGCGTTTACCAATGAACGGGAACACATCTTGTTCAAATGTCTTAATGATTTCTTCGCGATAGGCCACTGTCCAGCGGTCAGCTTTGTTGGCGTGCCATTCTCGGCATATAGCTTCGAATGAGTTTACAGTGGAGAGCTGCTGAACCAGTTTCTGGGCTTTGCGTTCCTCAACCGGGTCAATGCCATTGGCAACTTGCTTACGAGCGGTCTCACGCTTCTCACGTGCTTCAGCTAGGCTCACAAGGTCGTAGCTACCAAATGACATTAACCGCGCTTTTCCGGCAAAGCGGAAACGGAAACGCCAGCCCTTCGAGCCATCGGGATTGATAAGCAATGACAGGCCTTGCCCGTCGTTCAATGTGTATGGCTTGTCTTGGGGCTTTGCTCGTTTGATTTGTATATCTGTAAGTGCCATGTGTATAAGCCAAAAATGTGTATAAAAAATCTATACACATCACTATACATATTTTTCATGGATTCAGGGAGATCTTGTCGGACTGCTACGGATGATTAATCTACAATGGTGATTGAAAATAAAGGGTTTTTAAGACTTTCTCGGATGGGTGAGGAGGAACTTTGGCGGAAGATCACAGGAGTCGAACCTGCCCGGGAACGCTGGCGTCCCCAACTGGATTTGAAGTCCAGCCACCTCACCGGAGATGACGATCTTCCGCGCCTCGATTGCTACATGGAGGCGGGGCGCATTATAGCTACTTCCTACGGTTTCCACACCCCCTCACTCACTTTTTTAACTTCCCTTTTGTCTTGCCATGATCGGTTTCATATAAATCCTCAATAAATCCGGTAGTTACATTTCATCACATTTTTCGACGCAACTCTGATCACAGAAAACAAGAATCGTAATTTGATAACGAGATATCGGAATACCCGCGCTCACAGGGATGGTTTACAAGAACTGTAACCGGTATCAGTGCGTGTGAAAGTGCTAACAAGGATGCGTAATGAAAAGTGAGATTTTGTCCGTTAAAGAGAAGATTGGCTACGGAATGGGCGATGCGGCGAGCCACATTATCTTCGATAACGTTATGTTATATATGATGTTCTTCTATACCGATATTTTTGGTATTCCGGCCGGATTTGTCGGCACCATGTTCTTACTGGCGCGTGCGCTGGATGCCATCTCAGACCCTTGTATGGGGCTGCTTGCCGACCGCACCCGCTCGCGCTGGGGGAAATTCCGCCCGTGGGTGCTGTTTGGCGCGCTACCGTTTGGCCTGGTTTGTGTGCTGGCCTACAGTACGCCAGATCTCAGTCTGAACGGCAAAATGATTTATGCCGCAATCACCTACACCCTGCTGACCCTGCTCTACACCGTGGTGAATATTCCCTACTGTGCGCTGGGCGGTGTCATCACCAATGACCCCACGCAGCGTATCTCCCTGCAGTCCTGGCGCTTCGTGCTGGCGACGGCGGGCGGCATGCTCTCCACCGTGCTGATGATGCCGCTGGTAAATCTGATTGGCGGCGAGGATAAAGCGTTCGGCTTTCAGGGCGGGATTGCCGTGCTCTCGGTTGTGGCGTTCCTGATGCTGGCATTTTGCTTTTTCACCACCAAAGAACGCGTGGAAGCGCCGCCGAGCAGCAACTCAATGCGTGAAGACCTGCGCGACATCTGGCAGAACGATCAATGGCGCATCGTCGGCCTGCTGACCATCCTCAACATCCTTGCTGTCTGCGTACGCGGCGGGGCGATGATGTATTACGTCACCTGGATTCTGGGCACGCCAGAAGTGTTTGTCGCCTTCCTCACCACCTATTGCGTCGGCAACCTGATCGGCTCTGCGCTGGCAAAACCGCTGACTGACTGGAAATGCAAAGTCAGCGTCTTCTGGTGGACCAACGCCGCGCTGGCGGTCGTCAGTCTGGCGATGTTCTTCGTACCGATGCACGCCAACATCACTATGTTCGTCTTCATCTTCGTGATTGGCGTACTGCATCAGCTCGTGACGCCAATTCAGTGGGTAATGATGTCCGACACCGTGGATTACGGCGAGTGGTGCAACGGAAAACGTCTGACGGGGATCAGCTTTGCCGGCACGTTGTTCGTGCTCAAGCTGGGCCTGGCGCTCGGTGGGGCGCTGATTGGCTGGATGCTGGCAGGTGGGGGCTACGACGCCGCAGCGAAAACCCAGAACGGCGCCACCATTAGCATCATCATCGCGCTGTTCACCATAGTCCCGGCTATTTGCTACCTGCTGAGTGCCGTGATCGCCAAACGCTTCTACACCCTGAAAACCCCGTATCTGACTGAAATCATGAGCCAACTGGCGCAGGGCGCGCGCCGCAATCAGCAAGATTTCACGACGAAAGAATTACAGAACTAAGGAACCGATGATGAAAATTAGCGATGGAAACTGGCTGATTCAGCCCGGTCTGAACGTGATTAACCCGATTCAGGTGTTCGAGGTTGAACAGCAGGGCAATGAGATGATTGTCTACGTTGCGCCGCGCGACGTGCGTGAACGTACCTGGCAACTGGATACCCCATTGTTTACCCTGCGCTTCTTCTCGCCGCAGGAAGGCGTGGTCGGTGTGCGTATGGAGCACTTCCAGGGGGCGCTGGATACCGGTCCGCATTACCCGCTCAATGTGCTGCAGGATGTGAAGGTCGAGATGCGCAACACCGCTGAGATTGCCGAACTGAAGAGCGGTAACCTGAGCGTGCGCGTAACCAAAGGGGAATTCTGGTCGCTGGATTTCCTGCGTAACGGCGAACGTATTACCGGCAGCCAGCTGAAAAACAACGGCTACGTGCAGGATACCAACAGCGGGAAAAACTATATGTTTGAGCGCCTGGATCTCGGCGTCGGGGAAACGGTATACGGCCTGGGCGAGCGCTTTACCGCGCTGGTGCGTAACGGGCAAACGGTAGAAACCTGGAACCGTGACGGCGGCACCAGCACCGAGCAATCTTACAAGAACATCCCGTTCTATATCACCAACCGCGGTTACGGTGTGCTGGTGAATCATCCGCAGTGCGTGTCGTTTGAAATCGGCTCTGAGAAAGTGTCGAAAGTGCAGTTCAGCGTGGAAAGTGAGTATCTGGAATATTTCGTCATCGACGGCCCAACGCCGAAGGACGTGTTGAACCGTTATACCCAGTTCACTGGCCGTCCCGCGCTGCCGCCCGCCTGGTCGTTCGGCCTGTGGCTGACCACGTCGTTCACCACCAATTATGACGAAGCGACGGTCAACAGCTTTATCGACGGCATGGGCGAGCGCAATCTGCCGCTACACGTTTTTCACTTTGACTGCTTCTGGATGAAAGCCTTCCAGTGGTGCGACTTTGAGTGGGATCCGATGACCTTCCCGGATCCGGAAGGCATGATCCGCCGCCTCAAAGAAAAAGGGCTGAAGGTCTGCGTGTGGATTAACCCGTATATTGGCCAGAAATCGCCAATATTCAAAGAGCTGAAAGAGAAAGGCTATCTGCTCAAGCGGCCGGACGGTTCCCTGTGGCAATGGGATAAATGGCAGCCGGGCCTGGCGATTTACGACTTCACTAATCCGCAAGCCTGTGAGTGGTATGCCAATAAGCTGAAAGGTCTGATGGATATTGGCGTTGACTGCTTCAAAACCGACTTTGGCGAACGCATTCCTACTGACGTTCAGTGGTTTGACGGTGCCGATCCGCAGAAAATGCATAACCATTATGCGTACATCTACAACGAACTGGTGTGGAACGTGCTGAAAGAGACTGTCGGTGAAGAAGAGGCGGTGCTGTTTGCCCGTTCAGCTTCGGTCGGCGCGCAGCAGTTTCCGGTGCATTGGGGCGGCGATTGCTATGCCAACTATGAATCGATGGCCGAAAGCCTGCGCGGCGGGTTGTCCATTGGTCTGTCCGGATTTGGCTTCTGGAGTCACGATATTGGCGGCTTTGAGAATACCGCCCCGGCGCACGTCTACAAGCGCTGGTGTGCGTTCGGGCTGCTCTCCAGCCATAGTCGTCTGCACGGGAGCAAATCCTACCGTGTGCCGTGGGCGTACGATGACGAATCCTGCGATGTGGTGCGCTATTTCACCGAGCAGAAATGCCGCATGATGCCGTATCTGTATCGCGAAGCGGCGCGCGCCCATGAGCTAGGAACGCCGATGATGCGCGCAATGATGCTGGAGTTCCCGGACGACCCGGCGTGTGATTATCTCGACCGCCAGTACATGCTGGGCGATAGCGTGATGGTTGCGCCGGTGTTTAGCGAGGCGGGCGATGTACAGTTTTACCTGCCGAAAGGACGCTGGACGCATCTGTGGCGTAACGACGAGGTGTCTGGCAGTCGCTGGCATAAACAGCAGCATGACTTCCTGAGTCTGCCAGTCTACGTGCGCGAGAACACCCTGCTGGCGCTGGGCAGCAATAACCAGAAGCCGGACTACGCCTGGCATGAAGGAACCGCGTTCCAGCTGTTCCATCTGCAGGAGGGCCGGGAAGCGGTGTGTGAAGTGCCTGCGATGGACGGCTCGGTTATCTTCACGCTGAAGGCGACGCGTGTAGGTAATACCATCACTGTGAAAGGGAACGGTGAGGCACGTAACTGGACGCTGTGCCTGCGAAATATTCAGGAAATTGGCGGCATTAAATGCGGGTCGCATATGGGCAGCGAGCTGGGTGTAGTTATTACTCCACAGGGCAGTGAGCTGACGATTACCTTGTAAGTATGTGTCGACGTGGTGCCGGATGCGTTTTATCCGGCCCACGCTGCGAGCAGCATTCCAGATCTGAAAATCCAAAACATCCTGAATTAAATTTTTATCTCTGCATATTTGCGAGCGGTATCACTCTGATTCCCGCGAAAAATGTGATCTGCGCCGTAAATATCTCACTATTTCCTCTTTTTGTCTTATTTCTGTCCGGATTACTGGACACGATTTAGTATTGTTGACGCATCGTAGTCCTCTTATATTTATCATCACGGATTACACGTGGAGCATAAGCGCTTCTTTAGCTATTTAATCTGGTGTGTGATAAGGGTAAATAATGCAAATGATTACCTCGCGACAAAACAGATTATTAAAGTTTCTTCTGTCTAAGAAGGAATATGTCACGCTGCTGAAAATTGCCGAGTATTTATCTGTTTCAGAGAAAACTGTGCAGCGCGATCTGCGTTTACTGGAACCATGGTTATCAGAATGGAAAATAACCATCGATAAACGTGCTGGTGCTGGGGTGATATTAAGTTCCGATAATATTACCGACCTTTTATATATGGATCAGTTATTAGGATCGGAAGGTGATGATACTGACGGCATGATGAATAATTCACGGCGAGTCAAGATAGCCTCACAGTTATTAAGCGAAACGCCGCATGAAACGTCGATCAGTAAATTATCCGAACGTTATTTCATTAGTAGCGCATCGATTGTTAACGATCTGAAAGTAATTGAATCCTGGATTACCCCACTGGGCCTGTCGTTGATTCGCAGTCAGAGCGGCACGCATATCGAAGGCAGCGAGAGCGGTGTACGCCAGGCGATGGCGTCACTGATTAACGGCGTGATTAACCATAATGAACCTGGTAACGTGGTTTATTCACGCCTTGACCCGGGCAGTTATAAAGCCTTAGTGCATTACTTTGGTGAAGAAGATGTTTTATTTGTCCAGACGTTATTGCAGGAAATGGAGAACGACCTGTGCTGGTCTCTGGGCGAGCCTTATTACGTCAATATCTTTACCCATATTTTGATCATGATGTACCGCATCACGCGGGGCAATGCGCTGCCGAGAAAAGATGAAAATATCACCTCATGTGACGAGAATATTTTTTCCATTGCCAGCCGGATGATTCAGCATATTGAAAAACGCATTGCCCACCCGCTGCCGGAAGACGAAGTCTGGTTTATTTATCAATACATTATCTCTTCCGGCGTGGTAATTGAAGAGCATAACGACGTGAGCGTGATTGGCCATATGCACTCCAGCGACGAAGCGCGTTTGATTACCCATCGGTTGATTGCCTCCTTTGCCGAGATGGTCGACAGCGATCTTAGCCAGGACACGGCGCTTTATGACGGATTGCTGATCCACATTAAGCCGCTGATTAACCGCCTGAACTACCAGATCCGCATTCGCAATCCATTGCTGGAGGATATTAAAGGCGAGTTGCAGGACGTGTGGCGTCTGACCCAGTGCGCGGTGAATCGGGTGTTTAGCAGCTGGGGCGAGCGGGCCGTGTCGGAAGATGAGGTGGGATATTTAACCGTGCATTTTCAAGCCGCAATGGAGCGGCAGATAGCGCGTAAGCGCGTGCTGCTGGTCTGCTCAACCGGTATTGGCACCTCTCACTTACTCAAAAGCCGTATTCTGCGCGCCTTTCCGGACTGGACTATCGTCGGCGTGGTATCGGCAGGCAGCCTGCCCTCCGTACTGACTGACGATATTGAACTGGTGGTATCGACGATAAATTTACCTGCCGTTGCTATGCCGGTCGTGTATGTCACCGCCTTTTTCAATGATGCAGATATTAAGCGGGTAACAGAAACGGTTATTACGGAAAAATTACATCGGGCGACGTCGCTGGTCGTCGAAAATTAATGTCTGAACTCCATGAGGTATGATTGATGGACATCACGAAAATACTCAATACAAATCGCGTTATTTTGGACATGAAGGCCACAAACAAAACGGAGGTTATTGAGGAACTGACGGATATTCTGCAAAAAGATGGGGCAATTAGCTGTCGGGAAACGTTTATTCAGGATGTCTGGCAGCGTGAATCAGAAGGCTCGACCGGCTTCGAAAATCATATTGCGATCCCGCATGGGAAATCCTCGGCAGTGGTCAATACCACGCTGGCAATTGGGCGTACCCGCCAGGATATTCCCTGGGAAACCCTGGATGGTAGCAACGTGCGCTGCATCATTCTGTTTGCCGTACGTCTTGAAGATCAAAACACTACACATATTCGTCTGCTTTCGCAGGTTGCCGGCGCGTTGGCGGATGACGACATTATTGAACAACTGTTAGTCGAAAGCAGTCCACAGAAAATTATTGAGCTTTTTAGCCAATATGCTGAATCCAATGTCTGCTAAATAAAAAGTGGAGCATGTTATGAATATTGTTTGTGTTGCCGCCTGTACGGCGGGTATTGCGCACACCTATATTGCCCGTGAGAAGCTAATTAAAGGTGCTAAAGCGCTTGGTCATAATATAAGAGTTGAAACCCAAGGAACTATCGGCACGGAGAACGAACTGCTGACAGAGGATATTTCTGCAGCTGATGTCGTAATTCTTGCTGTCGATGTCAAAATAAAAGGGGAGGAACGATTTTCAAATAAACGAATCGTGCGAGTGAAAACCGAAATCGTCATAAAATCGCCCATTCAGTTTCTTGAAAAGGTCGAAAAATCATTAGTTAATAATAACCAGTAGCGATCCTCATTCTGGAGGGATTTCACATGAGTGAAAATAAAATTCCGCTATCTCAGGAAATAAAAAGACATTTATTAACGGGGATTTCGTGGATGATCCCGTTAATTGTCGCCGCCGGGATCTGTATTGCTCTCGGGCAAATACTTGGCGGCACTAACGTAGGTGAAAAAACAGGAACCATACCCTGGATGCTCAACCAGATTGGCGGCTGGGGGATGGGGTTAATCGTACCGCTGATCAGTGCGGCGATTGCGTACTCCATTGCCGATCGTCCCGGATTTGCGCCGGGCCTGATTGTCGGCTTTGTTTGCGGCGAAATTCATACCGGTTTTATCGGCGGGATGCTGGGCGGGTTCCTGGTCGGTTATACCGTACTGCTACTTAAGCGCTATATCCGTTTGCCACAGTCGATGCAGGGGCTGATGCCCATCATGGTGTTGCCGGTACTGAGTACCGTCATTGGCGGCCTGTTGATGATGACGCTGATTGGCAAGCCGATAGCCTGGCTGCAGGACGCGTTGATTCATCTGCTGGAGTCCATGCAGGGCGGATCCCGCTTTCTGATGGGCGCTATCCTCGGTGCGATGGCGACATTCGACTTCGGCGGACCGGTGAATAAAACCATGTCGCTGTTTGCTGACGGCATGCTGGTCAGCGGTGTGTACGGTCCGGAAGCGGTGAAGTTTGTTGGTTCGATGATCCCTCCGTTCGGCATTACGCTCTCTTTCCTGCTGACGCGTCACAAGTACACCCGTGCGGAACGTGAGGCGCTGAAGGCCGCATTCCCGATGGGGATCTGCATGATTACCGAAGGGGTCATTCCGATTGCGGCGCGCGATCTGTTGCGTGTGGTGGGCTCCTGCGTGGTGGCCTCGGCGATTGCGGGCGGCCTGATTATGGTGTGGGGTGTCGAAAGCCCGGTACCGCACGGCGGCATGTTTGTGGTTCCGCTCTTTACGCATCCGCTGCTGTTTTGCCTGGCGCTGGGGATCGGCACAGTGATTTGCGGTGTCATGTTGTCGCTGTGGAAGAAACCGGTGACCGAGCGTGACGAAGAGTTTGATGAACTCAGCGATCAAAAACTGAAAGACGAAGAGATCACCTTCACCCTGGAATAACCGGAGGCCGTATGTTTGCCGATATGAAAAGCATGGTGACGAAAGCCTGGCGCGAGCAGTACGCGCTGCTGGCCATTAACTGTATGAACCTGGAAAGCGCCCGCGCGGCGGTTCGGGTGGCAGAGAAACACCGTGCGCCCATCATTCTGAATCTGTATCAGGGGCATCTGGAGCATTTTCCGGCCCCGATAGCCGCTGCGGTCGTCAAAACGCTGGCAGAGGAAGCCTCAGTACCGGTCGCGCTGGCGCTGGATCATGGAAAGGATCCTGTACGCATTCGTCAGGCTTTTCGCGCCGGATTCAGCGGGTTAATGATCGATGCCTCCGCCTTTGCGCTGGAGGAGAACATTCGCCAGACCCGGGCAGTGGTCGAGCTCGCAGCCAGCGTTTCTCTGTGCGTGGAAGGCGAGCTGGGCCATCTGGCCGATGCTCCGCGCTATGACCATGCCGCTAACGCTGATTTGATGACTCAGGCCGCCGACGTGGAACCCTTTATCCAACAGACCGGGATCGATTTGCTGGCGGTGTCGGTGGGTACGGCACACGGCATGTACGCGCCGGGTATCACACCTGCTATTGATTTCCTGCGGCTGGAGGAAATAGCCCGGTTATCAACTGTACCTCTGGCGCTGCATGGCGGCAGCGGGACGCCGTTTGATCAGCTACAGCGTTGCCCGACGTTTGGCGTCGCCAAGATAAACGTTGGTGCGGCGGTTTTCGAAGCCGGAAAGGCTGCGCTACTGCATACCCTGTGTTGTGACACATCCGGTGAGCTCGTTGATGCCCTGGCCCTGATGGAGCAGGCCTGCGAGGAAGCCATTATTCCGTACCTGCAGGCCAGCGGCGCTATCGGCAAAGCCTGATTCATTTTCTGTAACGCCTTCTATGCCTCTGCGATGACGCACTGGCAGGGCTTTCTACACCCTGAAACTGGAGAATTAACATGTTAGTTTCGATGAAAGAATTACTGCAACCTACTCGTCAGCACGGTTTTGCTATCGGCGCATTCAACGTGGCGGACAGCTGCTTTGTACGTGCAGTAGTGGAGGAAGCGGAAGCGACCAATACCCCGGCGATTATCTCTATTCACCCCAGTGAACATGATTTTGTCGGCGATGCGTTTTTTAGCTATGTCCGCGATATCACTCTGCGTAGCCCGGTTCCCTTTACTCTGCATCTGGACCACGGCGCTTCGGTTGAGCATGTGCTGCGGGCGATTCAGTGTGGGTTTACCTCGGTGATGATTGATGGCTCGCTGCTGCCGTATGAAGAGAACGTGGCGCTGACCCGCGAAGTGGTCAAGCTGGCGCATGCGGTAGGTGTTTCTGTGGAAGGGGAGTTGGGTACGATTGGTCAGACCGGGACGTCAGTGGAAGGCGGCGTGTCGAAGGTTACTTATACCGATCCTGCTCAGGCAGAGGATTTTATCGCCCGAACCGGTGCAGACACGCTGGCGGTGGCGATTGGAACCGCGCACGGGATCTACCCGAAAGGGATGCAGCCAGAGCTGCAAATGAACATCCTGCGCGACATCGCCGGGCGTGTGGATATTCCGCTGGTGCTTCACGGTGGTTCCGCTAACCCGGATGCGGAAATTGCCGAATCCGTGACGCTGGGCGTGGGTAAAATCAACATTTCCAGCGATATGAAATACGCCTACTTCCAGAAAGTCCGCGAAATCCTGGCAAAAGAAACCTGGTGGGACCCGAACGTAATCTACCCAGAAGCCATTAGCGCCGCGCGGGACGTGATCCGCCACAAAATGAAATTGTTCGGTTCAACCGGCAAAGCATCACTTTACTAACGGCATGCAGGCGGGGCGACCCGCCTCTTTCGCAACAAGGAAAAGTGGAATGAAGCGTTCACATATTAATTATGCCGTCGATAAAGCGCATGCCATCGCCGAGACTTTTCGGGTCTGTCTGCCTGATTTTGCGTATTTTACGATCGATGCCTGGCGGCAACAGGATCAATCTCTGTGGCGTGAAGTGCGCGATCTCCAGCTGGGCTGGGATATTACCGACTTTGGGCGTGGAGATTTTGCGCAAACGGGACTGACGTTACTGACGTTGCGCAATGGTCAGCCAGGGTCAGCTAATTACCCCAAACCGTATGCTGAAAAGATGCTGCAAATTCAGCAGGATCAGCAAACGCCATGGCATTTTCATCGCCATAAAATGGAAGATATCGTGAATCGCGGCGGCGGTGACTTATGTATGCAGCTGGCATGGGCCACGCCTGATGATGGGTATGACGCACGGCGTATTGTTGAAGTTAGCGTCGATGGTCAGCGGCGTACCGTTGACGCTGGCGAGACGCTGGTATTGAAACCGGGACAGGGGGTGTGCCTGCCGCCGCGCTTGTATCATCGCTTTTGGGCGGAGAAGGCGTTCGTGCTGGGCTGGGAAATCTCGATGGTCAATGACGACCAGCATGACAACCACTTTCTGGAACCTGGCGGTCGCTTCCCGGCGATTGAAGAGGATGAGCCGGTGAAGTGGCTGTTGTGCAGTGAATATATTCGTTTATGAGCGTGAGTAGGCCCGGTAAGCGAAGCGCCACCGGGCAATAAATTATTGCGCAGGTGGTGGTGCTGTGACTTCACTCCCTGAAACCACACCCGCCTGCATAGTCTGCGTGACCTGCTGTTTCTCCACGTTCACCGCATGCAGTTGCCCGCTGATCGTTGGCTTGAGCGGCGCATCGGCCTGAATATTGCCGCTGGCGGTAAGCTGAATATTACCATCGCCGGAAAGCGGCAGTGCGGGCCAGCCCCACTGCTGCAGGATCGTCATTGGCACGCCGCGTCCGTTCAGGCTGATCTGAGCCTGGCGCTGAGGCAACTGCGAAATGCTGGCGGTGGCCTCCAGCAGCCCCTTTTCCGTATAGGCGCTCAGTTCGCTGATATTGATGGTGCTGTTGTTCGCCGTCAGCGCCAGCGAAGGACGACGTACATCCGTGCGGTTAAAGGTAGCAGCAGCGGCGTTGAGGGTGGCGCTCCCGCTCCAGATCCCCCACTGATTGTTCTGTACCAGCCCGAGGTTAGCGCCGTAACCGTCAAGCGCGGTGAGCTGCCACGGGAAACTCGGGTCGATATCAATTACCAGATTGCGGCTGGCGCTGAATTTCTTCAGCGTCAGGCTGTTTAGCCATGTTGGCAGAGGTTTCATCCACTGCTGCTTCCAGTTTTCCGGCAGCGTGTATTCCAGACCGGCAATCGCGGCATCATCGAGGACCAGCGCTTTGTTGCTGCGTAGCCAGTTTCCGGATGTTCTGACCATACCGCCTTCCCAGCGGGTGGTGAACTGGCGCAGCGCAATGCCCTGTGGTGAGAACTCGGCGTTCAGAATCGGATCGAAGAAGTGCAGAGAGCCGTAGATAAACTCGCTGGCGTTCATCGACAATTTTCCTTCCTGAGTTTGCCAGTCGTCCTTGCTGAAGGTCATGTTGCGCAAGCTCAGATCGAGATCCGTCACCGCCCAGTCAGGGCCTTGCAGACGGGCATCCGTTATCTCCAGACGACCAATTTGCAGGGAAGGAATGGTGCTTAACGGGGCAAAAAAGTCGGTCAGCGATTTGTCGCTTTGTAGCCGGATATCATTCAGGCGCAGATTCTCCACTACCCAGCTCCCGTCGGCATTGCGTTGCGCTATGCCGGTTAATGCTCCACGTGCCACGTCTGCGCCAATATTGCTAAGTGTCACCCTGTCATGGTCAATGCTGCCTTCAATCAAGACGTTGGTGGTCGGGACATCGTTGAGCGTCAACGAACTGGCGCTGAGCTGAATTTGCGCTTTGCTGCCGAGAATTTTACCTGCCTCAGGGCTCCAGGGAATGACGCCGCCGTTAACGCGCTGGGCGCTGAGATTCCACTCGCTACCGGGGCTGTTAAGCGCCATATCCTGCAATTGCAGACGATCGGCCTGAAACGGTAACGGCGCGGTTTGCTGGGAAAGATTCAACGTACCGTTTTGCAACAAAATGGTGTCTACATGCAGCGGGTCGGTGATTTGGCGGCTACTGAGTCCAATATCGACCGTTTTGGCGACCAGCGTGGCGGGCTGACCATCCCGGCCAAAGGTGACGTTTTCCAGCAGAATATGGGAAGGGGAAGAAAACCGGTGATCGATGGCATCAAAGGCCAGATGGTAGCTGCTGTTCTGTGAAACCCAGGCACTGACGTGCTCTGCGCCCCAGCGGGTTTGCAGTAGAAAATAAAGGCCGAGGATCGCCACTGCAAGGGCGATCAGCACGTAAAGAAGCAGCTTTCCAATAAATTTCATGGTCTTCCATCCCGCGAAGTGCACATAGTCAAGTTATGCACGATTTAGACGCAATGCTCAAGGCGGGAATGGTGAAAGAGCGTTACAGCGGCGTTGATTCAGAATCAACACCGCATTTTGCTTATTGCTTTTCTGGTGGGAACACCAGGTTCAGAACGATAGCGGTAATACCGCCTGCGGCAATACCGGAAGAGAGCAGGTTTTTCACCCAGTCCGGGGCGAACTGCAGGATCAACGGCTGCTGGGAGACGCCCAGGCCGACGGCCAGCGACAGCGCGATAATCAGAATCGCGCGACGGTTCAGCGGCTCGCGGGACACAATACGCACGCCGGATGCGGCGATAGTACCGAACATTACCAGCGTTGCCCCGCCCAGTACTGGCTCAGGAATATGCTGTACAAAACCGCTGACCGCCGGGAACAGGCCCAGCGCGATCAACATCAGCGCCACCACAAAACCGACGTAGCGGCTGGCAACGCCCGTTAACTGAATAACCCCGTTGTTCTGCCCAAAACAGGAGTTCGGGAAGGTGTTGAACACAGCGGAAACAAACGAGTTCAGGCCGTTCGCCAGCACGCCGCCTTTCAGGCGTTTCATATACAGCGGACCAGAAACCGGCTGCTCGGAGACATCAGAGGTGGCCGTAATATCGCCGATGGTTTCCAGCGAGGTGATCATAAAGACCAGCATCAGCGGCAGCAGTAAACTCCAGTCGATACCCAGGCCATAATACAGCGGCGTTGGCACCATTAGCAGGTCCTGACTTACCGGTGCGGTATTTTGCGGCAGCATGTCCATAAACCAGGCCAGCAGATAGCCTGCCGCCATCGCAATCACCAATGACGCAACACGCAGGTAAGGGTTGCGTTGACGGTTAAGCAGGATGATTAGCGCCAGTACCACGCCTGCCAACAGTAAATTCTTCGGTGCACCAAAGGTGTTGTCGCTCATTGCGGCATAGCCACCACCAATTGATGTCAGACCCACCTGAATCAGCGACAGGCCGATAATCATCACCACCACGCCTGAGACCAATGGGGTAATGATCCGCCGCGCCAAATGCAGTACGCGTGAGATAACCATCTCGGTGCAGCTTGCCAGCATCAACGTACCGAACAGCGCCGCCATCATGGTTGGGACATCTGCGCCACCGGTTTTTAGCGCCGTACCGCCCATAATCAGTGGCGCAACAAAGTTAAAGCTGGTGCCCTGAATGGATAGCAGCCCTGAGCCTACCGGCCCCCAGGCTTTGATCTGAATGATAGAAGCTACGCCGGAGGCGAACAGCGACATACTGATAATGTGTTGAGTATCCTGAGCCGGTAAACCAAGCGCCTGGCAAATTAACAGAGCGGGAGTAATTACCGCGACGAACATGGCCAGCAGATGCTGACAGGCGGCAAACAAGGTCTGGGCTAACGGGGGGCGATCTTCAAGACGGTAAATCAGTTCACTGTTGTGAGTCTGCGCAACCGGTTGCGCATTTGTTGACTCTACGGCGTTAACGGACATCAGAGGCAATCCCATGGTGGAAAAGCGGTGATTTTATCTGACCAGGGCAGAAAAGCAAACGTTTGCTAGCAGGTATTCTTAATATTTAAAACGGATAAACAAACATTTTTATATAACTTTTCATCATTTTCTGCTTAAAATCCACCCCGAAAACTCAATAAGAGCTAAAAATCGGTCTGGAATGCATCGTGCGTGATTGTGCTAAACGCACTAATGGAGCTGTAAATGTTTTATCTCGATACGTTATCAACGCTGGTTGCGGCAACCCTTGTGTTGCTGCTGGGACGTAAGCTCGTCCAGTCTGTTTCCTTCCTGAAAAAATACACCATTCCCGAACCCGTAGCGGGCGGCCTGCTGGTGGCGATTGCGCTGCTGGTGCTGAAAAAAAGCATGGGCTGGGAAGTGAACTTCGACATGACCCTGCGCGATCCGTTGATGCTGGCCTTCTTCGCCACTATCGGTCTGAACGCCAATATCGCCAGCTTGCGTGCTGGCGGCCGCGTGGTGGGTATTTTTCTGATTGTGGTTGTTGGCCTGTTGCTGATGCAAAACGCCATCGGTATTGGTATGGCGACCCTGCTGGGTCTGGACCCGCTGATGGGTCTGATCGCTGGCTCGATCACCCTCTCTGGCGGACACGGAACCGGGGCCGCATGGAGCAAGCTGTTTATTGAACGTTATGGCTTCACCAATGCGACTGAAGTGGCGATGGCTTGCGCAACGTTTGGTCTGGTATTGGGTGGGCTGATTGGTGGCCCGGTGGCACGCTATCTGGTCAAACACTCCACCACGCCAGACGGTATGCCGGACGATCAGGCTGTGCCGACCGCATTTGAAAAACCGGACGTCGGACGTATGATCACCTCACTGGTGCTGATTGAAACCATCGCGCTGATCGCTATCTGTCTGACGGTGGGGAAAATCGTTGCGCAAATGCTGGTTGGAACGGTACTGGAACTGCCGACCTTCGTTTGCGTGCTGTTTGTGGGGGTGATCCTCAGCAATGGTCTGGCGCTACTGGGCTTTTACCGGGTGTTCGAACGTGCGGTTTCTGTGCTGGGTAACGTTAGTCTGTCACTGTTCCTGGCGATGGCGCTGATGAGCCTGAAGCTATGGGAACTGGCTTCTCTGGCCTTGCCGATGCTGGCAATCCTGGTTGTGCAGACCATTTTCATGGCGCTGTATGCGATATTCGTTACCTGGCGCATGATGGGTAAGAACTACGATGCCGCTGTGCTGGCTGCCGGACACTGCGGTTTTGGCCTCGGCGCGACGCCGACGGCGATTGCCAACATGCAGGCGATTACCGAACGCTTTGGGCCATCCCATATGGCGTTTCTGGTGGTGCCGATGGTGGGGGCATTCTTTATCGATATCGTTAACGCGCTGGTGATTAAGCTGTATCTGCTGTTACCGATTTTTGCGCAATAACGGCTGTGCGGCGGGGTAACATCCGCCGCCGCTATGAATCGACTATGCGTTGGAGTAGCGTTCGGTTTCCGGCATCCAGCGCTCTATTAGCGCCACGGCCTGTTGCGGATAGCGTTCGTGAATATGGCGAGCAATGCGCTGAACTTCCGGGATAATCGCCTGATCACGCAGTAGATCTGCGACCTTGAATTCTGCCGTTCCGGTCTGGCGAGTACCTAACAGCTCGCCGGGGCCGCGAATCTCTAAATCTTTTTGCGCAATCACGAACCCGTCGTTGCTGTCTCGCAGAACCTGCAAGCGTTTCTGCGCGGTTTTAGACAGCGGTGATTTGTACAGCAGGACGCAGTGGGAGGCCACCGCGCCACGACCTACGCGGCCACGTAGCTGATGCAGCTGGGCCAGGCCCAGGCGCTCCGGGTTTTCAATAATCATCAGGCTGGCGTTTGGCACGTCCACGCCCACTTCAATCACCGTGGTGGCAACCAACAGATGCAGTTCACCCTGCTTAAAGGCCGTCATTACTGACTGCTTCTCGGCGGGCTTCATACGGCCGTGTACCAGGCCGATATTGAGTTCTGGCAGCGCAATCTTAAGCTCTTCCCACGTTGCTTCTGCTGCCTGAGCTTCTAACAGATCAGACTCTTCAATCAGCGTACAGACCCAGTATGCCTGGCGCGCTTCGTGGGTACAGGCGTTGCGCACGCGATCAATAATATCGCTGCGGCGGGTATCCGGAATCGCCACCGTGGTGACCGGGGTACGTCCCGGTGGGAGTTCATCAATTACTGAGGTGTCGAGATCGGCATAGGCGGTCATCGCCAGC
Organism: Citrobacter sp. KTE30; assembly: GCF_000398825.1. Taxonomy (NCBI): domain Bacteria; kingdom Pseudomonadati; phylum Pseudomonadota; class Gammaproteobacteria; order Enterobacterales; family Enterobacteriaceae; genus Citrobacter; species Citrobacter sp. KTE30. Next base: position 326,707 of record NZ_KB976056.1, on the reverse strand, counting down.
GTGCGCGGGATTGGCGTGGCAGTCATGATTAGCTGGTGCGGGTGGAAACCCTGCTGCTGACCTTTTTCCCACAGCGCCAGACGCTGATGCACCCCGAAGCGGTGCTGTTCGTCGATGATAACCAGTGCCAGACCGTTGAACTGAACCTGTTCCTGGAAAATTGCATGAGTACCGACAATCATCTGCACCTGACCGCTGGCGATGGCTTCCTGTTGCGCCAGACGCGCTTTGCCTTTCTGCTTGCCCGCCAGCCAGCCCACTTCAACGCCCAGCGGCGCGAACCAGCTGCGGAAGTTATTCGCATGTTGTTCAGCCAATAATTCGGTGGGGGCCATCAGCGCAACCTGCTTACCATGTGCGATAGCGCGCAGGGCGGCTAACGCCGCAACCAGCGTTTTACCTGAGCCGACATCACCCTGTACCAGGCGCATCATTGGGACATCCAGTGCCATATCACGTTCGATCTCCGCGGTAACGCGAGCCTGTGCGCCAGTCGGTTTAAATGGTAGCGCCGCCAACAGCTTATCTTTCAGCGCATTGTTTGCGCTCAGCGGCTGGGCATGAAAACGCTGTGCCCCGGCGCGTAGTGCCAGCATGCTGAGATTATGCGCCAGCAGTTCTTCGAGAATCAGACGTCGCTGCGCCGGATGTTGTCCTGTTTCCAGATCGCTGAGTTGCAGCGACGGTGGGGGGCGGTGCAACGTGCGCAGTGCTTCGGGCAGGCTCATCATGCCCTGTAACAGCTCTGGCGGTAGCAGTTCGGCAATGGCGCAAGTATCGAGCAGATCCAGTGCCTGATCGGTCAGCTTGCGCAGCGTGGCCTGCTTCACGCCTTCGGTAGTCGGATAAACAGGGGTCAGCGTTTCCTGTAATTCCGGCGTGCTGAGATCGCCCTGCACACGGTATTCCGGGTGGATCATCTCTGCGCCGTATTTCCCGCGTTTGGCTTCACCGTAGGCCAGCACCCGGCGACCGGTGGCTAGGCTGTTTTTCATTGCTGCGCTGAAGTTGAAAAAGCGCATGGTGAGAATGCCGGAGCCATCGCTGATCTGACAGGTCATCATCCGGCGACCGCCGAAGGTGATATTGCAGTTCAGCACTTCGCCTTCAACGGTGGCATAGACGCCCGGCAGCAGTTCGCCAATTGGGTACAGATGGGTACGGTCTTCGTAACGCAGGGGGAGGTGTAGCAGGAGGTCCTGTACGGTGTGCAGGCCAATTTTCGCCAGTTTACTGCTTTGCGCTGCGCCAACGCCGGTCAGAGAGTTGAGTGGGATGGCATCCAGTAAACGGCCTTTCATCGCGTTTATCTCGCAGACTGCATAGTGGCCCACCACGTTGCATCGGCTTCAATTTCGCCCTGCGTGTTTACGTGAGGGTAGGGAAGACCTTTGCGCTTAGCGACATTCGCCAGCACCGGATAACCGCCTTCAAACAGTAAGCGCTGCTGCTCGTCTTGTGGCAGCATGCTGTTTTCTCGTCGGTACATCCCAGCGTTTTGCCGCTGGCGTTGTGCTTCGTACAGAATCAGCGCGGAGGCGACCGAAACGTTCAGCGACTGCACCATGCCAGTCATGGGAATGATGATGTCCTGATCTGCCAGATCCAACGCTTCCTGAGTGATGCCGGTTTTCTCCTGGCCCATCAGGATGCAGGTGGGGCGCGTGTAATCAATCTCGCGAAAATCCACGGCTTTATCTGACAGATGAGTTGCCAGAACCTGCATGCCGCGGTTTTTTAAATGTGTGACCGCATCGCCAATAGTTAGGTGAGTTTTCACCTGCACCCAACTGTTGCTGCCTGCGGCAGAAGAGGCCATGGTGCGCATACGACTACCCGGCCAGACGGCGTGGACTTCATGCACGCCGACCGCATCTGCAGTACGAATAATCGCAGAAACGTTATGAGGTTTGTGAACCTGCTCCATGCAGACGGTCAGATCGGGCTGACGACGTGCGAGCATCTCGCGGATACGTGCATAGCGCTGTTCATTCATAAGACTAGTTTCGGTTACGGGTGACTTTTATCACGTCCGGCATGACGCGAATTTTGCGCATGATATTCGCCAGGTGCACGCGATCGCGAGCGGTCAAGCGAATAAAGGCGCTATAGACGCGACCATCTTTCTCTTCCGTATTCAGGCTTTGAATATTGGAGGTGGTCGTGTTGATTGCCGCCGTTAGGTTCGCCAAAGCACCCTGGTGGTTAAACATATCCACCTTAATCTCAGTGATGAATTCCTGCTCTGTTTCTTTATCCCATTCCACCGCCATAAATTTCTCTGGCTCTTTCTGGTAGCCACGAATATTACGGCAGGACTCATGGTGAATCACCAGACCTTTACCCGGACTGACGTGGGCAATGATGGGATCGCCTGGAATTGGACGGCAGCATTTCGCGAAGGTGATCAGCACGCCGTCTGCGCCTTTGATCGGCAGATGACCATGGCCAGATTGTGCTGGTACGTTCGCTGTTGCTTCGCCCTGCTGGAGGTTTTTCGCTACCACCACGCTCATGGCATTACCCAGACCGATTTCTGCGAGCAGATCGTCAAGAGTGGCGAGCTTCATGCGCTCAAGCTCACGCTGGATGCTCTCTGGCGGGATCTCAGCCAGTTTACGGCTACCGCCCAGGGCATGGTTGAGCAGTCGACGGCCCAGACTGACGGAATCATCGCGCTTGAGGTTTTTCAGCAGTTGGCGAATCTTGGCGCGCGCTTTCGAACTGACGACGAAGTTGAGCCACGCGGCATTCGGGCGCGCACCCGGGGCGGTAATAATCTCAACTGTCTGACCGCTAAAGAGCGATTGTGAAAGCGGGTAAGGCTGTCTGTCGACGCGCGCGCCGACGCAAGCGTGACCGATATCGGTATGCACGGCGTAGGCGAAGTCGACAGGCGTTGCACCGGCGGGCAGTTCGACAATGCGCCCTTCCGGTGTGAAAACATAAATCTCATCCGGGAAGAGATCAGATTTAACGCTTTCAATAAATTCAAACGAGCTACCGGCGCTCTGCTGCAGTTCCAGCAGGCTTTGCATCCAGCGTTGAGCGCGGATTTGCGCAGTGGTGCTGCTTTCGCCGCCGTGCTCTTTGTAAGCCCAGTGCGCTGCGACACCCATCTCTGCCATCTGGTCCATGTCTTCAGTACGAATCTGCACTTCAACCGGGACGCCATGAGGGCCGATCATTGAGGTGTGCAAAGACTGATATCCGTTCGCTTTTGGGATGGCAATATAGTCTTTCACGCGGCCAGGACGTGGTTTGTACAGGCTGTGCATCTGGCCGAGTACGCGATAGCAGGTATCGGAATCATGAACGATGACGCGAAATGCGTAGATATCCATGATGGAGTGAAAACGCTGCTCTTTGAGCACCATTTTGCAGTAAATAGAGTACAGGTGCTTCTCACGCCCGCTTACGCGACACGGAATACCTGCCTCCTGCAAACGCCCTTCGATTTCCGAGAGGATTTTTTGGATCATCTCTTTGCGGTTGCCGCGAGCGGCTTTAACCACTTCTTTAATCACGCGATAGCGGTTCGGGTACAGCGCTTCAAAACCCAGCTCTTCCAGCTCGGTTTTAATGTGATGAATACCTAAACGGTGTGCCAGCGGACTATAGATTTCGAGGGTTTCACGGGCGATTCGGCGACGCTTGTCCGGGCGTAATGAGCCCAGCGTGCGCATATTGTGAGTACGGTCGGCAAGTTTGATGAGAATGACGCGGATATCCTGCACCATCGCCATAATCATCTTGCGAAAGTTTTCGGCTTGCGCCTCTTTCTTATCGCGAAACTTAAGCTTATCAAGCTTCGATACCCCTTCTACCAGCTCTGCAACGCTTTTACCAAAAAGCTGTTCCATGTCCTGATAGGTGGCTGGGGTATCTTCAATCACGTCATGCAGCAGCGCAGCCATCAGCGTTTCGTAGTCGAGTTTCATCTCGGCCAGAATACAGGCTACCGCTACCGGGTGCGTGATATAGGGTTCACCGCTTGAACGTGTCTGGCCCTCGTGAGCGTCACGTGCAACGAGATACGCCTGCCGAAGACGCTTAATCTGGTCTTCCGGCAGGTAGTTTTGAATCAGTTGATTCAGGCTTTCAAACAGATACAAGGGCGACCCGCTTTGTGATTAACGACGACCTTCAGCAATAGCGGTAACGGCTTGTAATTCAGCGGCTTCCTGCTCTTGCTGTTCCTGGCGCTCACGCACGTCGAGGATCTGGTTGTTGATCAGACCTTCTTCGATTTCGCGCAGCGCGATAACGGTAGTTTTATCGTTTTCTTCCGGTACGAGCGGATCCTTTCCGCCTACCTGCATCTGACGAGCGCGACGCGCGGCGACCAGTACCAGGTCAAAACGGTTACCAATTTTCTCTACAGCGTCCTGAACAGTTACGCGTGCCATACTTAAAATGCTCCACAGGTGAAGAAATGACTGGGCATGATACTGAATGTGGGTTCAGTCTGCCAACAGTTTGCTGATTAAAGCGTCATGACGCTGCTTTTGGCGGCTCATGCGCAGACGTTCGGCGCGAATGATGGTTTTCAAATCGCCCAGGGCGGTATCGAAATCATCGTTCACAATAAGATAATCATATTCGGCGTAATGGCTCATTTCTGCAACAGCTTGCGCCATACGTTTTGCGATCACGTCTTCGCTATCCTGACCGCGGCCACGCAGACGGCGATCCAACTCAATCTTAGATGGCGGCAAAATAAAAATACTGCGCGCATGCGGCATTTTTTCACGAATTTGCTGCGCACCTTGCCAGTCGATATCTAAAAAGACGTCTACGCCGGATGCTAATACTTGCTCAATGGTTTCACGTGAGGTGCCGTAGTAATTACCGAAAACCTCCGCGTGTTCCAGGAACGCGTCTCTGCCAATCATGGTTCTGAATTCATCATGGTTCACAAAAAAATAGTGTTCACCGTGCACTTCCCCCGGGCGCGGTGCGCGCGTGGTGTGCGAAACAGAAACCTGGGTGTCATACAACGGTTGGGTCTTTAATAAAGCCTGAATCAGGCTGGATTTACCCGCGCCACTGGGGGCAGAAACAATATAAAGCGTGCCTTGAGCCATGAGTATCTTAATGTATGTGATTGTCGAAAGAGAGCCTACATACGGGCTTATTATACACGTAGCCGCTATGTGACGTAGCCCTTGTCACACTTTTTGCGCATGTTTATTGCGTTTTGCGTATCAGTTTCCTGTTTTATCGATGATTTGCAGCAATACGTGCAAATGTCAGGAACGGTGCTCGCAGGATGCTTTTTTGCCGCTCTGTTTCCCTATTATTTCGCGCTATACCTGCCAGGAAATGCAGTGCTCAGCGGAGGTAACATGGGATTATGGAAAGGCATAGGGCTGGTTTTGCTAATGGGGTATCTACCCGCATGGGCGGTATGCCCCGTCTGGTCGCCTGCCAGGGCAAACGAGGAAATTTCACGACTACAGCAGCAGATAACACAGTGGAATGACAGTTACTGGAAACAGGGTGAAAGTGCCGTAGATGACGGCGTTTATGACCAGCTCAATGCGCAACTAATTCAATGGCAGCGCTGTTTTGGTGATGAAGTTCCACCAGATCTGTCTGCGCCACCAATGGGTGGCACAGTATCGCACCCCGTTCCCCACACGGGTGTTCGAAAACTTGCCGATAAGCAAGCGCTACAGCAATGGATGCACGCGCGCAGCGATCTCTGGGTGCAACCGAAGGTGGATGGCGTGGCAGTGACGTTAGTCTATCGCAATGGCAATCTGGTACGGGCTATTAGCCGTGGTAATGGCCTGAAAGGCGAAGACTGGACGCAAAAGGTTCTTCAGATCCCTTCCGTACCACATTCCACCAAGGGGAATCTCGCTAACAGTACGTTGCAGGGTGAGATTTTTTTGCAGCAAGAGGGGCATATTCAGAAGCAGAGAGGGGGAATGAACGCCCGCTCGAAGGTTGCTGGATTGATGATGCGCCAGAGCAATCAGGAATTATTAGGCTCGCTGGCTATTTTTATCTGGGCCTGGCCCGATGGTCCTGCGGTCATGTCTGAAAGACTGGAGCAGCTCACTGCTGCCGGGTTCAGTTTCACGCAACATTTTACCAAGGCCGTGAAGAGTGCGGATGACGTAGAGCAAGTGCGAGCAAAGTGGTGGACTTCAGGATTACCTTTTGTCACTGATGGCGTGGTCGTGCGAACAGGAAAAGAGCCGCAGGCGCGATACTGGCTACCCGGACAGGGAGACTGGCTGGCTGCGTGGAAATATCCTCCCGTGGCCAGGGTATCTGAGGTAACCGGTATTCAGTTCTCCGTTGGTAAAAGCGGGAAAATTGCGGTGGTAGCATTGCTGACTCCCGTCATGCTGGATGATAAACGCGTACAGCGCGTCAATATTGGCTCCGTTCGACGCTGGAATGAATGGGATATCGCGCCTGGCGATCAGATTCTGGTGAGCCTGGCCGGACAAGGGATCCCCCGTATAGATGAGGTGGTCTGGCGCAGTACCCAGCGTATTAAGCCAGTGCCACCTGAGGGGCGCTTCAATTCATTAACCTGTTTTTATGCCACAGCGGAGTGCCAGGAACAGTTTGTTGCCAGACTGGTCTGGCTGGGGGCCAAAGAGGTGCTGGGGCTGGAGGGCATCGGCGAGGCGGGATGGCGGGAGCTCCACCAGGTGTATCGTTTTGAGCATATCTTTTCCTGGCTCGGGCTAACTCAGGAACAACTACAGTCCACATTTGGTGTAAGCAAAGGGGAGAAGTTATGGCATCAATTCAACCTGTCACGCGATCTTCCGTTCACGCGCTGGGTGATTGCCATGGGAATACCGTTAACACAGGCAACGCTGAATGCCAGCCGGGATGGTTCGTGGCAGCAATTGCAAGAACGCGATGAACAAAGCTGGCGGCAGCTTCCTTTCATGGGGGAGCAGCGGGCACGGCAGGTTATTCAGTGGCTGGAGGATCGAGAGGTCACAGCGCTGAGCAACTGGTTAGCTGCTCAGCGGATCGCGGGATTTATGCCTTAATGGCCTTCATGGCGATAGTAAAATACTGGCAGACCTAACTTCAGGCGCAGCGCCAGTAGTCGGGCGGTAAAGCCGAAGAGCAGGGTAGAGATAACCACCACATCATGACTGGAGACATAATGCTGCAGCACGATGTACAGCACGGCAGCGGCAAATGATACACCGGCATACAGTTCTTTCTGGAACACCAGCGGGATGCGTTTGCAGAACATATCGCGTAATACGCCGCCGAAAACCCCGGTAGTGACCGCAGCGACCACGGCGATAATCGGTCCATGGCCCATATCCAGTGCCACCTGAGCTCCGATAATAGAAAAGACCACCAGGCCCAGCGCATCCAGTACGAGGAATATTTTGCGCAGATAGGGCATCACGGGAGCAATAATAGTGGTCAGTACCGCGGCAGTGGCTACGATAATGACGTATTCAGGGTGCTTTACCCAGCCGAGCGGATAATGGCCGAGAAGAATATCGCGTACTGAACCACCGCCAATGGCTGTCGCGGTGGCAATGATAATGACGCCAAATGTATCCATACGACGACGCCCAGCCGCAAGCGCACCGGTCATGGCTTCGGCAGTAATACCAATTAAGTATAAAACGTGTAACAGCATGTATTCCCCCTGATTCTCTGGGGGCTAAGGTTAACGATTTGTGCGCACTGTCACGATTGAGATTTTCTAAGGCGAAGTGATTCTAATAACTACAGCTAATGCGAAATTGTTGTAAACACGTTATGGCATGCGCTTTGTGATATGAGTGGTGACAATAAATGATGAGAAAATATAAGTCTGATCGCATAGATGAGAACTGATAGCGTCGGGAAAAGCACGTAGCGCCGCCGTTTATTGACGGGCTACGTGAGATGGTGACTTACTCGATATTCTGAATTTGCTCGCGCATTTGCTCGATCAATACCTTCAGTTCAATTGCGGAGTTAGTCACTTCGGCATTGATAGACTTCGATGCCAGAGTATTCGACTCACGGTTGAATTCCTGCATCATGAAGTCCAGACGACGGCCAACCGCCTCTTTTTTCTTCAGAATGTTGTAGGTTTCTTTGACGTGAGCTTCCAGGCGATCCAGTTCTTCAGCCACGTCGATACGCTGTGCCATCAGCACCAGTTCTTGCTCAAGGCGGTTATTTTCCAGTTGCACCTGAGCATCTTCCAGTTTGGCTACCAGACGCTCGCGCTGCCATTGCAGGATTTCCGGCATATGCGCACGTACCTTCGTCACTTCGGCGCTGACGCCTTCCAGACGCTGCTCGATCAACGCCTTCAGTGCCTGACCTTCGGTTTCACGCGCAACGATAAAGTCATCCAGCGTACCGTCAAGCGCGGCGAGGATTTCGGCGGCAATGGCGTCCAGATCTTGCTCCTGAGCTGCCATTACGCCTGGCCAACGCAGGATATCAACCGGGTTAATTTCACCTTCATCACTCTGCATTTTGACCCAGTTAGCAGCGCTAACGAGCTGTTTAGCGAGTTTTTCATTCAGAATCAGCTCGCCTTGTGCACTGGCATCAGGCTCAAAACGCAGCGTACATTCGACTTTACCGCGCGTCAGACGCGTGCGAATACGTTCGCGAACTACGGGTTCGAGACTACGGAACTGCTCCGGCAGGCGAAAATAAGTTTCCAGATAACGCTGGTTTACCGAGCGCATTTCCCAGGTAGCGCTACCCCATTCACCCTTGATTTCACGCCGGGCGTAAGCGGTCATGCTGCGGATCATAGACGTTCCTGTTTTTAAAGATGAGATGGGAGGATTATAGCCATCCACGTCTTGTCAGGATAGGAATAACAGTCGGAAGTCCGTATAATGCGCAGCCACATTCGTTTCAAGCCGGAGATTTTATCATGCGTCCAGCAGGTCGTAGTGCCAATCAGGTGCGTCCCGTCACCCTGACCCGTAATTATACAAAACACGCTGAAGGCTCCGTGCTGGTCGAATTTGGTGATACCAAAGTGCTATGTACCGCTTCTATTGATGAAGGCGTACCGCGTTTTCTGAAAGGTCAGGGCCAGGGTTGGATCACCGCAGAATACGGCATGCTGCCACGCGCCACACACACCCGTAACGCCCGTGAAGCGGCGAAAGGTAAGCAGGGCGGTCGTACCATGGAAATCCAGCGTCTGATCGCTCGCGCGTTGCGCGCTGCCGTTGACCTGAAGACGCTCGGTGAGTTCACCATTACGCTGGACTGCGATGTTATCCAGGCAGATGGCGGTACGCGCACCGCATCAATTACCGGTGCATGCGTTGCGTTGGCGGATGCGCTTAACAAGCTGGTCGCGAGCGGTAAACTGAAAACTAACCCGATGAAAGGGATGGTCGCCGCGGTTTCCGTGGGCATTGTTAACGGTGAAGCGCTCTGCGACCTCGAGTACGTTGAAGACTCTGCTGCAGAAACCGATATGAACGTAGTGATGACTGAAGACGGTCGCATTATAGAGGTTCAGGGCACGGCGGAAGGTGAGCCATTCAGCCATGAAGAACTTCTCACCCTACTGGCGTTGGCCCGAGGGGGAATCGAATCCATTGTAGCGACGCAGAAGGCGGCGTTAGAAAATTGATTTTAAAGGCGACTGATGAGTCGCCTTTTTTTTGTCTGTAATAAAGTGAGATGAGGAGCGAATCCATGAAACCGTATCAGCGCCAGTTTATTGAGTTTGCGCTTAGCAAGCAGGTACTAAAGTTTGGCGAGTTTACGCTGAAATCCGGGCGTAAAAGCCCCTATTTCTTCAACGCCGGACTGTTTAATACCGGGCGCGACCTGGCTCTGTTAGGCCGTTTTTACGCCGAAGCGCTGGTGGATTCCGGTATTGAGTTCGATTTGCTGTTTGGCCCAGCGTACAAAGGTATTCCGATTGCGACTACAACGGCCGTTGCGCTGGCTGAACACCACGATAAAGATTTGCCGTACTGCTTTAACCGTAAAGAGGCAAAGACCCACGGTGAAGGTGGCAATCTGGTCGGTAGTGCACTTGAGGGGCGCGTGATGCTGGTGGATGATGTTATCACCGCAGGTACGGCGATTCGTGAGTCGATGGAAATTATCCAGGCGAATGGCGCCACTCTGGCGGGGGTACTGATTTCTCTCGATCGTCAGGAACGCGGTCGCGGCGAGATTTCCGCTATTCAGGAAGTGGAACGTGATTACGGTTGCAAAGTGATCTCTATTATCACCCTGAAAGACCTGATTGCGTATCTGGAAGAGAAACCGGATATGGCGGAGCACCTGGCGGCAGTACGAGCCTATCGCGAAGCATACGGTGTATAAGGACTGCCGGATAGCGCTGCGCTGATCCGGCCTACGCACTTACCGGGCCTACGTTTTACGTAGGCCGGACAAGACGAAACCGCTACTGCAATTGAGCGGCAACCAACGGCCAGCGGGTGTCAAAATCATCCGTTGGGCGGTATTTAAATTCGCTACGTACAAATCGGGATAGCATACCTTCGCAGAAAGCCAGTAACTGGCTGGCCAGCAGCGTTTCATCCACGGTGTAGCCTTCACCTTCACGCATTCTTTTTTCTCGCAGAACCTGGCGCAACTGCGCTTCAATGCGCTCAAAAAGTTGGTTAATGCGACCTTGCAGACGGTCTTGCTCGAACATCAACGCGTGTCCGGTCAGAATTCGCGTCAGGCCCGGATTACGCTCACCAAACCCTAAAATCAGCAGAACGATCAGACGCAGACGCGCGCTGGTGTCCTTTTCATCTTTCAAAATCAGATTGATACGCGTAATCAGACTATCTTCGATAAACTCAATCAGGCTATCGAACATACGGGTCTTGCTGGGGAAATGGCGATACAATGCCGCTTCGGATACGCCAACTGAGGCTGCCAGCTTTGCTGTGGTGATGCGTTGGCTACCATCGCTGGACTCAAGCATCAGTGCCAGAGACTGAAGTATTTCTTCGCGACGATTCCTTTTCGCAGTTTGCTTTTCTACCATGTTACAAAATACCCCTGAAAATAAGCTCTTGCCAGGCAGGCATCCACACAGCGACCGCAAACTGTTGTTTGCGGTGTGTTATTGCGTTATTACGCTATGGGATACTTTTCTGCGGGTTACTTGCGCCCGGAATGGCCGAAGCCACCTTCGCCACGATCGGTGGCTTCAAACTCTTCCACCAGATTAAATTCAGCCTGCACGACCGGTACAAATACCATCTGCGCGATACGTTCGCCCGGCTCAATAGTGAAGCTGTCCTGACCACGGTTCCAGATGGACACCATCAGTTGGCCCTGGTAGTCGGAATCAATCAAACCAACCAGATTGCCCAGCACGATACCGTGCTTATGGCCCAATCCGGAGCGCGGGAGCATCACCGCTGCCAGAGAAGGATCGGCAATGTGGATAGCTAACCCGGTTGGCACCAGCGTTGTTGCGCCCGGTGCCAGTTCTACGGCGTCATCAAGACAAGCACGCAGGTCAAGTCCGGCAGAACCAGAAGTGGCGTACGTCGGGAGCGGAAATTGTTGCCCAACGCGCGGGTCCAGAATCTTAACGTCGATTTTTTTCATCATAACGGGTCACGATCTCGTCGAGTAATAATTGGCCCAGGAGTTCTTTACGCTCAAGCGGTAAGACTTTGTCTCCATCCTGCCAAAAAAGATGTAATGCGTTGCTATCGCTGTTAAACCCTTGAGTTGACAGCGAAACGTCGTTCGCACAGATCACATCAAGGTTTTTGCGGATGCGTTTTTGCCGGGCATATTCTTCCACATTATTTGTTTCGGCGGCAAACCCAACGACAAAAGGACGGTTAGCATCCAGTGCGGCAACACCGGCGATAATGTCCGGGTTTTTGACCATTTTTACTGTTAATTCATCACCCTGCGTCGCTTGTTTTTTTATTTTTTCGTGGGCGACAGTTTCAGCGCGATAATCAGCGACTGCAGCGCAGCCGATAAAAATATGCTGTTGTTGCACTGCAGACTGCACAGCGGCTTCCATTTCCAACGCGGTCATCACATCAACCCGCTGAACAAATGGTGGTGTGGATAACGAAACCGGACCCGATACCAGTGTGACGTTTGCCCCGCGCTTTGCTGCAGCGGCCGCGATAGCAAATCCCATCTTCCCGGAGCTATGGTTGGAAATATAACGCACGGGATCAAGCGGTTCACGCGTCGGGCCCGCCGTAATCATGATGTTGAGATGTTGCAGATCGTTGACAGGCGAAAAATGTTCTGCCGCCATATCCACAATCGTTAACGGATCCAGCATACGTCCAGGACCGACATCGCCACATGCCTGGCTACCGCTGTCTGGGCCCCAAATGAGCAAACCGCGTGAGGCAAGAATACCCAGATTGTGCTGGGTCGCGGCTGCGCGATACATCTGCTGGTTCATGGCTGGCAGTACAGCAACAGAAGCAGGCGTTGCCAGACAAATCGTTGACACCAGGTCGTTGGCCATACCTGCGGCGACACGAGCAATCAGGTCTGCTGTAGCGGGCGCCAGGATGACCAAATCGGCCCATTTTCCCAGCTCAATGTGGCCCATCGCAGCTTCGGCTGCGGGATCAAGCAGGCTGTCGGAAACGGGATAACCTGAAACTGCCTGTAAACTCAGGGGAGTAATAAATGCTTTTGCCGCTTCGGTCATCGCCACGCGGACGTCAGCGCCGCGTTCCCGTAAACGACGCACCAGCTCAGGGGTCTTGTACGCAGCAATCCCGCCACTGACGCCAAGTACGATTTTTTTACCGGCCAGGCTCATCATGATCTTTCCTGTTGGGTTTCACCAGAAGGCGGATATTTTATCACAATCCGCAATTTGTCGTGCTTTTGACCGCCTTCTACTTTGCGAGGCACTACGAAGAAGTGAAAACCGCGCGTCGATTCACCGTCGGTGTTATGCCACTATGCGGACGCGAAAGGAGGGAAAAGTATGGACAATACAGGAAGTATGATGCCCAGGGAAAAGCTGTTGGCACAGGGGGCCAGTTCGCTGACCGATGTTGAGTTACTGGCGCTTTTTTTACGTACCGGCATTCAGGGTAAAGATGTGCTTACGCTGGCGAAAGAGATGCTTCAGCATTTTGAGTCGTTGTATGGTTTGTTGTCTGCTGATTACATGGATTTTAGCTATGTTCCGGGAATCGGTATCGCGAAGTATGCACAGTTGAAGGGTATTGCGGAGCTGGCAAGACGCTACTACAACGTGCGAGTGATAGAGGAGCGTGCTCTACTTAGCCCGGAAATGGCGCGTGAATTTCTGCAAAGCCAGCTCTCGCAAGAGGAACGCGAGATCTTTCTGGTGATCTTTATGGATTCTCAACATCAAGTGATTAAACACAGCAAACTTTTTTCCGGGACACTAAGCCACGTCGAGGTACATCCGCGAGAAATTGTCCGCGAAGCGATAAAAATGAATGCTTCCGCCGTGATCCTTGCGCATAATCACCCTTCGGGGTGTGCAGAGCCGAGTAAAGCAGATAAACTCATCACCGAGCGTGTTGTGAAATGCTGTCAGTTCATGGATATCCGGGTGCTTGATCATCTGGTCATTGGGCGCGGAGAGTACGTTTCTTTTGCGGAACGCGGTTGGATTTAACGCACTTTACGCGATCCATCGGGATCTTTGTCTGTTCGGGACTTGAGCATAACGCCGGGTCAGCGTATACTACGCCACCTTTGAGAATCTCGGGTTTGGCATTTGGGCCTGGCAATCGAGAGTTCACTTAGAACTATGCGATGACCGGGCTGTAAAGCCTGACGAGGCGCCGATACCCCATACGAAGCTCGAGCTAATTTGATTTTTGGAGAATAGACATGTCCCGAGTCTGCCAAGTTACTGGCAAGCGTCCGGTGACCGGTAACAACCGTTCCCACGCACTGAACGCGACTAAACGCCGTTTCCTGCCGAACCTGCACTCTCACCGTTTTTGGGTTGAGAGCGAGAAGCGTTTTGTCACCCTGCGTGTATCTGCTAAAGGTATGCGTGTAATTGATAAGAAAGGCATCGAAACAGTTCTGTCTGAACTGCGTGCCCGTGGCGAAAAGTACTAAGTACTAAGAGGAAATAAATCATGGCTAAAGGTATTCGTGAGAAAATCAAGCTGGTTTCTTCTGCTGGTACTGGTCATTTCTATACCACTACGAAGAACAAACGTACTAAGCCGGAAAAACTGGAACTGAAAAAATTCGATCCAGTTGTACGCCAGCACGTACTGTACAAAGAAGCTAAAATCAAATAATTTTAGTTTCGATGTAGCAAAAAACCTCGCCTCGGCGGGGTTTTTTGTTTTCTGGCCGTCCCCATATTAATGAGACCTGATACACCGCCGGAGATACTATGCCTGAATTACCTGAAGTCGAAACCAGTCGCCGTGGGATTGAGCCGCATCTGGTGGGGGCAACGATTATGCACGCGACTGTGCGTAACGGTCGTTTGCGTTGGCCGGTATCAGAGGAAATCTATCGCCTGAGCGATAAACCTGTCCTGAGCGTACAGCGGCGCGCAAAATACCTGCTTCTGGAGCTGCCGGATGGCTGGGTAATCATTCATCTGGGGATGTCGGGTAGTTTGCGTATCCTTCCTGAAGAGCTTCCGGCAGATAAGCACGACCACGTTGACTTAGTGATGAGTAATGGCAAAGTTCTGCGTTATACCGACCCCCGTCGCTTTGGTGCCTGGCTGTGGACTAAAGAGCTGGATGGACATAATGTCCTCGCCCATCTTGGCCCTGAGCCGCTGAGTGACGATTTCAACGCCGGTTATCTACAGCAGAAATGTGCAAAGAAGAAAACGGCGATTAAACCCTGGCTGATGGATAACAAGCTGGTGGTGGGGGTGGGAAACATCTATGCCAGCGAGTCGCTGTTTGCGGCTGGTATCCATCCTGACCGTCTGGCGTCATCGCTGTCGAAAGATGAGTGTGAACTGCTGGTACGCGTTATCAAGGCGGTTTTGCTGCGTTCTATCGAGCAGGGCGGGACGACGCTGAAGGACTTTCTGCAAAGTGACGGTAAGCCGGGCTATTTTGCCCAGGAGCTGCAGGTCTATGGGAGAGAAGGTGAACCTTGCCGCGCATGTGGCGCACCGATTGTTGCGACAAAACACGCCCAGCGTACAACGTTCTATTGCCGTCGCTGTCAGAAATAGTGTCATTGCTGGCCGGATGCAGCATCCGGCCAGGCACATTACTTCAACTTACTCATTAACGCCTGATGGACGTTTTCCGGCAGAAAGTGCGTCACATCACCCTGATGGCGGGCGACTTCTTTCACCAGTGACGATGAGATAAATGACCACTCTTTAGACGGCATCAGAAAGACGCTTTCCAGTTGCGGCATTAGGTGGCGGTTCATGTGCGCCAGCTGCATTTCATACTCAAAATCTGCTACCGCGCGTAGGCCTCGGATCAGAATGTTAGCCTGATTATCACGGGCAAAATTTGCCATTAAGTCGCTGAATCCCAGAACTTCCACATTGCCGAGATGCGCCGTTGCCTGTTGCGCCAGCTCGACGCGCTCTTCAAGGGTAAACATCGGTTTTTTACTGGGACTTGCGGCAATCGCCAGGATCACGTGATCGAACATGCTGGTCGCACGCGTCACGATATCAAGATGGCCGTTAGTTATGGGATCAAAGGTTCCTGGATAAATCGCCCGTTTTTGCATGGCTTGCCTCAATGCGTTTTGGGTGGCAGATAAGGTTCCAGCAGCTGCAGCAGACGCTGTAACGCGCCCTGATTTTGATACAGAACTTCAACTGCGTGACGGCCATAAAAATTACGATAATCTGCATCGGTCAGTAAAGAAGATACTTCTTTTACCAGCGTAGGTGCGTCGGTGACGGTGATCAATCCGCTTGCCTGTTCGAGGCGGGCGCAAATATCTTTAAAATTAAACGTATGTGGTCCCATCAGCACTGGAATAGCATGTGCCGCGGCTTCCAGTGGATTGTGCCCACCACGTTCAACCAGTGAACCGCCGACAAAAGCAAGGTCGGCAATGCCATACAGCAACATCAGCTCACCCATGGTATCGCCGATCACAACCTGAGTGCCTGAGGACGGAACTTCACCCGAAGAACGAGTGGTATAGCTTAGCCCAGCCTGGCGTACGAGGTGAATTGCATCCGGGAACCGTTCAGGATGTCTGGGAACCAGAATTAGTAAAAGATTCGGGAACTGATTTAATAACGCCTGATGGGCGGCAATGATGATGCTTTCTTCGCCGTCGTGGGTGCTGGTTGCAATCCATACCGGGCGGTGAGGAGCCCATTGACGACGTAATGTCACCGCTTTTGCAGCCAGTTGTGGCGTGACGGATATATCAAACTTCAGGCTGCCAGTAACGGTGACCTGATTGCTTCTGGCGCCAAGCGTAATAAAACGTGCGCCATCTTCTTCGTTTTGTGCGGCAATTAACGTAATTCGACGCAGTAGTCTGCCAATAAATTTACCTAATTTCGCATAGCCAGCGGCTGAACGAGCAGAAAGACGTGCGTTGGCAATGACCAGAGGAATGTGACGCTTATGGAGTGCCGCGATCAGATTTGGCCACAGCTCGGTTTCCATAATTAACACCAGTTTGGGGTCAACTTTATTCAGAAAACGGTTCAGGGCATCCGGTAAATCGTAAGGCAGATAAATATGCTGAACGTCAGTGCCAAAAGCAGATTGTACGCGCTCGGAACCGGTTGGCGTCATGGTGGTGACCGTGATCGGCAAGTCGGGATAACGGTGACGCAGAGCGCGAACTAATGGGATTGCAGCCAGCGTTTCGCCCACAGAAACCGAATGAAGCATGATCCCGCCGGGTTTTAGCGGGCGGCGATAAAAGCCGTAGCGTTCGCCCCAGCGTTTACGGTAGGCCGGAGCCTTACGTCCGCGCACCCAAAGCCGTATCCAGATCAAAGGCTGAATAAGGTAGAAAAGGGCGGTGTAAAGCAATTCGAGCATAATGGTAGCTGACTTATGAATGTGCTGGGGATTCTATGTATTTAACTATGGCTTTACCATCATTTTTATCCAGGTTGTATCAAAACGATGGAATTGGTGGGGAACTGATTTCGCTGATGGCTATTTCAAAAATTCACATGGCCGCATTTATATGTCTTAACCTCTTGTGCGGTGTGCGTTTCCTGATGAACTGGTGTCTTATTTATCTGTATGTTTTTAATAGTTTATTTTGTTTTTTGTTTAAAAAATATTCATTTCGGAATGCTTGATAATAAATGATATACTACTGCGCAATTTCAGGTAGCTAGCGGGCAGAAACGTTTCGAAAGCACAGAAAGTCATCTTTGGATGCTTTAGGCAAGGATTACACGATTCTGATGCTTCAAACCTGATATGCCTGGCGACGCGATGCGGATATTAATGCATGAATATTGCTTTTTGTTTGTACAAGTATTTTCCCTATGGTGGGTTACAGCGTGATTTCTTGCGGGTAGCGCTGACGGTTGCTTCTCGTGGGCATCATGTTCAGGTATTTACCCAGTCATGGCAGGGCGAGCGTCCGGAAGGGCTGGAGATTATACTCGTCCCCGTTACATCCAGAACGAATCATGGGAAAAACGAGCAATATTATCAGTGGGTTCAGAATTATTTAACTCAACATCCCGTCGATCGTGTCGTTGGTTTTAATAAAATGCCTGGCCTGGATGTGTATTACGCTGCGGACGTTTGCTATGCGGAAAAGGTTGCCCGCGAGAAAGGCTTTTTCTACAAATTGACGCGCAGGTACCGACACTACTCTGCATTTGAAAAAGCCGTATTTCAGCAGGGTGTCGGCACTACGCTTTTGATGTTAACCGATAAACAAATTGGTGACTTCAAACATCATTACCAAACTGAGAGCCAGCGCTTTCGTATTCTGCCTCCAGGAATCTACCCTGACAGAAAGTACAGCCAGCAACCTGAAAACAGCCGGCTGATTGTTAGAGAAAAAAATGGTATTGGTCTCGATCAGTTCTTGCTCTTACAGGTAGGTTCCGATTTCAAACGCAAAGGCGTGCCAAGAACATTACAGGCGTTGGCTTCTTTGCCTGATGTCATTCGCCACCGCACACGATTGATGGTTGTTGGTCAGGATAAGGCCGATCGCTATCGCGCTCAGGCTCGTCAATTGGGGGTTGAAGAACAAGTGCAGTTCTTCTCGGGGCGGGACGATGTAGCAGAATTGATGTCTGCTGCTGATTTATTACTTCACCCAGCTGTACAGGAAGCCGCCGGTATTGTCTTGCTAGAAGCTGTAGTTGCCGGGCTGCCGGTATTAACTACCGAAGTTTGCGGCTATGCGGGTTATATCAACGCCGCCCAATGTGGGGTGGTGATTCCTGAACCTTTTGAGCAGGAAAATCTGAATACAGCACTTTTCGATGCGCTGCAAAATAATGAGCAGAGAAGTCGTTGGGCCGGGAACGCACGGCATTTTGCTGATACAAAAGATCTCTACAGCCTGGCAGATAAAGCTGCAGATATCATTTTAGGTCCTAAGAATGATTGAATTAAAAGAACCATTTGCCACGCAGTGGCAAGGAAAAGACCCGTTTACTGAAGTCGCTAAGCTGGACGGTGAGGTTTTTCGCGCCCTGGAAACACGACGTACCCTACGTTTTGAGATGATGGGTAAGGGTTATTTTCTTAAATATCATCATGGAACCACGCTTAAAGAAGTGGTGAAGAATCTTATATCTTTACGTATGCCTGTACTTGGCGCAGACCGTGAGTGGCTGGCGATACATCGCTTGCAAGAACTGAATGTTGACACCATGACCGGCGTGGCATTTGGGCAGAAAGGACTGAATCCGTTAGAGCGCACCTCATTTATCATCACTGAAGATCTCTCTCCTGCTATCAGCCTTGAAGATTTTTGTGCAAGGTGGAAAGTTGAGCCCCCTGATTTTGTATTAAAACGGACAATTATTACCCGGGTGGCAGAAATGGTGGGTAAAATGCATCGGGGCGGGGTAAATCACCGGGATTGCTATATATGCCATTTCCTGCTCCAGCAGCCGATGCCGGAAGACGTTGCGAATATCAAACTTTCCGTAATTGATTTGCATCGTGCACAAATACGCCAGCATGTGCCACGCCGCTGGCGGGATAAGGATCTGATTGGACTCTATTTCTCTTCACTTGAGATCGGGTTGACGTCCAGAGATATCTACCGTTTTTTACGTGTCTATTTTTCGAAGCCACTACGTGAAATCTTTCGTCAGGAAGTCAGGTTGTTTGAACAGGCTGTCACAAAAGCGCAAAAAATAAGACAAAGAACAATAAGAAAAGCGCTATAAATCACAGATAAAGTTTGAGGCCATTTTACTATGAACATTGATTTCCAAAAGCTAGTTATCCAAAAACACGTCATAGACAGCTCTACGCATGAGAAGAGTAAAAAATTAAGTGTTGCGTATGGTGTCGACCGTAATTTTTTATTTGGCTCTGGTATTTCAATGACCTCAGTATTAGTGAATAACCCTGATATTGATATTCACTTTTATATAGTAACAGACTATATAGATGACGATTATCTGAAGAGTGTAAAACGCCTGACCCAAATGTATAGTACGACTGTGACGGTTCTTGTGTTCGATAACGCGGCGTTTCGTGCACTGCCGAGTACAAAAGCATGGACTTATGCAATGTACTATCGTTATTTCGCATTTGAATATTTAAGCACAGAGTTAAGCTCCGTACTGTATCTTGATGCAGATGTTATTTGCAAAGGCTCTCTTCGCGAGCTTACCGAGATTAATTTCTGTGGAGAATATGCCGCTGTTATCAATGATATTGATGAAGTACGTACTAAGTCCGGCAATAGGCTCGGTATTCCTGAACTGAGTAATGGGTACTTTAACTCCGGAGTGGTGTTTGCGAATCTGGAAGTTTGGCGTGAGCAGCAGTTATTGACGAAGGCTTTTTCTATCTTAGATAAACGCCAAAAGGAACTTTTGTATTTTGACCAGGATGTCCTAAATATATTGTTCGTTGGTAATGTGATTTTCCTGAGACGAGATTTTAACTGCATTTATGGTGTAGATCAGGAACTAAAAAATAAAAACGATAAAATATACCAGGATTATATTACTGAGGATACTGTTTTAATACATTACGTCGGTGTCACTAAACCATGGCATACATGGGCTAAATATCCGGTAGCTAAATACTTCATCGAAGCATATAAAAAATCCGCATGGGCGGAACAAGCCTTGTTAAATGCAAATACGGCAAAGTTGTATAAACGTAAGTCACGGCATGAAAGAGTGCAGCGTAAATATATTCGCTCGGTACTTAGTCATGTAATGTATATAAAAAATAAGTTACACAATTCAAAAGCATATTGAATATAGAAACAGTAACTTATTGATAATCGATTAAATAGGTGTAGCGAATGAACTTTGATTGTCATCAGTCTATAAAAAAGATACTTGAGTTTAATCAAGCGCCGACCGAACAGAAAATACAACTTAACATCGCCTGGGGTGTTGACAGGAATTTTATGTTTGGTGCTGCAATTTCGATGACATCGGTACTATTGAATAATAAAGATTTAAATATCCATTTTCATCTTTTTACTGACTACATTGATGCTGATTACCAGCAGCGGATAGCTAAATTAGCAGAGCAATTTTCCACAAACATCTCAATTTATGTTATGGATGCTAATGGGTTAAAAGTTTTGCCAAGTGGTCACGCCTGGTCACACGCAATGTACTTCAGGTTTATTGCCTTTGAATATCTTGATGAGAAAATTGATTCACTTTTATACATTGATGCGGATGTAATGTGTAAAGGTTCACTTTTTGAACTCACGCAGATTGATCTTGGAGAATATGTTGCAGCGGTAATTACCGATGTGGATGATAGCCCTGCCAGAGATATTGAGATAAATAAAGATTATTTCAATTCAGGTGTCATATTTGCAAACCTAAAAAAGTGGAAAGAGCAGAATTTTATCAATGCAGCTTTTGATATCTTATTAGACAAAAATAATAAACTTTCATTCCCGGATCAGGATGTCTTGAATATTCTTTTCTTTAAAAAAGTAATTTTTCTGGAGCGAAGGTTCAATGCTATCTATGGAATTAAGCAAGAATTAAAAAGCAGAGATCTTGCGAAATATAAAGAATATATTACATCTGATACTATTCTAATTCACTATGTTGGCGTGACTAAGCCGTGGAACTCTTGGGCAAACTATCCTTCGGCACAGTACTTTGTTGAGGCCTGGAAGGCTTCACCTTGGGCGGATGTTCCATTGCTACCAGCCAGAACGCCAAAACAGTATAAAAAGAAATCAAGGCATGAAAGATTACAAGGGAAGTATTTCGCCTCGGTAATAAGCTATATTGGTTATTTACGGGAAAAATTAAAAAGTAAGTAAAAAAACTCCCGTAAGGGAGTTTTTTATTAACGTAATTTAGTCTTAAGGTATTTCAAGTACCATTTGATCGAGGCGCAATAATTCCCTTTTTTAGCTTCCTGGCGTGAATAGACCCGATAATCAGTAGGTCTCATGCGTGGAGCATAAGAACGCATTTCTGTGTTTCGCCATGGTGTGAAATGATGGTAGAAAAGATAAAGTTGCTGTGAAAGCCCAGTATGTTCTTTATACCAGGGCTTTCTTCCACCGGTAAAGTGGATAATTCTCGGCAGAATATCCTTTTGGTAGAAGAAAGTCTCTTTTTGTTGGTCGGTGAACCAGTTGAACAAAAAGTTCCATCGATGATCGATGAATTTGACGTTGCCGTCCATTGCTATGTTCAAAGCATCTTGGTCGGGGTAGGGAAGACTTTCCCCTCGATCAAATAAAATCTGATTGGCTTTTGTTTCAATATCATTTTTAAGCCAGTTTATTATGTTAATATATAGGAATCCGGAGTTAAAATAAGAAGGAGTGCTAAGTTTTAATCGTTTGGCATTTTTATTATCGTTGTTATTTAACGAATCATGACTGGCAGCACAAATTACTTCGCTAATATCAATGCTATTAATGTCATCGATTTTATCGAAGCATAGAGTATCAGCATCTAAATAGATAAAATGCTCTACTTTACCTTTAAGCAGACGCGGTACGGTCAACCTCATATAAATTGAACGGTTCAGGTGTTTAATTGCAAAGTCATTGTTATACTTTTCAATCTCTTTTTTATCAATATTTATAATCTGAATTTTATCAGTGGTTGAACGCAGTTTCTTGATTTCTTCGTCAGTAACGTCATAGACAAAAACGAAAAATGATAGGTTTTGCCCCGGGTTGTTCATTATTACAGACATAATGGACACTGCTACATATTCCAGATAATTGGCATCTGTACAGTAAGCAATGTTAATAACGTTTTTTTTGCTGTCCATTTATGCTTTCTCATTACCTTTTATATTGTCACTATCATGAAGTACCGTATCGATAGCGTCAATCACGGCTTGCTCCGGTATCCATGTGAGATATTTTTTTGATCTGTCGAGTTCATCCCGAGAAGGCATCGGATGATAATCGCCAGCCCAAATCAATAAGGCTTTATCCGACCATGGCTTCCACTGTTGATAATTGGTGGCGCCAAACAGGCAAACCTGCGGTGTCCTTAGCGCTGCAGCCATATGCATAGGTGCGGAATCGACACCAATGTACAGAACTGCATGATCGATCAATGCAGCTAACTGCAAAAAGGTGGTTTTACCTGCCAGCGTCAGGTCAGGGGAAGATTGACACAGTTCAGCAATGCGCTGAACCTGCTGCTGCTCACTTAGCGCTGGCCCACAGGTAAGATAGACGTGCAGACCTCGTTGATGCAGGTGGTCTATAACATGCGCGAACTTCTCATCATCCCAGCATTTAAACTCTTGTCTGGCAGTGGGTTGAATAACGACATATTTCTGCGTAGGCAACGTGGGTAACAGGGATACCAGATGTTGATAATCATCTTGACGATAACTCAGCGACATCTCTTTCTTTAGTTCTGCTTCGCTAAAGCCAATGCCTTTTAGAATCGAAAGGTTTTGTTCAACAATATGTGTCCCAATGGACGGTGTTACTCGCGTAAAAAGTCGATTCCACTGATCTTTTTCGCGCTGGAAGGCAATTGAAGGGCGGCGTAAAGAGGCGATAAGCGCACCAATTGGCCATTGTTCAGTGAGGTTAACAATCAGGTCATAGTGATTTTTCTTCAGTTGTTGACGTACTGAGAGATAATTCTTTGCTGTTGCCAGCAGGCCCTGTTTTTTCTCAATGAGATAAAATGTATTGATGTCTTTGTGGGCGGCTAAGATTGCTTTGGTATCTTTATAGAGGAGCAGATCGATCTTAGCATGTGGATAACGAGCCCGAATGCTGGCAATGACTGGCGTTGTTAACAGAACATCTCCATAAAACTTGAGCTTGCAAATAAGAACCCGGTCAACTTTTTCAAACATGTTAAAATCCCTTTCGCAAGAATAAGCTTTTACAAGCAGATAGTATCTTATATCTTGTTTCAGAAATAGAACGATCGATATGGGGATATTTCATCTTCAGAATTATTTTCTTCTTAACGATTTTCGTATCGCAGCATGCAAGTGCATTCTGAATGTCATTTAGCATACTTTCGCTATAACGATAATAGCCTTTTTTCTTGCGTAAAATTTTACGTCCTTCGAGAAAGCAATTGATAATCATAAATGTCGCAACAGTACGCTTAGATCTATTTTCATTAATATATCTATACATTTTTCGCATAGCAAAGAAGATGCTGTCAGCGTCACTATCAATAATGTTCTCGGTAATGCTTTTATCATTTACTCGGTAGTAATATAGCTTATTCTCGATTTTTAGAATCTTATGACATTTAAAATACTGGAATGGGCAAAAAATCACGTCTTCGTAGCGATGATGTTCCTCGAACTTATCGCTACCAATGATATTGCGGTGAAAGATTTTTGTCATCAGATGCCATTGCCCTGCCTTGAATGTTGGTAACAGAGGGGCGTAATTGTCATCTGATAATGTTATTTCGCGCTGGGCAATATTGTTTTCCATTTCCGGCGCGTTCTTATACAAATTGTTTATATCTCGAGTTAAGTTAAATTCGATAATGTCATATTTTTCGTCTCTTAACTTAGGCAGGAGAATTGTAAAATAATTCTGGCAGACAATATCATCACTGTCTACAAAGCCAATATATTTCCCTGTCGCATGGGCAAGCCCAACGTTACGAGTGATTGCAACGCCCTGATTTTTTTGGCTTATATATTTAACATTATGGCAATCTTTTTCGCGGTAAAACGCATTTATACGCTCTTCGGTTAAATCCGTAGAGCCATCATTAACAATTATTACCTCTACATCATCAGTGATGCTCTGATGTATAGACGCCAACGTCGCTGTGATGAGTTCAGCGTTGTTGTATGTAGGTATAATAATGCTCAGTAAATAACCGGAAGCGTTAACCATGGCATCGTTCTCTTGTTGGATTCGAGCTCAGTACTGCTGCTACACATAACGCCAGTACGCTGCTCAGGGCTTCACCTTTGGCATACAATAATAAATCACTCAAGCCATAGACAGCGATAGCGCCTGAGACGACGAACAACAGAGGACTACGTTGCCAGTAAGCTATTAAAAACATGGCAGTATAGAGCAAGAGTAGCACAACAACACCAGGGATGCCTTTCAGCGAGAAGGTATCAATGACTTCGTTATGCAGGTGGACGTCCACATAGGCGAGAGCCCCTTGCATTGTGACATTTTGTAATGCGAACGCTTTGATTTCTGCATCTCGTTGTTCAAGCGATTGTCCCCAGAGGTGTGCGTTTCCTGCTTCAATACCGACCTGTTGCATCGCAAATCGCGCACCAATTGATGTATTACTGTTATTCTGGCTGTAAGAATGCAAGTCGGCCATCAGATTCTGGTAACGCACCTCAATAACCGATTTTAACGGAATAGTTGCCAAACCGCCGAGTATTACGAAGGCAAGCAATGCTCTTAATAACATTCTGCGATTATGTCGGTAGTGGATGAAAAACAACCCAATACTCAGGATTGGATAGATCAGAATGGCCGCTCGGGTCTGTGTCGTAACCATGACGGCAAGGGAGAGCAAAAAATGCAAAAGATAGAGTGAAACAGTGTGTTTTAGTCGCAGATTAAGGATGGCCTGTGATGCTAACAAAGCGATAAATGTCAGGCCGTAAGCCGCTCCGGTTGGATGTTCAAAGCCCAGCGCAACACGGTAGGTCATAATATCTGGTGCTCCGGCAGCCTCGTAGCCTGCGAAAAGATACAAGCCTATTGCGGTAAGAATCGTCCAGAGACTGGTAATGCGTGTTTTGTTGGCACACGGCTCTCGCGTGGTCAGAGCTGTCATAACCAGTGCGGCAAAAATCATCACTTTGCCACCGTTCTGGTATGAACGATAGGCACCGGTAAAGGCTGACCCAGATTGTTTAAATACTTCTACCCAAATAATCTGGAGTAAACCAAAGAGCAGCAACATAACAGGCAAAACCAGATTTTGTTTGTTACTGCACACATGCTTTATATTTTTTCCTATAAGCGGCAGAGACAGAGCCGTGGAGAAAATAAATACCTTCAGCGCTTCATCTGGATTGACCAGGACCATCGCAAGAGTTGCCAGGATCCCAGCATAAAATAAGACGTATATAAAATCGAATGGATTATTTTTTATACTACAAACAAAACGAGAAAACATGTGTTGGCGAAGCATGGTTCGTCTCTTAAAGTTAAAGCAAATTATTATCAATTAGCGATACGTTGACTAAGCTTGCGTCCAGATCCTGCAATTTTCCGGAATGGCTCTGCTGTGTGTATTGATTCTTCCCATATCCACCAATCAATCCCGGGTCTGTCGGGCCATACAACGTAATATTGGGGCGATCCAATGCGGCGGTTAAATGGCTGAGACCTGTATCAACCGACACCACAAATTTTGCTCCCGCCAGGATGCGAGCAACCTCTTCCAGACTCATCCGCGGCAGGACATCAACGTAGGGAAAACCTTCCGCCAGCCTTTTGGCGCGCTCTTCTTCATGAGGGGCGCCCCAGGGGAGTTTAATACGGATGCCCGTATTATTTAACAGCCCAATCAGCTCCCGCCAGTTGGCTTCTGGCCAGTGCTTATCATCACGTGTTGTGGCATGCAGAAATACGGCATATTGGCCTGTATCAGCATTACATTCATTCACAAAATGCTGAGCGATAGCGTAATCACCCTGCGACTGCGGTTTGGCATATCCCAGACTTTTGGCGAACAATTCACGCGTACGTTCTACCGCATGCTGCTGTTTGGCAATGTGATGTTTGTGATTATAAAACAGGCTAGCCAGCGGCTCGCGGGCCGTACTCCAGTCCATACCATGCTTGACGCCACGTGCCAGACGCGTCACTAACGCCGCACTCTTAACCAGGCCCTGCGCATCAATTATCGCGTCATACTGCTGCAAACGTACCGCATCGCGAAACGCTTTACGCTCGGCTTTAATCGGCGCTGAAAACCAGGCTTTACGCCAGCGGCGAATCGCCACTGGGATGACCCGGTCAACGGCTGCATGCCAGGAAGGGATCTGCGCGAATCCTTCTTCCACCACCCAATCAAATTGAATACCCGGAATAGCCTGCTGCGCATCGGTTAATGCGGGCAACGTATGCAGAACATCGCCCATAGACGACGTTTTAACGATCAGAACCCGCATCCGTCAGGCTTCCTCTTGTAACAACAGGTC
The DNA here is from genome assembly GCF_000398825.1 of Citrobacter sp. KTE30. NCBI lineage: Bacteria > Pseudomonadati > Pseudomonadota > Gammaproteobacteria > Enterobacterales > Enterobacteriaceae > Citrobacter > Citrobacter sp. KTE30. Next base: position 299,987 of record NZ_KB976056.1, on the reverse strand, counting down.
GTTGAGTTCTTCCAGTACACGCTGGGGTGTGATGTCAATCAGGCTTTGGTGATAGCCTTCAGCCGCATCGCCCTTGCGCACTTTGTGATAGCCCGTAATCAGACGAATGACCCGCGCTTTGTGCGACAACGGCGGGGTAAAGTCCGGACTACTTGGGCCATACAACGCTACCAGAGGTCGATTCAACGCTGCGGCAACGTGCATTAATCCAGAGTCGTTGGTGACGACCGCTTTGCAGGCGGCAAGCAGAATAACGGCCTGCTCCAGCTGCGTTTCGCCCGCCAGATTACGACACCAGGCCTGCTGCTCAACGCTTAACGTTGCCAGGATTTCATTTCCGGCTTCATGATCTTTTGCCGAGCCAAACAGCACAATCTGATGACCTTCGTCGATCAGCTGTTTTGCCAGTTCAGCATAATGGTAGTGTGGCCAGCGTTTCGCCGGACCAAATTCCGCACCTGGGCAAAAACCGATGATGGGGCGTTCGGCAGAAAGGGAGAACTGGCTACAGGTCAGAGACTTTTCACCTTCGCTGACCTGCAACTGTGGCCACAGCAGAGGTTGCGGCAAATCTTTAGCCGACAGCATCACGCCTTTATCGTAGGCCAGGGCCACATAGCGTTCGACCATCAGCGGCCATGCGTCTTTATCCAGCACGCGCGCATCGTTGAGCAGGCCGTAGCGCATTTCACCACGCCAACCGGTACGATGCGGAATACCTGCAAAAAAGGGCACCAGCGCGGATTTAAACGAGTTAGGCAGCACATAAGCGCGGTCATAGCGCTTCTCACGCAGGCTATGACCGAGCTTACGCCGTTCACCAATTTCCAGAGCGCCATGCCCAAGCGGCATCGCGATCGCTTCATTGACTTCCGGCATCCGCGATAACAGCGGACGGCACCATGCAGGTGCCATCACGTCGATTATCGCCTGGGGATAGCGCGCCTTGAGCGTGCGATAGAGACTTTGCGACATCATCATGTCGCCCACCCAAGATGGGCCAACCACCAGAATCCTCATAGATTGCCTGCCTTATGCGTCGCGGTTCAGCCAGGCCATATATTCCGTTACGCCTTCAGCAACGGTCTTAAACGGCTTGTCATAGCCCGCGGCGCGCAGGTTGGTCAGGTCTGCCTGAGTAAACGCCTGGTAGCGGCCTTTCAGTTTTTCCGGGAATGGAATGTACTCAATGCTGCCTTTTTTGTGGTACGCCAGCGTTGCGTCAGCAACGGCCTGGAAAGATTCCGCACGACCAGTACCGAGGTTAAAGATGCCGGATACCCCGTTTTCCAGGAACCACAGGTTCACTGCAGCCACATCGCCAACGTAAACGAAATCACGTTTGAAGTTTTCGCTGCCTTCGAACAGTTTTGGTGTTTCGCCATTGTTAAGCTGAGTATTGAGGTGGAAAGCGACGCTCGCCATGCTCCCTTTATGGCCTTCACGCGGTCCGTAGACGTTGAAATAGCGGAAGCCAACAATCTGAGAGTTGGCTTCTGGCAGGATCTGACGAACGTACTCGTCGAACAGGAATTTTGAGTAGCCATAGACGTTCAGCGGTTTCTCATATTCACGGGATTCGATGAAATCAGAAGTGCGACCGCCATAGGTGGCGGCAGAGGACGCGTACAGGAACGGGATTTCACGCTCCAGGCAGTAGTGCAGTAGCTCTTTGGAGTATTGATAGTTGTTATCCATCATATACTTGCCGTCCCACTCGGTGGTGGAAGAGCATGCGCCTTCGTGGAAAATAGCTTCGATATCGCCGAAATCTTCCCCGGCCATAATCTGGATCAGGAAGTCTTCCTTGTCCATGTAGTCAGCAATATTCAGATCCACCAGGTTAACAAACTTGGTGCCGTCTTTCAGGTTGTCCACCACCAGGATGTCGGTGATGCCTTTATCATTCAGGGACTTAACGATGTTGCTGCCGATAAAGCCCGCGCCGCCGGTAACGATGATCATAAATGTAACCTTCGAATTATGGAGTCAGAGACAATCTCAGACACGAATACTTTCTATCATATCACTACATGGCTCAGGCTTCAGCCATTCACCGATAAGCCGTGCGGGTACACGTGATTTATGCTTCATTTTGAAGAAGTGATGATGCGTCATCTCGTATCAACGTATAGCTTTGGGTAATATGTGCTGAAATTTGCCCAGTCTGGAGAATTGAAATGCGTGGGGATTTTTACAAACAGTTAACCAACGATCTCGACACCGCACGTGCGGAAGGATTGTTTAAAGAAGAGCGCATTATTACATCTGCCCAGCAGGCAGATATCACCGTGGCGGACGGAAGCCACGTTATTAACTTTTGTGCGAACAACTATCTGGGACTGGCCAACCACCCGGAGCTGATTGCAGCGGCAAAAGCGGGTATGGATTCTCACGGATTTGGTATGGCTTCGGTTCGCTTTATTTGCGGTACCCAGGATAGCCATAAGCAACTGGAGCAAAAACTGGCGGCATTCCTCGGTATGGAAGATGCCATCCTTTACTCTTCCTGCTTCGACGCCAATGGCGGCCTGTTTGAAACGCTGCTGGGCGCAGAAGACGCAATTATTTCCGATGCCCTGAACCACGCTTCTATCATTGATGGCGTTCGTCTGTGTAAAGCAAAACGTTTCCGTTATGCCAACAACGATATGGTCGAGCTGGAAGCTCGCCTGAAAGAAGCACGTGAAGCGGGCGCTCGTCATATCCTGATCGCCACTGATGGCGTGTTCTCTATGGATGGTGTGATCGCTAACCTGAAAGGCGTTTGCGATCTGGCGGATAAATACGACGCGCTGGTCATGGTTGATGATTCCCATGCCGTCGGTTTTGTCGGCGAAAATGGTCGTGGCTCCCATGAATACTGTGACGTGATGGGTCGCGTGGACATCATCACCGGTACGCTGGGTAAAGCACTCGGCGGCGCATCCGGTGGTTACACCGCAGCGCGCAAAGAAGTTGTTGAGTGGCTTCGTCAGCGTTCCCGTCCTTATCTGTTCTCCAACTCACTGGCGCCAGCGATTGTTGCGGCCTCCATTAAAGTGCTGGAAATGGTTGAAGCTGGCAGTGACCTGCGCGACCGCCTGTGGGCGAACGCACGTCAGTTCCGTGAGCAAATGTCTGCCGCTGGCTTTACTCTGGCCGGTGCCGATCACGCGATTATCCCGGTGATGTTGGGTGATGCAGTGATCGCGCAGGACTTTGCTCGTGAACTGCAAAAAGAGGGGATTTACGTTACCGGATTCTTCTATCCGGTGGTTCCAAAAGGCCAGGCGCGTATCCGTACCCAGATGTCTGCGGCGCATACCCCTGAGCAGATTACGCGTGCTGTTGAGGCGTTCACACGCATTGGTAAACAACTGGGCGTTATTGCCTGAGGATGTGAAATGAAAGCGTTATCCAAACTGAAAGCGGAAGAGGGCATTTGGATGACTGACGTTCCTGAACCGGAAGTCGGTCATAACGATTTGCTGATTAAAATCCGTAAAACAGCCATCTGCGGGACTGACGTTCACATTTATAACTGGGATGAATGGTCGCAAAAAACCATCCCAGTACCGATGGTCGTTGGGCATGAATATGTCGGCGAAGTTGTTGGCATCGGCCAGGAAGTTAAAGGCTTTAAAATCGGCGATCGTGTTTCTGGTGAGGGTCATATCACCTGCGGACATTGCCGTAACTGCCGCGGTGGACGTACTCACCTGTGCCGCAATACCACCGGTGTCGGTGTAAACCGTCCGGGCTGCTTTGCGGAGTACCTAGTGATCCCGGCATTTAACGCATTTAAAATCCCGGACAATATCTCCGACGACCTGGCGTCTATCTTCGATCCGTTCGGTAATGCAGTGCACACGGCGCTGTCGTTCGATCTGGTTGGGGAAGATGTACTGGTGTCCGGTGCGGGTCCAATCGGTATTATGGCGGCGGCGGTCGCGAAGCACGTTGGCGCACGCCACGTGGTGATCACCGACGTTAATGAGTATCGCCTTGAGCTGGCGCGCAAAATGGGTATCACTCGCGCGGTCAACGTATCGAAAGAGAATCTGACCGACGTGATGGCTGAACTGGGTATGACCGAGGGGTTTGATGTGGGCCTGGAGATGTCCGGGGCGCCGCCAGCGTTTCGCGCTATGCTGGACACCATGAATCACGGTGGCCGTATTGCTATGCTGGGTATTCCGCCATCTGATATGTCCATCGACTGGACGAAAGTTATCTTTAAAGGACTGTTTATTAAAGGTATCTACGGTCGTGAGATGTTTGAGACATGGTACAAAATGGCTGCACTGATCCAGTCTGGTCTGGATTTGTCGCCGATCATCACCCATCGATTCTCCATCGATGAATTCCAGCAGGGCTTTGACGCGATGCGTTCAGGCCAGTCAGGGAAAGTGATCCTGAGCTGGGATTAACCGTATCCACCCTGTGGATTCTGTGTGTTGTCCCCGGATGTTGATTATCATTAATCATCCGGGGCGTTTTTTGCCTGCACAATCTCTCCCGCCCGGCGCATTTTCCGCTAAAGAATTAATAATTTTTTCTGAAAATCTACCGCTTAATATGCTAAAAAGTGCCGATTACTCTATTGTCTGGCTGGATTTGATATGACCTATATCCCTGGTCTCCTGAGCGTCATTATGCCGCTTTACAACACGGGTGAACCGTTCATTGCGTGTATGGATTCGCTGATTGCGCAAACCTGGAAGAACCTGGAGATCATCATTGTTAATGATGGCTCTACGGATAACTCTGCGGAGCTTGCTCAGTCTTATGCGGATCGTTATCCGCACGTTCATCTGCTGCACCAGCGCAATGGGGGCGTTTCGGCGGCGCGCAATACCGGGATGAAAGTCGCCAGGGGGGAGTACATTGCGTACGTAGACGGCGATGATATTGCCTACCCGGAAATGTATGAAACGCTGATGACTATGGCGCTGAAAGACAACCTGGATGTTGCGCAGTGCAACGCTGATTGGTGTATTGCGGAAACCGGCCACACTTGGGCATCCATTCCTACCGATCGTATTCGTTCTACCGGCGTGATGACCGGGCCAGACTGGTTACGCAAAGCGTTAGCCAGCCGCCGTTGGCGACACGTTGTCTGGATGGGCGTTTATCGTCATCAGACTATCCGCGACGCGGGGCTGACCTTCCTGTCTGGCCTGCATCACCAGGATATTATCTGGACGACGGAGTTTATGTTTAATGCGAAGCGCGCGCGTTACACGGAAATCCCTCTGTATAAATACTTCCTGCACGGCGCATCTGTTAGCCGTCTGCCGCGCACCGGGCTGAAAAACCTCGCTTACCAGCGCCACTACATCAAAATTACCCGTCTGCTGGATAAGATGAATCACGACTACGCTGGGCGTATTCCCATTTACCCGGAATTCAAACAGCAGGTGATTTACGAAGCGCTACGCGTTTGTCATTGCATACGTAAAGAACCGGACGAGAAAATCCGCCAGCGCATGATTGCTGAAGTATTCGTGTCGGGTATGTTCAAGCGTATGGTAAGCAATATTTGCAGCGTTAAGCTGGGTTATCAGGTGCTGTTGTGGGCTATCCGCTTTAGCCAGTGGCGCGATAAAGCACTGACGCCGCGCCGCCTGGCTCATTTAACGCTGGATAGCAAAGAGTGATTATTGCCAGCCCTGCCACTGCAGGCGCATATACTGCACCAGCGTGCTTTGGGTAATGCTTTCGCCGAGCACGCTGAAGAAGCGGCTGGCGTACACTGGCTCTAACGGCTGCTTCGGTTTGCATAATTTCACCCCGCGGAAAGGATTACGCGGCGCATCAGGTGTACCGTTCTTCGGTGGCGTGAGGTTTGGTCTGGAGGTATCCACCTGCGGTTCATTGAGCAGGCTGCTTGGGCGAACCAACGTGATGTCGGCTGGCAGGCTATACAGCATCTGTTGCAGGACACGAACCGTAGACGGGTGAGGATGGCCAATGGCGATTGCGGAACCGTTGCGGCGCGCCAGCTCGACGGCACGATTAAACTGACGGCGAATATCGGCTTCGTTTTGCGTGTCATCCAGGAAGACTTTGCGTTTGATGACCTTCACGCCGGTTCCTGACGCTGCGCGCATTGCCTGGCTGTTACCAATGGTCATGCTGTCCAGGAAGTAGAGATCGTAGCGTTCCAGCGCCTGCATCACCTTCTGCATGCCAAACAGGCTGGAGGTCATCGCGCTGCCCATATGGTTGTTCAGACCGACCGCATTCGGTACTTTGCTTACCGCGTCGCGAATAATTCGCTCAATCTCTTCGCTGCTCATTTCAGGGCGTAAAGTATCTTTCTCTAACGGCTGCTTGCTCAGCGGTGCCATTGGCAGATGGATTAAGACTTCATGCCCGCTGTTATGCGCTTTGATTGCCATTTCACGCGCATGTGGGGCGTTAGGCAGAACGGCAACGGAGATGGTAGAAGGCATCGCCAGTACCTGGTTTTCAGTGTGTGGGCGATAGCCGAAATCATCAATGACGATGGCGAGTTTGCCAGCAAAAACAGGTGTTGCGAAGGCCAGCAGGCTGGCGAGAGAGAGTAGTAGACGACGAAATTGTTGTGGCAAAACTTATCTTCCCAACCACGGCTGTGGATTGACCGCCTGACCCTGGCGACGAATTTCGAAATAGAGTGCCGGCCTGCCCTGACCGCCGCTGCTACCCACTAGTGCTATAGGCTGCCCGGCGCGAACCTGCGTACCGACGCTGACCAGTGCGCTCTGGTTATAACCGTACAGGCTCATATCGCCTTTACCGTGCTCAACGACGACCACCAGGCCATAGCCCTGCAACCAGTCCGCCAGAATGACGCGACCATCGGCAATGGCTTTAACTTCGGTGCCTTCGGATGCGCCAATAACCATCCCCTTCCAACGTAGCTCACCCTGCAGTTGTTCGCCATAACGATGCAGTGTTGGGCCACGAACGGGCCAGAATGCCTGGCCGCGCGGCGAACCCAGGCCGCCGGTACGGGACATCAGTGATTTTTCGCTTTCGGTCGGCTTGTAGGTCGAGCCTTTTCGTGACGCATCCTTCTGCTTATCACGTACGGCCTGCGCCTCGCGCGCTTCACGTTCCGCGCGCGCTTTGGCCGCAGCTTCGGCGCGAGCAATGCTGTTGCGCAGACGGGATTCGTTAGCGCGCATTTCGCCCAGTTGCTGCTGGCCCTGTTGAATCGAGGACTCAAGACCCGCCAGTGTTTTCTGGCGTTCGTTACGCGCCTGCTCCAGCTTAGCCTGCTGAGCGCGTTGTTCGTACAGCAGGGTCTGCTGTTCGCTCTGCTTATCTTCCAGCTCGGCTTTTTGCGAATCGACCTCTTCGCGCGTTTGTTTCAGCTGCGCGATAGTTTCTTGCCTCGCCTGGTTCAGGTAGCCGAAATAGGCTTGCAGGCGCTGTCCGCGCTGGCTTTCTTCGCCGCTAAGGATGAGCTGAATACCGGTGTGTTCACCCTGGCGAAACGCGGCGTCTAACTGGGCTGCCAGACTGCGCTCTTGCGCTGCTCGTTGCTTTTCCAGCTTCGCGAGTGCTGCGTTCATCTCTGCGATTTGCGCGTTCAGTTGTGCCAGTGAGTTCTGCGTTTCGCGTAACTGCCTTGCGGCAACGGCGATGGCTTGTTCCTGAGCTTTAAGCTGAGCGAGGAGAGTGGAACGTTGTTGTTGCTGTTGGCGTACCGCGCGTTCTTTTGCCGCGATATCGGCCTGAATAGATTTGAGCTGGTCGCGTTCGTCCGCGTGGGCGGAAAAGGCGCACAGCAATACGCCAGCGCTAAGCGCGCTGGCGTAGAACAAGGGCCTGACTGAAAACTTACGCGGTTTCACGGCCCGAGTGATGGTATTAATCGCCTTTCCCCTCATGGGGAGGGATTATTCCACGATGAACAGCGGCTTACCAGTCATCTCTTGCGGGATTTCCATACCCATCAGCGTCAGCATCGTCGGGGCGATATCAGAAAGTTTGCCGCCTTCGACTGCTTTGACGTTCTTACCACCGACATAAATCAGCGGAACGGGCAGGTTGGTATGTGCAGTATGTGCCTGACCGGTGGACGGATCGCGCATCTGCTCTGCGTTACCGTGGTCTGCGGTGATCAGCAACTGGCCGCCAACGGACTCAACCGCTTTAGTCACCTGCTCAACGCAGTGATCCAGCGCTTCAACCGCTTTAACCGCTGCTTCCATCACCCCGGTGTGACCAACCATGTCGCCGTTCGGGTAGTTACAAATGATGGTGTCGTATTTACCGCTCTCAATCGCTGCAACCAGCTTCTCAGTCAGTTCAGCAGAGCTCATTTCCGGCTGCAGATCGTAGGTCGCAACTTTCGGAGAGTTGATCAGGATGCGGTCTTCGCCTTTGAACGGCTCTTCTACGCCGCCGTTGAAGAAGAAGGTCACGTGCGCATATTTTTCAGTTTCGGAAATACGCAGCTGCGTTTTTTCGTTCTTCGCCATCCACTCACCAAAGGTGTTGGCCAGAGATGCTGGTGGGTAAGCAACCGCAGTTTTGATGTCTGCCGCGTATTCGGTCAGCATCACAAAGTTGAGGTTAACGACTTTCTTACGGGCGAAGCCGTCGAAATCAGCGTTAACAAACGCACGGGTGATTTCACGCGCACGGTCAGCACGGAAGTTCATGAAAATCAGCGTATCGCCATCTTCCATAGCAGCATCTGCCTGACCTTCGGCACGGATCACGGTTGCTTTGACGAATTCGTCGTTCTCGTCGCGGGCATAAGCAGCCTGCAGACCTTCAACCGCCGTAGCGAACTGGAACTCGCCCTTCGCCAGCGTCATCAGATCGTAAGCCTGTTCTACGCGATCCCAACGGTTGTCGCGGTCCATAGCGTAGTAACGACCGATGATGGACGCTACGCGGCCTTTGCCCAGCGCGGCAAATTTCTCTTCGAATTTCTGCAGTGAATGTTCAGCGCTGCGCGGCGGGGTATCACGACCATCAAGGAAAGCGTGCAGATAGATTTTTTCAGCGCCGCGTTCAGCGGCCATTTCTACCATCGCCATGATGTGATCTTCGTGGCTGTGAACGCCGCCAGCAGAGAGCAGACCCATGATGTGTACCGCTTTCCCGGCATTTTTTGCCTGGTCGACCGCATCGGTCAGCACCGGGTTAGCGAAGAAAGTACGTTCTTTGATTTCAACGTCCAGACGGGTAAGGTCCTGATACACGATACGGCCCGCGCCCAGGTTGACGTGACCCACTTCGGAGTTGCCCATCTGGCGATCGGGCAGGCCGACTTCCAGACCAGACGCATCAATCAGGGTATGCGGACGTTTTGCCCACAGCGCATCCATTACCGGGGTTTTAGCACTAAAAATGGCGTTATCCTGGCTGTCTTCGCGATAGCCGTAGCCATCCAGAATCACCAGTACCATAGGTTTTTTAGAAACCGACATTGCGACAACCTCACACTCAAGAGATAAAAAATAATTGCGTAATTTTACTACAGCTGAATCGATAAAGTAGCCCCCGAAGATCAAATAATGGGGGATCGCGTGCCAGGGGGAACACCGATTTACATTTTTTTTTCCGTAGCGCCCCGCAAAAATGCAATCCAATGCACGCTCTGGCTGTATTTGCGCCAACGCGCAGGTATACTCCTTTCCTGGTTTTTTTAATCACTGAGTCGGGAGTTGTTACCCCCCATGCAAGAAATTATGCAATTTGTTAGTCGCCACCCTGTCTTGAGTATCGCCTGGATTGCGTTACTGGCGGCTGTATTATTTACCACGTTTAAGAGCCTGACCTCAAAAGTGAAGGTGATTACTCGCGGCGAAGCTACACGTCTCATCAACAAAGAAGACGCCGTTGTTGTGGATTTACGCCAGCGCGACGACTTCCGCAAAGGCCATATCGCAGGCTCCACTAACCTGCTGCCGAGCGAAATCAAAGCCAACAATTTTGGCGAACTTGAAAAACACAAAAACAAACCTGTGATTGTGGTTGATGGTTCAGGCATGCAGTGCCAGGATTCAGCAACTGCGCTGATTAAAGCCGGTTTTGAGCAAGTATCCGTACTGAAAGACGGCGTAGCGGGCTGGAGTGGTGAGAATCTGCCACTGGTTCGCGGCAAGTAATTTACCCATCTTCTTTCATGCCGCAGGGTAAAAAGAACACTGGAGATAAGTCATGGCCAATATTGAGATCTACACCAAAGCAACCTGCCCGTTTTGCCATCGCGCAAAAGCGCTGTTGAACAGCAAGGGTGTGAGTTTCCAGGAGCTTCCGATTGACGGCGATGCCGTAAAGCGTGAAGAGATGATCAAGCGCAGTGGCCGTACGACGGTTCCGCAGATTTTTATTGATGCACAGCACATTGGCGGTTGTGACGACTTGTATGCGTTGGATGCGCGTGGTGGACTGGATCCCCTGCTGCAATAAGGCGTACTGAAAGTATTTAAAGGACAACACTAAGGGTTTTCTAAACATGTCAGAACAAAATAACACTGAAATGGCTTTCCAGATCCAACGTATCTATACCAAGGATGTGTCTTTCGAAGCGCCAAATGCACCGCATGTTTTCCAGAAAGATTGGCAGCCAGAGGTTAAACTTGATCTTGATACCGCATCTACCCAACTGGCAGATGACGTGTATGAAGTAGTGCTGCGTGTCACCGTAACGGCTTCCCTGGGTGAAGAAACTGCGTTCCTGTGCGAAGTTCAGCAGGGCGGTATTTTCTCCATCAGTGGTATCGAAGGGACTCAGATGGCGCATTGCCTGGGCGCATACTGCCCGAACATTCTGTTCCCGTATGCCCGTGAATGCATCACCAGCCTGGTATCACGCGGTACGTTCCCGCAACTGAACCTTGCGCCGGTCAACTTTGATGCGCTGTTCATGAACTATTTACAGCAGCAGGCTGGCGAAGGTACTGAAGAACATCAGGATGCCTGATGAACCAAAGTAATGCTTCAATGACTGTGATTGGTGCCGGCTCGTACGGCACCGCTCTTGCCATCACCCTGGCAAGAAATGGCCATCAGGTTGTCCTGTGGGGCCATGATCCGAAACATATCGCGACCCTTGAGCACGATCGCTGCAACGTCGCGTTCCTTCCTGATGTGCCTTTTCCTGACACACTGCGCCTGGAAAGTGATTTAGCCACTGCGCTGGCCGCCAGTCGTAATATTCTGGTGGTGGTGCCGAGCCACGTCTTTGGCGAAGTGCTGCGAAACATCAAACCATTGATGCGTCCTGACGCACGACTGGTCTGGGCGACAAAAGGTCTGGAGGCGGAAACGGGGCGTCTGCTGCAGGACGTCGCGCGTGAAGCGCTGGGGGACTCAATTCCACTGGCGGTTATTTCCGGCCCGACGTTCGCCAAAGAGCTGGCTGCGGGCATGCCGACGGCGATTTCTCTGGCCTCGACGGACGACGCCTTTGCTGACGATCTCCAGCAGTTGCTGCACTGCGGCAAAAGCTTTCGCGTTTACAGCAACCCGGATTTCATTGGCGTGCAGCTTGGCGGCGCGGTGAAAAACGTCATTGCGATTGGTGCGGGGATGTCTGACGGCATCGGTTTTGGCGCGAATGCGCGTACCGCATTGATCACCCGTGGACTGACCGAAATGTCTCGCCTTGGCGCGGCGCTGGGTGCCGATCCTGCCACCTTTATGGGGATGGCGGGTTTAGGCGATCTGGTGCTGACCTGTACCGACAACCAGTCGCGTAACCGTCGTTTTGGCATGATGCTCGGCCAGGGTATGGACGTGCAGGGCGCGCAGGACAAGATTGGTCAGGTGGTTGAAGGCTATCGCAATACGAAAGAAGTTCGTGAATTGGCGCACCGTTTTGGTGTCGAGATGCCAATAACCGAGGAAATTTATCAAGTATTGTATTGCGGAAAAAACGCGCGCGAGGCAGCATTGACGTTATTAGGTCGTGCGCGCAAGGACGAGCGAAGCAGCCACTAGCCGTAAGGAACCGTTTCAATCTAACGACCCGACCCGCGAAGAACGGGTCGGTCGTTTTGCTACCTTCTGGAGTACGCAATGCCGTGTGAAGAACTGGATATCGTCTGGAAAAACATTAAAGCGGAAGCCCGGGCACTGGCGGAATGTGAGCCAATGTTGGCCAGTTTTTACCACGCAACGCTGCTCAAACATGAAAATCTCGGCAGTGCGCTAAGCTATATGCTGGCGAATAAACTCGCTTCTCCAATCATGCCCGCCATTGCGATTCGCGAAGTCGTGGAAGAGGCCTATGCCGCCGATCCTGAAATGATTGCCTCAGCGGCCTGTGATATTCAGGCGGTACGTACGCGTGACCCGGCTGTCGATAAATATTCCACCCCACTTCTGTACCTGAAGGGTTTTCATGCGCTTCAGGCCTACCGTATCGGTCACTGGCTGTGGCATCAGGGGCGTCAGGCGCTGGCGATCTTCCTGCAAAATCAGGTGTCCGTTACCTTCCAGGTAGACATTCATCCGGCGGCAAAAATTGGCCGTGGGATTATGCTCGATCACGCAACCGGCATTGTGGTCGGTGAAACGGCAGTGATTGAAAATGATGTCTCTATTCTGCAATCCGTCACGCTCGGCGGGACCGGTAAAGCCGGCGGCGATCGTCATCCGAAAATTCGTGAAGGTGTAATGATTGGCGCGGGAGCAAAAATTCTCGGCAACATTGAAGTCGGGCGCGGCGCGAAGATTGGCGCAGGTTCCGTGGTTTTACAACCGGTACCCCCGCATACCACTGCGGCAGGCGTACCTGCACGCATCGTCGGTAAGCCTGACAGCGATAAACCATCTATGGATATGGATCAGCATTTCAACGGGATACATCATACTTTCGAATACGGCGATGGCATCTGATTTCGAGCTATGCCCGGCGGCGCAGTGCTTACCGGGCCTACAAATCTCGTAGGTCGGATAAGGCGTCAGCCGCCATCCGACAAAAATCAACTACGCAATACCGCGCCGGGATAACCTAACTGGCGCCAGGCCTCATACACCACCACCGACACCGCATTTGACAGGTTCATGCTGCGACTGTCCGGCATCATCGGAATTCGAATTTTTTGTTCGGCTGGCAGCGCGTCGAGGATGCTGGATGGCAGACCGCGAGTTTCCGGGCCAAACATCAGATAATCCCCGTCCTGATAGCTTACCGCGCTATGCGCTGGCGTACCTTTGGTGGTCAGGGCAAACAGACGTTGCGGATTTTCTGCGGCGACGAAGCTGGCGTAATCAGGGTGGCGCAGCACGGCGGTAAACTCATGGTAATCCAGCCCCGCGCGACGCAGGCGCTTGTCGTCCCAGGTAAAGCCCATTGGCTCAATAATATGCAGACGAAAGCCGGTGTTGGCGCAAAGACGGATAATATTGCCGGTATTTGGCGGGATTTCTGGTTCGAATAAAACGATGTTAAGCATACTGCCCCCTTGATAACGGGGGGCAGAATAGCAGAAAGAGCGGGTACTATGCGACGGTCAGCGCGTGCGGTTTATAGCGTTGCAGTTTGTAAATCGTTGCGGCAGCCGCAATCAGCGCCGGAAGGCTGAGGAACATTAATATACTGTCTGCCTGCCATTGCAGGGAAAGCAACTGGGCGCTCATCATCGTTCCGGCTACGCCACCGAAGCGGCCCACGCCCTGCATCCAGGCAATGCCCGTTGCGCGGCAGTGGGTTGGATAAAACGTGGCGGCCAGCGTCTGCAGCCCGGACTGCGCGCCGTTCATGGTAATCCCCATCAGGAAGATCAGTGCGCCGAACAGGATGATATGGTTATGTTCAAACCCGAGAGCGAGGGCAAACAGCATCGTCAGAATAAAGCCAAGTGACACCACTTTATGTGCTTCCCAGCGATCCATTAACCAACCGGCCAGCAGGATCCCCGCAGTACCGCCGAAGGTAAACAGTGACGTCAGCCAGGCGGATTCAGCCAGCGGATAGCCCATTCCCAGCATCAGCGTTGGCATCCAGCTCAGCAGCACGTAATAGATAACCAATCCCATAAAGTAGGTCATCCAGAGCATCAGCGTGCCCGGAAGCCAGGGCATACTGAATAGCTGTGCCACGCTGCCTTTTTTGACCGTGACGCGGTCTTCATCCAGATAAAACTGGGTAACCTGTTCCAGACTTCCCGATATAAAGCGTTGAGCAATGCGTTTAACCTGTGCAACCCCTTTACCGCGGTGAACCAGATACTTCACCGACTCCGGCAGGAACAGCACCAACAATACGGTGAGGGCCAGCGGGGCGATCGCACCGGCAAGCAGGACGCTGTGCCAGCCGTAGTTGGGGATAAGCCAGGAGGAGATCACCCCGCCGCCTGCAGCCCCTAACGGAAAGCCGCAGTACATGGTGTTAATCGCCATTGAACGACAGCGTTTTGGTGCAAATTCTGACACCAGGGTGATGGCATTGGGCATTGCCGCGCCAAGACCCAGCCCGGTGAGAAAGCGCCAAAATGTGAGCATATTCAGCGTCTGGGCATAGGCAGTTCCCAGACTGGCGAGGCCAAAAAACAGACAGGAAAAGACCAGCACGCGTTTACGGCCCATACGATCGGAAATCGGCCCGGCCAGCAGTGCACCAAATGACAGGCCCAATAGCGCGGCGCTTAACACCGGTCCGAGATCCTGTTTCTTGATGCCCCAGTCGGCTGAGAGCGTGGGCGCAATATAGCCCATCGCCGCCGTATCGAAGCCGTCGATGGCCAGGACCAGAAAACCCAGGACAATAATGACCCAGTGGAAGCGCGAAAAAGGACTGTCATCTATCGCCTGCTGGATATTCACTTTTCCGGAATAAGCCATGTTACCCTCGCCCGTTATGATGGTTGTTATCTGTATATTTCGCCCTTGTATTAGCTTGTATATACATCTGACAGGTGGATAAAAAGTTGTCAAATATATTGGTTATAAATGTTAACTGGTCGTTATTTTTGGATAAAAAATGGCCGGACTGAGAACAGACCGACCATGCAGAAAGTGGGTTTTATGGGGATATTGTTACGCCGCGCTACCCTGAACCAGAGGTGCCAGCGCAGCAGGCAGGTTTTTTCCCAGTTCTTGTACCAGCGAATCATGACTGATTTCGCTAATCGATTTTGCACCGGTCAGGGTCATTGCCACCTTCATCTCTTTCTCGATCAGATTCAGCAGATTCGCTACCCCGGCCTGACCGTGGGTTGCCAGCGCGTACAGATAAGCACGTCCCAGCAGAACACTATCCGCACCCAGCGCAATCATGCGTACGACGTCCAGACCGTTGCGGATCCCGCTGTCTGCCAGAATGGTGATATCGCCTTTTACCGCATCGGCAATATCGGGTAACGCGCGAGCTGAAGACAGCACGCCGTCTAACTGGCGACCACCGTGGTTAGAGACAACGATGCCATCAGCGCCGAAGCGTACGGCGTCGCGAGCATCTTCAGGATCGAGGATCCCTTTGATCACCATCGGACCATCCCAAAATTCGCGGATCCACTCGAGGTCTTTCCAGGAAATCGACGGATCGAAATTATTCGCCAGCCAGCCGATGTAGTCTTCAAGGCCGGTGGGTTTGCCAAGATAGGTCGAGATATTGCCTAAATCATGCGGGCGACCGTTCAGGCCAACGTCCCATGCCCACTGTGGATGGGTGACAGCCTGCCAGTAGCGGCGTAGTGCCGCATTTGGGCCGCTCATCCCGGAATGGGCATCACGGTAGCGTGCGCCAGGTGTTGGCATATCGACGGTAAAGACCAGCGTGGAGCAACCTGCCGCTTTAGCTCGTTCCAGGGCGTTACGCATAAAGCCGCGATCGCGCAGAACATACAGCTGAAACCACATCGGACGCTTGATAGTCGGGGCGACTTCTTCAATCGGGCATACGGATACTGTGGAAAGCGTAAACGGAATGCCTTTGGCATCAGCGGCGGCGGCGGCCTGAACTTCGCCCCGACGCGCATACATGCCGCACAGACCGACAGGTGCAAGGGCCACCGGCATGGAGAGCGTTTCGTCGAACAGTTTTGTCTCCAGGCTCAGGTCGGACATATTCTTCAGCACGCGCTGGCGAAGGGCCACCTCCGACAGGTCTGCCACGTTACGGCGCAAAGTGTGCTCTGCATACGCCCCACCGTCAATATAGTGGAACAAGAAGGGGGGTAGGATGCGCTGGGCTGCGGCGCGATAGTCGCTGGCTGCTGAAATAATCATGTGTTGTTCTCCCTGCTATTCTCACTAGGGTCACCGGGCAGGCGGGTGATTCGCGCCTGGCGGGCCTGATCTTCATCAAATCGTTTAATCGTGGTGTGGACAAAACTGAGGTGCGCCATCATCGCTTTACGCGCGCCGTCGGCATCTCCGGCAACAATCGCATCCAGTACGGCCTGATGCTGTGCCGTCAGTTGTGAAAATACGGGCGGCACGAGGTACATACGCTGGCGGCTCTGTTTCACCGAAGACTGCAATACGTCGAAGAAACCGCGCATGGTCTGTAACAGCACCACGTTGTGTGAGGCCTCTGCAATGGCGAGATGAAAGCGAACGTCTGCCTGCGAGGCGAGATCTGGATCTTCGCTTTGTGTGGCCTCGAAACAGAGCCTGATCTTCTCTTTGTCGGCAGCAGTGGCACGCATCGCTGCGTGCCAGGCGGTACTGGCTTCGATGGCGTGGCGGGCTTCGAGAATATCGAAGCTGTAATCAGGGTCATCCGCCATCAGGCTTTTCAGTGGCTGAACAATGTTTTGTTCGGACCACGCTTCATGCTGCCAGCGGATAAACGTCCCACCGCCACGACGGCTAATCAGCACGCCTTCACTTACCAGCTTTGCTAGCGCCTCGCGTAGCGAATTGCGCGACACGCCAAGCTGTACGGCCAGCTGGCGCTCAGCGGGCAACTTCATGCCCGCTTCCAGCTGTTGTTCTTCAATCAGCGCCCGCACACGAGATGCGACCTCGTCTGACAAGCGTCTGGGCATCACTATCATGGAATCATCCAGGTTAAGACATAGGCCTGCAGTGTGGTAATCACACCCACCATGCAGGTGAAAATCAGACTGTGCTTCACGGTAAAGCGGAACAGGTCAGACTCTTTTCCCACTAATCCCACTGCCGCACAGGCGATAGCGATAGATTGCGGAGAGATCATTTTTCCGGTCACGCCGCCGGTGGTATTTGCAGCCACCATCAATACATCCGAAACACCGATTTGCTGAGCGGCCGTAGCCTGTAGGGCGGCAAACAGTGCGTTTGATGAGGTGTCGGATCCAGTCAGGAATACCCCCAGCCAGCCAAGGAACGGCGAGAAGAAGGTAAATGCGCTGCCGGTGTGAGCCAGGGCCAATGCCAGGGTGGATGAAAGCCCGGAGTAGTTAGAGATAAACGCGAATGCCAGCACCATCCCGATGGAGTAGATAGGTAGCGCCAGATCTTTCAGCGTGCTACCAAAGGTCTGAAGCGCAGCAGACGGCTTCATCTTCAGCCAGACGATGGACAGCAGGGCGGCAAACAGTATTGCGGTACCGGTCGCGGAGAACCAGTCAAATTTGTACACCGCCGCGTAGGCTGTGGCTTCGTGTACGACCGGCGGCATACGGGCAACCAGCTTGTCGAGGAACGGAACCGGAATATTGACCACCCAGTGGTACATCGCGCCGCCTGGCGCAAACAGCGCTTTAAACGGCGGTATGCTCCACAGCGTGACGGTAGCTGTCAGGAACAGGAACGGCGACCAGGCTCGGATGATTTGCCCGGCGGTGTAGCGGGTGCGCGACAGATCCATATCGACCTGCGAAGCGCCCATATCACCAAAGCGGAAGATGCGTACCGGCTGCCAGCGCTTCAGGAACAGCGTCAGACAGACCAGGGAAACCAGAGAAGAGATGATGTCCGGCAGTTCCGGTCCGATAAAGTTAGAGCTGAGATACTGCGCGATAGCAAACGAGCCGCCAGCGACCATCACCGCAGGCCAGGTTTCTTTCACGCCACGCCAGCCATCCATAATCGCCATAATCCAGAACAGCACGATAATGGTCAGGAACGGCAGTTGACGGCCCACCATCTGGCCAATCTCGAAGCTGTCCAGCCCGGTAACCTGACCGGCAACCAGAATCGGAATGCCCATTGCCCCAAAAGCGACTGGAGCGGTGTTTACGATTAAGCACAAGCCTGCCGCATACAGTGGGTTAAAGCCAAGGCCAACCAGCAGCGCGGCGGTAATCGCTACCGGAGCACCGAAGCCTGCCGCCCCTTCGAGGAATGCCCCAAAGGAGAAACCGACAATCAGCATTTGCAGACGCTGGTCTGGGGTAATCGAGAGTATCGAGGAGCGGATAATGTCGAACTGCCCGGTTTTTACCGAGATTTTATAGACGAATACCGCGGCGATAATGATCCAGGCAATTGGCCACAGACCGTAGAAGAAACCGTACACTACGGATGCCAGAGCGTGATCGACCGGCATTTTGTAAAACAGCAGGGCGACCGACAAAGCGATCACCACCGTCCATGACGCCGCAACGTAGCCTTTCAGCTTGAGCTTAATCAGGGCGAAGAAAAAGAACAGGATGGGGAGCGATGCGATCAGACTGGAAAGCCAGATGTTACCGGCCGGGTCGTAGTTCTGTTGCCAGAGATTCATTGCAGGTCTCCTGGGGGCCGCCGACATAATGGAATGAGTCTTTGCTCAAATCTTCGTCACATTATGTGTAAAAGTGGCCCTGCCAATATTGTTGTGTAGGGGTAATGACAATGAATGGTTAATCAAATGTTATTTATTGGCAACGGTATTGTACGCAAATTTTAATGAAATGTGAGGTGCTGGTATGATCTGGCTAAAATTGGTAGGGCCAATTGCGAGGGGGAAGTGAAGGACCGGGCAAGCGGATGTTGCCCGGTGGGAGATCAGAACTCGCTCTTCGCGAAGCCCGTCATCTCTTTCAGGCCCATTTCACGGCCAAGCTCGGTCATCGGGTGAACGACAATCAGGCCGCGCACGCTCTTCTTCAGCTTGCCCATGTCGGCCTGTTCTTTTTTGGTGATGGTACGACGGAAAGGGAGTTTCGTCAGCTTTTGCGCTTCTTTGCTCAGCTTCTGACCATGGACTTCACGCAGACGCGCAATCTCGTTTTCCAGAGTTTCTTTCTCTTGCTCTAGCTCGGCATATTTGTCGGCGGCTTCAACCAGAGACAGGTCAGCCTGCTGGTGGCGGATAGCGTCCAGACGATCGCTCAGGCGTTTAATTTCGTTTTTTTCGACTTCTTTCATAGGATAGCTTCTGATAAAAATAGGATGAATATCCTATAGTATGCGCGCAGAGCGGGATTATTCACAACTAATCGAAGATAAATAATCAAATGTTGCAAGTATTATTCAGCTAATGAAAATATTACTATTTTGATTAATAAGGAATTTTAAGCGATAAGATCGACCATGGCGCATTTTGTTGGCGGGTTCATAGTGAAGCACGTTTTCCTTAATGTAATTGCCAAACCGATCCTAAACTTAAATGATCAACCGCGCAGGCTGAGCGCGGTTAATACATGGAGGAGGGAAGATTATGGCGAAAATAGGTGAGAACGTTTCGGCTCTAATTGATAAGACGGTCGATTTTATGGCTTCAAGCCAGGCTTTTCGCGAGTATCTGAATAAAACACCGCCACGCAACGTTGTCCCTTCTGAAATACCGCAGGAGAATGCGCAGTTGTATCTGCAACGTCTGGCGTACTATCGGCAGCTTTATCGACCGCAGCAGGAAGAGAAATAAGCAAGCATCGTCTTATTTTTGAAAGGCTTTTTTTAAGCTGATTTTAGAAATCAGCTCGGTCAGGGAAAGTACCATCGTGGAGCGCACCATCTGCTGGTAGCGCTGGATCTGCATCGCGTGCAGACCTGAGTCTGAGGTATCAAACTGCGGTGGCGGCGGGAGTGCCGTCACGCAGTGGAGTTCGCCAAACGGACCAAGAATTTCATCGTCGGTGAACGCATATTCATTGCCGTCATGGTTTAACTCTTCCCGCAGCGCCATCAGAAGCTCGGCGTCTTCATACTCCGGCCGGCTGAGTACGCCCAGACCGTAGATGAGCTTCAGGCGAACGGAAAGATCGCCCAGCGGACCGTCGCCGTCAAGCAGTGGTTCTACAGCATATTTCACCGCATAGTCGTCTTTGCGAAATACCTGAAGCACAAGAATATTCACCGCCTCGGTGAGCAGTTCTACGGCGGTGATGAGGAAGCTGCGTACGGTTTTGCCAGCATTCAGACGCTCAAGCACACGATTTTCAAAGGCCTGCGTTTGTTCCATTATTGCCTGCATATCTGACAATCTATTATTCAGGCGCAGGATATCCTGCGCCAGGTCCTGCATCATTTCTTTGCGTTATACGCGTTAACAGCCTCAAGCACGACATCGCTGTTGGCATCCAGCCCGGAAACTTGCGCCAGCGCGGCCTGTGGACCTTTTTCGTCAATCAGCGCGGCCAGTTCCTGTGCCTGCGGATCTTCTTCGCTGCGATAGTGCATCGCTGCCGCAATACCGATAACCAGATTCGCATGCGGCAAACCATACTCCAGCGTACCCAGCAGCGGTTTAATCAGACGATCTCCCGCGCTCAGCTTACGCAGCGGCTGACGACCCACGCGCTCAACGTCATCTTTCAGATACGGGTTTTCAAAGCGACCGAGGATTTTCTGAATGTATGCCGCATGTTTTGCTGCATCAAAACCATAGCGTTTGATCAGTACCGCGCCGCTCTCTTCCATCGCACCTTTTACCACTGCGCGGATTTTCTCGTCGAGAATCGCGTCACGGATGGTCTGATGACCGGTCAATTTTCCGAGGTACGCGGTTATAGCATGCCCGGTGTTCAGCGTGAAGAGTTTACGTTCGACAAATGCCATTAGGTTATCAGTTAATTCCATTCCTGGGATATTTGGTAGTTCACCTTTGAACTGTGTTTTGTCGACAATCCACTCACTGAAGGTTTCTACGGTAACTTCTAGCGGGTCATTGGTTGCTGAAGCCGAAGGCGGAACAATGCGGTCCACGGCGGAATCGACGAAGCCAACATGTTCTTCAACCCAGGCTTTGTCTTCATCTGCCAGCGCGTTCATTACATGGCCTTTCAACTGGGTCGTTCCGCGCACCATGTTTTCACAGGCGATGATATTCAGCGGAGTAGCTATGCCCTGTGCCTTGCGTTTAACCAGCCCTTTGGCGATGGCCGGAGCGATACGCTCAAGCACGACCGGACCGACGGCGGTAGTGACTAAATCTACATGGGCAATCAGGTCGACGACATCATCGCCGATGCTGCTCACGGCGTTGACGCCGGAGACGGTATCAACCTGTTCGTTTTCACCTACGACATGAACCTGATAGCTATGACGGGCATTCAGGGCATCGAGCACGACCTGATTTACATCCGCGAACGTCAGCTGTATCCCCGCGTCCGCCAGCAGTTTGCCGATAAAGCCACGACCGATATTACCTGCGCCAAAATGTAATGCTTTCATAGTATTAACCTTCATCAATGTTTTTACCCAAGAGGGCTGGGGTGAGGCTTTTCCCTCAACCTAACCCTCTCCACAAGGGAGAGGATTTTTAGGCCCGGTAAGCGTGAGCGCTACCGGGCAATAACGTTTACTTACGACCAGCCAGCAGCTCCAGAACTTCATCCACGCTGGTGGTATGGGCCAGACGTTCGATCACGGATTCGTCATCCAGCGCGTTGGTCAGGCTGGTAATCACCTGGATGTGCTCGTTGTTACGCGCTGCGATACCAATCACCAGGCGGGCAATATCGTCTTCTTCTTCACCGAAGCGAACGCCTTCCGGATACTGGCAGAACACCACGCCGGTTTTCAGCACGCGGTCTTTGGCTTCAACCGTTCCGTGCGGTACTGCGATGGACTCCCCGAGGTAAGTCGGAGTCAGTTTTTCGCGGTCCAGCATCGCCTCGACGTATTCTGGCTCAACGTAACCGCCTTTCACCAGTTGCTCACCAGCAAAGCGAATTGCTTCCTCTTTGTTAGTGGCTTTACGACCGAGGAAGATATTCTCCGCACCCAGTTTGAACAGGTGGGTATCACCCTCTTCAAAGCTGTCTTTCAGGTGATCGCGGACTTTCTCTTCGTTCACGTTGTGGCGCTGTGCAGCGACCAGACGTTCGGTCAGGTTGGAGTACAGGCCGCTGTCGAGGAAGTTGGTCAGTGAAATGTGCTGTGCCTGAGGCACTTGGCGCATCGCGCGTTCGGTCAGGTCACGGTGGGTAATGACCAGATCCACATCCGGCGGCAGATTGTTAATCGCGCTGTTAGTGACGGAAATCTGAGACAGACCTGCATCCTGTACTTTCTTACGCAGTACGCCCGCACCCATGGCGCTGGAACCCATGCCGGCATCGCAGGCAACGATGATTTTACGCACATGGCTCAGGTCGTTGGTCACGTCGCCAGCCGCCAGCGGAGATGCGCCTTTGGATTCCGCTTTCATGTCGTGCATACGACGGGTTGCGGCATCAATGTCATCATCTTCTTTCACTTTGCTGGTTTTCAGCAGAATGGCTGAAACCACAAAGGAGACTGCCATAGCAGCACAGATAGCAGCGATGTTAGCGAAGTAAGCGCCCTTCGGCGTCATGGCCAGCACGGCCAGGATAGAACCCGGAGAGGCCGGAGAAACCAGACCGCCGTTCAGGATAGTCAGGGTAAATACGCCAGTCATACCGCCGAGGATAACGGCCAGGATCAGACGTGGGTTCATCAGCACGTACGGGAAGTAAATTTCGTGGATACCACCCAGGAAGTGAATGATTGCCGCGCCGCCCGCAGACTGCTTAGCGCTGCCGCGACCGAAGAACATGTATGCCAGCAGAACGCCCATACCCGGACCCGGGTTAGCTTCAATCAGGAAGAAGATGGATTTGCCCATCTCATGGGACTGCTGAATACCCAGCGGTGAGAAAATACCGTGGTTGATGGCGTTGTTGAGGAACAGGATTTTCGCCGGTTCAACGAAGATAGACGCCAACGGCAGCATGTCATGGACAACCATGAAGTTAACGCCTGCCGCCAGGATTTTGGACAGTGCTTCAACCAATGGGCCAATGCCAAGGAATGCCAGAATGGCGAGGATCATCCCGATGATGCCTGCGGAGAAGTTATTCACCAGCATCTCAAAACCGGACTTGATCTTACCGTCTACCCAGTTGTCGAAATGTTTGATAGCCCAGCCGCCCAGCGGGCCTGCGATCATCGCGCCGAGGAACATTGGCATATCTGCACCGACGATAACGCCCATGGTGGTGATAGCACCAACCACGCCGCCACGTTCGCCGCCAACCAGCTTACCACCGGTATAACCGATCAGCAGCGGCAGCAGATAGGTGATCATAGGACCGACAAGCTTCGCCAGCGTTTCGTTCGGCAACCACCCTGTCGGAATGAATAATGCGGTGATAATACCCCACGCGATAAACGCGCCGATATTTGGCATCACCATGTTGCTGAGGAATCGACCAAAGCTTTGCACCTTGATCTTAATATCGGATGACATAAAAACACCCCTTCTTATGTTTGCTATCGCGCAGGCTGAAAGCCCGAGGTTTGTTAATGTAGCGGCAGGAGGTAGCCGGACCCTGTAGATACTGCGAAATCTGGCACTGAATCGTTCAACTGTCCAGTCGACGACCTTTTATGTGATATTCGTCACGTAAATATAGGGTGTATGGCGTTAGTTAATGTGATCTTAATCACAAAATATCGGTACAAAAAAACATCACTGGATCAGAATTCGCCAAAAATGGGGGGTAAATGTGAACTGATTCACATTTTATCCTTTGCTGTTTGTTGAATCTTTGTGATGCAGATCGCAAAGTATTTTCATCTGCATTTGCTCGGATGTGATCTACAGCAGGTTCTACCCCCCGATATTTTTATTGCAAACAAAGCAACTTCTCACCAGAAAAAATATTTATTTTGTGGTATGGCGAAAACCCCAAACTGCAGTTATGTTCAAAACATCAGCCTGGGTGCATGCGGCTGCCGGCATAAAAAAACTCTAATTAGCGTGAATTCGAGGCAGGTATGTTTCTAAATTATTTCGCACTGGGCGTGCTGATCTTCGTCTTTCTGGTTCTGTTTTACGGAATCATCGCCATTCACGATATTCCCTATAATATGGCTAAAAAACGCAACCATCCTCATGCTGATGCCATTCATACGGCGGGTTGGATTAGCCTGTTTACACTCCATGCAATATGGCCGTTCCTGTGGATTTGGGCGACGCTCTACCAGCCTGAACGGGGGTGGGGCATGCAATCACACATCATGTCGAACGGAAAGGACCCAGACCCCGAGATTGCCGCACTGGCAGCGCGTATCACCCAGTTGGAAAAAAGACTGGATGGGGAGAAGAAAACAGATTACTCCACCTTTCCGGAGATTTAATCATGGATTTGTTGATAGTCCTGACCTATGTGGCCTTTGCCTGGGCCATCTTTAAAATATTCCGTATTCCGGTAAACCAATGGACGCTCGCTACTGCTGCATTAGGTGGGGTATTCATTGTTGCGGGACTGATCTTATTAATGAACTATAACCACCCGTATACCTTTACGGCGCAAAAAGCGGTTATTTCAATTCCGATCACTCCGCAAGTCACAGGAATTGTTAGTGAGGTAACGGATAAAAATAATCAGTTGATTAAAAAAGGCGAAGTGTTATTTAAACTCGATCCAGGCCGCTATCAGGCACGTGTTGACAGACTGCAGGCTGATCTTGTTACCGCCACACACAACATCGACAATCTGAAAGCCCAACTTTCTGAAGCCGTCGCCAACACTACCCGCGTTTCCGCTGAACGCGATCGTCTGTATAAAGATTATCAACGCTATTTGAAGGGCAGCCAGGCGAAGGTTAATCCCTTCTCTGAAAGCGATATCGACAACGCCCGGCAGAACTATCTGGCACAGGACGCGCTGGTAAAAGGTTCCGTTGCCGAACAGACGCAGATTCAGAGTCAGTTAGACAGTATGGTCAACGGGGAGCAATCTCAGGTTGCGTCTCTGCGCGCTCAGCTCGCTGAAGCCAAATACAATCTTGAGCAGACTATCGTCCGTGCCCCCAGCAACGGCTATGTTACGCAGGTGCTTATTCGGCCCGGGACCTACGCCGCCGCACTACCTCTGCGCCCGGTGATGGTATTTATTCCGGAACAGAAACGGCAAATTGTGGCGCAATTCCGCCAGAACTCGTTGCTGCGTCTTAAACCGGGTGATGAAGCGGAAGTGGTCTTCAACGCGCTGCCTGGTCAGGTTTTCTCCGGTAAGTTGACCTCCATTCTTCCGGTTGTGCCGGGCGGTTCTTATCAGGCGCAGGGGGCATTACAGTCCTTAACTGTGGTGCCGGGTACCGATGGCGTGCTGGCTACGATTGAGTTGGATCCTAATGCCGATGTGGATGCGCTGCCGGACGGTATCTATGCTCAGGTGGCGGTCTATTCCGACCATTTCGCTCACGTTTCAGTGATGCGTAAAGTGCTGCTGCGCATGACCAGCTGGATGCATTACCTTTATTTGGATCATTGAGACCGTCATCACCTGCCATTTACGGTGACCTGAGCCATACTGATATTTTTGTTGGCAAAAAGGACCCGGCATGAAACTCATTGGCAGCTATACCAGCCCTTTTGTGCGTAAAATTTCTATTCTGTTACTGGAAAAGGGCATCACCTTCGAATTTGTTAATGAACTTCCCTATAGCGCGGATAGCGGCGTGGCGCGTTATAACCCGCTAGGAAAAGTACCCGCGTTGGTCACCGATGAGGGTGAGTACTGGTTTGACTCTCCGATCATCGCAGAATACATCGAGCTGCTGGATATTGCGCCAGCCATGCTACCGGGTGAACCGTTAGCGGCACTCAAAGTTCGTCAACTGGAAGCGTTGGCCGACGGTATTATGGATGCGGGATTAGTCTCGGTGCGCGAGCAGGCTCGCCCCGCCGCGCAGCAGTCAGAAACTGAACTGTTACGCCAGCGGGAGAAGATCACCCGCAGTCTGGATATGCTGGAAGGCTATCTGGCGGACGGTACGCTGAAAACGGATACGGTTAACCTGGCTACCATCGCGATTGCCTGTGCCGTCGGTTATCTCAATTTCCGTCGGGTCGCGCCCGGCTGGTGTGTGGACCGCCCACGTCTGGTCAAACTGGTGGAAACGCTTTTTCAACGCGAAAGTTTTGCCCGCACAGAACCGCCAAAGGCTTGATGCAGATAATACCTGCCTGAGCAAAGTCACGGTACAATCCTTCCTATATCGATAGCCCTCTCCGCGGTGGAGAGGGCCACCAACAGCCAGGCCCTTTCATGACAACCGACATGCGTTCACTCTACAGCCAGCTTCCCGCTATCGATCGTTTATTGCGCGATAGCGCCTTCCCAGCCTTACGTGAATCTCACGGTCATACCCGGGTGGTTGACCTGCTGCGTCATATGCTTGACGAAGCCAGAGATGCGATTCGCGACACGCACGCGCTCCCGGCATGGTGTGAGGACTGGGCGCAAGAAGCCAGCGCCCGGCTGGAACGAGAATCGCAAAGCGCGCTGCGTCCGGTGATTAACCTGACCGGAACGGTGCTGCATACCAACCTTGGGCGAGCGTCGCAGGCCGAAGAAGCGATCGAGGCGGTGGTGCAAGCAATGCGCACGCCAGTGACGCTGGAATATAGCCTGGATGATGCCGGACGTGGACATCGGGATCGGGCGCTGGCGGATTTACTCTGCCGTCTGACGGGAGCGGAGGACGCCTGTATCGTCAATAACAATGCGGCAGCGGTTTTACTGATGCTGGCCGCCACGGCCAACGGCAAAGAGGTGGTCGTTTCGCGCGGTGAGCTGGTGGAAATTGGCGGCGCGTTTCGTATTCCGGACGTGATGTGCCAGGCCGGATGTGTTCTGCGCGAAGTCGGTACCACCAACCGGACCCATGCGAAAGATTACCGTCAGGCGGTGAATGAAAATACCGCTCTGCTGATGAAAGTCCATACCAGTAATTACAGCATTGAAGGCTTTACGAAGTCGGTGGATGAGGCTGAGCTGGCCGCTATTGGCAAGGAACTGGATGTGCCGGTAGTGGCGGATCTCGGCAGCGGCTCACTGGTCGATCTCAGCCAGTATGGATTACCGCAGGAGCCGATGCCGCAACAGCTGATTGCCGCTGGCGTCAGTCTGGTGAGCTTCTCTGGCGATAAATTACTGGGTGGGCCGCAGGCCGGGATTATCGTCGGTAAAAAAGAGATGATCGCTCGCTTACAGAGCCATCCGCTGAAACGCGCATTACGGGCTGATAAAATGACACTGGCTGCGCTGGAAGCGACGCTGCGGCTCTACCTGCACCCGGAAGCGCTGGCGCAGAAGTTGCCGACGTTACGCCAGCTCACTCGCTCGCAGGAGGCTGTCCACGCGCAGGCCCAACACTTACAGGCACGGCTTACCGAGCATTACGGTGACGAATTCGCTCTGAACGTCATGCCTTGCCTGTCGCAAATTGGCAGCGGCTCGCTACCGGTTGATAGGCTGCCCAGCGCGGCATTAACCTTTACCCCCCATGACGGGCGCGGTAGCCGCCTCGAGGCACTGGCCGCCCGTTGGCGTGCACTGCCCGTGCCGATCATTGGCCGGATTTATGATGGCCGCATGTGGCTGGATCTGCGCTGCCTTGAAGACGAGACCCGGTTTATGGAGATGATGCTGAAATGATTATTGCAACCGCCGGACACGTTGACCACGGAAAAACAACGTTATTACAGGCGATTACCGGCGTGAATGCCGACCGTCTGCCGGAAGAAAAAAAGCGCGGCATGACCATCGATCTCGGCTATGCCTACTGGCCGCAGCCGGACGGGCGGATACTGGGATTTATCGATGTACCCGGACACGAAAAGTTTCTGTCTAACATGCTGGCGGGTGTTGGCGGGATTGATCACGCACTGCTGGTGGTGGCGTGTGATGACGGCGTGATGGCGCAAACGCGTGAGCACTTGCAAATTCTGCAACTGACGGGTAATCCGCAGATCACCGTGGCACTTACGAAAGCCGACCGCGTGGACGAAGCAAGAATTGAAGAGGTGCGTGCGGAGATTCAGGCCACGCTGGGGAATTATGGTTTCGCGGAGTCGGTGCTTTTCGTCACTGCCGCCAGTGAAGGCCGTGGCATCGAGGAACTGCGCGAACATTTGCTGCAATTAACGTCGCGTGAGCATGCCCGCGATCACAGCTTCCGCCTGGCGATTGACCGTGCCTTTACGGTCAAAGGCGCGGGACTGGTGGTGACCGGGACGGCGCTCAGCGGTGAAGTGAATGTCGGTGACACACTGTGGCTCACGGGCGTCAACAAACCGATGCGCGTACGTAGCCTGCATGCACAAAATCAGGCCACCGATCGCGCGCAGGCGGGACAACGTATTGCGCTAAATATTGCCGGTGATGCGCAAAAAGAAGAACTTAACCGCGGCGACTGGCTGCTTGCTGATGCGCCGCCAGAGGCGTTTACCCGCGTGATTGTTTCTTTAGAACATGCCGCGCCGCTGATGCAGTGGCAACCGTTGCATATTCACCACGCGGCCAGCCACGTCACCGGGCGTATTTCCCTGCTCAAAGGGACGCTGGCGGAACTAGTGTTTGATACACCACTCTGGCTCGCCGATAACGACCGTCTGGTGCTGCGTGATATTTCGGCTCGCACGACGCTGGCCGGTGCGCGCGTGGTCACGCTCAATCCGCCGCGTCGCGGGAAGCGTAAGCCGGAATATTTGCAGTGGCTGTCGGCGTTGGAAAACGCACAGAGTGATGGTGACGCTCTGGCGCTGCACCTGACGCGTGGAGCGGTAAATATTCCCGACTTCGCCTGGGCGCGTCAGCTCAACGGTAACGGCATGCGTCCGTTGATCGAGCAGCATGGTTTTATTCAGGCGGGATACAGTCTGTTGGATGCCACTGTTGCAGCGCGCTGGCAGCGCAAAATCCTCGATACGCTGGCGACTTACCACGACCAGCACCGCGATGAGCCTGGACCTGGGCGCGAACGCCTGCGCCGGATGGCTTTGCCGATGGAAGATGAAGCGCTGGTTCTGCTGCTGATTGAAAAGATGCGCGAGAGCGGCGTCATCCATAGTCATCATGGCTGGCTGCATTTGCCCGATCACAAGGCCGGTTTCAGCGATGAGCAGCAGGCTATCTGGCAAAAAGCAGAACCGCTTTTTGGCGATGAGCCGTGGTGGGTGCGCGACCTGGCAAAACAGACGGGCACGGATGAGCAAATGATGCGTGTGGTGTTACGACAAGCGGCGCAGCAAGGCATCATCACCGCGATCGTGAAAGATCGTTATTACCGTAACGATCGGATAGTGGCCTTTGCCAATATGATCCGCGAACTGGATCAGGAAAGGGGATCGACATGTGCCGCTGATTTTCGCGACAGGCTTAACATCGGGCGCAAATTGGCTATTCAGATTCTGGAATATTTTGACCGCATTGGTTTTACTCGCCGTCGGGGAAATGATCATTTATTACGCGATGCATTGCTGTTCCCCGAAAAGTAATGAAACAATTAATTCAGGAATTAAATGAATTAATACAAAATAGATATTGATTGAAATAAGCACATTAGATTATGAACCTAATGTGCTTTTTAATTTTGGTTGTTATTAAAATAACAACCATGATCATATTCTGTTGGATATTTCACTCGTATGCTTCCTGACTCTTTTAGAGTAATTAAGGATCGTACAATGGCTGCTTCAACATTTTTTATTCCCTCCGTGAATGTAATCGGCGCTGATTCATTAAAAGACGCAATGAATACAATGGCGGAATATGGTTTTCGCCGTACGCTGATTGTCACGGATGCCATGCTAACGAAATTAGGTATGGCTGGCGAGATTCAAAAAGCATTACAGGAACGTGATATTTTCAGCGTAATTTACGACGGTACGCATCCTAATCCCACGACCAGCAACGTTGCCGCTGGCCTGCAAATGTTGACTGAAAACGACTGTGATAGCGTTATTTCTCTCGGTGGCGGTTCTCCACACGATTGTGCAAAAGGTATTGCGCTGGTGGCGGCTAACGGTGGCGATATTCGCGATTACGAAGGTGTAGACCGTTCTGCAAAACCGCAGCTGCCGATGATTGCCATCAACACCACGGCGGGTACGGCATCTGAAATGACCCGCTTCTGCATCATCACCGATGAAGTACGCCACATTAAAATGGCGATTGTGGATAAGCACGTTACGCCGCTGCTGTCGGTTAACGACTCCTCGCTGATGGTCGGCATGCCGAAGTCTCTGACGGCGGCTACCGGTATGGATGCGTTAACCCACGCTATCGAAGCCTACGTGTCGATTGCTGCCACGCCAATTACCGATGCATGTGCGCTGAAAGCGGTCACCATGATTGCGCAAAACCTGCCGGTCGCCGTTGAAGAGGGCAGTAATGCTCAGGCGCGCGAAGCCATGGCCTATGCGCAGTTCCTCGCAGGTATGGCCTTTAACAATGCCTCTCTTGGCTACGTGCATGCAATGGCGCACCAACTGGGTGGCTTCTACGATCTGCCACACGGAGTATGTAATGCCGTACTGCTGCCGCATGTACAGGTATTTAATAGTAAAGTTGCTGCCGCCCGCCTGCGCGATTGCGCCTCGGCAATGGGTGTGAACGTTGCTGATCTCAACGAAGAGCAAGGGGCAGAAGCCTGCATCGCAGCGATCCGCGAACTGGCGCAGAAAGTGAATATACCGGCCGGTCTGAGTGAGCTGAACGTGAAGGAAGAAGATTTTGCCGTTCTGGCGACTAATGCCCTGAAAGATGCCTGTGGTTTCACTAACCCTATTCAGGCGACACATGAAGAAATCATGGCGATTTATCGTGCTGCCATGTAATTCGTGATACCTGTCGTAAAGCAGTAAAAGGCTGGCGAATAATTCGCCAGTCCCGTCTACCCTTGTAGTACCCCTACAGCAAGGAGACGGTCATGACCAATAACCCCCCTTCAACGCGTATTTACCCCGGCGAGTATGGTTACCCCCTGAAGTTAAAAGCCCGATACGATAACTTTATCGGTGGTGACTGGGTCGCCCCGGTGGACGGCGAGTATTACCAAAACCTGACGCCGGTAACCGGGCAATTACTGTGCGAAGTGGCCTCTTCCGGCAAAAAGGACATCGATCTGGCACTGGATGCCGCGCATAAAGTAAAAGATAAATGGGCGCAGACTTCCGTGCAGGACAGGGCGGCGATTTTGTTCAAAATTGCCGATCGTATGGAGCAAAATCTGGAGCTGCTGGCAACGGCTGAAACCTGGGATAACGGTAAACCCATCCGCGAAACCAGCGCGGCAGATGTGCCGCTGGCAATTGACCATTTCCGCTATTTTGCCTCCTGTATTCGTGCGCAGGAAGGGGGAATCAGCGAGGTTGATAGCGAAACCGTGGCTTATCACTTCCATGAACCTCTTGGCGTGGTAGGGCAAATTATCCCGTGGAACTTCCCGCTGCTGATGGCCAGCTGGAAGATGGCACCCGCGCTGGCGGCGGGTAACTGCGTGGTGCTTAAACCCGCGCGCCTGACGCCGCTGTCCGTGCTGTTGCTGATGGAAGTCATCGGCGATCTGCTCCCGCCTGGCGTGGTGAACGTGGTAAACGGCGCGGGTGGGGAGATCGGTGAGTATCTGGCGACGTCAAAACGTATTGCGAAAGTGGCGTTTACCGGCTCAACGGAAGTTGGGCAGCAGATCATGCAGTACGCCACGCAGAACATTATTCCTGTCACGCTGGAACTGGGCGGGAAATCACCCAATATCTTCTTCGCGGACGTGATGGATGAAGAAGATGCGTTCTTTGACAAAGCGCTGGAAGGTTTTGCATTGTTTGCCTTCAACCAGGGCGAAGTGTGTACCTGTCCGAGTCGTGCGCTGGTTCAGGAATCCATTTATGAACGTTTTATGGAAAGAGCCATTCGTCGGGTGGAAAGTATCCGTAGCGGCAACCCGTTAGACAGCGTGACGCAAATGGGCGCGCAGGTGTCGCATGGTCAACTGGAAACTATTCTGAATTACATCGACATTGGTAAGAAAGAAGGAGCAGATGTTCTCACCGGCGGGCGGCGCAAGCAGCTGGATGGCGAGTTAAAAGAGGGGTACTACCTCGAACCAACCATTCTGTTTGGTAAGAACAACATGCGGGTTTTCCAGGAGGAGATCTTCGGGCCGGTGCTGGCTGTCACAACGTTTAAAACCATGGAAGAGGCGCTGGAAATCGCTAATGACACCCAATATGGGCTTGGCGCTGGCGTCTGGAGTCGTAATGGAAATCTGGCGTACAAAATGGGACGTGGGATTCAGGCGGGGCGAGTTTGGACCAACTGTTACCATGCGTATCCGGCACATGCGGCGTTTGGTGGCTATAAGCAGTCGGGCATCGGGCGCGAGACGCATAAGATGATGCTTGAACATTATCAGCAAACCAAGTGCCTGTTGGTGAGCTACTCTGATAAACCACTGGGGCTGTTTTAATTTCACGTCACTGATTGCCCGGTTTTGCACCGGGCATATCTTTATTCTGCAGTTATATAGAAACCCATATATCGTTATATAAATAAGAAAATTGCATCCAGTCTGGTCATTCCAATACTATTATCAACTCTATTGTTTAAATCAAATTGTATCTGAATTCCTTAATTTAAATCCCTGAGGCAAATATGTTCCTTAATTATTTTGCATTAGGAGTGCTTATTTTTGTATTCCTGGTCATTTTTTACGGGATTATTATTCTGCATGATATTCCCTATCTAATTGCAAAGAAACGTAACCATCCTCATGCCGACGCAATACATGTTGCGGGTTGGGTTAGTTTGTTTACCTTACATGTTATTTGGCCCTTTTTATGGATCTGGGCAACGCTTTATCGTCCGGAGCGCGGATGGGGTATGCAGAGCGCGGATTCTTCCCTGATCCAGCTTCAGGCAAGGGTTGCGGATCTGGAAAAGAAACTGGGTGAGGCCAAGACCTCTCCGGCGGAGTAATATCGATGGATTTACTAATTGTTCTGACCTATGTGGCGTGTGCATGGTCAATTTTTAAAATTTTTAAAATTCCTGTAAATAAATGGACAGTTCCTACCGCAGCATTAGGCGGTATATTCATTGTTTGCGGGCTTATATTACTGATGAATTATAACCATCCGTATACCTTTAAAGCACAAAAGGCGGTAATTTCTATTCCCGTGGTGCCGCAGGTAACGGGTGTAGTGACAGAAGTGACGGATAAGAAGAATACGCTAATCAAAAAAGGCGAGGTTCTGTTTAAGCTTAATCCAGGGCGTTATCAGGCACGGGTCGATCGCCTGAAAGCTGATATTGTCACCGCACAGCATAAAGAGCAGGCTCTGGTTGCGCAGTTAGACGAAATGATAGCCAACACGCAGCGGGCAAAGGCCACGCGTGACAAACTGGCAAAAGATTACCAGCGCTATGCACAGGGTAGTCAGGCGAAGGTGAATCCTTTTTCTGAACGCGATATCGATGCGGCGCGGCAAAACTATCTGGCGCAGGAAGCGTCGGTGAAATCCTCCGTCGCGGAGCAGCAGCAAATCCAGAGTCAGTTAGACAGCCTGATACTGGGCGAGAATTCGCAAATTGCCAGCCTGAAAGCGCAGTTAGCCGAAGCGGAGTTCAACCTGGACCAGACGGTGGTTCGCGCGCCCAGCGATGGCTATGTGACGCAGGTGCTGATGCGCCCGGGAACCTATGCCGCCGCGCTGCCGATGCGTCCGGTGATGGTATTCATCCCGGATCAAAAAAGGCAAATTATCGCCCAGTTCCGTCAGAACTCGCTGCTGCGTCTGGAACCTGGCGATGAAGCGGAAGTGGTATTTAACGCGCTGCCGGGTAAGGTATTCAGCGGTAAACTGGCTGCAATTAGTCCGGCAGTGCCGGGCGGGACATACCAGTCGAATGGAGCGCTGCAATCCTTAAATTCTACGCCCGGTTCGGAAGGGGTGATCGCCACGATTGAGCTGAATGATAATGCGGAGGTTAGCGCGTTACCTGATGGGATCTACGCGCAGGTCGCGGTTTATTCTGACCACTTCGAACATGTGTCCGTCATGCGCAAAGTCTTGTTGCGCATGACCAGTTGGGTGCATTACCTGTATCTCGATCATTAAACTCAGGCTATTTTGCTTGCTCAGTCTGCTGATCCAGCGACTGAGCAAGTTGCCGGCGAATCTCCGCCAACATCTCATCAAGAATAAACTGTACCCGCCATGGCTGATATTCACGTTTGCGGAAAATCGCCACCAGATCCAGCCACCATTCATGCTGTCCGGAGAAACACGGAACCAGCCCGTTAGGCTGACTTTCTTTTTGTACGCTCGCCTTGGGTGCAAAAACAATGCCCAGATGGTTTCGCGCCAACGACAGCGCAGATTGCGTATTGTCGCAAACATAATTACCCGTTACGCGATAGTCATGCATCTCTTTACCTCCGGGGGAGGAGAATCGCCAAATGTTAGCATCATCAATCATCATGGAATCAATCAGAATACAGGAGTGATGCTCAAGTTCTTCAGGAGTGCTGATGGGATGTTGGGCCAGATATTGATTACTGGCGAAAGCGGTAACTACATATTTGGTAATAAAACTGGCGACCAAAGATTCATCTTTTGGATGTGCATAAGTAATTAAAACATCACAGTCATCAGGAAATTCGACTCCTTCATAAAAGGCTTTACGTTCCAGGTTATAGGTTTTTAGCACCAGACTGATATCGCCAATATCCATAATTTTTGCAATAACATGTTGCGATAAGTAAGCGATAATTCCGGTTGGTGCATATACCGTTACTTTTCCACGTTTCTCGTGCTTATAATCAGCAATGAAATTATTTAACTGCTCGTTTCTGTCTAACATGTCATTGATGTAAGGAAGTAACGCTATACCAAACGGCGTGAGGGTCAGTTGCCGGGTGGTGCGGTCAAACACCTTTAATCCAACTTTTGATTCAAAATCAGCAAGATATTTACTGACGTTGGCCTGTGCGATGCCGAGAACAGTCGCGGCATGACTGATATTTTCACTGGCAGCGATTACCGAAATAATCTTCAGCTCCCGGTGTTTAAGTTGTAATTTATTCATCGCCAAGCCCAATATATATAATTTTTTATATATTACTATATAAATATGAACCTTGCATCGATGAAATTGTAAGCATTATTATGCACCAGTTTTGTAGCTTATTTTAAAATGGAATGTTGGCATGTTAATTAAACACAATATTGTGGCGCTGCTCGCCTTTTCTTTTATGGCGAGTGCAACTGCCGCAGAGTTTTCAATTGGCGCTGGTGCTGTATATAATGAATCACCTTATCGCGGGTATAATGATAATGTTCACGCAGTACCGCTAGTCAGTTACGAAAGTGAATCATTTTATTTTAGGCAAACAACGCTAGGTTATATTTTGTCTAAGAGTGAAAGTAATGAATTTAGTATTACTGCCTCTTATATGCCGCTTGAGTTTGATCCCGGCGATAATGACGATCATGCGATGAAAAAGCTGGATAAGCGTGACGCAACTGCAATGGCGGGTGCCGCGTGGTATCACCATGAAAGATGGGGTAGCGTGAAAGTCTCCGCCGCTGCGGATGTGCTGGACAACAGTAATGGCTGGGTAGGGGAAGTTTCACTGTTCCGTCCAATGCCGATGGGCAAGCTGACGCTGACGCCATCGATAGGCGTGCTCTACTATGACGAAAACTTCAATGAATACTACTACGGCATATCGGGTAATGAGTCCCGTCGTAGTGGCTTATCAAGCTATTCCCCAGGCGATAGCTGGACACCGTATGTTGGCCTGTCCGCTAAATACGCATTGACCACTAACCTGACGCTGCTGGCAAGCGCCAATTATAGCGCACTGCCGGATGACATTAAAAATAGCCCGATGGTTGATCGCGATGACAGCTTTACCTTTATGTCCGGTCTGACCTGGCGTTTCTGATTTAAATACGTGCCTGATGGCGCTTCGCTTATCAGGCCTACGTGGATAGGTGTTGTAGGCCGGATAAGACGTGAAGCGTCGCCATCCGGCACGGTTTAATTACTGCTCGTTTATCCAGATACGCATTTCGCCTTCACCACGGTTTGCCCAGCTAAACCACGGAATAAACGTCAATGTATGCGCCTGACGCGAAGTTGGGGAAACATCGTAGTGCCACAACGATTGTTGTGCTGCATCGGCTGCACTTTGCTTCACACCTTCAGCCTGAATTAACATTTTATGGCTGAACAATCCCTTACCTTCGAATACTCTGAACTCACTCTCTTTTGGCAACCACAGATTATGCAATTCCTCGCCGTTGTCGGCCTGCTCCAGGCAATATACCAGTGGCCCACGCTGAATGGCGACCTTACCGGCAACATGACGCACTAATGGATTTCCGTATACCCGACGCACCGGCATTGGCAGGGTCAAACTGAGCGTATCGCCTTCCTGCCAGGTTCGACTGATGTGCAAATAGCCTTTGCGAATATCCTGCTCAACCGGCTGACCATTCAACAAAACCTGCGGCGCGGAGCACCAGTCTGGCAGGCGCAGAGCCAGAGTGTGATAAACCGACCGCGGTGATTCGATGGTGATTTTTACCTGCTCATGCCATGGGTAATCTCCGCTAATACGCAGTTTAAGCGAGCCGTTTACAACAGGGACCTCCATGCTATTGCCCACGTACATATTGATATACAGCGCGTCCTGACGCGGTGTATAGATGTAGTGGCCAATTGAGGTTAGCACGCGGGCGATATTCGGCGGGCAACAGGCGCAGCCAAACCAGCGCTGACGAACGGGTTTCACGTGGTCATAAATATGATTGAATTTTAATGATTTAGGATGTACTTCCAGCGGGTTCACATAGAAGAAGTGCTTGCCATCGAGCGCCATCCCGCCCAATACGGTATTATACAGGGCGCGCTCCATCACGTCGGCATACTGGCTGTCGGCTTCCATTTCCAGCATTCTGCGGGCGAACATCATCAGGCCGATAGAGGCGCAGCTTTCCGCATACACGGAGTCGTTGGGCAGATCGTAATCGCAACTAAACGCCTCGCCGCTGCTTTGTGAACCGATCCCGCCGGTAATGTACAACTGGCGCTGGGCCATGTTTTTCCACAGACGCAGGCAATCCTGACGCTTGCCTTCGTCCTGGCTTAAGCGTGCCAGATGAGCGACGCCGGTCATCAGGTAGACAAAGCGCACCGCATGCCCGATCGCCGTTTGCTGTTCTGAAATGGGCTGATGAGCCTGGCTATAGGGTTTATCCTTCACCATCCATGCCGGACCGTAAGTATGCCAGTAAGAGGTTTGGCCGCGCTTTTCGTACTCTTCGTCATAGAAATGGGGCTGTGCGCCGCGCTGTTCCACAAAGTAATTTACCAGCGCCATATAGCGTGGTTGCTGGGTCACTTCGTATAAGCGCATTAAAGCCAGTTCGATTTCCGGGTGTCCTGGGTAGCCGCGCAGTTGATTCTCCCTGAGTCCAAATACGCTGTCGATGTGATCTGCCAGGCGACACACCACCTCTAACAGACGGCGTTTACCCGTCGCCTGAAAGAACGCGACGCCTGCTTCGATCAAATGACCTGCACAGTACAACTCATGACACTCGGCGAGGTTGGTCCAGCGTTCATCCGGTGCTTTCACTGTGAAGTACGTATTGAGATAGCCGTCTTCACACTGGGCGGCCGCCACCAGTTCAATGACTTCATCGGCCGTTTTTTCAAGTTCCGCATCGGGTTTCTGGCACAGGGACCAGGCAACGGCCTCCAGCCACTTTGCTACGTCGCTATCCTGAAAAACCATGCCGTAAAATTCGCCATCCTGCAGGCCCGCGGCGATACGGAAATTCTCTATCGCATGACTTGGTTCCGCCTCTGCAATGCGGTCATTGAGCGCATCCCATTGATAGGGGATCACCACGTCACGCACCAACTG
Organism: Citrobacter sp. KTE30; assembly: GCF_000398825.1. Taxonomy (NCBI): domain Bacteria; kingdom Pseudomonadati; phylum Pseudomonadota; class Gammaproteobacteria; order Enterobacterales; family Enterobacteriaceae; genus Citrobacter; species Citrobacter sp. KTE30. The sequence continues at coordinate 261,992 of NZ_KB976056.1, read as the reverse complement.
CTGATATTGTCCGAGGAACGGATCGCTGACGGTGAGCTTATGCAGGTCGACTTCCAGTACGTTCATTTCGTGCTCCTTAAGGCTGTACATGACGCTGACGCAGATCGGTGGCAATGCGCGACATCATCGGATTATTGAGTTTGCAGATGCGGATGGACAGCGCCAACAGCAGGTGGAACAGTGCGGGAAGCAGCGTCTCCATCGCGGTAATTCCTTGCAGCGAGCTGGCGGTTTGGTTACCAGCGCCTGGCTGATAGGCGACAAAAATAAACAGCAGGCTGATGATCCCCGCACTTGAGGCCCAGGCCAGCTTGATGAAAAACAGATTGAAGGCGAAATTCATGCCGGAGGAACGTACGCCGGTTTTCCACTCGCCGTAATCGTCGGCGAAGGCCATCAGTGAGAAGTGCAACGGCAGCGTGAAGCCTAAAATAATGCCGTTACCGAGGATGACTGCCAGCCACAGCGTCTGATAAGCCGGGCCGGTTGGCAGGAACCACATCAGTATCGCCAGAGCCGTCAGCACCAGATTGGTGTAGTAATAGAGTTTGACGGTATCGATGCGGCGGGTCAGGGGGCTGACAATCACTGAACCGATGATGGACGCGAAAGTGACCATGGTGAAAAACAGCGACGTATAGGCGGTGCTGCCTTCCAGCACGTAGGTAATAAAATACATGTACCCGCCGCCGCGAATATTAAAGACGTTGATCAGCAGGAAAGACATTACCAGCATCAACAATAGCTGATCGTTTTTGCGCAGCCCTCCAATGTGTTCACGCAGGGTAAATTTCCCCATCATCGCCAGCGGTACACGCTCGCGAACCCAGAAGAAACAGCACAGGAACATCACCACCGCGATGGCACACAGGATGCCCACGCCAAACTGATAACCCTGTGCGGCATTGCCCTGACCCAGAATATCCACCATCCACGGCAGACCAACGGAAACCAGGAATCCCGCCACGCCGCACAGCACAAAGCGCCAGGACTGACAGGCGATCACCTCGTTATGGCGGGTCGTCATGGTGTTGATCAGCGCACAATACGGTACGTTGATGGCGGTATAGCCGACAGAGAGCAGGAGATAGGTGCCGAATGCCCAGGCGATCTTGACCCCCATGCTGGCGTCCGGGACGGTAAAAGTGAGCACGCCAATAATACCGATCGGAATCGCAACCCACAGTTGCCACGGGCGAAAGCGCCCCCAGCGGCTTTGCGTACGGTCGGCTAGCACACCCATGATGGGGTCGGAAATGGCGTCAAATACACGCAGGGCAATAAATAATGTGCCGACCAGCGCAGGCGTTAACCCGAAGACATCGGTGTAGAAAAATGTCAGGAAGTTCATGATCAGGCAGGTAATTACTGTCCCGCCAGCATCGCCTAGTCCATAACCAATTTTTTCACGCAGGGATAATTTGTCGTCCTGGGCACGCTGTGCCAAATCAGATGTTGTAATCGGAGCCGAAGTCATAAATAACTCCCGGAGAGGATGTTCAGAAAGTATCCCGCTACGTTGCGGGTTATTTGTTTGTAATTTGCAAAATACGTTATTTATTCTGCACGAAATGTTTGGGTCAACAAGGGAAGAGAAAAATATAAAAAGATGACAATTCCGACTTCATTATAAAAATGTGATTTCGATCCGGCGGAAAGCAGGTTTATCGTGAATAATCAATGATAAAGATCGGTTTAAATAATGTAGAAAGCGGGAATTTGAATATATATGCTCGAATTATCCATGTCTCTTCCGATTAAAGTGCAAAATGGTGGGCTATTTATTTCCCGGGGCGTGGGCAGTCATCCTGCGCGACGATTGCAATCCTGGGAAATTATCTTTGTTGAAAAAGGGACATTAACGATTCGCGAAGGCCAGACAGTTTTTTGCGTGAATGCCGGAGAAAGTTTGCTGCTGTGGCCGCAGCGCTTGCATATTGGCGTTGGGCAATTTCCGGCTGATTTGAAATTTTACTGGCTGCATTTTGAGGTGACGGCAGAAAACGACGCATCAATAACGGAACCGTTACTTGCTATCCCTCAACATACCCGGGTGGGCGAGCCCCAATATATTATTTCGCTGTTTCGCCAGTTCTTACGCGAGCAGGAAAATATTCATCGCAGCATGGCGCTGGAACTGATCCTGCTGCTGATTTTGCAGCAAATATCCGCAGCCGCCAGCGAGCAACCTGTCGACAGCCCCGGGAATGCGTTGGCCTGGAAAGCGCAGCAAATCATTCACACCCGGTTCCACCTGCCGATTTCCGCCTCAACGTTGGCGAAAGAGCTGCATTGCAATGCGGATTATCTGGGGCGCGTTTTCCGTGGCGCTTTCCGGCTGACGCTAACCGAAGCGTTGCACCGTCAGCGGGTAAGGGCGGCAGAAAAACTGTTAATCAGCGATTCGCTGTCGCTAACCGAGGTGGCGATGAAATGTGGATTTAATGATGTGGGTTATTTTCGCAAAATATTCCACAAGCACACCAGCCTGACGCCCGCGGCGTGGAAACGGCGCTATTGCAAAGAACATATCAATAGCGCCTGACCCGTTATTGTCCGTAATACGCATTCGCCCCGTGTTTGCGCAGATAATGTTTATCCAGCAACTCAGACTGCATATCCGGCAACTGCGGGGCTAACTGGCGAGAGAACAACCCCATGTAGGCGCACTCTTCGAGCACCACAGCGTTATGCACCGCGTCTGCGGCGTCTTTACCCCAGGCGAACGGTCCGTGGGAGTGCACCAATACCGCCGGAACCTGCAGTGGATTGAGATCGCGCTGCTCGAAGGTCTGAATGATCACCTCTCCGGTTTGATATTCATATTCGCCGTTGATCTCTTCAGCGGTCATTAGACGCGTACACGGAATAGAACCATAGAAATAATCGGCATGCGTGGTGCCCCATGCAGGGAGATCCAGACCCGCCTGCGACCAGATTGTCGCGTGGCGAGAATGGGTATGGACGATCCCGCCGATCTGTGGATAACGACGATACAGCGCCAGATGGGTTGGCGTGTCGGACGACGGTTTTTTGTTGCCTTCCACTACGTTGCCGCTGGCAATATCCACTACCACCATGTCGTCGGCGGTCATCACCTCATATTCCACGCCGGATGGCTTAATCACCATCAGTTTACGTGTTTCATCCACTGCGCTGACGTTGCCCCAGGTAAAGGTGACTAAGCCATGAGCCGGGAGCGCCAGGTTTGCCGCCAGCACCTCGGCTTTCAGTTGTTCTAACATGGAAATCCTCCTTCCTGCATGCGTGCTTCTATCCAGCGCCGTGCCTGGATAATTTCCAGTACCGGCTCCTTCGCTTTTTCAGTCCACATTTCAATCAGAAACGACCCGCGATAGTTCAGCTGATGCAGCGTTTTGAAGATGCCAACAAAGTCCACGCACCCTTCGCCAAACGGCACATCGCGAAACTGGCCCGGATGAGTTTCGGTTACCGGCAGCGTGTCTTTCAGATGGATAGCAGCGATGCGGTCAATGCCCAGCGTCAATTCGGCAGTGACGTCATTCCCCCAGGCGCTGAGGTTGCCCACGTCCGGATAAACGGTGAACCACGGCGATGACAGCATTTCATCCCACTTTTTCCACTTGCTGATCGAGTTCATAAACGCGGTATCCATGATTTCTACCGCCAGCATCACCTGCGCGGCAGCGGCTTGCTCGACTGCCCATGCCAGCCCTTCGGCAAAGCGCTGCTGCGTTCCTGCGTCATGTTCTTCGTAATAGACGTCGTAACCAGCCAGTTGAATAGTGCGGATACCCAGATCGCGCGCCAGACGAATGGCTTTGCTCATTATTTCTCGCGCCCGCTCACGCACGGCTTCATCGCGGCTGCCAAAGGGAAAACGACGGTGGGCGGACAAGCACATTGATGGGATCGCCACGCCGGTTTCCAGCATCGCGCTCACCAGCGATGCGCGCTGAGCCGGACTCCAGTCGAGACGCGACAGACGTTCATCGGTTTCATCCACCGACATCTCGACGAAATCAAAACCGCAGCTTTTTGCCAGCACCAGCCGTTCCGGCCAGGAGAGGTCTTTCGCCAGCGCTTTTTCATAGATACCTAATGGATGATTACGCATGCTGTGTTCCCCAGATGGCGTCGATTTGCGCATGGAATTCGCCAGCAACCTGCGCTGGGTTTTGCGCTCCCGCCAGCGCGCGCCCGGCAATAAAAGCTTTGACGTTAATATCGCGAAACAACGACAGATCGGCGGGCGTGATCCCACCGGTAATCGACAGTTCCAGACCAATATCAGAAAGCGCCTTCATGCGCGCCAGGTCTGCTTCTCCCCACTGTTGTCCGCTGGCCTGAGCATCGCGGCCACGATGGTAAATCGCCTGACGAACGCCAACGCGATACCAGTCGCGGGCATCATCCAGCGTCCAGTTGCCGAACAGCTCCATCTGAATTTCGCCGCCGCAGGACTGCGCGATGCCATGACCTTTCTCTACCGTCGCCAGCGGCGCAGCACAGATAATGGTCATCCAGTTTGCACCTGCTCCAAAGGCTTGCTGCGCGAGGGTTTCGCCCGCATCGGCCACTTTCCAGTCGGCGACGATGATTTTATTCGGGCACTGGGCACGCAGTGCTTTCACGGCGCTCAGCCCTTCGGTTAAGCAGAGAATCGTCCCCGCTTCAACGATATCGACGTTCTCTTGTAGCAGCGCGACGTCGCGTTGTGCGGCTTCAAGGCTGGTGTGGTCGAGCGCCAGTTGCAGTAATGGTCGACTCATCATTCGTGCTCCTTAATGCGGGCGTGGTAGCCCTGTAGTGCGGTAATTAAATCCAGGTATTGGCGGTATTTACGCTGGTAGCTCGACTGCGCGGCGGCGTCCGGCAATAGCGTGCGCACCGGGTGCTGTAGGCTGCGCTGGGCGTCGCTGAAGTTGGAATAAACGCCGGTGCCGACGCGGGCGGCGAGCGCAGCGCCAAAGCAACCGGTCTCTTCAATCTGCGGCAATTCGATACGTAAACCGCTGACGTCTGCCAGCATTTGCATCCAGATGTCGGAGTGCGCCGGACCGCCGGTGACGCGCAGGGTATGCGCCTTCGTAAAACGTTCGCGCATGCGGTTGAGGTGGGTCATGTGGCTAAAAACCACGCCTTCGTAGATGGCCTGTAATAAGTGGGCGCGAGTGTGTATTGCCTGCATGCCATAAAAGCCGCTGGTCATCTCCAGCCCGGCGTTGCTGCCGTACAAAAAGGGCAGGAAGAAAAGCTCGCTACCGGCTTTCGGTAAGCTGGCGACGGCCTGATTGATCTCAGCAAAAGAGAGTTCGCCCCACTGGGCGGTAAACCATTCCAGATTGCCGGAAGAGGTCGGGCTGGCTTCGTGAACGATGTACTGCCCGTCGTTGACATAGCGCCCATAAACATAGGGATGGGCCTCGTGGTTGCGCAGACCGTGAGCGATCCCGCTGGTGACGGCCCAGGTACCCATCACCGCGTTGAGGGTGTATTCATCTTCGATACCGGCGCAGAGTGCGGTGGAAACCACATCAAACAGTCCGCCGACGACGGGCGTGCCCGCCGCCAGACCGGTTATGGCGGCTGTCTGAGCGGTGATTTCCCCGCATATTTCTGCTGAACCGACAATCGGTGGTAGCGCATTGTCGATCTCACTGATGCCCAGCCACTGGGTCAGGCGCGAGTCGTACTGACCCGAAGTCATGTTGTAGAGGTTCGACTCGGAGATATTGCTCTCTTCACAGCCTTTGACGCCGGTTAAGCACCAGCGCAGATAGTCATGGCCCATCATGACGCAGCCAATTTGCGCGTAACGGTGAGGTTGATTCTCTTTCACCCAGCGCAGCAATGATGCCGGATGCCCGGTCCACAATGTCTGGCGGGTGACCGGGTAGAGCTGCTCAGGGATCCCATCCTGCTGCCAGCGCTGAACGATATCCATCGCCCGGCGGTCGGAAGAGAGGATGGCATTGCCCAGCGGTTTATCCTGCTTATCGAGAAGGAACAGGCCTTTGCCCTGAGCGGAAATACCGACGCCTTTGATTTGATCGCCGCAGACGCCGGTGCGCGCTAACAGCCCGGCGATCGTGGCTACACACTGTTGCCACAACTGGTGCATATCGCGTTCGGCGTAACCGGGCAATGGCGATGCGGTCTGCAACGATTGCCGGTTAATGCCATGTTCATGACCTTTGGCGTCATACAACCCAGCTTTCAGATACGTACCGCCACAATCAATACCCAGCCAGAAGGTCTCTTTCTCACTCATCTTGTTATCTCATTTTTGCCGGATGGCGCTGCGCTTATCCGGCCTGGGACGGTTGCTACCTGTAGGCCCGGTAAGCGCAGCGCCACCGGGCATTGTTTTACGCTGTACGTTTATGTGGATTCAGTGTCTTTAGCGGAGCGGCACCGGCGTCGCATTTGGCTGGCAGCAGCAGCGCCATCAGCGCGGCCAGAGCCAGTGAGATAGCCAGGCAGTAAACCCCCGCATCTTTGCTATACAGGGTGATGAGTACGCCGACCGCATAAGGACCGCAGAAGCCGCCGAGGTTGCCCAGCGCGTTGATGACTCCACGCGCGCCACCGGCCATTTCCGCACTGAACAAACGCGCCGGAATGGTCCAGAACACGCCCGCTGCCGATTGCAGGAAGAAGCCGCAGCCGACCAGCGCGGCATAAGCCAGCCAGACGTTATTTTTCAGCGCCACGGAAAGGAACATGCACAGGGCAAAGCCAATCAACGGCAGGCAGACGAACAGCTTGCGTTTACCGGTGCGGTCAGAGAGAGAAGAGAACAGGAACATCCCGGCAATGGCCCCGACGTACGGCAGAATGGCGAGCATACCGACCTGTCCCATGCTGCTGTGCGTCAACTCTTTGAGGATGGTCGGCAGCCACAGGGTGTAACCGTAAATCCCGGTCTGATAGAAGAAGTTCAGCGCGATGAGCTGCCACATGGTTTTATCGGAAAGCACCGCGCCCAGAGAGGCATTTTTGACTTCCGTTCCGGCAATGGCTTTTTGCTCGGCGGCCAGCGTTTCGACCAGGTAATTTTTCTCGGCCTCAGAGATCCAGCGCGCCTCCTGCGGACGGTCGTAAACGGTATAGGCCCACAACACCAGTACAACGACGGAAAGCAAACCTTCAATGATGAACAGCCAGCGCCAGTCGAGAACGGTGATAATCCAGCCCGAGAGCGGGGCGGTAATGATCCCGGCAATCGGCACAAACATAATCACAATCGCATTGGCGCGACCACGCTCGGCGTCGGGGAACCAGTTACTGATCATCGTCAGCACCACCGGCAGCATGCCGCCTTCGGCAACGCCGAGTAAAAAGCGCAGAACCAGCAGTTGGTACTGATTAGTGATTAACCCCGTGAGGACGGAAATAACCGCCCAGGCAACCAGCGACCAGCCGATAAATTTCTTGCCGCTGCCGTGAACGGCAATTTTTCCGCCGGGAACCTGTAAAAACAGATAACCGATAAAGAAAATACCGCCAGCCAGTCCTGCCATGGTGGCGGAAATACCTAATTCCTCATCCATTCCGCCCGGCATCGCGAAAGCGATATTGACGCGGTCCATATAAGAAATAATACAGGCGATGAGAATAGGTGGAATAATCCGCAGCCAGCGCTGACGGGGTATATCTTTGAGTGTAGGGCGAGAGGTCATGTTCATATTAATATTCTCGTAGAGTAGTATTTTATTTTTATAGTTTTGCTTTATTTAATGCGGCGATACCGTCGCGCAATATTGCTACGCGATGGTTCACATCTGCATTGGCATTTATTTCCAGCAATTTAATACCGGCAAATTGCAATGGTTCGGCTTCTGCGCAGGCGAATAGTTCGCGGGCATAGTCGGTGGTCATCAGGCTTTGTGGGCAGAATGGGGCAAACGGCGCGTGTAAGTCCTGCCATTCGCCGTATTCCCCCGCAAGCGTGGTACCGGAGAACATCAGCGCGCCCAGTTTTCCAGCCCGTTTGGCCTGCTGCGTGTGGGCCAGCGCCAGGGCGGGGTTCTGCCCTTCAATGGTCGATCGCGCCCAGTTAATGCACAGGCTGATGTCATACCCGGCAATGACCTCCAGCACGTTGTCCAACGGCAGAAAGCCTTTGCGCGGCGCAATGCCGGTCATGGCGTCGCAATGTTCCAGCACCAGATCGCAGGACCAGTCCCAGGAGGTAATCTCTTTCAGCGAACGGGCAAACGCGTCGGTGGCCTGTGCAACATTTGGGTTGCTGGCATTGGGGGCGGCATGCAGTTCCAGCGCAATCACTTTTCCGGCGTGTGCCGTATTGATATGGTTGATTTTCTGCTGCAGATGACGGTAATACGCCACGCAGGCTTTACGCTGTTCTTCGTCGCTGGAGGCCAGCCCAAAAGCGCTGTTTGCGGCGCGACGGCGCATGGTTTCCATAATGGCGGTGACCACGATTTGCCAGTCGCCCGGCGTATGACGTAATAACCATTCGTCGCCTAACGGGTGAAGATGTTCAAGGCAGGGCTGCTCCAGACCGCGAATATCCGGAGTATCGGCGAGCTGTCGCCAGAATTCCTTCTCTTCCTCTTCACTCTTTTGGTGAAATGAGGGTGCACAGGGGTACGCACCGATAATATAACCGGCATTATTAACGCTCATGTTGTGCTCCTTTTATAAAACTGAAATAGCAACCTTCACAACTATTTTGCGGATCGCCGTGGCGACAGTTTTATGACATGCAGGACGGTGAACATCCTGCGGGAAAAATATGGCGTAGCTTCCCGGAATCATTTCAATGAAAGATTCATGTTCGCTGGCGTGATAAAAAATAATATCGCGCTGTTCTAATAACGATTCGCTGATTTGGTTATTCCCGGTATCAATCGCGATCCCGATTTTCTCTTCGCCCCAGGCCAGAAATTGAATATCCAGGTAGCGGCGATGCACCTCCGGGCGATTTTCGGCAACGTCACGCGTGGTTAAATCGATAACCTGCGCGAAGATATTTTTACCGTCGATTTCTACCACGCCCGGTTCCAGATTGCGGAAGTCTGTGCTGCGCAGAAAGTCGAGCGCCCTTTCAATCGCCGCGGGTAATCGACATGGGTTAGGCTGAGCGATATGTCCGAAGATCATGGTGTTGCTCCTTACAGGGCCTGAATTTTTGCCCAGACGCTGTCGTCAACGGTGATACCGTTGCGGCGGTTTTCTTCCAGCAGCTTTGTAAACTCGTGGCCCGGCAGGCGGACAGGTGTGTTTTCATCGGCGCGTTCGGCGGAGGTGATGAAATCCATAATCCGCTGTAGCTTGGCATCACGGGTGGCGCCATCGATCAGCTTGTCTACTTCAATGGCGATGAAAATCTGTGAAACGCCATATTCATCGCTGTTGTCCTGGGTGACCTCGGCCACGGAAGAACCGTCTGAAAGCAGGGTGGCGATCATATCCAGCACAATCGACAGACCTGAACCTTTCCAGTAACCCATTGGTAAAATGCGGCGGTTTTTTTCGATAACGCCCGGCTCTTTAGTGAGATTGCCTTCATCATCAAAGCCACCATCTACCGGCAGTTCGCGACCGGCCAGGCGATTCACTTCCAGCATGCCGTAGGAGAACATCGACATCGACATATCAACCATGGTGATTGGCGATGAGGGGATCGCGACGATCAACGGGTTAGTACCAATGCGGCACTCTTTCGAACCCCACGGCGGCATGACGGCAATCGAGTTAGTCCAGCAGATACCGATGTAACCTTTCTCCGCCGCCTGCCAGCCATAGCTGCCGCCGCGCATCCAGTGGTTGGCGTTACGCAGTGCGACCAGGCCAATACCGTGATCGGAGGCCAGCTCAATGGCTCTGTCCATCATCTTTTTCGCCGTCAGATTTCCGATCGAACGCTGGGCATCCCATTGTTCAATCGCTCCCAGGCTAGTAATGCGTTGCGGTTTGGCCTCAGGAATGATGTCGCCGTTATCTAATTGCTGAATAAAACGAGGAAAACGATTCACGCCGTGCGAATACACGCCGGACTCGGTGGTGCGCGCAAACATTTCGGCACAGGCATCGGCGGTTTCAACGGCGATACCGCGTGCCAGCAGTACCCGATTGAACGCATCTTTCAACTGCTCAAAAGTGACTTTCATTCCTGTTTCCTTGTTTAAATTTGATCGCTTTTTTATCTCTAAATTTCACTATGCGAAATCTGATTTCAAATATAGCGATCAAATTTTGACAGATCAACGGGGTGGTCTATTTTTTAAAATCATCAAAATCAAATAGTTGTGTTTTTTCGGTTCAGATCGTGAACTGAAACACACTTTGCGCTACCATCAGAGCGCGACGAAAAGGGGAGCGGAAGCGATGGGCACAAAAGAGAGTGAAATGACGCAAGACAAAGAGAGGCCGGCCGGAAGTCAGAGCCTGTTCCGTGGTTTGATGTTGATTGAGATTCTGAGTAACTATCCGAATGGGTGCCCGTTGGCGCATTTGTCTGAACTGGCAGGGCTGAACAAAAGTACTGTGCATCGACTGCTGCAAGGGCTGCAATCCTGTGGGTATGTCACCCCCGCGCCAGCGGCAGGGAGTTATCGCCTGACCACCAAATTTATTGCCGTGGGTCAGAAGGCGTTGTCGTCACTGAACATCATCCATGTTGCTGCGCCGCACCTCGAAGCGCTGAATATCGCCACCGGTGAAACCATCAACTTCTCAAGCCGTGAAGATGACCATGCGATTTTGATTTATAAGCTGGAGCCGACGACGGGCATGCTGCGTACCCGCGCTTATATTGGTCAGCATATGCCGCTGTATTGCTCGGCGATGGGTAAAATTTATATGGCGTTTGGTCATCCGGACTATGTGGAATCTTACTGGCAGAGCCATCAGGATCTTATTCAGCCGCTGACCCGCAATACGATTACCGGTTTACCGGCGATGTACGACGAATTGGCGCAGATCCGCGAAAGCAGCATGGCAATGGATCGGGAAGAGAACGAGCTGGGCGTTTCCTGCATTGCCGTACCGGTGTTTGATATTCATAGGCGGGTGCCGTACTCGGTATCGATTTCACTCTCTACCTCGCGACTGAAGCAGGTCGGAGAAAAGAATTTACTCAAGCCGCTACGGGAAACCGCGCAGGCTATTTCCAATGAGCTGGGCTTTAGCGTTCGCGATTAGGCAAAACGCCATTGTCGTTCAGGCATCTGACAAAATTTAACCGTTTCCCCTGTCCGATCAAAGCGACAGGGGCAACCTCTCTGGCACTCTGTGGTTTTTACGCAGAGGGAGGGGGCAATGAACGCGTTTATTATGGCGGATGCGGCAAAATGTATTGGGTGTCGTACCTGCGAAGTTGCCTGCGTCGTCGCGCACCAGCAAAACCAGGACTGTGCGTCGGTCTCTTCTTCTGCGTTTATACCGCGGATTCGGGTAATCAAAGATGACACCTTTACAACGGCGGTCGCCTGCCATCAATGCGAAGACGCTCCCTGTGCGAATGTTTGCCCAACGCACGCCATTCGTCGTGAACATGGGCATATCTTCGTTGAACAGACACGTTGTATTGGTTGTAAAAGCTGTATGCTGGCCTGCCCGTTTGGGGCAATGAATGTCGTTGCCCGTTCGTCGCGGGTGCAGGCGATAAAATGCGATTTGTGCTGGCATCGTGAGACGGGGCCAGCGTGTGTAGAAGCCTGCCCGACCAGCGCGTTGCAGTGTATTGATGCCGTCAGTATTCAGCGACAGCGTCTGCGTTCACAACCGCTGTGAAGTGAGCCCGACCCGCACTTGGGTCGGGTTTGCGTTAGCCTTCCAGCCAGGCGCGTTCGATCTCTTCAGCCAGAATCTTCACGCCAGCTTCGATTTTCTCTGGTTCTGGCACGTAGTTCATCCGCATGCACTGATGGGTATGTGGCCACGGTTTATCCAGCCCCGGGAAGAAGTAGTCGCCGGGAACCATCAGTACGCCGCGCGCTTTCAGACGCTGATACAACAGTTCGGTGGTGATCGGTAAATCTTTGAACCATAACCACAGGAAAATCGCGCCTTCAGGTTTATGGATAAGGCAGCGATCTTCTGATAAGTAGCGGCGAATAATCGCAATCGTCTCCTGAACGCGCTGATAGTAAAACGGTTTAATTACCGTTTCGGACAGGCGCAGTAGATCGTTACGTTTAATCATCTCGCACATCATCGCCGGTCCCATCCCGCCAGGAGCAAGACTGATGATGCCGTTCATATTGGTAATCGCAGTGATGATTTTTTCATTGGCGATAATGATGCCGCAGCGGGAACCTGGCAGACCCAGCTTGGAAAGGCTCATGCACAGCACAATGTTGGGGTTCCACAGCGGACGCGCTTCGCTAAAGATGATGCCAGGGAATGGTACGCCATAGGCGTTATCAATCACCAGCGGGATCCCATGCTGGTTGGCCAGCCGGTCCAGCTTCATCAGCTCGTCGTCTGTGATCACGTTGCCTGTCGGGTTAGTGGGGCGTGACACGCAGATCATCCCCGTCTCTTCACCGATGTGCAGGTGTTCAAAATCAACGTGATACTTAAACTGGCCTTCCGGTAACAGTTCGATGTTCGGACGTGCGGAGACGAAAAGATCTTCTTCTAGCCCGGAATCGGCATAGCCAATGTATTCCGGGGCTAATGGGAATAACACTTTTTGCGTTGTTCCGTCAGCGCGGCGTCCGGCGAACAGATTGAATAAGTAGAAAAACGCGCTCTGACTGCCATTTGTCAGTGCAATATTTTGTGGCTCGATATCCCATCCCTGCTTCTCACGTAGCAGTTTCGCCAACTCAGACAGGAGCTCGGTTTTCCCTTGCGGACCGTCATAATTGCAAAGCGCATCAGTGGCTTTGCCGTTTGCCAGCATATCTGTCAGCAGAGACTGGAAGTAATTTTGCATCTCTGGAATTTGCGCCGGATTACCACCGCCGAGCATGATGGCGCCTGGGGTGCGTAAACCGTCGTTGAGGTCCTCCATCAGGCGGGTGATGCCTGAATGGCGGGTAAATTTGTCGCCAAAAAGTGAGAATGTCATAGCAGGGGGTCTGTCGAACCGAGTAGTAAAGTGGCTAACCATAGCGCTACCCATGGCAGGGTGCAAATCAGGGGAAGCGGACCGGATTGATGTTTTGTGCTGCAGATGTTTGCCTGGCTGGTTTTTTATTTTGTGTTGGGCTTCCCGCCGTATGCACAGCGGGAAGCCTGTTGGGATCAGGGCTGGCCGGCCCACACCACCATCACCTTATCGTCGCCATGCTCGCGGATAAATCCGTATCCCTGCTTCAATGTCAGCGCAGTCTGTTTACCGGCGCCGATGGCGGGATGTCTGGCTCGGAACTGACTGATGCGCTGCCAGTGTGCGACGCTGGCGGCAGATTTCCCGCTCACATCCTGCCAGTTCATTTCTGAGCGCGTGCCCTGCAATGGGTCTGAACCTGTTGGTCCAAAGGGTCTGGCCGACTCGTCGCCGTAAAAGAGTTGTACCGCGCCAGGCGCCAGCAGCAATAGCTCGGCGGCTTTGTCTCCACCTTCGCGAAACAGACGCGTATCGTGCGAGGAGAGATAGCTCATGACGTTGAAATCCTGCAGTTTTTCAGCCATTTGTTGCCAGGTGACATCCATATTTGCCAGACAATCGACGGCCTTTGCCGCCTGCTCCTGGTAGTCGAAATTGATCATCGCATCAAAGCCGTGACGGTAATAGTCGCTTTGCATTACGCCGTGACCCCAGGCCTCGCCGGTCATCCAGAAAGGTTTATCATCCAGCGCTTTATCCGGGTTGGCTTTCTTCCATTCAGCCAGCGCTGCGCTGGCCTGTGTTTTTAATTGCTGCCAGGCGGGAAGCTCGACGTGTTTGGCGGTATCAACCCGAAAGCCGTCAATCCCGTAATCACGCACCCACTGGCTGAGCCAGTGCGTCAGATAATCGCGGGGCGTGTAACCGGCAATAGCTTTAGCGTGCGTATCTGGTTTGTGCTGATAAAAGTTTGGCAGCCCGGAAGGCGTGGTGGATTCGGTTTTCAGATCGGGCAGGAAGGCCAGTGACATGGTCAGGTCGTCAAAGCCAGGATTGTCGTAATCGCCAATATCGGTACGGATCCAGTTTTTCCCCCACCATTTTTCCCAACCTGCTTTATCGCTGAAGTTGATGTAATCATTAAAGCTGTGCCAGCTTTGCCCGGCGGCTGGCTTCCAGTCCGTCCAGCGTTCACCGAGCGTGTTTTTCAGTTCATCGCCCGACAAGTACAGCGCTCCAAACTGATACTCCTGCATATCCGCCAGCGTGGCGTAGCCGGTATGATTCATGACGACATCGAACAGGATACGAATGCCGCGCTGGTGCGCACCCTCAACCAGGGCACGCAGGTCAGCTTCATCACCCATATTCGCATCGAGCGTGGTCCAGTCCTGAGTGTAATAGCCGTGATAAGCGTAGTGGGGGAAATCGCCTTTGGTGCCGCCGCCGACCCAACCGTGAATTTGCTCAAACGGTGCGCTGATCCACAAGGCGTTGACGCCCAACTGTTGCAGGTAGTCGAGTTTACTGGTGAGTCCGCGCAAATCGCCACCGTGGAAAGTGCCAATTTCCTGCATGCCGTCGTTGCGACGTCCGTAGCTGTGGTCGTTGCCTGGGTCACCATTTACAAAGCGATCCGTCAGAACGAAATACACCGTAGCGTTATGCCAGTCGAAAGTAGCCGGGGCATCGGTTTCTGCCCGTTCCAGCAGCAACAGCCCGTTACTGGCTGCGGCAGGCTGTAGAGTAATCGACCCATTCTTTACGGTTGCCGTTTGTTTGCTGTAGTAATCGCGCACCACGGCACCTTCCGGAAAGGTCTGGCTCACATCCAGTGTTAACGGCGAACCATCCCATTTCGGGCACTGGCGAATCTGGGTCGTGACAGGGTCTGCGGCGCTTTTTACCGAAAGCATCAACGTTGGCGTTCCGGAGCGGGTATCGACTTCCAGCGTGTAATCGCCGTCTTTGAATAAACGCCACTGCGGCGGCGCGCCTTCACACGGTTTTAGCGATAGCATCTGGTTGAGTTTTATCGCATCAGCAGGCTGCCAGCACTGTTGGTCAAAATTCAGGATTAAAGGACGAGTACCCTTCGTCAACGCTGCATGGCTGACGAATTTACCCGTACCTTCCGCTTCGAAGTTGGGGAGTCCCTGAGAAGTCCATGATGAGGCGATGGCAATGCCGGGCATGAGCGCCAGCGCAACGGCGGCAAGTTTCATAATGCTGTCCTTGGTGCTGCTGTTTTCGCCAGTTTGCCAGTGAAATCAGGCTGGAAACTCATCCTTTGAGTCGATTCCGCCAGGAGGAGAAGTGAGGGTGAGCGATCGCGTTCAAAAAATGAACTTATTTTGCGATAACCTCCACATTTTCTTCGAATTAATGGCACCTTGAACCGTTAATGCGTGACATAGTTTCAGAATTGGACTATTCCTTTGGGTGCTCTTGACGGCTATTTTTGATATGATTTGAGATTCATCTCTCATTTTTGTGAAAAATATAAGGTGTTGGAATGTATAAATCCGACCAGGAGACCTAATGATATTGACTCCCATTCGACGATATGGGGCAATGATTCTTATGTTACTCACCGTTGCATTTTCGGGTGAGGTGCTGGCAAAGACACACACGGCGACAACGAGTCACAAGCCCCAGATAACCAAGGCAAGTAATAAACAGGTTAGCAGTAAACAAGAGTATTCTCGCAATAGTGCAAAGAGTAGTTCACTTCCTGATTTGCGAAAATACCCTTCCGGAACACCAAGGAAAAAAGCGTTTCTCCGGACGGTTATGCCTTATATTACCAGTCAAAATGCTGCCATTACTGCGGACCGTAACTGGCTGATTTCAAAACAGTACCAGAATCGCTGGTCACCGACTGAGCGTACGCGTATGAAAGACATCGCGAAGCGCTACAAGGTGAGCTGGTCTGGCAACACGCGTAAAATTCCGTGGAATACGCTGCTTGAGCGCGTAGACATTATCCCGACGAGCATGGTGGCAACCATGGCTGCGGCCGAAAGCGGCTGGGGTACGTCGAAGCTGGCGCGTAGCAATAACAACCTGTTTGGCATGAAATGTGGCAAAGGTCGTTGTAACAATGCCCCAGGTAAGGTGAAAGGCTACTCACAGTTTGAATCGGTGAAAGAGTCGGTGAATGCTTACGTCATCAACCTGAACACGCACCCGGCTTACTCTTCTTTCCGTAAATCACGTGCGCAGCTGCGTAAAGCCGATCAGGAAGTCACCGCTACCGCGATGATCCATAAGCTGAAGGGTTATTCCACTAAAGGACAGAGCTACAACAACTATCTGTTCGCAATGTATCAGGATAACCAGCGTTTAATCGCCGCGCATATGTAATTCTGTGTGCCGGATGGCGGCTTCGCCGTATCCGGCAATAATCCTCACAGCAACACTTCGCTGTTCACATCGCGATACTCTTTTGGCGTCGTGTCGTACTCTTTCTTGAAGACCGAATAGAAATACTGCAGAGACGGATAGCCACACATCTGTGAAATTTCGTTGATTGAAAGCGTGGTAGAAATCAACAGACTGCGCGCTTTTTCCAGCTTTTCGGCATGAATCACGGCGTGAATAGTCTCTCCGACCTCTTCTTTAAAACGCTTCTCCAGATTTGAACGTGAAATCCCTACTGAATCAAGAACTTGCTCAACCTTAATCCCTTTGCAGGCATGATTGCGGATAAAGTGCATCGCCTGAATGACGGCAGGATCGGTCAAGGAGCGGTAATCGGTTGAGCGCCGCTCAACCACGCGCACCGGAGGAACCAGAATGCGTTGCAGCGGCAGCGCCTCATTCGCCAGCAAGCGGTGCAGAAGTTTTGCGGCCTGGTAGCCCATCTGCCGGGCTCCCTGAGCCACGGATGACAGCGCTACCCGTGATAAGTAACGGGTCAGTTCTTCGTTATCTATTCCTATCACGCATAGCTTTTCCGGTACCGGGATATGTAGGTGCTCGCAGACCTGCAGGACGTGTCGTGCCCGCGCGTCGGTGACCGCGATAATGCCGGTTTGCGGCGGCAACGTTTGTAGCCAGTCTGCCAAACGATTTTGCGCGTGCTGCCAGTTTTCCGGCGCAGTTTCCAGCCCCTGGTAGACGACGCCTCGGTACTTTTCTTTAGCCACCAACTGGCAAAAGGCATATTCACGTTCTGCGGCCCAGCGTTTACCGCTTGAGGAAGGCAGGCCGTAAAACGCAAAACGGTTAACCCCTTTCTCTTTCAGATGCAGAAAAGCGCTTTCTACCAGCGCGTGGTTGTCGGTAGCAATGTAATGTACCGGGGGATAATCTTGCTCCCGATGGTAGGAACCCCCAACGCCGATGATCGGAACATCGACATCGGCAAGTAATTGCGCAATGTCATCATCGTCATAATCGGCAATAACGCCATCGCCTAACCAGTCTTTAATATTATCGATACGGGCGCGGAAATCTTCCTCAATGAATATATCCCACTCGGATTGCGATGCCTGTAAATATTCACCCACTCCTTCTACCACCTGACGGTCATAGGCTTTATTGGCATTGAATAACAGAGTGATGCGGTGACGTTTATCAAACATAAGAACCTGTCCTGGAAAGGTTAACGTGGGCCTGTCGATACTAGCAAAACCGCCGGTACGACTGCTTGATGAAGCGTGACAAATTTCCTGATTGCCTGAGGCCAGGCAAAATTTACATACTGTCAGCGGGATGACAATTGTCATTTTTCATCTGCGCATTACGGTTTTTTGTTTAATGGCTAACCTTCGATCGCGATCGCTTTTTTATTTCGTTTTTCAGCGCGTTTTTTTGGGAGCCAGCGCACGTTTGGGTATTCTCTTAATAGCGGTGTGAAATAACGTAATTGAGCAATAAATCAGGAAATTCCAGTATAGCCATATCGCAGTTTACTTACCGTATTACCTGATTATGGAGCTTATTATGCCGGCTTATTTTGACCAACTCGATCGTGTTCGTTTTGAAGGTACTCAATCCACCAACCCGCTCGCATTTCGCCATTACAATCCTGACGAAATCGTGTTGGGCAAACGTATGGAAGAGCATCTGCGTTTTGCTGCCTGCTACTGGCATACCTTCTGCTGGAACGGTGCGGATATGTTCGGTATGGGCGCTTTCGATCGTCCGTGGCAGCAGCCTGGTGAAGCACTGGCGCTGGCGAAACGCAAAGCGGACGTGGCATTTGAGTTCTTCCACAAGCTGAACGTGCCTTACTACTGCTTCCATGATGTGGATGTCTCGCCTGAAGGGGCTTCACTGAAAGAGTACAAAAACAACTTTGCGCAGATGGTTGATGTGCTGGCGGCAAAACAGGAACAGAGCGGCGTGAAGCTGCTGTGGGGAACAGCAAACTGCTTTACCAACCCACGCTACGGTGCGGGTGCGGCAACAAACCCGGATCCAGAAGTGTTCAGCTGGGCCGCCACGCAGGTGGTTACGGCCATGGATGCCACGCACAAGTTAGGCGGTGAAAACTACGTTCTGTGGGGTGGTCGTGAAGGCTATGAGACGCTGCTGAATACCGATCTGCGTCAGGAACGTGAGCAAATTGGTCGCTTCATGCAACTGGTGGTGGAACACAAACACAAAACCGGTTTCCAGGGCACTTTGCTTATCGAGCCGAAACCGCAGGAACCGACCAAGCACCAGTACGACTACGATGCGGCGACCGTCTACGGCTTCCTCAAGCAGTTCGGTCTGGAAAAAGAGATCAAACTGAATATCGAAGCTAACCATGCCACGCTGGCGGGCCACTCGTTCCATCACGAAATCGCCACCGCTATCGCGCTGGGTCTGTTTGGCTCTGTTGATGCCAACCGTGGTGACGCGCAGCTGGGCTGGGACACTGATCAGTTCCCGAACAGCGTAGAAGAGAACGCGCTGGTGATGTACGAAATCCTGAAAGCGGGCGGTTTCACCACCGGTGGCCTGAACTTCGATGCCAAAGTGCGTCGTCAGAGTACCGATAAATATGATCTGTTCTATGGTCATATTGGCGCGATGGATACCATGGCACTGTCGTTGAAAATTGCGGCCCGTATGATTGAAGACGGTGGTCTGGATCAGCGCGTGGCAAAACGTTATGCCGGTTGGAATGGTGAGCTGGGCCAGCAAATTCTGAAAGGGCAGATGACGCTGACGGAAATTGCGCAGTACGCTGAACAACATAACCTGGCGCCGGTGCACCAGAGCGGTCATCAGGAATTGCTTGAAAATCTGGTGAACCATTATTTGTTCGACAAATAATGGGTTTCTGAGAACGTCCGTAAGCCCGGTCAGCTCGCGCTACCGGGCCTTTCTTTAAGGAACGATGCCTTATGTATATCGGGATAGATCTTGGCACATCAGGCGTAAAGGCCATCCTGCTCAACGAGCAGGGGGATGTGGTCGCTTCGCACACGGAGAAACTCACCGTCTCGCGCCCGCATCCGTTATGGTCTGAACAAGACCCTGAGCAGTGGTGGTCGGCAACGGATCGGGCTGTGAAAGCATTGGGCCAGCAGCATTCGCTTCGCGAGGTGAAAGCGCTGGGGATTGCCGGACAGATGCACGGCGCGACGCTACTGGATGAGCAACAGAAGGTATTGCGTCCGGCTATTCTGTGGAACGATGGTCGCTGTGGTGAAGAGTGCGTGATGCTGGAGAATCAGGTTCCGCAGTCTCGTGCGATCACCGGCAACCTGATGATGCCTGGCTTTACCGCGCCAAAACTGCTG
This sequence comes from Citrobacter sp. KTE30, assembly GCF_000398825.1. NCBI lineage: Bacteria > Pseudomonadati > Pseudomonadota > Gammaproteobacteria > Enterobacterales > Enterobacteriaceae > Citrobacter > Citrobacter sp. KTE30. Next base: position 242,234 of record NZ_KB976056.1, on the reverse strand, counting down.
TGGGTGCAACGCCACGAGCCGGAAATGTTCAACCAGATTGATAAAGTCCTGCTGCCGAAAGATTACCTGCGTTTGCGCATGACCGGTGATTTTGCCAGCGATATGTCTGATGCGGCAGGGACAATGTGGCTGGATGTCGCGAAGCGTGACTGGAGCGATGTCATGCTGGCTGCCTGTAAACTGACTCGCGCACATATGCCTGCGCTCTATGAAGGCAGCGAGATTACCGGAACCTTGTTGCCAGATGTCGCTAAAGCCTGGGGAATGCAGGAGGTTGCGGTTGTTGCCGGAGGTGGTGATAACGCGGCGGGGGCGGTTGGCGTAGGCATGATGAATGCCGGTCAGGCGATGCTTTCGCTGGGGACATCCGGTGTCTATTTTGCGGTGAGTGATGGTTTCCTTAGCAAACCGGAAAGTGCGGTTCACAGTTTTTGCCATGCTTTGCCTGAGCGATGGCATCTGATGTCTGTGATGTTAAGTGCGGCATCGTGTCTGGACTGGGCGGCAAAATTAACCGGACTGGCGAGCGTTCCTGCATTGATTGACGCTGCGCAACAGGCCGATGAACACGCGGAGCCGGTCTGGTTTTTACCTTATCTTTCCGGTGAACGTACGCCGCATAACAATCCGCAGGCCAAGGGCGTATTTTTCGGTCTGACGCATCAGCATGGTCCGGCAGAACTGGCGCAGGCGGTGCTGGAAGGTGTGGGGTTTGCGCTGGCTGACGGTATGGACGTGGTACATGCCTGCGGCGTGCAGCCCGCCAGCATTACGTTGATTGGCGGCGGGGCGCGCAGTGAATACTGGCGTCAGATGCTATCTGACATCAGCGGATTGCAGCTGGATTATCGTACCGGCGGTGATGTCGGCCCTGCACTTGGTGCGGCGCGACTGGCGCAAATTGCCATGAATCCGCAGCGGCCTTTATCAGACCTTCTGCCTCAGCTTACGCTGGAACAAGCGCATTATTCTGACGCCGGGCGCCACGCGCTTTACCAACAACGTCGGGAAACCTTCCGCCGAATCTACCAGCAGTTGCAACCGCTGATGTCCTGATCCTCGTTCCCCTCTGGTAAACAGAGGGGATTTATCAAATGTATATTTCAATCCAATAAATAGTTAGTACGCATGGATTTATTCTGAAAGTCCGGCGTAGTGCCATTTTTCTGTGTTGTCTTTAGCGGGTTATTCATATTGTATCCATGATGGATAAGGAGATCCCAATGAAGACGACAAGGCTGTTGCCATGGATATTATTCCTGTCTGGCGCACTGATTTACGTTATTGGCTTATGGCAGGCATGCCCGTTATTGAGTGGCAAAGGCTATTTTCTGGGCGTGCTAATGACAGGGATGTTTGTGGCGTATGTTTATCAGCGTGCAGTGAATCTCAATCAGAGCGACGAACGCTTCGCCTCTGTATGTCAAATGGTCACACTCATCACGGCAGGATTGCTGCTGGTGGGTGTATGGAATGCCCCGTTATCCCCCCTCGAAAAAGGGCTGTACCCGGTGGCATTCATCGTATGTTTACTGGGGCAAGTTTTGTTGCTACGTCTGCAAAATACGGGGGATTAACTCACCAGCCTGCGCGTATCGATACGCTGCAACAGTATGGACAACAGTAAACTGCCTGCCAGCGTGGCGCTGAAAATCCACAGCATATCCAGCGGTGGCCAGTTTTTGAGTTCAATTCCGTTGGTTCGTAGTGCGTGAATGATCAGCGCATGAAAACCATAAATGCCCAATGAATGGCGAGAAATAAGGCCCAGTAGCGGCAGAGTACGTGTGCTGAGCGTATTTTTGACCAGCGTCAGGAGTGAGACGGCGCAAATAAATACCGCAGGGCCGCAGTAGAGGTACCAGGTGTCGGCAAAATTGCCTCGCCAGCGCAGTTCATGCAATGTGCCACGAGAAATAATAAATACTGCGGTAATGAATAACGCCGCACAGAGCCAGCTGAGCGCGCGCTTTTGCGTATCCATCATGCCAATCGCCCGGCCCAGCATGCCGTACAGGATGTAATAGAAGGTGTCGCCGCTGATGTACAGGTTAATGGGTAGCCATTCAAAACCGCCAATTTTTTGCGAGACGGTATTGGGATTGGCAATCACGCCTATCACCACCATCAACGCCAGCAGCATCTTGCCGCTGATATTTTTCACCTGTATCAGCGGAGAAACCAGGTAGATGACGGCGATCGCGAAGAAAAACCACAGATGATAGAACACCGGCTTTTGCAGCAGGTTCTTCAGCGACAGCTCAGCGTTGATCGAGGTAAACAGCAGGATATAGGCCAGCGCCACGCTGCTGTAAAACAGAATGCAGAGCGTGATGCGCAGGAAATGGCGCGGTTTGGCGCTACGCTCGCCAAAAAACAGATAGCCCGAAATCATAAAGAACAGCGGGACGCTGACGCGAGAGGCTGAATTGAGCACGTTAGCCAGATCCCAATTCAACGGGCTGACGCTTTGCGCATTGGTGATGTACCAGGTCGTGGTGTGGATCATCACGACCATTAAACAGGCTATCCCGCGCAGGTTATCAATCCAGAAAATTTTGGGCTGCATCAGTTCCTCTGTGTCCATTAAAAAAAGTCTGACCGATATTTTGCGAACGTAGCTCACTGGAATAATCCGAGTTCTTACGCTAAAGCTTGAGATGGTCTGATGAGATTCTCAAAATAGGATCTGTTTCCAGACACTAATAATAAGACTGACCAGCAAACCAGGCGGTAATAAAATGATGATGAAGTATTTCTTTCCCACAATCGCTACCCTTTTGCTGGTAGCGTGCGCTGACACACAACCGTCTGCACCCGCGCAGAAAGCGCAAAAGGTTAAGGTCAGTGCCACACGTTCGCTGGATATGGAGTCATTGTGCAAAAATGAGGCGGCGCAACGCTACAACACTGGCGCGCAGAAAATTGATATCTCCGGCCTGGAGCAATTCCAGGGCAGCTATGAGATGCGTGGTTCTACCTTCCGTAAAGAGAGTTTTGTCTGTTCTTTTGATGCAGACGGGCAGTTTTTGCACCTTTCCATGCGCTAAGTTCCCCCTTTTTCCCGTTTCGTACTGTATATCTTGCAGCCAGCGGGTATACTGATCGCTTCCTTTAAATCCACACGTATCCAGCACGAAATAATATGCAAAAGTTTGATACCAGGACCTTCCAGGGCTTGATCCTGACCTTACAGGATTACTGGGCTCGCCAGGGCTGCACCATTGTTCAACCATTGGACATGGAAGTCGGCGCGGGAACATCTCACCCAATGACCTGCCTGCGTGCGCTGGGGCCGGAACCGATGGCGACTGCTTATGTGCAGCCTTCCCGTCGTCCGACCGATGGCCGCTATGGCGAAAACCCGAACCGCTTACAGCACTACTATCAGTTCCAGGTAGTGATTAAGCCGTCACCGGACAACATTCAGGAGCTGTACCTGGGTTCTCTGAAAGAGCTGGGTATGGACCCGACCATTCACGATATCCGTTTCGTGGAAGATAACTGGGAAAACCCGACGCTGGGTGCCTGGGGTCTGGGTTGGGAAGTGTGGCTGAACGGCATGGAAGTGACTCAGTTCACCTACTTCCAGCAGGTTGGTGGTCTGGAATGTAAACCAGTAACCGGGGAAATTACCTACGGTCTGGAACGTCTGGCCATGTACATTCAGGGCGTAGACAGCGTTTACGACCTGGTCTGGAGCGACGGCCCGCTGGGTAAAACCACTTACGGTGACGTGTTCCATCAGAACGAAGTGGAGCAATCCACCTACAACTTTGAATACGCCGACGTGGACTTCCTGTTCACCTGCTTCGAGCAGTACGAGAAAGAAGCGCAGCAGCTGCTGGCGCTGGAAAATCCGCTGCCGCTGCCTGCGTATGAACGTATTCTGAAAGCCGCCCATAGCTTCAACCTGCTGGATGCGCGTAAAGCCATCTCCGTCACCGAGCGTCAGCGCTATATCCTGCGCATTCGCACCCTGACCAAAGCAGTGGCAGAAGCTTACTACGCTTCCCGTGAAGCCCTTGGCTTCCCGATGTGCAACAAAGACAAATAAGAGGCGGCCATGTCTGAGAAAACTTTTCTGGTGGAAATCGGCACTGAAGAGCTGCCACCAAAAGCACTGCGCAGCCTGGCTGAGTCCTTTGCTGCAAACTTTACCGCGGAGCTGGACAACGCTGGCATCGCGCACGGCAACGTTGAGTGGTTTGCTGCACCGCGTCGCCTGGCGCTGAAAGTCGCGAATCTGGCGGAATCTCAACCCGATCGTGAAGTTGAAAAACGCGGTCCGGCCATTGCCCAGGCGTTTGACGCTGAAGGCAAACCGAGCAAAGCGGCAGAAGGTTGGGCACGTGGCTGCGGCATCACGGTTGATCAAGCTGAGCGTCTGACTACCGACAAAGGCGAATGGCTGCTGTATCGCGCACATGTGAAAGGCGAAAGCGCTGAAACGCTGCTGCCAAACATGATCGCCACTTCGCTTGCGAAGCTGCCGATCCCGAAACTGATGCGCTGGGGCGCGTCTGACGTTCACTTCGTGCGTCCGGTTCACACCGTGACTCTGCTGCTGGGCGACAAAGTTATTCCGGCAACGATTCTGGGCATTCAGTCCGATCGTGTGATCCGTGGACACCGCTTTATGGGCGAGCCGGAATTCACTATCGATTCTGCCGATCAGTATCCGGAAATCCTGCGTGAGCGAGGCAAAGTCATTGCGGATTACGCTGAGCGTAAAGCGAAAATCAAAGCCGATGCTGAAGAAGCGGCGCGTAAAATTGGCGGTAACGCTGACCTGAGCGACAGCCTGCTGGAAGAAGTCACCTCGCTGGTAGAATGGCCGGTAGTGCTTACCGCGAAATTCGAAGAGAAATTCCTCGCTGTTCCGTCTGAAGCGCTGGTACACACCATGAAAGGTGACCAGAAGTACTTCCCGGTTTATGCGAACGACGGCAAATTGCTGCCGAACTTTATCTTCGTTGCCAACATCGAATCGAAAGATCCGACCCAGATTATCTCCGGTAACGAGAAGGTTGTTCGTCCGCGTCTGGCGGATGCCGAGTTCTTCTTCAATACCGACCGTAAAAAACGCCTTGAAGACCATCTGCCGCGTCTGCAAACCGTGCTGTTCCAACAGCAACTGGGTACGCTGCGCGACAAGACTGACCGTATCCAGGCGCTGGCGGGCTGGATTGCTGGTCAAATTGGCGCTGACGTTAACCACGCAACCCGTGCTGGCCTGCTGTCCAAGTGCGACCTGATGACCAACATGGTCTTCGAGTTCACCGACACCCAGGGCGTGATGGGAATGCACTACGCGCGTCACGATGGCGAAGCGGAAGATGTCGCTGTGGCGCTGAACGAGCAGTATCAGCCGCGTTTTGCCGGTGATGACCTGCCGTCTAACCCGGTGGCTTGTGCCGTGGCGATTGCTGACAAGATGGACACCCTGGCGGGTATCTTCGGTATTGGTCAGCATCCGAAAGGCGACAAAGACCCGTTTGCGCTGCGTCGTGCTGCGCTGGGCGTGCTGCGTATCATCGTTGAGAAGAACCTGAATCTGGATCTGCAAACGCTGACGGAAGAGGCTGTTCGTCTGTATGGCGACAAGCTGACCAACGCCAACGTGGTGGATGACGTTATCGACTTTATGCTTGGTCGCTTCCGCGCCTGGTATCAGGACGAAGGTTATACCGTCGATACCATTCAGGCCGTGCTGGCTCGTCGTCCGACTCGTCCGGCTGATTTCGACGCACGTATGAAGGCGGTTTCGCACTTCCGTACCCTGGAGGCCGCGTCCGCGCTGGCTGCCGCGAACAAGCGCGTATCAAATATTCTGGCGAAGTCTGAAGAAACGCTGAATGACCGTGTGAATGCGGCAACGCTGAAAGAGCCGGAAGAAATTGCGCTGGCGATGCAGGTTGTGGTGCTGCGCGATAAGCTGGAGCCTGTTTTCGCCGCTGGCCATTACCAGGAAGCGCTGGTTGAGTTAGCGGAACTGCGTGAGCCGGTTGATGCGTTCTTCGAGAAAGTGATGGTCAACGTAGAAGATAAAGATCTGCGTATCAACCGTCTCTCCATGCTCGAAAAACTGCGCGAACTGTTCCTGCGCGTGGCGGATATTTCGCTGCTGCAGTAACGGTCCTGAGCTGACTTAGAAAATGCCGGATGGCAGCTTCGCCTTATCCGGCCTACGAGATAAACACCAGTAGGCCGGATAAGCATTGCGCCATCCGGCATTTTTTTATGTTGTTAGCGCAGCTGTAATTTAGTCAGACAGGTCTGGCTGTCTTCCATGGTCTTAATGGGATACTCCGCTTTTTTGCCGTTGTAGCTTACTGCGATGGTGCCTGCCATATTGCGCGGTAGCCAAACCCCGACGAAGCCATTTCGACCGCTCTTCATCTCTTTTTGTAGCACTACGTCACCCTTGTTATCCGTCACTTTGACATTGAATGTCTTCTCCGGCATTTCGCCCTGGCAACCGGAAAGGCTGTGGTTGAAGCAAGGATGTGTTTGCCATTCATAAGGGGCAAATGACAGATAGAACTTGTCACCGAGCGGCAGGGTATAGATCTGATCGCCTGAAGAGAGCTTCAGTTCAGTGCTGGTGACGGATGCCGAGTAGGGCAGTGGGCGGCTCTGTGGAGACTGGTCAATGGCCTCGACGATTTGCTCGACGGATTTTCCGCTGAGCCCGTGTTCCGCCAAAAAAGTGGCTTCAGGGGTTGCGGCGAACGCGCTACCGGTGGTGAGTAAACCTAAAACCAGCAGTAATGAGGATTTCGACATAGCTTCAATTCCTTGTGAACGTTGTGGAATACAGACTGGCTCACTATAAAGCTTGCCCTTAGGGAAAGGTCAAAGGGGCTGCGGGTAAAGTAATGCAAAGACGCGTGTGGGCGAGGCGTTTTAAGAAGTACAGATAAAAAAAATCCCCGCCGTTTGGCAGGGATTCAGAATCTTGAGCTTTTTAAGCTTACAGGCTGGTTACGTTGCCAGCTGCCGGGCCTTTAGCGCCGCTTTCGATGGTGAAGGAAACTTTCTGACCTTCGTCCAGAGATTTGTAGCCATCGTTCTGGATAGCAGAGAAGTGTACGAACACGTCTTTAGAGCCATCGTCAGGAGTGATGAAGCCGAAACCTTTGTCAGCGTTGAACCATTTTACGATACCAGTCATTTTACCGGACATAGTGTATTACCTTTTAAAAAATAAGTGTGCCTTTCGGCGATATGGCGTGCTTTACAGATTTTTTAACAGTAAAGGAAATGCTCACTACGAAGGGTATCAACGATAACTCTTGAAGGGACTTGCCTTACTAACTGCTGTAATGGTCTGTACGTCAAACCGTTGAGGGCATTAACTCATTTTACGCATGTGGATGCAACTACTATTTTCTTTTTTGTGGATAACCTTCGTAAGGGAACGGCCCCGTTACAGGACCGTTCTTAAGCAAAATTGAAAAATAGTTCAATCCATCAGTTGCTTACTTAATCTTGGATCTGCCTGGATCAGGCGCATTAACTTCAATTCGGTAGTGGAAGGCTTTACGCGTTTAGACTCCCATTCATGAACCATCGCGACTGTCACGCCCATTACTCGGGCAAAATCATCTGTTTTTAAACCCGTCCCTCGTCGTAACTGTTCAAATTCGGTGAAAGGGTTGGTTTTTTGCGTCAGAGTGACCGTCTGCGATACATCTTTAAAAACAATCTGCTCCAGACTGCTTAGCAGTTCAAACATAGGATCTTTGTATTCCATTGAGAACTCCTATAAATCACACAGCGGGATCGTGAATTTTCTCGAAGCTCATTAAGAGTAGTCGCAAAAAATGAAGTCGGATTCGGGGTTTGAGAGATGGATTCGTTTCAGCAGATCGCAGGTGACAATCTGTTTCTGGCTAACGAACTGATAAAGGTCGGGATCTCCGAACGATCGATTACGATTGTAAAGATGACTAAAATATGACGCCGAGTAGTAAATGCAGCATTGTTTAGCAAAACGAACGGTGGTGGGAACGGTTATTTTCCCCCACAAGATTATGCGGAAAGGGTATCTTGCGGGGCTGACCTGGACTATCCTTGTTAACGTCAGGCACGCGGGTGTCGTTGTGCGCATTTTTGGGTGAAAGGAGTATTAAAATGGCGACAGGTAAGTCCTGCTCTCGCTGGTTTGCGCCTGTTTTGGCGCTCTTAATGGTAGTTGGCCTGAGTGGGTGTTTTGATAAAGAAGGCGATCAACGCAAAGCGTTTATCGATTTTCTGCAGAATACTGCAATGCGTAGCGGAGAGCGTTTACCAACGCTGACCGCCGATCAGAAAAAACAGTTTGGCCCGTTTGTGTCCGATTACGCGATTCTGTATGGCTATTCGCAGCAGGTTAATCAGGCGATGGACTCCGGTCTGCGTCCGGTGGTTGATAGCGTAAATGCGATTCGTGTTCCTCAGGATTATGTGACTCAGCGTGAGCCGCTGCGTCAGGCAAATGGTGCGCTAGGTGTATTAGGGCAACAGTTGCAGAATGCGAAACTACAGGCAGATGCTGCGCATGGCGCGCTGAAGCAGGGCGAAGATCTGAAGCCGGTCTTTGACCAGGTTTACAATAAAGTCGTCACTGTACCTGCAGAGGCGTTACAGCCGCTGATCCCTGCAGCGCAAATCTTCACGCAGCAGTTAGTGCAGGTTGGTGATTTTGTGGCGCAGCAGGATACGCAGGTGAGCTTTGTCGCCAACGGTATCCAGTTCCCAACGTCACAGCAGGCAAGTCAGTACAACACGCTGATTGGCCCGTTGGCTTCTCAACATCAGGCATTTAACCAGGCCTGGACTGCTGCGGTGAATGCCGCTCAGTAATTAAGCCGCTGTAAGATATGAAGGGCCGGGTGAGCGTAAGCGCTACCCGGCCTTTTGTTTATCGCGCGACCTGCGGGTTTACGCAGTTCTTCTCAACGCGTCCTTGCAGCGCATCGATTAAGTTATCCACCGCACAGGCCGCCATGTTATAGCGTGTTTCGTGCGTGGCTGAACCAATGTGCGGCACAGCAACCACGTTTGGCAGCGACAGCAGCGGTGAGTCTGCCGGTAATGGCTCCTGCTCAAACACATCCAGGCCAGCGGCATGAATTTCGCCGTTTTGCAGGGCGGCAATCAGTGCTTTTTCATCGACCACCGGCCCACGTCCGGCGTTAATGAAAATGGCGGAAGACTTCATTTTGGCAAACTGTTCGGTGCTGAACAGATGATGCGTTTCGTCGGTTAACGGCAGGATCAGGCAGACAAAATCGGATTCTTGTAACAGCGTATCAAGATCGCAGTAGCGCGCATTGAAGCGTTCTTCTGCTTCCTGATGATGACGGCGCGCATTATAGAGAATCGGCATGCTAAAGCCGAAATGCGCACGTTGTGCCAGCGCCAAGCCAATACGGCCCATGCCGACAATCCCCAGCGTTTTGTGGTGCACATCCGTACCGAACCAGTCCGGCCCGATACTTTTGGTCCATTCACCGACCTTCACCCGTTCAGCCACTTCTACCACGCGGCGAGCGGTACTTAACACCAGCGCCATCACCGTATCGGCGACGGTTTCTGTCAGTACGGTTGGCGTGTGCATCAACAGCACCTTACGCGCGTTAAGGGCATCGACGTCGAAGTTGTCATAGCCGACGGAAATCGTGGAGGTCGCACGCAGTTTCGGCATTTTCTCCAGTAGAGCGGTATTGACGGCTTCACTGGAGCCCAGCAGACCTTCCGCATTGGCAAACGCTTCGGCGTGCTGTGCGACCGTTTCCGGGCGCAGGTTAGGCACACGAGTCACAGTAAAATGCTCTTCCAGGCGATGCAGTAAATCGTCAGGTAACGCTTTATAGAGAATAATGGACGGCTTCATGCGAATCTCCGTAAGTTAAAATTTAAGCGTGGCGTGCGCCAATAGGTAGCTGTTGATTATTAGCAGGCTCAGGCCGAGTCCTGCCGTTGCACACGCACGTCGCTGGCGGTTATTTTTGCCCAGTGCAAGGCACGAGCAGAGAAGTTTGGTGAACCAAACGAGCTGGGAGTAACGCCGCAATGGGCAAAAATAGCCCCAGCCCTTCGGGACACGCGTCAGAACCACGAACTCTTCGTTGTCTGGCTTGGGCATAGTTCACTATGCCCAGCGCCCTCCGCCTTGATTACGCGGTTCTGCCACAGTGTCGACGGTGTGTTCAATGGCAGGACTCGGCCTCACAATGAGAGTTAGCCATACTGAGACAAAAAGCGCTACCCCCATAAAAATGTACGAGGCGGACGGGCTGCCGGTAGCGCCATTGAGGTAGCCGACAAACCATGAACCAAAGAATGAGCCTAGCGCGCCCATACTGTTAATCAGCGCCATTGCACCCCCGGCAACGTTGCGCGGCAGCATTTCCGGAATGATGGCAAAGAAAGGACCATAAGGGGCATACATTGCCGCACCCGCAATAACCAAAAGCGTGTAAGAAATCCAGAAGTGGTCTACGCCCACGGCCCAGGAGCCGATAAAAGCGAAAGCAGCTATCAGTAACAGTGGCCAGACAAACAGCTTACGATTTTGCAGTTTATCGGAGGCCCAGGAAACGAGGATCATCGCCGCAGTCGCCGCCAGATAAGGTACGGATGACAGCCAGCCAACCTCAACCATCCCCAGATTTGCACCGCCGTTGCGGATAATCGACGGCAGCCACAGGACAAAACCATAGACGCCAATACTCCAGGTGAAATACTGCATACACAGCAGGATGACGTTACGTGAGCGGAAAGCCTCGCTATAGTTCCGTACGGCTTTGATTCCTTGCTGCTCTTTTTCCAGTTGTGCCTGAAGGGCGGCTTTTTCAGATTCTGACAGCCAACCGACCTGAGACGGTTTGTCTTTTACCAGCACCCACCAGCAGAACGCCCAGATGATGGCCGGGAAGCCCTCGATGATGAACATTTCCCGCCAGCCCAGCGCCTGGATCAGATACCCGGAAACCACGGACATCCACAGCACGGTGACCGGGTTGCCAAGGATCAGGAAGGTGTTGGCGCGTGAACGTTCGGATTTGGTAAACCAGTTGCTGATATAAATCAGCATTGCGGGCATCACGGCAGCTTCAACGACACCGAGAATAAAGCGAATGGCGGCGAGCATGGGAATGTTACTGACCATGCCGGTCAGTGATGCGCATCCACCCCAGAGGATCAGACAGACAAAAATCAGTTTTCTTACGCTGCGACGCTCGGCGTAAATCGCGCCTGGGATCTGGAAGAAGAAATAACCGAGGAAAAACAGCGCGCCCAGCAGGGAAGAGATCCCTTTAGTAATGCCGAGATCCTCGTTGATACCGGCGGCGGAGGCGAAGCTGAAGTTCGCGCGGTCGAGATACGCCAGGCTGTACGTGATAAACACGATTGGCATGATGTACCACCAGCGTTTTGCTGCATTTGTTGAGCTATTCATAGACTGCCCTCTGATTATGCTGTTACGCCGCCTCTGAATGTAGGGTACAGAGACAGAGTTGACCGGGAATTTATTCCCCTAATTGTTCACGTGTGGGTAATCCTTCGCTGTCGCCCTGAACCTGAATGGCCAGAGCGCCAATTTTATTGCCGCGGGTCACCGCCTGATGCAGCGAGCGACCTTCCAGCAGGGCGCTGATAACGCCGACCGCAAAGCCATCGCCTGCGCCGACGGTGTCGACCACGTTGTCGACTTTTACCGGTGCGACGCAGCCCTGCTCGCCGTTGGCGGCTTTATACCAGGCGCCATCGGCCCCTGTTTTGATGATCACGGCCTTCACCCCGTGGCGCAGATAAAAGTCGGCGATGGCTTCAGGCGTCTGCTGACCGGTTAAAATCATGCCCTCTTTTAATCCAGGCAAAACCCAGTCGGCCTGGAATGCCAAACGGTTCAGTTTTTCCACCATCTCGGCTTCGCTTTTCCACAGCACAGGGCGTAAATTCGGGTCGAACGAGATGGTCTTCCCTTGTGCTTTCAGTGTGCGGGCGGTATGGGCTAACAGTTCATAAGAGCTGGCAGAAAGTGCCGCCGCTACGCCGCTCAGGTGCAGGTGGCGCGCGCTGGCGAAGTAGGCTTCGTGATAATCCTCAATGCTGAGGTGGCTGGCAGCGGAACCTTTGCGGAAGTATTCCACAATGGGATCGGTTCCATTTTCGACCTTAGATTTAAGCTGAAAGCCGGTAGCGTAACGCTCGTCCTGGGTGACTCCCTGCGCATCAATCCCTTCTTTTTCCAGCGACTTAACGATAAAACGGCCAAAACTGTCGTTGCCTACACGGCTTACCCAACCGACCTTCAGGCCCAGCCGGGCAAGACCGGTCGCCACATTGAGTTCAGCGCCAGCAACGCGCTTGATAAACTGCTCCACATCCGCCAGTTCGCCGGTTTGCGTGGCGACAAACATCGCCATCGCTTCACCAATCGTTACCACATCCAGTGACTTTTTCATGCGTTACTCCTCGCGTAACAACTCGACGTAACGGCGGGTAACCGCCGCCAAATCCTGCCCTTCCAGGGGAAACTCAATGCCGCGTGGAACATCGCCCGGCAGCGTTTTCAACAGCGTCAGCCAGCGCGGATCGGCTGCATCAGGCGGTACGGCACGGTAGCTGTCGCGATGTGCAACGGCGGCTTTGACATGGATATACCCAACGGTTGACGCCAGTTTCTGCGCCGCCTGTTCCGGGGAGTCGCCCACCCACAGCCAGTTGCCCATATCGAAGGTCAGAGATATCGGCAGATTTTGCGTCTGGCAGGCTTCGTTAAAGCGCTGCATCGGCTTCAGGCGTCCGCAGGCGGTCTGATCGTTTTCGACAACCAGTTCCATTCCGCTGTTGTCCAGCCATTCACGTAACACGTTGAACTGTTCTGTATGGGAGAAATGGCCGAGGGAGACTTTTAGCCATAGCGCCTGCAGGGCCTGTGCTTCTTCAAGTAGCGCAGGAAGTCGGGGATTGAGGCTACCGTCCTCAAGGAACAACGGCTCAGGCGCTGAGTAACAGGCCAGCAGGCCGAAGATTTCGATAGCAGATGCCACCGTGGACAGCGTGTGCAGCTCGGCGTCGGTCAGCAATTCGCGGCGGATTTCGACGCCGTCAGCACCGGCTTCAGCGATAATGGGCAGCATTGCCGTTTGCCCGCCAGCGGCCCGTACCTGGTCGTGGCCGTAAGCGGCGGTGACCACCATAATTTTTCTTTTCATGGAAACTCCAGACTAGCGTTCTTGCTATAACGCTAGATGGAACCGGTTCCAAAGAAAAGCTTATGATGTTGAATTTATGATCACCATCACGAAGGAAATTTAACGGGCGGTAGAGCCGCGAACGATCAGTTCGCCGGAGAAGACCTGTTCCTGAATGGCAGCAGAGCCGCCATCGATCCGGCGTACAACCTGCTCAACGGCGGTGTAGCCAATCTGCCAGGTAGGTTGTTTCAACGTGGTAATACCAACGCCCGCCAGTTCGGCCCATTCCAGTTCGTCAAAACCGAGCAGGCCGATATCGCTGCCCCAGTTAAGGCCAATGCGTTTCAGGGCGCGGGCAACCTGCAGTGTGAGAGCGCCATTAGCTGAGATAACAGCTTTGCGCATTCCCCGGTGCTGCTGGTGGAACTGGCGCAGGGTTTCGTCCAGCTGCGTATTGTCCGTGAGCGGGACTTCGGCATTTTGTGCGATAACGCCGGGGTACTGTGCGAGGGTGGCGCGAAAAGCGCTCAGGCGTTCGCGGCGGGTATTCACCATGCCGAGCGGTTCGCTGAGGAACAGGATGGCTTCAAAACCTTGTTCGACCAGATGTTCCGTGGCAACCGTTGCCGCCTGGGTGTTATCCAGCCCGACCATATCACAGGCGAAATCGGGAATTTTACGGTCAATCAGCACCATCGGCAGCGCAGACTGCTGCAGCCGATTTAGCCCCTCTTCGCGCATCCCGACGGCGTTGACCACAATCCCTTCGACCTGGTAGCTGCGCAGCAGGTCAAGATAATGCAGTTCCTGATCCACTTCGTTGTTGGTGTTACACACCAGCGGGGTAAAGCCTTTATCACGACAGGCAGCTTCAATGCCGCTCAACACGTTGACGGAGTAGGGATTGGTAATATCGGCGATGATCAGACCAATCAGGCGGGTACGACCATGTTTCAGTCCTCTTGCCATCAGGCTGGGACGGTAGTCGAGATCGGCAATGGCTTGTTCAATGCGGGCCAGTAGCGCGTCGGAAAGCAGGTGCTTTTCACCGTTGAGATAGCGTGAAATGCTGGTCTTGCCGGTTTTTGCGGCTTTCGCCACATCGCTGATGGTTGCCCGTGTTGATTTGCTCATCGCTGATTTCCCTGAATTTCGTGTGAATACCTTAGCGGGAAAATCTGACGAAGCAAGTAATTTGCCCGGTGGCGCTGCGCTTACCGGGCCTACATGTCGAACGTAGGCCGGGTAAGGCGAAGCCGCCACCCGGCTCAACGATTACTGCATAGGACTCAACGTAATCTCTACGCGACGGTTCTGCGCTTTACCTTCCGCCGTGCTGTTGCTGGCGATCGGATTTGACGGACCCATGCCCTGAGTGCGGATACGATTAGCGGCAACCCCTTGCGTGATTAAGGCGCTGGCCACGGAGTCCGCGCGTTGCTGAGACAGACGCATATTCAGATCCTGGCTGCCGGTGCTGTCGGTGAAGCCCAGCACGTTGACGGCGGTTTTATTGTACTCTTTCAGTACCATTGCCACGCCGGTCAGGGTGTTGGCACCAGCAGGTTTCAGGTTGGCGCTACTGCTGTCGAAGGTGACGTTATTCGGCATATTCAGAATGATGTTATCGCCACTACGCGTCACGCTGACGCCCGTTCCCTGCATTTTGTCGCGCAGTTTGGCTTCCTGCACGTCCATGTAATAACCGACACCGCCGCCAACGGCCGCACCCGCCGCTGCGCCAATCAGTGCGCCTTTACCGCGATCTTTCTTCGAAGAAGAGAGTGCGCCAATGCCCGCGCCGACCAGAGAGCCAATACCCGCGCCAATGCCGGATTTACCTGCTTCGCGTTCGCCGGTGTAAGGGTTTGTTGTGCAGCCAGAAACCGCCAGGGCGCCGCTCACAATGGCAGCAATAACAAAAACACGTTTCTTCATCTTAATTCCTTAATGACTTTTTCTTCTTTGCCACAGCGACCGTGGCGGTTGATTATGACGTGTGAACATGAAGAAAATTCCAGGGAAGACTCTGAAATTTGTAAGTAACATTGAACGGCATAATAAATAAGCCGTCACATCGCATTCAGGAGCGCCATCTTGGCTAATTCACCCGCACATTACTCGGTGTTAACCGCCGCCCACTGGGGACCAATTCTCGTCGACACCGATGGTGAGACGGTTTTCTCCTCGCGTGGCGCGCTGCCCACTTCCCATCCCAACTCTTTGCAAACCGTGGTGCGCGACCAGGTTCACAGTAAAACGCGGGTACGTTTTCCAATGGTGCGTAAAGGCTTTCTCGCCTCGCCGGAGAATCCCCAGGGCGTGCGTGGGCAGGATGAATTTGTTCGCGTCAGTTGGGACGACGCGCTGAATCTTATCCATACGCAGCATAAACGCATCCGTGACAGCTACGGCCCGGCCTCGATTTTTGCCGGTTCCTACGGCTGGCGCTCTAACGGCGTGTTACACAAAGCGGCAACCCTGCTACAACGCTATATGGCGCTGGCAGGCGGTTATACCGGGCATCTGGGAGATTATTCGACGGGGGCTGCGCAGGCGATCATGCCGTACGTGGTGGGCGGTAACGAAGTTTACCAGCAGCAAACCAGCTGGCCAGTGGTGCTTGAGAACAGCGAGGTGGTGGTGTTATGGAGCGCTAATCCGCTGAATACACTGAAGATTGCCTGGAATGCGTCCGATGAGCAGGGGCTCGCTTACTTTGAGGCTTTGCGCGACAGCGGTAAACGGTTGATCTGTATCGATCCGATGCGATCGGAAAGCGTCGAATTCTTTGGCGAAAAGATGGAATGGATTGCCCCGCATATGGGGACCGACGTGGCGCTGATGCTGGGCATCGCGCATACGCTGGTGGAAAACGGCTGGCATGACGAGGATTTTCTCGCCCGGTGTACCACCGGCTATGACCGTTTTGCAAACTATCTGCTGGGTAAATCTGATGATGTTGTGAAAACGGCAGAGTGGGCTGCGGAGATTTGCGGTATACCCGCAACAAAAATACGCGAACTTGCGGCGATATTTCACCAAAATACCACCATGCTGATGGCCGGATGGGGGATGCAGCGCCAACAGTATGGTGAGCAGAAACACTGGATGATCGTCACCCTGGCCGCCATGCTCGGGCAAATCGGGACGCCAGGCGGCGGTTTTGGGCTGTCGTACCATTTTGCCAACGGAGGCAACCCAACGCGCCGGGCTGCGGTGCTGGCTTCAATGCAGGGCAGCGTTAAAGGCGGTACCGACGCGGTAGATAAAATCCCGGTGGCGCGAATTGTTGAAGCGCTGGAAAATCCCGGTGGTTTTTACCAGCACAACGGCATGGACCGCCATTTCCCGGACATCCGCATGTTGTGGTGGGCTGGTGGCGCTAACTTCACCCATCATCAAGACACTAACCGTTTAATTCGCGCCTGGCAAAAACCGGAGCTGGTGGTTATCTCGGAGTGTTTCTGGACCGCCGCAGCGAAGCATGCCGATATCGTACTGCCGGCGACCACCTCCTTTGAGCGCAATGATTTGACCATGACCGGCGACTACAGCAACCAGCACCTGGTGCCGATGAAGCAGGTTGTGCCGCCGCAGGACGAAGCGCGAAATGATTATGATGTTTTTGCCGAGCTGAGTGAACGCTGGGAAGAGGGCGGTTACGAGCGATTCACCGAAGGCAAAAGCGAGCTGGAATGGCTGGAGACGTTTTACAATATTGCCGGGCAACGTGGGGCCAGTCAGCAGGTGACATTGCCGCCTTTCGCCGAGTTTTGGCAGCGCAACGCCCTGATCGAAATGCCGGAAAATGCCGCCAGCGCGCAGTTTATCCGTTTTGCGGATTTTCGCCGCGACCCGCAGGCTCATCCGCTGAAAACGGACAGCGGAAAAATTGAAATCTACTCCGCGAGGATTGCTGGTTACGGCTACGCGGACTGTGCGGGGCACCCGATGTGGCTGGAGCCGGATGAGTGGTTCGGTAACGCCGAACCGGACCAGCTACAGCTGCTTTCCGCCCATCCGGCGCACCGTTTGCATAGTCAGCTTAACTACAGTGCGCTACGTGAGCAGTACGCGGTAGCGGATCGTGAGCCGGTAACGATTCATCCGCAGGATGCCCACGCGCGCGGCATTGCGGATGGCGATACGGTCAGGGTGTGGAACCAGCGTGGTCAAGTTCTGGCGGGCGCGGTGGTGACGGCGGGTATTAAACCCGGCGTTATCTGTATTCATGAAGGCGCCTGGCCTGATTTGGATCTCGCAGCGAACGGTATTTGTAAAAATGGCGCCGTCAACGTGCTGACCAAAGATCTCCCCAGCTCGAAGCTGGGGAATGGCTGCGCGGGCAACACCGCGCTGGCGTGGCTTGAAAAATACAACGGACCCACGTTGACGCTTACGGCGTTTGATCCGCCTGCCAGCCCATAATCCACGTGGGATGGTGAGTCTCTTCCTGCCATGCGCCGTCTTCAATGCGAAAACCCAGCGCATGGTAGAAGTTCACCGCGGATTGATTCTTCTGGTACACCTCAAGGCTGAGTAACGAAAAGCGCTGCTGCACATGCTGCACAAGCGCTTTGCCGATCCCGCTTCTGATGGCGGCAGGCGCGACAAACAGCGCGCCGAGGAAGCGGTCATCAATGACGCTGACAAAACCTTTGAGCTCGCCTTCTTCTTCCCATACCCAGGTTTGCGCGGCTGGCAGATAAACATCCCGCACCACTGATTCACTTTCGCGCCAGTAGCGCTCTTCGATAAACGGATGGGCATGGATTGTGCTTTCCATCCACAGCGTCAGAATCGCTGGTAGATCTTCAGCCTTTGATTCACGAATCATGTTGTTCTCCCGGATAACAGATGCAGCTGGTGACATGATCGTTGACCAGGCCGCATGCCTGCATAAAGGAGTAACAAATGGTGGTGCCGACAAACTTAAAACCGCGTTTTTTTAACGCTTTAGACAGCGCGTCTGACGCAGGCGTGGAGGTGGGAATATCGCTCAGGTTGGCGGCGCGGGTCACTTGTGGTTGGTTATCAACAAATGACCAGACGAACTCGCTAAACGACTCTCCGTTTTGTGCCATCGTCAGAAAGGCACGAGCGTTGCCGATAATGGCCTGAATTTTTCCGCGATGGCGAATTATGCCGGCATCCAGTACCAGCCTTTCCACATCCTCTTCGGTCATGGCCGCCACTTTTTCCGGGTCAAAATGGTGGAAAGCGTGGCGATAATTTTCCCGTTTCTTGAGTACGGTAATCCACGATAACCCGGCCTGCTGGCCTTCGAGGCAGATCATTTCGAACAGCTTTTTGCCATCGGTTTCGGGGACGCCCCATTCCTTGTCGTGGTAGGCAATGTAAAGTGGATCCTGACTGACCCATCCGCAACGCTGCATATTCTTCCTCGCTGTTTTTACTGGCGTAAAAATTTCATTCGGCCCGCCTTGACGCGCCAGCTAAAAAGACAATATTTAATACAAGGCCTGCTGGCCCAAATACTTCACACAATGACAATAATATCGCCGAATTCGGCTCTTTTCTGGAGTCGCGTTGATGCTTATAAGAAACAGTAGTGGTCGCCAAAGGTTAACTCTGGCGAGCGTCATAGTTTGTGCGCTGTCCATCAATACAGCATATGGCTGGCAACAAGAATATATCGTTGATGCGCTGTCAGGGCATACGGCTGAACGTTATACATGGGACAGCGATCACCAACCACGTTATAACGACATTCTGGAAGAACGTATTCGTTCCACTCAGAACGTGGCGGGGCCCGTGGTGAATCTGGCGGATGAGACACCTATGGATGCCACCAGCGGCATGAGTATGGGCTGGAACTTCCCGCTTTCAAGGCAGGTGACAACCGGTCCGGTTGCCGCGCTGCATTATGACGGTTCCACCACATCCACTTACAACGAATTTGGCGATAGCGCGACGTCGGTAACGCAGAACGATCCGCTGTGGCATGCCAGCGTGAGCTCGTTGGGCTGGCGAGTCAATTCGCAGTTCGGTGATGTGCGACCGTGGGCGCAAATCAGCTATAACCAGCAGTTTGGCGAAAATATCTGGAAGGCGCAGTCGGGTCTCAGTCGCATGACGGCGGCGGGTCAGGACGGTAACTGGGTAGATGTTACCGTCGGTGCGGATATGCTGTTGAACCCGCACATGGCGGCTTACGCGGCGCTGTCGCAGGCGGAAAATAGCACCAACAACAGCGACTATATGTACACCATGGGAGTGAGCGCCAAATTTTAACGTAAACAATCATCACATAAACATCTTGATTACATGTTGAGATCAACAATCACACGCACTCCAGCGATAGCGTGTACTAACTCATGCGATAAAATTCAGTAACCCGACTTTTTGTCTCGTCATTCATTCCGCATTCCAGGCATTTCATTCCGTCCTGGCGGCATTTCATGCCGTTTTCCCCTGCTCATAAAAACGCTTCGGTATGGTTGTTGGCAGAGAATTTCCCCTTTTGTTTATGCAGGAAGACTGCCATGAAAACTTCTGATTATCAGCGTACCCGCTGGCTGACACTGATCGGCACCATCATTACCCAATTTGCTTTAGGTTCTGTTTATACCTGGAGCCTGTTTAACGGTGCGCTTTCTTCTAAGCTTGATGCGCCGGTGAGTCAGGTTGCCTTTTCCTTTGGCCTGCTGAGCCTCGGGCTGGCAATTTCTTCTTCCGTCGCCGGGAAACTGCAGGAACGTTTTGGCGTGAAACGCGTCACCATGGCCTCCGGTATTTTACTCGGTGTGGGCTTCTTCTTAACCGCCCACTCTGACAGCCTGATTATGCTGTGGCTGAGCGCTGGTGTGTTGGTTGGTCTGGCGGATGGCGCAGGCTACCTGTTAACACTTTCCAACTGTGTAAAATGGTTCCCGGAGCGTAAAGGGCTGATTTCCGCCTTCGCTATCGGTTCTTACGGTCTTGGCAGCCTCGGTTTTAAATTCATCGATAGCCAACTGTTGAGCACCGTGGGTCTGGAAAAAACCTTCATGATCTGGGGCGCGATTGTGCTGGTAATGATCGTCTTTGGCTCCACGCTGATGAAAGACGCGCCGAATCAGGAAGTGAAAACGAAAAATGGCGTGGTTGAGAATGACTACACCCTGGCGCAGTCCATGCGTAAACCGCAGTACTGGATGCTGGCGGTCATGTTCCTGACGGCATGTATGAGCGGGCTGTACGTAATTGGCGTGGCGAAAGATATCGCACAAAGTCTGGCACATATGGATGTGGCAACGGCGGCAAACGCGGTGACCGTGATTTCTATCGCTAACCTGTCCGGTCGTCTGGTTCTGGGGATTCTGTCCGACAAAATCTCTCGTATTCGCGTTATCACCATTGGTCAGGTCGTTTCGCTGGTGGGTATGGCCGCACTGCTGTTCGCGCCGTTGAATGATGTGACCTTCTTTACGGCGATTGCCTGTGTGGCATTTAACTTTGGCGGCACCATCACCGTGTTCCCGTCACTGGTGAGTGAGTTCTTCGGTTTGAACAACCTGGCTAAAAACTACGGTGTCATTTACTTAGGTTTCGGTATCGGCAGCATTTGTGGTTCCATTATCGCCTCGCTGTTCGGCGGATTCTATGTGACCTTCTGCGTTATCTTTGCGCTGTTAATTATCTCGCTGGCGCTTTCTACCACTATTCGTCAGCCGCAGCGTAGCGTCTATACCGAGGCACACGCCTGAATCTATTAGTGGTCTGATTAATGCCCGGCGCATATATTTACAAAAATATATGCGCCGTTTGCATTCTCTATAAGCACTTTTCTTCCCTCCTGTGGTCTACTTACCTGCGCTGTAGAATTTTCTTATTATCTGCACTTGTCGCACTTTTCCCCTGTATGGCCTGACAGGCTTTTGCGCAGGGTGTTTTTATCCCTTCCTCCAGGGTTTGTTTGCATGAGATATATCAAATCGATGACGCAGCAGAAGCTGAGTTTCTTGCTGGCGATCTATATCGGTCTTTTTATGAATTGCGCTGTGTTTTTCCGTCGCTTTAGCGGATATGCGCACGAGTTTACCGTCTGGAAAGGACTCTCTGCGGTTGTTGAATTAGCTGGCACTGTGCTGGTGACCTTTTTTTTACTCCGTGTTCTCTCTTTATTTGGCCGACGCGTCTGGCGTGTCCTGGCAACGTTTGTGGTGCTCTGCTCTGCCGGCGCCAGCTATTACATGACCTTCCTGAATGTGGTCATTGGCTACGGTATTATTGCCTCGGTCATGACCACCGATATTGATTTATCAAAAGAAGTCGTCGGCTGGCATTTTATCGTTTGGCTGGTTTCAGTCAGTATTATCCCATTGGTGTTGATTTGGAGTAACCGCTGTCGTTATACCCTGATGAAACAGATTCGTACGCCTGGCATGAGATGGCGTAGCGTAGCGGCGGTTTTATTGGCTGGCCTGATGGTGTGGGCGCCCATTCGTCTGCTCAGCATGCAACAAAAAAGCGTTGAGCGTGAAACAGGGATCGATTTACCCAGCTACGGCGGAGTCGTTGCGAACTCCTATTTGCCGTCAAACTGGCTCTCTGCGCTGGGTTTGTACGCCTGGGCGCAGGTGGATGAATCTTCAGACAACAAATCGCTGATGAACCCGGCGAAGAAGTTCACCTACGTTGCCCCCAACAATCTCGACGACACCTACGTGGTCTTTATTATCGGCGAAACGACCCGCTGGGATCATATGGGGATTTTTGGCTATGAGCGCAATACCACGCCAAGGCTCGCCCAGGAGAAAAATCTGGCCGCGTTCCGAGGATATTCCTGTGATACGGCAACTAAACTTTCGCTGCGCTGTATGTTTGTGCGCGAGGGCGGGGCGGAAGAAAACCCGCAGCGTACTCTGAAAGAACAAAACGTCTTTTCCGTGCTCGGCCAGTTAGGGTTCAAGACCGATCTTTACGCGATGCAAAGCGAGATGTGGTTCTACAGCAATACCATGGCGGAAAACATTGCCTATCGTGAACAGATTGGCGCAGAGCCGCGTAACCGTGGCAAAAACGTTGACGATATGCTGCTGATTAATGAGATGCAGCAATCTTTACAGAAGACTGATGATGGCGAAAAGCGTCTGATTATTCTGCACACCAAGGGCTCGCATTTTAACTACACCCAGCGCTACACCCGCGAATATGCACAGTGGAAGCCGGAGTGTGTCAATGTTGATAGTGGCTGCTCGAAAGCTGAGATGATTAATTCATTTGATAATTCGGTAACCTACGTTGATCACTTTATTACCCAGGTGTTTGATCAGCTGCGCGATAAGAAAGCGATCGTGTTTTACGCCGCCGATCACGGTGAGTCAATTAACGAACGTGAGCACCTGCACGGTACGCCGCGTAAAATGGCGCCGCCTGAGCAGTTCCGCGTTCCTATGATGGTGTGGATGTCAGACAAATATCTGGAAGACCCTGACCATGCGAAGGCATTTGCGCACCTGAAGCAAGAAGCTGAGATGAAGGTGCCGCGTCGTCATGTGGAACTGTACGATACCGTTCTGGGTTGCCTTGGTTATACCTCGCCAAATGGGGGGATTAACGAGAATAACAACTGGTGTCGTATCCCTGACGGGAAGAAAGCAGCGGCCCAGTAATAGGCCTGCTGACTTTCTCGCCGATCGAATGGCATTTTGTTACTAAGGGATTGACGGGCGCGCGGCTGAGCAGTAAGATGCGCCCCGCATTCGGTGATTGGCGCAGCCTGGTAGCGCACTTCGTTCGGGACGAAGGGGTCGGAGGTTCGAATCCTCTATCACCGACCAAATTCAAAACCCTGCTCAACGAGCAGGGTTTTTTGCTTTATAGCCCAGGAGGATGAGAACCTCCGGGGGTAAGAGGTTCGACTCGAGCGTAGCGAGAGAACGTTGCGTCAGCAACGGCCCGCGGGGCGAGCCACGTAGTGGCGAGTAATCCTCTATCACCGACCAAATTTAAAACCCTGCTCAACGAGCAGGGTTTTTTGTTTTGTAGGCCTGATAAGCGAAGCGCCATCAGGCAATATTGGAGACATTGCCGGATGGCGGCGCAAGCGCCTTATGCGGCCTACAGACTCAGTTTCATCCCGGCGTGTATGGCGTTATTCCAACCCCACCTTTGACCTTCCTTTTATCTGCAAAAATTGTGCATCACTTCCCACTGACAGTTAACGATTCTGTGACATATTCCATTGCCTTTTTTTATGTTTGCTTGAAACTTTTTTTGCGCTACTTATGGCTGGCGCTGGCATTTTCCGCTGTGCGTTTTAACGTTCATGGCATTAATCGCTCAGATATGCAGCATTCATTGGGAAAATTTGAATAAATTGCATAAATGTTAATCTCCAAATGTTGCGAAGTATGAAGATGTTTATTCTGGCATAGTGCGCGTAGCACAAATTTCCCTGCTGAAAATACCCGCTTGCACTTTTTTTAATCTTTGTTTGCCAATTCTCACCGTTGGTGTAAATCGCGGTTACCTGTATTGACGTTTTCACATTCTGTTGACAGATTGTAGGGTATGAGGGGCATTTCATGGAGAATCCGCACTGCAACTCAGTCGCTTATGTGAACGGAATCCCCATCCTCTTAACGCTGACCCGGCCGGGTAAAAAACAAAAAAGGCCAGGCGGTGCAAACCCATTGCAAAGGGTAAAACAACAAACATCACATTTGGAGCAGAAGAATGAGTATTTCCTTGAAGAAGTCAGGGATGCTGAAGCTTGGTCTGAGCCTGGTGGCTATGACCGTCGCAGCAAGCGTACAGGCTAAAACTCTGGTTTATTGTTCAGAAGGATCTCCTGAAGGCTTTAACCCGCAGCTTTTCACCTCTGGTACCACCTATGATGCCAGCTCCGTGCCGATCTATAACCGCCTGGTCGAGTTCAAAACCGGCACAACTGAAGTGATCCCGGGACTTGCTGAGAAGTGGGAAATCAGCGAAGACGGTAAAACCTATACCTTCCACCTGCGTCAGGGCGTGAAGTGGCAGGACAACAAAGATTTCAAACCGACGCGCGATTTAAACGCCGATGACGTGGTGTTCTCTTTCGATCGTCAGAAAAATGCCCAGAACCCGTACCATAAAGTTTCTGGCGGCAGCTATGAATACTTCGAAGGGATGGGTCTGCCAGACCTGATCTCCGAAGTGAAAAAAGTGGATGATAAAACCGTTCAGTTCGTGCTGACTCGCCCGGAAGCACCGTTCCTGGCTGACCTGGCGATGGACTTCGCTTCTATTCTTTCCAAAGAATATGCGGACAACATGCTGAAAGCCGGTTCCCCGGAGAAAGTGGATCTGAACCCAATCGGTACCGGTCCGTTCCAGCTGCAGCAGTACCAGAAAGACTCTCGTATTCTGTATAAAGCATTCGAAGGTTACTGGGGCACTAAGCCGCAGATCGACCGTCTGGTCTTCTCCATTACGCCTGACGCTTCTGTGCGTTACGCCAAACTGCAGAAGAACGAGTGCCAGGTGATGCCGTACCCGAACCCGGCTGACATCGCACGCATGAAGCAGGATAAAAATATCAACCTGATGGAGCAGGCCGGTCTGAACGTTGGCTACCTCTCTTTCAACACCGAGAAGAAACCGTTTGATGATGTGAAAGTCCGTCAGGCGCTGACCTACGCGGTAAACAAAGAAGCGATCATCAAAGCGGTTTATCAGGGTGCTGGCGTTGCCGCGAAAAACCTGATCCCACCGACCATGTGGGGCTATAACGACGACGTTAAAGACTACACCTATGATCCTGAGAAGGCCAAAGCGCTGTTGAAGGAAGCCGGTCAGGACAAAGGCTTTACCGTTGAACTGTGGGCCATGCCGGTACAGCGTCCTTACAACCCGAACGCTCGTCGTATGGCGGAAATGGTTCAGGCTGACTGGGCGAAAATTGGCGTTCAGGCCAAGATTGTGACCTACGAGTGGGGCGAGTATCTGAAACGCGCCAAAGCGGGTGAACATCAGGCGGTGATGATGGGTTGGACCGGTGACAACGGGGATCCGGACAACTTCTTCGCCACCCTGTTCAGTTGTGCGGCAGCGAAAGACGGCTCCAACTACTCTCGCTGGTGCTACAAACCGTTTGAAGACCTGATCCAACCGGCGCGTGCGACCGACGATCACAACAAACGTATTGAACTGTACAAGCAAGCTCAGGTTGTTATGCACGATCAGGCCCCAGCTCTGATTGTTGCTCACTCCACCGTGTACGAACCAGTGCGTAAAGAAGTGAAAGGCTATGTGGTTGATCCATTAGGCAAACACCACTTCGAAAACGTCTCTGTCGAATAATTAAAAGCAATTAAGGAAGCGCTGCGCCCCGGTATTGTGTAGGCCGGATAAGCGCAGCGCCCTCCGGCGTAATGCTTTACCCGCGATGCAGTTTGCGTGGGATAAGATTTGTGAGCAATACAGACTCACGGTTCCAGGCCGTGCGTCATTAGAGAGAATCCGGGTTATGTTGCAGTTCATTCTCCGACGTTTGGGACTCGTCATCCCCACGTTTATCGGTATCACTCTTCTCACCTTTGCCTTCGTCCATATGATCCCCGGCGATCCGGTTATGATCATGGCAGGTGAACGTGGGATCTCCCCTGAGCGTCATGCTCAACTGCTGGCTGAACTCGGTCTGGATAAGCCTATGTGGCAGCAGTACCTCCACTATATCTGGGGGGTTATGCATGGCGATTTAGGTATCTCACTGAAAAGCCGCTTACCGGTGTGGGAAGAGTTCGTACCTCGATTCAAAGCCACGCTGGAACTCGGCGTCTGCGCGATGATTTTCGCCGTCGCAGTGGGTATCCCGGTGGGTGTACTTGCTGCAGTTAAGCGCGGCTCCATTTTCGATCACACCGCCGTTGGCCTGGCGCTGACCGGTTACTCCATGCCGATTTTCTGGTGGGGCATGATGCTGATCATGCTGGTTTCCGTGCAGTGGAACCTGACGCCAGTTTCTGGGCGGGTGAGCGACATGGTGTTCCTTGATGATTCCAATCCGCTGACCGGTTTTATGTTGATAGACACCGCCATCTGGGGTGAAGAGGGTAACTTTATCGATGCGTTGGCGCATATGGTCTTGCCTGCGATGGTGCTGGGTACCATTCCTCTGGCGGTCATTGTGCGTATGACACGTTCGTCGATGCTGGAAGTACTGGGCGAGGATTACATTCGTACCGCGCGCGCTAAAGGTTTGACCCGTATGCGCGTCATCATCATTCACGCTCTGCGTAACGCGATGCTGCCCGTTGTAACCGTTATCGGCCTGCAGGTTGGTACGTTGCTGGCTGGGGCAATCCTGACCGAGACTATCTTCTCGTGGCCGGGGCTGGGACGCTGGCTGATCGATGCGCTGCAACGCCGTGATTATCCGGTAGTGCAGGGCGGGGTACTGCTGGTCGCGACGATGATTATCCTCGTCAACTTGCTGGTAGACCTGCTGTATGGCGTGGTGAACCCGCGTATTCGGCATAAGAAGTAAGGGGCCATCATGTCACAGGTTACTGAAAACAAAGTTATTGCTGCACCGGTGCCGATGACGCCGCTGCAGGAGTTCTGGCACTATTTTAAACGCAACAAAGGCGCGGTTGTTGGGCTGGTGTATGTGGTGGTAATGATCCTGATTGCGGTCTTTGCCAACGTCCTTGCACCCTACAACCCGGCAGACCAGTTCCGCGATACGCTACTAGCACCTCCTGCGTGGCAGGAAGGCGGTTCCATGGCGCATCTGTTTGGTACTGATGATGTGGGCCGCGACGTGCTGTCCCGCCTGATGTACGGTGCGCGTCTGTCGCTGTTGGTTGGCTGTCTGGTGGTTGTACTCTCCCTGCTGATGGGCGTGGTTCTTGGGCTGATCGCCGGCTACTTTGGTGGAATTGTCGATAACGTCATCATGCGTGTGGTCGATATCATGCTGGCATTGCCGAGTCTGTTACTGGCGCTGGTGCTGGTGGCGGTATTTGGCCCCTCGATAGGCAACGCTGCGCTGGCGCTGACGTTTGTGGCATTGCCGCACTATGTGCGTCTGACGCGCGCCGCTGTGCTGGTGGAAGTTAACCGCGACTACGTCACCGCATCCCGCGTGGCGGGAGCCGGCGCGATGCGCCAGATGTTCGTCAATATTCTGCCTAACTGTCTTGCGCCGCTGATTGTTCAGGCGTCGCTTGGCTTCTCTAACGCCATTCTCGATATGGCTGCCCTCGGCTTCCTGGGGATGGGTGCACAGCCGCCTACGCCGGAATGGGGCACCATGCTCTCTGACGTTCTGCAGTTTGCCCAAAGCGCCTGGTGGGTCGTGACCTTCCCGGGGCTGGCGATCCTGTTGACGGTGCTGGCATTTAACCTGATGGGTGACGGTCTGCGTGACGCGCTCGATCCCAAACTGAAGCAGTAAGAGGTTCGAGATGGCGTTATTAAATGTAGATAAATTATCGGTGCATTTCGGCGACGTAGGTTCCGAATTCCGCGCCGTAGACCGCATTAGCTACAGTGTGAATCAGGGTGAAGTGGTTGGCATTGTTGGGGAGTCTGGTTCTGGTAAGTCCGTCAGCTCGCTGGCGATTATGGGACTGATTGACTACCCTGGCCGCGTTATGGCCGAAAATCTGGAGTTTAATGGTCGCGACCTGAAGCGCATCTCTGAGAAAGAGCGTCGCCAACTGGTGGGTGCGGAAGTGGCAATGATCTTCCAGGACCCGATGACCAGCCTTAACCCCTGCTACACCGTCGGCTACCAGATTATGGAAGCCATCAAGGTGCACCAGGGCGGCAACAAAAAAACGCGTATTCAGCGGGCAATTGACCTGCTGACGCTGGTGGGGATCCCCGATCCGGCCTCGCGTCTGGATGTCTATCCGCACCAGTTGTCCGGTGGGATGAGTCAGCGCGTGATGATCGCGATGGCAATTGCCTGTCGTCCGAAGCTGCTGATTGCAGATGAACCGACAACGGCGCTGGATGTGACCATTCAGGCGCAGATCATCGAGCTACTGCTGGAATTGCAGCAAAAAGAGAACATGGCGCTGGTCTTAATCACGCACGATCTGGCGCTGGTGGCTGAAGCGGCACACAAAATCATCGTGATGTACGCTGGGCAGGTAGTGGAAACCGGGGCCGCGCAGGATATCTTCCGCGCGCCGCGTCATCCTTACACCCAGGCGCTGCTGCGCGCGCTGCCGGAGTTTGCTCAGGACAAAGCGCGTCTGGCCTCACTGCCGGGCGTGGTTCCCGGTAAATATGACCGCCCGAGCGGCTGTTTGCTGAATCCACGCTGCCCCTATGCGACCGACAAATGCCGCGCTGAAGAACCTGAACTGAACCTGCTGGAAGGCGGTCGTCAGTCGAAATGCCACTACCCACTTGATGATGCCGGGAGGCCTGGGCTATGAGTACGCAAAAGGCCGCCGCGCAACAGCCGCTGTTGCAGGCAATTGACCTGAAAAAACACTACCCGGTGAAGAAGGGCATGTTCGCCCCGGAACGCCTGGTGAAAGCGCTGGATGGCGTTTCCTTTACTCTGGAGCGCGGTAAAACGCTGGCGGTGGTAGGTGAGTCGGGCTGTGGGAAATCCACCCTTGGCCGTCTGCTGACGATGATTGAAATCCCGACTGGCGGTGAGCTGTATTACCAGGGACAGGATTTACTCAAGCATGACCCGCAGGCGCAGAAGCTGCGTCGGCAGAAAATCCAGATAGTGTTCCAGAACCCCTATGGTTCCCTGAACCCGCGTAAAAAAGTAGGGCAGATTCTGGAAGAGCCGTTGCTAATCAACTCCACGCTAAGCAAAGAGGAGCGTCGTGAAAAAGCGCTGGCGATGATGGCGAAAGTGGGGCTGAAAACCGAGCACTACGACCGCTATCCGCATATGTTCTCCGGCGGTCAGCGTCAGCGTATTGCCATCGCTCGCGGTCTGATGCTTGATCCGGACGTGGTGATTGCCGATGAACCGGTCTCAGCGCTGGACGTTTCGGTGCGTGCGCAGGTGCTGAATCTGATGATGGATTTGCAGCAGGAACTGGGGCTGTCATACGTCTTTATCTCGCACGACCTGTCGGTGGTAGAGCACATTGCCGATGAAGTGATGGTGATGTATTTAGGCCGCTGTGTGGAAAAAGGGACCAAGGATCAGATCTTCAATAATCCACGGCATCCGTACACTCAGGCGCTGCTCTCCGCAACGCCGCGCCTGAACCCGGACGATCGCCGCGAGCGTATCAAGCTGACCGGTGAGCTGCCAAGCCCGCTGAATCCGCCACCAGGCTGCGCATTCAACGCCCGTTGCCGTCGTCGCTTTGGTCCGTGTACTCAGCTTCAGCCACAGTTAAAAGACTATGGCGGTCAACTGGTGGCCTGTTTCGCCGTTGACCAGGACGAAAACCCACAGCAATAAACGTGGGTTATGACCCGATAACCGGAGCCTTGTGCTCCGGTTTTTTTATATTTTGTTTTTCCGTCCACAATGTGAGTCCTCTGGCAGAACATTATTCCACAGCGTCTAAAATGTAGTCAGGTTTCCTCTCGCCACAGAAATATCTATTTCGCAGTTGCTAACTATCAGGAGCAAATGTGGTCACGATACGCTGGGATATTAAAACAATTGATCGTCTGTCGATGGTTGAGGATGTCCTGAAGGAATTTTCCTGCTGCGATATCAATATCATCTCCATGAAAGTCACACCTGGACGGATCCTGATTAAATCCTGGTGCCGCCAGCTACAGGATATTTCCTGTGTGCAATCCTGTTTAAGCCAGCGCGCCGATATTATTAATGTCGCCTACCTCTGTGAGGAGATAAGCGAGCTGTCAACGCCGGAGCCGGAACGCCCGCGTTATTTCTCTGACATTATTTGCAGCAGCCAGAGCATGCACGCGCTTATCGAAAAGGCGATAAAAATTGCTGACAGCAAATATACCGTTCTGATCCGTGGCGATACGGGTACCGGCAAAGAGCTGCTGGCCCGGGCTATCCATAATTCCGGGCAGCGACGTTTTTATCCGTTTATTCCGGTCAACTGCTCTGCGCTACCTGAGTCGCTTATGGAGAGTGAATTCTTTGGCTATGAGAAAGGGGCTTTTAGCGGCGCGGATTGTAAAGGCAAAAAAGGGCTGTTTGAAATGGCCGATAAAGGCACCCTTTTTCTCGATGAATTTGGTGAAATGTCGCTGGGCTTACAGGCTAAATTATTGCGCGTCCTGCAGGATGGCGGGATCCGTCGCGTTGGCGGGGCGCAAATTATTCCGGTTAATGTACGCATTATTGTGGCAACCAACGCCAATCTGGAAGATATGGTGGAACAACGTCTGTTGCGCGCCGATCTCTATTACCGCATCAATGTACTTTCCCTGACTATTCCGCCTTTGCGGGAGCGTCCGCAGGATATCAGTCTGTTGATTCGCCACTTTGTGCAGAAATACGCAAAGGAATTCCAGCGGCGGATCATTCTGGATAAAGCTTGTTTTGATGCCTTGCACCATCACAGCTGGCCGGGAAACGTGCGCGAACTGGAAAATACCATTATTCGTCTGATGCTAATGGCGGAATCCGATGTCATTACGCCCGAAGAATTAGGGATGGTGAATTTGCCCGCCGCTGAGCAAGGCCCGACAGAACGTCCTTTTAAAGAGCAGGTTTTGTATGCGGAACGCCAGCTTATTGAACAGATGATGGAAGAGAATGTGTCGTCGCGGCATATCGCCAAAGCGCTGGGGGTGTCACATACCACGGTACTGAATAAAATTCGCAGCTATCAACTGGAGAGTGTGAGCTAAGCGCCGCCAGGAGCTGACGGCGCAGTTTACGCGGGTTATTCAATCAGCTTCAGTAATGGCGACAGGCACAGCAGGATCCCGTACAGCAGGATTAGCCAGGTTTTCAGCCCGCGTAGTTTTTCCAGCTGTGTGACTTTATAGATCAGGAAAAACGGAATAATACACGACACAATCCCGTACAGCGGGCTGCCTAACTGGAAGAACACCAGTACTGATACGCGAAACGATACCCAAATCACCAGGGTGATAACAATAAAGGTACAAATACCCAGCGTAAGCACCAGAGGATTAATTTTTTCCACGTCAATAACGCGGCTCAGTACGTTAAGAATAATTCCTTTGATCGCCTCGTGGAATCCCAAATAAATACCAAAGAACGCGGTTAATACGGCGAAGATATTTAATACCGTTGAGGTGATATGAATAATCTGTCCCGGAATCACCTGTGCCGCCAGCGCCAGTGCGGAAATATTTTGTTCGAAGGCTGAAACGGCTTCTTCATGGCTAATGGAAAAGGTAAAAGAAAAAGAGAAAAACAGGATGACCGCAATCAGCGTAATGTAACTGATCCGATGCGTACGTATAGCCATACGAGTGGCCAGTACCCGGTCTGCCACCCGTTTGCGGTAGGCGATGTTCATAGGGTTCAACACCTGAATAAACACCGCGGAGAAGAAGCAGAACGGGATGGTTAGCAGCACATCGCGAAAGAACACCGAGGCTTCAGGGAAGGCGCTGATATTAGCGAAGTTCCAGTGTGGAACCATCGCAAAACCAAATACGATGATGATACCCACTTTGACCACTACCATCGGGCCGGAGATTTTGAATAGCAGTTTTTCTCCCCCGGAAGCAATGGCGACCAGCACGGCAAAAATGGCCACTTTGTAGATTATCGACTGTGAAAGATCGGACTCGGTCAAGCCGAAGGTTTTGATATATGAGGCGCTGTCAAAAACCACGGATAAGGAATAAATAAATATGCCGTGAATAATCATCAGAAAATAGATGACGCCAAGAAATACGCCCCAGTTTTTTCCCAGATAATGACTTATAATATCCGTGTAGTCATTACAGGTTTCACTTTCTGATAATGTTTTTAAATAAATATCCTGCACAATATAAGTTGCCGGATAAGCAATAATAAAGGCGACAATAAATACCCAAATGCCTGTTAAGCCAATTTGTACCGGCATCAGTACCGTTCCGGCACCAATGGCCATGCCTATGCACAGTAATACCCAGCCAAAATCGTATTTCGTAAACGGTATTTTTTTTGAGAATGGTACGGCGGTTGCTGTATTGTTGCTTAATTGTAATGTGTTGTCCTGCATAGAACCCCCTGCCCAAAATACACGTTCTCCCCGAAAGAGGATTGCGCGTATTGCCAGACTGTTGTGCCTTGATTCTCAACAACCTGAACCGAACGGCGTCGGTTCAGGCCATATTGGTCAGAATGTTGCCTTTCTGATGGCGTGTTCAAGGTCGTTAATAATATCTTCTGGATCTTCAAGACCCACAGAAAGACGGATAAGCCCGTCGGTAATACCTGCTTTAAGCCGTTCCTCTGGCGCAACGGGCGAATGTGTCATAGACGCTGGGTGCTGAATGAGGGTTTCGGTATCACCGAGACTGACCGCGAGGAGGCATAATTCTACAGAATTGATCATCCGTCTGCCAGCCTCGAGGCCGCCAGCGATTTCGAAGCTGATAATTCCACCTGGCAGGCTCATTTGTCGCTGGCCCAGCTCATACTGCGGATGCGATGACAGGCCTGGATAATACACCCGAGTAATGGACGGATGCCCTTCGAGGAAGCGGGCGATTTTCAGCGCATTTTCACAGTGACGCTCCATACGAATGCCCAGCGTTTTAACGCCGCGCAGCGTCAACCACGCATTGAAAGGACTCATGCAGCCGCCGGTGATATCTTTCAGGCCAACAAACCGCGCCTGGTCGATAAACTCCTGCTTACCAACAATGATGCCGCCAATCACATCCCCGTGACCGTTGATATATTTGGTGACGCTGTGCACCACAATATCTGCGCCCAGTTGCAAAGGCTGCTGACAGTACGGCGACATAAAGGTGTTATCCACCACCAGTAATGCGCCTTGCTGATGGGCGATGCCGGCTACGGTTTCAATGTCGACCAGCGACAGCGTCGGGTTAGCGGGCGTTTCGATATACACAACTTTGGTTTCCGGGCGCATGGCGGCGCGGATTTCTTCCGGTTTCGCGGCGTCGACAAAGCTGACGTTAATCCCAAACTTCGGCATGCTGTGCGACAAAAACGCGTGGGTACAACCGTAAATCGCGCTGGCGGAAACGATATGGTCACCCTGCTGACAAAGCGTCAACAGCGTTGTGGTGATCGCAGAAATACCGGACGCGGTAGCCAGCCCGGCTTCACCTCTTTCCAGTACCGCCAGCTTTTTCTCCAGCGCATCAGTGGTAGGGTTACCCAAGCGGGTGTAAATGTACCCGGACTCTTCGAGCGCAAAGCGGGCGGCACCTTGTTCGGCGCTGTCAAAAACAAACGTTGAAGTCTGGAAAATAGGCGTACTGAGCGCGCCAGTTGAAGGGTCGGGTTGTTGCCCCGCGTGAACGATCTGGGTGTTGAATCCGTAAGTACGACAGTCAGACATGATATCTCCTTTGATTCGGAACAGAACAGCTCACAGTCATATAGCAATCGCTGTGCCAGAAAATAAACTAATAGATATCAATGTTTTAGTGGTTTTATCGTGCGGGTGGCCGTCAGGAAAGTTGCCAGTTGGCAAGAAACTTTCCAGCGATTGGCGGATTTATTAAGCCGTAATTGCGAGGCTTTACGCAGACTGGATCACCTCGGGGTGATGAGACGAAAGTGTTACCGTAGAATCAGCAGCAAGCCGGGTTTACCCGGTGAGGCGCGATGTTGCGGGGGCTTGATCCCCGGCGGCATATGTTGCTGGAAAGAGAAAACCCCCGCACGTTGTTCGGTATAAACCTGGCAACAAAACGGGGGCTAACTTGAACCTCAACAACTCAAGAATAGCCGCGAACAGTTGCCATTGCAACACAGGCGGCTATATGACGCTCGCACAGTTAGGCGTGGCTTTCTGGCACGATTTAGCGGCTCCAATTATCGCTGGCATTATTGCCAGCTTGATTGTGAACTGGCTGCGTAACAGGAAGTAATGCACTTTGCGGGCGTCTGCCTGCCGTAATGGCAACATGCGCCCGAACCAGGCCGCAGGGGCTAACCTTGCGGCCTTTTTCGGCTTAAATGCAGATAAATCTCGTCGCCAGGTGCCTATCCTGTCGCGATAATGCACGCTGGGAAGTTTTCAGATACCGCCTCTCTTAATACCGCTACGATCGGGTATACTCTGACGGCAGTTTCGTCTATCCGTGGAGAGTCAGTTTGCGTGTCAGTCGCTCGTTAACAATTAAGCAGATGGCAATGGTTGCGGCCGTTGTTATGGTGTTCGTTTTTATTTTTTGCACCGTTTTGTTGTTCCATCTGGTCCAGCAAAACCGCTATAACACGGCTACGCAACTGGAAAGTATCGCTCGCTCCGTTCGTGAACCTCTGTCGAACACTATCCTGAAAGGGGATATTCCCGAAGCGGAAGCTATTTTAAGAAGTATTCGGCCAGCAGGCGTGGTAAGTCGCGCCGATGTGGTGCTGCCTAATCAGTTTCAGGCGCTGCGGATGAGCTTTATACCTGAACGTCCGGTTCCGGTTACGGTGACTCGCCTGTTTGAGCTTCCGGTACAAATTTCGCTGCCTATCTATTCTCTTGAACGTTCCGCTAACCCACAACCGCTGGCGTATCTGGTGCTGCAGGCGGATTCGTACCGCATGTACAAATTCGTGATGAGTACGCTCTCGACGTTAGTGACCATTTACTTACTTTTGTCGCTAATACTGACCGTCGCTATCTCCTGGTGCATTAACCGCTTGATTGTGCACCCCTTACGTAAAATTGCCCGTGAGCTGAACGACATTCAACAGCAGGACCTGATTGGTTATCAACTGGCATTGCCGCGTCTACATCAGGATGATGAGATTGGTATGCTGGTGCGTAGCTACAATCTTAATCAGCAGTTGATTCAGCGACATAGCGAAGATCAAAGCGACTTAGCAATGCGTTTCCCGGTTTCCGAACTGCCCAATAAGTCGTTTTTAATGGGGCTGCTGGAGCAGGTTGTTACCCGCCAACAGACGACGGCGCTGATGATTGTCACCTGCGAAACCCTACGTGACACCGCGGGTGTGTTAACCGAAACCCAGCGAGAAATCCTGTTACTTACGCTGGTCGAAAAACTGAAGTCTGTATTGTCTCCCAGGATGGTGCTTACCCAGGTGAGTGGCTATGACTTTGCCATTATCGCCCATGGTGTAAAAGAACCCTGGCACGCTATTACGCTAGGTCAGCAAGTACTCACTATCGTTAATGAGCGGTTACCGATTCAGGGCATTCAACTACGTCCTACCTGCAACATTGGGGTGGCGATGTTTTATGGTGATTTAACCGCAGAGCAGCTCTACCGCCGCGCCCTGTCAGCTGTGTTAACGTCGCGTCATAAAGGTAAAAACCAAATTCAGTTCTTTGATCCGTTGCAGATGGAAGAGGCGCAGCAGCGTTTAACCCAAGAGAACGATATTTTAACCGCCATGGATAACCAGCAATTTGCGCTCTGGATGCAGCCCCAGGTAGAGATGTCCAGCGGCAAGGTATTGAGCGCAGAAGCATTATTGCGGATGCAGCAGCCGGACGGTAGCTGGGAGCTGCCTGAAGGGTTAATCGACAGAATTGAGTCTTGTGGTCTGATGGTGACCGTCGGTTATTGGGTGTTGGAAGAAACATGCCGCCAGCTGTCAGCCTGGCAAGAACGCGGTCTCATGCTGCCGCTCTCGGTGAATTTATCAGCTCTCCAGTTGATGCACCCAAGTATGGTGTCTGATCTGCTGGAATTGTTGACGCGCTATCGCATTAAGCCAGGCACATTGATTCTGGAAGTGACTGAAAGCCGGCATATTGACGATCCTCACGCCGCAGTGGCCATTTTGCGACCGCTGCGCAACGCGGGCGTGCGCATCGCCCTGGATGACTTTGGCATGGGGTATGCGGGTCTGCGACAGCTACAGCATATGAAGTCGCTGCCGGTGGATGTACTCAAAATCGATAAGATGTTTGTCGATGGCGTGCCCGAAGATTGCAGCATGATCTCCGCCATCATTCAGCTGGCACATAGCCTCAACTTGCAGATGATCGCCGAAGGCGTTGAAACCGAAGCGCAACGCGAATGGTTATCAAAAGCCGGGGTGGAAGTGGCGCAAGGATTCCTGTTTGCTCGACCCGTTCCGGCAAATATCTTTGAAGAACGTTATCTGGCACCGGAAAGCGCTGATTACAAAAGTTAAAAAAGGTCTCGCTTGTGCGAGCCAGCTCAAAATTTTTAACATTTTTGTATCAATTATGATCCAGGTGCATTTCTGTCATGTTGAGTGGGTGTTACTTTAAGGCCGCAGGTTAAACAAAACCTTACAAGACCTGTGGTTTTTACTTTAAGGACACCCTATGAAGACCTCTATATTCAAAAGCCTTTACTTTCAGGTCCTGACAGCAATTGCCATTGGTATTCTCCTTGGCCATTACTACCCTGAATTAGGCGCCCAAATGAAGCCGCTTGGTGATGCTTTCGTTAAGCTCATCAAGATGGTCATCGCACCTGTCATCTTCTGTACTGTCGTGACCGGCATTGCAGGCATGGAAAGTATGAAAGCAGTAGGCCGCACAGGTGCGGTTGCACTGCTCTATTTTGAAATTGTCAGTACGATTGCGCTGATCATCGGCCTTATCATCGTCAACGTGGTGCAACCCGGTGCCGGAATGAACGTCGATCCGGCGACGCTGGACGCTAAAGCGGTTGCCATTTACGCTGAACAGGCAAAAGACCAGGGGATCGTAGGCTTCCTGATGGATATTATCCCGGGTAGCGTGATTGGCGCGTTCGCCAGCGGTAACATCCTGCAGGTATTACTGTTTGCGGTAATGTTTGGTTTTGCGCTGCACCGTCTGGGCAGCAAAGGCCAGATGATTTTCAACGTGATTGAAAGCTTCTCGCAGGTTATTTTCGGCATCATCAATATGATCATGCGTCTGGCGCCGATCGGTGCTTTCGGCGCTATGGCCTTTACCATCGGTAAATATGGCGTCGGAACGCTGGTGCAACTGGGTCAGCTGATAATCTGCTTCTACATCACCTGTATTCTGTTTGTGGTTGTGGTTCTGGGCTCCATTGCTCGCGCAACCGGCTTCAGCATTTTCAAATTCATCCGCTATATCCGTGAAGAACTGCTGATCGTACTGGGTACGTCTTCTTCTGAATCCGCGCTGCCGCGTATGCTCGATAAGATGGAAAAACTGGGCTGCCGGAAGTCGGTTGTCGGGTTGGTTATACCCACGGGCTACTCGTTTAACCTTGATGGGACATCAATCTATCTGACGATGGCGGCGGTGTTTATCGCTCAGGCAACCAACAGCCATATGGATATCTTCCATCAGATAACCCTGTTGGTGGTGCTCCTGCTCTCCTCAAAAGGTGCAGCGGGTGTGACCGGGAGTGGCTTCATTGTTCTGGCCGCGACGATCTCTGCTGTGGGCCATTTGCCGGTTGCGGGTCTGGCACTGATTCTTGGTATTGACCGCTTTATGTCTGAAGCACGTGCGCTGACTAACCTGGTCGGCAACGGTGTGGCAACTGTCGTCGTCGCTAAATGGGTCAAAGAACTGGACCACAAAAAGTTGGACGATGTGCTGAATAATCGTGCGCCGGATGGCAAAACGCACGATTTATCCTCTTAATCTCGTCACTTATGCCCGTAGTCCCTTCCAGGACTGCGGGCGTTTGCGCATAATTACCCCCTGTGCCTGAAACCGTCGATTCGGCGGCTCGGGATTTTTTCACTTCTTCCGTGACATTTTTATGTTCTCGCGGTCTAACACGAAGTGTTTTTAACGTCATATTCAGAGAGTCCTTTCGAGGGCTGTCTTTTTATTTCCAGGATAGTTGATCAGGGGTTCACATGCAGGGCACAAAAATTCGACTTTTAGCGGGCGGCTTGCTGATGATGGCCACTGCCAGCTATGTGCAGGCAGATGCGCTCCAGCCTGACCCGGCGTGGCAACAGGGCACGCTGGCAAATGGTCTACAGTGGCAAGTGTTAGCCACTCCCCAGCGCCCCAGCGACCGTATTGAGGTCCGCCTGCTGGTTAATACCGGTTCACTCACCGAAAGTACGCAACAGAGTGGTTTCAGCCATGCGATCCCGCGTATCGCGCTGACGCAAAGCGGTGGCCTTGATGCCACGCAAGCCCGTTCATTGTGGCAGCAGGGGTTCGATCCCAAACGTCCCATGCCGCCGGTTATCGTTTCCTATGATTCCACGTTGTACAACCTCAGTCTGCCAAACAGCCGTAACGATCTACTGAAAGAGTCACTTTCTTACCTGGCGAATATCTCCGGCAATCTGAGCATCACCTCTGAAACGGTCAATCATGCGCTGAGCAGCGAAGATATGGTTGCAACCTGGCCGTCAGATACCAAAGAAGGGTGGTGGCGTTACCGTCTGAAGGGATCGACTCTGCTGGGACACGATCCCGCCGATCCGCTGAAAACGCCTGTAGATGCGGCGAAAATTCAGTCTTTCTACCAGAAATGGTATACCCCGGACGCGATGACGCTGATCATCGTCGGTAACGTTGATGCACGCAGCGTAGCTGAGCAAATCAATAAAACCTTTGGCGAGTTAAAAGGAAAACGCGAAACGCCTGCACCGGTACCTACGCTCTCTCCGCTGCGAGCAGAAGCCGTAAGCATTATGACCGATGCGGTACGCCAGGATCGCCTGTCTATTATGTGGGATACGCCGTGGCAACCGATCCGTGAATCTGCCGCGTTGTTACGATACTGGCGCGCTGATTTAGCTCGTGAGGCGCTGTTCTGGCACATTCAGCAAGAGCTAACTAAAAACAATGCCAAAGACATTGGCCTCGGATTTGACTGCCGGGTGCTGTTCCTGCGCGCGCAGTGTGCGATTAACGTTGAGTCGCCAAACGATAAGCTGAACGCCAATCTGGGTACGGTTGCGCGTGAGCTGGCGAAAGTGCGTGATAAGGGACTTCCGGAAGAAGAGTTCAATGCGCTGGTCGCGCAAAAGAATCTGGAACTGCAGAAGCTGTTTGCCACCTATGGTCGTACCGATACCGATATTTTGATCAGCCAGCGTTTGCGCTCGCTGCAAAATCAGGTGGTGGATATTGCGCCTGAACAGTATCAGCGTTTACGCCAGAGCTTCCTCAACAGCCTGAGCGTTGAGATGTTGAATCAGGACCTGCGACAGCAGCTGTCGCAAGATATGGCGTTAATTCTGCTGCAACCGAAGGGTGAACCTGAATTCAATATGAAGGATCTGCAGGCGACGTGGGATAGCATTATGGCGCCCGTTACCGCAGCGGCAACATCTGTTGAAACGGATGAATCACACCCTGAAGTGACGGATATCCCGCCGGTACAATAACCTGTAGGCCGGATAAGACGATTACGCCGCCATCCGGCATTGGAGATGCCGGGGGCGCTTCGCTTGCCCGGCCTACGGTATGCAGACCGGATAATCGACGTTATTGCGGCATAGCGTCGCGTGGGATAATCGCCCCGCGGTGCTGAATCACGGTGCTTGCCGTCAGGTGGCCGCGTTTTGCGGCCTCAGCAGCATCGCCACCGGTCAGACGTACCGCCAGATATCCGGCGCTGAAGGAGTCTCCGGCCGCAGTGGTATCGATCACCTTCTCTTTCGGCAATTTAACGGCCGGAACGTCGATGAGCGCTTCGCCCGCGATGGAAACCAGGCAAGAGTCTGCGCCACGCTTCACAACCACTTCCTGTACACCAGCTGCGTGAGTACGGGCAATCACCTCAGCAACGGGTTTTTCACCCCACAGCGCGTCTTCATCGTCCAGCGTCAGGAATGCGATATTGGTGCATTCCAGCATCTGCTGATACACCTGTTGGGTTTCTTCTTTGCTGCTCCACAGACGTGGGCGGTAGTTATTATCAAAAATGACCTTTCCACCGTTGGCACGGCATTCACGCAGCAACGACAGCAGCTTGTCACGACTTGCCGGGCTTAAAATCGCCAGGCTGATTCCGCTCAGATACAAGTAATCAAATGTCGCCAGCTCTTCGCAAATCGCGGCAGACTGCTCGCTCTCCAGCCAGAATTTTGCGGCGGCTTCATTACGCCAGTAATAGAAGGTGCGCTCGCCAGTGCTGTCGGTCTCAATGTAGTAGAGACCCGGCAGGCGGTTTTCCATGCGCTGGGTTAATGAGGTATCCACGTTTTCACCCTGCCAGGACTCCAGCATTTGTTGGCTAAAACTGTCGGTACCCAGTGCAGTCACATAGTGTACGGAAAGTGCCGTAGCATCGACCTGACGGGCGATATAAACGGATGTATTCAACGTGTCGCCACCGAATCCGCGCTGAACGTCAGCGCCTTTCTGTGACAGCTCAATCATGCATTCGCCAATCACGGCAATCTTTCTGGACATAGTCGTAACCTGCTCTGAAAAAAATTAGCGTTAGTGTGCGCTGTGGGTGTTAAGTGGTCAACTATATTAAAACAACGTTCCATTATTTTTTTGAGCCAGCACGTGTTCTGCGTTGTTTTTGCCGCTTAGTTTTTATTTTTGCGCACAGCTGAACGTAAAGTTCTGCGTCTGAGCGCCGATAACCTTTGACGAGTCCGGTCAGTCACACTCTTATTTACAGGAC
Source organism: Citrobacter sp. KTE30 (assembly GCF_000398825.1). Lineage (NCBI taxonomy): Bacteria > Pseudomonadati > Pseudomonadota > Gammaproteobacteria > Enterobacterales > Enterobacteriaceae > Citrobacter > Citrobacter sp. KTE30. Next base: position 201,444 of record NZ_KB976056.1, on the reverse strand, counting down.
ATCTCAGATGATAAAGCAGGTTACCCAGCAGCTCATTACGCTCGATGCGAGTATTGAAAACTTGCAGGAGAGACGCTATTGGCTGCAGTGCGAGCGTGCTTACACCTACCAGCCAATTTACCAGACCAATGGACGACTGATGGCCGTTGAACTGCTGACTGTCGTGAGCCATCCTGATAATCCATCCCAACGTATTGCGCCAGACCGCTATTTTGCCGAAGTAACCGTCCGACATCGTGTTGATGTGGTGATAGAGCAACTTCTTCAACTTGAGCTGAAAGGGGACTTTTTCAGAGCCAACAACCTGCTGGCTTCCGTGAACGTCGACGGACCAACGCTCATAGCGATGCGCCAGGATCCCGAAATCCTGAAAATCATTGAAGGCCTGCCGTGGCTGCGTTTTGAGCTAGTGGAACATATCCGCTTACCGAAGGGGTCGTCCTTCGCCTCAATGTGCGAGTTTGGCCCGCTCTGGCTGGATGATTTTGGTACCGGAATGGCGAACTTCTCGGCGCTTAGTGAAGTGAATTATGACTATATCAAAGTGGCGCGAGACCTGTTCGTCATGCTGCGCAAGACGCCGGAGGGACGTAATCTCTTCACACTACTATTACAGCTGATGAACCGCTATTGCCGCGGCGTGATTGTCGAAGGCGTTGAAACGCTGGAAGAGTGGCGCGATGTGCAAAACTCACCGGCTTTTGCCGCACAAGGCTATTTTCTCTCTCGTCCAGTGCCTCTGGACACGCTTGAAGAGGTGATCCTGTCGCTTTGATGAGGACGTAGCACACCTCCTTTTCATCCTGCTGGACTATCTTTAGGACAGGCAAGGAAGGAAGTAGAGAGGTTAGACATGACGAAAACAGGTAAAATAACCACTTCAGTAATAGGGGTTTTCTTGTTGTTGATCGTCGTACTCATCATTGTGATTGCGACATTTGACTGGAACCGGCTCAAACCGACCATCAACCAGAAAGTCTCTACAGAACTCAACCGGCCCTTTGCTATACGGGGTGACCTGGGCGTGGTTTGGGAACGCCAGAAGCAGGAAACCGGCTGGCGTAGCTGGGTTCCGTGGCCGCATGTTCATGCTGAAGATATCATCCTCGGCAACCCGCCAGACATTCCTGACGTTACCATGGTGCATCTCCCGCGTGTTGAAGCTACGCTCGCCCCACTGGCACTGCTGACAAAAAACGTCTGGCTCCCGTGGGTCAAGCTGGTCAAACCCGATGCGCGGCTGATCCGCCTGTCGGAGAAAAACAATAACTGGACCTTTAACTTAGCTGGGGACGAAAACCGCGATTCTAATGCGCCGCCATCCGCGTGGTCGTTCCGGCTGGATAACATTCTGTTTGACCAGGGACGCATCGCCATTAACGATAAGGTGACGAAGTCGGAGATTGAGATCCTGGTCGATCCGCTGGGCAAACCGTTGCCCTTTAGCGAAGTGACCGGCGCAAAAGGTAAAGAGAGCAACGCCCACGTCGAGGACTACGTGTTTGGTCTGAAAGCGCAAGGGCGATATAACGGCGAACCGCTAAGCGGTAGCGGAAAAATTGGCGGAATGCTGGCGCTGCGTGGTGAAGATACGCCTTTCCCGATTCAGGCTGATTTCCGTTCGGGCAATACGCGCGTAGCGTTTATCGGCACGATAAACGATCCGATGAACATGGGCGGGGCGGATCTACGACTTAAATTCTCGGGAGATTCGCTAGGGGATTTATACGATTTGACCGGCGTGCTGCTCCCGGATACGCCGCCGTTTGAAACCGACGGACGTCTGGTGGCGAAAATTGACCCGGAAAAATCCTCTGTTTTTGATTATCGCGATTTCAATGGCCGCATTGGCGACAGCGATATTCACGGAACGCTGGCCTACACCACCGGCAAGCCGCGACCAATGCTGAAGGGCGATGTGGAATCACGCCAGCTGAGGCTGGCCGATTTGGGGCCGCTGATCGGGGTGGATTCAGGCAAAGGGGCGGAACGGGCAAAACAATCTGAACAGCGCAAAGGTGAGAAGAGCGTTCAGCCTGCGGACAAGGTGTTGCCGTATGACCGTTTTGAAACTGACAAATGGAACGTAATGGACGCTGACGTGCGTTTCAAAGGACGGCGTATTGAGCATGGCAGTAACCTACCGATCAGCGATCTCTCCACTCATATCATCCTGAAAAATGCCGACCTGCGTCTGCAACCGCTGAAATTTGGTCTTGCTGGAGGCAGCATTGTTTCCAGCATCCATCTGGAAGGGGATAAAAAGCCGATGCGGGGGCAGGCGGATATCCAGGCTCGCCGCCTGAAGCTTAAAGCGCTGATGCCGGATGTGGAACTGATGCAAAAAACGCTTGGTGAAATGAACGGTGACGCCAGGTTTAGTGGGAGCGGAAACTCGGTGGCGGCGCTGTTGGGTAACAGCAATGGCAACCTGAAACTGCTGATGAATGACGGTTTGATCAGCCGGAATCTGATGGAAATTGTGGGCTTGAATCTGGGGAACTATCTTGTCGGGCAGATATTTGGCGATGACGAAGTGCGGGTGAACTGCGCGGCGGCGAATCTGGATATTGTTAACGGCGTGGCGCGTCCGCAGATTTTTGCTTTTGATACGGAAAACGCAGTCATTAATGTCACCGGTACGGCGAGCTTTGCGTCGGAGCAACTGGATTTAACCATCGATCCGGAGAGCAAAGGGATTCGTATTATTACTCTGCGTTCGCCGTTGTATGTTCGCGGTACCTTTAAGAATCCGCAGGCAGGCGTGAAGGCCGGACCGCTGATTGCGCGCGGTGCGGTTGCTGCTGCGCTGGCAACGCTGGTGACGCCAGCGGCGGCCCTGCTGGCGCTGATTTCACCTTCTGAAGGGGATGCTAATCAGTGCCGGACAATCCTGTCGCAGATGAAAAAGTGATGAGAGCGCCGGATGAGGTGTAAACACCTTATCCGGCCTACGGGGGATTGCAGTTTGTAGGCCTGATAAGCATAGCGCCATCAGGCCATCAAATTACAGCGATTGATGCCGTGTCTCATGGGTTAACAGCAGCGCAATTAACGTTAACGCCGCCATTGATGCCAGATACGTACCGACTGCCGCCAGACCATAGTTCGCCTGCAGCCATGCGGCAATGTAAGGGGCAACGGACGCACCAAGAATCGACGAAACGTTGTACGAGAACGACGCCCCTGTGTAGCGCACTTCGGTCGGGAACAGCTCCGGCAGCAGCGCGCCCATCGGACCAAATGTCAGCCCCATCAGGCTTAAGCCCAGCAACAGGAAGGCGAAAACCAGCACCGGATTGCCAGAGCCGAGCAGTGGTTTAAAGGCAAACAGCGCAAACAGAATGATAAGCGTGGTGATGATGAGCATGCTCTTGCGACGACCAAATGCGTCGGCCAGCAGGCCCGCCACCGGCACCATGACGCCAAAGCCAATCACCGCCATCATCAGCATCCACAACACTTCATTACGCGGCAGGCCAAGTCCCACAGGCGCGGCAGCGGTGCTGAACGTCATCGAATAGACGGTCATGATATAGAACAGCGTATAGGTCGCCAGCATGATGAATGTGCCGAGGATCGTCACGCGAACATGTTTGGTCAGCAGGGTACCCAGCGGGATTTTTACCTGCTTTTTCGCCGCGGCTACTTTGGCGAAGACCGGGGATTCATGCAGCGAAACGCGAACGTACAGACCGATAATCACCAGTACCGCAGAGAAGATGAACGGTACGCGCCAACCCCAGCTCATGAACTGTTCGTCGGTCAGCAGCCAGGAGAGCAGCAGAAAGGTACCATTGGCGAAGAAGAAGCCGATAGGCGCGCCCAACTGCGGAAATGATCCGTACAGCGCGCGTTTGCGCGGTGGCGCGTTTTCCGTCGCCAGCAGCGCAGCACCGCCCCATTCACCGCCCAGACCTAAACCCTGACCAAAACGCGCCAGCGCCAGCAGCAAGGGGGCGAAAATGCCGATTGTTTCATAGCCCGGCAGCAGGCCAATCACAACCGTCGAGATCCCCATGGTGAGCAGTGAGGCAACCAGCGTGACTTTACGGCCGACGCGATCGCCGAAATGCCCGAATACCGCAGAACCGATCGGTCGTGCCACAAAGGCGATAGCAAAAGTCGCCAGGGACTGTAGCGTCGCGGCAGTCGGATCCCCCTGCGGGAAGAAGATATGCGGGAACACGATCACCGCGGCGGTGGCGTAAATATAGAAGTCGAAGAACTCAATGGCGGTGCCAATGAGCGAGGCGACGACGACTTTATTGCGCGAGTTGACCGGGGTGTGTTCCTGTTCGTTGTCGAGTGTTGTGGCTGTTGCTTGCATAATATTTTCTTATTTTTGGCCGAACGAGAGGCCATATTACGCACAGCAAAAGAGACATTTCAATCTGTAACAAACTTTGAGAGCGGTCAAAAATAGAGCAAAAAGGGGATAATTTTTAGGCTCGAGATTTCACTTCCATGAAATGCTTCACATAATTTAAAACTTAGATGATAAAACTGGTTTTTGGTTAAATAAAAGTTACGGGTTGGATTTATTCACTAAATCGGTGAGATTGGGCGGCATTATAATTGCCGGATGGCGCTGCGCTTATCCGGCCTACAAAACTCACCCGTAGGCCGGATAAGACGCGTGCGTCGCCATCCGGCAATTAACAACTAATCCGGCGGCGGCTACTGCGTTTTCCCCGGCATACGCGGGTCGTCTTTGTATTCTGCCGTGGCAATCCAGGCAGCGCAAAACAGAGTCAGACGAGCGAAGAAGTAGAAGAACGCCATCAATCCAAGTACGGAACCAAACGCCGCGCCTGACGGCGATTGCACCAGTGACGGCAGGGTATATGTCATGATCATTTTGATGACTTCAAACCCCAGAGCCGCGATAAATGTGCCGCGTATGAGCGCTTTCTTACGCGGTCGGTGACGCGGTAGCCGCCAGAAAATCCAGAAGAACAGCAAGTAGTTGGCGAAAATAGAGATGGTCAGGCCGATCAGCCGCCAGGCGGGCTTCAGCCATTCGATACCGTCGAGATACAACGCAGAGATAATCATCTGCTGGGCGGAGCCGGCAATGGAGGTAATGGACAGAGTAACAATCAGCGCAATCAGTAAGCCAATCAATGAGATAAAATCACGCAGATATTTGACCCAAATTTTTTCCTGATCCTGCGGGGTACGCTCCCAGACATCCCGCGACTGGGCACGAATTGCTTCGCGCAGGTTTCCCATCCAGTTAATGCCGGAATAGAGCGCGATGCCAAGCCCCACCAGACCGACGGTGGTACGTTGCTGTACGGCAGTATTAATGGTGTTTTTCAGCGTAGAGGCGAGCGTCGGATCGCTGACGTTGAGCAGAATTTTGCCGAAGATATCCTGTAACAGCGTAGGATGCGAAGCGAGAATAAAACCCGCGGCGGCAAACGACACCATCAGAATAGGGATCATCGACAGAAACGAGAAGTAGGTAATCGCGGCGCCAAACTGATTTCCCATGCGATCGTTAAACCGCTCCGCAGCCCGAATCAGATGGGCAATCATGGGCTGGCGTTGAACTTTTTCAGCGAAGGTCAGGGCAGTTTTCAACGCCTGGTTGGTCTTACCATTGGTTTCTGTATTTTCCTGCTCCAGGGGCTCAATTTTTAGGATGGGGGCGTGCTCAAGTTCCTGAATGGGGCGTTTAATCTCTTTTTCCTGCGTCATCAGGGCAATAATCCTTGTTCTGTTCATTCTCAGGACAGTATAGCTTGTCAGTCCACATAGTCTTTCATCACGCCAGTCAGCCATTCCATAAACAGATGTACCCGGCGAGAGAGGTTGCGTCGATGCGGATAAAGCAAAGAGACCGGCATTGGCTCGGCGCGATATTGCGGCAACACTTCGACCAGCGTACCGGCGCGCAGGGCATCACGCACGCCAACGCGCGGTACCTGAATAATGCCCAGACCGGCAAGGCATGCCGCGTGATAGGTTTCGGTACTGTTTACCGTTAGCATGCCGCCGGTTTTAACCCATTGCGTGCCGTTTTCTGTCGCCACTTCGAAGCCTTGCGCACGCGTTCCCAAATTGACCGAGTAGTGCACCACTGCATGTGAAGCTAAATCCTCCAGGCTTTCCGGATAACCAAAGCGGGCGAGGTACTGCGGGCTGGCGCAGTTAATCTGCGTGAGTTTCCCCAGTGGGCGCGCAATCAGCCCTGAATCTTTCAGCGTGCCTACGCGTACCACACAGTCGAAACCTTCGCGGACCAGATCCACCAGGCGGTCGCTGCTGCTGAGTTCGAGCTCAAGGCCGGGATACTGATGCAAGAAAGTGGGTAAGCGGGGCATCACCAGATTTCTCGCCACGCCAACCGGCATATCGACGCGCAGCTTGCCGCTGATGCTGGACGGATCGTGATGAAATAGTCCATCCAGCTCATCCAGATTGCTCAACAAATCTTTTGCGCGTTCGTAATAGATCATACCGTCTTGTGTGAGCTGAACGCGGCGGGTAGTGCGGTGCAACAACTGCGTGCCCAGATGATTTTCCAGGGCCTGGATTTGGCGAGATACGCTACCTTTAGGAAGACCAAGGGTGTCTGCCGCACGCGAAAAGCTCTCCAGTTCTGCGACGCGGATGAACAACTGCATTGCGTGAATTTTATCCATTCTTATGCCCTATTGTTGTTCCAAATGAAACAGTAATGCGCAACAGACGACATTTATTGTTTTTCTATCACCTAATAAGCTTTATCTCAATCATCACAACGTCGGAAATGAGGTTTCTTATGACGCAACGTATCGCATTAGTGACTGGTGGTAGTCGTGGGCTCGGTAAAAACGCCGCACTTAAGCTGGCTGACAGAGGAACGGACATTATCTTTACCTACAACAGCCAGCAGCAGGCGGCGCTGGATGTGGTTGCTGAAATTGAGCAAAAAGGCAGAAAAGCTGCGGCAATACAACTGAATGTCAGCGATGTGGCTGGCTTTGAGTCCTTTACCCATGAGGTACAAGCGCAGCTGAAGAGCATGTGGAATCGTGAGGCGTTTGATTATTTAGTGAACAATGCCGGAATTGGTCTGTATGGCGCTTTTGCCGATACCTCCGAAGCGATGTTTGATCAATTAGTGAACATTCACTTTAAGGGCCCCTTCTTCCTGACCCAACGTCTGTTGCCGTTGATCCAGAATGGCGGCAGGATCCTGAATGTTTCATCGGGACTGGCGCGTTTTGCACTGCCAGGGTATGCCGCCTATGCCTCAATGAAAGGGGCGATGGAAGTACTGACGCGTTATCAGGCGAAAGAACTGGGAGAGCGGGGTATTTCAGTAAATATCATCGCGCCTGGGGCGATTGAAACCGATTTTGGCGGCGGTCGACTGCGGGATAATAAAGAGCTGAATGCATATGTGGCATCGCAAACGGCGCTGGGACGCGCGGGCTTGCCGGATGATATTGGCGACGCGATTGCCGCGTTGCTCAGCGATGAGCTGGCCTGGATGACAGCGCAGCGTATCGAAGTATCGGGCGGAATGTTCCTGTAAATCGCTCGTATCTTATTCAGCTTTTGAGCAATAGAAAACCGGTGCGCCACTCCAGGTAAAAATATAGCTAGTGGCGTTACCGATATTACCTGCAATCTAATTCAGCGATCGCGGTGCCGAAAGAAATCCGGGATAAACTTTCTGAATAACTCATTTTTCTTCGACAGCGGATTTGTCTCAGAAGAAACCATGATCACTTCCCCATCCCCCACGGATTCAGAATTTAATTCTTTAAAATGTTAAAAATTCGACATTAAAAATTGAGCGTTCGATCGCGTATGTGAAAACATGGCCTATGTGCTAAAAATTTCGCATAGGAAGAATAATAAATCGTGAATTTCATTTATAACCTCAAATCTACCATAAACGAATACTAAACGACCGCTTCCTCATAGTAGATTGGGATGAAGATTGGAAAGCATTTATAGCAGTCATATAATCCACCATACAAACGGTATGGATTATCTCAACGCTTATATGTAGAGGTGCATGTTCGTCTTCATTTAACGTGGGTATAAGATATGGGCTATCGTCTATATGGATTTATGATTGGTGCTGAAATTCATTTTGACATTTCTAATCGCCGACTGTATCGGCTTACTGGTAGCCATACCGAGAAAAACATCGTTTTTGCGTCAATTTACTTTAATGAAACAATGCTCAGGCTTTTCCTGTATTTATTAATAAATGCCAGGAGCCAGCCGGTACCGAAAGAAGAGTTATATGAAAAAATCTGGGAAGCGCATAATCTGAGCCCTTCTGCGCAAAGATTATGGCAAGTCCTGCACAATCTTAATAATAAACTTGGCCTGCTGGGGTTACCCAGGGATTTTATCCTTAATATAAGAGGTCAGGGTTATGTCATCAATTATCCTGATGTCATTCCCGTTTATTATAAAGTGAGCGAACTCCCAACTCATGCTGTCAAAAAAAGGGAGAAAATAGATAACCTGAGTGAGTGATGTCAACCCAGGTATTTGCCCCGAGCATGCAGCGCGAGGGGCTTTTTTTATCGTTATATTTACTTTCTATTTTCAATGAATGTTCGCTAAGCGCACTTTGAGTCAGATGCGATGGCGCTCATGCAAAAGCTTGCCCCTGCAAGCGTTCAGCGGGTTATCGAACTGGCGAAGAAGATGAATCTGCGGGCGATAGCCGAAGGTGTTGAGACTCAGGTTCAGGCCCATTATTTGCGCTTAAAGAACTGTGATTTTTTACAAGACCAGTTTGTTTGAAGTCCTGATCACAGTGATGCAATCACCCGTAGCCTTCAGTGTCGATTGATATAGCAACGCTGTTAGGCGGAAAACTACAGTTGATGATCATTTAATGCGATATTTCGTTTTGTAACATATTTGTCTGCTATCGTGAGTTCCTTATTTTTATCAAAGAATATAAACTTCGAAAAATTAATATTAATAAGCTGGTTTTGAACATTGGATATTAAGGATTTCCTTAATGTTTAGCGCCGTTTTTGTCCATTTGTGTGATTATTTGGTTTGAGCTGTAACTATTTTCGATTTCTCCTTTTTTCTTCTCCGTCTATCGGTAAAATGGCCCCCGCCAAATGGTGACTTCTTATTTTACCCCTCGGGTAATACCCTTCCGCGTGTTAAGGCTAGTATCTTATTCAGACGGAGATAAGTAATGCAGGTAATAATGTTTGACAGGCAGTCGATATTTATTCATGGAATGAATGTAAGTTTACAAGAGCGTATTCCAGGAGTGGATGTTCAGGGTGTCAGTCAGGCAGATGACCTTTGGCAGAAACTGGAAGACACCCCTGATGCACTGATAATGCTGGATGGCGACCAGGACGCCGAGTTCTGCCGTAACTTGCTACAGCAGATAGCGCAACGCTTTTCGACAGTAAAAGTGCTGGTAACAGCAACGGACTGCCGTAAAAAATGGCTGCAGGAGGTTACGCAATTGAATGTGCTGGCCATTGTTCCACGCGACTCTGACGCGGAAACCTTCACGCTGGCTCTCAATAGCATTGCGATGGGAATGATATTTATCCCCAGAGATTGTATGACAACCCCCGAGAGCAGCGGGCAAAATATCAGATCGCTTAGCGCGCGTCAGCGAGAGATTCTGACTATGCTTGCCGCCGGAGAATCAAATAAACAAATTGGTCGATTGTTAAATATCAGCACCGGAACGGTCAAAGCCCATCTTGAATCGCTGTATCAGCGCCTCGAGGTAAAAAACCGTACGCAGGCGGCAATGATGTTAAACGACGCAATTTAACGGGCGAATATTTCACAGTCAGAACGTTTCTGGCTGTGAAATAACCCCCGAGCAGAATTCTGCAGCACAAAACCGGCTTATCCCCACGCTGAGCATCCACGCAATTAACGCTTCCTGTTGAAACCTTTCTTTTATTTGCGGCATTTTCTGGTGTATGAATTCCTCGCAGATTTCCAGATCCGCGAGCAGTAGTGTTTCTGCCTGCGTTACCGAAACAGGCGCAGGAAAGCTTTCATCGGATGTGATTTCGTGCCCGTAGCCAATCACCCAGACACCATTTTTGTCCTGATACTTTTCCAGTGACAGGCCTTGCCATTGTTTAATAAATGCAACACAGGCGGGCGTGAAATACGTTGAATGGAGTGGCATATTCATCTCTGTACAAAGAGACCTATTTTAAGAAACCGCCTCCGTTACGCCAGTTGTCATACAGCCAGTTTTTTCAGCAAAACGTCTTATGCTGCGGGTGGCTGATAGTCGTGTTTTAACAGGCCGAAAATCCAGTCATCATTCCAGGTTTGATGCAACCAGTAGCTTTCCCGCAGCGTGCCTTCGTGAATGAACCCGACCTTTTCCAACAGACGCCGTGAGGCTTCGTTTCCTGCGGTGACGCAAGCCGTAAGCCGGCGTAGCCCTCCGGTGGTAAATGCAAAATCGCAAACTGCATGCAGAGATTCAGTACCATAACCTTTCCCCTGCGCTTCAGGGGCGAGCAGAAAACCGACCTCGGCACATTCATTGTTTTCATGAATATATCCAGTCACTCCAAGCGGTGCTCCCGATGCCTTATCGCACAGGACCAGACATAGCCAGTGCGGGCTGCCGGGAGACCATTCAGGCAGGCGGGAGTTGAAGGCTGTCCGTATCTCCTCTTCAGTACGCGTGTCAGCGACAAAGCGCATCACATCTGGATTCTGCTGTAGCGTTAAGAAGAACGTCCAGTCATTTTCTGTCAGTGGGCGGCAGAGCAGACGTGATGTTTGCAATACAGGCACAGGCTTATCTCCAGAATAATTTTCAATGATTGTGCGGAAGTCACTGTAAAACTTATTTATTTGCTATATGAATGTGTTTTAGTCTACATCGGCACAACGTTGCGTTTAAAAAAGATAATTACATACCATGATGAGGCCGCACGTTTTGGGTCCTTTTAGGGAAGATGATGACCAATAGCGCGTTACAAGCGACATGTACACCCTTTGAACATTGTCTGGGGATTATCCGTCAGGCGTCGATAGAAATATTACTGCTGTTAGGCGTACATGTCACAGAAGGCAAAGACCCTCGGTGGTTTCTCGAACAACTGGATCAGGCACGACTGAATCTGGGCGGTTGGGGGGCTGTCGCCAGACGGTTGCAGATGAATGATGCGCAATTGAGCCAGTTCACTCTGCGGCTACGCCATCTTCAACAGAGTGTACCCCAATATGAAAATGGCCAGGACGTCAGTGAAAACCAGCTGATTTCAGCGCTGCGCTTTGTGGCCTCTCTGGAACAATTGCGCCAGCAACAGCCCATCCTGAAGTATCAAACCGAAATTGCACCTGTAGAGCCGGATGCTCAGATGCGGGCGCAGCGTCAACTTCGCGCAATAGAATTAACCCTCAAATCCCTGATTGCGCGGGTATGGCCGGATCAACATCCTCTCAACAGCTTTCTGAAACAGCACTTTGGCGGTGAACGTCTGCGTCGCTGGCTAAAGTTAGGCGAAGGACGAGATGCGCTGGACGGTATGATGTTTAGCGAGCTGGCACTGATGGTCGTCGATAAGAAATTATTCGTTCGCCACTTTACGCAGATTTTTAACGATACCTCGGTGCTGATGTCGTTTGTTGAGCCGCGCATCACGCTACGCATGTTTTTAGATGATTGCCGCCTGGCTCGTAACTGTGTTATCGCGCAACAACCGCTAACCTCAGTACAATTGCTGTTGCTGGACTACCAGTACCGACAGATAACTCATCCTGTGCAACGGGCATTTGAAGAACGGCGTACGCGCATTAATCCTGCGTCGTATCTGGAATCTGATGAGTCCATGGTCCGCCAGTTTTGGGAAACGGCAAAGCAAAAAGACGAGCAAGTGGGAGGCGATAAGCATGAAATCGCAGACAGTATTGATCCGCCGGAGAAGCGGGCCAAACGCTCGGCGGAAGAACGTGAACAGCTGATTTCCGGCATGTTGTGGGTAGCGGTCGGCGTGATGGTGCTGGCGATTTCGCTGGGTGCGTTCTGGTTATTCACTTCGCCAGCGCCACAGGCGTCCTCCGGACAATCCGTTGAAATTGTGCAGGAGGAACCGCGACGTGACGCCCCCAGCGCGCGGGAGGCGGTGACCCGAATGGGTATCACCTGGGATGCCTTTAACATGCGGGCGGCTATCGATCGCAATGACACCCGCGTGACGTCACTGTTCCTGCAGGGTGGGATGGACTGGAAGCTGGCGTGGACGGAGCAGGCGTTCTCAGCGGGCAATACCGAGGTGTTGAGACTGCTGCTGCGTTACCCTTCGCAGATGGATGAAAGCAAACCATGCCGACAGTTTATGACTACGCTCAGCCATGCGATGTCGAATGGGGCGTCACTCACATCGCTGCATAAAAGTTATCTGCAAAGTTTTTGTTCCGTGCCTGCGGTCGTTGCGCGTCAGCAATATGATCTTGAGCAGGCCGAGCTGCGTGTTCGCGCCCAGCCAAGCCCTGAGAACAAGAAATGGCAGAAAATTCACGCCGAGTTGTACGATGCGATTAACTGACATCCTGATGACTCAGACCGTCAGCCGCTAGGGTTCGCCATACAAACCGATGAGTCGGCGCACCACGCCATTGGTCCAGCCAAAGCCGTCCTGCAACGGATATTCCCCGCCGCCGCCTTCGCGCGGCGCTGCGTCGGCTATGTGGTATTTTTCGATAAGCTTGTGGTGTTCCTGATAAAAGAGATTCACCGTTTTCAACCAGTTACGGGCGATTTCATCCCCGAGATGGTCGTCACCGTACAGTTTGAAGCCCTGAATCGCCATCCACTGCAGCGGCGCCCAGCCGTTCGGTTTATCCCACTGTTCCCCAGTTTCATGCTCCGTGGCTAAAATACCACCGGGCGTGAGCAGGCGACTGCGAACCGCGTTAGCAAGCCGGTCGGCTTGTTCATGTGTTGCCATACCGACATACAGCGGCACAATACTGGCGGCAGAGAACAGGGCCATTTGTTCGCGCCGCCAGTCGTAATCGCGATAGCAGCCGTTTTCATCGTCCCACAGATAGCGGTTTACCGCATCGCGACGGTCACTGGCTTTCTGGCGAAACTGCGCTTCCGTTTCTTTGTCGCCTTTCAGCGCGGAAATATTGGCGATAGTGCTTTCCAGCTTGTAGAGGAAGGCGTTCAGATCAATCGGGATGAACTGCGTGGTGCGTATGCTGGCAAGGCGGCCTGCATCACGTAGCCAGCGCGAGGAATAATCCCAGCCGGAGGCCGCGCCCGCGCGCAAATCCCGATACACCTCATTGGGTGGACGACCCGAATGCTTGGCGGTCTCAACGTCTTCAAGCCATGATTCATCACGCGGCGTATCACGATCGTCCCAATAGCGGTTGAGCAGAGAGCCGTCCGACATTCTGATCACGTGACGGTAGGCCTGGTTGAGCACCAGGGAATCGGCGCCATCCATCCAGAATGCGTATTCCATTTTTAGATGTTCAAGGTAGCGACGCGCGCCGCGCACGCCATCCTCTTCAAACAGTTCCACCATCAGCGCAAAGACCGGTGGCTGCGAACGGCTCAGGTAGTAGGTACGGTTACCGTTGGGGATGTGACCATAGTTTTCAATCATCCAGGCAAAGTTATCCGCCATACACTTCAGCAGATCTTCGCGGCCGCTCTCTGCCAGACCCAGCATGGTAAAGTAGGAATCCCAGTAGTAGGTTTCGCTAAAACGTCCGCCGGGCACAATATATGACTGCGGTAACGCCAGCAGCGAGGACCAGGGAATGTGATCCTGCGGCTCGCGCGTCAGCACAGGCCACAATTGATCGATATGCTCTTTCAGCGAGCTTGCCGGATCGGACACATATTCACTGGAGGGCGTTTCCGGTAGCCAGAAATGGTTCTCGACGAAACGTCGCAGATCAAAGTCGCGGTGGCGTTTAACTTTGCGATAGCGGATCAAAATGTCCAGTGGGTCCATTTTGGGCGCACAATCAGGGAAGGTTTTGCTATCAGCGAATAGTTTGGATGACTGGACGTGTTCAAACAGCTCGAGGTAACGATCGGCGGGGGTTAACGCATCTGACGCGGGTAACCCTGCAATCATCTCCGGCTCTGGCTCTGCCTCAATCATTTCATCCAGCTTTAACTCGCACGGATCCATTTCATAAAGCAGATCGATATCGATCGTCATTTCTTCTGAAGGGGCGTGGGGTAGTTTCTGGTTGAGCATAATGAGAAAGACCTCCGATGGACGTTGAAAGATTAAGGCTATTGCCCGGTCGTCAGTTAAGCGTAGACATTCGCTTCGGTGTCTGGTGAGTAAAGCGTGCGGTTGATCACGTTTTAGTGCTGCATATTATTTAGAAAATAAGACTATCCCAATGAATATAATGAAGAATTCATAATTCTGCGTGACCTGAAGATATTTCATTTTCAGAACATTCGATTGCAACGAGGTGTGAACGGAAAACCATAACGGCTTATCTCCGTAATAGGCACAGGCTATTCTATCGATAGTTATCCCCCATGTAATTGCTTGATACTTATCAAAATAATAAATCCCTTACTTTCTATGATGGTTAAGTCTGATAAAGACTATGCACTCATTATTCTAATTTTTCTGGGTCACAATAACTCACAACGGTGAGGGTAAAATAATGAAAATCATTACCCGTCTTACCGCGATAGCCATAGCTGGCGTCGTGATTTGTTATTTTGGATTATCCGGTTATGTGTGGTATCACGATAATCAACGTAGTAAACAGGCAGATGTTCAGGCCTCTACGCTGGAAGAAAATAATAAAGTATTAGGTTTTTTACGCGAAAAAGGATGCGATTATTGTCACACGCCTTCAGCTGAATTACCTTTCTATTCTTCTTTTCCTGTCGCTAAGCAGTTGATGAATTACGATATTCAACTGGGATACAAATCATTCAATCTTGAGGCCGTTCGTGCGGCGCTGGTCGCAGATAAACCCGTTTCGCAAAGCGACCTGAATAAAATTGAATGGGTGATGCAGTACGACACCATGCCGCCGACGCGTTATACCGCACTGCACTGGGCTGGCAAGGTAAGCGATACGGAGCGAGCAGAGATCCTGGGCTGGATTGCGAAACAGCGCGAGCAGTATTACGCCAGTAACGATACCGCCGCGCAGCATCGTAACGAGCCTGTGCAGCCGATACCGGAAAGCATTCCGACCGATGCCCGCAAAGTGGCGCTAGGCTTTACGCTTTACCACGACCCGCGTATTTCCGGTGACAGCACGATTTCTTGCGCGCACTGCCATGCCCTGAATGCGGGCGGCGTAGATGGTCGCAAAACGTCAATCGGCGTAGGCGGCGCGGTTGGTCCTATCAACGCGCCGACGGTATTTAACTCTGTCTTCAACGTGGAACAATTCTGGGATGGTCGAGCACCAACATTGCAGGCGCAGGCAGGCGGCCCGCCGTTGAACCCTATCGAGATGGCGTCTAAATCCTGGGATGAAATTATTCAGAAACTGGATAAAGATCCGCAACTCAAACAAGAGTTTATCGCGGTTTATCCGCAGGGATTCAGCGGAGATAATATTACCGATGCGATTGCTGAGTTTGAGAAAACGCTAATTACGCCAAATTCGCCGTTTGATAAATGGCTACGCGGCGATGAAGCGGCGTTAACTGCCCAGCAGAAACATGGCTATCAGTTGTTTAAAGATAATAAGTGCGCGACCTGTCATGGCGGTATTATTTTAGGCGGGCGTTCATTTGAGCCATTGGGTTTGAAAAAGGACTTTAATTTCGGCGAGGTCACTGCCGCAGATATTGGCCGCATGAACGTCACTAATGAATTACGTGACAAGCTGCGTCAAAAAGTCCCTGGCTTGCGTAACGTTGCGCTGACCGCGCCTTATTTCCATCGAGGTGATGTGCCTACGCTCGACGGTGCGGTAAAACTGATGCTGCGTTATCAGGTGGGTAAAGAACTGCCGCAGGAAGATATCGACGATATCGTGGCGTTCCTCGAAAGCTTAAACGGCGTGTATACGCCGTATATGCAGGGTAAATAATCCCTGACATTATCCAGCCTGACGCGTTTTGCAGGCTGGATAATTTTTCTCTATGAACCGGTATAACATGCCTGCGCGGTTACAACAATATGTCGATATCGGGTGATGAGTTAAGCAATGTATTCCTCTTCTTCCTGCACATAGCTTTCTTGCGCTTGCGCAAATATTTCTTCGGAGGAAACGAGAGCATGGTACCCCTGACCCTCAGGTTGAATAACAATCTTCAACGATTGAGAAAGGGGAACGCCGCTGTCTTTTTTGTTCTGGCCGATGACGGCACCGGGCGCAAAAGGCGCAACTGCACAAGCGAAAGCCTGAACCATTTTCTCGCGACTAGCGTAATGTGACTTCTTGATGCTGAGGGCGTTACTGATGATAGCGCTGTCAATCATTGTTCCGGTCAACCAGTCACATGATGAAGAGTAACCTGCACACCAGCGCAAACCACTTCCCTGAGTGTACTCTTTCAACAGCTGAGTTTTGGTTCCTGCAAAACACGATCCCAGCATCAAGCCACTGATGTTATTGTCTGCGGCTTTTTCACTGACTGTTTTTAGAATATCTTTCAGCAGAATGCCGCCAATGTCTGATTCGCTACCATGTGCGGCGACGTAAACAATCGTATTGCGAAAAACCTGCATACAAAGGCACTCAAGGGCAATTTCGAAGCTCTTCTTATTGTAGAAATTCAGAAAATAGACCTCAGTGTCGCCCTGGAGTCTGGCGATCCCTTGAATAAATGGAACGACCGAAGAACGATTGGAATCATGATCATCCAGTTTCCAGGGTGATTCAATGACCAGGATACAATTACTGCTTTTGCTTTTTGGCATGAAATATACACCTAAGTGAAATTATTTTTTTGGGTTTGTGTAATAACTGTTTTTTTGAACTTTTATATCGTTACGCAACTCTGCAAATAACTGGATAAAAACGGTCTTGTTTCCAGTTAGTTAAACAGGTCATTTAAAGGTTCCTCATATTTGTTATCCGTCCGGATAACGTCACAATTATTGGAATCTTTATGAACCTTAACGCTAAGCGCCAGGGGACTACCCCTTTGTGTTTGCAAAATACTCGTGAGAAGAATACTTTGCAACATCAAGGAGATAAACTCACGCAATTTGCTGTGAATGGCTTGCAAGAACACCAGCAATTCATAGGCCAGCATATTCAGAGTCAACCTGTAAAAGCGATATTCTTTCGCAGTAATTTAATTAATAGTAGTTTTAATAAAATTCTTTTCGCAAATTTAACTCTGAATCGTTGTTATCTTGAAAATCTTATTTTCGAAGATTGTGTCATGCGAAATGTTTGGTTTTCATACTGCGTGATCGTACAGCCTGTGGTTCTACGACGTTGCAATGTGGCGGGAATGCGTCTGCTGAATGTGCATCGGAGGATGTTTGTTTTTGAAGAGTGTACCGGTGTCGGGGAATTACTCATTTCCTGACACCGGTCATTCAGATTAACGCATGGTAACGAACTCTTCTGCTGCCGTTGGGTGAATCGCAACGGTGTTATCAAAGTCTTTCTTGGTTGCGCCCATTTTCAGTGCGACCGCGAAGCCTTGCAGCATTTCATCCATTCCAAAACCAATACCGTGAATACCGACAATCTTCTCTTCCGGACCGACGCAAACCAGCTTCATGCGGCACGGCTGACGATGTGAAGTGACAGCGGTATACATCGCGGTAAATGATGATTTATACACTTTCACCTGGTCATCGCCGTGCTGTTCACGAGCCTGCTGCTCGGTCAGGCCGACGGTGCCAATTGGCGGATGGCTGAAGACCACGGTCGGGATGTTGCTGTAGTCCAGATGTTCGTCCGGTTTGTTGTTAAACAGACGCTCGGACAGGCGACGGCCCGCGGCAACAGCAACCGGCGTCAGCTCAACGGCACCGGTGTTATCGCCGACGGCATAAATTCCCGGCACGCTGGTGTTCTGATATTTATCAACGACGATGTAGCCTTTTTCGTTGGTTTTCACGCCAGTAACTGCCAGGTTGAAGTTATCGGTGGCTGGTTCACGACCAATTGCCCAAATCAGGCAATCTACCGTTTCGCTACGACCATCTTCCAGTTGCAGGGTCAGGCTGCCGTCAGCGTTTTTAACGACCGCTTTCGGAATCGCGTGAGTATGCAGAGTCGGGCCTTCGGCGTTCATCACCTCAACCAGCGTGTCGACGATCATCGGGTCGAAGCTGCGTAGCGGCGCGTGTTTACGCACGAACAGATGCGTTTGGGCACCCAGGCCGTTAATCACGCCTGCCAGCTCAACGGCGATGTAACCTGCGCCGACGACCGCAACGCGCTTCGGCAGTGCGGGCAGCTCAAAGAAGCCATCGGAGTCGATCCCGTATTCCACACCCGGAATGTTCGGATGGCTCGGGCGACCGCCGGTAGCAATCAAAATATGATCGGCAGTAATGGTTTCACCGTTCACTTCAATGGTTTTGGCATCCACAAAGCGGGCAAAACCTTTAATCACATCGACATTATTTTTGCCCAGCACATTGTCATACGAGGTATGAATACGATCGATATAAGCGGTACGCGTGGCGATCAGTTTATCCCAGTCGAACTTATTGATGGTGGTGTCGAAACCGTAATCCGGCCCGTACATGTGGATCGCTTCGCGAACCTGGGCGGCATGCCACATCACTTTCTTTGGTACGCAGCCCACGTTAACGCAGGTTCCGCCTAACTCTTTGGCTTCAATAAGTGCGCATTTCTGGCCATACATTGCTGCACGGTTAATGGAGGCAATACCGCCGCTGCCGCCGCCAATAGCGATGTAATCATAGTGCTTGGTCATGACCGCTCCTTCATGTTCATTGTAGGGCGGAGAAGCGTTACGCCATCCGCCAAAATATTCGCGATTGTATACCTGATATTAAAAGGTTCCACCGATGGCTGCGATTACTCCGGCACGATCCAGCTTACCGAGGTATGACCGGTTCCTGCCGGAACCAGTTTGCTGTGCAACCACGGCAGAACGTTGTTCATCTGCTGCTCCAGCTTCCACGGCGGGTTAATCACAATCATGCCAGACGCTGTCATACCGCGCTGATCGCTGTCCGGGCGCACCGCCAGTTCAATTTGCAGAATTTTGCGGATGCCGGTGTCTTCGAGATCGTGGATCATGCGCTTGATTTGCTGGCGCAGAACCACCGGATACCACAGCGCATAGGTGCCGGTCGCGAAACGCTTGTAGCCTTCGTTAATACCGGTGACCACCGCCTGGTAGTCGCTTTTGATTTCGTAGGGTGGATCGATAAGGATCAGCCCACGACGTGAAACCGGCGGCAATTTTGCTTTCAGCTGCTGATAACCATCTGCTTTGGCCACGCGTGCGCGCTCATCTTTCTGAAATTCGCCGCGCAGCAGGGGAAAGTCGCTCGGGTGCAGTTCAGTTAATTGCAGGCTATCCTGTTCGCGCAGCAGCTGGCGAGCAATTAACGGAGAGCCCGGGTAGTAGCGCAACTGACCGCTACGGTTGAAGTGTTGCACTACGCCAATGTAGGGTTCCAGTTCGGCAGGCAAATCGTCCTGCTGCCAGATACGGGCGATCCCTTCCAGATATTCACCAGTACGTTCGGCATGCTCACTGCTCAGCTGATAACGGCCAGCACCAGCATGGGTGTCCAGATAGAGAAACGGTTTTTCTTTCTCTTTGAGCGATTCAATGATCAGGCTCTGGACGGTGTGTTTCAGGACGTCGGCGTGGTTGCCTGCGTGATAACTGTGGCGATAACTGAGCATGGGTAATGAAATTCCGCTGAAATGACGATTTGCCACAGTTTACAGCAGATCGGCACAGATTACCCGTAGGCCCGGTAAGCGCAGCACCACCGGGCGTCTTTCCGTCACGGTTAGCATTGAAATCCTCTACACTTAACCCCATTGTACAAATTAATATGCACAGCGCCGGATACGCGCTTCATTCACTCTTTTCAACAGGACCGCGCTAATGACCAATCCATTGCTGACTCCCTTCGAACTGCCGCCGTTTTCTAAAATTCAGCCTGAGCATGTCGTGCCTGCCGTCACTAAGGCGCTGAACGATTGCCGCGAAAACGTTGAGCGAGTGGTTGCGCAGGGCGCGCCGTACACCTGGGAAAATCTCTGCCAGCCGTTGGCGGAAGTTGACGATGTGCTGGGGCGTATTTTCTCTCCTGTTAGCCACCTGAACTCGGTGAAAAACAGCCCGGAACTGCGTGAAGCCTACGAACAAACGCTGCCGCTGCTGTCTGAATACAGCACCTGGGTTGGACAACATGAAGGCCTGTACAAAGCGTACCGCGACCTGCGTGATGGCGATCATTACGCCACCCTGAACACCGCACAGAAAAAAGCGGTCGATAACGCGCTGCGCGATTTTGAGCTTTCTGGTATTGGTCTGCCGAAGGAAAAACAGCAGCGCTATGGTGAAATCGCCACCCGTCTGTCTGAGCTCGGCAACTTGTACAGCAATAACGTCCTTGATGCCACGATGGGCTGGACGAAGTTAGTCACCGATGAAGCCGAGCTGGCTGGTATGCCGGAAAGCGCGCTGGCTGCGGCGAAGGCCCAGGCGGAAGCCAAAGAGCAGGAAGGCTATCTGTTAACGCTGGATATCCCAAGCTACCTGCCGGTGATGACCTACTGTGACAACCAGGGACTGCGTGAAGAGATGTATCGCGCTTACTCCACGCGCGCGTCTGACCAGGGGCCGAACGCTGGCAAATGGGACAACAGCCCGATAATGGAAGAGATCCTCGCGCTGCGCCACGAACTGGCGCAACTGCTGGGCTTTGAAAGCTACGCCTTTAAATCTCTGGCTACCAAAATGGCGGAAAACCCGCAGCAGGTCCTCGACTTCCTGACCGATCTGGCGAAACGTGCCCGTCCGCAGGGGGAGAAAGAGCTGGCTCAACTGCGCGCCTTTGCGAAAGCGGAATTTGGCGTTGATGAGCTTCAGCCGTGGGACATCGCTTACTACAGCGAGAAACAAAAACAGCACCTCTACAGCATCAGCGACGAGCAGCTTCGTCCTTATTTCCCGGAGAACAAAGCCGTTAACGGTCTGTTTGAAGTGGTTAAACGTATTTATGGCATCACTGCCAAAGAGCGCACCGATGTTGACGTCTGGCACCCGGAAGTTCGTTTCTTCGAGCTGTACGACGAAAACAACGAGCTGCGCGGCAGCTTCTACCTCGACCTGTATGCCCGTGAACATAAACGCGGCGGGGCGTGGATGGACGACTGCGTCGGCCAGATGCGTAAAACCGACGGCACGTTGCAAAAACCGGTCGCCTACCTGACCTGTAACTTTAACCGTCCGGTGAACGGCAAACCCGCTCTGTTTACCCACGATGAAGTGATTACCCTGTTCCACGAGTTCGGCCACGGTCTGCACCATATGCTGACCCGTATCGAAACCGCGGGCGTTTCCGGTATCAACGGTGTGCCATGGGATGCGGTCGAACTGCCGAGCCAGTTTATGGAAAACTGGTGCTGGGAGCCACAAGCGTTGGCGTTTATCTCCGGCCATTATGAAACCGGCGAACCGCTGCCGAAGGAACTGCTGGATAAAATGCTGGCGGCGAAAAACTACCAGGCGGCGCTGTTTATTCTGCGTCAACTGGAGTTCGGTCTGTTTGATTTCCGTCTGCACGCGGAATTTAACCCGCAGCAAGGGGCGAAAATCCTCGATACGCTGGCGGAAATCAAGAAACAGGTCGCCGTGGTGCCGGGCCCAACCTGGGGCCGCTTCCCGCATGCCTTCAGCCATATTTTTGCAGGGGGCTACGCGGCGGGTTACTACAGCTATCTGTGGGCCGACGTGCTGGCGGCGGATGCCTTCTCTCGCTTCGAAGATGAAGGGATTTTCAACCGTCAAACCGGACAATCGTTCCTCGATAACATCCTCACCCGTGGCGGTTCTGAAGAGCCGATGGAACTGTTCAAACGCTTCCGTGGCCGCGAGCCACAGCTGGATGCGATGCTGGAGCATTACGGGATTAAAGGCTGATTTACCCGTCATACTTCAAGCTGCCTCTTCGGCAACTGCGCTCACTCACCCTGGTCACGTACTATTTGTACGTTCCCAGGGATTCCTTCACTTGTTGTCTTGATGCAACTCGAATTATTTAGGGTAAAGCGGAATTGAAAATCTGCTTAATTGATGAAACAGGCGCCGGAGACGGCGCCTTATCTGTTCTGGCCGCCCGCTGGGGACTGGAACACGATGAAGATAACCTGATGGCGCTGGTGATGACGACAGCACATCTGGAACTGCGCAAACGTGACGAACCTAAACTCGGCGGTATCTTCGTGGATTTCGCGGGCGGTGCGATGGCCCATCGGCGCAAATTTGGCGGTGGCCGCGGTGAAGCGGTGGCGAAGGCGGTCGGCATTAAAGGCGATTACCTGCCGGATGTGGTCGATGCAACCGCAGGGCTGGGGCGCGATGCGTTTGTACTGGCCTCGGTAGGCTGTCGCGTACGAATGCTGGAACGAAACCCGGTGGTTGCTGCGCTGCTTGACGATGGCCTGGCGCGCGGGTATGCCGACCCGGAAATCGGTCCGTGGCTGCAGGAGCGTTTGCAGTTGATTCACGCGTCGAGCCTGACGGCGTTAACCGATATCACGCCGCGCCCGCAGGTGGTGTACCTCGACCCGATGTTCCCGCATAAGCAGAAAAGCGCGCTGGTGAAAAAAGAGATGCGTGTGTTTCAGTCGCTGGTGGGGCCGGATCTGGATGCGGATGGGCTGCTGGAGCCTGCTCGTCAGTTAGCCACCAAACGAGTGGTGGTAAAGCGTCCGGACTACGCGCCGCCGCTGGCCGACGTGGCAACGCCGAACGCGGTAGTTACAAAAGGGCATCGGTTCGATATTTATGCGGGAACGGCATAGGCCAGATGGTCAGCTATAGTGCCCTTATCGGGTCTACAGCTCGGTGCCGTTAGTAGGCCGGATAAGGCGGTAGCCGCATCCGGCATCACGGGTTAAACAAACGGTGCCAGCGGATCGGCAATCTCAAACGCTACCGCGCGGTCCGCCTTCGGCGGGTAAATCAGCTCGCTGACAATCGACACCTTCAGCTTTTTCGCTTCTGCGCGCGTCAGTTTCACCTGCTGATCCCATCCTTCGCTATACACCGCACCCCAGGCACCAAGATCCAGGCAGGTGACGTAGTTTTCCTGACGATATGGCAGTGGTGTTATGTTTAACAGGTCTGCCGCGGCGTTATTACCGGCAAATTTACCCAGCAAGATGGCGTGCTGGCAGGTCATCAGCGCATGATTGCCTTTGTCGTCGGTGGCGGCGTAGGCTACATCGCCAGTGGCGTAGATATCATCGTGACCCACAACCTGCAGATTGGCATTTACATGCAGACGGCCCTGGCGATCGCGCGGGGCGTTAATCTGTGCTGTCAGGCTATTAGCCTGAACGCCGACGGTCCAGATAACTGTCTGGGAAGAAAACACCTGTCCATCTTTCAGCGTGACGCCAGAGGCATCCACGCACTCTACTTCCGCATTGACCAGCCACTCGACACCCAGTTCAGCAGAGGCTTCGATAATCACGTCACGTAATTCCTGGCTCCAGCGTCCGCCCGGCTGAGCGCCGCGTTCAACTACGACAACTCTGGTCTTAGCATCAGCGCCCAATATTTCGCGCAAACGACCTGGTAATTCCAGCGCCATTTCAATGCCGGTAAAGCCGCCGCCGCAGACCACTACCGTATTGCGAGCCTCACTTTCCGGTTGTAATGCCAGATCGTTAATGTGCTGCTCCAGTACGGCGGCGCTCTCAAGTTGGTCGAGGTCAAACGCGTGCTCGGCGGCACCGGTGACGGTGTCGCGGTTTACGTGACTTCCGCTGGCAAGCACCAGGCGGTCGTAGCGGCGCAGATGAATGTCACCGTTGGCATCTTTCCAGCTCACCTCTTTAGAGTCCGGGAGGATTTGCTCGACGTGACCTTGCAGGAAGTTGACGCCGGTAACGTCAAACAGCGGTTGCAGTGGTGCGACCAGCGTATGAACGGCGCTTTCATAAAAACGTGGGCGGACACGCAGCTCTGGCTGTGGCGCAATTACTGTAATATCAATGGCCTGCTGATGTTTATCCGCCAGTCGTGCGGCGCTTAATGCTGCCCACATACCGGCAAAGCCGGCGCCCACGATCAGAATTTGTTTACGCATTGGGGTTTTCTCACTGGTGACTACGAATTATTTACTCGGATTTTATTTGTCGTAGTTAAGAATTGCAATGCGATCGAGATCCTTTTTGCTTCAAAGGGTGAGGGTTTTTTATTATCTATTTGATAAATATGCATTTAAATTTTTATTGTGAAGAGGGGTTACTTTGCTGTCTGGAATGAGTGAAACGAAAAAGCTACAATAAACTCAGATTAATTTTGACTGAGATAAGAGAATGGCATTCTACAGTTCTGGGGTTGAGTACGGCATTCATAGCCTGATGTGTATGGTCGATAGTAAGGGCGACGCGAGGGATATGAGCGTGCGGGAAATTGCCGAACTGCAAAGTGTGCCATATGACTATCTGGCAAAAATTTTCACCCGTCTGTCCAAAGCGGGTCTGGTGCGCAGCATTGAAGGCAAGGGCGGTGGTTTCCAGTTAGCTAAACCTGCTGAACACATCACTGTGCTGGATGTGGTGAATGCTATTGATGGTGATAAGCGCATCTTTGAATGTCGTGAAATTCGCCAGCGGTTGGCGGTATTTGAGGAGCATCCACCAGAGTGGGCCTGTGAAGGCATTTGTGGTGTGCGTTCGGTAATGGACATGGCTCAGCAGCGGATGGAAGAAGCGCTCGGTCAGCATACGATTCTGGACTTGGCGCGCAAAATGTACCGCAAAGCGCCGGACACCTTTGTGGTGGAAGTGCAGGAGTGGATAGACGCGCGTAAAGGGTAGTGAGTGAAAATGCCGGATAGGGCAATAGCCGCCATCCGGCACTGAAGGTTATTGCTCGGTGCTCGGCGTATTAATCATGCGGTTCAGCCATGGCACCATAATCGCCATCACCACCGTTACGGCCAGGGTCACCAGACCAATCTTACTGAAGACGTTGGTATAGATAGGCAGCGTTTGCAGCGGGTCGGTGATGTTCTCTGGTACGGCGGTGAACGTCGCGACATAACCCCCCATCAGGAAGGCTGCTGCCTGGGTCAGGAACCACATCCCGAGAATAAAGCCCATCAGGTGTTGTGGCACGAGAGCGGCGACCATAGCCAGCCCCAGGGCGCTAATCAGCAGTTCACCCAGGCTCTGGAACAGATACACCAGCACGATAAACCACGGCGACGTCAGCCCCTGCGCATCGGCAAACCACATTCCGGCTGCAGCGGCGGTCAGGAAACCCAGCGAGCACAGGAACATACCGAGCGTAAACTTCATCGGCATGGTCAGGTCTTTACCTTTGTTGCCCAGACGGGTATAGATTGCAGCTAGTACCGGACTCGCCAGTACCACCCAGAACGGGTTCAGCGCCTGGAAGCTTACCGGGTTGATGGCGAAACCAAGAATTTCATGGTGCACGTTATTGATAGCAAAGAAGTTCAGCGAAGTTGGCATCTGCGCGTACAGGACGTAGAACACCACCGCTTCCAGCATCAGGATAAAGGCCACGAACATTTTGTTGCGCCCGGTTTTATCCAGTTTGAAGGCCTGACGGAAGAAGATGATCGTCACGGCAATTGACAGGACGATCAGCACCAGGTTGGCAATCTGCACGTTGTGCATCAGCCAGGCGCAGATAAATACCATCACTACCGTTCCAGCCAGCACGCAGAATAGATTACGGAAATTCAGCGGCTTATGGTCCGGCTCTGAACCGATATTCTTCACCATTCCACGGCAGGCAAAGTAGACCAACAGCGCGACAATAAGCCCGGCCCCGCACAGATTATAGGTCACCGCATAGCCAAACTTATCGGCAATCACCGGTGCCAGCGACAACGACAGCAGTGAACCGATGTTAATCGACATATAAAACAGGGTGAAAGCACCGTCCAGACGGGCGTCTTTCGGTGGATAGCATTTTGACAGCAGGCTTGCCGGGTTGGCTTTAAACAGCCCATTACCGACGGCAATGGTACCCAAAGCAATAAAAATCAGGTCGGGCTTAAGCAGTGACATCCCGGTCATGAAGTAGCCGATCGCCAGCACAATGGCGCCGAGTACCAGCGTGCGCTTGGTACCTAACAGATGGTCGCCGACGTAGCCGCCGATCGAGATCAGGCCGTAGACCAGCGCGGCAAATGCACCAAAGGTGACAAATGCCTGTTCCTGCGAAAAGCCGAGCTGCTTAACAAAAAATACCGCCAGGATGCCCTGAACGCCGTAATAGCCAAATCGTTCCCATAATTCAACAAAGAAGATCATGAAGAACGGACGAGGTTGCTGCAGCAAGCCCGTAGGTGCAGTTTTATTCATATTCCATCGCCTTTCAAAGCCATCCCGAAAAGTATGAACGCGTATGCTTAAACGCGCCGAAAAAGTCTTATTTTGTTATAGACTGCGGTTATTGGCCGCAGGCGTAGAGTATTATAGAGATAGTTTTCGATCCAATTAGTTGATCACACTAATTATGATTTATTTGTTGGATTGATGTACTAATTGTGTCTGAATGATAAAAACAAAAACGCCCGCAAAGGCGGGCGTTTACAGGCTTAACGACTTGTAGCGCGTCGGGTTATCTCCCGACGGCCAGCGTTTTATGCTTCTTCGTCGTCACGCAGCGGAACAATCAACATGTCGACGTGGACAGTGTTGATCAGTTGGCGCGCGGAGGACATTAGCTTGCTCCAGAAATCCTGGTGGTGACCACAAACGACCAGATCCATGTCGTATTTTTTGATGGCATCAACCAGAACCTGACCCAGGTCGCCGCTACCGCTCAGGGTTTCGGTGATAGGGTAGCCTGCGTTGGTGGAAAGCTCGGTTAGCGCGTGGTGGGTTTCTTCAGAAATGCGTTTCTGCATGTCGCCCAGATTCACGTCGATAAGCCCGGTGTACAGGTCGGAATAGTTTACGTCAACGTGGATAAGGGAGACTTTAGCATTGTAAGGCCGCGCCATAGAGACCGCTTTTTCAACCAGAACTTTGCTTTCCGGAGAAAGATCAACCGCGATAAGAATGTGTTTATAAGCCATAGTGTTACTCCTTCCATAAGTTGTCGATGACTAGCCTGCTGGCGTTTACCTGCCGCCGCGTCATCCGCATCCTGCGAACCTTGCGCGCGGGGCTAGCCCAGTCGTAAAAACGTACCATATAAGGACTATCCTTACATTATAGCGACCAGGATAATCCGTCAATCCGCCTTGCTTGCCAAGCAGTTAAACAAATTTTTTAGTTAATTGCATTGATAGCGATTAACCTTCTGGCAAAAAAATTAACTAATCTCCTACACTATCTAGAGAGGCGTTCGGATGCGTGATACTAATACGAACGGTTCGGCTGTACTCTTCACTGAATGGTTTGGCAGGGTATCGGGGAGCGGTAGTCCCGGAAAGGAGTTCCGTGGGCGGGTCGCCGGGGAGGAGGTATGATAAGCACCATTGCATTGTTCTGGGCTTTATGTGTCGTTTGCATTGTTAATATGGCGCGCTATTTTTCTTCGCTACGCGCACTGTTAGTGGTACTTCGTGGTTGCGATCCATTGCTTTACCAGTATGTAGATGGTGGGGGCTTTTTTACCTCGCATGGGCAACCGAACAAGCAGATGCGTCTGGTGTGGTATATCTACGCTCAGCGTTACCGCGATCATCATGATGATGAGTTTATTCGCCGCTGTGAGCGGGTTCGCGGTCAGTTCATCCTCACCAGCGCGCTATGTGGCCTGGTGCTAATCAGCATGGTTGCGCTGATTATCTGGCACTGATGCCAACGACAGATACAAAAAAAGCGGGTCAGAAAACTGACCCGCTTTTTTACCGTGCATTCGCTTAGATAAGCTTCAGAGAGAGCCAGTAAAGCCCGCCGGAAAGAAGAATTGCGGCTGGCAGGGTGAAGACCCAGGCCATCAGAATGCTGGTCACCGTTTTACGCTGTAAACCGCCGCCATCAACAACCATCGTCCCCGCAACGGAAGAAGAGAGAACGTGGGTGGTGGAAACGGGCATACCGGTGTAACTGGCGAGACCGATAGAGACTGCGGCAGTCATCTGTGCCGACATCCCCTGGGCATAGGTCATGCCTTTCTTACCGATTTTCTCACCAATGGTGGTGGCTACGCGACGCCAGCCGATCATGGTACCAATGCCCAGCGCCAGTGCGACGGCCATAATGATCCAGATAGGCGCGTACTCAATGGTGCTCAGCATGTCAGCTTTCAGTTTCTTCAGCAGACGCTGATCGTCAGTGCTTACGCCAGGCAGCTTAACCACTTTATCGGTGGTATCAGAGATGCAGAGCATAATGCGACGCAGCTGACCACGCTGTTCGACGCTTAACTTGTCGTAGGTTTCCAGGTTCGCCAGCATACCTTTCGCACGTTCCAGCGCGTTGATGGTATTCGCCGGGTGGCAATGGAACTCTGTCGTCGTCGCTGGTGCCGCGTCCGTCGGGGACGGAATCAACTGGTCTACGCCTGTGGCCTGTTTAAGGAGGTCAGGACGCTGCTGGAAGAAGACTTCGACGTTATTGATGGCATCACGGGTACGGGTAATCTCGTAACCGGAAGCATTCATATTCACCACGAAGCCTGCAGGCGCTACGCCAATCAGCACCAGCATCACCAGACCAATGCCTTTCTGCCCGTCGTTAGCGCCATGAGAGAACGCCACGCCGATAGCGGAGAGGATTAGGGCAATACGGGTCCAGAACGGCGGCTTTTTCTTGCCATCTTTCTTTTCACGTTCTGCTGGCGTCAGGTGGATACGGGCACGTTTTTTTGTACCGCTCCAGTAGCGACGCAGAATGAAAATAAGACCGCCCGCAACCACCAGACCAACAATTGGCGAGATGATAAGCGAGGCAAAAATACCGATAACTTTCGGAATGTTAAGTGCATCCACCACAGAAGTGCCAGTCATCAGCGCATTGGTTAAACCAATACCGATAATGGCGCCAATTAGCGTGTGGGAGCTGGATGCAGGCAAACCAAAGTACCAGGTACCCAGGTTCCAGATAATTGCCGCCAGCAGCATGGAGAACACCATGGCGAGGCCATGTGACGATCCCATATTAAGCAGCAGATCCGTTGGTAGCATATGCACGATGGCATACGCCACGCTGAGACCGCCCAGCAAAACACCAAAGAAGTTGAACACCGCAGCCATGACCACCGCCAATTGCGAACGCATTGCACGGGTATAGATCACGGTTGCGACAGCATTGGCTGTATCATGGAAGCCGTTAATCGCTTCGTAGAACAGCACAAAAGCCAGAGCAAGCAATAGTAAAAGCCCGGTATGTAAATCCAGGCCAGCAAACAAATGTAGCATAGGACGTTACGCCATTTTGAGGACATGAACGCGGCGCATTATCAGTGACTTTGGCGGCGCGGGCAAAGTGAAATATAGAGTTTTTTTGATTTGTCTCCTGCTTTGTTTTACACCACTAAAGAATTATCCTATATATTTCAGTTAAATACCCTTTATCGGTAGTTTGGTGCTGGTGCGACCACTGAGGAATCTTTACAATTCACACCCGCTTTTTAGAGAGGATCGCAACGTGGAAAGGTTTGATACCGTTATTATAGGCGCTGGCGCAGCGGGTATGTTTTGTGCCGCGCAGGCAGGACAAGCAGGTAGTCGCGTACTGCTGATTGATAATGGTAAAAAGCCGGGGCGTAAGATTCTCATGTCTGGCGGGGGACGCTGCAACTTTACCAATCTTTATGTCGAGCCTGCCGCCTATTTGAGCCAAAACCCCCATTTTTGCAAATCGGCGCTGGCGCGTTACACGCAGTGGGATTTTATCGACCTGGTGGGCAAACACGGTATTGCCTGGCACGAAAAAACGCTAGGCCAGCTGTTCTGCGATGATTCCGCACAGCAAATTGTCGATATGCTGGTAGACGAGTGTGAAAAAGGTAACGTAACTATGCGGTTACGTAGCGAAGTCCTGAGCGTCGAGCGAGAGGGTGATGATTTCATTCTCGAATTGAACGGGATGACCGTGGGCACGAAAAAGCTGGTTATTGCCTCCGGTGGTCTCTCTATGCCGGGTCTGGGGGCAACGCCGTTTGGTTATAAAATTGCCGAACAGTTCGGTCTGAACGTATTGCCAACGCGCGCAGGACTGGTGCCCTTTACGTTGCATAAGCCACTGCTGGAGCAGCTTCAGGTGCTCTCTGGCGTGTCCGTTTCTTCCGTTATCACCGCCGAGGACGGCACCGTCTTTCGTGAAAATCTGCTCTTTACGCACCGTGGGCTTTCTGGTCCGGCCGTACTGCAGATTTCCAGTTTTTGGCAGCCAGGCGAATTTGTCAGCATTAATTTGTTGCCGGATGTTGACCTTGCGAGCTTCCTCGATGACCAACGCAGCGCCCACCCTAATCAGAGCTTAAAGAATACGCTTGCTATGCAGTTGCCAAAACGTCTGGTGGAATGTTTACAGCAGTTAGGGCAAATCCCGGACGTCTCGCTGAAACAGCTTAACGTGCGCGATCAACAAACGCTGGTTGAGACGCTGACCGATTGGCGGGTGCAGCCGAACGGTACAGAAGGGTATCGTACCGCTGAAGTCACGCTGGGCGGCGTTGATACCAATGAGCTTTCATCGCGCACGATGGAAGCACGTAAAGTGCCGGGACTCTATTTTATCGGCGAAGTTATGGACGTTACCGGCTGGTTGGGAGGCTATAACTTCCAGTGGGCATGGTCGAGTGCCTGGGCGTGCGCGCAAGATTTAGCGCCAGCCTGACTGTGACGCCCGACAACCTGAGCTGCCGGGCGTTATCATTAGTTCAGACCAAGAAAGTGCTGGGCGATTTTAAAGTAGATAATTAACCCGGTACCGTCGATAAGCGTGGCGATAAACGGGGCCGAAACCACGGCGGGATCAATGCCGATACGCTTGAGCACCATGGGGATCACTGATGACACCACGGCGCTCCACAGCGTAATGCAAACCAGCGTCAGGCTGACGATCAGCGTGATTTCCATACCGATGCCCATCATCCACGCGCGCAAGCACCCTGCCAGGCCCAGCGTCAGAGCGATCAGCAGCGAAGTTGAAACTTCTTTGCGGATCACCCGGCCCATATCGCGCAGCCGCACTTCTCCCAGCGCCATTGAACGTACCAGCGTCGAAGTGATCTGCGTACCGCTGTTGCCGCCAGTACCAATTAATAGCGGAATAAAAAAGGCCAGGGCAATTGCGGATTCCAGCGCCTCTTCAAAATGCTGAAGCACGCTGCTGGTATAGGCTTCTGCGACAAACAGCAGCAGGAGCCAGACCGAACGCTTTTTCCACAATGTCCACGGACTAATTTCCAGATAGGGTTTTTCCAGCGGTAGCGTGGCGCCCTGAAGCTGAACGTCTTCGGTAACATCATCTTCCTGTAGATGAGCGATCTCTTTTTCCATCAGACAACCGACCAGCTCACCTCTCTCAACGACAGCAACCAGATCGACTTCGCGTTCGGCTAACTCGGCAACGACCTGCGCCCGTTCATCATCAGGCTTTACATGAAATAAACAGCTGTCCGTAAGATGATTGATGTTCAGCGACGTATCTTTTTCCTGCAATAAGCGCTTGATGGATAACACCCCGCGCAGCGCTTTTCCGGCCACAACAAAGACCTGGCCTGGGATGTCATCCGTTGTGAGTTGGGAGACAAAGTACTCGCGAGCGCCGTTCACGCTGAGATGGTCTGGCAGAGTAATAAAATCGGTGCGCATATATTGGGCGATAGCGTCGCCATTGAAATCCGGCATAGGATGATGAGCGGCGCAGAGTGGCATAGATGACATGGTGTAATTCCCTATAAAAATCTCTCATAGGGGCGAACAAGACAGGGTTAGCACAGGCAGATCCCTACGTCCTGGTTTTAGCACTGAACAACGTATCTGTCCGATGGTGAAATCGTCAGAAGTTACCTTGGCAACACCTTGATTCGATGGATGCCTGTATTTCCCTGAGTGGTCTCTCTCGATACCAGCAGGGCGGTAACTTGTATTTGTACAGGAGCCTCGCCATAACGAGATCGGTAAATGAGCCGCTATTATAGGGATGCCTAATCATTGATTATGTTTATAGTTGCGATTGTTTATCAATCGTTGATATACGAAATATTTCTTGTGCCAGGGCTGAACTGGAAACGACAACCGAATAGACATATTGAATCCAGGTGTTAGTATTCAATAGACAGCAGTTATGAGTATGCGTGTTTCATTTCCGGCCAGGAACGCTGATGATGACAACATTAGTACCCGATTTCGCAGCATTTTCGTCACTCACTTCCTTCGCGGTGTGCGTTGCTATAACGCCTGTCCGCACTCTGGCCATTATTTCTCATTCCTTCTCATCCCGGATGGAATCTCCCGCTGAATAGCTGTTCAGTGGGCTTTGTGACACGCATCGTTTGATAACAGGGATTACGGCGGGTCGGATATGGAAAAGATTAAGCGTCATCTGGTGTGGTGGGGCGCGGGTATTGTGGTGGTGGTTGCTGCAATAGCATGGTGGATGTTGCGTCCTGCGGGGATTCCGGAAGGTTTCGCGGCCAGCAACGGCAGAATAGAAGCTACCGAAGTGGATATTGCCACCAAAATTGCCGGGCGTATCGATACGATCCTCGTATCGGAAGGACAGTTCGTTCGTCAGGGCGAGGTGCTGGCGAAAATGGATACCCGCGTGCTGCAGGAGCAGCGACTGGAAGCTGTCGCGCAAATCAAAGAAGCCGAAAGCGCGGTGGCGGCGGCGCGAGCGCTGTTAGAGCAGCGGCAAAGTGAAATGCGCGCCGCGCAGTCGGTGGTAAAACAGCGCGAGGCGGAACTGCAGTCGGTCTCTAAACGTCACGTTCGCTCCCGTTCGCTATCCCTGCGTGGGGCTGTATCCGAGCAACAGCTGGATGACGACAGGGCCGCGGCTGAAAGTGCTCGCGCGGCACTGGAATCCGCCAAGGCGCAGGTCTCTGCGGCAAAAGCCGCAATTGAAGCCGCCCGTACCAGCATCATTCAGGCGCAAACCCGTGTAGAAGCCGCGCAGGCCACCGAACGTCGCATTGCCGCTGATATTGATGACAGCGAGCTGAAAGCCCCGCGCGATGGTCGTGTGCAGTACCGCGTCGCTGAACCGGGCGAGGTGCTTTCCGCGGGCGGTCGCGTACTGAATATGGTCGATCTCAGCGATGTCTACATGACGTTCTTCTTACCTACCGAACAGGCTGGTTTATTGAAGATTGGCGGTGAAGCTCGCCTGGTGCTGGATGCTGCGCCGGATCTGCGTATTCCGGCGACCATTAGCTTTGTGGCTAGCGTCGCGCAGTTCACGCCGAAAACGGTCGAAACCAGTGATGAACGGCTGAAGCTGATGTTCCGCGTTAAAGCGCGTATCCCGCCAGAGCTGTTGCAGCAGCATCTGGAGTACGTGAAAACCGGTCTGCCGGGCATGGCGTGGGTGCGTGTTGATGAAAATCGCCCCTGGCCTGACGACCTGGTGGTGAGGTTGCCGCAATGACGCATCTGGCGCTGGTTCCCGTTCCTCCCGTGGCGCACCTTGACGGCGTGAGTCAGCATTACGGGAAAACGGTCGCGCTGAACAACATCACGCTGGATATCCCTGCCCGCTGTATGGTGGGGCTTATTGGCCCGGATGGCGTCGGAAAATCGAGCCTGCTGTCGCTCATCTCCGGCGCGCGGGTCATTGAACACGGCAACGTGATGGTGCTGGGCGGCGATATGCGCGACCCAAAACATCGACGGGATGTCTGCCCGCGCATTGCCTGGATGCCGCAGGGGTTAGGGAAAAACCTGTACCATACGCTGTCGGTGTATGAGAACGTCGATTTCTTTGCCCGGCTGTTTGGTCATGATAAAGCGGAACGCGAAGCGCGGATTACCGAGCTGCTGAACAGCACCGGCCTGGCACCGTTTCGCGACCGTCCCGCCGGGAAACTCTCGGGCGGGATGAAGCAAAAACTGGGGCTGTGCTGCGCGTTAATCCACGACCCGGAACTGTTAATTCTCGATGAACCCACCACCGGGGTCGATCCGCTGTCCCGCGCCCAGTTCTGGGATCTAATTAACAGCATTCGCCAGCGGCAGACCAACATGAGCGTGCTGGTTGCGACCGCTTACATGGAAGAAGCCGAGCGCTTTGACTGGCTGGTAGCGATGAACGCCGGGGAGGTGTTAGCCACCGGGAGCGCCCAGCAGCTACGCGAACAAACCAACAGCAACACGCTGGAGCAGGCGTTTATCGCGCTGCTACCTGAAGCCCAGCGCCAGGCGCATAAGCCGGTGGTGATCCCGCCGTATCACGCTGAGCAGGAAGAGATTGCCATCGAGGCGAAAGACCTGACTATGCGCTTCGGTAAGTTTGTCGCCGTTGACCACGTTAACTTTCGTATTCCGCGCGGGGAAATCTTCGGTTTTCTCGGCTCCAACGGCTGCGGTAAATCCACCACCATGAAGATGCTCACCGGTCTGCTACCCGCAAGCGAAGGTGAGGCCTGGTTGTTTGGGCAAGCGGTTGACCCGAAGAATATCGATACCCGCCGCCGGGTGGGCTATATGTCGCAGGCGTTTTCGCTCTACAGCGAGCTGACCGTCCGGCAAAACCTCGAACTACATGCGCGGCTGTTCCATATCCCCGAAGCGGAAATCCCCGGGCGGGTACAAGAGATGAGCGAGCGTTTTTCGCTGACCGATGTCGAAGACGCGTTGCCCGGCGCGCTGCCGTTGGGGATCCGTCAACGCCTGTCGCTGGCGGTGGCGGTGATCCATCGCCCGGAAATGCTCATTCTTGATGAGCCGACCTCCGGGGTCGATCCGGTGGCGAGGGACATGTTCTGGCAACTGATGGTCGATCTGTCGCGGCAGGACAAAGTGACCATTTTTATCTCCACCCACTTTATGAACGAAGCGGAGCGCTGCGACCGGATGTCGCTGATGCACGCCGGAAAAGTACTGGCCAGCGGCACGCCGCAGGAACTGGTGAAACAGCGTGGCGCCGCCAGTCTGGAAGAGGCGTTTATCTCCTGGTTACAGGAAGCGGCAGGCCCGGCTCCGGAAGCTCAGTTACCGCCAGCCAATGTTCCGATAGTGCATGAAAATAGTCAGCCGCCGCGGCAGGGCTTTAGCCTGCGGCGGTTGTTCAGCTACAGCCGCCGTGAAGCGCTGGAACTACGACGCGATCCGGTACGTTCAACGCTGGCGCTGATGGGCACAGTGATCCTGATGCTAATCATGGGCTACGGCATCAGCATGGATGTGGAGAACCTGCGTTTTTCGGTGCTCGATCGTGACCAGACCGTCAGCAGCCAGGCGTGGACGCTGAATCTGGCGGGATCGCGCTATTTTATCGAACAGCCGCCGCTCACCAGTTATGACGAGCTGGACAAACGGATGCGTTCGGGCGAAGTGGCGGTAGCAATAGAGATCCCGCCAAACTTTGGCCGCGATATCGCGCGTGGCACGCCGGTGAAGATTGGCGTCTGGGTCGATGGCGCAATGCCGAGCCGCGCTGAAACGGTCAGAGGCTACGTACAGGCGATGCACCAGACCTGGCTGCAGGATGTGATGGCGCGTCAACCCAATGCCAGTGGGCAAAATGGGCTGATGACCATTGAAACTCGCTATCGTTACAACCCGGATGTAAAGAGTCTGCCGGCGATTGTTCCGGCGGTGATCCCGCTGCTGCTGATGATGATCCCCTCGATGCTCAGCGCCCTCAGCGTAGTGCGTGAGAAAGAGCTGGGGTCGATTATCAACCTGTACGTTACGCCCACGACCCGCAGCGAGTTTTTACTTGGCAAACAGTTGCCGTACATCTTGCTGGGGATGCTGAACTTCCTGCTGCTGTGTGCGCTGTCGGTGTTTGTGTTCGGCGTCCCGCATAAAGGGAGTTTTTTAACCCTGACGCTGGCCGCGCTGTTGTACGTCACCATTGCCACCGGGCTGGGTCT
The DNA here is from genome assembly GCF_000398825.1 of Citrobacter sp. KTE30. Lineage (NCBI taxonomy): Bacteria > Pseudomonadati > Pseudomonadota > Gammaproteobacteria > Enterobacterales > Enterobacteriaceae > Citrobacter > Citrobacter sp. KTE30. The sequence goes on along the minus strand of NZ_KB976056.1, from coordinate 165,317 downwards.
GTTAATTTCCACGTTTATGAAAAGCCAGATCGCGGCTATTTTTGGTACGGCGATTATTACGCTGATCCCGGCGACGCAGTTTTCCGGGATGATCGATCCGGTCGCCTCGCTCGAAGGGCCTGGACGCTGGATTGGTGAAATTTACCCGACCAGCCATTTTCTGACCATCGCGCGTGGGACGTTCTCTAAAGCGTTGGATCTGACCGATCTCTGGCAGCTGTTTATTCCGCTGGTGGTAGCCATTCCGGTGGTGATTGGTCTGAGCGTATTACTGCTGAAAAAACAGGAGGGGTGATGCGCCGATTACGCAATATTTATAACCTCGGCATCAAAGAGTTGCGCAGCCTGCTGGGTGACAAAGCGATGCTGACGCTGATCGTCTTTGCCTTCACGATTTCGGTTTATTCTTCCGCGACCGTCCTGCCGGGTTCGCTGCATCTGGCTCCGATTGCTATTGCCGATATGGACCAGTCGCAGTTGTCGAACCGGATTGTGAACAGCTTTTATCGCCCGTGGTTTTTACCGCCGGAGATGATCACCGCTGATGAGATGGATGCCGGACTGGACGCCGGGCGCTACACCTTCGCCGTGAACATTCCACCTGATTTTCAGCGTGATGTGTTGGCCGGTCGGCAGCCGGATATACAGGTTAACGTCGATGCCACGCGGATGAGCCAGGCCTTTACCGGCAACAGCTATATCCAGAATATCATCAGCGGCGAGGTGAACAGCTTTGTGGCGCGTTACCGTGACAACAATGAGCCGCCGGTGGCGTTGGAAATGCGTATGCGCTTTAACCCTAATCTGGAACCTGCCCGCTTTGGCGCGGTGATGGCGATTATCAACAACATCACCATGCTGGCGATCGTGCTTACCGGGTCGGCGCTGATCCGCGAGCGCGAGCACGGGACAATAGAACATCTGCTGGTTATGCCGGTGACGCCGTTTGAGATCATGATGGCAAAAATCTGGTCGATGGGTCTGGTGGTGCTGGTGGTTTCCGGTCTGTCGCTGATGCTGATGGTAAAAGGCGTGCTCGGCGTACCCATTGAAGGTTCGATACCACTGTTTATGCTGGGCGTGGCGCTGAGCCTGTTCGCCACCACCTCGATCGGCATTTTTATGGGCACGCTGGCGCGCTCTATGCCGCAACTGGGGTTACTGATGATTCTGGTACTGCTGCCGCTACAGATGCTCTCTGGTGGTTCTACACCGCGTGAAAGCATGCCGCAGGCGGTGCAGGACATAATGCTGACTATGCCAACTACCCATTTTGTCAGCCTCGCGCAGGCGATACTTTACCGCGGCGCTGGGTTTGGCATCGTCTGGCCGCAGTTCCTGACGCTGTTGGCGATTGGCAGCGCGTTCTTCCTGATAGCGCTGCTGCGCTTTAGAAAGACGATTGGCACGATGGCGTAAACATTATTGCCAGGGGGGCTTCGCTTGCCTGGCCTACAAACGGTAACGGAGTAGGCCGGATAATGCGTAGCCGCCATCCGGCAACGAAACAGGCAATTACTCTTCTTTCGGCAGGCACTGCAAATGACCGTGGCGCACGCCGCGCTGGGAGATCACGTCATCGGCAAAATGCTGTACATCGCCCATGTCGCCTTTTAGTACGGCGATTTCCAGGCAGTCGTCATGATTGATGTGCACGTGCAGCGTGGCGACCGATAAATCGTGGTGGTGGTGTTGGGTAGAAACAATGCGGCTCGCCAGGTCACGCTTCTCATGCTCATAAACATACGAGAGCACCGCGAAGCCCTGAGTGCCGTGCTCCTGAGTGGTTTCCTGCGCCAGTGCGCCGCGCAGAATATCGCGGATCGCTTCGGAACGGTTGTTGTAGCCACGGCGCTGACTCAGGCCGTCGAGCGTTTCTAATAAATCGTCATCAAGTGTGATGGTGATACGTTGCATCAGATTTCAACCTTACGATATTGCGCGGCGGCGCACGGGAATGAAAACATTACAGCCTGTGTACGGCGTCGGCGGTCAGGGTAAATGGCGTGGGGGTGCAAACCGCCAGGCTCAGGGTATCGATCTGGCACTGGCTGACGGAGAGTGAGGAGGTCAGTGCGGTGCTGTCGACGCTGACGATTTGCCAGGCACTGCCGCCGCGCTGTTTCACGATAGCTTCTTTACGCGTCCAGATGCGCCAGAACGCCGCCAGCTGTTGCTCCGGGTGTTCGGCTTCAACTTCAGCGTGTTCCCCAAGACTGAATACCGTATTTGCCAGCGTTTGCCAGTTATCGCGCGGGCGAATAACTTCAATATCGCAGCCGACTTCCCCTTCGTCGCTGAGCAGCAGGACGATGTCATCGCCGCTATGGCTGAGATTGAACCACAGCGGCGTGTCGGCGGAAAAGGCCGGTTTTCCTTGCTCGCCATAGATGATGTTCGGTAATGGCGAAAGGGCATGGGAAAGCAGCACGCGACCAGCCAGCCAGCGCGCACGGCGAACACCTTGCGGCGCTTGCTCTTTCATAGCGGCAGGCAGTTCGCCAGCGCTTAAAACAGAAACTTTCCCATGAACGATCCGGTACATATCAGGACTAACCTTTAGTAATAATGGGGTTGTGTACCACTCTTCACATGCTGTTTGCAAGTTTATCCCGGTAATCGACTTTTGGGCCTGCCGGGTCCCAGTAAAATTGCCAGTTTGCTACCGCCTGTGGTCGTTTCCATCCAGATTTTACACACGCTGGTTAGCGGCACGGAGAGCAGCATGCCTACCGGGCCGAGCAGCCATCCCCATACCAGCAAAGAGAGGAAGACGATAAGCGTCGATAATCCCAGCCGATGCCCCATCATGCGGGGTTCGAGGATATTGCCAATAACCATATGCACCACCAGGAATAGCGCACCAACCAGTACGCATTCGTAAATGCCGTTGAACAGCAGCGCCTGGATCATGGGCGGGACGGCGGAAATGACCGAGCCAATGTTGGGCACGTAGTTTAGCAGGAAGGCCAGCACGCCCCACATCAGAGCAAACTGAATCCCCATCAGCGCCAGACCCAGCCAGATGATGGCACCGGTCCATAAGCTGAGCAACGTTTTCAGTGCCAGATAGTGAGATACGCCCTTGAGCGCCCGATGCAGCCCCGCAATATGGATTTGTGGGTTGTTCAGCGAAAAGCGCAGCTTATAAGGAACATGACGTACCTCAAACAGCATAAAGACGACTGTCATCACCAGCAGAACGACGCTGGCCATGGCGCCGGAAAGACTTGTCATCAGCGTGGTGGTGAAGGTCATTATTTTGTCGGAGTCCATACGTTGCAGCATACGCTCCGGGGACATATGCAGATTTAAAAAGGGAACCATCTCTTGCAGATGCAGGACCTTACGTGTCAGCTCCTTGTTGTATTTGGGTAGCATGGCCATGAATTCCGTGATCGAAGACGCGAGGACGCCGATCAGTGCCGTGAGGACGAACAGCATCACCACCACTACGAGCGTAATGGCAACCGGGCGACGTACTCCCCGGCGAATAAACCAGGCGACCAGCGGATTCAATACAATGGCAAAAAAGAGGGCCAGCAGCAGTTGCACAATGATATCCGCCGCGGCATGAATACCGGCGAGGATCACCACCAAAGCAGCCAGTTTGAGTAAAATGTGCAAACCCGTTTTATCGGGCTGAGCGGTTGTCATATTTTCTTCCTGTTTGCGTTTTTGCATTAAGTGTAGCGGCTGGCTTGCGGCTGAGATTCCTAAACTGACTGCTGATTTCTGCGCGGCAACATGGTAGAAATGAAACACTGTTGTGAAAATGTGGTGACCCTCCATGCCCGAACCCGTCGCTGAACCGACGCTGAGCGGTTTACGCCTTAACCTGCGCATTGTCTCTGTGGTGATGTTCAACTTCGCCAGCTATCTGACCATCGGCCTGCCGCTCGCGGTATTGCCGGGCTACGTCCACGATGTGATGGGGTTCAGCGCCTTCTGGGCTGGGTTGGTTATCAGCCTGCAATATTTCGCTACGCTGCTGAGCCGTCCGCATGCCGGTCGCTATGCCGACCTGCTGGGGCCAAAGAAGATTGTGGTATTCGGGCTGTGTGGCTGCTTTTTAAGTGGTCTGGGCTATTTGCTGGCGGGATCAACGAACGGCTGGCCGTTGGCTAGTCTGCTGCTGCTGTGTCTGGGGCGGGTGATTCTCGGAATTGGGCAGAGCTTTGCCGGAACTGGCTCTACGCTGTGGGGCGTGGGGGTTGTTGGCTCAATGCACATCGGACGGGTGATTTCCTGGAATGGCATCGTGACCTATGGCGCGATGGCGATAGGCGCGCCGCTGGGCGTTCTGTTTTATGCCTGGGGGGGCTTACAGGGGCTGGCGCTGACCGTGATGGGCGTGGCGCTGGTGGCGATACTGCTGGCGCTCCCTCGTCCTGCGGTGAAGGCCAGCAAAGGCAAACCGTTGCCGTTTCGCGCGGTGCTCGGGCGTGTCTGGTTGTACGGTATGGCGCTGGCCCTGGCCTCCGCTGGATTTGGGGTGATCGCCACGTTTATTACCCTGTTTTATGATGCCAAAGGCTGGGACGGCGCAGCTTTCGCGCTGACGCTTTTTAGCTGCACATTTGTCGGCACTCGACTGTTGTTCCCAAATGGTATCAACCGTTTAGGCGGGCTGAATGTGGCAATGATCTGCTTTAGCGTCGAGATTGTCGGGCTGCTGCTGGTCGGGATGGCTTCCATGCCGTGGATGGCGAAAATCGGCGTTCTGCTGGCTGGGGCTGGGTTCTCACTGGTTTTCCCGGCGCTGGGCGTGGTCGCGGTAAAAGCCGTCCCGCAGCAAAATCAGGGCGCTGCGCTGGCGACCTACACGGTGTTTATGGATTTATCGCTGGGGGTTACCGGGCCGCTGGCCGGGTTGATAATGACGTGGGCGGGCGTGCCGGTTATCTATCTGGCGGCAGCAGGGTTGGTAGCGGTGGCGCTATTGCTGACCTGGCGGCTAAAAAAACGGCCTCAGGTGGTGTCACCGGAGGCCGCGTCATCGTCTTAACCGTTACTGGATAACCAGCGTGTTAATGATGTTTTCTGCGGTAGTCTGCGCTTTTTGCTGATCGTCAGCAGGCAGCGTGATTTGCAGGGTCAGCAGTTGATTGTCCACTTTACCCAGCACTACGGAAGAGTAAGCGGTCTGGCCTTTGGCTGAGATGATGCTGTCTAACTGCTGCAGCGTGTGGCCTTTCAGCTCAATAGATTTATTGGTGACGACCTGCAGCTGTGGGTCGCGGCTACGCTGCTGATATTCCAGACGTTTTGTCAGCACGGCCAGGTCTTCGTTGGTGTTGTCGCCAACAATCACAATCACCGCTTTCTGGCCGGTTGCGTCAGAATAGACGTGCATATTGTTCGCCTGGGTGCCCAGCTTGCCGCTCTGATCGGTCATATCCGCTGGCAGGGAAAAACTGAGTTTGCCGTCCAGCAGGCTGACCGGTTGTCCGCTGGCGCTACTTTCTGCGGCAGCACCCTCGGCTGGCGCTTTTGTATCGCTATTATCACAGGCTGCAAGCCCCATAACCAGCAGGCCAATACCGACATATTTAACCAGATTGCGCATTGACTTCTTCCTTTCGATAAACGGCCATAACGGCTCATTCGTCCATCTTATCACAACTCGGAAAATGAACCTTTAACTCGTCTGCAATGCAGCGATTTCGGATTTATCTGCCAGCCTTTTCAGCAACATATTCAGCAGCACGCCGTACATTGGCAGGAAGAAAATAATGCTGATCAGCACCTTGAAACAGTAATCGACCAGCGCGATTTCCATCCAGTGCTCGGCCATGAAGGCATCCGGACTACGCCAGAAAGCGATAAAGAAGAAGGCCAACGTATCGCTGATATTGCCAAATAGCGTGGACGCTGTCGGTGCCAGCCACCAACGACGGTTCTGGCGCAGGCGGTTAAAGACATGCACATCCAGAATTTGTCCCAGCGCGTAAGCCATAAAGCTGGCGGCGGCGATACGGGCAACAAACAGGTTAAAGTGCAGCAGTGCGCCAAATCCCTGCCACGATCCCATATAAAACAAGGACGAAACGACATAGGAGATCAGCAACGCGGGGATCATCACCGCAAAGATGATACGTCGAGCCAGCGGCGCGCCAAAAATACGCACGGTCAGGTCGGTCGCGAGGAAAATAAACGGAAAGCTAAACGCGCCCCATGTGGTATGGAAACCAAAAATGGAGATTGGAAGCTGCACCAGATAGTTGCTGGAGGTGATCACCAGCAGATGAAATAGCGATAGCCAGAACAACGCTTTTACGCGCTGAGTTTGTGTAAACGGAGTCATATTGTGACCTTTTTGTTGGATGGGGTGAGGGAACCCAATAAAAAACCGTCGCATGATACTGCTTTAAGAGCACATTGCAATGGTTGTTTTTCACGCAATCGTTAACCTGATTGGCTTACGCCACAACAGAGCGTAAAATAACGCCGTTTTTGTATGAATGAGACGACGATGAGCGACCTGTTTACTTCCCCCGACCATACTCTTGATGCCCAGGGACTGCGCTGCCCGGAACCGGTGATGATGGTGCGTAAAACCGTACGTGGCATGCAGGCCGGTGAAACACTGCTGATTGTCGCCGACGATCCGGCAACAACCCGCGATATTCCTGGTTTCTGTACCTTTATGGAGCATGAGCTGGTGGCTAAAGAGACCGACTCGCTGCCGTACCGCTATCTGCTGCGTAAAGGTCACTAGTTTTGTTTGCCGGATGGCGCTAACGCTTATCCGGCCTACAAAGAACGTGTAACCCGTAGGCCGGATAAGGCCACGCCGTCATCCGGCAAAAAACTATCCTTTACGTAACAACCGCAGCGCGTTAGCGGTCACCAGTACCGTTGCCCCCGTATCGGCCAGCACTGCCAGCCACAATCCGGTTATCCCGAGCAGCGTGGTGACGAGGAAAATCCCCTTCAGGCCCAGCGCAATTGCAATGTTCTGGCGAATATTGGCATGGGTGGCCCGCGCCAATTGAATCATTTGCACCAGACCGCGCAGGCGGTTGTGGGTCAGGGCGGCATCGGCGGTTTCCAGCGCGACGTCGGTCCCGCTTCCCATCGCAATGCCGATGGTAGCCGCTTTCATTGCCGGAGCGTCGTTGATACCGTCGCCAACCATCGCCAGCGGCGATTGTCGGTTGAGATGGGTAACGGCCTGCACCTTATCTTCCGGCAAGAGTCCTGCTTTAAATTCGAGACCCAGTTCACCGGCAATGGCGGCCGCCGCACGCGGGTTATCACCGGTCAGGATCACGCCTTTCACGCCAATCTGATCAAGCTCGGCGATAGCGCTGCGAGCGTCGTCGCGCAGCGTGTCCTGTAGGGCCAGCACGCCGAGTACAGTATCGTTACGCAGCACCAGCACCACCGTTTGGCCCGCGCTTTCCAGCTCGCTTATCTGCCCGGCAAAGGCATCAGCAGGCTGCTTACCGGCGGCGCAAATCAGCACGCGTTCGCCGTTGACCAGCGCTTCAATTCCAGAGCCAACCAGAGCCCGTTGCTCTCTTGCGACAGGAATAGTTAGTTCGCGTGTTTGTGCTTCCCGGACAATCGCTTGTGCCAGCGGGTGTGTCGCACCTTGCTCTACCGCTGCCGCCAGTGCCAGCAGTTCATCCTCACCAATACCGCTTGCCGGATGAATCGCTGTGACGCGCGGTTTACCGATGGTCAGGGTGCCGGTTTTATCAAACGCCACCTGCGTGACCCTACCCAACTGTTCCAGCGCGGCACCGCCTTTGATTAACGCTCCACGACGCGCCGCGGCGGCAAGACCAGAGGTAATGGCTGCGGGGGTTGAAATCACCAGTGCGCAAGGACAGCCAATCAACAGCAGCGTCAGTCCTTTATAAATCCACTCCTGCCAGGATGCGGCAAACAGCAGCGGCGGTACGAGGGTGACCAGCAGCGCAACCGCCATAATGGCTGGAGTGTAAATTCGACTGAAACGGTCAATAAAGCGCTCAATGGGGGCGCGACGTTCTTCCGCTTCTTCAATCAGCTTCAGAATACGATCAATGGCGCTGGCGCCCGGTTCGGAGAGCACTTCCAGCGTAACCAGACGGTCCACGCTGGTAGCACCTGCCGGGACTTTCTCGCCGGTGGCGCGTTCAACCGGGATCGATTCGCCGGTCAGTGCGCTTTCATCAAAACTGGCAAAGCCGGAAACCAGTTTGCCGTCGGCAGGTAAACGCCCACCCGCGGCAACTTCAATAACATCGCCAGGGCGGAGGCTATTAATAGCCACCTCTTCGCGCCCGCCGTTACGCAGGCGCGTGGCGGTTTCCGGTTTGAGCGCCATCAGTGCGCTGACCCCTTTACGGGCCCGGCTGGCGGCCCATCCTTCCAGGCGTTCGCCAATTAAAAACAGCAGCAGCACCATGGCGGCTTCCGCCGTCGCGCCGATAAACAGTGCGCCGATGGCGGCCACGCTCATCAATGTTTCAATGGCAAAGTAGCTGCCGGTTTTCATCAGACGCAGGGCCTGACGGGCAATGGGATACAGACCGACCAGCGTGGTGGCGATAAACGCTATCTGACCGAAGGGATGATTGAACTGCTCCAGCCCCCAGCTAATCGCCATCATGATAATCAGCGAAATCAGCGGTAGGTTTTCTTTAAAACGTGACTCGGGGGCGGCGTCCGTCGCGTGCTCATCGCGCAGGGTATAGCCTGCTTTTTGCACCGCGTTTTCAACTTGCTGGCGGATATCGGAACCGGCATCGACCACCAGTTTTTCAGTGGCGAACAGAACCTGGACCTGGTTGACGCCGCTGACCTGGCGGACCGCATTCTCTACTTTGCGGGCGCAGGCTGCGCAGTCCATGCCTGCCACTTTCCAGGAATAGCGGGTACCTAGTACGGTATCGGATACGGGCGGTGTAGTGGAGCAGCTTCCTTCGCAGCAGCAGTCATCCGCCTTTTGTGGCGCAGGCGCTGGTTTGAAAGAAGAAAATTGTGGGGCCTTTTTGCCACTGGTATCAGGTGTCGACATGGCATCCTCCGGTTGATAATCATTTCGTATTAACCGGAGGATACACTCTGGAGTCGACTCCAGAGTCAAGCGTTTTAAAGATACAACGAACGAACAATCAGGAAATGTCCGGCGAAGTAGCAGGCGGCGGCAATGGCGTTATCGGCGCGAAAGCGACGACGGTAATGGCTACCCAGCCAGACAATATTGCCGATGAACAGGAGCGATGCGCCCATAAATGCCGACAGCGCCGGAGCGGTCGGGCGGAAGAACCACAGTTCGCCAGCCATCCAGACCATCATCAGCGTGATGCCAATAAAGGTACAAATAGCGATGCGCAACTCTTCCAGACGCGTCCAGATCACGGCGATCAGCAACGCCCCCAGTACCACCAGTACCAGCGGCAAAGGCCAGAAGAATGACAGCGTCATTTGGCTGGCGAAGTAAATGGTATACAGCAGATGCGACAGGAAGAATGCCCCAACTGCGTACAGCAGGCGTTGGCGCGGCAATAACGTCAGCGCATCGCCCAGCAGCGAGGCCAGCAGACCAGCCAGTACCAGGTAACTGATAGCGTTAAACATTGGCGCCTGCCAGGCCAGCAGCGCCAGCAGGAGTAACGTCAGGGGTTTAAAGACCCAGCGTTGCCAGGCGGGCCCACGATAGGAAGCATCCACGAACAACCATGCGGAAAGGCAGACAGCGATAAACGACCAAAGCATCTTAGTTCCTTGAATTCGTTATTTTTTCGTAAGCGGGGTGCTTACGGCTCTACTGTCCAGTGTAGAGGTCGACACTGCCAGATGACAACACCATAACGGGCAATGTATGCTTATTTCCGCATTTTCTGATGGGTTAATACTATGAGCAAACCACCACTTTTTTTCATTGTTATCATTATCTTAATTGTTGTCGCCGCGTCGTTTCGCTTTGTTCAGCAGCGGCGTGAAAAAGCCGATAATGATGCGGCGCCGCTGGTGCAAAAGCAGGTGGTGGTGAGTAACAAACGGGAAAAACCGCTTAACGAACGACGATCCCGTCAACAGGAAGTGAGCCCGGCGGGAACCAGCATGCGCTATGAAGCCAGCTTTAAGCCACAAAACGGCGGCCTGGAGCAGACGTTTCGTCTGGATGCTCAGCAGTACCATGCGCTAACGGTCGGGGATAAAGGCACGCTAAGTTACAAAGGTTCGCGTTTTGTTGATTTTACGCTTGAACGCTAAGGTGTCATCTGACTGCAGCCGGATGGCGGCTTACGCCTTATCCGGCCTACAGATTTTTTCGCCCCGGCTCGCAACGTGCCGCCGGGCGAAAAGATCGCAGTTACTTCTTCAACTGATCTTTAATCTTCTTCTGCCACACCAGTAGCTCAAAGACGCCGAACAGAAAAATACGGATTTTCTCTCCGTTGGTCATCTGTGGGCCATCTTTAGGCATGGTGCTTTTTAGTAGCGCCAACTGCATGCCATGCATCAGCACCATAAATATCAGTGCGACGTTAACGAAGATGTTAAGCGGGCGTGGAAAGGGTTGGAAAATATTCAGTAGTAAAAATGCCCAGACGCACAGCATCAGCAGGCGTCCCAGGTTAATCAACATCGTGTTCTCCTCGTGCTTCACGTTGGTACAGGCGATAGGCGACCTGTCCGGCAACTTTCTCACGGTATAGCGACCAGTTCACCGGAACCGGCGGCAAACCGTTTTCTACTTCGCTTTCAACGTAAATATACGCTTCATTTGCCAGCCAGCCATGAGTTTCCAGAAGCGTTAATGTTTCTTCCAGTAACCCTTTGCGAAACGGCGGATCCACAAATACCACGTTATGCGGCGTACCCGTCTGAGCCAAAAATGCCAGCGTATTGGTATTGACGACACGGGCATGGGAGGCTTTCAACGTGGCGAGATTCTTTTGTAGCTGCTGAGATACCGCGCGATCCATCTCCAGAAGCGTCGCATTTGCCGCATAGCGAGAGAGGGCTTCCAGCCCCAGCGCGCCGCTGCCGGCGAAGCAGTCCAGACAGTGAGCATCGACCATTACCGGGGCCAGCCAGTTAAACAACGTTTCGCGCACACGGTCGGTGGTCGGACGCAGGCCGGGGCTGTCCGGAACCGGGAGTTTACGGCCACGCCATTGTCCGCCAATAATGCGGATCTGGCCGCTACCAGAGTGATTCGGTTTTTTCATTTCTATTATTGCTCAATCCGCCTATAGCATGTCATTCCAGGCGGTGATGTGAGTTAAGTTAACCCGTCGCCTTTCAAGTTACCTCTTCGTTGGCTGCACTTACTCACCCGAATCACTTACTAAAAGTAAGCTCATCGGGATTCGTGCGCTTGCCGCCTTGACGTAACTCGAAATTCATTGGGTATAAGTGATAGACTATTTCATCATTTTTTTAGCTGCTATGTACATAGCGTTGACGCTGTGCCATGAAGCAACAGCGGGGGAGTGTAGTCGCAAATGGCGAAAGAGAAAAAACGTGGCTTTTTTTCCTGGCTGGGCTTTGGTCAAAAAGAGCAGGCACCGGAAAACGAGACAGAAGTAAAAAACGAAGAACAACAACCGGTTGCTGAAGAAACTACCGTCGTTGACGAACAGCCGCGCGCCGAGGAAACCCGTAGCGAGGCGGAAACGCAAGCCTTTGCAGCTGAAGTCGTTGAAGTAACTGAACAGGTTGCGGAAATTGAGAAACCTCAGCCGGAAGAAGAACCTGTCGCCGAACAAGCGCAGCCGGAAATTGAGCCGGTTGCTGAACCCGTTGCTGAAACTGTAGTGGAAACGCCAGCGGCGGTGGTTATCGAACGCGAAGAATTGCCGCTGCCGGAAGAGGTGAAAACCGAAGAAGTTTCTGCCGAAGAGTGGCAGGCCGAAGCGGAAACCGTGGAAATCGTTGAGGCGGCTGAAGAAGAAGCTGAAAACGAGCCGCAACTGACCGACGAAGAGCTGGAAGCCCAGGCGCTGGCCGCTGAGGCTGCTGAAGAAGCGGTTATGGTGGCGCCGGTAGAAGAACCTGCTGTGGAAGAACCGGTAGAAGAAGAGGTGGTCCAGGAGCAGGAAAAACCAACCAAAGAAGGTTTCTTTGCGCGTCTGAAACGCAGCCTGCTGAAAACAAAAGAAAACCTCGGTTCCGGATTTATCAGTCTGTTCCGTGGTAAAAAGATCGACGATGATCTGTTTGAAGAGCTGGAAGAGCAGCTGCTGATCGCCGATGTGGGCGTAGAAACGACCCGTAAGATCATTGCGAATCTGACAGAAGGTGCCAGCCGCAAGCAGCTTAAAGATGCGGAAGCGCTGTACGGCCTGCTGAAAGAAGAGATGGGCGAGATTCTGGCGAAGGTTGACGAACCGCTGAATGTTGAGGGCAAAACACCATTTGTTATCTTAATGGTTGGCGTCAACGGTGTGGGCAAAACCACCACTATTGGTAAGCTGGCGCGTCAGTTTGAGCAGCAGGGTAAATCAGTAATGCTGGCGGCGGGCGATACTTTCCGTGCGGCGGCGGTAGAACAGCTGCAGGTCTGGGGTCAGCGTAATAATATCCCGGTGATTGCTCAGCATACCGGTGCGGATTCCGCGTCCGTTATCTTTGATGCCATCCAGGCGGCGAAGGCGCGTAACGTAGATGTGCTGATCGCTGATACCGCAGGGCGTTTGCAGAATAAATCGCACCTGATGGAAGAATTGAAAAAAATCGTTCGCGTCATGAAGAAGCTGGACGAAGATGCGCCGCATGAAGTTATGCTGACTATCGACGCCAGCACCGGGCAGAATGCGATAAGCCAGGCCAAACTGTTCCATGAAGCGGTGGGCTTAACCGGTATCACTCTGACCAAGCTGGATGGTACGGCGAAGGGCGGGGTTATCTTCTCGGTTGCCGATCAGTTTGGCATCCCTATCCGCTATATCGGTGTGGGCGAACGTATCGAGGATTTACGTCCGTTTAAAGCGGACGATTTTATAGAGGCACTTTTTGCCCGAGAGGATTAACAATGATTCGCTTTGAACATGTCAGCAAGGCCTATCTCGGTGGGAGACAAGCGCTGCAGGGAGTGACCTTCCATATGCAGCCTGGCGAGATGGCGTTTCTGACCGGCCACTCCGGCGCGGGGAAAAGTACCCTGCTGAAGCTGATTTGTGGAATTGAACGGCCCAGCGCCGGGAAAATCTACTTTAGCGGGCATGACATCAGCCGTTTGAAAAACCGCGAAGTGCCGTTTCTGCGTCGTCAGATTGGCATGATTTTTCAGGATCACCACCTGTTGATGGACAGAACCGTGTTTGACAACGTGGCAATCCCACTGATCATCGCGGGCGCCAGCGGGGACGATATTCGTCGTCGCGTGTCAGCGGCGCTGGATAAGGTCGGGCTGTTGGACAAAGCGAAAAACTTCCCTATTCAGCTCTCTGGCGGTGAACAGCAGCGCGTCGGCATTGCCCGTGCGGTGGTGAATAAACCAGCGGTGCTGCTGGCGGATGAACCAACGGGGAACCTGGATGACGCGCTGTCGGAAGGAATCCTGCGCCTGTTCGAAGAGTTTAACCGCGTCGGGGTCACGGTATTAATGGCCACGCACGATATTGGCCTGATCTCCCGTCGCTCCTATCGCCAAATGGTTCTGAGCGATGGACATCTGCATGGAGGCCTGGCGCATGAATAGACGTGACGCTATTAACCAAATCAAACAGTTCGGTGGCCGACTGGATCGCTTTCGTAAATCGGGCGGTGCGCCGGGTGACGGCGGTCGCAACGCGCCTAAGCGTGCGAAGGCCGCGCCAAAGCCGAACTCGCGTAAAACCAATGTCTTTAATGAGCAGGTACGTTATGCGTTCCAGGGCGCGTTACAGGACCTGAAAAGCAAGCCGCTGGCGACATTCCTGACGGTGATGGTTATTGCCATCTCCCTGACGCTGCCAAGCGTGTGCTACATGGTTTATAAGAACGTAAACCATGCAGCAAGCCAGTATTATCCGTCCCCGCAGATCACCGTTTACCTGCAAAAAACGCTGGATGATGATGCGGCGGCGCGGGTGGTTGGTCAGTTGCAGGCCGAGCAGGGCGTGGAGAAAGTGAATTATCTTTCCCGTGACGACGCGCTGGGCGAATTCCGTAACTGGTCTGGATTTGGCGGTGCGCTGGATATGCTGGAAGAGAACCCGCTGCCGGCCGTGGCGGTGGTGATCCCGAAACTGGATTTCCAGGGTACGGAGTCGCTAAACACGCTGCGTGACCGCATCGCACAAATCAACGGTATTGATGAAGTGCGGATGGATGACAGCTGGTTCGCTCGCCTGGCGGCGCTGACGGGCCTTGTCGGACGCGTTTCCGCGATGATTGGCGTGCTGATGGTAGCGGCGGTCTTCCTCGTCATCGGTAACAGCGTGCGTCTGAGTATTTTTGCGCGTCGCGATACCATTAACGTGCAAAAACTGATTGGCGCGACGGATGGATTTATCCTGCGTCCGTTCCTCTACGGCGGGGCACTGCTCGGTTTTTCCGGTGCATTTCTTTCACTGATTTTGTCAGAAATTTTGGTGATGCGTCTGTCGTCAGCGGTGACTGAAGTGGCACAGGTATTTGGAACCAAGTTTGATATCAATGGCTTATCATTCGATGAATGCCTGTTATTGCTGCTGGTGTGCTCGATGATTGGCTGGGTGGCAGCCTGGCTTGCCACGGTTCAACATTTACGCCACTTTACCCCCGATTAAAAAATCTCTGGTATAATCTTTCCCTGCACTGAGTAGTTCGCTCTGCAGGGAAAGAGTCCCTGTGATCTCTTCCCGGCGTATTCATTGTGATGTCACATTTTGTGCGTAATCTATACACATTACGACATGGAACTTGTGGATAAAATCACTGTCTGATAAAAGATTGAATGATATTCTCGTTGCTCATAAGCTCTGGCATGGTTGTTGCTATTGGTTTTAGCCAATGCGCCAGATGAAAAGATTGAGAGGATTTGAATGACCAAAGAAATGCAAAATTTAGCTTTAGCCCCTGTTGGTAACCTGGAATCTTACATCCGGGCTGCGAACGCGTGGCCGATGTTGTCGGCTGACGAGGAGCGGGCACTGGCTGAAAAGCTGCATTACCAGGGCGATCTGGAAGCAGCTAAAACGCTGATCCTGTCTCACCTGCGCTTTGTTGTTCATGTTGCTCGTAATTATGCGGGCTATGGCCTGCCGCAGGCGGATTTGATTCAGGAAGGTAATATCGGCCTGATGAAAGCCGTGCGCCGTTTCAACCCGGAAGTGGGTGTGCGCCTGGTTTCCTTCGCTGTGCATTGGATCAAAGCTGAGATCCACGAATACGTTCTGCGTAACTGGCGTATCGTTAAAGTCGCGACCACTAAAGCGCAGCGTAAGCTGTTCTTTAACCTGCGTAAAACCAAGCAGCGTCTGGGCTGGTTTAACCAGGACGAAGTTGAAATGGTTGCTCGCGAGCTGGGTGTTTCCAGCAAAGACGTGCGCGAAATGGAATCCCGTATGGCGGCGCAGGACATGACGTTTGACATGTCTTCAGACGATGAGTCTGACAGCCAGCCGATGGCCCCGGTGCTGTATCTGCAGGATAAATCTTCTAACTTTGCCGACGGCATTGAAGAAGATAACTGGGAAGATCAGGCCGCGAACAAACTGACCCACGCAATGGAAGGTCTGGACGAGCGTAGCCAGGACATCATTCGTGCTCGTTGGCTGGACGAAGACAACAAGTCGACGTTGCAGGAACTGGCCGATCGCTACGGCGTTTCCGCTGAACGTGTTCGTCAGCTTGAAAAGAACGCCATGAAAAAATTGCGCGCGGCGATCGAAGCATAATCTTCCAGCCGACCTGGAAATGCTGATAAACCCTGGATGAAAATCCGGGGTTTTTTGTTTTTATCTCTCCCCCTCTCTCCTGACGTTTATGCTTTTTGTCATCAAGTTGTTATCTGCATGTCAAATTTAGCTATTCCAAAATAATAAAAATCGGGTATGTTTTAGCAGAGTATGCTGCTAAAGCACGGGTGGCTATCCAATAATCGAAATAAAGTGCTGAACAACAACATCACAACACACGTAATAACCACAATAATGGGGATTGTCAGGATGAATATGAAGGGTAAAGCGTTATTGGCAGGATGTATCGCCCTGTCTTTGAGCAATATGGCGTTTGCTAAGGATATTAAAGTTGCTGTCGTCGGCGCGATGTCCGGTCCGGTAGCGCAGTATGGCGATCAGGAATTTACTGGCGCAGAGCAGGCGATTGCAGATATCAATGCCAAAGGCGGCGTGAAAGGCGACAAACTGGTCATGGTGAAATATGACGATGCCTGTGACCCGAAACAAGCGGTAGCGGTAGCTAACAAAGTGGTCAACGACGGGATTAAATATGTTATCGGCCACCTGTGCTCATCTTCCACTCAGCCTGCGTCAGATATCTATGAAGACGAAGGCATTCTGATGATTACCCCAGCGGCAACGGCGCCAGAGCTGACCGCACGCGGCTATAACCTGGTGTTACGTACCACCGGTCTGGATTCCGATCAGGGCCCGACTGCTGCCAAATATATCGTTGAAAAAGTGAAGCCGAAGCGCATTGCGATCGTTCACGACAAACAACAGTACGGTGAAGGCCTGGCGCGTTCCGTGCAGGACAACCTCAAGAAAGCCAACGCTGACGTGGTGTTCTTCGACGGGATCACCGCTGGCGAGAAAGATTTCTCTACTCTGGTGGCGCGTCTGAAGAAAGAGAATATCGATTTCGTTTACTACGGTGGTTACCACCCGGAAATGGGGCAGATTCTGCGCCAGGCACGCGCTGCGGGTCTGAAAACCCAGTTTATGGGACCAGAAGGGGTAGCGAACGTGTCGTTGTCTAACATCGCGGGTGAGTCTGCAGAAGGCTTACTGGTAACGAAACCGAAGAACTACGATCAGGTTCCGGCGAACAAACCGATTGTGGACGCGATCAAAGCCAAGAAACAGGATCCGAGCGGTGCATTCGTATGGACCACCTACGCCGCGCTGCAATCCTTGCAGGCCGGTCTGAACCAGTCTGACGACCCGGCTGAAATTGCCAAATACCTGAAAGCAAACTCAGTGGAAACCGTAATGGGGCCGCTGTCATGGGATGCGAAGGGCGATCTGAAGGGCTTCGAATTCGGCGTGTTTGACTGGCATGCAAACGGGACGGCGACCGACGCCAAATAATTTTCCTGGCGCCTTTCGCGCTGCAGACGCGTTGGCTGCGTTATTCAACCCCGGTCACTTACTTATGTAAGCTTCCGGGGACTTCATAACTTGCCGCCTTCCTGCAACGTGAAATTCTTGGAAAATTGCGAGGTGGTTTTTTATTTTTTGCTCCCAGCATGTAGGCCGGATAAGCGTCAGCGCCATCCGGCTTTTTTATCTTTTTTCCCAGCCATTTTCCTGGGCCGTAAACCCTAACGCCTGCATAAACGCGGCCATCACGCTGCGGTCTTCAACGCCGACGTCGGCCATCCACCATGAACTCACGTCAGGGTTTTCCCGGATCACTTCTTCGATCAAATACTGCCCGACGCCGCGGCGGCGGGTGATATCGCGTACGCGCAAGGAATCCAATGCGCCTTGCGTGCCGCTCAGGGTTACGCGAACTGCGCCTAACAGACGCTCGTTAAAGCGCGCGGCGTAGATCCGGTGCGTTTCATCTACGCTTAATGATGAGGCGGAATATTCCGGCCAGATTTTGCCCAGATCAATCTGGTCCTGGTCGCTAAAGTTCTCTAAACGAACGATGGTCAGCTTCATTAACAGCATGTCCAAATCACAAAAGATGGAATGAGTGTACCGAAATAATTCACCCGGATGCTTTCTCTTTTTTATGTGAATAACCAGATTAATAATTTTGTAACAACAGTAATGACAGTTTGAAACCGTAGAGATTGAAAAACAGGCAGAATAATACCCTGGAATGCAGCATTTTATTCGGCTCTTTGTACCGTTATTTTATGCTGACAAACGTGCTTTTTTTTGTTTATCTATAGTGAAAAGCAGAATATTATCTTTTCTTAATCGACTGAAAAATAGAGATTTTAGCCTGATTTTGCTTAAATGACTGCGCTAAACCATTAATGAGACTGGTAAAAATAGTGCAGTTCAAAAAAAGCACAGACTGCTTTTTAACCACATAAATACAAAATATTAATTACGTCACGAATGGGGATTCAGGTAATGAAACGGAATGCGAAAACAATCATCGCAGGGGTGATAGCACTGGCAATGTCACACGCGGTCATGGCGGAAGATATCAAGGTCGCTGTTGTCGGCGCGATGTCAGGTCCGGTCGCGCAGTGGGGTGATATGGAATTTAATGGCGCACGTCAGGCCATTAAAGATATCAATGCCAAAGGCGGGGTCAAAGGCGACAAACTGGTCGCTGTGGAATATGACGACGCCTGCGATCCGAAACAGGCCGTTGCGGTAGCGAACAAAATCGTCAATGACGGCATTCAGTACGTTATTGGACATCTGTGCTCATCTTCCACGCAGCCCGCATCAGATATCTATGAAGATGAAGGCATTCTGATGATTTCTCCGGGCGCCACAAACCCGGAACTGACCCAGCGCGGTTACGCTCACATTATGCGTACAGCGGGCCTGGACTCCTCTCAAGGGCCGACCGCCGCGAAATACATTCTGGAGAAGGTGAAGCCGCAGCGCATTGCCATCATTCACGATAAACAGCAATACGGTGAAGGCCTGGCGCGTTCAGTGCAGGACAGCCTGAAAGCGGGCAAAGCCAACATCGTTTTCTTTGACGGTATCACCGCCGGGGAAAAAGATTTTTCTGCGCTGATCGCTCGCCTGAAAAAAGAAAATATCGACTTTGTTTATTACGGCGGCTACTACCCGGAAATGGGGCAGATGCTGCGCCAGGCACGTTCCGTCGGGCTGAAAACCCAGTTTATGGGACCAGAGGGTGTCGGCAATGCGTCGCTGTCTAACATTGCTGGTGATGCAGCTGAAGGCATGCTGGTGACCATGCCAAAACGCTATGACCAGGATCCGGCGAATAAAGCTATCGTCGATGCGCTCAAAGCTGACAAGAAAGATCCAACTGGACCGTACGTGTGGATCACTTATGCAGCCGTCCAGTCATTGGCGACAGCAATGGATCGCAGCGGTAGCAAAGAGCCGCTGGACCTGGTGAAAGATCTGAAAGCACACGGGGCTGATACCGTGATTGGGCCGCTGAAATGGGACGAAAAAGGCGATTTGAAGGGATTTGAGTTTGGTGTCTTCCAGTGGCATGCGGACGGTTCATCGACCGTCGCGAAGTAATACCTGAAGACGAGTTATCCCACCGCCCGTGTAAAATGGGCGGGTATAAAAAGGTTACCTTATGTCCGAGCAGTTCCTCTATTTCTTGCAGCAGATGTTTAACGGCGTCACGCTGGGAAGCACCTACGCGCTGATCGCCATCGGTTACACGATGGTGTACGGCATTATCGGCATGATCAACTTCGCCCATGGCGAGGTGTATATGATCGGCAGCTATGTCTCCTTTATGATCATCGCCGCGCTAATGATGATGGGCATTGATTCCAGTTGGCTACTGGTCGCGGCGGGCTTCGTTGGCGCGATTGTGATTGCCAGCGCCTACGGCTGGAGCATTGAACGCGTGGCGTATCGACCCGTGCGCAGCTCTAAGCGCCTGATCGCGCTGATTTCCGCTATCGGGATGTCCATCTTCCTGCAAAACTACGTCAGCCTGACGGAAGGTTCGCGCGATGTGGCACTGCCCAGCCTGTTTAATGGCCAGTGGACCGTTGGCAGTAGCGAAAACTTCTCTGCTTCCATCACCACCATGCAGCTGGTTATCTGGATTGTAACCTTCCTGGCGATGCTGGCGCTGACGCTGTTTATCCGTTACTCCCGTATGGGTCGCGCCTGCCGTGCCTGCGCGGAAGACCTGAAAATGGCCAGCCTGCTCGGCATCAACACCGATCGCGTGATTGCGCTGACCTTTGTGATTGGCGCGGCAATGGCGGCGGTCGCGGGCGTGCTGCTTGGTCAATTCTATGGCGTAATTAACCCGTACATCGGCTTTATGGCCGGGATGAAGGCCTTTACCGCAGCGGTGCTTGGTGGCATCGGCAGCATTCCTGGGGCGATGATCGGCGGCCTGATTCTGGGCGTCGCGGAAGCGCTCTCCTCTGCTTATCTGAGTACTGAATACAAAGACGTCGTTTCATTCGCGCTGCTGATTCTGGTGCTGCTGGTGATGCCGACCGGTATTCTGGGTCGCCCGGAGGTAGAGAAAGTATGAAACCGATGCATTTTGCAATGGCGCTGCTCTCTGCCGCCATGTTCTTTGTCCTGGCGGGCGTCTTTATGGGCGTTCAGTTAGAGCTTGACGGCACCAAACTGGTGGTGGATTCCGCGGCGGATATTCGCTGGCAGTGGGTGTTTATTGGTACTGGCGTGGTCTTCCTCTTTCAGTTGCTGCGTCCAGCTTTCCAGAAGGGCCTGAAGAGCGTCTCCGGACCGAAGTTTATTCTGCCGGCGATTGACGGCTCCACCGTTAAACAGAAGCTGTTCCTGGTGGCGTTGCTGGTGATTGCCGTGGCGTGGCCGTTTATGGTCTCGCGCGGTACGGTGGATATCGCCACGCTGACGATGATTTATATCATCCTCGGCCTCGGCTTAAACGTGGTGGTGGGGCTTTCCGGCCTGCTGGTGCTGGGCTACGGCGGCTTTTATGCCATCGGCGCTTACACCTTCGCGCTGCTGAACCACTATTACGGACTCGGCTTCTGGACCTGTCTGCCGCTGGCGGGGCTGGTTTCCGCTGCTGCTGGCTTCCTGCTCGGCTTCCCGGTACTGCGCCTGCGCGGTGATTATCTGGCTATTGTGACCTTAGGCTTCGGTGAAATCGTCCGTATCCTGCTGCTCAACAACACCGAAGTGACCGGTGGCCCGAACGGTATCAGCCAGATCCCGAAACCGACCTTTTTCGGTCTGGAGTTTAGCCGTACCGCTCGTGAAGGTGGCTGGGATACCTTCAGCAACTTCTTTAACGTCAAGTACGATCCCTCTGACCGCGTCATTTTCCTCTATCTGGTGGCGCTGCTGCTGGTGGTCTTCTCGCTGTTTGTGATTAACCGTCTGCTGCGTATGCCGTTGGGCCGTGCGTGGGAAGCGCTGCGTGAAGATGAAATAGCCTGTCGCTCGCTGGGCTTAAACCCTACGCGCATCAAACTGACAGCTTTTACCATCAGCGCTGCGTTTGCCGGTTTTGCCGGTACGCTGTTTGCCGCGCGCCAGGGCTTCGTCAGCCCGGAATCCTTCACCTTTGCCGAGTCGGCCTTTGTGCTGGCGATTGTGGTATTGGGCGGAATGGGCTCACAGTTTGCGGTGATCCTCGCGGCCATCCTGCTGGTAGTGTCACGCGAGCTGATGCGTGATTTCAACGAATACAGCATGTTAATGCTGGGTGGTTTAATGGTACTGATGATGATCTGGCGTCCGCAGGGCTTGTTGCCGATGACCCGTCCACAGTTGAAGCTGAAAAACGGGGAAGCAAAAGGAGAGCAGGCATGAGTCAGCCATTATTATCCGTTAACGGCCTGATGATGCGCTTCGGCGGTCTGCTGGCGGTAAACAACGTTGAACTGGAACTGCGGCCGCAGGAAATAGTTTCGTTAATCGGGCCAAACGGCGCGGGAAAAACCACGGTCTTTAACTGTCTGACCGGTTTTTATAAGCCGACCGGCGGGACGATTAAGCTGCGCGACCAGCACCTGGAAGGACTACCGGGTCAGCAAATCGCGCGTATGGGCGTGGTGCGTACTTTCCAGCACGTACGTCTGTTTCGCGAAATGACGGTGATTGAAAACCTGCTGGTGGCGCAACATCAGCAACTGAAAACCGGCGTCTTCTCCGGCCTGTTGAAAACTCCGTCGTTCCGTCGCGCGCAGAGTGAAGCGTTGGATCGTGCCGCCACCTGGCTGGAGCGTATTGGTTTGCTGGAGCACGCCAACCGTCAGGCGAGTAACCTGGCCTATGGCGATCAACGTCGTCTGGAGATTGCCCGTTGCATGGTGACCCAGCCGGAAATTCTGATGCTCGACGAACCCGCTGCGGGACTCAACCCGAAAGAGACCAAAGAGCTGGACGAGCTGATTGCTGAACTGCGTAACCATCACAACACCACCATTTTGTTGATTGAGCACGACATGAAGCTGGTGATGGGTATTTCCGATCGTATTTACGTGGTGAACCAGGGCACGCCGCTGGCGAATGGGACGCCGGAACAGATTCGTAATAACCCGGATGTTATCCGCGCCTATTTAGGTGAAGCATAATGGGGGCGAGGATTAATATGGATAAGGCGATGTTATCGTTCGACAAAGTCAACGCCCACTACGGCAAGATACAGGCGCTGCATGACGTCAGCTTGTATATCAACCAGGGTGAAATCGTTACTCTGATTGGTGCCAACGGCGCGGGAAAAACCACGCTGCTCGGCACATTGTGTGGCGACCCGCGAGCGACCAGCGGGCGAATCGTCTTTGATGGTAAAGACATTACCGACTGGCAGACGGCGAAAATCATGCGCGAAGCGGTAGCGATTGTGCCGGAAGGGCGTCGCGTGTTTTCCCGTATGACGGTGGAAGAGAACCTGGCGATGGGCGGTTTCTTTGCCGAGAAAGACCAGTTTCAGGAACGCATCAAGTGGGTGTATGACCTGTTTCCTCGCCTGCATGAGCGTCGTATTCAACGTGCGGGAACGATGTCCGGCGGTGAACAGCAGATGCTAGCGATAGGCCGTGCGCTGATGAGCCAGCCGAGGCTGCTACTGCTTGATGAACCATCGCTGGGTCTGGCGCCGATTATCATCCAGCAGATCTTTAACACCATTGAGCAACTGCGCGAGCAGGGGATGACCATTTTCCTTGTCGAACAGAACGCTAACCAGGCGCTGAAGCTCGCCGATCGCGGCTACGTGCTGGAAAACGGTCATGTGGTGCTGGAAGACACCGGCGATGCGCTACTGGCTAACGAAGCGGTGCGCAGTGCGTATCTGGGCGGTTAATCATTCTCTGAATAGACAAGGGGCCCGCTGTGGCCCCTTTTTATTGCGCTATGTTATTATTGAGAATAATTATCAATAATAAAAAATGAACATGGAGAAAGGATGATTCGTTCAGGTACCTGCATGATGATTGGCAGTTTGTTTTTGACGCTTTCTTTAACTACCCTGGCCTCGACACCGCCAGCGTTTGACCCGCGCGATCCCGCAATCTGGGAAGAGAAATCGGACAACCCGTTAGCGCAATCCGACTCGCCCTGCGAAGTGTTTACCAGCTCGGTATGCCCGGGCTGGGAAGATGATAAATCAGATATCCAACGTGAACGTGAGCGACGAGAGCAGCAGCGTTTACAGAATGAGTACGAACGACGCTGGCGCAGAGATTAATCTTTCTCCTGCAGCAACAGATAACGCCATCCTGGCCGGGTAAGGCATACCGCTACCCGGCTTTGTTGTGCACCACTCCGCATTTTCCTGTCACTACGCTTTCACCGCCTTGCCATCTGTTTGTCGCCTTACTATCTTTTTTTTGTAATAAAAAAGTTATTTTTCTGTCATTCGAGCATGTCATGTTACCCCCGCGAGCATAAAACGCGTGATATCGCGCATCCGGCACAACAAGAGAGATAACCGATGATATCGTTACGACATACAGCTTTAGGACTGGCACTTAGCCTGGCGTTTGCAGGTCAGGCACTGGCGGTCACCACCATCCCATTCTGGCACTCAATGGAAGGCGAACTGGGTAAAGAAGTTGATTCCCTGGCGCAACGTTTTAATGCCGCCAATCCCGACTACAAAATTGTTCCGCAGTACAAAGGCAACTACGAGCAGAGCCTGAGTGCAGGAATTGCCGCTTTCCGTACCGGAAACGCGCCTGCGCTGCTACAGGTTTATGAAGTGGGTACGGCAACGATGATGGCTTCGAAAGCCATTAAACCGGTCTATGAAGTATTCAAAGAGGCTGGCATCAACTTCGATGAGTCTCAGTTCGTACCGACGGTATCCGGTTATTACACCGACTCTAAAAGCGGACATTT
Source organism: Citrobacter sp. KTE30 (assembly GCF_000398825.1). Classification (NCBI taxonomy): domain Bacteria; kingdom Pseudomonadati; phylum Pseudomonadota; class Gammaproteobacteria; order Enterobacterales; family Enterobacteriaceae; genus Citrobacter; species Citrobacter sp. KTE30. Next base: position 141,225 of record NZ_KB976056.1, on the reverse strand, counting down.
GCTTTCTCAACCGTTTAACAGCTCCACTCCGGTGCTGTACTACAACAAAGATGCCTTTAAAAAAGCTGGTTTAGACCCTGAGCAGCCGCCGAAAACCTGGCAGGACCTGGCGGAGTACACCGCGAAGCTGAAAGCGGCAGGCATGAAGTGCGGTTACGCCAGCGGCTGGCAGGGATGGATTCAGATTGAAAACTTCAGCGCCTGGAACGGTCTGCCGGTCGCTACCAAAAACAACGGTTTTGACGGTACTGACGCGGTGCTGGAGTTCAATAAACCGGAACAGGTAAAACATATCGCCCTGCTGGAAGAGCTGAACAAAAAAGGCGATTTCAGCTACTTCGGGCGTAAGGACGAATCCACTGAGAAGTTCTATAACGGGGATTGCGCCATTACCACCGCCTCTTCCGGTTCTCTGGCTGACATCCGCCATTACGCGAAATTCAACTATGGCGTCGGGATGATGCCGTACGATGCCGATGTGAAGGGCGCGCCGCAGAACGCCATTATCGGTGGAGCCAGCCTGTGGGTGATGCAGGGTAAAGACAAACCCACCTACGAAGGCGTGGCGAAGTTCCTCAACTTCCTGGCGAAGCCTGAAATTGCTGCCGAATGGCACCAGAAGACTGGCTATCTGCCGATCACCACCGCGGCCTACGATTTGACCCGTGAGCAGGGCTTCTATGAGAAGAATCCGGGGGCGGATATCGCTACGCGTCAAATGCTCAACAAGCCGCCGTTGCCGTACACCAAAGGGCTGCGTCTGGGCAACATGCCGCAGATCCGCACCATCGTGGATGAAGAGCTGGAAAGCGTCTGGACCGGGAAGAAAACCCCGCAGCAGGCGCTGGATGCCGCCGTTGAGCGTGGCAATCAGTTACTGCGTCGCTTTGAGCAATCGACCAAATCGTAATGTGAAATGCCGGGTGACGGCTGCGCCTTACCCGGCCTACAAATGCGCGTAGGCCGGATAAGCGTAGCGCCATCCGGCGCTGTTCAGGAATCAAACTTCCATGTCTTCATCCCGTCCGGTGTTCCGTTCGCGCTGGCTTCCCTATTTACTGGTGGCTCCGCAGCTGGTTATCACCGTTATTTTCTTTATCTGGCCTGCCGGTGAAGCGCTGTGGTACTCGCTACAATCCGTTGATCCGTTTGGTCTTTCCAGCCAGTTTGTCGGACTGGAAAACTTTGTCGCGCTGTTTCATGACCCGTACTACCTCGACTCATTCTGGACCACCATTAAGTTCAGTACGTTAGTCACGGTAAGCGGTCTGCTGGTGTCGTTATTTTTTGCGGCGTTGGTGAATTACGTGGTGCGCGGCAGCCGTTTTTACCAAACGCTGATGCTGTTGCCTTACGCCGTTGCGCCCGCCGTTGCTGCCGTATTGTGGATCTTCCTGTTTAACCCCGGGCGCGGGTTGATTACCCATTTTCTCGGTGAGTTTGGCTATGACTGGAACCATGCGCAAAACAGCGGTCAGGCAATGTTCCTGGTGGTGTTTGCGTCGGTCTGGAAGCAGATTAGTTACAACTTCCTGTTCTTCTTTGCCGCACTGCAGTCTATTCCTCGCTCACTGATTGAAGCCGCCGCGATTGACGGTGCGGGGCCGGTTCGCCGCTTCTTTAAACTGGCGCTGCCGCTCATTGCCCCGGTGAGCTTCTTCCTGCTGGTGGTGAATCTGGTGTATGCCTTCTTTGACACCTTCCCGGTGATTGATGCTGCCACTGCAGGCGGGCCGGTACAGGCGACCACGACGCTGATTTATAAGATCTATCGCGAAGGTTTTGTCGGGCTGGATCTGGCTTCTTCCGCTGCACAATCGGTGGTGCTGATGTTCCTGGTCATTATTTTGACGGTGGTGCAGTTCCGCTATGTGGAAAGTAAGGTGCGTTACCAATGATTGAGAACCGTCGTGGGCTGACAATATTCAGCCATGCCATGTTGATTATGGGGATCATGGTGATCCTGTTTCCGTTGTACGTCGCGTTTGTCGCGGCGACGCTGGACAACAAAGCGGTGTTTGAGACGCCGATGACACTGGTTCCCGGCTCGCAACTGCTGGAAAACATGAAATACATCTGGGTCAACGGCGTGGGCGTCAACAGCGCGCCGTTCTGGCTGATGATGCTCAACAGTTTCATCATGGCGTTCAGCATTACGGTAGGGAAAATTACCGTCTCTATGCTCTCCGCATTCGCCATCGTCTGGTTTCGCTTTCCGCTGCGCAACCTGTTCTTCTGGATGATTTTTATCACCCTGATGCTACCGGTTGAGGTGCGTATTTTCCCGACGGTAGAAGTGATCGCCAATCTGAAGATGCTCGACAGCTATGCGGGTCTGACACTGCCGTTGATGGCATCTGCGACAGCGACTTTCCTGTTCCGTCAGTTCTTTATGACCCTGCCGGATGAACTGGTTGAGGCGGCGCGTATTGACGGCGCGTCACCAATGCGTTTTTTCCGCGATATCGTACTACCGTTGTCAAAAACCAATCTGGCGGCGCTGTTCGTTATTACCTTTATCTACGGCTGGAACCAGTATCTGTGGCCGTTGTTAATTATTACCGACGTCAATTTGGGCACTGCGGTGGCGGGTATCAAAGGCATGATTGCCACCGGTGAAGGCACAACGCAGTGGAACCAGGTAATGGCAGCCATGCTGCTGACGCTCATCCCTCCGGTAATCATCGTGTTAGCCATGCAGCGTGCCTTCGTACGTGGCCTGGTCGATAGTGAGAAATAAAAATGGCTGGTTTAAAACTACAGGCAGTAACCAAAAGCTGGGACGGCAAAACCCAGGTGATTAAACCGTTGACGCTGGACGTCGCGGACGGGGAATTTATTGTGATGGTTGGGCCATCCGGCTGCGGTAAGTCTACGCTGCTGCGGATGGTGGCCGGGCTTGAACGGGTAAGCGGCGGCGATATCTGGATTGATAATAAACGCGTCACCGAGATGGAGCCGAAGGATCGCGGCATTGCGATGGTCTTTCAAAACTATGCTCTCTACCCGCATATGAGCGTGGAAGAAAACATGGCCTGGGGGCTGAAAATCCGCGGGATGGGCAAGGAGCATATTGCTGAGCGGGTAAAAGAGGCGGCACGTATTCTCGAGCTGGGTGAGCTGCTCAAACGTCGTCCGCGCGAACTTTCCGGCGGCCAGCGCCAGCGCGTAGCGATGGGACGAGCGATTGTGCGTGACCCGGCGGTATTCCTGTTCGATGAGCCGCTTTCTAACCTTGATGCCAAGCTGCGCGTACAGATGCGTCTGGAGTTACAACATCTGCATCGCCGACTGAAAACCACCTCGCTGTACGTGACGCACGACCAGGTTGAAGCGATGACCCTCGCCCAACGGGTGATGGTGATGAACAAAGGCATTGCCGAGCAGGTAGGGACGCCGGTTGAGGTGTATGAAAAGCCTGCCAGCCGCTTTGTGGCGAGCTTTATCGGCAGCCCGGCGATGAATCTGCTCGACGGGCGCATCAGCGCTGCGGGTACCCATTTTGAGCTGGAGGGCGGCATGACGTTGCCCATCGGAAGAAGCGCCAGGGAGTGTATTGGGCGTAACATGACGCTGGGTATCCGCCCGGAGCATATTGCGCTAAGCTCGCAGGCTGAAGGCGGCGTGCCGCTGGTTGTCGACACGCTGGAAATGCTGGGTGCGGATAATCTGGCACATGGACGTTGGGGTGAGCAAAAGCTGGTGGTGCGGTTGGCGCATCAGCATCGCCCGACGGCAGGTAGCACGCTGTGGCTGCATCTGCCAGAAAATCATCTGCATCTTTTTGATGGCGAAACAGGACAACGTGTATGAGTAACTGGCCTTACCCCCATATTGTCGCCCATCGTGGCGGCGGTAAGCTGGCACCGGAAAATACCCTGGCGGCGATCGACGTGGGGGCGCGATACGGGCATACCATGATTGAGTTTGACGCTAAATTGTCGAAAGACGGTGAGATCTTCTTACTGCATGACGACAACCTGGAACGCACCAGCAACGGCTGGGGCGTGGCTGGCGAATTGAACTGGCAGGATCTATTGCGCGTGGACGCCGGCGGCTGGTTTAGCGGTGAGTTTAAAGGCGAACCGTTGCCGCTGCTCTCGCAAGTTGCTGAGCGCTGTCGCCAGCACGGCATGATGGCAAATATTGAGATCAAACCCACCACCGGGACGGGGGCGCTCACCGGGAAGGTCGTGGCGCTGGCCGCGCGGGAACTGTGGGCGGGAATGACGCCACCACTGTTGTCATCCTTTGAAATTGATGCGCTAGAAGCGGCGCAGCAGGCGGTGCCTGAACTGCCGAGAGGTTTGCTGCTGGATGAATGGCGCGAAGACTGGCGCGAGCTGACCACGCGGCTTGGCTGCGTCTCTATTCATCTTAATCATAAGCTGCTGGATGAGGCGCGCGTGGATGCGCTGCGCGATGCGGGGCTACGTATTCTGGTGTATACCGTCAACCGACCCCAGCGCGCGGCGGAACTGCTGCGCTGGGGTGTGGACTGCATCTGTACCGATGCCATTGATACGATTGGCCCGGATTTCCAGCCCTGTTAAGGCCCAATCGTTTTTAACGGAACGTTAGGCTGCGGCGTGCTGGAGGGCTTCAGCATGTCGCCGTTCTTTTTCTCCGACAGCATATGTTGCTTATTGAGCGAGCTGTCCGGATTACGGGTTCCACTCAACATCCCACCGTTACTGTTAGGCAGCATTTGCTGCTGTCCAGGATTCAACTCGCCCGGCTGAGACTGCAGCACGCGCTGGGTGTTCGTGTTGATTTGGTTTTCCATATGCTGTTGCTGCATGCGCGTCTGCGTTTGCAACTGCTGGTTGAGCATCCCTTTCTGCTGAATCTGCTGTGATTGCATTTGGGTTTGCATACGCTGCTGACTCGGGATCTGATAACCGGGTTGATTCGGGTTATTCATGGTGTTGATGGGCTGTGCAAAGCCAGCAAACGGCAAGAGCATGGCTAAAAGTAAGAGTCGTTTCATCGCTTTTCTCCTCTCGGGGATCGTTTAAGTTTACTCCTTTCTCGCCGTTACGATGATTATTTCAGAGTTATGCACCAGGCTTATTGGGGGCCGACCCCGTACATCTGGAGAATAACGATGATAAAACCGACGTTTTTACGCCGGGTAGCCATTGCTGCTCTGCTCTCAGGAAGTTGTTTTAGCGTGGCTGCCGCACCGGCTGCGCCACCGCCGGTATCCTACGGCGTTGAGGAAGATGTGTTCCATCCCGTTCGTGCTCAGCAGGGGATGGTGGCTTCCGTGGATGCTTTAGCCACCCAGGTTGGGGTGGATATTCTTAAACAGGGCGGGAATGCCGTTGATGCCGCCGTTGCCGTTGGTTACGCGCTGGCGGTGACGCATCCGCAGGCGGGCAATCTGGGCGGCGGTGGGTTTATGCTGCTGCGTACCAAAGACGGTAACACCACGGCGATTGATTTTCGTGAAATGGCCCCTGCTGGCGCGACCCGCGACATGTTCCTCGATGAGCAGGGCAACGCCGATGCGAAAAAGTCGCTGACATCGCATCTGGCATCCGGTACGCCGGGTACGGTGGCGGGTTTCTCGCTGGCGCTGGAGAAATACGGCACGATGCCGCTGAACAAAGTCGTGCGCCCGGCGATGAAGCTGGCGGAAGAAGGCTTTGTGGTTAACGACGCGCTGGCTGACGATCTGAAAACCTATGGCAGCGAAGTGCTCCCTAATCACGAGAACAGCAAAGCCATTTTCTGGAAAGACGGCGAGCCGCTGAAAAAGGGCGACAAGCTGGTGCAAACGAACCTGGCGAAAAGCCTGGAGATGATTGCCGAGAACGGTCCGGATGCGTTTTATAAAGGGGCGATTGCCGATCAGATTGCGGAGGAAATGCAGAAAAACGGCGGGCTGATGACGAAAGAGGACTTAGCCGCCTATAAAGCCGTGGAGCGTACGCCGATTAGCGGCGACTATCGCGGGTATCAGGTCTTCTCCATGCCACCGCCGTCCTCTGGCGGTATTCACATCGTGCAGATCCTCAATATTCTTGAAAACTTCGATATGAAGAAGTACGGGTTTGGCAGCGCTGATGCCATGCAGGTGATGGCTGAAGCGGAGAAATATGCCTACGCCGACCGCTCGGAGTATCTGGGCGACCCGGATTTTGTGAAAGTACCGTGGCAGGCGCTGACCAACAAAGCCTATGCCAAATCGCTTGCCGATCAGATTGATATCAACAAGGCGAAGCCTTCCAGCCAGATCAAACCTGGCAAGCTCGCGCCGTATGAAAGCAATCAGACCACCCATTTCTCGGTGGTGGATAAAGACGGTAATGCCGTGGCGGTGACGTATACGCTGAACACCACCTTCGGCACCGGGATTGTGGCGGGTAACACCGGCATTCTGCTTAATAACGAAATGGACGATTTCTCCGCTAAGCCGGGCGTACCAAACGTTTATGGACTGGTGGGCGGTGATGCCAACGCGGTTGGGCCTAAGAAGCGTCCGCTGTCATCAATGTCGCCGACTATCGTGGTAAAAGACGGGAAAACCTGGCTGGTTACCGGCAGCCCTGGTGGGAGCCGAATTATCACTACCGTGCTGCAAATGGTAGTCAACAGCATTGATTTTGGAATGAACGTCGCCGAAGCAACCAACGCGCCGCGCTTCCATCATCAGTGGTTGCCGGATGAACTGCGCGTTGAGAAAGGGTTTAGCCCGGACACCATTAAGCTGCTGGAGCAGAAAGGGCAGAAAGTCGCGCTGAAGGAAGCGATGGGCAGCACGCAGAGCATTATGGTAGGACCGGATGGCGCACTGTATGGCGCGTCCGACCCGCGTTCCGTGGATGATTTAACGGCGGGATACTGATGGTATTGCCGGGTCTGCCGTTGATGCAGGCCCGGCGAGTGCTTCCTGACGGTTTCTTACCCGTTATTTCACGCGCGCCATAAAGTACGCATCCACGTACTCGCCGTTGCGCAGGCCGTATTTCTTACCGGTGCCTTCGATCTCAAAGCCATGCTTTTTATAGACCGCAACAGCAGGTTCGTTATCCACAAACACTGTTAACTCGATACGCTCGACGCGCAGCCAGTTGTCGCACATGTCGATCATCGTGCGAATCAGCGCGCTGGCAACGCCGCGATTGTGCCACCGGGCATCCACGCAGATACCAAAATCGGCGACATGGCTGCGGCGCGGGCGCTGCGCGACCTCAATACAGAGGTGCCCCACGACGATATCGTCAATGCACGCGACCAGTTGTTTGATTCCGACCCGTTCGGTTAGTCGTTCTTGCCACATCTCCATGGAAGGATGAGGAACCTGTAGCGTGTTGTGATACACCTCCGGCTGGGCATGGATCTGACGAATTGCGTCGTAATCTTTCTGTTCAGCGTGGCGTATCACTATCTCACTCATTCCTTATCTCCTTCAGGGTTAATTGAGTCTTTACCCTCGCTGAGAAAGAAAATTCCGTCAACTGCATTTTTTTGCAAAAAGAAGTAGACAAGTGCGAATGAGAATGATTATTATTGCTCTGCGTTCAGGGGAACCCCTACGGAGAACCTGAAAGCACGACATTGCTCACATTGCTTCCAGTATTACTTTAGCCAGCTTTTGCTGGCTTTTTTTTTGGGGTTTTGTTTCAGCCTGGCTTACTTGTCATTTTGTCCCCGGGAAGTGCTCGTGCTCCTCACGTACATTTAGTACGCTCCGGGTCCTGCGCGCTTGCCGTGAACAAACTGACCGCGACGCCGACGGCCGATCCTGTCGCACCTGTGGTGCAGTTCAAACGCCATCCGGCAAAGATCCAACATTCAGTCTCCAGCCGCTTTGCGCTATGGTGTAGATAATCATCTTCAAAAGGACTGTCTCATGACCTTACACTGCGCATTTATTGGTTTTGGTAAAAGTACCACTCGCTACCATTTGCCGTACGTCCTCAATCGCAAAAATAGCTGGCATGTCGCGCACATTTTCCGCCGTAACGCCAGGCCGGAAGAGCAGGCGCCGCAGTATTCGCATATTCACTTCACCAGCGACCTCGACGAGATCTTAAACGATCCGCAGGTGAAGTTAGTGATCGTCTGTACCCATGCTGACAGCCATTTTGACTACGCCAAACGTGCGCTGGAGGCGGGTAAAAACGTGCTGGTTGAGAAACCGTTCACGCCGACGCTGGCAGAAGCAAAAGTGCTGTTCGAACTGGCGCAAAGCAAAGGACTGACCGTTACGCCGTACCAGAATCGCCGTTTTGACTCCTGCTTCCTTACCGCCAAAAAGGCGATTGAGAGCGGCAAACTCGGCAAGATTGTTGAGGTTGAAAGCCATTTTGATTATTACCGTCCCGAGGCGGAAACTAAGCCGGGACTGCCGCAGGACGGCGCGTTTTATGGCCTGGGCGTACACACCATGGATCAGATTATCTCGCTGTTCGGACGCCCCGATCATGTGGCGTATGACATCCGCAGCCTGCGTAATAAAGCGAACCCGGACGATACCTTTGAAGCGCAACTGTTTTACGGCGACCTGAAGGCTATCGTCAAAACCAGCCACCTGGTAAAAATCGACTATCCGAAGTTTATCGTTCATGGCACCAAAGGCTCGTTTGTGAAGTACGGTATCGACCAGCAGGAAACCAGCCTGAAGGCCAATATCATGCCGGGTGAGCCCGGTTTTGCTGCTGATGATTCCATCGGAATGCTGGAGTATGTCAACGATGACGGCATCACAGTAAAAGAAGAGGTGAAGCCGGAGGTGGGGGATTACGGTCGCGTCTATGATGCGCTGTACCAGACGCTGACCGCCGGTACGCCTAATTACGTCAAGGAATCTGAAGTTCTAACCAACCTGGAGATCCTCGAACGCGCCTTCGAACAGGCAACGCCTGCGACGATAACCCTCGCCAAATAGCCTGCACAGACTCCTCTGGGTTTATTCATATTTTTTGAACAGAGGAGTCAATTTTCACCCTCTATGATCCCAGGCGGATTGAGTCCACACTTACTCCATCGAAAACATCTGGGGGTGAACACAATGATCTATTTACGCAAAGCTAACGACCGCGGTCATGCGAATCATGGCTGGCTCGATTCCTGGCATACCTTCTCTTTTGCCAACTACTATGACCCGAACTTTATGGGGTTCTCGGCACTGCGCGTGATTAACGATGACGTGATTGACGCAGGCCAGGGCTTTGGCACTCACCCCCATAAAGACATGGAAATCCTGACCTACGTGCTGGAAGGCGCAGTAGAACATCAGGACAGCATGGGCAACAAAGAGCAGGTTCCTGCCGGTGAGTTCCAGATTATGAGCGCCGGGACGGGGATCCGTCACTCGGAGTACAACCCGAGTAATACTGAGAAGCTGCATCTGTATCAGATCTGGATCATGCCGCAGGAAAACGGTATTACGCCGCGCTATGAACAGCGCCGTTTCGATGCCGCTCAGGGTAAACAACTGGTGCTGTCGCCTGATGCCCGCGATGGCTCGCTGAAAGTGTACCAGGATATGGAGCTGTACCGCTGGGCGTTACTCAAAGATGAGCAGTCGGTACATCAGATTGCCGCTGAACGTCGCGTCTGGATCCAGGTCGTTAAAGGCAACGTCACCATTAACGGAACCAAAGCGACCACCAGTGATGGTCTGGCAATCTGGGATGAACAGGCAATTTCTATTCATGCCGACAGCGACAGCGAAGTGTTGTTGTTTGACCTGCCGCCTGTATAAAAATACACGGCATCCTTCAAGCCGCATCTGTGTTGGCTTTCCTCGCTCACCCCGGTCGCGTACTTAATGTACGCTCCCGGGGATTCACTACGTCGCCGCCTTGATGCAACTCGAATGATTTTGTGTATTTCTCACAATAAAAACTCCTTTTTTTCTCTGCAAAGGTTCATGCACGTCCGTGGTAAACTGGGGGAATCTATCCCTTTTTAACGCTTCAGGACGATGAAAAAGAAAAGACCCGTACTTCAGGATGTAGCCGACCGCGTGGGCGTGACCAAAATGACGGTCAGTCGCTTTTTGCGTAACCCGGAGCAGGTCTCCGTGGCGCTGCGGGGCAAAATTGCCGCTGCACTTGATGAGCTGGGTTACATTCCCAATCGCGCTCCTGATATCCTTTCTAACGCCACCAGCCGCGCTATCGGCGTGTTGTTACCGTCTCTCACTAACCAGGTTTTTGCTGAAGTGTTACGCGGCATTGAGGCCGTTACCGACGCCCATGGGTATCAAACCATGCTGGCGCACTACGGCTATAAACCCGAGATGGAACAGGAGCGTCTGGAATCGATGCTGTCGTGGAATATCGATGGCCTGATCCTCACCGAACGTAGCCATACGCCTCGTACGCTGAAAATGATTGAGGTCGCCGGTATCCCGGTGGTTGAGCTGATGGACAGCCAGTCCCCGTGTCTGGATATCGCCGTCGGCTTTGACAACTTCGAAGCCGCGCGTCAAATGACCGCCGCTATCATCGCCCGCGGGCACCGTCATGTTGCCTATCTTGGCGCACGTCTTGATGAACGTACTATCATCAAACAGCGGGGCTACGAGCAGGCAATGCGCGATGCCAACCTGGTGCCGTACAGTGTGATGGTGGAACAGTCTTCTTCTTACTCATCCGGTATTGAACTCATCCGTCAGGCGCGGCGCGAATATCCGCAGCTCGACGGCATTTTTTGTACCAACGATGACCTGGCGGTAGGGGCGGCCTTCGAATGCCAGCGTTTAGGGCTGAAAATCCCGGATGACATGGCGATTGCCGGATTCCACGGTCACGACATCGGGCAGGTGATGGAGCCGCGTCTGGCGAGCGTGCTCACGCCGCGTGAACGGATGGGCAGCATTGGTGCTGAACGTCTGCTGGCACGCATCCGTGGTGAAGCAGTCACACCTAAAATGTTAGATTTAGGTTTCACCTTGTCACCGGGCGGATCTATTTAAGCCAACAAGTTTGAAGTAGCTCACACTTATACACTTCGAGCACGAATGGATATTGCTTCTCTATTTATCCGGCTGGACAATGTTACCGATAACAGTTACCCGTAACAATTTCCAGATTCTTGTACCAGTGGGGGCAACGCTTTGAGCACGACTAATCATGATCACCACGTTTACGTTCTGATGGGCGTATCGGGCAGCGGTAAATCTGCTGTCGCCAGCGAAGTGGCGCATCAACTGCAGGCCGCGTTTCTTGATGGCGATTTTCTCCATCCGCGCAGCAACATCATGAAAATGGCTTCCGGTGAGCCACTCAACGATAATGACCGTAAACCGTGGTTACAGGCGCTGAACGACGCCGCCTTTGCGATGCAGCGTACCAACAAGGTTTCGCTGATCGTCTGTTCCGCTCTGAAAAAAGTCTATCGCGACCAGCTACGCGAAGGTAACCCGAACCTCTCTTTCATCTATCTGAAAGGGGATTTTGACGTTATCGAAAGCCGTCTGAAAGCGCGTAAAGGCCACTTCTTCAAAACGCAGATGCTGGTGACCCAGTTTGAAGCGCTGGAAGAACCAGGTGCGAATGAAAACGATGTACTGGTGGTCGATATCGATCAACCACTGGACGGTGTGGTCGCCAGCACCATTGAGGTTATTAACCAGGGCAGTAAGTAGTGAGTACATTAACGCTTGTTTTAACAGCAGTAGGGTCCGTTTTATTACTGCTGTTTTTAGTGATGAAGGCGCGTATGCACGCCTTCCTTGCTTTGATGGTGGTGTCTATTGGTGCAGGTCTCTTTTCCGGTATGCCGCTCGATAAAATCGCCGCGACTATGGAAAAAGGGATGGGAGGCACGCTCGGTTTCCTGGCGATTGTTGTGGCGTTGGGGGCGATGTTCGGCAAGATTTTGCATGAGACCGGCGCAGTCGATCAAATTGCCGTCAAAATGCTGAAATCCTTCGGCCACAGCCGCGCGCATTACGCGATTGGCCTGGCCGGTCTGATTTGCGCGCTGCCGCTGTTCTTTGAGGTGGCGATTGTGCTGCTGATTAGCGTAGCGTTCTCGATGGCGCGTCACACCGGTACCAACCTGGTTAAATTAGTCATTCCGTTGTTTGCCGGCGTAGCGGCGGCTGCGGCGTTTTTACTGCCGGGGCCAGCGCCGATGTTGCTGGCTTCGCAGATGCACGCTGACTTTGGCTGGATGATCCTGATTGGCCTGTGTGCCGCGATTCCGGGCATGATTATCGCCGGGCCGCTGTGGGGTAATTTCATCAGCCGTTACGTTGAGCTGAACATTCCTGATGACATTACCGAGCCGCATCTGGGCGAAGGTAAAATGCCGTCCTTCGGCTTTAGCTTGTCGCTGATCCTGCTGCCGCTGGTATTGGTTGGTCTGAAAACCATCGCCGCGCGCTTTGTGCCGGTTGGTTCTTCAACTTACGAATGGTTTGAGTTTATCGGCCACCCGTTTACCGCGATTCTGGTTGCCTGTCTGGTGGCGATTTACGGTCTGGCGATTCGCCAGGGTATGCCAAAAGACAAAGTGATGGAGATCTGCGGTCATGCGCTGCAACCGGCGGGAATTATCCTGCTGGTGATCGGTGCAGGTGGCGTGTTTAAACAAGTGCTGGTTGATTCCGGCGTCGGTCCGGCGCTGGGCGAAGCGTTAACCGGAATGGGTCTGCCGATTGCCATTACCTGCTTCGTACTGGCGGCGGCGGTGCGTATCATTCAGGGTTCCGCGACCGTGGCCTGCTTAACGGCGGTCGGTCTGGTGATGCCGGTGATTGAACAGCTGAACTTCTCCGGTGCGCAGATGGCGGCACTGTCAATTTGTATCGCGGGCGGTTCGATCGTGGTCAGCCACGTTAACGACGCCGGTTTCTGGTTGTTCGGTAAATTTACCGGCGCAACGGAAGCACAAACGCTGAAGACCTGGACGATGATGGAAACCATCCTCGGCACGGTCGGCGCAATTGTCGGTATGATTGCCTTCCAGCTGTTGAGCTGAGTCTTGTTGCCCGGTGGCGCTTGCGCTTACCGGGCCTGAATTCATTGCACACCGTAAGCCGGGTAAGCGTCACCCGGCTTTTTTACAGCATTACCATGCCTTCATCTGTTTTCAACCAGCGCGGTGCTTTCAGCGTGTCGGCGAAATAACCCACCAAATCCTGCAGCAAATCACCTGCCACTCGCTCCATATCATCAGAAAGCGTTTTGCTCATCAGCAAATGCGTCAAAAGCTGGCAGTAACGCCCCATCTGGTCGGGCTCAGGCTCGAAAAGGGGAAAACGGGTCGGTAAGGTTTCTACCGTCAGACTGGCCTGTAGATGCTGCGGTACAGGTTCCGTTAAGGTCGGTTGTAATAACGCGAAACAGGCCGACAGACGTGCACAAATCGCCAGCTTTTCAACCGGGTCATGGCATTCAACCAGCCCTTCGACAAAACGCTCGCAGTTATCCGCCAGCTCGGTGAAATCCGTGGCATGGCTAAAGGGCAGGGTAAATAAAGAGTGTGAAAAGAGAGGGGTAGTCGCCATAGGGCAGCCTCCAGTATGTTTTATTTAAACCACCACCGGAGAGGCTAATCTCGCGGGTGGCAGAATCGAGCGGAGTTAGCCTTACCGGTCATACTGGATACCGGCGCGTCTTGCGACGCCCCCGCTCGACCCGCCATTGAGGCGAAATCGGTCGCACGACATAGAAGTATATGTCGCCAGTATGATTTTCAGAAGGCTAATTCTGACACCTGATTTTGCAGGTGCAGCGAGAAGATAAGGCTTATCCACGATGCTGACAAGAGGGCATTCTGGAAGGCACCTCGCAGAAATGAAAATACGTTATATCAGCGACTTAAAAGCATAAGGAATACCTGGTATTACAGTGCAATGCCGTTCAGTTAAGCATGTAGGGTGAACATGTGATTATTGCTCAGGGTTCCGTTCACCTCAGTGGTGTCATTTCTCTGAAGCGCTGATGCCCGTGAACGTGCAAGGGAGGCTCACCGCCGCCTCCCTTGCAACCCAGGCTCCCGGCGGGAAAATCGTCGCTGCGCGAGTTATTCGTCTTATTCCGTCTGCCTGTCGGGTCGGGGCCGAGCCTACATCCATGCAGGCCGTCCCCTCTGCCCGCATCCCTGCGGGCAGACCCGGTCAGCCGTCAACGCCTCATCGATTTTCAGCCGGACCAGGGTGTCGCTTCAGCGATCTGGCTTTCAGCTATATCCGTTTTGCTGTTCAGAGGTATTCAAGTAAAAGCTCAGGTGGTCAGGTGTGGGCTGGTCCGGCTGAAAATTGCCGACGCGTTTCCGTAAGGCCGGGAGAACCCGCAGGGATGCGGGTTCAGGGCGCGTTTTGCATGGACGCTGCCTCGCGCCCGGCCCGGTAGCCTGGAGGAATAAGTGGAGGGAACCACGAAGTGGCAATTTTCCTGCCGGGAGCCGGGATTGTTAAGGGGGCTGCGTAGCCCCCTTAACACGTTCACTGGTGACGAGATCTCAGAGAAGCAATGAACATAACGTGAACGGAATCGTTCTCTGAAATGCCATGCTCTCCAGCTTCAAAACGGTCACCCCTTCATCCACATCCGTACGCCATCAAGGAACATCTGGGTGGCCATCATCACCAGAATCAGCCCCATCAGGCGCTCCAGCGCGTTCACCCCTTTCTCCCCCAGCAGACGCAAAAACAGCGACGACTGCAACAGAATCACAAACGTACCGCCCCAGGCGATCAGCAGGGCAATCACCAGATGCCCCATCTGGTTCGGGTACTGATGCGACAACAGCATTAATGAGGCCAGGATTGTTGGGCCTGCCACCAGCGGAATCGCCAGCGGGACGATAAACGGCTCTTCACCCGCCGGAAGCCCGGTGCTATTCCCGGTGGCGCTGGGGAAAATCATCTTAATGGCGATCAGGAACAAAATGATGCCCCCGGAGATAGAAACGGTTTCCGCGCGCAGGTTAAGAAATGCCAGAATTTTCTCGCCCGCAAACAGGAATATCAGCATCACTAACAGCGCAATGAACAGCTCGCGAATCATAATCGCGCGGCGGCGTTTCGGTTCGGTATGTTTCAATACGGACATGAAAATGGGCAGATTTCCGAGTGGATCCATAATCAGGATCAATAAAACTGCCGCTGAAATGATTTCATTCATAACTCAAATTCCCTGATAATTACCGCGGACTTTCTGCTTGCTTGCGCAGCGGGATAAGTCGCATTACTGATGGCTTCGCTATCATTGATTAATTTCACTTGCGACTTTGGCTGCATTTTGTATGGTGAAGGATATGCCACCAGGACACTGGCATACATACACAGCACACATCTCTGCAGGAAAAAACGCTATGAAAAATGTTGGTTTTATCGGCTGGCGCGGTATGGTCGGCTCTGTTCTCATGCAACGCATGGTTGAGGAGCGTGACTTCGACGCCATTCGCCCTGTTTTCTTTTCTACTTCCCAGTTCGGGCAGGCGGCACCGACATTCGGTGGAACCGCGACCGGCACGCTTCAGGACGCTTTTGATCTGGATGCGCTGAAGGCGCTCGATATCATCGTGACCTGTCAGGGCGGCGATTATACCAACGAAATCTATCCAAAGCTTCGTGAAAGCGGTTGGCAGGGTTACTGGATTGACGCGGCCTCTTCGCTGCGTATGAAAGACGATGCCATCATTATTCTCGATCCGGTTAACCAGGATGTCATCACCGATGGCCTGAATAAAGGGATTAAGACCTTTGTCGGCGGTAACTGTACCGTTAGCCTGATGCTGATGTCCCTCGGTGGCCTGTTTGCCAACGACCTGGTCGACTGGGTCTCCGTGGCGACCTATCAGGCGGCTTCCGGCGGCGGCGCGCGTCATATGCGCGAGCTGTTGTCTCAGATGGGTCATCTGTATGGCCATGTGGCCGATGAACTGGCGACCCCATCCTCTGCTATTCTCGATATCGAACGTAAAGTAACGACGCTGTCCCGCAGCGGCGAACTGCCGGTTGATAACTTCGGCGTACCGCTGGCCGGTAGCCTGATTCCGTGGATCGACAAACAGCTCGATAACGGTCAGAGCCGTGAAGAGTGGAAGGGACAGGCGGAAACCAACAAAATTCTCAACACGTCTTCCGTGATCCCGGTTGATGGTCTGTGCGTGCGCGTCGGCGCGTTGCGCTGCCACAGCCAGGCGTTCACCATCAAACTGAAAAAAGATGTGTCTATTCCGACCGTGGAAGAACTGCTGGCGGCGCACAACCCGTGGGCGAAAGTAGTACCAAACGATCGTGAAATCACCATGCGTGAGTTAACCCCGGCGGCCGTTACCGGCACGTTGACCACGCCAGTAGGTCGTCTGCGTAAGCTGAATATGGGACCGGAGTTCCTGTCAGCCTTTACCGTAGGTGACCAGCTGCTTTGGGGTGCTGCGGAGCCATTGCGCCGCATGTTACGTCAACTGGCGTAATGGTTTGTTAATGATCAAAGGGTGCTGAGTCACCCTTTTTTTTGCGTAATACAGGAGTAAGCGCAGATGTTTCATTTTTTACCGGGAGTAAGATAAAGCATTGGCTATTCTTTAAGGGTGACTTAGTACCGGAGGTATTAAGTTGTTGCCTGAAGGTGGGACGACGCAGAGAGGATGCACAATTGTGCTGCGCCGTTCAGGTCAAAAAAAGTGTCGCTACCTGATGTCGAAAATCAGTTGGAAGGGGTGACACCATAAAACAGGATGACAACCATGTCCGTTCGTATCGATAGAGACGTGATTAATGCGCTAATTGCAGGCCATTTTGCGGATCCTTTTTCCGTACTCGGTATGCACCAAACTGACGCTGGACTTGAAGTCCGCGCCCTATTACCTGACGCCACCGAAGTGTGGGTGATCGAACCCAAAACCGGACGCAAAGTCGGCAAGCTGGATTGCCTCGACTCTCGTGGCTTTTTCTGTGCTGTACTTCCCCGCCGTAAAAATTTCTTTCGCTATCAGTTGGCCGTTGTCTGGCATGGACAGCAGAATCTGATTGATGACCCTTATCGTTTTGGCCCGCTGATCCAGGATATGGATGCCTGGCTGTTATCTGAAGGTACGCACCTGCGACCTTACGAAACGCTGGGCGCGCATGCGGATACCATGGATGGCGTCACCGGTACGCGCTTCTCTGTCTGGGCACCTAACGCGCAACGCGTGTCAGTGGTGGGGCAGTTCAACTACTGGGATGGCCGCCGCCACCCGATGCGCCTGCGTAAAGAGAGCGGTATCTGGGAGCTGTTTATCCCCGGTGCGCAGCATGGTCAGCTGTATAAATACGAGATGATCGATGCCAACGGTAAGCTGCGAATCAAAGCGGACCCTTACGCCTTCGAAGCGCAAATGCGCCCGGAAACCGCGTCGCTTATCTGTGGTCTGCCGGAAAAAGTGGTGCAAAGCGAGGAGCGTAAAAAAGCCAACCAGTTTGATGCGCCGATTTCTATCTATGAAGTGCACCTGGGGTCATGGCGTCGTCATACCGATAACAACTTCTGGCTGAGCTACCGCGAGCTGGCGGATCAACTGGTGCCTTACGCCAAGTGGATGGGCTTTACCCACCTTGAACTGTTGCCGATTAACGAGCATCCGTTCGACGGTAGCTGGGGTTACCAACCTACCGGCATGTATGCGCCGACCCGTCGATTTGGTACGCGCGATGACTTCCGCTATTTTGTGAATGCCGCGCATCAGGCGGGGCTGAACGTCATTCTTGACTGGGTGCCGGGCCATTTCCCGTCGGACGACTTTGGTCTGGCAGAGTTTGATGGCACCAGGCTGTATGAGCACAGCGACCCGCGAGAAGGGTATCACCAGGACTGGAACACGCTGATCTACAACTATGGCCGCCGTGAAGTCAGCAACTATCTGGTGGGCAACGCCCTGTACTGGATTGAGCGCTTTGGTATCGACGCGCTGCGCGTGGATGCCGTGGCATCGATGATTTATCGCGACTACAGCCGTAAAGAAGGGGAATGGATCCCAAATGAATTTGGCGGTCGTGAAAACCTCGAAGCCATTGAGTTTTTACGCAATACCAACCGTATTCTTGGCGAACAGGTGCCTGGTGCGGTGAGCATGGCGGAAGAGTCCACTGATTTTGCTGGCGTTTCAAGACCGCAGGACATGGGCGGTTTAGGGTTCTGGTATAAGTGGAACCTCGGCTGGATGCACGACACGCTGGACTACATGAAACTGGATCCGGTTTATCGCCAACATCACCACGATAAGCTGACCTTCGGCATGCTGTACAACTACACCGAGAACTTTGTCCTGCCGTTGTCGCACGATGAAGTGGTGCACGGCAAGAAATCGATTCTCGACCGCATGCCGGGCGATGCGTGGCAGAAGTTTGCCAACCTGCGCGCCTACTACGGCTGGATGTGGGCCTTCCCAGGCAAGAAACTGCTGTTTATGGGCAACGAGTTTGCGCAGGGACGTGAATGGAACCATGACGCGAGCCTCGACTGGCACCTGCTGGAAGGCGGTGATAACTGGCATCACGGCGTACAGCGTCTGGTGCGCGATCTGAACCTCACCTATCGTCATCACAAAGCGCTGCACGAGCTCGACTTTGACGCCTATGGCTTTGAGTGGCTGGTGGTGGATGACAAAGAACGTTCGGTGCTGGCTTTCGTGCGTCGTGACAAGGTCGGCAATGAAATCATCGTGGTCAGTAACTTTACGCCTGTGCCCCGCCACGGCTATCGCTTCGGTATCAATCAGCCGGGGAAATGGCGTGAGATCCTCAATACCGATTCGATGCATTACCACGGCAGCAATACTGGCAACGGCGGTGCGGTGCACAGTGATGAAATCGCCAGTCATGGTCGTCAGCATTCACTGAGCCTCACGTTGCCGCCGTTGGCAACGATCTGGCTGGTTCGGGAGGGGGAATGACGCAACTGGCAACCGGCAACGCCACCCCCCATGGTGCAACGTATGACGGCCATGGCGTTAATTTTACTCTCTTCTCAGCCCACGCTGAACGCGTTGAATTATGCGTATTTGACGAGGACGGTTGCGAACTCCGCTACGACCTGCCGGGGCGTAGCGGCGATGTCTGGCACGGCTATCTGGCCAACGCCCGGCCCGGTCTGCGCTATGGCTATCGCGTCCATGGCCCATGGCAACCGCAGCAGGGCCACCGGTTTAACCCAGCCAAGCTGCTGCTCGACCCTTGCGCCCGTCGGGTAGAGGGCGAGTTAAAAGATAACCCGCTGCTGCACGGCGGGCTAAATGAACCGGATCACCATGATAATGCCACCATCGCGCTGAAGGGCGTGGTGGTGTCCGACCATTATGACTGGGAGGATGATGCCCCGCCGCGCACGCCGTGGGGCAATACCGTAATTTACGAAGCGCATGTCAAAGGGTTGACGTATTTGCATCCTGACCTGCCGGAAGAGATTCGCGGAACCTACAAAGCGCTGGGTCATCCGGTGATGATCGACTATTTCAAGCGTCTCGGCATTACCGCGCTGGAGCTGCTGCCGGTGGCGCATTTTGCCAGCGAACCGCGACTTCAGCGGCTGGGCCTGTCGAACTACTGGGGCTACAACCCGGTGGCCATGTTCGCGCTGCATCCGGCCTATGCCTGTTCGCCGGAGAGTGCGCTTGATGAGTTTCGCGACGCGGTAAAAGCGCTGCACAAAGCGGGGATTGAGGTCATTCTCGATATCGTTTTGAACCACAGCGCCGAGCTGGATCTCGAAGGGCCTGTCTTCTCGCTGCGCGGAATTGATAACCGTAGCTATTATTGGATCAGGGACGATGGTGATTACTACAACTGGACCGGTTGTGGGAACACCCTCAATTTGAGCCATCCCGGCGTTGTGGAATACGCATGTGAATGCCTGCGCTATTGGGTTGAAACCTGCCATGTAGATGGTTTTCGTTTTGATTTGGCTTCCGTCATGGGGCGTACACCTGCGTTTCGTCAGGATGCGCCGCTGTTTACCGCGATCCAAACCTGTCCGCTGCTCTCACGCGTGAAGCTGATTGCGGAACCGTGGGATATTGGTGAAGGCGGGTATCAGGTGGGGAATTTCCCCCCTCCGTTTGCCGAGTGGAATGACCATTTCCGCGATGCGACGCGACGCTTTTGGCTCCAGCGTAATCTCTCGTTGGGCGAGTTTGCCGGGCGTTTTGCCGCATCCAGCGATGTGTTTAAACGCCAGGGTCGCAAACCCAGCGCCACGGTCAATCTGGTGACCGCGCACGACGGTTTTACGCTACGCGACTGTGTGTGCTTCACAAATAAGCACAATGAAGCGAATGGTGAGGAAAATCGCGACGGCACTAGCAATAACTACAGCGACAATCATGGTAAAGAAGGATTAGGCGGCACGCTGGACCTGATTGAGCGACGGCGCGACAGCATTCATGCGCTGTTAACTACGCTGTTGCTCTCTCAGGGGACGCCGATGTTGCTGGCGGGCGATGAGCATGGTCATAGCCAGCACGGCAACAATAACGCTTACTGTCAGGATAACGCCTTAACGTGGCTGGACTGGCAGCAGGCAAACAGTGGGCTAACCACATTTACCGCCGCGCTGATTCATCTGCGCCGGCAAATCCCAGCATTAACAGGGGATTGTTGGTGGGAAGAGGGCGATGGCAATGTTCGTTGGCTGAATAAGTACGCACAACCCTTAAGTGCGGATGAGTGGCAAAACGGCCCGAGGCAGATGCAAATCCAGCTTTCAGACCGTTTTCTTATTGCAATAAACGCCACGCTTGAGGTGACAGATATCGTTTTACCTGAAGGGGAATGGCATGCCATTCCCCCATTTGCCGGAGAGGATAATCCGGTGCTTACGGCTGTCTGGCAGGGACCTGCGCACGGACTGTGTGTGTTCCAGAGAAGATAAAAAAGGAGTTAGTCATGGTGAGTTTAGAGAAGAACGATCGTGTAATGTTGGCGCGCCAGCTGCCATTAAAATCTGTTGCCCTGATCCTGGCCGGTGGCCGCGGTACCCGCTTAAAAGATTTGACCAACAAACGTGCCAAACCTGCTGTGCACTTTGGCGGTAAGTTCCGCATTATCGATTTTGCCTTATCCAACTGTATTAACTCCGGGATCCGCCGTATTGGCGTGATCACCCAGTACCAGTCCCATACGCTGGTGCAGCATATTCAGCGCGGCTGGTCGTTCTTTAGCGAAGAGATGAACGAGTTTGTCGATTTGCTGCCTGCCCAGCAGAGAATGCAGGGTGAAAACTGGTATCGCGGTACGGCGGATGCGGTGACCCAAAACCTGGACATCATTCGACGCTATAAAGCGGAATACGTGGTGATCCTCGCGGGCGATCATATTTATAAGCAGGACTACTCACGCATGCTGATCGACCACGTCGAGAAGGGCGCGCGTTGCACCGTGGCCTGTATGCCAGTGCCTATTGAAGAGGCCAGCGCGTTTGGCGTGATGGACGTGGACGACACCGATAAAATTATCGAGTTCGTTGAAAAACCCGCCAACCCGCCAGCCATGCCAGGCGACCCGACCAAATCTCTTGCCAGTATGGGGATCTACATTTTCAACGCCGATTATCTGTATGAACTGCTGGCGGAAGATGATCTCGATGAAAAATCCAGTCACGATTTTGGCAAAGACATTATCCCGAAAATCACCGAAGCTGGCATGGCGTATGCACATCCATTCCCGTTGTCCTGCGTGCAGTCTGACCCGGAATCCGAACCGTACTGGCGCGATGTGGGGACGCTGGAAGCCTACTGGAAGGCGAACCTTGATCTGGCTTCGGTGACGCCTGAACTGGATATGTACGACCAGGACTGGCCAATCCGAACGCACATGGAATCGCTGCCACCGGCGAAATTTGTGCAGGACCGTTCCGGTAGCCACGGAATGACGCTGAACTCGCTGGTTTCTGGCGGATGCATAATTTCAGGTTCGGTGGTGGTGCAGTCCGTTCTGTTCCCGCGAGTGCGGGTGAATTCATTCTGTAACATTGATTCGGCAGTGTTGTTACCTGAAGTGTGGGTGGGACGTTCGTGCCGCTTACGTCGTTGCATTATCGACCGCGCCTGCGTTATTCCTGAAGGCATGGTGATAGGTGAAAACGCGGAAGAAGATGCGCGTCGTTTCTACCGTTCAGAGGAAGGCATTGTGCTGGTCACGCGTGAAATGCTGCGCAAACTGCAGATCAAACAGGAGCGATAATGCAGGTTTTACACGTTTGTTCAGAGATGTTCCCCCTGTTAAAAACCGGGGGACTGGCGGATGTTATTGGGGCGTTACCTGCCGCGCAAATTGCGGACGGCGTGGATGCCCGCGTGTTGCTCCCGGCGTTTCCAGATATTCGTCGCGGCATTCCCGATGCACAGGTCGTGACGCGTCGCGATACCTTCGCTGGACGTATCACGCTGCTTTTCGGGCATTTCAACGGCGTGGGTATTTACCTGATTGACGCGCCGCATCTTTACGACCGTCCCGGTAGCCCGTATCACGACACCAACCTGTTCGCTTATACCGATAACGTCCTGCGTTTTGCGTTGCTTGGCTGGGCCGGATGTGAAATGGCCTGCGGCCTTGACCCATTCTGGCGCCCGGATGTGGTGCATGCGCACGACTGGCATGCCGGTCTGGCCCCGGCGTATCTGGCGGCGCGCGGCCATCCGGCGAAATCGGTGTTCACCGTACACAACCTGGCTTATCAAGGCATGTTTTATGCAAAGCATATGGATGACATCCAATTGCCATGGTCGTTCTTTAATGTGCACGGGCTGGAGTTTAACGGCCAGATTTCGTTCCTGAAGGCAGGGTTGTACTACGCAGACCACATTACGGCAGTGAGTCCAACTTACGCGCGGGAGATTACCGAGCCGCAGTTTGCCTATGGTATGGAAGGTCTGTTGCAGCAGCGTCATCGGGAAGGACGGCTTTCCGGCGTGCTGAACGGCGTGGATGAAAAAATCTGGAGCCCGGAAACCGACCTGCTGCTGGCGTCGCGCTATACGCGTGACACGCTGGAAGAGAAGGCGGAGAACAAACGTCAGCTGCAGATCGCGATGGGACTTAAGGTTAACGACAAAGTGCCGCTGTTTGCTGTCGTGAGCCGTCTGACCAGTCAGAAAGGGTTGGATCTGGTGCTGGAGGCTCTGCCGGGTCTGTTAGAGCAGGGGGGGCAACTGGCGTTACTTGGCGCGGGCGATCCAGTGTTGCAGGAAGGTTTCCTCGCCGCAGCGGCGGAACATCCGGGGCAAGTGGGCGTGCAGATTGGCTATCACGAAGCCTTCTCGCACCGCATCATGGGTGGGGCCGATGTGATATTGGTTCCCAGCCGTTTTGAGCCATGTGGCTTAACGCAGTTGTATGGACTGAAGTACGGCACGCTGCCGCTGGTGCGGCGCACCGGTGGGCTGGCTGATACGGTCTCTGACAGTTCGCTGGAAAACCTGGCGGACGGTATCGCCAGTGGGTTTGTATTTGAAGATAGTAATGCCTGGTCGCTACTACGTGCGATCCGGCGTGCTTTCGTATTGTGGTCCCGGCCTTCGCTGTGGCGGTTTGTACAACGTCAGGCCATGACCATGGATTTTAGCTGGCAAGTCGCGGCGAAGTCATACCGTGAGCTTTACTATCGCTTGAAATAGTTATCCAGGAATCACCTATATGAATGCTCCATTTACTTATGCATCGCCCACACTCAGCGTAGAGGCACTTAAGCATTCTATCGCCTACAAGCTGATGTTCACGATTGGTAAGGACCCGGTCATTGCCAATAAACATGAGTGGCTGAACGCCACGTTGTTCGCGGTGCGCGATCGTCTCGTGGAGCGCTGGCTGCGTTCTAACCGTGCGCAATTATCCCAGGAAACTCGTCAGGTCTATTACCTGTCAATGGAGTTTCTGATTGGCCGCACGCTTTCCAATGCACTGTTATCGTTGGGTATTTATGACGATGTCAAAAATGCGCTGGAAGGTATGGGGTTGGATCTGGAAGATCTGATCGATGAAGAAAACGACCCGGGTCTTGGCAACGGTGGCCTCGGGCGCCTGGCGGCCTGCTTCCTGGACTCGCTGGCAACGCTGGGACTGCCGGGACGCGGCTACGGTATTCGCTATGACTACGGCATGTTCAAGCAAAACATTGTTGATGGCCGACAGAAAGAGTCGCCGGACTACTGGCTGGAATACGGTAACCCATGGGAGTTCAAACGCCACAATACGCGCTACAAAGTGCGCTTTGGCGGGCGTATACAGCAGGAAGGCAAGAAAACGCGCTGGATAGAAACTGAAGAGATCCTCGCGGTTGCCTACGACCAGATTATCCCCGGTTACGACACCGATGCCACCAACACGCTGCGCCTGTGGAATGCCCAGGCCAGTAGCGAGATCAACCTCGGTAAATTTAACCAGGGCGACTACTTTGCGGCGGTGGAAGATAAAAACCACTCCGAGAACGTCTCCCGCGTGCTTTACCCGGATGACTCCACCTATTCAGGACGCGAGCTGCGCTTGCGCCAGGAGTATTTCCTGGTCTCCTCCACGGTGCAGGACATTCTGAATCGTCATTATCAACTGCACAAAACCTACGATAATCTGGCGGATAAAATCGCCATTCACCTCAACGACACCCACCCGGTGCTGTCGATCCCTGAGCTGATGCGTCTGTTGATTGATGAGCACAAGTTCAGTTGGGATGATGCGTTTGAAGTGTGCTGTCAGGTTTTCTCGTATACCAACCACACTTTGATGAGCGAAGCGCTGGAGACCTGGCCGGTGGATATGCTGGGCAAAATTCTGCCGCGCCATCTGCAAATCATTTTTGAGATTAACGACTACTTCCTGAAAACGCTGCAGGAGCAGTATCCGAACGATACCGGTCTGCTGGGGCGGACGTCGATTATCGATGAATCTAACGGCCGCCGGGTGCGTATGGCATGGCTGGCGGTCGTGGTGAGCCACAAGGTTAATGGTGTGTCTGAACTGCACTCCAACCTGATGGTGCAGTCGCTATTTGCTGACTTTGCGAAGATCTTCCCGACCCGCTTCTGCAACGTTACCAATGGCGTGACGCCGCGTCGCTGGCTGGCGCTGGCTAACCCGCCGCTCTCTGAGGTGCTGGATGAGAATATTGGCCGCACCTGGCGTACCGATCTCAGCCAGTTGAGCGAGCTTGAACAGCACTGTGATTTCCCGTTGGTGAACCAGGCGGTACGCCGGGCGAAGCTGGAGAACAAAAAACGTCTGGCCACGCTCATTGCCCAGCAGCTTAACGTGGTAGTGAATCCGAAATCGCTGTTTGACGTACAGATCAAGCGTATTCACGAATACAAACGTCAGCTGATGAACGTGCTGCATGTGATCACCCGCTACAACCGCATTAAGGCCGATCCTGACGCCGAGTGGGTGCCGCGTGTGAATATCTTCGCCGGTAAAGCGGCTTCGGCCTATTACATGGCGAAGCACATTATTCATCTGATCAACGACGTCGCAAAAGTGATCAATAACGATCCGCAAATTGGCGACAAACTGAAAGTGGTGTTTATCCCCAATTACAGCGTCAGCCTGGCGCAGGTGATTATTCCTGCAGCCGACCTGTCTGAGCAGATTTCACTGGCCGGGACCGAAGCCTCCGGGACCAGTAACATGAAATTTGCGCTGAATGGCGCGTTGACCATCGGTACGCTGGATGGTGCCAACGTCGAGATGCTGGAACATGTGGGCGCAGAAAATATCTTTATCTTTGGTAATACGGCGGAAGAGGTTGAGGCTTTGCGTAGTCAGGGCTATAAGCCGCGTGAATATTACGAGAAAGACGAGGAACTGCACCAGGTGCTGACGCAGATCGGCAGTGGCATATTCAGCCCAGAGGAGCCGGGACGCTATCGCGACCTGGTGGACTCATTGATCAACTTTGGCGACCACTATCAGGTGCTGGCGGATTATCGTAGTTACGTTGATTGTCAGGATAAGGTTGATGAACTGTATCGTCATCCGGAAGAGTGGACTACTAAGTCGATGATTAATATCGCCAACATGGGCTACTTCTCGTCGGACAGGACGATCAAAGAGTACGCCGAAAACATCTGGCATATTGATTCGGTGCGGTTGTAAAACACGAGGCCGGGGGCGCTGCGCTTGCCCGGCCTACGTTTATGCACCTTTGTAGGCCGGATAAGGCGTCGCCGCCATCCGGCATTTTTATCAGGACGCCAGCGACAGCTGGTGCTTCTCAATGTATTCAGCCAGCCACTGGGTCATGCGCGACTGCTGCTCAGCGTTCAGCCACATACCTTCTTTCGTGCGACGCCACAACGCATCTTCCGCACGACGAACCCATTCGTGATCGACCAGGTATTTCAGCTCGGCCTCATAAAACTCATGGCCAAAGTCTTCACCTAACTCGGCAAGCGAGGTGGCTTCGCCGATGACCCATTCGGTGTTGCTGCCGTAGGTGCGAGAATAATGGCGCGCCAGCGACTCGGTCAGGAACGGGTAGCGACGGCGCAGTTTGGCCGCGTAGTCTTCGCGATCGCCGCCAATGTCACCGCCTGGCAGAATGCACTCTTTGGTCCACGCCGGACCAATTCCCTGATAGTACGATGCCAGTTTTTCCATCGCGTGTTCAGCCAGCTTACGATAGGTCGTCAGCTTACCGCCAAAGACCGACAGCAGCGGCGCTTTGCCGTTTTCATCATGGATATCCAGCGTGTAATCACGGGTGATAGCCTGCGGCGAGTCGGACTCGTCGTCGCACAGCGGGCGCACGCCTGAGTAAGTCCAGACGATATCATCACGGCCCAGCTGTTTCTTAAAGTGCGCGTTGTAGACCTTCAGCAGGTAATTGATTTCACTCTCATCAATTTTCACCGCTTTTGGGTCGCCTTTGTATTCGACGTCGGTCGTCCCGATGATCGAGAATTCGTCCATCCATGGGATGACAAACACAATACGTTTATCTTCGTTTTGCAGGATGTAAGCCTGTTTCTGGGTATGGACGCGCGGCACCACGATGTGGCTGCCTTTAATCAGGCGAATACCGTACGGCGATGGCAGGTGCATACCGTCGTCGAAAAACTCTTTCACCCACGGACCGGTGGCGTTGACTAGGCCACGCGCCTGCCAGGTGTGTTTTTTGCCGGTATCGATATCTTCAGCTTCAACAATCCACAAACCGTTTTCACGGCGAGCAGAGGTGGCGCGAGTGCGGGTTAATACTTCTCCGCCTTTGCGTACGACCATTTGGGCGTTTGCCAAAACCAGTCGTGCATCGTCTACCCAGCAGTCAGAATATTCGAAACCGCGCACAATCTCAGGTTTCATTACGGAATCTGCGCCAAAACGCAAACCGGTAGAACTTGGCAAACTGGTGCGTTTGCCCAGATGATCGTACATAAACAAACCAATGCGGATCATCCACGCCGGACGCAGGTGCGGGCGGTGGGGCAGACGAAAGCGCATCGGGAAGGCGATGTGTGGTGCCATTTTCAACAGCACTTCACGTTCGGCCAGCGCTTCGCTCACCAGACGAAATTCGTAGTGCTCCAGGTAGCGCAGGCCACCGTGGATGAGTTTGGAGCTAGCGGAAGAGGTGGCGCAGGCTAAATCCTGCGCTTCCAGCATCAGCACGGATAAACCGCGTCCAGCGGCATCTGCCGCGATACCGGCACCGTTGATGCCTCCACCTATCACAATCAGATCTTTGGTTTCCATGCTGGCCTCTCGCACTTTCGTTATAGCTCATTAATGTTCGTTATCGAGCATAATAGCAAAGAATCGCGCCATTGGTAACATCGGATAAACAATTTACAGTGATACATATAACATTATGGCGTTTAACTGCCGTCGGGACTTACACTAAGCAGTAACATGTCCGAAAAGCGTCACCTGCCAAAAAAAGAAGAGAGAGCAATGGATCAGTTTGAATGTATTAATGTCGAAGAAGCGCATCAGAAGCTGCATCAGGGGGCGGCGGTGTTAGTGGATATTCGCGACCCGCAAAGCTATGCAATGGGCCATGCCCCACAGGCATTTCATTTGACGAACGACACGCTGGGATCATTTATGCGCGAGCATGATTTCGACACTGCCGTGTTGGTGATGTGTTATCACGGCAACAGTAGTAAAGGCGCAGCGCAATATCTTCTGCAGCAGGGCTATGACGCGGTTTACAGCGTTGACGGCGGCTTCGATGCCTGGCATCGACATTTTCCGGCAGAAGTGGCATACGGTTCGTAAGGCTATACCCAAATTAATTCGAGTTGCATCGCGACGGCGACGCAGCGAATCTCCGGGAGCGTACGAACAGTACGTGACCGGAGTGAGCGAGGAAAGCCAACAAAGATGCAGCTCGAAGTAAGAAGGGTATATATACTGTCCTCTTTTGTGTGGATGAAGCGACAGCAACCATGTTGATGATTACCTCTTTTGCTAACCCCCGCGTGGCGCAGGCATTTGTTGATTATATGGCGACACAGGGCGTTATCCTGACGATTCAACAACATCAGCAAACGGATGTCTGGCTGGCGGATGAGTCCCAGGCTCAGCGCGTGCACGCTGAACTGGTGCGGTTTCTGGAGAATCCGGGCGATCCGCGCTACCTCGCAGCAAGCTGGCAGTCGGGTCAGACCGACAGCGGTCTGCGCTACCAACGTTATCCGTTCCTGGCCACATTGCGCGAACGCGCAGGTCCGGTAACCTGGTTGGTGATGGCCGCGTGTGTGTTGGTGTTTATCGCGATGAACGTGCTGGGCGACCAGGCTGTGATGCTCTGGCTGGCATGGCCGTTTGACCCTTCACTGAAATTTGAATTCTGGCGTTATTTCACCCACGCTTTTATGCACTTCTCGCTGATGCATATTCTGTTCAACCTGCTGTGGTGGTGGTATCTCGGCGGTGCGGTTGAAAAGCGTCTGGGCAGTGGAAAACTGATTGTTATTACCGTGATCAGCGCCCTGTTGAGCGGCTATGTTCAGCAGAAATTTAGCGGCCCGTGGTTTGGTGGATTGTCTGGCGTGGTGTATGCGCTGATGGGCTACGTGTGGTTGCGCGGCGAGCGCGATCCGCAGAGCGGTATTTTCCTGCAGCGTGGTTTGATTATCTTTGCCTTGATCTGGATTGTTGCCGGCTGGTTTGATCTATTCGGCATGTCGATGGCGAATGGTGCTCATATCGCCGGGTTGGCCGTGGGTTTGGCAATGGCGTTTGCCGATACTATAAATGTACGAAAACGAACTTGATTCAAGTTTTGTGGTGCCGGAAGGCGGTGTGCGTTTGGACCAATTTGTAGGCCGGATAAACGTCAGCGCATCCGGCAAAATTTCAGGGAACAATAATGAAGCAAACACAACGACATGACGCGATCATCGAGCTGGTAAAAAAACAGGGATACGTCAGTACTGAAGAGCTGGTGGAGCATTTCTCCGTCAGCCCGCAGACGATTCGCCGCGATCTTAACGATCTGGCCGAACAGAACATGATTTTGCGCCATCACGGCGGCGCGGCGTTGCCATCCAGCTCGGTTAACACCCCGTGGCATGACCGTAAAGCAACGCAGACGGCGGAAAAAGAGCGCATTGCTCGCAAAGTTGCCACGCAGATCCCGAACGGTTCTACGCTGTTTATTGATATCGGAACCACGCCGGAAGCGGTGGCTCACGCGCTGCTCAATCACAGCAATTTACGCATTGTGACCAACAACCTCAATGTGGCGAATACGCTGATGGCGAAAGAGGATTTCCGCATAATCCTCGCCGGTGGCGAACTGCGTAGCCGCGACGGCGGTATTATGGGCGAAGCGACCCTCGACTTTATTTCTCAGTTCCGTCTGGACTTCGGCATCTTAGGCATCAGCGGTATCGACAGCGATGGTTCGCTGCTGGAATTTGATTATCACGAAGTTCGCACCAAACGCGCGATCATTGAGAATTCACGTCATGTGATGCTGGTGGTGGACCACTCGAAGTTTGGGCGTAACGCGATGGTGAATATGGGCAGCATCAGCATGGTGGATGCGGTGTATACCGACACGCTGCCGCCTGCTGGTGTGATGCAGGTGATTGCTGACCATCATATTCAGTTAGAGCTGTGCTAAGGTAATTCCAGGCCTGATAAGCGTCGCGTATCAGGCATTAACTACACGCCGTATCCCATCATTTTCAGCAGCTTCTGCGCATGTTGCACCGCATCCTGGCGGTGTGCGACGCCGAGCTTTTGGTACAAATTGCGGATGTGCGTCTTGATGGTCGTTGCCGCGACGGCCAGCTCTGCGGCGATCTGCTCGTTGCTGTAGCCCGAATAAATTAGTCCCAGAACCTGCCATTCGCGCTGGGTCAGCGGGCTGGTGCGGATAAGCTCCGGTACTTCCGGGTGAGTCAGCAGACGCTCAACGAACCCTTCATCGAAGTGGGCGAATTTATGGCGATGATGCTGGTTAATTTCACGCAAAATGCGCTGGGCGCGGTGCTGATCGAGTTCCGGTAAGGTATTGAGCTGAATCAGCTGACGCAGTTGTTGCGCCATGGCCTCGCCTTCGATAACAAAGTGGCTGATAAACCCGGTGCGGTTCGCCAGCTGTAGGGCCTCGAGTAACACACGCTGGGCGTCATTTTTGCGTCCTGCCTGCCAGTAGAGCTGATTAAGCAGCAGCAGGTTACGGTTCAGATCGCTCATCAGGCGCAGATTGCGTGCATTTTCATTCAACTCTTCCAGCACAATTTCAGCCGGTTCAAACTCACCCAACAGGATTTGCGCGCGAGCGATGTTGCGCCACTGGCTTTGCAGGAAGTGGTTATTGGCGAATTCTGGTTTCGGCGTGTGGCGCAGCCAGTTGGCGGCAGAGTTTTTGTCGCTCACCATTTGCCAGTAAATCACCCGCACCTTATCGGCGTTGGAGATCCAGTCGCTGTGATAGTGACCGTTGCCCAGCAGGTTTTCCAGACGGTTGAGCAGGCTGCGAGCGTTATCAAGATCGCCCCGCGCAAGTGAACACTGAACCAGCAGCGCCAGACACTGTAGCTGCTGCTGCGGCTGGAAAGTGGAAAGCAGTTCAATACCGCTACGGGCAGAGGCTTCTGATTCATCCAGACGCGCCCATGCCCACAGTAGCTGCGCACGAATGCGCACCAGGAACTCGTGCATTGGCAGCTGTTCCAGGTGCTGCTCTTTGATCAGCTGGAACGCTTTTTCCTGAGTCTCCCAGGCGGCCTGTAAAAAGCCTTGGGCAAACAAAATTTCGCTTTGCTGGATAAGGCTCCACAGTGCGTAATGCCAGACGTCATGATGACGTGCCATTTGCTCGGTTTGCTGCATTAACGCCAGAGAGCGCGTGAGATCGCCCTTACAGTGCAGGACTTCGCCGTGCACCGAGGTGGCGACGATACGACTATAGAACCAGGCGATGGGTAATTCATCCAGCGCCAGTTTTGCCAGGCGTTCGGCTTCGTCAGGGTTGCCATCGTTAATCGCTACCTGCGCCCGTAAAGCGTTGAATTCGGCGTGCAGCGTTGGCTCCATGTCGCCTTTTATTTCCTGCTCTGCGCGCGCCAGCAGGGTGTTAACCTCTCCGTAGCGGTGCTGGCTCTGCATCAGCCAGGCCTGTAGCAGAACCAGACGCGGATTTTCCAGCAGGCTTTCCCACGGCAGGGCTTTCAGCGACTCTTCCAGTAACGTCAGCTCGCTGTGGTTAAACAGTCCCCACGCATGATTAAGCAGGATATCGCGCAGCATATGGGCGTCACCGGCCGCCAGCGCGTGGTGGATAGCTTCGCTGGGGAAGCCTTGCGCCATCCAGCTTTCGGCGGCGGCGCGGTGTATTTCGGGCAGTTCGTTCGCCAACTCCCATTGGCAGCGCTGGCGTAAAAAGCTGCCAAACAGCGGGTGATAGCTGAACCACTCGCCAACGTCATCCATCCGCTGCAGGAATAACCCCTGGCGCTCAATTTCTTCCAGTCGCATCTGGCCATTTTCTTCCCCAGTAACGCGGACGATCAGCGCATCGTTCATGGAACGCAGAATGGCGCTTTTCAGCAGGAAGTGACGGGTGCCGAGGTCGACGCTGTCCAGCACTTCATCAACCAGATAATCGGACAAATGGCTGGCGTTGATCCCGGCGAGGCGTCGTGCCGACTGGTGAGCAGAGTTATTGTTCTGGCGGGCGGAAAGGGCGATCAGCTGTAACGCTGTGGCCCAGCCAGCAACGTCATCGCACATCCGGCTGCTTTCTGCCGCTTCAATGGGAGAGGACAAGCGTCGGTCGAAAAATTGTTTGGCTTCCTGATGGTTAAAGGCCAGCTGTTGGCTGCCTATCTCCAGCAGTTGATCGCGCACCCGCAGGTTGGCAATACCTAACTGCGGCAGGTTGCGCGACAGTACGACCAGCGTGAGGTTTTCAGGTTGGTGGCGCAGGAAGAAACGCATCGCTTCGTGAATAGCCGGATTGGAGATCAGATGATAATCATCCACCACCAGGTAGAGCGGACGGTGCCACTCGGCCAGTTCGATAAATAGCTGGGCAAACAGTGACGTCAGACTGGCGTACTGGCGCTTTTGCACCATCGCTTCGCTGGTGGTGCAATGTCCACCCGTTGCCTGTTGGATGGCGGCGATCAGATAGCTGGCAAAGCGCTCTTGTTGATTATCGCCTTCATCCAGAGAGTACCAGCCTAAGTCGTTCTTCCCCGCCGCCCATTGTGAAACCAGCGTTGTTTTTCCATAACCAGCAGGACTTGTTATCAGGGCAAGCCTGAAATTGTTCACGCCGGAAAGTTTAGCCAACAGGCGCTCACGAACCACCGTATGGTCGAGTCGAACCGGACGACTTAATTTAGACGGAATCAACATAAGTTAGTCACTTCACTGTGTGAAAATAGGGAAGAATGATTTTTTTTGCGCTTCGTAATTAATAGATATAAGGTCGGCCAGATTGGTGTTTTATGCAAGCTAAGCGGACTTTTTGTGTGTCTGATTTTGCACTATGTCACAAATCTATACATCTATTGCAATAATTGTTTTAAAGAGTCGCAACAGGCGTGGCGACTGGATCCGTTGTAATTTTTAATGTGTCGAAAAATCCCTCTGTTTTTATATAGTTACTCAGGCGACTAATCAAAATCGACGAATTTTGTGGCCGACTTAAAATTTTTATGTGAATTATCTTACCCGGCATAGATATTTCAGGTTAGAAACTATTTCTCTATTTACATTTTGTTTCTCATCGTCACTCCATTATTTGAGATTGTGGATTAATCCTTTGTTATTAATGCGTCATCCAAAGGGCGTTATGCACGGTTTGCGCGAATTTACGGGTGATTACGCCCCCTTTAAGTGGCGGAGATCACACTTTTATGCTCATCCCCGCTCCTCCTCCCTCCCTAATCCGTGCCAGGATGAGGAATGTCAACAACGAGCCAGGCAAACTAGCGATAACGTTGTTTTATTACCTAAGGATCTGGAACCCCTATGTCACAGCCTACTTTCAACAAAGATCAATTTCAGGCTGCCCTGACGCGTCAGTGGCAGCGCTTCGGTTTACTGTCGGCTCAAGAAATGACGTCGCGCCAGTGGTGGCAGGCAGTGAGTGGGGCGTTGGCTGAGTTACTCAGCGCCCAGCCTGCGGCGAAACCGGCAAAAAATCAACGTCACGTTAACTACATCTCGATGGAGTTTTTGATTGGCCGTCTGACCGGCAACAACTTACTCAACCTCGGCTGGTATCAGGAGGTGAGCGATGAGCTGAAAGCACATGATGTCAACCTGACCGACCTGCTGGAAGAAGAGACCGATCCGGCGTTGGGTAACGGTGGATTGGGACGCCTGGCAGCCTGCTTCCTCGATTCGATGGCGACTGTCGGCCAGTCGGCGACGGGCTATGGCCTCAACTACCAGTACGGCCTGTTCCGTCAGTCGTTTGCCGATGGGCAACAGATGGAAGCCCCGGATGACTGGCATCGTGGCAGCTACCCGTGGTTCCGTCACAACGAGGCGCTGGATGTGCAGGTTGGGATTGGCGGTAAGGTCAGCAAAGAAGGCCACTGGGAGCCAGGTTTTACCATCACCGGTCAGGCCTGGGATCTGCCAGTTCTCGGCTACCGTAACGGCGTAGCGCAACCGCTGCGTCTGTGGCAGGCCAGCCACGCGCATCCGTTTAACCTGACCAAATTTAACGACGGTGATTTCCTGCGCGCAGAGCAGCAGGGCATCGACGCCGAAAAACTGACGAAAGTGCTGTACCCGAACGATAACCACACCGCGGGTAAAAAGCTGCGCCTGATGCAGCAGTACTTCCAGTGTGCCTGTTCCGTAGCTGACATTCTGCGCCGCCATCATCTGGCAGGGCGTAAACTGCATGAGCTGGCTGATTTTGAAGTTATTCAGCTCAACGATACTCACCCGACCATTGCCATTCCTGAGCTGCTGCGCGTGCTGATTGATGAGCACCAGATGAGCTGGGACGATGCGTGGGCCATTACCAGCAAAACCTTTGCTTACACCAACCACACCCTTATGCCAGAGGCGCTGGAGTGCTGGGACGAGAAGCTGGTGAAAGCGCTACTGCCGCGCCATATGCAAATCATCAAAGAGATCAACGAGCGCTTTAAGACGTTGGTCGATAAAACCTGGCCGGGTGATGCTGAAGTCTGGGCGAAGCTGGCGGTGGTGCACAACAAACAGGTGCGCATGGCTAACATGTGCGTGGTCAGCGGCTTTGCTGTTAACGGTGTGGCGGCGCTGCACTCCGATCTGGTGGTGAAAGATCTGTTCCCTGAATATCACCAGCTCTGGCCGAACAAATTCCATAACGTCACCAATGGGATTACCCCACGTCGCTGGATTAAGCAGTGCAACCCGGCGCTTGCCGCACTGCTGGATAAAACGCTGAAAAAAGAGTGGGCCAACGACCTCGACCAGTTGATTAACCTGGAAAAATATGCAGACGACGCGAAGTTCCGTCAGCAGTATCGCGACATCAAGCTGGCGAACAAAGAGCGTCTGGTGAAGTTTATTAAAGCGCGTACCGGTATTGAAATAACGACTAACGCTATCTTTGATATTCAGATTAAACGTCTGCATGAGTACAAGCGTCAGCACCTCAACCTGCTGCATATTCTGGCGTTGTACAAAGAAATCCGTGAGAACCCGCAGGCAGATCGCGTGCCGCGCGTATTCCTGTTTGGCGCAAAAGCTGCTCCAGGTTACTACCTGGCGAAAAATATCATCTTCGCCATCAACCAGGTTGCACAAACTATCAATAACGACCCGAAAGTTGGCGACAAGCTGAAGGTCGTCTTCCTGCCGGATTATTGTGTCTCGGCGGCGGAAATGCTGATCCCGGCGGCGGATATCTCTGAGCAGATTTCAACCGCAGGGAAAGAGGCTTCCGGCACCGGTAACATGAAGCTGGCGCTGAACGGTGCGTTAACCGTTGGTACGCTGGATGGCGCAAACGTCGAAATCGCCGAGAAGGTAGGTGACGAGAATATCTTTATCTTTGGTCATACCGTGGAAGAGGTGAAGGTGCTCAAAGCCAAAGGCTACGACCCGGTGAAATGGCGTAAAAAAGACAAAGTGCTGGATGCTGTCCTGAAAGAGCTGGAAAGCGGGAAATACAGCGACGGCGACAAGCATGCCTTTGACCAGATGCTGCACAGTATCGGCAAGCAGGGCGGCGACCCGTATCTGGTGATGGCGGACTTCGCGGCCTACGTTGAAGCTCAGAAGCAGGTTGACGTGTTGTATCGTGACCAGGAAGCCTGGACCCGGGCGGCGATTCTGAATACCGCACGTTGCGGCATGTTCAGCTCGGATCGCTCCATCCGCGATTATCAGGCTCGTATCTGGCAGGCGAAACGTTAAGGAATCGCGATGGAAAGCAAACGTCTGGATAATGCCGCGCTGGCGGCGGGGATCAGCCCCAATTACATTAATGCCCACGGTAAACCGCAGTCTATTGGTGCCGAAACCAAACGGCGTTTGCTTGACGCCATGCATCGCACCACCGCTGCCACTCAGGTGGCGGTAACTCCGGTGCCGAATGTCATGGTCTACACCGCTGGCAAGAAAATGCCGCTGGCGGTTGAGGGAAGCGGAGAGTTTAACTGGCTGCTGACCACCGAAGAGGGCGTGCAGCACAAAGGGCATGCCGTCGGCGGTAAATCTTTCACTCTTCCGGCGAAGCTGCCGGAGGGGTATCACACGTTGACCCTGACCCAGGGCGAGCTGCGTACCCATTGTCGTATCATCGTGGCGCCAAAGCGCTGCTATGAACCGCAGGCGCTGTTAGCCGGGCAGAAGCTGTGGGGCGCATGCGTTCAGCTCTACACCCTGCGATCAGAAAAGAATTGGGGGATTGGCGACTTTGGCGATCTCCGCGCCATGCTGGTAGATGTGGCGCAACGCGGCGGCGCGTTTATCGGGCTAAATCCTATTCACGCGCTGTATCCGGCTAACCCGGAGAGCGCCAGCCCGTACAGCCCGTCTTCACGCCGCTGGTTGAACGTGATTTATATTGATGTGAACGCCGTAGACGATTTCCGCCTGAGTAAAGAGGCGCAGGCGTGGTGGCAGAAACCCGCGACTCAGCAAGCTCTGCAACGTGCGCGCGATGCCGAGTGGGTTGATTATTCTGCCGTTACTGCACTGAAGATGACGGCGCTACGTATGGCGTGGAAAAGCTTCTCCGCACGTGATGATGAGCAGATGGCGGCATTTCGCCAGTTTGTGTCTCAGGAAGGGGACAGCCTCTACTGGCAGGCAGCCTTTGATGCGCTGCATGCGCATCAGGTGAAAGAGGACGCATTGCGCTGGGGATGGCCGGTGTGGCCGGAAGCTTTCCAGTCAGTGGACTCGTCGGAGGTAAAACACTTCTGCGAAGAACATCGTGACGATGTGGATTTCTATCTGTGGTTACAGTGGCTGGCGTATACCCAGTTTGCTGACTGCTGGAAAACCAGCCAGAGTTTTGCGATGCCGATTGGACTGTATCGCGATCTGGCGGTTGGTGTGGCCGAAGGTGGGGCGGAAACCTGGTGCGACCGCGAGCTGTATTGCCTGAAAGCCTCGGTTGGTGCGCCGCCGGATATTCTCGGTCCGCTCGGACAAAACTGGGGGCTGCCGCCGATGGATCCGCACATCATTACGGCACGCGCCTACGAACCGTTTATCGAACTGCTGCGCGCCAATATGCAGAACTGCGGTGCGCTGCGTATCGACCATGTTATGTCGATGCTGCGTCTGTGGTGGATCCCCTACGGTGAAACTGCCGATCACGGCGCTTACGTGCACTATCCGGTCGATGACCTGCTTTCAATTCTGGCGCTGGAGAGTAAACGTCATCACTGCATGGTAATTGGTGAGGATCTGGGTACTGTGCCAGTGGAGATCGTCAGCAAGCTGCGCGACAGCGGCGTGTACTCCTACAAAGTGCTTTATTTCGAGAATGACCATGAGAAAAACTTCCGTACGCCGAAAGCGTACCCGGAACAATCAATGGCAGTCGCGGCGACGCATGACCTTCCTACGCTTAAAGGTTATTGGGATAGCGGCGATTTGACGCTAGGTAAAGCACTGGGCCTGTATCCGGATGAAGTCGTGCTGCGCGGGTTGTATCAGGACCGAGAACTGGCGAAACAGGGGCTGCTGGACGCGCTGCACAAATACGGCTGCCTGCCAAAACGTGCCGGTCACAAGGCATCCCTGATGTCGATGACGCCGATTCTTAATCGCGGCATGCAACGCTACATCGCTGACAGCAACAGTGCGCTGCTGGGCCTACAACCGGAAGACTGGCTGGATATGGCTGAACCGGTCAACATTCCGGGGACCAGCGACCAGTACAAAAACTGGCGGCGTAAGCTCACCGCCACGCTGGAGCAGATGTTTGCCGATGAGAGAGTGAATAAGCTGATTAAGGATTTGGATAAGCGGCGAAAAGCGGCGGCGAAGAAGAAGTAGTGTTATTTTGCCGGATGGCGACGCAGAGTGCGTCTTATCCGGCCTACGATGACAGCGGTAGGCCGGGTAAGCGAAGCGCCACCCGGCACCGTTTTATCAGACCACCATACCCAGCAGCAGACACCCTACCAGACCGCAGACGGAGATAATGGTTTCCAGCATTGACCATGACTTGATGGTTTCACCGATGGTCAGGTTGAAGTACTCCTTGAACAGCCAGAAACCTGGATCGTTCACGTGGGAGAAGATGACAGAACCGGAACCAACCGCAATAACCATCAGCTCAGGGCTTACGCCGGTTGTTGCAATCAGCGGCGCCACTATCCCACCAGCGGTGATCGCTGCAACGGTTGCGGAACCCAATGCGATACGCAGTACTGCAGCGATAGACCATGCCATCAGCAGCGGAGACACGTTAGAGCCGTGCATCATTGAGGCGATGTATTTGTCGACGCCGCTATCAACCAGAACCTGTTTGAAGGCACCGCCGCCGCCGATGATCAACAGCATCATCGCAATGATTTTGATTGAAGACACCAGCGTGTCGTTAATCTGATCCATCGAACGTCCGCGGTTCAGACCAAACGTGAACATCGCAATCAGCACTGCAATCAGCGTTGCCATGACCGGGTCACCGAGGAATTCTGCAACCGTCAGGAAAGCATGACCTTTCGGCAGAATCATCTCCGCCACGGCGCGCATTGCCATCAGAATAACCGGGACCAGAGAGGTCCAGACGCTGACGCCAAAGCCTGGCATCTCTTCTTCAGTGAAGGTTTTTGCGCTGTACAGACCTTCCGGGATTGGCTTATCAATGCCTTTCAGGAAACGTGCGTATACCGGACCGGCGAGAATAACGGTCGGGATTGCCAGAATCGTACCAAACAGCAGGGTTTTACCCATATCTGCGTGGAAAATGGTGGCAATAGCGGTTGGACCCGGGTGCGGTGGCAGGAAGCCGTGCGTTACGGACAGTGCCGCAGCCATTGGCACGCCAACGTACAGCAGCGGGATATTGGCAGCAGCGGCAATGGTGAACACCAGCGGCAGCATCAGTACGAAACCAACTTCGTAGAACAGGGCAAAACCAACGGTGAAGCCGGTTAATACCACCGCCCATTGAATATGTTTTTTGCCGAATTTAGCAATCAGGGTGGTTGCGATGCGCTGTGCGCCGCCGCAGTCCGCCAGCATTTTGCCCAGCATGGCGCCAAAACCCATAATCAGGGCGAGGCTGCCAAGGGTTCCGCCGACGCCGGCTTTAATTGAACCGATGACTTTATCCAGTGGCATCCCTTGCATCAATCCGACAGCAAGCGCCACCAGGACGAGAGCGATGAAACCGTTCATTTTGAAACGGATCATCAGGAGGAGTAACAAGATTACACCGATAGCAACGATGACTAATGGCATGATTTACCTGGCCTTAACTTTGTTATGGGTAACGTCAGTGTTTAGATGACAAATTCCGATTGTCCCGACCGGGAACAGAGTATTCTCAGCACCAATGCTGGTTGCCTGCAAAACTAATCAGTTTAGCTGGCTATTATGTGTGTGTTAGGTGCTGATACGAATGATACGGGTAACATGTGGCGCTTGAAAATCACCTGGGCAGGCAAAATTTAAATTATGAGAGGCTGGTCAAATTATGCAGGGGATTATTACAGGGTACGTGCAGAGAAATGTAAGGGCGTAGGCCGGATAAAGCGTTTACGCTGCCATCCGGCATCGATGCCCGGTGGCGACGCGGATGCGTCTTACCGGGCCTACAAGTCTGGTCGTTAGTAGTAAGAGTGCTCGCCGCGCTGGTGTTCGGTTAAATCGCGAACGCCTTTCAGTTCAGGGAATTCAGCCAGCAGCTGCTTCTCGATACCTTCTTTCAGCGTCACATCGACCATTGAACAGCCGTTACAGCCGCCGCCAAACTGCAGAATGGCGTAGCCTTCATCGGTGATTTCCATCAGAGATACGCGACCACCGTGGCCAGCCAGCTGTGGGTTGATCTGCGATTGCAGCATGTACTCCACGCGTTCCATCAGCGGCGCATCATCGGCAACTTTACGCATTTTGGCGTTTGGTGCTTTCAGGGTCAGCTGGGAGCCTAACTGGTCGGTAACGAAATCGATTTCTGCATCTTCCAGATACGGTGCGCTCAGTTCATCAACATATGCGGTCAGCAGGTCAAATTTAATGGCGGTGTCGGTTGCTTCCACGGCGTCCGGCGGACAATAAGAAACGCCGCATTCAGCGTTAGGCGTGCCGGGATTAATCACAAATACGCGGATTTGCGTCCCTTCTTCCTGATTTGCCAGCAGTTTGGCAAAGTGCGCTTGTGCAGCATCGGAAATATGGATCATAGTAATGGCCTAATAGTTGACTATTTTACTTGGTTATAATACGCCCATCATCGAGGCTCTACAAGGTTCGACACAGGCACCATACCTGGACAGTCGCCGCGCCGTTGCGTAAAAGCAGCTGCGCGATTTCCGCGACGGTACTTCCGGTAGTGACGACATCATCCACAATAACCATATGGAGTCCCTGCACCGGCAATTCAAGGCGAAAGGCATTTTTCAGGTTACGTTTACGTAATCGGGCGCTGAGATGGTGCTGTGTGGCGGTTGCCCGAACCCGCGAGATGGTCCGGCTGTCCCAGTCGCAACCCAGCCAGCGTGCAAGCGGACGGCACAGTAAATCGCTCTGATTAAACCCTCTGCGCCAGTGTCGGCGTTGCCAGAGCGGGACGCTGACCAGCCTGTCCGGCAGAGGAAGAGCGCTGACGCGCCGGGCCTGTAGTACCTCCAGCAACAGCAAACGCGAAAGAGCGGAGGCTGTTTCGCTGCGTCGCGAAAACTTGAGCTGGTGAATAAGCCCGCTCAACGGCGGAGCATAGTCGCTGACGGTGACCAGCCGCTGCCACGGCGGCGGTTTTTGCAGGCAGCGCCCACAGGGAATGACGGTATGAGCGGCAGGGAGTCCACATTGGGGGCATAGGCTGGCGTGTTGGCGCGTTGCCCGCGTACAGACTGAGCAGATCCCCCAATGCCCTAACGTCAGGGGCATTCGGCATAGCCAGCACAATCCCGGTACTGTTAGCATAGATGCATCCTTTCAGGCTAAAAGAGAACAATAACTGATGAATGACATCTGGTGGCAGACCCAGGGTTCGGGAAATTGCCATCTTGTGCTGCTGCACGGATGGGGACTGAATGCGCAAGTGTGGCATTGCATAAGCGAGGAACTGAGTTCGCATTTTACGCTGCATCTTGTCGACTTACCGGGATTTGGTCGTAGCCAGGGTTTCGGTGCAATGTCGCTGGAAGAGATGGCTGAGCGGGTATTGAAACAGGCACCGGAGAAAGCTATCTGGCTCGGCTGGAGTCTGGGCGGGCTGGTCGCGAGTCAGGTAGCCCTAACGCATCCTGAGCGTGTTCAGGCGCTGGTGACCGTCGCGTCTTCCCCTTGCTTTAGCGCGCGGGATGAGTGGCCGGGTATCAAGCCAGAGGTGCTGGCAGGCTTCCAGCAGCAGCTGAGCGAAGATTTCCAGCGTACAGTGGAGCGTTTTCTGGCATTGCAAACGATGGGTACGGAAACCGCGCGTCAGGATGCGCGAGCGTTGAAGAAAACGGTGCTGGCTTTACCCATGCCGGACGTCGAAGTGCTTAATGGCGGGCTGGAGATCCTGAAAACGGTCGATCTGCGAGAACCGCTGTGCACGGTGGAAATGCCTTTCCTGCGGCTATACGGCTATCTTGATGGCCTGGTGCCGCGCAAAGTCGTCCCGATGTTGGATGCCCTGTGGCCGCAGAGTGAGTCGTTGGTGTTTGCTAAGGCGGCGCATGCGCCGTTTATCTCGCATCCGGCGGAGTTCTGCTCAGCGCTGGTGGCGTTAAAACACCAGCTATAGCCCCTGTTGATTTGCCCGGTAGCGTCGCGCTTGCCGGGCCTGAAATTAATGGGGTTGTGCTGGCAGGTCTTCAGCGCTAAGCCCAGTAATTCTGAGTATTGTTAATCTGTCGATACCATCCGCTAGCATGGTCGTCGCGATGCGCAAAGCTTCCTCTCGTTTGCCCGTTTGTAACCCCTCTTGTAATCCTTTCCGATGGCCTTCCTGAAGGCCATTAAGATGCCCTTCCTGTCGTAATCTTTCGGCGATAGTCATCAACTTGTCCTTATGTTGGGGTAAACGTTCGGCGATTTCATGAATAAACTCGCCAAAATGCACGGTGTCTCCGGCTTGCATCAGGTAATTAAACAAGGCTTTCAACTGGCTGTCATTAGCGTGTCCTTTAACAAGCAGGATGGCCAGTTTTTCTACCAGCCCCATCAAATCGCGTTTACGGATATGTTTTTGGATGAGTTCCAACAGCGCCATCCGGCGATGCTGCATAATCTCGTCATCGGGCACAACGGTGATATCGATCAGTGGAAACGCGGTGCTATAAAGCTGTCTGGCGGACTCCGGGTCATCAAACTCGTCCAGCCAACAAAGTGAATAGGGGTAGGGGCTTGTTGCACCATGATAAAAAAGTAGGGGGATTACCAGAGGCAGTTTCTTATGTCCCGCATCCAGATGACGCTGCATTACCGCAATGGCATAGCGCATTAGCCGAAATGCCATGTGAGCATCGGCGCTGCTTTGATGTTCAATAATGGTGTAAATGTAACCATCACCTTCGCGAGTTTTTAACGACCACAGCACGTCGGAATAGTACGCGCGTAAATCGTCCTCGATAAAGCTGCCTGATTCCAGTTGCAGCGTTTTAAGATCGCATAGTTTTTGTAAAGAGGCTGGAAGATGGAGCTGTAGAAAGTCGCGTGCGGTTGCCGGGTGGTTTAAGAACGTTTTGAAAATCGCGTCATGCGGCGTAGCAGTCGTGTCAGCATTCATGGCGGTCCGTCACCTGAGGAACAAGATGACGAGACTCTACTTTCATGGTCGGCAGTAATCATCCACGAATTAATAACGATGCGTGGCTGGCTGGAGGATAGATCTTTTTTGCTGAAATAATGAAATCTATGTGGAATCCATTACGCAAAAAAGCCGGATATCTGCATAAACGAATTATCCGGCCTGGACGTTTGCATCATTTGTAGGCCGGATAAGCGTAGCGCCATCCGGCAAAGAGCATCTGATTAGCGTAAAGCCCACCATTCGCGCAGGCAGGCTTTACCTTC
The DNA here is from genome assembly GCF_000398825.1 of Citrobacter sp. KTE30. Classification (NCBI taxonomy): domain Bacteria; kingdom Pseudomonadati; phylum Pseudomonadota; class Gammaproteobacteria; order Enterobacterales; family Enterobacteriaceae; genus Citrobacter; species Citrobacter sp. KTE30. Next base: position 98,174 of record NZ_KB976056.1, on the reverse strand, counting down.
CGGGCAACTTTTGCAGCTTCCGGAAAGACACCCGTCGGCATCTTCCTGAATCCGCACCGCTTTGCCCATCTTTTCTAACTGATTCAGCATGGCGTCAATCATGGGCTGCGGGGTATGCAGCGTGTGGCTAATTTGTGTTGCCTCCATACGCCCCCGCAAAGCCAATAAATCACGAACCTGAATAAGTGATGCCATTGTCGATAACCTTAGTGGCAATCGCCAGTCGTGCTGGAACAGCAGGAACTCGCCGTTTTGTTGGTTGCCAGCAGTGCGAGGTCCACGCGGCTGCGAGCTCGACGCAGCAGGCCCAGCAGCACGATGTTAAACAGAATGACCGCTAAAATGCACACCAGGCTGTAGGTCGGGTGTTCTTTGTAGCTGACCGCCTGATAAAACAGCGTTGACAGCGAATAAGCGATATTCAGCCCCCACAGAACCGAGAAGCCCATCCAGCCACGGCTGGATTCACGTGCGATAGCGCCCATCACTGAAATGCACGGCACATACAGCAGAACAAAGATCAGGTAGCTGTACGCGGCGGCGGCGCTGCCAAATTTCTCGCCCATCACGCCCATTGCGCCCGTCGCCATTTCGCCGTCGCCCTTGCTGGCTTCGATAGGGTTAGCCAGTACGCTCAGGCTAAAGGTGTCTTTCAGGCTTTGCCAGGTTTCATCCACTGCGCCGAGCAGCTCGTCACCGAGGTGGAAATCTGCCGGGTTGAACTCTTCTTCCTGAATGTTTTCCGCGGTATAGAGCGTGTTCAGCGTACCCACCACCACTTCTTTCGCCATCGCGCCGGTGAACAAACCTACGGTTGCCTGCCAGTTATCTTCGTGAACGCCAATCGGTTTAAACACAGGAGTAATAACACGGCTAACGGAGGCCAGAGCAGAGTCGTTGATGTTATCGACGATTTTCCCGCTCAGCGAGAAACTGTTAAACGCGCTGAGGAAAATGCTGACGATGATGATGACTTTACCTGCACGCAGAACGAAGCCTTTCAGCCGTTGCCAGGTCTGAATAATCAGACTCTTGATGTGCGGCACGTGGTATACCGGCAGCTCCATCACGAACGGCGTTGCTTCACCACGCATGATGGTGTGTTTGAGCATCAGGCCCGTCAACACAGCCATCACGATACCCAGTACGTACAGCGAGAAGACCGCCAGTGCGCCGTTCTGACCAAAGAACGCCGCGGCAAAGACGGCGAAAATCGCCAGACGTGCGCCGCAGGACATAAACGGCGCCATCATGATGGTCATCAGACGCTCACGCGGGGCGTCCAGCGTACGTGCGCCCATCACGGACGGTACGTTACAGCCAAAGCCGACGATCAGCGGGACGAACGATTTGCCCGGCAGTCCCAGCGCCTGCATCAGACGGTCCATCACAAACGCGGCGCGCGCCATGTAGCCGGAGTCTTCAAGGAAGGAGAGGAACAGGTACATCATGCCGATTTGCGGTACCAGCGGCAGCACGGTGTTAATCCCGCCGCCAAGGCCCTGGGCCAGGAAGATGGTTAGCCAGTCCGGGAAGTGCAGCGTGTAGCCAATCCACTGAATACCATGGATAAAGAGTGCTACGGAGCCAACGTCAAACAACGGTTGCAGCGCGCCACCGATGTTAATGGCGAGCAGGAACATCAGGTACATCACGAACAGGAAAATCGGTAGCCCGAGGAAGCGGTTGAGAACGATTTTATCTACCGCGGTGGTGAAACGGCTCGGTTCTGCCGTCAGAGTATTGCTGACGGTATCGCAGATAGCGGCAATGCACTGATAGCGCGCATCGGCGATGTGCAGCGCCGGATCGTCCATAGTCTCGCTCAGGCGTGCGATGGAAGCATCGAGATTTTGCGCGGCATCACCCGCATATGCGCGGCTGTAGATATCGCCTTCCAGCATCTGCAGGCCCAGCCAGCGGCGCTGTTTGAGCGGCATATCTTTGGCCATCGCGTCGGCGAGGGAATCCGCTTCCTGCAGCAACGGCTGGGCATAATGGACCAGCTCGACGGTGTCGTTTTCTTTGTAGCGATCGATCGCCAGCTTCAGCGCTTCAATGCCGCGGGCGCGGGTGGAAACCAGCGGAACCACCGGGCAGCCAAGACGTGCTGAGAGGGCGTCGATATCAATACGGATTTGCTGCTTTTCAGCGATATCCAGCATATTCAACGCGACGATGCAGGGGATGCCCAACTCAAGCAGTTGCAACGTCAGGTAGAGGTTGCGTTCAAGGTTTGAAGCATCGACCACGTTGATCAACAGATCCGCGTCGCCGCTTAAAATATAGTGGCAGGCAATCTGCTCATCGAGAGAGGTCTGGGATGAGATTGTCGTCAGAGAATAGGTGCCGGGTAAATCCACCAGCGTGACCTGATGGTCCGTTGTGGCGAAATGACCTTCTTTACGCTCAACGGTAACGCCAGCCCAGTTACCTACACGCTGGCGCGCGCCGGTAAGCTGGTTGAATAAAGTTGTCTTGCCGGAATTAGGATTACCAATTAAACCAATGGTTAGTTTTTTCATTTTTATAGACTCACTGTATTAACAGGAAACCGCTTCCACTTCTAATAACGCCAAATCCTTTTTACGCAATACCAGACTTACGCGACGCGTTTCGATATGGATAGGATCGCCGAGCGGGGCGACGCGTACTACGTTGAAGGAGGAGCCGGGCAGCATGCCAAGTGACAACAGTTTCTGACGATAAGCCGGGCTGATTTCACGGGCAAAGCCGGTAATTTTCCACGCACTGTCAGGAGTGAATTGCATAGGGACCTACTTATATCTCGCTAACTGGATGATTACCTCATGGGGCGACAGGGCGGCATGAGACCAGATGATTAGCCAACGTAAGGAAAGAGTAAATAATCAACAAAACAATGATAATGAGAATGGTTTCTATCATCAATAGAATAAATGTGACGGAATGTACAATTGGATAATAATTTGAGCCAATTTTGATATTCCTCAATATTTATTCTTGTAGGGAAAGAATGGTTCGCGGAGGTAATTATTGAGAATCTTAATGTTTAATTAAGGTTTCATCTGTTAATAAAGTGATAAATATATTGTGGTGAAAAGCGGGGGATATATTAAATATGCCGGATAAGGTATTGATTCCGTCATCCGGCACACGGTTTAAACTTAGCGCTTTTTACCCATTGCCGCCGCCAGCGCATCCATCATAGCGCTGTTGCCCGCAGGCTGGGCGTCACGGCCACGCGGTTTCGCCGCTTTTGGCGCTGGGCGATTGCCCTGAGTGCGATCGTTATTCCCGCCGCCGCGACGCGCATTGGTTTCACCCGGCTGCTCGTCCAGACGCATGGTCAGCGCGATACGCTTACGTTGCAGGTCCACTTCCAGCACTTTCACCTTCACAATGTCGCCCGCTTTCACCACGGTGTGTGGATCGTCGACGAACTTATTCGACAGCGAAGAGATATGCACCAGGCCATCCTGATGAACGCCGATATCAACAAACGCGCCGAAATTGGTGACGTTGGTGACCGCCCCTTCCAGGATCATTCCCGGCAGCAGATCGTTCATGGTTTCGACACCATCGGCAAACTGCGCGGTTTTAAATTCAGGACGCGGATCGCGACCCGGCTTTTCCAGCTCTTTGATGATGTCGGTGACGGTCGGCACCCCGAAGCGTTCGTCAGTAAAATCGGCGGCTTTCAGATTGCGCAGTTCGTTGCTGTTGCCCATCAGGTCACGCAGCGATTGCTCGGTAGCGGCCAGAATGCGTTCCACAATCGGATAGGCTTCCGGGTGAACGGTGGAGGCATCCAGTGGGTTATCGCCATGGTTGATGCGCAGGAAGCCTGCGCACTGTTCAAAAGCTTTTGGCCCCAGACGGCTGACTTTCAGCAATTGCTGACGGTTCTGGAACTGACCGTTCTCATCACGCCAGGCAACGATATTTTGCGCCATCATGCGTGTCAGGCCGGCCACGCGGGTCAACAGCGGAACGGAAGCGGTATTGAGATCGACGCCGACGGCGTTCACACAGTCTTCCACCACCGCGTCCAGCTTACGCGCCAGTTGTGTCTGGCTAACGTCGTGTTGATACTGGCCTACACCGATGGATTTCGGATCGATTTTCACCAGCTCAGCCAGCGGATCCTGCAAACGACGGGCGATAGACACTGCGCCACGCAATGAAACGTCGAGATCCGGGAACTCCTGCGCCGCCAGCTCGGAAGCCGAGTAAACCGATGCCCCGGCTTCGCTGACGATCACTTTCTGCGCGGTGACTTTCGGGAACTGTTTCTGCACGTCGAGGAAGAAGCGCTCGGTTTCGCGCGACGCTGTACCGTTACCAATCGCCACCAGCTCAACGTTGTATTTTTCACACAGCGCCGCAACGGCAACGGCGGCTTTGGCGGCCTGACCGGTGTGTGGATAAATGGTGTCGGTCGCGACCAGCTTACCGGTACCGTCAACAACCGCCACCTTCACGCCGGTACGCAGGCCGGGATCGAGGCCCATGGTGGCGCGCAGGCCGGCCGGAGCCGCCATCAGCAGGTCATGCAGGTTGCGGGCAAAGACGTTGATTGCTTCATCTTCCGCGCGTTCGCGCACGGTGCCCATCAGTTCGGTTTCGAGGTGCATCAGCACCTTAATTCGCCATGTCCAGCTTACAACGCCTTTACGCCAGCTGTCTGCCGGTGCGTTGTTCAGGCGCAGTCCCAGGTGGTTCTGGATAATCTGTTCGCCGTGGCTCTCTTTCGGCGGCTCATCGAATTGCGGATCGGCATTCAGCGAAAGCTGCAGCACGCCTTCGTTACGGCCACGGAACATGGCCAGCGCACGGTGGGATGGCACGGTAGAGATCGGTTCGTGGTGATCGAAGTAGTCGCGGAATTTCGCGCCTTCCTCTTCTTTACCGCTTACCACGGTGGAAACCAAATGCGCGTTCTTCCACAGATAGTCACGCACTTTCGCCAGCAGCGCGGCATCTTCAGCGAAGCGTTCCATCAGGATGTAACGTGCGCCGTCGAGGGCCGCTTTGGTATCCGCCACGCCGTTGTCGGCGTTGAGATATTTAGCGGCTTCTGTTTCCGGGTCGTGAGACGGCTCGTTCCACAGCAGGTCTGCCAGCGGTTCAAGGCCTGCTTCAATGGCGATCTGCCCACGGGTACGGCGTTTAGGTTTGTACGGCAGATAGAGATCTTCGAGTTCGGTCTTACTTAACGTGCCGTTGATCGCTTTCGCCAGGTCGTCGGTCAGTTTGCCTTGCTCGCCGATAGATTTCAGGATTGCCTGACGGCGGTCTTCCAGTTCACGCAGATATCCCAGACGGGTTTCCAGATTACGCAGTTGCGTATCGTCCAGACCGCCGGTGATTTCCTTACGATATCGTGCGATAAACGGCACGGTGTTCCCTTCGTCAAGCAGGCGAACGGCAGCTTCTACCTGTTCAGCACGAGCCTGAATTTCACCTGCGATAATGCGGCAGAAAGAATCATTCATCATGGATAGCTTCGTCTATAGGATAAAAAATCAGGGGATAGTTATACGGATTGACTGACAAAAATGCCAGCCATCTGCCGGGGCTTCGGATTGTTCCGGTCTCACTTAACGTATTCAATCTCGTTCACGTACCAGCTGGCTTCGCCACCAGGAGTGTTTACTACTGCGAGATCGCCGACTTCTTTTTTCAGCAGCGCTCGCGCCATTGGTGAGTCGATAGAGATGTAATCTTTACGACCGAAGATCTCATCGTAGCCAACAATACGGAATTTGCGGATGTCGCCATCGTCATTTTCAATCTCAACCCATGCGCCAAAGAAGACTTTGCCCTCCTGCTGCGGGGAGTAATCGACGATTTTCAGATTCTCCATGCACTTGGTCAAATATCGGACGCGGCGGTCGATCTCACGCAGGCGCTTTTTATTATACTGGTAGTCGGCATTTTCGCTGCGGTCACCCAGACTTGCGGCCCAGGTAACTTTTTTGGTGACTTCCGGGCGCTCTTCACGCCAGAGATAATTCAGCTCTTGTTTGAGTTTTTCATACCCTTCACGGGTTATCAGGGGCGTTTTCATCTTATTGTTTTACCTTCGACTCTGTGATGATGCGCACAATTAGTATTACGTGAGCATATCAACAGAATAAATAATGTATTGCGAGAAACATTGTATACTTAAGCTGCTGTTTAATATGCTTTGTAACAATTTAGCCTGGAATTCATACCAGAATTCGCTGGTGACTCACGTTAGCTTTCTTAAGAATATACACTTAATTGTTGCGAACCTTTGGGAGTAATAACAATGCAAGAGAACTATAAGATTCTGGTGGTCGATGACGACATGCGCTTACGTGCGCTTCTGGAGCGTTATCTGACCGAGCAGGGCTTCCAGGTTCGAAGCGTCGCAAACGCTGAGCAGATGGATCGTCTGCTGACCCGTGAGTCTTTCCACCTGATGGTGCTGGATTTAATGCTGCCGGGAGAAGATGGCCTGTCTATTTGCCGTCGCCTGCGCAGCCAGAGCAACCCGATGCCGATCATTATGGTTACGGCGAAGGGCGAAGAAGTGGACCGTATCGTTGGACTGGAAATCGGCGCTGACGATTACATTCCGAAACCGTTTAACCCGCGTGAACTGCTGGCGCGTATTCGCGCTGTGCTGCGTCGTCAGGCGAACGAACTGCCGGGCGCGCCTTCTCAGGAAGAAGCAGTTATTGCGTTTGGTAAGTTCAAACTGAACCTCGGTACGCGTGAAATGTTCCGTGAAGATGAGCCTATGCCGCTCACCAGCGGTGAGTTTGCGGTGCTGAAAGCACTGGTCAGCCATCCGCGTGAGCCGCTGTCCCGCGACAAGTTGATGAACCTCGCCCGTGGTCGTGAATATTCTGCGATGGAACGTTCTATCGACGTCCAGATTTCCCGTCTGCGTCGCATGGTGGAAGAAGATCCGGCGCATCCACGCTACATTCAGACCGTATGGGGTCTGGGCTACGTCTTTGTTCCGGACGGTTCTAAAGCATGAGGCGAATGCGCTTCTCGCCACGAAGTTCGTTTGCCCGCACGTTATTGCTCATCGTCACCTTGCTGTTTGCCAGCCTGGTGACGACTTACCTGGTAGTGCTGAACTTCGCGATTCTGCCGAGCCTCCAGCAGTTTAATAAGGTCCTGGCCTACGAAGTTCGTATGCTGATGACCGATAAACTACAGTTGGAGGACGGTACGCAACTGGTGGTGCCGCCCGCATTCCGTCGGGAAATTTATCGTGAGCTGGGTATTTCCCTCTATTCCAACGAGGCCGCTGAAGAAGCCGGACTGCGTTGGGCGCAACACTATGAATTCTTAAGCCATCAGATGGCGCAGCAGTTGGGTGGCCCAACGGAAGTCCGCGTTGAGGTAAACAAAAGCTCGCCGGTTGTGTGGCTGAAAACCTGGCTGTCGCCCAACATCTGGGTACGTGTGCCGCTTACGGAAATTCATCAAGGCGATTTCTCACCGCTGTTCCGCTATACGCTGGCGATTATGCTGCTGGCTATCGGTGGCGCGTGGCTGTTTATCCGTATCCAGAACCGACCGTTGGTGGATCTTGAACATGCGGCGCTGCAGGTGGGGAAAGGTATCATTCCACCGCCGTTGCGGGAGTATGGCGCTTCAGAGGTGCGCTCCGTAACCCGAGCCTTTAACCATATGGCCGCAGGTGTGAAGCAGTTGGCCGATGACCGTACGCTGTTAATGGCGGGCGTGAGCCACGATTTACGTACTCCGCTGACGCGTATTCGTCTGGCAACGGAAATGATGGGCGAAGAGGACGGTTATCTTGCGGAGTCCATCAATAAGGACATCGAAGAGTGTAACGCCATCATCGAGCAGTTCATCGATTACCTGCGTACCGGTCAGGAGATGCCGATGGAGATGGCGGATCTGAACTCGGTGCTGGGTGAAGTGGTTGCGGCAGAAAGCGGATACGAACGTGAAATCGAAACTGCGCTGCAGCCTGGCGCCATTCAGGTGAAAATGCACCCGCTGTCGATCAAGCGTGCGGTTGCCAATATGGTGGTTAACGCCGCCCGTTACGGCAACGGCTGGATTAAGGTCAGTAGCGGTACGGAGACGCATCGCGCCTGGTTCCAGGTAGAAGATGATGGTCCGGGCATCAAGCCGGAGCAGCGTAAGCACCTGTTCCAGCCATTTGTCCGCGGCGACAGCGCGCGCAGTACCAGCGGCACGGGGCTGGGTCTGGCGATTGTGCAACGTATTATCGATAACCATAACGGCATGCTGGAGATTGGTACCAGTGAACGTGGTGGGTTGTCGATTCGTGCATGGCTTCCGGTTCCTTTCACTCGCGCGCAGGGTATCACGAAAGACGTATAAGAAAGGGAGGCGAAATGCCTCCCTTTGTTTACGGGATACAGAGTAAAACCTCTGGCTTAAATTGCTTTTAATTGATTAATTATAAATGGATTTTTTTGAATTAATAAAAGCAGTTTTCTTGGTGCACCAGTCGGCTGGCGTCGTTTCGTTTCCCAGCTTTTAACCAGGTCATAACTCACGCCAACAGCTATGGCAAAATCCTGTTGGCGTAACCCTGTTGCTTCGCGGATGGCTTTAACATCAATTTCGCTAAAGGTATGTACATGTTCAGGCTTAGGTGTTTCTTCACCTTTCTCTATACGCACCATTTCTTCTGCACTGGCCAGCAAATCGGCAAATAATTCGTCTTTCATTTTGGCCTCACCACACCGGATAGCGGTGTCCTGATGATTAAAATTCCCATGATTAAATCAGCATATTGGATAAGTGCATTAAAACTCTTTTTTGCTCTTCGGTTAAATCATCCTGTTCATTTTTAGGATAGAGCAAAGCGAGATAGATTCGACCTTTGCGCGTCACGTTGTAATAGATAACCCTAATACCGCTGCGTTTGCCCATACCAGAGCGACTCCAGCGAATTTTTCTGAATCCACCTGTACCAGCGATAGTATCTCCAGCCTCAGGGTTCTCTATAAGCGCCTCTTGAAAAGCGCGAAACTCATCGTCAGGCAAAAGTAACGGACGGCGTTTACTAAATCCTTGTAGCTCAATAAATGTGAACATAGCGCGTCCTGCGCATGGGGTTGATAGTACAGATTATAGGTGTACCGAGTACATTTTAAAAGATAAACACAATAAAAAACCCCTTACCCTCTCGGATAAGGGGCTATATAAGGAATCAAAAATTACAGCTTCGGTCCGGCGCTAACCAGCGCTTCACCCGCAGGGGTGTCGGTGTATTTCTCGAAGTTCTCGATAAACAGTTTCGCCAGTGCATTGGCTTTTTCTTGCCACTGCTCTGGAGACGCGTAGGTATTACGCGGATCGAGAATGCGCGTATCCACGCCCGGCAACTCGGTCGGGATAGCCAGGTCAAACATCGGCAGACGGAACGTTTCTGCGTCATCCAGCGAACCGTTCAGGATGGCGTCAATAATCGCACGGGTATCTTTGATAGAGATACGTTTGCCAGTACCGTTCCAGCCGGTGTTAACCAGATACGCCTGCGCACCTGCCGCCTGCATACGTTTCACCAGCACTTCTGCATACTGCGTTGGGTGCAGAGACAGGAATGCTGCGCCGAAGCAGGCAGAGAAGGTAGGGGTCGGTTCGGTAACGCCGCGTTCGGTACCGGCCAGTTTGGCGGTGAAGCCAGACAGGAAATGGTACTGAGTTTGGTCTGCTGTCAGGCGAGAAACCGGCGGCAGCACGCCAAATGCGTCGGCAGTCAGGAAGATCACTTTGGTCGCATGACCCGCTTTTGACACTGGCTTAACGATATTATCGATGTGATAAATCGGGTAGGAAACGCGGGTGTTTTCAGTTTTGGAACCGTCGTCGAAGTCGATGGAACCATCTTCGCGCACGGTGACGTTTTCCAGCAGCGCGTCACGACGAATTGCGTTGTAGATTTCTGGCTCGGCATCTTTAGACAGTTTGATGGTCTTCGCGTAGCAACCGCCTTCGAAGTTAAATACGCCGTCGTCATCCCAGCCGTGTTCGTCATCGCCAATCAGGCGGCGTTTCGGATCGGTGGACAGCGTTGTTTTACCGGTACCGGACAGGCCAAAGAAGACTGCCACATCACCTTTTTCCCCGACGTTTGCCGAGCAGTGCATGGAGGCAATGCCTTTCAGCGGCAGCAGGTAGTTCATCACGGAGAACATACCTTTCTTCATTTCGCCGCCGTACCAGGTGCCGCCAATCAGCTGGATACGCTCAGTCAGGTTGAAAGCCACGAAGTTTTCAGAGTTCAGACCCTGCTCTTTCCATTGTGGGTTGGTGCACTTAGCGCCGTTCATCACGATGAAATCCGGTTTGAAATCAACCAGCTCTTCGTCGCTTGGGCGGATGAACATGTTTTTGACGAAATGCGCCTGCCAGGCAACTTCGGTAATGAAGCGCACGGAAAGACGGGTATCGGCGTTAGCGCCGCAGAATGCATCAATGATAAACAGGCGCTTGCCGGAAAGTTGCTGGGTAACTAATCCTTTCAGATGCTGCCAGGTTTCCGGGGAGAGCGGTTTGTTGTCGTTCTTACCTTTACCTTTGTCGGACCACCAGAGCGTGTCGCGCGTGGTGTCGTCACGGACAATGTACTTATCCTTTGGCGAACGTCCGGTAAAGATACCGGTATCAACGGCAACGGCGCCCAGATTCGTTAACACGCCACGTTCATAACCTTCCAGGTTTGGATCAAGTTCTTCCTGGAAAAGCGTGTCGTAGTCTGGATTGTAAACGATATCCTGAACGTCATTGATACCATAAGCCTTGAGATCTTGCGGGGTTAAACTGTTGTTCACACGCATTTCACTGCTCCTTAGCCAATATGTATTACCTGGAATAGTAAGGTTTTTTAGGGATTGCTAACCGCGACAAGGCTCATAGATTTACGCATCCGGGAAAATCACGGGTTACCGAATACGCTGCGACTCCTGTCACAAAGAGGCGGATATTATGGCAGGAAACCCTTTTTTGTTGTGGAAAATGTTCTTAAAACGTTAATGAAGAGTGTTTTTGGCGGGAATCTTGTGAGTGTAATCGCATTCACGTAAGAAAATAACGTAACTCATACATATACAATATCGATTCACTTCCCGTCGCGTTAGTCTGAAATCAGCCTACCAATGCTCAAAATTGTGAAGTTGATGCGATAATTAGCTTTTCCCTTCATTCTGGAAACTGACATGGATAGTGCTGAAATTTCACGTACAACGCGTTTGGGCATGATATTTATCGGCCTGCTGCAGGGGGCATTATGCTACCTGCTGATGACATATCTGGTGCCCCATAACGACGGCTGGCTGTTCTATGGCATGCCTGCGACGATTGCGATCACCTCGGCACTTTTGCTTACTGTCGTTTCTTTCAAACAACGCGCGCTGTGGTACTGGATGGTGCTGATCTTTGTTGTGGTGCTGGCGATGAGCATCTGGCTAAAGTGGCAAGTTGAGGACAGTGATAAGTGGCGGCAACATGAAGTTTTTATGTTCTACGGTTGGCGCTTACTGCTGATGGCGATGCTTGCCTTGCCCTGGATTCAGTACTCGCTTCGCGCGTCCCGCCAACAGACACGCTATGCGCAATTTTATACACAATTGTGGCTTAACACGCTGACGCTGCTGATTGTGTTCATTTCCAACGGGTTGTTCTGGCTGGTGCTCCTGCTATGGAGCGAGATGTTTAAGCTGGTCGGTATTCCCTTCTTCAGCACGCTCTTCTTTGATACCGACTGGTTTGGCTATGTGGCCTTTGGTCTGATTACCGCACTGGCAGTGGTACTGGCTCGTACACAGTCGCGTTTGGTCACGGCGGTACAAAAATTACTGACGTTTATTGCCACCGGTCTGTTACCTCTGGTCGCGCTGTTGGCGCTGATGTTCATACTGACCTTGCCCTTCACCGGACTGGAGGCTATTTCGCAACGCGTGTCTGCGGCCGGGTTGATGTCAACGCTGACGCTGCTCCTGTTGCTGTTGATGGCTATCGTGCGTGAACCGCAAAAAGAGGCGTTACCCTATCCTGGCGCGTTACGCTACCTGATCAAATGCTCTCTGATTGTCGCGCCCATCTATATGCTGATTGCTGGTTGGTCACTGTGGGTGCGAATACAGCAGTACGGTTGGACGCCTGAGCGTTTGTATGGCGTGCTGGTGGTCGTGGTACTGCTGGTATGGTCGTTTGGCTATCTGGCCAGCATTTTACGCCGCGGGCGCAATCCGCTTGAGCTTCAGGGGCCGGTCATTCTTGGCGTTTCGTTGCTGGCGTTGGGGCTGTTGGTTCTGCTGTCGTCGCCGGTTATTGATGCCTGGCGTATCAGCGTTAACAGCCATATGGGGCTGTATCACAGCGGGAAAATTAAACCGGATCAGGTCAGCCTGTATATGTTGGATCACAGCGGAAAACCGGGGCGCGCAGCGTTGGAAGCATTACAAAAAGATGTGGCGTTTAATCAAGACAGTAAGCGCAGACGCGACTTGAATTCTCTGCTGCAAGGGAGCCGGGATCCGGTTAAAGAGCTAACCGCAACACAGTTAGTATCGAAGGTTGTGATTGCTCCGGGGAGCGAGAAGCCAGACGATGCGTTCTGGACGTTTGTCAAAGCACAGGGGTATCGCATCACCTCTTGTGCTGAGCAGAATGCGTGCGTATTGGTGAGTCAGGACCTCAATGCGGATGGTCATCCTGAGCAGGTGCTATATGCTTTTGGCGATGGGGAGAGTCTGGTCTTCGGCATGCAGAAAAACAAATGGGATTTGTTAGCTGTTGCCAGGCTACCTGAAGGATTCAATAAGGATAAATTGCTGCAGGCGGTGGCGAATCAGCAACTGGGGTCAGCCCCCAGAATCTGGCGGGATATCACTATTGATGGCAAAAGACTGCCGATGACTTATTACACCGAGTGAGTGTGTTGCCGACCGCGTTTTTGCCGGATAGCGGCGCGAACGCCTTATCAGGCCTACGACAGTTTTTCCGTAGGCCTGATAAGCGCCGCGCCTTCAGGCAAGACGGTGATTAATGCACCTGTGGATCGGCAGGGGAGGCGTTGCTGCGGATCTCTGCAATATCCATGGCGTTAAACAGATAGTGGCTACCGCAGTAATCGCAGTGCATATCTATCTCGCCTTCTTCCGCCAGAATGCTGTCAACTTCTTCGTCCGGCAACGTTTTCAGTGCGCCTGCGCAGCGTTCGCGTGAACAGGTGCATTTGAACTCAACGTCCTGCGGATCGTAGAGAGTAACCTCTTCTTCGTGGTATAAGCGCCACAGCACTTCGTTGGCCGGCAGCGTCAGCAGCTCTTCGGCCTTGATGGTTTCGGTCAGGGCGGTCAGGTGATCGAAATCATCTGCCTGTGCGTTTTGCGCCGGCATCACTTGCAGCAGCATTCCGCCAGCAGCGGGTTTGCCATCAACGTCGCCAGTGCGGATGAACAGGCGTGTCGGCAGCTGTTCGGAACGCATGAAGTAGTCTTCCAGACAGGCTGCCAGCGTGTCACCTTCCAGACCGACCACGCCCTGATAACGCTCGCCTTCTTCCGGGGTAATGGTGATCACCAGGTAGCCGTTGCCCACCAGGGTTTTCAAATCGGCATCTTCAGGAATATCACCCTGCATGCGGGCCACGCCGCGCATCTGCTGATTGTTGTTGCCGTTGATGACGGCCAGGCTCAGCGGACCATCACCCTGCAACTGCACAGTGATATCACCGGCAAACTTCAGCGTAGCGGTGAGCAGGCTGGTGGCAACCAGCAGCTCAGCCAGTACGTTTTTGACCGGCTGCGGATAAGTATGATTTTCGAGGATCTGTTGCAGGGTTTCCGAAACGGTCACCAGCTCGCCGCGCACGGCAAAGTTTTCAAACAGATAACGATGTAATTGGTCATGTTGCGGCATAATCATCTCTCTTGCAGGTGACAGTCACTCGCTGTCGCCATGTTTAAATCGTAACAGGTCGCGGCGCTCTTTCTTGTCCGGTCGCCTGTCCGGGTGCGGCATGGTTAACGCGTTAAGTTTACGCGCCAGCGCCATTTTTTCGCGTTTTTCCACGCTTTCCGCGGTTTCTTCATACAGCGTAACGGCTTCCGTTGCCGGGCGACGCTGCTCGGTAATGGCCTTGATAATGACCGTTCGCTCGTCATTTCCCTGGCGAAGGGTGAGTGTGGCGTTCAGCTCGACAATCTTGCTCGGCTTACTGCGCTGGCCGTTGTAGTGCACCTTACCGCCTTCAACCATTTCGCGGGCTAGCGCACGCGTTTTGTAAAAGCGTGCAGCCCACAGCCATTTATCCAGCCTGACTTCAGCAGAGGGCTTTTCTTTCATGGCGTCTCCTTCACATCAGTGAGGGGATCAGTCGGCGGTAGTCATTCAGTGACGGATGGCGTGCGTACTGCTTTTCGGCGATGCCGGAGTCGGGATTGGTCACGCCGAGGCAGTAACGAATACCGTACAGAGCAGCGGCGTCGAGAATGGGTTCGCTGTCGTCAATAAACAGCGTCTTCTCTGCACTCATTCCCGTTTCTTCAGCCACAGCGTGCCATAACCGCTGATCCTCTTTGGGATAACCAAATGTGTGGGTGGAAAGTAATAAATCAAGGTGTGAGGCCAGACCGGTATGCTCCAGCTTCACCGCCAGATTATGCGGATGCGCGTTGGTGAGCAAAATACGGCGCTTGCCGCTGGCTTTTAAAGCATCAAGAAACGGTACGGTATCTTCACGCAAAACGGCGCGCGGTCCCTGTTCCGTTGTCATGGCGCAAATATCCAGATCCAGGCACTCGCTCCAGTAATCCAGGCAGTACCAGTTTAGCGTATGCTGCACGGCATGATACTGCTGACGAATATAGTCCTGGGCTTCCTGGGGAGAGATACCCTGCTTCGCGCCATAGGTTTCCGGCACCAGTTTTTGCCAGAAATAGTTATCGAATGCCAGGTCGAGCAGCGTGCCGTCCATATCTAACAACACGGTGTCGACATCCTGCCAGGCAATATTGATATGCATGGAAACTCCCCACAAGAAAACATGATGCGCGACAGAGTAGCATATCCTGTCGTGCGAGCGTGTTATCGAATCAGGCTTTCCGGGTCGTCAATCAGCGTTGGATTCAGGCAACTTTCGTAGTAGCTCTGAATTTCCGCGATGCGGGTGCGGTGACGCTGGTAGCGTCTGAATGCCTGCACGCTGTTGTAGACAGCGCATCCGAGCATGGAGAACATCAGCAGCGTCGTGCCAAGGTAGCGCCATAACCCTGAACGATCCGGGATACGGTGCAGGCCAATGTGCTGGGTGCCATTGGCGTCAGTCGAAATATTGGTGACGATCCCCTCTGCGCGAAACGGTGTCTGCATCAGCATCTGCGCCAGGCGCTGGAAGGCGTTCCACTGTTCCTGGGGAGGATAGTCATATAGCGAGGTCGTCGGCCACGGCTGATCGACCAGATCGCTGCCTTCATCGCTGATAATCAGGAAACCGCCGGGAGCAGGGCTATTCAGCGCCTGGGCCGCTCGCGCAGTCTCGCGTGAAATAAATGGTGCCGTAGAGGTATTCACCAGATTATCTAACGACTCAGCGCTTACCGGACGCAGCAGCACGTTCACCCCATCCAGTTTGCCTGCGTTCGCTCGCTTTACCAGCGCGGCCCAGTCTTTGCTGTTACCGAGGTTAACCAGCGCATTCTTTAAGCGTACACATTCATCTTTGGCTGCACACAGATCGGCCGTTTTCAGGACAATCTCACCAAAATCGTCCAGTAACACCATGCCGGACTTTTGGATTGCCGAGCGTAGCGATGCGCTGACGCGAGAGTCATCGTCAGGTTTGGGATGCAGCTGGCGGTTCACGGCCTGCGTGAGCGCAGTGGCCTTATTCACCAAATCGGATTCGGGCAGTGGTAATGCGCGTGCGTCATTCCAGATAATTTGCGAGCAATCGAAAGGCATAAACGGCGTGGTGGGCTGTGCATTCCAGCTCCCTTGGGTATGAATATTACACATACCCGTACCGCTCAGGTGCAGCGTGTCACCCACGCGAACGCCCGCGTTTTCGAGCTGTTTAACGCTGGTGGCTTCGATAGTTTGCGCGCCCTTCATCCAGGAAAGCGTGACCTTTATCGGCATATCCAGCGGGATCCAAAACAGCAGCATCAGCAGTACCAGCAACGAGCCGCCAGCGATGACGGCGTTGCGCAGCCAATGTTGCAACGGGAAATTTTTGACTTCATCGTGCAGAGATAAAAAACGCCCCTGGCGGACAACGTGGCGATCGAGATAAATATCGATATCCGTTTGCTGGCCAAGGTCTTGGGCGATGTAAGGTTGCCAGTGAGGTGGGTAGATCAGATCAATAATACCCAGCGAGATATTATTAATTTGCTCCTGGTCGTTTTCGCCAAACAACCCCCAGCGACGCGGCGTACCGCGCAGACAATGAATTTCCCGCAGGGCGGTTTTGGACGGCGGGGCGAATAATCCCCACAGACCCGCAGCTAACAGCAACACCGCGCCACCGACTGCCCATGGAACAAACGTATTCGGGATAACCAAACAGAAAAAGAACAGCAGGAATGATGCGGTTATCAGCAACGCCTCGCGCAATCCCGAAGGGCGGCTGAGCGCATATTCTTCATGGGTTTCCTGGCGAATATTCAGCAGTTCAATCTGCTCACTTTCTTCACCACGAATGGATGCCTGGGTAGAAGCGGTGTGCTGCAACGCATAGCCACGCGCTTCCTGCATATATTCCTGCAGCGTATGGCCGTTCAACGAGATAACCAGCGGTATTGTATTGGTATGGATTATCTCAACGCTATTTTCGTCATTGATGTATTGTTCCCAGAAAGGGGGAAGGTGTACCTCAACGGAATCAAGATAGTAGCGCCATTTGTTAGGATCGTCGGTAGTGATGCCGTAACGTGTAATCGAACGAGTAAGCACGATGACGCTATTACTTTGGGCATTCAACGTTAATGAGACTGGCGCAGAACTGGCTCCAGTTGGACCAGGTACTTGCTGAATTTGACTAAGGCTTTCGAGATAGTTTTCGACGGCAGTGCGTTCTTCAGGCGCGAGTTTACGTTTCGAGGCGTCTGAGAAGACGCTGCTCAAGGGTAAATTTTTCTGCCTGGATTTTGATTTGAGTAGCCATCCTGCAAGCAATGAGCAGGCCAGCAAAGCAGCTAAAAAAATCAGAATGGTGCTCATGCTTTCCCCATCTTACTTAGTCTGTCAGGCGTGGTCAGTCGCACCCTGTTCAATATTCGTGATTCTGTGGTTGGCTATCGGCAAGTGTGGAGTCGAACTTGAGCATCTTTAAGTACAGCCCAGTAAAAGCGAATCATAGCAAAATCACTAAAAATGGAATATCAGCAAATTCCTGGAGTTATTTCAACCTATTGACTTTTAATTTGAAATAGGGATTAACTTTTAGTACGTTACATAAATGTAAATAAACGGCAATTCACATTGCCGAAACCGTGCGGTATATCGCACAATAACCCCAGATTTCACAGCAAAGATCCTCACAATGAGCAAATCATTACAGAAACCCACGATTTTGAAAGTGGAAACCGTCGCCCAATCCCGGCTGTTTAAAGTCGAAAGCGTGGACCTTGAGTTCAGCAATGGCGTACGCCGCGTTTATGAACGTATGCGTCCATCCACGCGTGAAGCGGTAATGATTGTGCCGATTGTTGACGACCACATGATCCTCATCCGCGAGTACGCAGTCGGGACCGAATCTTACGAACTGGGTTTTTCTAAGGGATTAATCGATCCTGGCGAAAGCATTTTTGAGGCGGCGAATCGGGAGCTGAAAGAAGAGGTGGGGTTTGGCGCAAAAGATCTGACGTTTTTAAAGAAACTCAGCATGGCACCATCTTATTTCTCCAGCAAGATGAACATCGTGGTGGCAGAAGATTTATATCCTGAATCGCTGGAGGGTGATGAACCTGAGCCATTGCCGCAGGTGCGCTGGCCGCTGGCGCATTTGATGGACCTGCTGGAAGATCCTGATTTTCACGAAGCGCGTAATGTCAGTGCGTTGTTCCTCGTACGCGAATGGCTGAAAGGGCAGGGGCGGCTTTAATTTCTCTGCAGCTAATACACGAACAACAAAAAAGGCGCCTAAGCGCCTTTTTTGATCAGAACAGTTCGTGCGTCTCACCATTATCGATAATGGTCGTCCCCACTTCATGCACCGCCTGTTGCGTCGGCTGAGTGCCTTCAATGAAGTACTCTGCGCGGCTATTGCCACCGCTTGCCAGTTGTCCTGTGCTGCGATCGATATTGACCGTCACGATACCCGGTGGCGGCGTCAACGGCTGTTCAGGCACGCCTTCCAGCACGGACTTCATGTAGGCATCCCATGCTGGCTGCGCACTCTTCGCACCGCCTTCGTAGCCGGAGATTTGGTCTTTGATCGCGCCGGAAGCTGTCGTATGACCAAGGTTGCGGCGATGATCATCAAAGCCGATCCATACTGACGTCACCACACCTGGTCCGTAACCGGAGAACCACGCATCTTTAGAGCTGTTGGTGGTTCCGGTTTTCCCGCCGATATCATGACGCTGTAAATCGCGACCTGCGCGCCAACCGGTTCCCATCCAGCCTGGTTCACCAAATATATTGGTGTTCAGCGCGCTTTTAATCAGGAAGGCTAGCGGTGTGTTGATCACGTGCGGAGCGTATTCCTGTGTGCCGCTTTGCGCGACCAGTGCCTGGTTAGCCTGCTCAAGCTGCGGCATAGGCACGGCGGCATTCTGCTGTTCCTGCGAGACGGCGACATCTTCTACGTTACTGTTTTCCAGCACGTTAGATTTCTGGGTATCGCCGTAAATCACCGGAATATCGCATTCCGGGCAGGCAATTTTCGGCTTCGCTTCGAAGATAACGCCGCCCATATCGCTTTCGATCTTACTGATGAAATACGGATCGACCAGGAAGCCGCCGTTAGACATCACTGCGTAACCGCGCGCCACCTGCAACGGTGTGAACGAAGCCGAACCCAGCGCCAGTGACTCGGTATGCACAATGTTCTGTGCCGGGAAACCGAAACGTTGCAGATACTCTGCCGCGTAATCCACGCCCATGGCGCGCATGGCGCGTACCATCACCACGTTTTTCGACTGACCCAGCCCCTGACGTAAGCGGATAGGACCGGCATACTGCGGCGGGGAGTTCTTCGGCTGCCAGTCGGAACCAGCACCGGCATCCCAGCGGGAGATTGGTACGTCGTTGAGCATGCTCGCCAACGTCAGACCTTTATCCATCGCGGCGGTATACAGGAATGGCTTGATGTTAGAACCCACCTGGCGTAACGCCTGCGTTGCGCGGTTAAACTTGCTCTGGTTGAAGTCAAAACCACCAACCAGTGCCAGCACCGCGCCGTTTTGCGGATTGATGGAGACCAGTGCGGAGTTGACGTCTGGCACTTGCGCCAGCCACCAGGCATCGCCCACCTGACGTACCCAGATTTGCTGGCCGGCCTGTACTACGTCGGTCACTTTACGCGGCGTTGGGCCTTGTTGAGTATCCGAGCGGTAAGGACGCGCCCAGCGCATGCCATCCATGCGTAATGACACTGACGTACCATCCGCCAGCGCGGCAATGGCTTCCTGCGGATTGGCACTGGTAACAACCGCCGGTAACAGCGGTCCATAAGTCGGCAGCGCTTTCAGCGTATCGGTGATTTTTTTGCTGTCCCAACTGCTTTCGCCCACTTTCCACAGCACGTTCGACGGGCCGCGGTAGCCGTGGCGCATGTCGTAATCCATCACGTTGTTACGTACTGCCTGCTGAGCTGCTTGCTGTACTTTGCGTGTAATGGTGGTGGTGATGCGATACCCGTCTTCATAGGCTTTCTCTCCATAACGGTTATACATCTCCTGGCGCACCATTTCAGACAGATATGGTGCCGAGAAAGCGATTTCCGGCGCGTGGTAGTTGGCGTCAATGGCCTCGCCGCGCGCCTGATCGTACTGGGCCTGCGTGATGTAGTTTTCGCTCAACATACGCGACAGTACAACGTTACGTCGCGCGGTTGCCCGGTCCATCGAATAGAGAGGGTTGAAGGTTGACGGCGCTTTTGGCAGACCGGCAATCACCGCAATTTCACTTAAGCTGAGTTGATCCACCGTTTTACCGAAATAGACCTGCGCGGCAGCACCCACGCCATAGGCGCGATACCCTAGGTAAATCTTGTTCAGATACAGCTCGAGGATCTCATCTTTACTCAGCAGTTGTTCAATGCGGATCGCCAGGAACACTTCTTTGATCTTACGCATCAGCGTACGTTCCGGGCTCAGGAAGAAGTTTCTCGCCAACTGCTGGGTAATGGTACTCGCCCCTTGCGACGCGTGACCAGAGAACAATGCTACGCTGGCCGCACGGAAAATCCCCACCGGGTCTACCCCGTGGTGCTCATAAAAGCGGCTGTCTTCTGTGGCGATAAAGGCTTTAACCATTACCGGCGGCATCTGATCCAGCGTGACCGGGATTCGACGTTTCTCGCCATACTGCGCGATTAGCTCGCCGTCAGCGCTGTAAACCTGCATCGGGATCTGTAAACGCACATCTTTGAGCGTCGCGACGTCAGGTAATTGCGGCTCGATATAGCGATAAAGGCCATAAATCGAGCCTGCTCCCAGCAGGATGCAACATACTGCAAGGATTAATAAATACTTTACGAACTTCACTGGAGATTTCCCATTTAGTGGCATTTGGGCAGTTTATAAACAAACGCGCGGTAGTATAAAGGCAAGCCAGACGCATTGATATACCCGTTAAAGCGACGGGTGATAAGGAGATCATCAGCAATGGCTTTCAATATCTGGAAAATTGGTCTGCATATTCAGCAACATGAAGTGCTGGCTGTCGCTATCGTTCGCGAAGCATCAGGTTGGTATCTGCAACGCTGGTGGCGTATACCGCTGACGCCTCAGGTTATCGTCGATGGCCACATTCGCGAGCCTGAACAGCTGGTCGCCGCGCTACTGTCGTGGAGTCGGGAGCTCCCTCGCCGACACCATATTCATCTCTCTTTTCCCGCCAACAGGACGTTACAAAAAAAGTTTCCTCGTCCGACAATGACGTTACGCGAGCCAGAGCAAACCGCATGGTTGTCCGGTTCGATGGCGCGTGAACTGGATATGGCGCCGGATGCGCTGCATTTTGATTATAGCGAAGACACGTTGAGCCCGGCGTTTAACGTCACTGCTGCGCAAAGCAAAGAGATTTCAGCGCTTCTGACGCTTATCCAAACCCTGAAGGTGCAGGTTACGGCGATTACCCCGGACGCCAGCGCGTTACAGCGATTTATTCCCTTCCTGCCGGAGCATCACCAGTGTCTGGTATGGCGTGATGATGCCCAGTGGTTATGGGCGACCCGTTCAGCATGGGGACGTAAATCAACGGGCGATATTAGCTGTATCGAGGAGCTTGCCACGACATTATCTCTGCCCACGACAGCCATTGCGCAATGCTCCCCCGGCGGCTTCGATCCTTTAAGCGCCGTGTTTGTACGCCAGCCGCCCATTCCAACGCAAAGCCATCACTTCGCCATTGCGCTGGGACTCGCTATGGGGGGCGTGTACTGATGATTGCGACCATTAATCTTCTGCCCTGGCGTCAGGCTCGGCGTTACGCTTGCCTGCGCTTCTGGGGCATCTTATTTAGCGCTTCACTCTTGCTTAGTATTGGAGTGTTGTTGCGCTATTACAGCGCTTTGAGTGTAGAAAATCGGGCTGAATTGTTGCTGGCAGACGCCGAAAAGACGCGGGCCGAGGCCCTCATGGCGCTGAAGCCGCGTATGCAACAGCGCCAGCAACGATGGCAGCAGGTTCAGGCGCGGAACAAACAGCGTGAGCAGACCCGAAGCTGGCAGCGGGCTTTGCAAGGGCTGGCGGAATTACTGCCGGAGCAGGCGTGGTTAACAAAAATGACCTGGCAGGAGGACACGCTGGAACTGACGGGAAACACACTGAACTTTGCCGCATTGAAGGCATTGGAAGCGCAATTACGCCAGTTGCCGTTGTTTATGTTGAACAGCCCTGGAGAAACGCAGCAGGATGCGCAGGGACGCTGGCAATTCCACTTTCGACTGACACGGAGCGGTGCGCATGATAACGCTCTGTGATGTCTGGTTAGCGCAGTCGCCACGCTTTCGAATCATATGCTGGTGCGGCTGGATGTTGGGGTTACTCATACTGGTGACGCTATGTCTTTACCCCGTAGCGCGGGAGCGGACTATGCAACGCGAGTCGCTGGTCCAGCAACGTGCGGCTATTCAGATGCAATGGCGAGATGTATATCTGCTGGCGGCATCACCAGCAGAGTCAGAAGAGAAACTGCCCCTGTTCTCCCCGCTGCTGTTTCAGAATTCACTTACCCGTCTTATCCACTGGCAACCCTCAGCTCAGGGGGGAGAGATGGCGCTGATATCGGCCTGGGATGCTATCCCGCTGACGTTTGTCCAGTTGGCGGCTCAGGGGATGAACGTCAGCCGATTTTCGCTTAGCGCAGAAGGCACGGAGCTGCTGCTAACGCTAAAGCTGGAGCGCCTGAATGATGGTTGAGCGCTGGCTGTTGATATGCGTAAGCGTACTGATGCTTACCGGTATGCGTAATCCCTTCCTGCCGCCGGAGGACCGTTGTCAAATTGCTGAGCTGTCGACATGGCGTTTTCAGGGCATGGTGAGTCAGGGCACACGACCCATCGGCATCGTTCAGGATAGCCAGAAAAAATGGCGGCGGGTTAAGCGAAATGACGTCCTGAAAAACGGTTGGACGATTATGCAGATAACGGCCCAGAACATAACTCTCGACACAGAAAAAAACTGCGAACCGCCGCGGTGGCAGTGGCAGCGACAAGGAGCGGTAAATGAAGCGATGGATAGCGTTGATAGTAATGGCACTGGCGGTCGGGATAACAAGCGCGCTGGCGACGAAACCGCAAAACGTGACGCTGGTAGTCGATGATGTGCCGGTTACGCAGGTATTGCAGGCGCTGGCTGAACAGGAACAAAAAAACCTGGTGGTTTCGCCGGATGTCAGCGGTGTGCTGTCGCTGCATCTGACGAATGTGCCCTGGAAGCAGGCATTGCAGACGGTGGTGAAAAGCGCCGGTCTGGTATTACGCCAGGAGGGCAATATTCTGCATGTGCATTCTGTTCAATGGCAGAGTGAAAATGCGGCCCGCCAGGAAAACGAGCAGGCGCGGATTCAGGCTAGTCTTCCGCTGGAACATCGCAGCATCATTTTGCACTATGCTGATGCCACAGAGCTGGTAAAAGCCGGAGAAAAGCTGCTCAGTGCCAAAGGAAGCATGACGGTGGATAAACGAACCAACCGCTTACTGCTGCGTGACAATCGTGTTGTTCTCAACACCCTGGAAACGTGGGTGGCGCAAATGGATTTGCCGGTTGCCCAGGTTGAACTGGCGGCGCATATCGTCACCATTAATGAGAAAAGTTTGCGTGAGCTGGGGGTGAAGTGGTCACTGGCTGACGCACAACAACCGGGGGCGGTTGGGAATGTCACAACGCTTGCCAGCGATCTCTCTGTAGCCACCGCCACATCCCGTGTGGGATTTAACATTGGCCGTATTAACGGTCGTTTACTGGAACTGGAGTTGTCTGCGCTGGAGCAAAAACAGCAACTGGATATCATTGCCAGTCCACGATTACTGGCATCTCACCTGCAACCTGCCAGTATTAAGCAGGGCAGTGAGATCCCTTATCAGGTCTCCAGCGGTGAAAGCGGTGCGACATCCGTCGAGTTCAAGGAAGCGGTACTGGGGATGGAGGTGACGCCAACGGTGTTGCAGAAAGGGAGAATCAGGCTGAAACTGCATATCAGCCAGAATGTTCCGGGACAGGTTCTACAGCAGGCAGATGGCGAAGTGTTGGCTATCGACAAGCAAGAGATTGAAACGCAGGTCGAGGTAAGAAGCGGCGAGACGATTGCGCTTGGCGGGATTTTTTCACATAAGAATAAATCCGCAGCCGACAGCGTGCCGCTATTAGGCGACATTCCCTGGCTTGGCTCTCTTTTTCGCCATGATGGTAAAGAAGATGAACGGCGCGAATTAGTGGTCTTTATAACGCCCAGACTGGTTTCAACGGAATAACTTATGCATGAAAAGCCATTGTTTTTGCACTGAACACGTTTCAGGGATTTGACGTGAGGGTGTATTTAGCATACAAGGAGTACCGATTTGAGCGTCGGTACTTTTCTTTACTTATGCGGCAGTGAATACGCTTTGCCTTTCCGGTGGTGTGCCATAGGCTTATTGGGTGTCATTTGGCTGCGCGATACGTCGCCAGGTCTGATGTTTGCAGGGTAGCATGCCTGCCACGACCAGAAATGCGTTAGGTTTGGTGATTTATTCAGTTGCCAAACCCGCTTGAGTATTGAGATAATTTTCAGTCTGACTCTCGCAATATCTTATGAGGTTTCAGTTCATGTCCTGCTGCGCTGGGTGTCTGCGAAGCGGGTTTACCATTAACGAATAGTCTTAGTAGTACCGAAAAAATGGCAGAGAAACGCAATATCTTTCTGGTTGGGCCTATGGGTGCCGGAAAAAGCACTATTGGGCGCCAGTTAGCTCAACAACTCAATATGGAATTTTACGATTCTGATCAAGAGATTGAGAAACGAACCGGAGCTGATGTGGGCTGGGTCTTCGATGTAGAAGGTGAAGACGGCTTCCGTGATCGCGAAGAAAAAGTCATCAACGAGTTGACGGAAAAACAGGGTATTGTGCTGGCAACTGGCGGTGGCTCTGTAAAATCACGTGAAACACGTAACCGTCTTTCCGCGCGTGGCGTCGTGGTCTATCTTGAAACGACAATTGAAAAACAACTTGCGCGTACTCAACGTGACAAGAAACGCCCGTTGCTGCAGGTAGAATCACCGCCTCGTGAAGTTCTGGAAGCGTTGGCTGACGAACGCAATCCTCTGTACGAAGAGATTGCTGACGTGACCATTCGCACCGACGATCAGAGCGCAAAAGTCGTAGCAAACCAGATTATTCATATGTTGGAAAGCAACTAATTCTGGCTGAATACACACTCGTCTGCGGGTACAAGTAACTAAGGTGGATGTCGCGTAATGGAGAGGATCACAGTCACTCTCGGGGAACGTAGTTACCCTATCACCATCGCGGCTGGTTTGTTCAATGAGCCAGCTTCATTCTTACCGCTGAAATCGGGCGATCAGGTTATGTTGGTGACCAACGAAACCCTGGCCCCCCTTTATCTCGATAAGGTTCGCGGCGTACTTGAACAGGCGGGTGTTAACGTTGATAGCGTTATCCTTCCCGATGGCGAGCAGCATAAAAGCCTGACGGTTCTGGATACGGTTTTCACCGCGTTACTGCAAAAACCGCACGGTCGTGATACCACGTTAGTTGCCCTTGGCGGCGGCGTGATTGGCGATCTGACCGGTTTTGCGGCAGCCAGCTATCAACGTGGTGTTCGTTTTATTCAAGTCCCGACAACCCTGTTGTCGCAGGTCGACTCCTCCGTTGGCGGCAAAACCGCCGTAAACCATCCCCTCGGTAAAAACATGATTGGCGCGTTTTACCAACCGGCCTCCGTGGTGGTGGATCTCGATTGTCTGAAAACGCTTCCTGCGCGTGAGCTGGCATCGGGGCTGGCGGAAGTGATCAAATACGGCATCATTCTTGACGGTGAATTTTTCAGCTGGCTGGAAGACAATCTGGATGCGTTGTTGCGTCTGGACGGTCCGGCGATGGCGTACTGTATTCGTCGTTGTTGTGAGCTGAAAGCAGAAGTTGTCGCAGCAGACGAGCGCGAAATGGGCTTACGTGCTTTACTGAATCTGGGGCACACGTTTGGCCATGCGATCGAAGCTGAAATGGGTTATGGCAATTGGTTACATGGTGAAGCAGTTGCAGCAGGTATGGTAATGGCTGCCCGTACGTCTGAACGTTTGGGTCAGTTCACCTCCGCTGATACGCAGCGCATCATTACGCTGTTACAGCGAGCAGGCTTACCGGTGAACGGGCCGCGTGAAATGTCCACTGAGGCTTATCTGCCGCACATGCTGCGAGATAAAAAAGTGTTAGCGGGAGAGATTCGTTTGGTGCTTCCGCGAGCGATAGGGAAGAGTGAAGTGCGCGGCGGAGTGTCGCACGAGGTGGTTCTTAACGCTATTGCTGATTGCCAGCAGGCGTAACAACAAGAAAGGTCAGGCTTACGTTGCGAAACGTAGGTCTTTTAGCTTCAGGTTATGTGCAAAGTCGTAAGCATTAACCTTTGAGTGGGGTGTTAAATGGATGAATTCAAACCAGAAGACGAGCTGAAACCCGATCCCAGCGATCGTCGTACTGGTCGTTCTCGTCAATCGTCTGAACGCGATAATGAGCCGCAAATCAATTTTGATGATGTTGATCTGGATGCTGACGATCGCCGTCCTGCGCGCGCACGCAAAGAGCGTGATGAAGAGCAGAACATTGAAGAAGAGTATGAATCTGATGACGATACCGTGGATGAAGAGCGTGTAGAACGTCGTCCGCGCAAGCGTAAGAAAGTCGCCAGCAAGCCTGCCTCCCGCCAGTATATGATGATGGGCGTGGGTGTTCTGGTACTGCTGCTGCTGATTATCGGCATTGGTTCTGCGCTGAAAGCCCCCTCATCTTCTTCCAATGAGCAGGCCGCATCTGGTGAGAAGAGCATCGATCTCTCTGGCAGCAATGCAACGGATCAGGCGAGTGCAACGACACCTGCAACGGGCGCAGAGCAGACTGCTGGCAATACCCAGCAGGATGTTTCCCTGCCACCGATTTCCTCTACCCCGACTCAAGGTCAGGCACCTGCGGCAACTGAAGGGCAGCAGCGTGTTGAAGTGCAGGGCGATTTGAACAACGCTCTGACACAACCGCAAGGCCAGGAGCAAGTTAACAACGCTGTGGTTAACTCTACGCTGCCGACCGAACCTGCGACCGTTGCGCCGATGCGTAATGGTAATGCTGCGCGCCAGACTGCGAAAACGGAAACGACTGAACGTCCTGCGGCTACGCATCAGGAACGTAAACAGGCCGTAATTGAGCCGAAGATCAAACCGCAAACTACGGTGAAAGCGACGCCGACAGAGCCGAAACCTGTTGCCCAGGCAAAACCAACCGCAACTGCGCCGACTACCACAACCAAAGCGCCTGTGGTAACCGCTACGCCGAAAGCGACCGCTGAGCCGAAAGCAACCACGACGGCGCCAGCACAGACCGCAACGCCTGCGCCAACGGCGACAGCAACAACGACAACACCTGTTGCTGGCGGAGCGAAAAGTGCAGGTAACGTTGGAGCGTTAAAATCTGCGCCGTCCAGCCATTACACGCTGCAGCTCAGCAGTTCTTCTAACTACGACAATCTGAACGGTTGGGCGAAGAAAGAAAACCTGAAGAACTATGTGGTGTACCAGACGACGCGTAACGGTCAACCGTGGTATGTTCTGGTGACAGGCGTGTATGCGTCTAAAGAAGATGCGAAACGTGCAGTGTCTACGTTACCCGCTGATATTCAGGCGAAAAACCCGTGGGCAAAACCGCTGCACCAGGTTCAGGCCGATTTGAAGTAAGATAGGATATGTTCTGCAATGGTTTGCTGTTTCGCCCAATTGCGGGACAAAGACTAAAGCGCAGGATGCTGTCGGAGCTTTCTCCACAGCCGGAGAAGGTGTAATTAGTTAGTCAGCATGAAAAAAAATCGCGCTTTTTTGAAATGGGCAGGGGGGAAATACCCCCTGCTTGATGATATCAAACGGCATTTACCTCAGGGTGAGTGCCTGATTGAACCTTTCGTGGGTGCCGGGTCGGTGTTTCTCAACACCGACTTTTCTCGTTATATTCTTGCCGATATCAACAGCGACCTTATCAGTCTCTATAACATCGTGAAGACGCGTACCGATGAGTATGTGCAGGCTTCTCGTGAGCTGTTTATGCCTGAAACCAATCAGGCTGAGGTGTACTATCGGTTCAGAGAAGAATTTAATGCCAGCCAGGATCCGTTCCGCAGAGCAGTGCTGTTCTTGTATCTGAACCGCTTTGGTTACAACGGATTATGCCGTTATAACCTGCGCGGCGAGTTTAACGTCCCGTTTGGGCGTTATAAAAAACCTTACTTCCCGGAAGCCGAGTTGTACCATTTTGCTGAGAAAGCGCAGAATGCGGAGTTCCATTGCCTCTCCTATGAAGAGTGCATGGACCGTGCGGATAGCAACTCTGTGGTCTATTGCGACCCGCCTTATGCACCACTTTCGGCGACGGCAAATTTCACTGCGTATCACACCAACAGCTTTAGCCCGAAAGAACAGGCGCATTTGGCCGAGATGGCAGAAAAGCTGGTCAGTAAGCAGATCCCAGTGTTAATTTCGAACCATGACACGCCCGATACCCGTGAATGGTACCGAGCGGCGAAACATTTTCAGGTCAAAGTGCGGCGCAGCATAAGCAGCAATGGCGGCACGCGTAAAAAGGTGAACGAACTGCTGGCACTGTATAAACCAGGAGTCGTAACGCCTGCGAAGAAATAAATCTCAAGGAGAAGCGGATGAAACAGTATTTGATCGCCCCCTCAATTCTGTCGGCTGATTTTGCCCGCCTGGGTGAGGACACCGCGAGGGCGCTGACTGCCGGTGCCGACGTTGTGCACTTCGACGTCATGGACAATCACTACGTACCGAACTTGACCATCGGACCGATGGTACTGAAATCGCTGCGTAAATATGGCATCACTGCCCCGATTGATGTTCACCTGATGGTGAAACCGGTCGATCGTATTGTCCCGGACTTCGCCGCCGCCGGTGCCAGCATCATTACTTTTCACCCGGAAGCCTCCGAGCATGTCGATCGCACTTTACAGCTGATCAAAGAGCATGGCTGTAAAGCGGGCCTGGTGTTCAACCCGGCAACGCCGCTGAGCTATCTGGACTACGTCATGGATAAGCTTGATGTGATCCTGCTGATGTCCGTTAACCCAGGCTTTGGCGGGCAGTCCTTCATCCCACAAACGCTGGATAAACTGCGCGAAGTGCGTCGTCGCATTGATGAATCTGGCTACGATATCCGCCTCGAAGTGGACGGCGGTGTCAAAGTGAACAACATTGGCGAAATTGCCGCGGCAGGCGCAGATATGTTTGTCGCAGGCTCCGCGATTTTCGACCAACCAGACTACAAAAAAGTCATTGATGAAATGCGCAATGAACTGGCGAAGGTAAGTCATGGATAAGTTTCAGGATATTCGGGGCGCTGCATTTGACCTCGACGGTACGCTGGTCGACAGCGCGCCGGGATTAGCCGCAGCGGTGGATATGGCGCTGTATGCGCTGGAATTGCCGGTTGCCGGAGAAGAACGCGTTAT
Organism: Citrobacter sp. KTE30; assembly: GCF_000398825.1. Taxonomy (NCBI): domain Bacteria; kingdom Pseudomonadati; phylum Pseudomonadota; class Gammaproteobacteria; order Enterobacterales; family Enterobacteriaceae; genus Citrobacter; species Citrobacter sp. KTE30. The sequence continues at coordinate 68,799 of NZ_KB976056.1, read as the reverse complement.
CACCTGGATTGGCAACGGTGCAGACGTACTGATGGAGCGCGCGCTGGCGTGGTCTCGTCAGGAGCGCGCGACATTACGTAAAACGATGGGTAAACCGCCCGTTGATGATGATATTCCCGCTGAGGAACAGGTACGTATTTTGCGTAAGCTGTTCGACAGATACTACGGTGATGTCGCAGAAGAGGGGACATTCCTGTTCCCTGATGTTGCCGACACGCTGGGCGCGCTGCATGCGAAAGGATTGCCGCTGGGTCTGGTGACCAACAAACCGACCCCGTTTGTCGCACCATTACTCGAAGCATTAGATATCGCCAAATACTTTAGCGTGGTCATCGGTGGTGACGACGTGCAGAATAAAAAACCGCATCCGGATCCGCTGCTGCTGGTGGCAAGCAAGCTTGGCATCAAGCCTGAGCAAATGCTCTTCGTAGGGGATTCACGCAATGATATTCAGGCGGCAAAAGCTGCTGGCTGTCCGTCCGTTGGCCTGACCTATGGCTACAACTACGGTGAGTCGATCGCGCTGAGCCAGCCCGACGTTATTTACGACCGTATTAATGAACTACTGCCCGCTCTCGGGCTTCCGCATAGCGAAAATCAGGAATCAAAAAATGACTAAGCCCATCGTTTTTAGTGGCGCACAGCCCTCAGGTGAATTGACCATTGGCAACTATATGGGTGCGCTGCGTCAGTGGGTGAGCATGCAGGATGACTACCATTGCATCTACTGCATCGTTGACCAACATGCCATCACCGTTCGTCAGGATGCGCAGCAGCTGCGTAAAGCAACGCTCGATACGCTGGCGCTGTACCTGGCATGCGGTATCGATCCTGAAAAAAGTACAATTTTCGTGCAGTCTCACGTACCGGAGCATGCACAGTTAGGTTGGGCACTGAACTGCTACACCTACTTCGGCGAGCTGAGCCGTATGACCCAGTTCAAAGATAAATCCGCACGCTATGCGGAGAACATCAACGCCGGCCTGTTTGATTATCCGGTACTGATGGCGGCAGACATTCTGCTGTATCAGACCAACCAGGTACCGGTTGGCGAAGATCAGAAACAGCATCTGGAACTGAGCCGCGATATCGCCCAGCGCTTCAACGCCCTGTATGGCGAGATCTTCAAAGTGCCTGAGCCGTTCATTCCTAAATCCGGTGCGCGCGTGATGTCGCTGCTGGAGCCGACGAAGAAAATGTCCAAGTCGGATGACAACCGCAACAACGTGATCGGTCTGCTGGAAGATCCGAAATCTGTGGTTAAGAAAATCAAACGCGCGATGACCGACTCTGAAGAGCCGCCTGTTGTACGCTACGACGTGCAGAACAAAGCGGGCGTTTCCAACCTGTTGGATATCCTCTCTGCGGTCACCGGCCAGAGCATTCCGGAGCTGGAACAGCACTTCGAAGGCAAAATGTATGGTCATCTGAAAGGTGAAGTCGCAGAGGCCGTTTCCGGTATGCTGACCGAGCTTCAGGAGCGTTATCACCGTTTCCGTAACGATGAAGCTTTCCTGCAGAAAGTGATGAAAGACGGTGCGGAAAAAGCCAGCGCACGTGCGTCTGTTACGCTGAAAGCCGTTTACGAAGCGATTGGTTTTGTCGCCAAGCCGTAATGCGCTCTGTGTTGTTGAAGAAACCGGGTTACGCCCGGTTTTTTTTCGCCTGTTGGTTTGTGAACCTCAAAAAATGTGAAGCGCCTCGCCGTTTGCATATTTCCTCATTGCGTTATATCTTCACTTTAATGAAGATATAAATATTCAATTTACTGAAAATATAAAATGCGTCGGACATTTATCAAGAAAGAGGGGGTTGTGCTGACAACCCTGGCCCGTTACCTGCTCGGTGAGAAGTGCGGTAACAGATTGAAAACTATCGATGAACTGGCAGCCGAGTGTCACTCATCGGTAGGGTTAACCCAGGCTGCGTTGAAAACGCTGGAATCCTCTGGGGCAATCCGTATTGAGCGTCGTGGGCGCAACGGTAGCTATCTGGTGGAGATGGATAACCGTACGCTGCTAAAGCATGTGGATATTAATAACGTGGTCTGTGCGATGCCGCTGCCTTACACCCGTTTATATGAAGGGCTGGCGAGTGGGCTGAAAGCGCAGTTCGATGGGATCCCGTTTTATTACGCACACATGCGTGGGGCTGATATTCGCGTGGAATGCCTGCTAAACGGCGTCTACGACATGGCGGTGGTTTCTCGTCTGGCGGCGGAAAGTTACCTTGCTCAGGACGGGCTGCGCATCACGTTGGCGCTGGGACCACATACCTACGTTGGCGAGCATCAGCTAATTTGTCGCAAGGGCGAATCTGCAGTTGTAAAACGTGTCGGGCTCGATAACCGTTCGGCGGATCAGAAAATCATGACCGAGGCCTGTTTTGGCAACCGTAACGTTGAATTGATCGATATGCCTTATCACGAAAGCTTGCAGCGCATCGCGAAAGGGGATGTGGATGCGGTTATCTGGAACGTGGTTGCAGAGGCCGAGCTGGCGGTACTGGGGTTAGAAGCCACGCCGCTCACCAACGACCCGCGATTTCTGCAGGCCACGGAGGCCGTGGTACTTACCCGCGCAGAGGATTATGCGATGCAGCAGCTACTGCGCGCCGTTGTTAACAAAGAGGCGCTGCTTGCCCACCAACAACGTGTGGCGAACGGTGAACAGGAACCCAGTTATTAAGTGAAGGCAAACGACATGGAAAACAGGCTTAACCTGCTGTGTGAAGCAGGCGTTATCGACAAGGATATTTGTAGCGGCATGCTGCAAGTGGTCAGGCGGTTGGATGAAGAGTGGCGTTTGCCGATTCACAGCGAGCAAGGAACCATGGCGATGACCCATATGGCGAGTGCGTTAATGCGCAGCCGCCAGGGCGAAGTGATTGAAGCGCTGGATGGCGAGTTGCTGGAGGAGTTGGCGCAATCTCATCTCTGGCCAACTATTTTGCTGGTACATCAGGCGCTGATGAAAGAGTTTACGGTGGCGCTGCACGCGAATGAAGAAGGCTATATGCTGGCGAACTTGTATGGATTGTGGATGGCGGCGAACGAAGGCGTCTGAAATCAATGGGGAATGAGCTTATTGCATCTTAAATATTCAAAAAAATGAATATTTAACTGAAGGATTAGAAACGAGGCCGAGAAATGTTTATAGACGCATTGAAACGCCAGAACCCCGCGCTAATCTCCGCCGCTATCGCGTTATGGCAGCAGGGAAAGATCGCCCCTGATAGTTGGGTCATTGATGTTGACCAGGTTATTGAGAATGGCAAACGTCTGCTGGATGTCGCGGGGCAACATGGTATCTCGCTGTATCTGATGACCAAACAGGTTGGACGTAACCCGTGGCTGGCGGAGAAACTGTTGCAGCTTGGCTATGAAGGCATCGTGGTTGTCGATTACAAGGAGAGTCGCGTCATGCGCCGTGCCGGGTTGCCGGTTGCGCATCAGGGACATCTGGTGCAGATCCCGTCGCGGCTGGTCAATGAGGCTGTAGCGCAAGGTACTGAAGTCATCACATTGTTCTCACTGGAGAAAGCGCGCGAAGTTTCCGCTGCTGCGGTGAAGGCCGGCTGTGAACAGAACGTGATGCTGAAGGTGTACGACAAAGATGATTTTCTCTACCCGGGGCAGGAAAGCGGATTTCCGCTGATGTATCTGACGGATGTGGTCAATGAAATCCGCAGGCTGCCGGGCCTGCGCCTGAGCGGCCTCACCCATTTCCCCTGCTTGTTATGGGATGAAAACTCCGCGCAGACGATGCCGACGCCTAATCTGCATACGCTGGTAAATGCCCGACGTCAGTTGGTTGAGGCCGGGATTGCCATTGAGCAGCTTAATGCGCCGTCAGCCAGTAGCTGTTCGTCACTCCCCCTGCTGGCGGAATATGGCGTCACCCATGCGGAGCCGGGTCATGCGTTGACCGGCACCATTCCTTCCAATCAAAAAGGCGACCAGCCGGAACGCATTGCGATGCTGTGGTTGAGCGAGATATCGCACAATTTTCGCGGAGACAGTTATTGCTACGGCGGGGGCTATTATCGTCGCGGCCATGCGCAAAATGCGCTGGTCTTTACGCCAGAAAATGATGCGCCGATCGCAGCGAAGCTAAAACCCGTGGACGACAGCAGCATTGACTACTACCTGCCTGTGGCCGGTGAGTTTCCGGTGAGCAGCGCGGTGATCTTCTGTTTTCGCACCCAGATCTTCGTGACGCGTAGCGACGTGGTGCTGGTGTCGGGCATTCAGCGCGGCGTAGCTGAAATCGTCGCGCGATACGACAGTCTCGGCAATATTCTGGAGGACTAATGGCCCGATTTGTGGTGTTGGTAATCGACAGTTTTGGCGTTGGCGCAATGAAAGACGTCACGCGGGTCAGACCGCAGGATGCCGGAGCGAATACCTGTGGTCATATCCTGGGCGAACTCCCGCAGTTACGGCTGCCAACGCTTGAGAAGTTGGGGCTGATTAACGCTCTGGGCTTTGCGCCGGGCGTGATGAAACCTTCGGAATCGGCAGTCTGGGGCGTTGCGGAGCTGCAGCATGAAGGGGGAGATACCTTTATGGGCCATCAGGAGATTTTAGGCACACGGCCTCAGGCACCGCTGCGGATGCCATTTAGCGACGTTATTGATCGCGTTGAGCAAGCGCTGAAAGTCGCGGGCTGGCAGGTGGAACGCCGCGGCGGTGACCTGTCGTTTCTTTGGATCAACGATGCGGTTGCAGTGGGCGATAACCTAGAGGCGGATTTAGGTCAGGTCTACAACGTCACAGCCAACCTGTCCGCTATTGCGTTTGATGAGGTGCTAAAGATTGGCCGCGTAGTGCGTGAACAGGTTCAGGTCGGGCGCGTCATCACCTTTGGCGGCCAGCTTGCGAACAGCCAGCGCATTCTGGATGCCGCCGAAACGATGGAAGGGCGCTTTGTCGGCATTAATGCCCCACGCTCCGGCGCGTATGAAAGCGGTTTTCAGGTCAGGCATATGGGCTATGGCGTAGATGAGCAGGTACAGGTACCGCAAAAACTGCATGACGCCGGAATCCCTACCGTGCTGGTCGGTAAAGTGGCGGACATCGTTGGCAATCCGCACGGGCGCAGCTGGCAAAACCTGGTGGATAGCCAGCAGATTATGGATATCACGCTTAACGAATTTAACGCGGAATCGACGGTATTTATCTGTACCAACATTCAGGAAACCGATCTCGCCGGACACGCTGAAGACGTCGCACGTTATGCCGAACGGCTGCAGCTTGTTGATCTTAATCTTTCACGCCTTCTGACCGCTATGGAGCCAAATGACTGTCTGGTGGTCATGGCCGATCACGGCAACGATCCGACCATAGGGCACAGCCACCATACCCGGGAAGTTGTGCCGGTATTGGTGTATCAACAGGGGCTTGAGCCTGCGCAATTAGGCATCCGGGCGACGTTATCCGATGTTGGCGCTACGGTGTGTGAATTTTTCGGCGCGGCGGCGCCACAAAACGGCTGTTCTTTTCTCTCGGCATTGCGCCTTACAGGAGACACCTTATGAACTTTGATCCGACGGGCTACACCTGGGTCCACGAACATCTGCATATCGATCTCTCCGGATTTAAGAATAACCTCGACTGCCGGTTAGATCAGTACGATCTCATTTGTCAGGAAATGAAGGATCTCCGGGCGTCAGGCGTCAGCAACATTATTGAGATGACCAACCGCTATATGGGACGTAATCCGCAATTCATGCTCGACCTGATGCGCGATACCGGAATCAACGTCGTGGCCTGCACAGGCTATTACCAGGATGCGTTCTTCCCTGAACATGTTGCGGCGCACAGCGTGGAACAGCTCGCGCAGGAGATGGTCGATGAGATAGTCATCGGTATTGATGGTACTGAATTGAAGGCCGGAATTATCGCGGAAATTGGCTCTAGTGAAGGCGTGATTACGCCGCTTGAAGAGAAGGTGTTTATCGCCGCGGCACGGGCACACATCGAAACCGGACGCCCCATCTCAACCCATACCTCTTTTAGCACGATGGGAGTGGAACAGCTGGTGTTGCTACAGGCGCACGGCGTCGACCTTTCCCGCGTAACCGTTGGTCACTGCGACCTGAAAGATAATCTCGACAATATCTTACGCATGATCGAGCTCGGCGCGTATGTGCAATTCGATACCATCGGAAAAAACAACTATTACCCGGACGAGAAACGCATCGCCATGCTGCACGCGATACGCGATCGTGGACTGCTTAGCCACGTCATGCTCTCTATGGACATTACCCGCCGCTCGCATTTAAAAGCCAATGGCGGCAATGGCTACGACTATCTGTTAACCACCTTTATCCCACAGCTGCGCCAGTCAGGATTCAGTCAGGCCGATGTGGACACGATGTTACGTGATAACCCCTCAAAATTTTTCCAATAAGGACAGAATCATGAAAAAGATTGGCGTTGCTGGCTTACAGCGTGAGCAGATTAAAAAAACCATCGAAACCGCAGCACCGGGCTGCTTTGAAGTCTCCATTCATAACGATATGGAAGCGGCGATGAAGGTGAAATCCGGACAACTGGATTACTACATCGGCGCTTGTAACACCGGCGCGGGTGCAGCACTGTCGATTGCCATCGCGGTGATTGGCTACAACAAAAGCTGCACTATCGCCAAGCCGGGTATTAAGGCGAAAGACGAACATATCGCAAAAATGGTTGCGGAAGGGAAAGTGGCGTTTGGTCTCTCCGTCGAACATGTTGAACATGCGATTCCGATGCTGGTTAACCACCTGAAATAAAAGGCATGACTATGGATCTGTATATTCAGATTGTGGTGGTGGCCTGCCTGACCGGCATGACGTCACTTCTGGCACACCGCTCGGCGGCCGTCTTTCATGACGGCATCCGCCCGATCCTGCCGCAGCTGATCGAGGGGTACATGAACCGCCGGGAGGCGGGAAGTATCGCGTTTGGTCTGAGTATCGGCTTTGTCGCGTCAGTGGGGATCTCCTTTACCCTGAAAACCGGCTTGCTCAACGCCTGGCTGCTGTTTCTGCCGACGGATATTCTCGGCGTGCTGGCAATGAACAGCCTGCTCGCGTTCGGTCTGGGCGCTATCTGGGGCATATTGATTCTGACCTGCCTGCTGCCGGTGAACCATTTGCTCACGGCGCTGCCGGTTGATGTACTGGGCAGCCTCGGTGAGCTGAGTTCTCCGGTGGTTTCCGCATTCGCACTCTTCCCGCTGGTGGCGATTTTCTACCAGTTTGGCTGGAAGCACAGCATTATCGCGGCGGTGGTAGTACTGATGACCCGCGTGGTGGTGGTGCGTTACTTCCCGCATCTGAACCCGGAATCAATTGAGATTTTTGTGGGGATGATGATGCTGCTGGCGATCGCCATTACGCATGATATTCGCCATCGCGGTGATGAGGAGATGGATGCCAGCGGGCTATCGGTCTTTGAAGAACGAACCTCACGGATTATTAAAAACCTGCCGTACATCGCGATTGTCGGCGCGCTGATTGCCGCCGTTGCCAGTATGAAAATTTTTGCTGGTAGCGAGGTCTCAATTTTTACGCTGGAAAAAGCCTATTCAGCGGGGATTACGCCTGAGCAATCGCAGACGCTGGTTAACCAGGCGGCGCTGGCGGAATTTATGCGTGGGTTGGGTTTTGTGCCGTTGATTGCCACCACCGCGCTGGCAACCGGTGTATACGCGGTAGCGGGCTTCACCTTTGTTTATTCCGTTGGTTATCTGGCTCCGAACCCGTGGATAGCGGCCATCCTGGGCGCTATCGTGATTTCCGCGGAAGCGCTGCTGCTGCGCTCAATTGGCAAATGGCTGGGGCGTTATCCGTCAGTGCGTAACGCATCGGACAATATTCGTAATGCGATGAATATGCTGATGGAAATGGCGCTGCTGATAGGCTCGATTTTTGCCGCCATTAAGATGGCTGGCTACACCGGTTTCTCGATTGCGGTGGCGATTTACTTCCTTAACGAATCGATAGGGCGTCCGGTGCAGAAGATGGCGGCCCCGGTCGTGGCGGTGATGATTACGGGTATTGTGCTGAATATTCTCTACTGGTTTGGTCTGTTTGTTCCGGCCTGAGGAGGCGTAAAACATGAAGACGTTCCCTCTGCAAAGTCTTACGCTCGCGCAAGCACAACAAAAGCAGTTTGCGCTGGTGGATACGCTCTGCCGTCACTTTCCTGGCGCTGACTTTCTGGCCGGTGGCGATTTGGGGCTGGCCCCGGGGCTGAATCAGCCCCGGGTCACGCAGCGTGTGGAAAAGGTGCTGGCCGAGGCGTTTCATGCTGAAGCCGCCGTGCTGGTTCAGGGTGCTGGCACCGGGGCTATTCGCGCCGGGCTGGCCGCACTGCTCAAACCCGGCCAGCAGCTTCTGGTTCATGATGCGCCTGTGTATCCCACTACACAGGTGCTTATTGATCAGATGGGGATCGTGCTGGTCAGGACTGATTTCAACGATCTTTCGGCGATTAAGCGGGCTATCACTGAGCACCGCCCCGATGCAGCGTTGGTGCAGCATACGCGTCAACAACCACAGGACAGCTATATTTTAGCCGAGGTACTGGCGGAAATTACACGGTGTGACGTGCCGACGTTAACCGATGATAACTACGCGGTGATGAAAGTAGAGGGTATCGGCTGCGAGTGTGGGGCGACGCTGTCCACCTTTTCCTGCTTTAAGCTCTTCGGCCCGGAAGGCGTAGGGGCGGTTGTCGGCAAGGCAGAGGTCATCGCTAAAATTCGTAGCACCCTCTATTCCGGCGGCAGCCAGATCCAGGGAGCGCAGGCGCTCGAGGTACTTCGCGGTCTGGTTTTCGCTCCGGTGATGCATGCGGTGCAGGCTGGCGTTTCTGAGCGTCTGCTGAATCTGCTCGATAGTGGAGCGATACCTGAGGTGAAAAAAGCGGTTATTGCTAATGCCCAGTCGAAGGTGCTGATCGTGGAGTTTCACCAGCCGATTGCCGCCGGTGTGCTGAAAGCGGCGCAAGAGAGAGGTGCGCTACCGTATCCGGTAGGAGCGGAGTCGAAATATGAAATCCCGCCGCTGTTTTATCGCCTCTCCGGGACCTTCCGTGAAGCGAATCCAGAGCTGAGCGACTATGCGATTCGTATTAATCCCAATCGCAGTGGCGAGGACACGGTGCTGCGGATTTTGCGGGAAAGCGTGAGTGCATGTGAGTGAGCGTAAATCTAAAATGAAAAAACCGGGAAATTCCCGGTTTTTTTGTATCTGCGCAATCGCGTATATTATTGATTTGCAGCCGGGCCGCAGCCACCGATAATTTTAGAAATTGAAATCGCCGGATGGAATAAATAATCGTAGCTACAGTTGTTTTTTGTGTTTTCAATATGACCAGTACATGCGGTCAACGTAGCCAGTACACCTGCCACGATGGTGATTTTTGCAAATTTAAACATGATAAAATCCTTGTAAGATATCTATTTTTTAAATGGATGAAATCCATTTCTCGGCGGTTAAGATATCAACTAAGGAAGATTTTAAATAGTCCGAATAAGGACGTGATAATGTTAGGGTAAATTATATTTTTAATGAATTAAAATGCTATGAAATGTATCTATTATTAATAAATTGATGAATGATATTTTATTTAGATTAAATATTAACTTTTGTGAATCATAAATAAATGCCCTGAATATCAGGGCATTTATTAGCATTCAATTAATGATTCGAGAACCAGTTCAGCTTATCGCGTAGTCCAACCACGCGACCGACGATAATCAGCGCCGGGCTTTCAACCTGCTGTGCCAGCTCGCCGAGCTGTGTCAGAACCCCGTTGACGACGCGTTGCTTCACGGAAGTCCCGTTTTCTACCAGCGCGACGGTCATATCAGGCTGCATGCCAAATTCAATCAGTTTTTCCTGGATGGTGGCTGCCTGATTCAGTCCCATGTAGAACACCAGCGTCTGTTTCTCGGCCGCCAGGTTTTCCCAGTCCAGCTCACCGCCGGTTTTCAGGTGTCCGGTAACCAGACGCACGCTCTGAGCGTAATCACGATGGGTCAGTGGAATGCCGGAATAGGCAGAACAACCGGATGCTGCGGTAATACCAGGCACTACAGAGAATGGAATACCGGCATGGCACAGCGTTTCCAGCTCTTCGCCACCACGGCCAAAGATGAACGGGTCGCCACCTTTCAGTCGTACCACGCGCTTGCCCTGTTGTGCTTCACGCAGCAGGATCTGATTGATCTCCTCCTGCGGTACGCAGTGATAGCCCGCACGTTTGCCGACGAACACCCGGTCTGCATCGCGGCGTACAAGGTTCATGATGTCGTCGGAAACCAGGCGGTCATAGACCACGACATCCGCTTGCTGGATCTGCTGTAGCCCTTTCAGCGTCAGCAGGCCGGCATCGCCAGGACCGGCGCCAACCAGCACCACTTCACCACGGTGATCCAGCGGTTCGCTGAGCATTTGCTCGGTGGTTTCCTCGACGGCTTTCAGGTCATTGTTCGCCAGCGACTGCGCCAGGCGGTCATTCACGAACAATTTTTCCCAGAAGCGGCGACGTTCACCCATGCTGGCAAACTGTTTCTTCACCCGGGAGCGCAACTTGCCGGCATATTGTGCGACCTGGCCCAAATGCTGAGGCAGTACGGATTCAAGCCTTTCACGCAGCAGACGGGCAAGCACCGGCGATGTCCCGCCGGAGGAGACCGCCACCATCAGCGGCGAGCGGTCGATAATAGAGGGCATGATAAAACTGGCTGCTTTTGGCGCGTCGACCACGTTGCAGAAGATACGACGTGACTCCGCGGCGGTGCTGACGCTTTGGTTGACGGCATCGTCATCGGTGGCGGCAATAGCCAGCCAGCAGGTGTTGAGCAGGGACTCATCGAACGGTCCCTCAACCAGCGTCAGCATGCCTTCATCTGCCCATACTTTGAACTGCGGAATAAACGCCAGTGCATTAACCGTTAAACGGGCGCCCGCTTCCAGCAGTAACCGCGCTTTGCGTTCTGCGACATCACCACCGCCGACGATCAAGCAGTCGCGGTCACGTAGTTGACAAAATATAGGCAAATGGTCCACGACATTACCCCTTAATTAATTATTAGAAGCCGCCTCTGGCTGGTTGATTTTTGCCGGAGCCGGACGCTCCGATTTTGGCGTAGCATACCAATAACCTAATCCCATGAATACGACACCGGACAAAGTATTACCGAGTGTCACCCACAGCAGGTTATGACCAATTCCTGACAGGGTATAAGCTTCGCTGTGATGACCGAACCAGGAGAGGGCAAACAGCGTCATGTTGGCCACCGAGTGCTCGTAGCCGGAAGCGATAAACGCCAGCAGACACCACCAGATAGCGAGGAATTTTGCCGCGCCTTCGGTACGGATTGCCATCCATATTGCCAGACAAACCAACCAGTTACACAGTGCGCCTTTAAAGAACAGCACCGTTGCAGGCGCGGTGGTTTTCGCCAGCGCGACCGAATGGACGATGCTGGTATCGACCGGCAGCAGACTGCCGCCTCCCCAGCTATAAAGCAGGGCGACAAACACGGATCCGACCAGATTTCCCAGCCAGGTTTGCGGCAGGATAGCCCACATTTGGCCGTGGCTGATGGTGCCCGCTTTGACGCCGAGCGTCAGGAACATGGTGTGACCGGTAAACAGTTCTGAACCGGCAATAATAACCAGCGTTAAGGCGATACCAAAGGTTGCACCCATCACCAGCGGACGTACGGACGGGTCGAGCAGGTTACCAAGGGTAAAAATAAGGATGATGCCGAGGCCAACGTAGGCCCCTGCCATTGCCGAACTGACCCAGAACCCGAGCGGGTTATTTGCCGACAGGCGTGCGATGCGCGCAGCGTTAGCCGCACACTTATTGATAGTGTCTGTGAACATGTGTTGATTATCCTTGAAGTACAAAAATAAAAAGAAATCGTAACCGTAGGCCGGATAAGGCATTTATGCCGCCATCCGGCAATGTGCTTTTGCAATTGCCTGATGGCGCTACGCTTATCAGGCCTACCAATAAAAGACCTACAAATACGTCAAAAAAGGGGAGGCGTTGCGCCTCCCAAAAATTTATTAACCGCGCAGTTGCACCGTGCCGTCTTTCACTCGCGCTTCGTAATGTTTCACGGAGAACTGTTCGTCTTCCATGCACAGTCCGTCGCTTAAACGAAAACGCTGTTTTTTCAGCGGGCTGGCAACCCACAATTCGCCCTGATGTTCAGCAATAAGCCCACGAGAAAGCACGCTGGACTCAAAGAACGGGTCGATGTTGCTGATCGCAAACACCTGGTCGCTGTGATACGGGCGGAAAATTGCAACCTGCTCGTTACCTAACAGGGCGCAGACGCCTGTTGCAGGCAGAATGTCATCGATTTTGCAGATGTTTTTCCACTGGCTCATGCGTTTTCCTCCACCAGAGTCACCGGGATACGCTCATAAGGCGTGGCCGGACGATGTTGTTCACGTTCAGGCACAACCTGGACATTCGGATCGCGTTTATCGCTGTTGATAAAGTGTTTGAAGCGAACCTGCGCGGATGGAGTGTTAACGGTTTCTGTCCACTCGCAGACCACCGCTTCACGCAGACGGGCCATCTCTTCTTCAAGATGCTGGTTCAGGCCCAGCTTGTCGTCGATGATGACGGACTTCAGATACTCGATACCGCCTTCCAGATTGTCTAACCACGGTGCGGTACGGGTCAGTTTGTCGGCGGTACGGATGTAGAACATCATGAAACGATCAAGATACTTGAGCAGCGTTTCGCGATCGATATCTGCTGCCAGCAGGTCTGCATGGCGAGGTTTCATCCCGCCGTTACCGCAAACGTACAGGTTCCAGCCTTTCTCAGTGGCGATGATACCCACGTCTTTGCCCTGAGCTTCCGCACATTCGCGGGTACAACCGGAGACGCCGAATTTCATTTTGTGCGGGGTACGAATGCCTTTGTAGCGATTTTCCAGCTCCACGCCGAAGCCGACGCTATCGCCGACGCCATAACGACACCAGGTGCTACCTACGCAGGTTTTCGCCATACGCAGCGCTTTGGCATACGCGTGGCCAGTTTCAAAACCAGCTTCAATCAGCTGACGCCAGATTTCCGGCAGGTCATCTTTCTGCGCGCCGAACAGACCGATACGCTGAGAACCGGTAATTTTGGTGTACAGGTTAAATTCACGCGCGATACGGCCCACGGCCACCAGGCCTTCAGGGGTAATTTCACCGCCCGCAGAGCGCGGGATCACGGAGTAAGTACCGTCTTTCTGGATGTTAGCCAGGAAGTTGTCGTTGGTGTCCTGCAACGGCGTGTGCTGCGGTTTGAGGATGTACTCATTCCAGCAGGACGCCAGCAGGGAACCCACGGTAGGTTTACACACTTCGCAGCCGTAACCTTTACCGTGTTTAGCCAGCAACTCTTCGAAAGTTTTAATGCCTTCTACGCGGATCAGGTGGAACAGTTCCTGACGTGAATACGGGAAGTGTTCGCACAGGTTGTTGTTAACTTCGATACCCTGTTTCGCCAGTTCGGCGTTCAGGACCTGCGTTACCAGCGGGATACACCCGCCACATCCGGTACCGGCTTTGGTTTCCGCTTTCAGCGCCGCAACGGTATGGCAGCCTTTGTTGATAGCGGCAACCAGCATGCCTTTGGTGACGTCAAAGCAGGAGCAAATCTGCGCGCTGTCCGGCAGTTTATCGACACCGATAGATGGCTTACCGCTGCCCGCATGTGCTGGCAGAATCAGTGAATCTGGATTTTCCGGCAGTTCAATGGCGTTCAGCACCAACTGCAGCAGATTGCCGTAATCGCTGGTGTCGCCAACCAGAACCGCGCCGAGCAGGGTTTTGTTATCTTCGCTAACGATCAGGCGTTTGTAGACTTCTTTGCTTTCGTCGAGATAGACATAGCTACGTGCGCCCGGCGTGCGAGCATGCGCGTCGCCAATACCGCCGACGTCAACGCCGAGCAGCTTCAGCTTGGCGCTCAGGTCCGCGCCTTCAAAGGCGTTTTCAGTTTCGAGAATATGGTCAACGGCAACCTGCGCCATTTTGTAGCCAGGAGCGACCAGACCATACACGCGGTTGTTCCAGCTTGCACATTCGCCGATGGCATAGATGTCCGGGTCAGAAGTCTGGCAGGTGTCGTTAATGACGATACCGCCGCGTGGCGCGACGTCAAGGCCGCACTGGGTGGCCAGTTTGTCGCGTGGACGAATACCGGTAGAGAAGACGATGAAATCGACTTCCAGTTCGCTACCGTCGGCAAAACGCATGGTTTTGCGCGCTTCGGTGCCTTCCTGAACGATCTCTTTGGTGTTTTTGCTGGTGTGCACACGCACGCCCATGCTTTCAATTTTGCGACGTAACTGCTCGCCACCCATATGATCCAGCTGTTCAGCCATCAGCATTGGGGCGAATTCAATCACGTGGGTTTCAACGCCGAGGCTTTTCAGCGCACCAGCGGCTTCCAGGCCCAGCAGGCCACCGCCGACCACGGCACCGCGTTTGCTACGGCGCGCGCAAGACTCAATCGCGTTGAGGTCTTCGATGGTGCGGTAAACGAAGCAGTCCTGGGTTTCCGAACCTTTAATCGGTGGGATCCACGGGTAAGAGCCTGTCGCCATGATTAGCTTATCGTAGTAAACCGTACGACCTGCGCTGGAGTGGATTACTTTCTCCTGGCGATTAATGGTAATTGCGCGCTCGCCCACTAACACCTTAACGCCGTGCTTCTCGTAGAATCCTTCACGCACCAGAGAAAGCTCTTCGGCGGTGTGGTGGGAGAAGTAGGAAGACAGGTGTACGCGGTCGTATGCTTTGCGGGGTTCTTCACAGAAGACGGTAATATCAAAATTGGCAGCGTCGGATTTATCAAGAAGATCCTCAATAAAGCGATGGCCGACCATACCATTACCGATAATAGCGAGTCTGACTTTGCTCATTTTTGCCTCGATTTCTTTTCTATTACTGCCTACCTTAACGATTCAGCAACCGCACTTATTGATGCAAATCAAATTCGCCCTTATATACTCCTTAAGAGGTATATAACTGATTTGTCAGCATTTTTATAAGTGACGGAATTATTTGAGTTTTCGTGTTTGTATAAATAGCGTACAAATTAAGGGGTTTTTGTAAGAATTGGCCTACATGACCAGTGAAAGAAGAGAGGAGGCGAA
The DNA here is from genome assembly GCF_000398825.1 of Citrobacter sp. KTE30. Taxonomy (NCBI): domain Bacteria; kingdom Pseudomonadati; phylum Pseudomonadota; class Gammaproteobacteria; order Enterobacterales; family Enterobacteriaceae; genus Citrobacter; species Citrobacter sp. KTE30. The sequence goes on along the minus strand of NZ_KB976056.1, from coordinate 53,620 downwards.
AATATGCCGGATGATGTGGATACCATCCGGCAGTGTGTAGACCGGGCTAGCGAAGCGCCCCCGACACTGAGATTAATGCGTTGCTGGCGCGTTATGCTGGCGATGACGCGTGACGAAGCCAAGAATAAAGCACATTACGAATACAACCGCATACAAGCCGTTAGCCGTCTGCAATGCCGCCTGCGGGCCGCTATGTGCCACAATAGGGCCGGTTACCACGAAGGTGAGCATAGTACCAATGGTGCCGCAGGTCAGAACGAAGTTAACCAGTTTGGGTGAGGCGACCTTCGTCTGCTGGGAGCCAAGGGTAATGATGGTGGTATAAATCGCGCTGGAGAAGAAGCCCAGCGTCAGAATGAACCACGGCATATGTTCCGGCGTACCCGTGATAAACAGATACATCAGTACGGTGGCCAGACCCGCCAGTACGGTCAGGATGCGTTGCAAATCGAAGAAACGCAGAATGAAGCTAAACGCCCACATGCCAACCATGTAAGACATCCAAAAGTCGCTGACCAGTTTACCTGCGTCGTTCAGGCTCATACCCAGGCTTTTGGCGTATTCCGGAACCCAGGAGATAAAGCCCAACTGACCGAGGATGTAGCACAGCGCGGCGATCGCCAGAAACAGCACGCCAATCCCCCATTTTTCTTTTACTACCGGCGCGTCTGACTGCTGAGCGTGTTTACCCAGTGCCGGAAATTCACAACCGAAGGTCAGCAGGAAAATAGCGACGTATACCAGGCCGATGCAGGCATAGACCCAATACCATTCGATGCTGCGCGCTAACAGGAACGCGGCAACCATCGGGAAAATCATCCCGGCCATGCTGAAGAAGGAGTCAGTAAACAGCAAGCGGGAACCGCGCTGGCGACCTTCGTACATTTGAGTTACCAGGAACGTACCAATCGACATGGTTATACCGCTCACAAGACCCAATACAAACATGGCGGCAGAGAACAAGGCCAGGCTATGGCTGAGCATCAGTCCGGCGACTGCCAGTACCATCAGGATAAAGCCGAAGCGCAACTGGGTTTTCAGGGGCACGATTTCCATTAGCCATGCATTCAGAAAGATAGAGATCAGAATGCCGGCATTCAGGAAGGTGAAGGTGTTACTCATACTGGAAACGGGCAAATGGAAGTAATCTGCGATGTTTCCCATCACCATCCCGGTGACAATTACCAACGCACCTGTCAGGGCGTAGGAGAGAAAGCTAATCCATGTGAGCTTGATGCGATTGCTGTTAGTCATGACTGGCCTGTATAGAAGTGTAAGGCGCATTGACTGCGCCGTGAGCGGGCAGATTTTAGGCGCTTTTGTGATGTATTTAAATATTTATTGGTAATGACTTTGTTTATTACATTTTTGTATGTGATCTAAATCACATTGATTCATGCGGCAGTAAGGTTACATTTGTTTCAAGTACGTAAAATTAGGTAAAGGGATGGCCTTGTCCTTGAAGGCTCTTTAGAATCAATTCACTTGCTTCATTTCTGCTCTTGTTAAGGAATTCTCATGCTCAAATCGACTCTGGCGGCTGTTGCAGCTGTTCTCGCTCTTTCTGCTCTCTCTCCCGCAGCACTGGCAGCAAAAGGTGACCCTCATGTTCTGCTGACAACCTCTGCTGGTAACATTGAGCTGGAGCTGAACAGTCAGAAAGCCCCGGTTTCAGTGCAAAACTTTGTCGATTATGTCAACAGCGGTTTCTATAACAACACTACGTTCCACCGTGTGATCCCTGGCTTCATGGTGCAGGGTGGCGGTTTTACCGAGCAGATGCAGCAGAAGAAACCTAACCCGCCAATCAAGAATGAAGCCGATAACGGACTGCGTAATACCCGCGGCACGATTGCTATGGCGCGCACTGCGGATAAAGACAGCGCGACCAGCCAGTTCTTTATCAACATTGCAGACAACGCTTTCCTCGATCACGGCCAGCGCGACTTTGGCTATGCTGTCTTCGGAAAAGTTGTGAAAGGTATGGATGTCGCGGATAAGATCTCTCAGGTACAGACCCATGATGTCGGTCCATACCAGAATGTTCCGTCAAAACCGATTGTTATCCTTTCTGCTAAAGTTCTGCCGTAATCGTATCTCGCGCGGGTAGTTCTTGCCCGCGTTCCCCCCTCTCTCTGCGTAACCCGAAATTGCTGCTTATACTTGTGGCAAGTGTCGGCTCATTCAGGGAGGTCACGTGAAAAAACTCACCGATAAACAAAAGTCCAGGCTGTGGGAACAGCGGCGAAACGCCAATTTCCAGGCCAGCCGACGGCTGGAAGGCGTAGATATTCTACGGGTTACTCTGAGTGCTGAAGACGCTCTGGCGCGTCTTGAAGAGCTGAGGAGGCACTATGAGCGATAAATTCGGTGATGGTCGCGACCCGTATTTATATCCGGGCCTGAATGTCATGCGTAACCGTCTGGGGATTCATCAGGCGCAGCGTTTGGCGCAGGCGGCTTATGAACTGACGGCGCTGCGTGCGGCGACTATCGAATTGGGGCCGCTTAAACGGGGCTTACCGCACCTGTGCGCCATTCATCGCCAGCTGTATCGGGATATTTTTGACTGGGCGGGACACCTGCGCGAAGTCGATATTTACCAGGGCGATACTCGCTTTTGCCATTTCGCCTATATCGAGAAAGAGGGCAATGCACTGATGCAGGACCTGGAAGATGAGTCCTGGCTGGTGGGATTACCGGAAGACAAGTTTGTCGATCGTCTTGCGCACTATTATTGCGAAATCAATGTGCTGCATCCGTTTCGCATTGGTAGCGGTCTGGCGCAGCGTATTTTCTTCGAACAGTTAGCGATTCATGCAGGGTATGTGCTGAGCTGGGATGGCATTCCGGTTGAGGAGTGGAATCAGGCTAATCAGAGCGGGGCGATGGGTGACCTGTCTGCACTGCGGGCGATATTTCGTAAAGTGGTAAGCGAAGCACCGGAAACTGAGTAGAATAGCGCGGTTCTTATGTACCGGAGCCGCCATGATCCTGCTTATCGATAACTATGATTCTTTCACCTGGAACCTGTACCAATACTTCTGCGAACTGGGGGCAGATGTCCTTGTCAGGCGCAACGACGAGTTGACGCTGGCGCAAATTGACGCGCTGAGCCCGCAAAAAATCGTCATTTCCCCGGGACCCTGTACGCCGGATGACGCCGGTATTTCGCTGGAGGTTATTCGCTATTTCTCAGGGAAGATCCCACTGCTGGGCGTTTGTCTGGGGCACCAGGCGATGGCGCAGGCCTTTGGCGCGACCGTGGTTCGGGCGGCGAAAGTGATGCATGGTAAAACGTCGCCGATTACGCATAACGGGCAGGGCGTTTTTCAGGGGCTCGCCAATCCATTAACGGTAACGCGCTATCATTCTCTGGTGGTCGCTCCCGAAACCCTTCCTGACTGCTTTGAGGTGACCGCCTGGAGTGAAACGCAGGAGATCATGGGTATTCGCCACCGGGAGTGGGATATGGAAGGGGTGCAGTTTCACCCGGAGAGCATTCTCAGCGAACAGGGGCATCAGCTGCTGGCTAATTTCCTCAACCGGTGATTTGTGGTTGCTATTCAGTGATTTTTTATTCATATTTTGTGATTATAATTTCACTAGCATTTCTGCTTAACGGGGTGGTAATGACATGGCAACTGAACAAACTGCAATTACACGCGCGACATTCGATGAAGTGATTCTGCCGATTTATGCACCGGCTGAGTTTATCCCGGTAAAAGGGAAAGGGAGTCGAGTATGGGATCAACAGGGTAAAGAGTATGTTGATTTCGCGGGCGGCATTGCAGTTACCGCGTTAGGGCATTGTCATCCTGCGCTGGTTGAGGCGTTAAAAACCCAGGGTGAAACCCTGTGGCATACCAGCAATGTTTTCACCAACGAACCTGCGTTACGCTTAGGTCGTAAACTCATTGATGCGACTTTCGCCGAACGCGTACTGTTCATGAACTCCGGTACCGAAGCTAACGAAACCGCCTTTAAGCTGGCGCGCCACTATGCCTGCGTGCGTCATAGCCCGTTCAAAACCAAAATCATTGCCTTCCATAACGCGTTTCACGGCCGCTCGCTGTTTACCGTATCCGTCGGCGGGCAGCCGAAATATTCCGACGGCTTTGGACCAAAGCCGGCAGATATCATCCATGTCCCGTTTAACGATCTGCATGCGGTCAAAGCGGTGATGGACGATCACACCTGCGCGGTGGTGATCGAGCCTATTCAGGGCGAGGGTGGTGTTACTGCGGCAACGCCGGCATTCCTGCAAGGCTTGCGTGAGCTCTGTGATCAGCACCAGGCGCTGTTGGTATTTGATGAAGTACAGAGCGGGATGGGGCGTACTGGCTCACTGTTTGCCTATATGCACTACGGCGTGACGCCGGATATCCTCACCAGCGCCAAGGCGCTCGGTGGCGGTTTCCCGGTGAGCGCGGTGCTGACCACCCAGGAGATTGCCTCCGCGTTCCACGTGGGTTCACACGGCTCCACATACGGCGGTAACCCGCTGGCCTGCGCGGTTGCGGGAGCTGCGTTTGATATCATCAACACGCCGGAAGTGCTGGAAGGTATTCAGGCCAAACGCCAGGCGTTTGTTCAGCATTTGCAGAAAATTGACCAGCAGTTTGACATTTTCAGCGACATTCGCGGTATGGGACTGCTGATTGGCGCTGAACTGAAGCCGCAGTTTAAAGGCCGGGCGCGTGATTTCTTGTACGCCGCGGCGAATGAAGGCGTGATGGTATTGAATGCCGGACCGGACGTGATGCGTTTCGCGCCGTCGCTGGTGGTGGAGCAGACTGATATCGATGAAGGGATGCAGCGCTTCGCGCAGGCCGTGGCGAAAGTGATGGGTTGACGGATTGCCGGATGGCGCTACGCTTATCCGGCCTACGGATCACACCTTACTCTGTAGGCCGGATAAGGCGTTTACGCCGCCATCCGGCAACTCTCTTAACCTTTCATGTCCCGCAACCGGCGGCTCAGCCAGATCCCATGGTGCGGTCGCTGACGCCATGCTACCGACGAAATGGTATGCATGGTGTTCAGATGCCCTAAAACCCGCTGCAGATGCTGCTCAAGGGTGCTTAAAGGCCCATGGGACAGCATCTCTGGCGCTTCGAGAATATTCACATCGCCGGAGCTTCCGGGACCGTCATATTCTAGCCGCTGCTGACAGCGCTGGATCGCAATTTCACAGGACTCCAGATACCGCTGCGCCAAATCCGGCGTCAGCATCGTATGTTCCCTTGCCAGCGTAGTCATTGCGTTGATGTGTTCGACGATGAACTGGCTATGCGTAACCCACAGTTTCATGTCCGCCAGGTAGTGCGAGTTGAACCCTGGCTCCTGCATCGCCTGGTTCAGCGAGTTGAACAGCGTGTTATGCGCCTGGTTGACCCGCATGCGTTGATACGCCAGCGGTGTGGCCTGGGGATCGTGGCTAAGAATCAGGCGAATGGCCTCCTGATCGGCTTCTAACGCATCGTGGGCGTTTTTACGCAGTAAACCGCTCTGCCACTGCGGCCACAGCCAGAGCATCCCGCCAAAAGCGATCAGGCAGCCAGTGATCGTATCGATAAACCGCGGCACGATAAACTGTTCCCCGTTCAGCGTCAGCAGTTGCAGGGTATATACCGCGGTGACCGTAAAGCCGACGGTAGCCCAGCCGTAGTTTTTGCGGATGGTCAGATAACTCACCAGGGTTATCAGCAGCATGCCTGCCAGCGTGTAACCTTCCTGAATATGAAAGTGCAGCGTGACGCCGGCGATCACCAGGCCGACGAGCGTCCCTACTGAACGGTGTAAGATACGTACCCGGGTTGCCCCGTAGCCATTTTGCGTGACGAACAGGATTGTCATCAAAATCCAATAGGGTTTTGGCAGGTGTAAGGCGCTGCCCATCAGGCTGGCAATGCTCAACATGACGCTGATGCGTCCGGCATTACGCAGCGCCGGGGATTTCAACGACAAATAGCTTTTCAGGGCAGGGATCAGCGGCAGCCGACGCTGCTTGTCAGCCATTAAATCACGGGCATACAGTGGTCGCTGGGTGCGTAGCACACGGGCAATACGGCTGAAGTGCCAGTAGCAAAATTGACCCACCGGATTGTCCGGATGCTGGTTGGCGATTTTCTCCAGCGTGCCAATCTGCTTTTCCATTGAGAAACGGGTCGGTAAGCGGTGATACAAAATATCATCGGCCAGTACGCGAAGGCGTTCGGCGACGGTGCGCGCATTCCAGCGAATCACTTGTTCGGCGTGGCTACGTTCGACCAGCTTTTGCACCTCTTCCGGCTGGTGGAGGCTAACGGAAATATGTTCCTGTAAATCGAGCGCCTCCTGAAAGGCACGTAGCAGGCGCTTATAATCGTTGTTGCGATGCGCCGACAGCATATGCATTTGCTGATAGCACTGGGTAATTAAATCCACCGCTTTTTGCTGGCGCACCAGCAGGGGAGGCAGCGCTTTTTCTGGGTCGGCATGCTGGGTCAGCATGCTGTACTTGGCCTCACAGTAATCGGCTAATTCGCGGTACAACAAGCTAAGCGACTCACGCAGCGGCTGCTCGCGCCACATCCAGAACCAGAACCAGTTGAACAGACCGTACCACAATGTGCCCAGCGCGTAGATTAGCAGCGGCTCCCAGACGGGCATGTTACCTGCCAGACTGAGTGTGAAAATTGCCGCAATAAGCGAGGCAGGTAGTAGTCGCGCATGCAGAGGGCCTAATTCTGCGGTTACACCAAGAATCAGCGTCAGGCCGGTGAGGATCAGCGGTAGCGGTATAGTCTGTGCCAGCAGTAATTGCATGATCAGACTGCATCCGGCAAACAAAGACGCGCCAATCACTAAGCGTTTGAAAAAGCGCTTATGCGGAGTATCAAGACCGGCAATATTGCAGCAGGCAGGGACGAGGGAAAAGAGGAGTCCCAGATGAAGCTGACCGATGATCAGACCGACGGCCACAGGTAAACATAGCACCAGCGTTTGTCGTAGTGCGTAGTTGATCTCTGGGTGGTATATCAGTCTTCGCCACATCGGAGCAAACAAAAGTGGCGCATTACGGGGTAACGCGCCACTTCGATGGGGTTAACGTGTGCCGTAGACGACGATGGTCTTACCGTGTGCGGAGATCAGGTTCTGATCTTCCAGCATCTTCAGAATACGACCGACGGTCTCACGGGAGCAGCCAACGATCTGGCCGATTTCCTGACGGGTGATTTTAATCTGCATGCCGTCCGGGTGGGTCATCGCATCAGGCTGTTTCGCCAGATTCAGCAGAGTCTGCGCGATACGACCGGTAACGTCGAGGAAGGCAAGGTTGCCCACTTTTTCAGACGTGACCTGCAGACGGCGAGCCATCTGAGAGGACAGGCGCATCAGAATATCTGGATTGACCTGGATTAATTGGCGAAATTTTTTGTAGGAAATTTCAGCGACTTCACATGCAGTTTTAGCACGGACCCAGGCGCTGCGTTCCTGACCTTCTTCGAAGAGGCCTAATTCACCAATAAAATCGCCCTGATTCAGATAAGAAAGGATCATTTCTTTCCCTTCTTCATCTTTGATCAGCACTGCCACTGAGCCTTTAACGATGTAGTACAACGTTTCCGCTTTTTCACCCTGGTGAATCAGCGTGCTCTTCGATGGGTACTTATGAATATGGCAATGAGACAAGAACCATTCGAGAGTCGGGTCTGTTTGCGGTTTGCCAAGCACCATGCGCGGTTATCCTCTGTTATAAGCTGTCTCCAGAGCCAAAAAACATCCTGTCTCTGGGTTTGCAAAAATGTGCTTCCCGCTACCTGGGAAGGGGGCTGTCAATACGTGCGACGGCCTGTAATGTGATGTCCTCTGCATACATGCAGTACGTCAATGTATTACTGTAGCATCCCGACTGTTTTAGCATAGCTTTCGCCGTGTGTCTCCTGGTGTCTCGCTTCAGCATGACGCAGGTCGCCTTCCGTTGCGAGATTTGTTGTGTGCGCGTAATCTGTCAGGAAAATTGATGCATCGGAGTAATAAAATATGCAAGCACGTGTTAAGTGGGTTGAAGGGCTGACCTTCCTCGGTGAGTCCGCTTCTGGCCACCAGATTTTGATGGACGGTAACTCCGGTGATAAAGCGCCGAGCCCGATGGAAATGGTCTTAATGGCTGCGGGTGGTTGCAGCGCAATTGATGTGGTGTCGATCCTGCAAAAGGGTCGTCAGGATGTGACCAACTGCGAAGTGAAGCTGACCTCCGAGCGTCGTGATGAAGCGCCGCGCCTGTTTACCCATATCAACCTGCATTTCATCGTAACGGGTAACGATCTGAAAGATGCGTCCGTCGCACGTGCGGTCGATCTTTCGGCGGAAAAATATTGCTCCGTGGCGCTGATGCTGGAAAAGGCGGTGAACATTACCCACTCCTATGAAGTGGTTGCCGCGTAATTGCTGATGCCGGATGGCGGCGTTGCCTTATCCGGCCTACAAGGTGATGTTGAATCGTAGGCCCGATAAGCGAAGCGCCATCGGGCGCTTTCCACATATCACTCTATCTTTTTGCCTTCCATCAGTCGCTGCACCAGCGGCAGCATAATCAATTCCATCGCCAGACCCATTTTTCCGCCCGGTACGACCAACGTATTGATATGAGAAATGAATGAGCCCTGCAGCATGGCCAATAGCCACGGGAAGTCGATCCCTTCCAGATTACGAAAATGAATCACGACAAAGCTTTCATCGAGTGACGGAATGCTCTTGGCGGCAAAGGGATTAGAGGTATCGACGGTTGGTACGCGTTGGAAGTTGATATGCGTACGGGAAAACTGTGGTGTGATGTAATTGATGTAATCGTCCATTGAGCGCACCACCGAGTCCATCACCGCTTCACGCGAGTGTCCACGCTCGCTGGTATCGCGGGTCAGCTTCTGGATCCACTCCAGGTTCACGATCGGCACCACGCCAACCAGCAGATCGACATGCCGGGCCACATTTTGCTGAGGGGTGACAACGCCGCCGTGCAGTCCCTCATAGAACAGGACATCCGTCGGTTCAGGCAGCGGCTGCCAGGGCGTAAATGTCCCCGGAACCTGATTCCACGGTACGGCCTCATCGTAGGTGTGCAGGTATTTACGCGACTGACCTTTGCCCGTCAGGCCGTATTCAATGAAGGTTTGCTCCAGCAGACCGAAGTCGTTAGCTTCGGGGCCGAAATAGCTGATATGCCGCCCGGCATCGCGTGCTTTGCGAATCGCCATGTCCATTTCCGGACGGGTATAGCGGTGAAAACTGTCACCTTCCACCTCGGCGGCGCGCAGGTTTAACTGCGCGAAAATTTTACGAAACGCGAGGCTGGTGGTGGTGGTCCCCGCGCCGCTGGATCCTGTTACCGCAATCACCGGATGTTTGGCAGACATAACAACTCCATGAAATGGTTGTAATTATAGTAAAGTCGGCCGGCGGCTACGGATTACTCGTGAATCTGCTTCCTCGGCATAATGTTGACCGTTTCATGCAGTTCGGACCACACCAGCACGGCTTCACCTGATTGTAGTTGGCGTTTGACGTCGGCGACTTTTTGTTCGAGCGAGCGTTCATGTTCACCGTAATCGGTGCCTTCACGCAAGACAAAGCTTTCAATCAGATTGTCCAGCGCGTCCGGAGAGATATCTTGCCATGGGATAATCATGATGACGCCTCCAGATACGTTGTCAGCCAGTCCGGGATTCTTGATTCCAGCCACATCTCAGGACGGCGCACTGTGCCACCAATAAATCCGACGTGGCCGCCATGTTCAGTCAGCTGATATTCCACCTGCGAAGGCAGATTTTCCGGTTTCGGGATCACGTGATGATCCATAAACGGATCGTCTTTAGCATGGATAATCAGCGTTGGTTTGGCGATCCGATTGAGCAACGGCATGGCGCTGCATTGGCGGTAATAGTCTATAGCATCGGCGAAACCGTGGATTTTGGCGGTGATCAGATCGTCAAAATCGCGAATGCGGCGCAAAGATTTCAACTGGGCCAGGCTTACCGGCAGCGAACCGGGATACGCCTCAAGCTTACGCGAGGCGTTGGCTTTCAATAAATTGAGCAGGTAGCGCTGATAGACACGGGAAAAGCCCTTGTCCATATGGTAGCTACAGGCTTCGAGCACGAAAGGCGCAGAAACGATAACCGCTGCATCTATCGGAATATTGTTGCCTTCTTTTGCCAGCAGACAAGCCAGCATGTTTCCACCGAGTGAATAACCTACCGCGGCGGTCGGTGCGCGACCGAACTCACGTTCCAGCCAGTGTAAAAACCAGGTGCCATCTTCTGTTTCACCGGAGTGATAAATACGGTTCAAACGATTGGGCTCACCACTGCAACCGCGAAAATGCATTACCACGCCCAGCCAGCCGCGCTTTTGTGCTGCTTCAATCAGGCCATGTGCGTAGGGGCTGTTCAGACTACCTTCCAGACCGTGAAAAACCACCAGGCGCGGTTTGTGTTTCGCCTGTTGTGGATCTTCACTCCACGCCAGATCGACGAAATCACCGTCGGGCAATTCCAGACGCTGCCAGTGGGCGTCGAACTTCACCTTACGGCGAATTAATCGCGGCAGCATCGTCTGCAGATGGCGGTTACTGATACCGCGCATCGGGCGGAATTCTCGCGAATCGTCGGTAGATGGGGTCATTTCTGTGGACGTGATTTCAACCATAACACCGGAGCAATTAATAATCGGAAAGAATAACTATACCGCGCACAGCGAGTGCGGGTTAGCCAATATGTGATTTTGTCGCTAGTCAGTCAGCAGGTTACGCGAGAAAAAATGAAAATCGACGTTAGGTTTACGTCGCCACAGACGGGCTTTACGCGTCCCTGTCGCCACGCTTTCTCCAGTATCTTCAAACATTCCTGACGCTTCAAAGCGACGAATCAGACTTTTACGCTGGATCGACTGACCGAGGATCACCTCAGTGGCTTCGAGTAGTTGCCCATGGGTAAATGTTTCCGGCAAGCAGTACACTGGCAGGAGCGAGTACATCGTTTTTTGCCGCAAGCGATGCAGCGCCGCTGTAATGATTTTCTCGTGATCAAACGCGAGTGAATAGTTTTTCAACTCATCAACCGGCACCCAACGGGCATTGCTGACGCTGGCGATATGGGGCGCGCAGTCTACCCAGGCGATTAGTGCAAACCAGGTGACCGTCAGGCTCCAGCCGCGCGGGTCACGATCAGGCCCGGAAAAGGTATCCATTTGTTCCAGCCACGAAGGCGAAACACCCGTTTTTTCAGTGAGCTTGCGCAGCGCGGTGGCACGGGTTGAATCATCGTTTTCGATATCAATAAAGCCGCCGGGTAATCCCCAACGTCCTTTTTGCGGCTGCATTGCCCGCTCGACCAGTAATACGCACAGCGCCTGCTGATGCAGGGTAAATAACGCACTATCTACCGTCACCAGAGGTGAAGGGAAGCGGCTGGCGTCGTACTGATTCAGGTAGTCGGCTTCGGTGGTCATAAGGTACTCACGATGATTTGTAACGCTGATAAGTGTACCAGCCCGGCACCGGGGGGCAAGGTTCGTTTTTTCTCATTATTTATCAGTTGATTAACTAACAGCTTAAAAATAATTCATTTTCTGCTTGCCTAATATGTGTCTTAGAGACATTATTAATTGTGTCGAAGGGACACAATTAAGGGGTGAGCGCGATGAACATAAAATTGACACTAACTTTGGACGACCAGGTCTATGCCGTTGCCAGCGGTGTTTTTCCTGATGGTGCTGTCTGGTTAAAAGTCACCGATGCGTTGCCAACCTTTGCTCGCCTGATGCGCATCCGTGCCACGGCTATGCGCGATATGAACGATTTTATGCTGCTGGCGCAACTGGTTGAGGCAGTCCGTCATCAGACCGATGTACTGGTCAGCCATCTCGACCTTCCCTGGCTGCCGTGGGCGCGTCAGGACAGACATATGGTATCGGGTGACAGCTTTGCGCTGAAAGTCTTCGCCAGTCAGCTCAATACGTTGAAATTTGACAAGGTCAACGTGCTCGACCCGCACAGTGACGCGGCGGCGGCTGCAATCGACAACTTTGTGGCGATCCCCCAGGAGGTTTGCCTGATGCAAAGCGCGTCATTATCGCGGCTGTTTCAGCAAAACGCGCTGATGTTGGTTGCTCCCGATGCAGGATCGCTGAAGAAGATTGATGCCGTAGCCAGAGCGGCCGGTGTGGAGCAGTACGCCATCCTGAGCAAAAAACGTGATGTGGCAAGCGGCAGCCTGACGGGATTTGCGTTATTGGCCGGAGACGTCAGGGGGAGGGATCTGCTGATTGTCGACGACCTGTGTGATGCTGGCGGCACCTTCATAGGTTCTGCGCAGGTGCTACGTGATGCCGGTGCCCGCAGCGTTAGCCTGTACGTCACCCACGGGATCTTTTCTAAGGGCGTTGAACACCTGTTTGCTAACGGTATTGACGCCATCTACACCACCACTTCTTTAGCTGCCCCGATGCTGGAACATCCGCAGCTTGAACTTATCGATATTGACGCGATTTACCGCGCCTGAGGGAGAGACTGATTATGAAAATGAATCCAATTTTAGCTATCGACGGCTACAAAGTGTCTCACCGCGTTCAGTATCCGCAGGGCACCCGTCGCGTATATTCCAACTTTACCCCACGCAGCGATCGCTTTTTCTCCTCGCCGTTGGCGGATGGCAAACTGGTATTTTTTGGCCTGCAGGGTTTTTTGCAGTGGTTTTTAGTCGACCTGTTTAATGAGGCGTTTTTTGCCCGTCCGGAAGACGAGGTTGTCAGCGAATATAAACAGGTCATGGACAGCTATCTCGGCAAAGATGCGGTGGCGGTGGATCATATCCGCGCCCTGCATCAGTTGGGCTATCTGCCGTTGCACATCAAAGCGCTGGATGAAGGCAGCAAAGTTCCGATGGCGGTACCGGTCTTAACCATTATCAACACCAAACCCGAGTTTTTCTGGCTGGTGAATTACCTGGAGACAATCCTGTCGGCGGAATTGTGGAAAGCGTCGACAAACGCCACGATTGCTCACCATTACCGTAAAATCTGCGCACGCTGGGCACAGAAAACCTGTAGCGACCTGACGCATCTTGACTTCCAGTGCCATGACTTTTCATTTCGCGGTATGTCCGGATTACAGGACACCATGCAGGCGGGCAGTGGGCATTTGTTGAGCTTTAAAGGGACCGACAGTATTCCATCTCTGTTGTACGCCCGCGATTACTACACCGACGGCGAGCCCTATTTTATCGGCGCCAGTATTCCAGCTACTGAACACAGCGTGATGTGTATGGGCGAGCGCGAGCATGAGATTGAAACCTTCCGCCGCCTGATTGCCGATCTCTACCCGCAAGGATTTGTATCGATAGTATCTGATACCTGGGACTACTGGCAGGTGCTGACGGAATATACCCGCGAACTGAAGAGCATCATTCTGGCGCGTGAAGGTCGTGTGGTATTCCGTCCGGATAGCGGCAACCCGGTAGAGATTCTGTGCGGTACTGGCGAAGATAACGATACAAGCAGCGATCGTACCGCTCAGGAGAAAGGGTCCGTGGAAGTGCTGTGGGAGATTTTTGGCGGCACGATTAACGCTAAAGGTTACAAGGTGCTCGACCCGCATGTTGGACTGATTTATGGCGACTCCATCACCCTTGAGCGGGCGAATGAGATCCTGCGTCGTCTGGAAGCGAAAGGATTTGCCAGTTCAAACGTCGTGTTTGGCGTCGGTTCCTTTACCTACCAGTACAACACGCGTGACACCTTCGGTTTTGCGATGAAAGCGACGTGGGGAGAAGTCGACGGCAAAGGCCGGACGATTTTCAAAGAGCCGAAAACCGATAATGGCCTGAAGCGTTCAGCCCGTGGTCTGCTTCGCGTCACACGTGATGAGCAAGGGGAACTGCGTCTGCATGATGAACAGACTTGGGAGCAAGAGCAGGAAGGGGAGCTGAAAACCCGTTTTCTCAACGGCAAGCTGTTTAACTGCGAGCATTTCGAAGAAATCCGCCAGCGTCTGGCGATGCAACGCTAAGCTGGGCTTTTGCCGGATGGCGGCTTTGCCTTATCCGGCCTACGGGCAGCAGGCCGCACGCTTTATGTAGGCCGGATCAGACGCGCCAGCGTCGCCATCCGGCAAAACCTTACTCACCCAACATCTGCTCAAGTTGTTCCTGAGCGTCCAGCCAGGCCATTTCACACTCTTCCAGCCCGGATTTCGCACTGGCCTGCTGCTGCAGACAAGCGGTGAGTTCGGCTTTGCGGCTTTGGTCGTACAGTTCGCTGTCGCCGAGTTTCTCTTCCGCCTGAGCTAACTGTGCGTGCAGTTTCTCCATCTCTTTTTCCAGACGGGTGATCTCTTTGCGCAGCGGTTGCGTCAGAGTGCGCAGTTCCGCTTCACGACGCTTCTGGTCTTTACGAGCCTGGGCGCTGTTAACGCTCTCTTTCGCCGGTTCGTCGCTCTGATTTTCCTGTTTCTGGACATCGCTCAGCCACTGCTGATAATCCTCCAGATCGCCATCAAACGGCTCGACTTTCTTGTCGTGTACCAGATAGAGGTCGTCGGTGGTGGAGCGGATCAGGTGACGGTCGTGCGAGACGACAACCAGCGCGCCTTCAAAATCGATCAGCGCTTCGGTCAGCGCCTGACGCATATCTAAGTCCAGGTGGTTGGTCGGTTCATCGAGCAGCAGCAGGTTCGGGCGCTGCCAGACGATCAATGCCAGCACCAGACGCGCCTTTTCACCACCGGAGAAGCGGCGAGTCTCTTCGCTGACTTTATCGCCCTGGAAGCCGAATCCACCCAGGTAGTCTCGTAGTTTCTGCTCCAGCTCCTGCGGCGCCATGCGTGCCAGATGCTGAATTGGTGATTCATCGGCGCGTAAAAACTCCAGCTGGTGCTGCGCGAAGTAGCCCAGCTTGATGCCTTTCGCCAGGCCAATCTCGCCGCTGATGGGGGCCAGTTCGCCGGCCAGCAGCTTAATCAGCGTCGATTTACCCGCGCCGTTGCGACCGAGCAGACCGATGCGGGAACCCGGCACCAGGTTCAGTTTGATCGAATCGAGAATGACGCGATCGCCGTAGCCAGCGCTGACCTTTTCCATCTTCAGCAGCGGGTTTGGCAGGCTTTCCGGTTCACGGAAGCTGAAGTGGAACGGGTTGTCCACGTGCGCTGGGGCAATCAGCTCCATGCGTTCCAGCATTTTGATACGACTCTGCGCCTGTTTTGCTTTCGTTGCTTTAGCGCGGAAACGATCGATATAGCTTTGCAGATGTGCCACGCGCTCCTGCTGGCTTTCGTACATTGCCTGTTGCTGCGCGAGGCGGGTCGCACGCTGTATTTCAAACGCGCTGTAGTTGCCGGTGTACTCGAACATGGTTTGCTGTTCGATATGAATAATTTTATCCACCACCGGATCGAGGAAGTCGCGGTCGTGGGAGATCAAGATCAGCGTGCCCTGATAGCTTTTCAGCCATCTTTCCAGCCAGATCACCGCGTCGAGATCGAGGTGGTTGGTAGGTTCATCGAGCAGTAGCAGGTCTGAACGGCAAATCAGTGCCTGGGCCAGGTTGAGGCGCATACGCCAGCCACCGGAGAAGTCGCTGACCGGCCGTTCAAGCTGTTCGTTGGAGAAACCGAGGCCATGCAGCAGGCTGGCGGCGCGTGAACGCACGGTCCAGGCATCGATGGCATCCAGCTTGCCATGGACAGTGGCAATGGCATGTCCATCGTTACGTTCGTTGGCGTCGTTCAACTGCGCTTCCAGTTGACGATATTCGCGGTCGCCGTCAATGACGTACTCCAGCGCGGGCTGTGGCAACGCAGGCGTTTCCTGATTCACCCACGCGAGCTGCCAGTTTCCCGGATAGGTAAATCCTCCAGCGTCGGCGCTGAGTTCATTTTTCAGCAATGCCAGCAGGGTAGATTTACCACAGCCATTTTTACCCACCAGGCCAACCTTCTGCCCTGGATTAATGGTGGCCGTGGCATTGTCCAGCAAGACGCGCACGCCGCGACGAATTTGTAACGATGAGAAAACAATCATAAGGCGCCGTATGTTCAGACTATGTTAATTTATCATTATGATAATGTAATGTGCGGGCCGTTTGCCGCACCGAGGCGCAATGGTAGCCCAAAACGTCGAAAATAGACAAAAGACAAAACCGGGAGGGGGATGATGTTCCAGCCAGCGAAAGTCTTGCTGCTGTATGCCCATCCGGAATCTCAGGACTCGGTCGCGAACCGTGTTCTGCTTAAACCGGCCATGCAGCTCAGCAATGTTACCGTGCACGACCTTTACGCGCACTATCCTGATTTTTTTATCGATATTCCGCATGAACAGGCGCTGCTGCGTGAGCATGATGTGATCGTTTTTCAGCATCCGCTTTACACCTATAGCTGTCCGGCGCTGTTAAAGGAGTGGCTTGACCGCGTACTGAGCCGCGGATTTGCCAGCGGTCCCGGAGGGAATCAACTGGCGGGAAAGTACTGGCGTAGCGTTATCACTACCGGAGAACCGGAAAGTGCCTACCGCTATGACGCGCTAAACCGTTATCCAATGAGCGATGTGCTGCGCCCTTTCGAGCTGACGGCCGGTATGTGCCGCATGCACTGGATGAGCCCTATTATCGTTTACTGGGCCAGAAGGCAAACGAAGCAGGAGCTGGACAGCCATGCGAAAGCGTATGGTGACTGGCTGGCGAATCCGATCCCTGTGGGAGGCCGCTGATGGAAGGTTCAGATTTGTTGACAGCCGGAGTGTTGTTTCTCTTCGCGGCGGTGGCGGCGGTACCGTTGGCGTCCAGGTTGGGTATCGGTCCGGTGTTGGGTTACTTGCTGGCGGGTATTGCCATCGGCCCGTGGGGATTAGGGTTCATCAGCGATGTGGATGAAATCCTGCACTTTTCCGAGCTGGGCGTGGTTTTTCTGATGTTCATCATTGGGTTGGAACTTAATCCGGCCAAGCTTTGGCAACTGCGGCGTTCAATTTTTGGCGTCGGCGCCGCGCAGGTGATGCTGAGCGCGGTGGTGCTGGCCGGATTATTGATGCTCACTGCGTTCTCCTGGCAGGCGGCAGTGGTTGGGGGCATTGGTCTGGCGATGTCATCGACCGCGATGGCGCTGCAGTTGATGCGTGAGAAAGGCATGAACCGCAGTGAATCCGGGCAGTTGGGTTTTTCGGTGCTGCTGTTTCAGGATCTGGCGGTGATCCCTGCGCTGGCGCTGGTTCCGCTGCTGGCGGGGTCTGCTGACGAACATTTTGACTGGATTAAAGTGGGAATGAAGGTGCTGGCCTTTGCCGGCATGCTGATTGGCGGGCGCTATTTGCTGCGTCCGGTTTTCCGCTTTATTGCGGATTCTGGCGTGCGGGAAGTGTTCACCGCTGCCACGCTGCTATTGGTGCTGGGTTCTGCTTTATTTATGGATGCGCTGGGGCTGTCAATGGCGCTGGGAACGTTTATCGCGGGTGTGCTGCTGGCGGAAAGTGAATACCGACATGAGCTGGAAACGGCAATCGATCCGTTCAAGGGACTGTTGCTCGGGCTGTTTTTTATCTCCGTTGGCATGTCGCTCAATCTCGGCGTGCTCTACACCCATATTCTGTGGGTGGCAGCGAGCGTGATCGTGCTGGTGGTCGTTAAAATGCTGGTGCTGTATGTACTGGCGCGTCTTAACGGCATGAGAAGCTCTGAACGGATGCAATTTGCCGGGGTTTTAAGTCAGGGCGGTGAATTCGCTTTCGTGCTGTTTTCAACGGCATCCTCGCAACGGCTGTTTCAGGGCGACCAAATGGCGTTGCTGCTGGTGACCGTCACGCTGTCGATGATGACCACGCCGCTGGTGATGAAGCTGATTGATAAATGGCTCTCCCGCCAGTTTAACGGCACGGATGAGGAAGACGAAAAACCCTGGGTGGAAGATGATAAACCGCAGGTGATTGTGGTGGGGTTTGGGCGTTTTGGTCAGGTTATTGGTCGCCTGTTGATGGCCAATAAAATGCGTATTACCGTCCTGGAGCGAGATATCAGCGCGGTGAATCTGATGCGCAAATATGGCTATAAGGTCTACTACGGTGACGCCACTCAGGTGGAACTGTTGCGCTCCGCAGGGGCAGAGGCGGCACAGTCTATTGTTATTACCTGTAATGAGCCTGAAGACACAATGAAACTGGTGGAACTGTGCCAACAGTATTTTCCGCATTTGCATATTCTTGCGCGAGCGCGCGGACGTGTAGAGGCGCATGAGTTATTACAGGCCGGTGTGACGCAGTTTTCCCGCGAAACGTTCTCCAGTGCGCTGGAGTTGGGGCGTAAAACGCTGGTTACACTGGGGATGCATCCGCACCAGGCCCAGCGTGCTCAGCTGCATTTCCGTCGGCTGGATATGCGCATGCTGCGGGAACTGATCCCCATGCATACCGATACGGTACAAATCTCTCGAGCAAGGGAAGCACGGCGCGAGCTGGAGGAAATTTTCCAACGAGAGATGCAGCAAGAGCGACGTCAGCTGGATGGCTGGGATGAATTTGAGTAGAGGATAATCATGGCAATTCGTAAACGTTTTATCGCAGGCGCAAAATGTCCGTCCTGCCAGTCGCAGGATACGCTGGCGATGTGGCGTGAAAATAATATCGATATTGTTGAGTGTGTTAAGTGCGGTCATCAGATGCGGGAAGCCGATAAAGAGGCGCGCGAGCACGTTCGCAAAGAAGAGCAAGTGATCGGGATTTTTCATCCGGACTAGCGATATGGCGCAGCTTTTTTTAAGCTAGAGGGTACACAGGTGCAGAATTCCGCTACAATCTGCGCCACTATTCTTTCCATGCTCAGGAGATATCATGAAAGTAGCAAAGGACCTGGTGGTCAGCCTGGCCTATCAGGTACGTACAGAAGACGGTGTGTTGGTTGATGAGTCTCCGGTGAGTGCACCGCTGGACTACCTGCATGGTCACGGTTCCCTGATTTCTGGCCTGGAAACAGCGCTGGACGGTCATGAAGTTGGCGACAAATTCGATGTTGCTGTTGGCGCAAACGACGCATACGGTCAGTACGACGAAAACCTGGTGCAGCGCGTTCCTAAAGACGTCTTTATGGGCGTTGACGAACTGCAGGTTGGCATGCGTTTCCTGGCTGAAACTGACCAGGGTCCAGTACCGGTAGAAATTACCGAAGTGGAAGACGACCACGTTGTGGTTGACGGTAACCACATGCTGGCTGGCCAGAATCTGAAATTCAACGTAGAAGTTGTTGCTATCCGCGAAGCGACCGAAGAAGAACTGGCTCACGGCCACGTTCACGGTGCGCACGGTCACGACCACGATCATGACCACGGTCATGACGGTTGCTGCGGTGGACACGGCCACGACCATGGTCACGAGCACGGCGGCGAAGGCTGCTGCGGCGGTGGCGGTAAAGGTAACGGCGGCGGCTGCGGTTGCCACTAATACCCTTCGTCTTTCAACCCACAGCGGTGTTGGCTGCGCTTTCGAATCCTGGTCACATAGTTATCTATGCTCCCAGGACTTCCTCAAGCTTGCCGCCTTGCTGTGATTTGAAATCCTTTGGGTATATGTGAGTAGATCCGATAAGCGTTAGCGCTTTCGGACACAAAAAAAGCGGGGATATCCCCGCTTTTTTACGTCTCAATAATGTGGCGGAGGGGTCTCTTCAGATTGCGACGCGATGTGGGACGGTTGCGTTGCTTTGAGCTTTTCCGTCAGCAGACGCAGATGGTCGCGCAGTTTGGCCATTTCCAGTTCATGCGCGGTCACCGTCACGTTGAGCTCTTCAATGGTTATCTCCTGAAATGCCAGGCGACTTTCCAGTTCAGCCAGGCGAGTTTCCATTGTTGTATCCTGCATGATTCACCTCTTTCTTTTTTCTCCGGCAGATCGCGGACTGCGGCGAATTCTACTTAACTTTGCCTGTTTGCACAGCACTCAATCTTCGGTAACGAAACTAATTTAAACAAAAAGAGTCTGAAAAGTGGTGATAATAGGGCGTGCCTGTATGTTGATTTGTTCTGCAACGCTTTATAGTACATTTTTATGTTAGTTAACCCTGGGGTGAGATGCCCCGGCCCTGGAGATATGGATGAAATCACTGTTTAAAGTAACGCTGCTGGCGACCACAATGGCTGTTGCTCTGCATGCCCCGATCACCTTCGCTGCTGATGCTGCGAAACCAGCCGCTACTGCTGACAGCAAAGCAGCATTCAAGAATGACGACCAAAAAGCCGCTTACGCGCTGGGCGCGTCCCTGGGTCGTTATATGGAAAACTCTCTGAAAGAGCAGGAAAAGCTGGGCATCAAACTGGATAAAGATCAGCTGATCGCTGGTGTTCAGGATGCGTTTGCAGACAAGAGCAAACTGTCTGACCAGGAAATCGAACAAACTCTGCAGGCGTTTGAAGCGCGCGTGAAGAGCTCCGCTCAGGCAAAAATGGAAAAAGACGCGGCTGACAACGAAGCCAAAGGTAAAGTTTACCGCGAGAAATTTGCTAAAGAGAAAGGCGTTAAAACCTCGGCTACTGGCCTGGTCTACAAAGTAGAGAAAGAAGGTACCGGCGCTGCACCGAAAGACAGCGATACCGTGGTTGTTAACTACAAAGGTACGCTGATCGATGGTAAAGAGTTTGATAACTCTTATACCCGTGGTGAGCCGCTCTCTTTCCGTCTTGACGGCGTGATCCCGGGCTGGACTGAAGGCCTGAAAAACATCAAGAAAGGCGGCAAAATCCAGCTGGTTATCCCACCGGATCTGGCTTACGGCAAAACGGGCGTTCCGGGCATTCCGGCTAACTCTACGCTGGTCTTTGATGTTGAACTGTTAGACATCAAACCGGCACCGAAAGCTGACGCGCAGCCAGATGCTGCACCGGCAGATAAAGCTGCAGACAGCAGCAAAAAATAAGCTAACAGAAACCGCCGCCCACAGGGCGGCGGTTTTTTATTATCGACAGGATATAATTAATACTGGAAAGCGCCTTGTGCGCTGTATTACTTTAGATGCCCCTATAATAGTGATGAGCCTGCCCTGACAACATAACGACAGGCTCCTGAAAAGGAGTGCTTTTTTTCATGTCCAGGTCGCTTTTAACCAACGAAACCAGTGAGCTAGATTTGCTGGATCAACGTCCTTTCGATCAAACCGACTTCGATATCCTCAAATCCTACGAAGCGGTAGTGGACGGGTTGGCGATGCTCATTGGTTCCCATTGTGAAATCGTATTGCACTCTTTGCAGGATTTGAAATGCTCGGCCATCCGCATTGCTAACGGTGAACACACGGGCCGTAAAATTGGCTCACCGATTACCGACCTTGCGTTGCGTATGCTGCATGATATGACGGGTGCGGATAGCAGCGTGTCGAAGTGTTACTTCACACGTGCGAAAAGCGGTGTCTTGATGAAGTCGGTGACGATTGCCATTCGCAACCGTGAGCATCGCGTGATTGGTCTGCTGTGCATCAACATGAACCTTGATGTCCCTTTCTCGCAGATAATGAATACCTTTATCCCACCGGAAACCCCGGAAGTGGGCTCTGCCGTCAACTTCGCTTCTTCGGTGGAAGATCTGGTTACCCAGACGCTGGAATTCACAATCGAAGAAGTGAATGCCGATCGCAATGTTTCCAACAACGCGAAGAACCGCCAGATCGTCCTGAATTTGTATGAGAAAGGCATCTTCGATATTAAAGATGCCATCAACCAGGTCGCCGATCGGCTGAACATCTCCAAACATACGGTCTACCTCTATATTCGTCAGTTCAAAAGTGGCGATTTCCAGGGGCAAGATAAGTAATGCGTTTTGCCATCATGGTGACGGGGCCAGCGTACGGCACGCAGCAGGCGAGCAGCGCGTTGCAATTTGCTCATGCGCTACTCAAAGAAGGGCATGAGCTAAGCAGCGTTTTTTTCTATCGTGAAGGTGTGTATAACGCCAACCTACTCACTTCGCCTGCCAGTGATGAATACGATCTGGTACGGGCCTGGCAACAGCTGAACCAACAGCATGGTGTAACACTGAATATTTGCGTGGCTGCGGCGTTGCGACGCGGCGTGGTTGATGAGACTGAGGCAAAGCGGCTGGGGCTGGCAGGAGCTAATTTACAATCAGGTTTTAACCTCAGCGGGCTTGGTTCGTTGGCTGAGGCATCCCTGACCTGCGATCGCGTGGTGCAATTCTGATGAAACGTGTTGCTTTTGTCTTTTCTACCGTGCCGCACGGCAGCGCATCTGGCCGTGAAGGGTTAGATGCATTGCTGGCGACCTCTGCATTAACGGAAGACCTCGGCGTGTTTTTTATCGGTGATGGCGTCTTTCAAATCCTTCAGGGACAGCAACCGGATGCCGTGCTGGCGCGAGACTATATCGCGACCTTCAAACTGTTAGGGTTGTACGATATCGATCAATGTTGGCTCTGCGCTGCCTCATTACGCGAGCGGGGCCTTCAGCAGGGGAGTAATTTTGTGATCGATGCGACAGCGCTTGAACCGGAAGATTTACGCCGTGAGTTAGGCAACTATGACGTCATTTTAAGGTTTTGAGACTCTCATGCTGCACACACTACATCGCTCCGCGTGGCTTACCGATTTCTCCTCTCTTCTTCGTCTGATTGATAAAGACGATGAACTTTTATTGCTCCAGGATGGCGTGACGGCAGCAATCGAAGGAAGCCGTTTCCTTGAAAGTCTGCAAAATGCCTCCATTAAGGTCTATGTACTGGAAGAAGACATTAAGGCTCGCGGGTTGAGCGGTCAAATTTCAGACAGTGTCGTCAGGGTTAGCTATACTGACTTCGTCAGACTTACGGTGAAGCATCCCAGCCAGATGTCCTGGTAATTGTGGGATCGTTGTATATTTCTTGACACCTTTTCGACACCGACCTAAAATTCTGCGTCCTCATATTGTATGAGGTCGTTTTATTACGTGTTTACGAAGCAAAAGCTAAAACCAGGAGCTATTTAATGGCAACAGTTAACCAGCTGGTACGCAAACCACGTGCACGCAAAGTTGCAAAAAGCAACGTGCCTGCACTGGAAGCATGCCCGCAGAAACGTGGCGTATGTACTCGTGTATATACTACCACTCCTAAAAAACCGAACTCCGCACTGCGTAAAGTATGCCGTGTTCGTCTGACTAACGGTTTTGAAGTGACTTCCTACATCGGTGGTGAAGGTCACAACCTGCAGGAGCACTCCGTGATCCTGATCCGTGGCGGTCGTGTAAAAGACCTCCCGGGTGTTCGTTACCACACCGTTCGTGGTGCGCTTGACTGCTCCGGCGTTAAAGACCGTAAGCAATCACGCTCCAAGTATGGCGTGAAACGTCCTAAGGCTTAATGGTTCTCCGTTAAGTAAGGCCAAACGTTTTATATTAATGTCAAACTAAACTCTTAGAGTTTTGGACAATCCTGAATTAACAACGGAGTATTTCCATGCCACGTCGTCGCGTCATTGGTCAGCGTAAAATTCTGCCGGATCCGAAGTTCGGATCAGAACTGCTGGCTAAATTTGTAAATATCCTGATGGTAGATGGTAAAAAATCTACTGCCGAAACTATCGTATACAGCGCGCTGGAGACCCTGGCTCAGCGTTCTGGTAAAAACGAACTGGAAGCTTTCGAAGTAGCTCTCGAAAACGTGCGCCCGACTGTCGAAGTTAAGTCTCGCCGCGTTGGTGGTTCTACTTATCAGGTACCAGTTGAAGTCCGTCCGGTCCGTCGTAATGCTCTGGCAATGCGTTGGATCGTTGAAGCTGCTCGTAAACGCGGTGATAAATCCATGGCTCTGCGCCTGGCGAACGAACTTTCTGATGCTGCAGAAAACAAAGGTACTGCAGTTAAGAAACGTGAAGACGTTCACCGTATGGCAGAAGCCAACAAGGCGTTCGCACACTACCGTTGGTAATCCCTTCGGAGTTTTAGTCACCAGGCGGGCGCTTCTAGTAAGCAGCCCGCTTTGGGCTACTTAAATTGAACGCCTAAAAGATAAACGAGGAATCAAATGGCTCGTACAACACCCATCGCGCGCTACCGTAACATCGGTATCAGTGCGCACATCGACGCCGGTAAAACCACTACTACCGAACGTATTCTGTTCTACACCGGTGTAAACCATAAAATCGGTGAAGTTCATGACGGCGCAGCCACCATGGACTGGATGGAGCAGGAGCAGGAACGTGGTATTACTATCACCTCCGCAGCGACTACTGCATTCTGGTCTGGTATGGCTAAGCAGTATGAACCGCATCGCGTAAACATCATCGACACCCCGGGGCACGTTGACTTCACTATCGAAGTAGAACGTTCCATGCGTGTGCTTGATGGTGCAGTAATGGTTTACTGCGCAGTTGGTGGTGTTCAGCCTCAGTCTGAAACCGTATGGCGTCAGGCAAACAAATATAAAGTTCCGCGCATTGCGTTCGTTAACAAAATGGACCGTATGGGTGCGAACTTCCTGAAAGTTGTTGGTCAGATCAAAACCCGTCTGGGCGCGAACCCTGTTCCGCTGCAGCTGGCAATTGGCGCTGAAGAAGCGTTCACCGGTGTTGTTGACCTGGTGAAAATGAAAGCCATCAACTGGAACGAAGAAGATGCAGGCGTAACCTTCACTTATGAAGATATCCCGGCTGACATGCAGGAACTGGCTGAAGAATGGCACCAGAACCTGATCGAGTCCGCTGCAGAAGCTTCAGAAGAGCTGATGGAGAAATACCTGGGTGGTGAAGAACTGACTGAAGAAGAGATCAAAAAAGCTCTGCGTCAGCGTGTTCTGAACAACGAAATCATCCTGGTAACCTGTGGTTCTGCGTTCAAGAACAAAGGTGTTCAGGCGATGCTGGATGCGGTAATTGATTACCTGCCATCCCCAGTAGACGTACCTGCGATCAACGGTATTCTGGACGACGGTAAAGATACTCCTGCTGAGCGTCATGCTAGCGATGACGAGCCGTTTGCTGCTCTGGCATTCAAAATCGCTACCGACCCGTTCGTGGGTAACCTGACCTTCTTCCGCGTGTACTCTGGTGTGGTTAACTCCGGTGACACCATCCTGAACTCCGTGAAAACTGCACGTGAACGTTTCGGCCGTATCGTACAGATGCACGCTAACAAACGTGAAGAGATCAAAGAAGTTCGCGCGGGCGATATCGCTGCTGCTATCGGTCTGAAAGACGTGACCACTGGTGACACTCTGTGTGACCCGGATCACCCGATCATTCTGGAACGTATGGAATTCCCTGAGCCGGTAATTTCCATCGCGGTAGAACCGAAAACCAAAGCTGACCAGGAAAAAATGGGTCTGGCTCTGGGCCGTCTGGCTAAAGAAGACCCGTCATTCCGCGTATGGACTGACGAAGAATCTAACCAGACCATTATCGCTGGTATGGGTGAGCTGCACCTCGACATCATCGTTGACCGTATGAAGCGTGAATTCAACGTTGAAGCGAACGTCGGTAAACCTCAGGTTGCTTACCGTGAAGCGATTCGCGCGAAAGTTACCGATATCGAAGGTAAACACGCTAAGCAGTCTGGTGGTCGCGGTCAGTACGGTCATGTTGTTATCGACATGTACCCGCTGGAGCCGGGTTCAAACCCGAAAGGCTACGAGTTCATCAACGACATCAAAGGTGGTGTAATTCCTGGCGAATACATCCCGGCCGTTGATAAAGGCATCCAGGAACAGCTGAAATCTGGCCCGCTGGCTGGTTACCCGGTTGTTGATCTGGGCGTGCGTCTGCACTTCGGTTCTTACCATGACGTTGACTCCTCTGAGCTGGCGTTTAAACTGGCCGCTTCTATCGCCTTCAAAGATGGCTTTAAGAAAGCGAAACCAGTTCTGCTTGAGCCTATCATGAAGGTTGAAGTAGAGACTCCGGAAGAGAACACCGGTGACGTAATCGGTGACTTGAGCCGCCGTCGTGGTATGCTTCGTGGTCAGGAATCCAACGTCACTGGCGTTGTTATCCATGCTGAAGTTCCGCTGTCTGAAATGTTCGGATATGCAACCCAGCTGCGTTCTCTGACCAAAGGCCGTGCTTCTTACTCCATGGAGTTCCTGAAGTACGACGATGCGCCGAACAACGTTGCTCAGGCCGTTATTGAAGCCCGTGGTAAATAATCCACAGGATTAAAACCTAAGTCCCGTGCTCTCTCCATAGGGGAGAGCACTATAGTAAGGAATATAGCCGTGTCTAAAGAAAAATTTGAACGTACAAAACCGCACGTTAACGTCGGCACCATCGGCCACGTTGACCACGGTAAAACTACCCTGACCGCTGCAATCACTACCGTACTGGCTAAAACCTACGGCGGTGCTGCTCGTGCATTCGACCAGATCGATAACGCGCCGGAAGAAAAAGCTCGTGGTATCACCATCAACACTTCTCACGTTGAATATGACACCCCGACTCGCCACTACGCACACGTAGACTGCCCGGGCCACGCCGACTATGTTAAAAACATGATCACCGGTGCTGCGCAGATGGACGGCGCGATCCTGGTTGTTGCTGCGACTGACGGCCCGATGCCGCAGACTCGTGAGCACATCCTGCTGGGTCGTCAGGTAGGCGTTCCGTACATCATCGTGTTCCTGAACAAATGCGACATGGTTGATGACGAAGAGCTGCTGGAACTGGTAGAAATGGAAGTTCGTGAACTTCTGTCTCAGTACGATTTCCCGGGCGACGACACTCCGATCGTTCGTGGTTCTGCTCTGAAAGCGCTGGAAGGCGAAGCAGAGTGGGAAGCGAAAATCATCGAACTGGCTGGCTTCCTGGATTCTTACATCCCAGAACCAGAGCGTGCGATTGACAAGCCGTTCCTGCTGCCTATCGAAGACGTATTCTCCATCTCCGGTCGTGGTACCGTTGTTACCGGTCGTGTAGAGCGCGGTATCATCAAAGTTGGTGAAGAAGTTGAAATCGTTGGTATCAAAGAGACTGCTAAGTCTACCTGTACTGGCGTTGAAATGTTCCGCAAACTGCTGGACGAAGGCCGTGCTGGTGAGAACGTTGGTGTTCTGCTGCGTGGTATCAAACGTGAAGAAATCGAACGTGGTCAGGTACTGGCTAAGCCGGGCTCTATCAAGCCGCACACCAAGTTCGAATCTGAAGTGTACATTCTGTCCAAAGACGAAGGCGGCCGTCATACTCCGTTCTTCAAAGGCTACCGTCCGCAGTTCTACTTCCGTACTACTGACGTGACTGGTACCATCGAACTGCCGGAAGGCGTAGAGATGGTAATGCCGGGCGACAACATCAAAATGGTTGTTACCCTGATCCACCCGATCGCGATGGACGACGGTCTGCGTTTCGCAATCCGTGAAGGCGGCCGTACTGTTGGTGCGGGCGTTGTTGCTAAAGTAATGAGCTAATTATTGATTAATTAGCTTTGAGCTTAAAAAGGGCGCTTCGGC
The DNA here is from genome assembly GCF_000398825.1 of Citrobacter sp. KTE30. Lineage (NCBI taxonomy): Bacteria > Pseudomonadati > Pseudomonadota > Gammaproteobacteria > Enterobacterales > Enterobacteriaceae > Citrobacter > Citrobacter sp. KTE30. Next base: position 26,189 of record NZ_KB976056.1, on the reverse strand, counting down.
GCCCTTTTTGCTGCCTGCAATTTAGTAGCTGTCATATTTATTCGCATTTTTTATTCATTCTCCCACCGCGTAAATAGCGCTGTGCTATTGTAATCATAACTATTCTCATTTACACTTTGCGCAGAAATTGAACGGGAGCGATCATGTACGTTTGTTTGTGTAATGCGATAAGTGATAAAAAAATACGTCAGGCTGTTCGCCAGTTTCACCCTCAGTCCTTTCAGCAATTACGTAAATTTATTCCTGTAGGAAATCAATGCGGTAAGTGCATTCGTGCTGCCCGTGAAGTCATGCAGGATGAATTAACGCAAATGCCAGAATTTAAAGAGATCGCCTAAGTCACACTCTTTTTTTTGACATCCCTGTAGCCCCATCTACGCTCTAAGAGTGGAAGCGGAGGGACTATAAAATGAAAGGTGATGTTAAAATCATAAATTATCTCAATAAACTATTGGGAAATGAGCTTGTCGCGATCAACCAGTATTTTCTCCATGCTCGTATGTTTAAAAACTGGGGACTGACTCGCCTCAATGATGTTGAGTACCATGAATCTATCGATGAGATGAAACACGCTGATAAATATATCGAGCGTATTTTATTCTTAGAAGGGCTCCCGAACTTGCAGGATCTTGGCAAGTTGGGTATTGGCGAAGACGTTGAAGAGATGCTGCAATCCGATCTTCGACTCGAGTTGGATGGGGCGAAAGATCTGCGTGAAGCCATTGCCTATGCCGATAGCGTTCATGATTATGTCAGCCGGGACATGATGATCGAGATCCTGACTGAAGAAGAAGGGCATATTGACTGGCTCGAAACTGAGCTGGACCTGATTGCAAAACTTGGCTTGCAAAATTATCTGCAATCGCAAATTAAAGTCAGTGACTAACCGCCCTGTATCAGATTTACCCAGCCAATAACGAAACCCGCAGCCGCCAGATATGGCCCAAAAGGCAGCGGGTTTTTTAGCATCTGTCTCCCGTAACGGACGCAAGAAATCCCGGTGAGACAACATGCCATGCCCGCGGCAAGTAAAACCAACAGTGGCAATGATTCCCAGCGATGCCATGCGCCCAGTGCGGCAAGAAATTTGACATCACCAAAGCCTAATCCTTCCTGTCGGCATATCAAACGATACCCCCAGTAGAACAAAGCAAATACCCCATAGCCCGCTATGGCACCCCAAAGTGCGTCGGATAACTGTGCAGGTCTGCAGCACTGATGATAAATAAGACCGCCCCACAAAAGAGGGCAGGTAAATTTGTCGGGCAGCAACCCGGTACGCAGGTCATGGACTAAGAGCAACCCTGATAGCGAAACATAAATCAGCAGAAAGGGGAGGTCGATGTACATGGGCAAATCTCATTTGGTAAAGAGTTTACCTTCGGGTAAGCACGCCGGCCCTACAAGTCCGGGATGTGAGTTATGGATGCTCTCTTCCAAGGAAAACGCGTTGCATCACAGGACATACAATCAGAGTGGAAGGAGGCCCGCATTTATGAACGAGTGATTAATTTCTACGCGGCACTTGCTTAAGACTGAGATTTACGTATAATGCGCGGGCTTGTCTAATATTGACAGCGGTTCGATATGAGCCACCGGTACTGCGAAAGCAATACCAGACAATGTTCCCAATCGGGGAACTCTGTAAGAACGGTTACACTCTCCCATCAATCGTAATGGGTTTGAGGAGTAACTATTTCGTCTATAAAATAATTGGAGCTCTGGTCTCATGCAGAACCAAAGAATCCGTATCCGTTTGAAAGCGTTTGATCATCGTCTGATCGATCAATCAACCGCGGAAATCGTCGAGACTGCCAAGCGCACTGGTGCGCAGGTTCGTGGTCCGATCCCGCTGCCGACCCGCAAAGAGCGTTTCACCGTTCTGATCTCCCCGCACGTCAACAAAGACGCGCGTGATCAGTACGAGATCCGTACTCACAAGCGTCTGGTTGACATCGTTGAGCCAACTGAAAAAACCGTTGATGCTCTGATGCGTCTGGACCTGGCTGCCGGTGTAGACGTGCAGATCAGCCTGGGTTAATCAGGTCATCGAGCGATTGAGAGGTTGATACAATGATTGGTTTAGTCGGTAAAAAAGTGGGTATGACCCGCATCTTCACTGAAGATGGCGTATCTATCCCAGTAACCGTTATCGAAGTTGAAGCAAACCGCGTTACTCAGGTTAAAGATCTGGCTAACGATGGCTATCGCGCTGTTCAGGTTACCACCGGTGCTAAAAAAGCTAACCGCGTAACTAAGCCGGAAGCTGGCCACTTTGCTAAAGCTGGCGTAGAAGCTGGCCGCGGCCTGTGGGAGTTCCGTCTGGCAGATGGTGAAGAATACACCGTTGGTCAGAACATTAGCGTTGAACTGTTTGCTGACGTTAAAAAAGTTGACGTAACCGGTACCTCTAAAGGTAAAGGTTTCGCTGGTACCGTTAAGCGCTGGAACTTCCGTACCCAGGACGCTACTCACGGTAACTCCTTGTCTCACCGCGTTCCGGGTTCTATCGGTCAGAACCAGACTCCGGGCAAAGTGTTCAAAGGCAAGAAAATGGCAGGTCAGCTGGGCAACGAACGTGTAACCGTTCAGAGCCTGGACGTAGTACGTGTTGACGCTGAGCGCAACCTGCTGCTGGTTAAAGGTGGTGTTCCGGGTGCGACCGGTTGCGACCTGATCGTTAAACCAGCTGTGAAGGCGTAAGGGGATAGCAATGGAATTAGTATTGAAAGACGCGCAGAGCGCGCTGACTGTTTCCGAAACTACCTTCGGTCGTGATTTCAACGAAGCGCTGGTTCACCAGGTTGTTGTTGCTTATGCAGCTGGTGCTCGTCAGGGTACTCGTGCTCAGAAGACTCGTGCTGAAGTAACTGGTTCAGGCAAAAAGCCGTGGCGCCAGAAAGGTACCGGCCGTGCGCGTTCAGGTTCTATCAAGAGCCCGATCTGGCGTTCAGGTGGCGTGACCTTCGCTGCTCGTCCACAGGACCACAGTCAAAAAGTTAACAAAAAGATGTACCGCGGCGCGCTGAAAAGCATTCTGTCCGAACTGGTACGTCAGGATCGTCTGATCGTTGTCGAATCATTCTCTGTAGAAGCGCCTAAAACTAAGCTGCTGGCACAGAAACTGAAAGACATGGCTCTGGAAGATGTGCTGATCATCACCGGTGAGCTGGACGAAAACCTGTTCCTGGCTGCGCGCAACCTGCACAAGGTTGACGTACGCGATGCAACTGGTATCGACCCGGTTAGCCTGATCGCCTTCGACAAAGTCGTAATGACTGCTGATGCTGTTAAGCAAGTTGAGGAGATGCTGGCATGATTCGTGAAGAACGTCTGCTGAAAGTGCTGCGCGCACCGCACGTTTCTGAAAAAGCGTCTACTGCGATGGAAAAAACTAACACCATCGTTCTCAAAGTTGCTAAAGACGCGACCAAAGCAGAAATCAAAGCTGCTGTGCAGAAACTGTTTGAAGTCGAAGTCGAAGTCGTTAACACCCTGGTAGTTAAAGGGAAAGTTAAACGTCACGGACAGCGTATCGGTCGTCGTAGCGACTGGAAAAAAGCTTACGTCACCCTGAAGGAAGGCCAGAATCTGGACTTCGTCGGCGGCGCTGAGTAAGTCGGAGGAGTAATACAATGGCAGTTGTTAAATGTAAACCGACATCTCCGGGTCGTCGCCACGTTGTTAAAGTGGTCAACCCAGAGCTGCACAAGGGCAAACCTTTTGCTCCGCTGGTTGAAAAAAACAGCAAATCCGGTGGTCGTAACAACAATGGCCGTATCACCACTCGTCACATCGGTGGTGGTCACAAGCAGGCTTATCGTATTGTTGACTTCAAACGCAACAAAGACGGTATCCCGGCAGTTGTTGAACGTCTTGAGTACGATCCGAACCGCTCCGCGAACATCGCGCTGGTTCTGTACAAAGACGGTGAACGCCGTTACATCCTGGCCCCTAAAGGCCTGAAAGCTGGCGACCAGATTCAGTCTGGCGTTGATGCTGCAATCAAAGCAGGTAACACCCTGCCGATGCGCAATATCCCGGTTGGTTCTACCGTTCATAACGTAGAAATGAAACCAGGTAAAGGCGGTCAGCTGGCACGTTCCGCTGGTACTTACGTTCAGATCGTTGCTCGTGATGGTGCTTATGTCACCCTGCGTCTGCGTTCTGGTGAAATGCGTAAAGTCGAAGCAGACTGCCGTGCAACTCTGGGCGAAGTTGGCAATGCTGAGCATATGCTGCGCGTTCTGGGTAAAGCAGGTGCTGCACGCTGGCGTGGTGTTCGTCCTACCGTTCGCGGTACTGCGATGAACCCAGTCGACCACCCACATGGTGGTGGTGAAGGTCGTAACTTTGGTAAGCACCCGGTAACTCCGTGGGGCGTTCAGACCAAAGGTAAGAAGACCCGCAGCAACAAGCGTACTGATAAATTCATCGTACGTCGCCGTAGCAAATAATTTTAGAGGATAAGCCATGCCACGTTCTCTCAAGAAAGGTCCTTTTATTGACCTGCACTTGCTGAAGAAGGTAGAGAAAGCGGTGGAAAGCGGAGACAAGAAGCCCCTGCGCACTTGGTCCCGTCGTTCAACGATCTTTCCTAACATGATCGGTTTGACCATCGCTGTCCATAATGGTCGTCAGCACGTTCCGGTATTTGTTTCCGACGAAATGGTCGGTCACAAACTGGGTGAATTCGCACCGACTCGTACTTATCGCGGCCACGCTGCTGATAAAAAAGCGAAGAAGAAATAAGGTAGGAGGAAGAGATGGAAACTTTAGCTCAACATCGCCATGCTCGTTCTTCTGCTCAGAAGGTTCGCCTTGTTGCAGACCTGATTCGCGGTAAGAAAGTGTCGCAGGCTCTGGATATTCTGACCTACACCAATAAGAAAGCGGCTGTACTGGTTAAGAAAGTCCTGGAATCTGCCATTGCTAACGCTGAACACAACGATGGCGCTGACATTGACGATCTGAAAGTTACGAAAATTTTCGTAGACGAAGGCCCGAGCATGAAGCGCATTATGCCGCGTGCAAAAGGTCGTGCAGATCGCATCCTGAAGCGCACCAGCCACATTACTGTGGTTGTGTCCGATCGCTGAGACTCTGGAGACTAGCAATGGGTCAGAAAGTACATCCTAATGGTATTCGCCTGGGTATTGTAAAACCATGGAACTCAACCTGGTTTGCGAACACCAAAGAATTCGCTGACAACCTGGACAGCGATTTTAAAGTACGTCAGTACCTGACTAAGGAACTGGCTAAAGCGTCTGTATCTCGTATCGTTATCGAGCGTCCGGCTAAGAGCATCCGTGTGACCATTCACACCGCTCGCCCGGGTATCGTTATCGGTAAGAAAGGCGAAGACGTAGAAAAACTGCGCAAAGTCGTAGCGGATATTGCTGGCGTTCCTGCTCAGATCAATATCGCCGAAGTGCGTAAGCCTGAACTGGACGCAAAATTGGTTGCTGACAGCATCACTTCTCAGCTGGAACGTCGTGTTATGTTCCGTCGTGCTATGAAGCGTGCTGTACAGAACGCAATGCGTCTGGGCGCTAAAGGTATCAAAGTTGAAGTTAGCGGCCGTCTGGGCGGCGCGGAAATCGCACGTACCGAATGGTACCGCGAAGGTCGCGTACCTCTGCACACTCTGCGTGCTGACATCGACTACAACACCTCTGAAGCGCACACCACTTACGGTGTAATCGGCGTTAAAGTGTGGATCTTCAAAGGCGAGATCCTGGGTGGTATGGCTGCTGTTGAACAACCGGAAAAACCGGCTGCTCAACCTAAAAAGCAGCAGCGTAAAGGCCGTAAATAAGGAGCGTCGCTGATGTTACAACCAAAGCGTACAAAATTCCGTAAAATGCACAAAGGCCGTAACCGCGGTCTGGCTGCTGGCGCGGATGTTAGCTTCGGCAGCTTCGGTCTGAAAGCTGTTGGCCGTGGTCGTCTGACTGCCCGTCAGATCGAAGCAGCACGTCGTGCTATGACCCGTGCAGTTAAGCGTCAAGGTAAGATCTGGATCCGTGTATTCCCGGACAAACCGATCACTGAAAAGCCGCTGGCAGTGCGTATGGGTAAAGGTAAAGGTAACGTGGAGTATTGGGTTGCCTTGATTCAGCCGGGTAAAGTCCTGTATGAAATGGACGGCGTACCGGAAGAGCTGGCCCGTGAAGCATTCAAGCTGGCAGCAGCGAAACTGCCGATTAAAACCACCTTTGTAACTAAGACGGTGATGTAATGAAAGCAAAAGAGCTGCGTGAGAAGAGTGTTGAAGAGCTGAACACCGAGCTGCTGAATCTGCTGCGTGAGCAGTTCAACCTGCGTATGCAGGCTGCAAGTGGCCAGCTGCAACAGTCTCACCTGTTGAAGCAAGTGCGTCGTGACGTCGCACGCGTTAAGACTTTACTGACTGAGAAGGCGGGTGCGTAATGACCGATAAAATCCGTACTCTGCAAGGTCGCGTTGTTAGCGATAAAATGGAGAAATCCATCGTTGTTGCTATCGAACGTTTTGTGAAACACCCGATCTACGGTAAATTCATTAAGCGTACGACCAAACTGCACGTACATGACGAGAACAACGAATGCGGTACTGGTGACGTGGTTGAAATCCGCGAATGCCGTCCGCTGTCCAAGACTAAGTCCTGGACGCTGGTTCGCGTTGTAGAGAAAGCCGTTCTGTAATACAGTAGGCATTCTCAACGAATAAACGGCTCAGCGATGAGCCGTTTATTTTTTCTACCCATATCGTTGAAGCGGTGTTATAATGCCGCGCCCCCGATATGGGGCTTTTTTAACGACCTGATTTTCGGGTCTCAGTAGTAGTTGACATTAGCGGAGCACTAAAATGATCCAAGAACAGACTATGCTGAACGTCGCCGACAACTCCGGTGCACGTCGCGTAATGTGTATCAAGGTTCTGGGTGGCTCGCACCGTCGCTACGCAGGCGTCGGCGATATCATCAAGATCACCATCAAGGAAGCAATTCCGCGTGGTAAGGTCAAAAAAGGTGATGTGCTGAAGGCGGTAGTGGTGCGCACCAAGAAGGGTGTTCGTCGCCCGGACGGTTCTGTCATTCGCTTCGATGGTAATGCATGCGTTATTTTAAACAATAACAGCGAGCAACCTATCGGTACGCGTATTTTTGGGCCGGTAACTCGTGAACTTCGTAACGAGAAGTTCATGAAAATTATCTCTCTGGCACCAGAAGTACTCTAAGGAGCGAATCATGGCAGCGAAGATCCGTCGTGATGACGAAGTTATCGTGTTAACCGGTAAAGATAAAGGTAAACGCGGTAAAGTTAAGAATGTCCTGTCTTCCGGCAAGGTCATTGTTGAAGGTATCAACCTGGTTAAGAAACATCAGAAGCCGGTTCCGGCCCTGAACCAACCAGGCGGCATCGTAGAGAAAGAAGCAGCTATTCAGATCTCTAACCTTGCTATCTTCAACGCGGCAACCGGCAAGGCTGACCGTGTAGGCTTTAGATTCGAAGACGGCAAAAAAGTCCGTTTCTTCAAATCTAACAGCGAAACTATCAAGTAATTTGGAGTAGTACGATGGCGAAACTGCATGATTACTACAAAGACGAAGTAGTCGCTAAACTCATGACTGAGTTTAACTACAATTCTGTCATGCAAGTCCCTCGGGTCGAGAAGATCACCCTGAACATGGGTGTTGGTGAAGCGATCGCTGACAAGAAACTGCTGGATAACGCAGCAGCTGACCTGACAGCAATCTCCGGTCAAAAACCGCTGATCACCAAAGCACGCAAATCAGTTGCAGGCTTCAAAATCCGTCAGGGCTATCCGATCGGCTGTAAAGTAACTCTGCGTGGCGAACGCATGTGGGAGTTCTTTGAGCGCCTGATCACTATTGCTGTTCCACGTATCCGTGACTTCCGTGGCTTGTCCGCTAAGTCTTTCGACGGTCGTGGTAACTACAGCATGGGTGTCCGTGAGCAGATCATCTTCCCAGAAATCGACTACGATAAAGTCGACCGCGTGCGTGGTTTGGATATTACCATTACCACTACTGCGAAATCTGACGAAGAAGGCCGTGCTCTGCTGGCTGCCTTTGACTTCCCGTTCCGCAAGTAAGGTAGGGTTACTGAATGGCTAAGCAATCAATGAAAGCACGCGAAGTAAAGCGCGTAGCTTTAGCTGATAAGTACTTCGCAAAACGCGCTGAACTGAAAGCTATTATCTCTGATGTGAACGCGACCGACGAAGATCGTTGGAACGCAGTTCTCAAGCTGCAGTCTCTGCCGCGTGATTCCAGCCCGTCCCGTCAGCGTAACCGCTGCCGTCAAACAGGTCGTCCGCATGGCTATGTGGGCAAGTTCGGGTTGAGCCGTATCAAACTGCGTGAAGCCGCCATGCGCGGTGAAGTACCAGGCTTGAAAAAGGCTAGCTGGTAATTACCAATTGAATCACGGGAGTAAAGACAGATGAGCATGCAAGATCCGATCGCGGATATGCTGACCCGTATCCGTAACGGTCAGGCCGCGAATAAAGCTGCGGTCACCATGCCTTCCTCCAAGCTGAAAGTGGCAATTGCCAACGTGCTGAAGGAAGAAGGTTTTATTGAAGATTTTAAAGTTGAAGGCGACACCAAGCCGGAACTGGAACTTACTCTCAAGTATTTCCAGGGTAAAGCTGTTGTAGAAAGCATTCAGCGTGTCAGTCGCCCAGGTCTGCGCATTTATAAGCGTAAAGACGAGCTGCCGAAAGTTATGGCTGGCATGGGTATCGCAGTTGTTTCTACCTCTAAAGGTGTTATGACTGATCGTGCAGCGCGCCAGGCTGGTCTTGGTGGCGAAATTATCTGCTACGTAGCCTAATCGGAGGAAAAAATGTCTCGTGTTGCTAAAGCACCGGTCGTTATTCCTGCCGGCGTTGATGTAAAAATCAACGGTCAGGTTATTACGATCAAAGGTAAAAACGGCGAGCTGACTCGTACTCTCAACGATGCTGTTGCAGTAAATCATGCAGATAATGCACTGACCTTCGGTCCGCGTGATGGTTACGCAGATGGATGGGCTCAGGCTGGTACCGCGCGTGCCCTGCTGAATGCAATGGTTGTCGGTGTTACCGAAGGCTTCACTAAGAAGCTTCAGCTGGTTGGTGTAGGTTATCGTGCAGCGGTTAAAGGGAATGTAGTAAACCTGGCTTTAGGTTTCTCTCACCCAGTTGACCATCAGCTGCCTGCGGGAATCACTGCAGAATGTCCGTCTCAGACTGAAATCGTGCTGAAAGGCGCTGATAAACAGCTGATCGGTCAGGTTGCAGCAGATCTGCGCGCCTACCGTCGTCCTGAGCCTTATAAAGGCAAGGGTGTTCGTTACGCCGACGAAGTCGTGCGTACCAAAGAGGCTAAGAAGAAGTAAGGTAACACTATGGATAAGAAATCTGCTCGTATCCGTCGTGCGACCCGCGCACGCCGCAAGCTCCAGGAGCTGGGTGCAACTCGCCTGGTGGTACATCGTACCCCGCGTCATATTTACGCACAGGTAATTGCACCGAACGGTTCTGAAGTTCTGGTAGCTGCTTCTACTGTAGAAAAAGCTATCGCTGAACAATTGAAGTACACCGGTAACAAAGACGCTGCTGCAGCTGTAGGTAAAGCTGTTGCTGAACGCGCTCTGGAAAAAGGCATCAAAGATGTTTCTTTTGACCGTTCCGGGTTCCAATATCATGGTCGTGTCCAGGCACTGGCAGATGCTGCCCGTGAAGCTGGCCTTCAGTTCTAAGGTAGAGGTGTAAGATGGCTCACATCGAAAAACAAGCTGGCGAACTGCAGGAAAAGCTGATCGCGGTTAACCGCGTATCTAAAACCGTTAAAGGTGGTCGTATTTTCTCCTTCACAGCTCTGACTGTAGTTGGTGATGGTAACGGTCGCGTTGGTTTTGGTTACGGTAAAGCGCGTGAAGTTCCAGCAGCGATCCAGAAAGCGATGGAAAAAGCCCGTCGCAATATGATTAACGTCGCGCTGAACCACGGCACCCTGCAGCACCCGGTTAAGGGTACTCACACGGGTTCTCGTGTATTCATGCAGCCGGCTTCCGAAGGTACCGGTATCATCGCCGGTGGTGCAATGCGCGCCGTTCTGGAAGTCGCTGGAGTTCGTAACGTTCTGGCTAAAGCGTATGGTTCTACTAACCCGATTAACGTGGTTCGTGCAACTATCGATGGCCTGGAAAATATGAAATCTCCGGAAATGGTCGCTGCCAAGCGTGGTAAATCCGTTGAAGAAATTCTGGGGAAATAAACCATGGCAAAGACTATTAAAATTACTCAAACCCGCAGTGCAATCGGTCGTCTGCCGAAACACAAGGCAACGCTGCTTGGCCTGGGTCTGCGTCGTATTGGTCACACCGTAGAGCGCGAGGATACTCCTGCTGTTCGTGGTATGGTCAACGCGGTTTCCTTCATGGTTAAAGTTGAGGAGTAAGAGATGCGTTTAAATACTCTGTCTCCGGCCGAAGGCTCTAAAAAAGCGGCTCGCCGCCTGGGTCGTGGTATCGGTTCTGGCCTCGGTAAAACCGGTGGTCGTGGTCACAAAGGTCAGAAGTCTCGTTCTGGCGGTGGCGTACGTCGCGGTTTCGAGGGTGGTCAGATGCCTCTGTACCGTCGTCTGCCGAAATTCGGCTTCACTTCACGTAAAGCAGCGATTACAGCCGAAGTTCGTCTGTCTGACCTGGCTAAAGTTGAAGGCGGTGTTGTAGACCTGAACACGCTGAAAGCAGCTAACATTATCGGTATCCAGATCGAGTTCGCGAAAGTGATCCTGGCTGGTGAAGTCACTACTCCGGTAACTGTTCGTGGCCTGCGTGTTACTAAAGGCGCTCGTGCTGCTATCGAAGCTGCTGGCGGTAAAATCGAGGAATAAGTAGCAGATGGCTAAACAACCGGGATTAGATTTTCAAAGTGCCAAAGGTGGCTTAGGCGAGCTGAAACGCAGACTGCTGTTTGTAATCGGCGCGCTGATTGTGTTCCGTATTGGCTCTTTCATTCCGATCCCTGGTATTGATGCCGCTGTACTTGCCAAACTGCTTGAGCAACAGCGAGGCACCATCATTGAAATGTTTAACATGTTCTCTGGTGGTGCTCTCAGCCGTGCTTCTATCTTTGCTCTGGGGATCATGCCGTATATTTCGGCGTCGATCATTATCCAGCTGCTGACGGTGGTTCATCCAACGCTGGCAGAAATTAAGAAAGAAGGGGAGTCTGGTCGTCGTAAGATCAGCCAGTACACCCGCTACGGTACTCTGGTGCTGGCAATATTCCAGTCGATCGGTATTGCTACCGGTCTGCCGAATATGCCTGGTATGCAGGGCCTGGTGATGAACCCAGGCTTTGCATTCTATTTCACCGCTGTTGTAAGTCTGGTTACAGGGACGATGTTCCTGATGTGGTTGGGTGAACAGATTACTGAACGTGGTATCGGCAACGGTATCTCAATCATTATCTTCGCCGGTATTGTAGCGGGACTCCCGCCAGCCATTGCCCATACTATCGAGCAAGCGCGTCAAGGCGACCTGCACTTCCTCGTGTTGCTGTTGGTTGCAGTATTAGTATTCGCAGTGACGTTCTTTGTTGTATTTGTTGAGCGTGGTCAACGCCGCATTGTGGTAAACTACGCGAAACGTCAGCAAGGTCGTCGTGTCTATGCTGCACAGAGCACACATTTACCGCTGAAAGTGAATATGGCGGGGGTAATCCCGGCAATCTTCGCTTCCAGTATTATTCTGTTCCCGGCGACCATCGCGTCATGGTTCGGGGGCGGGACTGGTTGGAACTGGCTGACAACAATTTCGCTGTATTTGCAGCCTGGGCAACCGCTTTATGTGTTACTCTATGCGTCTGCAATCATATTCTTCTGTTTCTTCTACACGGCGTTGGTTTTCAACCCGCGTGAAACAGCAGATAACCTGAAGAAGTCCGGTGCATTTGTACCAGGAATTCGTCCGGGAGAGCAAACGGCGAAGTATATCGATAAAGTAATGACCCGCCTGACTTTGGTTGGTGCGCTCTACATTACCTTTATCTGCCTGATCCCGGAGTTCATGCGTGATGCAATGAAAGTACCGTTCTACTTCGGTGGGACCTCACTGCTTATCGTTGTTGTCGTGATTATGGACTTTATGGCTCAAGTGCAAACTCTGATGATGTCAAGTCAGTACGAGTCTGCATTGAAGAAGGCGAATCTGAAAGGCTACGGCCGTTAACAGTCGCCCGAGAAGTTACGGAGAGTAAAAATGAAAGTTCGTGCTTCCGTCAAGAAATTATGCCGTAACTGCAAAATCGTTAAGCGTGATGGTGTCATCCGTGTGATTTGCAGTGCCGAGCCGAAGCATAAACAGCGCCAAGGCTGATTTATTCGCATATTTTTCTTGCAAAGTTGGGTTGAGCTGGCTAGATTAGCCAGCCAATCTTTTGTATGTCTGTGCGTTTCCATTTGAGTATCCTGAAAACGGGCTTTTCAGCATGGTGCGTACATATTAAATAGTAGGAGTGCATAGTGGCCCGTATAGCAGGCATTAACATTCCTGATCAGAAACATGCTGTGATCGCATTAACTTCGATCTACGGCGTCGGCAAGACCCGTTCTAAAGCCATTCTGGCTGCCGCGGGTATCGCTGAAGATGTTAAGATCAGTGAGCTGTCTGAAGAACAAATCGACACGCTGCGTGACGAAGTTGCCAAATTTGTCGTTGAAGGTGATCTGCGCCGTGAAGTTAGCATGAGCATCAAGCGCCTTATGGACCTTGGTTGCTATCGCGGTTTGCGTCATCGTCGTGGTCTCCCGGTTCGCGGTCAGCGTACCAAGACCAACGCACGTACCCGTAAGGGTCCGCGCAAACCGATCAAGAAATAATCGGGGTGATTGAATAATGGCAAAGGCACCAATTCGTGCACGTAAACGTGTAAGAAAACAAGTCTCTGACGGCGTGGCTCATATCCATGCTTCTTTTAACAACACCATCGTTACCATTACTGATCGTCAGGGTAACGCACTGGGTTGGGCAACAGCCGGTGGTTCCGGTTTCCGTGGTTCTCGCAAATCCACTCCGTTTGCAGCTCAGGTTGCAGCAGAGCGTTGCGCTGAAGCCGTAAAAGAATACGGTATCAAGAATCTGGAAGTTATGGTCAAAGGACCGGGTCCAGGTCGCGAATCTACTGTTCGTGCTCTGAACGCCGCTGGTTTCCGCATCACTAATATTACTGATGTGACTCCGATCCCTCATAACGGTTGTCGTCCGCCGAAAAAACGTCGCGTATAACGCTGTCGTTTCTAGGATTGTTGGAGAAAGAAAATGGCAAGATATTTGGGTCCTAAGCTCAAGCTGAGCCGTCGTGAGGGCACTGACTTATTCCTTAAGTCTGGCGTTCGCGCGATCGATACCAAGTGTAAAATTGAACAAGCTCCTGGCCAGCACGGTGCGCGTAAACCGCGTCTGTCTGACTATGGTGTGCAGTTGCGTGAAAAGCAAAAAGTTCGCCGTATCTACGGTGTGCTGGAGCGTCAGTTCCGTAACTACTACAAAGAAGCAGCACGTCTGAAAGGCAACACCGGTGAAAACCTGTTGGGTCTGCTGGAAGGTCGTCTGGACAACGTTGTATACCGTATGGGCTTCGGTGCCACTCGTGCAGAAGCACGTCAGCTGGTCAGCCATAAAGCAATTATGGTAAACGGTCGTGTTGTTAACATCGCTTCTTATCAGGTTAGTCCGAATGACGTTGTTAGCATTCGTGAGAAAGCGAAGAAGCAGTCTCGCGTGAAAGCCGCTCTGGAGCTGGCTGAGCAGCGTGAAAAGCCAACCTGGCTGGAAGTTGATGCTGGCAAGATGGAAGGTACGTTCAAGCGTAAGCCGGAGCGTTCTGATCTGTCTGCGGACATTAACGAACACCTGATCGTCGAGCTTTACTCCAAGTAAAGCTTAGTACCAAAGAGAGGACACAATGCAGGGTTCTGTGACAGAGTTTCTAAAACCGCGCCTGGTAGATATCGAGCAAGTGAGTTCGACGCACGCCAAGGTGACCCTTGAGCCTTTAGAGCGTGGCTTTGGCCATACTTTGGGTAACGCACTGCGCCGTATTCTGCTCTCATCGATGCCGGGTTGCGCGGTGACCGAGGTTGAGATTGATGGTGTACTACATGAGTACAGCACCAAAGAAGGCGTTCAGGAAGATATCCTGGAAATCCTGCTCAACCTGAAAGGGCTGGCGGTGAGAGTTCAGGGTAAAGATGATGTTATTCTTACCTTGAATAAATCTGGCATTGGCCCTGTGACTGCAGCCGACATTACCCATGATGGTGATGTCGAAATCGTCAAGCCACAGCACGTGATCTGCCACCTGACCGATGAGAATGCATCTATTAGCATGCGTATCAAAGTTCAGCGCGGTCGTGGTTATGTGCCGGCTTCTACCCGAATTCATTCGGAAGAAGATGAGCGCCCAATCGGCCGTCTGCTGGTCGACGCATGCTACAGCCCTGTAGAGCGTATTGCCTACAATGTTGAAGCAGCGCGTGTAGAACAGCGTACCGACCTGGACAAGCTGGTCATCGAAATGGAAACCAACGGCACAATCGATCCTGAAGAGGCGATTCGTCGTGCGGCTACCATTCTGGCTGAACAACTGGAAGCTTTCGTTGATTTACGTGATGTACGTCAGCCGGAAGTTAAAGAAGAGAAACCAGAATTCGATCCGATCCTGCTGCGCCCTGTTGACGATCTGGAATTGACTGTCCGCTCTGCTAACTGCCTCAAAGCAGAAGCTATCCACTATATCGGTGATCTGGTACAGCGTACTGAGGTTGAGCTTCTTAAGACGCCTAACCTTGGTAAAAAATCTCTTACCGAGATTAAAGACGTGCTGGCTTCCCGTGGACTGTCTCTGGGCATGCGCCTGGAAAACTGGCCACCGGCAAGCATCGCTGACGAGTAACCGGATCACAGGTTAAGGTTTTACTGAGAAGGATAAGGTCATGCGCCATCGTAAGAGTGGTCGTCAACTGAACCGCAACAGCAGCCATCGCCAGGCTATGTTCCGCAATATGGCAGGTTCACTGGTTCGTCATGAAATCATCAAGACGACTCTGCCGAAAGCGAAAGAGCTGCGTCGCGTAGTTGAGCCGCTGATTACTCTTGCCAAGACTGATAGCGTAGCTAATCGTCGTCTGGCATTCGCCCGTACTCGTGATAACGAGATCGTGGCAAAACTGTTTAACGAACTGGGCCCGCGTTTCGCGAGCCGCGCCGGTGGTTACACTCGCATTCTGAAGTGTGGTTTCCGTGCAGGCGACAACGCGCCGATGGCATACATCGAGCTGGTTGATCGTTCAGAGAAAACAGAAGCTGCTGCAGAGTAATCTGTAGTAACGTAAAAAAACCCGCCTCGGCGGGTTTTTTTATATCCGTCATATCCCCACTTATCTACAATATCTGTACTCTTTTTGTTCATCCCCTGGAGTGTTGTATGTGGTTACTGGACCAGTGGGCAGAGCGCCATATTATTGATGCACAATCTAAAGGTGAGTTTGATGATTTACCGGGAACGGGTGAACCGCTGACTCTTGACGATGACTCCCATGTCCCGACTGAACTCCGAGCTGGATACCGTTTATTAAAAAATGCAGGTTGCCTTCCTCCTGAGCTCGAGCAACGCAGAGAAGCAATACAGCTGCTTGAAATACTCGCGGGGATCCGCAAAGATGATCCAAGTTATCCGGAGGTGAGCCGAAGACTGTCGCTGCTGGAACTTAAACTTCGGCAGGCTGGACTCAGTACCGAGTTTTTGCGCGGTGACTACGCAGATAAGCTGCTAAAAAAGATCAACGATGAATAGCGGAGAGAGCATGTACCGAATTGGTGAAATAGCGAAACTGGCTGACGTGACGCCAGATACTATCCGCTACTATGAAAAGCAGCAGATGATGGAGCATGAAGTGCGTACTGAAGGCGGATTTCGCCTCTATACAGAAAGCGATCTTCAGCGCCTGAAGTTTATTCGTTATGCCCGCCAGCTTGGTTTCACTCTGGAGTCGATCCGCGAATTGCTTTCGATCCGTGTTGATCCCGAACACCATACCTGTCAGGAATCAAAAGGGATCGTCCAGGAAAGACTGCAAGAAGTCGAAGCACGTATTGCCGAACTTCAGACGATGCAGCGGTCTCTGCAGCGATTGAATGATGCATGCTGCGGCAAGTCACACAGCAGCGTGTACTGCTCTATTCTTGAAGCTCTTGAGCAAGGCGCCAGTGGAACAACATCAGGCTGTTGATTTCTTGAACTGCCGGGTCTACACTCGCGGCGTAAGTTACTACAAACTGGAGATATTATGAGTCGTTATCAGCACACCAAAGGGCAGATAAAGGACAACGCCATTGAGGCGCTCCTGCATGACCCACTGTTCAGACAGCGCGTTGAGAAAAATAAGAAAGGGAAAGGAAGTTATCTACGTAAAGGCAAACATGGCAATCGGGGTAACTGGGAGGCCAGTGGCAAGAAAGTAATTAACTTTTTTACCACTGGCCTTCTTGTTTCAGTGAGTGCTTAAGAGCGGTTATTCTGTTCTTTCAGCAGGTCACGAATTTCACTCAGTAATACTTCTTCTTTCGATGGCGCTGGCGGTGCTGCCGGCTCCTCCGCTTTTTTACGGTTCAGTTTGTTGATCAGTTTGATTGCCATAAAGATAGCAAACGCAACAATAACGAAATCGAAGACATTCTGAATAAATACACCGTAATGCATGACCACGGCAGGGATGTCTCCCTGTGCATCACGTAGTGTTAAAGCAAACTGTTTAAAATCAATTCCACCAATTAACAACCCCAGTGGCGGCATGATGATATCGGCAACCAGTGATGAAACAATCTTACCGAATGCCGCACCAATAATGACACCCACTGCCAAATCGACAACATTCCCGCGCATCGCGAATTCGCGAAACTCTTTAATAATGCTCATTTTATTCTCCCTATGCAGCTGACGTTTATAAGTTTAACAAATGTTTAGGCAATTTCCATTTATGTATTGCCGAAAGGAAAATTTATTAGACCATGAAATATAAAGGGAAATAAAAAGGGCGCTGTATTAGCACCCTTTTTATTACAGGAAGAAAGGACTTGGCTGGAATAGTCGCTCGACGTCGGTAATAAACTTTTTATCTGTCAGGAACATAATTACGTGATCGCCCTGCTCAATGCGCAGGTTATCGTTGGCAATCATCACATCGTTACCACGCACAACGGCGCCAATAATGGTTCCAGGGGGAAGCTTAATTTCATCAATTGAACGTCCCACCACCCGAGATGTTGTTTCATCCCCGTGTGCGACGGCTTCAATGGCTTCCGCGACGCCACGGCGTAGTGAAGAAACGCCGACAATGTCAGCTTTACGTACGTGACTGAGCAACGCGGAGATGGTCGCCTGCTGCGGTGAAATAGCAATATCGATCACGCTACCTTGCACCAGATCGACGTATGCTCTGCGTTGGATTAACACCATCACTTTCTTGGCACCCATCCGTTTGGCAAGCATCGCCGACATGATATTCGCTTCATCATCGTTGGTCACTGCGATGAACAGATCTACCTGATCGATATGTTCTTCGGCCAGTAACTCTTGATCCGAAGCATCACCAAAAAAGACGATCGTATTTTGCAGTTTCTCTGCAAGTTCGGATGCTCGCTGTTGATTACGTTCGATCAGTTTGACGCTGTAATCTTTTTCCAGTCGACGAGCTAGACCCGCTCCGATATTACCGCCGCCTACTAACATAATGCGTTTGTACGGTTTTTCCAGACGTTGCAGTTCACTCATTACGGCGCGAATATGCTGTGATGCCGCAATAAAGAAGACTTCATCACCCGCTTCAACGATCGTAGAACCTTGTGGACGGATTGGTCGATCATGACGGAAAATCGCCGCAACACGGGTATCGATGTGCGGCATATGTTCACGCATTGTTGACAGCGCATTACCGATAAGCGGCCCGCCGTAATAGGCTTTTACTACTGCCAGACTGACTTTACCTTCGGCAAAATTCACCACCTGCAATGCACCCGGATATTCAATCAGTCGATAAATGCTATCGATAACCAGTTGCTCCGGTGCAATCAGGTGATCGATAGGTACCGCATCGGATTGGAATAGCTTGTCCGCATCACGAACATAATCCGGTGAACGAATACGGGCGATGCGATTAGGCGTATTAAACAGTGAATAAGCTACCTGGCAGGCAACCATATTTGTTTCATCTGAGCTGGTTACGGCAACCAGCATATCGGCATCGTCGGCCCCAGCTTCACGCAGTACGCGAGGATGTGAACCGTGCCCTTGCACGACGCGGAGATCAAACTTGTCCTGCAGGCTGCGCAGGCGTTCACCATTGGTATCGACTACCGTGATATCGTTGTTCTCTCCGACCAGGTTTTCAGCCAGCGTACCGCCAACTTGCCCTGCGCCCAGAATGATAATTTTCATCAGTCGCGACCCGTTATCCCATCACTTTTTGATTAGCTTAGCGTAAAAGAAGCCATCGCCATCTTCCGCACCCGGTAAATTCTGACGTCCGGGTTTTTCCGGCGTACCGGTTTCGCTTAATACCGCATCCGGCGTGCGTGCCAGGAAGGCGGTAATTTGCTGCTGGTTTTCTTCTGGCAGGATAGAGCACGTTGCATAAACCAGCGTGCCGCCAGGTTTAAGATGTAACCAGGTTGCATTCAGGATCTCGGCCTGCAGCTGCGCAAGTTCGGCAATATCCCGGTCGCGACGCAGCCATTTGATGTCTGGATGGCGACGAATAACGCCGGTGGCAGAACACGGAGCATCCAGCAAAATACGGTCAAACTGTTGTTCGCCACACCATTGTTGTGGATATCGACCATCACCCTGTTTTACGGTTGCCTTCATGCCCAGACGTTTCAGATTGTCGTAAACGCGCGATAAGCGTTTTTCATCCACATCGACGGCCATGACGTTAGCTTGCGGAGCAACTTCCAGAATGTGCGTCGTTTTACCCCCCGGCGCGCAGCATAGGTCGAGAATCTGCTCGCCATCTTTCGGCAGTAGATATTTAACGCACCCCTGAGCAGAAGCATCCTGAACGGTGACCCAACCTTCGTCAAAACCAGGGAGGGCGTGAACTGGAGCCGGTGTTTCCAGACGCACTGCATCCGGGTAGTCTGGATGCGGGAAACCGGTTAATCCCGCTGCGGTAAGCAGGTCTATCCAGGCGTCGCGAGTATGGTGATTACGATTGACGCGTAGCCACATCGGCGGCCGCTGGTTATTGGCTTCAAGAATAGCTTCCCACTGCTGCGGATACGCACTCTTAATACGTTTCACCAGCCAGGAGGGGTGTAAGAAGCGCAAATCGCTTTGCGCAAACTCGGCCAGCAGTTCATCCTGACGGCGTTGAAACTGGCGCAACACGCCGTTGATCAGCCCTTTCAGTTGCGGACGCTTAATGGCAACCGCACCTTCTACTGTCTCAGCCAGCGCGGCGTGTGCTGGAATACGGGTATGCAGAAGTTGGTAGAAGCCCACCATGATCAGGTAGTGAACGGTGCGTTGTTTGCCCGTCATTGGACGTTCCATGAGTTGCTGGATCATCCATTCCAGTTGAGAGAGTGTACGCAATACGCCGAAGCAAAGTTCCTGCAACAGCGCTTTGTCTTTATCAGCAACTTTTTGCTGCATGGCGGGCAGCACGTTGCTTAATGACTGTCCTTTTTCGACAACCTGTTCGACGGCTTGGGCCGCCATACTGCGTAAATTAAGATGTTTTTTCATAAGCGCAAAAATAAAAATGCCCGGAAACACCGGGCTTAAAGAGATGAACCGTCAGACCAGACGGTTACCGGGTACAAACCATTCCCGGCGTGAATTAAGCAGATCCTGCGCGCTCATGGCTTTTTTACCGGCAGGCTGCAAAGAGACGAGATTCAGGATGCCGTCGCCCGTTGCGACCTGAATACCCTGCTTTGTTGCCTCCAGAATGGTGCCTGGCGCAGCCTGGGTGTTTTCCGCAATAACCGAAGCTTGCCAGACTTTCACTGGTTGACCGTCGATTTCAAGCCAGCTCATTGGCCATGGGTTAAAGGCGCGGATGCAGCGTTCCAATTGAACAGCTGAAAGCGACCAGTCGATACGGGCCTCTTCTTTGCTGAGTTTTTCTGCATGCGTAACCAGTGATTCATCTTGTACCACCGGGTTTATTGTGCCGGCAGCCAGCTGTTTTAGCGTTTCAATCAGCCCCTGCGGCCCCAAATCTGCCAGCTTATCGTATAACGAACCGCTGGTATCTTCTGCCGTAATCGGGCAAGACAGCTTAAGCAGCATATCTCCGGTGTCGAGGCCAACATCCATCTGCATGATGGTTACACCTGTTTCGGTGTCACCTGCCCACAGTGAGCGCTGGATCGGTGCTGCACCACGCCAGCGTGGAAGCAGGGAGCCGTGAACGTTGATACAACCCAGACGCGGCATTTCCAGTACGGCTTTTGGCAGAATCAGGCCATATGCCACCACCACCATCACGTCTGCGCGTAAATCAGCAACCAGCTGCTGGTTTTCCTGAGGGCGAAGAGAGACAGGTTGGAAAACCGGAATCCCTTTTTCTTCCGCCAGCACTTTGACCGGGCTGGGCATCAGCTTTTTACCGCGTCCCGCCGGGCGGTCCGGTTGGGTAAACACGCCAACGACGTTGTGTCCAGAAGACAACAGCGCGTCGAGATGACGCGCTGCAAAGTCAGGTGTACCCGCAAAAATAATACGTAGTGAGTCTGACACGTTGATTCTTGTCCTTAAGCTCGGGCGTTCAGGCGGTCGAGTTTTTCAACTTTCTGACGAATACGTTGTTGCTTCAACGGAGACAGATAATCGATAAACAGTTTACCGACCAGGTGATCCATTTCATGTTGAATGCAGATAGCCAGTAGGCCATCGGCTTCCAGTTCAAAAGATTTGCCGTTGCGATCGAGCGCACGAATTTTTACTTTCTCTGCGCGTGGTACTAACGCACGCTGTTCAGGAATCGACAGACAGCCTTCTTCAATGCCGGTTTCGCCGTCTTTTTCCAGCAGCTCTGGGTTAATGAGTACCAACTGCTCGTCGCGGTTTTCAGAGACATCAATAACGATGATGCGCTGATGAATATCGACCTGTGTTGCTGCCAGGCCGATACCTTCTTCGGCATACATCGTTTCGAACATATCATCAACGATGCGCTGAATTTCTGCATTCACTTCTTCGACCGGTTTTGCGACTTTGCGAAGGCGCTCGTCCGGAATATGTAACACTTGCAAAACTGACATAGTTATCCAGAGTTGTGTTCAGGAGTTGAAAAGATTATTACCTCTATTCTAGACAAAACCCCCTCTGATTGACAGCATCAGTGACCAATCGCAAAGATTGCCAGGACTGCTTGTGGCAGGGGGACAAGGATGACCCAAATCGAAATTTGGCTACGTTTAGCGCAAGTGAATGAACTGTATGGTGATGAGATGGTGCGCATTGCCCACTGGCTCAATACTCAACCGTCGATTAGCAACGCGGTACTCCTGCAGGCAGGATTCTCTCCCCGCCAGGCAAGGCGCTTTTTAACCTTTTCGGATCTGACGCTGGAAAAAACGTTGCGTTGGCTTGAACAGCCTAACCACCATTTTGTGGTTGCCGACAGCGAGCATTACCCGCCACAGCTCCGTGCGATTGAGGATTATCCTGGGGTGCTTTTTGTCGCAGGAAATCCCGCATGTCTTCGCTCGTTCCAGGTGGCCGTTGTCGGCAGCAGACAGCACTCCTGGTATGGCGAACGCTGGGGGCGATTGTTTTGTGAAAAGCTTGCAGCATGTGGTGTGACGATCACCAGCGGTCTGGCCCGAGGAATTGATGGCGTGGCACACAGTGCTGCGATAAACCGACAAGGCACAAGTATTGCGGTGCTGGGAAATGGACTTGAGACCATTCACCCACGACAGCATATCCGTCTTGCTCAGCGACTGATTGAGGCAGGTGGTGCACTGGTGTCTGAGTTCCCATTAGATACGCTCCCTTTGCCACGCAATTTTCCCCGACGAAATCGCATTATCAGTGGTCTAAGTAAAGGTGTACTGGTCGTCGAAGCTGCACAGCGTAGCGGGTCACTGGTTACTGCTCGCTGTGCACTGGAACAAGGGCGGGAGGTGTTTGCTTTACCAGGGCCGATTGGGAGCCCGGGAAGTGAAGGCCCGCATTGGCTAATTCAGCAGGGAGCCATGCTTGTGACGACACCAGAGGAAATTATTGAAAATTTGCAATATGGGCTGCAATGGTTGCCAGATGAACCTGAAAAATCAATTTATTCGCCAGATCACGAAGAGGTGGCATTGCCATTTCCGGAGCTCCTGGCTAACGTAGGAGATGAGGTAACACCTGTTGACGTCGTCGCTGAACGTGCCGGCCAACCTGTGCCAGAGGTAGTGGCTCAACTGCTCGAACTGGAGTTAGCAGGGTGGATCGCAGCTGTACCCGGCGGCTATGTCCGATTGAGGAGGGCATGCCATGTTCGACGTACTAATGTATTTGTTTGAGACATATATCCATAACGAAGCTGAGCTGCGTGTGGATCAGGACAAACTGGAACGGGATCTTACCGACGCTGGTTTTGATCGTGAAGACATTTACAACGCGTTACTTTGGCTGGAAAAGCTTGCTGACTATCAGGATGGCCTTGCTGAACCTATGCAACTGGCATCTGACCCTCTTTCTATACGTATTTATACTGCGGAAGAGTGCGATCGACTGGATGCAAGCTGTAGAGGATTCCTGCTATTCCTGGAGCAGATTCAGGTGCTAAACCTCGAAACGCGAGAAATGGTCATTGAGCGTGTACTCGCGCTGGATACGGCAGAGTTCGATCTGGAAGACCTGAAGTGGGTAATCCTGATGGTGCTATTCAACATTCCAGGTTGTGAAAATGCCTATCAGCAAATGGAAGAATTACTCTTTGAAGTGAATGAAGGTATGCTGCATTAATCAATCTTCATTCAGTATGAGTTGTTATGGCTAAATCAGCACTGTTCACGGTGCGTAAAAATGAGCCCTGCCTACAATGCGGGGCTGAATTGGTTATTCGTTCCGGGAAACACGGTCCGTTTCTCGGTTGTTCACACTATCCAGAATGCGATTACATCCGTCCGCTGAAATCTTCCGCGGACGGACATATTGTCAAAGTTCTGGAGGGTAAGCTTTGTCCTGCATGTGGCGCTGAGCTGGTGCTGAGACAGGGACGATTCGGTATGTTCATTGGATGCAGTGACTATCCTGCGTGCGAGCACACCGAGCTCATCGACAAGCCTGATGAAACAGCAATAGTCTGTCCTCAATGCCAGACTGGTCATCTTGTCCAGCGGCGTTCCCGTTATGGCAAAACCTTCTACTCCTGCGATCGCTATCCGGAGTGCCAGTTTGTCATTAACTTCAAACCGTTATCCGGAGAATGTCCTGAGTGTCATTATCCGCTTCTCATCGAAAAGAAAACCGCACAGGGTGTGAAGCATTTCTGTGCCAGTAAACAATGTGGAAAGCCGATTTCGGCGGAATAAAAAAGTGAATAATAACCTGCCCACAGACGCTATCGCTGCGGCGATAGCGGTTCTGAAACAAGAAAAAGTCATCGCCTATCCAACTGAAGCTGTTTTCGGTGTCGGTTGCGATCCCGACAGCGAAACGGCTGTTACCCGTCTGTTAGAGTTAAAACAACGCCCAGTCGATAAAGGTTTAATTTTGATTGCGGCAAGCTTTGACCAGCTTAAACCCTATATCGACGATAGCATGCTCACCGAGGCCCAACGTGAGGCTGTGTTCGCCCGCTGGCCTGGGCCTGTTACTTTCGTTTTCCCGGCGCCCGCGACTACGCCTCGTTGGTTGACCGGTCGTTTTGACTCGCTGGCCGTGCGTGTCACCGATCATCCGCTGGTGGTTGCATTGTGCCAGGCTTATGGCAAACCATTAGTCTCTACCAGTGCTAATCTGAGTGGCTTACCGCCTTGCAGAACGGTTGAGGAAGTCCTTGCGCAGTTTGGTACAGACTTTCCTGTGGTTGAGGGGGAGACCGGAGGCCGTTTGAATCCTTCGGAGATCCGTGATGCTCTGACGGGTGAACAGTTTCGACAGGGGTAATATGAAAGAAGCCTATGCTGTTTTTGGTAATCCGATAGCGCACAGTAAATCGCCCTTTATTCATCAGCAATTTGCAGAGCAGTTGAAGATTGATCATTCCTATGGGCGTGTACTGGCGCCCATCAATGATTTTGTGAATACGCTGAACGCTTTTTTTGCTGAGGGCGGGAAGGGGGCAAATGTCACTGTGCCTTTTAAAGAAGAGGCGTTTGCACGTGCTGATGAACTAACGGAGCGGGCATCGCTTGCTGGAGCGGTCAACACCCTTAAACGGCTGGAGGATGGGCGTTTACTGGGAGACAACACGGATGGTATCGGCTTATTAAGCGATCTTGAGCGTTTATCTTTCATTCATCCCGGATCGCGAGTTCTGCTGATTGGTGCGGGTGGTGCATCCCGTGGAGTTTTATTACCTCTTCTTTCTATGGATTGTGCGGTGACTATTGTTAACCGTACCGCTTCGCGCGCTGAAGAACTGGCACAAATCTTCTCCCACACCGGCAGCGTGCAGGCGGTGGGAATGGACGATCTTGAAAATTGCAGTTTTGATTTGATCATCAATGCCACATCCAGCGGAATGAGCGGTGAGATACCAGCTATTCCAGCATCTCTTATCCACCCTTCGGTCTATTGTTATGACATGTTTTATCAGAAAGGGAACACACCGTTTCTTTCCTGGTGTGTTTCGCATGGGGCGAAACATTATGCCGATGGCCTGGGGATGCTGGTGGGGCAGGCTGCGCATGCAGTTTTACTTTGGCATGGCGTTTTGCCACAGGTGGAGCCTGTCATAAAAAGCATGCAACAGGAATTGTCGGCATGAATCAGGCGATCCAGTTTCCCGAACGGGAAGAATGGTGCACGGATGTTAACGCCGTTGTGTTTCCAGCGATGGTTCATGGTATGCAGTTAACATGTGCCATATCTGGAGAGATTATGGCGTCCCGCTTTGGCGGCGACACGCCTGAGCAGTGGTTGGAAATATTTCAACAGCATCGCTGGGATCTGGAAGAAGAAGCTGAAGCATTGATCCAGGCCCAGCAGGAAGATGCTCAAGGTTGGGTGTGGTTACTCTGACTTAAATACTCGTCTTTCCACTTAACATAGTTGTTAGCTGAATATTGTAAGCCTGCTTTCTCTTCATCGCTTAATGGACGGATTTGCTTAACCGGGCTTCCCAGGTACAGATATCCGCTTTCCAGGCGCTTGTTTTGTGGAACCAGGCTACCAGCCCCAATCATAACGTCGTCTTCTACGACTACGCCATCCAGCAGAATCGATCCCATGCCGACTAATACACGGTTGCCAATGATACAGCCGTGTAGCATGACTTTATGACCAACCGTAACGTCCTCACCCACGATCAGTGGATTACCCTGCGGATTAGACGTGGATTTATGCGTGACATGGAGAACGCTGCCGTCCTGGATGTTTGTACGGGCACCAATTTGTACATAGTTAACGTCGCCACGAATGGCAACCAGTGGCCAAATTCCGACATCATCAGCTAAACGAGCATCACCAATGACGACACTACTGGCGTCGATCATCACGCGATTTCCGATCTGTGGGAAAAGATCCTTATAAGGACGCAATACATCAGACATGTTTACCTCAACGAAAATAGAGCAGTAATGAAGACTTTGGTTGGATTATTGAGACTGTGCAAGTGGTTTAGCTATCAAAAATCAGTCAAATTGCGCAGGAATGTAGCGAAAGGAGTGAAAAACAAGCATTCAGAAAAAAAGATCCAAAAAATACTTGTGCTAAAAAATGGGATCCCTATAATGCGCCTCCATCGACACGGCGGATGTGAATCACTTCACGCAAACAGCCGGTTCGGTTGAAGAGAAAAACCTGAAAATGAGGGTTGACTCTGAAAGAGGAAAGCGTAATATACGCCACCTCGCGACAGAGCGCTAAAGCGCGTCGCAACTGCTCTTTAACAATTTATCAGACAATCTGTGTGGGCACTCGAAGATACGGATTCTTAACGTCGCAAGACGAAAAATGAA
>NZ_KB976055.1:4171393-4176622 GCF_000398825.1 Citrobacter sp. KTE30 | reverse complement strand
TGAGTGAACATACGTAATTCATTACGAAGTTTAATTCACGAGCATCAAACTTAAATTGAAGAGTTTGATCATGGCTCAGATTGAACGCTGGCGGCAGGCCTAACACATGCAAGTCGAACGGTAGCACAGAGGAGCTTGCTCCTTGGGTGACGAGTGGCGGACGGGGGAGTAATGTCTGGGAAACTGCCCGATGGAGGGGGATAACTACTGGAAACGGTAGCTAATACCGCATAACGTCGCAAGACCAAAGAGGGGGACCTTCGGGCCTCTTGCCATCGGATGTGCCCAGATGGGATTAGCTAGTAGGTGGGGTAACGGCTCACCTAGGCGACGATCCCTAGCTGGTCTGAGAGGATGACCAGCCACACTGGAACTGAGACACGGTCCAGACTCCTACGGGAGGCAGCAGTGGGGAATATTGCACAATGGGCGCAAGCCTGATGCAGCCATGCCGCGTGTATGAAGAAGGCCTTCGGGTTGTAAAGTACTTTCAGCGAGGAGGAAGGCGTTGTGGTTAATAACCTCAACGATTGACGTTACTCGCAGAAGAAGCACCGGCTAACTCCGTGCCAGCAGCCGCGGTAATACGGAGGGTGCAAGCGTTAATCGGAATTACTGGGCGTAAAGCGCACGCAGGCGGTCTGTCAAGTCGGATGTGAAATCCCCGGGCTCAACCTGGGAACTGCATCCGAAACTGGCAGGCTAGAGTCTTGTAGAGGGGGGTAGAATTCCAGGTGTAGCGGTGAAATGCGTAGAGATCTGGAGGAATACCGGTGGCGAAGGCGGCCCCCTGGACAAAGACTGACGCTCAGGTGCGAAAGCGTGGGGAGCAAACAGGATTAGATACCCTGGTAGTCCACGCCGTAAACGATGTCGACTTGGAGGTTGTGCCCTTGAGGCGTGGCTTCCGGAGCTAACGCGTTAAGTCGACCGCCTGGGGAGTACGGCCGCAAGGTTAAAACTCAAATGAATTGACGGGGGCCCGCACAAGCGGTGGAGCATGTGGTTTAATTCGATGCAACGCGAAGAACCTTACCTACTCTTGACATCCAGAGAACTTAGCAGAGATGCTTTGGTGCCTTCGGGAACTCTGAGACAGGTGCTGCATGGCTGTCGTCAGCTCGTGTTGTGAAATGTTGGGTTAAGTCCCGCAACGAGCGCAACCCTTATCCTTTGTTGCCAGCGATTCGGTCGGGAACTCAAAGGAGACTGCCAGTGATAAACTGGAGGAAGGTGGGGATGACGTCAAGTCATCATGGCCCTTACGAGTAGGGCTACACACGTGCTACAATGGCATATACAAAGAGAAGCGACCTCGCGAGAGCAAGCGGACCTCATAAAGTATGTCGTAGTCCGGATTGGAGTCTGCAACTCGACTCCATGAAGTCGGAATCGCTAGTAATCGTGGATCAGAATGCCACGGTGAATACGTTCCCGGGCCTTGTACACACCGCCCGTCACACCATGGGAGTGGGTTGCAAAAGAAGTAGGTAGCTTAACCTTCGGGAGGGCGCTTACCACTTTGTGATTCATGACTGGGGTGAAGTCGTAACAAGGTAACCGTAGGGGAACCTGCGGTTGGATCACCTCCTTACCTTAAAGAAGCGTTCTTTGTAGTGCTCACACAGATTGTCTGATGAAAATTAGCAGTAAGAAAATCTCTGCAGGCTTGTAGCTCAGGTGGTTAGAGCGCACCCCTGATAAGGGTGAGGTCGGTGGTTCAAGTCCACTCAGGCCTACCAAATTCTTTCTGATACCGCGTTGTGAAACGACTCGCATACTTCAGTATGCTTCGCCGCTCCACGCCTTGTCTCAGCAGGAATTAAGGTGAATGAGATAACTACGATGGGGCTATAGCTCAGCTGGGAGAGCGCCTGCCTTGCACGCAGGAGGTCTGCGGTTCGATCCCGCATAGCTCCACCATCTTTACTGCAAAAACACAAGAAAACTTCAGAGTGTACCTGAAAAGGTTCACTGCGAAGTTTTGCTCTTTAAAAATCTGGATCAAGCTGAAAATTGAAACGACACACTGTTTCATTTCTCCGTAATAAGAAATGAAAAATGGTGTGTTCGAGTCTCTCAAATTTTCGCAACACGATGGTGTTTTACGAAACATCTTCGGGTTGTGAGGTTAAGCGACTAAGCGTACACGGTGGATGCCCTGGCAGTCAGAGGCGATGAAGGACGTGCTAATCTGCGATAAGCGTCGGTAAGGTGATATGAACCGTTATAACCGGCGATTTCCGAATGGGGAAACCCAGTGTGATCCGTCACACTATCATTACGTGAATACATAGCGTAATGAAGCGAACCGGGGGAACTGAAACATCTAAGTACCCCGAGGAAAAGAAATCAACCGAGATTCCCCCAGTAGCGGCGAGCGAACGGGGAGCAGCCCAGAGTCTGAATCAGCTTGTGTGTTAGTGGAACGGTCTGGAAAGTCCGACGGTACAGGGTGATAGTCCCGTACACCAAAATGCACAGGTTGTGAACTCGAAGAGTAGGGCGGGACACGTGGTATCCTGTCTGAATATGGGGGGACCATCCTCCAAGGCTAAATACTCCTGACTGACCGATAGTGAACCAGTACCGTGAGGGAAAGGCGAAAAGAACCCCGGCGAGGGGAGTGAAAAAGAACCTGAAACCGTGTACGTACAAGCAGTGGGAGCCTCTTTATGGGGTGACTGCGTACCTTTTGTATAATGGGTCAGCGACTTATATTCTGTAGCAAGGTTAACCGTATAGGGGAGCCGAAGGGAAACCGAGTCTTAACTGGGCGTTAAGTTGCAGGGTATAGACCCGAAACCCGGTGATCTAGCCATGGGCAGGTTGAAGGTTGGGTAACACTAACTGGAGGACCGAACCGACTAATGTTGAAAAATTAGCGGATGACTTGTGGCTGGGGGTGAAAGGCCAATCAAACCGGGAGATAGCTGGTTCTCCCCGAAAGCTATTTAGGTAGCGCCTCGTGAACTCATCTTCGGGGGTAGAGCACTGTTTCGGCTAGGGGGTCATCCCGACTTACCAACCCGATGCAAACTGCGAATACCGAAGAATGTTATCACGGGAGACACACGGCGGGTGCTAACGTCCGTCGTGAAGAGGGAAACAACCCAGACCGCCAGCTAAGGTCCCAAAGTCATGGTTAAGTGGGAAACGATGTGGGAAGGCACAGACAGCCAGGATGTTGGCTTAGAAGCAGCCATCATTTAAAGAAAGCGTAATAGCTCACTGGTCGAGTCGGCCTGCGCGGAAGATGTAACGGGGCTAAACCATGCACCGAAGCTGCGGCAGCGACACTATGTGTTGTTGGGTAGGGGAGCGTTCTGTAAGCCGTTGAAGGTGTACTGTGAGGTATGCTGGAGGTATCAGAAGTGCGAATGCTGACATAAGTAACGATAATGCGGGTGAAAACCCCGCACGCCGGAAGACCAAGGGTTCCTGTCCAACGTTAATCGGGGCAGGGTGAGTCGACCCCTAAGGCGAGGCCGAAAGGCGTAGTCGATGGGAAACAGGTTAATATTCCTGTACTTGGTGTTACTGCGAAGGGGGGACGGAGAAGGCTATGTTAGCCGGGCGACGGTTGTCCCGGTTTAAGCATGTAGGCGGAGGTTCCAGGTAAATCCGGTACCTTTTTAACGCTGAGGTGTGATGACGAGGCACTACGGTGCTGAAGTAACAAATGCCCTGCTTCCAGGAAAAGCCTCTAAGCATCAGGTAACACGAAATCGTACCCCAAACCGACACAGGTGGTCAGGTAGAGAATACCAAGGCGCTTGAGAGAACTCGGGTGAAGGAACTAGGCAAAATGGTGCCGTAACTTCGGGAGAAGGCACGCTGATATGTAGGTGAAGTGATTTACTCATGGAGCTGAAATCAGTCGAAGATACCAGCTGGCTGCAACTGTTTATTAAAAACACAGCACTGTGCAAACACGAAAGTGGACGTATACGGTGTGACGCCTGCCCGGTGCCGGAAGGTTAATTGATGGGGTTATCCGTAAGGAGAAGCTCTTGATCGAAGCCCCGGTAAACGGCGGCCGTAACTATAACGGTCCTAAGGTAGCGAAATTCCTTGTCGGGTAAGTTCCGACCTGCACGAATGGCGTAATGATGGCCAGGCTGTCTCCACCCGAGACTCAGTGAAATTGAACTCGCTGTGAAGATGCAGTGTACCCGCGGCAAGACGGAAAGACCCCGTGAACCTTTACTATAGCTTGACACTGAACACTGGTCCTTGATGTGTAGGATAGGTGGGAGGCTTTGAAGTGTGGACGCCAGTCTGCATGGAGCCATCCTTGAAATACCACCCTTTAATGGCTGGGGTTCTAACGTGGACCCGTTACCCGGGTTGCGGACAGTGTCTGGTGGGTAGTTTGACTGGGGCGGTCTCCTCCTAAAGAGTAACGGAGGAGCACGAAGGTTAGCTAATCCTGGTCGGACATCAGGAGGTTAGTGCAAAGGCATAAGCTAGCTTGACTGCGAGAGTGACGGCTCGAGCAGGTGCGAAAGCAGGTCTTAGTGATCCGGTGGTTCTGAATGGAAGGGCCATCGCTCAACGGATAAAAGGTACTCCGGGGATAACAGGCTGATACCGCCCAAGAGTTCATATCGACGGCGGTGTTTGGCACCTCGATGTCGGCTCATCACATCCTGGGGCTGAAGTAGGTCCCAAGGGTATGGCTGTTCGCCATTTAAAGTGGTACGCGAGCTGGGTTTAGAACGTCGTGAGACAGTTCGGTCCCTATCTGCCGTGGGCGCTGGAGAATTGAGGGGGGCTGCTCCTAGTACGAGAGGACCGGAGTGGACGCATCACTGGTGTTCGGGTTGTCATGCCAATGGCATTGCCCGGTAGCTAAATGCGGAAGAGATAAGTGCTGAAAGCATCTAAGCACGAAACTTGCCCCGAGATGAGTTCTCCCTGAGACTTTAAGTCTCCTGAAGGAACGTTGAAGACGACGACGTTGATAGGTCGGGTGTGTAAGCGTAGCGATACATTGAGCTAACCGATACTAATGAACCGTGAGGCTTAACCTTACAACGCCGAAGATGTTTTGGCGAAGAGACAGACATCAGATTCAGCTTGATTACAGATTACATTAACCGGCGAAAAGCGGGTTAATAACAGAATTTGCCTGGCGGCTGTAGCGCGGTGGTCCCACCTGACCCCATGCCGAACTCAGAAGTGAAACGCCGTAGCGCCGATGGTAGTGTGGGGTCTCCCCATGCG
>NZ_KB976055.1:3561988-4171383 GCF_000398825.1 Citrobacter sp. KTE30 | reverse complement strand
TGGTCCCACCTGACCCCATGCCGAACTCAGAAGTGAAACGCCGTAGCGCCGATGGTAGTGTGGGGTCTCCCCATGCGAGAGTAGGGAACTGCCAGACATCAAATAAACGCAAAAAGGCCATCCGAAAGGATGGCCTTTTTGCGTTTATACGCGGGAATAAGCCGGAACTGTATCCGGCATATGGCTTTAATGAATAACCTGCGATAAAAACGCACGAGTGCGTTCAGATTTGGGGTGAGCAAAAAACTCATCCGGTGGTGCCTGTTCCACAATCTCGCCAAGATCCATAAAGATCACCCGGTCAGCTACTGTGCGGGCAAAGCCCATTTCATGGGTTACACATAGCATGGTCATGCCCGATTGTGCCAGACCTATCATGGTATCCAGCACTTCTTTTACCATTTCAGGATCCAACGCTGATGTGGGTTCATCAAATAACATGATTTTGGGTTTCATACACAGCGAGCGTGCAATGGCCACGCGCTGTTGTTGTCCACCAGAGATTTGCCCGGGATATTTATGCGCATGTTCGGCAATGCGGACCCGCTCGAGGTAGTGCATTGCCAGTACTTCAGCCTCTTTTTTCGGCATCTTTTGCACCCAGATAGGCGCCAGTGTGCAGTTTTGTAGGACAGTTAAATGAGGAAAGAGATTAAAGTGCTGAAAGACCATGCCAACTTCTTGTCGGACGCGCTCAATATTGCGGATGTCTTCATTGAGTTCAATCCCATCCACCACAATGCGTCCTTGCTGATGTTCTTCCAGATGGTTAATACAGCGGATAGTTGTCGATTTCCCCGAACCGGAAGGCCCGCATAATACGATGCGCTCTCCCTGTTTTACCTTCAGGTTGATGTTTTTCAGGACGTGAAACTGTCCGTACCATTTGTTGACGTTTTCCAGCGAAATCATCGCGTCGGTAGACGGCATTAATAATTGGCTCATAAATTCCTCAGTGCGGTGTACGCCCGGTGTTAAAACGTTTTTCCAGATGTTGGCTGTAACGCGACATACTGAAACAGAAGATCCAGTAAATCAGTGCAGCGAAAACATATCCTTCTGTCGACATACCCAGCCACGCAGGGTCCACAGTTGCTTGCTGCACGCTACTGAAGAGATCAAACAGACCGATGATAATGACCAGACTGGTATCCTTGAACAGGGCGATAATCGTGTTAACCAGGCCAGGGATAACCAGCTTGAGAGCTTGCGGAAGAATGACCAGCCCCTGAGTTTTCCAGTATCCTAACGCCAGTGATTCAGCGGCTTCATACTGACCTTTTGGTAGGGCTTGTAACCCTCCGCGAACCACTTCTGCGACATAGGCCGACTGGAAAAGAATAACGCCGACCAGGGCCCGGATAAGCTTGTCGATACTGGTTCCTTCGGACATAAACAGAGGAAGCATGACCGAGGACATAAACAGAACGGTAATCAACGGCACACCGCGCCAGAATTCAATGAAAATGACGGATAAAACCCGCACGACTGGCATATGGGAACGACGTCCCAGCGCCAGTAAAATGCCCCATGGAAGCGCGCCTGCAATCCCCACGGATGCGATAATTAGCGTCAGTGTTAATCCACCCCACTGCCGGGTTTCTACGCGCTCCAGCCCGAAAAAACCCCCGTACATCAGCCACCAAACCACCACTGGATAAACGACGGCCCAGACGGCGATATAGCGGCCACGATGCGGGATTGTTTTCAAGAACATGGGAACGATAGACAGCAAACCAATTA
The DNA here is from genome assembly GCF_000398825.1 of Citrobacter sp. KTE30. Classification (NCBI taxonomy): domain Bacteria; kingdom Pseudomonadati; phylum Pseudomonadota; class Gammaproteobacteria; order Enterobacterales; family Enterobacteriaceae; genus Citrobacter; species Citrobacter sp. KTE30. The sequence continues at coordinate 4,169,640 of NZ_KB976055.1, read as the reverse complement.
TCAGGGCCAGATTTACACGCCAGCGCTGATCGTGGGGATAAAGTCCATACATGAATTGCCCGAAGCGTTCATGAATGAACACCCAGCAGGCTCCGGCTTTGGTGCAGTCTGCTCGGGTTGAACCTACCCAGTTGGCCTGAAAGAATACCCAGTTCAACAGTGGCGGAAGAAATGACCAAATCAGCCATATGCATAGTAGGGTGAGCAGGCTATTTGACCAACTGGAGAACAGGTTTTTACGCACCCAGAGTAGGCTGCGGTTTGCCGGATTACTGCGCTGGCGTGAGGGGTGAGACAGCAGGGCTTTTGTCATCATGGCTCCTTAGCGCTCAATCAGTGCAATACGGCGGTTATAAATATTCATCAGCAAAGAAATACTCAGACTAATGATCAGGTATACCGACATGGTGATGGCGATCGTTTCAATGGCTTGCCCTGTTTGATTGAGTACCGTGCCGGCAAACAGTGAAACCATGTCCGGGTAGCCAATGGCGGCCGCAAGAGAAGAGTTCTTGACGATATTCAGGTACTGGCTGGTCAGTGGGGGAATGATGACGCGTAGCGCCTGTGGGATGATTACCTGGCGTAGCGTCACCGGATTTGGCAGACCCAGAGAGCGTGCGGCTTCATGTTGGCCATAAGGAACGGCCTGAATTCCCGCCCGAATAATTTCTGCAATAAATGCCGAGGTGTACACCGAAAGCGCCAGAGTCAGTGCCGCCAGTTCGGGAATAAGCACCATACCGCCACGGAAGTTAAAACCACGAAGCGCGGGAATATCCCAGTGAAGCGCAGCGCCAAACATCCACTGTGAAATCACCGGTAAAAGTATGATCAACGCCAGAGCCGTGGGCCAGGTCCGACGTAGCTGGCCGGTTTTGGTTTGATGCATTCTGTTGAAGCGAAATAATCCGATGGTGACGACGATAGCGATAACGACAGCGGTGCAAAAGGCAAAAAAACCTTCTCCCATTTGTGGGGCCGGTATATAGAGCCCCCGGTTACTCAGGAACATCAAATCCAGTGCGTTAACAGCCTGGCGTGGGCCGGGCAGGTTACGTAATACAGCGAAATACCAGAAGAAGATCTGCAGCAGCGGCGGTATATTGCGGAACGTTTCGATGTAGATCGTCGAGAGTTTTCGCAATAACCAGTTATCTGACAAGCGTGCCAGTCCGAGAAAGAAACCGAGAATTGATGCGAAAACAATACACAATGCAGAAACTAATAGCGTATTGAGCAGGCCGACCACAAAGACACGACCATACGTATCGCCTTGCTCGTAATCAATCAGATGCTGGACAATACCAAATCCGGCACTGCGATCGAGAAAAGAAAACCCCGAGGTAATACCGCTATTGTTCAGGTTATTTATCGTGTTATGAATGAGATAGACCGCAATGCTGATAACCGCAATGACGGCGAGTATTTGAAATAACCAGGCGCGGACCGCAGGGTTAGAAAAGGATAACGATCCTTTTACGGTTGAGCGGCGATGGAACATAAGAAAACCTCAGTAACTATGACTCTGGGCTGAGCGCCGCAGTTGCGGCGCCCGTTACATCACTACGCATTAGCGCACCGGTGGCGCATATTGGATGCCACCGTTATTCCAGAGGTTGTTCTGTCCACGTTTGATCTTCAGCGGACTTTCCGATCCAACGTTACGTTCAAAGATCTCCGAATAGTTACCAACCTGCTTGATAATGTTGTAGGCCCATTTGTTATCAAGTTTCAGATCCTTGCCATAATCCCCTTCTTTACCCAACAGGTGAGCCATATCCGGAGTTGCTGGATTAGCTGCTTTTTCATCGACGTTTTTCGAGTTAACACCCATTTCTTCCGCATTCAACATGGCGAACAGCGTCCAGCGAACAATGGAGAACCACTCATCGTCCCCACGACGTACGACAGGTCCCAGCGGTTCTTTAGAAATAACTTCTGGCAGGACGATCCACTCCGCAGGATTGCTCAGCTTGATGCGTAGGGCATACAACTGAGACTGGTCGGAAGCCAGCGTATCGCAACGTCCAGATTCCAGAGCTTTGGCTGATTCATCCGAGCGGTCAAAGGTGACGGGGGTGTACTTCATATTGTTGGCTTTAAAGTAGTCGGCCACGTTCAGTTCGGTATCGGTTCCCGCCTGAATACAGACCGTTGCGCCATCCAGCTCTTTAGCGCTCTTCAGACCTGCTTTATTGTGGGTAAGAAAACCAATGCCGTCATAATACGTTACGCCAGTGAAGGACATACCCATACCGGCATCACGAGAGGAGGTCCACGTGGTATTACGAGAGAGCATGTCGACTTCACCAGACTGTAATGCAGTAAAGCGTTCCTTGGCGGTGAGCGGGGTATATTTTACTTTGCTATCATCACCAAATACGGCGGAGGCAACGCCACGACATACATCAACATCAATACCCGAGAACTTGCCGCTTGCATCGGCGTAAGAAAAGCCAGGCAAGCCGTCGCTGATCCCACATTGCACAAACCCTTTTTTCTTTACGGCATCAAGTGTTGCGCCGGCATGCGCCTGATTTGCAACAGCAAGCAGCACGCCGGCCGCAGCCAGGCTGGCGATTATCATCTTTTTCATAGAGCATCCTGTGTGGAGGAATTATTGTTATGGAAACGTTCTGAAAACGTCTTTTACCTGTCTGTGGCTTTGGCCATACTCTTTTAAGCAAAGGTAGTGCCAGTTTTTTGCGCCTGATTATTCGACGCAATATGCAGAGTGTAGACAGGAAAAAATAAATGCAGCGCCCTGAAGTGGTGCAAAATTGAAACGTAAGCCACATTTCAGCGCAAAAAATTTAAAAATCAGACAGGACGCGTGATAACGATTTCTGGCGTTAATATTAATGGCGTGAGAATAATGAAAAGAAACTGTGGTGTAACGAAAAACAGAAAAAATGCTAATTTTAAATCGTGGATGTGTGAGGGAAATCTATAATAATTTTATTATATGTCAGTCGCTATTAAGCAACGTTTTGTCTTATATGTAGATTTTATGCTTAGTGCTCAAAGCGCGGTAATAACCGCGCTTTTGAGATGATTTATTTGGTCAGGGCGACAATCCCAAGTGTCAGTCCGGCAACGGCTGCAGCACCACCGGCGATGGCTCCGGCTGTTTCCCAGTTATCCTGGGTAGTGCCTTTCATACAGGTATTGGTATGAACCAGGCGCCCCTGATCGTCGTATACAGGTACGCAAGGAGAATCGTGAGCACAGCCAGCCAGGAATGCGGTAAGCAATGCAACGGATATTAATCTTTTCATGGTGTTACCTCAAAATAAGCGTTTCGCTAATTAAGCAAAGACAAACGCTAAGCCATCTGCGAACTCGGTGATTATTTTACCACTTCTTAAAAAAGGACTGACATGAGGAATAATCTCAATTCATGTGGATTGTAAAAATAATGGATGAAAAGAAAGGTCGTAGGCGAGTTTAGAGGGGTAGTTTAAATGAAATAAATGGCTATCTTACTAATAAATAAAGAGGAGCATCGTAGGTAAAAAAGGCGTCCGTAGACGCCTTTATTTTACAAATTAATCGTTGTGCCGACTAAAACGCCGTCTCACGACAACAAAGAAGACGGGGACGAAGAAGATAGCCAACAATGTTGCGGTCAGCATTCCTCCCATAACACCTGTACCGACCGCATTCTGTGCACCACTACCTGCTCCGTGACTGATAACCAGAGGCATAACCCCCAGAATAAAGGCCAGGGATGTCATCAGGATAGGACGAAGACGCATACGCGATGCCTCCAGCGTCGCTTCAATCAACCCCTTGCCTTCTTTATCCATCAGGTCTTTGGCAAACTCGACGATCAGGATGGCGTTCTTAGCCGAGAGGCCGATAGTGGTTAGTAAGCCAACCTGGAAATAAACATCGTTATTCATCCCGCGCAGTGATGCTGCTAACAATGCGCCTACAACACCGAGTGGTACAACCAGCATCACCGAGAAAGGAATAGACCAGCTTTCATACAATGCGGCAAGGCAAAGGAATACTACGATTAACGAGATGGCATACAGCGCAGGCGCCTGGTTACCCGACAGCCTTTCCTGATAAGACATACCCGTCCAGTCATGACCAATACCATTCGGCAGTTTTTCCGCCAGACTTTCCATCAGCGCCATTGCTTCACCAGTGCTTCGCCCTGGTGCCGCTTCGCCCAATATTTCCATGGATGGCATACCGTTGTAACGTTCCAGTCGCGGTGAACCATAAATCCAATGTGATGCACTGAACGCAGAGAACGGAACCATTTCGCCATTGGAGCTGCGGATATACAGATTATTGATGTCCGCTGGCAGCATGCGGTATTTTGCATCCCCCTGAACGTACACTTTTTTCACACGACCGCGGTCAATAAAGTCATTGACGTAATAGCCGCCCAGTGATGCGGAGATAGTTTCGTTGATATCCGACAGCGATACCCCCAGTGCCTGTGCTTTCTCCTGATCAACATCCAGCTTAAACTGCGGAGTATCTTCCAGTCCGTTAGGACGAACGCGAACCAACAGATCGGGGTGTTTAGCCACCATTCCCAGTAGTTGGTTACGCGCTTGCGTCAACGCAGTATGCCCCAGACCGCCCTGATCGATCAGCTCAAAATCGAAGCCGGTTGCGGTACCCAGTTCAACAATAGCGGGCATATTGAAGGGGAAGACTAACCCATCGCGGATCTGGCTGAACGCGCGTGTGGCGCGTGCAATGACCGCTTCAACACTATTTTCCTCGCCGCTACGTTCATTCCAGGGCTTGAGGCTAACGAATGCCAGACCTGAGTTTTGCCCCTGACCGCTGAAGCTAAAACCGTTAACCGTGAAGACGCTTTCGACGTTAGCTTTCTCATTGGTCAGGTAGTACTGAGTAACTTGATCCAGTACTTTCTGGGTGCGCTCTTGCGTAGCTCCTGCCGGAAGTTGAATCATTGTCATAAACACACCCTGATCCTCCTCTGGCAGGAAGGAGGTCGGCAGGCGCATAAACAGAACCGCCATTCCGATCACGATGATCAGATAGACGACAAGGTAACGCCCTGTTTTACGCACAATACCGCTGACGCTATTGGTATAGTGATTGACGCTGTGATCGAATTTGGCATTAAACCAGCCAAAGAAACCGCTTTTTTTCTCGTGATGCTCAGCCGATACCGGCTTCAACAACGTTGCACAAAGCGCAGGAGTCAGGATCAGCGCTACCAGTACAGAAAGCGCCATGGCGGAAACGATGGTAATGGAGAACTGCCGATAGATAGCCCCAGTTGAACCGCCAAAGAAGGCCATCGGGATAAATACCGCAGACAGCACCATGGCAATACCAACCAGTGCCCCCTGTATTTGTGACATGGACTTTTCCGTCGCCTCTTTAGGCGGCAGATTATCTTCCATCATCACGCGTTCCACGTTTTCCACCACCACTATCGCATCATCGACCAATAGACCGATGGCGAGCACCATGCCGAACATCGTCAGGGTGTTTATCGAGTAGCCAAACGCGGCAAGTACGGCGAATGTGCCCAACAATACGACGGGGACAGCGATGGTTGGAATGAGCGTTGCCCGGATGTTTTGCAGGAACAAATACATGACCAGGAACACCAGCACGATCGCTTCAAACAGCGTTTTTACCACTTCATGAATGGAGATGGTCACAAACGGCGTCGTGTCGTATGGGTAGACCACCTTCATTCCCTGCGGGAAGAATGGTTGCAGTTCAACCAGCTTGGCTTTGATAGCGTTCGCGGTATCCAGCGCGTTTGCCCCGGTTGCCAGCTTGATCCCAAGGCCGGATGCAGGCTTACCGTTAATACGCGCCACGACGTTGTAGTTTTCCCCACCCAACTCGATACGCGCGACGTCTTTCAGGTGAACAACCGAACCATCGCTGTTCACGCGTAAAGTCACTTTCCCGAACTCTTCAGGGTCTTTCAGTCGCGTTTGCGCAATGATAGAGGCGTTCAACTGCTGGTTAGGTAATGCAGGCGTCCCCCCTAACTGACCTGCGGCAATCTGATCGTTCTGTACCTTCAACTGATTGATCACATCAACCGGCGTGAGCTGATATTTGTTCAATAAGTTTGCATCCAGCCAGATGCGCATGGCGTACTGTGCACCAAACAGCTGCACGTCACCCACGCCATTCAGACGGCTGATTGAGTCTTTAACGTTCGAAGCGACGTAGTCGGAAATGTCATCCTGTGTGGTTTGGAGGTTGTCAGAAACAAAACCCGCGACCATCAAAAAGCTGCTACTCGATTTCTCGACGCTGATCCCTTGCTGCTGAACTTCTTGCGGCAGTAACGGAGTGGCGAGCTGCAGTTTATTTTGCACCTGTACTTGCGCGATATCGGGATCGGTACCGGACTGGAAAGTCAGCGTAATAGTCACACTCCCGGCTGAGTCGCTGGTGGAGGACATATACATCAGGTTATCGATACCATTCATATTCTGTTCGATAACCTGTGTGACTGTATCCTGAACCGTCTGCGCATCTGCACCAGGATAGGTTGCAGAAATGGCGACCGCAGGAGGCGCAATGGTCGGGTACTGTGCCACGGGCAGTTGTATGATTGCCAGAGCACCCGCCATCATCAGAATGATAGCCAGTACCCAGGCAAAGATAGGACGCCTGATAAAAAAGTTAGCCATGTCCGGTTACCTTATTGGGCTTTCGTGGCAGGAGTTTCGGTATCGGCGGTTGCTTTAACCTGAACGCCTGGACGTGCTTTCTGTAAGCCGCTCACGATAACTTTGTCCCCCGGTTGCAGGCCTTCGCTGATAAGCCATTTGTCGCCAATGGCTTGTGCGGCAACGACTGCGTGAGACTCAACCTGACTCTTGTCATTGACGACCATTACGGTGGCATCGCCGCGAGGCGTACGCGTTACCCCCTGCTGCGGAACGAGAATGGCATTTGGCTGAACACCTTCATCAATGCGCGCGCGCACAAACATGCCCGGCAACAGCGTATGCTCTGGGTTAGGGAATACGGCTCTGAGGGTGATTGATCCGGTGCTTTCATCAACCGTCACATCAGAAAACTGCAAAGAGCCTTTTAGCGGGTATGACTGACCATTTTCCATCACCAGTTCGACCGTACTGCTGGTGCTGTCTTTATGCAGACTCCCTTGTTCAACAGACTGTTTGAGGCGCATAAAGTCGTTACTGGACTGTGTTACGTCGACGTAAATGGGATCGAGTTGTTGAACGGTAGCAAGCTCTGTAGCCTGGCCATTCGTGACTAATGCGCCTTCGGTGACGTTAGATTTACCGATGCGTCCGCTAATCGGCGATGTCACTTTTGTGTAGGCCAGATTGATACGCGCGCCTTCGACCGCCGCTTTTGCCGCGATCACGGAGGCATCGGCCTGACGAGCATCAGCAATTGCCTGATCGTACTCTTGCTGGCTGATGTACTTGGTGCCAACCAATGGCACATAGCGTTTTACCGTTAAATGCGCGATTGCAGCAGCCGCTTCACTCTTCGCCAGTTCACCTTTGGCGCTGTCATAGTCGGCCTGGTAAGTCGCGGGATCGATCTGATAAAGCGACTGTCCGGCTTCAATATCGCTTCCCTCAGTGAAATTCCGTTTAAGCACTATCCCGCTGACCTGGGGACGGACTTCTGCAATTCGGAATGCCGTTGTGCGCCCGGGTAATTCGGTCGTTACAGCTAAAGGAGCCTTTTCGACGACATGAACAGTCACCTGCGGTTCTGCGGGATGAGCTTGTGTTTCTCCCTGATCGTTACAACCGGCGAGTAATGCAGCGGAGACGATGATGAATGAGGGCAGGAGTGAAAACCTGGCATTTTTCGTCATTTCAATTCCTTAAAAAACCGAACGCTCGTTATTAACCGGGTAATGCAGGGGCGATAACGCGCACAAGAGAAAATAATAGTTGGCTATCCTACAAATTATTAGCTAGCGATGTAAGTAATACTTATTTATGGGTGCGATTCACGGCACGTAAAAGCAAAAAGAGATTAATCGACTGTTGTTTCATTGAGGTGTTAATAGCAATACTATGATGCGTATAAACACAAATTGAAATAAGCATTTGGTTTATGAATGTATTTATTGTTGGTATTTGTTTTGTTTATTTGTGTGCAAAGTCAGTAATAATATTTTTTAGGGCTCGTTTAAATAAATGCTAAGTGATACATTTATTGCGTTTAGCAAATATTAGATAAGAAAGTTAATCATTCTCTACCTTACCCTTACCTCAAACAGCTGAAACCATGGCCAGAAAAACGAAAGCTGATGCCCTCAAAACGCGGCAGCACCTGATAGAAACAGCGATTGTACAGTTTGCCGCACGTGGCGTAAGCAATACGACGCTAAACGACATTGCAGACGCCGCCAGCGTGACGCGGGGGGCGCTGTATTGGCATTTTGAAAACAAGACGCAATTGTTTAATGAACTATGGTTACAACAACCGCCATTGCGCGATCTTATTCAGGACCAGCTTATTGGCCGTTGGGGAGATAATCCTTTACAGCGACTGCGTGAAAAGTTAGTTGTGGGGTTGCAATATATTGCGCAGAATCCTCGCCAGCAGGCATTAATGCAAATTTTATATCATAAATGTGAATTCCATAACGATATGATATCGGAACAGGCTATTCGTGAAAAAATTGGTATCAATCATCTGGGTATGCGCATTGCCTTGCAAAAATGTATGGACGACGGACTTATCGCAACCAGCCTTGATTTAGACGTTATAATAATTATTCTTCATGGGAGTTTTAGTGGCATTGTTAAAAACTGGCTCATTAATCCAATGAGTTATGATCTTTATAAACAAGCGCCAGTATTAGTTGATAATGTATTAAAAATGTTAAGCCCAGATGGTAGCGTAAGGCAATTAGCGCAGAGTGAGAGTCAGGTGGGGTAGTTTTAGCCGCCAGGCCTGACGGCTGCTGAAGTGGGGTTGGTGGCGCTATTCGAGGTCGACGCAGTTGACCAGCTTAAGGGGATTCACTGAGTTCATATTCCGGCACTTATCGTGCTCTGTTGTCATCAGCTCTATCCATTGGATGAGCAGCGCATCAAAAAGAAAAACGAATACTGCAAAAACAACCAGCCACCAATACTTGCGAATCATTACCAAACCCTGTGTATTCATGCCCAAGCGTGCAGGGAATATACACGAAATCTGTAACCTGAAAAGCAGACTTACAATGCCTTTACTTTGTTGAAAGATCGCCGCTCTTTGCCGTCAATCGACTCTTTTTAGACAGGTTTTTTGTCTTACGTTTTTTCACCTTGGCAAGCTCAATTTCTGAAAAATGAGAACCGATACTCAGTCTTCTGAGCCCCATTTTTACGTATTCAACATTGATCTCAATCCCGACAAACTTGCGACCCAATTCCACGGCGGTGGCACCGGTGGTGAAGCTGCCGGCAAACGGATCCAGTACCCTGTCATCTGGGTTCGAGGATGCCAGAATTATACGCTCCAGGAGGGCTTTGGGTTTCTGGGTGGGGTGGTTTTCGTATTCGTCCATCAGATAGCGAACGCGTGGGAACTCCCAGACATTTCCCGGCACTTTTTTCTGATTGTATGGCTGCGGTGGGTTTTTTCTGTAGTCTATTAGCGCACGTTGAGCCCCGGTTTTGGCTTCAACCAGAATATCGTCACGATTAAATGTGTAGTTTTTCTGATCTTTTACCATCATCAGGATCGGTTCATACATCGAACCAAAGTAATTTTTGGCCTGTACCCCTGAGCTATCGTATGACCACACGATACGGCTCTTGATAGTAAAGAGCTGGCGGCATTTGAGGTCAATATACGGCATGTTCTCCGTACTGTTCATGATGTACATGGTGCCGTGCGGTTTGAGAATGCGATGGCACTCGTCAATGCACTCAAACAGCCACGCCAGAAAAGCCTCTTCATCCCAGGACTCCACCATCCCGTCAAAATCTTTACCGATGTTATAAGGTGGATCGGCAAAAATGAGATCGATGCTTTCAGAAGACAGCTTTTTCAGTTCGGTCAGTGCATCACCCAGGATTATCTTTTTAGATTCATCGCCAAAATAGACAGGTTCACATCTTGCGTTCATCGCCAAAGCCTCCCGTGTGAAGTTAATAAAAAAGGCGCTTCCCCATGCCGAGTAGCGCCTTTTAAAACAAACATTTAACTGATTAGTATCAGTTCATGCCGTATTTTTTCAGTTTTTTACGCAGCGTACCACGGTTGATGCCCATCATCAGGGCAGCACGGGTCTGGTTACCGCGGGTGTATTGCATCACCATGTCCAACAGGGGCTGTTCTACTTCAGCCAGTACCAGCTCATAGAGATCGTTAACATCCTGACCATTCAATTGAGCAAAATAGTTCTTCAGTGCCTGTTTAACCGAGTCACGCAGGGGCTTTTGAGTTACCTGGTCCTGAGAGTTAACGGTAGAAACGGTCAGTACGTCAGAATTTACGCGTTGTTCGAACATAGTTCTGTCAGCTCTTTATTTCTGTTTACGCAAAATTTTCGAAGTATGCCTCCAACGCCGCCAGCTGTTCGCTGGAATCTTCAATGGCGTTGAATGTGCGCCGAAACTGGTCATCCGGAGCGTGTTCCTGGAGATACCAGGATACGTGTTTACGCGCAATTCGGTACCCTTTTGCCTGACCATAAAAGTCGTGCAGTTCCCGAACGTGCGCACAAAGCAAGCGCTTCACCTCTGCCAGAGGCAGCGGGGGCAGCAGCTCCCCAGTGTCCAGATAATGCTGGATTTCCCGAAAGATCCAGGGTCTTCCCTGAGCTGCACGTCCTATCATCAGGGCATCTGCCCCCGTATAGTCGAGTACAGCTCTGGCTTTATGCGGGTCAGTAATGTCGCCATTCGCGATAATCGGAATGGAAACTTTCTGCTTAACTGCCCGAATACTGTCGTACTCAGCATCTCCATTGAACAAACAGGCGCGGGTGCGTCCATGAATGGTCAGAGCCTGAATGCCACAATCTTCAGCCAGTTGGGCAATCTCTACGCAGTTACGGTGTTCCGGAGCCCAGCCGGTGCGAATCTTGAGTGTGACAGGAACGTCCACTGCATTGACGACCTCGGTTAGTATCGACTTCACTAAATCCGGGTACTGCAAGAGGGCTGAACCTGCGAGCTTACGATTCACTTTTTTAGCCGGACACCCCATATTGATATCAATAATCTGGGCGCCGCTTTCCACGTTAATACGTGCGGCATCGGCCATCTCAACAGGGTCGCTACCGGCAATTTGCACCGTGCGAATTCCTGGCTCATCAACGTGCACCATCCGTAAACGAGACTTGTCACTTTCCCAAACCTGAGGGTTAGAAGACATCATCTCGGATACCGTCAATCCTGCTCCCATCTCATAGCACAGCGTCCTGAATGGTCTGTCAGTGATGCCAGCCATAGGTGCTGCGATCAGGCGATTTCTGAGCTGGTATTGTCCGATGCGCATGAGTTAAGAAATGACCATACTGTGACTGCAAGGCGGCGTATATTACGCATTTTTCGCACGAGATGAAAGGCCAAACTTTGACCAATCCACTGAGGTGGATCAATGAATTGCCGTAAATGTGAACGCATGAAAATATTTAATCATATAAATCATTGTATTATAAAAATGTGTCGATTTTATATACACATATAATTTTGCGTAACTTCTCATTTTTTCTTCAGCAGCAGAAGGTACTGACAAGATATTCTGCTGAATTAATCAGCAAATCACCTCGCCATTGTGTGATCGCTACCTCATTTTAGTACAGGATCTCGGTATCCCCAGAATAGCTGTCCGTAATCTTGCGTTCATTCAACGGCTGCAGCGGGCGATTGTTTGCAGGCCCAACAATGTAGTGAAATTTATCCAACTGTTCGGCTGAAAGAGCAACAGGCGTTTTCAGGACAGCCCAGGTGACGCCTTCGGTGCAGGGAGGTGTAGTTAGCGAACCGCTATAGCGCCAGTATGTTTTATCGTCGGGTAAAAGCTGGTTGATATTGACTGGCGAAAAAATGGGCATGCTATTGTCCGTCATGGTTGGAAAGGACTCCCACAGATTTTGAATCGCCTGGTTAGGTTCGTCGATATCAAACATGACCGCTACGATGGCGATGTCTCCGTGTTGGTTTTTGTGGACTAACTGCAGCTCCAGAGGATAGGTTCTACCGTTGAGGGTATGTTCGCTCGGCGCGTGAAAATCTAATTGTTTCAGGTAATAAATCTTGTCATCAATATTAATATAGTTTGCGGTATAGCGACTCATTGTTGCCTGCAGCGTATGGTTGATGCTACGAAATCTTGTTGGGCCGTCGACGTATTGTATGCTGAGCGCAGGAAGGCCGAGTTTATTGGTGGTGGCGGTCTGGATATCAATGGGTGATTGATTTATTCCGGTCTGGCACGTTGCATACGCTTTGCTGATTTCTCCCCACTGCGCAGGGCCGTTCTCTCCGGTATATCCCCATGATGTGGCCAGCGTTGTCAGAGGCATCAAGCATGCTGTTAGTAAAGTTGTTGTAAAACGATAGAAATGCATACGTACACTCAACGAAAACAATATAAAAATTAACAAAATCAATTAAATATTGTATCCCGAGGAGAGGTATCGCTGTGCTGGTCTATTGTCTGAAAATGGCGTGGTCAGATAACCACGCCGGAAGGGATTATTTTTTATGACCGGTAATGCGGCACCATTCTTCTTTCTCGATAACCGGATCGAGCGTAAAGAGATCGGCATAGGCTTCACAGACGCTTTCCGCCTGGCTGGCAAGAATACCAGAAAGCCCCAGCAAACCGCCTTCTACGGGCAGTACGCTGATTAACGGAGCCAGTTCACGTAATGGGCCAGCAAGGATGTTGGCGACCACCACGTCGGCTTTCATCGCCTCTGGCTGGTCTTTCGGCAGATAAAGCTCCAGACGCTCAGAAACACCATTACGCTGGGCGTTATCACGGCTGGCCTGAATCGCTTGCGGATCGATATCCACGCCAATGGCTTTCGCCGCACCCAGTTTCAGTGCCGCAATGGCAAGAATGCCGGAGCCGCAGCCAAAGTCGATAACCGTTTTACCGTTAAGATCAAGACCGTCCAGCCATTGCAGGCACAGAGAGGTGGTGGGGTGCGTGCCTGTACCAAACGCCAGACCCGGGTCCAGCATCACGTTGACAGCATTCTCATCCGGGACATCGCGCCAGCTCGGGCAAATCCACAGACGTTCGCCAAAGCGCATTGGGTGGAAGTTATCCATCCATTCGCGTTCCCAGTCTTTGTCTTCGAGCTGTTCGATTTTATGCACGAAGCCTTCACCCAGCAGCGGATGCTGTTCCAGGATGGCAACAACTTCTTTCATGTCGGTTTCTGCATCGAACAAGCCGATAACGTCGGTATCACCCCACAGGCGAGTCTCGCCCGGCAGAGGTTCAAATACCGGCGTATCATGCGTATCCTGGAAAGTAATGGAAACGGAGCCCGCTTCCATCAGCGCATCGCTCAACTCTTCAGCGTTGGCACCGGTCGTGTTCAGTTTCAGTTGGATCCATGGCATGGCAAAACTCTTTATTTATCAGTAGTCAATATGGCGACTTGCGGGACGGCGGAACCGAAACGGTTGCCGATCAGGAAAGCCAGCAAGCTTATCAGTAACGAGGGCACGATCGGATGGAAGCCCTGGAACTGAACGTTAAAGGTGGCGAGTAAAGCATAAAGCACGCCGCCGACAATCATCGCGCTCAATGCGCCAGCCGCGTTTGCTCGCTCCCAGTACAGGCCCAGCACCAGCGGCCACAGGAAGACGGCTTCCAGCCCGCCAAACGCCAGCAGATTCAGCCAGATAATCATCTCTGGTGGTTTCCAGGCGGCCAGCAACAGTAACGCGCCCAGCAATAGGGTAATCACTGCTGACATGCGCTTCAGCCGGGTTTCATTTTTAAGCTGTTCCGGACGAAGGTTCAGGTACAGATCCTTAATGATCGTAGCGGAACTTTGCAGCAATTGGGCATTGATCGTCGACATGATCGCGGCCATGGGAGCCGCAAGGAAGATCCCGGCAGCGATCGGCGGCAAGACTTTGACCATCAGCGTAGGGATAACCAGGTCTGGTACCGTCAGGTCAGGGATTACCGCCCGTCCCAGAGCACCCGCCAGATGCATACCAAACATCAGGATCGCCACCACTATGGTGCCGATGATAATGCCGCGGTGTACCGCTTTACTGTCTTTATAAGAGATGCAGCGTACCGCCGTATGCGGCAGTCCAATTACGCCAAAACACACCAATACCCAAAATGAGGTCATAAACGTGGGTGACAAAATGTCATCAGCGCCCTGCGGCGAGACCAGTTTAGGATCGATAGTCTGCAGGGTTACCACCGCATTGCTAAGGCCACCGGCAGCATGGACGACGCCGACCAGCAAAACGATAGTTCCAATCAGCATCACCATACCCTGCATGGTATCGTTCAGTACACTGGCGCGAAATCCGCCGAACGCCGTATACAATGCGATACTGACGCCAAAAATCAGCAATCCAGTTTCGTAAGGAATGCCCGCTGCGGTTTCAAGCAGACGTGCGCCGCCAATAAACTGTACGGTCATTGCTCCGACAAACGCGACCAGCAGGCTGAGACTCGCCAGCCACACCAGCAGGCGGCTCTGGTAGCGCGCAAACAGCATATCGTTGAGGGTAACAGCATTATAACGACGCGCCAGAATCGCGAATTTCTTACCAAGAATCCCCAATGAGAGCCAGACGGCAGGCAACTGGATCATCGCCAGCAGCACCCATCCCAGTCCGTATTTGTAAGCAGCGCCAGGGCCGCCAATAAACGAGCTGGCGCTAATGTAGGTTGCCGTTAGCGTCATCGCTAACACGACCCCGCCCATGGAACGGCTGCCAAGGAAATATTCATTCAGGAAGGTACCGGTCACTCTCTTACGCATGGCGTAAACAGAAAGACCGAAGACCACCAGAAGATAGGCGACCAGCGGTAAAATAACTTCAAGCTGCATCGTCATCCTCCAACGAAATGTCGCGATAGATAAACTTCACCATCGCCCAGCACAGCACGATGAAAACCAGCGGCGTTAGCAGGCAGGCCATTTCGAACCAGTGCGGTAAGCCGGTAAAACCCAGCGTTGAATCAGGTAAGTAAGCGGTCACTAACCATGTAACCAGATATAAAAGGGTTAGCCACAGCGCCCAGCGCGCCTCTTTATGGGCCTGAACAAAACGAGCGTCCATTTTTTGTCCCTTGTGGATAAAGAAAGCGGGGATTGTACCTTATGGCACGTGCGGGAGGGGAGAAAAACAAAAGGCCGGAATTTCCGGCCTTTTTGGTTAACGCACGCTTACTTTTCCTGAAGTCCGAGTTTTTTCTCCAGATAGTGGATATTGGTTCCACCGTGCTGGAAGTGCTCGTCATTCATGATACGGATCTGCAGGTCAACGTTGGTTTTGATACCGTCGATGATCAGTTCCTGCAAGGCGTTTTTCATACGGGCGATAGCGACGTCGCGGTTTTCGCCATAGCAGATCAGCTTACCGATCATTGAGTCATAGTACGGAGGTACGGTGTAGCCTGCGTAAATATGAGACTCCCAACGCACACCAAAACCACCCGGCGCGTGGAAACGCGTGATTTTACCCGGGCTTGGCAGGAAGGTGTTCGGGTCTTCGGCATTGATACGGCATTCTACCGCATGGCCTTTAACCACAACTTCGTCCTGCTTGATGGACAGCGGTTGACCCGCTGCGATGCGCAGTTGCTCTTTGATCAGGTCAACGCCGGTGATCATTTCGGTTACCGGGTGTTCAACCTGAATACGGGTGTTCATCTCAATGAAGTAGAACTCGCCGTTTTCGAACAGGAACTCGAAAGTACCCGCCCCGCGATAGCCGATATCAACACAGGCTTTGGCGCAACGCTCGCCGATGTAGCGACGCAGTTCCGGAGTAATGCCCGGTGCAGGTGCTTCTTCGACAACTTTCTGGTGACGACGCTGCATGGAGCAGTCACGCTCTGCCAGATAAATTGCGTTACCCTGACCGTCTGCCAGCACCTGAATCTCAATGTGGCGTGGGTTTTCCAGGTACTTCTCCATGTAAACCATGTCGTTGTTGAAAGCCGCTTTCGCTTCCGCTTTGGTCATGGAGATGGATTGTGCCAGTTCGGCATCGCTGCGCACGACGCGCATACCGCGACCGCCGCCGCCGCCGGAGGCTTTGATGATAACCGGATAACCGATGCGTTTAGCATGAGCGCGGTTAGCGTCCATGTCATCACCCAGCGGGCCGTCAGAGCCTGGGACTGTTGGTACACCTGCTTTCTTCATCGCGGTGATTGCGGACACTTTGTCACCCATCAGGCGGATGGTGTCGGCTTTCGGGCCGATGAAGATAAAGCCGGAACGTTCTACCTGTTCAGCAAAGTTGGCGTTCTCAGAGAGGAAGCCATAACCCGGGTGAATTGCCACCGCGCCAGTGATTTCAGCAGCGCTAATGATAGCCGGGATGTTCAGATAGCTTTTTACGGATGCTGCCGGGCCAATACAGACCGTCTCATCCGCCAGCAATACGTGTTTTAAATCGCGATCCGCGCTTGAATGCACCGCGACAGTCTTGATGCCCAGTTCTTTACAGGCACGAAGAATACGCAAGGCAATCTCGCCGCGGTTGGCGATAACAATTTTATCCAACATGTTCGCCTCGTTATTCGATGACGACCAGCGGCTCGTCAAATTCTACCGGTTGACCGCTTTCTACCAGAATCGCTTTAACTACGCCGGATTTGTCGGCTTCGATCTGGTTCATCATTTTCATGGCTTCAACGATGCACAGGGTATCGCCCGCATTCACTTTCTGGCCGATTTCGATGAACGCTTTCGCATCCGGGCTCGGGGTGCGGTAGAACGTACCAACCATTGGGGAGCGTACGATGTGACCACTGATTTCCGCTGCTGCCGGAGCTTCCATACTTGGAGAGGCAGTTTGTGCGACAGCGTTAGACAGAGCTGGCTGCTGCATCACTGGTGCAGCATAAGCCTGTTGCATCATCGGAAAACTTGCAGCTGGCGCTGCACGGCTGATGCGTACAGATTCTTCGCCTTCAGAAATTTCCAGTTCGGAGATGCCTGATTCTTCAACCAGCTCGATCAGTTTTTTAATCTTACGAATATCCATGAGTGGGTTCCGTACTCTTTGTTTAGTGAGATTGTGACAAGCGTTTTACCGCCGTCTGTATAGCATTTTTATAACAGTGAGTGACAAGATGCCACGCATCTCAGGCGCTGCACTGGGTGCTGCTGCCATTAAATGAGATTGCCAGACTTGTTAGTCATTGTGCGGCTATCTTCTGCCATTTTCGGGTAAAAGACAAAATATACCTTCAATATGCGATTGTCACCCTTTCAGCGCTTTAAAAACGCTACCGGGGATAGCAAAGTCGCACATTATAACTATTTCGTAGCAATTGGCAGCTAAATACTGGTCTTATCAGGGAAGATAATCAACCGTTAACATGTAAAGAAAATCGGATCGTCCGTGTTTTGCAACGCACTGCACATAACGTGAAACTACCGCCACCACTGGCGAAACTTCTTGTAACGGCACGCTAACAGCACCGCCGCGAGCGCTGCATAAATAATCGGTTGAGGGGAGATAATTTTTACCGACCACAGATAATGTATGGGTGCCAGGATCGCCACAAGATAGACGAAGTTGTGCAGATACTGCCATTTTTTACCCAGCATTCTCTGTGCAGCTTGCGTAGACGTTAAGGTGAGGGCGAATAATATGACCCAGCTAGCAATGCCCAATGTTAAATAAGGTCGCGTAAGTAATTCGCGCCCTAATAACGCCAGATTATTAATGCCCAGCTCCAGTAACGCGTAGCTGGTTAAATGCAGCGTTGCCCAGGCGAAACACCATAGCCCTAACAGACGACGTGTGCGTATCAATAATGGCTGTTTAGCGTAGCGCGTGAGTGGAGAGACCAGCAAGGTCGCCAGCAAGAATTTCAGAGCTGTCCTACCGGTAAAGTGCTGGATATCTTTGACCGGATCGGCGCTCAGGCCGCCGTGATTTACCGCCCAAAATAGCCAGATAAACGGCAATAATCCGGCAAGATGCAGGCAAACTTTCAGCCTGATAATGTGCTTTGCGGTCAGACGCACTTAAAAATTCTCCTGCAAATTGAGTCCGCGATACAGTGATGCAACCTCTTCGGCATAGCCGTTAAACATCAGCGTGGGCTGACGCTGTACGTCCAGGATACCGCCTGCGCCAATAAAACGCTCAGTGGCCTGGGACCAGCGGGGGTGATCGACATGCGGATTCACGTTGGCATAAAATCCGTATTCATTGGGCGCGGCCAGATTCCAGGTTGTCGGAGGGCGTTCGCGCGTGAGTTTGATACTCACGATCGACTTAATGCCTTTAAATCCATATTTCCACGGCACAATTAAGCGAATGGGCGCGCCATTTTGTGGCGGAAGGGCCTTACCATAAACCCCCACAGTAAGCAGTGTGAGTGGGTGCATTGCTTCATCCAGACGCAGTCCTTCAACATAGGGATATTTTAGCCCGCCGCCAATAAAGCGATCTTTCTGTCCCGGCATATCATCCGGTGCGTACAGCGTTTCGAACGCGACATACTTTGCGTTGCTGGTGGGTTCAACCTGCGCCAGCAGTTTATGTAACGGAAAGCCGATCCACGGCACGACCATTGACCAGGCTTCCACGCAGCGCATCCGATAAATCCGTTCTTCCAGCGGGAAACGGGCGGTCAGCGAATCGTGATCGAGGGTGAGTGGTTTTGCCACCTCGCCACTGATTTGCAACGTCCACGGATCGGTTTTCAGGCTGCCTGCATTGGCTGCCGGATCCGCTTTATCGAGACCGAACTCGTAGAAGTTGTTGTAGCCAGAAACCTTATCCGCAGGCGTTAAAGGAAGTGAATTTTGCCAGGCGGAGGGCTTACTGAAATCAAGCGGCTTACCTGCAGGTGCGGGCGGGCGGTCATTACCCTTAAACCAACTCAGAAGGTCAGCCTGAGCAGAGTGGGGTAAAGACAACGCGGCTGCGCTGATCCCTAGTGCTTTCAGCACCTGGCGACGCTGCATAAAAAAAGCCGACTCGTCAGTGATGTCGGCTTCTGTAAATGGACGTAATTTCTTCATAACAGACTCCCGGCTTACGCGTCATAACTGACAGGGGACGCGTAGTTAATATGGCAGGGAGTCTGTAGATGTGCCGCGAAATTTGGTTAATTAAGTGTAAATTTCTGCGCCAGGGCCTGTTACTTCACCTTCACCAGCGTACGGCCTTGCACCTGGTTATTGATGATGGCATCGGCGAACTTCGGCGCATCCGCCAGCGTAATTTCCGTTGCCGCCTGGGCATAGAAAGATTCCGGCAGATCCTTAACCAGACGCGCCCAGGCCTCTGCACGGCGTGCCGGCGGGGTCATCACCGAGTCCACTCCTTGCAAACGAACGTTACGCAGAATGAATGGCATCACCGTGGTCGGCAGAGCGAAACCACCCGCCAGGCCGCAGGCGGCAACGCAGCCACCGTAGTTCATCTGCGCCAGAACTTTTGCCAGAACTTTGTCGCCAACGGTATCCACCGCGCCAGCCCACAGCTGTTTTTCCAGCGGACGAGACTCGGCAAACTCATCGCGGCCAAGAATACGGTTAGCGCCCAGGCTTTTCAGGTAGTCGTGGGTGCTTTCACGGCCCGAAACCGCCGCAACCTGATAACCCAGCTTATGCAGTAACGCAACGGCTGTGCTGCCCACGCCGCCGCTGGCGCCGGTGACGACAATTTCACCGTCTTGCGGGCGAATACCTGCATCTTCAAGCGCCATTACGCACAGCATAGCGGTAAAGCCGGCGGTACCGATGACCATGGCTTTACGCCCATCCAGTCCTTTTGGCAGCGCAACCAGCCAGTCGCCTTTCACGCGTGCGCGCTCTGCCAGTCCACCCCAATGATTTTCACCCACGCCCCAGCCGGTCAGTAACACTTCCTGACCCGCATGAAAACGGGGATCTTCGCTTGCACGCACGGTACCGGCGAAATCGATACCAGGAATCATCGGAAAATTACGAATGATTTTACCCTTGCCAGTGATAGCCAGAGCATCTTTATAGTTCAGGCTTGACCAGTGGATATCCACCGTAACATCGCCTTCAGGTAGCTGATTTTCGTCGAGGGGTTGAACGGATGCGAGGGTTTTTCCGTCCTGCTGTTCTAAGATCAAAGCCTGCATAACCTGTCCTCAATTCGTATAGTGGATTGGAAAATTATTAATGAAGACTATACTCGCTAATCAAAACATGATGCCGATTCTGCGCAATAAATTGCCAGATATACCTGATTTGGTAGTATGCCCACACTGTATGTATAAATGGACGGATTTTGCGTTCAGTTTTGCATTTTTGGGTCGCTTTATCACTTTCAGGCCTGTTTCATAACTGTCGGAGTTAACACAAGGATGCGATTAACGACGAAATTTTCAGCTTTTGTCACGCTGCTTACTGGGTTAACGATCTTCGTGACTCTGATCGGCTGTTCGCTGAGTTTCTATAACGCTATTCAATATAAGTTCACCACGCGCGTGCAGGCGGTCGCGACGGCGATTGATACGCATCTGGTCTCCAGAGATGTCGTTGCGTTAACCCCGCAAATCGATGAGCTGATGGTTTCTGTTGATATCGTGCGCATCGAACTGTTGCAGGGCGAACACGTGGTGTATGACCACTCGCGCACCAGTAGCTACCGACCGGCAGGGACGAACAATCTCTACCGCGAGATCACCGTACCGTTGGTCAAGCATCCGGGCATGTCATTGCGTCTGGTTTATCAGGATCCGATGGGTAACTATTTCCATTCGCTGCTGACCACCGCACCGCTCACGATAGCCATTGCTTTCATTATTCTGATGCTCTTTTTGTCTGTGCGCTGGCTTCAGCGCCAGCTTTCGGGTCAGGAGCTGCTGGAGATTCGTTCCACACGTATTCTGAACGGCGAACGTGGGCCAAACGTGCGGGGAACGGTCTATGAATGGCCTGCGCGCACCAGCAGTGCGCTCGATATGCTGCTGACTGAAATTCAAAATGCTCGCGAGCAACGCAGCCGCCTGGATACGCTGATTCGTTCCTATGTCGCGCAGGATACAAAAACTGGGCTAAGTAACCGCCTGTTCTTTGATAACCAACTGGCCACGCTGCTGGAAGATCAGGAAAAAGTAGGCTCGCATGGCGTCGTGATGATGGTACGCCTGCCGGACTTTACGCTGCTGCGCGATAGCTGGGGAATCACCCTCGCGGAAGAACAAATCTCGACGCTGATCAATTTGTTGTCGACTTTTATGACGCGCTATCCGGGCGCGTTGCTGGCGCGCTACCACCGTAGCGATTTTGCCATCCTGCTGCCACACCGCACGTTGAAAGAGGCGGAAAGTATTGCCGGGCAATTATTAAAAGCGGTAGATGCACTTCCGGCTAATAAAATGATCGATCGTGCCGATATGGTTCATATTGGCATTTGCGTTTGCCGCAGCGGTCAGTCGCCGGAGCAAGTGATGGATCATGCTGAAGCAGCCACGCGGAATTCGGTATTGCAGGGCGGAAATAGCTGGTCGGTCTATGATGACTCGCTGCCGGAAAAAGGTCGGGGCAACGTACGCTGGCGAACGCTGATCGAACAGATGCTCAGCCGGGGCGGGCCGAGAATTTATCAAAAGCCTGCAGTAACCCGTGAAGGGCGGGTGCACCATCGGGAGCTGATGTGCCGTATTTTTGATGGTAACGAAGAGGTCATTTCGGCGGAATATATGCCGATGGTCCTTCAATTTGGCCTGGCTGAAGAGTATGACCGTTTGCAGATAAGCCGTCTGACCCTGCTTTTGGGTTACTGGCCGCAGGAAAATCTGGCGATGCAGATAACGGTTGAATCGCTTATTCGCCCACGTTTTCAGCGCTGGCTGCGTGATACGCTGATGCAGTGCGAAAAATCATTACGCAAACGCATAATTATTGAACTTGCTGAGGCAGATGTCTGTCAACATATCAGCCGGTTACAGCCCGTCATCAGATTGATGAATGCGCTGGGCGTGCGTATTGCCGTTACGCAGGCGGGGTTAACGCTGGTGAGCACCAGTTGGATTAAAGAGCTTAACGTTGAGTTATTGAAGCTGCATCCAAGTCTGGTGAGGAACATTGATAAGCGAACGGAAAATCAGCTTCTGGTTCAAAGCCTGGTGGAGGCCTGTTCGGGAACACCCACGCAGGTTTACGCTACGGGCGTACGTTCGCGTAGTGAGTGGCATACGCTGACAGAACGCGGAGTTGCGGGTGGGCAAGGGGATTTTTTTGCTGCATCACAACCACTTGACACTAACGTGAAAAAATATTCGCAAAGATACTCGGTTTAACCTGCCGTTTAATTTGTTTTCACGTAGAATAACGCGCGCTGTGCCTTCTGGGGGTGTGCTTGCCTGCTCGCCAGGTTGTAACAGCAAACATGCAGGTGAATGACCTTTGACAGGTTGCAAACAAAAGCGAGGAGTGCTGCTGATTTATTCAGCCCTGATGGACTCAGGCCGGTTTTGTAACAAAGGAAACGAACTGCACTAATTTTCACCGTAGCAGATGATTTTTGCGCCTTGTCGCTGCTGCGTGTGGTTGGTAAAGTAAGCGGATTTTGTTTTCCGCCCCAGCTTTCAGGATTATCCCTTAGTATGTTGAAAAAATTTCGTGGCATGTTTTCCAATGACCTGTCCATTGACCTGGGTACCGCGAATACCCTTATTTATGTAAAAGGACAAGGCATCGTATTGAATGAGCCTTCTGTTGTGGCCATTCGTCAGGATCGTGCCGGTTCGCCGAAAAGCGTGGCTGCAGTAGGTCATGATGCGAAGCAGATGCTGGGTCGTACGCCGGGCAATATCGCTGCAATTCGCCCAATGAAAGACGGCGTTATCGCTGACTTCTTCGTGACTGAAAAAATGCTCCAGCACTTTATCAAGCAAGTGCACAGCAATAGCTTCATGCGCCCAAGCCCGCGCGTACTGGTGTGTGTACCGGTTGGAGCAACTCAGGTTGAACGCCGTGCGATCCGTGAATCAGCTCAGGGCGCAGGTGCTCGTGAAGTCTTCCTGATCGAAGAGCCGATGGCGGCTGCGATCGGTGCGGGTCTGCCAGTTTCTGAAGCAACCGGTTCAATGGTTGTTGATATCGGTGGTGGTACCACTGAAGTTGCCGTTATCTCCCTGAACGGCGTGGTTTACTCCTCTTCTGTTCGTATTGGCGGCGACCGCTTTGATGAAGCCATCATTAATTATGTTCGTCGTAACTACGGTTCTCTGATCGGTGAAGCGACCGCAGAACGTATTAAACACGAGATCGGTTCCGCTTATCCGGGCGACGAAGTGCGCGAAATCGAAGTTCGCGGTCGTAACCTGGCTGAAGGCGTTCCGCGCGGCTTTACCCTGAACTCCAACGAGATTCTGGAAGCCCTGCAGGAACCGCTGACCGGTATCGTTAGCGCGGTAATGGTTGCACTGGAACAGTGCCCGCCGGAACTGGCGTCTGACATCTCCGAACGCGGTATGGTGCTGACCGGTGGCGGTGCGCTGCTGCGTAACCTTGACCGTCTGTTAATGGAAGAAACCGGTATTCCAGTTGTTGTTGCTGAAGATCCGCTGACCTGCGTGGCGCGCGGTGGCGGCAAGGCGCTGGAAATGATCGACATGCACGGCGGCGACCTGTTCAGCGAAGAGTAATCGGATGCAGGTTGGGTAGCCCCCGCGGGTTGCCCTTCCGCTCTGATACGAGAATACGCATAGACTATGAAGCCAATTTTTAGCCGTGGCCCTTCGCTACAGATTCGCCTTATTCTGGCGGTGCTGGTGGCGCTCGGCGTTATTATTGCCGACAGCCGCTTGGGTACGTTTAGTCAAATCCGAACGTACATGGATACCGCCGTCAGTCCTTTCTACTTTATCTCAAATGGTCCTCGTGAATTACTTGACGGCGTGTCGCAAACGCTGGCTTCGCGTGACCAACTCGAACTTGAAAACCGGGCATTGCGTCAGGAACTGCTGCTGAAAAATAGCGAACTGCTGATGCTGGGGCAATACAAACAGGAGAACGCGCGTTTGCGCGAGCTGCTGGGATCGCCATTGCGTCAGGACGAACAAAAGATGGTGACGCAAGTCATCTCAACGGTTAATGACCCTTACAGCGATCAGGTGGTGATCGACAAAGGGAGCGTTAACGGCGTCTACGAAGGTCAGCCGGTTATTAGTGACAAAGGCGTTGTGGGTCAGGTCGTGGCGGTGGCTAAACTGACGAGCCGCGTGCTGCTGATTTGCGATGCGACGCATGCGCTGCCCATTCAGGTTCTGCGTAACGATATTCGCGTGATCGCTGCGGGTAACGGCTGCACTGACGATCTTCAGCTCGAACACCTGCCGGCCAATACCGACATTCGCGTTGGCGATGTGCTGGTCACCTCGGGTCTGGGCGGACGTTTCCCTGAAGGTTATCCGGTTGCTGTTGTTTCTTCCGTTAAGCTGGACACTCAGCGCGCTTATACCGTGATTCAGGCTCGCCCGACCGCGGGTCTGCAGCGTTTGCGCTATCTGTTGCTGTTGTGGGGTGCCGATCGTAATGGCGCGAACCCGATGACGCCGGAAGAAGTACACCGCGTTGCCAATGAACGTCTGATGCAAATGATGCCGCAAGTTCTGCCAGCACCAGATGCCATGGGGCCGCCTGCGCCAGTGCCAACTCCTGCAACAGGTGTGACTTCTGCGCCTGTGGATACCACGCCGCCACAACCTGCTCCGCGTAAGCCGGGAGGACAGTAAGTGGCAAGCTATCGTAGCCAGGGACGTTGGGTGATTTGGCTCTCGTTCCTTATTGCACTGTTGCTGCAAGTCATGCCCTGGCCGGATG
Organism: Citrobacter sp. KTE30; assembly: GCF_000398825.1. Classification (NCBI taxonomy): domain Bacteria; kingdom Pseudomonadati; phylum Pseudomonadota; class Gammaproteobacteria; order Enterobacterales; family Enterobacteriaceae; genus Citrobacter; species Citrobacter sp. KTE30. The sequence goes on along the minus strand of NZ_KB976055.1, from coordinate 4,144,673 downwards.
ACATTCTGGTTTTCCGGCCAAACTGGGTACTGCTCATCTTGTTGTATTGGATCCTGGCGCTGCCGCATCGCGTAAATGTGGGCACGGGATTTGTGGTGGGTGCCATACTGGATCTCATCAGCGGCTCCACGCTTGGCGTGCGCGCATTGTCGATGAGTATCATTGCTTATCTGGTCGCGCTGAAATTCCAGCTATTCCGAAACCTCGCGCTCTGGCAACAGGCGCTGGTGGTCATGTTGTTATCACTGGTCGTGGATATTATTGTTTTCTGGGCCGAGTTTTTAGTGATCAACGTCTCTTTCAGACCTGAAGTGTTCTGGAGTAGTGTAGTGAATGGCGTGCTTTGGCCATGGCTATTCTTACTGATGCGTAAAGTCCGTCAGCAGTTTGCGGTGCAATAAGGTTGATATGAATACTCTGTATCTTGCTTCAGGTTCTCCACGTCGTCAGGAGTTGCTCGCTCAGCTTGGTGTTACGTTTGAACGACTGATCCCTGGGATTGAAGAACAGCGGCACCCGCAGGAAAGTGCGCAGCAGTACGTTTCCCGTCTGGCGCGCGAAAAAGCGCAGGCTGGTGTAGCGCTGGCACCGCGCGATTTGCCGGTATTGGGTGCGGATACCATCGTTATCCTTAATGGCGAAGTGCTGGAAAAACCGCACGACGCTGCCCACGCCGCAGCAATGCTGCGCAAACTGTCGGGCAAAACGCATCAAGTTATGACGGCCGTGGCACTGGCCGATTGCCAGCACAGTCTGGACTGCCTGGTAGTGACGGAAGTGACATTCAGAGCACTAACCGATGAGGACATCGCGGGTTATGTTGCCAGCGGTGAACCAATGGATAAAGCAGGTGCATACGGTATTCAAGGGTTGGGTGGCTGTTTTGTCAGGAAGATAAATGGCAGCTATCACGCCGTAGTCGGCTTACCGCTGGTAGAAACGTATGAGTTGCTGACCAATTTTAACGCACTGCGTGAGAAAAGGGATAAACATGACGGCTGAATTGTTGGTAAACGTAACGCCATCGGAAACTCGGGTGGCTTACATTGATGGCGGTATTCTGCAGGAAATTCATATTGAACGTGAGGCGCGACGCGGAATCGTAGGCAATATCTACAAAGGTCGTGTAAGTCGTGTACTTCCGGGTATGCAGGCGGCTTTTGTAGATATTGGACTGGATAAAGCCGCATTTCTTCACGCTTCTGACATCATGCCGCACACCGAATGCGTGGCGGGTGAAGAACAAAAACAGTTCACCGTACGCGACATTTCTGAACTGGTGCGCCAGGGTCAGGATCTGATGGTGCAGGTGGTAAAAGATCCTTTGGGAACGAAGGGCGCACGCCTGACGACGGACATCACGCTTCCTTCCCGTTATCTCGTTTTTATGCCGGGGGCCTCGCATGTTGGCGTATCCCAACGTATCGAAAGCGAAACGGAACGCGAACGTCTGAAAAAAGTGGTGGCGGATTACTGCGATGAGCAGGGTGGTTTCATCATTCGCACGGCGGCAGAAGGCGTATGCGAAGAGGATCTGGCCTCGGATGCTGCCTACCTGAAACGTGTCTGGACAAAAGTCATGGAGCGTAAAAAGCGCCCGCAAACGCGCTACCAGATGTACGGTGAACTGGCACTGGCACAGCGCGTGTTGCGTGACTTTGCTGATGCGCAGCTTGACCGCATCCGCGTCGACTCCCGTCTGACCTATGAGGCGTTACTGGAATTTACGGCGGAATATATCCCCGAGATGACCAGCAAGCTGGAACATTACAGCGGGCGTCAGCCTATTTTTGATCTCTTTGACGTAGAGAATGAAATCCAGCGCGCGCTGGAACGCAAGGTTGAGCTGAAGTCCGGCGGTTATCTGATCATCGATCAAACTGAAGCGATGACCACCGTCGACATCAATACCGGCGCGTTTGTTGGGCATCGTAATCTCGACGACACTATCTTTAATACTAATATTGAAGCAACGCAGGCCATTGCTCGTCAGCTGCGTCTGCGTAACCTCGGCGGCATTATCATTATCGATTTTATCGACATGAATAATGAAGATCACCGTCGCCGGGTACTGCACTCCCTGGAGCAGGCTCTGAGCAAGGATCGTGTAAAAACCAGCATTAACGGTTTTTCACAGCTGGGCCTGGTGGAGATGACGCGCAAACGCACACGTGAAAGCGTGGAACATGTATTGTGCAACGAGTGTCCAACCTGCCATGGGCGTGGTACGGTGAAAACGGTGGAAACCGTATGTTATGAAATCATGCGCGAAATCGTGCGGGTACACCATGCATATGACTCCGATCGTTTCCTGGTTTATGCCTCTCCGGCAGTGGCTGAAACCCTGAAAGGTGAAGAGTCACATGCGCTGGCGGAGGTTGAGATCTTTGTCGGCAAACAGGTCAAAGTACAAATCGAACCGCTGTATAACCAGGAGCAGTTCGACGTCGTCATGATGTAAATCGTGTAGTGGCACCCGCGCATGTAGGCCGGATAAGGCGCAAGCGCCGTCATCCGGCAATATTCACTCAAGGGGTGTGAGTCATATTTTTTGGTAGACAAGGAGAGGTGCGTGAGGCGATTGCCGGGGATATTACTGCTCACTGGAGCCGCATTCGTTGTCATCGCAGCGCTGCTGGTCAGTGGACTGCGCCTTGCGTTACCTCATCTTGATAGCTGGCGTCCAGCCATTCTTGGCAAGATTGAATCCGCTACAGGTCTACCTGTTTCCGCCAGTCAGCTTTCTGCCAGCTGGCAAAATTTCGGTCCTACGCTTGAAGCGCGTAATATCCATGCGCAGCTAAAAGATGGGGGAGAATTTTCGGTAAAACGCGTCACGCTGGCGCTGGATGTCTGGCAAAGTTTGCTGCACATGCGTTGGCAGTTTCGCGATCTCACCTTTTGGCAACTGCAGTTGCGCACCAATACTCCTATCCAGCGTAGTGAAGGCGGAGATGGAATTGAAACCGACCATCTCAGCAATCTCTTCCTGCGTCAGTTTGATCATTTCGATCTACGCGACAGTCATATCAGCTTTATAACCCTCTCAGGTCAACGTGCTGAACTGGCGATCCCACAGCTTACCTGGCTGAACGGTAAAAATCGGCATCGCGCCGAGGGTCAGGTCAGCCTCTCCAGCCTGACCGGACAGCACGGCGTTATGCAGGTGCGTATGGATCTGCGTGATGACGAAGGGCTGTTGAATAACGGTCGGGTCTGGCTGCAGGCAGACGACATCGACGTCAAACCATGGCTGGGCAAATGGATGCAGGATAATGTCGCCCTGCAAACCGCGCGTTTTAGCCTGGAAGCATGGATGACGATCAGTAAAGGCGTCGTTTCTGGTGGCGATGTCTGGCTGAAAAAAGGTGGAGCAAGTTGGCTGGGTGAAAATCGTACGCACACGCTCTCCGTCGATAATCTGACGGCGCACATCAGCCGTGAAGAGGCGGGCTGGCAATTCTCTATTCCCGATACTCGTATTACCATGGATGATAAACCCTGGCCGAGCGGTGCATTAACGCTGGCATGGATCCCTGAGCAGGAAGTCGGTGGCGAGAATAACAAACGCAGCGACGAGTTACGCATTCGCGCCAGCAATCTGGAACTGGCCGGGTTAGAAGGGCTACGTCCGATGGCGTCCAGGTTATCACCAGCGTTGGGTGATATCTGGCGGGCCACGCAGCCAAGTGGCAAGATCGATGTGTTGGCGCTGGATATCCCGTTACAGGCGACAGAAAAAACCCGCATCCTGTCATCGTGGACCAATCTGGCCTGGAAACAGTGGAAGTTGTTACCGGGGGCTGAGCATTTCTCCGGTACGCTTGCGGGCAGTGTTGAAAATGGGGCGCTCACCGCCTCCATGAAGCAAGCCAAAATGCCGTATGAAACTGTCTTCCGCGCGCCGCTGGAAATAGAGAACGGCGTGGCGACGCTAAGCTGGCTGAAAAATGATAAAGGTTTTCAGTTAGATGGGCGCAACATCGATGTTAAAGCGAAAGCGGTACGCGCGCGCGGTGGTTTTCGCTATCTGCAGCCAACTGGAGATGAACCGTGGTTAGGCATTCTGGCTGGCATTAGCACCGACGACGGCTCTCAGGCCTGGCGCTATTTCCCGGAAAACTTGATGGGCAAAGAGCTGGTTGACTACCTCAGCGGCGCTATTCAGGGCGGCGAAGCGGATAACGCCACGCTGGTGTATGGCGGTAACCCGCATCTGTTCCCGTATCTGCACAACGAAGGGCAATTTCAGGTTCTGGTGCCGCTACGTAACGCGAAATTTGCTTTCCAGCCCGACTGGCCTGCGCTAACCGATCTCAATATTGAACTGAACTTCATTAACGATGGTCTGTGGATGAAGACGGATAGCGTCAATTTAGGCGGCGTGAAGGCCAGTAACCTGACGGCTAATATTCCCGACTATGCTAAAGAAAAACTGCTGATTGACGCCGATATCAACGGGCCGGGCAAGGCGGTCGGACCTTATTTTGATGAGACGCCGCTTAAGGACTCCCTCGGCGCCACGCTTGAGCAGTTGCAGATTGACGGCGATGTGAATGCTCGCTTACATCTGGATATTCCGCTAGACGGCTCGCTGGTTACCGCCAAAGGCGATGTCAACCTGCGTAATAACAGCCTGTTTATTAAACCGCTCGACAGCACGCTGAAGAATTTGAATGGTAAATTCAGCTTTATCAACGGCGATCTGAAGAGCGAGCCGATGACGGCGAACTGGTTTAATCAGCCGCTGAACGTCGACTTCTCCACCACCGAAGGGGCGAAAGCCTATCAGGTAGCCGTGAACCTGCAAGGCGACTGGCAGCCAACCCGCATGGGGATTTTACCAGCGCAGGTCAACGATGCCTTAAGCGGCAGCATGGCGTGGAATGGCAAGGTGGGTATCGATCTTCCGTATCATGCCGGACCGACCTACGACATTGAGCTAAAAGGCGACCTGAAGAATGTAAGTAGTCACTTACCTGCTCCGCTGAATAAGGCAGCCGGTGAGGCGTTACCGGTGAACGTTAAGGCCAACGGCAATCTGCGCAGTTTTGAACTGACCGGCAACGCGGGCAGTAAGAACCACTTTAACAGCCGCTGGCTGCTGAATCAGAAACTGACGCTTGACCGCGCAATCTGGACGTCGGAAAGCCGCACCGTGCCCGCGTTACCCGATCAGCAAGGTATTGAGCTTAACCTTCCCCCTATGGATGGCGCGCAATGGCTGGCGTTGTTCCAGAAAGGCGCAGCAGATAACGTTGGCACCAACGCCAACTTCCCGCAGCGCATCACGGTGCGTACGCCATCGTTATCCCTGGGCGGTCAGCAGTGGAATAACTTGAGTATCGTGTCTGAGCCTGCGAGCAATGGCTCCATCGTGCAGGCGCAGGGACGTGAAATAAATGCCACGCTGGCTATGCGCAATAATGCGCCGTGGCTGGCCAATATTAAGTATCTTTATTACAACCCCAGCGCGGCGAAAGCGTCGCCGACGAAAGCACCACTGAATAGTACTCCAGCCTCGCCGTTTTCCGCCGTGGACAACGTCAGCTTCCGCGGCTGGCCGGATGTTCAGTTACGCTGTGCCGAGTGCTGGATGTGGGGACAGAAATATGGGCGTATTGATGCCGATGTGGCGATTAAAGGCGACACGCTAACGCTGAGTAACGGTCTGTTGGATACAGGCTTTGCCAGACTGACCACCGATGGTGTGTGGGTGAACGCGCCGGGCAAAGAACGAACGTCACTGAAGGGTAAACTGAGCGGCAGTAAAATTGACTCCGCTGCCAGTTTCTTTGGCGTATCGACCCCGATTCGTAACTCTTCGTTCAACGTGGAGTATGACCTGCACTGGCGTAACCCGCCATGGGATCCAGATGAAGCTTCGCTGAATGGGATTTTGCGTACCCGGTTGGGCAAAGGTGAGCTTACTGAACTCAGCACTGGACATGCGGGGCAACTCTTGCGACTGCTGAGCTTTGATGCGTTGCTGCGTAAACTGCGTTTTGATTTTAGCGATACTTTCAGCGAAGGTTTCTATTTCGACTCGATTCGCAGCACGGCCTGGATCAAAGATGGCGTGATGCATACCGATGACACGCTGGTGGACGGTCTGGAGGCAGACATTGCGATGAAAGGCTCGGTGAACCTGGTGCGCCGGGAGCTGGATATGGAAGCCATTGTCGCGCCGGAAATTTCTGCCACCGTAGGCGTTGCCGCTGCGTTTGCTGTCAATCCAATTGTCGGCGCGGCGGTGTTTGCTGCCAGTAAGGTTCTGGGACCATTGTGGAGCAAAGTGTCGATTCTGCGCTATCGCATCACCGGTCCGGTCGATAAGCCGCAGATTAACGAAGTTCTGCGTCAGCCGCGCAAAGAAAGCCAGCAATAATTTGACGGGGGCGAGTAATTGCCCCAATCTCAACATAGATCCTCTACCGCAGTCCGTAGGCCGGATAAGGCGTTCACGCCGCCATCCGGCATTGAAGTGCCTGATGGCGACGCTGGCGCGTTTTATCAGGCCTACAACAGTAACTAATGAGTAGCAAAACGATGAGTCTGAACCTGGTAAGTGAACAATTGCTAGCGGCAAATGGCCTGAAACATCAGGATCTGTTTGCCATCCTGGGCCAACTGGCCGAACGCCGTCTTGATTACGGCGATCTCTATTTTCAGTCGAGCTATCACGAATCCTGGGTTTTAGAAGACCGCATCATTAAAGATGGTTCTTACAATATCGATCAGGGCGTTGGCGTGCGCGCCATCAGCGGCGAAAAAACAGGGTTTGCCTATGCAGACCAGATTAGCCTGCTGGCGCTGGAGCAGAGTGCTCATGCTGCCCGTACTATCGTGCGTGACAGCGGTGACGGCAAAGTAAAAACGCTGGGAGCTGTGGAGCATCAGGCGCTTTACACCTCGGTTGATCCCCTGCAGAGCATGAGCCGCGAAGAGAAACTGGATATTCTGCGCCGCGTAGACAGCGTGGCGCGTGCCGCCGACAAGCGCGTCCAGGAAGTAACCGCCAGCCTGACCGGTGTTTATGAACTGATCCTGGTAGCAGCGACCGACGGTACGCTGGCCGCTGACGTTCGCCCGCTGGTACGCCTGTCCGTAAGCGTACAGGTGGAAGAGGACGGTAAGCGCGAGCGCGGCGCCAGCGGTGGCGGCGGTCGTTTTGGCTATGACTATTTCCTGGGCGACCTTGATGGTGAAGTTCGTGCTGACGCATGGGCGAAAGAAGCCGTACGCATGGCGTTGGTTAATCTCTCTGCGGTAGCTGCGCCTGCTGGTACGCTGCCAGTAGTACTCGGCGCTGGCTGGCCTGGCGTTCTGCTGCATGAAGCGGTCGGTCATGGTCTGGAAGGCGACTTTAACCGCCGTGGTACCTCGGTATTCAGCGGTCACATGGGGGAGCTGGTAGCGTCAGAACTGTGCACCGTGGTGGATGACGGCACAATGGCGGACCGTCGTGGCTCTGTGGCTATTGATGATGAAGGCACGCCGGGTCAGTACAACGTGCTGATCGAAAACGGTATTCTGAAAGGCTACATGCAGGACAAACTGAATGCGCGCCTGATGGGCGTTGCGCCAACGGGTAACGGTCGCCGCGAATCTTACGCGCACCTGCCGATGCCACGTATGACCAACACCTATATGCTGCCGGGGAAATCTACGCCGCAGGAAATCATCGAATCCGTTGAATACGGTATTTATGCGCCTAACTTCGGCGGCGGCCAGGTGGATATCACCTCCGGAAAATTTGTGTTCTCTACGTCTGAAGCATATCTGATTGAAAACGGTAAAGTCACCAAACCGGTGAAAGGCGCGACGTTGATTGGCTCTGGTATCGAAGCGATGCAGCAGATTTCGATGGTGGGTAACGACCTGAAACTGGATAACGGGGTGGGCGTGTGCGGTAAAGAAGGGCAGAGCCTGCCGGTGGGCGTGGGCCAGCCGACGCTGAAGGTGGATAACCTGACCGTGGGTGGCACCGCATAACATCATGATGTATGCCCGATAAGCACCAGTGCCGTCGGGCATCTTTCCGGATGCGGCGTCAATGCCTTATCCGGCCTACACTTTTTTTATTTCTCTTTTCCCCGACCGTACATTCCCTGAAACAGCTGCGCTACATCGACAAAATAGTCTGTCAGATAGTTAATCACCACCTGCACCTTGAGCGGCAATTTGTCTTTTTCGGTATACAGCGCATAGACCGGACGCGGATCCGACTGGTAGCGGGGAAGCAGAATCTCCACTTCGCCACGATTGATCTCATTGATCACCCACATCAGCGGTACATAGGCAATGCCTGCGCCTGCGGCCAGCCAGCGCACCAATGTCATCGGATCGTTAGTCACAAAACGACCCTCTGGGATCAGGCGGGTGGAAATTCCTTCCGGAGCGATGAGCTCGAATTCATTATCCGGGCGTACGCTGTATTCCAGCCACGAGTGGTTGCTGAGATCGGCAGGTTTCTCCGGGGTGCCAAACTGTGCGAGATAGCTTTTCGCCGCGCAGACCACCATCGGCATAGCCCCCAAACGGCGTGAAAACAGGCTGGAGTCCTGCAACGCGCCGACGCGGATAACCACGTCCAGACCATCAGCGATTAAATCCGGGGCCGGGATGCCGGTCACCAGATTTACCGTCAATCCCGGATACTCTTTCAGCATCGTGGCGGTTAATCCGGCGAGGACATTTTGTGCCATAGTTGAAGAACAGCCAATGCGCAGAGTGCCGATGGGCGTGTTGTTAAAGGCATAGAGTTGCTCGTGAACATCCTGCGCTTCGTGCAGCATTCTCCGGCAGCCCTGATAATATATTTTACCGGCTTCAGTTAGCCCAATGCTACGCGTGCTGCGGTTTAGCAGCTTGACTTGTAGCTCATCTTCCAGTTTTGAGACCGTCTGGCTTATCGATGAAACGCTCATTTGTAGCTGTCTTGCGGCGGCAGTGAAGGAGCCCATTTCGACAACTTTGGCGAACACCGACATACGTTTTAATCGTTCCATTGTTCACTCTGGCTTAAAAGTGATTTAGATCACATAATATAGATAACAGCATAACAGTTACGTTAATATATTATTATTCAAATAACGGCTATGTCGCTCTCGCCTGGCTCATCCTTGCCCTTCTCTGCGGTGACATACGCTAGAAAATCTATCATCTGCACTCTCTTACGTTACCAAGGTCAACATGAGTCTGTTTCCCGTTATCGTGGTGTTTGGTCTGTCCTTCCCACCGATTTTTTTCGAATTACTTTTGTCACTGGCGATTTTCTGGCTGGTGCGTCGGGTGCTTGTTCCGACTGGCATCTATGATTTTGTCTGGCATCCGGCTCTGTTTAACACCGCGCTGTATTGCTGTCTGTTCTATTTAATAACGCGCCTGTTCGTTTGAGGTTGAAGTGAAAACACTAACAAGAAAACTCTCCCGCACGGCCATTACCGTGATACTGGTCATTCTGGCCTTCATCGCTATTTTTCGCGCATGGGTGTTCTACACCGAGTCGCCGTGGACGCGTGATGCGCGTTTCAGCGCCGATGTCGTCGCGATTGCGCCGGATGTTGCGGGCCTTATTACCAACGTTAACATCCATGATAACCAACTGGTGAAAAAGGATCAGATCCTGTTCACTATCGACCAGCCACGCTATAAGAAAGCCCTCGAGCAGGCCGAAGCTGACGTGGCCTATTATCAGGTACTGGCGCAGGAAAAACGCCAGGAGGCCGGTCGTCGTAACCGACTGGGCGTGCAGGCTATGTCTCGTGAAGAGATTGACCAATCAAACAACGTCCTGCAAACCGTATTACACCAGCTTGCGAAGGCGCAAGCGACCCGCGATCTGGCGAAATTAGATCTGGAACGTACCGTTATTCGCGCGCCAGCAGACGGCTGGGTGACTAACCTGAACGTTTATAGCGGCGAATTTATCACGCGCGGTTCCACGGCGGTGGCATTGGTCAAACAGCATTCTTTCTATGTGCTGGCGTATATGGAAGAAACCAAACTGGAAGGCGTCCGCCCTGGGTATCGCGCTGAAATCACCCCGCTTGGCAGTAATAATGTGCTGAAGGGCACGGTTGATAGTGTGGCGGCTGGCGTAACGAATGCCAGCAGCACGCGGGACGCCAAGGGTATGGCGACCATTGATTCCAATCTTGAATGGGTGCGCCTGGCGCAGCGTGTGCCGGTGCGAATTCGTCTTGATGAGCAGCAGGGAACCTTGTGGCCTGCCGGGACGACTGCGACCGTCGTCATTACCGGCAAGCAGGATCGCGATGCCAGCCAGGAATCTTTCTTCCGTAAAATGGCGCACCGCCTGCGCGAGTTTGGTTAATCGCGATGGGTATTTTCTCCATTGCCAACCAGCATATCCGCTTTGCGGTAAAACTGGCCTGCGCGATTGTACTGGCGCTGTTCGTTGGCTTTCACTTCCAGCTTGAGACCCCGCGCTGGGCGGTGCTGACCGCGGCCATTGTGGCTGCAGGTCCGGCCTTTGCCGCTGGCGGAGAACCTTATTCAGGTGCTATCCGCTATCGAGGCATGTTGCGTATTGTCGGGACATTTATCGGCTGTATTGCCGCCCTGATCATTATCATCAGCATGATCCGCGCCCCGCTATTGATGATCCTGGTGTGTTGTATCTGGGCCGGTTTTTGTACCTGGATCTCGTCGTTAGTGAAGATTGAAAACTCTTATGCCTGGGGGCTTTCGGGCTATACGGCGCTGATCATCGTCATTACTATCCAGGCTGAACCGCTGCTGACGCCGCAATTTGCGCTCGAACGCTGTAGTGAAATTGTGATGGGTATTGTCTGTGCCATTGTTGCCGACCTGCTCTTTTCGCCCCGTTCGGTGAAACAGGAGATTGATGTCGAACTGGATAGCCTGCTGGTGGCGCAATATCAGCTTATGCAGCTGTGCATTAAGCATGGCGACAGTGAGGAAGTGGACAAAGCCTGGGGAGATTTAGTCCGGCGTACGGCGGCGCTGGAAGGCATGCGTAGTAACCTGAATATGGAGTCCTCGCGCTGGGTGCGGGCTAACCGCAGACTCAAGGCATTGAATACGCTGTCGCTTACGCTTATCACACAATCCTGCGAAACCTATCTTATTCAGAATACCCGACCAGAACTGATCACCGATACCTTCCGCGAGTTATTCGATACGCCGGTTGAAACGGTACAGGATGTCCATAAACAGCTGAAGCGGATGCGTCGGGTGATTGCATGGACCGGTGAACGTGACACACCTGTCACAATTTACACCTGGGCCGGGGCGGCAACGCGCTATCTGTTACTTAAACGTGGAGTTGTCAGCAACACCAAAATTAGCGCTATCGAAGAAGAGATCCTGCAAGGTGAACCGGTGGTGAAAGTGGAATCTGCCGAGCGTCACCATGCGATGGTTAACTTTTGGCGCACCACGCTTTCTTGTGTGCTGGGAACCTTATTCTGGCTGTGGACCGGCTGGACATCCGGCAGCGGCGCAATGGTGATGATTGCGGTCGTCACCTCGCTGGCAATGCGTTTGCCCAACCCGCGCATGGTGGCGATAGACTTTATCTACGGTACGTTGGCGGCGTTACCGCTCGGGGCACTCTATTTCCTGGTGATTATCCCTAATACGCAGCAAAGCATGTTGTTGCTGTGCCTGAGCCTGGCAGTGCTGGGATTCTTTCTGGGGATTGAAGTACAGAAACGACGGCTGGGTTCGATGGGGGCGCTGGCCAGCACCATTAATATCATCGTGCTGGATAACCCGATGACCTTCCACTTTAGCCAGTTCCTGGACAGTGCGCTGGGGCAGATTGTTGGCTGCATGTTGGCGTTTATCGTCATTCTGCTGGTGCGTGATAACTCTCGTGACAGAACGGGTCGTGTGTTGCTCAACCAGTTTGTCTCGGCGGCGGTTTCAGCGATGACCACCAACGTGGTACGTCGTAAAGAAAACCACCTCCCGGCGCTTTATCAGCAGCTGTTTTTGCTGATGAACAAATTTCCGGGCGACCTGGCGAAGTTTCGCCTGGCGCTGACCATGATCATCGCACACCAGCGCCTGCGCGATGCGCCGGTACCGGTGAACGAGGATTTATCCGCATTCCACCGCCAGCTTCGCCGCACTGCCGATCGCGTGATTTCCGCAGGAAATGACGACAAGCGCCGACGCTACTTTAGCCAGTTGCTGGAAGAGCTTGAGATCTATCAGGAGAAATTAATCATCTGGCAAGCACCACCACAGGTGACCGAGCCGGTAAAACGACTCAGTGGGATGTTGCACAAATACCAGCATGCGCTGGTCAGTAATTAAGAGTTGAAAACCGACGCTAAAAGCGTCGGTTTTTTTATGGCTATACTTACCTGAAAATGCGAGAGACCCCTACATATTGGCGGTCTGTAGAGTGGCTGGCGTCGGGATGGTGGCTATAGATGAATATCTATACATTTGATTTTGACGAGATAGAAGACCAGGGTGATTTCTATCGTGAGTTTACGCGCACGTTCGGTCTCGCCAGGGAGAAGGTGGTTGATTTAGATTCTCTGTGGGAGGTGGTTATCGGGGAAGTTTTACCGTTGCCGCTGGAGATTGAATTTGTCCATTTACCGGACAAGCTGCGCAGGCGATACGGCGCGCTGATTTTACTGTTCGATGAAGCGGAAGAAGAGCTGGAAGGGCAGTTGCGTTTTAACGTTCGTCACTCAATGTAAGACATAAAAAAGCCCCCGGCAGGCGGGGGCAAGTCGTCGGACTTAGACGACGAGGGTTTATTTGTAGAGTTCTGCAGTAGCGTGCCAGTGAGCACCTTCACGGAGTTCGGTGACGCGATAGCTGCTGGCGCCTGCTTTTTCAGCCTTAGCGGCGATGGCCTGACGCATGTCCATTGGTGAACTACCGATCTGAGATACGGAGATGCTACCCATAGATTGCAGATTCTGTGCTTCTTGTGAGTTCACCTGAGTAACCGCGGCGCTTGCACCGAAGGAGAGAACAGAAAGAAGGCTTAAGGTTGCAATAGTAGTTTTGATTTTCATGATATTTACCTCGTCGAATTCTTTTATAGGGGTCTGCGTTTCGTGACCCTCATCACAAAATCAAGTATACACTAATAACCTTATAAATTAATACCACGCTAATTGTTTCCGTGGGTATTAAGTGTTAAGAAAAATATTTTTTATAACCAAATGGAATTAAAAAGAGCGTTTCGAACATTTTAAAAGAAATAAATTAAATAAAATCAATTGGATATGGTTTTTTGCAAAATGTGCGTTTTTAAGCCATCACATTCACTATGTGAATGGTTTTTGACGGTTAAACGCACCATTTGTTAAATGCATAGCAGTTAAAAATAGACGGAAGGGGGTGGAAAGAGAGTGTTTTCCCCCGCCGCGAGACGACGGGGAGGCGGTATTACAGTTCTTGTTCGAACAGTTCCAGAATGGCTTCGTACAGATCTTTTACCGTAAAACCCTTAGCTGGGGTGGTGAAGATGGTATCGTCACCGGCAATCGTACCCAGGATACCTTCCGCTTTCCCCAATGAGTCCAGCAGACGTGCAATCAACTGAGCAGCGCCAGGACTGGTATGAATAACCACGACCGCATCGTTATAGTCGATATCCAGCACCAGATTTTTCAGCGGACTGGAGGTTGTAGGCACGCCCAGTTCCGCCGGAAGGCAGTACACCATTTCCATTTTCGCATTGCGGGTACGCACGGCGCCAAATTTGGTCAGCATGCGTGAAACCTTGGACTGATTGATATTATCAAAGCCCTGATCCTGCAATGCGAGGACGATTTCGCCTTGAGAGCTGAACTTTTCTTCTTTAAGCAGCGCTTTAAACGCCTTTACTAATTCTTCTTGTTTTGCCGAGCTTCGCATAAGTCACCCGTAATATGGCGGTAGAAACAACATTATTGTGCATACAGATGAATTTTTATGCAAACAGTCTGCCTTGTTCAAGGCTGAAATAATGTTATGAAAGAGCGGAATTTTATCAAATTTCGTTATCAAGAAACATGCCTGTGTCACGGCTCGCAAATAAGGTTAAAAGTAAATTAAATGTTATCAAATTGATGTTGTTTTGAGAGGTGGGTAGGGTATATTGTCAGCACCTGTTGGAAAGTTGCTCTACTGTGCGGGTGGTTTTGAATTACGTAACTTAGGTTTTATTTTACGTAAGTTAAATGCATAAAAGCCAAATTTGCGTGACTACGCATTCTTGACGCGTGGTTGTTGTATTCGTTGGATTTGTGAATTAAGGTCGCCGCCGCGGAGCAATAGACACTTTGCTTATCAATATAATAAGGAGTTTAGGATGAAAGTTGCAGTCCTCGGCGCTGCTGGTGGTATCGGTCAGGCGCTAGCATTACTGTTAAAAACCCAACTGCCTTCAGGTTCAGAACTCTCCCTGTACGACATCGCTCCAGTAACGCCTGGTGTGGCCGTTGATTTGAGCCATATCCCTACTGCTGTGAAAATCAAAGGCTTCAGTGGCGAAGACGCTACCCCTGCACTGGAAGGTGCTGATGTAGTACTGATCTCCGCGGGCGTCGCACGTAAACCGGGTATGGATCGTTCCGACCTGTTCAACGTTAACGCCGGTATCGTGAAGAATCTGGTGCAGCAGGTTGCTAAAACCTGTCCGAAAGCATGTATCGGTATCATCACCAACCCGGTGAACACGACCGTTGCTATCGCTGCAGAAGTCCTGAAAAAAGCAGGCGTATACGATAAGAACAAACTGTTTGGCGTGACCACGCTGGACATCATCCGCTCCAACACCTTTGTTGCGGAACTGAAAGGCAAGCAGCCTGGCGACGTTGAAGTCCCGGTTATTGGCGGCCACTCTGGCGTGACCATTCTGCCGCTGCTGTCACAAATTCCTGGCGTAAGCTTCACCGAGCAAGAAGCAGCTGACCTGACCAAACGGATCCAGAATGCGGGTACTGAAGTTGTGGAAGCTAAAGCCGGTGGCGGATCTGCAACCCTGTCTATGGGTCAGGCCGCAGCGCGTTTCGGACTGTCACTGGTTCGCGCACTGAGCGGCGAAAAAGGTGTGGTTGAATGTGCTTACGTTGAAGGCGATGGCCAGTATGCTCGCTTCTTCTCTCAGCCGCTGCTGCTGGGTAAAAACGGCGTAGAAGAGCGTCAGTCTATCGGCAAGCTGAGCGCGTTTGAACAAGCTGCGCTGGAAGGTATGCTGGATACGCTGAAGAAAGATATCACTCTGGGCGAAGAGTTCGTTAAGTAACGAACTGCCCAAAAGTAAAAAACCGGAGCACTTGCTCCGGTTTTTTTATATCCGTATTAGTTGGTCGCCGGATATTCCTGAATCGTGACCTGTAGCGTCAACTGCTTGTCATCTCGCATCACGACCACGGAGATAACTGAACCTGGTCGAATCTCTGCCACCTGGTCCATCGTTTCCAGTGCAGATACCGCCGGTTTGTTATTGACCGAGATAATCAGATCGTTAACCTGAATACCTGCCTGCGCTGCCGGACCGTCCGGGGCTACTTCGTTAACCACAATCCCCTGAATTTGATCCATCCCGCCGCCCTGGGCGTGCAGTGGCGCAATTTCTCGGCCGCTGATGCCGATATAGCCGCGAATCACGCGCCCGTCACGAATCAGCTTATCCATGATTTTGGTTGCCAGTTGAAAAGGAATAGCAAAGCCGATCCCTTCCGGGGTTTCGCCATCGTTGCTCTTATCAAATGACAGGGTGTTAATACCCATCAACTCACCCAGCGAGTTAACCAGCGCGCCGCCGGAGTTACCGTGGTTGATGGAGGCATCGGTTTGCAGGAAGTTTTGCCGCCCCGTCGGGTTCAGGCCAATACGACCGGTGGCACTGATAATCCCCTGGGTGATGGTTTGCCCGAGGTTGTACGGGTTACCGATGGCGAGTACCACGTCACCAATGTGCGGCACGCGTTTGTTATTAATTGGAATTGTCGGCAGTCCACCAGTGGCGTTGATTTTCAGCACCGCAAGGTCGGTTAACGTATCAGACCCCACAAGCAGCGCTTCAAATACGCGACCGTCCTGCAATGCGACGATGATTTGGTCGGCATCGTTAATGACGTGCTTATTGGTAATGATATAGCCGCGCTGATCCATGATAACGCCTGAGCCGAGCGTACGGATCTCAAGCTGGTTATGCGCTGTACTGTTCATACTGCGGTTATAAACGTTAACGACGGCAGGAGCTGCACGGCGAACCGCCGGGTTATAGCTGGCGGGCGTTTCATCTGCACTGTCGAACTGCGGTGCGGTAAGCGTATTAATTTTGCGCAGCGAGGGCATCGCGGCCAGCAGAATAGCGCCGACGATTAAACCAATCGCGACCGAACGTAAAAGCTTCACAAACATGATGGCGGCGTCATTAATAAAGGGAACGGCTGCAGCATATCACGAGTTTACCGGACATCACACGAGGGGCTGATGTCCGGTTGCATGCGTTAACGCAGGAGCAGGTAAATACTCTCGTTACCGCGCACCACCTGCAGGGCAATGATCGACGGTTTCGCTTCCAGCACTTTACGCATTTCAGCGATCGAGTTTACGCGATCGCGGTTAACGCCAATAATAACGTCATCTTTATGCAGTCCGGCCTGTGCGGCAGGGCTACTTTTTTCAACGTTATCAATTCTGATGCCTTTGGTACCGTCTTTTAACTGACCGTCGCTGAGCGTGGCCCCTTGCAACGCAGGCGCAATCATCTCTGCGCTGGCGGACGATGATGTGCTGGTATCGAGGGTGACTTCAACCTCCAGCGGTTTACCGTTACGTAGCAGGCCCAGTTTGACTTTGGTCCCTGGTTCGGTTGTCGCAATACGTGAACGAAGTTCGGCGAAGCTGTTAAGCGGTTTACCGTTGAGACTGGTAATGACGTCACCTGATTTCACCCCCGCTTTTGCGGAGCCGGAGTTAGGCAGAACCTCACTGACAAACGCGCCACGCTGTACGTCCAGTTTGAACGCTTTGGCGATATCGGAAGTCATCTCGGTGCCTTTGATGCCCAACAGACCGCGTTTGATTTCACCAAACTGCATCAACTGCTGTGCCAGCGTGCGCGCCATGTTGCTCGGGATTGCAAAACCAATACCGATGCTGCCGCCACCGGGGGCCAGAATCGCGGTGTTAATACCGATCAGCTCACCGTTGAGGTTAAGCAATGCGCCGCCGGAGTTACCGCGGTTGATAGAGGCGTCAGTCTGAATAAAGTTTTCCAGACCTTCCAGGTTCAACCCACTGCGACCCAAAGCCGATACAATCCCGGAGGTGGCTGTTTGACCCAAACCGAACGGGTTACCCACAGCCACCGCGAAATCACCCACGCGGAGTTTATCAGAGTCAGCAATGGCAATTTGCGTCAGGTTGCTGGGGTGTTGAATTTGTAGCAGTGCGATATCGCTCTGATCGTCGCTGCCAATAAGCTTTGCGTCGAACTCACGACCATCATTAAGCTGAACGCTGATTTTTTGCGCCTGATTAATAACGTGGTTATTGGTCAGGACGTAGCCTTTGGCGGCATCAATAATGACACCTGAACCCAGTCCTTCAAAAGGTTGGGAAGGTTGATCGGGAAGTTCATCACCAAAAAACTTTTTGAACTCTTCCGGGACTTTCTGCCCCTGAGTGGCGGTGCCTTCGACCCTTACACTCACCACGGCTGGCAACACTTTCTCCAGCATCGGGGCGAGGCTGGGGAGCGCAGCCTGACCGGGAACCTGGCCGGGAATCGACGCAACGGCCGGGAATGGCGCCGAGAGAGTTAACCCGACACTTAACGCTAATGCACTCAACAGCTGGGTTTGTTTTTTCATGGATCCTGCTCTCGTACCTTGAGTAAACGGAAGATGATTCAAAACAGTTTGATGTTATTGAATTTTCGGTTTGGTCACAATGAGGCTAACGACTAAATAATAGCTGGGACGGGAAGAGAAGCGGAGGGCGCAATTGCTGCGCCCAATAAATTTCTTAACGATGTGCGGTTAGTCGCGCTTTGCGCCACTACGCAGCAGGCCAGATGCCCCTTCAGAATAGTCACGTGGCATCTGAACCGGCGCCTGATCGTTGCCTGCTTCAGACTCTGCCAGACGATTACGGAACGGGTTGTTTTCCGGCGACATACCCGGCAGCAGGTTGCTGGAGCTTTTCGCCATGTGCTGGTAAATCTGACGATAATCGTCCGCCATGTTATCCAGCAATTCAGCGCTGCGGGCAAAGTGGCTCACCAGTTCTTCACGGTACTCTTCCAGCTCAGCTTTATTTTTTTCCAGTTCGTACTGCAATGCCTGCTGTTGGCGTAATTTCCGATTACCAAAACGCATGGCTACAGCACCAATAATGATACCGACGACTAACCCAATTAGCGCATATTCCCAGGTCATGAACATCTCCCGTTGTCTTGTGTTTCCGTAGGGTGTTGGCTTAAGGCTCCATGCCTGCGCCTGATTATGCCACTATAACCGCTAATCCCGTAGAAGTGGAATCCCGTGTTTATATCACGTAATGTAGAACGGCCTTTTTTTCGTCAACCGTGAGCGACGGCACATCGATTCTCAAGGAATAACAATAACATCATGCAAAGCCTTTCCCCGACATCGCGTTACCTGCAAGCCCTCAACGACGGCAGTCATCAGCCTGACAATGTACAACAAGAAGCCGTGAATCGACTGGAAACAATTTTCCAGGCACTTACGACGCCAGCGCGACCTGCGCCGCAGGAGAGCGGACTGATGGCGCGTTTTGGCAAATTGCTGGGCAAGCGTGAGTCGCCGATCAACACACCGGTGCGTGGTTTATATATGTGGGGCGGAGTTGGGCGCGGAAAAACCTGGCTGATGGATCTGTTCTACCATAGTCTGCCGGGCGAACGTAAACAGCGTTTGCACTTTCATCGTTTTATGCTGCGTGTGCATGAAGAGCTTACTGCCTTACAGGGGCAGAGCGATCCGCTGGAAATCATCGCCGATCGCTTTAAGGCCGAAACGGACGTGCTGTGCTTTGACGAATTTTTTGTTTCTGATATTACCGACGCCATGCTACTCGGCGGCCTGATGAAGGCTCTGTTTGCCCGTGGCATTACGCTGGTGGCGACCTCCAATATTCCGCCAGATGAGCTGTATCGCAACGGTTTACAACGCGCGCGTTTTCTTCCTGCCATTGATGCTATCAAACAGCATTGCGACATCATGAATGTTGATGCTGGCGTCGATTATCGTCTGCGCACCTTAACGCAGGCGCATTTGTGGCTGTCGCCACTGAATGAGGAAACCCGCCAACAGATGGATAAACTCTGGCTGGCATTAGCGGGAACCAAAGGTGAACATGCGCCGACGCTGGAGATCAATCATCGTCCGATGCAGACGCTGGCCGTCGAAAACCAAACGCTGGCGGTGTCATTTACCACGCTCTGTGTCGATGCGCGTAGCCAGCATGACTACATTGCGCTGTCGCGTTTGTTTCACACGGTACTGTTGTCTGATGTGCCGGTCATGACCCCGCTGATGGAGAGTGAAGCGCGGCGCTTTATCGCATTGGTGGATGAGTTTTACGAACGCCACGTCAAGCTGGTGGTCAGCGCGGCATCGCCACTCTATGAAATTTATCAGGGCGAGCGTCTGAAGTTTGAATTTCAGCGCTGTTTGTCGCGTTTGCAGGAGATGCAAAGCGAAGAGTATCTGAAGCGGGAACATTTAGCCGGTTAAACCTGCCGCAAATCACATAAAGGGGTCGATCTTTGACCCTGACTTCTCTATAATCTTGCGACCCCACGTTACGAGAGAGTTTTTTTCCCAAAACTTTCTATGCGCCGGCATAGGCTATTCGAAGGGGTAGGTTTGCTGGACAATGTCGTGTGAACCTCAACTGACAAAACGTTTGGGTGTTCACCAACGTGTAACTTATTTATTTGGGTAAGCTTTTAATGAAAACTTTTACAGCTAAACCAGAAACCGTAAAACGCGACTGGTATGTTGTTGACGCGACCGGTAAAACTCTGGGCCGTCTGGCTTCCGAACTGGCTCTGCGCCTGCGCGGTAAGCACAAAGCGGAATACACTCCGCACGTAGATACCGGTGATTACATCATCGTTCTGAACGCTGACAAAGTTGCTGTAACCGGCAACAAGCGTACTGACAAAGTGTACTATCACCACACCGGCCACATCGGTGGTATCAAACAAGCGACCTTTGAAGAGATGATTGCTCGCCGTCCTGAGCGTGTGCTTGAAATCGCGGTTAAAGGCATGCTGCCAAAAGGCCCGCTGGGTCGTGCTATGTTCCGTAAACTGAAAGTTTACGCTGGCAACGAGCACAACCACGCGGCACAGCAACCGCAAGTTCTTGACATCTAATCGGGATTATAGGCAATGGCTGAAAATCAATACTACGGCACTGGTCGCCGCAAAAGTTCCGCAGCTCGCGTTTTCATCAAACCGGGCAGTGGTAAAATCGTAATCAACCAACGTTCTCTGGAACAGTACTTCGGTCGTGAAACTGCCCGCATGGTAGTTCGTCAGCCGCTGGAACTGGTCGACATGGTTGAGAAACTGGATCTGTACATCACTGTTAAAGGTGGTGGTATCTCTGGTCAGGCTGGTGCGATCCGTCACGGTATCACCCGCGCTCTGATGGAGTACGACGAGTCCCTGCGTGGCGAACTGCGTAAAGCTGGCTTCGTTACCCGTGATGCTCGTCAGGTTGAACGTAAGAAAGTCGGTCTGCGTAAAGCACGTCGTCGTCCTCAGTTCTCCAAACGTTAATTGTACTCTGCTTCGGCAGACGACAATTTGCGAAAAAACCCGCTTTGGCGGGTTTTTTTATCGTTATTTTTCGCCTCAGATCCACGGTAATCCGCTGATTGCCACCTCTTTTTCCCCATTTCAAGAATCGACTCACCACAAAGGTCACAAAATCTGGTAAACTATCATCCAATTTTCTGCCCAAATGTCCGGTATCGTTCATTTTTTGTTTGTATTTTGAACAGCAATGACTTTCCCGAGTCTGGGTGACATCACTTCTGGCTGGCCACTGAGTGGCTGGTAGCAGTAAAAATTCTGAATATACCTGGAGGTTTTCATGGCTGTCGCTGCCAACAAACGTTCGGTAATGACGCTGTTTTCTGGTCCTACTGACATCTATAGCCATCAGGTCCGCATTGTGCTGGCTGAGAAAGGTGTTAGTTTCGAGATTGAGCACGTGGAAAAGGACAATCCACCTCAGGATCTGATCGACCTCAACCCGAATCAGAGCGTACCGACACTGGTGGATCGTGAGCTGACCCTGTGGGAATCTCGCATCATTATGGAATACCTGGATGAGCGCTTCCCGCATCCGCCGCTGATGCCGGTTTACCCGGTTGCGCGTGGTGAAAGCCGCCTGTACATGCAGCGTATTGAAAAAGACTGGTACACGCTGATGAATGTCATCGTGAACGGTTCTGCATCTGAAGCCGAAGTCGCGCGTAAGCGTCTGCGCGAAGAACTGCTGGCAATTGCGCCAGTATTTGGCCAGAAACCTTACTTCCTGAGCGATGAGTTCAGCCTGGTAGACTGCTACCTGGCGCCGCTGCTGTGGCGTTTACCGCAGCTGGGTATTGAATTCAACGGTGCAGGTTCGAAAGAACTGAAAGGGTACATGACTCGCGTCTTCGAACGTGACTCTTTCCTGGCTTCTCTGACTGAGCCTGAACGTGAAATGCGTCTGGGCCGGGGTTAACCTGTATGGATTTGCCACAGCTAACACCACGCCGTCCGTATCTGCTGCGCGCATTCTATGAGTGGTTGCTAGACAACCAGCTCACGCCGCATCTGGTGGTGGATGTGACGCTCCAGGACGTGCAGGTTCCAATGGAATATGCGCGTGACGGGCAAATTGTTCTGAATATTGCACCGCGTGCGGTGGGCAACCTGGAACTGGCTAACGATGAAGTGCGCTTTAACGCGCGCTTCGGTGGTGTGCCGCGTCAGGTGTCTGTGCCGTTGGCTGCTGTTCTGGCAATTTATGCACGTGAAAATGGCGCTGGTACGATGTTCGAACCGGAAGCCGCCTACGATGAAGATGTCGCCAGCTTAAATGATGACGACAACGACGCGTCTGGTTTTGAGAGTGAAACAGTCATGTCGGTCATTGATGGCGATAAGCCTGACAATGGCGACGACAACGATCCTGATGACACTCCGCCGCCACCTCGCGGTGGGCGTCCAGCGCTGCGCGTAGTGAAATAAATAGTGAAATAAAAAAACAGGCCCTTTCGGGCCTGTTCTGTTTTCTGGCTTCGGGATCAGTAAAACAGCGCGATGGTGGCTACCATATTCACCACAAATCCTACTGCCATCGGGATTGCTGTACGTTTTACCACTTCAAAGGGCGATACGCCGGCAATACCTGATGTCACGACAATTACAGCGGTTATGGGTGACACCGCGCGGGCAAGCGTAGTGGCAAAATGCATCGGCATAATCATCACTACTGCAGGAATATGCAGCCCGGCGGCAATATCCGGAATGAGGCTGGCAAAAGACATAAACGGTGCGTTGCCTGACCCCATGACAATCGCACAGGCGGCGATGACCATCGCCATGATGATCATCACGCCAATGCCGCCAAGACCGGAATGCTCTGCGCCTTTTATTACGGCGTCGACAGTCCCGATAGTCGTCAACCCTTTCGCAAAGATTTCACCGGCGACCACCAGCGTGACAACGTTGGCAAACTGCGTCCCCATGCCGTCAAAAAAAGCCTGCACATCATCCATCGTTTCGCGCAGATTATGTTTATGCAGGAATTCAACAAACATAGTCAGCGTCATGCTCATCAACATCACCACCACCAGATTCAACTCTGCTTTCATTAGCCCCATTTGCGCAAGGGCAAGCGAGCCCAGCATCAGGATCAGCGGCATGACGGGTAGAATGGCGTAATAGAGCGGAGGTACGTTTTCCAGCGTCTTTTGTTCAGCAAATCCGTTGCTTTCCGGTGCGGCTTTTTTATCAAACTGACGCTGAACGAAAAAATGCGCAATGGCGACGGCGACAATGACACACGACGCGACGGGCAACTGGTATTGAAAGAAATAAGTGGCGATTTTCATACCCGCGACCTGCGCGGCAAAAATAGAGTTGGTTTCCAGAATGCCCCATTCAATAGACATTGAGGTGGCAATGACCGCAACAGCGGATAAACGGCTCACGCCAAGACTGACCAGCGTTGGGAACAGCGTCACCATCAGCAACATACCTAACCCGGATGCGCTGGTAATGAACTGCGCCATGATCTGACCAATAACATAGGTGGCGGCAAGCACAACATAGGGTGAGCGGATTAGCTTGAGCGGGCGGCTTAACAGGCTAACCATCGCTCTGCTGGCTCCCATTCTGTCCATATAGCGGGCATAACCACCCACTGCCATGATTGATAACCCCAGCCCGGCCGCGCGGTTGGAGAGCATACGCAAAATTTCGTTGTAAATATCGACCAGTAGATAGCCACTGCTCTTATCGTCAGCGACCAACACGCCGTAGCCCAGCCAGACGCCGCAGATCATCAGGAAGATCCCGGCGGCGGCCAGCACGACCTGCGGTTTGTAGTTTTTGAGGATCAGGTAACCCATCGTTAATAAAACGATGCCAGAGATAATGATGCCGAACATTGTTTCACTCCATGCCAGAGAAGAAGATAAATCCGGTAATAACGCTGTTATCCCAACGGATGTTATATTTTTCTGGGCATTTTTTATGGAGTGAATATCTTATTTTTAATTCGAGGGTTTAATTATTTATCGTTATAAAATAGATGGTTATGATAAATTATCACGTTAATGTTCATAAATTTCATGAAGATGATATAACTCTATTAAATTAAAAATAGGCGGAAGATACTCGCTTAAAATAATATTGCTGTTACGTATGTTATCAATAAGCCAGCGGGGGCGGATCGACCATCATTTCACCCTGCTTTCGATCCTGTGTTAGGATAAACCCGCTGTTGTTTGTCACCACGACTTAGCTGAATGGACCCTATGAACGCATTTGATTCGCAAGCTGAAGACTCTCCATCCACCATTGGCCGTAGCTTACGCAATCGCCCGCTGGCGCGTAAAAAACTGTCTGAAATGGTTGAGGAAGAACTGGAGCAGATGATTCGTCGTCGGGAATTTGGCGAGGGCGAACAGTTGCCGTCTGAGCGGGAGCTGATGGCCTTCTTTAACGTGGGCCGTCCTTCTGTACGAGAAGCGCTGGCCGCGTTAAAACGCAAAGGTCTGGTACAAATCAACAACGGCGAGCGCGCCCGCGTTTCGCGTCCTTCAGCTGATACCATCATCAGTGAGCTGTCTGGTATGGCGAAAGATTTCCTCGCACATCCCGGCGGCATTGCCCACTTCGAGCAGTTGCGACTGTTCTTTGAATCAAGCCTGGTTCGATACGCCGCCGAACATGCGACAGATGAGCAAATCGACAGGCTGGCGAAAGCGCTGGAGATCAACAGCCAGTCGCTTGATGACAATACGTTGTTCATCCGTTCGGACGTTGATTTTCACCGCGTACTGGCGGAGATCCCGGGCAATCCCATCTTTATGGCGATCCATGTTGCGCTGTTAGACTGGTTAATTGCTGCCCGTCCGGCCGTTGCCGATCAAGAATTGTATGAGCACAATAACGTGAGTTATCAGCAGCATATCGCTATTGTCGATGCGATTCGTCAGCGCGATCCTGAAGAAGCAGACCGTGCACTGCAAGAACATCTCAATAGCGTTTCCGCAACCTGGCACGCCTTCAGCAAAAGTAAAAAATTGCGTAAGTAATCGCGATCCTGACGATCTTTTAAACCCAAAATCATTCAAGTTGCATCAAGGCGGCAAGAGAGCGAGTCCCCTGGAGCATAGATAACTATGTGACAGGGGTGAGCGAACGCAGCCAACGCAGAGGCGGCTCGAAGGATGAAGTGTTTAGTGAGGTAGATCGCACTATAAGCGTTCTCTATTGTATTGCTGCTTATTTGATCTGGTATAACAGGTATAAAGGTATGCAGTCAGATAACACTAATCATCGTCAGAGGTCGTTATGGCAAGAAATTTAAAAGGCGTAATGCCAGCGTTGTTAACTCCATTCGATAACCAACAGAAACTGGACATCGAGAGCCTGCGCCGTCTGGTGCGTTTCAACATTGGTCAGGGGATCGATGGGCTGTATGTCGGTGGCTCAACGGGTGAGGCCTTTGTCCAAAACCGCGCTGAAAGAGAGCAGGTGCTGGAAATCGTTGCTGAAGAAGCGAAAGGCAAAGTGACGTTAATTGCCCATGTTGGCACGGTCAGTACGGAAGAAAGCCAGCAACTGGCGAGCGCCGCGCATCGTTACGGCTTTGATGCTGTCTCCGCTGTCACGCCGTTTTACTATCCGTTCAGCTTTGAAGAGCACTGCGATCACTACCGCGCAATTATTGATTCAGCGAATGGATTGCCGATGGTGGTCTATAACATCCCGGCGCTGAGCGGCGTAAAACTGACGCTGGATCAGATCAACACGCTGGTGACGTTGCCGGGCGTTGGCGCACTGAAGCAAACTTCGGGCGATCTCTATCAGATGGAACAGATCCGCCGCGCTCATCCCGATCTGGTGCTTTATAACGGTTATGACGAGATCTTCGCTTCTGGACTGCTAGCAGGCGCAGATGGAGGTATCGGTAGCACTTACAACATCATGGGATGGCGTTATCAGGGAATTGTGAAAGCGCTCAAAGAAGGTGACATTCGCACGGCGCAAAAGCTGCAAACCGAGTGCAATAAGGTTATCGATCTGCTTATTAAGGTTGGCGTGTTCCGCGGCCTGAAAACAGTACTGCACTATATGGATGTGGTTTCTGTTCCACTGTGCCGTAAACCCTTTGCTCCGGTAGATGAACGCTATCTGCCGGAACTGAAAGCGCTGGCAAACCAACTGCTGGCGGAAAAGGCGTAATCGCGGGTCGCCGGGGGCGCTTCGCTTGCCCGGCCTGGATTTTTCGACCGTAAGCCGGGTAAGGCAAAGCCACCACCCGGCACAACAACAAAGATCGTCGGGAGAGTAAAATGAGTACTTCTACCCAGAGCATCCCGTGGTATCGCCATCTCAATCGGGCACAATGGCGGGCATTTTCCGCCGCCTGGCTGGGATATTTGCTTGATGGTTTCGATTTTGTGTTAATCGCCCTGGTGCTGACAGAAGTGCAGGGCGAATTCGGACTGACGACGGTGCAGGCCGCCAGCCTGATCTCGGCCGCCTTTATCTCCCGTTGGTTTGGCGGGTTAATGCTGGGGGCAATGGGCGATCGTTACGGACGCCGTCTGGCAATGGTCACCAGCATCATTCTGTTCTCCGTGGGGACGCTGGCCTGCGGCTTCGCGCCGGGCTACACCACCATGTTTATCGCCCGTCTGGTTATCGGTATGGGAATGGCGGGTGAGTACGGCTCCAGTGCAACCTATGTTATTGAAAGTTGGCCTAAACACCTGCGAAATAAAGCCAGTGGCTTCCTGATTTCCGGCTTTTCCGTTGGTGCCGTGATCGCCGCGCAGGTCTACAGCCTGGTGGTTCCGGTCTGGGGGTGGCGTGCGCTGTTCTTCATCGGCATCCTGCCAATTATCTTCGCCCTGTGGCTGCGTAAAAATATTCCGGAAGCGGAAGACTGGAAAGAGAAACACGAAGGCAAAGCGCCAGTGCGCACGATGGTGGATATTCTCTACCGGGGCGAGCATCGGGTAATTAATATTCTGATGACGATCGCCGCTGCAACCGCGCTGTGGTTCTGCTTTGCTGGTGACCTGCAAAATGCGGCTATCGTGGCGGTCCTCGGCCTGATATGTGCGTTTATTTTCATTAGCTTTATGGTGCAAAGCAGCGGGAAGCGCTGGCCGACGGGCGTCATGCTGATGGTGGTCGTACTATTCGCCTTCCTGTACTCGTGGCCGATTCAGGCACTGTTGCCAACCTATCTGAAAACCGAACTGCTGTACGATCCTTCCACGGTGGCCAGAGTGCTCTTCTTTAGCGGTTTTGGTGCGGCGGTCGGTTGTTGCGTCGGCGGTTTTCTTGGCGACTGGCTGGGCACGCGCAAGGCCTATGTCTGCAGTCTGCTGGCCTCGCAGTTGCTGATTATTCCGGTATTTGCGATTGGCGGCTCAAACGTCTGGGTGCTGGGTTTGCTGCTGTTTTTCCAGCAAATGCTCGGCCAGGGGATCTCCGGGATCTTACCAAAACTGATTGGCGGCTATTTCGATACCGACCAGCGTGCGGCGGGCCTGGGCTTCACCTATAACGTGGGCGCACTGGGTGGGGCTCTGGCACCGATCATCGGCGCGCTGATTGCCCAACGTCTGGATCTGGGCACCGCGCTGGGATCGCTCTCTTTCGGCCTGACATTTGTGGTGATCCTGCTGATTGGTCTCGATATGCCGTCCCGCGTACAGCGCTGGCTGCGTCCTGAAGCGTTACGTACGCATGATGCCATTGATGGTCGACCGTTTAGCGGGGCTGTACCGTTCGGCGGTGACAAAAGCACCATGGTGAAATCCAAAAGTTAATCCCATTGCCCGGTGTTGAACCGGGCAATTAGCGTAAGGGAAGAAGTATGTCGTTACTTGAGCAACGGGATAAAAAGCGTATCACCGCGATGCAGAAGGCGGTGTCATGACCACATTGGCAATTGATATCGGCGGTACCAAACTGGCTGCCGCGCTGTTAGACAGTAATCTGCAAATTCGCGAGCGGCGTGAATTGCTGACGCCCGCCAGCAAAACGCCGGAGGCGCTGCGCGCTGCGCTGCAAGCACTGGTTGCACCGCTACAGGGGCGTGCTAATCGGGTGGCGATCGCCTCGACGGGGATTATCCGTGAGGGGGCTTTACTGGCGCTGAATCCGCATAACCTTGGCGGGTTGATGCATTTTCCGCTAACACAAACGCTGGAACAAATCACCGGCCTGCCGACGCTGGCAGTCAATGACGCACAGGCAGCGGCCTGGGCGGAATACCACGCTATGGCGGATGAGATAAGCGACATGGTGTTTATCACCGTGTCGACAGGCGTCGGTGGCGGCGTGATCAGCAACGGCAAATTACTCACCGGGTCTGGTGGTCTGGCTGGACACTTAGGACATACGCTGGCGGATCTCAATGGACCGGCCTGCGGCTGCGGGCGTGTGGGCTGCGTCGAGGCGATTGCTTCCGGTCGAGGGATCGCGGCTGCAGCCGAAGGTACACTTGCTGGATGCGATGCCAAAACCATTTTTAGCCGCGCCGGGCAAGGAGATGAGCAGGCAAGCAGGTTGATCCATCGCTCGGCGCGTACTTTGGCAAGGCTTATCGGCGATGTGAAGGCCACGACCGATTGCCAGATTGTGGTGATTGGCGGCAGCGTTGGGCTGGCTGAAGGATATCTGGCGCTGGTGGAACATTATCTGGCACAAGAGCCCTTGGCCTATCACGTGGAATTACTGGCGGCGCATTACCGCCATGACGCTGGATTACTGGGGGCCGCGCTGTTGGCCCAGGGAGAATGATGATGATATCAGATGAGTTGCGTTCACTGCCTTCTGCCGGATTACATCCGGTCTTACAG
This sequence comes from Citrobacter sp. KTE30, assembly GCF_000398825.1. Classification (NCBI taxonomy): domain Bacteria; kingdom Pseudomonadati; phylum Pseudomonadota; class Gammaproteobacteria; order Enterobacterales; family Enterobacteriaceae; genus Citrobacter; species Citrobacter sp. KTE30. Next base: position 4,116,068 of record NZ_KB976055.1, on the reverse strand, counting down.
CAGGCATTAACGCTTGCCATTGCGGCGAATCCGCAGGAGAAAACGCCAGGGCGCTACGCGTTGCAGGGCGATACTATTTTTATGAATGTCATGCAGTTTGCGACGCAGAGCCCAGAGCAAAAGAAAGCGGAACTGCATCAGCAGTACATTGATATTCAGGTGCTGTTGTCTGGCGAAGAACGCATTCTGTTCGGGATGACCGATTCTGCTCGCCAGTGCGATGAGATGCATGTTGAGGATGACTATCAGTTGTGCAGCGAGATTGCCGATGAGCAGGCGATCGTACTGAAGCCGGGAAGATTTGCGATTTTTATGCCGGGCGAGCCGCATAAACCGGGCTGTATGGTGGGGGGGCCGGGGGAAATCAAAAAGGTCGTGATCAAGGTGCGCGCCAGCTTATTACAAGCCTGACGATGAGAGACCGTGTCGGATGGCAAGGCTTGCGCCATCCGACACTGGATAGAACAACTTAGCGCTTAAACGTCACCGCTTCCGGCTGCGTCAGATGCAGCGTGGTCTGGCTTGGCACTGTCTCAGCAATGACTCGCCCGTGACGAATGGAATAACGGGCAGGCGTCTGGCGACGAACCGCGTCAAACCCATTTTCTGCCGCTAAAATCACCAGATTTCCGGAGTTTCCCACGTTCAGACCGTAATCCTGCAGGTGCAGGGTTTTCGCACTGTGGGTGGTAACCAGGTTCAGCCCATCGTTGATCTGTCCGTATCCCATCAGCTGACACACATGTAATCCCATATGCAGTACCTGCAGCATATTGGCGGTGCCCAGCGGATACCACGGGTCGAAGACGTCATCATGGCCGAAGCAGACGTTGATCTCCGCTTCCAGCATCTCTTTGACGCGCGTTACGCCGCGACGTTTAGGATACGTATCAAAGCGCCCTTGCAGGTGAATATTTACCAGTGGGTTCGCGACAAAGTTAATGCCGGACATTTTCAACAGGCGAAAGAGGCGGGAAGCATACGCGCCGTTATAGGAATGCATTGCCGTGGTATGGCTGGCGGTCACGCGTTCGCCCATATTGTCACGATGCGCCAGCGCCGCGACGGTTTCAACAAAGCGTGACTGCTCATCGTCAATTTCGTCGCAGTGCACATCGATAAGCCGATCGTATTTCTGCGCCAGAGCGAAAATTTTGTGCAGAGACTCAACGCCATATTCACGCGTAAATTCAAAGTGGGGGATCGCGCCAATGACGTCTGCGCCCAAACGCACGGCTTCCTCTAATAGCGCTTCACCGTTGGGGTAAGAAAGAATGCCCTCTTGCGGGAAGGCGACAATTTGCAGCTCTACCCACGGCGCGACTTCTTGCTTCACCTCCAGCATGGCTTTCAGTGCAGTCAGCGTTGGATCGGAAACGTCAACGTGCGTGCGGACATACTGGATGCCGTTGGCCATCTGCCACTTCAGCGTCTGCATGGCGCGCGCTTTGACGTCTTCGTGCGTGAGCATTGCCTTACGTTCGGCCCAACGCTCAATGCCTTCAAATAACGTTCCAGACTGGTTCCAGCTCGGCTCGCCTGCAGTTTGCGTGGTGTCCAGATGGATATGTGGCTCAACGAACGGTGGAATGGCCAGGCCGCCTTCGGCATCAAGCACTTCGCCCTGCGGTAACGTGGCGGTGTCCTGTGGCTCAATTCGGCTGAAGCGCCCGTTTTCAATCGTGAGCTGCCACAATCCTTCGCGTCCCTGTAAACGTGCCTGACGAAGGGTGATGTTATTATTCTGCATGGCTGACCTCTGGTGATTTAGCAAGGCTGCGATTGAAAAGTGGATTCAGCAGGATATAGCTGAATACGCCGCCAAGTACGGCGTTGACGGGCACAATACCGGGAATATAGTGACCTGCGGCAATGCCCAATGCAACGGACAGGATCGCTATCCAGTTTACTGAAATAAATTGCGCTTTGCTGAAGTCGGCATAGCGACGATGGTTCAGCAGATAGTCGGCGATGATCACCCCGCCAATCGGGGGAATTGCTGCCGACAGAAAAGTCAGCCAACCGACAAAGTTATTGTAAAGCCATAGCGCGCACAATGTGCCGATAATACCGTTAGCCACCGACAGTGTACGGCTGGAAAGGCCGGTAATATTGGCAAATCCCAGACCTGAGGCATACAGCGCATTGTCGTTAGTCGTCCAGATGTTCAGACCGAGCACTACAATCGCGGGCAGCAGCAGTCCCTGGGCAATCATCACATCAGAGATATCCGCCTGTCCAACCGCAGCCGCGCCCGCAGCGCCGAAGATGAACATCAAGGAGTTGCCAAGGAAAAACGCCACCATGGCAATCAGCACCGCGCCTTTGGCGTTGCGACCAAAGCGCACGAAGTCGGCGGTTAATGTTCCTGCGCTGACAAACGAACCGACCACCAGCGCCAGGGCGGTGGAGAAATTCAGCGGCGTCTGCGGCACTATCGCTTTTAAATGGTCTAAACCGCCGACATCACTCACCGCCAGCCAGACGGAGTAGCTGCCAAGAACGACGATGGCAGGCACGGCGATGATAGATAAAACGGTCAGCGCCGAGATGCCAAAAAAGATGGTCAGGGTCATCAACAGACCGGAAACCGCAATCAGGATATTGACGTCAATTCCCGTCGCTTTGCCCACCGGGATAGCAAACATAGCCACACCCACGCCAAACCAGCCTACCTGCGTACCGCCTAACAACAGTGAGGGAAGCCATGAGCCTTTCAAACCAAATGAGTAACGCGCCAGAAGGTGGGTTGAGAGCCCTGTTTTTGCGCCGATAAAACCGAGAAATGCAGTGTAAATACCGAGGAGAAGATTACCGAAGAGAACTGCCAGGAAGAAATCATTATAGGAAAGACCGGTACCGAGTGTGCCACCGGTCCACATACTGGCGGAAAAAAATGTAAGCCCCAACATGACAAATGTTAGTGGAACCACGCCTTTCCGCGCCGCCAGAGGGACGGGGCCCTGGCTATAATTGTTGTCCTGCGACACAACGCCTCCATGAATTTTGCCCAAAAAATCCGCCGCATAATATACAGTTCTCAGAATAAAGCAAACGATTACGTATAATCTTTACATGGTTATTATTTATGGTGTTGATGATTGCGTTGATTTTCGGGCATCGGCATTTTTAACCGACAAGAGGCGGACATACACCGACCAGGGTAGTGTGAAAGATTTAGCCAGTTGCGCCAAATGGTAAGATTCTGCAGACACTGTCTGCGGAATTTCAATGTACTGAATATACAGCTGTATTTGTGAGCGGTTTTCGAAAAATGATACCGCATGTATTTAGTGGAGGAATATTGGCTCCCCATCTATCAGCGTCAAGGGAGCCAGATGTATTACACTTCCAGGTAATTCAGAATCCCGTCTGCCGCTTTACGACCTTCGGCAATCGCGGTGACCACCAGATCCGAACCGCGCACGATGTCGCCACCGGCGAAGATTTTCGGGTTGCTGGTCTGGAAAGCGTTGTCGCTACGTTCCGGGGCAATAATGCGCCCCTGTGAATCCAGTTCGACGCTGTGCTCTTTCAACCATTCCATGCTATGTGGGCGGAAACCAAACGCCAGGACCACGGCATCAGCCGGAACAACGTGCTCGGAGCCAGCGACGATCTCCGCACGGCGACGTCCCTTCGCATCCGGTTCGCCCATTTCAGTGCGCGCCATTTTCACGCCGCACACTTTCCCGTTGGCATTCACTTCCACACCTAAAGGCTGGACGTTGAACTGGAACTCGACGCCTTCTTCGCGCGCGTTTTTCACTTCGCGTTTCGAACCCGGCATGTTCTCTTCATCGCGACGATAGGCGCAAATGACGTGTGCAGCATTCTGGCGAACCGAAGTGCGCACGCAGTCCATCGCGGTATCGCCACCGCCGAGCACGACGACGCGTTTGCCTTCCATGCTGATGTATGGCTCGTCGCTGCTTTCGCCAAAGCCCATCAATTGCTTGGTATTAGCAATCAGGAACGGCAGAGCATCAAACACGCCCTCAGCGTCTTCATTTTCCAGCCCGCCGCGCATCGACTGATAGGTTCCTACGCCAAGGAACACGGCGTCGTAATCCTTCAGCAAATCGTTGAGCTGTACGTCACGGCCCACTTCCACGTTGAGTTTGAACTCAATGCCCATGCCGGTGAAGATTTCACGGCGACGGGTCATGACCTCTTTTTCCAGCTTGAAGGCTGGGATACCGAAGGTCAGCAAGCCGCCGATTTCCGGGTGACGGTCAAATACCACCGCCTTTACGCCGTTGCGGGTCAGCACATCAGCACAGGCCAGGCCCGCTGGCCCCGCACCGATAATCGCCACGCGCTTGTCCGTCTGGCGAACGCCGGTCATATCCGGACGCCAGCCCATCTCGAACGCTTTATCGTTGATATAGCGCTCGATGTTGCCAATGGTTACCGCGCCAAACTCATCGTTCAGCGTACAGGATCCTTCACACAGTCGATCCTGCGGGCATACACGGCCACAGACTTCCGGCAAGGTGTTGGTCTGGTGCGAAAGCTCTGCCGCTTCAAAAATACGTCCCTCATTCGCCAACTTCAGCCAGTTCGGGATGTAGTTATGTACCGGGCACTTCCACTCGCAGTACGGGTTACCGCAGGACAGGCAGCGATCTGCCTGTGCTTTGGCCTGACCTTCAGAAAACGGCTCGTAAATCTCGATAAACTCGATCTTGCGGATCTTCAGCGGCTTCTTCGGCGGATCAACACGCTGCAGGTCGATAAATTGGTATACGTTCTGACTCATTGCTGCTACCCCTTACTGCGCCTGCACACGCAGCTCTGCTGCGCTACGACTACGGTGACCCAACAGTGCTTTCACATCACTGGATTTTGGTTTTACCAGCGCGAATTTCGCCGAGAATGCTGGCCAGTTCGCCAGGATCTCTTCGCCGTGAGAAGAACCGGTATGCTGTACGTGCTCGGTAATCAGGCCACGCAGGTGCTCTTCGTGGATCGCCAGCGAGTCCACGCTCAGCACTTCGACCAGTTCCGGGTTTACGCGTTTGCGGAATTCACCGTCTTCGTCGAGCACGTAGGCGAATCCGCCGGTCATGCCCGCGCCAAAGTTAACGCCGGTTTTGCCGAGAATACAGACGATGCCGCCGGTCATGTATTCACAGCCGTTGTCGCCAATACCTTCAACCACGGTGATTGCGCCAGAGTTACGCACTGCAAAGCGCTCACCCGCACGACCCGCAGCAAACAGGCGACCACCGGTGGCGCCATACAGGCAGGTGTTACCGATGATGCTCGCTTCATGGCTACGGAAAGCAGAGCCAACCGGAGGACGCACTGCCAGCAGACCACCCGCCATGCCTTTACCGACATAGTCGTTGGCATCGCCGGTCAGATACAGCTCCACGCCGCCCGCGTTCCACACGCCAAAGCTCTGGCCTGCAGTACCGCTGAAGTGCGCTTTGATCGGGTCAGACGCCAGCCCCTGATCGCCATGCGTCTGAGCGATATAGCCCGACAGCGATGCGCCGACGGAACGGTCGGTGTTGCGGATATCGAACCAGAAGGTTTTGCTCTGGCGCTCGTCGACGAACGGCTTCGCCTGCTGTAACAGCTGGGCGTTCAGCACGCCATTATCAAACGGCGGGTTGTTCTCGGTGCAATGCAGCGCTTTACCCGGATGCGGTTCGGCGGTTTCCAGCAGACGAGACAGCTCCAGCTTCTGCTGCTTGGCGGTGAAGCCATCCAGCTCTTTGAGCAGGTCGGTGCGACCAATCAGATCCACCAGGCGGGTAACGCCCAGCGAGGCCATCAGCTCGCGCACTTCACGGGCGATAAATTCAAAGTAGTTGGTCACTTTGAACGGCAGGCCGTGATAGTGGTTCTTACGCAGTTTCTCATCCTGAGTTGCAACACCGGTTGCGCAGTTGTTCAGGTGGCAAATACGCAGATATTTACAGCCCAGCGCCACCATCGGGCCGGTACCGAAGCCAAAGCTTTCTGCACCCAGAATTGCCGCTTTAATGATATCGACGCCGGTTTTCAGACCGCCATCGACCTGCAGACGAATCTTGTGACGCAGACCGTTAGCCACCAGCGCCTGCTGGGTTTCCACCAGGCCGAGTTCCCATGGGCAGCCCGCATATTTCACTGATGAGAGCGGGCTTGCGCCAGTGCCGCCATCGTAGCCAGCAATGGTGATCAGATCCGCATAGGCTTTCGCTACGCCAGTGGCGATGGTACCAACGCCTGGTTCGGAAACAAGCTTCACCGAGATCATCGCCTTCGGGTTGACCTGTTTCAGGTCGAAAATCAGCTGCGCTAAATCCTCGATAGAGTAGATATCGTGGTGCGGCGGCGGGGAGATCAGCGTCACGCCCGGTACGGAATAACGTAGTTTGGCGATGTACGGGGTGACTTTATCACCCGGTAACTGACCACCTTCGCCAGGTTTCGCGCCCTGAGCGACTTTAATCTGAATGACATCGGCATTGACCAGGTATGCCGGGGTTACGCCAAAGCGACCAGAAGCAACCTGCTTAATGCGTGACACTTTATTGGTGCCATAGCGCGCCGGGTCTTCGCCGCCTTCACCGGAGTTCGAGTTGCCGCCGATGCTGTTCATGGCTTCGGCCAGCGCTTCGTGTGCTTCCGGGCTTAATGCGCCGATAGACATGGCGGCGGTATCAAAGCGTTTAAACAGTTCGGTCGCGGGTTCTACTTCGCTAATGCTTACGGCTTCATCGCCAGGCGTAATCGCCAGCAGATCGCGCAGCGTGGCCGCCGGACGCTCATTAACCAGCTTGGCGTATTCCTGATAGTCGCTGTACTCGCCGCTTTGTACCGCCTGCTGCAGAGTGCGTACCACGTCCGGGTTGTAGGCGTGGTATTCGCCGCCATGGACGTACTTCAGCAAACCGCCCTGGCTGATAGGTTTACGCGCCAGCCATGCATGTTTGGAGAGGTTCAGCAGATCCTGCTGGAAGTCGGTAAACCCTGCACCGCTAATACGGCTGACCACGCCCTGGAAGCACAACGCAACCACATCATCGTGCAGACCAACGGCTTCAAACAGCTTCGAGCAGCGGTAGGAGGCAATGGTCGAGATGCCCATCTTGGACATGATTTTGTACAGACCTTTGTTGATGCCGTTACGGTAGTTCAGCATCACGGTTCGGTAATCTTTGGCAATCGCCTGAGTGTCGATCAGACGTCCCAATGTTTCATACGCGAGATACGGATAGATTGCCGTCGCGCCAAAACCGAGCAGGACGGCAAAATGGTGCGGATCGCGGGCACTGGCGGTTTCAACGATGATGTTGGCGTCGCAGCGCAGGCTTTGTTCTACCAGACGCGTTTGCACTGCGCCCACGGCCATCGGCGCCGGAACCGGCAGACGATTTTTAGCGATGTTGCGGTCAGAGAGTACCAGCAGTACCGTGCCGTTGCGCACCATCTGTTCCGCCTTATCGCACAATGCTTTGACGGTCTCTTCGAGCGTAGTTTCGGTCGCGTCGAAGGTGATATCCAGACGGTCAGCGCGATAATGCTCCTCTTTCATGGTGGTAAGCTGGGTGAAATCGGAGTACAGCAGGATCGGCGATTTAAAGCTCAGGCGGTGTGCCTGACCTTCGGCTTCGCAGAAGACGTTCATCTCACGACCGATGCTGGTGGCCAGCGACATAACGTGCGCTTCACGCAGCGGATCGATCGGCGGGTTAGTCACCTGCGCGAACTGCTGGCGGAAGTAGTCATAAATGATGCGCGGCTGGCTGGAGAGTACGGCAAACGGGGTATCGTCACCCATTGAACCGACCGCTTCCTGGCCATTTTCGCCGAGCACGCGGATCACGGAATCCAGCTCTTCAGCGCTGTAGTTAAACTGTTTCTGATAGCTGGCGAGGGTGTCATCGTCGAGTTCACGGCTGCCTACCTGATCGTCAGCCAGGTCTTCGAACGGCACCAGACGGCGGACGTTTTTCTCCATCCATTCTTTGTATGGGTGACGGCTTTTCAGGTCATCATCGGTTTCGGCGGAGTGGAGAATGCGCCCGCTGCGAGTATCGATAACCATCAGCTCGCCAGGGCCGACGCGGCCTTTCTCTACCACTTCATCCGGCTGATAATCCCAGATCCCGACTTCAGAGGCGCAGGTAATAAGCTTGTCTTTGGTGATGACGTAGCGTGCCGGACGCAAGCCGTTACGGTCAAGGTTACAGGCGGCAAAGCGGCCGTCGGACATGACGATGCCCGCCGGACCGTCCCACGGTTCCATGTGCATGGAGTTGAAGTCAAAGAACGCGCGCAGCTCCGGATCCATATCCGGGTTGTTCTGCCATGCCGGTGGAACCAGTAAGCGCATGGCGCGGATGATGTCCATCCCGCCTGCCAGCAGCAGTTCCAGCATGTTGTCCATCGAGCTGGAGTCAGAGCCGGTTTCGTTAACAAACGGCGCGGCGTCGTGCAGGTCAGGGATCAGTGGCGTCTGGAACTTATAAGTACGGGCGCGAGCCCACTGGCGGTTGCCGGTGATGGTGTTGATTTCACCGTTGTGCGCCAGATAGCGGAACGGCTGCGCCAGCGGCCAGCGCGGTACGGTGTTGGTGGAGAAGCGCTGATGGAACAGGCAGATGGCCGATTCCAGACGCAGGTCTGCCAGGTCCAGGTAGAAGCGCGGCAGATCCGCCGGCATACACAGACCTTTATAGATATTGACCAGATTCGACAAGCTACAGACGTAGAAATCTTTGTCTTGCAGGAGGCGTTTTTCGATACGACGACGCGCGATGAACAGGCGACGCTCCATATCACGCGGACGCCAGCCCGCAGGGGCGTTAACAAAAATTTGCTCGATACGAGGCAGGGAGGAGAGCGCAATTTCACCGAGAACACCTTCGTTGGTCGGCACGTCGCGCCAGCCGACAATCGACAGGGTTTCCTGCTGTAATTCTTCTTCAACAATGCGACGAGAAGCCGCAGCCAGCTCAGGGTCTTTATTTAAAAAGATCATGCCGACGGCGTAGTTTTTGGCTAAACGCCAACCGCGCTCTTGCGCCACGATGCGGAAAAAGCGGTCAGGTTTTTGTAACAGCAGGCCGCAACCATCGCCGGTTTTTCCATCGGCAAGAATTGCGCCACGGTGCTGCATACGGGCCAGTGCGTGTATGGCGGTACGCACTACCTTGTGGCTAGGTTCGCCTTCTATGTGGGCGATCAGGCCGAAACCACAGTTATCCCTCTCAAGGGATTTATCGTACAACATATCAGTGAACCTCCCCAGGCTCTGAGGGATTCCCATCTGGACCGTTGCGCACGGGCACACCAAGAGCATGGCGACGGGGTTTGCGTGTCATACGCTTACCTCGCATTCGCCCTCTTTATCCTTTTCGCACAGGTCAAACAAGTTTGAGGACTTGCTTCAGAGGGAATCTCAATTACTGCATAAATATGATGAGCAGACTGCTCATCCAGAAAGCTTCCAGCGGATTTCCAAGTTATCGGGAATCCACACACAGGTCAAATGGCAATCTTATTTATGCAAAAATGTGCTATAGGGCAATTAACTTTATGAAAATATTGAAATAAAAGGATTTTTTACATTGATTTAACCTAAGGGGAATCCCCCAGGAAGTGTGATCTGTCTCACTGTCAGAAAGGCTGGATATCCCTCGTCCTCCCTTTATTTATCGAGATAACTGGCATTTTATGCTGGTTTTTAGAGTTCAGGCGTCTTAAAGATACTGTTTTTACGCTGAGAGTATAAGAAGATAAAAAAAACCGCTGAATATAAGGAAAAGTAATTAGATTTTGAGTGAATGAAATTTCAATTATTTTGATTTGTTATGCAATAAATAAAGGCTCGCCAGGGCGATTGATCCAGGTCATCGCCGACTGGGACAAAAAATGGCAGGCTTTGGCCTCTTTTCAAGGCGCGGTCTACCAGATTATGCAGTTACAGAAATTAGTCAATATGTTTGGTGGGGATCTTTCTCGCCGTTATGGGCAAAAGGTTCATAAACTCACGCTGCACGGCGGCTTTAGCTGTCCAAATCGTGATGGCACCATCGGACGTGGCGGATGTACTTTCTGTAATGTCGCCTCGTTTGCCGATGAAACTCAGCAGCATCATTCCATTGCCGAGCAGCTTGAGCATCAGGCGCAGTTGGTCAATCGCGCCAGACGCTATCTGGCCTATTTTCAGGCCTATACCAGCACCTTTGCTGAAGTACAGGTGCTGCGGTCGATGTATCAGCAGGCGGTCAGCCAGGCCAGTATCGTCGGGTTATGCGTTGGGACGCGCCCCGACTGCGTGCCGGATGCGGTACTCGATCTGCTTTGCGAGTATAAAGACCTGGGTTATGAGGTATGGCTGGAACTTGGTCTGCAAACCGCACATGACAAAACCCTGCACCGTATTAATCGCGGTCATGATTTTGCCTGCTACCAGAACACCACGCGACTGGCGCGTGAACGCGGGCTGAAAGTCTGTTCGCACCTGATTGTCGGTCTGCCGGGAGAAGGGCAGGCAGAATGTCTACAAACCATGGAGCGTGTGGTGGAGACGGGTGTTGACGGTATTAAGCTGCATCCGCTGCATATTGTGAAAGGCAGTACGATGGCGAAAGCCTGGGAAGCCGGGCGGCTGAACGGAATTGAACTGGACGATTATACGGTTACCGCCGGGGAGATGATCCGCCATACGCCGCCAGAGGTGATTTATCATCGCATTTCCGCCAGCGCGCGTCGCCCAACGCTGTTAGCACCGCTATGGTGTGAAAATCGCTGGACTGGGATGGTTGAACTGGATAAGTACCTTAACGAGCACGGCGTGCAAGGCTCGGCGCTAGGTACGCCATGGGTGCAGCCGGGGATCTAACCCTCCGTAGGCCGTAGTCATGTAGGCCTGATAAGCGAAGCGCCATCAGGCGGCCCAGCGCACATTGCCGGATGGCGGCTATGCCTTATCCGGCCTACCGCCTACCCAGTCATTTCACTGATAACCTCCGCATTTCTTGCACATTCTCAAACGTCACGCCAAGAATTGAGTATTATTGTGCCAAGTTGTCGTGAAGGAACCCTCTATGAAGCAAATCCGTATGCTGGCGCAATATTACGTCGACCTAATGATGAAGTTGGGTCTGGTGCGCTTTTCGCTGCTGTTGGCGCTGGCTCTGGTCGTGTTGGCAATTGTGGTGCAGATGGCTGTCACCATGGTTCTGCATGGCCAGGTAGAAAGCATTGATGTTATCCGTTCTATCTTTTTTGGTCTGTTAATTACCCCTTGGGCTGTCTATTTCCTGTCAGTGGTGGTGGAACAACTGGAAGAGTCCCGGCAACGCCTGTCACGACTGGTACAAAAGCTGGAAGAGATGCGCGAGCGCGATCTCAAGCTCAATGTGCAATTGAAAGATAATATAGCCCAGCTCAATCAGGAAATTGTTGAGCGCGAAAAAGCCGAAGCGGAGCGCCAGGAAACGTTCGAGCAACTGAAGGTTGAAATCAAAGAGCGCGAAGAAGCGCAGATCCAGCTCGAGCAACAGTCTTCCTTTTTACGCTCTTTCCTTGATGCCTCGCCGGATCTGGTTTTTTATCGCAATGAAGATAAAGAATTTTCCGGCTGTAACCGTGCCATGGAGCTGCTGACTGGCAAAAGCGAAAAGCAGCTGGTGAACTTAAAACCGGCTGACGTTTACTCTCCTGAAGCGGCTGAAAAGGTAATTGAAACCGACGAGAAGGTATTCCGTCATAACGTCTCACTCACCTACGAACAGTGGCTGGACTACCCGGACGGGCGCAAAGCCTGCTTTGAAATTCGTAAAGTGCCGTACTATGACCGCGTAGGTAAGCGACATGGCCTGATGGGTTTTGGGCGCGATATTACCGAGCGTAAGCGCTATCAGGACGCGCTTGAACGTGCCAGCCGTGATAAGACCACCTTCATTTCCACCATCAGCCACGAGCTGCGCACTCCGCTTAACGGCATTGTCGGCTTAAGCCGGATCCTGTTGGATACAGACCTGACCGCTGAGCAGGAAAAGTACCTGAAAACCATCCATGTCTCTGCCGTGACGCTGGGGAATATTTTCAACGATATCATAGATATGGATAAGATGGAGCGACGTAAAGTCCAGCTCGATAACCAGCCTGTTGATTTCACCAGCTTTATGGCGGATCTGGAAAACCTTTCTGGCCTGCAGGCGCAGCAAAAAGGGCTGCGTTTTGTACTTGAGCCAACGTTACCGCTACCGCATAAGGTCATTACCGACGGCACGCGTTTGCGCCAGATTCTGTGGAATCTGATCAGCAACGCCGTGAAGTTCACTCAGCAGGGACAGGTGACCGTGCGGGCGCGCTATGACCAGGGCGATATGCTGCATTTCGAGGTTGAAGATTCTGGGATCGGCATTCCGCAGGATGAGCAGGATAAAATCTTCGCCATGTATTATCAGGTGAAGGACAGCAACGGCGGTAAACCGGCCACAGGAACCGGGATTGGTTTGGCCGTGTCGAAGCGTCTGGCGAAAAATATGGGCGGCGATATTACGGTTTCCAGCCAGGCAGGTAAAGGCTCCATCTTTACGCTGACCGTACATGCGCCTGCGGTAGCGGAAGAGATTGAAGACGCCTTTGAAGACGATGACATGCCGCTGCCAGCCCTGAATGTGCTGCTGGTGGAAGACATTGAACTGAACGTTATTGTTGCGCGTTCCGTGCTGGAAAAATTAGGCAACAGCGTGGATGTCGCGATGACCGGGAAAGCCGCGCTGGAAATGTTTACGCCGGGTGAATATGACCTGGTGCTGCTGGATATTCAGCTACCGGATATGACCGGTCTGGATATCTCGCGGGAGCTCACGCAAAAATACGCTCGTGAGGACCTTCCGCCGCTAGTTGCACTCACCGCCAACGTACTGAAAGATAAAAAAGAGTATTTGGACGCGGGGATGGATGACGTGCTGAGTAAGCCGCTGTCGGTTCCGGCGCTAACCGCCATGATCAAAAAATACTGGGATACCAGAAACGAAGAGGAGAGCACTGTGACATCTGAAGAAAGCAGTAAATCGCAAGCGCTGTTAGATATTCCTATGTTGGAACAATACCTCGAGCTGGTGGGACCGAAGTTAATTACCGACGGGCTGGCGGTGTTTGAGAAGATGATGCCGGGATATTTGAGCGTGCTGGAGTCAAACTTGACCGCACGGGATAAAAAAGGCGTGGTTGAGGAAGGTCATAAAATTAAAGGCGCAGCAGGTTCTGTGGGGCTGCGTCACCTGCAACAGTTAGGTCAGCAAATCCAGTCTCCGGACCTTCCCGCCTGGGAAGATAACGTTGCTGAATGGATTGAAGAGATGAAGCAGGAGTGGCAGCACGACGTGGCGGTATTAAAAGCCTGGGTGGCGAGCGTGGAAAAAAAATGACCCCGGCTTGACCGGGGTGCGCGAATACTGCGCCAACACCAGGGAAATCGTGGCTGCGCCGTAAATTATTATCATTGTTTACAAGGGCGCAGCCCTAATTTTCAGGCCGCACGCAGTTAAGATAGCAAATCTTAAATAATTTGTTACATGAATCAGTTAAATGTGTGAAGCGTAGCATTTAAATCATAATAACTAATATGTTTCAGCCAGTTGAGAAAGGAGTATCACGATGAAAAAAGTGGGTGTAGTGCTCAGTGGATGCGGCGTGTATGACGGTGCAGAGATCCATGAAACTGTTCTCACGCTTCTGGCCATTGCCCGCAACGGCGCTCAGGCCGTCTGCTTTGCTCCGGATAAACAGCAAGCGGATGTGATTAATCATCTGACCGGCGAGCCGATGCTGGAAACGCGTAATGTACTGATTGAAGCCGCACGTCTAACACGCGGTGAAATTCGCCCGCTCGCTCAGGCAGTCTCAGCGGAACTGGATGCGTTGATCGTGCCGGGTGGGTTTGGTGCGGCCAAAAATCTGAGCAATTTTGCCAGTCAGGGCAGCGAATGCCGGGTTGATAGCGACTTAGCCGCGCTGGCGGTGGCCATGCATCAGGCGGGTAAGCCGCTGGGATTTATGTGCATTGCGCCCGCTATGTTACCTAAAATTTTTGATTTCCCGCTGCGTCTGACCATCGGTACTGATATCGATACGGCAGAGGTGCTGGAAGAGATGGGCGCTGAACATGTGCCTTGTCCGGTTGATGACATTGTCGTCGATGAAGACAATAAAATCGTCACCACGCCCGCCTATATGCTGGCGCAGGACATTGCTCAGGCTGCGAGTGGCATCGATAAACTGGTATCGCGTGTGCTGGTGCTGGCTGAATGAGAACAGGAGTTACCGCCTTTCTGCGACGTATCTTTCTGCGGGCGGTCATTGTCCTCGGCGTATTCTGGGGCGGGGGCATCACACTTTTCAGCGTGATGCCTGTGCCTTTCTCTGCGGTGATGGTTGAACGGCAACTGGGCGCATGGCTGTCCGGTGATTTTGGTTATGTGGCGCACTCAGACTGGGTGAGCATGGACGAGATCTCACCTTGGATGGGACTGGCCGTCATTGCCGCGGAGGACCAGAAGTTTCCCGAGCACTGGGGATTCGATGTCTCCGCCATAGAGAAAGCGCTGGCGCACAATGAACGCAATGAAAACCGTATTCGCGGGGCGTCGACGTTATCGCAACAGACGGCGAAAAACCTCTTTCTGTGGGATGGACGTAGCTGGGTACGTAAAGGTCTTGAAGCCGGGCTAACGCTGGGTATGGAAACCGTCTGGAGCAAGAAACGTATTCTGACCGTTTACCTGAATATCGCTGAGTTTGGCGATGGGATTTTTGGCGTGGAGGCGGCGGCGCAGCGCTATTTCCATAAGCCTGCCAGTCGGTTGAGTCTGTCTGAAGCGGCCTTGCTGGCGGCGGTATTACCTAATCCTTTGCGTTTTAAAGCGAATGCGCCTTCTGGTTATGTGCGTAGCCGCCAGGCGTGGATCATGCGTCAAATGCGCCAGTTAGGCGGTGAGTCGTTTATGCGGGAAAATAAGTTGTATTAGTCGATGCTGCCGCTGTTTTTTGTAAGCACTGATAAGTGCAGGATATCAGGCTTCTATGTTTAAAATTTAATAAAATGAATAGGTAATATAATTCAGCTTTTCTGCGAAGCTATGTAGTTAATTTTTAAAAATCCTCTGTTTACTAAATGTTTTCCGAATTTAAGTCATATCACCTGGATCTCACTTCTTCACTGTACCGTCCGCGTTATTGTGCCCTACAAGCGAAATAGCTAATGCTAGCAATAAAGGAACCGGTATCAGTATGGTGACCATCAACATCAATGGATTAACGCTGTGCCACAAAGGCAGCGGCGGCGTCAGCCACAACACGCTGCCCGATGTCTGTAAAACACCTCCCGTTGGCGTACCGATTTCGTATGAAAATGAAGCATATTCGGCAGACCTGGTGAAAGGTACGGTCAGCGTATTTGCAGATGGCGGCAACATGATAGCCAACATGGGGTCGCAGTTTGCCCGCAGCGTATTCGACGAAGCGGGCAGCATGGGCGGCGTGAATTCCGGGACCAATAAAGCGGAGACGGAGTGGATATCGCATTCATTCGATGTGTTCTTTGAGGGAAAGCCTGCATGCCGCCTGACGGATAAGCTGTTCATGAACCACGGCAATACGGCCAATATGGCGGGCCTGATGCAGGAATATCTTCCACCGTTGCCGGAGCTGGAAGATGAGTCATATATACCACCGTGGAACAATGAAAACGAAGATGAAAAATCGGCCATGCCCTGTATCGTGATTCTGGTACATGGTGTGAATGATGTGGGTGAAGCCTACCAGAACCAGGATACGGGAATATGCGCCGGGCTGAATGAGCGGCTGGGACGCACCGATCTGCATCCGCACCTGTGGGATCCTGATGAGTTCATGATTACGGATGTGGAGGGTAAAGTTGCCCATTCACCGGTTATCCCTTTCTACTGGGGATATAAACCGGTGGACAAAGCCACCTGGGAAGCCGATCAGCAGCGTTATCGTGCTGAATTGCGCGAAAAACGGGATAAGACGGATCTGCCCTACGATACGTATCAGCAGGACAATGAAAAAATCCGCCATGCCCATAACGGCGAAAACATCGATAATCTGAACAACTGGCTGGATAAAAAAGCCTGTGCCAAAGGTGGCGGTACTTTCGCCAACGCGACTACCAGTATTCCCGATATGTTCGGGCCGGGGGCTAACGGCGCGGCGCTGGATGTAGTCGGGGCGATATCCCGCTCGAAGATGAATTACGGCGACTGGAGCCACCCAATTTATGCCAACCCACACCGTATCTACCAGGCGTATGCCGCACGACGGCTGGCGGATTTGATTCTGGCAATCCGGCGAAATAAGCCAACAGAAAAAGATACGATCAATATTGTTGCCCACAGTCAGGGCACCATTGTCACCATGCTGGCAAACCTGTGGGTGAAAGTGGAAGGCGAAGCCCCTGTGGACTGCGTAATCCTCAATAATTCCCCTTATTCACTGGAAAGCCGCACTCTGGAAAACGCCCAGCCAGGCAACCAGCAGACGGATAAGGCACGCCAGCAGACGCTGGCGCACTTCTGCCAGGTTATGGGCGATAACGCCCGGTATAACGGCGGTCAGTCCCACAGTGCAGACGAGACCGAACAGTTGTTCAGCTTGGGGTGCCTGTCAGACAGCGGGAAGGCAAAATGGGTTGCGGCAACCTACAACCGTAATAACTTCGGACTGGTCCACAACTATTTCTGCCCCAACGACCAGGTGGTGTCGATGCTGCCGGTTCAGGGGATGGGCTGGCGCGGCATCCCGGATAACATCAGTATGCAGACAGGGGAGAATTTACGCCAGCGGGCCTTCTGCAAGGATGTCAGTGTCGGTGATAAGACCGGTTATCACTTTGTGATGCCGCAAGCTAAACAGGATGACCCCGAAATTCCTGCCCAGGATGTGAAATATACGTACCAGGATGTCACCATAAGCGGCGCAGTGCTGCCGGAACCCTTCGTATTTGAGCTTCAGGGGCAAAAAGAGGGCTACAAAGCGAAGCTGACAGGTAACGACCCGGACATCGCCAGGGCGGCAAGGAAAGCGGAAGACTTCCCGGAAGAGATGCTGGAAGTACCGGATACGGCGGCGTTCCGCTACCTGCACAACGATAAGCCACTGAATGCAGCGCAGCTTGCCGAACTGAGCGCACGTCACCGGATGGATGTTGTCAGCGGTCGGGTGGAAGGCGATTACGGCCCGTCGCAGCAACTGAGAGTAAAGCGTTATGCGAATGACGACGAACTGGATGTGGTGGCAAATTATAAGGCGACTTACAGCCAGCACTCGTCAGTGGTGTGCAGCCCGGATGTACAGGTGCAGGCGGTGCCGTATGACCTGGCGATCGGGAGTAACGAGGCGTTTTCAGATGAGGCTTTCTGGAAGGGGTTGTTATTACAAGCGGACTGGCGCAGGCCGGGAAATCCTGATGGAGATACAAAGGAATATTACGCCAAAGGAATCTTGCCCAGAGCCATCAAGCCAATGATGAACAAGCCTGAAACAGGTGAAAAGCCAATGCCAACAGGGAAAAATGGTGTGGTGAATGATTATGGCCCTCGCCAGAAAGTAAAACCTGGCGACAAACGGAATACAGGAAACCAGGTGGTGGATAACCTTCAGTGGGATATGCCGGAGCCACAGGTCTGAACAGGAAAATCAGAAATGAAAATAACTCACTTTACCGCAGTCATGCTGGGTATCAGCCTGCTGACGGCATGCCACGCGGATAACCGCAAATCACGTAAACCACCCACTCAGGTGGTTTACCGGTTTGACGATCACCGTTATCTGGAACTGGAAGGTTTTTATTGCGAAGGCGCGCTCTGGTACAACGATACACATAGGGGGATCCGTGCGGAAGTAGTGGCGCGCGATACACCCATTTTCAGGGTTTCAACGTTCAAATATATCCATCCGTCGGAAAGATATATTGCCATTCCCTGGGATGATATATCAGGCATTTTAATTTCCCGCAATTACGGTCAGACCTGGGGAACGGCACGATTCTCTCCCGGAGGGGGAGCTAAACGTTATGGTAGTTGGCATCCCATCCGTGAAAATGTTGACTCCTTCACGGTAGTCAACGACCAGGGTTTTCTGCTGACCAGACAGGGCGATCTGTATATAAGCTCAAAACCTTTTGACGATCCCCGCCTTCAGCCGGGTGGCGAAGGTATCAATTATGTTTATGACGGAGTAAAGCACCACCTCCGCCCGAGGGATAATGGTACAAACGATAACAGCTACTGGGGAAAAAATTATACTTCATGGGCATCAGTAAGTAGACCGAATGGCTGGTTAACTTTTTCAGAGGAAACAAACTGGCAGGGCATCCCCAATAAAGTCCCGGAAGTCAAAAACTACACCGGCTGGGATCATATGCGCTGCGACCCTGATTTGGGATTGCCCGCATCAGAGCGTGGGAAATAAGTGCACTGCATTCGAGCTTTTACCCATAGCGGGGCCTCTTTATCCTCAATTTTTCAGGTCACAGCCTACAGCTATTTGATGCTCAGGTTGCATTGTCTGAGTATCCTTGCAGGATGAAAAGAAAAAGGACTAATCTTCATCGAACCCTGAATTAAACAGGGCAACCACTGCGGCAAGGGCTTCAACTTCCTGCGGACCTGTGGCTTCAACTTCTATCTGACGCCCTTTGGCTGAATCCAGCATCAGCAGAGCGATAACGCTGTTGGCCTCGGCTTCCGTTCCTTCATCATTACGCAGCAAAACTTCTGCTTCGAAACCCTGCATCAATTCAAACAGTTTCATAGCTGGACGGGCATGCATGCCCAGCTTATTAGTGATTTCAACGGTTTGCTTCACGGTCATGATTTACGTTTTTCCAGCGTACGATGGCGTGACTGCACGTTTTTACCGCGTGAGCGGAAGTAGTCTGCCAGCTGCTCTGCAATATACACCGAACGGTGCTTCCCGCCGGTACAACCGATGGCTACGGTGAGATAGCTACGGTTGTTGGTCTCCAGCATGGGTAACCATAGCTCAAGATAGCTGCGCGTCTGGTAGATAAAATTGTGTACTTCTGTGTGCCTGTCGAGGAACGCGGCGACGGGGCGGTCAAGACCGGTCATTGGGCGCAGCTTCGGATCCCAGTGCGGGTTAGGCAGGAAGCGCACGTCAAAGACGTAATCCGCATCAATCGGGATACCGTGTTTGAAACCAAAGGATTCGAAAACCATCGTCAATTCACGTTCACGTTTGCCCAACAGTCGGGTACGCAACATTTCCGCCAGTTCGTGTACGGACATTTCGGAGGTATCAACGATCAGGTCAGCGCGAGAGCGCAAAGGCTCAAGCAAATCGCTTTCCTTATCGATAGCGCTTTCCAGAGACAAGTTCTTGCTGGAGAGTGGGTGCAGGCGACGCGTGTCACTGTAGCGACGAATCAGCGTGTTACGGTCAGCATCAAGGAACAGCAGCTGTGGTGAGAAGCCTTCAGGCAGATTGTTCATTGCCTGCTCGAAAATCTCCGGGGACTCAGGCATGTTGCGCACATCAATGCTGACGGCCGCAGAAATCTGGCGATCGGCCAGAGTACGAGCCAGATCGGGCAACAGCACTACGGGAAGGTTATCCACGCAGTAAAAACCCATATCTTCCAGCGCACGCAGAGCGACAGATTTACCTGACCCTGAACGGCCGCTGACGATCATCAGTACCATGTACTGTTTCTCCTCACAACGACAAAAAAGGATGCCATTGGGTTGTTATGCTTCATCCTGTCCACCTTCGGTGTCCGTGATGATTTGATACAACTCCTGGTCACTCTGTGCGGCGCGCAGACGACGACAGATGGTTTTATCCGCCAGACGTTTTGCGACCAGTGACAACGTATGCAAATGCGTCTTGGTTTGGTCCGCCGGAACCAGCAGGGCGAACAGCAGATCGACTGGCTGATTATCAATAGCGTCGAAGGCGATAGGCGTTTCAAGTTGCACAAACACACCAACCGCGCGCATCGTGTCTTCTTCCAGCTTTCCATGCGGGATAGCAATACCATTACCGATGCCGGTACTGCCCATTTTTTCACGCGTCAGAATGGCCTCAAATACCACCTGAGAAGGCAAGCTGAGCTGTTTTGCCGCCAGTTCACTGATGATTTCCAGTGCGCGTTTCTTGCTTTGGCAGTGAACACCTGCGCGTGTACATTCCTGGTTAAGAACAGTGCTCAGTTGTAGAGTCGTATCGTTATTTGTCATAATTTCACCTAAGCGCTAACTGTACAAATGGCCCGTTGTGCTACACAACAGGCCGTCCTGCACCCGCTAACTGCCCGGACAAGTTAGTGCTGTTTCAGTTTATCTTTATGTTTTGTTAACTGCCGAGCCAGTTTATCAATTAAACCGTCAATGGCGGCGTACATATCCTGACCTTCCGCGCTGGCATGAATTTCGCCACCGTTCACATGCAGCGTTGCATCCGAGATATGTGTAACCTTCTCCACTTTCAACACAATATAGACCTGATTAATCCGGTCGAAATATTGTTCAAGCTTGGCAAATTTTGTATTAACAAAATCGCGCAGGGCTTCAGTGATTTCGACGTTGTTTCCAGTGATGTTGAGCTGCATAGTGTCTTCCTTATCGGTTGGGTCAGACCAGCTGTTTGCGCTGGTTAGACGGCGGAATGGATAAAGACTCTCGGTACTTCGCAACGGTGCGGCGTGCCACCATGATACCCTGTTCTGACAGCATAGAGGTTAACTTGCTGTCACTCAGTGGTTTCGCGGGGTTTTCCGCAGCAATTAATTTCTTCACCAGCGCACGGATCGCCGTGGATGAGGCTTCGCCTCCACCTTCAGTATTAACGTGACTGGAAAAGAAATACTTCAATTCAAAAATGCCGCGCGGACTGTGCAGATACTTTTGCGTGGTCACACGGGAAATGGTCGATTCGTGCATCTCGACGGCCTGGGCGATATCCGCCAGCACCATCGGTTTCATAAACTCTTCACCTTGCTCAAAGAAGGCTTGCTGTTGCTCCACGATGCAGCGACTTACGCGCAGCAGTGTATCATTGCGGCTTTCCAGGCTTTTAATCAGCCACTTCGCATCCTGTAGATTGCTACGTATAAACTGACTGTCGGCATCGTTGCGCGCGCTATTGCACATAGCGGCGTAGTGCTGGTTAATCTGCAGTCGTGGGATGCTGTCGCTGTTGAGTTCGACCACCCAGCGATCGTTATGCTTACGCACCAGCACATCCGGAATAACGTATTCTGGTTCGCCAGTCTGGATCGACTGCCCAGGCCTTGGATCCAGTGACTGAATAAGATTGACGGCTTCTTTTAGCACGTCTTCTTTCAGTCGGGTCACGCGCATCAGCGTGCGGAAGTCATGGTTGGCTAACAGATCGAGATGATCGCTGATGATCAGACGCGCTTCTTCCAGCCACGGTGTGGCTTTATCAAACTGCGAAAGTTGGATTAGTAAGCAGTCGCGGAGATCTTTGGCGGCCACGCCTACGGGATCAAAGCGCTGAACGCGTTTAAGCACGGCTTCGATTTCGTCCATACCGACGTCGTCATCGCCCATGCTTTCGAGAATATCGTCCAGGGTCACGGTGAGATAACCGGTTTCGTCTACCGCATCCACAATGGATGTCGCAATGGCGCGATCGGTATCCGAGAACGGGGTCAGTTCCACTTGCCACATCAGGTAATCCTGTAGTGATTGCGTGGTCTCACCCTGATACACAGGCAGCTCGTCGTCGATGTAATCTCCGCTGGTGCCCGAAGGCGTCCCGGCGGTGTAAATCTCATCCCAACTGGCGTCAAGCGGCAGCTCCTCAGGCATCTCTTTTTGTTCGAGAGCATCGGCGGTGTCGAGGGTTTCGCTGTCCTGTTTTTCCTGGGTATCAATTTCGTCGTGAAGATCGGTTTGCTCGAGCAGTGGGTTACTTTCCAGCGCTTGCTGAAGTTCTTGCTGAAGTTCCAGCGTGGACAGCTGCAACAGACGGATAGCCTGTTGTAGCTGAGGCGTCATCGCCAGTTGTTGGCTAAGCCTGAGTTGCAAACCTTGCTTCATGTTCAGAGTTGTTTTCTCCTGCGGTGACGTGAAGTCTTCTACCCTATCAGAGTCTGAAGTCTTCCCCAAGGTATACGCGCTTAACGTGCTCATCCTGCAGTATTTCTGTTGGCGTGCCGTGCGCGATCAGGTGCCCCTGACTCACGATATAGGCGCGCTCACACACTGCCAGCGTTTCGCGGACGTTATGGTCGGTAATCAGCACGCCAAGGCCGCTGTCGCGCAGGTGTTCGATGATCCGTTTGATATCAATAACGGAAATCGGGTCAACACCGGCAAACGGTTCATCCAGCAGGATAAATTTCGGATTAGCGGCCAGTGCGCGGGCGATCTCCACGCGGCGTCGTTCACCACCGGAGAGCGACTGCCCCATACTGTCACGCAGGTGTTCGATGTGGAATTCTTCCATCAGCTCGTTGGCGCGATCTTCCCGCTGCTCGCTGGTCAGATCGTCACGAATTTGCAGTACCGCCATCAGGTTATCAAACACGCTCAGACGACGGAAAATCGATGCTTCCTGCGGTAAGTAGCCGATGCCGCGACGCGCGCGTGCATGCAGAGGCAGCAGGCTGATGTCTTCGTCATCAATGATAATGTTACCCGCATCGCGCGGGACAATGCCGACCACCATGTAAAAGGTTGTTGTCTTGCCTGCACCGTTAGGACCGAGCAGACCGACGATCTCCCCGGAGTTGACGGTCAGACTGACATCTTCCACCACACGACGGCCTTTATAGGCTTTTGCAAGGTTCTTTGCAGTTAATGTTGCCATAACGAATCAGTTACCTTTTTTCTCTGCCGGAGCCTTGTTTTTGTCCTGCAACTGCGACGGAACCAGAACGGTGGTGACGCGTTTGCCTTTATCGCTGAAGGCCTGCATTTTCTGCTCTTTTACCAGATAGGTGATCTTATCGCCCGTGATGTTGCTATCGAGCTGTTCCAGATACGCCTTGCCGGTTAGCACGACAAAGTCTTTCGCCAGTTCATAGTGCATCTGCGAGGCGCGGCCTTTAACCGGTTTACCGTTGTCCTGCATCTGGTAAAACGTCGCTGGATTGCCATAGCCGTCAATCACTTCTTTGCCGTCTTCGCCGCCAGGACGGGTCACGACGACTTTATCGGCGTTAATTTTGATGGTGCCCTGAGTCACAATCACGTTGCCAGTAAACGTTACCACGTTGCCCTGCATATCCAGGGACTGCTGGTCCGACTCAATGTGAATCGGCTGCTCGGTATCGCCGGTGACGGCAAATGCCGGAATGCTGGCGGCCAGAAGTGAGCTGGCAAGTACAAGATTAAGGCTGAGTTTGTTTGTTTTGGATTTCATATGAGGTTCTAACCTTTTCAATCAGCTCAGCGTTCTTGCTGCGTAAGTTGCCGCGCATCTTCAGTCCGCTGGAGTTAAATGTTGTGCCATACAACGTCACCAGATCATCGGAAGTGACATCTTGTGTCACCAGGTTAATCTGCGCGTTATCGGTCGTAATTCTGCGTAGTTGAGAGTCAGGCACCAGGGCGTTAACCTCAACATGGCCGTACAGATACAGCATCCGATCGTTGGTCAATTTGGCTTTATCGGCCTTGATCGTCCAGGTCGGTACTTTATCCTTATCAAATGTGGTTAATACTGGTTGAGTAAACCATGAAACCGCTTGTTCCGAATAATATTCAACGTGTTGTGCGATCAAGTGATAGCTCAGCGCGCCTTCCGGACTATACACGACGGTATCAGTATGTTCGCTCTTATAGGTTGGCTCGTTGTTATTGACGACGACCTGAGCGGTGTCCTCTTTGTCTGCCAGATTAATACCAATCATCACAAGGACAGCCAGCGACAGTAGAATGATAACCCAACGTCTGGTTTTGCTCATATCGATTGCCCTTTGGCCTCGTCCAGTTTGCCCTGCGCCAGGAGTAATAAATCGCAGACTTCACGCACAGCGCCACGTCCCCCATTAATACGGGTGACATAATCGGCCCGCGGGATCAGCAAAGGGTGGGCATCTGCCACCGCAACGCTCAATCCCACTTGTGCCATCACCGGCCAGTCGATCAGGTCATCGCCAACGTAGGCGACATTCTCCGGCGCGATCGCCAGTTTGCTAAGGAGATCGCCAAAGGCAACCAGTTTGTCTGACTGCCCCTGATACAGGTGGGTGATCCCCAAAGTGGCACAGCGATCTTCTACAAGTTTAGCCTTTCGTCCGGTAATAATGGCAACCTCAATACCGGAAGTGAGCGCACAGCGAATTCCGTAACCATCGCGGACGTTAAAAGCCTTCAGCTCTTCACCGTTGTTGCCCATATAAATCAGACCATCAGACAGTACGCCATCCACATCCAGGATCAGCAAACGGATGTTTTCTGCCCGGGTGATAACGTCTGCGTTGACGGGTCCATAACAGGTCGCAAGCGACGCACCTGCTTTACTCATTTTCGTTATCCTTGAGTTTCTTACACTACACCTGCACGTAGCAGATCATGCATATGTAACACACCGAGTAACTGGTCGCCATCAGCAACCATTACCGAGGTGATATGGCGGGACTGCATTAAGTTCAGGGCATCGACGGCAAGAATACCCGGACGCACGCGAATGCCTCCAGGGGTCATCACATCGGCAATGCCTAACTGGCGTACATCAACGCCCATATCGAAGACACGACGTAAATCACCATCGGTGAAAATACCGTCAATCTTCATGGCATCATCGCAAATGACGGTCATGCCGAGATTTTTACGCGTGATCTCAATTAAGGCGTCACGCAGGCTGGCGTTTTTGGTTACATGCGGGATCTCGTCGCCCGTATGCATAATATCGTTAACGCGCAGTAAAAGCTTACGGCCCAGTGCGCCACCGGGATGAGACAATGCAAAATCTTCCGCGGTAAAGCCGCGCGCTTTTAATAATGCCACCGCAAGGGCATCGCCCATCACCAGTGTTGCTGTCGTGCTGCTGGTCGGCGCCAGGCCTAACGGACAAGCTTCCTTGGGCACTTTAACACACAGATGCACATCTGCTGCACGCGCCATACTGCTTTCCGGACGACCGGTCATGCAGATAAGCGGTACATGAAGACGTTTTAATACCGGGATCAGCGCCGCTATCTCATTGGATTCACCGGAGTTAGAGATGGCGATGACCACATCCTGCGGCGAGACCATACCCAGATCGCCATGTGCAGCTTCGCCTGGGTGTACAAAAAATGAGGGGGTGCCGGTGCTGGCAAATGTGGCTGCCATTTTCCGCCCGATATGGCCGGATTTCCCCATTCCCATCACCACGACTTTGCCCGGGCAACTGAATATTTTCTCGCATGCCAAGGTAAAATTTTGGTTGATGTACTGATCAAGCTCCGCCAGGCCTTCACGTTCAATTGCCAGGACTTCCTTGCCTGCTTGCTGAAAGTCAAAACCCGGTTGCAACTCTAAGTGCGACATAATGCGTTTCCAGTTATCCAACGAGAAGTGGCGATAACCAATACAGCATCGCCAGCCATATGATAAAACCGCCGGTCAGCAGCGCGCCCGCGCCGCGACCAATCTGGCGCGGACGTCGCCAGCAGAGTAATGCAAAAATAACGCTCACCAGCAGCATGACGCTGTAGTCCCGGACGAAGGCCATCGGATTGACTTCGCCCGGCGTAATCAGCGCCGGTAGCCCGAGGACGATAACAATATTAAAAATGTTCGCGCCGATAATGTTACCGACGGCAATATCGTTTTCACCTTTACGCAGACCCGCAATCGCCGTTGCCAGTTCCGGCAGGCTGGTACCAATGGCGACCACCGTCAACCCGATGGTGAGTTCGCTCATGGCGAAATAGTTCGCCAGTACGGTAGCGTTATCTACCACCATACGCGTAGCCATAGGCATAATAATCAGCGCAATACCCAACCACAAAAATGCGACGGGTAACCCGCCTTCGCGCGGCAGCTCAGCTATCTGCTCGCGTGTCAGGCTGTCATTGCCTTGTCGCTCGGCCAGACGAGCGATTTTAACAATGAATAGCAGCCATAGCACGGCCAGGAGCAGAAGAAAGAAACCGTCGCTGCGGCTCAACTGCCCGTCATACAGGACGGATGCAGCTAAAATACTTACCAGCAACATTAGCGGTAATTCACGACGCAGAACATCAGAATGCACGGTAAAAGGATGAATCAGCGCCGACAGGCCTAAAATAAGCAGAATGTTGGTGATGTTAGAACCTATGGCGGTCCCGACAGCCAGATCGAGTTGCCCATTCATCGATGCGGCAACGGAGACAATGATCTCGGGTAACGACGTACCAATGCTGACCACGGTCATTCCGATGATAATGGGGGGAATACCGACGTTTCGACATAAAATGGATGCGGCAAATACCAGACGGTCGGCACCGTAGACCACCAGAAGTAAACCAATTATTAACAGCGCCGTCGCTAAAAGCATCTAAAGTCCTTTCTTCAGGTATACTCGCCGGTCCTCTTGAAGGATCTTCTGGAAGCCGTAACGAAGTCTTAATTTTGACTTTATGCGGCTAAAAAGTAAAACAAATGCCAGCTTTCGCTAACCAGGACAGGCAATAATCTGTAAATATGTTGAGTTCAGGGCTAAATTGAGCGCCAAACTCTTCGATCAACAAGGCAATAGTAAAGGATGAATCAATGGGGCAGTCTGTGGCGAATCTAGTCGATATGCGCGATGTCAGCTTTTCCCGGGGTGACCGCTGCATCTTTGATAATATTTCCCTGACGGTACCGCGCGGTAAAGTGACGGCAATCATGGGGCCATCAGGCATCGGCAAAACGACGCTGTTGCGTCTGATTGGCGGACAGATCTCACCGGATAAGGGCGAGATTCTGTTTGACGGTGAGAACGTCCCGGCCATGTCCCGTTCGCGTTTATTTACCGTGCGTAAGCGCATGAGTATGCTGTTTCAGTCAGGTGCGCTATTTACCGACATGAATGTGTTTGACAACGTTGCGTACCCTCTGCGCGAGCATACGACGTTGCCAGCGCCGTTGCTGAAGAGCACGGTGATGATGAAGCTCGAAGCCGTCGGTCTGCGGGGTGCGGCCAAATTAATGCCTTCTGAATTATCCGGCGGGATGGCGCGCCGCGCTGCGTTAGCGCGTGCTATCGCGCTGGAGCCTGACCTCATTATGTTTGATGAGCCGTTCGTCGGTCAGGATCCCATCACCATGGGCGTGCTGGTGAAGTTGATTTCAGAACTGAACAGTGCGCTGGGTGTCACCTGTGTGGTGGTATCCCATGATGTGCCTGAAGTACTGAGTATTGCGGATTACGCCTATATAATGGCGGACAAAAAAATAGTGGCCTACGGTAGTGCTCAGGCACTACAAGAAAATGCCGATCCGCGCGTACGCCAGTTCCTTGACGGCATTGCCGATGGACCGGTTCCGTTCCGTTACCCGGCGGGTGACTACCATATCGATTTACTCTAAACAGGGAGTTAAGCCACCCATGTTGTTAAATGCGCTGGCATCACTCGGACATCGAGGAATAAAAACCCTCAGGACGTTCGGGCGAGCCGGATTAATGTTGTTCAATGCGGTTGTCGGCAAACCGGAGTTTCGCAAACATGCGCCGCTGCTGATACGCCAGCTCTATAATGTCGGTGTCTTATCGATGCTGATCATTATTGTGTCAGGCGTATTCATCGGTATGGTGTTGGGATTGCAGGGATACCTGGTGCTGACGACCTACAGTGCGG
This sequence comes from Citrobacter sp. KTE30, assembly GCF_000398825.1. Taxonomy (NCBI): domain Bacteria; kingdom Pseudomonadati; phylum Pseudomonadota; class Gammaproteobacteria; order Enterobacterales; family Enterobacteriaceae; genus Citrobacter; species Citrobacter sp. KTE30. Next base: position 4,088,281 of record NZ_KB976055.1, on the reverse strand, counting down.
AAACCAGCCTCGGTATGCTGGTGGCGCTGTCATTGTTACGTGAGCTGGGGCCGGTTGTTGCGGCGCTGCTGTTTGCCGGGCGAGCCGGATCGGCCTTAACCGCAGAGATTGGTCTGATGAGAGCGACCGAGCAGCTTTCCAGCCTGGAAATGATGGCCGTCGATCCACTGCGCCGGGTGATCTCTCCGCGTTTTTGGGCCGGTGTCATTTCATTGCCGCTGCTAACGATTATATTTGTCGCCGTGGGGATCTGGGGTGGTTCACTGGTTGGCGTAAGCTGGAAGGGTATTGATGCGGGCTTTTTCTGGTCGGCTATGCAAAATGCCGTCGACTGGCGTCTGGACCTGGTCAACTGTCTGATTAAGAGCGTGGTGTTCGCCATTACGGTCACCTGGATTGCATTGTTCAATGGTTATGATGCGATCCCGACCTCTGCCGGGATTAGCCGGGCAACGACACGCACCGTTGTGCACGCCTCTCTTGCCGTTCTGGGGCTGGATTTTGTGCTGACCGCACTGATGTTTGGGAATTGAGTTCATGCAAACGAAAAAAAATGAAATTTGGGTCGGGTTATTCCTGCTGGTTGCGCTGCTGGCTGCGCTGTTTGTCTGCCTGAAGGCGGCGAACGTTACCTCAATGCGTACTGAGCCGACTTACACGATTTATGCGACCTTTGATAATATCGGCGGCCTGAGAGAGCGTTCTCCGGTGCGGATTGGCGGGGTGGTAGTTGGACGCGTATCGGACATCTCGTTAGATCCGAAAACGTACCTGCCGCGCGTGACGCTGGAAATCGAATTGCGTTTTAACCATATTCCTGACACCAGTTCTCTGAGCATCCGTACTTCCGGTCTGCTGGGCGAACAGTATCTGGCATTGAACGTGGGTTTTGAAGATCCTGAGCTGGGAACGTCTATCCTCAAAGATGGCGGTACGATTCAGGACACGAAATCCGCGATGGTGCTGGAAGATATGATTGGTCAGTTCCTTTACAACAGCAACAGCAAAGGTGATGACAATAAGAATTCTGGCGATGCGCCAGCCGCAACTGAAGGCAATAATGAAGCCACTACGCCTGCGGGCGCAACGAAATAATATCAGGAGAATCGACGTATGTTTAAACGATTGATGATGGTGGCTATGCTGGTGATTGCTCCACTTAGCGCGGCAACCGCAGCAGACCAGACTAACCCGTACAAACTGATGGATGAGGCGGCGCAAAAGACCTTTGACCGTCTGAAAAACGAGCAACCAAAAATCCGTTCCAACCCCGATTACCTGCGTCAGGTCGTCGATCAGGAACTGCTGCCTTATGTGCAGGTTAAGTATGCCGGTGCGCTGGTGCTGGGCCGTTACTACAAAGATGCGACTCCTGCCCAACGTGAAGCCTATTTTGCTGCATTCCGTGAATATCTGAAGCAGGCTTACGGCCAGGCACTGGCGATGTACCACGGCCAGACTTATCAGATTGCCCCTGAGCAGCCGTTGGGTGATGCGACCATCGTACCTATCCGCGTAACCATCATCGATCCAAACGGTCGTCCTCCGGTACGTCTGGATTTCCAGTGGCGTAAAAACTCCCAGACCGGTAACTGGCAGGCGTATGACATGATCGCCGAAGGCGTAAGTATGATCACCACCAAACAAAATGAGTGGAGCGACCTGCTGCGTACCAAAGGTATTGATGGCCTGACGGCACAGTTGAAATCTATTTCTCAGCAGAAAATCACTCTGGAAGAGAAAAAATAATGACGCAGTCACTCACCTGGACGCGCGAAGGCGACAAGCTGGTGCTGGTGGGAGAACTGGATCAGGACGTGTTAAATCCCTTATGGGATGCGCGAATTGAGGCGATGAAAGGGGTATCCTGCATCGATCTGAACCAGGTATCCCGGGTAGATACCGGCGGTCTGGCGTTACTGTTGCATCTGATTAATCAAGGCAAGCAGCAGGGAAACAGCGTTTCGCTCACTGGTGTTAACGATAAAGTGTACACGCTGGCGCAGCTTTACAATTTGCCTGACGACGTCCTTCCGCGTTAATTTTTCCAGGCCGGATAAGGTCTTGTGCCGCTATCCGGCAAAACCCCTGAGGGGGATCTGCCACTAAAGCCTTGTCTGATTTATCAGCGAGGCTTTTTGCTTATTTATGACAGCGCCACTTTGCTCTAAGATGTTGGGCTGTTTTCACTATCTGACGAATGAAGAGCCCATGGAAAATAATGAAATTCAGAGCGTGCTGATGAATGCACTCTCCCTCCAGGAAGTCCACGTTTCTGGCGACGGCAGTCACTTTCAGGTTATTGCCGTGGGTGAGATGTTTGAAGGCATGAGCCGGGTCAAGAAGCAGCAATCGGTCTATGGCCCGTTGATGGAGTACATTGCGGACAACCGCATTCATGCCGTGTCGATTAAGGCGTTTACCCCAGCGGAATGGGCGCGCGATCGCAAACTTAACGGTTTTTGAGCTACGGGTGATGTGCCGGTAGCGAAGATAAATTCTTAACAGAGAACAGAATAATGGATAAATTTCGTGTTCAGGGGCCAACCAAGCTCCAGGGCGAAGTCACAATTTCAGGCGCTAAAAACGCCGCACTGCCGATCCTGTTTGCGGCGCTGCTGGCTGAAGAACCTGTAGAGATCCAAAACGTCCCGAAACTGAAGGACGTTGACACATCAATGAAGCTGTTGAGCCAGTTGGGTGCGAAAGTTGAGCGTAATGGTTCCGTGCACATTGATGCGCGTGATGTGAACGTCTTCTGTGCGCCGTACGATCTGGTGAAAACCATGCGTGCATCCATTTGGGCGCTCGGGCCGCTGGTTGCTCGCTTTGGTCAGGGCCAGGTTTCACTGCCGGGCGGCTGCACCATCGGCGCGCGTCCGGTTGACCTGCACATTACCGGTCTGGAGCAGTTAGGCGCGACTATCAAGCTGGAAGAAGGCTATGTGAAAGCGTCCGTTGATGGCCGTCTGAAAGGCGCGCATATTGTCATGGACAAAGTGAGCGTCGGTGCGACTGTCACCATCATGTGTGCAGCAACGCTTGCCGAAGGCACCACCATCATCGAAAACGCCGCGCGCGAGCCGGAGATTGTGGATACCGCGAACTTCCTGATTGCGCTGGGCGCGAAGATCACTGGCCAGGGCACAGATCGTATTACGATCGAAGGCGTTGAGCGTCTCGGCGGCGGTGTGTATCGCGTTCTGCCAGACCGCATCGAAACCGGTACCTTCCTGGTGGCGGCGGCAATTTCTCGTGGCAAAATTATCTGCCGTAATGCACAACCGGACACACTGGATGCCGTTCTGGCGAAGCTGCGTGATGCGGGTGCGGATATTGAAGTGGGTGATGACTGGATCAGCCTTGATATGCACGGCAAACGTCCGAAAGCGGTCAATGTGCGTACTGCGCCGCATCCGGCGTTCCCTACCGATATGCAGGCCCAGTTCACGCTGCTGAACCTGGTGGCAGAAGGGACCGGCTTCATCACGGAAACCGTGTTTGAGAACCGCTTTATGCACGTGCCTGAGCTGAGCCGTATGGGCGCTCACGCAGAAATCGAAAGCAATACCGTGATTTGCCACGGCGTGGAAACACTCTCAGGCGCACAGGTTATGGCGACCGATCTGCGTGCATCTGCAAGTTTAGTGCTGGCAGGTTGTATTGCTGAAGGTACAACAGTGGTCGATCGTATTTATCACATCGATCGCGGCTATGAGCGCATCGAAGATAAACTGCGTGCGCTGGGCGCAAACATTGAGCGCGTGAAAGGCGAGTAATCGTCAACGTCTCTTGTAACCCCCAGTTCAGTTGGCCGGGGGTTACAGCTCAATGTTCATTCCGGATTCTTTTTCTCTCTGCGACTCCTCATCATCCGCGTTCTGTCGATGAACTCATGCGTTTTGGCATCGTGATAGCGTGACGGCCAAATCACCCAGGGATCAGTTCCCAGTGCCCGGGCGATAATCAACTCACCTTTTGGCCATGGTCTCGTTAACGCATTTGCCAGCGTTGATGAACTCAATCCATTTTTACGTGATTCAGCGGCCATTGAGGTCCCTTTCTTGCGCAGTCCGGCGATGATGTCGGCCGGATGCCAGTCAATCAGCTTGTTTTCCATAAATTCATCTCTCCTTTGGTTAACGACTTACGGTTCCACGATCGGTTGTGGCGACACTATAACGCCCGAAGAACGAATGTTCTAAAATGTTCATGTAAAGTGTCTGTATATTCAGAATATGCCAAGGTTCTGCGTGATTATCCGGAGGAGAGTGGGGGGGGTACTAGAACTTATAAAAAAATCCCGTGCAGAGCACGGGATGAGGGAGGATGCTGTAGGGAATTAACGGTCGCGCTGTACGGCGATATGTGCCAGACCAATCAGCGCTTCTCTCCACGGCGTATCAGGCAGCACCTGCAACGCAGCGATGGCCTTATCTGCCTCTTCTTCTGCACGTTGGCGCGTCCACTCCAGGGAACCACAGGCGTTCATCGCTTCAAGAACCGGCTCCAGAAGGTGACGACCATTACCTTGCTCAATGGCCTGGCGGATCATTTGCGCTTGTTCTGGAGTACCGTGGCGCATGGCATGCAGCAGCGGCAGCGTAGGTTTACCCTCGTTGAGGTCATCACCGACGTTTTTACCCAACTGCTCGCCATCTGCGCTGTAATCCAGCAAATCGTCAATTAACTGGAAAGCTGTGCCGAGATAACGGCCATAATCCTGCAACCCTTTTTCTTGTTCTTCGCTACAGCCAGCCAGAATGCCTGAACATTGGGCTGCCGCTTCAAACAACCGCGCCGTCTTACTGTAGATGACGCGCATATAGTTTTCTTCGGTGATGTCTGGGTCGTTGACGTTCATCAGCTGCAAGACTTCACCTTCGGCGATGACGTTGACTGCTTTCGACATGACTTCCAGCACTTTCAACGAGCCAAGGCTGGTCATCATCTGAAATGCGCGGGTATAGATAAAATCGCCAACCAGCACGCTGGCCGCATTACCAAACGCCGCATTTGCCGTAGCTTTCCCACGGCGCATGTCTGACTCATCCACAACATCATCGTGCAGCAGGGTCGCTGTGTGGATAAACTCGATGAGGGCCGCGATCGTAACGTGCGCATTTTCCTGGTAACCAACGGCCCGCGCTGCGAGGACGGCGATCATTGGGCGAATGCGTTTTCCGCCGCCGCTAACGATGTAGTACCCCAGTTGATTGATCAACTGAACGTCAGAATTGAGCTGTTCAAGGATTGTCGCATTGACCCCCGCCATATCTTGCGCGGTTAACTCATTGATTTTTTCTAAATTCATCGCAAAAGCCGGGCTTCTCGCCCCGATTACCTTACTGTGTGAGAAGGTAACGTCGGGTTTAGGGTTATAAATATATGCTGATTGTACTGAAAAAACGCCGTAGATAAACGTTACCGTACGTGTTGTGTTTTTTTTCTTCATGTATTGACGGTAGCACTTGTCAAAGGCTCGCGTTTTGCGTAATATTCGCGCCCTATTGTGAATATTTATAGCGCACTCTGAATCATCAAAAAGGTGTGCGCGGAAGCGGAGTTTTTTATGTACGCGGTTTTCCAAAGTGGTGGTAAACAACACCGAGTAAGCGAAGGTCAGACCGTTCGCCTGGAAAAGCTGGACATCGCAACTGGCGAATCTGTTGAATTCGCAGAAGTTCTGATGATCGCAAACGGTGAAGAAGTCAAAATCGGCGTTCCTTTCGTTGATGGCGGCGTTATCAAAGCTGAAGTTGTTGCTCACGGTCGTGGCGAGAAAGTTAAAATTGTTAAGTTTCGTCGTCGTAAACACTACCGTAAGCAGCAGGGCCATCGTCAGTGGTTCACTGATGTGAAAATCACTGGCATCAGCGCTTAAGTTAAGGGGAGCAGATTAAATGGCACATAAAAAGGCTGGCGGCTCGACTCGTAACGGTCGCGATTCAGAAGCTAAACGTCTGGGCGTAAAACGCTTCGGCGGTGAAACAGTTCTGGCTGGTAGCATCATCGTTCGTCAACGTGGTACTAAATTCCACGCTGGCTCCAACGTTGGTTGCGGCAAAGACCACACTCTGTTTGCTAAAGCAGACGGTAAAGTGAAATTTGAAGTGAAAGGCCCGAAAAACCGTAAATTCATCAGCATCGTTGCTGAATAAGTTTTTCGCGTCCCGGTAACGGATAAAAGCCCCGCAACACGTTGCGGGGCTTTTTACATTCGACGGCCGGTAAATACGCTCGTCACGCCGTGACAACCCGGAAACGAGCCCTTGCAGGGAATACGGCATGAAGCAACAGGCAGGCATTGGTATTCTGTTAGCACTCACAACGGCAGTATGTTGGGGGGCTTTGCCAATAGCAATGAAGCAAGTGCTGGAGGTGATGGAGCCTCCTACCGTGGTGTTCTACCGTTTTTTAATGGCAAGCATTGGCCTTGGCGCTATTCTTGCGGTTAAAAAAAAGCTCCCTCCGTTGCGTATTTTTCGCAAAGCGCGTTGGCTGGTGTTGCTGGCTATCGCAACCGGTGGGCTGTTCGGTAACTTCATTCTGTTTAGTTCATCCTTGCAGTATTTGAGCCCAACGGCTTCGCAGGTTATCGGTCAGCTGTCACCGGTTGGTATGATGATCGCCAGCGTCTTTATCCTGAAAGAAAAGATGCGCGGCACGCAAGTAATTGGCGCCATTATGCTTCTGAGCGGCCTGGTCCTGTTTTTTAATACCAGTCTGATCGAAATTTTTACCCGACTCACCGATTACACCTGGGGCGTTATCTTTGGTGTCGGTGCGGCGATGGTTTGGGTGAGCTATGGGGTCGCGCAAAAGGTGTTATTGCGCCGCCTGGCATCACCGCAGATCCTGTTTTTACTGTACACTTTATGTACGATTGCGTTGTTGCCGCTGGCTAAACCCGGTGTCATCACGCAGCTCAGCGACTGGCAGCTGGCATGCCTGGTATTCTGCGGCCTGAATACGCTGGTAGGATACGGCGCTCTTGCGGAAGCGATGGCGCGTTGGCAGGCGGCGCAGGTGAGCGCTATTATCACGCTCACACCGCTGTTTACGTTGTTATTTTCAGATTTATTATCACTGGCCTGGCCCGATTTCTTCGCCAGACCGATGCTAAACCTATTAGGTTATCTCGGTGCGTTTATCGTGGTTGCGGGCGCGATGTATTCCGCCATTGGTCATCGAATTTGGGGCGGTTTACGTAAGCATGAAACGGTGGTTTCGCAACCCCGCTCAGGCGAATGATTTACGGAGAGTAAAATGAAGTTTGTTGATGAAGCATCGATTCTGGTCGTTGCAGGTGATGGCGGTAATGGTTGCGTCAGCTTCCGCCGCGAAAAGTACATCCCAAAAGGCGGTCCGGACGGTGGTGATGGTGGTGACGGTGGTGACGTTTGGCTGGAAGCCGACGAAAACCTGAACACGCTGATCGATTACCGTTTTGAAAAATCATTCCGTGCGGAACGTGGTCAGAATGGCGCGAGCCGTGATTGCACCGGTAAGCGTGGCAAAGACGTCACGATTAAAGTGCCTGTTGGTACGCGTGTTATCGATCAGGGCACGGGCGAAACCATGGGCGACATGACCAAACACGGTCAGCGTCTGATGGTCGCTAAAGGCGGCTGGCATGGTCTGGGCAACACCCGTTTCAAATCATCGGTTAACCGTACTCCGCGTCAGAAAACAATGGGTACGCCGGGTGATAAGCGCGATCTGATGCTGGAGCTGATGCTGCTGGCAGACGTGGGTATGCTGGGTATGCCAAATGCCGGGAAATCGACGTTTATCCGTGCAGTATCTGCGGCGAAGCCGAAAGTCGCTGATTATCCCTTCACCACCCTGGTGCCGAGCCTGGGCGTGGTGCGTATGGACAACGAAAAGAGCTTCGTGGTTGCCGACATTCCGGGGCTGATTGAAGGTGCGGCTGAAGGCGCAGGCCTGGGTATCCGCTTCCTGAAACATCTGGAACGTTGCCGCGTGTTGCTGCACCTCATCGATATCGATCCGATTGACGGTTCCGATCCGGTAGAAAACGCACGTATCATTATTGGCGAACTGGAAAAATACAGTCAGGATCTGGCATCTAAACCGCGCTGGTTAGTGTTCAACAAAATTGATTTGATGGACAAGGCTGAAGCGGAAGAGAAAGCGAAAGCGATCGCCGAAGCGCTGGGCTGGGAAGGTAAATATTACCTGATCTCTGCCGCCAGCCAGCTGGGCGTGAAGGATCTTTGCTGGGATGTGATGACCTTTATTATCGAGAACCCGATTGTTCAGGCTGAAGAAGCGAAACAGCCAGAGAAAGTTGAGTTCATGTGGGATGATTATCACCGCCAGCAGCTCGCTGAAGTCGAAGACGAAGCGGAAGATGACTGGGATGACGATTGGGACGAAGAAGACGACGAAGGCGTCGAGTTCATCTACAAGCGTTAATCGCATGAAAAACCCCGGACAAGTTGCCGGGGTTTTTGTTTCCAGTTTGCGTAGGCCGGATAAGCGTAAGCGCCATCCGGCATCTTCAAAATCTAATTGTTCTGATAAATATCCTTGTACAACCGGCTCTCGAAGCGCACCAACGGAATACGGCGATTACGCTGGTCAGCCGGCTCTACCGCATAACCAGACAAATATTGCACGAATGCCATGCGTTGGCCGCTTGCCGTGGTAATGAAGCCAGCAAGGTTATAGACTCCTTGCAGCGAGCCTGTCTTCGCCGATACTTTGCCATCCACACCAGCCTGATGCAGACCCGCACGGTATTGCAGGGAGCCGTCGTGCCCCGCCAACGGCAGCATAGTGATAAAGTTCAGCTCGTTATCGTGTTGAGCGATATATTGCAGCACCTGCATCATGGTTGCCGGAGCAATCAGGTTATGCCGGGAGAGGCCTGAACCGTCGGCAATAATGGTGTTGCCGATATCAACGCCCGCCTGCTGACGCAAAATCTGGCGTACGGCATCAGAACCCGCCCGCCAGGTGCCTGGCACGTTAAATCGGACATGACCAATCATACGGAAAACGGTATCGGCAATCATGTTGTCCGATTTTTTCAGCATAATCTTAAGCAGGTCATGCAGTGGCGCTGACTGCTTACTGGCGACCACCGTTCCCGGCTCGTTGACCATCGTCTGGCGCAGCAGCGTACCGCTGTAGGTGATACCTGCTTGTTTTAGCTCATCTTTGATAATCGCCCCGGCATAGCTGGCTCCGTCCTGAATGGCGAACGCCAGCGGCAGCGGATCGGCTCGTTGGGGCAGGCATCCGGTCAGCGTATAGCGGTTGAGATCGCCGGGAACCACATCCAGTTCACAATATTGCACTTCCGCAGAACCTCGGGCGAGAGTACGCACCTGACTGAACATGGTGACTGGGTAATAAGATGCCACGCGAATAAAGGCGAGATCGTTGGGTTTTTGCGCGCTGTAGAGTGAAACCGAGAAACAGTTTCTATCGACAATAGCCGCTGCGGGCGGTGCGCTAAAACACTGCGTCATGTCGTTCCAGGGCCAACCGGGCGCTTTATCATGACTGGCGAAAATAGAGGTGTCGATCAGGACATTTCCGGCAATTTGCGTCACGCCTGATTTTTTCAGGGTTGCCACCATATTGCGAATATCCTGGCGTTTTAGCGTCGGATCAGCACCAAATCGTGCCACTAAGTCACCTTTCAATACGCCGCCTTCCACGTTGCCTTTAGTCTCAAGCGTAGTGGTAAAACGAAAGTCAGGCCCGAGCTGAATCAATGCCGCCAGCGCGGTGATCACTTTCTGGGTACTGGCCGGCAGCGCCATCTGCTGGCTATGAAAATCAATAGCGGGTGCAGGTGCGCCAACCTTCTGTACCATAAGGGCGAGGTTGGCCCCGGCAGGGAGCTGATTGATATACTCGTCGACGTTCGCAGCCTGAACACTGAACGCTATACTGGCAGTCAATCCGATGGTAAATCTGGAAAATCGCATAATCTCGCGCTAACAACCTGGAAACAGGCCGTCATACTACGGCGCAACGCCCCAAAAAGTAAACGATGACCCATAAGGAACTCCAGGGTAAAATGATCATCAAATAGAGAATTGTAGCTGACCTGGGACCTTGAGCCCCGGGTCGGTATTTTTTTGCTTCTGACTCTGGCATGACATTCGCCAGGGTGGGCTTAGCAGCCGGGGTGAGAGCAACTGCCCCCTACAGGAATGTTCAAGAGGTATAACAAATGCAAGCTATCCCGATGACCTTACGTGGTGCTGAAAAACTGCGCGAAGAGCTGGATTTTCTGAAATCTGTGCGCCGTCCTGAAATTATTGCCGCTATCGCTGAAGCGCGTGAGCACGGTGACCTGAAAGAGAACGCGGAGTATCACGCGGCGCGCGAACAGCAGGGTTTCTGCGAAGGACGCATTAAAGATATCGAGGCTAAACTGTCCAACGCGCAGGTAATCGATGTTACTAAAATGCCGAACAATGGCCGCGTTGTTTTCGGCGCGACGGTTACCGTGTTGAATCTCGATAACGATGAAGAGCAGACCTGGCGTATTGTCGGCGATGATGAAGCCGATTTTAAACAGAACCTGATTTCAGTGAACTCGCCTATCGCTCGTGGCCTTATCGGTAAAGAGCAGGATGACGTCGTGGTTATCAAAACGCCGGGCGGCGAAGTGGAATATGAAGTGACGAAGGTAGAATACCTGTAATTCGCATCTTGGTTAAGATGTTGATACATTGTAAAGAAAGGAAAAAGGCCGCATAGCGGCCTTTTATCAACGAAGAGAGCGTGGCATTTTGCTCTCCTGCTAGCGGAAAACCCCGCGTTTTACACAAACTTCGTGTTCAACTTTGGGATATTCTTAGCGTGGCAGCGAGATTTTACGTTCTTTAGTCGGGCGATACAGTACCAGCGTTTTGCCGATGACCTGCACATTACAGGCGCCGGTTTCGCGTACGATAGCTTCCACGATCAAGGTTTTAGTATCGCGATCTTCCGAGGCGATTTTCACCTTGATAAGTTCATGGTGCTCTAACGCTTGTTCAATCTCGGCCAGTACCCCTTCGGTCAAACCATTGTTGCCAAGCATAACTACAGGCTTGAGCGGATGTGCCAGACCTTTCAGGTGCTGTTTTTGTTTAGTACTCAGATTCATCGTATATTTTTGCTTACGTTGGGATTGAAAACGGGTCATTCTACCGCCATCTCCCATATATCACCAAATAGCTGTGTAGAAATTTACACCATTGGTTACGATGAACTGCCCTTTGGGAATGTGAAATGACAGGTAAAAAGCGTTCTGCCAGCTCGAGTCGCTGGCTTCAGGAACACTTTAGCGATAAATATGTTCAACAGGCGCAGAAAAAGGGGTTACGTTCCCGTGCCTGGTTTAAACTTGATGAAATACAGCAAAGTGACAAAATTTTTAAACCGGGGATGACGATAGTTGATCTCGGTGCTGCACCCGGTGGCTGGTCGCAATATGCAGTTACGCAGATCGGCAACACCGGCCGCATTATCGCTTGCGATCTTTTACCTATGGATCCAATCGTTGGTGTGGACTTCCTTCAGGGCGACTTTCGTGATGAATTAGTCCTGAAAGCGTTACTTGAACGCGTAGGTGACAGTAAAGTACAAGTTGTCATGTCTGATATGGCGCCAAATATGTGTGGAACACCGGCGGTGGATATTCCCCGGGCCATGTATCTGGTAGAGCTGGCGCTTGGAATGGCTCGTGATGTATTAGCGCCAGGTGGTAGTTTTGTAGTGAAGGTGTTCCAGGGCGAAGGCTTCGATGAGTATCTAAGAGAGATTCGCTCCCTGTTTACGAAGGTCAAAGTTCGTAAGCCGGACTCTTCTCGCGCCCGTTCGCGTGAAGTGTATATTGTAGCGACCGGGCGTAAACCATAACCGGCAGATTTCAAACGAAAGTTTGAAAGAAACTGGATATAGAGTATCCTGACGCTGTTTTTAACACAGTTGTAATATGAGGTTAATCCCTTGAGTGACATGGCGAAAAACCTAATTCTCTGGCTGGTCATTGCCGTTGTGCTGATGTCAGTATTCCAGAGCTTTGGGCCCAGCGAGTCTAATGGCCGTAAGGTTGATTACTCTACCTTCCTGCAAGAGGTCAATCAGGACCAGGTTCGTGAAGCGAAGATCAACGGACGTGAGATTAACGTTACCAAGAAAGATAGTAACCGTTACACGACCTACATCCCGGTTAACGATCCGAAGCTGCTTGATAACCTGCTGACCAAAAACGTCAAGGTTGTTGGCGAACCACCTGAAGAGCCGAGCCTGCTGGCTTCTATCTTCATTTCCTGGTTCCCAATGCTGCTGCTGATTGGTGTCTGGATCTTCTTCATGCGTCAGATGCAGGGCGGTGGTGGCAAAGGTGCCATGTCGTTCGGCAAGAGCAAAGCGCGCATGCTGACGGAAGATCAGATCAAAACGACTTTTGCTGACGTTGCGGGTTGTGACGAAGCAAAAGAAGAAGTCGCTGAGCTGGTTGAGTATCTGCGCGAACCGAGCCGTTTCCAGAAACTGGGCGGTAAAATCCCGAAAGGCGTCCTGATGGTCGGTCCTCCGGGTACGGGTAAAACCCTGCTGGCGAAAGCTATCGCAGGTGAAGCGAAGGTTCCATTCTTCACAATTTCCGGTTCTGATTTCGTGGAAATGTTCGTGGGTGTCGGTGCATCTCGTGTGCGTGACATGTTCGAACAAGCCAAAAAAGCGGCACCGTGCATCATCTTCATCGATGAAATCGACGCCGTAGGCCGCCAGCGTGGCGCAGGTCTGGGCGGTGGTCACGATGAACGTGAACAGACGCTGAACCAGATGCTGGTTGAGATGGACGGCTTCGAAGGTAACGAAGGTATTATCGTTATCGCAGCGACTAACCGTCCGGACGTTCTTGACCCTGCGCTGCTTCGTCCAGGCCGTTTCGACCGTCAGGTTGTGGTTGGTCTGCCGGACGTTCGCGGTCGTGAACAGATCCTGAAAGTGCATATGCGTCGCGTGCCGCTGTCTCCGGATATCGATGCGGCAATCATTGCACGTGGTACGCCTGGCTTCTCCGGTGCGGACCTCGCGAACCTGGTCAACGAAGCGGCACTGTTTGCTGCTCGTGGCAACAAGCGCGTAGTGTCGATGGTTGAGTTCGAAAAAGCGAAAGACAAAATCATGATGGGTGCGGAACGTCGCTCCATGGTGATGACGGAAGCGCAGAAAGAATCTACCGCGTATCACGAAGCTGGCCACGCGATTATCGGTCGCCTGGTGCCGGAACACGATCCGGTGCACAAAGTGACGATTATCCCGCGCGGTCGTGCGCTGGGTGTGACCTTCTTCCTGCCTGAAGGCGATGCAATCAGCGCCAGCCGTCAGAAACTGGAAAGTCAGATCTCCACATTGTACGGTGGCCGTCTGGCGGAAGAGATCATCTACGGTGCTGAACATGTTTCTACCGGTGCGTCGAACGACATTAAAGTCGCGACTAACCTGGCGCGTAACATGGTTACTCAGTGGGGCTTCTCCGATAAACTCGGTCCGTTGCTGTACGCTGAAGAAGAAGGCGAAGTGTTCCTGGGACGTTCTGTGGCGAAAGCGAAACACATGTCCGATGAAACCGCTCGCATTATCGATCAGGAAGTTAAACTGCTGATTGAGCGTAACTATGACCGTGCACGTCGTTTGCTGAACGAAAACATGGACATTCTGCACTCAATGAAAGATGCGCTCATGAAATATGAGACTATCGATGCGCCGCAGATTGACGATCTGATGGCTCGCCGCGATGTGCGTCCGCCTGCGGGTTGGGAAGAACCGGGTTCTTCTAACAACAACTCTGGCAGCACCGGCAAGCCGAGTGCACCGCGTCCGGTTGATGAACCGCGTGCGCCGGACTCTGGCACTATGTCAGAGCAGCTGGGCGACAAATAAGTTATCGTTGATGATGACCGTGTTTTAATTGAAAACCCTGGGGCTTGCTCCGGGGTTTTTCTTATCTGCATATTCAAGATTTTACCAGGGATAAAACTATGAAACTCTTTGCTCAGGGTTCTTCACTGGATCTCAGCCATCCGCACGTCATGGGGATTTTGAACGTCACGCCAGACTCATTTTCCGATGGTGGAGCGCACAACTCTTTGGTTGAGGCGGTAAAACACGCAAACCTGATGATTAACGCCGGGGCGACTATCATTGATGTGGGTGGTGAGTCCACGCGTCCGGGCGCGGCTGATGTGAGTGTTGAAGAAGAGTTGCAGCGAGTGATCCCTGTGGTAGAGGCGATTGCTCAGCGTTTTGAAGTGTGGATTTCGGTTGATACCTCAAAGCCCGAAGTGATCCGCGAATGCGCCAGGGTTGGCGCGCATATCATCAATGACATTCGCTCACTCTCGGAGCCTGGAGCGTTGGAAGCCGCAGCGGAGGCCGGATTGCCGGTTTGCCTGATGCATATGCAGGGGCAGCCGAAAACCATGCAGGAAGCGCCAAAGTATGAGGATGTTTTTGCTGAGGTAGATCGTTACTTTGTTGAGCAAATAGCACGTTGCGAGCGGGCTGGAATCACAAAAGATAAATTGTTGCTCGACCCCGGATTCGGATTCGGTAAAAATCTCACTCACAACTACACATTACTGGCACGTCTGGCGGAGTTTCATTATTTTAATCTGCCGCTGCTGGTTGGGATGTCACGAAAATCAATGGTCGGTCAGTTACTGAATGTGGGGCCATCTGAACGCCTGAGCGGTAGTCTTGCGTGCGCGGTGATTGCCGCAATGCAGGGGGCGCAGATCGTTCGTGTCCATGACGTCAAAGAAACCGTAGAAGCGATGCGTGTGGTGGAAGCCACATTGTCTGCAAAGGAAAAAAAACGCTATGAGTAATCGTAAATATTTTGGCACTGATGGGATCCGCGGTCGCGTAGGTGATGCCCCAATTACTCCTGACTTTGTGCTCAAGCTGGGCTGGGCTGCAGGGAAAGTGCTGGCTCGTCATGGTTCACGTAAAATTATTATCGGTAAAGATACGCGTATTTCCGGCTATATGCTGGAGTCCGCGCTGGAAGCGGGCCTGGCAGCCGCCGGACTCTCAGCCTCATTCACAGGGCCAATGCCAACACCTGCCGTTGCTTATCTGACGCGTGCTTTCCGTGCTGAGGCCGGGATTGTTATCTCCGCTTCGCACAACCCATTCTATGACAATGGGATTAAATTCTTCTCCATCGATGGGACCAAACTGCCGGATGCGGTTGAAGAAGCTATCGAAGCCGAAATGGAAAAAGCGATCACCTGCGTGGACTCGGCTGAACTGGGTAAAGCTACCCGTATCGTTGATGCTGCCGGTCGCTATATCGAGTTTTGCAAAGGCACCTTCCCGAACGAACTGAGTCTGAGTGAGCTTAAAATTGTGGTGGATTGCGCTAACGGTGCAACGTACCACATTG
Organism: Citrobacter sp. KTE30; assembly: GCF_000398825.1. Lineage (NCBI taxonomy): Bacteria > Pseudomonadati > Pseudomonadota > Gammaproteobacteria > Enterobacterales > Enterobacteriaceae > Citrobacter > Citrobacter sp. KTE30. The sequence goes on along the minus strand of NZ_KB976055.1, from coordinate 4,072,845 downwards.
CACCAAATGTACTGCGTGAGCTGGGTGCAAACGTGATTGCCATTGGCTGTGAGCCAAACGGTGTGAACATCAATGAAGAAGTCGGCGCCACTGACGTCCGTGCCCTGCAGGCGCGCGTGATTGCGGAAAAAGCCGATCTGGGTATTGCGCTGGACGGCGATGGCGACCGCGTTATTATGGTTGACCACGAAGGCAATAAGGTCGATGGCGATCAGATCATGTACATCATCGCCCGTGAAGCCCTGCGTCAGGGACAGCTGCGTGGTGGTGCGGTAGGTACGTTGATGAGCAACATGGGCCTCGAGCTGGCGCTGAAACAGCTGGGTATTCCTTTTGCTCGGGCGAAAGTTGGCGACCGCTATGTGCTGGAAAAAATGCAGGAAAAAGGCTGGCGTATCGGTGCCGAAAACTCTGGTCATGTGATCCTGCTGGACAAAACCACCACTGGTGACGGCATCGTGGCGGGGCTGCAGGTGCTGGCGGCGATGGTGCGCAACCATATGAGTTTGCACGACCTGTGCAGCGGCATGAAAATGTTCCCACAGCTGCTGGTTAACGTACGTTACACCGCAGGTAGCGGCGATCCGCTGGAACATGAAAATGTGAAAGCGGTGATGGCGGAAGTGGAAGCGGCGCTGGGTAACCGTGGACGCGTCCTGCTGCGTAAGTCTGGTACCGAACCGTTAATTCGTGTGATGGTTGAAGGTGAAGACGAAGCGCAGGTGACTGAATTCGCCCACCGTATTGCCGATGCTGTGAAAGCGGCGTAATCCCGAAGAAAGTGAGAGCCGGAGTCTGAGACTCCGGCTTTTTTTTACTATACGGCAAGCGGCTGTTTACGTCGGCGCTGCCAGAAATAACCACCGACCATCAGTAGTACAAGGACTGCCAGCCACGGCAGAACCGCCAGCAAATGCCCAGACCGGGCAAAGGTTAGCGCAATCATCAGTAGCCAACCGCCCAGCATCGGAATCGCGGTGCGCTTAACAATATCCACAGGCGAGACGCCTGCAATCCCTGCGATAGCAATGATGACGCCGGCAATCGGCGATAACGTACGACCAATACCCGCCGATATCTGGATAGGCAACATCATGACTGCGATATCGCTACCGATATGACGGCTGATGTCCGGCACCATGGGGGCGAAGGAGAAAAATGCCGCATTCCCGGAGCCCATCAGCGCTGAAATTGCGAAGGTGATTAGGGTCATCAGCAGGATAATAGAGGCTGCGCTGAGGCCAAATTCGCCAGAAAGCGACAGCAGCGCGTCGACGGCACCAATGGCTTTCAGCCCGGCGGAAAAAACTTCACCGGCGATAATCAGCGTCACGACGGTGGCAAAAACGCTGCCCATGCTGTCGAAAACCTTTTGTACGCCAGCCATCACCTCGCGCGCTTTGCGATGACGGCAGTACTCACAAACCAGCGTAATAGCGAGGCTTATCAGTACGGCGGTATCCAGCGTAATCTTAAGCGAGCTAAATATTAAATCGCTACACACCAACATCAATACCAGCGGCAGCATAGGCAGAAACAGCCAGGCGATAGGTGCGTCGGCTTCATCAGTTGCCGTTAATGTCTGCATCTGCTGAGCTGCATTGTCGCCACTTTCCCGACGGTCAAAAAAGCGTTGCACAACAATATGCAACAGGGCGATGAAAAGAATGACGGGCACAACGATCGGCAACTGATCCTGCACAAAATAGTTCACCACCTCAATACCTGCGGTTTTGGCGGCGAGAACCGAGTTGCCGGATCCTGGGCCAAACTCAACCGCACAGGTACTGGCGATAACTGCGGCAACTGCGGCGCGGCTACAGCCAAGACGGGTAAGCAATGGGTAAAGCGTCGCCATCAACAGCAGACCCAATCCGGTGGCGCTGCTGATAAACAGCGACAGGAATTGGCCTAATAGCAGTGCCAGTCCCAGCAGCAGATAAGGCGAGTTCAGCCGTTGTAAAGGACGAGATGTTACCCGAACCAGTACCTGGCTTGCGCCAATGGCTGACATGTACGTGGCGAAACCACCAATCAGCATAATTTGCAGCCCGAGGCCGCCGAGACGCACGCTCAGGGTATCGCGAATAAACTCAAAGGCGTCAAAGGGGCCGAATCCGGTGCTCTTTTTCACCAGGCCACTGAGTGAGGTCATTCCGCTAAAATGCGCGATAAGCAACAGCACAATCCCGGTCAATAACAGTACCGACTGGGGGTGATATTTTTTGAGGATCAGACGTCCGGCAAAAATGATGGCGATTAGCGCCAGTAGTAATGACATTCTTGCCCCCTTACTCGAAGTTGCCGGTAACCAGGCACTCTCCATCCCGCAGCAACGGTTTACCCGCGGCAAACAGATGGGCCAGCGAGAGGTCATCATTGAGTACACAGATATCGGCACGTTCTCCGGCGCAGAGCACGCCCCCGGAAATACCCAGCGAGCGCGCAACGTTTGCCGTCAACATTGCGATGGCCTGCGGCACCGGAATACCGACATCAATCAGGCGAGGAAGTAGGTTAAGATTGCCTGCGACCGGTGCCGCGCTTAAACCTTCAACGATACCCTGAGCGTTAAAGCGCGGAACGCTGCCATTGCCGTCAGAACTGATCGTGATGCGCTCCGCCGGAACCTGTGCTTCGAGTGCGTGGAGAATCGCTTGCTCCTGAGGCATAAAACGACTGCCACCGGACGTAACATCGATATGGCCGCCGCGATGGGCGAAAGCAATAGCCTGTTCGAACAAGGGCTCTGTTCTTGCAACATGGGTCGGTGAAATATGGTGAATCGGAATACCCGCATCACACAACTCAATAAGTTGCGACATCCCTTCCGGCAGATTCCCCAGGTGCACATGCAGCAAGCCTTTTTTCCCTGCCAGCAGGGAAGCGACGCGAATATCGCTCACTATCCTCAGCAACTCCTGGAAAGAGGGGTAAGAACCGCGGTGATCGGCGAGGGCGATTTTTACACCAAGAATTGCCGGAATAAAGGCCATATCATCGCGTATGGATCGCGTAATGGTTGGGCTGGGAACGGCGTAGGCTCCCGTATGCATAAACGCGCGTAATCCCTCAAGGTTGAGAGACTGCATTTTAGCGTAGAGGTCTTTGGGCGAACGAGAAATAGCATCGGTGCCTAACACGCCAACCACCGTGGTAATACCCGCTTGAATCAGATCGCGCAGCTTGACGGCGGGTGTCCGACTGGCAAATCCGGCTTCGCCACCGCCACCGGTAAGATGAACATGCTGATCGATGATGCCAGGGATAACCCATTTACCCCGACAATCGATGACCTCGTTGACGCCATCAAACAATGAAATATCTTTTTCTACCGCCACAATTCGGTCGGCATGAATGAGCAGGGAGCAGAGGCCTAAATCCTCAGGAGAAAAAACACGGGCATTGGTCAATAAAGTAAACATAGCGGTCCTGTCAAACGTCGAAGGTGAGAGTCGGCAGGTGAAACGGAATATTGTTGTTATGATGCCCACCATAAAGCCATTACTATAACTATGACTATTACCGATTTGTTATTGGAGGATGCGGTTATGGCATGGCGGAGAGCACAACGTGGATTGTAAGTGGCTGGAAGATTTTCTGGCCTTGAGCCAGCATGGGAACTACTCTCAGGCCGCGGCGCAGCGGCATATTACTCAACCTGCGCTGAGTCGGCGTATAAAAGCGCTGGAAGAGGTGCTGGGCGTGCCTTTGTTTGATCGGACAACGACCCCCGTCACGCTGACGCGCTATGGTGAACGCTTTGAACCTTATGCCCGGCACGTCCTCAGTACGTTAACAGAGGTACGCCATGAGCTGTCGGCGATGACGCCAGCAACGGATAACACGCTGGTGATGGTCAGCCTGCATACGCTGTCGGTGAATATCCTGCCGGATATGATCAACTACCTGCGACAGAGTGAGCCGCAGTTAAACTTTACGGTAAACGCCAGTATCCAGGGGATAGACAACCACTTCAATGCCCTGATAAACCGGCAAATTGATATGCTGGTGACTTACGATTTACCCTCTTCACAACCAGGGCTGGAGATTGCCGGAGGGTTAAAACGTTCACTATGGCGGTATGAGCGATTTATTCCTGTGATTTCTGCACAGTTGGTGGATACGCTGGACGATCCGCATACCCCGATCCCCTGGCTATGTTACAGCGACTATACCTTTGTCAGACGTATTATTGAGCTGGCAGAACAACGAGTGCGACCACGGTTGAAAAAAGTGTTTGAGAGTGGTTTAAGCGAAACGATACGAGAAATGGTGTTGCGCCATATGGGAATGGCCTGGTTACCTGAATCGATGGTGGCGGAAGAGTTGGTGAATCAGCAAATTATTCACTGCTGGCCAGAAAATGCAGATCTGATTTGTGAAATCCCTGTTGTGGTATGGGCGAATCTTGACGATCAACGCGCCGTCATGCAGAGATGCTGGGAGAAGTTGCTGCGTTTTTGATTGATATGGCGATTTTTTCCGCAGTTGATACAATGCTAACAAATTGCCCTTGCGAAGGTTATTCGCTTTGGTTAGTATTCACACCCGCTTCAGTGGGAAACAGTAAATATTCCCGCTTTAATGGTCGAAGCATTGTACGCGGCAACTCCGCAAGGAACAGGTTGATTATGCACGAAGCTCTTTTAGTAGTTTTCCTTATTGTGGCAATTGGCCTGGTAGGCTTGATCATGCTGCAGCAAGGCAAAGGCGCTGATATGGGAGCCTCTTTTGGCGCAGGCGCTTCTGGTACTCTGTTTGGTTCAAGTGGTTCTGGTAACTTCATGACCCGTATGACAGCTGTATTGGGAACCTTGTTCTTCATCATCAGTCTGGTGCTGGGTAACATGAACAGCAACAAGACCAATAAAGGAAGTGAGTGGGAAAATCTGAGTGCACCGGCGAAAACCGAGCAAACTCAGCCAGCTGCTCCGGCTCAGCCGACCAGCGATATCCCACGCTAAGTATTCTGTACCGAGGTGGTGGAATTGGTAGACACGCTACCTTGAGGTGGTAGTGCCCTAACGGGCTTGTGGGTTCGAGTCCCATCCTCGGTACCAAATTCCAAAAAAAAGACGCTGCAAAGCGTCTTTTTTTTCGTCTGTTATTTGTGGCTGTCCTGTAGGCCTGATAAGCGTAGCGCCATCAGGCGTTGTAATAATGTCGGATGGCGGCGTAAACGCCTTATCCGACCTACATTCCGCACATAAAAAAGGCCGCTTTCGCGGCCTTAAGATGGTGTATCTTTACTTCGCCTTATTTTCCAGATTCTCAACCTGCGGCAGGCCGGTTGCGGAAGAAGCGGTCAGCAGACCAGACTGCGCATAGCCGAACAGCTTCTCGCGGGTATCGGTGATATCCAGATTACGCATGGTCAACTGACCGATACGGTCGTCCGGAGAGAATACGGAATCGCCTTTTTCCATCGTCAGACGTTCTGGTTTATAAGTCAGATTGTCAGATACGGTGTTGAGGATCGAGTAGTCATTACCACGGCGCAGTTCCAGCGTCACTTCACCGGTAATCTGGCTGGCAACCCAACGCTGCAGACCGTCACGCAGCATCAGCGCCTGAGAGTCGAACCAGCGGCCCTGATACAGCAGACGACCAAGCTGGCGACCATGTGCGTGATACTGCTCGATGGTATCCTCGTTGTGAATACCGGTCAGCAGACGCTCGTATGCGATATGTAACAATGCCATCCCCGGGGCTTCGTAGATGCCACGGCTCTTCGCTTCAATAATACGGTTTTCAATCTGATCGCTCATACCCAGACCGTGACGACCGCCGATACGGTTGGCTTCCAGCATCATCTCAACGTCGTCGCTGAAGGTTTTACCGTTCAGTGCAACCGGATGACCCTGTTCAAAACGCACAGTCACTTCTTCTGCCGGGATCTTCACGCTCTCATCCCAGAACTTCACGCCCATAATTGGGTTGACGATTTTGACGCTTGAGTTCAGGAATTCCAGATCTTTTGCTTCGTGGGTCGCCCCGAGCATATTGGAGTCTGTTGAGTACGCTTTCTCAACGGACATCTTGTAGTCGAAACCACAGGCAATCATAAATTCGGACATCTCATGGCGACCGCCGAGTTCATCGATAAAATCGGTATCCAGCCATGGTTTATAAATCTGCAGTTCGGCGTTGGTCAGCAGACCGTAACGATAGAAACGTTCAATATCGTTACCTTTATAGGTGCTACCGTCACCCCAGATATTTACGCCATCTTCTTTCATGGCGGCAACCAGCATGGTGCCGGTTACGGCACGGCCCAGTGGGGTGGTATTGAAGTAGGTCAGTCCGCCAGTGGTGTTGTGGAATGCACCGCACTGAATGGCAGCGATCCCTTCGGCAACGAGCTGCTTACGGCAATCTACCAGGCGAGCATTCTCAGCACCATATTCCATTGCACGGCGAGGAATGGCGTCATAGTCATCCTCATCCGGCTGGCCCAAATTCGCAGTATATGCATATGGGACAGCCCCTTTTTGTCGCATCCACAGCAGTGCTGCACTGGTGTCCAGGCCGCCGGAAAAAGCGATACCAATACGTTGACCTACCGGGAGATGCTTGAGAATCGTCGTCATAAAATAAAACCCTGCTTGATAGACTGGTGAAGAGGTCGCTTATTATGCTAATTGCATTTTTATGCAAAATAAATGAGTTTTCATTTAATCATCTTTTCTGGATGACAGGAAGAGTTTAGTGATAATTTCGTTAAATAACGGCGTGGGTGGAATATTTATCTTGCTGGGCTAGCGCTGGGCAGCATTCATTGATTTGCATAGTCGTAACAAGGTTGACATAACGCATAGTGAATCAATATACTGTGCGCAGATTTTACGTCCCGTCCTCGGTACCAAATCCCAGCAGTATTTGCATTTTTTACTCAAAACGAGTAAAATTTGCCACGTTTCAGGCGCGGGGTGGAGCAGCCTGGTAGCTCGTCGGGCTCATAACCCGAAGGTCGTCGGTTCAAATCCGGCCCCCGCAACCACTTTCCCTTAGAGTTCTTTTTCAAATATACTGTGAAGACTTAGGCCTTCGTAGCTGGATTTGAAAAAAATTCTTTCGGAAGGTTCTCCGAACCGCAGGTGCGGTTATAGGGTTCAGTTATCTAAAGCCCCGATTTATCGGGGTTTTTTGTTATCTGACTACAGAATAACTGGGCTTTAGGCCCTTTTTTTATGTCTTGGGGGTGGGCTTGTCCACATTAGAGCAAAAATTAACAGAGATGATTACAGCGCCAGTTGAAGCCCTGGGCTACGAACTGGTCGGCATCGAATTTATTCGTGGTCGCACATCCACACTGCGCATCTATATTGATAGTGAAGATGGCATCAATGTTGATGATTGTGCTGATGTGAGCCATCAGGTAAGCGCCGTGATGGATGTCGAAGACCCAATCACCGTTGCCTATAACCTGGAAGTCTCCTCTCCGGGTCTCGACCGTCCTCTGTTCACAGCTGAACACTACGTGCGTTTCCTGGGTGAAGAAGTCACGCTGGTTCTTCGTATGGCGGTACAAAACCGTCGTAAATGGCAGGGCGTTATCAAAGCGGTGGACGGTGAGATGATCACGGTCACAGTCGAAGGCAAAGATGAAGTGTTCGCGCTGAGTAATATCCAGAAGGCGAACCTGGTTCCCCACTTTTAACAGTCTGGATTGAGGTGAAAAGCCCGCGATGAACAAAGAAATTTTGGCTGTTGTTGAAGCCGTATCCAACGAAAAAGCGCTGCCACGCGAGAAAATTTTTGAAGCGCTGGAAAGTGCGCTGGCTACAGCAACAAAGAAAAAATATGAGCAAGAGATCGACGTTCGCGTAGAAATCGATCGTAAAAGCGGTGATTTCGATACCTTCCGTCGTTGGGTAATCGTAGAAGAAGTTACTCAGCCGACCAAAGAAATTACGCTGGAAGCGGCACGCTTCGAAGACGAAAGTCTGAACGTGGGCGAATATGTTGAAGATCAGATTGAATCTGTCACCTTTGACCGTATCACTACCCAGACCGCGAAACAGGTTATTGTACAGAAAGTACGTGAAGCTGAACGTGCAATGGTTGTCGATCAGTTCCGCGAACACGAAGGCGAAATCGTCACCGGTGTGGTAAAGAAAGTAAACCGCGACAACATTTCTCTGGATCTGGGCAGCAATGCTGAAGCTGTTATCCTGCGTGAAGACATGCTCCCGCGTGAAAACTTCCGCCCAGGTGACCGTATTCGTGGTGTTCTGTACTCTGTACGCCCGGAAGCGCGCGGTGCGCAGCTGTTTGTAACCCGTTCCAAACCGGAAATGCTGATTGAGCTGTTCCGCATTGAAGTACCGGAAATTGGCGAAGAAGTTATCGAAATTAAAGCGGCTGCCCGTGATCCGGGATCGCGTGCGAAAATCGCCGTTAAGACCAACGACAAGCGTATTGATCCGGTCGGCGCCTGTGTTGGTATGCGCGGTGCGCGCGTTCAGGCGGTTTCTACCGAACTGGGCGGCGAGCGTATCGATATCGTCCTGTGGGATGATAACCCGGCACAGTTCGTGATTAACGCAATGGCGCCAGCAGACGTTGCTTCTATCGTGGTGGATGAAGACAAGCACACCATGGATATCGCGGTTGAAGCCGGTAACCTGGCTCAGGCGATTGGACGTAATGGTCAGAACGTCCGCCTGGCTTCACAACTGAGCGGTTGGGAACTCAACGTGATGACCGTTGATGACCTGCAGGCGAAGCATCAGGCTGAAGCACATGCAGCCATCGATACCTTCACCAAATATCTCGATATCGATGAAGATTTCGCGACTGTTCTGGTGGAAGAAGGTTTTGCGACGCTGGAAGAACTGGCCTACGTGCCAATGAAAGAGCTGCTGGAAATTGACGGCCTGGATGAACAGACCGTTGAAGCGCTGCGCGAGCGTGCTAAAAACGCACTGACCACTCTGGCACTGGCCCAGGAAGAAAGCCTCGGTGATAACAAACCGGCTGACGATCTGCTGAATCTGGAAGGATTGGATCGTGAGATGGCCTTCAAACTGGCGGCCCGTGGTGTTTGTACGCTGGAAGATCTCGCTGAACAGGGCATTGATGATCTGGCTGATATCGAAGGGTTGACCGACGAAAAAGCCGGTGAGCTGATTATGGCTGCCCGTAATATTTGCTGGTTCGGCGACGAAGCGTAATAAACTGTAGCAGGAAGGAACAGTATGACAGATGTAACCGTAAAAACGCTGGCTGCAGAGATACAGACTTCCGTGGATCGCCTGGTACAGCAATTTGCTGATGCCGGTATCCCGAAGTCTGCTGACGACTCTGTGTCCGCACAAGAGAAACAAACCTTACTGGCGCATTTGAACCGTGAAAACGGCTCAGCGCCGGATAAGTTGACATTGCAGCGTAAAACGCGCAGTACTCTCAATATTCCAGGTACCGGTGGAAAAAGCAAATCGGTACAAATCGAAGTCCGCAAGACACGCACCTTTGTGAAACGCGATCCGCAAGAGGCTGAACGCCTTGCCGCGGAAGAGCAGGCGCAGCGTGAAGCGGAAGAGCAAGCCCGTCGTGAGGCAGAAGAAGCTGCCAAACGCGAGGCGCAACAAAAAGCCGAACGTGAGGCCGCAGAACAAGCTAAGCGTGAAGCCGCTGATAAAGCGAAACGTGAAGCTGCGGAAAAAGACAAAGTGAGCAATCAACAGACCGACGATATGACTAAAACCGCCCAGGCCGAAAAAGCCCGCCGTGAAAATGAAGCCGCAGAACTGAAGCGTAAAGCGGAAGAAGAAGCACGTCGCAAGCTTGAAGAAGAAGCGCGCCGCGTAGCGGAAGAAGCTCGCCGTATGGCGGAAGAAAACGAGAAAAATGGTGTGAATAACGTTGAACCTGTCGAAGACACCAGCGATTATCACGTCACCACTTCTCAGCATGCTCGCCAGGCTGAAGACGAGAACGATCGTGAAGTCGAAGGCGGTCGTGGTCGTACTCGCAGCACTAAAGCAGCGCGTCCGGCGAAGAAAGGCAACAAACACGCTGAATCTAAAGCTGACCGTGAGGAAGCACGTGCAGCGGTTCGCGGCGGTAAAGGCGGTAAGCAGCGTAAAGGTTCCGCTCTGCAGCAGGGCTTCCAGAAGCCAGCTCAGGCCGTTAACCGTGACGTTGTGATCGGCGAAACCATCACCGTTGGCGATCTGGCGAACAAAATGGCAGTTAAAGGCTCTCAGGTCATCAAAGCGATGATGAAACTGGGCGCAATGGCTACCATTAACCAGGTTATCGACCAGGAAACCGCACAGCTGGTTGCCGAAGAGATGGGCCACAAAGTTATCCTGCGTCGTGAAAACGAGCTGGAAGAAGCGGTAATGAGCGACCGTGACACCGGTGCTGCGGCTGAACCGCGCGCACCAGTTGTGACCATCATGGGTCACGTTGACCACGGTAAAACCTCTCTGCTGGACTACATTCGTTCTACGAAAGTGGCCTCTGGCGAAGCAGGCGGCATTACTCAGCACATCGGTGCGTACCACGTTGAAACTGACAACGGTATGATCACCTTCCTGGATACCCCGGGTCACGCCGCGTTTACCTCCATGCGTGCTCGTGGTGCTCAGGCAACGGATATCGTTGTTCTGGTTGTTGCAGCAGACGACGGCGTGATGCCGCAGACCATCGAAGCTATCCAGCACGCGAAAGCGGCGGGTGTACCGGTGGTGGTTGCAGTCAACAAAATCGATAAGCCGGAAGCGGATCCGGATCGCGTTAAAAACGAACTGTCCCAGTACGGCATCATGCCGGAAGAGTGGGGCGGCGAGAGCCAATTCGTTCACGTTTCTGCGAAAGCGGGTACCGGTATCGACGAGCTGCTGGACGCTATCCTGCTGCAGGCCGAAGTACTGGAACTGAAAGCTGTGCGTAAAGGTATGGCGAGCGGTGCGGTTATCGAATCCTTCCTGGATAAAGGTCGTGGTCCGGTTGCTACCGTACTGGTGCGTGAAGGTACGCTGCACAAAGGCGACATCGTACTGTGTGGCTTCGAATACGGTCGCGTTCGTGCTATGCGTAACGAACTGGGTCAGGAAGTACTGGAAGCAGGTCCGTCCATTCCGGTGGAAATCCTCGGTCTGTCCGGTGTTCCGGCTGCAGGTGACGAAGTTACTGTCGTTCGTGACGAGAAGAAAGCCCGTGAAGTTGCACTGTATCGTCAGGGCAAATTCCGTGAAGTTAAACTGGCTCGTCAGCAGAAATCTAAACTCGAGAACATGTTCGCTAACATGACCGAAGGCGAAGTTCACGAAGTGAACGTCGTCCTGAAGGCTGACGTTCAGGGTTCTGTAGAAGCGATTTCCGACTCTTTACTGAAACTGTCTACCGACGAAGTCAAAGTGAAGATCATCGGTTCTGGCGTAGGTGGTATCACCGAAACCGACGCGACCCTGGCTGCGGCATCCAACGCGATTCTGGTTGGCTTCAACGTCCGTGCTGATGCCTCTGCACGTAAAGTTATCGAATCTGAAAGCCTGGATCTGCGTTACTACTCCGTCATCTATCATCTGATCGACGAAGTGAAAGCAGCGATGAGCGGCATGCTGTCTCCGGAGCTGAAACAGCAGATCATTGGTCTGGCTGAAGTTCGTGATGTGTTCAAATCACCGAAATTCGGCGCTATCGCAGGCTGTATGGTTACCGAAGGCACGATTAAACGTCACAACCCAATCCGCGTTCTGCGCGACAACGTGGTTATCTATGAAGGCGAGCTGGAATCCCTGCGTCGCTTCAAAGATGACGTTAACGAAGTCCGTAACGGCATGGAATGTGGTATCGGCGTTAAGAACTACAACGACGTTCGCGTTGGCGATATGATCGAAGTGTTCGAGATTATCGAGATCCAACGTACTATCGCTTAATCTTCGTCGTCTTTTGGGCCGCAATTTGCAGCCCAAAATCCTTAGAAGATGATTAGGTGTAGGCCGGGTAAGCGAAGCGCCACCCGGCAAGAAATTTAAAAAGGGGCTGATAGCCCCTTTTTTGTCTTTATTCTGGAGAATTTATTATGGCGAAAGAATTTGGTCGCCCGCAGCGTGTCGCGCAAGAGATGCAGAAAGAGATCGCACTCATCCTGCAACGCGAAATCAAAGACCCGCGTGTTGGTATGATGACCACCGTATCGGGTGTTGAGATGTCTCGTGATCTGGCATATGCCAAAGTATTCGTGACTTTCCTCAACGATCAGGACGAAGCTGCTGTGAAAAACGGCATCAAGGCACTGCAGGAAGCCTCTGGTTTTATCCGTTCTCTGCTGGGTAAAGCCATGCGTCTGCGTATCGTGCCTGAGCTGACCTTCTTCTACGACAACTCGTTGGTTGAAGGGATGCGCATGTCCAACCTGGTGACCAGCGTGGTGAAACATGACGATGAGCGTCGTGTGAACCCAGCGGACGACAGCAAGGAGGACTGATGAGTCGTCCTCGTCGTCGTGGTCGCGACATTCACGGTGTCCTGCTGCTGGATAAGCCGCAGGGCATGTCCAGCAATGACGTACTGCAAAAAGTAAAGCGCATCTACAATGCCAATCGCGCAGGACATACCGGCGCACTGGATCCGCTGGCGACAGGCATGCTGCCAATCTGCCTCGGTGAAGCGACTAAGTTTTCACAGTATTTGCTGGATTCTGATAAACGCTATCGCGTGGTTGCCCGTCTGGGCCAGCGTACAGACACTTCCGATGCCGATGGGCAAATCGTGCAGGAGCGTCCGGTAACCTTCACCGCAGAACAACTGGTGAGTGCGCTGGAAACTTTCCGTGGCGATATCGAGCAGATCCCGTCAATGTATTCGGCGCTGAAGTATCAGGGTAAGAAGCTGTACGAATATGCGCGTCAGGGTATTGAAGTGCCGCGTGAAGCGCGACCGATTACCGTCTATGAGCTGCTGTTTATCCGTCACGAAGGTAACGAACTGGAGCTGGAAGTTCACTGTTCCAAAGGCACCTATATTCGCACCATTGTTGACGATCTCGGTGAGAAGTTGGGCTGCGGCGCGCACGTCACGTATCTGCGTCGTTTGACGGTCAGCAAGTATCCGGTGGATCGAATGGTGACGCTGGAACATCTGCGTGAGCTGGTTGAACAGGCCGAGCAGCAGAACATTCCGGCGGCACAGCTGCTTGATCCTTTGCTGATGCCAATGGACAGTCCAGCATCTGACTATCCTGTTGTTAATTTGCCTTTAACATCCTCGGTTTACTTTAAAAACGGTAACCCGGTACGGACATCAGGCGCGCCGCTGGAAGGGCTGGTCCGCGTGACGGAAGGCGATGACGGCAAGTTTATTGGCATGGGGGAGATGGACGATGAAGGTCGTGTCGCCCCCCGTCGCCTGGTGGTTGAGTATCCTGCATAGCGCTCTCTGTCTTGCGATAAAAGGGCGCTGCGAGTAGAATACTGCCGCTTAACGTCGCGTAAATTGTTTAACAATCTACGCGACGTATACACAAAATCATTCGAGCTGCATCAAGGCGGCAAGTCTGAGAATCCTCAGGAGCTTACTTAGATAAGTGACTGAGGTGAGCGGACGCAGCCAACGCAGAGTCAGTTTGAAGGATAAAGTGTATACACTGGGATAGCTGAATTAGAGATCGGCATCCTTTCATTCTTAACACTTTGGAGTTTTAAAATGTCTCTAAGTACTGAAGCTACCGCTAAAATCGTTTCTGAGTTTGGTCGTGATGCAAACGACACCGGTTCTACCGATGTTCAGGTTGCACTGTTGACTGCACAGATTAACCACCTGCAGGGCCACTTTGCAGAGCACAAAAAAGATCACCACAGCCGTCGTGGTCTGCTGCGCATGGTTTCTCAGCGTCGTAAACTGCTCGACTACCTGAAACGTAAAGATGTTGCACGTTACACCGCGCTGATCGAGCGTCTGGGTCTGCGTCGCTAATTCTTTCGAGTTTCAGAAAGAGGGGGCCTTCATGGCCCCTTTTTTCCAGCAGATGGCAGCAATTCGCTGGAAACTAATGTATTGTTGCTATGAATGATCTTCCGTTGCAGAGGTTCGCGCGGCTAATGAGAGGCTTTACTCATGCTTATGGGTTAGGGTTGTCATTAGTCGCGAGGATGCGCAGAAGATCGGGTATTAACGATGGCGCAAAATGTGCCGTCAAAAAAATAGAGAAAGGATATTATTTTGCTTAATCCGATCGTTCGTAAATTCCAGTACGGTCAGCATACCGTTACGCTGGAAACCGGCATGATGGCGCGTCAGGCGACTGCCGCTGTTATGGTTAGCATGGATGACACCGCGGTATTCGTTACCGTTGTTGGCCAGAAAAAAGCGAAACCAGGCCAGGACTTTTTCCCGCTGACCGTTAACTATCAGGAGCGTACCTACGCTGCTGGCCGTATCCCGGGTAGCTTCTTCCGTCGTGAAGGCCGTCCGAGCGAAGGCGAAACCCTGATCGCGCGTCTGATTGACCGCCCGGTTCGCCCGCTGTTCCCGGAAGGCTTCGTTAACGAAGTTCAGGTTATCGCGACCGTTGTTTCCGTTAACCCGCAGGTTAACCCGGACATTGTGGCAATGATTGGTGCATCTGCTGCGCTGACTCTGTCTGGTATTCCATTCAACGGCCCGATCGGTGCTGCACGTGTTGGTTACATCAATGACCAGTACGTACTGAACCCGACTCAGGACGAACTGAAAGAAAGCAAGCTGGACCTGGTTGTTGCGGGTACTGAAGCTGCCGTACTGATGGTTGAATCCGAAGCAGAACTGCTGAGCGAAGATCAGATGCTGGGTGCTGTTGTGTTCGGTCACGAACAGCAGCAGGTTGTGATTCAGGCTATCAACGAGCTGGCGAAAGAAGCTGGCAAACCGCGTTGGGACTGGCAGCCAGAAGCCGTCAACGAAGCGCTGAACGCACGCGTTGCCGCACTGGCAGAAGCTCGCCTGAGCGATGCTTACCGCATCACCGACAAACAAGAGCGTTATGCTCAGGTTGACGTAATCAAATCTGAAACCATCGCGACTCTGGTGGCTGAAGACGAAACCCTGGATGCTAACGAACTGGGTGAAATTCTGCATGCTATCGAGAAAAACGTTGTTCGTAGCCGCGTACTGGCAGGCGAGCCGCGCATCGATGGCCGTGAAAAAGACATGATCCGTGGTCTGGACGTGCGTACTGGCGTTCTGCCGCGTACCCACGGCTCCGCACTGTTCACCCGTGGCGAAACTCAGGCGCTGGTTACTGCGACCCTGGGCACCACTCGTGATGCGCAGAACCTTGACGAACTGATGGGCGAGCGCACTGACAACTTCCTGTTCCACTACAACTTCCCTCCGTACTGCGTAGGTGAAACCGGTATGGTCGGTTCTCCGAAGCGTCGTGAGATTGGTCACGGCCGTCTGGCGAAACGTGGCGTACTGGCAGTAATGCCGGAACTGGATAAATTCCCGTACACCGTGCGTGTGGTTTCTGAAATCACCGAATCTAACGGTTCTTCTTCCATGGCTTCCGTATGTGGTGCTTCCCTGGCGCTGATGGACGCAGGCGTGCCGATCAAAGCCGCCGTTGCGGGTATCGCGATGGGTCTGGTGAAAGAAGGCGACAACTTTGTTGTTCTGTCTGATATCCTGGGCGACGAAGACCACCTGGGCGATATGGACTTCAAAGTGGCGGGTTCCCGCGACGGTATCTCTGCACTGCAGATGGATATCAAAATTGAAGGTATCACCAAAGAGATCATGCAGGTTGCTCTGAACCAGGCTAAAGGTGCGCGTCTGCACATCCTGGGTGTGATGGAACAAGCGATCAACGCACCGCGTGGCGATATCTCTGAATTTGCTCCGCGTATCCACACCATCAAGATCAGCCCGGACAAGATCAAAGACGTTATCGGTAAAGGCGGTTCTGTTATCCGTGCTCTGACCGAAGAAACCGGCACCACCATTGAAATCGAAGATGATGGTACCGTGAAGATTGCTGCGACTGACGGCGAAAAAGCGAAATATGCTATCCGTCGTATCGAAGAGATCACCGCAGAGATCGAAGTAGGCCGTATCTACAATGGTAAAGTGACCCGTATCGTTGACTTTGGCGCATTCGTTGCCATCGGTGGCGGTAAAGAAGGTCTGGTACACATCTCTCAGATCGCTGATAAGCGCGTTGAGAAAGTGACCGACTACCTGCAGATGGGCCAGGAAGTACCGGTCAAAGTTCTGGAAGTTGATCGCCAGGGCCGTGTACGTCTGAGCATTAAAGAAGCAACTGAGCAGTCTCAGCCTGCAGGCGAACCGGAAGCTCCGGCAAGCCAGGGCGAGTAAGGTTGCCATTGCCCTCCGTGAAAGCGGAGGGCCTTTAACCCGGCAGGATGCCTTGTTAGCAACCGGGGAACCTGGACGTTCATTCAATCGTTGTCTTCGGGAGTGGGAAATGAAGCCTTTTTTGCGCTGGTGTTTCGTTGCGACAGCACTCACGCTGGCTGGATGCAGTAATTCCGCCTGGCGAAAGAGTGAAGTCCTCGCAGTACCATTGCAACCGACTTTGCAGCAGGAAGTGATTCTGGCACGTATGGAACAAATTCTTGCCAGTCGGGCTTTAACCGATGACGAACGCGCACAGCTTTTATATGAGCGCGGAGTGTTGTATGATAGTCTCGGTCTGAGGGCACTGGCGCGAAATGATTTTTCACAAGCGCTGGCAATCCGACCAGATATGCCTGAAGTATTCAATTACTTAGGTATATATTTAACGCAGGCAGGCAATTTTGATGCTGCCTATGAAGCGTTTGATTCTGTACTTGAGCTTGATCCAACTTACAACTACGCGCACTTAAATCGCGGTATCGCATTGTATTACGGCGGTCGCGACAAGTTAGCGCAAGATGATCTGCTAGCGTTTTATCAAGACGATCCCAATGATCCTTTCCGTAGTCTGTGGCTTTATCTTGCCGAGCAGAAGCTCGATGAGAAGCAGGCGAAAGAAGCGTTGAAGCAACGCTTTGAGAAATCGGATAAAGAGCAATGGGGATGGAACATTGTCGAGTTCTACCTGGGCAACATTAGCGAAGCAACGCTGATGGAACGCCTGAAGGCGGACGCAACGGATAACACCTCGCTCGCTGAGCATCTCAGTGAAACCAACTTCTATTTAGGTAAGTACTACCTAAGTCTGGGGGATTTGGACAACGCTACGGCATTGTTCAAACTGGCGGTGGCTAACAACGTTCATAACTTTGTTGAGCACCGATACGCATTGTTGGAATTATCGCTCCTGGGCCAGGACCAAGATGACCTGGCAGAATCGGACCAGCAATAGCTGACGTACACATCAGCCCGTAATCTTTTTTGATTGCCATCACCTTCACGGGTGAGGGCGTTGTTGTTCGTTAATACACCTACTTTGAGCCGGTTCACACTTTTCAATGAAAATTGCAGATCAATTTCATGATGAGTTATGTAGACTGGCCGCCATTAATTTTGAGGCACACGTACTACATGGCTGAATTCGAAACCACTTTTGCAGATCTGGGCCTGAAGGCTCCTATCCTTGAAGCCCTTAACGATCTGGGTTACGAAAAACCATCTCCAATCCAGGCAGAGTGCATTCCGCATCTGCTGGGCGGCCGCGATGTTCTGGGTATGGCCCAGACAGGTAGCGGCAAAACTGCAGCGTTCTCTTTACCGCTGCTCAACAATCTTGATCCTGAGCTGAAGGCACCTCAGATTCTGGTGCTGGCACCGACCCGCGAACTGGCGGTTCAGGTAGCAGAAGCCATGACGGATTTCTCTAAACACATGCGCGGCGTGAATGTGGTTGCCCTGTACGGCGGCCAGCGTTATGACGTGCAATTACGTGCCCTGCGTCAGGGACCACAGATCGTCGTCGGTACGCCGGGCCGTCTGCTGGATCACCTGAAGCGCGGTACTCTGGACCTCTCCAAACTGAGCGGTCTGGTACTGGACGAAGCTGACGAAATGCTGCGTATGGGCTTCATCGAAGACGTTGAAACCATCATGGCGCAGATCCCGGAAGGTCATCAGACCGCTCTGTTCTCTGCAACCATGCCGGAAGCGATTCGTCGTATTACCCGTCGCTTTATGAAAGAGCCGCAGGAAGTACGCATTCAGTCCAGCGTTACCACGCGTCCTGACATCAGCCAGAGCTACTGGACTGTGTGGGGCATGCGTAAAAATGAAGCGCTGGTGCGTTTCCTGGAAGCAGAAGATTTTGATGCGGCGATTATCTTCGTTCGTACCAAAAATGCGACCCTGGAAGTGGCAGAAGCGCTGGAGCGTAGCGGCTATAGCAGCGCTGCACTGAACGGCGACATGAACCAGTCCCTGCGTGAGCAGACTCTGGAACGTCTGAAAGATGGCCGCCTGGATATCCTGATTGCTACCGACGTTGCGGCCCGTGGCCTGGACGTTGAGCGTATCAGCCTGGTTGTTAACTACGACATCCCGATGGATTCCGAGTCTTACGTTCACCGTATCGGCCGTACCGGTCGTGCGGGTCGTGCTGGCCGTGCGCTGCTGTTCGTTGAGAACCGTGAGCGTCGTCTGCTGCGTAACATCGAACGCACCATGAAGCTGACGATTCCGGAAGTAGAACTGCCGAACGCAGAACTGCTGGGCAAACGCCGTCTGGAAAAATTCGCCGCTAAAGTACAGCAGCAGTTGGAAAGCAGCGATCTGGATCAGTACCGTGCTCTGCTGGCGAAAATGCAGCCGGAAGAAGAGCTGGATATCGAAACGCTGGCAGCCGCACTGCTGAAAATGGCTCAGGGCGAACGTCCGCTGATCCTGCCGCCAGATGCACCAATGCGTCCGAAACGCGAATTCCGCGATCGTGATGACCGTGGTCCGCGCGATCGTAACGATCGTGGCCCTCGTGACCGTAATGACCGTGGTGGTGAAGATCGTCCGCGTCGTGAACGTCGTGACGTTGGTGACATGCAGCTGTACCGCATTGAAGTGGGCCGTGATGACGGTGTTGAAGTTCGTCATATCGTTGGCGCGATTGCTAACGAAGGCGATATCAGCAGCCGTTACATCGGTAACATCAAGCTGTTTGCTTCCCACTCCACCATCGAGCTGCCGAAAGGTATGCCGGGCGACGTGCTGCAGCACTTTACCCGTACTCGCATCCTGAACAAGCCGATGAACATGCAGCTGGTTGGCGATGCAGTTCCGCACACCGGTGGTGAGCGTCGTGGCGGTGGCCGTTTCAGCGGCGAGCGTCGTGAAGGCGGTCGTGGCGAAGGTCGTAATTTCAGCGGTGAGCGTCGTGAAGGCGGTCGTGGCGATGGTCGTCGTTTCAGCGGCGAACGTCGTGAAGGCAACCGTGGTCCGCGTCGCGACGATTCTTCTGCCCCGCGTCGTGATGACTCCGCTGGTCGTCGTCGTTTCGGCGGTGACGCATAAGTTTCGCTGCGTAAAGTAATATATACAGCCCCGATCTCAACAATCGGGGCTTTTTTTATTTCATTTGTACTCGTGTACTGGTACAGTGCAGCACATTGAGATGTAGTCACAATATAAATGACTGGAGAGATGGCTAAATGGCAACACTAACCACCACCCAAACGTCACCTTCGCTGCTCGGCGGCGTGGTGATTATCGGCGGCACCATTATTGGCGCGGGGATGTTTTCTCTGCCAGTGGTCATGTCCGGGGCGTGGTTTTTCTGGTCAATGGCGGCGCTGATCTTCACCTGGTTCTGCATGCTGCATTCCGGGCTGATGATCCTTGAAGCTAACCTCAATTACCGCATTGGTTCCAGCTTTGACACCATCACGAAAGATCTGCTGGGTAAAGGCTGGAACGTGGTGAACGGCATCTCGATTGCTTTCGTTCTCTATATCCTGACTTACGCCTATATCTCAGCGAGCGGGTCGATTCTACATCACACCTTCTCCGAGATGTCGCTGAATGTTCCGGCGCGCGCGGCAGGTCTTGGCTTTGCGCTGCTGGTGGCATTTGTGGTGTGGTTAAGCACCAAAGCGGTTAGCCGCATGACGGCGATTGTGCTGGGCGCAAAGGTGATTACCTTTTTCCTGACCTTCGGCAGTCTGCTGGGGCACGTGCAGCCCGCAACACTGTTTAATGTGGCGCAGAGCAACGCTTCGTATACGCCGTACCTGCTGATGACGCTGCCGTTTTGTCTGGCTTCATTCGGCTATCACGGCAACGTCCCGAGCCTGATGAAGTACTACGGCAAAGATCCGAAGACCATCGTTAAGTGTCTGGTGTACGGCACGCTGCTGGCGCTGGTGCTGTATACAGTATGGTTGCTGGGAACGATGGGCAACATTCCGCGTCCAGAGTTTATCGGTATCGCGCAACAGGGCGGTAACATTGATGTGCTGGTACAGGCACTGAGCGGCGTACTAAACAGCCGCAGTCTGGATCTGCTGCTGGTGGTGTTCTCCAACTTTGCGGTGGCGAGTTCATTCCTCGGCGTTACGCTCGGTCTGTTTGACTATCTGGCGGATCTGTTTGGCTTTGATGACTCAGCAGTGGGACGTTTCAAAACGGCATTGCTGACGTTTGTCCCGCCAATTATCGGTGGCCTGCTATGGCCGAACGGTTTCCTGTACGCCATCGGCTATGCAGGACTCGCAGCAACCATATGGGCTGCCATTGTTCCGGCGCTGCTGGCCCGTAAATCCCGCGAGCGTTTCGGTAGCCCGAAATTCCGTGTCTGGGGCGGTAAGCCGATGATTGCGCTGATCCTGGTGTTCGGTATCGGCAACGCGGTTATCCATATTCTGTCGAGCGTGGATCTGTTACCGGTCTATCAGTAAAACCGTTGCCCGGTAGCGCTACGCTTACCGGGCCTACAGTACCGTGTAGGCCGGATAAGGCGTAGCCGCCATCAGGCACAAACCGCGCTACCCCAACAATTCCTGCTTCACATCCATCGCCAAATCAAACGAATGTAGACGTGCCTGATGATCAAAAATCTGGCCGTTAACCATAATTTCATCGGCCTGGGTTTCACGCAAAATGGCATCAAGACCGTGACGCACTTTTGCCTTATCACCAACCAGCGACATGCTCAGCGCCTGTTGTACGCCGTACTGTTCAGAAGCGGACCACAGCTGATGCATATTCTCTACCGGCGGTGGTAGCTGGCCGGTTTCGCCACGACGCAGTTTCACAAACGCCTGCTGCATCGAGGTGAAAAGAAACTCGGCATCGCGATTGCTGTCAGCGGCAATGATGTTGATGCACACCATCGCATACGGCTTTGCCAGCCGCGCTGAGGGTTTGAACTGGGTGCGATATAGATGCAGCGCCTGATGCAGCATATCCGGAGCAAAATGCGAGGCGAAAGCAAACGGCAGGCCGAGCTGGGCCGCCAGCTGTGCGCTGTACAGGCTGGAGCCTAATAACCAGACCGGGATCTGCTCGCCGTAGCCGGGAACCGGGCGTACATGGGGGTTAGGATCGCGGGCGTCGAACCAGTCCACCAGTTCAGCGACGTCGCGAGGGAAGTTATCGATATCACCGCTCATATGGCGGCGCAGCGCACGCATCGTTGGCTGATCGCTCCCCGGCGCGCGGCCAAGCCCAAGATCGATGCGTCCCGGATACAGCGTATTCAGGGTACCGAACTGCTCGGCGATCACCAGCGGCGAATGGTTGGGCAGCATCACGCCGCCAGACCCGAGATGCAGCGTGGTGGTATTGGCAGCCAGATAGCCAATCAGCACAGAAGTTGCGGCGCTGGCGATGCCGGTCATGTTGTGATGTTCAGCCAGCCAGTAGCGGTGGTAGCCGCGCTTTTCGGCCAGTCGGGCGAGATCAAGCGAGTGCGTGAAGGCCTCTTTTGCCGAAGACCCTTCAGGGATTGGCGCCAGATCCAGCACCGAGAACGGAATAGTTTTGTCAGTCATAACGGCTCACTTTGTTACCGGTTAATCTTTTAATACTGCATTAAAATTTGATTACCGTTGTTAACAAAGTGAGCTTTTTTACGCCTGCAGCTCCAGACCAGCCAGTCGCTTCCAATAGCCGTTGCAGTCACTGTGGGCGGCAAGCGGTAATGGAGCACTGCCATTTTCATTGGCACGGAAGGCGTCAAGCATGGCGAATGTCTCTGTCCCCAGCGGGGAAAGGCGCACAATATCAACCAGCCCCTGCATGGATGTCAGCTCGTTACCGAGGTTGTAGACATAGCCGCTCATGGTCTGGATCCCGTTGAGCACAAAGACCTGCTGATTCTCCTGCGACAGCACATCACGCCCGTTGGGATATTTAATGCAGCAGGTTTCACATTCGTCTTTTGGACGATCTTCGGAACGCGCGGTAAAGCAGCGGGCAGAGTAGGCCAGCGGTAAATGCCCATAACTCAGCACTTCGGTTTCAAACTGGTCGCGAATACCCAGTTCGTCGCACTGGTTGAGCAGGTTCACCAGCCAGTCGCGCGACAGCTCAACCGGCATACACCAGCGCACCATGCCCTGCTTGAGCAGAATACGCAGCGTGACGGCGTTGTAGCAGTTGAGCGCGTGCCCGGCGACAAACGGCAGCTTACGCTCGGCGCACATATTCACCACGCCGAGATCGCTGGCTTCCAACAGGAAGTCGCCGTTTTCGACATAGCGCTTCAGCTCTCCCAGTTCAGAGGAAGCCTGCACCAGCGCCAGCGTCGACAGCACCACCTGCTTACCACTACCGGCGAGAGACTTCGCCATATCCAGCCAGTCGCCCACTTTGGTCGCACGGCGTTTGCTGCATACTGCTTCGCCAAGATAGATAACATCAGCATGACTGGCGGCGGCCTGCTGGTAAAAATCTTCCAGCGTTTCTTTCGACCAGTAGTAGAGCACGGGTCCTAATGAATATTTCATTGCTTTTCTCACTGCCATTTACGGTGATACGCGCCAAGCGTGGTCTGCGTGCCTTCGGACATTGAACCGAGCGTTTCCATCCACGCGGCCTGCGGGACGTAGTTTTGCGGGTCGGCCATACAGCGGTCGATTGCCTGACGCCACACTTTCGCCACCTGGCTAACGTAAGCCGGGCTGCGCTGGCGACCTTCGATTTTCACCGAGGCAATATTGGCAGCCAGCAGTTCCGGCAGCAGTTCGAGCGTGTTGAGGCTGGTGGGTTCTTCCAGCGCATGGTAGCGCTCGCCATCCACCAGGTAGCGCCCTTTACACAGCGTTGGATACCCGGCGTTTTCGCCATCCTGGTAGCGATCAATCAGCACTTCGTTCAGGCGAGATTCCAGACCCTGTGGGGTCTGCTGCCAGCGCACAAAACGGGCAGGGGAGCAGGCACCGACGGTATTAGGAGATTCGCCCGTCAGGTAAGACGAAAGATAGCAACGGCCTTCCGCCATAATGCACAAGCTGCCAAAGGCGAACACTTCCAGGGGAACTGGTGTGACGCGAGCAAGCTGCTTCACCTGATGAATAGACAGCACGCGCGGCAGAACCACGCGGGCGACGTCAAAGTTGCGATGGTAGAAATTAATCGCCTCTTCATTGGTTGCAGATGCCTGAACAGAGACATGGCGCTCAATATGCGGGTAGCGCTCTGCGGCATACTCAAGCATGGCGAGGTCGGCGAGGATCAGCGCGTCTGCACCCAGTTGCGCTGCCATATCAACGGCACGCTGCCAGCGTGCGTAACCATCCGGGTGCGCAAAGGTGTTAATCGCAATGTGCAGCTTACGGCGATGTTGATGAACGAAACTCACCGCTTCCTGCAATTTTTTCTCGGTAAAATTAAGGCCGGCGAAATGACGGGCGTTGGTATCATCTTTCAGCCCGATGTAGACAGCATCAGCGCCGTTCTCGATGGCCGCCTTAAGCGCCGGGAGGTTTCCGGCAGGGCAGAGCAGCTCCATAATTTATCCTGAACGTTGCGCCATGTAGGGCGCAGAAATGTTAACGAAGAGGGATTTTAGTTAACCTTGCTGAGACAATTTTTGATTTGAGGCAGTTAAAGTCGTATTGGTGACACCAATAAAGAGGTAACAATTTCGTAGCGAATTGTTGATTTATGCCGCTATGTCGTTTATTTGATATGGCAAAATAGCAGGACTATTGAAACAGGGAGTAAAGCTCGTGTTGGATAAACTGCGTTCACGCTTAGTACATTTAGGTCCTTCTCTGATGAGTGTACCGGTTAAACTGACGCCCTTTGCGCTGAAGCGCCAGGTTCTGGAGCAGGTCCTGAGCTGGCAGTTTAGTCAGGCGCTGGCCGATGGGGAGCTGGAGTTTCTCGAAGGTCGCTGGCTGAGCATTCATGTGCGTGACATTGACCTCAAATGGTATACCTCTGTTGAAAACGATAAACTTATCGTCAGCCAGAATGCAGATGCGGATGTGAGTTTTAGCGCCGATGCCAGCGATCTCCTGATGATCGTGGCCCGCAAGCAGGATCCGGATACGCTTTTCTTCCAGCGTCGCCTGGTGATTGAAGGTGATACAGAATTAGGGCTATACGTAAAAAATCTGATGGATGCCATCGAACTGGAGCAGATGCCTAAAGCGTTGCGCGTCATGCTGATGCAGTTGGCGGATTTTGTTGAGGCGGGGATGAAAACGTCGCCAGAAACCAAACAGACCTCGGTAGGTGAGCCATGCTGATTCGAGTTGAGATTCCCATTGATGCCCCTGGTATTGATGCGTTGCTGCGCCGTTCATTTGAGAGCGATGCGGAAGCAAAATTAGTGCACGACCTGCGTGAAGATGGTTTCTTAACGCTGGGTTTGGTTGCTACCGATGATGAAGGTCAGGTAGTGGGTTACGTCGCGTTCAGCCCTGTCGATGTTCAGGGTGAAGATCTGCAATGGGTCGGCATGGCGCCGCTCGCGGTGGATGAAAACTACCGGGGGCAAGGCCTGGCGCGTCAACTGGTCTATGAAGGACTCGATTCCCTGAACGAGTTTGGCTACGCCGCGGTGGTTACGCTGGGCGATCCGGCACTGTACAGCCGCTTTGGCTTTGAGCTGGCAGCGCATCATGACCTGCGTTGCCGCTGGCCGGGCACCGAAAGCGCGTTCCAGGTTCATCGCCTGGCGGACGATGCGCTGGAGGGCGTGACGGGCCTGGTGGAATACCACGACCACTTCAATCGTTTTTAACATCCGGGGCTTGCAGGCTGTTCAGTAGAGCCTCAAGCCCTTCGCCTTCTACAAGGCGCTCTTTCTGACGCTTTGTGAGCTGTTTGACGCGATACTCTATGCGCAGGGCCAGCGAACGGTCGCCAATCTGCGCCGCAAATGCCAACGTGAGTTCCCCCTTTCCACGTAGCGCCTTCGCGCCTTTCCCACTTTGATGCTGCTTATAGCGGCGCTGCACATCGGTGGTTATTCCGGTGTATAAGGCGTTGTCAGCGGTACGGATCAGGTACAGATACCAGGGTGTCATTGTCACCATCGACATGATAATTTTCAGGCCTACAGTATAAAAGAGAACAGAAATGGAAACACTGACTGCAGTGTCTCGCTGGCTGGCAAAACAGCACGTCGTGACCTGGTGCGTACACCACGAAGGTGAATTGTGGTGCGCCAATGCGTTTTACCTGTTTGATGCGCAGAAGATGGCATTCTATGTGCTGACCGAAGATAAAACGCGCCATGCGCAGATGTCGGGACCGTGTGCACCGATTGCCGGCACGGTAAATGGTCAGCCCAAAACGGTCGCCCTGATTCGTGGCGTGCAGTTTAAGGGGGAGATTCGCCGTCTTGAAGGGCAGGAGAGTGAAGCCGCGCGTAACGCCTACAACCGCCGTTTCCCCGTCGCCAGAATGTTGCCAGCGCCCGTGTGGGAGATTCGACTGGATGAAGTCAAATTCACGGACAACACGCTGGGCTTCGGTAAAAAGATGCACTGGCTACGTGATCTATAGTTAAAAGAGTGATTGAAGCGTCAGGGGAAAATAAACGATGAGTCAGGTGTTAATAACCGGTGCAACGGGTCTTGTGGGTGGACATTTATTGCGGATGCTACTGAATGAACCCCGGATCAATGCCATTACGGCGCCGACGCGTCGACCGCTGGCTGATACGGTTGGCATCTATAATCCCCACGATCCGCAGCTAACCGATGCTCTGGCGCAGGTTACCGATCCGGTCGATATTGTCTTTTGTTGTCTGGGAACGACCCGACGTGAAGCGGGCAGCAAAGAAGCATTTATCCACGCTGACTATACGCTGGTAGTGGATACAGCTCTGACGGGGCGTCGGCTGGGGGCACAGCATATGCTGGTGGTGAGTTCGATGGGCGCTAATGCCAATTCACCGTTTTTTTATAATCGGGTGAAAGGTGAAATGGAGCAGGCGCTGATCGCGCAGAATTGGCCTCGGCTGACCATTGCCCGGCCTTCAATGCTACTGGGTGATAGGGACAAACAGCGGGCGAATGAGATGTTTTTAGCGCCGTTGTTCAGGCTGCTGCCGGGTAACTGGAAGTCGATTGAAGCGCGCGATGTTGCACGGGCAATGTTGGCAGAAGCGCTGGCGCCTGGGCATGAAGGGGTTTCGATCCTGACCTCTTCCGAGTTACGCGAAAGGGCTAAATAAAATGCCGGATGGCGCTGACGCTTATCCGACCTACAAACGATAACGTCCTGTAGGCCGGATGAGACGCTCAGGCGTCGCTATCCGGCATCAGTATTACTTAATAAACGTAAAGGCCGTCGTGACGCGTTTCACGCCGCTTACCCGGCTGGCGATGTCTGCCGCCGCCTTCGCTTCGCGTTCGGTCACCAGACCTAACAGGAACACTTCTCCATTCTCGGTCGTGACTTTCACGTTAGAGGATTTCACCTGATCGCTGGTCAGTAACTGGGAACGTACTTTGGTGGTTATCCAGGTATCGTTGGACGCATCGCCCAGACCGATTGGCTGGCCCTGACGGATCTCATTAAAGACCTCAGTCGTACCTTCTACGCCCATCGCAATCTGTTTTGCTCGTGCAGACAGTTCGCTATTTGGCGACTGACCGACCAGCAGCACTTTACCCTGATATGCGCTCACGTTGATTCGCGCTTCTTTCTTGATCTGGGCATCTTTCGACAACGCCGTATTGACGCGTAATTCCAGGGTTCCATCATCTACCTGGGTGCCGACGCTGCGAGGATCCGTCGCGGCTTTGGTGCCGACAGCAGCAGTTCCGACAACGGCAGCAGCGACACAGCCTTGCAGCAGCAGTGCAGCGATAATCACAGCAAGCGGCGAAAATGCCTTCATGTGTACTCCTTAATCATCCTGGTGAGGGAAAAGCGTGTTATCGATGAGATCGCAAAGGCAGTTGACCGTCAGCATGTGCATTTCCTGAACGCGGGCGCTGTGGTGTGAGGGGATACGGATTTCAACATCCTGCGGCCCCAGTAATCCGGCCAGTTCCCCTCCGTCATACCCGGTCAGCGCGACGATTGTCATGTCGCGTGTCACGGCGGCTTCAACGGCTTTTACGATATCGCGGCTATTACCACGCGTAGAGATTGCCAGCAGAACATCTCCTGCATGTCCCAGCGCACGGACTTGTTTTGCATAAACTTCGTCGTGCAGGCGATCGTTGGCAATCGCAGTTAAGACCACATTATCAGTGTTTAGTGCAATCGCAGGTAAACTTGGGCGTTCTGTTTCAAAACGATTGATCATGCTGGCAGCAAAATGCTGTGCGTTGGCAGCGGACGTCCCATTACCACAACAGAGAATTTTGTTGCCATTGAGCAGGGACTGAACCAGCGTCATGGCGGCACGGGAGATCGCATCCGGAAGTGCTTCAGCCGCAGCTATCTGAGTTTGAATGCTTTCTGTAAAGCAGACTTTAATTCTATCTAACACGCTAATCCTTAAGAACCAGGCTCTGAATCTTCAACTATGAGCGGTCGTTGAACGCGTCCTTAAACCACTCAACATCATTTCCGGTGAAGGCTAACACATCGAACCGGCAATCCACAGTATCAAAACTCCCATTGTGGCGCGCAAGCCACAAGCGGGCGGTCTGTAATAATTTGTGTTGTTTGCTCCGGGTCACACTCGCCGCTGCGCCACCAAACTGGGCCGAGCGCCGATAGCGGACTTCAACAAAGACGGTAGTGCTGCCTTCACGCATTATCAGGTCGATTTCGCCGCCACGTTCACGCACGTTGGCGGCGATAAAATGCAGTCCCTTGTTTTGCAGCCAGTCACGCGCGGTGGATTCCCACGCGTCACCGGTCTGTTTACTCGTTAACTGGCGGGGACGACTTGTCCTTGCTGGTATTTGAGCCATGATAACTTCCTGTTAATCACACAATCCGGCGTTGCGGTTAAGGCCCCGGTGTTGCCGTTAATTTCGAAACCCTGTACCTGACGCATTTGCGAGAAGTGGTTGGCAAGTGACCAGGCATCGACGCCCATCGCATACATACGTGCCAGTGAGTAGTCGTTACGAACCGCGCCAAGCGCCTGCTGCATGAGAGGAGCGTTAGCACCTGCCAGCATCGGTATTTCGCTGTACTGCAAGCCTTCCATCTCCAGACGGAAATCCGGGCCAGCAGTTCCCTGCGCGCTACGGGAGCTGGCGTACAGCGTCGCTCCGCTCTGGCTGCCGTTGCGCATAGCGATCATCGGCTTAATAAAGGCAATTTCTTCCGGCGTCGCCAGAATATACACTGCATCAACACGGCCGCTGCCGCCGGTGATCTGCGCATCGGTGGGCGCAGCCGGAATCGTCAGGCCGCCAATCGTCACGCCAGGTTGCGCAGGTACAGAGGAGGCCACCGGGCTGCCCGTCAGGGAAATTCCCGAGCCGCCGTTGACGCCCATTTTCAGCTCGGCGGTGGAGCCAAACTTCTGCTGCAACACTACGCCGCCGCCCAGCTTTTGCCATTCCTGTGCAAAGGCGTTGGCAACGCGATCGCCTAATGAACTCCGAGGGATCAACAACAGCGGCGTCTGTTTTCCTTGATCGCGGATGTGACGCGCGGCGTCGCGCGCTTCATCTTCTGGCGACAAAGCGAAGTAGCAGACGTTCGGCAGGTTTTTCACCGACTCCGGCTGATTAAGTGCCAGCACGTTTAATGGCGTATTGCTTTTCATCAGCTCTTCAACATTGTTTTTCAACAGCGGACCAACCACGATGCTGGCACCATCCTGCTGAACCTGAGTCAGGATTTGGTTCAGAGGCTGTGATGAAGTGTCGTAGATTTTCAGCTCTGCTGATGGATTCGCCGGTGCGCTGGCGGTTGTTGGCTGAGCGGGTGCTGTGGGCTGCGCAGCAGGTGTTTCTGGCTGAGCTGGCGTCTCGTTGGTCAGATCGCTTACTGACGCCTGAGAAGGGCTGGCAACGCCGTCAGTCGTTTGCGGCTGTTCTGTGGTCGTCGCAGCTGTTGTATCCGCAGCAGGCGCAGCTACCGCAGGGGCCGCTACGGGTTGAGTACCCATATTTTTCGCCGCTTCAAAGCCTTGCTGAATAGTCCGGCCAAATACAGCGGCCTGACCGTTCAGCGGCAGCAGCAGCGCAATTTTGCTGGTGGAGGCGGGCTTAAAGCTCTGGACGTTAACCAACTGCGTTGGCAGTATTTTTGCGCCCGGGTTTTGCGGATAACGTTTCTGCCAGTCCGCAATACCGGCTTTCATCATGTCTGGATCGTTACGGTTATCGAACCAGACGCGCTGGAGATCCAACCAGCCTTGCAGCACGTTTTCATCCGCATTGATGACCAGTGCCTGTGCTTGCTCCTGGGTCATGGATGACAGCGCCTGCCAGGTGGCATCGATGTTTTTCTGCTTAGCATTCGCGGACAGCAGCGGTTCCTGAGCGATCAGGGCGCGCAGTAGTGTCAACGATGGGCGACCCTGGTTGACGTCGATTTGCGCCTGCCAGTATCTGGCCTGCTGGTTTTGATCGAAATCGGCAGGAGTGAGTTTATCCAGCAGGGCCTGAGCGCCAGCGATATCTTTCTGTGCGAGCTTGATCTCGACGGCCAGCAGAGACTGCTCACGACGCTGAGTGTCGTTTAGTTTCTGCGGCAGCTGGTTGAACAGCTCGCTAGCCTGCTGGCTCTTGCCTTCTTTCAGCAGTGCACGAATGGCGAGTAATTGCCAGTTGGTCTTGCTATCATCTGAGCTTTGCTGCATTTGTTGCAGATAAAAGCCGGAATCAGCCTGCGCAGTGCCCTGCATATGGGCTGCACTCTGGTCTGGCGCCTGGGTGCCACAGCCTGCGAAAATCAGTGCTGCCAGAATGACTGGTAGCGCGCGCGCGGCTTTCAAACGAGAAAATGTTGAGGGTACCATACTGTATCCAGTGATATTTTTTTACTCAATGCTCAATATTAAATCGGCAATACGGACGACACAATGAAACAACACGAATCGGCGGATAATTCTCAAGGCCAACTCTTTATTGTACCTACTCCTATAGGAAATTTGGCTGATATTACCCAACGAGCGCTCGAAGTTTTACAAGCCGTTGATTTGATTGCCGCTGAAGACACACGTCATACAGGATTATTGTTACAACACTTCGCGATTAACGCCCGTTTGTTCGCGTTACACGATCACAATGAGCAACAAAAAGCGGAAACGCTGGTGGCGAAACTCAAAGAAGGGCAAAACATTGCGCTGGTTTCCGATGCCGGAACGCCGCTGATTAACGATCCTGGCTACCATCTGGTGCGCACCTGTCGCGAAGCGGGGATCCGCGTTGTTCCTCTGCCGGGCCCTTGCGCGGCGATTGCTGCCCTAAGCGCTGCTGGTTTGCCTTCAGACCGCTTTTGCTATGAAGGTTTTCTGCCTGCCAAATCGAAAGGGCGTCGTGATGCGATGAAAGCCATTGAGGCAGAGCCGCGTACGCTTATTTTTTATGAATCTACCCACCGCTTGCTGGATAGCCTGGAAGACATGGTTGCCGTCTGGGGCGAATCCCGTTACGTGGTGCTGGCGCGCGAGCTGACCAAAACCTGGGAAACCATTCACGGCGCACCGGTCGGCGAACTGCTTGCGTGGGTCAAGGAAGATGAAAACCGTCGTAAAGGTGAAATGGTGCTGATTGTCGAAGGGCATAAAGCGCAGGAAGACGATCTCCCTGCCGATGCGCTGCGTACGTTGGCTTTATTACAGGCAGAACTGCCGCTGAAAAAGGCCGCCGCGCTGGCCGCTGAAATCCACGGCGTGAAAAAGAATGCACTGTATAAGCACGCACTGGAACAACAGGGAGAGTAAGCCCGATTGTTGATGGCCAAACCGACAAGGGTATGGCCATTAGCTAACACAGAGCTTAAGACTGAGCGGCAGTTTCACTGATTAATAAGCGGTTTGCTGACCCGCATACAGTGATTTTGCTACGCACCACTTCTTTCATCGCATCCATACCGACCCGCATGTAATAGCGAGGATCGTTGCCCTGCGGATTCTCCGCAAACCACGCCTTGACCGCATCGGCAAAAGCGATTTTCAGTTCAGTAGCGACGTTAACTTTGCAAACGCCAAGCTCGATCGTGCGGCGGACGTATTCGTCAGGAACATCGCTTGCGCCATGTAAAACCAGGGGAACGTCGACGACCTCACGAATTTCACCCAGCCGCTGGAAATCGATCTTGGGCGTTTTGGTATATAAACCGTGTGCTGTGCCGATGGCAACTGCAAGGCTATCTACGCCAGTACGCTCAACAAACCGTTTAGCTTCTTGTGGATCGGTGAGGAAGGCGCTTTCTGCATCCACGCTCATATCATCTTCTACGCCACCGAGGCGACCCAGCTCAGCTTCCACGCTGCAATCTTTGGCATGGCAAAAATCCACAACGGATTTCACCAGCTTCACGTTTTCTTCAAACGGAAAGTGGCTGCCGTCGATCATTGCGCTGCGCACTCCTGCATTCACTTTACGACGGATATCGTCCAGCGACTCATGGTGATCAAGGTGCAGCGCCAGCGGTATACCGTAGCTGGTGGAATAAGCGCTGCACAGCGCGTAGATCTCTTCCAGCGCGATATGCTTAAAGGTGCCCGGTGTTCCGGCAAGGATCACCGGCGATTGCATTTCATAGCACACCTCAAGGATCGCCTGGATCGTCTCGGCGTTATGAATGTTAAAGGCGGGTACGGCATAACCCTTTTTTTGGGCATCCAGCAGGAGGTATTTCGTGGAAATAATGCTCATAAAACGATCCTTTTAGGCGTTCCAGGGATGAATAACAACGCCCTGTACAACGCGGTTCACAGTGCCGCTGGCAGAAGGCGTATCCGGTGTATTGCCGATATTGATGGATTGCGTCAAAGCAAAGACCTGGGCGTAGATCAGGAAGCAGAATGCCAATTCCATATCGATGAAAGAGCGTGCTGGTGGCAGCAGAATATGTGGGCCAGCTTCAATCGCCTCATGGGTTTGTGCGGCAATCGCGACAACCCGCAATGCCTGCCGATCGCGGCGTAACTCTGCCAGCAGATCGAGATCGTATTGACGTGTATAGGGATGGCTGGAAACAAAGACCACTACCAGCGTTTCGTTATCAACCAGCGACTTTGGACCGTGACGAAAGCCTGTAGGGGAGTCATAGAATGCGGCCAGTTTGCCTGCTGTCAGTTCCAGGACTTTCAGTGCCGATTCCCGCGCTGCTCCCTGTAATCCACCGCTACCGAGGTAAACGATCCGTTTCCAGGGTTCATTGCCAAATACGCCGTCGCTGAAATCACCCAGTGAAGTCAGAATCGCCTGGCACCGATCGGCCACGTCGCGGAAGGTCTGACTGTTGATTTTTTCCGGGGCGAATACCGCCAGGCAGCTGGCCATCATGGTGGTAATGCTGCTGGTCATGGCGAAACCACGGTCATGTGTCTCTGCGGGCATCAACAGAGCAAAGGCATTGTCGCTTGCGACTGCGTTTTGATAGAGGCTACCTGCTTCGTTGCAGGTGATTGGCAGGTGATAGCACTCAGGTACAAACTGATTAGCCAGTTCCACTGCCGCAACGCTTTCAGGGCTGTTTCCTGAGCGAGCGAAAGAAATGAGCAGCAGCGGATGTGCGGGATTCAGGTAATCCATCGGATTAGTGACCAGATCGGTGGTTGGCACAGCGCTGATGTTTTTACCGGTATAGCTTGCCAGCCAGGGGGCGATGATGTCGCCAATGAATGCTGATGTTCCGGCCCCAGTCAGTATGATCCGCAGATCGTTTTTGCGCAGTAATGGTGCGAGAAAGCTGTCAATGGCAGAGCGAATGTTGTCGATATTCGTAAGGGAACGGATCCAACTGGCAGGTTGTTGACGGATCTCTTCTTCGGTCCAGGTGCCCGTTACCGCGGTAACAGGGGTATAGGTTTCTGGCATAACTTAAGTCCTTAGTCTTGTAAATTCCACATAAGACGCTGGCGAGAATGTCGCTATCTTTCGTTTCGTTTCACTTGTTCATCTTGTCGATTGATTAAAATCTATAGGAAAGAAATCGAAAGAGCAATGATCCAAAATGAAATAAAACGAAATTTGTGATCGTGAGAACGAAAGGGGCGATTATCTTATTGATCTATAAGAAGTACGCTTGTTGAATGATGGTTAGGTATTTACTCAAGCGAAAGGAAAAGAAAGGCCTTGCGATCGAAGATCGCAGGCCAACACGAGACAAAATGAAAGGTCAAAGGGGGAGAGCCTGACCCTGAATCCAGATCTGTTGTAAATGCAGCCCGCTATTAAGCGCGATCGCGTCGGCACGTTTTCCCACTGCTAACGATCCCAGGTGGCGATCGATACCCAACAGACGTGCGGGGTGGAGAGAGGCCATATGAATTGCCTCTTCTGCCGTTATCCCGGTGAGCTCGACCATATTACGTACGGCGGCATCAACCGAGAGCGTGCTACCAGCCAGACCACCGGAAGCGGTACGCACAATACCACTGTGCATTTCCACTTCCTCACCGCAGAGCGTATAGCGCCCGTCTGGCATTCCTGCAGCTTGCATGGCATCGGTGATCAGCACCAGCCTGTCTTTGGCGCAACAGCAGCAGAGCTTCATGGCCGCTGGGTGGACATGGTGTCCGTCAGCGATAAGTTCCAGCCAGGCGCGAGGGTCGGTTAACCCTGCGCCAACCATTCCTGGATCCCGATGATGTAAGCCGGTCATACCGTTATAGCAGTGCACCAGTCCGTCAGCACCGGCGTCAAAGGCCGCGCGGGTTTGTTCCCAGGTAGCAGCGCTGTGTCCCAGCATCACCCGTACGTTGCGCTGCTTCAGATGTTCGATGGCCTGTAATGCACCGGGTTTTTCTGGTGCCAGCGCAACGACGCGCAATGTTTGCTGGGAAATCGCAATCAGTTCATCCAGTTCACTGAGTTCCAGTTCCCTGAAAAGCTCAGGCGGGTGCGCCCCTTTGTTCTGCGGCGTAAAGTACGGGCCTTCAAGATAACTGCCCAGCACCTGTGCGCCGGGTCCTCCGGAATGGTAACGATGGGCGATACGCTCAAGCGCCTTGCGAATATCTGGTAGTGGAGCGGTGACGGTAGTGGGTAGCCAGTTGGCTACCCCTTCACGTGCTTTGTGCATCGCCAGTTTGTCGAGCGTATCTGGTGCTTCATCCATCACATCGACGCCCGCACCGCCGTGCACGTGGATATCAATGTAAGCCGGACAAAGCAGGTCTGCATCGTGGACCATAACGCCAGAGGGGATTGGCTCTATTTCTGCAATGATGCCGTCTTCAATGTGTATTTGATGATCGTCCAGCCAGCCCCGTTCGGTCAGTAGACGTCTGGCGCGAAGTAGCTGTCTCATATCCCTTCCTCAACGGGCTTTTCCTCACGACAGCGTCCCAGTTCGTCCACCAGGCTAGTTAAACCACGATGCCCGCACTCCAGCGCCTGCAAGCGAAATGCTTCGCTGGTCAGGCCATCGCGCTCCAGCACCATTTCCAGCAGTAGTTGCAGATTAGTGCCAGTGATCACCTCGGTGCCTTGCCTTTGCATGGCCAGGGTGGAAGCGACGCGAAATGGTGTCCCGCCTAACAGGTCTGTCAGAAACACGATGTCTTGCTGCGCATCCAGTTCACTCACCGCCTGTTCAAGCTGCGATGTGAGTAAGGCGGTGGTTGAGGTTTCCGGAAAGTCGATGGCGATGAACTGTGATTGTTCACCCAGAATCTGTTTCATCGCTTTTTCCATTCCGCTGGCAAACCCGCCATGACCCGTCAAAATAATACCTAACATCTACAACCCCTTATGTTTACAGGAAGTGACAGAACTTACCTACGACGCCGAGCACCACGGTAATGGCGATAAGACGCAGAGGACTCCAGCCACGGCGGACCAGCCAGAACATGGTTAATGTGTAGACCAGCGGTAAAAAAGCAGGCATCAGCTTGTCTATCACATCTGTTTGCAGTTTCACCACTGCATCGCCAGCAGTGATTTCCAGCGTAGTGCTCAGGCGAACATAGGTCGCTACCAGCGCGCCGATCACCGTCATCCCAACGATGGATGCTGCATGTCCAACCTTTTTGGTGTTAGCTTTAATCAGCGGGATGGCAGCAACGCCCATTCGATAAGCATAGTGTGCCAGCCCAAAGCGCAGACCAAGATGAACCACGTTGAACATAACAATAAAGACAACAGCGCCAAGAATAGAGCCTTGCAGCGCCAGACTGGCTCCGATACCGCCGCAAATAGGCAGTAACGTTAACCAGAACATGGCATCACCGATACCGCCAAGTGGCGCACCCACGGCAATCTTGGTGCTTTGAATACTGTTCACATCCTGCTTGGAGCGTTCCATCGCCAGGATAATCCCGATAACAAACGTGACCAGGAATGGGTGCGTGTTGAAGAAGCCCATATGGCCTTTCATCGAACGCGCCAAATCGCGCTTATTGGTGTGGATCTTTTTCAGAGCAGGTAACAGGCCGTACAGCCATCCTGATGCCTGCATACGTTCGTAGTTAAAAGAGGCCTGCAACAGCATTGAACGCCAGGCAACACGGTTGATATCTTTTTTCGTCAGCTCGGCACCGATATTCTGGTCTTCGTAGACGTTTTCATTGGTGCCGGACAGCAGCGTTTCTTCGGTTTCGGAAACGTTCGGCAGAGCCGTTTGATTAGATGCCATCTTCGAATTCCTCTTTTTGTGCTGCGGGAGCTGTAGGTTCAGGTGATTTACGCAGAAAATCGATCAGCGCCATGGCTAGTGCAGCTGCGGCAATCGCTAGCACCGGGAGTTTGAGCCAGGCTGCTGCGACAAAACCCAGGATGAAGTAGGGGATATAGACGTTTTTCATCATGATTTTCAGCAGTACAGCGAAGCCGATAGCTGGCATGATGCCGCCTGCCACGCCGAGGCCGTCAATCAGACGCGTCGGCAGAACATCTATCGCGGTTTTGGCATGTTCCGCGCCAAAGTAAATTGGCAGGAACGCGCATAAAAAGTAGAAGGTCCCCAGCGCGAGCAACGCCAGATAGTTGACCCGCTCAATCCCGGCTGTATCGGCATTTGCTGCCATGCGATCGCAGCGAGCCATCACCCCGGACATCACAGAGAACAGGAAAGTAATCCCCATTTGTACTGCTACGGCGAACGGTACCGCCACACCTACGGCAACTTCGGGTTTCACTCCGGTCGTTATGGCAAACGTGGTTCCCACGATAGTGCCGATAATCACGTTTGGCGGCTGAGCTCCAGCCAGCGGGGCCAGACCCATCCACACCAGTTCCAGCGTACCACCTGTTAAAATACCGGTATGCAGATCGCCCAGAATCAGGCCGACCAGCGGCCCGAGAACAACCGGGCGGTGCATGTGCGTTAACCCGTTGAACATATCCAGGCCTGCAATAAAGGCGAGAATACCCAACGCAAAAGCCTGCAACAGACTGATTTCCATTGTGAATCCCTCAGAGAAGTTTATAGAGGTCCTGGGCGGGTTCTGTTGGAACGCCCTGAACGAAGCATTCCACTCCAGCGGCTTTGAGCCCGTTGAACGCCGTAATATCGGCAGCGTCTACAGAAACCGTTTTGGCGATTTGTTGTTTGCCGTTGGCGTAGTGCATATTGCCAACGTTGATACGGTTAACAGGAACACCGCCTTCGACCAGACGGAAGAAATCCGCAGGCGATTTGCAGACCAGCAGAATTTTCTGGCGATCGGCGGCACGGTGAATATTGTCGATCACTTTTTGTAGTGACCAGAAGCGTACGGCGATCCCTTCTGCCAGTACCATTTCCATCAGGTTTTGCTGCACTGGATCTTCAGCCACCTCATCATTAGCGACCAGCACCAGGTTTGCCCCCGCAAACCCGACCCATTGCACACCAACCTGACCGTGAATCAGACGTTCATCAATGCGACTTAATACAATGTTTGGCATGGTATTTTTCTCTTTTTTGTTATGCGTTACGAGCTGGAGCACCCAGGCAGGCGCAGTGATATTGCTGCAGTATGTCCTGAATATGGTTAATGATGAGTTCTCGCGGCGTGGCGCTGAGATCTCCCTCGCGCACTTTTACGTACTGCAAGGGTAAATACTGGCTAATCAGCGGCAGTGGAATGGGGTCATCCGCCAGGTTACGTACCAGACGTTCGAATGCCTCATCAATCTGGCTGTCCGGCCAGTAGTAACGAACCCGATCGGAGTAGCTGTATCCACGAGCCAGACGGCGTGCGTTGCCATCACCGTGATAGTGGCTCTGCCAGTACTCTGGTCGATCAAGCATTACGCTTTCCAGCACATGTCGCAGGCCTGAACAAGCTTTTGCAGGCAGTAATTCTTCTTCAATGGCGGCTAATGAAAACAGCGCTTCGCGCAGAGCGAAGGTCAGCGCAGGTCCCACTTTCAGAATAGCGAAGTGGTCTATCACCAGTTGACGCAAGGACTGTGGCGTTTGGTAATCGGTAGAGTGTGCTTCAAACACGAGTGTGTCGTAGTCTTCCACCATTTTGCTGAGTGCCACAGCTTTCTGTGGTTGATAATCAATGATGTGTGTGTGGTCGAATTCAACGCCAGGTTGCACCACCAGGGCGATAATACGCGGCCAGATACCTTCCAGACCGTGCTTTTCAAAGGCGTGATAGTGAGCCTGAAGCGTTGCGCGTGCGGCATCGGGCGTTGTTACCGCCAGGTCGGTTAACGTTTCGTGAGCGCCACCTGGAACCGGCACTTCTGTGCCAATCACATAGACCAGATCCGACTCGCCAAAATGTGCCATACAGGTTTCTTCGGCGACTTTTGCCAGGCGTGCGGCGCGCTCAGCGACAATTTCATCCGTCAGTGGAACCGGGTCGTTAGCACAAGACATGCTGCAATCGAGGTGGATTTTTTTAAAGCCTGCGGCGACATAGCTCTTGATCAGATCGTCTGCATTTGCCATTGCCTGTTCCGCAGGCAGATTTTGCCAACGGTTTGGCCCGAGATGGTCTCCGCCGAGAATCAGCATATCCTGAGAAAAATCAAGCGAGTCGGCTAAACGGCAGACAAAACTGCGAAAATCGGCTGGTGTCATACCCGTATAGCCGCCAAACTGGTCAACCTGATTAGAGGTTGCTTCGATCAACAGCGGTGTATGGTTTGCATGGGCGTAGCGTATTGCGGCTTCCAATACGATTGGATGCGCGGAACAAACGGCATAAATCCCGTTTGCCTTCCCCCGTTTATGCTGCTCGACCATTTTAGTTAGATGTTTCACTTTCCTCTCCAGGTCAGATTACTGCGACATCAATCTTTCGTTTTGTTTCATTTAATACTGCATCATGGTGTTATAAAAATAAAACGAAAGATAATAGTTTTCCGATCTGTTTCACAAAAGAAACACAATGAAAGGTTTCAGCGTAAGTTCGTCCGGCTCTTCCCTGCTTGCGGGGCTTGCATTCGCGCAAAAGAAAGGCGTTAATAGACAAAACGAAATAAAACGAAAGGTTCAACTAAAGGATTTCTTATGAGTAACACCGAGTCCTCTGCAGACAAGCGCGTTATTGGCACCAGCGAAAGACGTGAGCAGATCATCCAGCGGTTACGGCAACAGGGAAGCGTTCAGGTTAACGATCTTTCCTTATTTTTTGGCGTCTCCACGGTCACTATTCGCAACGACCTCGCCTTTCTGGAAAAGCAGGGGATTGCGGTACGTGCCTATGGCGGAGCGCTAATATGCGAGAGCAATGCGCCTGTTGTGGAGCCTTCTGTTGAAGATAAGAGTTCACTTAATACGGCAGTAAAACGCAGTATTGCCAGAGCCGCCGCAGAGTTAATTCAACCGGGACATCGCGTGATCCTTGACTCCGGCACCACGACCTATGAAATTGCCCGCCTGATGCGCCAGCATACCAATGTCATTGCTATGACTAACGGTATGAATGTCGCCAATGCGCTACTGGAAGCCGAAGGGGTTGAGCTGCTGATGACCGGCGGTCATTTGCGTCGTCAGTCACAATCGTTTTATGGCGATCAGGCTGAGCAGTCGCTACAAAATTATCACTTCGACATGCTGTTTCTTGGCGTTGATGCTATCGATTTAGAGCGTGGTGTTAGCACGCACAACGAAGATGAGGCGCGTCTCAACCGCCGGATGTGTGAAGTGGCTGAACGTATCATTGTCGTTACCGACTCGACGAAGTTTAACCGCTCCAGCCTGCATAAGATTATTGATACCCAGAGGATCCACACCATCATTGTTGATGAAGGCATCCCAGAGGAGAGCTTGCAGGAACTACGCCGCAGCGGTGTTGAAGTGATCATTGTTGAGTAGTCCCGCTCTAAAATTCAAAAATGTGATCCCATTCAATTAAACAAAAACAAACCATAAGCGAGCTTTTTTAGTAGCTCGCTTTCGTTTTTTTGCATGCTTCCCGTCTCTTTCTCGCATCTTACTCGCTTTTGACCTTTTCATTTTTTCGGTTTTCTTCGTTTCGATTTGCTAAAACGAAAGAAAATAGTCAATTTTTGTTAAATTCAACGCTGGGCCAGTGCGCACAAATTCACCTTATTGCTTCTGATGTAATATATTCAAAAGAAAACGAAAGTGCTAAAGCGCTAAAACAAAACAACATGAATATTTGATGGAGCAATAGAAATGCTGGATAACTTAAGACGTCGCGAGCAAATAATTGATCTGCTATGCGATCAGGGTAGCGTTCGTGTCGAGCCACTGAGCGTCCATTTTGGTGTGTCATCGGTT
Source organism: Citrobacter sp. KTE30 (assembly GCF_000398825.1). NCBI lineage: Bacteria > Pseudomonadati > Pseudomonadota > Gammaproteobacteria > Enterobacterales > Enterobacteriaceae > Citrobacter > Citrobacter sp. KTE30. The sequence continues at coordinate 4,032,759 of NZ_KB976055.1, read as the reverse complement.
ACGATCCGCAACGACTTACGTTATCTGGAACAGAAGGGATGTGTCATGCGCTCCTACGGCGGGGCGGTTCTCAATCAGCACTTTGCCCTTGACCGGCCTTTGCAGGATAAGGACCGACTGAATCGCGATGTGAAAACGCGTATTGCCGAAAAAGCGGCCAGCTTTGTGAAAGATGGTGACACGTTAATCCTCGATTCCGGTTCGACCACCACGCTCATTCCTCCCATGTTAAAAAATCGCCGCGATCTGGTGGTGATGACCAATGCGCTCAACATTGCATGGGAACTGGCGAATTTTGAGCGCGTAGACGTCATGATTCTGGGAGGGAATGTCAGGCAAAGCGTCTATTCATTGTATGGCCCTTCAGCAGAACACCAGCTTAGGCAATACCGGTTTGATAAGCTTTTCTTAGGCGTTGACGGATTCTGCCTGGAAGCGGGAATTACCACGCCACATCCGGGAGAAGCACATCTGAATCAGGTAATGTGTGAAGTTGCGCAGGAGGTCACGGTAGTCGCGGACTCCAGCAAGTTTGGCCGCAAAAGTTTCTGTATGATTAGCGAAATCAGCGGGATTGACCGGGTGATTACCGACAGCGGGATCCCAGAAAATTACCACCGGACGTTAATCCAGCTTGGGGTGGATGTGGTGATTGCGGATGAATAACTGAAACTGCTGGCGAGTTTCCCCCGCCAGCAGTTTTTTAGTGGGTCTGCGTACCCTGTTCAACCAGCAGCAATGCGGCACCGCGAACCCCGCTGGATGCGCCATGGATGGCCGGGAATACGCGGGCAGGTTCTAATCCAGGGAACAAATAACGTGACATGGCCTGCGGCAGCAACGTATAAATTTCTTCGATGTTGGAAACCCCACCGCCGAGAACAAAAGCATCGACATCCAGAATCAACTGCAATTGCGCCAGCGTACAACCCAACATATCAATCCATGCTTCTATGGTAGTAACGGCGCTGGCATTGCCATGACGATAATGCTCCAGCAGGGTCTCCATTTTGAGTTGTTCTCCACTGAAGTGTTTGTGGAGCCACAGTAAACCGGGGCCGGATTGATAGCGTTCCAGACACCCTTGTAAGCCACAACCGCACTGCAGTTCCGGTAAATGATAACGACGCATAAACGTTGCCGGAAGCGGTAAATGGCCAAACTCACTGGCCATTCGGTTGCGACCCCGATACAACTGACCGTCAATGACTAACCCTCCACCCATGCCGGTGCCAATAATGGCACCAAAAATTCTGGAGAACTGGCGAGCCTGCTGGGTATGGGCTTCCGAGAGTGCAAAACAGCAGCAATCATTGTCCAGTTCAACCGAACGATTGAGGCGGTGGGCCAGATCGTTCATCACCTGGCGTCCAGTAAGGCAAGGCACGTTAGATGACAGTAATTTTCCGGTATGTCTGTCCATAAGACCGGGCATGCCGATGCCAATTTTTCCTTGCGTTCCAGTCGCCCAGTCGGCGGTATCAATAAGTGAAGTAAAGGTCGAAAGAAAGAGTTCATAATCCTGGACTGGCGTGGCGACGCGCTTGCGCCAGCAAACCTGCATTTCCTTATCAAAAGCGACAATTTCAGTTTTGGTTCCACCAATATCAACACCGTAAAACATGCCTCATCTCCTCCGGCTTCACAGCGTAACCAGACTGTTTTCCTTGCGAGCGCGTTCTGCGGCAAAGACCATTAAGTGACTTTCCAGTGACTCATCCGGGCCAGAAAGGATCATATTTTGATCGTTGGCCATCACTGCATGGATAAAGCGATCCATCAGGTAGTAATCGCCACCACCATGTCCCCCCATCTGGGTTTGTGTTCCAGCGGCGATCTCCTCGATCTGATGCACAGTTTCTTTGTCTGTCAGGAAATCAAACACCCGGATCTGCTCGCCATCACCTTCCAGATAACCTCTGGTGCCAAACAGGCGCGTTTTTCGATCTTCCATTTTGGTAAACGCGGTCATGGTAAAGGTCACTGTCTGCTGGTGGGCAAAACGTAAGTTAACAACCTGATGATCCACCACATCATTATCACAACGATAAACGCAGCGACCATAAGGCCCATCGCGCAGCGCCTGGCGGACATTTTCTTCGCTGGGATCTGCAGTCAGCACCCGACGGAAGTGGGGAGTGCATTTGTGGTTTTCACCCAGATAAATTTTGCAGGCAGACCAGGGGCAGGTTGCTTCAACCTGACAATCAAGGCAGCGGTCGGCGGCGCCAGCAGGCTGATTCTCTTTCACAAAGTGGCTCAGGCTGCCAAATGATCCTACGTCCTTGCAGTTGTCGCCCATGATGTAGCGGATCCAGTCCAAATCATGACAGGATTTCTGCAATAACATAAATGACGATTCTGCTTCATTGCGCCAGTTACCACGTACAAACGAGTGCGCCTGATGCCAGTAACCTACGGGTTCGAGATGCTGCATGCTGACAATATCGCCAATTACGCCATCATCAAGCAGTGATTTCAGCTTTTGCGTATAGCGCGTGTACCGCAGGACGTGCGCGACGGCCAGTAATACGTTGTTGCGTTTAACCGCATCAATAATGATCCGGCAATCTTCTGGCGTAGGGGCGAGCGGTTTTTCCAGCAGAATGTGATAGCCGAGATTGGCAAACGCCACGGCAGGATCTTTGTGCATATTATCCTGCGTGCAAATAAGTACTACGTCGGCCATTTTGGGTTGGGCCGCAGCCTCTTGCCAGTCGCAAAATACGTTATTTGGGGCAATCTTATGCTGTGCGACAAACTGCTGGCGATACGCCTCTCTGGGCTCAGCAACGCCTACTACCTGCATTCTGTCTGGATGTTCAAGCGCATAGCGAGCATATATTTCTCCGCGCGCACCAGCCCCTACCACTAATACGGTCACTTTATTCGCACACATATAAACCTCTCATTTTTCACTTAGCCTGAATAACGGTCAGGCCAAATTTTCTTCATGTTTTTTATCAAACAAAAAGGCGGCTTCCAGATTAAATTTCACTTTGATAGATTCGCCGGGAAGAGGGGCCCAGTCGGGTGAAGAGTTAATACGTAAGATCATATGTTGCTCACCAATATCAAAATGCAGAAGGTCTTCGTTGCCCATCCTTTCTACGTTGGTAATGTGCGCATCGAACGCAGAGACGTCATGCTGCGAGGCTAACTGAATGGCCTCTGACCGGATGCCGAACCAGACGCTGGAGTGCGGGTATTGCTCCAGTAGGTTACTCAAGCGTGTATTTAATGGCAGGATTAAATTTTCAGCCAGGCGCAGACCACGAGTGCCGGGTTCAATATCAAGCAGCATAATATTCATTGCCGGATTACCAATAAAACCAGCAACAAATTTATTCCTGGGGTGATGGTAGATATTTCCTGGGGTATCCACCTGCATAATACGACCGCCATTAAGGACGCAAATCCTGTCTCCCATCGTCATTGCTTCAATCTGATCGTGCGTGACGTACACCATGGTTGCGCTCACGCCTTCTTGACGCAGTTGTCGATGCAGTTCTGTCAGCCGCACGCGCATTGAAACACGCAGCTTTGCATCCAGGTTGGAAAGCGGCTCATCAAACAAAAAAACGTCTGGCTTACGCACGATGGCCCTGCCAACGGCAACGCGCTGACATTGACCGCCCGAAAGTTGGCCGGGCTTTTTATCGAGTAATGTCTCTATTTCCAGCTTGTGTGCAGCTTCCCGTACGCGGATATCAATCTCTTCTTTGCTCATTTTCCCTAACAGACTGAATGCCATATTTTTATAAATCGTCATGTGGGGATAGAGGGCATAATTCTGGAAGACCATGGCAACGCCTCGCTCCTTTGGTAGCAGGTCGTTGACGCACTTCTCTCCGATTGCGATATGACCATGAGTGATATCTTCCAGACCTGCAATCATGCGCAGCAGCGTTGATTTGGCGCAGCCTGATGGCCCGACAAACACCATGAATTCGCCATCGTGGATTTCAAGATCAACGCCATGGATCGCCTGGAAGCCATTGGGATAGACTTTGCTTACTGCCTGTAATTGAATACCTGACATAACACTGCCCCTTATCCTTTAATTCCGGCACCAGCGATGCCGCGAATAAAATAGCGCTGGAAGAAGATATAAAGTAACAACATCGGGATAATCGCCAGCAATGCGCCCGCCATTAACATCGGATATTCCACGCCTGAGCGTCCGGAAAGTGAGGCTAACCCCACCGGTAATGTCATTTTATCCATGGAGGTGTTGACGATCAGCGGCCACATTAAGTTATTCCAGCTCCACAATCCGTTAATAATGACGCAGGCAATCAGCCCTGGTTTAATTAATGGCAGCATAATTTTGAAGAAAATAGTCAGATGGTTATACCCATCCATAATGGCTGCCTCTTCCAGTTCTTTAGGTACTGACAGAAAAAACTGACGCAATAAAAAGGCGCTATATATGCTGAATAAACCCGGTAGCACCAGTCCAGGAATTGAGTTCAGCAAACCGATTTTTTCAACGGTTAAAAACTGTGGGATTAAAAAGATCTGACCGGGCACCATCAGAATTGAAATACACAGCATAAACAGGACATCTCGCCCTTTAAAACGCAGTCGGGAGAAACCGTACGCTGCCATTGCCGCAATCAGCGTCTGCAAAATGACGATGACCAACGTGGAGACGATCGAGTTAAAGTAAAAGCTGCCAAAAGGCATTTCATGCAAGATTTTACCGTAAGCCTGAAACCCTGGGTTGGCAGGTAGCAGGATCGGCGGAAAGGCGATGCTTTCTGCCTGGGTTTTAAAAGAGGTGATGATCATCCAGATGAAGGGAACCACAGTTACCAGCGTCGCGAGGATCATCAAGCCGTAAATTAGCCATTTTTCACGTTTAGTCATGAACATCGTGGTTGCCTCACTGTGCTTTAAGTCGTTTACCAATCCATATTTGCAGCAGCGTCAGGACCATCGTGATAACGAAAATCACCACGGCGATCGCTGAGGCATACCCTTTTTCATGGTAGATAAAGGCGTATTTATAGAAGAGATAGGCGATAGTCATTGTCTGATCGTCCACCATGGATGAACTGCCAAACAGCAGATAAACCACATCGAAAATTTGCAGCGTTTCGATAAAAGAGATCACCAGTACGAAAAACAGCGTGGGGATCATTAGCGGTAAGGTAATAGACCAGAATCCACGCAATTTGCTGATGCCATCCAGCGACATCGCTTCATAAATTTGTTTGGGGATCCCCTGCAATCCAGCGAGCAGAATGATCATCTTCAGCGCAATAGCCGACCAGATGATAACCAACGAGGCGCTCAGGCGGACGACATCGGGATCGGATAACCAACCGATGGCCGGAAGATCGAAAAAGGCCAGGATCTGATTAATTAAGCCGAAGTTTCGGTTCATCAACCACTGCCAGACCATAGCAATGGCCGCAGGCATAGTGACAGCGGGCAGAAATAACAGCGTGCGAAACAACCACTGACCGCGAATCGCCTGATTCAGGCCAATTGCGAGCAGTAATGACAAAACGGTGATTATCGGTACGCAAATAAAAACATAGGCCAAGGTGTTATAAATTGCTGAACGAAACTCATCATCGCTGAATAAATTAATATAGTTATCTAAGCTGATCGTCGTCCAGATCTGAAACTCACCCAGGTCAGTGAAACTATAAAAAACGTTCTGGAAGAATGGAGTAAAGTAAAAAACAATTAACCCCGCCAGTAACGGCATAATCATTATCCATCCCCAGAAGCGTTCTTCTTTTTCCAGCTTGGTCAGGGATTTTTTTTGCACCTCTCTGGCCGGTAATTGTGGGGATGCAGCTTCATCTGAATAGCTCATACAGACTCCGGGATGCTCACTGTGCAACCAAAATATATTGCGCGGGCGAAAGCGAGAGGGAGCATGGCTCCCTCAGGATTATTTCTGCATTTCTCGTTCAACGCGTTTAGCGACACCAGGCATGACTTTCTCTGGGTCAGTACCCGTCCACACTTTTTTCAAGCCATCATTCAGAATGCTATTCCACTTAGCGGTATTGGAGCCCGCGGTTGGATATTTATGTGAGAAAGCCAACGAATCGATATAGGCTGAAACATCAATATCCTTAAAGCCTTCAGCCCACTCTTTGGCCACTTTTTGGTTAGCGGGGATCACGACTTTTCCCGTCGCCAGAGTCTGCTGCGCATGCTCAGAACTCATGAACTCAATGAACTTCCACGCCGCATCTTTATGCTGACTTTTGGCTGACATAGCAAATGCCAGACTATGGGATACACCTGCCTGCTCTGCCATTTTTGGCATTGGCAATACGCCGATGTGATCCTTAATCAGCTCATTTTGAGAGAAGGGTAATGCCCACCATGAGCCTGCGTAGACCATGGCTACCCGGTTTGACTGGAAGACGTCTGAGGCTTCCATCTCGCCTGGCGGTTGGATTAGTCCCGCGTTCAGCATGCCTTGAACATCGCGATAGACGGCGATAGCTTTGTCATTGGCAACATCCGTTTTGCCCTCAGGTAGTACAATCTTATCCCCGGCCTGTAATAGCAGGTTAAAGTAACTATCCTGTCCGCTGCTGAATTCCATTGCCAGTGGATAAGACTGTTTATCCAGCCCTTTACGCAACTGCTCTGATTTTTGTTTTAAATCGTCCCATGTCCAGTTGTTATCGGGATAGCTCACACCAGCCTGATCGAACATTTTTTTATTGTACCAGACGGCAATTGCATCAATATCCCTTGGGATGGCATATTGTTGCGACTGGTATTGGTAGGCATCGACTGAGCTTTTAACAAAATCATCCAGTTTCGGCGCTGATTTATCTTTCAGATAATTACTCAGTGGTTCCAGCATGCCATTTTTCACATATTGCTGGAAATTAGGCATGTTCATCCAGAATACATCCGGTGCTACATTTCCACCGACTGCTGAACTGAGTTTGATAAAATACTGGTCATAAGGAGTTAGTTCAATTTCGACCTTAATTCCGGGGTTGTCTTTTTCAAATTCATTAACGAGCTGTTGTTCGCCAGGGAGTTGATTGCGGTCCCATAACGTGTAGCGTAATTTAACAGGCTTTGCGTCCGACTGGCCTTCAGCACTCGCGAAGACAGGAGTTGCCAGTAAACAGGAAATAAGACAAGCCAATGCGACATTATTTTTATTCAGGGTATACATAACTTCCCTCTTTATTCAGGTCAGAATGCTTATGAGGTAAATTACAGCAGCCTATGAATAATCTGTTTTACACCGGAGAAAGTCAAAGCAGTAAAAAAGAGGGGATTATCGCATTAAAACAAGGTCGTCTTTCGGTAGGTTTCTCTTTTATCAAAACGAAAATATAACGTAAAACAATGGTGGTATTATTTCTTTTAATTTCATATCGTTAGGTTCATTTGGCAGGTTTGAATCGAAAAAAACAGATGTTTAAAAAAACCTCTTAAAATGCGAACGTTATCACTTTATTTGTTAAAGCATCGACATTAAAAACGGGGACAAATCCCCGTTTTTTCGTTGGCTTTCGTTTCGATAATCAGGTCACTGGCGCCGGGTTAAACACCGCCAGTTGGTTATGCAGTCCCCACTGATCTGAGAAGGTTTTCTTACGTCCGCTGGCGACGTCGAGAATAAACTCGAACAGTTTCAGACCCACGTCTTCAATGGTTTCTTCTCCGGTAGCGATGGTACCGGCGTTGATGTCCATCAGGTCAAACCAACGATTGGCCAGCTCGGTGCGTGTCGCCATTTTAATCACCGGCACAGCCATCAGGCCATACGGCGTACCGCGACCGGTGGTAAAGACTTGTACTGTGATCCCGGAAGCAACCTGTTGCGTACCGCAGACAAAATCGCTGGCGGGGGTGGCAGCGTAAATCAGACCACGTTTGGTTGGACGCTGTCCCGGCGACAAGACTTCGACAATCGCGCTCTTGCCCGACTTCGCAATAGAACCCAGCGCTTTTTCTACCACGTTTGCCAGACCGCCTTTCTTGTTGCCAGGTGATGGGTTGGCGCTCCGGTCAGTCTTGCCCATATCCAGGTAGTTATCGTACCAGGCCATCTCTTCGAGCAGGCGTTTACCCACCTCTTCGTTAATCGCGCGCGGGGTCAGAAGGTGGATGGCATCGCGCACTTCGGTGACTTCGGAGAACATCACGGTGGCGCCGCAGCGCACTAACAGGTCGGAAGCATAACCTACCGCTGGATTGGCCGTCACGCCGGAAAACGCATCGCTGCCGCCGCACTGCATGCCGACCACCAGTTCTGATGCCGGGCAGGTTTCACGCTGGCGCTGATTGAGCTTTGCCAGATGGCGTTCGGCCACTTGCAAAATATCGGCAACCATTGATTGAAAGCCGACGTGTTTTTCATCCTGCAGGCTGACGATGCTGGCGCTGTCGACCGGAATGCTTTTTACATCGTGCGTACCTTCCAGCAGGCGCTCTGGCTGCAGTTTTTCACAGCCGAGGCCAATGACCATTACCTCACCGCCAAAGTTAGGGTTCAGCGCAATATTATGAATAGTTCGAATGGGCACGATGGCGGCTGGAGCGTTAATCGCCACGCCGCAACCGTACAGATGATTGAGCCCCACCACACCGTCAACATTCGGGTATTTGGGCAGCAGATCGCGTTCAATGATTTTCACCACATAGTCCACCACGCCCGCCACGCAGTGCACGCTGGTGGAGATGCCGAGCAGGTTCTTGGTGCCAACGCTACCGTCAGCATTGCGGTAACCTTCGAAGGTATAACCCTCGAGAGGCGGCAGCGGCTCAGGCACTTTAGTTGCCAGCGGCAGCGTCTCCAGCGGCGGAGCCTTGGGCAGCTCAACCATTGATTCATCAATCCAGCTGCCGCGTGGGATGTCGCGAATGGCATAGCCTATCACTTCGCCATAACGCACGATTTCGCCATGAACAGGAATATCCACGAGCGCCACTTTATGACCCTGGGGAATATGTTCAACAAGTTCCAGTCCGTCCGGAAAACGCGTTCCGGCTTTCAGACCATTGTCATTGACAATTATCGCCACATTATCTGTTTCGTGAACTTTAATATAAAACGCCGTTGGCGATTCTTGTCTAATTTCGATGTCGGCCATTGTCCAGTATTCTCCAACAAGTGGTGATAATAGTGTGGATATTTATATTTTGAATCTCATTTTCAGTAATAAAGATTCGGTATCGTGAAATAAGAATGTCAGGAGTTTATCGTGAAGAATGTGACAATGATCACTTAAACTCAGCAAGACCGCACCAGCAGGGGTAGCAATACGTAAATGTGTGGATTAGCGCCCATGCATGTGTGCATATGCCCAAAACATTATTTTCATAACGCATATTTAATGAGCGCTTGCACAATGATTAACGTTGCACTGCTGATTATACTAAATCACGGTTTCATAGCGTCTGATAAATTATTATACGTTTTTATTATCGGTAATTTATCACCAGGGATATCTGCCAAATAATAATAAAAACTTTTATGTACCCGAGGTAATTAGAATGATACTGGATACAGTTGTCGAGAAAAAGAAAGGTACGCACACCCGTTACTTAATATTGCTAATAATATTTATTGTTACCGCCGTTAACTATGCGGACCGTGCCACGCTATCTATTGCCGGCACGGAAGTGGCGAAAGAGTTGCAGCTCAGTGCCATCTCAATGGGTTACATTTTCTCCGCCTTCGGTTGGGCTTACCTGTTGATGCAAATCCCTGGCGGCTGGCTGCTGGATAAGTTCGGTTCGAAGAAAGTCTACACTTACAGTCTGTTCTTCTGGTCGCTGTTTACTTTTCTGCAGGGTTTTGTCGACATGTTCCCGCTGGCCTGGGCGGGTATTTCAATGTTCATCATGCGCTTTATGCTGGGCTTCTCGGAAGCGCCGTCCTTCCCGGCGAACGCCCGTATTGTGGCGGCCTGGTTCCCGACGAAAGAGCGCGGTACGGCATCTGCGATTTTTAACTCCGCACAATATTTCTCTCTGGCGCTGTTTTCGCCGCTGCTGGGCTGGCTGACCTTTGCCTGGGGCTGGGAGCACGTATTTACCGTGATGGGCGTTATCGGTTTTGTGCTCACCGGCCTGTGGGTAAAGTTTATTCATAACCCAACCGATCACCCGCGTATGTCGCAGGAAGAGCTGAAGTTTATCTCTGAAAACGGCGCGGTCGTGGATATGGACCATAAAAAGCCCGGCGATGTGAAATCAGGTGGTCCTAAACTGCATTATATCAAGCAGTTGCTGACAAACCGCATGATGCTTGGCGTGTTCTTCGGACAGTATTTTATCAACACTATCACCTGGTTTTTCCTTACCTGGTTCCCGATTTACCTGGTACAGGAAAAAGGCATGTCGATCCTGAAAGTCGGTCTGGTGGCGTCGATTCCTGCGCTGTGCGGATTTGCCGGTGGCGTGCTCGGCGGTGTGTTCTCTGATTATCTGATTAAACGTGGCTTCAGCATCACCCTGGCACGTAAGCTGCCGATTGTGCTCGGAATGTTGCTCGCGTCGACCATTATTCTGTGTAACTACACCGATAACACCACCCTGGTTGTCGCGCTGATGGCGCTGGCGTTCTTCGGCAAAGGCTTCGGCGCGCTGGGTTGGCCGGTGATTTCCGATACCGCGCCGAAAGAAATCGTTGGTCTGTGCGGTGGGGTATTTAACGTATTTGGCAACGTAGCCTCTATCGTCACCCCGCTGGTGATTGGTTATCTGGTGAGCGAGCTGCACTCATTTAATGCTGCGCTGATGTTTGTAGGGTGTTCGGCGCTGATGGCAATGGTTTGCTACCTGTTTATTGTCGGTGACATTAAACGTATGGAATTGCAGAAATAAACAAAGGTATAGGCGATGAATAACACGATTTTCCCGAATAAGTTTAAAGCGGCCCTCGCGGCGCAACAGATTCAGATTGGCTGCTGGTCTGCATTGGCCAGCCCAATCAGTACCGAAGTTTTAGGCCTGGCGGGTTTTGACTGGCTGGTACTGGACGGCGAACACGCGCCAAACGATATCTCGACGTTTATCCCGCAATTGATGGCGCTGAAAGGCAGCGCCAGCGCGCCGGTCGTACGCGTGCCGACCAACGAGCCGGTGATTATCAAGCGCCTGCTGGATATTGGGTTTTACAACTTCCTGATCCCGTTCGTTGAGACACAAGAAGAGGCGGTGAACGCCGTGGCGTCGACCCGCTATCCGCCGGAAGGTATTCGCGGCGTGTCCGTCTCCCATCGCGCCAATATGTTTGGCACCGTACCGGACTACTTTGCGCAATCGAATAAGAACATCACCATCATCGTGCAGATCGAAAGTCAGCAGGGCGTTGATAACGTTGACGCCATCGCGGCGACCGAAGGTGTAGACGGTGTCTTCGTCGGCCCAAGCGATCTGGCTGCGGCGCTAGGCCATCTCGGCAATGCGTCACATCCTGATGTGCAGAAAGCTATCCAGCACATTTTTGCCCGCGCGAAAGCACATGGCAAACCAAGCGGAATTCTGGCGCCGGTAGAGGCGGATGCGCGTCGTTATCTGGAATGGGGCGCGACCTTTGTTGCTGTTGGCAGCGACCTTGGCGTGTTCCGTTCAGCCACGCAGAAACTGGCTGATTCTTTTAAGAAATAACCACCATCGACAGTAGAGAGAGATAAAGACATGACAATGAAAGTTGGTTTTATTGGCCTCGGTATTATGGGTAAACCAATGAGTAAAAACCTCCTCAAGGCAGGTTACTCGTTGGTGGTTGCTGACCGTAACCCGGAATCCATTGCGGAAGTCATTGCCGCTGGTGCAGAAACCGCCGCCACGGCGAAAGATATTGCTGAGCAGTGCGACGTGATCATCACCATGCTGCCGAACTCGCCGCATGTTAAGGAAGTGGCGCTGGGTGAAGGCGGTATTATTGAAGGTGCGAAACCGGGCACAGTGCTTATCGACATGAGCTCCATTGCACCGTTGGCCAGCCGTGAAATTAGCGACGCGCTGAAAGCGAAAGGCGTGGATATGCTGGATGCGCCGGTCAGCGGCGGCGAGCCAAAAGCGATTGATGGTACGTTGTCGGTAATGGTCGGCGGCGATAAAGCGATTTTCGACAAGTATTACGATCTGCTGAAAGCGATGGCTGGCTCAGTGGTACATACCGGCGACATTGGCGCGGGTAACGTCACTAAGCTGGCGAACCAGGTGATTGTAGCGCTGAACATTGCGGCGATGTCTGAAGCGCTGACGCTGGCGACCAAGGCGGGTGTGAACCCGGATCTGGTGTATCAGGCGATCCGTGGCGGACTGGCCGGAAGCACCGTGCTGGACGCGAAAGCGCCGATGGTCATGGACCGCAACTTTAAGCCAGGTTTCCGTATTGACCTGCATATCAAAGATTTGGCGAATGCGCTGGACACTTCTCATGGGGTCGGCGCGCAGTTGCCGCTGACTGCTGCAGTCATGGAGATGATGCAGGCGCTTCGCGCAGATGGGCTGGGCACCGCCGATCACAGCGCGCTCGCATGCTACTACGAAAAACTGGCGAAAGTGGAAGTCACACGCTAACAAGAAGGGCGCGGATGTGCGCCCTGTATTTCTTGCCTTGCGCGGCACAGTCAGGCTACATAACTATGAAAATCGTAATTGCCCCAGACTCTTATAAAGAAAGTCTATCTGCCACTGAGGTCGCTCAGGCAATAGAAAAAGGATTTCGGGAAATATTTCCCGATGCGCAATATGTTTCAGTTCCGGTGGCCGACGGCGGCGAAGGAACGGTCGAAGCCATGATTGCCGCCACGCAAGGGAGTGAATATTCCGCGTGGGTAACGGGGCCGCTGGGCGAAAAAGTGAATGCCTGCTGGGGCATGTCCGGAGATGGTAAAACTGCGTTTATCGAAATGGCGGCAGCCAGTGGTCTGGCGTTAGTACCTCCTGATAAGCGTAACCCGTTAGTCACCACGACACGTGGTACCGGGGAATTGATTTTGCAGGCGCTGGATAGCGGGGCGCAGAGCATTATTATCGGCATTGGCGGTAGTGCAACCAACGACGGCGGCGCGGGTATGGTGCAGGCTCTGGGCGCGAAACTTTGCGACGCTAACGGGACAGAGATTGGCTACGGGGGCGGCAGTCTGATGAGCCTCAACAGCATCGACATTTCCGGTTTGGATCCGCGATTAAAAACCTGCTCCATTCGCGTGGCCTGCGATGTGACCAATCCGCTCACAGGTGATACTGGCGCTTCGCGCATCTTCGGCCCGCAGAAAGGGGCGACGGAAGAACGCATTCTCGAACTGGACCGAAATTTGTCTCACTACGCCGACATCATTAAAAAATCGCTGCGGGTAGACGTGAAGGATGTTCCCGGGGCGGGGGCTGCCGGTGGTATGGGCGCCGCGTTAATGGCATTTTTAGGCGCGGAGCTGCGCAGTGGGATAGAGATTGTGACTCAGGCCCTCAATCTGGAAGAGCATATTCACGACTGTACGCTGGTGGTGACCGGCGAAGGACGCATCGACAGCCAGAGTATTCACGGCAAAGTGCCGGTTGGCGTGGCGAATGTCGCGAAGAAATACCACAAACCGGTAATTGGTATTGGCGGCAGCCTGACGCGCGATGTGGAAGTGGTGCATCAATATGGTATCGATGCGGTGTTTAGCGTATTGACCAGCATCAGCACGCTGGAAGAGGCCTTCCGTGGGGCATTTGATAATATTTATCGCGCCTCAAGAAACATCGCCGCTACGTTGGCGATAGGAATGCGCAGTGCGGGGTGACATTACCCCGCAAACCCTCTATACTGCGCGCCGAAGCTGACCAGACAGTCGCCGCTTCGTCGTCGTCCTCTTCGGGGGAGACGGGCGGAGGGGAGGAAAGTCCGGGCTCCATAGGGCAGGGTGCCAGGTAACGCCTGGGGGGGAAACCCACGACCAGTGCAACAGAGAGCAAACCGCCGATGGCCCACGTAAGTGGGATCAGGTAAGGGTGAAAGGGTGCGGTAAGAGCGCACCGCGCGGCTGGTAACAGTCCGTGGCACGGTAAACTCCACCCGGAGCAAGGCCAAATAGGGGTTCACAAGGTACGGCCCGTACTGAACCCGGGTAGGCTGCTTGAGCCAGTGAGCGATTGCTGGCCTAGATGAATGACTGTCCACGACAGAACCCGGCTTATCGGTCAGCTTCAACTTCTTCTAAAACAATACGTTGGTGTGTCTCAGGCCTTAATAGGTAAAAATGTGACACAGACTGTGATACAAACGAGGCACACCAACGGCTGTTCCATCCCGAATATCCTGAAGCGTGGCAATCGCTACTGCCTTCATTTCAGACTACCTTTAGGTGGCTTCTTTCGTGTATCTTTAGGTTGCGATTCAGCCAGCAGAGCAAGGTTTATATCTTCCCGCCTCTCTATGTTCATTTCTCTTGTAAAATCGTCCAAGATGGAGCCAACCCAACTATTGGATATAGTGCAGAAAATGAAGAAATTAGAACAAAAAGACATTGATAACTATTTACTCAGCATTCAGGCTGCTTTTTATGCCGCAGTAAAAAAAATCCCCTCAAAAGTGCGTAGCACCTTGCGAGCGTCAGGTTCGTTGGTTGATGAAAAACGTAATGCGTCTGATTTCGGGCAACTGCTTGATTTTACCTTCAAACAAGACTCTGACCCATTGTCGATAGATTCAGTTATAGAAAAACTTAGTAGCCAATTTGATCTTACAGGAATGGAGGATGAGATCGATTATCTAGCTTCAGAATATGATCTCCTCTGGAGACACTACTGTGATGCGCATATAGCCTTTATAGATCAGCGAAATTCTGATTATCGGCAGATTGTTAACTCTATGCGTCCAGACAACGATTACACTCACACCGTAGCCGATAAATCTGAAGAACCATTGGCTTCTAAACTGACTTTATCTGAGGCATGGCAGGGATTTCTCAGCTTTAAATCTGATTGGGCACCGAAGATTAGGCAAGGCAATGAAAAATACTATGAAGTGATAGAAGCGGTTTTGGGGGCAGATACTCAAGTTACTGATATTACTCGACGTGATATCAAAAACCTGCTTGAGGTAGTTGAAGGTTTACCCCGTCAGAATAAGAAGCCTTATAACCGGATGACTATCCAGCAATGTTTGGACTTGGATGAAGTCCCAGAAGAAGATCTGGTTTCATCCAAAACAGTCAAAGATTATCTGAAGCTGTGTCAGGGGTTGTTTTCAACCTACCTGACTAAAGAAGAGGATATTCTTGAATCATCACCGACTCTTAACGTCACGTACCAAGCTAAAAGCCACAGCTATGGTTATTACACTCAAGCAGAAATGCGAAAATTGGTATGCCACTTCGCGACTTTGGATGGTTGGAATAAATGGGGTTTTTTGCTACTGGCGTATACTGGTGCTCGTCGTTCTGAAATCGCAAAACTGAAAGTTTCTGATGTGCGGTTGGACGAGGACAGTCAGAGACATTACATAATGATTGGGGATAGTAAAACTGAGGCAGGGATCCGGCAGGTTCCTATCGCAAAGCGTCTTCTTGACATGGGGTTCTTGCTGTATCTAGATGGCAAAAAGTCAGATGCTTACTTGTTTCCCGAGATTACTAATCGAAGTCAGGTAACCCGGTTGTTCCACGCGATACGCGAGCAATTGAATATTGATTATCTTGACGATTTTAAAAACAGGCGCATTGTTCACAGCTTACGCCACACTTTCGTAACTGAAATTCAGGCAAAACACACCCTCACACTAGTGCAGCAGACGATTGGTCACGAACATTCAAACCAAGGGCAAACCAAGGTTTACACGGGCAAGATGAAAGTTTCTGATTTACTTCCAGTTGTTGATAGTGTTGATTGGTTTTAGCAATGCCACTTATAATTCAATTTGTTAGGTGATTCGCCGCAAAGAATTTATCGATTGTGAAGCATTGAATCAGGTTGAAGCAAAAGCAGAAAGGTGCAGGAGCCAACCTGAAAAATACCGCATATTAAAATAATATTTGCACCGCCAAGAATTGTGCGTTATTGTTATATTGGGTTTTTATACGTCGTGTAAACTTTCTTCGAAAAATTTTATCCATTTTTTTTTGCCGTCAGGCTTTGCCTGATGGGGTTTGTGCTATCCGTAACCACTTCGTTTTACGGTGGTCAGATGGTAATAACTTATACGTGTGTGCGTGTACGCGGGGGGTTATATAAATAATTTATGGGGGTGTTGTGTCAGAAGAAGGAACTGCTCATTCAGTGCTCGCACATGCTACGCCTTACACAACTACTGTTCATAAACACGGGCGTTACAGGATCATCACAGGTGATGTTTTCATTCGTCATGGTTACTCCTACCCAATTAACGCCACCGACCAGTCTGGTGTTCGACTTGATATCCTTACCCCTATAGCAGAACAGCTTGATGCAATACTATCCATCTACAGCCGGATTTACTTCTCTCGCTTCGATTTACGCTTACCAGGGAACACCCCAATAGATACAGGCAACAGGTGGGTAAGTGATCTGTTTAAAAAACTACGTGAACGTCTGAAGTCTAAATTAAACAGACCTGAGGGATTGGCAGAACCGATCCTCAACTTTGCTTATGGCTGGGTACGGGAGAAAGAGAAAGCAAAACAGGTGCATTACCATTGCTGGATTGCCCTCCCGCATCGACAGGTCAAACGCCTTGGGACATCAACCAGTGGAATAGCCGGAAGTATTGTTGAAATCTGGATGGGTCTGACGGGCGGTAAAGCAACGCTGGTGGAGCTACCAAAAGCAACGAAAAGATATCCGAATCATTACGTTATCGAAAGAAATAAGCCGGAAACGCTAGAGGGTCCTTTTCTGTGGGTATCGTATCTGGCGAAAGAGCGTGGGAAGTATCAGACCGGAAATGGCGATCGGGTACACTCAACATCAAAACTGTGTGACAAGAATCAGTGAGTGTTAAATCCTTTATATAACGCTCTCTACGCAATTTAAATATGGAGGCAGTACCTTCGCATTACCCACACTACAAAAATCGCTCACGATAGCGCTCATTGCGTTTAACAATGCCTTCCCTCATGCACCACAGCTTAACTTTTAAATGTAGCACCCCATCACTATCTTTTCCAGGTAGATTTAAGCTGGTGTGCGGCTCCGCTGGATTTACTGTCGCCGGAATATTTCGAATTAATTGACCCGAAAATAGCCATAATTAAGCCTCACACGTTGTGTAGGGCAGCATCTGAATCTTAGTGAAGACAGGTTAAATCTTATGCCTCTTTGATGTTCCAGTTTCGTTTGATAGTCGGGAGGCTTAAATTCAGTTCTAACGCCGCTTTGGACTGACTCAGCCCCTTAGCTCTGGCTTCCTGTACACGCTGAAGGGTATTTGACGCAACCGGACGGCCTAACGTCTTCCCTTCCTTCCTGGCTCTTACTAAACCCTCTTTTGTGCGTTCAATGATGCGGGATTTTTCGAACTCTGCAAACGCAGAAAACATTTGCAGCATCAGTTTCCCTTCCGCGCTGGAAAGGTTACGCACAGGCAGATCCAGTGAAACAACATCAATCCCTTTATCCACCAGCATCGTAATGGTTTGCTGCACGTCGATGTTGTCCCTTCCCAGGCGGTCCAGTTTCAATACTACAAGCTGATCCCCAGCCTCCAGTTTATGAGTCACCATATCAGCAAAGCCTTTGCGCTGCATCGCCTGTACTCCCCCTGACACGGTTTCTGATATCACCCTGCTATCATTCACTGCATAGCCAGCCTGACGAATCGCCATAATCTGGTTTTCTGTTGACTGTTCGCTGGTGGACACACGGCAATATGCAAATGTACGGCTCATAATCGCTCCCCTGATTGGTATCAAAAACGGTATCATAATTAACTGATGGTATCATAATGTCAATATGCTAATTTAATGACACCAATTTAAGGTAGGGTTTACTGGTGTCATAAAACGTTCGATTGTTGATACTAACTAGGTTAATGCCATTGACCCGCATGATATTTGTAAAAGATCGAGAGTTATCTTCGGAAGCTTGTGGAACCTGCTTGACCGATCTGGCAATCGCTTAGCAATTTTTTGTGAGATAGCAAAAGAGAGCAAGACTTGATGAAAAAAGTCACATAATTGGTTATGTACTGTTAGCAGCCCTTAGTCTGCTAAAAACTAAATAAAAACAATAGATTGATGAAAATAAAAAAAAGATAAAGTTTAGGCCAAAGTGGTCGATAACTTGAATGACACAGGTAAGCCTGGCTTATACACCAAAAGGAAAATCTTATGGCACAAGTTATCAATACCAACAGCCTGTCGCTGTTGACTCAGAACAACCTGAACAAATCTCAGTCTTCCCTGAGCTCTGCTATCGAGCGTCTGTCCTCTGGTCTGCGCATCAACAGCGCTAAAGACGACGCAGCAGGTCAGGCGATTGCTAACCGCTTTACTTCGAACATCAAAGGTCTGACTCAGGCTTCTCGTAACGCCAATGACGGTATCTCCATCGCACAGACGACTGAAGGTGCACTGAACGAAATCAACAATAATCTGCAGCGTGTACGTGAACTGGCTGTTCAATCTCAGAATGGGACAAACTCTGATTCAGATGTTCAATCCATTCAAGAGGAAATTCAACAACGTTTAGCTGAAATTGACCGGGTTTCTGGTCAAACTCAATTTAACGGCGTTAAGGTATTAACATCAGACTCAAAACTTAGCATCCAAGTTGGCGCTAATGATGGAGAGAAGATTGATATCGATTTGAAGAAAATTGACACAGGTACTCTCGGCTTAGCAAACTTCTCTGTTGATTCAAAATTTGATTCAACAAGCACTAAAACCGTTGCTAATGGCGGTGATATCGTTCTGTCCTCTAAAACTATTAAAGCAGAAATCCAGATTGATAGTCATAGTGCTGATCCAAAAGCGGCAGACGGTTTGTATGCATTGAAGGATGGTACCGGATATGCAGTAAAAGATAAAGACGGTGCATATCACGCTGCTGTTAAAAATGCTGATGGTAAGGTCACTTGGGATTCAAGTGATACTTCTGTGACAGCAACTGATGTTGACCAAACCACAAAGGTTACAGAATTCAAGGAAGTAGATAAAAAGGTTGCAGCAAATACATCTGGACTTGCTGCTAACCAAACATTTAAATCTTACAAAAAAGATAATGGCGAACTTGGATATGTGGTTGAAAACGCTGATGGCACTTTTAACCGTGCTAACGTCGATTCAAAAACGGGTGTTGTTTCTGTAGGAACTAAAATTTCCACAAGCCCTGATGTTTTAGCAACTATCGATAATGCTTTGAAGATTGTTGACTCTCAACGTAGCTCTTTAGGTGCCATCCAGAACCGTTTCGATTCGGCCATCACTAACTTGGGTAACACAGTGAACAACCTGTCTTCTGCACGTAGCCGTATCGAAGACTCCGACTACGCGACCGAAGTGTCTAACATGTCTCGTGCACAGATCCTGCAACAAGCGGGTACTTCTGTTCTGGCACAAGCAAACCAGACGACCCAGAACGTACTGTCTCTTCTGCGTTAATATAGTTTATAGTGCTAAGCCCCGTGATTGCGGGGCTTTTTTATTTAATATGCATTAGGTACAACTGTTATGAATGATATCTCATATGGTCGAGAAGCGGAAAAATGGCCCCGTGAATATTCTATGCTTGCTCGAAGGATACAATTTCTACGATTCAATGATTATCCAGTGAAGCTGGTAAGTGGCAATGGACAATCAATAATTGGTTATATTTCAAAGTTTAACCAGAAAGAAAATATGATCTTGGCATCTGATGAAGCTAAGGGAAGCAATAGGATTGAGGTAAAACTTGAGTTTCTCGCATCACTCGAAGAATTACCGGTTGGCGAAAATTTAACCACAAGACTTATTGCTGCTGATGTTTTTAATGTTCAGCCATGTGATCCAACAAGGAAAGACTTTTTCTCTATCTGCAATAAGTGTTTCAAACAAGGGGTGGGTATAAAAGTACATATGCTAGATGGGCGCATTCTGATAGGGGAAACAACTGGTGTTAATGCTTGTCAAGTTGGAATGATTAGACCTAATGGCAACCATATGCAGATCATGTTTGACTGGGTTAGCAGAATAACCTCTTCAGATTACTCTGATTAAACTTTCATATTATCAGTTGGTTATCAGTGTTTTTAAAAGGATATTTGGTCAAGAGACTGAATAACTAATTCGAAAAATATGGATTCGTTTAGCTGATCTTGCACCTTGTTTTGTTTTCAACATGACGTTACGAAAGGAGGCCGCTAGATGCAGCCCCTGAGATGCGTCACCGGAAATCTTTCTTTGAAAATTTGTACGTTACATCGTCAGAGTCCGCGTGTAACTCTTTCACTGTGAGTTCGTCATCTCGAACCATAAACACCACATTAAATTCAACATTACCAGTGCCCCGCCAACGGTTAGAACTTTGACCTGATTCTTTCCAAATCACGTTGTCATCAGATAATTTACAGTCGAATGAAAAACGCTGGTTATCCGAAGGGCGGATGTATGAAACATTAAACACCCCAGCCGTTTTCGTTTTGGCTACTTGAGTTTTACCCACATTCTTACCAAACATACCTGCAATTGCTGCCCTACAGACTTGAGATTGAGTGAATGGTGTAGTTGATGCTGGCATAAGGTTCACCTGTAAATAGACCCGTTTTAGTTCCATGCATTTTTTGAGATCCCGGCCAAATGATTGTGTTGCCGATATTCCTCCGGCGTCATATTGTTCAGTGATTCATGAGGGCGTTCACAGTTATATTCTGACACCCATCTTTCCGTGATTTCCCGCACTTCATTCAGCGTTCTGAACAGATAAAAATCGAGTATTTCTGTACGGTATGTTCGGTTAAAGCGCTCAATAAAAGCGTTCTGCGTCGGCTTACCCGGCTGGATAAACTCCAGTTTTACTGCATGTTTCTCTGCCCATTCAGCCAGTGCCAGTGAGATAAATTCCGGACCGTTATCCATACGTAGCATGACCGGATAGCCGCGATTTGCCGCAATCCTGTCGAGTACACGGACCACGCGCAGAGCTGGCAGATTCAGATCGATTTCAATCGACAACGCCTCACGGTTAAAGTCATCAACGACATTGAACGTGCGAAAACGACGGCCACAGACCAGGGCATCATGCATAAAATCGACAGACCAGCTCTGGTTCAGTGCTTCCGGCGTGGCCAGTGGCGAAGGATTACGCACCGGCAACCGCTGTTTGCCCTTTCGGCGAAAATTCAGCTTCAGCAGACAATAAATACGATGGATCCTTTTGTGATTCCACGGGTGTCCCTGCCGCCGCAACACCTGGAAAAGTTTTGGAAAACCGTATCGTGGGTATCGCTCTGCCACTGCCTGTAACGCGACAATAACGGGTTCGTCACGCGTGGGATCCGGGCGGTAATGGTAAACCGTTCTGCTCAGGTTCAGACTCCGGCAGGCCTGACGGATACTGAGTCCGAATGTCGTTACCAGATGAGTGACCAGCTCACGCTTAAAGGCTGGTTTTAAAGCTTTTTTTCGATAACGTCTTTCAGCGCCCGGTTCTCAAGGCTCAGGTCGGCAAACATCTGTTTGAGACGTCGGTTCTCGTCCTCAAGATCTTTGATCTTTTTAATATCAGAAGCCTCCATGCCGCCGTATCTGGACTTCCAGTTGTAGTAGGTGGCTTCAGAAATACCGGCCTCCCGGCAGACATCTTTAACAGTTCGTCCGGTTTCAACCGACTTAATCACAGCGATAATCTGATGCTCAGTAAAACGGGCTTTACGCATAGCGATCTCCTTCATTGGCAGATTGATTATGCCGGATGATCTCTAAATGTGAATGGCACGATTATGCGGGCTACTTACAACATCATTCGAGTAATAGGAGTTCCCCGTATTCTCGCTACCTCCGCCACTACATCCTTTATAAATCGCGATCGCGATGATACCTAAAAAAATGAATCCTCTCACGGGAGACTGATATGGTTTTTTAACACCACATCCTGGACACACTTTCGCTTCTGAAGAAACCTTCTGACCACACTCTCTGCAAGACCTCATTGTCATGATACAAGTCCTTAATCATTAACTTCGACGGTATACCGCCCGCCTTTGTCCTTAATTACATACTGATAGACTTCATCGCAGAACACAGTGACTGAGCCACCAAAAGCCGCAGGGAAGACACCATTCACTTTGTCACATTGATAAC
The DNA here is from genome assembly GCF_000398825.1 of Citrobacter sp. KTE30. Lineage (NCBI taxonomy): Bacteria > Pseudomonadati > Pseudomonadota > Gammaproteobacteria > Enterobacterales > Enterobacteriaceae > Citrobacter > Citrobacter sp. KTE30. Next base: position 4,010,557 of record NZ_KB976055.1, on the reverse strand, counting down.
CAGCATCACGAACAACAGCCTGACTTTCTGATTTCAGTTCAGGCGAGCCATCTTCCGCCAGTACACTATTGCATATACCAAGCCCCAGAAATATCGCAAAAATCTTCTTCAAAACAGTCTCCTTAGCTGGAAAGAGTTAGTACACCATGGGCAAATACATGGATACATGTTAATTACTTTAATCGATCGAAATTATAAAATCGATCGGTAAAATTGATCATCGTGGTTACTATAATCATCTGAACGAGAGAAGGCTACTAAGTAGCCATGATTGGTGAGCAACGGCATTGAGGGGTTAAAGATGAAAGGTACAGTATTGATATTATGCGGTTTGTTGTTACCGTTTAGCGCTAATGCGGGTCGAATAACGATGAGCAACCCGGAACAGTCAATTACGAAGAGTGGTCGCACTTTGTGCGTCTACTCCAATAGCATTTACACGTTTACCTACGTCACGAAATCGAAACATTGCCCGTACAGCAAAAGCTTCGACACGACTGATAGCGAGTAAATTTCAGGGCTATCGTTGTGATACAAAGTGGGATACAGTCTGTGATACAAGACAACGCAAACGCTACAGATGCCTGACGTATGGTTGATTTTTCCTGACTTATCGGTCAGCTTCACTCTTTATAAAACCCCGCTTTGATGGGTTTTTTGCTTTCTGGGCAGGTTGTTATGCCTGATGGCGCTGCGCTTATCAGGCCTACAGGTATGGCTGGAACGGGTTTTGTAGGCCGGATAAGGTGTTTACACCGCCATCCGGCAGACGTTATACCTGTCGCGTTACGCTTGGTTTAACACGACTCTGGCGTTTATTTTCTCTTCATCTACTCTTTATTTGACCTTTATTTATGCGCTGAACGTCTTTTATTTGAGGGAATGCGTTGTGGGGTATTTTCGTTTTTGTGATGGCTAGCACAAAACGCTGCGCGATACGTTTTTATCGAGAATAATCGAACGCAATCGATCGCCATCACAAAATTACGCGCTAATAAAGTGTACAAAATTAGTGTTAATGTGATGTTGCATATGATGATTATTTGTATTGTCTAGATTGAATTTTAATAAACGCAATGTTTCTTTACAAACAAATATGGCGAAAAAATGTGATGCATGGCGTTATTTAATCACCACAAACGGTGAAATATAATTATATTTGATAAATTACTCATTAAATTTAAGTGTCATTCTGCCCGATAATTGCGCTGTAATTGATTGAAATATAGCCTTTCCTGGTTTTTAGAAATAACAGATAAAATGGCGATGTTATAGCCATAAAAAATCGTTATCCCCCCATCTTTTTTTGATTAAAGTCAGGGTAAAGTGAGATATGTATTTCATATCTATATGATTTATAAGTGGTTTCATTTTTTATAATAGTCTTACAAAATGTAAGTCAAGGGGATTTGTGAGGGGTAGCACATATCCTTGTTTGCTTAATTTGGTACACTTCCTGCCGTCAACAAAGTAATTAACGCAGGTCGATATGAATACTATTACACTCCCTAAAACACAGCACTTAGTGGTCTTTCAGGAAGTCATTAGAAGCGGTTCTATCGGCTCAGCTGCAAAAGAATTAGGTTTAACTCAACCCGCTGTCAGTAAAATCATCAACGATGTTGAGGCTTATTTTGGTATTGAGTTAGTTGTGCGTAAAAATACTGGTGTGACATTGACTCAGGCAGGTCAGGTGATGCTCTCATGGTCTGAATCAATTACCCGTGAAATGAAAAACATGGTTGATGAGATGAACAGCATGACGAGCAATGCGGTCGTTGATGTGTCGTTTGGTTTTCCTTCACTGATTGCCTTCACCATCATGTCCGGCATGATTAAAAAATTCAAAGAGGTATTCCCGAAAGCACAGGTTTCTATGTATGAAGCTCAGCTCTCCTCGTTCTTACCGGCAATCCGTGACGGGCGTCTGGATTTTGCCATCGGTACGCTGAGCGATGAGATGAAACTGCACGATCTGCATGTGGAGCCGCTCTTTGAGTCAGACTTTATCCTGGTTGCCAGCAAGTCCCGAACATGCACCGGCATCACCTCGCTGAGCGCGTTGAAAAACGAACAGTGGGTGTTGCCACAAACGAATATGGGGTACTACAGCGAACTTCTTACCACGTTACAGAATAATGGCATCAGCAGTGAAAACATCGTTAATACTGACTCCGTCGTCACCATTTATAATCTTGTTCTCAATGCTGATTTCTTAACAGTAATTCCCTGCGATATGACCACACCGTTTGGCTCAAACCAGTTTATTACTATCCCGGTACAAGAAACTTTACCCGTCGCGCGTTATGCCGCCGTGTGGTCGAAAAATTATCGAATTAAAAAAGCAGCATCTATTTTGGTGGAATTAGCCAAAGAGTATTCATCATATAATTGTCGGAGACGAAGGCAATTAATTGAAATTGATTAAAGATTGAAATTGTTTTAACAAAAAATAAACGCCATCTGTCTATATCTGACAATGGTCACGGCTATCTATTTACTTTAATACCCTAGTAAGAGGTTCTAATGCATATTACATACGATCTCCCAGTTGCAATTGAAGATATCCTCGAAGCGAAAAAAAGACTGGCGGGGAAAATTTATAAAACGGGAATGCCTCGCTCTAACTATTTTAGTGAACGTTGCAAAGGGGAAATTTTCCTCAAGTTTGAAAACATGCAGCGTACCGGTTCATTTAAAATCCGTGGCGCTTTTAACAAGCTCAGTTCCTTAACAGAAGCCGAAAGAATGAAGGGCGTGGTGGCTTGCTCTGCAGGTAACCATGCGCAAGGGGTTTCTCTCTCCTGCGCTATGCTCGGTATCGACGGCAAAGTGGTGATGCCGAAAGGCGCACCGAAGTCTAAAGTAGCGGCAACCTGCGATTATTCCGCGGAAGTTGTGCTGCATGGCGACAACTTCAACGACACCATCGCTAAGGTTAGCGAGATTGTGGAAACGGAAGGCCGTATCTTTATTCCACCATATGATGACCCGAAAGTTATTGCTGGTCAGGGCACTATTGGTCTGGAAATTCTGGAAGATCTGTACGATGTCGATAACGTGATTGTGCCAATTGGCGGTGGTGGTCTGATTGCGGGTATTGCGGTGGCAATTAAATCTATTAACCCGACCATTAAAATTATTGGCGTGCAGTCTGAAAACGTTCACGGCATGGCGGCTTCTTTCCACGCTGGAGAAATAACCACGCACCGAACGACCGGCACCCTGGCAGATGGTTGTGACGTCTCTCGCCCGGGTACTTTAACGTATGAAATCGTTCGTGAGTTGGTGGATGACATTGTCCTGGTCAGCGAAGATGAAATTCGCAACAGCATGGTGGCATTAATTCAGCGAAATAAAGTTGTAACTGAAGGTGCCGGTGCGCTGGCATGCGCAGCATTATTAAGCGGGAAATTAGATAGCTATATCCAGAACAGAAAAACAGTCAGCATTATTTCTGGCGGTAATATCGACCTTTCTCGTGTATCTCAAATTACTGGTTTAGTTGACGCTTAATATACTTCGTTGAGGATAGGATATGAGTACTACTGATAGCATTGTATCCAGCCAGACAAAACAGTCGTCCTGGCGCAAATCGGACACCACCTGGACACTGGGTTTATTTGGTACAGCCATCGGCGCTGGGGTGCTGTTCTTCCCTATCCGCGCAGGTTTTGGCGGACTGATCCCCATTCTGATCATGCTGGTGTTAGCATACCCCATCGCGTTCTATTGCCACCGTGCGCTGGCACGCCTGTGTCTTTCCGGTTCTAATCCTTCCGGTAACATCACAGAAACGGTTGAAGAGCACTTTGGTAAAACGGGCGGCGTGGTTATCACGTTCCTCTACTTCTTTGCGATTTGTCCGCTGCTGTGGATTTATGGCGTCACCATTACCAACACCTTTATGACCTTCTGGGAAAACCAGCTGCAAATGCCAGCATTGAACCGTGGCTTTGTGGCGCTGTTCCTGTTGCTGCTGATGGCATTCGTCATCTGGTTTGGTAAAGATCTGATGGTTAAAGTGATGAGCTACCTGGTATGGCCGTTCATTGCCAGCCTGGTGCTTATCTCTCTGTCACTGATTCCTTACTGGAACTCAGCGGTTATCGATCAGGTTGATATCAGCAATATCGCTCTGACTGGCCATGACGGCATCCTGGTTACCGTATGGCTGGGTATTTCCATCATGGTGTTCTCTTTCAACTTTTCGCCAATCGTTTCTTCCTTCGTGGTCTCTAAACGCGAAGAGTATGAGAAAGATTTCGGTCGCGAATTTACCGAGCAGAAATGTTCTAAAATCATCTCCCGCGCCAGTATGCTGATGGTTGCGGTGGTAATGTTCTTCGCCTTTAGCTGCCTGTTCACGCTGTCTCCGGCAAACATGGCGGATGCGAAAGCGCAGAACATTCCAGTACTGTCTTATCTGGCGAACCACTTCGCTTCACTGTCCGGGACGAAGTCCACCTTCGCGACCGTTCTGGAATACGGTGCTTCTATTATCGCCCTGGTTGCTATCTTCAAATCGTTCTTCGGCCACTACCTGGGTACGCTGGAAGGTCTGAACGGTCTGGTGCTGAAGTTTGGTTACAAAGGCGATAAGACCAAAGTTTCCGCCGGCAAACTGAACACCATCAGCATGATCTTCATCATGGGCTCCACCTGGGTTGTGGCTTACGCCAACCCGAACATCCTGGACCTTATTGAAGCAATGGGCGCGCCGATTATTGCCTCTCTGCTCTGCCTGCTGCCGATGTATGCCATCCGTAAAGCGCCATCACTGGCGAAATACCGTGGCCGTCTGGATAACGTGTTTGTTACCGTGATTGGTCTGCTGACCATCCTGAACATTGTCTACAAACTGTTTTAATCCTTAAGCTCAGGATGAGCGGAGTAGTGAAATGAATGAGTTTCCGGTAGTACTGGTTATTAACTGTGGTTCGTCTTCCATTAAATTCTCAGTGCTGGATGCAGCTAACTGTGAAGTTTTAATGGCGGGAATCGCGGACGGTATTAACTCTGAAAATGCGTTCATAGCAATTAATGGAGGAGAGCCAGCTAAGCTGGCTCACCACAGCTACGAAGACGCATTGAAAGCAATTGCCGTTGAACTAGAGAAACGTAATTTAATGGACAGCGTGGCCTTAATTGGCCACCGCATTGCCCACGGCGGAAATATCTTTACCGAATCAGCAATTATTACTGACGAAGTTATCGATAATATCCGCCGGGTATCGCCGCTAGCACCGTTACATAATTATGCGAACCTGAGTGGGATCGAATCTGCTCAGCACCTTTTCCCTGGCCGGCAGCAGGTTGCGGTATTTGATACCAGCTTCCACCAGACGATGGCCCCTGAAGCCTATTTGTACGGTTTACCGTGGAAATATTTCGAAGAGTTGGGCGTTCGTCGTTACGGCTTCCATGGTACGTCGCATCGCTATGTTTCTCAGCAAGCGCATGACCTTCTCGACCTGCAGAGTGATAACTCGGGTCTGGTTGTGGCTCACCTGGGGAACGGCGCGTCAATCTGTGCGGTGCGTAACGGCCAGAGCGTTGATACCTCAATGGGCATGACGCCGCTGGAAGGGTTGATGATGGGGACACGCAGTGGCGACGTTGATTTCGGCGCGATGGCGTGGATTGCCAGCGAAACCAACCAGACGCTGAGTGACCTTGAGCGCGTAGTGAATAAAGAGTCCGGTTTACTGGGTATTTCCGGTTTGTCCTCTGACTTACGTACGTTAGAAAAAGCCTGGCACGAGGGACATGAGCGTGCGCAGCTGGCGATTAAAACGTTTGTGCATCGTATCGCGCGTCATATCGCCGGGCATGCCGCATCGTTGCATCGTCTTGATGGGATTATTTTCACTGGTGGAATAGGTGAGAACTCGGTATTAATTCGTCGTCTGGTTATTGAGCACCTTGCCGTTTTAGGCGTGAATATCGACAACGAAATGAATAGTCTGCCAAATTCCCATGGTGAAAGAATTATCTCAAATAAAGATGCTCGTGTTATTTGTGCGGTTATTCCCACAAATGAAGAGAAAATGATTGCACGTGATGCCATTGCATTAGGCAAAATTAATACCCCAGTAGCATTTGCATAATTAATTTTCAGCAGAGAGATTATTTTTCATGAAGGTAAATATCGATACCAGCGATATGCTGTATGCCGAAGCCTGGAATGGCTTTAAAGGTACGGACTGGAAAGAAGAAATTAATGTCCGTGATTTTATTCAGCACAACTATACGCCTTATGAAGGGGATGAATCTTTCCTCGCCGAAGCAACGCCTGCGACCACTGCATTGTGGGAAAAAGTTATGGCGGGCATCCGTATTGAAAACTCGACGCACGCGCCGGTTGATTTCGATACCAATATTGCTACCACGATAACCGCGCATGATGCGGGTTATATTGAACAAGAACTGGAAAAAATCGTTGGTCTGCAAACGGATAAGCCGCTCAAGCGCGCTCTGCATCCGTTTGGTGGCATCAACATGATCAAAAGCTCTTTTGATGCTTATGGTCGTGAGATGGATGCTGATTTTGAATACCAGTTTACTGAACTGCGTAAAACCCATAACCAGGGCGTATTCGACGCCTACTCTCCGGATATGCTGCGCTGCCGTAAATCCGGCGTGCTGACCGGTCTGCCGGACGGCTATGGCCGTGGCCGTATTATCGGTGACTATCGCCGCGTGGCGCTGTACGGTATCCGCTACCTGGTGCGCGAGCGTGAACTGCAGTTTGCCGATCTCCAGTCGAACCTGGAGTGGGGCCAGAATCTTGAAGCCACGATTCGCCTGCGTGAAGAGCTGTCTGAGCACCGTCGCGCTCTGCTGCAAATGCAGGAAATGGCGGCGAAGTATGGCTGCGATATCTCCCGCCCGGCACGTAATGCGCAGGAAGCGGTGCAGTGGGTGTACTTTGCTTACCTGGCTGCGGTGAAATCGCAGAACGGCGGCGCGATGTCGCTGGGCCGTACCGCATCGTTCCTCGACATCTACATTGAGCGCGATTTCAAAGCGGGGATTTTAAACGAGCAGCAGGCGCAGGAGCTGATCGACCACTTCATTATGAAGATCCGTATGGTGCGCTTCCTGCGTACGCCGGAATTCGACACCCTGTTCTCAGGCGACCCTATCTGGGCGACCGAAGTTATCGGTGGTATGGGGCTTGATGGCCGCACGCTGGTGACGAAGAACTCGTTCCGCTATCTGCATACGCTGCACACCATGGGCCCGGCACCAGAGCCGAACCTGACGGTGCTGTGGTCTGAACAGCTACCAATCGCCTTCAAAAAATACGCCGCCCAAGTGTCGATCATTACCTCGTCTTTACAGTACGAAAACGACGATTTGATGCGTGCCGACTTTGACAGCGATGACTATGCCATTGCCTGCTGCGTCAGCCCGATGGTTATCGGCAAACAAATGCAGTTCTTCGGGGCGCGTGCCAACCTCGCTAAAACGTTGCTGTACGCAATCAACGGCGGCGTGGATGAGAAGCTGAAAATCCAGGTCGGGCCGAAAACGGCACCGCTGATGGATGACGTGCTGGACTACGACACGGTGATGGAGAGCCTGGACCACTTTATGGACTGGCTGGCCGTGCAGTACATCAGCGCGCTGAACATCATCCACTACATGCACGACAAGTACAGCTACGAAGCATCGCTGATGGCGCTGCACGATCGTGATGTCTATCGCACGATGGCCTGTGGTATGGCGGGTCTGTCCGTGGCGGCGGATTCTCTGTCGGCTATCAAATACGCTCGTGTGAAACCGATTCGCGATGAAAACGGTCTGGCGATTGATTTTGAAATCGAAGGAGACTATCCGCAATACGGCAACAACGACGAGCGCGTAGACAGTATTGCCTGCGACCTGGTCGAACGCTTTATGAAGAAAATTAAAGTGTTGCCAACCTACCGTAACGCGGTGCCGACGCAGTCCATTCTGACCATCACCTCCAACGTGGTGTACGGACAGAAAACTGGTAACACGCCAGACGGACGTCGCGCAGGTACGCCGTTTGCGCCAGGGGCAAACCCGATGCACGGCCGCGATCGTAAAGGTGCGGTGGCGTCGTTAACCTCGGTCGCCAAACTGCCGTTCACCTATGCCAAAGACGGTATCTCGTACACCTTCTCCATTGTACCGGCAGCGCTGGGCAAAGAGGATGGAGTGCGTAAAACCAACCTGGTCGGTCTGCTGGACGGTTACTTCCACCATGAAGCGCATGTGGAAGGTGGTCAGCATCTGAACGTTAACGTTATGAACCGTGAAATGTTGATGGATGCCATTGAGCACCCGGAAAACTATCCGAACCTGACGATCCGCGTGTCTGGCTATGCGGTGCGCTTCAACGCGCTGACCCGCGAACAGCAGCAGGATGTTATTTCACGTACTTTCACCCAGGCGCTCTGACGCCGGAGGGACTATGAGAAAAGTTATTGCAACCGAATGTGCGCCAGGGGCTATCGGGCCTTACGTACAGGGTGTGGATCTGGGCAGCATGGTGTTGACGTCAGGTCAAATCCCGGTGTGTCCACAGACCGGTGAAGTGGCTGAAAACGTATCCGATCAGGCGCGTCAAAGCCTGGAAAACGTGAAAGCGATTGTCGAGTCTGCAGGTTTGAAAGTGAGCGATATCGTCAAGACCACCGTTTTCGTTTCCGACCTGAACGACTTCGCCACCATCAATCAGGTTTACCAGCAGTTCTTTGATGAGCATAAGGCAATCTACCCTACGCGCAGCTGCGTGCAGGTCGCCCGCTTACCAAAGGATGTGAAGCTGGAGATTGAAGCCATCGCCGTACGTGGCGACACGCTGTAATCCCTTGCGGGGCGATCTCAGGATCGCCCCGATCCTTAATGAGTGTGAAACCTGGTCTTCACTGAACGGCAATCCGAGGGTGTGGATATGATTAGCGCATTCGATATTTTTAAGATTGGCATTGGACCTTCCAGCTCCCATACCGTGGGGCCAATGAACGCTGGTAAAAGCTTTATCGATCTGTTGGTCAGCAGCGGGGAACTCCCCAAAGCTACGCATATTGTGGTCGATCTTTATGGATCGCTTTCCCTGACCGGAAAAGGTCATGCGACAGATGTCGCCATCATGATGGGACTGGCCGGTAACAGTCCACAAAATGTTAATATAGATTCTATCGCTGGTTTTACTCAGGAAGTGGCCCGTACCGGACGTTTACCGGTTGCAGAGGGCACGCATGTTGTCGATTTTTCCCCAGACGAAAATATTCTCTTTCATACCGAAACGCTGCCGCGCCATGAAAATGGCATGCGTATCACCGCGTGGAACGGCAGCGAGACGCTATTAAGCAAAACCTATTACTCCGTCGGCGGTGGTTTTATCGTTGAAGAGGAGCAATTTGGTCAGGCGCATGATGTTGAAGCACACGTACCCTACAATTTTCATTCCGCCAGCGAACTGCTGAAACTGTGCGAGCGCAACGGGCTGTCTGTTTCCGGCCTGATGATGCAAAACGAACTGGCGATGCGCAGCAAAGAAGAAATCGATGCTGGCTTTGCTGCCATTTGGGACGTTATGCACGCTGGAATTGAGCGCGGCATGAACACCGAAGGCGTTCTGCCGGGTCCACTGAACGTCCCGCGCCGCGCCGTGGCATTACGTCGGTTGCTGGTTTCCAGCGATAACCTGTCCAGCGACCCGATGAACGTTATCGACTGGATCAACATGTTTGCGCTGGCCGTGAGCGAAGAAAACGCCGCCGGATGCCGGGTTGTGACGGCACCGACCAACGGAGCATGTGGGATTATCCCTGCTGTCCTGGCCTATTACGACAAGTTCCGCCGCCCGGTGAATGCAAACTCCATTGCCCGCTACTTACTGGCCGCGGGGGCGATAGGCGCGCTGTATAAGATGAATGCCTCTATTTCTGGTGCCGAAGTGGGTTGCCAGGGGGAAATTGGCGTCGCCTGTTCAATGGCAGCAGCCGGGTTGACAGAGTTGCTTGGCGGTAGCCCGTCTCAGGTGTGTATTGCGGCGGAAATCGCCATGGAGCATAACCTGGGACTGACCTGCGATCCGGTCGCCGGACAAGTGCAAATACCATGTATTGAGCGCAATGCGATCAACGCGGTAAAAGCCGTCAACGCCGCGCGTATGGCGCTACGTCGAACATCTGAGCCACGCGTTTCGCTCGATAAAGTGATCGAGACCATGTATGAAACGGGCAAAGATATGAACGACAAATACCGTGAAACGTCACGTGGTGGTCTGGCTATCAAAGTGATTTGCACTTAACTAAATTTGTGTTTATTTCTCCTTTGGGCGCACCTGAGTGCGCCCTTTTTTTTGTTGTGATCCGCTTCAAAAAGAGAAATTAATCCCATTTTGTAAATATAAAATAGAAAAACTTTATTAAACATTATGAAATGAGTGGGTATTTATGTGAAGTTTTTCTCTGACCCTCGGCGTATGATTTCTCCATTCTAACGAACTCGCCTGCACGACTCGTACCGCGTATCGCATTGATGCGGAACGGAAAAATAATAAAACCTTACCCTACATTTTGAGCGAGATTTTTATGGAAACGGCAACGAATAACAGCGTAATACTCGACGCATCTGCTCCGGCGCGTCGGGCGGGGATGACCGAAAGTGAATGGCGTGAAGCCATTAAATTCGACAGCATGGACACCGGCTGGGTCATTATGAGTATCGGTATGGCGATTGGTGCGGGGATTGTTTTTCTTCCTGTCCAGGTCGGGTTAATGGGGCTGTGGGTGTTCTTGCTGTCCTCTATCATTGGCTACCCAGCCATGTATCTGTTCCAGCGTCTGTTTATCAATACGCTGGCTGAGTCCCCGGAATGTAAAGATTACCCAAGCGTGATCAGCGGTTACCTGGGTAAAAACTGGGGCATCCTGTTAGGTGCGTTGTACTTTGTGATGCTGGTAATCTGGATGTTCGTCTACTCCACCGCCATCACCAACGATAGCGCCTCTTACCTGCATACTTTTGGCGTTACTGAAGGTTTACTGTCCGACAGCCCGTTCTATGGCCTGGTGCTGATTTGCATCCTGGTGGCCATCTCGTCACGCGGGGAAAAACTGCTGTTTAAAATCTCCACCGGCATGGTGCTGACCAAACTGCTGGTAGTGGCAGCGCTTGGCGTATCGATGGTTGGGATGTGGCATTTGTATAACGTAGGTTTACTGCCGCCGATGGCGCTGCTGATCAAAAACGCGATCATAACGTTGCCATTTACGCTGACCTCAATTCTGTTTATTCAGACATTAAGCCCGATGGTTATCTCGTATCGTTCTCGCAACAAATCCATTGAAGTGGCGCGCCATAAAGCCCTGCGAGCGATGAATATCGCGTTCGGTATTCTGTTCGTGACCGTCTTTTTCTACGCCGTTTCCTTCACGTTGGCGATGGGCCATGACGAAGCGGTTAAAGCTTATGAGCAGAATATTTCCGCTCTGGCGATTGCCGCGCAGTTTATCAGCGGTGCGGGTGCTGGTTGGGTGAAAATCGTCAGCGTAGTTTTGAACATCTTTGCCGTTATGACCGCTTTCTTCGGCGTCTACTTAGGTTTCCGTGAAGCGACTCAGGGGATCGTAATGAACGTGCTGCGCCGCAAAATGCCAGCCGAGAAAATCAACGAAACCCTGGTTCAGCGCGGCATTATGATTTTTGCCATCCTGCTGGCCTGGAGTGCAATTGTGCTCAATGCGCCGGTACTGAGCTTCACCTCTATTTGTAGTCCTATCTTCGGCATGGTGGGTTGTCTGATCCCGGCCTGGCTGGTCTACAAAGTTCCTTCACTGCACAAATACAAAGGCGCTTCCCTGTATCTGATTATTATCACGGGCCTGCTGCTGTGCGTTTCTCCGTTCCTGGCATTTTCCTGAGTTATCTGAGCAAAGGTTGTTGTTATGTTTGAGACTACATTGAATCCATTATGGGATAGTTTTATCCGCGCGGTACAGGAAGAGGTTAAGCCTGCGCTGGGTTGTACGGAACCTATCTCTCTGGCGCTGGCGGCAGCGGTAGCATCCTCTGAGCTGGACGGCGCGGTTGAACGTATTGATGCGTGGGTCTCACCGAACCTGATGAAAAACGGCATGGGCGTTACCGTGCCGGGTACCGGAATGGTCGGGTTACCTGTCGCGGCGGCGCTGGGTGCGCTGGGGGGAAATGCCCGTGCCGGTTTAGAGGTACTGAAAGATGCGTCGCCCCAAGCGATCGCTGATGCGAAAGCGATGTTGTGCGCTGGCAAGGTCGCGGTGATGCTGCAGGAGCCTTGCGAGGATATCCTCTTTTCCCGCGCGAAGGTTTACAGCGCTGAAGGATGGGCGTGCGTGACGATTGTGGGCGGTCATACCAACATAGTCCACATCGAGACCAATAAGGGTGTAGTGTTCACCACAGAACAGAATGCTCAGGAAGAGGAGCTGGAGTCGCCGCTGGCGGTACTGTCTCACACCTCGCTGGAAGAGATTGTGGCGTTCGTGAACGCGGTACCGTTTGAGTCGATCCGCTTTATTCTTGATGCGGCAAAGCTGAACGGTGCGTTGTCTCAGGAAGGGCTGCGTGGTAACTGGGGCTTGCACATCGGAACCACACTTGAGAAGCAGTGCGCGCGTGGTCTGCTGGCGAACGATCTCTCCACCTCTATTCTGATCCGCACCAGTGCGGCATCGGATGCGCGAATGGGCGGGGCGACGCTGCCGGCCATGAGCAACTCCGGATCCGGCAATCAGGGGATTACCGCGACTGTTCCGGTCATGGTGGTGGCCGAGCACTTTGGCGCGGATGAGGAGAAACTGGCACGTGCGCTAATGTTGTCTCACCTGAGCGCTATCTACATCCATCATCAGCTTCCTCGTTTGTCTGCGCTGTGCGCAGCAACCACGGCGGCGATGGGCGCTGCAGCGGGGATGGCATGGATCGTGGATGGCCGCTACAACACCATCGCGATGGCGATCAGCAGCATGATTGGCGACGTGAGCGGAATGATTTGCGATGGCGCTTCAAACAGCTGCGCGATGAAAGTCTCAACCAGCGCATCTGCGGCGTGGAAAGCGGTACTGATGGCACTGGATGATACTGCCGTAACCGGAAACGAAGGGATTGTGGCGCATAACGTGGAACAATCTATCGCTAACCTGTGTGCGCTGGCGTGTCGTTCGATGCAGGAAACCGACAAGCAGATTATTGAGATCATGGCCAGTAAGGCGCATTAATCTTCAGGTCGGGTAAAGCGTTGCCGCCACCCGGCATAAGTCTAAGCCGCCTTTTCAGGCGGCTTCTTCGTCTTCCAGCCGTAGTTCGGCATCGGCCACAATCGCTTCCAGCTCTGTCAGCATTTCTTCATAGCCGAAGGCAACTGTTTCCTGTTTTTTCAGCTCAACCTGCGGCTGGCGTTTTTTTGATGATTTCTTGCTCAATAGTCGTACTCCATTGTTTTCCCTGACTATACGGGCAAATCTATCAGCAAAGCGCGCAGCGGGGTATCGGCGACTAACGTTATGTTAGTTTCGTCACGAATAAATGCCCCATCGCCACAGGTGAGCGCTTCTTTTTCGGCACCAGACGTCACCGCATGGAATCTGCCGTGAATCGACTGTAAATAAGCGCGTGGCCCATGTAACTGAAAACTCAGCGATTCACCTTGCTGCAGTTCAACGTGGTGCACCCATACCTGTTGGCGCAGATGCAGGCTGCCTTGTTCACCGTCCGGCGAGGCCAGCAGCTGATGCTTACCGGTACCCAGCGTGGCTTTCTGTACGCAGGCGTTTTCACGCTGCGGGCAGGCGTCCAGCCAGAGCTGCATCCGCGTTAACGGTTTGTCTTTGCTGATATTGTGTTCGCTATAGCTAATCCCGGGCTGTGTCGCGAGCAGTAAAACTTCGCCTGCTTTGGCCTTGATATGGTTGCCTTCGCTGTCTCGGTACTCTGCTTCCCCTTCAAGGATCAGATTGACGATATCCACCTTCGGATAGGTCCGCGGCTGGAAAGAGGCCCCCGGTGCCAGAACTTCCTGGTTCAGAACACGCAGCGAGGCATAACCCAGCAGTTTAGGATCAAAATAGTGTCCAAAGGAGAAGGTATAACGGGCCTGCAGCCAGCCGTAGTCTGCTTGCCCGCATTGTTTGGCTGTACGGGTAGTAATCATAGTTCTTGACCTCTCTTTACTTCCTTTTATGTTAAATGGCTAGACGCTGCATTGTTAGCCAGATATTCTGCCCGGTATGTTCAAATTTCCTGAATGAGAACGAGATGGCTAAAGAAAGGGCTTTAACGCTTGAGGCGTTACGCGTCATGGACGCAATAGACAGGCGCGGCAGCTTTGCCGCCGCCGCAGACGAACTGGGGCGCGTGCCTTCCGCACTTAGCTATACCATGCAGAAGCTGGAGGAAGAGCTGGACGTAGTGCTGTTTGACCGTTCAGGCCACCGCACAAAATTCACTAACGTCGGGCGTATGCTGCTGGAGCGTGGGCGCGTACTGCTGGAAGCTGCGGATAAACTGACTACCGATGCCGAAGCGCTGGCTCGCGGATGGGAAACGCATTTGACTATCGTTACCGAAGCACTGGTGCCAACGGCGGCGTTTTTCCCGCTGATCGACAGACTGGCCGGGAAGGCCAATACCCAGCTTTCCGTTATTACCGAAGTTCTGGCCGGGGCGTGGGAGCGTCTTGAGCAGGGGCGGGCGGATATCGTGATTGCGCCGGATATGCATTTTCGCTCATCTTCCGAAATCAACTCGCGCAAGCTGTACTCGCTGATGAACGTGTATGTGGCGGCTCCGGATCATCCGATTCATCAGGAGCCGGAACCGTTATCGGAAGTCACCCGCGTGAAATACCGTGGGATCGCTGTGGCGGATACCGCCCGTGAGCGTCCGGTACTCACGGTTCAATTGCTGGATAAACAGCCGCGTCTGACGGTGAGTACGATAGAAGATAAACGTCAGGCGCTGCTGGCCGGATTGGGCGTAGCGACAATGCCGTACCCGCTGGTGGAAGAGGATATTGCAGCTGGTCGACTGCGGGTCGTTAGTCCGGAATCGACAAGCGAGATAGATATTATTATGGCCTGGCGTCGTGACAGCATGGGCGAGGCGAAATCCTGGTGTCTGCGAGAAATTCCCAAGCTGTTTGCGGGTAAATAGCCTGACTGTTACGCCGGATGCGGTGCAATTGCACCTTATCCGGCCTACAGGACGGAGATATGTTGTAGGCCTGATAAGCTAACGCCTTCAGGCATCTATACGTACTACGTCAGGACAGCTGTTTGGGGTCAGCGCCGAAGCGATTGCTCCCCGGAGTGCCGTTTTGACAGTTGAAAATGATGATGACCAACCAGCCGACGATCGGGATCAATAGCACCAGCAGCCACCAGGCTGAACGGTCGGTGTCATGTAAACGCCGGAACTGTACCGCCCACCACGGGATAAAGACCAGAACCCCGTAAATCGTCGTTAATATGCCTTCTCCTCCGGCGCGCTCCCAGCCAAACATTCTGTCCAGAATGCCCAGCACGAACGTGAAGATGATGTTGACCAGCACAAACATCCAGTATTCTTTACGACGCGCGCGGCCACCAAAACCAAAGTAATTCTTTAATACGTTTAAATACCAATCCATTTTTGCCTCGTTCTGCGTTCAATTACTTGTTTTTAAAGCAATCAAATTAAGAATAGCTGCGAATGGAATGCTGGTAAATATTTGTGTTGTTAATTATTTGGCCTCCAAACGGGCAATGCCGATCAGTTAAGCATGTATGGTGAACATGTGATTCTTGCTCAGGGTTCCGTTCACCTCATGTGCGTTGCTTCTCTGATATCTTTATACCCGTGAACGGGCAAGGGAGGCTCACCGCCGCCTCCCTTGCAACCCAGGCTCCCGGCGGGAAAATCGTCGCTGCGCGATGTATTCGTCTTATTCCGTCTGCCTGTCGGGTCGGGGCCGAGCCTGCGTCCATGCAGGCCGTCCCCTCTGCCCGCATCCCTGCGGGCAGCCCCGGTCAGCCGTCAACGCCTCATCGATTTTCAGCCGGACCGGGGTCATCGCTGTAATGCTCTGACTTCCAGTTAAATCTGATTTGCTGTTCAGATATATTCAAAAAAAACGCAGATGGTCAGGTGTGGGCTGGTCCGGCTGAAAATTGCCGACGTGTTTCCGTAAGGCCGGGAGAACCCGCATGGATGCGGGTTCAGGGCGCGTTATACAGGGACGTTTCCTCGCGCCCGACCCGGTAGCCTGGAGGAATAAGCGGAGGGTATTGCATAGCAACAATTTTCCTGCTGGGAGCCGGGATTGTAAAGGGCGTGGCGGAGAACGCCCTTTACACGTTCACAGGAATCGGTGCTTCAGAGAAACGATGAACATGAGGTGAACGGAACCCTTTCCCTGAAATAGCATATTCATTACCTCCGCCAGCACATGTTGATGCCTTTCGAAACTGAGGCGTTAACTGAACAGCATTACCCAAACGGAGGCCAGTGTAAATCAGGCGAAACGCTCGTCACGCCCATGAGGTTCGCTGAGATCCTGCCACGGGCCGATTGAAATAATACCGGTCGGGTTGATTGTTTTGTGGCTACGGAAGTAGTGATGACGGATATGGTCAAAGTTGACGGTCTCCGCAATGCCCGGCATCTGGTAGATATCGCGCAGAAAACCGTACAGATTCAGGTAGTCACTGATGCGGTGTTTGTCGCACTTGAAGTGGGTGACATAAACCGGATCAAAGCGCACCAGCGTGGTCCACAGGCGAATATCGGCCTCAGTTAGCTGGTCACCGGTCAGGAAGCGATGCTGACCCAGGATCTGCTCCAGTCGTGCCAGAGATTGAAAGACTTTTTCCACGGCATCGTCGTAGGCTTCCTGGCTGGTGGCAAACCCCGCTTTATACACGCCGTTATTGACGTTGTCATAAATCCAGCCGTTCAGCTCGTCGATTTTGCTTTGTAGGGCAGATGGATAGTAATCCCCGGCTTTCGCACCCAGCGCATCAAACGCAGTGTTAAACATGCGGATGATTTCTGCTGATTCGTTACTGACAATGGTGTGATTCTTTTTGTCCCACAACACTGGAACGGTCACCCGACCGCTGTAGTGCGGATCGGCGTGTAAATAGAGCTGATAGAGAAATTCGTGCTGATACAGGGTATCGCCAGTGGCCGCCGGGAAGTTATCGTCAAAGGTCCAGCCGTTTTCCAGCATCAGTGGATGCACAACGGAAACGGAAATAAACGGTTCCAGCCCTTTAAGTTTACGCAAAATCAGTGTGCGATGCGCCCACGGACAGGCCAGAGAAACGTACAGATGATAACGGTCTTTTTCGGCAGCAAAGCCACCTTCACCGGTCTGGCCAGGCGTGCCATCTGCGGTGAGCCAGTTACGGAAAGCCGATGCAGAACGTTGAAATTTCCCACCGGTTGATTTGGTATCGTACCAGGTGTCATGCCAGACGCCGTCAATCAGTTGTCCCATTTTATCGTCTCCTCAGATAGCAAAAGCGAGGAGATATCTCCTCGCTTTTTGATGTGTTCAGTATAGTTTGCTTACCACTTTTTATTCAGTACGCGGTCAATACTGAATGCGCCCGGACCGGTGATAGCCAGCAGCAGGAAGCCGCCTGCGATGGTCAGGTTTTTCATAAACATCAGAGAGTTCACTCCTTCCGCAAAGTTACTGTGGAAGAGGAATGCCGTCAGCAGCGTGAAGCCTGCGGTGAACAGCGCGGTAGTACGGGTCAGGAAACCGAACAGAATTGCCAGACCGCCGCCAAACTCAAGCAGAATTACCAGCGGCAGCATAAATCCAGGGACGCCCATGGCTTCCATGTACTGTTGGGTACCTGCATATCCGGTGATTTTTCCCCAACCTGCGGTAATAAACAGGATTGGCATCAGAATGCGCGCTACCAGTACACCAACATCTTCTAATTTCTTCATCATACTCTCCAGGAAACCACTCAGGCGGCTTATTGTGTTTTTTTGTGCAACGACGCTGCTGAGCGCGTCGTTGCTGTCGATGAAGAGAATAATAAACGTGGCTAATGAGAATTGTTAGCAAGGAAAACTGTCAGTATTTTTCAAAAATTTTGAGGTTGGGGATAGGGAAGGGATTAGCCGCGCAGTTGCTGCTGTCTGATGGTCGATTTCACCAGACGCCAGATGCTCCAGACGCTAAAGCCGCGTTTGGCCCAGCGGACCAGCAGATTTGGGTTACGGATGGTGCGAACCGCCATAATACTGCTCCCGACTAACACCCAGCCGCGCAGGTTCAACAGCGTCTTCCAGCCACGATCGTAGACCTCGGTGGCTTCCAGCCAGTCGCGGCGAGTAGCAGACAGATCCAGCCGTTGCTGCTGGATCTGTCCAAGCAGTTGCGCCTTACGTTGTTGACGTTCGACTTTACTGCTCATTATGCGTCATCCTCCAGAGCCCGCCTGTCGTTCGCGAGTTCATTGCGCGTATGGCGTAGCAGCGTTGTTTTACGCGCTTTACGCAGCGTCCATATCCCGCCAATCAGCGCTAACAGCAACAGCACTACGGTGGTGGCAATCATGGCGTTCAGGCGGTATTGAGGGTCAATGGCCCAGATGATAAGTACCATCAGGCTCATCAGGCCAAACGCCGCGAACAGCATAGTCAGCCCAAGCATCAGCAGGATCTGGATGAGGTTGGCTTTTTCCTCTTCCAGCTCAACGACGGCCAGCCGCAGCCGCGTCTCTACGATCTCAACGAGAATCGTCAGGATCCGCTGTCCAATACCCAGTACGCCTTTGCCTGGACCTTGTGCGTGTTGAGAATCAGCCATTGTTAACGGCGCGACAGCAGTACACCAAGCACCACACCGACTGCAGCGCCAATGCCGACGCCTGTCCATGGGTTTTCGCGCACGTAGTTATCGGCTTTAGCCGCGGCCTCACGGGTCTGTTTGGCAATCACATCGCTGGTTTCACTCAGACGATGACGGCTCTCGCGCAGCGCATGTTCGGCTTTGCTGCGAATTTTACTCATCTCTTCCTTCGACTTATCGCCAGAAGAGCTAAGTACTTCTTCAAGCGTATCCGCAAGAGATTTCAGCTCAGCGCGCAGGTTTTCCGTAGCATTATCTTTCGACATAGTTTTCTCCAGTTGAGTGGCTAGTTACCGTACTTAGTAATCGCGGGTCTCGAGTTCTTTTAGCTCTTTCTGAGCTTCAGCAAGCTTGTGTTCGCGCTTTGCGACCTTATCCGCATCGCCTTTTTGCTTAGCTTCGGCTAAGTCACGTTGACGCTCGGCAATCTCATTTTTCTGCTCGGCGATTTTTTTCTGATGGTTGGCGCGCAGTTTGCTGTCAGTACAGTTTGCCCTGACTTCGCTCAGCGCTTTGTTCAGCCCATTGATGCGGCTCTGATTATTGTGTTTTTCGGCATAGCTAATCTCCCGCTGAATGTCTTGTTCTTTTTCCTGACAGAGGGTGTTGGCGTAGCTGCCGGCACTTAGAGCGAAAAGGCTAATTGCCAAAGCGATGCGGTATTTCATTCTTGAACCTTCCATTGTGATTCGACCTCGTCGTTTAGGGTCGATGCTCCAGAATAATAAAACGTTGGGTCATAAGCCCAGTTTATTAATCATAGGCGCTAAACGGTGAAATCACCAAAGTGAGTGATCTAATTCAGATTCCTGGAAATTAACCAAAGCGGTGTGGAGTATCACGTAAGCGGGATAACCACTGCACCGCCTGATTATCATCATCCTGCTGAGCAATAACGAAACCGTGCGGTAACGTTCGATCAAGTACGACCTTTGCGGCTGCGCTCTGCGCGCTGGAATCAAAGGTAATCAGCAGTGCGTCATTTTGCGGAGTGATGCTTTTAAAACGAATGCCGTTGGCATCCAGGTGATGCCAGATAGAGAAGCCATCAGGCATGCTGGCTCCCTGGTTTACGGCACGAATGGCAAGCGTTGATTCCTGCTGGCGAATGACAGACCAGGTCAGGAGCAACGCGCCAATGAACAACATAAAAGTGGTGGACCAGGCAAGTCGTCGGAGCGTTATGCATGATTTCAGCATAATTTACCCTCGGTTCCCGTATTTCTTCTTCCAAAGAACAACCAGTGAACCTGCCAGACCAAACACCAGTAACACCACAGGAAGCAGCATCAGACAAGACATCAGCTGATCTTCATACTTGAGAAACACCGGCGTTTTGCCCAGCAGATAACCAAGCGTTGTGAGAATCAAAACCCAAAGCAGTCCACTCATCCAGTTGAAGAACTGAAAGCGCGCATTGTTCAGGCCGGACAATCCTGCGATGGTCGGCAGTAATGTTCTGACAAACGCGATGAAGCGACCGACCAGCAGCGCAGACAAGCCATGCTTATGGAACAGATGATGCGCGCGCTGATGGTAATGCGCGGGCAGATGAGATAGCCAGTTTTGTACTGTGCGGGTATTCCCCAGCCATCGCCCCTGGATATAGCTAAGCCAGCAACCCAGGCTGGCTGCGGTAGTGAGCAGCAGTACCGTTTGCGGGAAACCCATCGCGCCTTTGGCGATAAGTACGCCGACCAGCACCAGTAGACTGTCGCCAGGTAAAAAGGCCGCTGGCAGCAGTCCGTTTTCCAGAAACAAAATGGTAAATAGTACGAAATAGAGCATGCCAATCATGGAAGGATTGGCCAGCGTTTCAAAATCCTGAGCCCATAAAGCATTCAGTAATTGAGTCAGTAGTTCCATTCAATATTCCTGGAGAATCGGTTGTCGTCATGCCGGTTTTCTGGAGTTTGTAACGCCGCAATTTTATTGGTGTTTTTTACATGGATCGCGGTCTGACACAAATTCACGGCCTGAACTATTCCCTGTAAAGTTGTGAAGTAAGCAAGCTCTCAAACACAAAAATTCAAATAGCATCTAATTGTAACAAAGGTCAACGTTGTCCGTTATAGAAATTACGGTTGTTGAACTGTGATTTTGCTTATCGCAATGGAGGGAGGCGAGAGGATTTACACAGGCTGACACTTTATACCTAATGCTTACCAAGCAGGAGAAACAGGCGCTTTGTCGCGCCTGCATCGAAAAGATTGCTTATTTAGCGCTGTTAACTGCCGTATCGAGATGAACGACCGGATTTTCTGCAAAAAGATAACGATCGGCGTTGAACTCAAAATCATCGCTGGTCTCGTTGAACAACATGATTTTGGTATTCTCCAGGTGTTGCCACATCGCCAGTTTTGCCGCGTTCGGATCTTTACGGATCAGCGCTTTGAGAATTTGATCATGGTCATCACACCAGTTATCGACGGTACGTGCGTCGATATGTTCGTGCAGTTTTTTCCAGTACGGGTTGTGGCTGCGCTGGGTCCACATTTTTTCCACAATGGCGGCCAGCGCTGAGTTCTGCGTGGCTAGCGCGACCTGAATATGAAACTGCAGATCCCATTCGGAATCGCGGAAGCATTTTTCATTCCGCGCATGCTCTTGAATGTCCATCAGTTTCATGATGTCTTGCTTGGTAACCTGCGTAGCAGCAAATTCAGCGATATTGCTTTCAATCAACTGACGAGCCTGAAGCAGCTCGAAAGGACCATAATTGGCGAATTCAAGCGATTCGTCGGTGGCCTGCTGGTGACGGGCCTGGTTCGAAATGACATGAATGCCAGAACCTTTGCGCACTTCTACATAGCCCTCAACTTCGAGCATGATAATCGCTTCACGAACCACGGTACGGCTGACATTTTTTTCATCGGCGATAAAGCGCTCAGCGGGGAGTTTTTCACCCACCAGATAGACGCCCTGCTCAATGCGTTCTTTCAGATCAGCGGCAAGTTGTTGGTACAAACGTCGTGGTTCAGTGATTTCCATATGCGCTCCAGGCATGATACGGCAGACTCTATTTGTTATACCACTTTTACGATTACGGCTCCACTCGCGACGTCAAAAAAGCCGCCAGATAACTGGCGGCTTAGCATGACAAAACCTTGTTAAATCTTGTCCGGTTAACTTTGCGCAGCGGGATCGCCAGTTTGCGACGTTGACTCTACCTCGCTGGCCGATTTGTTCTGCAATACTGTCCAGATGACTAACGCGCCGAGCAGGTCGAATACCGCCAGTACGGCAAACAGTGGGCTAAAGCCGATGGTGTCAGCCAACGCGCCGACGACCAGCGCAAACAGCGTACTTGCAAGCCAGGCGGACATACCGGTCAGACCGTTCGCCGTTGCCACTTCATTACGACCAAACACGTCAGAAGAGAGTGTGATCAGCGCACCGGACAGCGCCTGGTGAGCAAAGCCACCGACGCACAGCAGGGCGATAGCAATGTATGGGCTGGTGAACAGACCAATCATCCCTGGGCCAATCATCAGCAATGCACCCATGGTAACGACCATTTTACGTGAAACGATCAGGTTAACGCCGAACCAGCGCTGGAACAGCGGCGGTAAGTAACCCCCAACGATACAGCCCAGGTCAGCAAACAGCATCGGCATCCAGGCAAACATCGCAATTTCTTTCAGGTTAAAGCCGTAGACTTTAAACATGAACAGCGGGATCCAGGCGTTGAAGGTCCCCCATGCCGGTTCTGCCAGGAAACGCGGCAGCGCGATGCCCCAGAACTGGCGGTTACGCAGGATCTGACCGAGCGACATTTTTTTCGAGGTCGCGTTTTTATGCTGTGATTCCTGACCATTCAGAATGTAATCACGTTCTTCATCAGACAGTTTTTTCTGGTCGCGCGGGTGTTTGTAGAAAACAAGCCAGCACATCGCCCAGATGAAGCTCAGCGCACCGGAAATAATGAATGCCATCTGCCAGCTGTGCATGACGATGGCCCAGACCACCAGCGGTGGAGCAATCATCGCGCCGATAGAAGAGCCGACGTTAAAGTAACCTACGGCAATTGAACGCTCTTTTGCCGGGAACCATTCAGAACTGGCTTTCAGACCCGCAGGGATCATTGCGGCTTCAGCGGCACCTACCGCGCCACGCGCCAGCGCCAGTCCACCCCAACTGCCAGCCAGTGCGGTCGCGCCACAGAAGACGGCCCACAGAACGGCGAACATCGCATAACCCACTTTTGTGCCGAGCACATCGAGCACGTAGCCGGCAACGGGTTGCATTACGGTGTAAGCAGCAGAATACGCTGCGATGATATAGGAATACTGTTGAGTGGAGATGTGTAACTCTTCCATCAGAGTTGGCGCAGCTGCCGCCACAGTGTTACGTGTCAGGTAACCCAGCACGGTGCCAAGTGTCACCAGTGCAATCATATACCAACGTAACCCTTTAATTTTACGCATGTAAAACCTCATCGTTTTGTTATGTCCGCGAACGAGCGGTCATCTTCCAGTTCAGGGCGGAGGATGTTCTTTTACGAGGGGGGACCGAAAAAAAGCCGGTACTCCCCGAACTTTGCCATGTCAATAATTGTGCTAATTCGGTTTCCGTACCGGTCAATCCGATGGATATCCATCGGTAATTTGCATTCCGTCGGCTTATGTATCGCGACGGCCAAAAGATAACTTGTCATACAGCTTTAAAAGGTGAGTGCCATCACAAAAGTGTGAATCTTCGTGTGGTCATTATTTCGATTCAGCAAAGCCAGAACTGGCGCGGCTTGACGCGTGATTTACCTCTTTGAGAGTAATTTTTTTGTCACCATTTGTTGATCTAACTCACGAAAATATCTTCAGCGTATAGAAATTGGTGTGATAACTTTGTCAACATCAAAACATAAGCAATCTGACGCACTCGTTGAGAGGAAGACGATAATGACCCCGTTTATGACTGAAGATTTCCTGCTGGACACCGAATTTGCCCGCCGTCTGTACCATGATTACGCCAAAGACCAGCCGATCTTCGATTACCACTGCCATTTACCACCGCAACAAATCGCTGAAAACTATCGTTTTAATAACCTGTATGACATCTGGCTGAAGGGTGATCACTACAAATGGCGTGCGATGCGTACCAATGGCGTCGCTGAGCGCTTGTGTACCGGCGATGCGTCCGATCGCGAGAAGTTTGACGCATGGGCCTCCACGGTTCCGCACACCATCGGTAACCCGCTGTACCACTGGACCCACCTCGAATTACGTCGTCCGTTTGGTATTACAGGTAAGCTGCTGTCTCCGGCAACGGCTGACGAAATCTGGAACCAGTGCAACGAGCTGCTGGCGCAGGATAAATTCTCTGCGCGCGGAATCATGCAGCAGATGAATGTGAAAATGGTCGGCACTACCGATGATCCGATCGACTCTCTGGAGCACCATGCGGCCGTTGCTAAAGACGGAAGCTTTGATGTGAAAGTGCTGCCGAGCTGGCGTCCGGATAAAGCCTTTAACATTGAGCTGGCGACCTTTAATGACTACATGGCGAAGCTCGGTGAAGTGTCTGACACGGATATCCGCCGCTTCAGCGACCTGCAAGCTGCACTGACCAAACGTCTTGATCACTTCGCAGCTCACGGCTGTAAAGTCTCTGACCACGCGCTGGACGTGGTGCTGTTTGCCGAATCTAACGAATCTGAGCTGGATAGCATTCTGGCGCGTCGCCTGGCGGGTGAAACCCTGAGTGAACATGAAGTGGCGCAGTTCAAAACCGCCGTTCTGGTGTTCCTCGGCGCTGAATACGCCCGTCGCGAATGGGTACAGCAGTACCACATCGGCGCGCTGCGTAATAACAACCTGCGCCAGTTCAAACTGTTGGGCGCGGATGTCGGTTTCGACTCCATCAATGATCGTCCGATGGCCGAAGAACTGTCCAAACTGCTGAGCAAGCAGAATGAACAAAACCTGCTGCCGAAAACCATTCTGTACTGCCTGAACCCGCGCGATAACGAAGTGCTGGGCACTATGATCGGTAACTTCCAGGGCGAAGGTATGCCGGGCAAAATGCAGTTCGGTTCCGGCTGGTGGTTCAACGATCAGAAAGACGGGATGGAACGTCAGATGACCCAACTGGCACAGCTCGGCCTGCTGAGCCGTTTCGTCGGTATGCTGACCGATAGCCGTAGCTTCCTGTCTTACACTCGTCACGAATACTTCCGTCGCATTCTGTGCCAGATGATTGGCCGTTGGGTTGCCGCGGGCGAAGCACCGGCAGATATCCAGCTGCTGGGTGAAATGGTCAGAAATATTTGCTTCAACAATGCGCGCGATTATTTCGCCATTGAACTGAACTAAGGCCTGGGTGAAGGTATGCAATACATCAAGATCCATGCGCTGGATAACGTCGCGGTTGCGCTTGCTGATTTGGCTGAAGGAAACGAAGTCACCGTTGATGGGCAGGCGGTAATCCTGCGTCAGGCGGTCTCTCGTGGCCATAAATTCGCCTTATGCGATATTGCGAAAGGCGAAAACGTCATTAAATACGGTTTGCCAATTGGCCATACGCTGGTGGATGTTGCGGCGGGTGAGCATATTCATGCTCACAACACGCGTACCAATCTGAGCGACCTGGATACGTATCGCTACCAACCTGATTTTCAGGCGGAAGTTGCACAACCGGCGGATCGCGATGTGCAGATCTACCGTCGTGCCAACGGCGATGTTGGCGTGCGCAACGAACTGTGGATCCTACCAACGGTAGGCTGCGTTAACGCGATGGCACGCCAGATGCAGAACCGTTTTCTGAAAGAGACTAACGACGCCGAAGGAATCGACGGCGTGCATCTCTTCAGCCACACCTACGGCTGTTCACAGCTCGGCGACGACCACATTAATACCCGCACCATGCTGCAAAACATGGTGCGTCACCCGAATGCGGGTGCGGTGCTGGTGGTTGGTCTGGGCTGTGAAAACAATCAGGTGGATGCCTTCCGCGAAACCTTAGGCGAGTACGATCCTGATCGCGTTCACTTCATGGTCTGCCAACATCAGGAAGACGAAGTGGAAGCGGGGATTGAACATCTTCACCAGCTGTACAACGTGATGCGTAACGATAAGCGTGAACCGGGTAAGCTGGGCGAGCTGAAGTTTGGTCTGGAATGCGGCGGCTCTGACGGCCTCTCCGGTATTACCGCCAACCCGATGCTGGGCCGTTTCTCCGACTACGTGATTGCTAACGGCGGAACTACCGTGCTGACCGAAGTACCGGAAATGTTCGGCGCCGAGCAGCTGCTGATGGACCACTGCCGCGATGAAGAAACGTTCGGCAAGCTGGTCACCATGGTTAATGACTTCAAGCAGTACTTCATTGCCCACGACCAACCGATCTACGAGAACCCATCGCCGGGCAACAAAGCGGGCGGTATCACCACGCTGGAAGATAAATCGCTGGGCTGTACGCAAAAAGCAGGCTCCAGTCAGGTGGTGGACGTACTGCGCTACGGCGAACGCCTGAAGACGCATGGCCTGAACCTGCTGAGCGCACCGGGCAACGATGCCGTCGCCACCAGTGCCCTGGCGGGCGCGGGCTGTCATATGGTGCTGTTCAGTACAGGTCGCGGTACGCCGTACGGTGGTTTTGTACCGACGGTGAAAATTGCCACCAACAGCGAGCTGGCAGCGAAGAAAAAGCACTGGATCGATTTTGACGCTGGACAGTTGATCCACGGTAAAGCGATGCCTCAACTGCTGAGCGAGTTTGTCGATACGATCGTTGAGTTCGCCAACGGTAAGCAAACCTGCAACGAGCGCAACGATTTCCGGGAACTGGCTATCTTTAAAAGCGGCGTAACGTTGTAATTACCCTTCATCTTTTGCACCACAGCTGTGTTGGCTGCGTTCGCACATCCCCGGTCACTTACTCATGTAAGCTCTCGGGGATGTGCGAACTTGCCACCTTGCTGTAGCACAAAATCTTTTGGGTAAGTTTGTTTATGGTGGAATCTAAAAACGGCGTTTCATAATATGGAGCGCCGTTTGTTTTTGCATTACCTGACAAGGATCATTCATGACCGCGTATTGGCTGGCCCAGGGCGTAGGTGTCATCGCCTTTCTGATCGGCATTACCACCTTTTTCAATCGCGATGAGCGCCGCTTCCGGCTGCAACTTGCTGTCTATAGCGCCACCATTGGCGTGCATTTTTTTCTGATGGGCGCCTGGCCCGCGGGAATGAGCGCAGAACTAAACACCATCCGCACACTTGTCTCAATGCATACCCGCAAACTGTGGGTGATGGCCGTTTTTATTATCCTCACCCTGGTTCTCGGTCTGGCGAAATTACAGCATGCGATGGAGCTGTTACCGATAATTGGCACGCTGGCCAGCACCTGGGCGCTGTTTCGCTGCCAAGGGTTAACCGTGCGTTGCGTAATGTGGTGCGCAACCGCCTGTTGGGTTATCCATAATTTCTGGCTGGGATCGATTGGCGGGACGATGATCGAAGGGAGTTTTCTGGTGATGAATGGCCTGAACATTATTCGCTTCCGGCGGATGCAAAAACGCGGAATTGATCCGTTCAAAATTGAAAAAAGCGTACAAGAAAAGAGCCCCTCCGCCCAATGACGGAGGGGCGCAGGGATTAGCCGCGCAGAGCGTTATTTGCCAGACGCTCGTCTTCAGCCTGGCAGGCGGCCGCGGTAAACAAGACATCTGTAGAAGAGTTCAGCGCCGTTTCACAGGAATCCTGCAATACGCCGATGATAAAGCCGACGGCAACTACCTGCATGGCGATATCATTCGGGATACCGAACATATTACACGCCAGTGGGATCAGCAGCAGAGATCCACCCGCCACGCCAGATGCGCCACAGGCGCAAAGCGAAGCCACCACGCTCAGTAACAGCGCCGTCGGTAAATCGACCGGAATACCCAGCGTATTCACCGCCGCCAGCGTCAGCACGGTAATGGTGATCGCCGCACCCGCCATATTGATGGTGGCGCCCAGCGGGATAGATACCGAGTAGGTATCACGATCCAGATTCAGCTTCTCACATAGCGCCATATTCACCGGAATGTTGGCGGCGGAGCTGCGGGTAAAGAAAGCGTACACGCCGCTTTCGCGCAGACAGGCCAGCACCAGCGGATACGGGTTACGGCGAATTTTCCAGAAGACCAGCAGTGGGTTGACCACAAACGCCACCAGCAGCATACAGCCTACCAGTACGGTCAGCAGTTGGGCGTAGCCCCAAAGCGTTGCAAAACCGGTGGTTGCCAGCGTGGATGAGACCAGACCAAAGATACCGATTGGCGCGAAACGAATCACCAGCTTTACCATAAAGGTGACGGCGTTGGACATATCATTGACCAGATTTTTGGTCGTTTCATTACCGTGGCGCAGTGCAAAACCCAGACCGACGGCCCAGACCAGAATACCAATATAGTTAGCGTTAAGCAGGGCATCAACTGGGTTAGAAACCATGCTCATCAGCAGGCTACGCATTACTTCAACGATGCCGGACGGCGGCACGATATCGCCAGCGCTGCTGGAAAGGTGCAGTGTCGACGGGAAGGCGAAGCTGAAGACAACGGCGGCTAATGCCGCTGAAAATGTTCCGAGCAGGTAAAGGAACAGAATGGGGCGGATATTGGTTTTTTGCCCGTGTTGGTGGTTGGCGATAGAGGCCATGACCAGCATCAGAACCAGAATTGGCGCGACGGCTTTTAATGCGCCGACGAACAGCGTACCCAGTAAACCAACGGCTTCTGCCGCAGGTTTTGACACCAGTGCGAGTAAAATCCCCAGTACCAGGCCAATCAAAATTTGTTTAACCAGGCTCCCTTGCGCCAAACGCGAGAGTAGCCCCGATGAACGTTGCGTAGTCATGTCGTGATCCTTTCATTGTGTTGTTGCTCATCCATCGTGCGCTCTTACGACGCATCTTTCTGGATGTAACAAAGTGTTTGCGTGGTTGAGTATAAGGAAAGATAAAGCTTCGGGAAGAGAAATATCCTGGATTCCCCGCTGAGATCATATTTTATAACTTTGAATTAACATTGTTTTGACATGATAAACAAAAAGCCCGACGCACGCAGTGTGCTGCCGGGCTTTTCAGCTAGCAGATGAAACTTACTGTATTTGCTGCTTTTTATCGTGCTGGTGGTTGACCCATGCGTTAACAATCAGCGTCACAAACAGAATGCCAAATACCACGCCTAACGAGATAGCGATCGGGATATGGTAGAAATCGACGATCAGCATCTTAATACCGATAAACACCAGAATGACCGACAAGCCGTACTTCAGCATGGAGAAACGCTCTGCCACGCCCGCCAGCAGGAAGTACATCGCACGCAGCCCCAAAATAGCAAACAGGTTCGAGGTCAGCACGATGAACGGGTCGGTGGTAACGGCAAAAATAGCCGGAATACTGTCGACGGCGAAAATCACGTCGCTCAGCTCAACCAGAATCAACACCAGCATCAACGGCGTGACAAACAGCAGACCGTTTTTACGCACGAAGAATTTTTCATCTTCGATGGTATCGGTCATGCGTAAATGGCCGCGCAGCCAGCGTACTAACGGTCTGTCACCGATACCGGAGGCATCTTCTTTCGCCAGCGCCATCTTCACGCCGGTAAACAGTAAGAACGCGCCGAACACGTACAGCAGCCACTCAAACTGGGTGATAAGCCAGCTGCCGGCGAAGATCATGATCGTACGCAGAACAATTGCTCCCAGCACGCCATACACCAATACCCGGCGCTGCAACGCAGGCGGCACTGAGAAGTAGCTGAAGAGCATCAACCAGACAAAGACGTTATCTACTGCCAGCGATTTTTCGATCAGATAGCCGGTCAGGAACGCCAGTGCCTGTGGGTCGGCAACGGCGCGGCCCTGGGTTTCCGCCAGGTACCACCAGAAGGCGGCGTTAAACAGTAGCGACAGCGTTACCCAGACGATTGACCAGGCCGCAGCCTGTTTCATCGACATCGTATGTGCGCCACGACGACCCTGCAACAGCAGGTCGATGGCCAGCATAATTACCACTACGACAGCGAAGCCACCCCATAACAACGGTGTGCCGACAGTATTCATTGTATTTCCCCATGCATAAAAAAAACGGCCAACGCCGAATGACGTTAGCCGCTGCTTTTTATGCATAGACCTTGCCATTCGGCAAGGTCTCACTTACAACAACAAAGGAATACGATGGCGTATTCCTTTGTTATCGCCCGGTGACCGGATGTGGTTTTTCACACATCGTAATGACGATCAACCGACAACGAAGTTACTCCCCTTTGCGGGTTACAAAATATTACAGGCCATGCATTCAGTCAATGGCCTGCAACATTCCATTTACACACTTTTACGCAGTCAGCGAGGTTACCGTTTCGTCTGCCGGGAAAACCACGCCGGTCTGGCGGCGAATCTCCGTTTGCAGTTTAGCGGTGATACGGCTGACGGCCAGTGCCGGGTGATCCACTTCGCCGGATTCAACCAAATGGGCAAAAGCCTCTGCCTCATACAGCATAGTATTGATGTGTTGAGGCGTCGTCAGATCCTGCGTTTTTCCCCCGCGCGGAACAAAGCACACTTTTTGGCATTCGGAAATATGCTCGATGACCAGCGATCCCGACTCGCCCTGAATTTCACTGGCTAATACTGAATCGCTTACTTTTGAGTGCTGGAGCGTAACGCTGAAATCACCGTAATTCAGCACCACCACACCGTGAGCATCCACGCCGCTTTCCAGCAGGCTGGCGCTGGCCTGAACGCTCTGTGGTTCGCCCCATAGCGCAACCGCCGAGGCCAGGCAGTAAAAACCGATATCCATAATCGAGCCATTGGAGAACGCCGGATTAAACGTGTTCGGATTTTCACCATCCAGATAGCGCTGGTAACGCGAGGAGTACTGGCAGTAATTGATAAATGCTTTCCTGATTTTTCCAACTTTTGGGAGCGATTGCTGTAACAGCAGGAAGTTAGGCAGGCTGGCGGTTTTAAACGCTTCAAACAGCACGACCTGGTTTTCACGCGCGCAGGCGATAGCGGCTTCGGCTTGCGCCAGGTTGGAGGCCAGTGGCTTTTCGCAAATAACATGCTTTTTGTGCCGCAAAAACAGCTCGGTCTGCGGGAAGTGCAGGGAGTTTGGACTGGCGATGTAGACGGCGTCGATCGCCTCGCTTTGCGCCATCGCTTCCAGCGAAGTAAACAGATGCTCGACGGGGTAATCGTTGGCGAAGGTCTGTGCCTGCTCAAGGCTACGAGAATAGACTGCGGTTAACTTATACTTGCCGGTTTCATGGGCGGCATCGACAAACTGGCGGGTGATCCAGTTTGTGCCAATTACTGCGAAACGTATCATAAAGGCCTTCAGGCTGCGAAAAGGGATTCTTTCGTCAATTTAGCATGCCCTGAAGACAAAGCCAGTGCGCGACTACGCAGTTTGCTTTAACGATTGTTGCGTTAACCACAGGCGGGTATCGAACTCCAGTTGGTGATACTGAGGCTCCATATGACAGCACAGCTGGTAAAACGCTTTGTCGTGTTCTTTTTCTTTCAGATGCGCCAGTTCATGAACGACAATCATACGCAAAAAGGGTTCGGGGGCATTGCGAAAAACGGTCGCCACGCGGATCTCCGCTTTAGCTTTGAGCTTTCCGCCCTGCACGCGAGAAACGGCGGTATGCAGCCCCAAAGCATTCTTCAGAACGTGGATCTTGCTGTCATACATGACTTTATTCAGCGGCGGGGCGTTACGCAGAAACTGATTTTTCAGATCCTGAGTATATTGCCAGAGCGCTTTGTCGGTCGCGAAGTCATGCGTACCCGGATAGCGCTTCTCCAGCACTGCGCCCAGGCGTTGCTCAGCAATCAGCGTTCTCACCTGAGAAAGTAAATTCTCCGGATATCCTTGCAGATAGATCAACTGACTCATTAGTGCCCCATATAAAGTATAAAAAGTGTATACTCACGCACCCTTTTCAGGGATACGCCGAAATTTTACCATTCAGGAGGGCCGATGAGCCACATAGACAACGGTTTCCGTTCGCTGTCACTTAAACGTTTCCCGGAAACGGATGACGTTAACCCGCTGCTGGCGTGGGAAGCTGCAGATGAATATCTGCTGCAACAGCTGGACGATACCGAGATTAGCGGCCCGGTGCTGATCCTGAATGATACCTTCGGCGCGCTGGGCTGTGC
The DNA here is from genome assembly GCF_000398825.1 of Citrobacter sp. KTE30. Lineage (NCBI taxonomy): Bacteria > Pseudomonadati > Pseudomonadota > Gammaproteobacteria > Enterobacterales > Enterobacteriaceae > Citrobacter > Citrobacter sp. KTE30. The sequence goes on along the minus strand of NZ_KB976055.1, from coordinate 3,978,521 downwards.
GCTGGCGGAACATACGCCGTACAGCATTGGCGACTCCTATCTCAGCGAGCTTGCCACACGTGAGAACCTGCGTCACAACGATATTGCCGAGTCGAGCGTCAAGTTCCTCGACAGTACCGCTGACTATCCGCAGGCGCCGGGCGTGGTGCTGATTAAGCTGCCAAAAACCATGGCGCTGCTGGAGCAGCAACTGCGCGCCCTGCGTGAAGTGGTCACGCCGCAGACGCGTATCATCGCCGGTGCAAAAGCGCGTGATATCCACACCTCTACGCTGGAGCTGTTTGAGAAAGTGCTGGGACCAACCACCACCACGCTGGCATGGAAAAAGGCGCGCCTGATCAACGGTACCTTTACCAAACCGGCGCTGGCCGATACCGCCCAGACCCTGAGCTGGAAGCTGGAAGGCACCGACTGGACCATCCACAACCACGCCAATGTCTTCTCCCGTACCGGGCTGGACATCGGCGCACGTTTCTTTATGGAACATCTGCCGGAAAACCTGGAAGGCGAGATTGTCGATCTCGGCTGCGGTAACGGCGTGCTGGGCATGACGCTGCTGGCGAAGAACCCAGAAGCCAGCGTGGTGTTTGTTGATGAATCACCGATGGCGGTCGCTTCCAGCCGTCTGAACGTGGAAACCAACCTGCCGGACGCGCTGGATCGCAGCGAATTTATGATTAATAACGCGCTCTCCGGCGTAGAACCGTTCCGCTTCAACGCGGTGTTCTGCAACCCTCCGTTCCACCAGAAGCATGCGCTGACCGATAATATCGCCTGGGAGATGTTCCACCACGCCCGCCGCTGCCTGAAAATCAACGGTGAGCTGTACATTGTGGCTAACCGTCACCTCGACTACTTCCACAAGTTGAAGAAGATTTTCGGCAACTGCGTAACCATCGCCACCAATAATAAATTCGTGGTGCTAAAAGCGGTCAAAACCGGTCGCCGTCGTTAAGCCCTTGTGCCGGATAGCGGCTAACGCCTTATCCGGCCTACACGAGCTGCCTCGTAGGCCTGATAAGCGTAGCGCCATCAGGCAAAGATGTGCGCAGTTGTCTTATCCGACCTACGGGATACAACGTGTTAAATCTCCAGCGCTAAGCGGGTCCCCTGCGCAATAGCGCGTCGGGCATCCAGTTCCATCGCCACATCGCAGCCGCCGATCAGATGCACCGTTTTACCTGCCGCGTGCAGCGGATCGACCAGTTCACGGCGTGGCTCTTGTCCGGCGCAAATCACCACGTTATCCACGTTAAAGATCACCGGTTCGCCGTTCAACACGACGTGTAACCCATCATCATCAATCTTCTGGTAGCTGACTGCCGGGATCATTTTCACGCCGCGTGAGAGCAGGGTGGCGCGATGGATCCAGCCCGTCGTTTTACCTAAACCTTGCCCCGGTTTGCTGGCTTTGCGCTGCAACATCACTATCTGGCGCGGGCTGCGGGATAAGTGCGGACCTTCCGGGCGTAAGCCGCCAGGCTGTTGCAGGCTGGTGTCGATCCCCCATTCCACGCAGAACTCCGCAATGTTCTGGCTGGTGGCTTCACCGGGTTGACTCAGATACATGGCTGTATCGAAACCAATCCCGCCGCAGCCAACGATCGCTACGCGTTTGCCCACTGGCGTTTTATCGCGCAGAACGTCGAGATAGCTCAGCACTTTTGGATGTTCGATCCCCTCGATCGGCGGCATACGTGGCTCGATCCCGCTGGCAAGGATCACTTCGTCGAAAGTGTGCAGATCGTGTGCGCTGACAAAGTGATTCAGCTTCAGGGTCACGCCAGTCACGTCGATCATCCGGCGGTAGTAGCGCAGGGTTTCATAGAATTCTTCTTTGCCGGGGATCTGTTTGGCGATATTAAACTGCCCGCCAATCTCGCCATGTGCGTCAAACAGCGTGACGTGATGTCCGCGTGCGGCGGCATTAATGGCGAAGGCGAGGCCCGCAGGACCCGCACCGACAACCGCCAGATTCTTTGGCACAGCTGCCGCAACGATCGGCATTTTGGTTTCATGGCAGGCGCGCGGATTCACCAGGCAAGAGGTGACTTTGCCGACAAAGATCTGATCCAGACAGGCCTGGTTACAGCCGATACAGGTGTTGATCTCATCCGCTCGTCCGGTTTGCGCTTTTGACAGCAGTTCGGCATCGGCGAGGAACGGACGGGCCATCGACACCATATCGGCATCGCCACGGGCCAGAATGTCATCGGCGACCTGGGGATCGTTAATGCGGTTGGTGGTGACCAGTGGGATTGTCACATGCCCTTTCAGCTTACGCGTCACCCAACTAAACGCGCCGCGCGGTACCGGGGTAGCGATAGTGGGAATACGCGCCTCATGCCAGCCAATACCGGTGTTAATGATGGTGGCCCCGGCGGCTTCTATAGCCTGCGCCAGCTGGACGGTTTCGTCGAAGGTTCCGCCGTTTTCTACCAGATCGAGCATCGACAGGCGGAAGATAATTATAAAGTCATTACCGGCACGCTGACGTACCGCTCTCACCACCTCAACGGCAAAACGCATCCGGTTGGCATACTCACCGCCCCATTGGTCATCGCGCTGGTTGGTACGCAGAGTCAGGAATTCGTTGATGAGATACCCTTCCGACCCCATCACTTCTACGCCATCGTAGCCCGCTTCCCGCGCCAGTTGGGCGCAATGGGCAAAATCTTCAATCAACTGCAGCACTTCATCGTGCGTCAGCTCATGTGGCGTAAAGCGGTTAATAGGGGCCTGAATAGCAGATGGTGCCACCAGATGCGGCTGGTAGCTGTAACGCCCGGTGTGCAGGATTTGCAGGGCGATTTTACCGCCTTCGTCATGCACGGCATCGGTAATGACGCGATGGTGTGCAAGCTGGCTGCTGTCGTTGAGCATCGCGCCGCCTTCCATCCCCACGCCGGAAAGCGCAGGCGCAATGCCTCCGCTCACAATTAACGCTACGCCGTGACGAGCGCGCTCGGCGTAGAACGCGGCCAGCCGTTCTGCACCGTCGGGATACTCCTCCAGCCCGGTATGCATTGAACCCATCAGCACGCGGTTTTTAAGCGTGGTGAAGCCTAAATCGAGCGGGGCGAACAGCGACGGATAGCTCATAAAGGTGTCCAGTATGTAAAATTATTGTTATGTGGTCGGATGAGTTCTAATTTAGCCGTCGCCGCGTAAAAGGGAAAAGGGGAATGCCGTGATTGTGATGGGATTCAAAAAAGGAGTGGGGCCAGAGAATGAATTTGCCGGATATCGATGCAAGCACCTAATCCGGCCTGTGAAAATGTGTCTTTGTAGGCCGGATAAGCGAAGCGCCATCCGGCGGTATGTCACAGATTACTGTTTTTTAAGAAAATCGTTGTACAGCATATAGAGATGTGCCGCGCTCCAGGAGAAGTTCGGTGCGCCCTGTTGTGCGCCAGTCAACGGGTTATAGTTCTCCTGAATCGGACCGTCAGCGGTGAGGCCTTTGGCGTGGCTGAAGAAGGTATCCGCCAGTTTTAACGCTTCATCGCGATAGCCGTAACGCTCCATCCCTTTTAGTCCGAACCAGAACTGATCCACCCAGACGCGCCCGCGCCAGTAGATGTCCGCGCCGAAGGCGGGGTTGGTCAGCGCTGCAGTACCAAGTGGGACAAAGGTGTTGAACTCGTTGGGATCGAGCATCACCTTAACCACCGCATCCGCATGGGGCTGCGTTGCCGCCCCGTTAAACAGCGGCGACCAGCCTTCCGGCCCTTTGCCACGTTCGACGATTGGTTTACCCGCACAGCCGTTGGTCAACGGGGTATCTTCGATCCTCACGTCATAGAAGAATCGGGTGTCTGGGTCGAACATGCAGGTATTGATGTAATCCGCCAGTTTTTGCGCCAGCTGGCGGTAGCGCTGCGCTTCTTTGTGTTTACCGAGCAGGGTCGCCATCTCTGCCAGATAATGGTTGTCGCTGTACATATAGCTGGCCTGATCGACCGATTCCTGCAGCAGCGAGTAACCCAGCAACTTACCGTCGTTACTGCGGTTTTCGGCAAATTTGACCACCCAGTCGCTGCGTTTCCCACCGTTAGCGACGTATTTATCCAGTTGCTCTTTGTCGATAAAACCAAAGACTGCCGCATCGTCACGCCCGGATTCCCAGGAAGCAGCAACCTGTGCTGGGATCTCGAGGCTGTCATACTGGCCTTTACTGGTGATGTTGGCGTAGTTTTTCAGTCCAGAAAGGGTTTCTTCCTTGTCGCCATTTTTCACCGTAAACAGCATTTCACCGCTGTCGGTATTGTGGGCTTTATCGCGAGTCGCGCCGTATTCCGGTACGCCGTTGCCGTTATGATCGCGGTTTCGCAGCCACCAGTCGTGATATGCAACCAGCTTTGGATACATCTCTTCGAGCCAGGCCTTATTCTTGGTGACGTTGTAGACTTCCATCACCGACCAGGCCGCGAGGCTTGGCTTGGTGTTACGCTCGTTCCAGTTGCCGCCGTCGCCGCCGCGCTCGGGGCTAAGGTTCCAGGCAATCAGGTCGGGAATGAATCCGGCGTCCTGCGGGCGAACGGGATCGCCGGGTTTAATCTGCCATGAAAAGACGGCGCGAATGTTCTCTTTGGCGATCTCCGGGTTAAAGTGCGCCATGGCGAAGGCCTGCTTCCAGGTATCCCACGGCCAGGTCTGGTTGCCGGAGAACCAACGGCCGGTAACCGACGGCGTCACGGTATTGTGTTTTACCGCGCCACCCGGCGAGCGCCAGTTACCGTTCAGCGTTTCGATCGCCTTCACCGCCACTCGGGTTTGTTCTGGCGTGGCGTCCGGGTTGTTTAAGCCTTTCTTGAGATAGTCGTCCCAGCGCTGCTGCGAGGCGAGCATGTAAGAAGAAGGACGCGCCAGAATATCGCGGATCTGCGGCTGCTCTTTTGCCACATCTTCGGCGGTAAGCAGATGAGACCAGGTGGTGTAAATCGTCGTCGAACCGTTGATATGGGTCTTCCCCGTGAAGCGATGACCATTAACCGTGGTTTTCATGGCGACAGATTTATGCACCTGATACTCCGACTCGCCGGAGGTGAGCAGATCCCAGGTTGAACGCACCTTGCCGAAGGTGACTTTCAGGCCGTCGTGCGTGGCGGTGATTTTGCGCTGATAGCCAGGGAACTCGCCATCAATGGTTTTATCCGACAGGGCTTTTCCCTCTTTTGCCTCCAGTTTTTCCAGCAGTTCGCCGTCCCACACCAGATCCAGCGGCGAGTTGCTGGTGATTTTGGTTTCCAGCAGCGAAGTGCGCGGACTGGCGAAGCGTAGCGTCATCTCTACCTGTACATCTTTTGATGACAATTTCTGTACCAGCGCCCCGGGAATGCTGTAAGCCTCGAGGGCAAAATCGACCTTTTTACCGTGCTGATACACCGTCAGCCGGTCAAAATTATTGGCCATAAAGTTGATGTACTCTTCGGTCAGCAGTGCGACGCCAGGAAAGCCGCCCATTGTTGCGGGGCCATCTGGCAACAGATGCCCATGCCATGAGCCGAGGTCGAAAAAGGGATTAAAACGCTGGTGGTCGTCGTGATCGTAGTCATGCATGTAGTCCGGCGCACCGGTGCGATTAATGATGTTTTTGAAGTCATTAACGCTGGCGGCATGCGCAGAGACGTTCATCAGCAGGAAGCAGGCCAGCGGCGTAAGAAGAGGTTTGATATTCATGAGTTCCGGTCCTTGTTACCAATAGAAATATTGCATCAGGAAGATTTGGTCACTCGGGTCACCAGATGCATTCTGCATATAGAACCGGCTGTCGAAGGCGGTAGCGAAACGTCCGCCGCCGTATTCATACCAGATACCGAACTGCATAAAGGACGTGGTTTCTTCCTCGGCGCGATCTGGTCGGTGTTTGGCGTAGCTATATGCGGTGGAGAGGTAAACGCCTTTTAGCGCTTCATACATCGCGCTGACCATATAGCCGGTCTCGGTGCCGGATACATCCAGCCCGTCGGCGCGACCCGTGTGGTGCCACGCGCGGGCGGCGAAGTTGGGCGAGAGGATGCCGGTCAGGAACAGCTTTCCGGTACCGTCCGTTATCTCCAGACCGTTCATCCAGGTTACGCCTTCAGTCAGGTCGTACTGGATGTAACCGTTCATCATGGCCGGATAGGTATATTTATCGTCGTAGCGATCGTATTTACCAAAGTGCAACCAGGCTTTGCTTTCATCGTGATGTCCGGCGGGTGTAGCGGTCACGCTATAGCGCAAAGGGCCGGTCAGGTTTTGCACCTTAATGGCGGTCATGATGTCTCGGGTATTCGGAATAACGTAGCCCAGGTCTGGCGTGAAATCCCCCCACCATTGCAGGTCATCCAGCGAGGAGTCCTGGCGCAGGCTGAGCATCACCTCTGTTCCAGCATCGGTACGGTAACCACCGTAAAAGCGGTTGATCCCGCCTTCGAATCCGCCCCAGCTATGGTCAGGAACCCAGGCATTGCCTTGATGGTCGGCCTGCACGGTCCAGCCCTCGCCGTAGATCAGACCAAACCATGAACCGTGTTTTATCTCCAGGCCACCTTCAATGTAAGTACCGTCGCTGTATTTATGCTTATCTTTTCCTTCTAAATCCATATATCCACCCATGCCCAATTCGCCATAAAAACGAAAAGAGGGGGAGGTTATGGCAGGTGTTTTCGTATCGTCGTGTTCAGCAGGGCGAACTTCTTCTGCACCCAGAGAGGAGACGCAGAAAAAGGGCAGGGCAATAATTGCCCTGCAATAATGGCTAATGTTATTCATGCTTCGATCCTAAGCAAATAAAATATAATTTTTATTGTTATATACCCTTCATACTTCAAGCTGCATGTGCGTTAGCTACGTTCGTTCACCCCAGTCACATAGTTATCTATGCTCCTGGGAATTCACTCACTTGCCGCCTTCATGCAACTCGAATTATTTTGGTTATAGCCTTGGAGAATATTGTTTATTGTTATTATGTTTTGGTCATTAATTGATATCTGAAGCGGGAGCAGCCTCAATAGCTTTTTCTTCTTTGGTTAGCCCTTTGATGTATTTACTGTATTTCCACCAGGCAAAACCGAGGAAAATAACAATCCCACCGACGTTATAGAAAATAATGGTTATGATATTCCCGCCGGTCGGGAAGGTAGAGGCAATAAATCCGATGGTGAACAGGACGATCAGCATTGATACCACGATAATGCCGGTTTTTTGCGAACCCATACGGAAGTCGCGCGGTAAGTGGTCCAGTTTTGCGCGCAGATTCAGGTAGGCCAGCATAATAAACAGCGGCGGCAGCATCGATGCGGCGGCGGTCATGTTGATGATGGTGTTCATTAAGTCTTGCACGGTATTGGAACCGAGCGTTGGGATAATCATCAGCGGGATAACGATCAGAAACTGGATCCACGCTGCGCGGGCCGGTACGCCGTTTTCATTCAGTTCGACGGTTTTTTTACCGAAAATACCCGCCGGAATTTCAGAGAAGAAGATCTTCACCGGCGTTGCGGTCCACATCAACAGAGAGCCGAACATCGCGGTAAAGGAGACCAGGCCGACAAAGCGGTTAACGATCAGTTCCGGCAGACCAAAGTATGCCGCCAGACCGTGGAATACCTGCACCGATCCACCGGTAAACTTCAGCTCTTTGCTGCTGACGAAGACGTTGATCAGCACCGAGGAGATGGAATAAAGCACGCCGATAAAAATCCCGGCAATGATAATGACCTTCACGAACGATTTTGACCCGCCCTTGACGTCGTTGACATATACCGCCACGGACTCCGCGCCACCTGCCGCCATAAAGATCCAGGTGGTGATACCGAGGAATGCCCAGTTAAAATTCGGGATCATTGCATCAACGGTGATGGGGTCAGCAGGCTGTACGCCGCCCACCAATGCAGTACCAGCCAGTAAAATGTAGGACAGCGTCAGCAGCAGCATTAACGTGGAGGTGACGGAGGTAATCGGCCCCAGCATTTTTGCGCCGTTGGTCGAAACCCAGGTCGAGAAGGCAAACAGCACCATACTTAACACGGTTGTGGCAAAGGGCGTCAGAATGTATTCGTAGCCTAAAAATGCGTACGAGGCATAGGCGATAACGCGCGGGAGTAACGAGGTAAAAAAGAACAGGTTAACGAACCAGTAGGTGTAGGCGGTAATAAAGGCCCAGCGCCCGCCCAGAGAGCTTTTCACCCATGCGTAGACACCGGCTTCGGAGTTTTTATTCAGCGAAACAAATTCGGCGATGATTAAGCAGAATGGAATAAAGTAGAAAATTGTCGCGAGGAAAAACATCGGTGCGGATGCCAGACCAAGCTCAATATTATTGTTGATAACGTTATTAAAACTATAAACCGCGGCAAAGGTGAGTGAAAGTAAGCCGAACTTGCCGATGGTATTACGTTTGGTATCAGACATAGCACATCTCCGATTCCTGATTATTATAGGGTACTGGCGGCGCAACGTCGGCGCCGCCTGTGTTTTTTATTTATTATGAAAATAACCATCTTCGATGGTGACTTTGAGTACGACTTTCTTCACTACGCTATTACAGATAAAACGATAGGCTTCATGGTTGTCACAAATAACCATTTGTCCTTCGTGCACTTCTACGGTTTTTCCGCAGCCTTTCAAATATTCGCGGTCGGTTTCATCGCGATAATATTCAACCACCTGGAGATCCTCTTTGGCGGCATACTCTATTTTTTGCTGTCCTTGCAGGTAGTAATGGATCTCAAAATAACGACGATGACCGGTAAACAGCGCATCGGTTGCAGAGTCTGTCTCTACGCGGTAGCTCAGAGAATCACCGATAGAGTGAGCGACGCCTGGCTGAATATTGTCAATATTTTCAATGGCCTCGACGCAGCGTTGCCATTTCCGACCCGAAGCATAGCGTTGCTGGAACTGCTCTAAGTTGTCGATGATCCTCATTTTGTATTCTCGCTGTGCATATTCGTGGAAAAGAACCCGGTGCCAAAGGCACGGTTGGCGGTGGTTTGAGCGCCAGACTCACTGCCGGAAACCGGCAACAACGTGAAGCCGTAGCTGAATGACGTAAACCAGACGCGCCAGGAATCAAGTACTTCGCTTCCCCACGAGTTAGAACCTAAGCCCAGTAGCTGATGGTCCAGATTGAGAGTGATGTCATCGCTGTGCTGCAGCTCATTACAGTGCTGTGCGGCAAAGATATTTTCTGGCGTATAGCGCCAGGCGCTCAGGTTGACAGGGCGCTGCGGAATCACTAGCAAACCGTTACCGTGACGATTGGTTAGCGTTGCCCAACGCACGTCCTGACGATTGCCGTTGTTTTGCGGGAACGGATAATTCTCGAACATCTCATCCACGCTGCTGCGCCAAATGTCGATGATGTTGGCCTGCTGACTATCGGCATAGTTTTCACCAGGACCACGTCCGTACCAGGCCACCTGTCCCAAATCACCGCTGATGCCCATCGTGAAGCCGATACACGGAATAATGTCCCGGTACTCGCCGTAAGGCTGGCCGGAAAGCTCCACATTCAACTGACCGTCTGCGGCAATCCGCCAGCGATAGGTGCAGCGCATACCGAAATCAAATACCGGCGGGGCGATAATCGTTTGGCTGGTGATGAGCAGCGCATCTTCGGTTTGCTCAAAGGTAAAGTCGCGCAGATGCTCCTGCATTATCTGTATATGATTTGGCTGCCAGAGGCCTTCGAACTCTTGCTTGTGGTTATCTATGGTTGGTTTGAAGAAATTAATCTTCGGCTCGCGGGTAATCAGCTCTTCACCATTGACGTTCCAGCTAATGGGTTTACCGGTCAGCTTTGAGAACGTCAGATGGAAGTTATAACCGCGAACGGTGCAGCTCTGGCGGTTCTCTTCCAGCGTCAAAGGGGTGGCGTTTTGCAGACTGAACGGTACGGCAGTCACCGTTCTGGCCTTCAGCGGGAACTGATAAGTCGCGATGTGATGCCCGGCTTCGCTGTATAACGTGCGGGAATCTTTCGTCACGGTGACGTTGAGGAACGTCTCGCGCGCATCCAGCTCCGGCAACGTGCATTGCAGCAGCGTATCGCTGTTGGGAGGAACGTCGCGCAGTTTTATCTGCTGAGCAGAGAGCGTATCTCCTTCGGCGCGAACCTCAATATGCAAGGTGTAGTCGTCAAGCGTGGTAAACCACAGTTTGTTTTCTACCCGCAGCTCGCCGCGAGCCAGATCCTGCGCGCGCACTTTCACTGGTGCAATTACCTGCTTGTACTCTTGCAGACCCGGGCCTGGGGTTTGATCGGAATAAATCAGGCCATCAAGGCAGAAGTTGTAGTTGTTCGGGTAGTCGCCGTAGTCACCGCCATAGTTGTACCAGACGTTACCGTCTTCATCTTTGGCCTGAATCCCGTGATCGCACCACTCCCAGACATAGTGTCCCTGAATGCAATCATGCTGATAGAAGACGTTCTGATATTCCGTTAGCCCGCCGGGGCCGTTGCCCATTGCGTGAGCATATTCGCAGATGATGCGCGGTTTAGGATGTGGGTATTCACCAAACTCATTCATCAACGGTACGCGGGTGTACATGGTGGAAATGATATCCACCACTTCGGCGTCACGATCTTCTTCGTAGTGGATCAGACGCGTGTCATCCAGCGCTTTTGCCGCGTGGTACATGGCGCGAATATTACAGCCGTAGCCGGATTCATTGCCGAGCGACCAGATGACGATCGACGGGTGGTTTTTCTGCGCGTGGACGTGGCGTACGATGCGCTCAACGTAGACATTTTCCCACAGCGGATCGTCGGTGATCCGGCTGATATCGCCGATATTAGCGAAGCCGTGAGATTCAACGTCGGTTTCGGCCATGACGAACAAACCGTAGATATCGCACAATTCATAGAAACGTGGATCGTTCGGGTAATGGGCGGTGCGTACGGAGTTGATGTTGTGCTGCTTCATTAACAGCAGATCTTTTTCCACGCGATCCATACCGACCGCGCGACCCTTGAGATGATCGTTATCATGACGGTTGACGCCATGCAGCATGACATAGCGGTTATTGATGTAAAACAGACCGTTGCGAACGTTGATATCGCGGAATCCGACGCGCTGCGGCACAACCTCAAGGATGTTGCCGCTGGCATCTCTCAGGGTCATTACCAGATGATAGAGATACGGCGATTCCGCCGACCACTGCTGTGGTGCGCTGACCTTGAAATTGAACGCGGTGCGGGTGAGTTTATCCACCGTCAGAGCGTTAATCACACCGCTATGCAGCGTCTGCTCACCGTCAAACAAAGTGTATTCGAGCGATGCCATCGTTGGTGTGGAGGCGATGTTTTCCAGCACGATGTCGCAGGAGAGGGTGGCATCGCGATAGTCATCATCGAAATCGGTACGAACGGTAAAATCCTGGATATGAGTCGCCTGTTTGCCGACCAGATAGACGTCGCGGAAAATTCCCGCCGACCACCACATATCCTGGTCTTCAACGTAGGTGGAATCAGCCCATTGCATGACGCGAACGCACAGCAGGTTGTCACCTGTTTTCACCACCGCGCTGATATCAAACTCGGCCGTCAGGCGACTGCCTTTGCTGAAGCCAACGTACTGACCATTCACGTAAACTTCGAAGTAGGTTTCTACGCCATCAAATTTAATCAGCGTCTGTTTACCCTGCCAGCCTTCGCTGAGAGAGAAAATACGCTGGTAGGCTCCGGTGGGGTTATTGGTCGGTACGTAGGGGACATCAATCGGGAAAGGAAAACCTTCGTCGGTATACTGCAGCTTGCCGTGCCCTTCCATCTGCCACATACCGGGTACGGTGATGTTGCCCCAGTCGCTCATAAACTGCGACGTAAAGGCTTCCGGCACCTGCAGCGGATGCTCAAAGAACTGGAAATTCCACTGACCGCTCAGCAACTGAAAGAGGCTGCTGGTTTCGCGGGCAAACGAGCGAGCCTGCACAACGGAGTCGTAAGAGAAAAAATATGCGCGTGGCGCCAGTCGATTTTCGTGGGTGAGCTGAATGTTTTCCCAGCGATTCATAAGGCCTCCCGGTGGAGAAAAATCGGAACCATTCATTTTAATGGTGAGTAAGTGTAATTGATGGTGATTTTAGTAAAAGTTTTACTAAAATATAGCGAGTGAGGTGATTTACTTTAACTGGATCACGAAAATAATTCGGGCGCAGAAAAAAATGCATGACAATGCGCGCCCGGCTTCAGCAGAAACCGGACGGATTAACGGGGGATTTTAGCGGGTGGTGCCGCGCAGTTTCAGCTTGCTGGGAACAAAAACCAGCAGGGGAAGTGCACGTCCGTCGCGGGCTTTCTCAAACAGCAGGTTGACGCCCTGACTGCCCATCATTTCTGAATGGATGCGTACGGTGGAAAGCGGAGGAAAGGTGAAGCGCGCCGTCGGGATATCATTAACGCTAATCAGCGAAATATCCTGCGGAATGTTCAGTCCACGCTCGTGAATGGCGCGCAGAACGCCAATAGCAATCGAGTCAGAAGCCACAAACAGGGCGCTGGGATAGTCGGCTTTCGCCAGCATTTTTTTGGCCAGTTCATAGCCTGATGAACTGGAGAAGCCGCCGCGATAAATATCCTGTTCTGAAACGACCTGTTGCAGGCGACCGTATTCGACAAACGCGGCTTCGCGGATATCAGCCTTGCCAGGCTGATCTTCGCCGCCGATGAAGCCAATGCGGGTCACGCCCTGGGCGATGAAGTAGTCGATGCTCTCTTTACTGATGCGGGCCAGATCGATATCGACAGCGTCATATTCACTGCCGGGTTCATGAAAATCGATAAAGCAGATGTTGTCGGTAAGCGCTGTTGCCGCCTCGCGCAGCGCAGGAGAAGGCTTGCCGACAATAAGAATGCCGGTAATGTTTTTGCTCTCCGGCAACCCACTGTGCTCATAGCAGTTGGTCAGTTCAATCCCCAGCTTCTCGCACTGGGTTTCAATCCCATGGCGGATCGCGAGATAGTAAGGATCGTTGATTTCCAAATCCTGCTGATAGCTGTAGAGCGCCAGAATATGCTGGGGGCCGAGTGCGCTGGTCTGGTTCTTACGGGCGCTGCTGGTTTTGTACTCCAGCTTTTCCGCGATCTCCAGAATGCGATGCTTGGTCTCTTCTTTTACATTCAGCGTGGGGTCATCGTTTAAAACCCGGGACACTGTCGCCAGGGACACGCCAGCTTCGATTGCGATGTCTTTAAGTGTTGCCATGTTTGCCTTTTCCCTGAGTTACCTGCGCATTGTAAATGAAGTGCTTATCTATTCATCTGTTTTCAGTAAAAAAAGCACGTTTAATTGACATGCTCGGGGTAAAACTGGGCTTGCAGAGTGTGATGGGTACGTCATTTTCCTGCTTTTGAGAACAATGCCCAGAAAATAATTTGCTAGTATTTAGTAAAATTTTACCAAGGAGAAAACAATGGATACTGTCGCATTTGCTGATTTTGCCCGCATGGAAATACGTGTTGGAAAAATCGCACAGGTTAAGCGCCATGACAATGCCGATAAGCTGTATATCGTACAGGTTGATGTGGGAGAGCGTACGCTGCAAACAGTGACCAGCCTGGTGCCTTATTACAGCGAAGAGGAGCTGATGGGGAAAACGGTGGTGGTGCTGTGTAATCTGCAAAAGGCCAAAATGCGCGGTGAAACATCAGAGTGTATGCTGCTGTGCGCTGAGACGGACGATGGCAGCGAAAGCGTGCTGTTAACGCCAGAACGGGTGATGCCTGCAGGCGTGCGGATTGTTTAAATTGTGCTGATGCCGGATGGCGGCTACGCCTTATCCGGCCTACGTTTGCTCACGCAGGCCGGACAGACATCTGTTACATCTGCTCCACGCTCACCCGTAATGCTGCCAGGGCTTTGCGTGTTGATCGCAACACCAGATCGCATTGCTCGATCGTTAACGTTAGCGGCGGTTCGATGCGGATCGTCTTGGCATTGTTCAGCGTCCCAGCGACCAGCACCCGCTGGCGGAACATCTCACTGGCAAAGTTATAGCCGATTTCATTATCGACAAACTCAATCGCCATCAGCATGCCTTTGCCGCGTACATCATGTACCAGGTCCGGGTATTCCCGCGCAAGCTGACGGAAACCATCCAGCAACATATCGCCTTTCTGCTCCGCCTGAGCCGGTAAATTTTGCTCCAGCAGGACGTTAATGGTGGCCAGCGCAGCCGCACAAGCGAGCGGGTTGCCGCCAAACGTGGTGGTATGCAGGAAAGGATTGTCGAACAGGACGGAGAACACCTCTTCGGTGGCAATGGTTGCGCCAATGGGCATCACGCCGCCGCCTAACGCTTTGGCAAGACACATAATGTCGGGCTGCACATTTTCGTGCTCACAGGCGAACATCTTGCCGGTACGCCCCATCCCGGTCTGCACTTCGTCAAGGATCATCAGTGCGCCGAACTCATCGCAAAGTTTACGAACAGCGGTTAAATAGCCTTGTGGCGGCAGGATCACCCCCCCTTCACCCTGGATGGGTTCGAGGATCACGGCTGCGACATCGTCACCGGTCTTTTTACACTCGCTGAGCATGGTGCGCATCGCGTTAACATCGCCAAACGGCACATGACGGAAGCCCGGCAGCAGCGGCATAAAGGGTTTGCGGAAGGTAGATTTAGCCGTGGCGGACAGCGCGCCCAGTGATTTACCGTGGAATGCGCCGCTGGTGGCAATAAACGTAAATTTACCGCGCGGTGATTGATACGCTTTCGCCAGCTTCAGAGCGGCTTCAACCGACTCGGTCCCGCTGTTACAGAAGAAACTGTATTTCAGTTTACCGGGCGCCAGTGCGGCGAGAGTTTTTGCCAGCATGGCCCGCAGAGGGTCAAGTAACTCCTGGCTGTGCAGAGGTTGTTTCGCGAGTTGATTCTGTACGGCGGAAACCACGACTGGATTACGGTGCCCCACGTTGAAAATTCCAAAACCACCCAGGCAATCGACGAACTCCTGCCCCTGGGTGTCGACAAGCGTATTCAGGCTTCCCGCTTGCCACTCTACGGCTCCGTAATCCCCGCCTGCAGTTACAGATTTTCGATACTCTAAGAACCCCGGATTGACATGCTCCTTGAAGTACTCAATCACCTCTCGGTTTAACGATTTCATTTCCTCATGATCAAGCGTGCGCTTTTCGATGAGATTCAGTGCGTGTGCGCTGCAGGCCAGGGCCGATGCGCTGGAAGGTAACCTGTTCAAAATATGCTCCCGGAGCTCGCGTATCACATGATACTGATTTAAGTATTGCAGGGATTGCGCCATTCCGGCGCGCTTAGCAAAAATCGGGATAAACACCAGGAAACATCTTATTTACGCAACATTTAATGCCATTATTTAACATTTGCTGGCATTTTGCCCAAGTCAGGAGCCTGAAAACAGATCGAATAAACGCAAATTTGCTCTAAAAATGGGCAATATTTGCACTGTGACAGTGCGCTGGTAGAAGTGATATTGAATAGTTACTGGATGAAAGTATTTTAAATCAATGGATTAGAATGCGTACAGTTTTTGAGGTTTAATCGCAAATTGCGATCTAAATCAAATTTAACAACTAAAGATAAAAAAATTATCGCCGAAATAACATAAGCCGAAAGAGTTAACAACCAGATAACCTGCACAGGACGCAATCATGTCTTCTCATCCCTACGTTAGTCAGCAAAATACACCGCTGGATGATGATATCACCCTCATGTCGACCACCGATTTGCAAAGCTATATCACCCATGCGAACGACACCTTCGTTCAGGTCAGCGGCTATCAACTGAATGAGTTGCTCGAAAAGCCGCACAATCTGGTTCGTCATCCGGACATGCCAAAAGCGGCGTTTGCGGATATGTGGTACACCCTGAAGCAGGGCGAGCCATGGAGCGGGATTGTGAAAAACCGGCGTAAGAATGGCGATCACTACTGGGTGAGGGCCAATGCGGTGCCGATGGTGCGGGAAGGACGCGTGACCGGGTATATGTCGATTCGTACCCGGGCAACTGACGAGGAAATTGCAGCGGTAGAGCCTTTATATAAAGCGCTGAACGAAGGACGTTGCAACCGGCGTATCCATAAGGGGTTGGTGGTACGCAAAGGCTGGCTGGGTAAACTGCCGGCGATGCCGATTCGCTGGCGGGTACGCAGCGTGATGGCATTCATGTTTGTCCTGCTAGCGGTCGCATTGCAGCAAATGGGGGCCGAATGGCCGTTACTGTTGATGAGTGCATTGGTGATGCTTTTAGGAACGGCTATTTTCGAATGGCAGATTGTGCGTCCTATTGAGAATGTCACCCGTCAGGCGCTGAAAGTGGCGACCGGTGAGCGGAACAGCGTGTCGCATCTTAACCGCAGCGATGAACTGGGACTGATGCTGCGAGCAGTGGGCCAACTGGGATTAATGTGTCGCTGGCTTATTCATGACGTCTCCAGCCAGGTGAGTTGTGTGCGCAGCGACAGCGAAACGCTGGCAAAAGGTAGCGATGATTTAAATAAGCATACGCAGCAGACCGTTGAGAACGTGCAGGAAACGGTGACCACCATGAATCAGATGGCGGCATCGGTAAAACAAAACTCAGAGACAGCCGCGGCGGCTGATAAGCTCTCTATTGCCGCCAGCAGCGCGGCAACGCACGGCGGTGAGGCGATGGATACCGTCATCAAAACCATGGACGATATCGCCAACAGCACCCAGCGGATCGGCACCATTACCACGCTGATTAACGATATTGCCTTCCAGACCAACATTCTGGCTTTGAACGCCGCTGTTGAAGCCGCGCGGGCGGGCGAGCAGGGGAAAGGGTTCGCCGTGGTGGCGGGAGAAGTGCGTCATCTTGCCAGCCGCAGCGCCAGTGCTGCCAATGATATCCGTAAGCTGATTGATGCCAGCGCCGACAAAGTGCAGTCCGGATCCGACCAGGTTCACGCCGCAGGACGCACGATGGACGATATTGTGGCGCAGGTGCAAAACGTCACTCAGCTGATCGCCCAAATCAGCCACTCAACGCTGGAACAGTCAGATGGTCTTTCCAGCCTGACCCGCGCGGTGAATGAGCTGAGCAACATTACGCAGAAAAACGCCGAACTGGTTGAGGAGAGTGCGCAGATTTCCGCAATGGTGAAACATCGCGCGGGTCGTCTGGAAGATGCGGTCACGGTGCTGCATTAATACTAATAATACAGGCGGAACGTCGGGCAAACGGGTTCCGCCTGCTGTGCAGATTAATCCAGCTGAGTAATATCCAGCGCAGCGCGATCGATAATACCGATGATTTTTTTGATCTGCGCATCGCTGGTATCACCATGATTAACGCGTAGATCCAACACGGCTTTG
This sequence comes from Citrobacter sp. KTE30, assembly GCF_000398825.1. NCBI lineage: Bacteria > Pseudomonadati > Pseudomonadota > Gammaproteobacteria > Enterobacterales > Enterobacteriaceae > Citrobacter > Citrobacter sp. KTE30. The sequence continues at coordinate 3,961,215 of NZ_KB976055.1, read as the reverse complement.
AAGTTTTCCAGCGCGCGTTTCATCTGTGGATTTTTGCGTAATTCAAAACCCACGCAGCGGGCTTTGATCCGTTCGTGGATATGTTCCAGATGCTCACGGTTTTCATCCAGCCATTGCTGGCCCTGAGTCGTGATCGCAATCTGTTTACGCCCACCTTCCTCGTCGCTGACGGTGATCAGTGCCTGATCCTGCAAGAAATCCAGCGTCGGATAGATAACGCCCGGGCTCGGGGTATAGTTACCCTGAGTCAGGGTTTCAATCGCTTTTATCAGCTCATAGCCGTGGCTGGCGTCGCGGGTCAAGATATCCAGAATGACCAGGCGTAATTCTCCGTGACCGAAGAAGCGTTGGCGACGACCACCGCCGCCGCGACCGTGGCGGTGCCCGCAGCCGTGCTCGTGGTGGTGATCTTTGTTACAGCCTTCATGGCGATGTTCTTCACCTTTGCAGCAGCCTGCATGGTGCTCGTTGTGGCGGCCTTCGTGGTGATGTCCTTCACCCTTGCAGCAGCCTTCGTGTTGGTGCTCTGTATTTTTGCAGCAACCTTCATGATGGTTTTGCATCATCGTCTCCTGATGTAGTTTAGATATATCTAATTTATATCTAAAGATTGTCATTTTGCAAGTCTACAAATTAGATGTTGTTTAAAGCCATGATTATCTAGTGTTTTTATTGGTTTTTGATAGCTGTTTAATCAGACGGTAACTATATCAAAAAAGTCCTTGCAATCTTCTTGATTAGCAATCATTATCATTTAAAAATGAATTTAGATATATCTTATTATTTTCACGAAGGCGAAAACATGACAAAAAACACCTCACGCTACCCGCAGCGCGTTCGCAATGAACTGCGTTTTCGGGAACTTACCGTCCTGCGCGTAGAGCGTATTAGCGCGGGCTTTCAGCGCATTGTACTGGGCGGTGACGCTCTGGACGGTTTTAGCTCACACGGCTTTGACGACCATACCAAGGTCTTTTTCCCTGAACCGGGCAGCCACTTTGTGCCGCCTGTCGTCACCGATGAAGGCATTGTCTGGGCTGACGGTGTGCGTCCGCTTTCCCGTGACTACACGCCGTTGTATGACGAAGCGCGCCATGAGCTGGCGCTGGATTTCTATATTCATGATGGCGGCGTGGCGAGTACATGGGCGATGAATGCCCGCGAGGGCGACAAGCTGACAATCGGCGGGCCGCGCGGTTCTTTGGTGGTGCCAGAGGATTATGCGTATCAGGTTTATGTGTGCGATGAGTCGGGAATGCCCGCGCTACGCCGACGCCTGGAGTCGCTCAGCCGTTTAGCGGTACGTCCAAACGTCACGGCGCTGGTCAGCGTGCAGGATGCGGCGTACCAGGATTATCTTGCCCATCTCGACGGGTTTACTATTGAGTGGTTTATCGGCCATGACGCGCAGGCGGTGAATGAACGCTTATCGCGACTAACCGTGCCCGCAGATGATTATTACGTCTGGATCACTGGCGAAGGCAAGGTGGTAAAAAACCTAAGTGCTCGCTTTGAAACCGAGGCGTTTGACCCTCAACGGGTGCGTGCGGCAGCCTACTGGCATCAGCGTAAAGCGGCAGATTAATAATTAGATGGCGGAACGCCAAACGCCTGGCGGAAGGCATAGCTAAATGCCGCGGTGCTTGAATATCCTACGTCGAGCGCCACGGCGGTCACGCTTTTATTTTTTTTCAGCATTAATACGGATTCCAGAATACGCATTTTTTGCTTCCAGATGCTGAAAGGCAATCCGGTTTCTTTTTTGAAATGGCGCGAAAAGGTACGGGCAGACATACCCAGATGATGCGCCCAGTATTCAACTGAATGCTCCAGGGCGGGGGATTCTTGTATGGTTCGGCATACTTTGGTTAATTCGCGATCCTGCGGCCAGGGTAATACAAAGGCGACTTCCGGGAGTTGCAGAATAATATCGACCAGTACGCTAACCAGTTTGCCCTCTTTTGACTGGCTATCATAATGACCTGAAATTGAATTCGTGGCGTAATGAATAAACTCTCTGGCGAAATCACTGATAGCCACAACTTTGCATTCATTGATGCTCTCTTCAAGAAAGCCCGGTTTAATATCCAGATTTTCTAAATACACATCATCCAATGCCCAAACAGCATGCTCAGTATTATTTGGGATCCAGATGCCATAATGCGCCGGGATTATCCAGCACTTACCGGCAACATCAATGCGCATGCTGCCTTTGCGGGCGAAATGAAATTGCATAAAAGAGTGTGAATGCTGCGGTACATGGTGGTTGGCTTCCAGGACATAAGAGCGAAAGAATACGTCCTGCGGCAGTTCGGTCATGGAGTTATCCGGGAAGGAGTTCCACTGTTTTTGCGCCAGAGTTTCCATAAATGAATCGTCAATACTCCCGATGATGTGTCCGCTGCTCGATAGATCTTGTCCGCGGATCATAATACATACACTCTTTTTTCCATAATAATCTTGCGTAATAATTTTTAGCCCACTTTTGGTAAATACCATGAACTCGCTTTGTTCAGATGCTGTCATCGTCAATGAAACAAATGATAACTGGACCCGAATGGGAAAAGAGCTGCTTTCACAAGCGGATATCAGAATTAATGGCTCACGCGCCTGGGACATTCAACTTCATCATACCGGTTTCTTTAAACGAGTATTGCAGCAAGGCTCATTAGGGCTTGGCGAAAGCTATATGGAAGGCTGGTGGGACTGCGAACGGCTCGATATTCTGTTCTGCAAAATCCTGAAAGCAAAACTCGACCAGCAGATGCCAGGCAATCTGAAAGATATTTTACGCATTGCCAGCGCGCGCCTGTTTAATTTGCAGTCACGTAGCCGTGCATGGATCGTCGGTAAAGAGCATTATGATATTGGTAACGATCTCTTTGCGCTGATGCTTGATCCGCATATGCAATATTCCTGCGGTTACTGGAAAGATGCAACCACATTAAACGATGCGCAAAATGCCAAATTAAAAATGATCTGCGAGAAGCTGCAGCTTAAACCGGGTATGCGTTTACTCGATATCGGTTGTGGCTGGGGCGGGCTGGCGGAATATGCGGCGCGTCATTATGGCGTGGCAGTAGAAGGCGTTACCATTTCCAAAGAGCAGCAGAAAATGGCGCAGCAGCGCTGTGAAGGGTTGGACGTTAACATTCTGCTGCAGGATTATCGCGATCTTAATAAACACTACGATCGCATTGTCTCCGTGGGGATGTTTGAACATGTCGGGCCGAAAAACTACGACACCTATTTCAGTATCGCCGACCGTTGTTTAAAACCAGACGGACTGTTCCTGCTGCATACCATTGGTAGCAATAAAAAAGGGATGAGCGTCGATCCGTGGATCAATAAATACATTTTCCCAAATGGCTGCTTACCGGCGATTTCCCATATTGCCGAGGCCAGCGAATCACGGTTTGTGATGGAAGACTGGCATAACTTCGGCAGCGATTACGATAAAACGCTGATGGCCTGGCATGAGCGCTTTAATCAGGCATGGCCGGAGCTGTCATCACGTTATTCCGCCACCTTCAGAAGAATGTTTAATTACTATTTATGCGCGTGCGCAGGGGCTTTCCGCGCCAGAGATATTGAGCTTTGGCAGGTGCTGTTTAGCCGCGGCGTAGAGGGCGGGATCCGCGTTTATCGTTAACGTCCGCCGGATGTCGGCGTTGCCTTATCCGGCCTACAAAGCTTTGCACTCGTAGGCCTGATAAGCGCAGCGCATCAGGCACTTATGGCTTATCCTAACTCACTCTCTGCCAGCGCTTTAAACACCATCGCTACGGCGTGCGCGCCGGGGTCCATATTTCCGAGCAGGCTTTCGCTGCTGAGATACGATGCGCGACCGGCATTGGCTTTGCTCGACAAACAGGTTCGTTCGGCTCCCGCTTGCGCGGCGTCGAATGCGGCCTGCAGATTTTGCGGCTGCGTGAGCAGCGAAGCCAGGGCCGGTTGCAGCGCATCAATCATGGTGCGATCGCCTTCATCTGCGCCGCCGTAGAACTTCATCTGCGCCAGTCCCGTATTCAGGGATTCGGCAACGCTAGCTCCCTGTTCCAGTTTCTGCCCCGCAGCGGTAAAGAAAATAGACATCAGCACACCGCTGGAACCACCCATCACTACGGTCAGACGTTCGCCAATCAGCGCGAACAGCGTGGCAAGGTTATCCAGCGGCAACTGCTGGCGATGCAACAGACTGGCAATTTCACGCGCGCCAGCGGCAAAGGTCGAACCGGTATCGCCATCGCCGACTTTGGCGTCCAGCGCATTAAGATGAGTCTCCAGATCGGAAAGGGTTGTGGTGACAAGTTCCACAATCCCGGCCACCATGGCGTTCGCTGAAGGCTGGAATTCCACGCGTGCGCTACGCTGTGATGACGGTACACAACTGATTTCACGCGGCGGGACCGGCGTCGGCCAGTTGCTGGTTTCCACCTCGGTGAGTAACGCTTTTTCGATGCTCTCTTCGAGCACGATAGCAGTTAGTGAAAAGCCTTTCATATCCAGCGCGGTGACCAGTGAGGCCGGGCCAATCAGCCAGTCGATACGTGGGTGCAGCGGGCTGCTGGCCAGTTCGCGGGTAATGATGGCCATTTCGGCAACGGAAACGCCGCCAAGATTGTTAATCATCACCGCCAGACAGCCGGTTTCAGGCAGGGCTGCCATCAGTTTATCCACCATCAGGTTCACCACCTGCGCACTGTTCTGGGTGTCGATAACCGATGCGCCTGGTTCGCCGTGAATGCCCATGCCCAGTTCCGCGTGGCCCGGATGATGACGCGGGGCGGCGTCGGCTTCTTGCGGCAGATGACAGCTGGAAAGCGCAACGCCCAGGCTGAAGGTGTTATTGGCCGCGTACTGCGCTTCACGCAGGACGGTGGCGAGGTTGTAGCCGCGTTCGGCAAAATAGCCTGCGATTTTATGCACCAGGATGGTTCCCGCAATGCCGCGTGGGTGTTTGTTATCAGGCAGGGAGATGTCGTCGCCAACAATCAGCATTTCAACGTTGTAACCAAGGCGACGGGCTTTCTCGGCGGCGAGACCGAAATTAAGACGGTCACCGGTGTAATTTTTCACGATCAATAAACAGCCCGCCTCACCGGTCACCGCCTGAATGGCGGTCAGCACCGCATCCACGCTCGGGGAGGCGAAAACGTCGCCGCAAACCGCAGCGGTTAGCATACCTTTACCGATAAACCCAACGTGCGCGGGTTCGTGCCCTGAACCACCGCCGGAAATTACCGCCACGTTATTTTTGTTGAGGTCACGACGGACCACGATGCGAATGGCCGGATCGCTTTCCAGACGCGCCAGGTTATTCCACGGGCTGGCGATAATCGTACCGTCGATGACGTCGCTCACGAGATGGGTGCGTTGATTAAAAAAGAATTGAGACATAACGGCTCCTTGAGGTTGAGTGTAAGACAAACCCCCGGAAGCATGGTCATGGTACGGAGGCGATAGAGAGATTCTGGCGAAGTCAGCGCGGAAAAAAACAACGTTAAAATGAGTTTCATTACGGAACGTTGTCATTGTTTTTTGTTCCATAATGAAACTGAAAAGAACGAGGAACGATCACAATGCGAGCTCGCTCGACTTTTTTCTCTCGCGATGAATGCAGCTGATACGGCACTGTCGGCTTTTTTTGCCGGTTTTTTGGCAAGTGAGTGGGTAAAAAAGAAAGTGAGATTCGTCTGTGCCGGAGATTTGGTGGCAAATGAGCGGATCGGGATCGCAAACCTTATCATTTTTGTGGATAAGCGTTCCAATATGGAACGTACTCCGTTTTTATCTGTTTCATATCAGAACAAAAAGACGAAAGATTTTTTTGTGCACGCCTCGCCATACAGTTATTGCATCGCTCCGGTACCTCCCGTTTTCGCCGTCTGCATCAGGCCAAACAGGTTAACGCCAGGGCTCACCATGTAAAAACATGTACTTATTTGAGGATGAAAGGAATGCTAAAAGTTATTCAATCTCCAGCCAAATATCTCCAGGGTCCTGACGCTTCCACCTTGTTTGGTCAATACGCTAAAAATCTGGCGGACAGCTTTTTTGTGATTGCGGATGACTTCGTGATGAAGCTGGCGGGAGAGAAAGTACTCAACGGCCTGCACAGCCACGACATTAGCTGCCATGCGGAACGCTTTAACGGTGAATGTAGCCATGTTGAAATTAATCGACTGATTGCCATTCTGAAACAGCACGGTTGTCGCGGCGTGGTTGGGATTGGCGGCGGGAAAACGCTGGATACCGCCAAAGCGATTGGTTACTACCAGAAGCTGCCGGTGGTGGTGATCCCGACTATCGCGTCTACCGATGCGCCAACCAGCGCGCTGTCCGTTATCTATACCGAAGCCGGTGAGTTTGAAGAGTATCTGATCTACCCGAAAAACCCGGATATGGTGGTGATGGACACTGCGATCATTGCCAAAGCGCCGGTACGTCTGCTGGTGGCCGGGATGGGCGATGCGCTCTCGACCTGGTTTGAAGCGAAAGCCTGTTATGACGCCAGAGCGACCAGCATGGCGGGCGGACAGTCCACCGTGGCGGCGCTGAGCCTGGCGCGCTTGTGCTATGATACCCTGCTGGCGGAAGGCGAGAAGGCACGCTTTGCTGCGCAGGCTGGCGTGGTGACCGATGCGCTGGAGCGTATTGTCGAAGCTAACACTTACCTCAGCGGCATCGGCTTTGAAAGCAGCGGTCTTGCAGGGGCGCATGCGATCCACAACGGCTTTACGATTCTGGAAGAGTGCCACCATTTGTACCACGGTGAAAAAGTCGCCTTTGGTACGCTGGCGCAACTGGTGCTGCAAAACAGCCCGATGGAAGAGATCGAAACCGTGCTGAATTTCTGTCAGAAAGTAGGCCTGCCGGTAACGTTAGCGGAAATGGGCGTGAAAGAAGACGTTGACGGCAAGATCATGGCCGTGGCGAAAGCGACCTGCGCAGAAGGTGAAACCATCCACAATATGCCGTTCCCGGTAACGCCTGAAAGCGTACATGCCGCTATCTTGACGGCAGATCTGCTGGGACAGCAGTGGTTGGCGCGTTAATCAGTCGTCGGTAGGTTGTTATCCGGCATCTTCTCCCCCTCTGACAGTTTCTGCCGGAGGGGTTGTCTATGGTTAAACAGCGGAAAGGGATATGACGGCGCACACGCATAGCATCGGGAAGGAAGTCTCTTCAGTCATTGCCCAGTCATGGCATCGTTGCAGCAAGTTTATGCAGCGGGAAACCTGGCAGGCGCCGCATCAGGCGCAGGGACTGACCTTTGAGTCGATTTGTCGTCGCAAGACGGCGTTGCTGACGATTGCTCAGGCTGCGCTGGAAGATGCCTGGGAGTTTATGGACGGCCGCCCGTGCGCGCTGCTGATTCTGGATGAATCAGCCTGTATTCTCAGCCGTTGCGGCGATCCGCAGACGGTAGAACAGCTGGCGGAGCTTGGGTTTCGTGACGGCAGCTACTGTGCGGAAAGCATCATTGGCAGTTGTGCCCTGTCGCTGGCGACGATGCCGGGTCAGCCGACAAAAACCTCTGGCGATCAGCATTTTAAACAGGCGCTACATCCGTGGTCGTTCTGCTCGACGCCGGTCTTCGATAACCATGGTCGACTGTTCGGCTCCATTTCGCTGTGTTGTCTGGTGGAGCATGAGTGCGTTTCTGATTTATCCCTGACGCTGGCGATTGCCAGAGAAGTCGGCAACTCTTTGCTGACCGACAGCCTGCTGGCTGAATCCAACCGCCATCTGAACCAGATGTACGGGCTGCTGGAGAGTATGGATGATGGTGTGATGGCCTGGAACGAACAGGGCGTATTGCAGTTCCTCAATGCACGAGCGGCGCTGCTTTTGCATCTCGATGCGCAGGCCAGTCAGGGGAAAAACATTCACGATCTGCTTAATCTCCCCATGCTGCTGCGCCGGGCGATCAAACATGCCCGCGGTCTGAATCACGTCGAAGTTACCTTTGAAAGCCAGCATCAGTTTGTTGATGCCGTCATTACCCTGAAGCCGATTGTTGAGGAGCAGGGCAACAGCTTTATTCTGCTACTGCATCCGGTGGAACAAATGCGCCAGCTGATGACCAGCCAGCTCGGCAAGGTGAGCCACACCTTTGAGCAGATGTCGACTGACGATCCGGAAACCCGCCGCTTGATCCATTTTGGACGCCAGGCAGCGAGGGGGAGTTTCCCGATCCTGCTGTGCGGGGAAGAGGGTGTTGGTAAAGAGCTGCTGAGTCAGGCCATCCACAATGAAAGCGAGCGCGCCAGCGGGCCGTATATCGCCGTGAACTGTCAGCTGTATGCCAACAGCGTACTGGGGCAGGATTTTATGGGCAGTGCGCCCACCGACGATGAAAATGGCCGGTTGAGCCGTCTTGAACTGGCGAACGGCGGCACGCTGTTTCTGGAAAAAATTGAATATCTGGCGCCGGAGCTGCAATCCGCGCTGTTACAGGTGATCAAGCAGGGGGTATTAACCCGCCTGGATGCCCGTCGGCTGATTCCGGTGGATGTCAAAGTGATCGCCACCACCACGGTTGATCTCGCCAATCTGGTGGAGCAAAACCGCTTTAGCCGTCAGCTGTATTATGCGCTGCATTCTTTTGAGATAGTGATCCCACCGCTGCGGGCGCGGCGCAGTAGTATTCCCTCGCTGATTTTTACGCGGCTGAATAGCCTGAAAAAACGCTTTTCATACAGTTTGAAGATCGACGACGACGCGCTGGCGCAACTGGTGGCTTATTCGTGGCCGGGCAATGACTTTGAGCTGAACAGCATTATCGAAAACATCGCCATCAGCAGTGATAACGGCCATATTCGGCTGAGCAATCTACCGGATTATTTGTTTGCCGAACGTCCGGGTCTGGAGACGGCGTCTTCACTGCTGCCTGCTAGTCTGACGTTTACCGCTATTGAAAAAGAGGCGATTATCCATGCTGCCCGCGTCACCAGCGGGCGCGTGCAGGAGATGTCGCAACTGTTGAATATCGGTCGCACTACCTTGTGGCGCAAGATGAAGCAGTACGACATTGATGCCAGCCAGTTTAAGCGCAAGCATCTGGACTAGTTTCTTCAATTCTCGCCATCGAGAACAGCGCGTCTGACAGTCGGTTGATATAACGCCTGGGTTCATCGCGTAACGTTAGCGATCTGCTCATCGCGATGAGGACCCGCTCCAGTCGGCGCGTCAGGGTTCGCGCAACGTGTAGCTGTGCCGATGCGAGATTTTTCCCCGGAATAACAAACTCTTTGAGCGGGCCGCTTTGCGCCATATTACGGTCAATAAGCTGCTCCAGCGCCTGAGTATCCTCTTCACCAATACGCTGTTGTAAGCGAGCGAGTCCTTTCTCATCGCTGGCGAGTTCCGCACCCAGAACAAACAGCATTTTCTGTATGGCGTGCAGATCCTGGCGTAGCCCGGCATGACGCGTGCTGGCATAGCAGACGCCAAGTTGGGAAATCAGTTCATCCACCGTGCCATAGGCCTCAACGCGGATGTCGTCTTTGTCGATACGGCTGCCGCCAAACAGTGCGGTCGTGCCTTTATCGCCGGTTCGGGTGTAGATGCGGTACATTTATTTTATCTCGCTGAAGGGAAGCACTTTGACCAGTTGACCAGCATTAGCACCGAGGACGCGGAGCCGGGCTGCACCGGCGTGGATATGACCACGGATCAGCGCCTGATCCTCGGGCAACTGGGCGTGGGTTAAAGCAATATCACCCGTGGCGTTAAGACCCAGACCGACACGTAGCGTTGAGCTTTTGGCCGCAAGTTTGCTCAATGCCAGTGCGCAGTCATGCTCGTTGCAACAGATTGCCCGACAAGGGACGCCTTGCTCTTCCAGTCCCCAGCACAGCTCATCAAGCACGCGAGTATCCTGCCAGCGCGAGTGATAAAACAGATGTACGCCCGGTGATGAAAGTGACATTGCGCCCCCTGTACTATCAGAATGCCTGACGGAAGATCTCGGCAATTTCTTTCTCGTTCCCTTTGCGCGGGTTAGAGAAGGCGTTGCCGTCCTTCAGCGCCATTTCCGCCATGTACGGGAAATCGGCTTCTTTGACACCCAGATCGCGCAGATGCTGCGGAATGCCGATGTCAGCAGAGAGACGAGCAATGGCGTGAATGGCCAGTTCTGCGGCATCCATGGTGGAAAGTCCGTCAGTGTTTTCTCCCATAAACTCTGCAATGTCGGCAAATTTTTCCGGGTTAGCGATCAGGTTATAGCGCGCCACGTGCGGCAGCAGTACGGCATTCGCCACGCCGTGCGGCATGTCGTACAGACCGCCAAGTTGATGCGCCATCGCGTGAACGTAGCCGAGGTTGGCGTTGTTGAAAGCCATACCTGCCAGCAGGGAGGCGTAGGCCATATTCTCGCGAGCTTTCAGGTTGCTGCCCAGCGCTACGGCCTGACGCAAGTTGCGTGCGATCAGGCGAATAGCCTGAATAGCGGCAGCGTCGGTGACCGGGTTGGCATCTTTGGAAATATAGGCTTCTACGGCGTGGGTCAGGGCGTCCATACCCGTCGCGGCGGTCAGCGGGGCGGGTTTGCCAAGCATCAGCAGCGGATCGTTAATGGAGACCGACGGCAGGTTACGCCAACTGACAATCACAAACTTCACTTTGGTCTTGGTATTGGTCAGCACGCAGTGGCGGGTGACTTCGCTGGCGGTACCGGCAGTGGTATTCACCGCAACGATCGGCGGCAGCGGGTTGGTCAGGGTTTCAATCCCGGCATAGCTGTAGAGATCGCCTTCGTGAGTTGCTGCGATACCGATGCCTTTACCGCAGTCATGCGGGCTACCGCCACCGACGGTAACGATGATATCGCAATGCTCTTTGCGAAAGACTTCCAGACCGTCACGCACGTTGGTGTCTTTGGGGTTAGGTTCAACGCCATCAAAAACCACCACGTCAATGCCCGCTTCACGTAAATGGGCGAGGGTTTTATCTACCGCGCCGTCTTTAATGGCCCGCAGACCTTTATCAGTAACCAGCAGCGCTTTTTTACCGCCTAACAGTTTGCAGCGTTCGCCGACAACGGAAATAGCATTGGGGCCAAAAAAGTTCACATTTGGCACCAGGTAATCAAACATACGATAGCTCATAATATACCTTCTTAGATTTAAATTATAATTCAGAGAAACAATTCAGTGCGGTTTCTGCTAATAATCTGTCTTGTTCAACGGTGCCGCCACTAACGCCAACGGCACCAATTAATTTACCGTTTAATATGACAGGTAAACCGCCGCCGAAAATAACAATGCGCTGTTGGTTGGTAAGCTGCAAACCATATAGCGAAGCACCAGGTTGTACCGCGTCGGTAATTTCATGGGTACCCTGGCGCAGACAGCAGGCGGTATACGCTTTATTAAGAGAGATATCACAGCTGGTGACAAACGCATCGTCCATGCGTTGCATTAGCAGCGTATTCCCACCGCGATCCACCACGGAAAAGACCACCGGAATGCTTATCTCAAGCGCTTTAGCCTCAACGGCCTGCGCCATTTTTTTTGCAGCCGCCAGCGTAATGGTGGCAATTTGTTGGCTCTTATTCACAGTCTCTCCTGAAAATGTTGTAGGGCTGAGGTCACGAAACATATCGCGCAACAGCTATTTTTATCATTGGCTTTACCTTATTTTCTCGCCGCACGTTATTAAGTCAATAGGGCGAAAATTTCAAAGATATTAAATTCACCTTCCCGGTTTTGCGTTTATTGATAATGATCATTTAACCTCGTCACAATTCACGATGGATATTCCTGAATTGCGTTTCAATATGAAACGATGCGTTTTTATTAGGTGCCAAATTGGAACGAAATTAATTTTATTTTTTTATTGTTCTGCTCATTTAGAGTTCGACCATTGCTGATGAAAGGCGAATGCCGGGTGTTGTGTCCCCGGCAATGCGGCCCGGCGTCCCTATTTTTTATCTTTTGAGTCAATAAATCATGAGAAGATCAAAACGATTCGAAGTACTTGCGAAGCGGCCTGTAAATCAGGATGGGCTGATTGGCGAATGGCCTGAAGAGGGGCTGATCGCCATGGAAAGCCCCTACGATCCAGCGTCGTCGGTGAAGGTGGAAAATGGTCGTATTGTTGAGCTGGACGGTAAGAGCCGCGCCGAGTTCGACATGATCGACCGTTTCATTGCCGACTACGCCATTAACGTGGCTGAGGCCGAGCACGCCATGCAGCTCGACGCGCTGGAGATCGCCAGAATGCTGGTGGATATCCACGTCAGTCGCGAAGAGATCATTGCCATTACCACCGCTATTACCCCGGCGAAAGCGGTGGAGGTGATGGCACAAATGAACGTGGTAGAGATGATGATGGCGCTGCAAAAAATGCGCGCCCGACGCACCCCCTCTAACCAGTGCCACGTTACCAACCTGAAAGATAATCCGGTGCAGATTGCCGCCGATGCAGCTGAAGCGGGGATCCGTGGCTTTTCCGAGCAGGAAACGACGGTTGGCATCGCCCGCTACGCGCCGTTTAACGCCCTGGCGCTGCTGGTGGGTTCCCAGTGCGGTCGTCCTGGTGTGCTGACGCAATGTTCTGTTGAAGAGGCCACGGAGCTGGAGCTGGGCATGCGTGGGCTAACCAGTTATGCCGAAACGGTGTCGGTGTATGGTACAGAATCGGTGTTTACCGACGGTGATGACACGCCGTGGTCCAAAGCGTTTCTCGCCTCGGCTTATGCATCGCGTGGCCTGAAGATGCGCTACACCTCCGGCACTGGCTCGGAAGCGCTGATGGGCTATTCCGAAAGTAAATCGATGCTATATCTGGAGTCGCGCTGCATTTTTATCACTAAAGGCGCGGGCGTACAGGGGCTGCAAAACGGTGCGGTCAGCTGCATCGGCATGACCGGCGCTGTGCCTTCGGGGATCCGCGCGGTGCTGGCGGAAAACCTGATTGCCTCAATGCTCGACCTTGAAGTGGCCTCCGCCAATGACCAGACCTTTTCTCATTCCGATATTCGCCGTACTGCCCGCACCCTGATGCAGATGCTGCCGGGTACCGATTTTATTTTCTCTGGTTACAGCGCGGTACCCAACTACGACAACATGTTTGCCGGGTCGAACTTCGACGCTGAAGACTTCGATGATTACAACATCCTGCAACGCGATCTGATGGTTGACGGCGGTCTGCGTCCGGTGACTGAAGAAGAAACTATCGCTATACGCAATAAGGCTGCACGCGCCATTCAGGCGGTGTTCCGCGAACTGAGCTTGCCGCTGATTAGCGATGAAGAAGTGGAAGCCGCTACTTATGCTCATGGCAGCAAAGATATGCCTGCGCGCAATGTAGTGGAGGATCTGGCGGCCGTGGAAGAGATGATGAAGCGCAATATCACCGGGCTGGATATCGTCGGCGCGTTGAGTTGCAGCGGTTTTGAAGATATCGCCAGCAATATCCTCAATATGCTGAGACAGCGTGTTACTGGTGATTACCTGCAAACGTCAGCCATTCTGGATCGCCAGTTCGACGTCGTCAGCGCCGTCAACGACATCAATGATTATCAGGGACCTGGTACCGGCTATCGCATCAGTGCCGAACGCTGGGCGGAAATTAAAAATATTGCGGGCGTGGTTCAGCCCAGCTCGATCGAATAAGGCGGAACACTGTGGAATGCACAACTGAACGTAAGCCGGTTTTCACCTTACAGGTGAGCGAAGGCGAGGCGGCTAACGCGGATGAACGCGTGGATGAAGTGGTGATTGGCGTCGGCCCGGCCTTTGGCAAGCACCAGCATAAAACCCTAATTGATATGCCGCACAACGCGATTCTGAAAGAGCTGGTGGCAGGGATTGAAGAAGAGGGATTGCATGCGCGGGTAGTGAGGATCCTGCGCACCTCGGATGTTTCTTTTATGGCATGGGATGCGGCAAACCTCAGCGGCTCAGGCATCGGGATTGGCATCCAGTCGAAAGGAACCACGGTGATTCATCAGCGCGATCTGCTGCCGTTAAGCAACCTCGAGCTGTTCTCTCAGGCTCCGCTGCTGACGCTGGAAACCTATCGTCAGATTGGTAAAAACGCCGCGCGATATGCACGCAAAGAGTCGCCTTCGCCGGTGCCAGTGGTCAATGACCAGATGGTGCGCCCTAAATTTATGGCTAAGGCCGCGCTGTTTCATATCAAAGAAACCAAACACGTGGTGCAGGATGCTGCGCCTGTCACGTTGCACATTGCACTGGTAAGGGAATGACCATGAACGACAACATCATGACTGCGCAGGATTACCCATTAGCGACCCGCTGCCCGGAGAAAATCCAGACGCCTACCGGCAAGCCGCTAACCGACATTACTCTTGAGAATGTGCTGGCGGGCCGCGTAGGACCGCAGGATGTGCGTATTTCTCAGCAAACGCTGGAGTACCAGGCGCAGATTGCCGAGCAGATGCAGCGTCATGCCGTGGCGCGCAATTTTCGTCGTGCGGCTGAGCTGATTGCGATTCCGGATGCCCGCATTCTGGAGGTCTACAACGCGCTGCGGCCGTTTCGTTCTTCGTTCGCCGAGTTGCAGGCCATTGCCGATGAACTGGAACACACATGGCATGCCACGGTGAACGCCGGGTTTGTCCGCGAATCGGCAGAGGTATACCAGCAGAGAAATAAGCTGCGTAAAGGCAGCCAGTGACGGAGGCAGCATGCCGTTAATTGCAGGGATCGATATCGGCAACGCCACCACCGAAGTGGCGTTGGCGCAGGATGGCCGGTTTATCGGCAGCGGGATTGTCGCCACGACCGGTATGAAAGGCACGCGGGATAATATCGCCGGGGTAGTCGCGTCCCTGCAGCAGGCGCTGAATAACACGCCGTGGTCGCTGCAGGACGTAGCAAAAATTTGCATCAACGAGGCCGCACCGGTGATTGGCGATGTGGCGATGGAAACCATCACTGAAACCATCATTACCGAATCGACGATGATTGGTCATAACCCGCAAGCGCCCGGTGGCGTTGGCGTGGGTATGGGAACCACCATCGCCGTGGAGAAGTTGGCGGCGTTGAGCGAGGATCGATTTGCCCAGGGCTGGATCCCGTTGGTAGGTGAGGAGATGGATTTCCTTGAGGCGGTTTGGTTTATCAATGAAGCGCTGGATCGCGGCGTCAATGTGGTGGCGGCCATCCTGAAAAAAGATGATGGGGTGCTGGTGAATAATCGCCTGCGTCGGCCAATGCCGGTGGTTGATGAAGTCACCCTGCTGGAGAAGGTGCCGGAAGGTGTGCTGGCGGCGGTGGAAGTGGCGGCCCCGGGACAGGTGGTACGGGTGCTGTCGAACCCTTACGGCATTGCGACCTTCTTTGCCCTGACGCCCGAGGAAACGCAGACTATCGTCCCCATCGCCAGAGCGCTGATTGGCAACCGTTCCGCCGTGGTACTGAAAACCCCGCAGGGCGATGTGCAATCAAGAGTGATCCCGGCGGGTAAGATCTTTATCCGTGGTGAAAAGCGTGGCGGTGAAGCCGACGTAGCGCAAGGCGCGCAGGCCATTATGCAGGCGATGAGCGCCTGCGCGCCCGTGCGCGATATTGCTGGGGAAGCTGGTACGCACGCAGGCGGCATGCTGGAGCGGGTGCGAAAGGTGATGGCCTCGCTGACCGGTCATGACATGAACACGGTGCATATTCAGGATCTGTTGGCGGTCGATACATTTATTCCGCGTAAGGTGCAGGGCGGCATCGCCGGAGAGTGTTCAATGGAGAACGCCGTGGGCATTGCGGCGATGGTGAAAGCCGATCGCTTACAGATGCAGGCCATCGCCAGTGAGCTGAGCGCTCGGTTAAACACTCTGGTTGAGGTTGGTGGCGTGGAGGCCAACATGGCTGTAGCGGGTGCGTTAACAACGCCTGGATGCGCTGCGCCGCTGGCAATCCTCGATTTAGGCGCAGGATCTACCGATGCAGCCGTCATCAATAGCGATGGCGTAGTGAAAGCGGTACATCTGGCCGGGGCGGGGAATATGGTCAGCCTGTTGATTCAAACAGAGCTGGGCTTAAGCGATGCATTTCTGGCGGAGGAAATTAAAAAATACCCGCTGGCAAAAGTAGAGAGCCTGTTCAGCATTCGCCATGAGAACGGCGCGGTAGAGTTTTTCCGCGAACCGCTCAGCCCGGCGGTGTTTGCCAAAGTTGTGTATTTGAAAGAGGGCGAGCTGATCCCGGTAGATAACCAGACCTCGCTGGAAAAAATACGTCTGGTGCGCCGACAGGCCAAAGAGAAGGTTTTTGTGACCAACTGCCTGCGCGCGTTACGCCTGGTGTCACCCGGTGGATCTATTCGCGATATGACTTTTGTGGTGCTGGTAGGCGGTTCTTCGCTGGATTTCGAAATCCCGCAGATGATCACCGATGCGCTGGCGCATTACGGCGTTGTCGCCGGGCAGGGCAATATTCGAGGTACCGAAGGGCCGCGTAATGCGGTGGCAACCGGACTGGTTTTAGCCGGAGATGCAAAAAAATAGCGCAGAAAACAGCCGCGCAAGCGTTTAGCTGCGGGGTAAGTCAAATAAAGGCGATGTTCTCTTTGATATCCCGACGGAGTTGGGTACATAGTATAAATGTGTCTCTCACGTGGTTAATTTTAAGGATAAGAGCATGCCAACAGCAATTGAGAAAGCATTGGATTTTATTGGTGGTATGAACACTTCGGCGTCAGTACCCCATTCAATGGATGAAAGCACCGCTAAGGGAATCTTAAAGTATTTGCATGACTTAGGTGTGCCAGCGAGTCCGGAAGTTGTGATGGCACGGGGTGAGCAGGAGGGATGGAATCCCGAGTTCACGAAAAAAGTGGCCGGATGGGCAGAAAAAGTTGCCTCCGGTAACCGCATCCTTATCAAGAACCCAGAGTATTTTTCAACCTATATGCAGGAGCAGCTCAAAGAGCTAGTGTGAGCTGACTATCGAATCAAACTCTAACGGACGTTTCCATCTCGGGATGGCGGCGTCCAAATGGAATGCCAGCGATATGGGCTGGCGTATCGCGTGATATATCCTTATTCCCACGCCATCCCCCGCTACGCATTCAGAGCCATCCAATTATTGGCTTTGCCAACAATTGCATATATTTCCAATAACAAAAAGGACCTGCGATTTCTCGCAAGTCCTTGAAATTTGGTGGCCCCTGCTGGACTTGAACCAGCGACCAAGCGATTATGAGTCGCCTGCTCTAACCACTGAGCTAAGGGGCCGTGGCGGTGGATTATAAAGTAACTCCGCGTTGCAATCCAGACATAAGCGTACGGATGCTGTTTTTATAAACAATGTATTTTCAGTCCGTTATACTTGTTCCTCTGATGTATTGTTCGGAGTAATTATGGTTAAGGACATACTGGCACCGGGGCTGCGGGTGGTATTTTGCGGCATCAATCCGGGGTTATCTTCTGCAGGTACAGGATTTCCCTTTGCGCATCCCGCGAATCGCTTCTGGAAAGTCATTCATCAGGCGGGATTTACCGATCGCCAGCTTAAGCCCGAAGAGGCACAACAGCTGCTGGACTTCCGCTGCGGCGTGACTAAGTTTGTCGACAGACCAACGGTACAAGCCAATGAAGTCAAGCTCCTGGAGATGCGCAACGGCGGTCGTCTGCTCATTGAGAAAATAGAAGAGTATCAGCCAGCCGCGCTCGCTATCCTCGGGAAGCAGGCATTTGAGCAGGGGCTTAGCCAGCGTGGGGCGCAGTGGGGAAAACAGACGCTGACCATTGGCGCGACGCAAATATGGGTATTGCCGAATCCCAGCGGGTTAAGCCGGATCACGCTGGATAAACTGGTAGAGGCGTATCGGGAAGTGAATGTGGCGTTGAAGGCGCGCGGCCTGTAACTGCCGGAGCCTTAGGCTCCGGCGTCACTGTCAGAACTCGAAGCGTGCGCCCATGTTGTAGCGGCGTCCTTCCAGGATGGAAGACTGGTTATAGGACGTTTTGTAGATTGGGTTCACGTCGAACAGGTTATAAACCCCCGCCATCAATGTGATGCTCTTGTTGAGATGGTAGCGTGCCCCTAAATCGACCAGCGCATAGGCGTCGGTTGACGTTGATTTGCCGATGTCAGGCGTATTGCTGCGCCAGCTGGCTTTGCTCCACAGTTCAAGATCGTTAAGTGCATTCCATGTCAGAGACAGGTTGGCCATGCTCGTCGGGAACTCGTTCAGTGCCTCTCCCTTGTACTGACCACTCTTTTGCTCGCTGTGGGTATAGGTGTAGTTCGCGTTCGCTTTCAGCGCGGTAGTGACCTGCCAGTCGCCGTTCAGCTCCAGGCCATAGATTTCCGCGTCGCTGACGTTGAAATACTGCGAGACTTCTTCCGCTTCATACCCGTTGTAAATGCACTTCTGCGTGGCCGTTGCGGTACAGATGGTGTAGTCGCTGATCTTGTCCTTGAATTTGGTGAAGAACACGGTTGCATCCAGTGCCAGTGTGTCCTGTTGCCAGTAGACGCCCAGCTCGGTGTTGACGCTCTGCTCAGGTTTCAGGTCATCGTTACCGATCCCAATGAAGGAATACGGATACGAACCGTAGACGCTGGTGAAACCTTCATTGTTCTCACGCAGGTCCGGTTTTTTATAGCCCGCCGATACGCCGCCCTTCAGCGCCCAGTTTTCGTCAATCGTCCAGTTACCGTAGAGTTTTGGCGTGACGTGGTAGCCAAAGTAGCTGTCGTGATCGAGACGCGCCGAGGTGGTGAGGGTGAAGTCCGGAACCATCATCCAGGCATCTTCCGCGAAGATGGCCCAGCCGTCACGGGTGATCTTGCTGACTGGCGTTATGCCCGGCACTTCTTTGTTTTCGATGCCGAAAGTGTCGTCCAGCTCATTACGGGTGAAGTTGATCCCCAGCGTCAACTTGTGGTCGCCCAGCGTAAAGGTGTTCGCGCTGTTGGCTTCATAGTTTTTCTGCTTAATGAACTGCGAACTCATGCCCGGCACACGATACTCGGTTTTAGCGTTTTCGTAGCTGATGAAGTTCTTCACTTCCAGCAGATCGTCGCCGTACCAGGCATGCTGCGCAAGTGAAGCGGCATCGCGGTCAAAGTCCCATTGCCAGGCTTTATCATTGTGTGATTTTACCTGATGCCCTTTGACGACGTTCAAATCCCACAGTTGGGTATCGGTCGGCGACATGTTGATGGTGGCATCCAAATTGCCAGCCTGGTGCTTCACAAAGCGCTCATCGGAGATGCTGTCGTCATCACGGCGATCAAGATAATCCGCCGCTACGCTCACCCCGAGCTTGCTGGGGATAATTGGCCCCATCAGGAAGACATTAGTCTGGTTGGTGTTACCGTACTCGCTCTTCTCTTGCAGGAAGTAGTTATCTTCCAGCACACCTGTCCATTTATCGAGGTTGTAGCCTTTTTTGGTGATGACGTTGACCACGCCGCCGATGGAGTCAGAGCCATACAGTGAGGACATCGGCCCGCGAATCACCTCTATTCGCTCGATAGCAGCAAGCGGCGGTAAAAAGGCAGCCTCTGTCCCGATATGGTGTCCGTAAGGACGCGATTCGCGGGTGCCTTGTTTGATGCCGTTGACCATGTAGGAGGTATAGGTCGAGTCCATTCCGCGCATCTGCACATCGCCTGTGGCAAGGCTACCGTTGCCATTACCCACCAATACGCCGGGCATCTCGCGAAGGGCTTCGGTGACGTTCTGGTTAGAGCGGGTGTTCAGTTCTTTCTCGCCGACGACGGAGATGGTCGCCGGTGCCTCACGGCGTTCCTGTGCGAAACCGGTGGCGGTGACCACCAGTTGATCTTCATTATCTGGTGTGGTTTCTTCGGCGAAAACGGTCGCCGGGAAGCTGGCAAGGGCGAGCGAAATCGCCAGCGCGGTACGAGTCTGGTTAATCACAACGCATTCCTCAGAACTGGGTTAAATCGAGCTTGAGTACATAGTCAGCCTTGTTGGCTTTTTCATCCTGCTTCACGCTAACGAAGAGCGTTTTGCTGTCAGGAGAAAGCACCATGCTGTTTGGCATTGCTGCCGTTTTGATGGTGTGCTTCAGGCTGTAAGTGTTGGCATCGATAACGCTAATCTGACGGGCATTGCGATGGGTAACATACACTTCGTTGCGGACAGGGTTATAGACCGCAGCGATAGAGTTTGGCGTGGGAACGCGGTGAACAATTTTACCGCTGTCCAGTTGGACTACCAGCACGTCGGCGGTGTTGGTATCGGCGATAAATCCGATGCCTTTGGCCGTGTTCAACGCGATGTTCAGGAAGTAATGCTTCGGCTCGGAGGGGTCAACCTTCACACGCGACAGAACCTGCGACGTTTTGCCATCCAGGGTAACCAGTTCGCCTTTGCCAGTGACGGCGTAAACTTTATCGCCAGCTTCATCAACGGCGAAACCGACCGGATCCATCCCTTTGAGGGCGTGTAATAGTTTCTGGTTATGCGTGTCGACAACCCACAGCACACCTTTATTTTCACTGCCAATACCGGAGACATACAGACGGTGGTGCTTCTTGTCGAGCACCACTTCACGAACGTGGGCTTTATTTTCTTCGTCTGCAAGCTGAAGCATTTTCACTTCTTTATGGGTGCGGGTATCCAGCAGGGTCAGTGAGCCATCCAGCGCATTACCTAGCCAGAGAATGTGGTTAGGTTCATCCAGTGAGACCGCAAAAGGACGGCGTTCGGTGGCGATCCGCTCATCGACTTTTAATGATTCAGTTGAAAACAGGAACACTTCACCGGCGGTTTTATCTTTGTCGAAAGAGGGGGCAGAGGCTGCATAGATAGCCTGTTGTCCGGCGTCATAAGCCAGTTCGTAAACGCCATGACCAAGCGTCTGAGAGGCGAACTGATCCTCAGTAAAGTCTTTTGCCAGGGCTGAACCGGTATAAAGTGCCAGTGAAATCGCAAGCGCGCAGAGGGACTGATTTTTTAATGTTTTTAAATTCATGTCATTTTTCTTTACAGTTGTTTACGAAAAGAAAATGATAATGAAAATAAATATCATTTACAATTGCATGTATAGGCAATGCCCCCTACCAATTTTTGTACACTGCGGAAAATCCCAAAAAAAAAAGCTCCCCGGAGGGAGCTTCTTAATAACAGAAACGATTAATCGTCAAGGAAGCTACGCAGTACTTCAGAGCGGCTCGGGTGGCGCAGTTTACGCAGCGCTTTCGCTTCGATCTGACGGATACGTTCGCGGGTAACGTCGAACTGTTTACCGACTTCTTCCAGCGTGTGGTCGGTGTTCATATCGATACCGAAACGCATACGCAGAACTTTCGCTTCACGGGCGGTCAGGCCAGCCAGAACGTCGTGCGTTGCGGCACGCAGGCTCTCGGTGGTCGCAGAGTCCAGCGGCAACTCGAGGGTGGTATCCTCGATGAAATCACCCAGATGCGAATCTTCATCGTCGCCGATCGGCGTTTCCATGGAGATAGGCTCTTTAGCGATCTTCAGCACTTTACGGATCTTGTCTTCCGGCATCAGCATGCGTTCAGCCAGTTCTTCCGGCGTTGGCTCGCGGCCCATCTCTTGCAGCATCTGACGGGAGATACGGTTGAGCTTGTTAATGGTCTCAATCATATGTACCGGGATACGGATGGTACGCGCCTGATCCGCGATCGAACGGGTGATCGCCTGACGGATCCACCAGGTTGCATAGGTGGAGAACTTGTAACCACGACGGTATTCAAACTTATCAACCGCTTTCATCAGACCGATGTTACCTTCCTGAATCAGATCCAGGAACTGCAGGCCACGGTTGGTGTATTTTTTAGCGATAGAGATAACCAGACGTAAGTTCGCTTCAACCATCTCTTTTTTCGCACGGCGGGCTTTCGCTTCACCGATGGACATGCGACGGTTGATATCTTTAACCTGCTCGATGGTCAGGCCGGTTTCTTCTTCAATCTGCTGCAGTTTCTGCAGGCCGCGGTGAACGTCATCTGCCACATCGTGCAGTTTTTCAGACCACGGTTTGTTCATCGCGATTGCCGCGTTGAACCAGGTTTCGCTGGTTTCGTTGCCAGTGAACAGGGTGATGAAGTTTTTCTTCGGCATTTTGCACTGCTCAACGCAGAGCTTCATGATCAGACGTTCCTGAGTACGCACGCGGTCCATCATGACGCGCATGCTGTTTACCAGGTAGTCGAACTGCTTCGGCACCAGGCGGAACTGTTTGAACACTTCGGACAGCTTCTGAATTTCTTCCTGCGCGGCAGCATGGCTGCGGCCTTTCGCTTTGATGGTGTCGCGAGTGATTTCGTACTGAGTACGCAGTTCACCGAATTTTTCACGCGCTAACTCAGGGTCGATGCTGTTGTCGTCATCGCTGCTGTCGTCGTCGCCATCTTCTTCATCTTCGTCTTCATCGTCATCCATCTCTTCCTGAGAGAGTTCAGAACCGACGTGGGTCGCCGTGGGCGCCATGTCTTCTTCCGCGTTTGGATCGACAAAGCCAGTGATCAGATCGGAAAGACGTGCTTCTTCAGCTTCTACGCGATCGTACTGCTCAAGCAGGTAGGTGATAGCTTCCGGGTATTCGGCAACGGAGCATTGAACCTGGTTAATCCCGTCTTCGATGCGTTTAGCGATGTCGATTTCGCCTTCGCGGGTTAACAGTTCAACGGTACCCATTTCACGCATGTACATGCGGACCGGGTCAGTTGTACGACCGATTTCGGACTCAACGCTGGACAGAACCTGGGCAGCCGCTTCTTCCGCGTCTTCATCGGTGCTGTTGGAGGTTTCAGCAAGCAGCAGATCATCGGCATCAGGTGCTTCTTCCATCACCTGAATACCCATGTCATTGATCATTTGGATGATGTCTTCGATTTGATCTGAATCGACGATATCTTCCGGCAGATGGTCATTGACCTCGGCATAGGTCAGATAGCCTTGCTCCTTACCACGTTGGACAAGAAGCTTCAGCTGTGACTGCGGGTTTTGCTCCATAAGACGGTATCCACACTTAATTCGTTTGATTGGTGTTGGGCGGTAAAACCGCCAACGGCAAAACGAGGGCATACTTATATTTTGCCGCTGCCTCTCCGTGCGGCTGTCGGGGGCTTCCCGATCGATATTCGGCAGTTAAGCCGTTAAATATTTCATCTTTCACGTTGTCTCTGCGTTAGCTGCGTTCGTTTACTTGCTGCCTTGATACAACGCGAATGATTTTGTCTTTGTTTTGTCTTTCTCTTATTTCTTGGCCAGTTCCTGGTTCAGCGTCCAGAGTTCCCGGCGTTCTTCGCTGCTTAAACCGTGTGTGCGCTCACGAGCTATCAACTCTTCCTGGCGCAGTTCAAGCATCGAATCAAACATATGGTTGAGTGAGTCGGTGAAGGTTTTTTCTGCGATATCTTTATCTGCTATATCGTCCCACATCGACAGTTTTTCAAGGGTCGCAGCATCATTTGTGCCACGATAGTGTTCTAAAAGTTGCCCGGTGGTCAGACCTGGCTGAGCCAGACAAGTGTTGACCAGTTCTCTGAATAAGCCAAGTCCAGGCAGCTTATTGCTATCCAGTGCGCCTAACGGTGGAACCAGCGGGGCGAGCTCCGGGTTCTGCACCAGCAACCCTATAAGTATACGCATGGTCGTACGTTTTAGCTGTGGAACAGGGCGGGAAGCCCCATTTTCTGCCAGTTTTGGCATTAAACGTTCAAGCTGGCTGTCATCCAGAATGCCGAGCTTGTTTCCCAACTCCTGTCGCAGGTAAATGCGCAACGTTTCGCCTGGTACTTGAGTAATCAGCGGTAATGCCAGCGTGCTGAGCTGTGCGCGTCCGTCTGGGGTACTCAAATCCACCTGCGGCAACAGGCTGTTAAATAAAAACGCAGAGAGCGGCAGCGCCTGCTCCATCCGCGCTTCAAAGGCCTCTTTCCCTTCTTTGCGCACTAGCGTATCGGGATCTTCGCCGTCAGGTAAAAACATAAAGCGTAGCTGGCGTCCGTCTGTCATATAGGGCAGTGCGGTTTCCAGCGCGCGCCATGCTGCGTCGCGTCCGGCACGGTCGCCGTCGTAACAGCAAATTACGTTGTTCGTCGCGCGGAACAACAGTTGGATGTGATCGGCGGTGGTCGACGTCCCAAGGGATGCCACGGCGTAGTTAATGCCGTATTGCGCCAGCGCCACCACATCCATATAGCCTTCTACCACTAACAGGCGCTGTGGATCGGCGTTATCCTGCTGGGCTTCATAAAGACCATACAGCTGGCGACCTTTATGGAAAATATCGGTTTCCGGGGAGTTCAGATACTTCGGCAGGGCATCGCCCAGCACGCGTCCACCAAAACCAATGACCCGACCACGTTTGTCGCGGATGGGGAACATCACCCGTTCGCGGAAGCGATCGTAACTGCGTCCCTGATCGTTGGTGACCAACATCCCCGCATCAACCAGCGATTTGCGATTTTCAGCATTGCCGCCAAACCGTTTCAGGACGTTGTCCCAGCCGGGGGGCGCAAAACCAATAGCAAAACGGGTGATAACGTCGCTACTTAATCCTCGCTTTTCCAGGTACTGGCGCGCAGGGGTAGCGGCGGGTTGCATCAAAGACTGTTGATAAAAAGTGTTCAGGCCATCCATCAATTGATAAAGGCTTTGCCGTTGATGGCGCTCTATCTGACTGGGGCCACTGCCTGCTTCATAGGGCACTTCAAGGTTGTGCATTGCGGCCAGTTCTTCGACGGTTTCCACAAACTCGAGCTTGTCGTAGTTCATGAGAAAGTCGACGGCGTTGCCATGCGCGCCACACCCAAAGCAGTGATAAAACTGTTTTTCACCGTTTACGGTGAAAGAGGGGGTTTTTTCGTTATGGAACGGACAGCACGCGTGATAATTTTTGCCCTGCTTTTTCAGCTTTACCCGCGCGTCGATGAGATCGACGATGTCGGTTCTTGCCAGCAGGTCATTGATAAAAACGCGAGGAATTCGTCCAGCCATAAGCCCCTGTTTTTTGATGACTCATATACACAAAATCATTCAGGATGCATCAAGGCGGCAAGGAAGCGAATCCTCAGGAGCGTACAGCAGTACGTGTCTGGGGTGAGCGACTGCAGCCAACACTGAGGCAGCTTGAATGATGACGTGTATAAACGAAAATAAGCCGCGCATTCCTTCCGGAAGCACGGCCTTACAACTACAACTCAGTCTGAATTGAGAGCTTTGGCTCTCAATGGATTAGTACAGACGAGTACGGCGTGCGTTTTCGCGAGCCAGTTTCTTCGCGTGACGTTTCACAGCAGAAGCTTTAGCGCGCTTACGTTCGGTAGTCGGTTTTTCATAGAACTCACGACGACGAACTTCCGCCAGAACACCTGCTTTTTCGCATGAACGCTTGAAGCGACGCAGTGCTACGTCGAACGGCTCGTTTTCACGTACTTTAATTACCGGCATGTAACTCTCACCTTTAATAAATTCGGTTTGCCGCTGGCATCAACGCCAGCTTATTTCAAAATGGTGCGGAATTTTACTGCAATTGCTGCTGCTTTGTAAAGCACCGACGCGATTTTGAAAGGGACTTTTATAAGGACAAGGAGTATACACGAGCGGAACTCCTGGGGCGAACAAAGTTTTACATCAACCCGCATTGGTCCTACACTGCGCGGTAATAGAGCGAGGTAAAACAAGTCATGCGTGTACTGGGTATTGAAACATCCTGCGATGAAACCGGCATCGCCATTTACGACGATGAAAAAGGTCTTTTAGCCAACCAATTGTATAGTCAGGTGAAATTACACGCTGACTACGGCGGCGTAGTGCCAGAACTGGCCTCGCGCGATCACGTACGTAAAACCGTACCGCTGATCCAGGCCGCGCTGAAAGAGGCGGGACTGACGGCAAAAGAGATCGATGCGGTGGCGTATACCGCAGGTCCTGGTCTGGTTGGCGCGCTGCTGGTTGGCGCAACCGTAGGACGTTCGCTGGCGTTCGCCTGGGGCGTACCGGCAATTCCTGTACACCACATGGAAGGGCATCTGCTGGCGCCAATGCTGGAAGATAATCCGCCTGCTTTTCCGTTCGTCGCGCTGCTGGTTTCTGGCGGTCACACGCAGCTGATTAGCGTCACCGGTATCGGTCAGTATGAATTACTCGGCGAATCGATTGATGATGCTGCTGGCGAAGCGTTCGACAAAACCGCCAAGCTGCTGGGACTGGATTATCCTGGCGGTCCAATGCTGTCAAAGCTGGCCTCGCAAGGCGTTGAAAAACGCTTTGTCTTCCCGCGCCCGATGACCGATCGTCCGGGGCTGGATTTCAGCTTCTCCGGGCTGAAAACCTTTGCCGCGAATACCATTCGTAATAACGAAAATGACGATCAGACGCGCGCAGATATCGCCCGTGCCTTTGAAGATGCGGTAGTTGATACGCTGATGATCAAGTGCAAACGCGCGCTGGATCAAACCGGTTTTAAACGTCTGGTGATGGCGGGGGGCGTGAGCGCTAACCGTACGCTACGCGCAAAACTGGCCGAGATGATGCAAAAACGTCGTGGCGAAGTATTTTACGCGCGTCCGGAATTTTGTACCGACAACGGGGCGATGATCGCCTACGCGGGCATGGTGCGTTTTAAAGCGGGCGCAACGGCGGATCTTGGCGTAACCGTGCGCCCACGCTGGCCGCTGGCGGAATTACCGGCGGCGTGATTTTTTGCCCGGTGGCGCAATGTTACCGGGCAAGACGCTACATCCGCAGCATTCCTTTCTCTTCCAGAAACGCGATAATTTTTTCCAGACCCTCTCCGGATTTTAAATTGCTGAACGTCCATGGACGCTCCCCGCGCATACGCAGGGTATCGCGTTCCATCACCTCCAGCGAGGCGCCGACGTAAGGGGCCAGATCGGTTTTATTGATAACCAGAAAATCGGATTTAGTGATCCCCGGACCGCCTTTACGCGGGATCTTCTCGCCTTCGGCAACGTCGATCACATAGATCGTCAGATCCGCTAATTCCGGACTGAAGGTGGCGCTCAGGTTATCGCCACCGCTTTCCACAAAAATCAGATCCAGATTGCCGAATTTCTCGCTCAGCGCCTCTACGGCAGCCAGATTCATCGACGCATCTTCGCGGATGGCGGTATGCGGGCAGCCGCCGGTTTCCACACCGACGATCCGGTCTGGCTCCAGTGCGCCCGCCTCGGTGAGAATGCGCTGATCTTCTTTGGTGTAGATATCGTTGGTCACCACCGCCAGTTGATAGCTGCTGCGCATGGATTTGCATAACGCTTCCAGCAGCGCCGTTTTGCCGGAGCCGACCGGGCCGCCAACGCCCACACGCAGGGGATGCTTGTAGTTACTCATTTTTTCTCCTCAGGAGCGGAATAATCGGGAATATTGGGTTTCATGCCGGGCAGACGCGATAGCGGCCAACGGCGTTGCGGAGCCGAGACTGGCGTCAGGCGTCGCCAGCGCCTGTGCCAGACCCTGCGCATAGCGATCGCAGAGCGCAATAATCAAACGCTGGGCCGCCTGTTGTCCAAAAGGAACCAGCTTGACGCCAGCCATCACAGCGCTCTCAATCCAGCTGTAGCCGAGGCTTAACGCCAGTTCGGTCAGGGGAATTCTCCAGCGCACGGCCAGCCAGGCCATGCCGCAGAATTGGCTGTCGGTGAAGAGAGTGCGCCACTCTCGCGAGCAATCCGCCTCCCAGTCGGTGACCAGCCGCGTAAACGCCGCGCCCCGACTGCGTTCTTCATCCCGCAGTTCGCGAGTTTCCCGGCAGGCCAACAGGTAAGCGCTCCAGCGGCGCGCGGCGTCGAGATCGTCCTGCTCGCAGGCGCGATACAGTCTCGCCAGCAGCGGTAGGTCGACGGTAAAAAAGTTCTGCTCCATCTGCTGAATTTGCCAGTCAGAGAAGTCATCGACGCTTTTCACCCAGCCAATCTCCACCGCCCATTCCAGACCCTGGGACCAGGTAAACGACCCCACCGGGAGTGCGCTGCTGGCGAGCTGCATCAGACGCAACTGTTGGGTGTTATGCATCAGTGCGCATGGCCGTGATGATGCCCGTGTGATTCACTGGCATAAGCGCCTGCTTCCGGTTCAAACGGTAGTTGAGCGAACGTCACCTCGAGGTTGAACTGGCGCAGCATGGCGTCCAGCACATGATCGTGGTGGTAGCGCAGCTCATCCGGCAGGATTTGCAGCGGAACGTGGCGATTGCCGAGGTGATAACAGGCTTTGGCGAGTAGGAAAGGATCGGCGCAGCGCACCACGGAAACCGACTCCGGCGCGGCGATCACTTCGATCACCTCGCTGCCATCGTCGGTGGTCAGCAGGTCGCCACCGCGTAACAGCAAACCGCGCGGTAGCATCAGCCCGGCTTCGCGACCGTCGTTCAGCGCCACTCTGGCACGACTTTTTACCCGCATATCAATGGGTAGCGTGACGCTTGCGGTGACGCAGTGAGCGTGGTCAAGGCGTTGGGTCAGGTAGATCATCGTCACTCCTCAAAACAGAAAATAGCGTTGTGCCATCGGCAAAACGTTTGCCGGTTCGCTGGTAATCAGTTCGCCATCAATACGCACCTCGTAGGTCTGAGCATCGACGGTGATATTGGGTTGCAGGTCGTTGTGGATCATGTTGGCCTTTTTCACTGTTCTGCAGCCTTTAACGACGGCGATGGCGCTTTGCAGGTTGAGCTGCTGCGCGATGTTTTGCGCATCAGCGGCCTGCGAAATAAAGGTCAGCCGGGTGTGATGCCGCGCTGCGCCAAGTGCGCCGAACATCATGCGGTAATGCACCGGCTGTGGGGTGGGAATCGAGGCATTGATGTCGCCCATCGGCGCACAGACGATCATCCCGCCTTTAACGATCGTCGCCGGTTTTACGCCAAAGAATGCCGGTGACCACAGCACCAGATCGGCCAGTTTGCCAGGTTCAACGGAGCCGACTTCATGGGCGATACCGTGGGTTAGCGCCGGATTGATGGTGTATTTGGCGACGTAGCGTTTAACGCGCAGGTTGTCGTTGTCGCCGGTTTCTTCTGCCAAAGGTCCACGCTGCGCCTTCATACGGTGTGCCACCTGCCAGGTGCGCAGGATCACTTCGCCCACGCGCCCCATTGCCTGTGAATCGGACGAGGTCAGGGAAAAGGCGCCAATGTCATGCAGCACATCTTCGGCAGCGATCGTTTCCCGGCGAATGCGTGATTCGGCAAAGGCTACGTCTTCGGCGATATCTGGATCGAGATGGTGGCAAACCATCAGCATGTCGAGATGCTCGTCGATGGTGTTGATGGTATAGGGCAGCGTCGGGTTCGTAGAGGAGGGCAGGATATTCGGATGCGCGCAGGCGGTGATGATATCCGGCGCATGACCGCCGCCCGCGCCTTCGGTGTGAAAAGTATGAATGGTGCGATCGCCAATCGCCGCCAGCGTATCTTCCACGAAACCGGACTCATTGAGCGTGTCGCTGTGCAGCGCTACCTGGATGTCCATTTCGTCGGCCACGGTCAGCGCGCAGTCGATAGCGGCGGGTGTGGCGCCCCAGTCTTCATGGATTTTCAGGCCAATTGCGCCTGCAGTGATTTGCTCGCGCAAGGCGTCAGGATTTGAGCCGTTACCTTTGCCCAGTAAACCGATGTTAACCGGTAACGTGTCCGCTGCCTGCAGCATGCGTGCGATGTACCACGGACCCGGCGTACAGGTGGTGGCGTGAGTGCCCGCGGCCGGACCGGTGCCGCCGCCGATCATCGTCGTCACGCCGGAAACCAGCGCCTCTTGCGCCTGCTGTGGGCAGATCCAGTGAATATGCGTATCCACGCCGCCTGCGGTGACGATCTTGCCTTCCCCGGCGATGACTTCAGTTCCCACGCCTATCGGGATCGTAACGTTGGGCTGAATATCGGGATTACCTGCCTTTCCGATGGCGAAGATCCTGCCGGCTTTGATACCAATATCCGCTTTCACGATCCCCCAGTGATCGACGATCAGCGCGTTGGTTATCACCAGATCCACACATGCATCGGCGCGCATTTGCCCCTGGCCCATGCCGTCGCGGATCACTTTTCCGCCGCCGAATTTGACCTCTTCACCGTAGGTGGTGAAGTCTTTTTCCACTTCGATCCACAGGTCGGTATCCGCCAGGCGCACTTTATCGCCAGTGGTTGGGCCAAACATGTCGGCGTACGCCTGCCGGGAAATGTCACTCATTATCTGCCTCCAGCGCGCCCATCACTTCGCTGCGAAAACCCACGATCCTTTGTGCGCCAGCAACGCGCACCAGTTCGACTTCGCGTTTTTGTCCTGGCTCAAAACGCACCGCTGTGCCCGCAGCAATGTTCAGACGAAAGCCGCGTGCGGCCAGCCTGTCAAAGCGCAGCGCCGGGTTCACTTCGAAAAAGTGATAGTGCGATCCCACCTGGATGGGCCTGTCGCCATGATTTTCCACCACGATCGTGCAGATCTCTCGCCCCTGATTAAGTGCGATACTGCCTTTTACGATCTGATATTCACCTGGGATCATTGTCGCTCCTTAGACGATCGGATTGTGGACCGTGACCAGCTTCGATCCGTCCGGAAACGTGGCTTCAACCTGAATATCCGGGATCATTTCCGGTACGCCTTCCATCACCTGATCGCGGCGCAGGACGTGACGCCCGTCCTCCATCAGCGCGGCTACAGTTTGCCCGTCGCGCGCCCCTTCCATGATGAAAGCGCTAATCAGCGCCACCGATTCCGGGTAGTTCAGCTTCAGCCCGCGGGCCAGGCGACGTTCCGCCACCAGCGCGGCGGTAAACAGCAACAACTTATCTTTTTCTCTGGGGGTCAGTTCCATAAGGGTTCTCTTAGGTGTGCCAGATTCTCGGTAGTACAGGCGTTTTATGTGTCAGCAGCGGGCGCAAAAATTGCCAGATGTCACGCATAACGCGCTGAACAACCAGGTTGTCGTTAGCAAGAAAACGGATTGTCAGCAGCGAGTCGTTAAGCGTTGCCCCGGCGTAATCGCCAAGCGCCATAAGCCGCTCCCGCGAGCCCTCCAGCATGTGTTCGTTGGCCGGATAACACAGCAACGTGCCGACCCAGGGATGATGCGCGACGCCGCTCAGATTCCCCTCCTGCAATATCAAGCGTTCTATCAGCAGCGGCAGCCCATCTCGCCACACTTCCAGGCGATTTTGCAGCAGGCCGTGGCTGAAAGTTTCCTGCATAACCGGTCGGCCAAGACACAGCAGATCCCAGGCCAGCAGGCGACTTGCGGATGTCAGATGAAAGACGGTCTGAATAGCGGCGTTGGCGCCGGGAAAGAGGATCGTATCCTGCGGCAGCCACTCCAGCGTGGCGTGCGAGGCGAGGGTAAAATGCTGGCGCAGCAAAGCTTGTGGCCCTCGACTGCGATAAAACTTGCCCGCGCCGGGCTGGGTGATTAACGCATGGCTGTTTTCGTCGAGTGTGACGGCAATATGAAGCTCATCCCCGCCAACGATCCCCGCAGGTGGATGCAGCAAATAGAGGTGGCAGACGTCCTCTTCCGGGTAAAACGGGCGCTGAACTGTCAATGGACCATGATGACGCGCCGAGGCGAGCACCGTTTTGTGCCCGGTGCAGGAAAAATGCAGTTCCAGTTCGGCCTGCCAGCCTCGTGTGAGTGTCTCGTGCGCAACCGTGTCCAGAGCGTTTCCCCTATCAGCATGAGGGTGTTTGCATACAAAAAAGTATGCCTCAGCGCAACGGGAAATCGATCATATGAGAAGCTTATGGATTAAGGGGCGACAATATGCCGCCCAATGGGAGATTACAGTAAAACGAGGGGCATCCAGATCAGACCGGTGATCACCAGCAGCACGAGGAAAATCAGGCCAAAAATAGCGCCGAGCCGCCAGTAATCCACCGTCGGCAAATAGCCGCTGCCGTAGTAGATAGGGCTAGGACCGGTGGCGTACGGGGTCAGAATGCTGCCCAGACCAATAGCGGCGCCGACCATCAGGCAGAAGACCGGTAATGGGATTTCCGGCATTGCCAGCGCGGCGGCAATCATCATCGGTGCGAGGGCAGAGGTATACGCCGTGGCGCTGGCGAAGAAGTAGCGCAGCAGATAGAACACCACGATCAGCGCCACCATCACCATTACCGGCGAATAGCCACTCAGCCCGTTTGCCAGCAGCTTGCCGAACCAGGTGATAAAGCCGGTGTTATTGAGCCCGGTGGCGAGCGTTATCAGCGAGGCCAGCCAGAAAAAGACGTTCCATGCGGCTTTATTACTGACGATGTCATCCCAGTTGATGATGCGCAAAACCAGCATCAACGCCACTACGCTGTATCCGACCATCGCAGCGTCAATAAAATCGCCGCCAAAAATCCACAGCACCAGTGCGCCGACCATCAGTACCAGCATCTTTTTCTCGCGAGCGCAGAGCTGTCCCATCGCTTTTAGCTCTGTATCCGCCCAAAGTGGAACCTGATCGCCGGATTTCAGTACCGGTGGATACAGCACGTACGCCAGCCACGGCACGATCAGCACCAGTAAAATGCTCAGCGGTAGCATGCCTAAGAACCAGTCGCCCCAGCTCAGCGCCGTGTGGGACGCGCCTTTCATCAGGCCGATCAACAGCAGATTCGGTGCCATCGCCGTTAAGAAAATAGCGCTGGTAACGCAGTCAGCGACAATGCCCATCCACATGATGTACGAGCCAATGGAGCGTGAACTGGCGCTATTGGGCTGCGAGTTATACAGCGGCGGCAGGTTGCGGATAATCGGGTAGATTATTCCGGCTCCGCGCGCGGAGTTGGAAGGCGTGACGGGAGCGAGGATAAGTTCGGAGAACATCACCGCATAGCCGAGAAATAACGTCCGGTGCCCCATCTTTTTCACCAGCATCAGCGCGATTCGCCGACCAAGGCCGGTTTTCTCATAGCCAGTACCAAACATAAAGGCCGCGAAGATCAGCCAGATGACCGAGTTTGAGAATCCAGATACCGCCCACGACAGCGATTTGGCGGTAAATTTAAAACCGTCCTGCGCGAGTTGCTCCGGACTGAACAGCAGCCACGGTGAAAGGACAGCGATGATCGAAATGCCAATCATCGCCACCACCGCGCCCGGTACAGGTTCCAGAATAAGCCCGATAATCACACCGGTAAAGACGGCAAAATAGAGCCAGGTGTGACTCTCAAGACCGGTGGGGACGGGCAGAACAGCAATAATGGCGATAACCACCAGCGGAGCCAGGTATCGCCACCAACCAGCTAAAGGTGCCATTGTTGTATCCCTGCGAAGAGGGAGAGGCGTTACGCCCCTCCGGGAGGGTTATTATTTGATGTAGTGCACGTGCTCGCAGATTTCTTCGACGATAGGATCGCGACGTTCAGCGAACAGCTTTTTGTTTTCGGCAATCAGGTTATTACCGTGAGTATCGATGGAAACGATCAGCGGGCCGAACTCTTTTACCCTGCATACCCACAGAGATTCCGGCATGCCGAGTTCGGTCCAGTGTACCTCTTCAATTTCTTCAACCTGAGTAGCCGCCACGACCGCACAGCCAGCCGGGAAGATGACGTGCAGCGCTTTGAACTGTTTGCAGCCTTCTTCCGTCAGCGGCCCCATGCCGCCTTTGCCGACCACCAGCTTGACGCCCGTCTGCTCGATAAAGTCTTTCTCAAACGCTTCCATACGCATGCTGGTAGTTGGGCCGACGGAGACCATCTCCCATTTTTCACCGTTTTTACGGACGATCGGGCCCGCATGGAAAATGGCTTTGCCGTTCAGGTCATAAGGAATCGGGCGCTTCAGTTCGATCAGGCGACGGTGGCAAACGTCACGGCAGGTCACCAGCGTGCCGGTCAGGTAAATGACATCGCCAACGCGAATGTCTGCCAGATCTTCGGTTTTGATCGGGGTTGTGAGGATCTTTTTCATAACGCGCTCCGGGTGTGAGACAGGTTTTCGAAGGAGAGGTCGGCATGAACCAACAGCGTGCCGCGACGATGCGCCCAGCAGCCGGTAGAGACGGCAACGCCGATAGTCGACGGGTGGCGCGCGGCGGATTCGATATGTACGCCCATCACTGAGCTATTCCCGGTCAACCCTTGCGGCCCAATGCCCAGACGGTTAAGTCCTTCTTCCAGGCGCAGTTCCAGTTCTGCCGCTTTTGGGTTTGGATGGCGTGATCCGATTGGGCGCAGCACCGCTTTACGAGAAAGCACGGCAGCGGTTTCTACAGAGGTGGCAATACCCACGCCCACCAGCACCGGAGGACAGGCGTTAACTGCCAGCGTGGAGATATTTTCGAAGACAAATTTCACCACGCCTTCGTAGCCTTCAGAAGGCATTAACACTTTCGAGCGCCCCGGCAGCGTACAGCCGCCGCCTGCCATGTAGACTTCGATTTCCGCGTCATCGTTATCAGGGATGATGTCCCATGTGACCCACGGCACACCGGTACCGGTATTTTTTCCGGTATTCACTTCGTCAAAAATCTCAACCGCGTTATGGCGCAGCGGCGCTTTTACCGTGGCATCTTCAACAGCCTGTTTCAGAATGCTTTGCAGTTCGCCAAGTAGCGGAAAACGGGAACCGACCTTCACGAAGAACATAATCTCCCCGGTGTCCTGACAGGCTGGGCGGTTCAGGTCGATAGCTTTCTGCATGTTGTCAAACATGGTGTGGTAGATGATTTTACCCATCGGCGAGGTTTCGCCTTCACGCAGCTGTTTTAATTTATCCACAACATCGTCAGGCATGCGGGTAGAAATCATGGCGGTAAAGTCGGCGACAATGTTCGTCAGCGTAGTTATCGCATGTTGGTTATTTTGATTGCTCATCTTATTAACTCCAGTTCTTTTATTTGTCTGGAAATAAATTCTCCGCCACAAACTACCACTAAAAATGTGGTTTTATATTATTTGGCACTGTGAATATCTAATTAACAGTTCGTGAATGATGTCCAGATAAGGCAATAAAAATTGCGCCAGGGCAGGGTTTAATACGTATGGGAGAATTACACTGCGGTTAATCACATTACGGATTACCGATCATGCTGAATACGTATCCCCTGGCGAAAGACCTACAGGTGCTGGTTGAAATTGTTCATAGCGGCAGCTTTAGCGCCGCCGCTGCGACGCTGGGCCAGACGCCAGCGTTTGTGACGAAGCGCATTCAGATCCTCGAGTCCACGCTAGGGGCTACGTTGCTAAGCCGCTCGGCGCGCGGCGTGGCGCTAACGGAGAGTGGTCAACGTTGCTATGAACATGCGCAGGCGATCCTCGCAGGTTATCAACATCTGGTCGATGACGTTACGCAACTCAAAACGCGTCCGGCAGGGATGATTCGTATCGGCTGTAGCTTTGGTTTTGGGCGCAGTTATATTGCACCGGCAATTACAGAATTGATGCACAGCTATCCTGAATTACAGGTACATTTTGAACTTTACGATCGGCAAATTGATTTGGCGCAGGATAATATCGATTTGGATATTCGTATCAATGATGAAATTCCTGATTATTATATTGCTCATTTGTTAACGAAAAATAAAAGGATATTATGCGCAGCACCGACGTATTTACAAAAATACGGTGAGCCGACGACGTTACAGGAATTAATTCGGCATGATTGTCTGGTCACCAAAGAACGGGATATGACTCACGGAGTGTGGGAACTGGATAACGGTCAGGAGAAAAAGTCGGTTAAGGTGGCGGGACATCTTTCTTCTAACAGCGGTGAGATTGTGCTGCAGTGGGCGCTACAGGGAAAAGGGATCATGCTGCGTTCTGAATGGGACGTACAACCGTTTCTGGCCAGCGGTGAACTGGAGCGGGTGCTGCCGGACTATGCGCAGAGCGCTAATATCTGGGCGGTTTATCAGGAGCCGCTGTATCGCAGCGTGAAGCTTCGCGTGTGCGTGGAGTTTCTGGCGACGTGGTGTCAGAACCGATTAGGCAAACCGGTGGAGGGGTATCACATCCCCGAGGCCGGATAAGACGCCGACGCGTCGCTATCCGACAATAAAATCACTCAGGGTCTCTTTCGCGTTTTTTCTTTAGCTTGGTCCAGATCTTCGGCTCCTGACGACGCCACAGACGCTGAATGTTGTCATGGTGACGAAGCAGAATTAAGCACGACAACATGGACACCGGGAAAGTGAACTGGGGATTGAACCACCAGACGTAAAAAGGGGCGATCAGCGCACTGACGATAGCGCCTAACGACGAGTAGCCGCTTAACAGGACGGTTAGTAGCCAGGTTCCGGCCATCACGCCGGTTAAGTCCCAGCCAATCGGCGCAATTGCGCCAAAGGCGGTGGCAACGCCTTTTCCACCTTTAAAGCCGAAAAATACCGGCCAAATGTGTCCCAGACAGGCGGCGATTGCGATCAATCCCAGCCAGAAGGGGCTGACGCCTAGCGCATAGGCACCCCAGACGGGTAACATACCTTTCAGGACGTCGAAAATCAGTACCGCGACGGCGGCTCCCTTGCCACCGATGCGCAGCACGTTTGTCGCGCCTGGATTCCCAGAGCCGCTGTCGCGCGGGTCCGGCAATCCAGCAAGGCGGCATACCAGAATAGCACTGGAAATTGAGCCACAGAGATACGCGAAGATAATCATTCCAGGCGCGATTGCACTCATAAGCTGTTCCGTTTTGAAAATGTCGTGTAAAACGCTACTTCTGTGGATAATACGCATATTTCGCCGGAAGTGGTATCCGGGTTAGCCAAAAAGCAGGCAGGTCGTGATGGATATTGTATTTATAGAGCAACTTTCTGTAATCACCACTATTGGTGTTTACGACTGGGAACAAACGATCGAACAACGGTTGGTGTTCGATATCGAAATGGCATGGGATAACCGCAAATCAGCTAAAAGCGATGATGTGGCTGATTGCCTGAGCTATGCTGATATTGCTCAAACGGTTGTTAATCATGTGGAAGGTGGGCGTTTTGCGCTGGTAGAACGTGTGGCGGAAGAGGTGGCGGATTTGCTACTTAACCGCTTTAATTCACCGTGGGTGCGGATCAAACTCAGCAAACCTGGCGCGGTAGCCCGTGCGGCAAACGTCGGGGTCGTCATTGAGCGTGGCAATAATCTGAAAGAAAATAATTAATTTAATAATTTCTAAATCAAACGGGTATAAAAGAGTCCTTTCGTCGGCTCTTTTTTGCCGTGTTTTCTCTATCTAGGGGTTTATTAATGAGTGATATGCACTCGCTGCTGGTGGCGGCAATTTTGGGTGTGGTCGAAGGATTGACGGAATTTTTACCCGTTTCCAGCACCGGCCATATGATTATTGTTGGCCACCTGTTGGGTTTTGAGGGTGATACCGCAAAAACATTCGAGGTGGTGATCCAGTTGGGATCTATTCTGGCAGTGGTGGTGATGTTCTGGCGACGTTTGTTTGGCCTGATCGGCATTCACTTCGGCAAGGCCCCGCATGAAGGTACTGGCAAAGGTCGGCTGACGCTGGGGCATATCCTGTTGGGGATGATTCCGGCGGTTGTACTGGGACTGGTGTTCCACGACACTATCAAGTCGCTGTTTAACCCGATCAATGTGATGTATGCGCTGGTGGTGGGGGGGGTACTGCTGATTGCCGCAGAATGCCTGAAGCCGAAAGAGCCGCGCGCGCCGGGTCTGGATGATATGACCTATCGCCAGGCGTTTATGATTGGCTGTTTTCAGTGTCTGGCGCTGTGGCCGGGTTTTTCTCGCTCAGGGGCGACGATTTCTGGCGGCATGCTGATGGGCGTGAGCCGTTATGCGGCTTCTGAGTTTTCATTCCTGCTGGCGGTGCCGATGATGATGGGAGCGACGGCGCTGGATCTCTACAAGAGCTGGTCGTTCCTTAGCGCATCAGATTTACCGATGTTTGCAGTCGGTTTTGTGACGGCGTTTATCGTGGCGCTGGTCGCGATCAAAACCTTCCTGCAGCTGATTAAGCGTATCTCGTTCATTCCGTTTGCGATTTACCGCTTTGTTGTGGCGGCTGCCGTCTATGTGGTTTTTTTCTGATCGCCACTAAATGCCGGATGGCGCTGCGCTTATCCGGCCTACGGGCGTAATATGTAGGCCGGATAAGGCATTTATGCCGCCATCCGGCAACGTCAGTTTAATGGGCAGGTTTAGGACACCGCTTCTCCTTCCAGTTGGCCACCGCCGCAATGCGACGCCGGGTCAGTTCTTCACGAATTGCCTGACCTTTGAATCCCGCTTCCACGACATCTTTCGTGGGAACCGCCTGTGCAACCAGCCAGGCTTCACGCAACAGCCTGCCTTGCGGGTAATCCGCCGCTTCAAAACCGGTTCGCCCACGCACGTCGGCCTCGCTGGTGAGGGCGATTTGCTCCACGCGCTGCGGTTTGCGCCATGCATCGATGGAATCAAACAGCTTAACGATGGTTTTCGGTTGCAGGATCGGGAAGGTATGAATGAGGTCGTGGAACTCGGCCACCAGTTTGGCTAAATCACGGATGTCATTCGGCACGCGCAGGCGCTGACACAGTTGCTCGACCAGCTTAACGCCCGCCGGACCGTGGCCATGATGGCGCGGCCATAGCGCTTTAGGCGTTAATGCTTTGCCAAGATCGTGGCACAGCGTGGCGAAACGCACGTCGACCTCCGGGCTTAACATGGCTGCCATCGACAGCGTCATCAGCGTGTGAATACCGGTATCAATTTCCGGGTGCCACTGCGCGGGCGCGGGAACGCCGAACAGAGCATCCACTTCAGGAAACAGAACGTGCAGTGCGCCGCAGTCGCGCAGGACCTGAAAAAATACCTGTGGGTTGCGGGTGGTTAAGGCGCTTTCCGTTTCTTTCCACACGCGCTCTGGCGTCAAGTGTTCCAGCTCGCCAGCGGCGTTCATATCGCGCATCAGCGTCATGGTTTCGTCGGCAATACGAAAGCCAAGGTGCGCATAGCGGGCAGCAAAGCGCGCTACGCGCAGCACGCGCAGTGGATCTTCGCTAAAAGCCGGGGAAACATGACGCAGCAGGCGGTTTTCCAGATCGTCGCGTCCGTTATACGGGTCGATAATCTCCCCGTTGTCATCGCGGGCCATTGCGTTGATGGTCAGGTCGCGCCGCTGAAGATCGGCCTCCAGCGTCACATCTGGCGCGGCGTAGCAGGTGAATCCGGTATATCCCGAACCTGATTTACGTTCAGTACGCGCCAACGCATACTCTTCCCGGGTTTGCGGATGCAGAAACACGGGAAAATCGCGGCCTACCTGTTGGTAACCCGCGTCGAGCATTCCTTGCGGCGTGGCGCCGACAACGACCCAATCTTTATCTTTAATCGGTAGCCCTAATAACGCATCCCGAACAGCACCACCGACCAGATAAATCTTCACGCCACTTTCCTTTTGAAAAAAATATCCCTTAATCATATGTCAGTGTGGCGGAGAAGGCGATTCAGTTCATCCAGCGATCTTTGCGTTTACGGCTTGGGATCATGTGTGGTAGAACCAGACCGAGCAGCAGACCAAGACCCAGCACGCCGCCTCCATACATAAACCATTGCATGATGATAGTACGCTGCTTGTCATCAAGCTGAAGGTTGGCTGCGCTCACCTTCTTTTGCGCCACGATAAGTTCGTTCTTCAGCTTCTGGTTTTCTTGTTTCAGCCCGTCAATAACGCTGTCGCTCTGCGCTACCTTTTGCTGCATGTCGGCGGTACGCTGATTCCATGTGGTATCGATATTATTGAGCTTATCGGTCAAGATCTTAACCTGGTTTTCCAGGTCGGGAACGCGGGTACGCAGGCTCGGCGTACTGTTCAGCTCTTTCAGTGGGATCCAGGCGGTACGTCCGGTGCTGTCTTTCACCTGGGCGTAATTAGTATTGGCATCGGTCTGTAATAGCGTGACTTCCTCGCCGGCGTTAACCGTACCCACGAGGCGATAATTATCTCCCGGACCGCTGCGGACCCAGGTGTTCAGTTCGTCAGAGACATAGCGCTTTTCTTCGGCATGAGAGACTGCAGTGGCGCTAAGTGCGAGTAAAGTTAATCCAATCAGGCGTAATTTTGGCATCAGGCTGTCGTTATTGTCATAGAAAGTGGAACGATAGTAGTGGCATCAGTGTCTCTACGCAAAGCATTCGACATCAATCGGAATCATCTGTGTCCTTTTTGCCACCACTCGAAACTTTTACGCCCGTCAAATTGCTCGTTGCATGGCAATTTGGCGCAAAATACTATCTACTGACCATAAAGAACGAACTTAGTTCGCAGTCAGTTTTCTCAACTGTGACATAACCCATAAGTACAAGACCATGGCCCAGGAAATCGAATTAAAATTTATCGTTAATAGTGACGCTGTCGATGCGCTACGTGAACGTCTGAATACGCTGGGGGGAGAGCATCATGCACCCAGCCAGTTACTAAATATTTACTACGAAACGCCGGATGCGTGGTTGCGTGGTCACGATATGGGGCTGCGTATTCGCGGTGAAAACGGTCATTACGAAATGACCATGAAAATTGCCGGACGCGTGACGGGCGGTCTGCATCAACGACCGGAATTTAACGTTGCGCTGGACGCGCCTGAGCTGGATCTCGCCTTGTTCCCAACGGAAGTCTGGCCTGATGGCAAACTGCCCGCTGAACTTGCTTCTCAAGTGCAGCCGTTGTTCAGCACCGATTTTTTCCGTGAGAAATGGTTGGTTGATGTTGATGGCAGCCGGATTGAAATGGCCCTCGATGTGGGGGAAGTGAAAGCGGGCGAGTTTGCAGAACCTATCTGTGAGCTTGAACTTGAACTGCTAAGCGGCGATACCCGTGCGGTACTGAAGCTGGCAAACCAGCTGGTTTCGCAAACCGGTTTACGCCAGGGCAGTTTGAGCAAAGCAGCGCGCGGTTATCATTTGGCCCAGGGGAATGCGCTGCGCGAACTCAAACCGACGCGGATTTTGAAGGTTCCGGCGAAGGCGAGCATTGAGCAGGGGCTGGAAGCGGCGCTGGAGCTGGCATTATCACAGTGGCAGTACCACGAAGAGCTGTGGGTACGCGGCGTGAAAGGGGCGAAAGCCGAGGTGCTGGCGGCAATGGGTCTGGTGCGTCACATTCTGATGTTGTTTGGCGGTAATGTGCCACGAAAAGCGAGCGCTCACTTACGTGATTTGCTGACCCAATCGGAAGCGATCATTGCGTCGGACGTTTCTGCTATTTCGGCGGTTTACAGTACGCAAACGGCAATGGCCAAGCTGGCGCTGACCGAATGGCTGGTGACCAAAGGATGGCAGCCGTTCCTGGATGCGAAGGCGCAGGGCAAAATTGCCGACTCCTTTAAGCGCTTCTCTGATACCCATCTTTCACGCCATGCCGCTGAGCTGAAAACCGCTTTTGCGCAGCCGTTGGGCGATCAGTACGCCGATCAGCTTCCACGTTTGACGCGCAACATTGATAGCATGCTGATGCTGGCGGGATACTACGACGAAAATGTCGCATCGGAATGGATCGCTACTTGGCAGGGCTTACGTCGCGCCATTGCGGCCAACCAATATATTGAAATTGAACACTTCCGTAACGAGGCGATTGCACTGGAACCGTTCTGGCTGCACAGCGGAAAACGATAATCAGGGCCGAGGCCGGGATGCCTGATGGCGCTGCGCTTATCAGGCCTACGCGATGTGTGTAACTGTCATGTAGGTCGGATAAAGCGAAAAGACGCATCCGGCACCATTCAAAGGATAACCCGTAAATGAAGCAGCTCTCTTCACCGTTACAGCAGTACTGGCCGACCGTTGTTGAGCGGCTGCCAGCAGCAATATCTGAGTCCTCACTTAGCGTTCAGGCGAAGTCAGTACTTACATTCAGTGATTTTGTCCGTGACAGCATTATTGCCCATCCCGAATGGCTGGCTGAGCTGGAAAGCGCTCCACCCCTGGCGGATGAATGGCAACACTATGCCAACTGGTTACAGCAAGCATTGGCTGATGTTAGTGACGAAAACACACTGATGCGTGAGTTACGCCTGTTTCGCCGTCGCATTATGGTGCGTATCGCCTGGGCACAGACGCTGTCGCTGGTGACGGAAGAGAGTATTTTGCAGCAGTTAAGCCATCTGGCTGAAACGCTGATTATTGCCGCTCGAGACTGGTTGTATGACGCCTGCTGTCGTGAGTGGGGAACGCCGTGTAATCCTGAAGGTGTTGCGCAGCCGCTGCTGATTTTAGGCATGGGGAAACTGGGCGGTGGCGAGCTGAATTTTTCCTCCGATATCGACCTGATTTTT
Source organism: Citrobacter sp. KTE30 (assembly GCF_000398825.1). Classification (NCBI taxonomy): domain Bacteria; kingdom Pseudomonadati; phylum Pseudomonadota; class Gammaproteobacteria; order Enterobacterales; family Enterobacteriaceae; genus Citrobacter; species Citrobacter sp. KTE30. The sequence goes on along the minus strand of NZ_KB976055.1, from coordinate 3,919,064 downwards.
GCCTGGCCGGAACACGGCAGCACACAGGGTGGGCGCCGCGAGCTGGATAACGCCCAGTTCTTTACCCGTATGGGCCAGCGGCTTATCAAAGTGCTGGATCAGCCCACAATGGATGGGTTTGTCTATCGGGTGGATATGCGTTTACGCCCGTTTGGCGACAGCGGCCCGCTGGTGCTGAGCTTCTCCGCGCTGGAGGATTATTACCAGGAACAAGGGCGCGACTGGGAACGCTATGCGATGGTTAAAGCCCGCATTATGGGCGATGCCGACGGCACATACGTCAGCGAGCTTCGTGCCATGCTGCGGCCTTTTGTCTTCCGTCGCTATATTGATTTCAGCGTGATCCAGTCGCTGCGTAACATGAAAGGGATGATTGCGCGTGAAGTACGCCGTCGTGGCCTGAAAGACAACATCAAGCTGGGGGCGGGCGGCATTCGTGAAATCGAATTTATCGTGCAGGTATTCCAGCTGATTCGCGGTGGGCGCGAGCCATCGCTGCAATTCCGCTCGCTGTTACCGACGCTTAGCGCCATCAATGCGCTGCACTTGCTTTCTGATACCGACGCGGAACAACTGCGCGCAGCCTATCTCTATTTACGCCGCCTGGAAAACCTGCTGCAAAGTATCAATGATGAGCAGACCCAGACGCTGCCGGGTGATGAACTGAATCGCGCGCGGCTGGCGTGGGGGATGAACGTTGATGACTGGCAGCAGTTAACCGATGTGCTGACCAATCATATGGACAATGTGCGCCGGGTCTTCAACGAGCTGATTGGCGATGACGAAGCTGAAACCCAGGAAGAGTCGCTCTCTGAACAGTGGCGCGAATTGTGGCAGGACGCCTTACAGGAAGATGACACCACGCCAGTGCTGACGCATCTGGCGGATGACGATCGGCGGCGCGTGCTGTCTCTGATTGCTGATTTCCGCAAAGAGCTGGATAAACGCACTATTGGCCCACGCGGACGACAGGTGCTGGATCATTTAATGCCGCATCTGCTGAGCGATGTCTGTACGCGTGACGACGCCTCAGTCCCGCTGTCACGCATTACACCGCTGCTGGTGGGTATTGTGACTCGCACGACCTATCTGGAACTGCTGAGCGAATTCCCCGGGGCGCTGAAGCATTTGATTTCGCTCTGTGCGGCCTCGCCGATGGTCGCCAGCCAGCTGGCGCGGTATCCGTTGTTGCTCGATGAACTGTTGGATCCGAATACCCTGTATCAACCTACCGCGACGGACGCCTACCGTGATGAGCTGCGCCAGTATTTGCTGCGTGTGCCGGAAGATGACGAAGAGCAGCAACTGGAGGCACTGCGCCAGTTTAAGCAAACGCAGCTACTGCGTATTGCCGCGGCTGATATCGCCGGTACGCTGCCGGTGATGAAGGTGAGCGACCATTTAACCTGGCTGGCGGAAGCGATTATTGATGCGGTAGTCCAGCAGGCGTGGACGCAGATGGTTGCTCGCTACGGCCAACCTACCCATCTTGGCGAACGTGAGGGGCGCGGTTTTGCCGTCGTCGGCTATGGCAAACTGGGCGGCTGGGAACTGGGTTACAGTTCGGATCTTGATTTGATCTTCCTGCATGATTGCCCGATGGATGTGATGACGGACGGTGAGCGTGAGATTGACGGGCGACAGTTCTATCTGCGTCTGTCGCAGCGCATTATGCACCTTTTCAGCACCCGCACCTCGTCCGGTATTTTGTACGAAGTGGATGCGCGGCTGCGTCCATCCGGCGCGGCGGGAATGCTGGTGACATCAACCGACGCTTTCGACGATTACCAGCGCAACGAAGCCTGGACATGGGAGCATCAGGCGCTGGTGCGTGCTCGTGTGGTATATGGCGACCCGCAGTTGACCTCTCAGTTTGATGCGATTCGTCGCGATATCATGACCCTCGTCCGTGATGGAAAAACCTTGCAGACCGACGTGCGTGAAATGCGTGAGAAAATGCGCGCCCATTTGGGCAATAAGCATCGGGATCGTTTTGATATTAAAGCGGATGAAGGTGGCATCACAGACATTGAGTTTATTACGCAGTATCTGGTGTTGCGCTATGCGCATGAAAAACCGAAGCTGACGCGCTGGTCAGATAATGTGCGCATTCTGGAATTACTGGCGCAAAACGACATTATGGACGAGCAGGAAGCGCTGGCGCTTACCCGTGCTTATACGACGTTGCGTGATGAACTTCACCATCTTGCGTTGCAGGAACTTCCGGGCCATGTGGCGCTGGAGCACTTTGACGCTGAACGTACGCTGGTGCGTGACAGCTGGCAGAAGTGGCTGGTTGCCGAGTGAAGTGTGCTATTATCGCGCGCAAATTTTAAGACCCTCAGAGAATCTCTCAGGAGACAGGAATGAAAGTAACGCTGCCAGAGTTTGAACGTGCAGGAGTCATGGTTGTCGGTGATGTGATGCTGGATCGCTACTGGTACGGCCCTACCAGCCGTATTTCACCTGAAGCGCCGGTTCCGGTGGTGAAGGTCGATACCATCGAAGAACGTCCCGGTGGCGCAGCAAACGTGGCGATGAACATTGCCTCTCTGGGCGCAAATTCCCGTCTGGTGGGTTTGACCGGTATCGACGACGCGGCGCGTGCGCTGAGCAAAACGTTGGCGGATGTGAACGTAAAATGCGACTTCGTTTCCGTGCCGACGCATCCGACAATCACCAAACTGCGCGTGCTTTCCCGCAACCAGCAGTTGATTCGTCTGGATTTTGAAGAAGGTTTTGAAGGCGTGGATCCGCAGCCGCTGCACGAGCGTATTAATCAGGCGCTGGGTTCTATTGGCGCTCTGGTGCTTTCCGACTACGCCAAAGGCGCGCTGGCAAGCGTGCAGCAGATGATTGCGTTGGCGCGTAAGGCTGGCGTGCCGGTACTTATCGATCCGAAAGGGACCGATTTTGAACGTTACCGCGGCGCAACGCTGCTAACGCCGAACTTGTCTGAGTTTGAAGCGGTAGTGGGTAAATGCAAAAGCGAAGATGAACTGGTTGAGCGCGGCATGAAATTGATTGCTGATTTCGACCTTTCCGCACTGCTGATTACCCGTTCAGAACAGGGGATGACGTTGCTGCAACCGGGCAAATCGCCACTGCATATGCCGACGCAGGCGCAGGAAGTGTATGACGTGACCGGTGCGGGCGATACGGTAATCGGCGTGCTGGCGGCGACGCTGGCGGCGGGTAACACACTGGAAGAGGCGTGCTATTTTGCCAACGCTGCAGCCGGTGTTGTGGTTGGTAAACTGGGAACCTCCACCGTTTCTCCGATTGAACTGGAAAACGCGGTGCGTGGTCGGGCTGATACTGGTTTTGGCGTGATGAGCGAATCTGAGCTGAAACAGGCCGTTGCCAGCGCCCGCAAGCGCGGTGAGAAAGTGGTGATGACTAACGGCGTGTTTGACATCCTGCATGCGGGCCACGTTTCCTATCTGGCAAATGCGCGCAAGCTGGGCGATCGCCTGATCGTGGCGGTAAACAGCGATGCGTCGACCAAACGTCTGAAAGGCGAAACGCGTCCGGTCAACCCGCTGGAACAGCGCATGATCGTGCTGGGCGCGCTGGAATCCGTCGACTGGGTGGTCTCTTTTGAAGAAGATACACCGCAGCGTCTGATCGCCGGCATCCTGCCGGATCTGCTGGTCAAAGGCGGTGACTATAAGCCAGAAGATATTGCTGGTAGCAAAGAGGTATGGGCGAACGGCGGTGAAGTGCTGGTGCTGAACTTCGAAGATGGCTGCTCAACGACCAATATCATCAAGAAGATCCAGAAAGACAGCGATAAATAACAATTGGAATGTTTGTCGGATGGCGGTGCCCGGCCTACGAGGTTGTAGGCCGGATAAAACGCGTAAGCGTTGCCATCCGGCATTTCTGTTTCTTATTCTTCAGTCGTTTTCTCAACAGGCTGTGGACTGTTTTTCAGCGGATCGGCCAGTGCCGACAGCGAACCGCCGGACAAACCAATTTCATTTAACAGCGAGTCAATCAGCGGCGCTTGTGTACGATAGGCAAGGGCGGCGGATAATGCCTGCTCAGCCAGATTCCCTCCGGTTACGTTACCTGCGGTCACTTCACCGACGGCGCCGCCACGATTCAGACCATCAACCTGGATAATCTTGATCCCATCGATAGACTTCATTGGCTCAACGGATTTCTCAATGACTGCTGGCAGGGACTGCAGCAGGGCCAGCTTAAATTTCAGACTGGTCTGTTCGTCGGAAAGCACGTTGATGGCATCGTTCAGCGCACGCTGGGCTTCGGCTTCCGCCAGACCTTTTTTCCGCGTGGCTTCGGCCAGTTCAACAATTGCTGCCGCCTGCAATTCTGCAGCTTCTTTTTCCGCTTTTGCCCGGACGGTCAGTTCAACCGCCTGGGTTTCTGCATCCTGTGCAGCGGCAATCAACGCCACCTGTTTGGCACGATCCGCTTCTGCGGTCTGGCGGGTGGTTTCTACGTTCTGCTGGGCGCGAACCGCTTCGGCTAGCGCATCGTTAGCGCGTGCTTCAGCCTGAGACTGCTGTTCAGACTTGGCGGCAATAGCGATGGACTTGGTCTGGTTGGCGATCTCCGTTACCTGCTGTTGTTCGATTTCTTTAATGCGAACTTCACGCTCGGCCTCGACTTTTCTGGAACGCACCGCCTGTTCACGCTCGATTTCTGTTTCCTGAATCTGGCGTTCAGCAAGAATGCGCGTCTGCTCAGCTTCACGATGACGTTCGGCTTCGAAGGCGGCAATTTTGGCGTTTTGCTCGGCCGTGCGGGTCTTCACCTGCTGCTCCTGCTCGAGAGTCATGAAGGCTTCCTGCTGTTCGATTTCCAGCTTGCGTGCCAGCGCATCACGGTTTTTCTCACGAACGGCAACTTCTACGTCCTGCTCGACTTCGTTACGTTCGCGACGACGGCGTTCTGTTTCCTGGGTCAGCTTGGTCAGACCCTCGGCATCAAAGGCGTTATTCGGGTTGAAATGGACTTTTTCGGTCTGGTTAAAGTTGGTGAGTGAAACGCTCTCCAGTTCCAGGCCGTTTTTGGACAGGTCTTCCGCGACGGTATTTTGTACGCCCTGAACGAAGTTTTCACGCGTATCCTGCAGTTCATGCATGGTCATCTGCGACGCAGTGGCACGTAGGGCATCAACAAACTTATCTTCTATTAGCACACGTAAATCCTCTGGTGACAGCGTCCGCTGTCCCAGCGTCTGTGCGGCGGTAGCAATCCCTTCAACAGACGGTTTTACACGCACGAAAAAGGCGACGACGACATCCACGCGCATACGGTCTTTGGTGATGAGACTGTCGACAGTTGAACGGCTCACCTCAAGTTTGAGGGTGTTCATGTTGATAGGAATAATTTCGTGGAAGATAGGCATGACAATTGCGCCGCCGCTCATCACCACTTTTTGTCCACCAAGGCCGGTACGCACAAACGCCTGTTCAGCAGATGCGCGGCGATACAGGCGGGCAAAAATAATCCCGATAATTACTAAGACGACCACCGCCACAATGGCGGTAAACATCCATGAAGGTAACATGCCAAAAACATCATCCATCTATAAGATCCCTCTGTATAAAATTATAAAACAGTCGGCCAGGGGTTTAGCTCGGCCAGGTAACGCGTTGCGGAGAGTCGGCAGATAATCAGCACCTTGTCTCCTTTTTTGAATTCTTTGCCCGCTTCAGGCTCCAGCAGCACATAGTGAGTCTGCCCGAACTTATCGGTAAATTTGCCTTCGCAGGGGGTTCCGGCACTTGCGGAATGTCCGGTAATAATCGCCATGCTGCCGATAAATTCATCTTCAGCGAGGGCGGTGGTTTCATCCCGCGGCAGCCAGGGAGCAATGATTTTTCCGCTGTAATGCACGGCGAAGACGGCAAGAATAAAACTCACCGGAGCAAGCAGCAGGTTGCTGAGCGGTGCTTGCCACAGCGTGACCCAGCCATGCTGAAGGAGGATACCGAAGAGTCCAAAGAAGCCAGCGAGTAAACACAGCACGATCAGTGCCGGGATCCGCCCGATATTGAGATAGTGAAGCGCCTGGCCGATATTGCCGGAAGTCAGGGCATCGTAATGTTCGAGGTGAGCATCAAGCGCACCTGAAAGAAAATGGCCAAAAATAAGAGAGATGATTTCCAGTAGGCCAATCAACAGTACAAATGAAATAGCAAACAGGTAGGGGCTGTTGTAATCCGTGAATAATACCAAGTTGTTTCCTCCTGTTACTGCGTTCCCTGTCCGTGTCAAAAGTAATGGTTTTACCTCTTACTTTTACATGACGTTACAATAACATGCGTTACCCTGGTCTTTAATCCGAAAAGGGGCTCATCCCCCTCTTAGATTTCGTAGGAAACTGTGAAGCAGGCGTTTTTTTTGCGCACAATATGTACAGAATAACTTCGTATCCAGGGAAATACTGAAATTAGAAAAAGCATATGGCCTTAGCAGATATTCAATAACTGGAGGGTATGCTCATGAACAGCAACATGTATTCAATGAACAATTTCGATTTCCTGGCCCGTAGTTTTGCCAGAATGCAGGCTGAGGGCCATCCCGTTGATATCCAGGCGATAACCGGGAACATGGATGAAGAACATCGTAGCTGGTTTTGCAAACGCTATGCGCTGTACTGCCAGCAGGCGACGGAAGCCAGGAAGCTAGAACTGGAACACTAACAGAAAAACGGGCCTTGCGGCCCGTTGTCCTTTTACTCTTGCGGATCGACTGACGGGATCGCGGGGGCAGGTTTAACTTCTGCCGTTTTTTCACGCGATTCCAGCTCAGTCAGACGTTGCTCAAGCAGCGCCAGCTTTTCACGTGTGCGCAATAAAACCTGAGTCTGTACATCGAATTCTTCACGGCTTACCAGATCCAGACGGGTCAGCTGTGACTGCAGCGTTTGACGAATTTTCTTCTCGACGTCTTCGCCAAACTCGCGGATCCCTTTCGGCATCGACTCGTGAACCTGACGAGCAATCTGCTCAATTTTTTTCGGGTCAATCATTGTGGTTTCCCTGAACTGGTACGTGTTGCTGCCTATTGTAGTGCGAACTGGCACAGGCATAAACCAGAATTGTGTGAAGCTAAGACGAGTAAAGGCGTTGATGAAGGTAATCAATAGCGTTATAGTTAACCCGCTTATTCTCAGGGCGGGGCGAAATTCCCCACCGGCGGTAAATCAACTGATGTTGAAAGCCCGCGAGCGCTTTTTGTTACGGCAAAAAGGTCAGCAGATCCGGTGTAATTCCGGGGCCGACGGTTAGAGTCCGGATGGGAGAGAGTAACGATCCAGTCGGGCATGGACCCGCTCACGTTATTTTTTTGCCGCTTAGACGGTACTCCTAAGACTGCCCTGATTCTGGTAACCATAATTTTAGTGAGGTTTTTTTACCATGAATCAGACGCTACTTTCCTCTTTTGGTACGGCTTTCGAACGTGTTGAACATGCGCTGTCTGCGCTGCGTGAAGGACGCGGTGTGATGGTGCTTGACGATGAAGATCGCGAAAACGAAGGCGATATGATTTTCCCGGCAGAGACCATGACCGTAGAACAGATGGCGCTGACCATCCGTCACGGTAGCGGTATTGTATGCCTGTGCATCACTGAAGACCGACGCAAACAGCTCGATCTGCCAATGATGGTGGAAAATAATACCAGCGCTTACGGCACCGGTTTTACCGTGACCATTGAAGCAGCAGAGGGCGTGACCACCGGTGTTTCCGCTGCGGACCGTGTGACTACGGTGCGTGCGGCAATTAAGGATGGCGCCAAACCTTCCGATCTTAACCGTCCGGGGCACGTTTTCCCGCTGCGTGCTCAGGCTGGCGGCGTGTTGACCCGCGGTGGTCATACTGAAGCGACCATCGACCTGATGACGCTGGCAGGGTTTAAACCGGCAGGCGTGCTGTGCGAACTGACCAACGACGATGGCACCATGGCGCGAGCGCCAGAGTGCATCGAATTTGCCGGCAAGCATAATATGGCGGTGGTGACTATCGAAGACCTGGTGGCTTACCGTCAGGCGCACGAGCGCAAAGCCAGCTAATAGACTATTACCACGTTAGTTGTGGTAAGCATAAAAAACCGAAGCCATCTTCCAGGCTTCGGTTTTTTTATTTTTGCTCAAATTATTTGGCCCTGGCCAGTTTCAATGCCCATGCGCCGCTCATTATCACCAACAGCAATAAACATAAGCCAAAGGCTAGCAGGCATGCCTGCGCCATGTTCATAAATTGCCACGGTGGAAGCAGATACCAGCCTTCAGACTGTTGGTATAGATCGATAAACCACTTTTGCGTACTGCTGAGTGCCACGCCATCAGGCACTATGGGGGCATCATAGCCGCAATCTCCAGTGGGTTTAAACCACTCCGGAGCCCAGTTTGCCAGCGGCAAATTGAAAGGGAATGTCGGATCGGTGGAACACCCCTGGACGCCAAACAGCGAATCCGGGCTATGTACCGCATGATGAATATCATTGAGTTTGAGCGAAAACTTAATGCCCATGATGCTGCCGTAAAATGCCGCAATGCAGCCAATAAGCTTCAGAACAACATTTTTAGGGTTTATTGCCGCGATCAATCCACCGAAAACCATCACAAACATGGCAAAGCGAATGTAGACACACTGCTCGCAGGGGGCCATATAGAGATAGATTTGGAAAAACGAGTGGGCCAATATTATTAACCCGCCCATCGCGCAGGCCATCAGTAGCCACAGAAAGCGCCGTTCCTGCCATCTCACCAGCGTATCAACCGGCGTGGTACGTAAGTCCCGCCACAATCCTTTTATGAAAACCATAGCCTCGTCCCTGTTTATTTTGTTGCCAGCTCTCTGACAAGCTCAGCCATTGAGTCAATGGATTTGATACTCTTGGTGTAGATCAGGTATTTACCGTTAACGACGTAAGCCGGAACCCCCTGAATTTTGGCGACGTCGTATGCCGCTTTCCATTTCTCCAGCGTTTGCTGAACGGTGGGATCTTGCAGCGCGGCGTCAAAATCTGCCTGGCTCATGCCTGCAGCATCCAGGCCTGTTTTAATGAATGCGGCCGGATCTTTACCATCTGACCAGCGCTCTTTCTTGTCGTGGTAAGCAGCGTAATAAGCGAATTTCGCTTTTTTGAACTGTGATTTGGCATCAAATAATGAAATCCCTGCTGCCTGATCTTTAGCAATCATTACTGCAAAAACTTCACTGGCCTGTTTACCATATTCCCCTTTGGTTTCCAGATGAAATGGTGTGAAGGTGACGAGATCGGCAACTTTTTCAGAAACCGGGCCAGTCACGGCTTTATCATATTTGTAACAGAACGGACAGGCGTAGCTGAATACTTTTATTAACGTCTTATCAGCATTAGGAATCGGTTTCTCTAAAACCATATAATCAGTGCCTTCTGTAAAAGCGGAGGCGGCAAACGACGAAGCAAGTGCGGCGGTTAATATCACGCTTTTAAATAATGAAGTAATCCATTTAGATGACATAATTAATCCTTAATCTAACGCGATTATTTAAACATGTGTTGTGGGCGGACCAGTAATGCACGGTAGTGAGTTTGGTTCGGCTTATCTGAAAGAACATCAATCTCAACTTTGACTTCTTTGGTCTTATAATCAATTTCGTTGATCTTGCCGATGGTTGGTTGTCCAACGTCAAATAAATTAATTGAGCCACCAAAGCCAAACATGGTGTCACGGTCTTTCTGATATTCGATAACCGAGGTGATGGGACTATAGAAATCGTAACCGCGTTCTTTGCCGTATTCCCAAATTTGCTGAACGGTTCCTTTTTTCTCGTCAACTTTATATTCGACGAAACGGGAATATTTCATCGTCGGCAATGCCGGTTGTTCGAGCCCACGACCATCGCCGTTGTCAAAGATGGTTAATGTCCCTTTGCTCGAGAGCCATGCGGTGTGTTGGGTGTAGGTAAAATCGAAATCAGTATTCTCGCACTTACCGTTTTCGTCACATTTTAGCGCGTTGCCCTTATCATCAACCGGTTTTAACAGCTTGCTTGCCAGCGCTTTATTCCAGCCTTTCGACGGTGCCAGAATCCACTTCACCTGTTTATCGCGACCGATTTTGACAACACCCTGATGGCGGGAAGAGATAATAATGGAGTCATCTTTGGCATCATAGGCAATGGAGTTAACGTGCGCCCAGTTACGACCTGCACCCACTCCGAGGGCGTCACCGTAAGGAGTATCTGGCTCCAGTTTCGCCTGTTGACCGGCATGAGCGAGGTCAACGTTGACGCATACCGCGCCTGCGTCCAGTGCACCCAGAAGCGCATCACGCATCGGATCGAGTATCTTTGTCAGATCCCACACATCAACCACACGACCGGACTTGTCTACTTCAATTATCTGATCGCGGATGGTTTGCACATGGATGCCATCTTCTTTGCGATAATCGCGTTTGCCCACGCGAAGCAACACGGTGTCGTTGATTGTTTCGATCGATTCATGCGACGCGTCGAGGAAGCCGCGCGGTAGCTTATGATCGGCCAGAATCTGCCCCATCATATCGAATTCGTACCAATGCTGACCCTGAACGGCTGTGAAGGTGCCGCGCGGCGTTTCCCGGATACCCATCAAGTAACCGCGCTTATTGATATCCATGTCATGGCCATCGTAAAAGGCATCTTGATCCAGCCACCAACGATATTCACCTTCCGTATCGACGACAAAGGTAAAGGGTGCGATATCAAAAGGTAATGCGCCACCGGCTGGACCTGCATCCAGGATGCCGGCATTTTTGTCTTTTTCACCATGCCAGTGGAATTCTGCCCCCTGTGGGGTGAAAGTATGGGTATTCACCAGATAGAGACGGTCTTCAAAGCCAGGCGCTACCTTAATAACTTTCGTTTGCTGTAAATCGGAAATAGAACGGTTATCCATGTAGTGATTAACGATGGCGGACGTTTGCACCACATAATCATCCTTCATGGCTTTGCCATTTTCTTTATATTCAACGGTGACCTTATTGGCAAACTTTTGATAAAGGCCAAAAATAGGTATGCCATCGTAGGTAGCGAGTGACTCTTTGCCCACGGCATATGTCACAGGAATCCCTTTTTCACCTTTACCATGAACGGTGACTTTGACATCTGAAATAACGTGACTATCTAATTCAACCAGTGCGGTAAGCGGGGTGTTTCCGTATGGGTCAACCACTATTGCCCCCAGTTTTCCCGCAGGTTGAGCGGGTTGAAAACCTGCGGCAAACGAATTTCCAGCGGTTAATCCAAACGTCAGTGCGAGTGTGCCAGCGAGAAGTGTTTTTCGGTATTGTCTAAACATGGATATATCTCCTTATATTAACTTTAAATATAATTTCACTGAATATATTATGTTTTTACGATATGGCTAAAAATGAAAATGGTACTACTGATGTCACTTTTATTGTGGGTATATAAATATTGATGAAGTGTATTATTCTACAAAATCTAATTTTTATTGTTTTCTGGATAGTATGAGTGAGGTATTTTAAGGACAATGTTTATTATTGCTTAGTGTGATCTCGTCGACAGAGTTTTATTTTTTTATAACTGTTTTAGCTATTGGCATAGCTGCTGGTTTATATGATCGAAATCATATATTTGTTTCTGAAATATGCCACTATAGGGGTATGTCAGAATAAGTTTATGTAAAATTTTAACGTTAAATGTTTAATGATGTTAAATGTTAAGGGTAAAAGAATGTTTATTGCCTGGTATTGGATCGTATTAATTGCACTCGTTGCATTGGGTTATTATTGCCATATGAAGCGTTATTGTCGGGCATTCCGACAAGACAGAGACGCATTGCTTGAGGCGCGAAACAAACTCTTCCGACGTTCTGGTGAAGATAACAGCGTGATTAAGGAACAGGAATAGTCCTTCACGTTCTGCTATGGATGAGCGGATGCTGTAAAATAGCAGGGTGGCATCCGCCCTCTGGATTATCCGATTCCCATGGACTGGAGGATGACGAGACTTAACCCCATCACCGACATTCCGCACAGGACCCCATAGCTGGGATTATTATTTGGGTCGATCTCTTTTGCCAGTGGCATCAATTCATCGACTGACAGCGCCACCATAATACCCGCGACTGCCGCCATTATTGCCGCCATCACCACAGGCGAGATGAGACTCCCCAGAATTAACCACGCCAGTACGCCGCCCAGTATTTCTGCCATGCCCGAGATCCCGGCCCAGAATATCGCCGTACGTTTGGAGCCCGTTGCTGCATAGACCGGACCTGCAACGGCTAATCCTTCAGGAATATTGTGTAATGCGACGGCAAGCGCAATACCAAAGCCCAGCTCGAGGTTGCTGCTGGCGGTAACAAACGTCGCAATCCCTTCCGGAAAATTGTGCAGGCTGATGCCGAGCGTTAATAAAATCGCGGTGCGTTTAATGGATCCGGGTAGAGGCTGCGTTGTTTTTTGTACCAGATCCTGAGGGTGCGCGTGCGGCAATAGACGGTCCAGGCCAAAGTAGCCCAGCAAGCCGACGATAAACATTCCGTAGCCTAGCACTGGCGACATGCCTTCAGCGGCCAGCGCAGCAGGTAGCATTTCCATTAGAGAGATCAGTAGCATAATCCCGGCAGCGAAGCCTAAAGAAAAGGCGAGAACGCGGTTGGAAGGCTTTTGCCCTAACACGCCGAGAAATGCGCCGATAAACGTGGCGGCACCTGCCAGTAAAGTCAGAAGTAAAGGTACTGACATCGACAAATAAAACTCCTTATCAATCTGCTTTCCGGACTGGATCGTCAAAATAACTGATGATCTTCATCATGGTTATCTGAGTTCTTCATCAACCGAATAAGCGTATTGTAATGGTATCAAAATGACTCCCTCAGTAAGGATATCATCATGTCTTCAACTCGTATGCCAGCATTGTTTTTGGGCCACGGTAGCCCGATGAATGTTCTGGAAGATAACGTTTATACCCGTGCCTGGCAGCAACTGGGGGAAACGTTGCCGCGTCCGAAAGCCATTGTGGTGGTCTCGGCGCACTGGTTCACCCGTGGAACGGGTGTGACGGCGATGGAAGCGCCTAAAACGATCCACGATTTCGGCGGTTTTCCGCAAGCGCTGTATGACACCCATTACCCAGCTCCGGGCTCGCCAGAACTGGCGCAGCACCTGGTTGATTTACTTGCTCCTGTACCCGTCGCGTTAGACAAAGAGGCGTGGGGTTTTGACCACGGTTCATGGGGCGTACTGATCAAGATGTACCCGAATGCCGACATCCCGATGGTGCAGTTAAGCATCGATAGTACAAAACCGGCGGCCTGGCATTTTGAGATGGGCCGCAAGCTGGCGGCACTGCGTGATGAGGGTATTATGCTGGTGGCCAGTGGTAACGTGGTGCATAACCTGCGTACTGCGCGTTGGCACGGTGAGAACACGCCATATCCGTGGGCAACCTCATTCAATGATTATGTTAAGGCTAACCTGACCTGGCAGGGACCGGTTGAGCAGCACCCGCTGGTGAACTATCTCGATCATGAAGGTGGATCGTTGTCGAACCCGACGCCAGATCACTATCTGCCGCTGCTGTATGTTCTCGGGGCATGGGATGGTAAAGAGTCTGTTACGATCCCTGTAGATGGTATCGAGATGGGAAGTTTAAGTATGTTGTCGGTGCAGGTTGGGTGATGAACGCCCGATGGCGCTACGCTTATCGGGCATTAAGTTCGTGCCGTAGGCCGGGTAAGGCGGAGCCGCCACCCGGCACTCTCAATCATTCGACAAAAATATGCGGATAGAAACGTGACAGATCCTGCGTGATCAACGCGCGGTCTTCACGAATGCCGATCCCTGCGGGTTGATCGTTGATCAGCCAACTGCCAATCAGCATATAGCTGTCGCCAAACTTCGGTAGCTGATGGAACTGCTGCACGATCATGCCTTCTTCACCGTACGGTCCTTCCACCGCTTCGATCGTTTTACCGTTCTCAACGATCGACACGTTAGCGCCTTCACGCGAGAAGATCGGTTTGACAACGAATTTATCCATCTGTGGGTAGTCGTCTTCGGCGAAATACGCTGGCAGCAGGTTCGGATGATTCGGGAACATTTCCCATAACAGCGGTAACAGTGCTTTGTTGGAAATAATGCTCTTCCAGGCGGGTTCCAGCCAGCGAACGCCAGCGTCTTCCAGCTTGGTGGAGAACATTTCACGCAGCATGAATTCCCACGGATAGAGCTTGAACAGGTTAGCGATCACCTGATCCTGCATATCGGTGAATTGGCCTTTTTCACCAAGACCAATATCTTCTACATAGAGGAATTCTGTAGCGATCTCAGCTTCGGCCGCGCAATCCTGCAGATACTGGATCGTACCGCGATCTTCCACCGTATCACGACAGCAGGTCAGATGTAGCAGTTGAAAACCATACTGTTCACGCAGCTCGGTGAAACGCTCGATAAGCTTTTCCTGCAGACTGTTGAACTGATCGCTGCCTTCCGGCAGGTTGCCCGCATTGAGCTGATCTTCCAGCCAGATCCACTGGAAAAACGCGGCTTCGTACAGCGAGGTTGGCGTATCAGCGTTGTTTTCCAGCAGTTTGGGTTCACCGGTTCCATCCCACGCCAGATCGAGACGTGAATAGAGCGACGGTTGCTGTGTCAGCCAGGACTGGCGGACAAAACCCCAGGTATGCTTCGGAATGCGAAACTTGGTCATCAGCTCATCGCTGGCAATGACCTTTTCCACCACTTTGAGGCACATTTGATGCAGCTCTGCGGTGACCTCTTCCAGCTTTTCAACCTGAGCAAGGGTGAGTTTGTAGTACGCGTCTTCACACCAGTACGGCTCGCCGTACATAGTGTGAAAATTAAAACCGTATTCGGTGGCTTTATCGCGCCAGTCCGGGCGCTCAACAATACTGACTCTTTCCATGACGATCAGCCACCCATTGAACGTGTGGTGGTGCCGCTTGCGCTACGCTGCATGGTGCTCTGTTTGGCCACAGACTCACCAAATCCGCCGCGGGTTACGGTAGAGGTGGTGGCTGGTTTCGGTGCCATAGCGGTTTTCGGTACGGTCATGGTGCGACCCGGCGTTGCTGCGCCGTAGTTTTTACCGCTGGCATCTGTGTATTTGCCGTAAGCCGGGCTGGCTGGGTTTTTCGAGCTAAACAGCGGTTGCTGAGCGCCCATTCCGCCACCCATCAGTCGGCCCATCATGTAGCCTGCCATCAGTGGCATCCAGAAGCTGCCGCTGCTTTGATTCTGCGCCTGAGCCTGACCTTCACCGGTCGGCGCCATACCTGCTTGCGCAGGAGCCTGCTGGCACTGGCCTTCGCCGAATTCAGCGATACAGTCTTCACGAGTGGCGTATTTTGGCGCGGTACGTTCAGCTTCTTTCAGCGCATTGTTAAACGCGGTAGTACATTCGGCGCTTTTACCTGGATTCGCTGCAGAGCAGTCGTCAGCGTTCTGATAAAGCGAAACCGTTTCGTCACTCTTTTCACAGCCCGCGAGCATAAACACTGCGGTAACTGCCAGGGCGACAGGAGTCAGATGGCGCGCGCTCCAGCTTTTGCGGAACGAGGCGTGATGTATAGATTTTGTCCGTTTCATTTTTGTCTTCCAGGACCCAGTGGTAAACACAGTAAATAATGCTCAGGATAGAGGATGACTGGTCGAAATTGAAGCGGGAAGAGGCGAGAATGCGCAGGAAGGGGCGGATCTTTACGTTGTCTTACGTTCAGACGGGGCCGAAGCCCCGTCATCAGCATCAGTTACGGAACGGGTTGTTGCCGTTGCTGTTGGTTGAACGTGCTGCTGTCGGCTGAGCCGCAGGCAAATTGCCAGTGCCGTTAAAGTCATTCACGGCGGCATCTTGTTGTGGATTTTGCGGTGCCACGGTATCCGGCGTTGTGGATACCGGTTTACCCAGCGTATTGTTCAGTGCCACCAAATCCTGCTCGTTCAGCGTACCGAGCGCAGATTTGACGTTTAACTGATTGATAAGATAGGTATAACGCGCATTTGCCAGTTGCTGCTTGGCGTTGTACAGCGTGGTGGTGGCATCCAACACATCCACAATGGTACGTGTACCTACGGAATAACCGGCTTCCATCGCATCCAATGAGCTTTGAGCAGAGACAACCGCTTGTTTGTACGCGTTAATGCTACTAATAGAAGCATTAATGTTGTTGAATGAAGAACGAACGGTCTGCACCACGCTGCGGTGTGCGCTTTCCAGTTGTTCACTCGCGCCAACAAAGTTGTACTGCGCTTGTTTCACCTGCGAGTTAACCATCCCGCCCTGGTACAGCGGCAGCGAGAAGCTCAGACCGATTTTGTTCTGGCCCATGTTGCTGTCGTCATACTGGGAGCTGTTGGTTTTAGATCCGCTGTACGAGGTGTCAGATACCCCGGTAGAGGCGGTTAAATCCAGCGTTGGTAAGTGACCATCTTGTGCCTGACGAATCTGCTCACGCGCCAGATCCTGGCTTAAACGCGCCTGCAATAAAGTCAGGTTGCGGTTTTCCGCTTCTTTCAGTAGCGCATTCACCGCCTGCGGTTTGTTGGTTTTGAAACCATCAACGTTCAGCGAAGCCAGTTCCGGGTAATAGTTACCGGTCACCTGACGCAACTGTTCTACCGCGTTATCCAGATTGTTACGCGCGGTCACTTCGTTCGCCAGCACGGTGTCGTATTGTGAACGGGCGTTCTGCACGTCAGTGATGGCGACCAGACCAACGTTAAAACGCTGAGTGGTCTGATCTAACTGACGATAAACCGCATCTTTCTGTGCCTGGGTGTAAGACAGCACATCAATCGCGTTCAGTACGTTAAAATAGGCCGTAGCGGTATTCAGGATCAGCGTTTGCTGATCGGTCTGATACGTTACGTCCTGGATGCCCGCTGATTTTTCTTGCAGCGTCAGGGCACGCCATTTAGACATGTCGAACAGCGTCTGAGTCAATTGTAATGACGCGCTGGTGGCGTTGGAGTTGACGCCGTTTGCATCACGGTAGCCATTGCTGTAGGTGTAATCGGCACCTAAACCCAGTTGCGGCAGTAATGGACTACGCGCTTCGTTAATTTTTTCGAATGCAGCATCGCGATCGGCGGCGGATTTACGCAATTCCGGGTTGCTCAGGCGTGCTTGCTGATAAACCTGCATCAGGTTTTCTGCCTGGCTCAAAGTACTGAACCCCGACAGGCTCAGGCCGATAAGGATGGGGAGCAATTTCTTCATTTGCATTCCTTGTTGTGAAGCAGTATTTAGCGCTGATCAAATTGTAAAAATATTTGCTGATTCTAGCAGAATCCGCCACTGCAAAAAGTTGGCGTTACGTGCCATACGGCGTTAATTTGCATCAATTTAACACAAGGGCGTTCAAACATCAGTCAAACGACCTTGAAATTCACATTTTAATCACTATTGGTTTCAGGACAGCACAATGCGTAAACCAGACAACTTACCAATGACTTTCACTAAAAATGATGTAGAAATTATTGCACGAGAAACGCTATACCGCGGTTTTTTTTCACTGGATCTTTATCGGTTCCGCCATCGCCTGTTTAACGGTGGAATGAGCGGTGAGGTAAAGCGCGAAATTTTTGAGCGCGGACACGCGGCAGTCTTGCTACCCTTTGACCCTGAGCGGGACGAAGTTGTACTGGTCGAGCAGATACGTATCGCGGCGTTTGATACCAGCGAAAGCCCGTGGCTACTGGAAATGGTAGCCGGAATGATCGAAGAGGGCGAAACCGTTGAAGATGTGGCCCGTCGTGAAGCGATGGAAGAAGCCGGACTGGACGTTAAACGTACGAAACCCGTTCTGAGCTATCTGGCAAGCCCTGGCGGCACCAGTGAGCGCCTGTCTATTTTAGTTGGCGAAGTGGACGCTACGACCGCGAGCGGAATTCATGGTCTGGCTGATGAAAACGAAGATATTCGTGTTCATGTGGTGAGCCGGGAGCAGGCTTATCAATGGGTAGAAGAGGGGAAAATCGACAACGCGGCTTCTGTCATCGCCTTGCAATGGTTACAGCTGCACTATCAAGAGTTAAAAACTGAGTGGAAAAAATGAAGCGTTACACACCTGACTTCCCTGAAATGATGCGCCTGTGCGAAACCAACTATTCGCAATTGCGCCGCCTGCTGCCACGTAATGATGCAGCCGGTGAAACAGTGAGCTATCAGGTAGCAAACGCACAATATCGGTTAACGATCGTTGAATCGACCCGATACACTACGCTTGTCGCGATCGAACAAACGGCGCCGGCCGTCACATACTGGAGCCTGCCGTCATTGACCGTGCGCCTGTATCATGACGCGAGGGTGGCTGAAGTGTGTTCAAGTCAGCAGATCTTTCGCTTCAAAGCGCGGTATGATTATCCAAATAAAAAGTTGCATCAACGCGACGAAAAGCATCAAATTAATCAGTTTCTGGCCGACTGGCTACGGTACTGTTTAGCACATGGAGCGATGGCGATTCCGGTTTATTAGCGTCGTGAAACCTAAGGACACCATTTGGAAAGCCTGTTAACCCTTCCTTTGGCTGGTGAGGCCAGAGTCAGGATCTTACAAATTACAGACACTCACCTGTTTGCCGAAAAGCATGAAACGCTGCTGGGTGTGAATACCTGGGACAGTTATCAATCCGTACTGGATGCCATACATGCAGAGTCGCCTGAGTACGATCTGATCGTCGCGACGGGTGATTTGGCGCAGGATCAATCCGCTGCGGCCTATCAGCATTTTGCTGAGGGCATCGCAAGCTTTCGTGCGCCCTGCGTTTGGCTACCGGGCAATCACGATTTTCAGCCGGCAATGTACAGCGCGCTGCAGGACGCGGGAATTTCCCCTGCCAAGCGTGTTTTCATCGGTGAACAGTGGCAAATATTGTTGCTCGACAGCCAGGTGTTCGGCGTTCCCCACGGTGAATTAAGTGAATTCCAGCTCGAATGGCTGGAGCGTAAACTTGCTGATGCACCAGAGCGTAATACCTTGCTGCTTCTGCATCATCATCCTCTGCCTGCGGGCTGTAGCTGGCTCGATCAGCATAGCCTGCGCAATGCCGCTGAGCTGGATAACGTGCTGGTGAACTACCCGCGCGTGAAGTATCTGCTGTGCGGGCATATTCATCAGGAACTGGATCTGGACTGGAACGGACGCCGCCTGCTGGCGACGCCGTCGACCTGCGTGCAGTTTAAGCCGCACTGTTCCAACTTCACATTGGATACCATCAGCCCCGGCTGGCGGACGCTGGAGCTTTTTGCTGACGGGACGTTGCAGACTCAGGTACGTCGTCTGCAGGGTAATCGGTTCCACCCTGATACCGCTTCAGAAGGCTACTGATGTCTACGCTTCTCTATCTTCACGGATTTAATAGCTCTCCTCGTTCGGCGAAGGCGTGTTTGCTGAAAAACTGGTTGGCGGAGCACCATCCGCACGTTGAGATGATCGTACCGCAGCTGCCGCCGTATCCGGCCCAGGCCGCAGAGATGCTGGAATCGATCATTCTTGAACATGGCGGAGAGTCGCTGGGGATTGTCGGCTCCTCATTAGGTGGTTATTACGCCACCTGGCTGTCGCAATGTTTTATGCTGCCGGCAGTGGTGGTGAACCCTGCTGTACGGCCTTATGAACTGCTGGTCGACTATCTCGGTCAAAACGAGAACCCCTACACGGGGCAGCAATATGTGCTAGAGTCACGCCATATTTACGATCTTAAAGTCATGCAGATTGACCCGCTGGAAGCGCCGGATTTGATCTGGCTGCTCCAACAAACGGGCGATGAAGTGTTGGACTACCGCCAGGCGGTGGCGTATTACGCCTCCTGCCGTCAGACAGTTATTGAGGGCGGAAACCACGCATTCACGGGCTTCGAAGATTATTTCAACCCGATTGTCGATTTCCTTGGACTGCACAGTTTCTGACGATCAATTCGAATTGCTTATTTAAACCATGACGCAAACTTATAACGCTGATGCCATTGAGGTACTCACTGGGCTTGAGCCGGTACGCCGTCGCCCTGGGATGTACACCGATACGACCCGTCCGAACCATCTTGGACAGGAAGTGATTGATAACAGTGTGGATGAAGCACTGGCGGGCCACGCGAAACGCGTGGACGTGATCTTACATGCCGACCAGTCTCTGGAAGTCATTGATGACGGACGCGGCATGCCAGTAGACATTCACCCTGAAGAGGGCGTTCCGGCGGTTGAGCTGATCCTCTGTCGTCTGCACGCGGGCGGCAAGTTCTCCAACAAGAACTACCAGTTCTCCGGTGGTCTGCACGGTGTGGGGATCTCCGTTGTTAACGCCCTGTCCAAACGTGTGGAAGTGAACGTACGCCGCGATGGGCAGGTATACAACATCGCGTTTGAGAATGGCGATAAAGTGCAGGATTTACAGGTTGTCGGTACCTGCGGCAAACGCAATACCGGGACCAGCGTGCACTTCTGGCCGGATGAAAGCTTCTTTGACAGCCCGCGTTTTTCTGTTTCGCGCTTAACGCACGTACTGAAAGCCAAAGCGGTACTGTGCCCGGGCGTTGAAATCACCTTCAAGGATGAGGTCAACAACAGCGAACAGCGCTGGTGCTACCAGGATGGTCTGAATGACTATCTGAGCGAAGCGGTGAATGGCCTACCGACGCTGCCGGAAAAACCGTTTATCGGTAATTTCAGCGGTGAGACGGAGACGGTGGACTGGGCGCTGCTCTGGCTGCCGGAAGGCGGTGAGCTGCTGACCGAAAGCTATGTGAACCTGATCCCAACTATGCAGGGCGGGACGCACGTCAACGGTCTGCGTCAGGGTCTGCTGGATGCGATGCGCGAGTTCTGCGAATACCGCAATATTTTGCCGCGCGGCGTGAAGCTGTCGGCGGAAGATATCTGGGATCGCTGTGCTTACGTGCTGTCGGTAAAAATGCAGGATCCGCAGTTTGCCGGACAAACCAAAGAACGCCTCTCTTCGCGTCAGTGTGCGGCGTTTGTTTCTGGCGTGGTGAAAGATGCCTTCAGCCTGTGGCTGAACCAGAACGTACAGTCAGCTGAACTGCTGGCTGAGATGGCGATTTCCAGCGCCCAGCGTCGTCTGCGTGCGGCGAAAAAAGTGGTGCGTAAAAAGCTGACCAGCGGTCCGGCGCTGCCGGGTAAACTGGCGGACTGTACTGCACAGGATCTTAACCGCACCGAACTGTTTCTCGTCGAAGGTGACTCCGCAGGCGGTTCCGCCAAACAGGCGCGCGATCGTGAATATCAGGCGATCATGCCGCTCAAAGGTAAGATCCTCAATACCTGGGAAGTCTCTTCTGATGAAGTTCTGGCGTCTCAGGAAGTGCACGATATTTCGGTAGCGATCGGTATCGATCCGGACAGCGACGATCTGAGTCAGTTGCGTTACGGTAAGATCTGTATCCTGGCGGATGCGGACTCCGATGGTCTGCACATCGCCACGCTGCTGTGCGCACTGTTTGTGAAACACTTCCGCACGCTGGTGAAACACGGTCACGTGTACGTGGCGCTGCCGCCGTTATACCGTATCGACCTCGGTAAAGAGGTGTATTACGCGCTGACGGAAGAAGAGAAAGCGGGCGTACTGGAGCAGTTAAAGCGCAAGAAAGGTAAGCCGAACGTGCAGCGCTTTAAAGGACTGGGTGAAATGAACCCGATGCAGCTTCGTGAAACCACGCTGGATCCGAACACCCGTCGCCTGGTGCAGCTCATTATCGATGATGAAGACGATCAGCGCACCAACGCAATGATGGATATGCTGCTGGCCAAGAAGCGTTCTGAAGACCGTCGTAACTGGTTGCAAGAGAAAGGCGACCTGGCGGATCTCGAAGGCTAATTGATCGTTGAATGCCGGAAAAGCAACGTGCTTTCCGGCGTTATTGTTTATGCCGCTTGCGATACTGCAACGGCGTCTCGCCAATGCCTTTACCGAAGGCGCTGATGAAGTATGTTACCTCTGAAAATCCCACCTTTTGAGCAATCTCCCGCACGCTGATTTCACTGTGTAACAGCGCTTCACAGGCTTTGCGTAACCGCAGCGTATTGAGATAGTCGAGAATGCTCTCGCCCGTTTCCATCTGGAAGCGGCGGGATACATAGCTTTTTGATTTATTCAGCTCCTGCGCCAGCGCTGCCAGACTAAATTTGTGAGTGTAATGTTCATCCAGCCAGAACATCACCTGACTGGCAATTCCGCTGCTAATTTCCGGCATATTGCCATTATCGTCGGGTAACAGGCTGAATAAATTGACTAACAGACAGGCAACCTGCTCAGTGCTCAGCGGTTTTTGAGCGGCCATTTTTTCATAACGGCTGAAGAGAAAATCAACATGTGGATGAACATTCGCCGCGTCGACGACCCATGCTTCACTGCCGCGAATGCTCAGATTTTGCAGATGCTGTTGAGTATGAGGCAAGTCGCGCAGCACCTTCAGTACCGCATGTTGATCGAGATGAATAATGGTACGTCGATAACCATCCCGCGCCTGCTCATCGACCCAGATCTTGTGTAGGGTAAACGGCGGGAAAAAGAACATTCGTCCCGGTCGCATGGTGTATTGCTTATGGTCAACCGTAACCACGCCAAAGCCTTCTTCCACATACAGCACTTCCAGACACTGATGCCAGTGGTGATAACGCACCGTATTGGCGAATAAACGGCTGAACGATGCAACCGCATCATTGAGGGCGATCAGCTCCAGACGTTCTTGCGGTGAGGATAAAGTCATAGTGCAATAAATTTAAATTTTTGCCGCCGAATGGTAATTTATAAACCCTATTTTTAAATTTTCTCAATCACTGTTTTACTTTAATTCTGGTGCTGTGATTGACGTAACATTTCTGCTGCTCTGCGATTCACTATTCTTTAGCCACTTAATTCAGAGGGGCAGATTATGTGGTCAGCAACTGAAGAAAAATCAAATCCATTGTCATCACGCGAAGACGTAACGTGTGCGGTTAACGCCATTTTACGTGCGCTGGATCGGCAGTTTCCGGCGGGACAGGCTCAGTTTTCTCTTGGCAATACCTGTGCTCACTACAGCGCGGATATTGCCTGTATGGAAGGGCTTTCCCGGGCGTTGTGGGGGCTATTTCCTCTGATGGCAGGCGGGGCTAAAGTGCCGTTTGCCGAAAAGTACATTCAGGCGATAAAACTCGGTACTGACCCACAAAGCCCACATTACTGGGGAGACACCGGTCCTTACGATCAGCGTCTGGTTGAGATGGCTGCTTATGGCCTGGGTCTGGCATTGTTACAGACGCAATTAACGCAGCATTTCTCCCTGAGCGAACGCGAGAATCTGCACCGCTGGCTGAATCAGATAACCGACTCGCAAATGCCGGACAGCAACTGGAACTACTTTGCGATTATCGTTCAGCTTGGTTTCAAGCGTGCGGGTCTGCCTTACGATCAGGCAGCTATCGATCGCCGCTTTGAGCTGATGGAAGCCTACTATCTTGGTGACGGTTGGTATTCCGATGGTCCCGGTCGACCGAAAGATTACTACATCTCAATGGCTTTTCACTTCTACGGCCTGTTGTATGCCACCCTCAGCCCGGATGACACCGAACGCGCTGTCGTTCTGCGTGAACGTTCGCGCTTGTTTGCCGAAGATTTTATTTACCTGTCCGCCGCTGACGGCGCATCGGTGCCGTTTGGCCGCAGCCTGACCTACCGCTTTGCCATGGTTGCCTTCTGGAGCGCGGTGGCGTTTGCCGAACTGGATGTTCTTTCGCCAGGCATAATCAAAGGGGTGATCCTGCGTCATTTGCGCTGGTGGCAGAAGCAGCCGATTTTCGATCGTGATGGCATTCTAACGCTGGGGTTTGCCTACCCGAATCTGGCGATGTGTGAAGACTACAACTCGCCGGGATCGCCTTATTGGGCATTGAAGGTTTTTTTGATTCTTGCACTGCCGGAGGATCATCCATTCTGGCAGGCTGAAGAGCTGGCGCTACCGCAACTGGTTGAAAAACGTGTTATCCCCCATGCTGCGCAGATCCTGCAGCATAGTGAGCATTCTGAGCATGTCATGATGTTGACCTCAGGCCAGCTTGAACTGAACAACTACGTTAATACCGAAGCCAAATACACCAAATTTGCCTACTCCAGCCGCTTTGGTTTCACCATTGAGCGCGGCCGTTACGGCATCAAACATGCAGCCTGTGACTCTATGCTGCTGTTGGCGGACGGCGATGGCTACTATCGTGGCCGTCGTCAGTGCGACGAGGTTCGGGTCGATGAGAATTTTATCTGGTCCCGCTGGTCTCCCTGGCATGACGTAATGATTGAGACCTGGCTTGTCCCGTTTGGCGAATGGCATCTTCGCCTGCACCGTATTAACAGTGCGCACACGCTGCAAACGGTGGAAGGGGGATTTGCGGTGATGAAAGCCGAGCCTCGGTTATGTGAGCGTGGATGCCTCCTTGCGGCATGCAACGGAACCAGCGTTATCGTTGATCTGTCGCCGTCCATAGTTCGCCAGCCAGACAGCGTGGTCACGCCGCCGAACAGTAGCATCATGTTCCCTGAATGTGCGTCGATTCCTGTGTTGACCAGCGAAATCCCGCAGGGCGAAAGCTGGCTTTGCTGCGCCGTGAGTGCCAGCGGGCAGCAAAGACAGTACTCAGCCGTTCCGCAGCTATCCATCAACAATAACCAGGTTGTTATTCAGCAACCTGAAAATGCACGCCAGTTGTCGTTCTTTTTATAGCGAGGGTGGTATGAAAAATAATTCAACGGGAAATCGGACTGAATATTATAAAATAAGCAGTTTTATATTCCTTTATTTCTTTACCTGGTCCGCAAGTATTGGTTTGTTGGCTATCTGGTTGGGGCAAAAAGCGCAGTTGAGCGGTACGGTGATCGGCACCGTATTTGCTGTGAACGGTATTTTCTCGGTTATTCTGAAGCCTATTTATGGCTATATCCTCGATAAAATAGGTATGAGCAAATATCTGCTCTATTTCGTCGTAGTGATGTCAGCGTTAATGGCACCGTTTTTTATTTATATCTATCAGCCATTATTACTCTCCAATACCATGCTGGGTATTATAGTTGGCGCGATTTACTTGAGCTTTGCGTGGTATGCCGGGGTGGCGGCCTGTGAATCTTATTCTGACCGCTACAGCCGTCTGAACGGCATGGAGTTTGGGCAGATCCGTATGTGGGGGTCGCTTGGCTGGGCGGTGGCGTCATCGTTCTCTGGCCTGCTGTTTAACCTCTCACCGGCCTATAACTTTATGCTCGGCAGCCTGACGTCAGTGGTGATGCTGGTTGTTCTGGTGAGTCTGAAAGTCAATGTCAATGCGGCCAACGCCTCGGAGGTGATAACTAAAGAGAAAATCTCCCCGACGGATGTTTACGCCCTGCTGCGTAATCGCAAATTTTGGGCATTCTGCCTGTACGTTGCGGGCGTGGCGTGGATGATGTTTATCGCGGAGCAGCAGTTCTCCCGCTACTTCGTCACTTTCTTTGCCGATGTACATGAAGGGAACGCCGTCTTTGGTTATCTGGGCACCGTGCAGTCGGGAATGGAATTTGTCATGTACATGGTCATTCCGCTATTCGTCAATTATATTGGCGCGAAGCGTGGTCTGCTGATTATTGGGGCGCTGGTGGGCGCGCGATTGGTGATATCTGGGCTATGTGACTCTCATTTATTAATTTCTGTGCTGAAGCCGCTATACGGCCTGGAGATCTGTTTATTACTGGTTTCCGTCTTCAAATATATTGCCGAGCATTTTGATAAACGTGTCAATGCGACCATGTATTTACTGGGTTATCAGGCGATGCTGTATGTCGGTAACGTGGTGGTTTCCTCTCCTGCCGGATTAATGTACGACCGGATAGGCTTTGAGAAGACATATATCATTATGGGCATTGTGGCGCTGACCTTTACATTGATATCGGCATTTACTTTATCTGCCTGTCAGAGCAAACGTGGCAAAAATATCGCTCTCGATATTGCTGAAAATACCCCT
The DNA here is from genome assembly GCF_000398825.1 of Citrobacter sp. KTE30. NCBI lineage: Bacteria > Pseudomonadati > Pseudomonadota > Gammaproteobacteria > Enterobacterales > Enterobacteriaceae > Citrobacter > Citrobacter sp. KTE30. Next base: position 3,893,088 of record NZ_KB976055.1, on the reverse strand, counting down.
GCAAAATAATTTACGTCATAAGGAACCGAAATATGTTAAATCATATCGTTGAGGAATCGTTGCGCGTATTTCCTGGCAGTCCGGTTAATCCCGGCAGTTTTCAGGATCAAATAAGTTGCGCCCGAGAAGATGTCCTCGAATTGATTAGCCGTCATTTAACGGAATTCGGTGAACAATTTCCTGCCGAAACCTGTGTGCAAGGTTATTACCCACTGACAGAGAATGTGGAATGGACGACCAGCTTCTGGACCGGGCAGTTATGGCTGGCGTGGGAAATGAGTGGTGAGAGCAAATTTCGTGAGATGGCGGAGAAGCATGTGCGTTCGTTTGGTCTGCGTATTGCCGGACGCCACGATACCAACACCCACGACCTGGGATTCCTCTACACGCTTTCCTGTGTGGCGGCCTGGCGATTGACCGGCAATCGCGATGCTCGAGGTTTTTCCCTGATGGCGGCAGAAGCGCTGTTGGAGCGTTTTCATGAAAAGGCGCAGATCATCCAGGCGTGGGGCGATCTTCGCGATCCCGATCAGGCAGGACGGATGATCATTGACTGCAATATGAATCTGCCGCTGCTGTACTGGGCTAGCGAGCAAACGGGCGATCCGCGTTTTGCGAATGCGGCGAAGGCCCACGTTGCGCAGGCAGCCAAATATCTGATCCGCCAGGATGCGTCGACCTTCCACACCTACTATATGGACGTGCAAACCGGCGCACCGCGTTACGGTAATACGCAGCAGGGCTATGCTGATGATTCTTGCTGGTCGCGTGGGCAGGCATGGGGGATTTATGGTTTTCTGCTGAGCTATATTTACACTGGCGATACACAAATGGTGCAGCTGTCGAAAAAGCTGGCCAACTACTTTCTTAATCGCCTGCCGGAAGATGCCGTTTGCCACTGGGATCTGGCATTAGTCGGAACCGATGCGCTGCGCGATTCATCTTCGGCGGCGATTGCCGTCTGTGGTCTGCTGGAGCTGATTAAACATCTGCCGGTGACCGATCCGGATCGCGAGTGCTACCAGCAGTGGGCGATGGGGATCATGTCTTCGCTGACCAGGCATTATCTGATGGGTAAAGATGAACAGGGGAACGGGCTACTGAAACACTCGGTGTATCACCTGTCGAGCAACAAAGGGGTCGATGAGTGTGCAAGTTGGGGGGATTATTTCTACGTTGAAGCGTTAATGCGCTTCACTCAGAGCTGGAAGCTCTACTGGTAAGGAGTGCCCGGTGGCGCTGCGGTTGAATGCCGGATGGTGGCCTAAAATGCCTCATCCGGCAAATCGACAACCTTAAATACCCGACTCCAGAATTCGAATATTCATGTCCAGCACGTCACCTTTCACGGCTTCGCTGTAGGCTTTCATATGCGGGGTCTGCAAATGCGCTTCAAGATGCGCGATGCTTTCCCACTGCTCAACCATCACGATTGAATCTGGCGCTGTGGTCTGAAAACTCACACCTGCGGCATGATCCACCATCGGCGCATAGCCGTGGCAGCCTTCTTCTTTCAGTACGGTCGGAACGATTTTAGCAAACTGATCCAGTACCGCCTGGCGGTGATGTTGACCTGGACGTGTACGGATTTCTGCAATAACGGTAAGCATGGTTAACTCCTTCTAATTCCAGGTTACCAGTTAACCAAAAATTTCGGTCAGATGCTTGCGATATTCTGCGATATAACGCGGGACGTCCGGCATTTTAATCACGTCATTGGTGATAAAGGTCGGCAGCGCTTCCATTCCCAGGAACTGGTTTGCTTTATGGAACGGGAGATAGACGCCATCAACACCAACGCCATGGAAGAACTGGTCTTTTTCAGTGAAGGCTTCCATCGGTGCGTTCCAGGTCAGGGACAGCATGTATTTTTTGCCCTGAATCAGCCCGCCGGAGCCATATTTTTTAGAGGCATCTGAACGTGTGCGGCCATCGCTGGCGTACAGCGTGCCGTGACCTTCGGTAAACACGTCATCGATGTATTTTTTCACGGTCCACGGTGCGCCCATCCACCAGCCTGGCATCTGCCAGATAACCGCATCGGCCCAGACGAAATTCTGCACTTCTGTTTTTACGTCATAATCGCTGTCCGCGCGTACGACTTTAACATCATGCCCGAGGTCGCGCAGGATACCGTCCGCGACCTCGGTCAGGGTGTCATTCAGTTGGCCATTAGAATGGCCGAATTTTTTCGCCCCGTTGATAATCAGAATGTTGCTCATTTTGTGTCCTCAAGGAAATACGTTTGAGGACGATTTTACCCCCACCAGCGGTGCGGTGAAATTAGCAAAATGTGCAAAGTCTTTTGCTATTTGAGCAATAATAATGCAGTTACCAACTGACCTTAGCTTCAAACCCGCCTTCCGAAGCGTTGCCAAACGAGGCTGACATTCCATGCAGTGTTGCGATACGGCGGACAATTGACAGGCCGAGACCGCTGCCGGTCACGCTTTGTCCCGGTGGACGATAAAAACGTTCACCGATGTGTGTAAGTACCTCCGGCGCAACGCCAGGACCATTATCTTTGACGCTGAAATTGCGGGCGTTGAGCGTCACTTCCACAATGCTCCCCTGCGGACTGTAGCGAATGGCATTATCCAGCAGATTTCGTACCATCAGGCTCAGCAACAGCGGCTGTCCTGTGCGCATAATATTGTGTGCGTTAATCTGCAAACGTACGTCAATGTGCGCCTGCTGGGCCGGGTGGTAGATATCCATCACCGCGGATTGCAGTAGCTCCTCCAATGAAATTTCCGCCACATCCTGAAGATTATCGAGGGAGTCGAGGCGCGAAAGCGTCAGGAGCTGATCGACCAGTCGGGTGGCGCGTTCAATTCCCGCATGTAGCTGCGCCAGCGCTTTTTCCCGCGTTTGCGGGTCGTCGTCTGACAGTTGCACCACTTCGGTTTGCACCTTCAGCGCGGTCAACGGACTGCGCAGCTCATGGGCGGCATCAGAAGTGAAGCGGCGTTCACGCACCATCATTGAGTGGATGCGGGTAAACAGCTGATTTAGCGATTCAACCAGCGGGCGCACTTCGCTTGGCACACCTTTCGAGTCGAGCGGCTCTTCTGATTCCGGGGCGCGCCAGCGCAGAGCTTGCGCCAGTTTTTTTAGCGGCCTGAGTTCGCGACTCAGCATGACCACCAGGATCAGCAACATCAGCGGCAGCGCAACCAGCCATGGGGTTAATTGTGCAGTAAGGATCGACAGCGCCATATCCTCCCGATATTCCCACTCCTGGCCCACCACAATGCGATATTTCCCATCAGCGGAATTCAGCCACAGGAAGCGCCAGGAATCGTTGTCGCCCCTGAGTTGGCCGTCGCTAAACCCTTCCCGGCTGTAGGTGTAGGGAATATCCTGGCCATTATCGCCATCGTGTAGCACCATTTTGCCGTCGGTGGAGTAGATGGCAAACGCCAGTGCGTCGTCATCAATATGGCCATGCTTCAGTTTCTTTGGCGTGCGGGCCATATTGCTTGAGGTGGTGACATCGCTGATATCCAGCGTGCTAAGCCGCTTGGCGAACAGCATCAGTTGGGTATCAAACAGCTCATCGACATTATCGGTAGTCTGCCTCCAGGCCACAAAACTGGATACGGCCCAGGTGGCTGATGCCAGAATCAGAAAAATAAGCGTTAGCCTGACGCGCAGGCTGAGGCGTTGTGTGAGTTTCATGCGTCACCCAGGGTGTAGCCAATGCCATGCACGGTACGGATAAAGTCGCTGCCGAGCTTACGGCGTAAGTGATGAACGTGGACCTCAACCGCATTGCTGGAGACATTTTCGTCCCAGGTATACAGTTTTTCTTCAATCAGTTTGCGGGGCAGGACGCGACCTTTGTTGCGCATCAGCAGTTCCAGCAGTGCGAACTCTTTAGGTTTGAGTGACAAAGGTTCACCCGCCGCCGTGGCGACCAATGCGCCAGGATCGAGCGTTACCTGGCCATGGCGCAATGTGTTGCTGGCCTGGCCGCTGGCACGACGCACCAGCGCCTCCAGTCTGGCAGCAACTTCGATCAGCGCAAAGGGTTTACACAGATAGTCATCTGCGCCCAGGCGCAGGCCTTCAACGCGTTCCGCCAGCGCGTCGCGAGCGGTCAGAATCAGTACCGGCTCCTGCTTCCCGTTAGCTCGCCATTCTCGCAAAATGTCCCGTCCGTCTATGCCTGGCAGTGTCAGGTCGAGGATTACCGCATCATAAGGTGCGCTGTAGAGTGCTTCTTTCCCCTGGCGGCCTTCGGTAAACCAGTCAATGCTGAAACCCATTTTACTCAGTCCTGTTTTCAGGCCATCGCCAATCAACGTGTCATCTTCGATCAGTAAAATACGCATATGTTCTTCCCTGCGATAACTCATTTGCAGTCAGTAAACCTGTGGCTACAGTCTCTGTACAGTAAAAAAAGTATCTTTTTTTGCCTTAAGAACTTGTTAAGGATTAACTTATTTAATAGTCGTAAACCAACATGAAAGGGAGACATGACGATGAAAAAATTAGCTGCAATGGTTGCCGTAATGGCACTGTGTTCCGCACCTGTTCTGGCAGCTCAGCAGGGCGGCTTCTCTGGGCCAACGACAACCACTACGCAGAGCCAAAACGGCGGATTTGTCGGCCCTAACGGTAGCAGCACGACAGTAGAAAGCGCCAAATCACTGCGTGATGACACCTGGGTTACCCTGCGCGGGAACATCGTTGAGCGTATTTCCGACGACCTGTATGTGTTTAAAGATGCGACCGGCACAGTGAATGTGGATATCGACCACAAGCGCTGGAACGGCGTAACCGTCACACCGCAGGATGTGGTTGAAATCCAGGGTGAAGTGGATAAAGACTGGAACTCCGTTGAAATCGACGTGAAACAGATTACCAAAGTTGCTAAGTAATCCCCATCAGGGCCGCATTCGCGGCCCTTTTCTTTGTGACTCAACACGCCAGATAGGGTAGTATCTGCGGCAATATTGCCCTTCAATAGAGGGGTACAAAGTTGAGGAACCACGATTAATGAGCGATATGGCAGAGCGCCTGGCGCTGCATGAATTCACGGAAAACGCCTATCTGAACTATTCCATGTACGTCATCATGGACAGGGCGTTGCCGTTTATTGGCGATGGTTTGAAACCCGTTCAGCGTCGCATCGTGTACGCGATGTCCGAACTGGGGCTGAATGCCAGCGCCAAATTTAAAAAATCCGCCCGTACCGTCGGTGACGTGCTGGGTAAATACCATCCGCACGGCGACAGCGCCTGCTATGAAGCGATGGTGCTGATGGCGCAGCCGTTCTCTTACCGTTATCCGCTGGTTGACGGGCAGGGGAACTGGGGGGCGCCGGACGATCCGAAATCCTTCGCGGCGATGCGTTATACCGAATCCCGCCTGTCTAAATATGCGGAAGTCCTGCTGGGTGAACTCGGTCAGGGCACGTCGGACTGGGTGCCGAACTTCGATGGCACCATGCAGGAGCCGAAGATGCTGCCTGCGCGTCTGCCAAATATTCTGCTCAACGGTACGACCGGTATTGCCGTTGGTATGGCAACGGACATTCCGCCGCACAACCTGCGTGAAGTGGCAAAAGCAGCGATTACTCTGATTGAGCAGCCGAAAACGACGCTGGATCAGTTGCTGGATATCGTGCAGGGGCCGGATTACCCGACCGAAGCGGAGATCATTACCTCGCGCGCGGAGATTCGTAAGATTTACGAAAACGGACGCGGCTCCGTACGTATGCGTGCGGTATGGACGAAAGAAGACGGCGCGGTGGTGATTTCCGCGCTGCCGCATCAGGTTTCTGGGGCAAAAGTGCTTGAGCAGATCGCTGCTCAAATGCGCAATAAAAAGCTGCCGATGGTAGACGACCTGCGCGACGAATCGGATCACGAAAACCCGACTCGTCTGGTGATTGTCCCGCGCTCCAATCGCGTGGATATGGAGCAGGTGATGAACCACCTGTTTGCCACCACCGATCTGGAAAAAAGTTACCGCATCAACCTGAATATGATCGGTCTTGATGGTCGTCCGGCGGTGAAAAACCTGCTGGAGATCCTCACCGAATGGCTGGCGTTCCGCCGCGATACCGTGCGCCGCCGCCTGAATTATCGTCTGGAAAAAGTGCTCAAGCGCCTGCACATCCTTGAAGGCTTACTGGTGGCGTTCCTCAATATTGACGAAGTAATCGAAATTATTCGTCATGAAGATGAACCTAAGCCAGAGCTGATGTCGCGGTTTGGTATTTCTGAAACCCAGGCTGAAGCCATCCTTGAGCTGAAATTACGCCATCTTGCCAAACTCGAAGAGATGAAAATCCGCGGCGAGCAGGATGAACTGGCGAAAGAGCGCGATCAGTTGCAGGCCATTCTGGCTTCTGAACGTAAAATGAATAACCTGCTGAAGAAAGAGCTGCAGGCTGACGCTGAGGCTTATGGCGACGATCGTCGTTCTCCGTTGCAGGAGCGCGAAGAAGCGAAGGCGATGAGCGAGCACGACATGCTGCCGTCTGAGCCGGTGACTATTGTGTTGTCCCAGAGTGGCTGGGTGCGTAGCGCGAAAGGCCACGACATCGATGCGCCGGGATTAAGCTATAAAGCGGGCGACAGCTTTAAGTCGGCAGTGAAGGGTAAGAGCAATCAGCCGGTGGTGTTCGTGGACTCGACCGGCCGCAGCTATGCCATCGATCCGATTACGCTGCCGTCGGCGCGCGGTCAGGGTGAACCGCTGACCGGGAAGCTCACTCTGCCGCCGGGCGCGACGGTTGAGCACATGCTGATGGAAGGCGATGATCAGAAACTGCTGATGGCATCGGATGCGGGCTATGGTTTTGTCTGCACCTTCAATGACCTGGTAGCACGTAACCGTGCAGGTAAGGCATTGATTACGCTGCCAGAGAATGCGCGTGTCATGCAGCCGGTGGTGATTGAAGATGAAACCGATATGCTGCTGGCGATTACTCAGGCTGGTCGCATGTTGATGTTCCCGGTGAGCGATTTACCGCAGTTGTCGAAAGGCAAAGGGAACAAGATCATTAATATCCCTTCAGCGGAAGCGGCGAAAGGCGAGGATGGTCTGGCGCAACTTTACGTGCTGCCGCCGCAGAGCACGCTGACTATCCACGTCGGTAAGCGCAAAATCAAACTGCGTCCCGAAGAGTTGCAGAAAGTGACCGGCGAGCGTGGCCGTCGCGGCACGCTAATGCGTGGTCTGCAGCGTATCGACAGCATTGAGATTGACTCGCCTCGACGCGCCAGTCACGGCGACAGCGAAGAATAACGCTACCGTCCGGCTCTCCCTGTTAAAGCCCAGGGAGAGCCAACGTTAAAAATTCCCGTGAAACCGTTGTTTATTCGTGCGTTGCGATTAACAATACGCTTTTCCAGAGAGCCGCCCTTAACAAAGCCCTAACCTGATACCGCGTGATGAATCAGGTGACGTAAAATGCCAGGCTCTTAGGCCTTAGAGGTTGTTATGCTATATATTTTTCGTTTAATTATTACTGTTATTTACTGCGTTCTGGTCTGTATTTTCGGTTGCATATACTGTCTGTTCAGCCCGCGAAATCCAAAACACGTTGCAACGTTCGGTCATATGTTTGGCCGCCTGGCTCCCCTTTATGGTCTGAAGGTCGAGTGCCGCATGCCGGCAGACGCGCAGAACTATGGTAATGCTATCTATATTTGTAACCATCAGAACAACTATGACATGGTTACTGCTGCGAATATCGTTCAACCGCCGACGGTGACGGTAGGTAAAAAAAGCCTGCTGTGGATCCCTTTCTTCGGGCAGCTGTACTGGTTAACCGGTAACCTGCTGATTGACAGAAATAACCGCGCAAAAGCACACAGCACCATTGCTGCCGTGGTTAATCATTTCAAAAAACGCCGCATTTCTATCTGGATGTTCCCGGAAGGAACGCGTAGCCGCGGTCGCGGTCTGCTTCCGTTTAAAACCGGCGCGTTCCATGCAGCGATTGCTGCTGGTGTCCCGGTCATTCCGGTATGCGTTTCCACAACCTCGAACAAGATAAAATTAAACAGACTCAATAATGGTCTGGCGATTGTCGAGATGTTGCCGCCGGTGGATATTAGCCACTTTGGCAAAGATCAGGTTCGTGAACTGGCAGCACATTGCCGCACGTTGATGGAACAAAAAATCGCAGAGCTCGATAAAGAAGTTGCTGAGCGGGAAGCCGCCGGTAAGGTTTAATCCGCGCAATTCGGGTTTTTTACAGGAAATGACTTCCTGCGTGTTAATAGCCAGTTTTTTATGGAGTTTATATGTCATTCAGTCGGCGTCAGTTCATTCAGGCATCGGGGATCGCACTGTGTGCAGGTGCTGTTCCGCTGAAGGCTAATGCTGCCGGTCAGCAACAACCGTTACCTGTGCCTCCGCTGCTGGAATCCCGCCGGGGGCAGCCGCTATTTATGACGCTGCAACGTGCGCACTGGTCCTTTACACAAGGCACGCGCGCACCTGTCTGGGGAATTAACGGCCGCTACCTGGGACCGACAATTCGCGTCTGGAAAGGGGATGACGTCAAGCTTATCTACAGCAACCGTCTGACTGAGAATGTCTCGATGACCGTCGCCGGGTTACAGGTACCAGGCCCGCTGATGGGCGGCCCGGCGCGCATGATGTCCCCGAATGCTGACTGGGCGCCGGTGCTACCGATTCGCCAGAATGCCGCCACGTTGTGGTATCACGCCAATACGCCAAATCGTACTGCTCAGCAGGTCTATAACGGCCTTGCCGGGATGTGGCTGGTTGAAGATGAAGTGAGTAAATCACTGTCTATTCCCAACCACTATGGCGTGGATGATTTTCCGGTCATTATCCAGGACAAGCGGTTGGACAACTTTGGCACGCCGGAATACAGCGAGCCCGGCAGCGGTGGCTTTGTCGGTGATACGCTGCTTGTCAATGGGGCGCAAAGCCCGTATGTCGAAGTCTCCCGCGGCTGGGTGCGCTTGCGTTTACTGAACGCTTCAAACTCGCGTCGTTACCAGTTGCAAATGAGCGATGGCCGTGCGCTGCATGTGATTTCCAGCGATCAGGGCTTTTTACCTGCGCCCGTTTCGGTGAAACAGCTCTCGCTGGCGCCTGGCGAGCGTCGTGAGATCCTGGTGGATATGACGAACGGTAATGAGGTCTCTATCACCTGTGGCGAGGCAGCCAGTATTGTCGACAGGATCCGCGGGTTCTTTGAGCCTTCCAGTATTCTCATCTCCACGCTGGTGCTGACTCTGCGTCCAACGGGGCTTCTGCCGCTGGTGACTGACAGCCTGCCAATGCGCCTGCTGCCAACGGAAATCCTCAGCGGTTCGCCGATTCGCAGCCGTGATATCAGCCTGGACGATGACCCTGGCATCAACGGTCAGCTGTGGGACGTCAATCGTATGGATATTACCGCTCAGCAGGGCTCCTGGGAGCGCTGGACGGTGCGGGCGGATATGCCCCAGTCCTTCCATATTGAAGGCGTCTCGTTCCTGATCCGTAATGTGAATGGCGCGATGCCGTTCCCGGAAGACAGAGGCTGGAAAGATACCGTCTGGGTTGACGGCCAGGTTGAATTACTGGTTTATTACGGACAGCCTTCCTGGGCCCATTTCCCGTTCTACTTTAATAGCCAGACGCTGGAAATGGCAGATCGTGGCTCAATCGGACAGATGTTGGTGAACCCGGCGCCGTAATGCGCCGGGATTTCCGTTATGCCCGCCAGAACATGCGCGAGAACAGGATCAGAATGGGGTAAATCTCCAGACGCCCCATGATCATAGCCGCGCACATCAGTAGCTTTGCTTCCTCATTTAAGGTGCCAAATGTTGTGGCGGTGACGCCAAATCCTAGCCCCATATTGTTGATGCAGGCGGCGACGGTGGCAAAAGAGGAGAAGAGATCGTAGCCCATCAGATTGAGCGCCCAGATAAAAAAGCTGGTGAACAAAACGTAGAGAAAGAAAAAGCTCCATACCGAACGCACCACCCGGTCGCTTACCACGCTATTGCCCACTTTAATGTTCAGCAGGGCACGGGGATGCGCGAGCTGGTGTAACTCCTGACGGCACTGCTTGAACATAATCAAAAAACGCAGCACCTTAATCCCCCCGCAGGTCGATCCCACACAACCGCCGAAGAAACTGGCGCTGAGCAGCATGAAGATCGTGTGCGAAGGCCACTGCGCATAATCCGCCGTCGACAGGCCATTATCTGTCAGCATCGAACTTGCCAGAAAAAAAGCATGCACCAGGCTGTCCGTTAATCCGTACATGCCTGCCCGCCAAACTTGCCAGGTGGCGATCAGAGTGACAACCAACGCAATAAGCAAAAAGAAACGCAGTTCGGCATTACGACGAAAGGGTTTGAAGGTACGTTTCACGATAGCCACGTACCAGAGGGTGAAGTTAAACGCAGACAACAGGGAAAACACCCCAGCGACCAGCTCGATCGCATGGCTGTTATAGAAGCCGATGCTTTCACTGCGAGTGGAAAATCCGCCGAGAGAAACCGTCGACAGCCCGTGGCATAAGGCATCGAAGAACGACATCCCGGCAGCCCAGTAGGCCAGAGTACAGATTAGACCCAGAATGACATAGGTCAGCCACAGCGTACGTGCAGTATCAGCAAGTCTTGGCGTGAGTCGTTCTTCTTTGAAGGGACCCGGCATTTCAGACTGATACAGCTTCATGCCGCCGATACCCAAAAGCGGTAATACCGCCACGGCGAGGACAATAACACCCAGGCCACCAATAAAATTAAGCTGGGCCCGATAGTAGAGATACGACTTCGGCATCGCGCTGACGTCGCCAATTACCGTTGCGCCCGTGGTGGTAATCCCGGAAACCCCTTCAAACAGGGCATCCGCAAAGGAGAGGTTTAAGCCATCGTCCATCCACATCGGCATCGCGCTGATAAACGAAAACAACAGCCAGAACAGGACGATAATAACGAAACCATCTCGTGTTCGCAGTTGAATACCCGCATGTTTGGTTGCCAGCCACGCCCCGCCGCCGAGGGTGAAGAAAGTCATAAATGTGCTGAAAAAAGCGAACAAGCTCCGCTCTTTGTTTAACAAAGCGATGGTCATCGGTGGCAGCATAGAAAAGCTGTAGAGAAGAACCAGAAACCCACACAGGTGAACAACAACCCGTAGCTGGGAAATATGCAGTGAATCGTTGAGTCGCAATGAAAAATCCCCCGCCGAAAAAGAGTTATCTCAGCTGGCCGGCATGGTGTTAATTATGATTGATAAAAATGAGCGTCGTAAAATTTAACAATTTATATAACTTTCTACTGCCCTGGTTCAGACTCCACTTCATTTCTTGTCGACATACAGCGTATAATCCCCGGCCTTTGATTATTTTTTTACCATTTTTGGAAGCATTATGAGCGCAATATCCCTGATCCAGCCGGACAGAGACCTTTTCTCCTGGCCGCAGTACTGGGCTGCCTGTTTTGGCCCGGCACCGTTTTTGCCGATGTCACGCGACGAAATGGACCAACTAGGCTGGGATAGCTGCGACATCATTCTGGTTACCGGCGATGCATACGTCGATCATCCGAGCTTTGGCATGGCAATATGCGGTCGTATGCTGGAAGCGCAGGGCTTTCGTGTAGGGATTATCGCCCAGCCGGAGTGGAACAACAAAGACGATTTTATGCGTTTGGGTAAACCGAACCTGTTCTTTGGTGTGACCGCAGGCAACATGGACTCGATGATCAACCGTTACACCGCCGATCGCCGACTGCGCCATGACGATGCCTACACACCAGACAACGTAGCAGGTAAACGCCCGGACCGCGCCACGCTGGTCTATACCCAGCGTTGTAAAGAAGCATGGAAAGATGTGCCGGTTATTCTCGGCGGCATTGAGGCCAGCCTGCGCCGTACCGCGCACTATGACTACTGGTCTGATACCGTTCGTCGCTCTGTTCTGGTGGATTCCAAAGCCGACATGCTGATGTTCGGCAACGGCGAACGTCCGCTGGTAGAAGTGGCGCATCGTCTGGCGATGGGCGAAACCATCGATCAGATCCGCGACGTGCGTAACACCGCTATTATGGTTAAAGAAGCGCTGCCGGGCTGGAGTGGGGTGGATTCCACGCGTCTCGACACGCCGGGCAAGATTGATCCGATCCCGCATCCGTACGGCGAAGATCTGCCGTGTGCTGACAACAAACCGGTCGCACCGAAAAAGCAGGAAGCGAAAGCGGTAACCGTACAGCCGCCGCGTCCGAAACCGTGGGAAAAAACCTACGTGCTGCTGCCGTCCTTTGAAAAAGTGAAGGGCGATAAAGTGCTGTATGCGCATGCGTCGCGTATCCTGCACCACGAAACCAACCCTGGCTGCGCGCGTGCGCTGATGCAAAAGCACGGCGATCGCTACATCTGGATCAACCCGCCAGCTATTCCGCTGTCTACCGAAGAGATGGATAGCGTCTTTGCGCTGCCGTACAAGCGCGTGCCGCACCCGGCGTATGGCGACAGCCGCATTCCGGCCTATGAGATGATCCGTTTCTCGATCAACATTATGCGTGGCTGCTTTGGCGGCTGTTCGTTCTGTTCGATCACCGAGCACGAAGGCCGCATCATCCAGAGCCGCTCTGAAGATTCGATCATCAATGAAATCGAAGCCATTCGCGACACCGTTCCAGGTTTTACCGGCGTGATTTCCGACCTCGGCGGCCCAACGGCGAACATGTATATGCTGCGCTGTAAGTCACCGCGTGCGGAGCAGACCTGCCGTCGTCTGTCATGCGTCTATCCGGATATCTGTCCGCATATGGACACCAATCACGAACCGACGATTAACCTTTATCGCCGGGCGCGTGATTTGAAAGGCATTAAAAAGATCCTCATAGCTTCCGGTGTGCGCTATGACATCGCGGTTGAAGATCCGCGCTATATCAAAGAGCTGGCGACCCACCACGTTGGCGGCTATCTGAAGATTGCGCCAGAGCATACTGAAGAAGGCCCGCTGTCGAAGATGATGAAGCCGGGGATGGGCAGCTACGATCGCTTTAAGGAGTTGTTCGATACCTACTCTAAACAGGCGGGTAAAGAGCAGTACCTGATCCCGTACTTCATCTCCGCGCACCCGGGTACGCGTGACGAGGATATGGTGAATCTGGCGCTGTGGCTGAAACAACGTCGTTTCCGTCTGGATCAGGTGCAGAACTTTTATCCATCGCCGCTGGCGAACTCCACAACCATGTATTACACCGGGAAAAACCCGCTGGGTAAAATTGGTTATAAGAGTGAAGACGTGGTGGTGCCGAAAGGTGATAAGCAGCGCCGTTTGCATAAAGCCCTGTTGCGTTACCACGATCCAGCTAACTGGCCGTTAATCCGCCAGGCGCTGGAAGACATGGGTAAAAAGCATCTGATCGGCGGTCGTCGTGAATGTCTGGTTCCGGCGCCTACGCTGGAAGAGATGCGCGAAGCACGTCGCCAGAACCGTCATACCCGCCCGGCGTTGACCAAGCACACCCCGGTGGCGCACCAGCGCCAGACCCCTGCCGCAAACAAAAAACGCGGGAAAGTAGCGGGACGTTAATTTACTTTGCCCGGTGGTGAAATGCTTATCAGGCCTACGAGCAGCACAGTTTTGTAGGCCGGATAAGGTGCTTGCACCGCCATCCGGCAGAAGTGCTCAGTATTTATGCCTCACGAATTCTGGCCGCTAATGCGGCCAGTTTTGCATCATCCGCCCGTTCATGATCGTGTGATGACAGATACCCTTCATATTGCTCGAAAAATTTGGTCTGCCGCGACTCAATCGGTTTCCAGTGAGTTAGATCGCCAGTGCCGTGCATGGGGCTTAATTTGCTGTGCACATGGTCTACGCCGAAACCTTCGAAGAACATCCCCGTACGACTGACATCCGGGAAAGCCTTATCCAGTTTCTTAGCCACTTTTTGGGTTGCCATCATCAGGTCAGCCAACGCCTGCGGCGGCATATCGAAGGCATAGCTGGGGTAATGCTTTTTCGGGATCACCACGGTAAAACCGTCGGTGTTCGGGAAAATCGACAGAAAAGCCAGATGGTGCTCGTCTTCCCAGACCTTATGGCAGGGTGCTTTACCTTCAACAATTTGACAGAAAATACAGGTCATTCCTTTTCTCCGTAGGTAAGGTATTCGTCAGGACGCAGTCAGTTTAGTACAGACCCAACACCTTCCACCACATCAGACCTACGGTGATAAACACCGCCTGGTTAAACAGGCTGATGATAAATCCTGTGCGCCACCAGACGCCCGTTGGAACGTACCCGGCGCCAAACAGAATTGGACCGCGAGCGTGGGTGTACTGGGTGAGCGAGCAGTACAAACTGCTGGTGAAGGCCAGCATTAACGCCGTGGGGGCTGCGGGGATATTCAGATGCAGTCCGACGCCGAGGAAAACGGCGTACAGCGCGGCAATCTGTGCATTACCGCTGGCAAAAAAGTAGTGGGTATAGAAGTAGGCGGCATTCAGCAGCAACAGGACGATCACCCAACTGGTACCGTGCATAGTACTGCTCAGGCTATCGCCGATCAGATTGCCAAACCAGGTAGTGAAACCTAGTTTTTTCAGCTGGTTCGCCATCATCAGCAGTGCGGCAAACCAAATCAGCGTGTCCCATGCGCCTTTCTCGCTTTTCACATCTTCCCAGCTCAGAACGCCGCTTAGCAATAAAATGGACAGTCCCACGAACGAGGCTGTAGTGGCGTCGACGCCTAACGTATCGCCAAAAATCCACAGCACCAGCAGTACGCCGACGGTAACCAGCATCAGCCATTCGCCGCGAGACATGCTGCCCATTTCAGCCAGCTCTTTGCGCGCCAGGTTCGGGGCATCCGGCGTGTGCTTTATTTCCGGGCGCACGATCCAGTAGACCAGCAGTGGAACCAGCAGTAAGGACACAAGGCATGGCAGCAGCGCCGCCATAAACCAGCTGCCCCAGGTCAGCGTGACGCCCGCATTGGCCGCCAACTTCACCGCCAACAGGTTGCCGGTATAACCGGTCATAAAGAGCGCGGCGGTGACGTCGTTGACGTTGCCAATGCAGGTGATAAGAAAGGTACCGATTTTACTGCGGGACTCATCTTCCGGGTTCGAATGGAAACTGCGTGCCAGAGAGTCGGCAATCGGATAGATGACGCCGCCGCAGCGTGCTGTATTACTCGGCATTGCCGGGGAGAGGATCAGATCGGCAAAAGCCAGACCATAGGCGAGTCCCAGCGTGCGCTTGCCGAGCAGACGGATCATCTGCAGCGCAATGCGTCGTCCGAGGCCAGTTTTGATAAAACCGCGGGCAATCATAAAAGCCACGACGATAAGCCAGATAAGTGAACTGTTCAGTTCGCTTAGCGCTGTGGTGATAGCGCCGCTGGCGGTTTTATCCCCGGCCGCATAGGCGAGTGCAAAAACCGTAATCCCAATAATGCCAACCGCGCCGATGGGTAAAACTTTTGCCACGATAGAAGCAATCGTCGCAACGAAGATAATTGCCGAATGCCAGGCTGGCGCACTTAACCCGGATGGAGGGGTAAGTTGCCACAGCCCGGCAGAAATGAATGTTATAAGAATTAATGGGAGCCATTTGACTCCGCTACCTTTTTTCTCAGTCACGGTTACGCACCTATGGATATGGTGAATGTATTTATCAAATAAATATATTTATTTGATAATTAACAGGTTATGTTGCAGCAATGCTGCTCCAGTGACTGCAAGAAATACAACAATATATGTGCGTGAATTGTTTCCTGATATTTCAAATCAGTAAAGGCCCGACGAGAGTGTCGGGCTGGAGGGAAGGGGTTAACCGCCGAACTGGTCCGGGTCTGGCCCCAGACGCTTGCCCTGATCGAGTTTCGCGATTTCGCCTAATTCATCTTTATCCAGGCGGAAGTCCCAGACGTTAAAGTTTTCTGCGATACGCGCAGGGGTGACCGATTTCGGAATCACCACCAGGCCGCTATCCAGATGCCAGCGGATGACAATCTGCGCCGGTGATTTGCCATATTTCTCTGCGAGGTCACGGATTATCTTTTGATCGAAGACGTCTTTGCCGCCCTGCGCCAGCGGGCTCCAGGATTCGGTCTGGATTTTATGTGTGGCGTTCCAGGCGTGCAGTTGGCGCTGCTGCATGAGCGGGTGAAGTTCTATCTGATTAATCACCGGAGGTACGCCGGTTTCATCCATCAGCCGCTGGAGATGGTTGATCTGAAAGTTGCACACGCCGATGCTCTTAATCAGCCCTTCTTTTTGCAGGTCGATCATGTTTTCCCACGCTTCAACGTAGTGGTCGATCGCCGGAACTGGCCAGTGCATCAGGTACAGATCGAGGTAATCAAGCTGGAGTTTCTCCATGCTTTCGAGCAAGGCTTCCCGGGGGCGTTTCTGGTCATCATTCCACAGCTTGGTGGTAATGAATAACTCTTCCCGTGGCACGCCTGCGTCACGTATTGCTTTGCCGACACCTTCTTCATTTTTGTACGCTGCCGCGGTATCAATTGAGCGATACCCCACTTCCAGCGCTTTATGAATGGCAGTGATGACTTCTTCGTTGCTTGCCTTCCAGACCCCCAGGCCCAGTTGCGGCATGACGTTACCATCCTGTAGTTTGATAATGGTTGGAGTGGTCATAATTCCTCCCCTTAATGACTGTCACCGGAACATACTCCGGTGACATAGGTGTGACTTAAGTCTGGTATAAATACCCAAAAACGAAAGGCGGAGGTTAAAAAACCTTAGCGGGCAGCTTCGTAAATCCGACGGCTGACCTCAAGCGTAATGTCCTGATGTTCGCCCAGTTTCGTACCGCCATGCGCTTGCAGTTTTTCCAGCAGCGCCGGGATGGAGCTACCGTCCAGACCGTAGTCAGACAGGCGAGTCGGTACGCCCATTTGTTCGAAGAAAGCGCGGGTTGCGGCAATGGCGGCGTCGATGCGCTGGTCATCGCTTCCTTCGGTGATATTCCAGATACGCTCTGCGTATTGCAGCAGTTTGGCACGCTTGGTATCACGTTTTTCATTCCACAGCGCAGGCAGAACGATGGCCAGTGTTTGAGCATGATCCAGACCGTGCATTGCAGTCAGCTCATGGCCCAGCATATGCGTTGCCCAGTCCTGCGGTACCCCTGCGCCAATCAGACCGTTCAGCGCCTGGGTTGCCGCCCACATGACGTTCGCACGCACGTTGTAGTTTTCCGGTTCCTGCAAGGCTTTCGGACCTTCTTCTACCAGTGTGAGCAGAATGCCTTCGGCAAAGCGATCCTGAATTTTCCCGTCGACCGGATAAGTCACATACTGCTCAACGGTATGAACGAACGCATCCACGACGCCGTTTGCAACCTGACGTGGCGGCAGGGTGTAGGTGTAAACCGGATCCAGTACGGCAAATACTGGCTGCACAAATGGGGTCATAAAGGCCAGTTTATCGCCGGTGGTTTTACGCGAAATTACCGCGCCGGAGTTAGATTCAGAGCCGGTTGCAGGCAGGGTTAATACGGAGCCCATCGGGATGGCACTTGTTACGTCGTTGCCGTGGGTTTCCAGAATGCGCCATGGATCGATGCCGTCAGCGTACTGTGCAGCAGCCGCGATGAATTTGGTGCCGTCCAGCACGGAACCGCCGCCTACTGCCAGCAGAAACGTCACTTTCTCATCACGCACGATTTTTACCGCGTTCATCAGCGTTTCATAAGACGGGTTTGGCTCGATACCGCCAAACTCCAGCACGTCCAGGCCTTTCAGCGCGTCCTGAACCTGTGCCAGGACACCTGTTTTTTTCACGCTGCCGCCACCGTAAGTAACCAGCACGCGAGCGTCCTGAGGAATTTGATCGCGCAGCTCAGCAATCGCGCCTTTACCAAACAAAATACGTGTTGGGGTATGGAGATTAAAGTTGTTCATTGCTCGTTCCCTTTGGTGGGTAATAAAAGAGGGCAGGAGAGTGTCTGCCGGATGATGAACATTGTGGTCGCCCGCCGCGCTGCTCTCAATGCTCATTTCTGCCGATGTCTTGCCCATTTCTACAGACTGCTGGAGAAAACGGATAAATCTGCGCATTATGTCAGGGTCGAAAAACGATAATGAAATGGTGCCCCATGAACCGTGATGAGATCTGCCTTCTGCTGACAGATAAAATTAAGCATCTGAAAAACAATGAAAATAAACTTAACGAACTGCTGCCAGATGTCCGCCTGCTACACGGTACGGAGCCGGCGGCGCGTACACCAGTCATGTATCAGCCAGGCATCATATTTCTCTTTTCGGGACATAAAATTGGTTACATTAATGAGCGCGTATTTCGCTATGACGCCAACGAATACCTGCTGCTAACCGTACCTTTACCCTTCGAATGTGAAACGTATGCGACGCCGGAGGTTCCTCTGGCCGGTATTTACCTGAATGTCGATATCCTGCAATTGCAGGAGCTGTTGATGGACATTGGGGAAGACGAGCTGTTCCAGCCCGCTATGGCTGCCAGTGGGATTAACTCTGCGACGCTCTCAGACGAAATTCTCTGTGCTGCTGAGCGCCTGCTGGATGTGATGGAGCGACCGCTGGATGCGCGTATTCTGGGGAAACAGATCATTCGCGAAATCCTCTACCATGTGCTGACCGGGCCGCGTGGTGGCGCGTTACTTGCGCTGGTAAGTCGCCAGACGCATTTCAGTTTGATAAGCCGGGTACTCAAGCGGATTGAAACCAAATACACCGAAAACCTCAATGTAGAACAGCTGGCGGCAGAGGCGAACATGAGCGTATCGGCGTTTCATCATAATTTTAAAGCGGTGACCAGTACCTCGCCGCTGCAATATCTGAAGAGCTATCGCCTGCATAAAGCACGGATGATGATGATCCACGATGGAATGAAGGCCAGTGCGGCTGCAATGCGCGTCGGCTATGAGAGCGCATCGCAATTCAGTCGGGAGTTCAAACGTTTCTTTGGCGTAACGCCGGGGGAAGATGCGGCAAGAATTCGTATGATGCAGGGGAGTTGATTTGTTGTCGGCTTTAAAGCTAGCTGTGCGCCATCAATGAAATGCCGGAGTGACTCCGGCATACGGCTAATACTCAGGCGCTACAGTATTTTTTTTTAATCACCACGAACAGCGTTCCCAACAGACCTGCGGTTAACAGAGCAATCGGCAGGATCATTAAAAAGGTCATCACCTGATCTTCATGACGTTTGACGAACGGGATCATACTCAGCGCATAGCCGAAACTGGTAACGACGGTGACCCACAGCAGTCCGCTCAGCCAGTTAAAAAACTGGAACCGACGGTTAGGAAGCCCTGAAATGCCCGCCATCGTTGGCAGCAAGGTACGGACGAACGCCAGGAAACGCCCGGCAAGCAGCGCCATCAACCCGTGTTGGTCAAACATGCAGGTAGCGCGTTGATGGTATTTTTCAGGTAATTGCGCCAGCCAGCCTTTCACCGTGCGCGTGTTGCCCAGCCAGCGTCCCTGAATGTAGCTCAGCCAGCAGCCCAGACTGGCTGCGGCAGTCAGAATAGCTATGGTAGGTAAAAAACTCATCACGTCCTGAGCGATCAGCGCTCCTGCCAGTAATAACAGGCTGTCTCCGGGTAAAAAGGAGGCGGGCAGCAGGCCATTTTCTAAAAACAGTGTGGCGAACATGACGAAGTACACCACGCTCACAACGTGCGGATCCGCCAGTGCGGCAAAATCGTGTTGCCAGAGCGCGGAGACAATATCTTGAATGACTACCATGGACTTTCCTGTGGAACAGCGTTTATATGTGGATTGTACTCCTGAATTGCCCGGGATGCCTTGATCCCGGACGCAACAATTGCAGACTTTTCCACCAGAAGTGTCTGCATATATGTCCATCTGTGGCAATTTTACTCGATTCGGGCAAATCCTGCGGCCAAATCGGCAATCAGATCGTCAACATTCTCTAAACCAATATGCAAACGGATGAGCGTTCCGCTGAAGTCCACCTCGCCTTGCGGACGGATTGCCGCAATGTGTTCCGGCTGGTTGGCGAGAATCAGCGACTCAAAACCGCCCCAGGAGTAGGCCATGCTGAACAGGCTGAAGTGATCCAGATACGCGGCCAGCTCCTCATTATTGAGTTTCTTATTCAATACAAAGGAGAACAGGCCGCTGCTGCCGGTGAAATCACGTTTCCAGAATTCATGCCCTTTACTGCCGGGCAGTGCCGGGTGGTTCACACGGGCGACCTGCGGATGGCTGGCCAGCCACTCGGCGACCTTTAAGCTGCTTTCATGGTGCTGACGCAGGCGTACACTCAGCGTACGCAGCCCACGGCTGGTCATATAGGCGGTATCGGCGTCCAGCATTTGCCCCATCAGATACGCATTTTCGCGAAGTTGATCCCAGCAGCGGGCATTAGATACCGCCGTTCCGACCATGCCGTCGGAATGGCCAATCAGATATTTGGTGCCTGCCTGAATAGAAATATCGATGCCAAAATCCAGCGCTTTGAACAGCACCCCGGCAGCCCAGGTGTTATCAATCATGATGATTGCGTCAGGTGCTACGCTTCTGACGGCGGCAACAATTGCCGGAACATCATGCACTTCCATGGTGACAGAGCCGGGCGACTCCAGAAATACGACTTTGGTGTTCGGCTGAATGTGCTTCACAATATTGGCGCCAACCAGCGGATCGAACCAGCCGGTGGACACGCCAAGTTTGCCGAGAATTTTGGTGCAGAAGTCCTGACTGGGTTCATAGGCGGTATTGGTCATCAACACATGATCGCCTTGTTCAACAAAGGCAAGGATGGTGTTGGCGACCGCCGCCGCGCCGCAAGGGAACAACGCGCAGCCCGCGCCGCCTTCCAGTTCGCACATCGCTTCCTGCAGCGAAAAATGCGTCAGGGTTCCGCGACGTCCGTAGAAAAGCGCGCCGTTTGCACGGTTGCGCGTGGCCTGCTTTTTGGCCTCCACGGTGTCAAACACCAGCGAAGAAGCGCGCTGGATCACGCTATTTACCGAGCCCTGCGTGTATTTTTTACTGCGTCCTGCGTGAACGAGCTTGGTTTCAAGTTGCTTATCTGCCATGGTGTATTACCTGTTTTTATACGTCTGGATGTCTAAACTACCATGAATCAAAGATGACGCATCCTGCAGAACGGTCATACAGTAGAAAATAATCTCAAAATGCTTCTGGTGACTTTTTTACTGCGTAAGCGCAAGGAAAAGAAACCAAAGGTGCGGCAATATGTAAATAGTAATGAGAACGACTATCAATTCGACGTCTTTTTGATATCATTACGCTCAGATTTTGTGATTTGCGTCCTGGAGATACAGAGTGGGTAATAATTTGATGCAGACGGATCTTTCCGTCTGGGGTATGTATCAGCACGCCGATATCGTGGTTAAGTGCGTGATGATTGGGCTGATTTTGGCGTCAGTGGTCACCTGGGCTATCTTCTTTAGTAAGAGCCTTGAGTTCTTTACTCAGAAACGCCGCCTTAAGCGTGAACAGCAACTGCTGGCGGAAGCCCGCTCTTTAGATCAGGCAAGTGAGATTGCCGCAGGATTCGATGGCAAAAGCCTGGGCGCACAGTTGATTAACGAAGCGCAAAACGAGCTGGAACTGTCAGAAGGCAGTGACGATAACGAAGGCATTAAAGAGCGTACCGGCTTCCGTCTGGAGCGTCGTGTGGCGGCGGTAGGTCGTCATATGGGACGTGGTAACGGATACCTGGCCACCATCGGGGCTATCTCTCCATTCGTCGGTCTGTTCGGTACCGTATGGGGCATCATGAATAGCTTCATCGGGATTGCACAAACTCAAACGACCAACCTGGCCGTTGTTGCGCCGGGTATCGCAGAAGCGCTGTTAGCGACCGCAATTGGTCTGGTCGCAGCAATTCCAGCGGTTGTTATCTACAACATTTTCGCACGTCAGATTGGCAGCTATAAAGCGATGCTGGGTGACGTCGCGGCACAGGTGCTGTTACTCCAAAGTCGCGATCTGGACCTGAACGCAAGCGCATCCGCGCATCCGGTACGTGCAGCGCAGAAATTACGTGTAGGATAATGTTCCATGGCAATGAGCTTTAATGAAAACCTGGACGATAACGGTGAAATGCATGAAATCAACGTGACGCCGTTTATCGACGTTATGTTGGTTTTATTGATCATTTTTATGGTGGCCGCACCGTTGGCAACGGTGGATGTGAAAGTGAATCTTCCTGCCTCCACCAGCACGCCGCAGCCGCGTCCGGAAAAACCGGTTTACCTGTCTGTTAAAGCCGATAAAAGTATGTTTATTGGCAACAATCAGGTGACGGATGACACCATGATTAGCGAGTTAAATGCACTGACAGATGGGAAGAAAGACACCACCATTTTCTTCCGGGCAGATAAAACCGTTGATTATGAGACCATGATGAAGGTTATGGATACGCTGCATCAGGCGGGCTTCCTGAAGATTGGTCTGGTTGGCGAAGAGACTGTGAAAGCGAAGTAATCCTCCTCATTGCCGGGTAATGGTTGCCGCCTTACCCGGCGTGCATCTCCTGATTCAACTCTCTCGCATACCTGTTCTTATCTGTTCTCGTCTAACGCGACCGTGGTTATCCTGGTGGGTTCGTAGTTCCCTTCAGACAGCTTTCGTGTCAGGCGTAAGGTGGCTGTTTCCCGCGCGAGTATATGCTGGTAGGTGCTTTCCAGTCGGGCCATGATTTTGTCCCGCAGTTCTGGTTGCTGCTCCATAATGGCTTCGATCGCGGCACCGTAGATCTCTTCTTTAGCCTGTAGCGTGTAAATTTCACGCCGATTTTGCCATTTCATCTGTACCAGTGCAGCGGGAATAGAGACTATCTCCTGAGCAACGCTTTCCAGCGTCGCGTTTTTATTGGCAATCAACACGGCTAAATTTTGCTTTAAGACAAACTCATCGCTTTTATGGTTATCTAAAGCCAAATAAACATTGTTATCCTCAACATCTTTCATTCTATTTCTCTTCCAAAGAATAAAAAATAGGGTCGCTGGTTTCACGCGTAATTAAATTAAGCCAAATTTTGTTGCCCTGTTCATTTATGATGGCTGTTTTTTGAGTCAAAATTTTACTTAATTCTTGTGCGTTAATATCGCCTTCTGCTTGTAGTGAATTGAGAAGGCGAGAGAATGACTCAATTTTTGCTGCACGAAACAGACGCTCTTTTAAATGACGGTCGCACTCTTCAAATAGCATATTTCGTGACTGACCGGTAGCCGTTGAGCTAATCAAAATATCGGATTCGTAATCGCTTAATGTTCTCTTTCCCTGAGTCAAATTTTCACTATTATCTACGGGATTGGTATTGGTAGCGGGGCTGGATAAGTGAAAGTGCGAGGGAACAAGATGCTCGGGAAGCATGTTGAAATATCCTTTGATGCCAATGATATGTTGTTTTAAATAAACCAGGCCACGTTGACAATAGCATGGCGTAATTTTAAAATCAAAAAAAATGGAGCCAGTATATGAACAGTATATTTTATTCTGTTATTACCCTGCTATTGCTGACCTGCGGGGTACTTTTGTTAATGCGCAGTGCAAATAAAAACCGACATGCCGAAAATGGGCACTCTGAAAACCAGCCGGAAATGCTGAGTAAAGAAGAAGGCGAGGACCATTTCTCGGTATTGATGAATTCGATTACGCCGGTCTGGTATTGGCGCGTTAATCACGAATATATCGATTTTATCCACTCCACGATCAAGCGGATGACAATGGTGGAGTTGAATGAGACACCTGGATTATTTGATGCGCAGCGGCGTTGTAGCGATCTCAACTCTGCGGTGTATAAATATTACGACAATATTAAAAAGCGCTGTTTGAGCGGTGAGAAGGTCCCGCATGCCGACCTGGACGTGCTCAACCTGCGTCAGTGTTTCAGGGAGTTCAGTCTGGAGGCTTATCCCGCGCTTGTCGCGCTGGTGTGGCCGGAGTATCAACGCCCGGAGATCAAAGCGGAAGAGGTGTGAAGGGGACTGTTTGGCCCGTATTACGTGCCGGGGAGGCTAACGCTGCCACCCGGCACGATGTTACATACGGCTATTTGTCAGATGAGGCCTGCCACAGGTTCAGCTTACCGTCCGCGACGTGCTTATCGATCTGCGCCAGCTCTTCGGTGCTGAACGTCAGGTTCGCCAACGCCTGAACGTTTTCCTCCAGTTGCTCCGGTCGACTGGCGCCAATTAATACCGAAGTCACCCGGTTGTCTTTTAGCAGCCAGCTTAAGGCCATTTGTGCCATCGACTGTCCACGCTGTTGCGCCATCTCATTGAGCAACCGCAGGCTGTTAAGATTTTCTTCCGTCAGCATATTTTCCGTCAGCCCACGAACTTTTTTCCCTTCACGCTGCATGCGTGAACCTTCCGGAATGCCGTTGAGGTATTTCCCCGTCAGCAGTCCCTGAGCCAGTGGCGTAAAGGCGATGCAGCCCATGCCATTGGATTCCAGCGTATCCAGCAGGCCGCTGCTGTCTACCCAGCGGTTAAGCAGGTTGTAAGACGGTTGGTGGATCAGCAGGGGAATTTTCCATTCCCGCATCAGCTCGGCCATTTTCTGCGTACGCTCTGGCGAATAGGATGAGATGCCGACATACAGCGCTTTGCCGCTCTGTACGGCGTGGGCCAGGGCTGAGGCGGTCTCTTCCATTGGCGTATTTTCGTCGACGCGGTGCGAGTAGAAGATATCGACATAGTCGAGGCCCATGCGTTTCAGGCTCTGATCGAGGCTGGCGAGCAGGTATTTGCGCGAACCGCCAGAACCGTATGGCCCTGGCCACATGTCATAGCCTGCCTTGGTGGAGATAATCAGTTCATCGCGATAGTGTGCAAAATCCTCGCGCAGTAATCGGCCAAAATTCTCTTCTGCGCTGCCTGGTGGCGGCCCATAGTTATTGGCTAAATCAAAATGCGTGATGCCTAAATCAAATGCTTTACGCAACAGGGCTCGCTGTGAATCCAGCGCCTGAACGTGCCCAAAACTGTGCCATAAACCCAGCGATAGAGCGGGTAAGCGCAAACCGCTGCGCCCACAGTAGCGATAGAGCATCTGTTCGTAACGTTCAGGATTGGCAAACCAGGCCATGAGATCTCCTTAGTGCAGGTGAATTTCGAAACAACGTTTCTATTCTAGCGGGTTCACGGTGAATATCCCGTTCACCAGGTCACACTGAGATGAAAAACTGGGCAAAAACAGGTCACTGTGCTTTGCTTAAAAAAACATCAATCAGGAGTGCGACGATGCTGCGTTTGACTGCCAAAGATTTTCCGCAAGAACTGCTCGACTACTATGACTATTACGCTCATGGCAAAATAACGAAACGCGAGTTTCTCAATATGGCAGCGAAATATGCAGTGGGTGGCATGACGGCATTGGCCTTATTCAATTTATTGAAACCCAACTACGCTCTCGCAATGCAGGTAGAATTTACCGATCCCGATATTCTGGCGGAATATATTACCTATCCCTCGCCTGAAGGTCATGGTGATGTGCGGGGGTATTTGGTTAAACCAACGAAGGTGACGCGGAAAGTTCCGGCGGTGGTGGTAGTGCATGAGAATCGTGGGCTGAATCCGTATATTGAAGATGTGGCGCGACGGGTGGCGAAGGCGGGCTTTATGGCACTCGCGCCTGATGGGTTAAGTTCGGTAGGGGGATACCCAGGCAATGATGATAAAGGTCGGGAATTGCAGCAGCAGGTTGACCCCGCAAAGTTAATGAACGACTTTTTTGCCGCCATTGAATTTATGCAGCATTATTCAGGGACGACGGGAAAGGTAGGTATCACCGGATTTTGCTATGGTGGTGGTGTGTCGAATGCCGCAGCTGTGGCTTTCCCTGAACTGGCCTGCGCGGTGCCTTTTTATGGGCGTCAGGTTCCTGCATCAGATGTCCCTAAAATAAGCGCGCCTTTATTACTGCACTATGCGCAATTAGATACCCGAATTAATGAGGGATGGCCTGCATATGAAGCGGCGCTAAAGGCGAATAAGAAAGTCTATGAAGCATATATCTACCCCGGTGTTAATCATGGCTTTCACAATGATTCTACCCCTCGTTATGATAAAGCTACCGCTGAATTAGCCTGGGAACGTACCCTTGCGTGGTTTGATAAATATTTGCGATAGAAAACAATAGATTATTTAATGCTTTTAATTAATTACCTGAATAATAATGCTACCTAATTTCATTAGCATTCATAGTGATATAGGGTGGAGAGATAGTGGATGTACTTAAGAAAGTAAAAAAATAAAGAACGCATTATATCTTCTCTACTGCCTGCCGATAACAAGGATAAGTATCGCCTGATGGCGAATTCCTCATCAACGGCAAGGAAATTATTATGCGTTTGCTGAAAAACTTCACTATTCGTATTGTCATGTTGGCAATACTGGGACTTTTCTGCCTGCTCTGGTCGGGCGTGGGTTTATTCAGTCTTCATTCGTTATCAAAAATATCTGAAGGCAATGATATTGACCGCCATCTTGTCCATCAGATGACGGTTCTCAGTCAGGGTAACGATCAGTACTTTCGCTTCGTAACGCGCTTAAGTCGCGCCATGGATGTCAAAATGAGCGGCGGAACGCCTGATTTTGCGCCGGCGCAGCAGTCCCTGGAGAATATGAGTAAAAAACTCCAGGAGATGAAAACATTGTCTCCAGGCCCCATGGATCCGGAAGTTGCCGCGGCGGTACTGACGAAGTGGCAGGCGCTGCTGGACAATGGCGTGATCCCGCAAATGCAGTTGGCAAAGCAGGGCACGCTCACGGCCTTTGCGGAACATGCCAGTACCGTTACGCCAGCGTTGAGCCGTGAATTTGGCGCCAGTGCCGAGCGTTTTAACGCCACGGCAGGAGAGCGGCTTGATACCACCCGCGTGATGGTCGATGGCAAAACGTCTATCATCCGAACTTTAATTATTACTGCTGTTATCCTCGGTATTGCCCTACTGTTCTTTACCGACCGTTACCTCGTCGCCATGATGGTGAAACCTCTGGGACGCATCCGTCAGCAGTTCCAGCAGATTGCGCAGGGCGATCTCAGCCATCCCATTGAAGATTTTGGTCGTAACTGTGTGGGTCAACTGGTGCCGTTACTGTGCGCGATGCAGGACAGCCTGCGCGAAGCCGTCAGTACCATCCGTTCAGGTAGTGACAACATCTGGCGAGGGGCGACGGAAATTTCCACCGGTAATAACGATCTCTCCTCACGTACTGAAGAGCAGGCCGCGGCGCTGGAAGAGACCGCTGCCAGCATGGAGCAACTGACCGCAACGGTAAAACTGAACGCTGAAAATGCGCGTGAAGCCAGCCAGCTTGCCGATACGGCCACAGAAACGGCAGGTAAAGGGAGCACGCTGGTTTCAGAAGTGGTTGAGACGATGGATGGTATTGCCGCCAGCTCTAAACAGATCGCGGAAATCACGTCAGTTATTAATAGTATTGCTTTCCAGACCAATATTCTGGCGCTGAACGCCGCAGTTGAAGCTGCCAGGGCAGGCGAGCAGGGGCGCGGTTTTGCCGTCGTTGCCGGTGAAGTACGCAACCTTGCCAGTCGCAGCGCCGGAGCGGCGAAAGAGATTGAGACGCTAATTGGCGAGTCATCGCGTCGTGTCGACCAGGGGGCTCGTCTGGTTAAAGAAACGGGATTAACCATGGAGGCAATTCTGCGCGGTGCCACCGAAGTGACGGTCATCATGAAGCAAATTGCCTCAGCCTCGGAAGAACAGAATAAGGGCATCTCGCAGGTGAGCGTGGCGATCACGCAGATGGACAGCGTAACGCAACAGAACGCTGCATTGGTAGAGCAAGTCTCCGCCGCTGCCGTGGCGTTGGAAAGACAAACAGAGGAACTGCAACGCTCGGTGCAACAGTTCCGCCTCTCAGCGAATGATGTGCAATACACCGCTGCTAATACTGCTTCCCCTTCAGCAGACAGCAAAACGTCTGCGGCAGCTAAAACGGATGAATGGGTGTCCTTTTAAGCTGGCATAAAAAGTTCGTGATACCTCTGGTCTTTGCTCAAAAAATCGCTATATAATTTATTATATAGCGATTGGAGGTTATGCATGGACAACCATTTTGGAAAAGGCCTGATGGCCGGATTAAACGCCTCAAGTGCGGACAGCGCACGCTCAGTGGCGAATTTTTGTGCGGATTATAAGCGTGGTTTTGTGTTGGGATTTTCACATCGCATGTTTGAAAAAACGGGCGATCGACAGCTTAGCGCGTGGGAAGCGGGCATCCTCACGCGTCGCTATGGACTGGATAAAGAGATGGTTATGGATTTCTTTAGAGAGAATCAATCCAGTACAACAATTCGTTTTTTCATGGCTGGCTATCGACTCGAAGCTTGATCCGAAAGGGGTATTATCTTGCTTTAATTAATTACACTATTGACCTACGCCTTCGTTTTGTTGCTCCGTCGAAGTATTATAATGCACATAACCATATAAAAAGTGTGGTAATGGCGCGCCGATCGCAATATGCAACATGCGAATGGTGCAAAATAAAAGCCAGGTCTTCGCAACGGAATAACTATAAAATGACTGGAGATAACTCTCTCATCAATTCGAGCGGCATTAATCGCCGTGATTTCATGAAGCTTTGTGCAGCACTGGCCGCTACCATGGGGCTCAGTAGCAAAGCCGCCGCAGAAATGGCCGAATCAGTTTCTCGTCCTCAGCGCCCACCGGTTATCTGGATTGGTGCCCAGGAGTGTACGGGTTGTACTGAATCGCTGCTTCGCGCGACACACCCTACAGTGGAAAACCTCGTTCTGGAGACAATCTCTCTGGAATACCATGAGGTGCTCTCTGCCGCCTTCGGCCATCAGGTTGAAGAGAACAAACATAACGCTCTGGAGAAGTACAAAGGGCAATATGTTCTGGTAGTAGATGGTTCTATCCCACTGAAAGATAATGGTATTTACTGCATGGTTGCCGGTGAGCCGATCGTGGATCACATCCGCCGGGCCGCAGAGGGCGCAGCCGCTATCATTGCCATCGGCTCTTGCGCCGCGTGGGGTGGTGTTGCTGCCGCTGGCGTTAACCCAACGGGTGCCGTCGGCCTGCAAGAAGTTCTGCCAGGCAAAACCATCATCAACATCCCCGGCTGTCCGCCGAACCCGCATAACTTCCTCGCAACGGTCGCCCATATCATCACTTACGGTAAGCCGCCGAAGCTGGATACCAAAAACCGTCCGACATTCGCCTATGGCCGTTTGATTCACGAGCACTGCGAACGTCGCCCGCACTTCGATGCTGGTCGTTTTGCGAAAGAGTTTGGCGATGAAGGCCACCGTGAAGGTTGGTGCCTCTACCATCTGGGCTGTAAAGGGCCAGAAACCTACGGCAACTGTTCAACGCTGCAATTCTGCGACGTTGGCGGCGTGTGGCCGGTGGCTATTGGTCACCCTTGCTACGGCTGCAACGAAGAAGGCGTCGGTTTCCATAAAGGTATTCACCAGCTTGCTCATGTGGAAAACCAAACGCCGCGTTCCGAGAAGCCTGACGTCAATATGAAAGAAGGCGGTAATGTATCTGCCGGAGCGATTGGACTGCTGGGTGGCGTAGTAGGACTGGTTGCCGGCGTCAGCGTGATGGCGGTACGTGAACTGGGGCGTCAGCAAAAGAAAGATAACGCTGACTCACGGGGAGAATAACCGTGAACAGACGTAACTTTATTAAAGCAGCCTCCAGCGGGGCATTGCTGTTGGGCGCAGCGCCGTCCATCAGTCATGCGGCTGCAGAAAACCGTCCGCCGATCCCGGGTTCTCTTGGGATGCTCTATGACTCGACGCTGTGCGTAGGCTGCCAGGCCTGTGTCACCAAGTGTCAGGATATCAACTTCCCGGCCCGTAACCCGGAAGGCGAGCAAACTTGGTCGAACAACGACAAACTGTCTCCGTATACCAATAACATCATCCAGGTGTGGCGTAGCGGAACAGGCGTGAACAAAGACCAGGAAGAAAATGGCTACGCATACATCAAGAAACAGTGCATGCACTGTGTTGATCCGAACTGCGTTTCCGTTTGCCCGGTCTCCGCGCTGAAGAAAGATCCGAAAACCGGCATCGTCCATTATGACAAAGACGTCTGCACGGGCTGTCGTTACTGCATGGTCGCCTGCCCGTACAACGTGCCTAAGTACGACTACAACAACCCGTTTGGTGCGCTTCACAAATGTGAACTGTGTAACCAGAAAGGCGTTGAGCGTCTGGACAAAGGCGGTTTGCCGGGTTGTGTTGAAGTGTGCCCAGCCGGTGCGGTGATTTTTGGTACCCGTGAAGAGCTGATGGCTGAGGCGAAAAAACGTCTCGCGCTGAAGCCTGGCAGCGAATACCACTATCCGCGTCAAACGGTGAAAGCAGGCGATACCTATCTGCATACGGTACCGAAGTACTACCCACACCTGTACGGTGAGAAAGAAGGTGGTGGTACGCAGGTTATGGTGCTGACGGGTGTTCCTTACGAGGATTTGGATCTGCCGAAGCTGGATGATCTTTCAACTGGTGCGCGTTCCGAACATGTTCAACATTCCCTGTACAAGGGCATGATATTACCCCTGGCTGCGCTGGCGGGCTTAACCGTGCTGGTTCGTCGTAACACGAAAAACGACCATCACGATGGAGGAGACGATCATGAGTCATGATCCTAAACCGCTGGGCGGAAAAATAATCAGCAAACCGGTCATTATTTTTGGGCCGCTTATCGTCCTGTGTATGCTCCTGATCGTGAAACGTCTGGTCTTCGGATTGGGCTCAGTCTCCGATCTGAACGGCGGTTTCCCATGGGGTGTATGGATCGCGTTTGACCTGTTGATTGGTACTGGCTTTGCGTGCGGCGGTTGGGCGCTGGCGTGGGCGGTGTATGTTTTCAACAGAGGACAATACCATCCGCTGGTACGTCCGGCGCTGTTGGCGAGCCTGTTTGGCTACTCGCTGGGTGGTCTGTCAATCACCATCGACGTCGGTCGTTACTGGAACCTGCCGTATTTCTACATTCCGGGTCACTTCAACGTGAATTCGGTACTGTTCGAAACGGCGGTCTGTATGACCATCTATATCGGCATCATGGCGCTGGAATTTGCTCCGGCTCTGTTTGAACGTCTGGGGTGGAAAGTTTCTCTCAAGCGTTTGAATAAAGTGATGTTCTTTGTTATTGCCCTCGGCGCGCTGCTGCCAACCATGCACCAGTCTTCAATGGGTTCATTGATGATTTCTGCGGGTTATAAGGTGCATCCGCTTTGGCAAGCTTATGAAATGTTGCCGCTTTTCTCGGTATTAACCGCCTTTATTATGGGCTTCTCGATCGTCATCTTTGAAGGCTCACTGGTACAAGCGGGTCTGAAAGGTAACGGTCCGGACGAGAAAAGTTTGTTCATCAAGCTGACGAACACCATCAGCGTGCTGCTGGCGATTTTCGTGGTTCTGCGCTTTGGCGAACTGATCTATCGCGACAAGCTGTCGTATGCGTTTGCAGGCGATTTCTACTCAGCCATGTTCTGGCTTGAGGTCGTGCTGATGGTCTTCCCGCTGGTGGTGCTGCGCGTCACTAAGCTGCGTAATGACTCGCGCATGCTGTATCTGTCTGCGCTGAGCGCATTGCTGGGTTGTGCAACATGGCGTCTGTCCTATTCGCTGGTGGCGTTCAATCCTGGTGGTGGCTACCACTACTTCCCGACCTGGGAAGAACTGTTGATTTCTATTGGTTTTGTGGCTATTGAGATTTGTGCATACATCGTACTCATTCGTCTACTGCCGATACTTCCTCCTTTAAAACAAAACGATCAAAATCGTCATGAGGCGAGCAAAGCATGAGCCAGAGAATTACTATTGATCCGGTAACCCGTATTGAGGGTCATTTACGCATCGACTGCGAAATCGAAAATGGCGTGGTATCTAAAGCATGGGCTTCCGGCACCATGTGGCGCGGCATGGAAGAGATCGTGAAAAACCGCGATCCGCGCGATGCCTGGATGATTGTGCAGCGTATCTGTGGCGTTTGTACGACCACTCACGCTATCTCTTCCGTTCGTGCAGCAGAAAGTGCGCTGAATATTGATGTTCCGGTGAACGCACAGTATATCCGTAACATCATTCTGGCCGCGCACACCACGCATGACCACATTGTTCACTTCTATCAGCTGTCTGCGCTGGACTGGGTGGATATCACCTCTGCCCTGAAAGCTGACCCAGCGAAAGCATCTGCCATGCTGAACGGCGTGTCCTCCTGGCACCTGAACAGCGCAGAAGAGTTCACCAAGGTTCAGAACAAGATCAAAGATCTTGTTGCCAGCGGTCAGTTAGGCATTTTTGCTAACGGTTGCTGGGGTCACCCGGCAATGCAACTGCCGCCGGAAGTGAACCTGATTGCGGTCGCTCACTATCTGCAGGCGCTGGAATGCCAGCGTGATGCCAACCGCGTTGTGGCGCTGTTGGGCGGTAAAACGCCGCACATCCAGAACCTGGCGGTAGGTGGGGTTGCTAACCCGATTAACCTCGACGGTCTTGGCGTGCTGAACCTTGAGCGTCTGATGTACATCAAGTCTTTCATTGATAAGCTGAGCGACTTCGTTGAGCAGGTTTACAAGGTTGATACTGCGGTCATTGCTGCGTTCTACCCTGAATGGCTGGAACGTGGTCAGGGCGCGGTTAACTACCTGAGCGCGCCGGAATTCCCGACTGACGGTAAAAACGGCAGCTTCCTGTTCCCGGGTGGTTACATTACTAATGAAGATCTGTCGACCTATCGTCCGATTACCTCTCACTCCGATGAGTACCTGATCAAAGGGATTCAGGAGAGTGCGAAACACGCGTGGTACAAAGACGAAGCGCCGCAGGCTCCGTGGGAAGGTACAACGGTTCCTGATTACACCGGTTGGTCAGATGACGGCAAGTACTCCTGGGTTAAAGCACCGACCTTCTACGGTAAAACGGTTGAAGTGGGTCCGCTGGCCAACATGCTGTGTAAACTGGCGGCCAAACGTGAGTCTACTCATGCCAAGCTGAATGAAATCATCGCGATTTACACCAAGCTGACCGGTAAAACTATCGAAGTGTCTCAGCTGCACTCTACGCTGGGTCGTATTATTGGCCGTACCGTTCACTGCTGTGAACTGCAGAACGTTCTGCAGGATCAGTACAACGCGCTGATCGTGAACATCGGTAAAGGCGACCACACCACCTTCGTGAAACCGGATATTCCGGCAACGGGCGAATTCAAAGGTGTTGGTTTCCTCGAAGCGCCACGCGGTATGCTGTCTCACTGGATGGTGATTAAAGATGGCATTATCAGCAACTACCAGGCGGTTGTACCGTCAACCTGGAACTCTGGCCCACGTAACTTTAATGATGAAGTGGGACCGTATGAGCGCTCGCTGGTAGGTACGCCGATTGCCGATCCAAACAAACCGCTGGAAGTGGTTCGTACCATTCACTCCTTCGATCCTTGTATGTCATGTGCGGTGCATGTGGTGGACGTTGACGGGAACGAAGTGGTCTCAGTTAAGGTTCTGTAATGCGGATATTAGTCTTAGGGGTCGGCAATATTTTGCTGACCGACGAAGCCATCGGAGTACGTATCGTTGAGGCATTAGAGCAACGGTACATCCTGCCAGACTTTGTTGATGTTCTGGACGGTGGTACGGCTGGGATGGAGCTTCTCGGCGATATGGCGAACAGAGATCATCTGATCATTGCTGACGCCATTGTGTCGAAGAAAAACACGCCAGGAACGATGATGGTCCTGCGGGATGAAGAGATCCCGGCGCTGTTTACCAACAAAATCTCTCCGCACCAGCTTGGCCTGGCCGACGTTTTGTCGGCCCTGCGTTTCACCGGAGAGTTTCCGAAAAAGCTGACGTTAGTCGGCATTATTCCGGAATCACTGGAGCCGCATATCGGGCTAACGCCAACGGTCGAAGCGATGATTGAACCTGCGCTTGAGCAGGTTCTTGCTGCGCTTAGCGAATCAGGTGTTGAAGCGATCCCTCGGGAGGCGGCTCATGTCTGAGGAGTTTGTCGGTTTTCAGACGGCCCCGAAGATGCAGATTCAGGCAGCGTTTGAAGAGGTTGCCCGGCGTTCGATGCACGATCTCTCTTTCTTGCACCCGAATATGCCGGTATATGTCTCTGATTTTACGCTGTTTGAAGGGCAGTGGACGGGGTGTGTTATCACACCCTGGATGCTCAGCGCACTGATTTTCCCTGGACCAGACCAGGTCTGGCCGGTACGTAAAGTCAGCGAAAAAATCGGGCTGCGTCTGCCGTATGGCGAGATGACCTTTACCGTTGGTGAACTGGAGGGCGTATCACAATACCTTTCCTGTTCACTGATGTCGCCGCTTTCGCACAGCATGTCTGCGCAAGAAGGTGTGCGCCTGACTGACGATTGTGCGCGAATGCTGTTATCGCTGCCGGTGAGCGATCCAAATGCGCCGCAGCTCAATCGCCGCGCGCTGCTGCTGGGTCGTCGGAACTGCGAAAATGCATGAGCTGTCCCTTTGTCAGAGCGCGGTTGAGATTGTTCAACAGCAGGCAGAGCAGCACGGTGTCAAACGTGTAACCGGCGTTTGGCTGGAAATCGGGGCGCTCTCCTGCGTTGAAGAGAGCGCCGTGCGTTTCAGTTTCGACATCGTCTGTCAGGGGACGCTGGCGCAAGGGTGTGAGCTGCATATTGATTACAAGCCAGCCCAGGCATGGTGCTGGGATTGCAGTCAGGTTGTGGAAATCACCCAGCATGATGCGCAGTGTCCACATTGTCAGGGGGATCGTCTGCGAGTTGATGCGGGCGATTCACTGAAAGTGAAAAGTATTGAAGTCGAATAACCCATAGGTTGCTATGGGGCGGAGTCAGATATGTGTATTGGAGTCCCTGGTCAGGTTCTGGCCGTTGGTGAAGATATTCACCAGCTTGCGCAGGTTGAAGTGTGCGGCATCAAACGTGATGTCAATATTGCCCTGATTTGTGAAGGTGATACGGCTGAGCTGGTCGGGCAGTGGGTGCTGGTGCACGTAGGGTTCGCCATGAGCATCATTGATGAAGATGAAGCTAAAGCCACGTTAGACGCACTTCGCCGTATGGAGTACGACGTCACCAGCGCGTGATTTTGTGCCGGATGGCGGCGCAAACGCCTTATCCGACCTACGGCATGACATCTTTGTAGGCCTGATAAGACGCCCCGGCGTCGCCATCAGGCATTTTAAGCCTGGCGCTTATCTTCGGTATTGGTATCGAAGTCGCTGGCTTCATGGCGTTCATGAAGCTGCTCGTTCAGAGGTCCGTTGGTGCGGTTCACAATACGACCACGCTTAACCGCCGGACGCGCCGCAATCTCTTTTGCCCAGCGCTGCACGTGCTTGTAGCTTCCTGCATCAAGGAACTCTGCCGCGTCGTACACGTTACCCAGAACCACATTGCCAAACCACGGCCAGACTGCCATATCGGCAATGGTGTATTCATCTCCGGCGACAAACTGATGCTGCGCTAACTGTTTATCCAACACGTCAAGTAAGCGCTTGGCTTCCATGGTGAAGCGATTAATCGCGTATTCAATTTTAACCGGCGCATAATTATAGAAGTGACCAAAGCCACCGCCAAGGAACGGAGCAGCACCCTGTAACCAGAACAACCAGTTTAGCGTTTCAGTACGTTTTGCCAAATCCTGCGGCAAGAAATAACCATATTTTTCCGCCAGATAGAGTAGGATTGCGCCAGATTCAAATACGCGAACCGGTGGGTTTTGCGAGTGGTCACGCAGTGCCGGGATCTTCGAGTTCGGATTCACCTCAACAAAGCCGCTGGAAAACTGATCTCCATCGCCGATGCGGATAATCCAGGCATCGTATTCCGCGCCCTTCACGCCCTGCGCCAGCAACTCCTCCAGCATAATCGTCACTTTCTGCCCGTTTGGCGTACCCAGCGAATAGAGCTGCAGGGGATGCTTGCCAACCGGCAGCGTTTTCTCGTGTGTAGCGCCGGAAACAGGGCGGTTGATATTGGCGAATGCGCCGCCGTTCGATTTTTCCCACGTCCAGACTTTCGCGGGCTGATAGGTATTGTCTGACATAGTGACCTGCCTTCTGAGTGGTTGTTTGATGCAGTGTAGCAGCCAGGTAGAACTGAATTTAACAGATTGGGACTTTATGCCGTTTTGTGCTGAAAGGGGAAGATAAATCTAACCCGTTCATTGTACCTGGCCCGTACTCCATGAAGAGGAAATCATTGTTGCACGGAAATTGCTACCGTATTCACCATCAAAAATTGGCGGTGAATAAGCAGTAATAATGAAAAAGGGTGTTCCAGGAGTAAGCGGTTATCAGGGCCCGGCGGGTGGGTGGGGCGCGGTAAAAGCCGTCACTGCTTCGCTGTTTTCGCAAAAGGCTGTCGCCCGCGACATTATCGCGATGTTTAAAATGAACCAGGTGAAAGGGTTCGACTGTCCGGGCTGTGCATGGCCGGACCCTGGCCATCGGGCACCGATGGAGCTGTGCGAAAATGGCGTTAAGGCGGTTTCCTGGGAGACAACCAACAAGAAAGCGTCACCGGAATTTTTCAGCCGTCATCCGGTTTCTACACTCTGGCATTACAGCGATTATGAGCTGGAAAACATCGGTCGTTTGACGCATCCAATGAAATACGATGCCGCATCAGATACCTGGCAGGCGGTGGATTGGGATATCGCCTTCCAGGAAATCGGGGAGCGTCTGCGCAGTTATGATTCAGCCCAGCAGGTTGAGTTTTACACCTCCGGCAGAACGTCAAATGAGGCAGCGTTCCTGTATCAGCTGTTTGCCCGCGAATATGGCAGCAGCAACTTCCCTGATTGCTCAAACATGTGCCACGGACCGACCAGCGCAGGGCTAACGCCGGCCATTGGCCTTGGAAAAGGAACCGTTGAACTTGAGGACTTTGACCACTGCGATCTGGTGATTTGTATCGGGCATAACCCTGGCACTAACCATCCGCGCATGCTGACCACCTTACGCGACGTTGCCAAACGCGGGGCTAAAATTATCTCCATTAATCCGCTGAACGAAAGGGGGCTTGAGCGCTTTAGCTTCCCGCAAAGCGCGAAAGAGATGTTCACCGGTCAGGCGACGGCGCTGAGCAACGACTACTACCAGGTAAAAATGGGCGGTGACGCTTCGCTGCTCAAAGGCATCATGAAAGCGCTAATCGAAATGGACGAAGCGCGGATCTTATTGGATCAGCAGCCGACGCTCGATCATGCGTTTATCGAAGAGCATACCGCTGGATATGCTGCGTTGTATGATGACTTACGCCAGCGTAGCTGGGCGGAGCTGGAACAGGACTCGGGTCTGACGCGCAGTCAGATGGAAGATCTGGCGCACAGCTACAGTAAATCCCGCGCCACGATTGTTTGTTACGGCCTGGGCATCACCCAGCATAAAAACGGCACTGAGAACGTCCAGCAACTGGTAAACCTGCTGCTGCTGAAAGGCAATATAGGTAAGCCTGGGGCGGGGATCTGCCCGTTGCGCGGTCATTCTAATGTGCAGGGCGATCGTTCTGTGGGGATCAACGAAGCGGCGTCCGAAGATTTCCTGCAACGCCTTGAGACGTATTTTTCTATCCGTGTTCCGCGCAAACATGGTCGTTCCAGCGTGGAGAGTATTCGGGCCATCGAGCGGGGCGATGCAAAAGCACTCATCTGCATGGGTGGCAATCTGGCGGTGGCGATGCCCCAGCCGCAGCGTACCTTTGCGGCGATGAAAAATCTGGATCTGCAGGTCCATGTGGCGACCAAACTGAACAGATCGCACCTGCTGCTGGCAAAACACAACTATTTGCTCCCCGCGTTGGGTAGAACCGAGCGCGATCTGCAAGCTACGGGCATTCAGTCTGTGACCGTCGAAGACTCGATGTCGATGGTCCACGCGTCCTGTGGCGCGCTGAAGCCGGCTTCCCGCTGGCTAAAATCCGAGCCTGCGATTGTGGCGGGCATGGCGCGCGCAACGCTGCCGCTTTCGCCGATCAACTGGGAAGCGTTAACCGGGGACTACGGGTTGATCCGTGACGCCATTGAAGCCGTGATCCCGGCGTTCCACGACTACAACGCCCGTATTGCTGAACCGGGCGGGTTTCGTATGGATACGCCTGCTTCGCGCCGTGAATGGCGAACGGAGAATGGCAAAGCCAACTTTATCGTCAGCCATCAGCGGGCGGTAGAGCGGGAGAACCAGCCTGCTGCTGCGCTTGTGCTGGCGACGCTACGCAGCCACGATCAGTACAACACCACGATTTATGGTATGAACGATCGCTATCGTGGCATTACCGGCCGTCGGGATGTGGTGTTTTTAAGCGCTGAAGAAGCGATGAGCCGCGGTCTGAGCCAAGGTGATGTGGTCAACGTTCAGGCGCTGGACGACAACGGTCAGCCCTGCGCGGATCGCATCATGTACGGTTTAACGGTGGTGATTTACAACATGGCGGCGGGCTCAATTGGCGCGTATCTACCTGAAGCGAATGTCCTGCTCTCGTTGGACGCGGTGGATACACAAAGTTTGACTCCGGCCTATAAAAGCGTACCGGTAATCCTTACTCAGGTGTAGTTCCTGTTGTGAATTTTTCGCCTCTGAGCGCCAGCCGCTGCGTTGAGGTGTATGATGATGTCGACCTCTGTCCGGTTAGTGTCGCAGAGCAGGCAATCAGAGCGAAAAATTCACGCCAACCTGCTCAGGCTGTATTGTTTTGAGGTAAGGTGCATGAGCAAAGGAACGACCAGTCAGGATGCCCCATTCGGGACATTATTGGGCTACGCCCCAGGTGGCGTAGCAATCTACTCTTCAGATTACAGCTCCCTCGACCCGCGGGACTACGACGATGATGCGGCATTTCGCAGCTATATCGACGACGAATACATGGGCCACAAATGGCAGTGCGTAGAGTTCGCACGCCGCTTTCTGTTCCTTAACTATGGCGTGGTCTTCACCGATGTAGGCATGGCCTGGGAGATCTTCTCCTTACGCTTCCTACGTGAAGTGGTGAATGACAATATCCTGCCGTTACAGGCATTTCCCAATGGTTCACCCCGCGCACCGGTAGCAGGCGCGTTGCTTATCTGGCAAAAAGGCGGCGAATTTAAAGATACCGGGCATGTGGCGGTCGTTACCCAGTTGCTGGAAAACAAAATCCGTATTGCCGAACAGAACGTGCTCCATACGCCGCTGCCTCCCGGACAGCAGTGGACCCGCGAGCTGGAGATGGTGGTTGAAAACGGTTGCTACACCCTGCGGGATACCTTTGACGACACCACCATCCTTGGATGGATGATCCAGACCGAGGATACTCGTTACAGCCTGCCGCAGCCGGAGATCGCCAGTGACTCGCTGAAAATTGGCGGCGCGCGACTGGAAGATAACGGGCAGTTTGACGGTAAATGGCTGGATGAACAGGATCCGCTGCAAAAAGCCTACGTGCTGGCGAATGGGCATGTGATTAATCAGGATCCGCATCAGTACTTCACCATTACCGAAAGTGCCGAACAGGAGCTGATCAAAGCCACTAACGAGCTGCACCTGATGTACTTGCACGCGACCGACAAGGTGCTGAAAGACGATAACTTGCTGGCGCTTTTCGATATTCCGAAAATCCTCTGGCCGCGCCTGCGCCTTTCCTGGCAGCGTCGCCGGCATCATATGATCACGGGTCGTATGGATTTCTGTATGGATGAACGCGGACTGAAGGTGTATGAGTACAACGCCGATTCCGCCTCGTGCCATACCGAAGCTGGCTTGATTCTCGAAAGATGGGCTGAGCGGGGCTACACAGGGCAGGGACACAACCCGGCTGAAGGGTTGATCAACGAACTGGCGGGTGCCTGGAAGCACAGCCGCGCACGTCCGTTTGTCCACATCATGCAGGATAAGGATATCGAAGAAAACTATCACGCGCAGTTTATGCAGCAGGCGCTGCGTCAGGCTGGGTTTGACAGCAAAATTCTGCGTGGCCTCGATGAGCTATGTTGGGATGATGCCGGTCAACTGATTGACGGTGACGGCCGCCTGGTGAACTGTGTCTGGAAAACCTGGGCGTGGGAAACCGCGATTGAGCAGGTGCGAGAGGTCAGCGAAACGGAGTACGCCGCGGTACCAATTCGTACCGGGCATACGAATCAGGAAGTGCGTTTAATCGACGTGTTGCTGCGCCCGGAAGTGCTGGTCTTCGAACCTCTGTGGACGGTGATCCCAGGCAACAAAGCGATATTGCCAATCCTCTGGCAGCTTTTCCCGCACCACCGCTATCTGCTTGATACCGATTTCACTGTTAATGAAGAGCTGGCACAAACCGGTTATGCGGTGAAACCCATTGCAGGACGTTGTGGCAGCAACATCGATCTGGTGAGCCATCAGGAAGAGCTACTGGATAAAACCAGCGGTAAGTTTGCCGAGCAGAAGAACATTTATCAGCAGCTTTGGTGTCTGCCAAACATTGCCGGTAAATATATTCAGGTTTGTACCTTCACCGTAGGCGGTAACTACGGCGGTACCTGCCTGCGCGGCGATGAATCACTGGTGATTAAAAAAGAGAGCGATATCGAACCGCTGATTGTGGTGAAGGAATAATCGCAACCCCCTGTGGTGGTGATGTTACTACCACGGGGTTATTTGATGGGAATAATTTTAGAAATACTCCAAAGCAAAAACCCGCCTTTTGGGCGGGTTCTTTGAATAGTGGTGCCCGGACTCGGAATCGAACCAAGGACACGGGGATTTTCAATCCCCTGCTCTACCGACTGAGCTATCCGGGCAACGAGGCGCATTAAACCCGATTCACTTCGTTTCGTCAACGAAATTTCTTCAAATCAATGCAGACTGCACAATCTATCACCACATTGTTGCTATTGCACGCATTCTCAGGCAAAAAAAGCCGTCCACGCTGCGGAAAGCGGCATTGCCAGTAGAAGGGCAGGAAGCATATTCACCACCGCAAACATTTTAATGCCACAAATCCGCAAACCGGTTGCAAGTAGCAACAGTCCGCCTACAGCGCTGAAATCGGCCATCATGGCTGGGGTTGTCAGCGGTAAAATCAGAGCCGCACAGGTGGCAAGCGTCAACTGAATTGCCAGCATCGGTATGAAAATGGCAGACACGGCGATCCCTAGCGAGCAGGCGAAGATAATAGCGGTGAAGAAATCGAGAAATGACTTGGCGATTAAAATATTAGGATCGCCGGTCATCCCTTCATGGATCGCCCCGAATATCCCGGTCCCGCTGGCGCAAAACAACACGATGATCGCCACATAGCTTTGGATAAAGGATTCGTGTGTTGCATTGGCATCCGATTTGGTGAAAAGCTGTTGCGCTTTGGCAACCGCGGCATTGATTCCTTTTTCCAGATGGCAGAATTCGCCAATTAATGCACCGATCAGTGTCGCCAGAACCATCACCGGCAAGTTAACGCATTTGATAACCAACAAGATACCAATTCCCAACGAGCACAACCCGAATATTGAGGTCATTGAGATCCGAATACGTTCGGGTAAGTGCTGACTGAGCAGCGCGCCGAGAACACCGCCTAATAAAATGGCGCTGGCATTAATAAAGGGTCCGATTACCACGTTTGCTCCTGCATACCCATTATCGTCTTGATGTTAAAGGCAACTGTTTGGGTGAAATTATGTTTCAGATTGCATTATTATGCCGCTATTGTCAGACGAAATGCTTGTTTATCTGTGAGGTTTAAGCACAGGATTTTATCTTGCGCCAGTAGGTGAAAGGTGCCATGATTGCGCGAATTTTCTCCTGTCTGAATGGGGCTGCCTGGGATGACATTACTCCCCCTACATCGCCTTCAACATCGCCTTTTTGCGCGACGTTCGCCCCTTCCTGCGACTTATCTTCACGCTCTCACCATGCGGTGAGGGCAGCGTACGCTCACTGCAGGATAACAGTAAGATCAGAGGCTATCTGCTTTTACTGATGTCTGGCGGTCGGGGCTGGTAACCAGTTTGACCCGTCATTTCGTGGGCAAAGCAATGCGGCTTTGCCCGGGACTTTTGATTTTCCCGAAACGGGTTATTGCGCTTATGAAATCAATGAAAATTGCCGCCAGTGGTGAACTGGCTTCTCGTCTTTCCAGCCATCGCCAGGTGGTTGCGCTGGACAGCACCGATTTTACTGACGTCGCGGCAGTCGTCATTACCGTTGCGGACAGCCGCAGTGGGATCCTGGCTTTGCTGAAACGCACTGGTTTTCATATACCGGTGTTTTTGTTCGCAGAGTCTGATGTCGATGTACCTGCGGGCGTTAACGCGGTGATTTGCGGTCAGGCTCAGGACTGGCTGGAGCTGGAGTCTGCTGCCTGTCAGTATGAGGAAGAGTTGCTGCCGCCGTTCTATGACACCCTTACCCAGTATGTCGAAATGGGGAACAGCACGTTTGCCTGCCCGGGGCACCAGCACGGTGAGTTTTTTAAGAAGCATCCGGCGGGCAGACATTTCTATGAGTTCTTTGGCGAGAACCTGTTCCGCGCGGATATGTGCAACGCTGACGTTAAGCTGGGCGATCTGCTGATTCATGAGGGATCAGCGAAACATGCGCAGAAATTTGCCGCGAAAGTTTTTCACGCGGATAAAACCTACTTTGTGCTGAACGGAACCTCTGCGGCGAATAAAGTGGTCACCAACGCGCTGCTGACGCGCGGCGATCTGGTGCTGTTTGACCGCAACAACCATAAGTCCAACCACCACGGTGCGCTGATCCAGGCAGGCGCGACGCCGGTTTATCTGGAAGCGGCGCGTAATCCGTTTGGCTTTATTGGCGGTATTGACGAGCACTGCTTTGATGAGGCGTATCTGCGCCAGCAACTGCGTGACGTTGCGCCGCACAAGGCTGACCAGCCGCGCCCGTTCCGTCTGGCAATCATTCAGCTTGGTACCTATGACGGTACGATCTACAACGCCCGGCAGGTGATCGACAAGATCGGTAGCCTGTGCGATTACATCCTGTTTGATTCTGCCTGGGTTGGCTACGAGCAATTTATTCCGATGATGGCCGATGGGTCACCGCTGCTACTGGAGCTCAATGCTGACGATCCGGGGATCTTTGTCACCCAGTCGGTACACAAACAGCAGGCCGGATTCTCGCAAACCTCGCAGATCCACAAAAAGGATAACCATATTCGTGGTCAGGCGCGATTCTGCCCGCATAAGCGTCTGAACAATGCGTTTATGCTGCATGCTTCCACCAGCCCGTTTTACCCGCTGTTTGCGGCGCTGGACGTGAACGCCAAAATACATGAAGGCGAGAGCGGTCGTCGGCTATGGGCGGAGTGTGTGGCGCTGGGGATCGAGGCTCGTAAAGCGATTATTGCCCGCTGTAAGATGATTCAGCCGTTTATTCCTCCGGTAGTTGATGGTAAGCCGTGGGAAAGCTATCCGACGCAGGTGATTGCCAGTGAGCGCCGCTTCTTTAGCTTTGAACCGGGTGCTAAATGGCATGGTTTTTCCGGCTACGCGCGCGACCAGTACTTCGTTGATCCCTGCAAGCTGTTGTTAACTACTCCGGGCATTGATGCGCAAACCGGGCAATATACTGAGTTTGGTATTCCGGCGACGATTCTGGCGCATTACCTGCGTGAAAACGGCATTGTTCCGGAGAAATGCGACCTTAACTCGATTCTGTTCCTGCTGACCCCGGCAGAAAGCACCGAGAAACTGGCGCAACTAGTGGCGATGCTGGCGCAGTTTGAGCAGCATATTGAGGACGATACGCCGCTGGCAGATGTGCTGCCCACCATCTTCAACAAGTATCCGGTACGCTATCGGGATTACACGCTGCGTGAACTGTGTCAGGAGATGCACGATTTATACGTCAGCTTTGATGTGAAGGATCTGCAAAAAGCGATGTTCCGACAGGAGAGTTTGCCTGCCGTGGCGATGAACCCGCAGGATGCCAACAGCGCCTTTATCCGTGGTGATGTCGAACTGGTGCGTATTTGTGATGCCGCAGGTCGCGTTGCGGCAGAAGGTGCGCTGCCTTATCCTCCAGGTGTTCTGTGCGTGGTACCGGGCGAAATCTGGGGCGGGGCGGTGCAACGTTATTTCCTGGCGCTGGAAGAGGGTGTTAACCTGCTGCCGGGCTTCTCGCCGGAGCTGCAAGGTGTTTACAGTGAAACGGATGCAGACGGTATTAAGCGTCTGTATGGATATGTTGTGAAGTAAGCGCAAAAAAAACGGGTTACCTTTTGGCAACCCGCTTTTCTCTGCGTAAACGTTAGTGCGCGATAGTTTGGGTGCCTGCCGGAACGCGTACGTGTTTATATTTAAACAGCGCCACGAAGGCAAAAGCCAGAACCAGCGAGTAACCTGCGAAGATCAGCCACACGGTCTGCCAGTCGGTAATACCGTTCAGCGTATAGTGTTCAACTACTTTACCGCTCACCAGTCCGCCCAGAATACAACCGAAGCCGTTGGTCATCATCAGGAACATACCCTGTGCGCTAGCGCGGATTTCAGGACGAACTTCTTTCTCCACGAATACCGAGCCAGAGATGTTGAAGAAGTCGAAGGCGCAGCCGTAAACAATCATCGACAGAACCAGCAGCACGGTACCGAACGGTGTCGGATCGCCGTAGGCAAACAGGCCGAAACGCAGCATCCACGCCACAATACTGATAAGCATTACATTCTTAATACCGTAACGGCTCAAGAAGAACGGGATGGTCAGGATAAACAGCGTCTCGGAAATCTGCGAGATCGACATCATCACCGAGGCGTGTTCAACGAT
Organism: Citrobacter sp. KTE30; assembly: GCF_000398825.1. NCBI lineage: Bacteria > Pseudomonadati > Pseudomonadota > Gammaproteobacteria > Enterobacterales > Enterobacteriaceae > Citrobacter > Citrobacter sp. KTE30. The sequence continues at coordinate 3,848,359 of NZ_KB976055.1, read as the reverse complement.
GAAGCTACCGGAGAACAGTGGGTTGTTATCGAAGCTGTGCAGGAAGGTATTACCGAACATATTGGTAATCTGTAGTTCCGCGCCCAGCATCATTGAGAAGATGAAGAAAATCGCCATGCGCTTGTTTTTAAACAGCGCGAAAGCATCCAGGCCCAGCATGGACGACCAGCTCTGGTTTTTCTGCTGGTTAGCCACCGGAATATGCGGCAGCGTCAGCGTGAACAGCGCCAAAACAACGGACAGCGTTGCACCGATATACAGCTGCATATGACTCAGCTCGAAGCCGGAGAAGCTCACGCCCCACATCGCCATGATAAAGCCGATAGTGCCCCAGATACGGATTGGCGGGAAGTCCGTTACGATATCCATCCCGGCTGACTGCAGGCGATAGTAAGAAATGGTGTTGATTAACCCCAGCGTTGGCATATAGGCCAAAGAGTTAAGCAAGATCACAAAGAACATCGCGCCTGGGGTGGTGACTTCGGCTGCGGCGAACAGCGTTGCTGCACCGACCAGGTGACAAATGGCGTACACCCATTTCGCACTGATCCATTTGTCGGCCACGATCCCTAACAGCGTAGGCATAAACACGGCGGCGATCCCCAGCGAGCTATACACTGCGCCAATGGATGCACCATCGAATTTTAGGGTGACAAACATATAGGAGCCGAGGGTAGTGAGCCAACTACCCCATAAGCAGAACTGCAGAAACGAGAGCACTTTCAGCTGCAGCTTAAGATTCATGTTAATTTCCTCACACCGTAATGCGGATGAATGTTTTAAAAGGCACATTTGCCGGGGCTTGATGATGTGATTCTATCAACGAGGGACACTCTTTTTTTGTTACCTGTGACAAATATTTGCAAACAATTTCTGATTGCAAAGCAAAAGAGTGATGGAGTTAACACTTTACCCTCTTCCGGGCCCCGTTTACGGGGCAGAAGAGGGGATATATTAGCGGCGTCGATATGATTTTTGTGCGGAATTGACCTTGTAAAGGTATCGGCGTGATTCAGCCGACGGATGTCGGGTAGTCAGCGTTTGATAAACGTCCCCCGGGGTCATGCTGTTGATAATATTCGCTGCCTGGATTTTATCGTTCGAGAAAACACGCAGCACGCTGCCCGCACCGCCGTTATATGCCGTGATCACCGCGTAGCGACGGGACGTTGGATTATCAATGCCGCCTAAATAGACATTGTTGAGCATAGCCAGATAGGCGGTACCGGTATCAATGTTGCTGGCCGGGTCAAACAGGAAGCTACGGCTCGGTGTGCCGGAGCGCCCTTGCGAGCGAAACACATCTTTCCCGGCGCTGTGCTGTACCACCTGCATCAGTCCCAGCGCATCGGCATGGCTGACCGCATATGGGTTAAATGAGGATTCGGTTTGCATGATGGCCAGAATCAGCGACTCATCGACGCCATACTTACGCGAAGCCTGACGCACCATGCCGACGTATTTATGCGCGCGCTTATCAAGGTGGTTCGGTACCAGGTTGATCGTCACGCTATAGATGATGCGAATACCATTGCTGCGGCTTTTCAGGCGTGTTTTCAGCAGATAGTCAGCGAAATTGGTGGCACGTCCCTCCCAACGAATGGGCTTGCCGGTATTATCGACCACCTGCCCGTACAGGAACGGCTCTTTGGAAATCTTAATGTCGTCGACATCGGAATAGAGGTCGATAGAACCTGGATCATCCCCCATCAGCAATGTCTTGATAATCGCCCGACGCAGGTGTCCGGCGGGATCTGTCCCGGCAATGGTCTCGACGGTTATCGTACCGTCATCAAAGTTGATATGGCTGCGGGTTTGATACTGATCGGTATACTTTACGTAGTCCTTTGGACCCGCAATCAGCACTTCCTTAAATCCCCACAAATTCTCAATGTTATGGGCAAATTGCCCCATCAGAATATCAAAACCGTTGGTATCCTTGACCCAGGCTTCGTTATAGGAATCGCCTTTTTTGGTCGAACTGGAACAGGAGATGAGCAACGGCGCAATAACGGCAAGCGCGAGAAATTTTTTCATCATTCCGGGAGTGCGTGTTGTGTTTGTTATTTGCAAGGACCAGAGTAAATCGTAGGCCGGATAAGCGCAGCGCCATCCGGCAACGGTTCTTAAGACTCTGGTGTATAGCCTTCAATATGGACGTCTTTGCCTTCAAACAGGAAGTTGATCATCTCCTGCTCAAGCAGTTTACGATGCTCAACGTTCATCATATTGAGCTTCTTCTCGTTAATCAGCATGGTTTGCTTATGCTGCCATTGCGCCCATGCTTCTTTAGAAATCTCGTTGTAGATGCGTTTCCCCAGATCGCCCGGGTACAGCTGAAAATCCTGGCCTTCTGCTTCGCGTTGCAGGAAAGTGCAAAAAATCGTTCTGCTCATAAAAAATCCTCTCTATCGACCGGTACGTTAAACGTGTGTACCGGCACGTAATTGCTGTAACAAACGCTCCACGGGAGCCGCCAGTCCGACCGACGGCGGTTGCGCTAAGTTATACCAGAGCGCGTTGACTTCATCCATGCATGAGCCGAATGAAGACACAGGAAGCCACATAGGCACAATGTCTAAGTGGAAATGGCTAAAGGTATGGCGAAACGCATTAAGTTGGGTCAGATTATCTGCGTTAATTTGCCGTTGCGCCAGCCAGTTGCGCAGTCCATCTTCGTCGTCAAACTGTGGAAAACAGTATAAACCACCCCATAAGCCGCTGGGCGGTCGCTGTGCGAGCAGCACTTCGTCATCATGCTGCATCAGTAAAAAATAGCCCGTTCGTTCCGGCAGCGTTTGCTTGGGTTTTTTACCCGGGTACAACGCCCAGCTTGCATTGGCGCTGGCCACACAGCCATTTTCCAACGGACACAGCGAACATTTAGGTTTTGAGCGCGTACAGACCATGGCGCCTAAATCCATCATCGCCTGATTAAAACGTTCAACGCCATGGGCGGGCGTCACCTGCTCGCTCAACTCCCACAGCTTCTTTTCGACCTCTTTTTTACCCGGCCAGCCGTTTACAGCATAACAGCGAGCCAGCACGCGTTTGACGTTACCGTCGAGAATCGGAAAATGCTGACCCAGAGAGAGGGAAAGGATCGCGCCTGCGGTTGAGCGACCGACGCCAGGTAGGGCGGCCACCTCATCAAAAGTTTGCGGAAATATACCACTATGTAGCGTGACAACCTGCTGCGCGGCTTTATGCAGATTACGCGCTCGGGCGTAATAACCCAGCCCGGTCCACAAATGCAGAACCTCATCCAGCGGCGCATGGGCTAAATCCGTTACCGTTGGGAAGCGCGCCATAAAGCGCTCAAAATAAGGGATAACGGTCGCAACCTGAGTTTGTTGCAGCATTACCTCAGAGAGCCATACTTTGTAAGGCGTCTTATCAATTTGCCAGGGCAGCGTTTTCCGCCCGTATTTGTCGTACCAGCTCAATACCTGAGCCGAGAATTGAGACGCTTGCATGATTACCGTTTCATTATTGCCGGGGGCAAGATTGCAGCACAGCGGCAACAGGGTGTAAACCGGAACTTTCCGCTGCTCACTTTCTTCCTTTACTTGCATCCGGCAACTAACTTTGGATAATGCCCGTTTTCAGAACTCAAACACAGCAGACTAAACTTTTATGAAGAACGACGTCATTTCACCGGAATTTGATGAAAACGGCCGCCCTCTGCGCCGGATTCGTAGTTTTGTTCGTCGCCAGGGGCGACTGACCAAAGGGCAGGAACACGCGCTGGAAAACTACTGGCCGGTGATGGGCGTTGAGTTCAGCGAAGAGCCTGTAAATTTCGCAGAACTGTTTGGCCGTGATGCGCCAGTCACGCTGGAAATCGGTTTTGGTATGGGAGCGTCGCTGGTCGCAATGGCGAAAGCGCGTCCGGAACAGAATTTCCTTGGCATTGAGGTTCACTCGCCGGGCGTTGGTGCGTGTCTGGCTTCAGCCCATGAAGAGGGTGTCGAGAACCTGCGCGTCATGTGCCATGATGCCGTTGAAGTCCTGCATAAAATGATTCCTGACAATTCTTTATCTATGGTTCAGCTGTTTTTCCCTGACCCGTGGCATAAAGCACGTCATAATAAACGCCGTATCGTTCAGGTACCGTTTGCTGAGCATATCTTAAGTAAGCTGAAGCTGGGCGGCGTATTCCACATGGCAACCGACTGGGAAGCTTATGCGGAACATATGCTGGAAGTGATGTCCTCCATTGACGGGTATAAAAACCAGTCCGAGAGTAACGATTATGTACCGCGCCCACAATCGCGCCCGGTAACCAAATTTGAACAACGTGGTCATCGTCTTGGCCACGGCGTATGGGACTTAATGTTCGAGAGGGTGAAATAATGGCAAAGAACCGTAGCCGTCGTCTGCGTAAAAAGATGCACATCGAAGAATTCCAGGAAGTAGGATTTTCGGTTGCATGGCGTTTCCCGGAAGGTACATCTGGAGAGCAGGTCGATCAAATCGTTGATGACTTTATCAATGAAGTTATCGAACCGAACAAGCTGGCTTTTGACGGCAGCGGCTATCTGGCCTGGGAAGGTCTGATCTGTCTGCAGGAAATCGGCAAATGCACCGAAGAACACCAGGCAATCGTGCGTAAGTGGCTGGAAGAGCACAAACTAGAAGAAGTGCGTACCAGCGAACTTTTCGATATTTGGTGGGACTAAGTAGCACAGGGTCGGCAAATGCCGGCCCGATTTGTCTTGAGGGAAAGATATGATGCGCAAAACGCTGCTGGCGGCAGTCCTAACGTTCACGGCGATGGCCGCACATGCAGATTACCAGTGCAGCGTCACCCCGCGTGACGATGTGATTTTGAGCCCACAAACGGTGCAAGTGAAGGGTGAGAACGGCGACCTGATTATTACCCAGGCCGGCGATGTCACCTTCAACGGTAAACAGTACAGCCTGAACGCCGCACAGCGTGAGCAGGCCAAAGATTATCAGGCGGCGTTGCGTAGCAGCCTGCCGTGGATTGACGAAGGTGCCAGAGCGCGCGTAGAGAAAGGTCGCGTGGCGCTGGATAAAATCATCGCCAAAGAGGTCGGTGAAAGTAGCAACATGCGTGGCCGCTTAACCAAGCTGGATGCGCAATTGAAAGAGCAGATGAACCGTATCATCGAGCATCGAACTGATGGCCTGACCTTCCATTATAAGGCGATTGATCAAGTCCGCGCGGACGGACAACAGCTGGTTAATCAGGCGATGGGCGGTATTTTGCAGGACAGCATCAACGAAATGGGTGCCAAAGCCGTACTCAAAGGCGGTGGTAATCCGTTGCAGGGTGTGCTCGGTAGCCTTGGTGGCTTGCAAACCTCAATTCAAAACGAATGGAAGAATCAGGAACAAGACTTCCAACAGTTTGGCAAAGATGTTTGTGCCCGCGTCGTGACGCTGGAAAACGATCGTAAAACGCTGGTTAGCACTCTGAAATAATCTTCACCTCTTTTTAACGGCGCAGAAACATTCTGCGCCGTTTTATTTTGTATATTTCTGTTTTTTTGATATCCATCTCTAAGAATGGCAATTTGGTGGAGATATAAATCTGGTTAATTGGAACTCGTCACATTATTCATCTGTAGGATAGACATAATGCTGCAAATTCAAGTAACTGGAGAAATAACATGGAGTTTTTCAAGAAAACGGCACTTGCCGCACTGGTTATGGGTTTCAGCGGCGCGGCGCTTGCACTGCCAAACATCACCATTTTAGCGACCGGTGGGACGATTGCCGGCGGTGGTGATTCCGCGACAAAATCTAACTACACGGCAGGCAAGGTTGGCGTAGAAAATCTGGTTGAGGCCGTACCTCAGTTGAAAGATATCGCTGTCGTTAAAGGCGAGCAGGTGGTGAACATCGGCTCCCAGGATATGAATGACGAAGTCTGGTTAACGCTGGCCAAAAAGATTAATACCGAGTGTGATAAAACCGACGGCTTCGTGGTGACACATGGTACGGATACCATGGAAGAAACCGCCTATTTCCTCGACCTGACCGTCAAGTGCAACAAGCCGGTCGTGCTGGTCGGCGCCATGCGTCCATCTACGGGTATGAGCGCTGATGGCCCGTTCAACCTGTATAACGCAGTGGTAACTGCCGCAGACAAAGCCTCTGCCAACCGCGGAGTGCTGGTGGTGATGAACGACACCGTTATGGATGGTCGCGACGTGACTAAAACTAACACTACCGACGTTGCTACCTTCAAATCCGTTAACTACGGCCCGTTGGGTTACATTCATAACGGTAAAATCGACTACCAGCGTACGCCTGCGCGTAAGCACACCACGTCTACTCCGTTCGATGTTTCTAAGCTGACCGAGCTGCCGAAAGTTGGGATTGTTTACAACTATGCTAACGCCTCCGATCTGCCGGCAAAAGCACTGGTAGATGCGGGTTACGCAGGGATCGTTAGTGCAGGTGTAGGTAACGGTAACTTGTATAAAACCATTTTCGATACGCTGGCAACCGCCGCGCATAAAGGTACCGTTGTGGTGCGTTCATCTCGTGTACCAACGGGTGCCACCACGCAGGATGCAGAAGTTGATGATGCAAAATACGGATTTGTGGCTTCAGGTTCCCTGAACCCGCAAAAAGCACGTGTTCTGCTGCAGCTTGCGCTGACTCAAACCAAGGATCCTAAACAGATCCAGGAAATGTTTAATCAGTATTAATGACTGAAGGTGGCTGCGCTCATCGACCTAACCCTGTAGGCCTGATAAGCGCAGCGCCATCAGGCAATTTGCCGGATGCGGCTCAAGGCCTTATCCGGCCTACATCGTTACCGTATTACTCCGCCAGAAACAGCTCCAACAGAGAGTTCAAAAACAGCTTACCGTGTTGAGTAATCTGCCAGTATTCATCGCATTCACTCAGGTAGCCCTGGGAAATAGCCTCATCGATCTGTCGACGAATAACGTCCTCGGTAAGCCCGGTATATTGTCTGAACTCCGCGCGAGGCGCGGCCTCAAGCAACCGGAAACGGTTCATAAAGAACTCGAACGGCTTATCGGCTTCGGCGACATCACGCTGGCTTTCGAGATAACGCCCTTGCATGTAGCCACGCGGATGCCGCGTTTTGGTGGTACGCAGAATGCGCCCGTCCGGGAACGTAATTTTGCCATGCGCGCCGCAGCCAATACCGAGATAGTCGCCAAAACGCCAGTAATTAAGGTTGTGCTGACACTGATAGCCCGGCTTTGCATAGGCTGAGGTTTCGTACTGTTGATACCCGGCGGCGGTCAGCAACTGGTGGCCTTGCTCAAAAATATCCCACAGCGCATCATCGTCTGGTAAAACAGGCGGTCGGGAACCGAACAGCGTGTTGGGTTCGATGGTCAACTGATACCAGGAAAGATGCGGTGGATTGAGCGCGATGGCCTGCTGTAAATCGCCCAGCGCCTCTTCCAGCGTCTGATCTGGCAAACCATGCATCAGGTCGAGGTTAAAGCTGCGTAGCCCCAGACCGCTCGCCAGGTGTGCTGCTCGTTTGGCTTCTTCCGGCCCGTGAATACGTCCCAGACGCTCGAGTTTGGCGGAGCTAAAGCTCTGTACGCCAATTGAGATACGGTTTACGCCAGCGCGTTGATAATCAACAAAGCGATCGGCTTCCACCGTCCCGGGATTCGCCTCCATGGTGATTTCTGCATCTGCGGCCAGATTCAGCCGTGCGCGCACGCCGTCGAGCAACGCTTGCATTGCCGGGCCAGAAAGCAGGCTCGGCGTACCGCCACCGATAAAAATCGTCTTTACTTCGCGCCCCTGGGCGTGGGCCACCTCAGTATCCAGATCGCTCAGCAGGTGCTGAACATAGTCGTCATGAGGAACCTCGCCCTTAAGCGCATGCGAGTTAAAGTCGCAGTACGGGCATTTCTGCACGCACCAGGGGATGTGAATATAAAGACTTAGCGGCGGAAGGTTAACCATTACGCAGGGCATCCAGCAGCAGCTTCAGTGCCTGTCCGCGGTGAGAAATCGCACTTTTTTCTTCGCGGGTCAGCTCAGCAGCTGTTTTTCCTTCGGACGGCACAAAAAAGATTGGGTCGTAACCAAAACCACCGTTTCCGGCCGGTTCACGGGTAATCACGCCCGGCCAGCTTCCGTGGCACACTAAAGGCGTGGGATCGTCCGCATGGCGCATATACACCAGCACGCAGTGGAATTGCGCCTGACGCTGGTCATCCGGGACATCCCGCAGGGTGTGCAGCAGTTTTTCCAGGTTCTGCTGATCGGTCGCATCTTCGCCGGAATAGCGGGCTGAATAGATACCCGGCGCGCCGCCAAGGGCATTTACTGCCAGGCCGGAGTCATCAGCAATGGCTGGCAAACCCGTAATTTGCGCGGCATGACGCGCCTTCAGAATGGCGTTCTCAATAAACGTCAGCCCGGTCTCTTCTGCAGAATCAACACCCAGATCCGTTTGGGCAACAACATCAAGACCGAAATCACTCAGAAGAGAGGCGAGTTCACGCACTTTACCGGCATTGCCGGTCGCGAGGACAACTTTTTGCATGGGATACCTAATCAGTTAGCGCCGCAATTTCGGGCGGGATCTGTTGCGGATGAATAATTTTAACCTGTTTGTGACGACCAAGCTCGCCCTTCTCAATAACGACCTGGCTTTTCGCTACGCGGAACTGTTTGCCGAGAAACTTCACCAGATGGCTGTTGGCTTGTCCATCGACCGGCGGGGCGGTAATGGCGACTTTAACTTCGTCGCCATGTAAACCCACAATACTGTCACGGCTGGCTTTCGGCTGAATATAGAGCCGTAAAACCAGACCGTCGTCGCAGGGTGTAACGGCACTCATAGCGCCATCCACAGCCCCGGCAGCAGTATGTTGCCTGTCGCCTGTAACACTTCTGCGATACCCATGTTAATGACATAGAGCAGCAGAACCAGAATCATTGGGGAGAAATCGATCCCGCCCATGCCTGGAAGTATGCGACGGATAGGACGCAACAGCGGATCCGCCAGTTGAATCAGCACGTACTCCACCGGGCTGCGGCCCTGGCTGACCCAGCTCATAATCGCCATTACCAGCAGCACCCAGAAAATCAGCAGCCCAATGGTCTTCAGGACAATCAGCACGGCGGCGATCCAGATGATCGGCTGGAACGTGACCACCTTAAATAGCACGATGGCTTTGATAAAGCTGAGAACGAGCGCGACTAATGCTGATGCGCTGTCAATGGGCCCCATTGGCGGAATAATACGGCGTAACGGCCCAATAATGGGCTGAGTGATTTTCACAATAAACTGCGAGAACGGGTTGTAGAAATCGCAGCGAGACCATTGCATCCACACGCGCAGCAGCAGCGCCATGGTATACAGCTCAATTACCGTTGAGAGCAGGAAGGTCAACGTATTCATGGTGTTCCTTAATTTTCCTTATTTTTTAGTGTAATCACGAGCACCAAAAATGGCAGTGCCGATGCGCACCATCGTGCTACCCGCCGCGATAGCGGCATCCATATCATCAGACATCCCCAGCGAGAGCGTATCGATATTTGGATAGCGTGTTTTCAACCCGGCAAATGCTACAGCCATTTGCTGTGCAACTTCAAACTGCCTTACATAATCTGACTCAGGAGCGGGAATAGCCATCAAACCACGCAGGGTAATGCGCGGCAGCGCAGCGACTTCAGCGGCCAGGGCATCAAGCTCTGCCAGCGGAATCCCTGACTTACTGTTCTCATCGCTGATATTAATCTGGATCAGCACATTCAGCGGCGGCAAGTCTGCCGGGCGCTGTTCGCTCAGACGGGCAGCGATACGTAGACGGTCGATCGTATGGCACCAGTCAAAGTGCTCGGCGACCAGACGACTTTTGTTGGACTGCAGCGGGCCGATAAAGTGCCACTGCAGATCGTTGACGCCTTTTTCCTGAAAGTAGCGGATTTTATCCACCCCTTCCTGGACATAGTTTTCACCGAAGGCACGCTGCCCTGCGGTAATGGCTTCTTCGATGGCGCTCGCAGGTTTGGTTTTGCTGACTGCAAGCAACATAACTTCTTCTGAAGACCGCCCGCAACGCGTCGCGGCGGCTGAGATTTTGTCCCGGACATGTGCCAGGTTATGCGCGATATCGTTCATTTTCCGAGGATGTTCATATGAATATGGAAGAAATAGTGGCCCTTAGTGTAAAGCATAACGTGTCGGATCTACACCTGTGCAATGCATGGCCCGCGCGTTGGCGCAGGCGTGGAAAAGTCGAAAGCGCACCGTTTACCACGCCTGACGTAGAGAATCTGCTGATGTGCTGGCTCAGTGAGCAACAACAGGTACAGTTGCAGGAGCAAGGGCAGATTGATTTTGCCGTTACCCTGACGGACTCCCGGCGGCTGCGCGCCAGCGCATTTGTCCATCAGCAGGGAACCTCGCTGGCGCTAAGACTGCTACCGCTGGATTGTCCTCATTTAGACGATCTTCAGCCTCCCGCGGTCATACCTGAACTGCTTCACAGTGAAAATGGGTTGATTCTGGTGACAGGCGCTACCGGCAGCGGTAAATCTACGACCCTGGCGGCGATGGTGGAGTATCTTAATCAGCATATTGAGGGGCACATTCTGACGCTGGAAGATCCTATTGAATATCGCTACACCAGCCGACGTTGTCTGATTCAACAGCGGGAGGTGGGCGCACACTGCGCCTCTTTCGCCGCCGGTTTGCGCGGTGCGCTACGCGAAGATCCCGACGTTATTTTGCTGGGCGAGCTGCGCGACGTGGAAACCATTCGGCTGGCATTAACGGCGGCGGAAACCGGACATCTGGTGCTGGCAACGTTACATACGCGAGGTGCGGCGCAGGCCATCGCGCGGCTGGTGGATTCCTTTGCAGCAACAGAGAAAGATCCTGTGCGTAACCAACTGGCAGACAGCCTGCGGGCGGTTCTTTCGCAAAAACTGGAGGAGGATAAGCAGGGGGGACGCGTGGCGCTATTCGAACTACTCGTCAACACGCCCGCCGTGGGCAATTTGATCCGCGAAGGGAAAACGCATCAGCTACCCGGCGTGATTCAAACCGGGCAGCAGACAGGTATGCAGACATTTGCACAAAGTTTGCAGCAGCGACAGGCGCAGGGGCGGCTTTAATAGCCCTGCTCGAAATAGCTTTCCAGGATAATAACGGCAGAAGCGGAGTCCACTTTGCCTTTATTCAACGCCCGGTAACCGCCTTGCTCAAACAGGCCTGAGCGGGCTTCGACGGTGCTCAAACGTTCATCGTGCAGCGTTACGGTTACGCCAAAGCGACCATGAATGCGATTAGCGAATTTACGTGCGCGTGCGGTAAGGGGCTGCTCGGTGCCATCCATGTTGAGCGGCAGGCCGACAATGATTTCATCCGGTTGCCACTCTTTCAGCAGGCGTTCAATCAAATTCCAGTCTGGCGTACCGTCCTGTGCTTTGATGGCGGGCAATGGCCTGGCCGTACCGGTAATGCGCTGACCCACGGCGACGCCGATACTTTTCGTACCAAAATCAAAAGAGAGTAATGTTCCGTTCATCATGCGTGTCCCGCCACGCCGGGCATGGTCTGAATATCTATCCCGATAAGCTTCGCCGCATCGCGCCAGCGGTCGGCAATCGGCGTTTTGAATAAGATGTTGAGATCGGCAGGGGCCGTAAGCCAGGCGTTATCCAGTAACTCTTGTTCCAGTTGGCCCTTTTCCCATGATGAATAGCCTAATGCCACCAGCACCTCGGATGGTTGCTCCTGCGTGCCCAGAGTTTCTAATACATCGCGGGAGGTTGTGATGATGGTGTTATCAGAAATGCGAATACTGGATGCAAAGCGCGACGGTGGGGTATGAAGTATAAATCCACGGTCTTCTGCCAACGGGCCGCCGAGCATCACGGGCTTATCCAGACGAATGGCCGGATCGCGTTCTTCTGGAGTAATCTTCAGCTTTTCCAGAATCCCTTCAATTTGTAAGTTTTCCAGAGGCTTATTGACGATAATCCCCATTGCTCCGTTCTCATTGTGTTCGCAGATATACACCACGGAACGGCGGAAAATTGGATCCTGGAGAGCAGGCATGGCAATTAGAAAGTGATGCTGTAAATTCATTGTCAGAGGTTCTGTTTCCTGGTTCAAAAAAGCAACAGCGCCCAGTATGTGGGCAAACAGGAGCGCTGTCACTATTAGTATTGGTAGGGTCCCTTCTACCGGCGAGTTCTTTTATTTTTGCAGGCGCGCCTCAATGGCATCCATCAGCATACCGGTAATCGAAACCGGGAACTCCGCTTCAATTTCACGAATACAGGTTGGGCTGGTGACGTTAATTTCCGTCAGACGATCGCCAATGATATCCAGACCGACAAAAATCAAACCTTTCGCTTTCAGCGTTGGCCCAATGCGACGGGCAATTTCCCAGTCACTGTCGGTTAATGGACGCGGCTCGCCACGACCACCTGCGGCCAGGTTGCCACGGGTTTCGCCGCCCTGCGGAATACGCGCCAGGCAGTAAGGAACGGGTTCGCCATCGACCACCAGCACGCGTTTATCGCCGTCTTTAATGGCTGGCAGATAGTTCTGCGCCATGCAGTAGCGGGTACCGTGCTCGGTCAGCGTTTCCGCAATAACGCCAAGGTTCGGATCGCCTTCCTTCACGCGGAAAATAGAGGCCCCGCCCATGCCGTCCAGCGGTTTGAGAATGATGTCGCTGTGTTTTTGCCAGAAGGCTTTCAGCTGCGCTTTATTACGCGTGACCAGCGTTTCCGGCGTCAGATCGGCAAACCATGCGGTGAACAACTTTTCGTTGCAGTCGCGCAGGCTCTGCGGTTTGTTGACGATCAGCGTTCCTTTCTCTTCTGCACGTTCCAGAATATAGGTCGCGTAGATGAACTCGGTATCAAACGGCGGATCCTTACGCATCAGAATAACGTCCAGGTCTGCCAGCGGGAGATCCTGCTCGCTCTTGAACTCATACCATTTGTCGTAGTTCTGCTCTACGCTCAGGGTACGCGTATGGGCGCGGGCTTCGCCGTTGATCAGATAAAGATCGGCCATCTCCATATAATGAATTTCGTAACCGCGGCGTTGCGCTTCCAGCAGCATTGCGAAGCTGGAATCTTTCTTGATGTTGATGCTTGCGATGGGATCCATCACGATGCCGAGCTTGATCATGTTCTTCTCCGTTTATGCCTTAGCCCAGATCGCCAAAACGCACCTGAAGCGCGGTAATGGCGGTGAGCGCAGTTGTCTCAGTACGCAGAACGCGAGGTCCTAACAGAATATCAGTAAACTGATACCGTGCGGTCATGGCAATTTCATCTGCCGACAACCCACCTTCCGGGCCAATCAGCAAGCGGATACGCTCCACCGGGAGCGGCAGCGTGTTAATGCTGGCGCTGGCGCGAGGATGCAGATTGAGCTTCAGTCCTTCGTCCTGTTCTGCGCACCATGCTTCCAGATCCATTGCCGGGCGAATTTCAGGCACCCGATTACGACCGCACTGTTCGCAGGCGGCAATAGCGATTTTCTGCCACTGCTGGAGCTTCTTGTTCAGGCGTTCATTGTCCAGTTTAACGCCGCAACGCTCAGAAAAAAGTGGCGTAATGAGGCTTACACCCAGTTCAATCGATTTCTGGATAGTAAATTCCATTTTTTCACCGCGCGACATTACCTGGCCCAGGTGGATATGCAACGGTGATTCCCGATCGTCGAGTTCAGCGTTAAGCACCTTCACTTCCACACTTTTCTTACTGGCGTGGGTAATTTCGGCGTCGAATACCTGATTGCTGCCATCAAACAGCTGTAGCGGCTGGCCTGGCCCCATACGTAGTACGCGGCCGATATGGTTGGCAGCATCTTCACACAGTGAAATTTGGCTACCGGAAGCGAGTGGCTCTGGGTGATAAATGCGAGGAATGCGCATAGTTAAACATCCGCGTCATGGCCCTGGGCTGCAACAGGCCAGGGCATGGTTAAAAATATTGCCGCTAGTGTAGGTTAGCTCTTTTGCGCCTGGCAAGCGCGTTGCACATAGGGGTTATGATTCCCCTGTACCTTCGCGATGCGTTCGTCGCGCTCACACTCCCAGTCGGTGACCGGATACTGCTTATTCCAGGCATTAAAAAGCTGGGTTTGCTGGCGAGAGAGCGTCAGGTTGTATTGGTCGCGCATATAAAAATAGGTACGCGCGATGGCGCCACGGGCGCGGGCAGGCGGCTCGGCAACTTTCTCTTTGAAATCAACCTTCATCGCGCACTGTCCATACTGGCCTTCGCCACCGTTCCACTGGCTGTACATGAAGTTAGCGCGATCGCCATTCACTTCACCTACCGCAGGCTGCAGGTTATGCATATCGCTTTCCATTTTGCGATAGACCGGATCTTTAGCGCAGTTTTTACGCCCTCCGTCCTGCCAGCACTGGCGCTGATGACCAAACTGCCAGGCGGGGACAACGTGCTCCCATTCAATTCGACTGGCGCGGTTTTCGTTTTTTCGCACTTTATAGCCGCAGGATTCGAGGTCCACGACCCCTTTTTTGCCTTGCCAGTTAATTTTACAACCGCAGTAGAAATCGCCTGGCGCATCGGCGTTAACTTTGACGCCCGCCGCTTTTGCCTGAGAAAAACTGTTGATGCCTTCGGCTAAAGCCGGGCCTGAAAATGCTGCGGCTAACAGGGCTGCAGCAAAAGAAAAATTACGGTACATCACGAACTCCGTGTCAAAACGAGCCCGCAACGTAGCGAAAGTCATTCCTGTATGCAATCAGTTAGATCAGAAAAGTTCCTGATAATTCTGAAGATTATTCTGCAATCAGTGGTTCGCCGCAGTGAACGCAGCGGTAGGTGGCTTCGCCGCGTATCACGCGGTTATGGCGGCGTACGGTCAGTTGGTGTTCCTGACACTTGCAGCGGTAAGTAAAGGTCTTACGCTGCACGGATTGCAGTTCGAACTGATGCGTGCGTCGGGCTGGCACGCCCAGCACGCTTTCCATCATCCATTTCCACTCTTTGCCGTGCGGCGGCACGCGGCCAAAGTATTTCCACACCAGTAAATGCGCCAGTTCATGGGGCACCACTTCGTTAACGAACGCGTCAACGTTCTCAATCAGCAGGACGGGATTAAGGCGAATTTCATAGGTTTGTAGCCACGCGGTACCCGCGGCGGTTCCGCGCTGTTGGTAAACCAGCTTTGGCTCCGGGTAATTGCGTTCGAGCTTGAGGTTGGCCTGAGCGAGCTTTTCCCGCAGGCTGCGCATAACGGCTTGCTGGATGGCGATAGGGAGACGGGAGGTTTTCATAGCGCCAGAGGATAGTGCGACAGGGAAGGGACTGCAAGAGGAAGGCTTCCTCCCGCGGGGGAGGAAGCTTTTCGTGATTAGTCGTGTGCGCCAATTTCGCGCAGTTTACGACCTTTCATCAGGTTACGTTCAATGTGTTCCAGAGAGACATTTTTAGTTTCAGGTATCAGCCACAGGGTCAGGAAGATGAACAGGACGTTCAGACCACCGTAGACCCAGAAAGTATTGGCGCTGCCCAGCGAGTTCAGCATCGTCAGGAAGGTTGCACCGACGATCATATTGGCAATCCAGTTGGTTGCGGTAGAGCAGGTGATACCGAAATCGCGGCCTTTCAGCGGTTGGATTTCAGAGCACAGAACCCAAATCAGCGGACCGGCGCTCATGGCAAAGCCAACGATAAACATCAGCAGCATCAGTACAGCGAAGTATTGCGCGGCCGCCGAGTGAATACCCACGTGCATCATCGTACCCAGCACGCCCATACCGACGGCCATGACGATAAAGCCGAGGATCAGCGTAGGCTTGCGGCCCCAACGGTCAACCAGGCCAATGGCGATAAAGGTTGCCAGCACGTTGGTCAGACCGACGATAACAGTCCCCCACATCTGCTCGGTGGTGTTGGTGTAGCCCGCCAGCTCAAAGATTTTCGGTGCGTAATACATAATGACGTTCATCCCGGTGAACTGCTGCATCACCTGTAACAGGACGCCAAGGAATACCGCGCGGCGGAAGTTGCTGTTTTCTTTAAACAGCGCCCAGCCGCTCTGCTTCACCTGCAGACTTTCACGAATTTCATCCAGCTCGCGTTTGGCTTCTGCGCTGGTATCACGCAAACGCAACAGAACACGTTCAGCATCGACGAAACGACGTTTAGCAGCAAACCAGCGTGGGCTGTCCGGCAGGAAAATAACGCCAACCAGCAGTAGCAGGGCAGGGATGATGATCACGCCCAGCATCCAGCGCCATGCGCCGCTGTAGCTAAACGCCGTATCGGAAAGATACGCACCCAAAATACCGATGGTGATCATCAACTGATACATAGAGATCATGCTGCCACGAATTTTTTCCGGGGCAATTTCAGACAGGTAAAGCGGCGCGGTATAAGACGCAACGCCTACCGCAAGGCCGAGCAGCACGCGGGAAACTAACAGCACTTCAACGTTTGGTGCCGCGGCGGAGAAAAGTGAACCGGCAACAAACAGGATTGCGCCGATCATCAAACTCTTTTTACGCCCCAGTTTGAAGGAGAGCCAACCGCTGCCGACGGCACCCACGGCAGCACCAAACATCATCGAACTCACTACCCATTCCTGAGTGTGGGGGGTAATTTGGAACTCATCGGTGATGAAGGGTAAAGCACCGGCAATAACACCGATATCCAGGCCAAAAAGTAATCCAGCCAGGGCTGCAAGAAAGCAGACAAAAAATGTCATGGCTTTGTTGGAATGCCCCGTTTTTTTATTGTCAGGCATGATGCCCTCCGGTTGGGTAGCTAGTTTTGTTGATGTTAAGGGTAGGTGAGTACGGGGTAAAAAAATGAGAATCACATCACATTAGTGTAATCGGTTACACTGGCATTCACGTGGATTATCAATTATTTCATTGAAAAATAACGCTATTCATTTAGCGTGAATAAAGTTAATTGTCTGAATTTAAGACAATGCCGAAATATAATGTAACACTGATGCAATCATAGGGGCGAAGAGAAGTTAATTCAGTTTGGGTTGAGGTGCTGTGGTATGTAATCGCTTTCATTTGTTGTTTACAACAAGGGAGGTTAGCGTAGCTTTGGCTATGGGGTATGGAAGAGAAAAGGACATAAAAAAGACCAGCGCGAGGCTGGTCTTCATAAGCGTTGAACCGTGAGGGAATTACTTCAGACCGGCAGCTTCACGCAGCAGAGCGGCTTTGTCGGTTTTTTCCCATGGGAAATGTTCGCGCCCAAAGTGACCGTAAGCAGCGGTTTCTTTGTAAATCGGGTGCAGCAGATCCAGCATCTGAATCAGGCCATACGGGCGCAGGTCGAAGAACTCGCGCACCAGCAGGGTCAGTTGCTCAGAAGGCACTTTTTCAGTACCAAACGTTTCCACCATGATAGAGGTCGGTTCAGCCACGCCGATTGCATAGGAAACCTGAATCTCACAACGGTCAGCCAGACCAGCGGCAACAATGTTTTTCGCGACGTAACGGGCTGCATAGGCTGCGGAACGGTCAACTTTAGACGGATCCTTACCAGAGAATGCACCGCCGCCGTGACGCGCCATGCCGCCGTAGGTATCAACGATGATTTTACGACCTGTCAGTCCACAGTCGCCCATTGGACCGCCGATTACGAAACGACCGGTTGGGTTGATGAAGAACTTGGTCGAAGCAGTCAGCCATTCAGTCGGCAGTACCGGCTTGATGATCTCTTCCATAACGGCTTCTTGCAGCGATTTCTGATCGATGTCTTCAGAGTGCTGAGTCGACAGAACAACCGCATCAATACCGACGATTTTGCCGTCGTCATACTGGAAGGTAACCTGGCTTTTTGCATCCGGACGCAGCCAGGATAAAGTGCCGTTTTTACGCACTTCAGCCTGACGCTGCACCAGACGGTGAGCATAGGTAATTGGAGCTGGCATCAGCACGTCGGTTTCGTTGGTTGCATAACCAAACATCAGACCCTGGTCGCCTGCGCCCTGTTCCAGCGGATCGGCGCGGTCAACACCCTGGTTGATGTCCGGAGACTGTTTACCAATCGCGCTCAGTACCGCACAAGAGTTGGCGTCAAAGCCCATGTCGGAATGCACATAGCCAATTTCGCGAACCGTATTACGGGTGATCTCTTCGATATCAACCCATGCGCTGGTGGTGATCTCACCGCCAACTAAAACCATACCGGTTTTGACGTAGGTTTCGCAGGCAACGCGTGCTTTCGGATCCTGCTCGAGGATTGCGTCCAGTACGGCGTCAGAGATTTGGTCAGCGATTTTGTCAGGATGCCCTTCTGATACGGACTCGGACGTAAAAAGGTGTTTTGCCATATTTAATTTCACCTAAGGAGAATTTGGTTAGCTCAAACTGTCGAGTGGAATAGCCATGTGTAGAAGATTCTACCATGAGTCTGCAGATGACGGACACTGGCAGTCTGAGTGTTAATCGGTATAGATGGATTAACATCTGGACGGCTATTTTAGGACAGTTCTTCGCCTGATTTCCAGCTTTTTTTGATTGAGGTCGCATTGTACTGAAAATGTAACTGGAAATTTTTCCTGACGGTGCTGGCAATGCGCGCATTTATCTTTTGCTTTTTGACTTCCTTATGGGTATAAAACGCGGCGCGCGGCTCATACAAAAGCACACGACGTTTTCATCGTGTTGCCACTTCCAGCCGGGTTAAGACTTTAGCTTTGGCTTGTGGGTTCGTTCCGTAAGGAGCAACCGTGGAGGTGATACGAGATAATGAACCGTTGTATTCTGCTGAATCTGTCGCACCGTTCTGGTGTACATATGTTCCCCGCAATCTGCATCTTGCATACCTGCCGATGTTATACCCATCTCGGCGCTTCTCAGGACTCCAGGGCCGGTAACGGTCACTAAGAACTGAACAAGGGCGCTCTTGGTAAACAAGAGTTTTCTCGTGGTTTCGCCGAACCGTCAGCATTAAGTTCGGTTACGTGTTTACATTGATATGAAAAAGAAACCGGTCGCACAGTCGGAGCGTCAGCACTATCTGCTGCAAATTCTGCCTGTATTTGGGTTGTTATCGCGTCTTCGGATTGCGATAGTAGTCAACTGTTTTACACTTGTTAATAAAATTTGAGGTTCGCTATGTCTGACGACATTTCTTTGGGTTCGCCTTCGTCAGCAGGCGAACACGGTGTACTACGCTCCATGCAGGAGGTTGCAATGAGTTCCCAGGAAGCCAGCAAGATGCTGCGTACTTACAATATTGCCTGGTGGGGTAATAACTACTACGACGTCAATGAACTGGGCCACATCAGCGTGTGCCCGGATCCGGACGTACCCGAAGCGCGCGTTGACCTTGCTGAGTTGGTGAAAGCCCGTGAAGCGCAGGGCCAGCGTCTGCCTGCATTGTTCTGCTTCCCGCAGATCCTGCAACATCGTTTGCGTTCGATTAACGCCGCGTTTAAACGCGCCCGTGAATCCTACGGCTACAACGGTGACTATTTCCTCGTTTACCCGATCAAGGTCAACCAGCATCGTCGCGTGATTGAATCGCTGATCCACTCCGGCGAACCGCTGGGGCTGGAAGCTGGTTCCAAAGCTGAATTGATGGCCGTTCTGGCCCATGCCGGAATGACCCGTAGCGTGATCGTGTGTAACGGTTATAAAGACCGCGAATATATCCGTCTGGCGCTGATTGGCGAGAAGATGGGCCATAAGGTCTATCTGGTCATCGAGAAGATGTCTGAAATCGCTATCGTGCTGGATGAAGCTGAACGCCTGAATGTCGTTCCGCGTCTGGGCGTGCGTGCGCGTCTGGCGTCGCAGGGCTCTGGCAAGTGGCAGTCCTCCGGCGGTGAAAAATCAAAATTCGGCCTGGCGGCAAACCAGGTGCTGCAACTGGTAGAAATTCTGCGCGAGCGTGGTCGTCTGGACAGCATCCAGTTGCTGCACTTCCATCTCGGCTCCCAAATGGCGAACATTCGTGATATCGCCACCGGCGTACGTGAATCGGCGCGTTTCTACGTTGAGCTGCACAAGCTTGGCGTCAATATCCAGTGCTTCGACGTGGGCGGTGGTCTGGGCGTAGATTACGAAGGTACCCGTTCGCAGTCTGACTGTTCCGTAAACTACGGTTTGAACGAATACGCCAACAACATCATCTGGGCTATTGGCGACGCCTGTGAAGAACACGGTCTGCCGCATCCGACGGTAATCACCGAGTCTGGCCGCGCGGTAACCGCGCACCATACCGTGCTGGTATCTAACATTATCGGCGTTGAGCGTAGTGAACACACCGAAGCTACACCTCCGGCTGACGATGCGCCACGTGCCCTGCAAAGCATGTGGGAAACCTGGCAAGAGATGCATGAACCGGGAACCCGTCGTTCGCTGCGTGAATGGCTGCACGACAGCCAGATGGATCTGCACGATATTCACGTTGGGTACTCTTCAGGCACCTTTAGCCTGCAGGAGCGTGCGTGGGCAGAGCAGCTGTATCTGAACATGTGCCATGAAGTGCAGAAACAACTCGACCCGAGCAACCGTGCGCACCGTCCGATTATCGACGAGCTGCAGGAGCGTATGGCGGATAAGATTTACGTCAACTTCTCGCTGTTCCAGTCGATGCCGGATGCGTGGGGGATCGATCAGCTGTTCCCGGTAATGCCGCTGGAAGGGTTGAATCAGGTGCCTGAACGCCGTGCGGTGCTGTTGGATATCACCTGTGACTCTGATGGCGCTATCGACCACTACGTTGACGGTGATGGCATTGCGACCACCATGCCGATGCCGGAATACGACCCTGAGAACCCGCCGATGCTGGGCTTCTTTATGGTGGGTGCGTACCAGGAGATCCTCGGCAACATGCACAACTTGTTTGGTGATACCGAAGCGGTTGACGTGTTCGTCTTCCCTGACGGCAGCGTAGAAGTTGAGCTGTCCGACGAAGGGGATACCGTGGCGGATATGCTGCAATACGTGCAGCTGGATCCGAACACCCTGCTGACGCAGTTCCGTGACCAGGTGAAAAACACCGATCTGGACGCTGAGCTGCAACAGCAGTTCCTCGAAGAGTTTGAAGCCGGTCTGTACGGTTATACTTATCTGGAAGATGAGTAACGATAAATGCCAGGTGGTGCTGCGCTTACCGTTCCTACGAAAGTAGGCCGGATAAGGCGAAGCCGCCATCCGGCAGTCGGAATCCGCGGGGGCAGCATTTGTGGCACTCACTTGAATCCGTACAAAATAACGGCGATAATTTGCCGTAAATATGCAGTTACCAAATCAATCCCTTCCTCGTCGGGCTTAACGACGCGGAGGGGATTTTTTTTCATCGATTTTTAAAGAGGTCAGTACATGAGCACCTTAGGTCATCAATACGACAACTCCCTGGTTTCTAACGCCTTTGGTTTTTTACGTCTGCCGATGAACTTCATGCCGTACGATAGCGACGCCGACTGGGTGATCACCGGTGTACCGTTTGATATGGCAACGTCTGGTCGTGCGGGCGGGCGTCATGGTCCGGCGGCAATCCGTCAGGTGTCCACCAACCTGGCCTGGGAGCACAACCGCTTCCCGTGGAACTTCGATATGCGCGAGCGCCTGAACGTGGTGGACTGCGGCGATCTGGTTTATGCGTTCGGGGATGCGCGTGAAATGAGTGAAAAACTGCAGACGCATGCTGAGAAGCTGCTGTCTGCCGGTAAGCGCATGCTCTCCTTTGGCGGCGACCACTTCGTCACGCTGCCGCTGCTGCGCGCGCATGCCAAGCACTTTGGTAAAATGGCGCTGGTGCACTTTGATGCCCACACCGACACCTACGCTAACGGCTGCGAATTCGACCACGGCACCATGTTCTACACTGCGCCGAACGAAGGTCTGATCGATCCGAATCACTCTGTGCAGATCGGTATTCGTACCGAGTTCGACAAAGACAACGGCTTTACCGTGCTGGATGCGTGCCAGGTTAACGACCGCAGCGTTGATGACATTATCGCTCAGGTTAAGCAGATTGTCGGTGATATGCCGGTATACCTGACTTTTGATATCGACTGTCTGGACCCGGCGTTTGCACCAGGAACCGGTACGCCAGTGATCGGCGGTCTGACTTCCGATCGTGCTATTAAACTGGTACGTGGTCTGAAAGATCTGAACATCGTCGGGATGGATGTTGTTGAAGTGGCTCCGGCCTACGATCAGTCAGAGATCACCGCACTGGCGGCGGCAACGTTAGCATTAGAAATGCTCTATATCCAGGCGGCTAAGAAAGGCGAGTAACGGTTTCGGGCTATTTTACTCGCCATTTTGAACCCGGGCAGTGCTCGCCATCCTCACGTACTACGTGTACGCTCCGGTGGCTGCGCGCTGTCCGGTCCCAAACTGGCTTCGCCAATAACGCCCGATCATTGGACTAAATTTGTAATTCTGTAGGCCGGATAAGGCGTTCACGCCGCCATCCGGCACTGTTCGAAGATTATTTGATCCCGTCTGCGCTCATGCGATCGCGAATATGTTGCGCACGTTCTGCGGATGCCGGATGATCGTCAAACATTGAGCTTTGACGTCCTGCTTCCAGTTTTGCCAGTTTCTCAAAACTGGTGGCTAAGCCAGCCGGGTTGATCCCACGTTTGCGCAACAGATCATACGAGTAATCATCCGCCTCGGATTCCTGACGCTGGGAGAACTGCGAGTTCACCAGTTTCTCGCCAAGATCGCCCAATTGCGATTGCGACAGGCTGCCGACAATACCGCCAGCGGAAGCCGCAGCTGCGCGCACGGCGTTCGTACCCAGCGCAACCTGCATCCCTTTTTTCACGTGACCCAGCGCAACGTGACCCATTTCGTGGCCGATCACCGCTTCGACTTCGTTGTCGGTCATCATATCCATCAGGCCGCTGTATACGCGGATACAGCCGTTCGCCATGGCAAAGGCATTTACATCTTTCGCCATATAGACTTTGTAGTTCACCGGCTGGCCGTTAATGTTATCGCCAAGCGCGGCGGCGATTTTGCCAAGACGCGTTGCATACTCGCTGCCAGCCGGGGCGATGGTAGCTTTGCTGTCCATATCCTTACAGGCCTGATCGCTCAGCGCTTTTACCTGCGCATCGCTCAGACTGTAGGCCTGAAAAGCCTCTGCGCCTGAGGAAAGCAGTCCGTTTGAGTCCATGTTCTGGCAGCCGGTCAATGCCGCCGCCATGCTCGTAGCAAGCAGTAAAGCGCGAATTTTCATTTTTTCTCTTCCGCACAAAGTCAGGATTATTCTAAAAAATGCGTCGTTTGCAGGTGAACCGACGCTCGGCATAAGTATAAAGAAAAGAACAATAAGCGGGCGAGAAGATTGCGCAACTTGCGCGCATGATCCAGAGATTTCTGAAGCGGTAAAAGGATGCTCCATGTACATGACACGCGGCTTGGGTTACATTGTTGGCACTTTTTTCCGGCGTAGCCCAAAACGCGCTGTCGTCAAGTCGTTTAGGGCGTGGCCTTCATTATCCGATCTGGAGTCAAAATGTCCTCACGTAAAGAGCTTGCCAATGCTATTCGTGCGCTGAGCATGGACGCAGTACAGAAAGCCAAATCCGGTCACCCGGGTGCCCCGATGGGTATGGCTGACATTGCCGAAGTCCTGTGGCGTGATTTCCTGAACCACAACCCGACTAACCCGTCCTGGGCTGACCGTGACCGCTTCGTGCTGTCTAACGGCCACGGTTCAATGCTGATTTACAGCCTGCTGCACCTCACCGGCTATGATCTGCCGATGTCCGAGCTGCAGAACTTCCGTCAGCTGCACTCCAAAACGCCGGGTCACCCGGAAGTGGGTTACACCGCGGGTGTTGAAACCACGACCGGTCCTTTGGGTCAGGGCATTGCGAATGCAGTGGGTATGGCTATCGCTGAAAAAACGCTGGCGGCGCAGTTTAACCGTCCTGGTCACGACATCGTTGACCACTTCACCTATGCTTTCATGGGCGACGGCTGCATGATGGAAGGTATCTCTCACGAGGTATGTTCCCTGGCTGGTACGCTGAAACTGGGTAAACTGGTTGCGTTCTACGATGACAACGGCATCTCTATCGATGGCCACGTTGAAGGCTGGTTCACCGATGACACCGCGAAGCGTTTCGAAGCTTACGGCTGGCACGTGATTCGTGGTGTAGATGGTCACGATGCTGACGCGATTAAACGCGCTGTTGAAGAAGCACGCGCAGTGACCGACAAACCGTCCCTGCTGATGTGCAAAACCATCATCGGTTTCGGTTCTCCGAACAAAGCCGGTACCCACGACTCTCACGGTGCACCGCTGGGCGATGCAGAAATCGCACTGACCCGCGAACAGCTGGGCTGGAAATACGCGCCGTTCGAAATCCCGTCTGAAATCTACGCGCAGTGGGATGCGAAAGAAGCCGGCCAGGCAAAAGAAGCCGCATGGAACGAGAAGTTCGCTGCTTATGCCAAAGCTTTCCCGCAGGAAGCTGCTGAATTCACCCGTCGTATGAAAGGTGAAATGCCGTCTGACTTCGACGCGAAAGCCAACGAGTTCATTGCTAAGCTGCAGGCTAATCCGGCGAAAATCGCCAGCCGTAAAGCTTCTCAGAACGCGATTGAAGCCTTCGGTCCTCTGCTGCCTGAATTCCTCGGCGGCTCTGCTGACCTGGCACCGTCTAACCTGACTCTGTGGTCTGGTTCTAAGGCCATCAACGAAGATACTGCCGGTAACTACATCCATTACGGTGTACGTGAATTCGGTATGACCGCTATCGCAAACGGTATTTCCCTGCATGGTGGTTTCCTGCCGTACACCTCCACCTTCCTGATGTTCGTGGAATATGCCCGTAACGCGGTGCGTATGGCTGCGCTGATGAAACAGCGTCAGGTGATGGTCTATACTCACGACTCCATCGGTCTGGGTGAAGATGGCCCGACTCACCAGCCGGTAGAGCAGGTTGCTTCTCTGCGTGTGACCCCGAACATGAGCACATGGCGTCCGTGTGACCAGGTTGAATCCGCAGTAGCATGGAAATACGGTGTTGAGCGTCAGGACGGCCCGACCGCACTGATCCTCTCCCGTCAGAACCTGGCACAGCAGGAACGTACCGCAGAGCAACTGGCGAACATCGCTCGCGGTGGCTACGTGCTGAAAGATTGCGCGGGTCAGCCGGAGTTGATCTTCATCGCCACCGGTTCTGAAGTTGAACTTGCCGTGGCTGCCTGGGACAAACTGACCGCTGAAGGCGTGAAAGCGCGCGTGGTTTCCATGCCGTCTACCGATGCATTCGACAAGCAGGATGCGGCTTACCGTGAATCCGTACTGCCGAAAGCCGTCTCTGCTCGCGTCGCTATCGAAGCTGGCATTGCTGACTACTGGTTCAAATACGTTGGCCTGAACGGCGCTATTGTCGGTATGACTACCTTTGGTGAGTCTGCACCGGCGGAACTGCTGTTTGAAGAATTCGGCTTCACCGTAGACAACGTGGTCGCGAAAGCAAAAGAACTGCTGTAATTTCGATTACAGGTGAAAACGGGTCGCTCAGGCGGCCCGTTTTTAATTTAGCTGAATTTAATTCACATTGCGCAATCAGTAAATTTAGATCTGAATCACAAATATGATATTTAGTGTTATTTGGTATTTGCAATGCATATCACACAATTAGTGTTGCTTTTTATTTTTAATGACTCAATTCATTGTTTTTAAAGACTTCACAAAAAGACATTCCGCGCCATACGTATTTTCCCCCTTGATTGATTTCATTTTGCCGCACGCGTATTTTATTTTTAACGCTAACTCGTACCCTAAAAATAAAATAAGGAAAATGTATGCGGCTGATTGATTACTTTCCCGAATCATCTATCTCAATAAAAGATTCAGCAAAGAACTGGCAGGAAGCAATTGACTTTTCTATGTCATCCTTACTCGCCAATCATTATGTCAATTCAGATTATATTCAGGCGATCAAAGACTCAACGATTAACAATGGCCCTTATTATATTTTAGCGCCTGGTGTCGCCATGCCACACGCTCGTCCGGAATGTGGCGCGTTAAAAACCGGAATGTCATTAACGCTTCTTAAACGGGAAGTGAAATTTGCCGATGATGATGAAGGTATCAGATTATTAATCGGGTTGTCGGCGGCAAATGCTGACTCTCACATTGGCGCTATTCAGGCTTTAAGCGAATTATTATGTGAAGAGGAAGCGCTAAGCGCTTTGTTAGCGGCTAAATCAGAAAAACAGCTGGCGGATATTATCGCCTTTGCATAATTCATCGTTTCCTTTTAGGATAATATTATGGAAAACAAGTCTGCTCGTGCCAAAGTCCAGGCTTTTGGTGGTTTTTTGACTGCAATGGTCATTCCCAATATCGGTGCCTTTATTGCCTGGGGTTTTATAACCGCATTGTTTATTCCTACCGGTTGGATGCCGAATGAGCATTTCGCCAAAATTGTCGGTCCGATGATTACCTATTTACTGCCTGTCATGATTGGCTCCACAGGGGGACATCTGGTTGGTGGGAAACGTGGCGCGGTAATGGGAGGCATTGGTTCTATTGGCGTTATTGTGGGCGCGGATATCCCGATGTTCCTTGGCGCGATGGTGATGGGACCACTTGGCGGCTGGGTGATTAAGCATATCGACCGCCTGCTGGAAAAACGCATCCCTGCTGGTTTCGAGATGGTTATCAATAACTTCTCCCTGGGTATCGCGGGAATGCTCTTATGTTTGCTGGGATTTGAAGTCATTGGCCCGGCGGTTCTCATTGCCAATAACTTTGTGAAGGAGTGTATTGAAGCGTTGGTTCATGCGGGTTATCTGCCGTTGCTATCCGTAATCAATGAACCCGCGAAAATCCTCTTTCTGAATAATGCTATCGATCAGGGCGTCTATTATCCGCTGGGAATGCAACAAGCTTCTGAAACGGGAAAATCGATTTTCTTCATGGTGGCATCTAACCCAGGGCCGGGGTTAGGCCTGTTACTCGGCTTTGCCATTTTCGGTAAAGGGATGAGTAAAAAATCCGCGCCAGGTGCCATGATTATCCACTTCCTCGGTGGTATTCATGAGCTGTATTTCCCGTATGTGCTGATGAAGCCTTTAACCCTGATTGCGATGATTGCCGGGGGAATGACCGGAACGTGGGTATTCCACCTGCTGGACGGTGGGTTGGTTGCAGGACCGAGCCCAGGATCAATATTCGCCTATCTGGCATTAACGCCAAAAGGATCTTTCCTCGCGACCATCGCAGGCGTTACAGCGGGAACAATTGTTACTTTTGTGATTACATCTGTAATCCTGAAAATGGAAAAGAGCGTAGAAACAGAAAGTGAGGATGACTTTGCTGAATCAGCCAGAACCGTCAAAGCGATGAAGCAGGAAGGTAAATTCTCTTATAAAAATATTAAACGCGTCGCTTTTGTCTGTGATGCGGGAATGGGTTCCAGTGCGATGGGGGCAACCACGTTTCGTAAGCGTCTGGAGAAAGCGGGATTAAATATTAACGTCACGCACTATGCTATCGAAAACGTTCCACAAGATGCCGATATTATTGTCACCCATGCCAGTCTTGAAGGTCGTGTTAAACGAGTGAGTGAAAAGCCATTAGTACTTATTAAGAACTATATTGGTGATCCACTGTTGGATGATTTATTTAAACGCATTACTGCGAACTAACCTTCTTCTATTTTGGGAGTAAGTATGAAAACGAAAGTGGCTGCCATATATGGCAAGCAGGATATTCGTATCCGCGAATTTGATCTGCCTGAAATTACAGATAACGAATTGTTAGTAAGCGTAATATCCGATAGCGTTTGTTTGTCCACCTGGAAAGCGGCGGCATTAGGGAGCGATCATAAACGCGTGCCGGACGATTTGGAAAATCATCCGGTCATTACCGGACATGAATGTGCAGGTATCATTGTTGAGGTGGGAAAAAACCTTACGGATAAATATAAGAAAGGTCAGCGTTTTGTGTTGCAACCCGCGATGGGATTGCCAAGTGGATATTCCGCGGGATACAGCTACGAATATTTTGGCGGTAATGCGACATATATGATTATCCCGGAAGTGGCGATTAATCTGGGATGCGTTCTACCTTACCACGGCTCTTATTTTGCCGCCGCCTCATTGGCAGAACCGATGTGCTGCATTATTGGCGCGTATAACGCGAATTTTCACACCACGCCTTACGTCTATGAGCATCGCATGGGGATTAAGCCGGGGGGAAGCATTGCGCTTCTGGCCTGCGCCGGGCCGATGGGTATCGGAGCAATAGATTATGCCATTAACGGCAGTATTCAGCCGTCACGCGTGGTGGTGGTCGACATTGACGAAGCACGACTGGCGCAGGCTAAAAAATTGTTGCCGGTTGAGCTGGCGGCAGAAAAAGGGATTGAGCTTATCTATGTGAATACCTTCGGTATGGACTCCCCGACCGCGATGCTGCGCGCCCTTACTAATGACGCAGGTTTTGATGATGTCTTTGTGTATGCGGCAGTGCCAGCCGTCATTGAAATGGCTGACGATTTACTCGCGGAAGATGGTTGCCTGAATTTCTTTGCCGGTCCGACGGACAGCAACTTTAAAGTGCCGTTTAATTTTTATAACGTGCACTACAACAGCACTCACGTGGTCGGGACCTCCGGTGGATCAACGGATGATATGAAAGAGGCTATTGCACTCAGTGCAACCGGACAGCTACAGCCGTCGTTTATGGTGACGCACATTGGCGGCCTTGATGCGGTTCCGGAAACCGTATTGAATTTACCGGCAATTCCTGGCGGTAAGAAGCTGATTTATAACGGCGTTACCATGCCGCTAACCGCCATTGCTGATTTTGCCGAGAAAGGGAAAACTGACCCATTATTCAAAGAGTTGGCGCTGCTGGTGGAGGAAACGCACGGCATCTGGAACGAAAAGGCAGAAAAATACCTGCTGGCACACTTCGGCGTTGATATCGGGGAGGCGGCGATATGATGTCGCTGGCATGGCCGTTATTTCGTATCACGGAGCAGGCTGCGTTGGCAGCCTGGCCGCAAACCGGGTGCGGCGATAAAAACAAGATTGATGGTCTGGCCGTGACGGCAATGCGCGAAGCATTGAACAGTATTGCCATCCGCGGACGAATCGTCATTGGCGAAGGGGAGATTGATCAAGCCCCGATGTTGTGGATTGGTGAGGAAGTGGGAACCGGCGCCGGACCAGAGGTCGATATCGCTGTCGATCCTATTGAAGGTACGCGAATGGTGGCGATGGGGCAATGCAATGCGCTGGCCGTCATGGCGTTTGCCCCTCGCGGCAGTTTGTTACACGCCCCTGATATGTACATGAAAAAACTGGTTGTTAATCGGTATGCAAAAGGGGCGATTAATCTGGCGCTGCCGTTGGCAGACAATCTGCGCAATGTGGCTGAGGCACTGGGCAAACCGCTGGAGCGACTGCGGATGGTGACGCTGGATAAACCGCGTCTTCAACCGGCGATTGCCGAAGCGACACGGCTTGGGGTCAAAGTCTTTGCGCTGCCCGATGGTGATGTGGCCGCCAGCGTGCTGGCCTGTATGCAGGAAAATCCCTATGACCTGATGTACACCATTGGCGGGGCACCTGAAGGGGTTATTTCAGCTTGCGCAGTTAAAGCGCTGGGGGGCGACATGCAGGCTGAACTGATTGATTTTTGCGCGGCGAAAGGTGATAGCGCAGATAATCGTCTGATTGCGGCACAGGAACGTCAGCGCTGCAGGGAAATGGGCGTTGAGATCAACCGTATCTATGCGCTAGACGAACTGGTAGGGGGAAATAAGATCCTCTTCAGCGCGACGGGGGTTACGGGCGGCGATCTTGTGAAAGGGATCCAACAGGTTGCGAATGGTGTGCGCACGCAAACTTTACTGATCGGCGGCGCGGATCGAACGTGTAATATAATAGACTCTCTGCATTCATGGTGATTTATCGGATAACTAATGACGACGCTGACAGAAGACGATGTGCTTGAGCAACTGGATGCTCAAAATAATTTACTTTCGTTTATGACGACGGCACATAACATTTTGCTCCAGGGCATTAAGCGCTTTCTGCCGTCGCTGTTCGTTAATAACGATGAAGAGATCGTGGAATATGCAGTGAAGCCGTTGCTCGCCCAGAGTGGACCGCTTGACGATATCGACGTTGCGCTACGTCTGATTTATGCGCTGGGAAAAATGGATAAATGGCTTTACGCCGATATCACCCATTTTTCCCAGTTTTATCAGTACCTGAACGAGCAGGATACTATCCCCGATTTTGCCGATGACATCACCTGGGATTTTATCAGCAACGTGAACAGTATTACCCACAACGCAACGCTCTACGGCGCACTGGAGTCAATGAAATTTGCCGACTTTGCTGCGTGGTCTGAGGTGCGCTTTAGTGCAATGGTCAAGACGGCAATGACGCTGGCAGTGACGGCGATTTTAAAGGAATTAACGCCGTGAAAATCAAACTAACGGTGAATGGGCTACAGGTTGAAGCACATTACCATGATGATGAGATAGAGAACGTCCACAAACCGTTATTACAGCAACTGGCAAAAATACACGCTGCTAATCCGCAGCGACGTACGATAGTTTTTCTCTGCGCGCCACCGGGTACGGGTAAATCGACGCTGACCACCTTCTGGGAATATCTCTGCGCTCAGGATCCTTGTCTGCCGGAGATTCAGACACTGCCGATGGATGGCTTCCATCACTACAACAGCTGGCTGGATGCCCATAATCTGAGGGCATACAAAGGTGCGCCGGAAACCTTTGATGTGGATAAGCTTGCGCAGAATCTACGCCAGATAAGGGAAGGAGAAGGATTCTGGCCGCAATATGATCGGCAAAAGCACGATCCGGTCGAAGAGGCCATACGGGTGACTGCGCCGATGGTGATTGTGGAGGGAAACTGGCTATTGCGCGATGATGAAAGATGGCGAGCGTTAGCTGAGTTTTGTGATTACTCGTTGTTTATTCGCGCTCCAGCCAATGCGCTGCGTACGCGACTGGTAGGCCGTAAACTGGCTGGCGGACTCTCACAAGCTGACGCTGAGGCATTTTATGAGCGTACCGACGGACCGAATGTTCGTCGGGTGCTGGAAGATAGCCTGTCAGCAGACCTTATGCTGGAGATGACGCTTGAGGGGGCATATCGGACGGCATGAGATTTTTGTTGTGTAGCCGTACTATGCGCGAAAAATGGCGCTGCGTAAATGCAGCGTCATGACTGATCGCTACAACGCTGGCGCCACGTGTACGACACACTGCCAGCCAGTTTTCGAAGACGCCAAGCCAGTGTGCATCAAAGTCCCGGCTGGGCTCATCCAGCAGTAGAATAGCGGGTTTGAGGGCTTCCAGACTGGCGACGGCAACCATACGTCGTTGTGCAGTATGTAGATCGAGCGGGTGCGATTCGGCGACATCCTCTAACTGACATAATTGCAGCGCCGCCGTCGTGCGTTGCGCAATTTCAGTCGCCGGAAGCTTCTGTAGCCGTAATCCGAAGGCCACTTCCTCTGCAACCTTGCTGTGAAAGATTTGATTCTCCGCTTCCTGAAACAGTACGCCGAGCACCCTGGCGCGCTCCCGGTTTTTCAGTTGCGCAATCGCACGATTTTGAACGGTTATTGTGCCGGATGAGGGCGTCAGTAGCCCGGCCATGATGCGCAAAAGTGTGGATTTTCCTGCGCCATTATCGCCCGTTAGCGCCAGCCATTCCCCCTCCTGGAGTTCCAGCGAAATATTGCGTAAACAGTCATCGGCGGCGTTCGGCCAGCGATAGCTGACCTGGTTTAGCGTTAGCATAGTGATGACAATGCTCCGTCGCGCAGCTGCCATGCCTGCTGGCAGTAGCTGAGAAAAGGTGAAGGGTTGCGTTCGAAAAATATCACCAAAGCATGCTGTTCCTGTGCCCACTGTTGCAGTCGCGCCAGCAGCATTGCCGTGGCTTGCGCCGTCAGGCGACTGAACGCTTCATCCAGAATCAATATTTTCGGCTGCATGGCGAGTGCGCTGGCAATGACTACCCGCTGGGTTTCCCCACCGGAAAGGGTGCCGGGATGACGATGGCGCAGAGGCTGACATTCTGTCAGCGTAAGGGCGGCATCTATGCGCTGCATAATTTCAGTCTCGGTAAGGCAGAGATTTTCCGGGCCAAACGCCACTTCTTCCTCCACGCTGAAAGTACAACCTGAAAGCTGCAGGTAAGGTGACTGCTGCACAAGCTGGATGGTACTCGACTGCTCGACCAGCGATAGTTGCCCGATGGGATTACCCAGTAGCGTGCCTGTGCCCTCAATTTCTCCCGGAAGGAAGTCGGGGTACCAGCCAGCCATCAGCTGTGCCAGCGTACTTTTCCCGCTGCCGTTCTCACCAAAAATAGCCACCATACCAGGCCTGGCGTAATGGAAATCGTAACAGGCGGATGGCCGCATAGCGTGCGTCGGAATATAGCGAAACTGCTCTAACGTAACCATATCCAGATTCCTGTCTCAACTGCCATCAGAACCACCATACCGTAGCGGGCCAGACGTTGTAAGGTGCTGTCTGGTGGCGCCCACAGCGTGGTGCGAGTGCGATGCAGGCGAAATCCCCGCATATCGAGCGCTGCACCGCGAACGGCCAAGTCATTGAGCGCGTTATGGGTGAGCGGCACAATTAATGCCGGCATAGCGCGTAAACGTTGGTACCAGGACTCATCCAGCGGTACGCCGCGTGCGCGCTGAGCCTCGTGAATAATCGCCAATTGGTGTTTGAGCTGTTCAACCACCAGCAGCGGGCCTGCAAACAGATAGGCAACGCCTGGCGGCAGGCGAGAAGCAAACAGGGCGCGCATAAAGCGCGCAACCGGCACGTACTGCATCCACATCTGCGATGTCGACACAATGGCGAGGATCCGCAGCCAGAGCGTAACGGCATCGACCCAGCGTTCTGGTGTGCGCGGCTGCCCGCTAATCCACTCGGTAAGCCATCCGCCGTGTACCAGCCATAGCCCCAGTCCTAAGGGGATCATCAGCCAGAGTACGTATTTCGCCCGCGACCGCGTAGCCTTCATACATAGCAAACCGACAAACGTCGCGGCGCTGTACAAGCTGAGCGGCACTCCGGCTGGCAGCAGGAGCGTGGAGCAGGCGGCAAGCGCCCACAGAGTTAACGACGTAAACGGATGCATTTAGCGCACGGCAGACATCGTAGGGAAATGGCGCGTGGTACGCAGCGGAAGTTGTCGCAGCAGCACCCAGACGATGATTGCCGTGAGGATTTTATCGACCAGATTCGCTCCGATGACGGTGATGGCGACGGACTCCACCAGGTTCTGACCGACCGAGTGCATCCAGGCGACAAAAAGATCCGCGCCGCTGCCAGTGACACCGCCGAACAGAGTCGTGCGAATCGGCACGGCAACGAGGGTCACGGCAAGCGTGATAATTACGCCGCTAACCACGACTTTGGGTAAGGTGCGAAACCATCCCGCCCGTGCCAGCCAACCGGCGACCAGTCCAATAACCATGGCAACGGGCGCAAAGGCGGCGGCGATCGGATCGGTCAGCAACCCCCACAACAGGTTAGTGAGTAATCCGGTTAGCATCCCCACAACCGGACCTAACAGCACCGCGCTGATCAACGTGCCAATCGAGTCGAGAAAAATAGGTAATTTCAACATGCTGATAAGCTGCCCACCGACCATGTTGATGGCGATAGCAATGACAATAAGAACCAGAGACTGGCTGGAAAATTGGCGACGCGCCATAAAAGACCTCGTATAAGTGAATCGTTAGCGGGATGAAATAACCAGTTCGTCATAACCGGAAACGGCGCAGGGCTGACGGCTGAATGCCAGAGACGTCAACTCGCCAATCACCAGTTCCAGCGTGGTTCGCACGGTACAGCCCGGCATCATGTGTCCGCCCAGCATCGCGCCGTGTGGGTCAGCAACCGCCAGATGAAGATGCTCGCCGGTAAGTTCCAGCGTGCCGTTCAGAGAGATAATTTCCCACGTACCCGTAAGTAATGTGGTTTCTTCACGTCCGGCGAAGCGCAGAGCAATGTTGGTCAAACTGCCGGTGCAACCCGCTATCCAGGCTGCCTGTAGTTGATGCTGCTGGATAAAAGCGTGTAGCGCTGAAAAGACTTCCTGGCCCGGTAATAAACGCAGCGCATGAAAGCGAGCTTCAGATGGTTGGGGATAGAATGTTGCCATAGTTGAGGGACTCCGAGACTCGGACGTTGCGCTGATAATATAGACACGGGTTAGGGAGCTTTCTGATATAAATCAGGATTTGTGACATGGCAACGAAATAATCTTGCTACGGTTATTCGTAATTCTGGAATATGGAATAAAAGTCGCGTTGAAGGACGTTAAAATGTGACGTAAGTCAGATAACTGTGTTCTGTTGCTGGACAATCATTCCTTTTATTCCGCGTTTCGCTTATTCTAGCTGAAGCGTTTCAGTCGATTAAATGTTCGACAATTAACCAATTAGTCGCAGTTTGCGACAGGTAAGGTTTCCCTGAGCGATTTGCTGCATTACTCTGTCTGCCACATCGTTTCTGAGAAATCCTTGCAGGGGACCTATGACCGTACGCGTAGCGATTAATGGTTTCGGTCGCATCGGACGCAACGTGGTTCGTGCTTTGTATGAATCCGGGCGTCGGGCGGAAATCACCGTGGTGGCAATCAACGAACTGGCGGATGCTGCAGGCATGGCGCATTTGTTGAAATATGACACCAGCCATGGGCGTTTTGCCTGGGATGTTCGTCAGGAACGAGACCAGCTCATCGTTGGCGATGACGCGATCCGCATTCTGCATGAGCGAACGCTCGATGCGCTTCCGTGGCGCGAACTGGGTGTCGACGTTGTGCTGGATTGTACGGGGGTCTTCGGCAGCCGCGAACACGGCGAGGCGCATATTGCCGCCGGCGCAAAGAAAGTGCTCTTTTCACATCCTGGTAGTCACGACATCGACGCAACCGTTGTGTTTGGCGTTAATCAGGATCAGCTGCGCGCTGAGCACCGGATCGTTTCCAATGCCTCCTGCACCACGAATTGCATAATACCCGTCATCAAATTGCTGGATGATGCTTACGGCATTGAGTCTGGTACCGTCACCACGATCCACTCCGCGATGCACGATCAGCAGGTTATTGATGCTTATCATCCTGACCTGCGTCGCACGCGAGCGGCCAGCCAGTCGATCATTCCGGTTGATACCAAACTGGCGGCGGGCATCACGCGAATTTTCCCGCAGTTTAACGATCGTTTTGAAGCGATAGCGGTGCGTGTACCGACCATAAATGTGACGGCGATCGACTTAAGCGTGACGGTGAAAAAACCAGTAAAAGCTAGTGAAGTCAACCAGTTGCTGCAAAAAGCAGCACAAGGTGCATTTCATGGTATAGTTGACTATACGGAATTACCGTTGGTCTCAGTAGATTTTAACCACGACCCGCACAGCGCCATCGTTGATGGTACACAAACGCGCGTGAGTGGCGCTCACCTGATCAAAACGCTGGTCTGGTGTGATAATGAATGGGGCTTTGCTAACCGTATGCTCGATACGACGTTAGCGATGGCTGCTATTGGTTTCAGGCTCGACGCTTGAGCGTCGACAAAACTTTATGAATCAACGAGAGGATTCACCATGTCTGTAATTAAGATGACCGATCTGGATCTGGCTGGTAAACGCGTTTTTATCCGTGCGGACCTGAACGTACCAGTTAAAGAAGGGAAAGTAACCAGCGATGCGCGTATCCGTGCTTCCCTGCCAACCATCGAACTGGCCCTGAAACAGGGTGCTAAAGTGATGGTAACTTCCCACCTGGGTCGTCCTACCGAAGGCGAGTACAACGAAGAATTCTCTCTGCTGCCGGTTGTTAACTACCTGAAAGACAAACTGTCTGCTCCGGTTCGCCTGGTAAAAGATTACCTGGACGGCGTTGAAGTCGCTGCCGGTGAACTGGTTGTTCTGGAAAACGTTCGCTTCAACAAAGGCGAGAAGAAAGACGACGAAGCGCTGTCCAAAAAATATGCTGCTCTGTGCGACGTATTCGTTATGGACGCTTTCGGTACTGCTCACCGTGCGCAGGCGTCTACTCACGGTATCGGTAAATTCGCCGATGTCGCTTGTGCAGGTCCGCTGCTCGCTGCCGAGCTGGATGCACTGGGTAAAGCACTGAAAGAACCTGCTCGTCCGATGGTTGCTATCGTTGGTGGTTCTAAAGTTTCTACCAAACTGACCGTTCTTGATTCTCTGTCAAAAATCGCTGACCAGCTGATTGTTGGCGGTGGTATCGCGAACACCTTCGTTGCTGCTCAAGGTCACAATGTGGGTAAATCCCTGTACGAAGCTGACCTGGTTGACGAAGCTAAGCGTCTGCTGACCACTTGCGACATCCCGGTCCCAACCGATGTTCGCGTTGCGACTGAATTCTCTGAAACCGCACCGGCTACCCTGAAATCCGTTAGCGATGTAAAAGAAGACGAGCAGATCCTGGATATCGGCGACGCTTCTGCACAGCAGCTGGCTGACATTCTGAAGAATGCGAAAACCATTCTGTGGAACGGCCCGGTTGGCGTGTTCGAATTCCCGAACTTCCGCAAAGGTACTGAAATCGTTGCTAATGCCATCGCAGACAGCGAAGCATTCTCTATCGCAGGCGGCGGTGACACCCTGGCAGCAATCGACCTGTTCGGCATTGCTGACAAAATCTCCTACATCTCTACTGGCGGCGGCGCGTTCCTCGAATTCGTGGAAGGCAAAGTACTGCCAGCAGTAGCCATGCTCGAAGAGCGTGCTAAAAAGTAAGAATTTAATGGGCAGGGAAACCTGCCCTTATTTTAGCGCGCTTTAGGGCGCGCGCCCTTTCCAAGGCCGAAGATACAGGACTCGTAAAATGTCTAAAATTTTTGATTTCGTAAAACCAGGCGTAATCACTGGTGATGACGTACAGAAAGTTTTCCAGGTAGCTAAAGAAAACAACTTTGCTCTGCCAGCTGTTAACTGCGTGGGTACCGACTCCATCAACGCCGTTTTGGAAACTGCTGCAAAAGTTAAAGCGCCGGTAATCGTACAATTCTCCAACGGTGGTGCTTCTTTCATCGCGGGTAAAGGCGTGAAGTCCGACGTTCCTCAGGGCGCTGCAATCCTGGGTGCTATCTCTGGCGCGCATCACGTTCACCAGATGGCTGAACACTACGGTGTTCCGGTTATCCTGCACACTGACCACTGCGCGAAGAAACTGCTGCCGTGGATCGACGGTCTGCTGGACGCGGGTGAAAAACACTTCGCAGCAACCGGCAAACCGCTGTTCTCTTCTCACATGATCGACCTGTCTGAAGAGTCTCTGGAAGAGAACATCGAAATCTGCTCCAAATACCTGGCGCGCATGTCCAAAATGGGCATGACTCTGGAAATCGAACTGGGTTGCACCGGTGGCGAAGAAGACGGTGTGGACAACAGCCACATGGACGCTTCTGCACTGTACACCCAGCCGGAAGACGTTGATTACGCATATACCGAGCTGAGCAAAATCAGCCCGCGTTTCACCATCGCAGCTTCCTTCGGTAACGTACACGGCGTTTACAAGCCGGGTAACGTCGTTCTGACCCCGACCATCCTGCGCGACTCTCAGGACTATGTTTCTAAGAAACATAACCTGCCGCACAACAGCCTGAACTTCGTCTTCCACGGCGGTTCCGGTTCTACTGCTCAGGAAATCAAAGACTCCGTAAGCTACGGCGTAGTGAAAATGAACATCGACACCGATACCCAATGGGCTACCTGGGAAGGCGTTCTGAACTACTACAAAGCAAACGAAGCTTACCTGCAGGGCCAGTTGGGTAACCCGAAAGGCGAAGATCAGCCGAACAAGAAATACTACGATCCGCGCGTATGGCTGCGTGCTGGTCAGGCAACCATGATCACCCGTCTGGAACAGGCTTTCAAAGAACTGAACGCGGTTGACGTTCTGTAATTTACGCAGTTCCACGTGACATGAGGCCCGCAAATGCGGGCCTTTTTTATTGCTATGTCAACGTTCTGCTGGCAGAGAATTCTGTGATCTGTTTGGCAAAATCCAGGTTTATTGTTTACCCTTGTCAGGTTGCCAGTCCCGTTAGGGCGGCTTTATTTCTCCCGTTTGGGTAAGCAAAAAAGGAATATTGAATGGAAGATTTGAATGTTGTCGACAGCATAAACGGTGCGGGCACCTGGCTGGTGCGCAACCAGGAACTGCTGTTGAGCTATGCCGTCAACATCGTTGCGGCCATCGCGATTGTCATTATCGGTATGATCGTGGCGCGCATTGTATCAAATACCGTTAACCGCCTGATGCTGGCGCGTAAAATTGATGCCACTGTTGCCGACTTCCTCTCTGCACTGGTGCGTTACGGTATTATCGCTTTCACGCTGATTGCCGCTCTGGGCCGCGTTGGGGTGCAAACAGCCTCCGTGATCGCCGTTCTCGGTGCCGCAGGTTTAGCCGTCGGTCTGGCGTTGCAAGGTTCGCTGTCCAACCTCGCCGCAGGTGTCCTGCTGGTAATGTTCCGTCCGTTCCGTGCGGGTGAGTATGTCGATCTCGGCGGCGTGGCTGGAACCGTGCTCAACGTGCAGATTTTCTCCACCACCATGCGTACCGTTGACGGTAAGATTGTAGTGATCCCGAACGGTAAAATTATTGCCGGGAACATCATTAACTTCTCTCGTGAGCCGGTTCGTCGTAACGAATTTATTATCGGCGTGGCTTACGACTCCGATATCGATCAGGTGAAAAAAATCCTCACTGATATCATTCAGTCGGAAGATCGCATTCTTAAAGACCGTGAAATGACGGTGCGCCTGAATGAGCTGGGGGCTTCCTCAATTAATTTTGTGGTACGCGTCTGGAG
Organism: Citrobacter sp. KTE30; assembly: GCF_000398825.1. Taxonomy (NCBI): domain Bacteria; kingdom Pseudomonadati; phylum Pseudomonadota; class Gammaproteobacteria; order Enterobacterales; family Enterobacteriaceae; genus Citrobacter; species Citrobacter sp. KTE30. The sequence continues at coordinate 3,809,530 of NZ_KB976055.1, read as the reverse complement.
CAACAGCAGCGACCTGCAAAGCGTCTACTGGGACGTACTGGAGCGTATTAAGCGCGAGTTCGATGCCAACGGCATCAGCTTCCCTTATCCGCAGATGGATGTGAACTTCAAGCGTGTGAAAGAGCGCGCGGCAGAGTAATTACGCGCCCGGAGGCGCTTTTGCTTTCCGGGCCGATAAAAACTTTCTTTCCATTAATTTCCCTAATCTGCGATTAAAATTATCCATTTCCGCTAATGTTTTCCCCGCGCTATAGTCTGCTCCTAAGAGAAACAGTTCGGGATGATTAACGTGTTATCGTATTACTTTCAAGGGCTTGCACTTGGTGCGGCCATGATTCTTCCGCTTGGTCCGCAAAACGCCTTCGTGATGAACCAGGGCATTCGCCGCCAGTATCACATCATGATTGCTTTACTCTGTGCTATCAGCGATTTAGTGCTGATTTGTGCGGGGATCTTTGGCGGTAGCGCCTTGCTGATGCAGTCACCATGGCTAATGGCGCTGGTCACCTGGGGTGGGGTGGCTTTTTTACTCTGGTACGGTTTCGGGGCGTTAAAAACGGCGATGAGCAGTAATCTGGAACTGGCCAGTGCCGAGGTGATGAAGCAGGGGCGCTGGAAAATCATCGCCACCATGCTGGCGGTGACATGGCTCAATCCCCATGTTTACCTGGATACCTTTGTGGTGCTGGGGAGTCTGGGGGGGCAACTGGACGTTGAGCCGAAGCGCTGGTTTGCGCTGGGAACCGTCAGCGCTTCGTTCCTGTGGTTTTTCGGTCTGGCATTGCTGGCGGCCTGGCTGGCTCCGCGTCTGCGCACTGCTAAAGCGCAGCGCATCATCAATACGTTGGTAGGATTAGTGATGTGGTTTATTGCTTTTCAACTGGCAAAAGAAGGTGTTGCGCACGTTCATGCGTTGTTCAACTAAGTGTTGTCTGATGGACAACGCAGCGAGATCGTCTAAGCTTGCCTGCATGTGCCCTGAGTTTCGGGGTAATTATTGAAACATGGAGGAACGACCGTGAAGTTCAAAATAATGGCCCTGGCGGCATTAGTCGGATTCAGCGCACTATCGGTACAGGCAAATGAGTTGCCAAATGGACCGCACATCGTGACTTCCGGAACAGCAAGCGTGGATGCGACACCAGACATAGCTACGCTGGCAATTGAAGTGAACGTTGCTGCCAAGGATGCGGCTTCAGCGAAGAAGCAGGCCGATGAGCGCGTGGCGCAATATCTGTCCTTCCTTGAACAGAACCAGATAGCGAAGAAAGACATTAGCGCTGCAAACCTGCGTACCCAGCCGGATTACGACTACCAGAACGGTAAAAGTATCCTCAAAGGGTATCGTGCGGTGCGCACCGTTGAAGTCACGCTGCGCCAGCTGGACAAACTTAACGCTCTGCTCGATGGCGCGCTGAAGGCTGGTCTGAATGAGATCCGTTCGGTATCGCTTGGTGTTGCCCAACCGGATGCTTACAAAGATAAAGCGCGTAAAGCGGCAATTGATGATGCTATTCATCAGGCAGAGCAACTGGCTGCGGGCTTCAATAGCAAACTTGGCCCGGTGTACAGCGTGCGCTACCACGTTTCCAATTATCAGCCGAGCCCGATGGTACGGATGATGAAAGCAGATGCCGCACCTGCTGCTTCTGCTCAGGAAACCTACGAACAGCCGGTTATTCAGTTTGACGATCAGGTTGATGTCGTCTTCCAGATTGAGCCGACGGCGGGGCAACCAGCCGCAACGCCAGCCAAAACTCAGTAATTGTTGCAGACCCGGCTTTCCAGCCGGGTTTTTTCTGTGAGCAACTGTAAAAATGAGACTTCACATCCGGTCTTTTTTTTCGCCGTAATGAGGATAGGCCATAGCGATTTTTAAGGGGACGCTATGGATATTTTTATCTCGAAAAAGATGCGTAATTTCATTCTGCTGGCGCAAACCAATAACATCGCCAGAGCGGCAGAAAAAATACATATGACCGCATCGCCCTTCGGTAAAAGCATTGCTGCACTGGAAGATCAAATCGGTTATACGCTGTTTACCCGCAAAGATAACAACATCAGCCTGAATAAAGCAGGACAAGAGCTGTATCAGAAGCTATTTCCCGTTTATCAGCGTCTCTCTGCCATTGATAACGAAATCCATAACGCCTCTCGCCGCTCGCGGGAAATCGTTATCGGCATCGACAATACCTACCCGACGATTATTTTTGACCAGTTGATTAGCCTTGGTGACAAGTATGACGGTGTGACGGCTCAGGCCGTTGAATTCAGTGAGAATGGGGTGATTGATAACCTGTTCGATCGCAAACTGGATTTTATTATCTCGCCGCAGCACGTTTCCCCCCGCGTGCAGGAGCTGGAAAATCTGGCGATCAGCGAACTGCCTCCGCTGCGTCTGGGGTTTCTCGTTTCCCGGCGCTATGAAGAAAAACAGCCGCAGGATCTGCTGCGCGAGCTGCCCTGGCTGCAAATGCGCTTCCAGAATCGCGCCAACTTTGAGGCGATGCTGGATGCATACATGCGACCCTGCGGGATCAACCCGACGATTATCTATCGTCCGTACAGCTTTATGGCGAAGATTAGCGCGGTGGAGCGCGGGCAGTTTTTGACGGTGATCCCTCACTTCGCCTGGCGGCTGGTGAACCCGTCGACACTGAAATATTTCGACGCGCCCGGCAGCCCCATGTATATGCAGGAGTTTCTCTATTCGCTGAAAAATCATCGCTATACCGCCACCATGCTCCAGCATATTGCTGAAGATCGTGACGGTAGTGCAAGTTAACCTAGCATCGAGCCTGTTTCGAGAAGGTTGCGATGCAGATCGAACGCATGGCTGAGATCGTGATGGATATGCCCGCCGGGCGCTTTTTCCAGATAGCGGTGCAAGTAATCTCTGTAAAGCGGATGCGCACAGTTATTGATAATCGTGTGCGCCCGCTGCATCGGAGATAACCCACGCAGATCGGCAATCCCTTGTTCGGTCACGATCACTTTAACGCTATGTTCGCTGTGGTCGACATGGCTGCACATCGGTACGATGGTTGAGATTTTCCCGCCTTTGGCAATCGACGGCGCCATAAAGATAGACAGGTAGGCGTTGCGCTCGAAGTCCCCGCTGCCGCCGATGCCATTCATCAGGTTCACCCCCGCAACGTGCGTGGAATTGGCATGACCGTAGATATCAAACTCCAGACCGACGTTGAGCGCAATAACCCCCAGCCGACGAATGATTTCCGGGTTATTGGAGATCTCTTGCGGGCGCAACACAATCCGGCTGGCGAAGAAGTCCATGTTGTCGTAAATCTTCTGTAGCGACGGGGCTGAAATGGTCAGGCTGGAGGCGCTGGCACCGGTTATCTTGCCCGTTTCCAGCAGATGCACCACCGACTCCTGCAACACCTCCGAATACATCATAAAGGGCGGGATATCCGGGTTCTCGCCCAGTCGAGCCATTACCGCGTTGTTGATATTGCCCACCCCGCTTTGTAAGGGCAGAAACTCAGCTGGAATGCGTTTGTGCGCCATTTCTGCCAGCAGAAAAGAGACTACGTTATCGGCAATTTGTTGGCTGACCGGATTGGTTTTATCCGATGCATTTCCTGCATCGGGCAGTTCGGTATCCACCACCGCAACCACCTTTTTGGGGTCTATCTGAACGCACTGACTGCCTACGCGATCCATGGTATGAAAAATGGGTACGCTGTTACGCCGCGGCGGCGCACCGGGTATCACGATGTCGGCAAACTCCGCCACACGCGGATTATGGTAATGATTCAATTCAATGATCACTTTTTTCGCCCGCAGCAGCCAGGTGGGGGCATTACCGATACCGCTGGACAGCCAAATCCGGCCATCCGGCGCGATGGCTGAGGCTTCAATGACGGCAACATCGATCTCGCCAAAAAAGCCGTAATTAACCATTTGCGCCACTTCGCTCAAATGGAGATCGACAAACCTCACCTGGCCCTGATTAATTTTGTCGCGCAGGCCCGATGACGTTTGATAAGGCGCACGCCAGGAAACGGCATCCGCCGCGGATAGTACGTCATCAGCGGCGGCGCCAATTGATGCTCCGGTCAGCAGGCGGATCTGAAAAGGCTGTCCGTTCTGATGCTGTTCGCAGGCACGTTGGGCAATTGCGGTGGGTAACGCTTTTGGCGAACCCGCGGGGGTAAAGCCGCTAAACGCCACCATATCATCGTGCTGGATAATTTCTGCCGCCTGTTCGGCGCTCATCCGTTTCATGGCCGTCTCCTTCCTCAGACGTGATTAATGGCCGACAAAATTAGGTTTACGTTTTTCCATAAACGCGTTCATCCCTTCCTGATAATCCTCGCTGTCGTACACCGCGCGGCGCATGCCCTGAATGCGCTCGAACTCATCGGAATTCATGGTGTGCGCTTCACCCAGCACGCGCAGCTCTTCTTTAATGACGGCGATCGCCAGCGGCGCTTTCTCCGAGATGTGGTGCGCCATTTGCAGAGTGAAATCCTCCAGTTCGTCTACAGGAACCACATGGTTGAGGATCCCGACGGCCATCGCACGCTGAGCGGTAATCGGTGAGGCGGTAAAGATCAGCTCTTTCACGATGTGAAAACCGGCGTCGCGAGTCAGGTTGTGGATGCCGACCAGGTTATACGGCACGCCGAGGTTGACCGGGGTCATCGAGAAGGTGGATGTTTCAGCGGCGATGATCAGATCGGAACTCATGATCATCTCAAATGCGCCGCCCCAGACGCTGCCTTCAACCATAGAGATCACCGGTTTTGGATATTTTTGGATCATGCGGGTTATCTGACGCAGCGGATCGTCATAGGAGAGCGGATCGCGACGTCCGGTCGGGAGTTCATGAATATCATGCCCGGCGGAGAAAACTTTGGCTCCACTCGGAGCGCGCAGAATGATGCAGCGAATGTCCGCACGATTGAGATCGCTCAGCGCCTGCATCAGATCGTCAATAAACACTTTACTCAGGGCATTGAGCTTGCGGGCGTAATTGAACTCAATAACCGCGACTTTCTGGATGATGACCACGTTGACGTATTGATAAGACATAATGTTCTCTTTATTGAAAGTAATGATGCTGGATAAATTCGCTGATGTGCCGCAGACCGGTGCGCGGCGACAGATCGTTATTTTTGACAGCCTGCAGCGTCTGCTGGAAATAGCGGTCGAAATCAGTCCGCGCAAACAGCAGATGTAGGGCTTCTTCTTCAGCCTGCTGGTGTAACCAGTCCACCGCCTGCTGCTGGCGGACTTTTTCCAGTCGACCGCTGGCAGTAAGGCACGTTTTAAAGTCGGTTATCGCCTGCCAGACCTCCTCAATACCGCGTTTTTCCAGGGCGCTACAGGTCAGAACCAGCGGCTGCCACTCGTCATATTTACGGCGCAGAATATGCAGGGCGGATTCGTACATATGACGGGCGATGGCCACGCTGGCATGGTTCTCGCCGTCGTCCTTATTGATGACGACCAGATCCGCCATTTCCATCAGACCTTTTTTGATGCCTTGCAAATCGTCGCCACCGCCGGCGATTTGCAGGGAGATAAAGCAATCCACCATGCCTGCGACTTCGGTTTCTGACTGCCCAACGCCGACGGTTTCTACAATCACCACGTCAAAGCCAGCCGCTTCGCACAACAGCATTAATTCGCGGGCGCGCTGGCTGGCTCCGCCTAAATGACCGCTGGAAGGGACCGGGCGAATAAACGCAGATTCGGCGCGAGACAGCTCCGTCATGCGGGTTTTATCGCCAAGAATGCTGCCGCCGCTGACCGGGCTGCTGGGATCGACGGCGATCACCGCCACCCGTAATCCGTGACGGATTAACAGCATGCCGAATGCTTCCAGAAAGGTGCTTTTGCCCGCGCCCGGCGTACCGGTTATCCCCAAACGCAGGGCGTTACCGGTGAACGGCATAATTGCGTCCAGCAACTGCGTACTCAGCGGCTGGTGGCGCGGGTGGCTGCTTTCGACCAGCGTCATCGCCTGGGCGAGCGTAGCCCGTTCGCCAATTCGCAAGCGGCGGACGGTATCCTCAAGCGTGGCGGCGTTAATCATGATGCTGACTGATACGGGTTAACACATCGCGGACGCTGTCGAGCATTGGCGTGCCGGGGCCATAAATGGCAGCCACACCATGCTCGTGCAGGAAGGCGTAATCCTGTGGCGGAATAACGCCTCCTGCTACCACGCAGATATCTTCACGCCCCCATTTTTTGAGCGCGGTAACCAGTTCCGGGATCAGCGTTTTATGACCTGCCGCCAGTGACGATGCGCCTATTACATGCACATCGTTTTCTACTGCCAGACGGGCGATCTCTTCTGGTGTGGAGAACATCGGACTGAGATCGACATCGAAGCCGAGATCGGAGTAGGCGCTGGCGATCACTTTCGCGCCGCGATCGTGACCATCCTGGCCCATCTTGGCGATCAGGATCCTCGGTCGGCGACCATTTTCCGCGAGGAACTGTTCGGTTTGCGCAACGATGGCGTCGAACTCATCGGCGTATTTGTCGGACTGGTGATAGCTTTGCGCAATCACGCCGGTGACGCACTGGCTGGGAACCAGATAGCGGTCAAAAGCGGTTTCCAGCGCGTCGGAGATCTCACCGAGCGTGGCGCGAACGCGGGCGGCGTTAACGGCGGCGGCCAGCAGATTTTCATTATGCTGCGCGGCGTGGGTCAGCGCCGCGAGCGCGGCATTGACGGCATCTGTGTCACGAGTTGCACGGATATGCTGCAACGAGGCAATTTGCTCGTTGCGCACCTTCACGTTGTCGATCTCCAGTACCGACGTTTCGTCTTCTTTATCCAGCTTGTATTTGTTCACGCCGACGATAACGCGTTTACCCTGGTCGATCAGCGACTGCTCGCGCGCGGAAGCTTCTTCGATCATCCGTTTAGGGAGCCCGGCTTCGATCGCTTTCGCCATGCCGCCTGCCTCATCAATTTGTTTGATGATCGTGCGCGCCTGCTTCACGATTTGATCGGTGAGCGACTCGACGTAATACGATCCGGCCAGCGGATCGACGGTGCGGCAGATCTCTGACTCTTCCTGAATGATGATCTGTGTATTACGTGCGATGCGGGCGGAGAAATCGGTGGGTAGCCCGAGCGCCTCATCAAAGGCGTTGGTATGCAGAGACTGGGTGCCGCCAAGCGTAGCGCCGAGCGCTTCAATGGTTGTTCGGATCACGTTGTTGTAAGGATCCTGCTCGGTCAGACTCCAGCCGGAGGTCTGGCAGTGGGTACGCAGAGCGAGAGATTTCGGGTTGTTTGCGCCAAAACCGCTGACTGCTTCGCTCCACAAATAGCGAGCCGCGCGCAGCATGGCGACGTTCATAAACAGATCCATGCCGATGCCGAAGAAGAATGACAGGCGCGGCGCGAAGTCATCAATTTTCGGCCCGGCAGACAGCGCGGCTTTGATGTACTCAATGCCGTCAGCCAGCGTAAACGCCACCTGCTGGATGCAGTTCGCCCCGGCTTCCCCCATGTGATAACCGCTTATACTGATGGTGTTATAGCGCGGCATATTGGCGGAACACCAGGCGATGATGTCGGCGATGATGCGCATTGAAGGTTTTGGCGGGTAAATGTAGGTGTTGCGGCACAGGTACTCTTTCAGAATATCGTTCTGAATGGTCCCGGTGAGTTGCTCCGGCTTTACGCCTTGTTCTTCTGCAGCGACGATATAAAACGCCAGTACCGGCAGCACCGCGCCGTTCATGGTCATTGATACCGACATCTTATCCAGCGGAATCTGGTCGAACAGTACCTTCATATCTTCGACAGTATCGATCGCCACGCCCGCTTTGCCGACGTCGCCTGCCACGCGCGGGTTGTCAGAGTCATAGCCGCGATGGGTGGCAAGGTCAAAGGCGACGGAAAGTCCTTTTTGCCCGGCGGCGAGGTTGCGGCGGTAAAAGGCGTTGGACTCTTTGGCGGTAGAGAAACCAGCGTACTGGCGAATGGTCCACGGTTGCGCGGTATACATGGTGGCGCGTGGGCCACGCACGTAAGGCGGTAGGCCGGGAAGAGTGCCCGTGACTTCCAGATTATCGAGGTCCGCTTCAGTGTACAGCGGCTTGATGGCAATTCCTTCCGCCGTCTGTCTTTCCAGCGATTCGACGGTTTTTTCCCGTCGACTGAGTTCTTTATTAGCGAGTGTTTGCCACTCCTGCACATTTGCCATTTTTTGCTCCGTATTACGCAATAAGTTGAATCTTTGCGGATACGGTGAGCTTTTTCATTTGGCTTGTCGCCAGCAAAAAATAGCCAACAGGGCGTCGTTTTTTGCCGCATGGCGTGTTTGATTTTGTGATTTATTTCAAAGACGTGGCGGGAATAGCATGAATAGAGGGTAAAGGCTTGTCGGCCGGATAAGGCGTTACGCCGCCATCCGGCACTCTGGAGCAATAAACGGTTTAATCCTGGCGCAACACCTTGTGCCCGTATTCCAGCAGCGCATCGGTAACGTTGCGCATCATGCGGCTTTCCGGTGCAAAACGGTGCCAGTACAGCATCCGACGCTGGAACAGACCTGGCGTTAAGTCGATCAGCTCGCCGCTTTCCAGCTCTTTCTCAATCTGTAAGTGCGGGATCATGCAGCAGGTGGTGCCCTGACGCGCCAACTGGACGAAGGCTTCAGACGAGTTAACGATGTGGCACGGCACGCTGCCCGGCGGCAGGTCGAAGTTTTGTTGCAGGAACGCCTGATGCATATCATCAAGATGGTCAAACGCTACCGCCGGGGCTTTCAGCAGGGCGGAGCGGGTGACGCCGTTAGGGAAATAACGCTCGGCGAAAGGTTTGGAGCCAACAAACAGGTAGTCCAGCGCGCCAAGTTTATCCACCAGACAGCTTGGCAGCGCCTGATGTTGGATACTCACCGCACCGACCACTTCACCACGACGCAGACGTTCCTGGGTGCGCGTTTCATCCTCAACCTGCAGGTTCAGCCGAATCGGTGAATTGGCCAGTACCGGGGCTAACGCCGGAAGCAACCAGGTCGCCAGACTGTCGGCGTTCACTGCCAGTGAGAGCAGCAGCGGCGTCGATCCGGTTTGTTCATCACCCAGCCACTCGTCTTCCAGCAGTTCAACCTGACGCAAAAGTGCCAGTAGTTTCTGCCCCTGTTCGGTTGGGCGTGGTGGTACGGTACGCACCAGCAGCGGTTGTCCGAACATATTCTCAAGCTGTTTTATGCGCTGTGAAACCGCGGATTGCGTGATGCACAGCTTTTGCGCCGCGCGCTCAAATCCTCGTTCACGAATAACCGCATCCAGTGCTTGTAGTGTTCTGTAGTCCGGACGTTTCATTGCTTTGACGCACTCCTGAAAATTTTGCTTGTTCTGCACTATGACACAAATTTAGGTTGGGTAAAGACGAAATCCGCCGCTTGCGAGCGGGTGTGGGGACATTTTTCTGCACAATGTTCTATAATGCGCGTGAATTTTCCCACCATATTCACACCACAGGCGAAACGATCATGACGCAGGATGAACTGAAAAAAGCAGTAGGATGGGCGGCACTTCAGTATGTACAGCCCGGTACCATTGTGGGCGTAGGTACAGGTTCAACAGCCGCACACTTTATTGATGCGCTGGGCACAATGAAAGGTCAGATTGAAGGTGCGGTATCCAGTTCGGACGCTTCAACCGAAAAACTCAAAAGCCTTGGCATCCACGTGTTCGATCTTAACGAAGTTGATAGTCTCGGCGTATACGTTGATGGCGCGGATGAAATCAATGGCCATATGCAGATGATCAAGGGCGGCGGTGCAGCGTTGACCCGTGAAAAAATCATTGCTTCCGTGGCGAAGAAATTTATCTGCATCGCGGATGCGTCCAAAGAAGTCGACATTCTCGGCAACTTCCCGCTGCCGGTTGAAGTGATCCCAATGGCGCGCAGCGCTGTGGCTCGCCAGTTGGTGAAGCTGGGCGGTCGTCCTGAATACCGTCAGGGCGTAGTGACGGACAACGGCAACGTGATCCTTGATGTACACGGTCTGGAGATCCTTGACGCCGTGGCCATGGAAAACGCCATCAATGCGATTCCGGGCGTGGTAACCGTCGGTCTGTTTGCCAACCGTGGTGCGGATGTCGCGCTGATCGGTACCCCAGACGGCGTGAAAACTATCGTAAAATGATCTGATGGGAGTGTCTTCTCCCGTTAAAAAAATTTTGGCAGGGCAAATTTGGTGACTTGTGTCACGTTTATAATATTGTCCTGCCGATCTCTCCAAAGAAAAAGTTATCGCCAGTATTTTCCTCTGACATTTCTCTCTGAATGACATTTCTTCAGCACGGCGACGCAAACGTTCATATTGCCGCAATATTATTTTTTGATATGTTGAAGAGGCGGATGAAAATCCCACACACAACACATCAGTTTGAACAAAAAAAGACAGGGTCGGGGAAATGGCAAAGGTATCACTGGAGAAAGATAAGATTAAATTTCTGCTGGTAGAAGGCGTGCATCAAAAAGCACTCGAAAGCCTTCGTGCAGCAGGTTATACCAACATCGAGTTTCACAAAGGCGCTCTGGACACTGAACAACTGAAAGAGTCCATCCGTGATGCCCACTTCATTGGCCTGCGATCCCGTACCCATCTGACTGAAGATGTGATTGACGCCGCAGAGAAACTGGTCGCGATTGGCTGCTTCTGTATCGGCACCAACCAGGTTGATCTGACCGCTGCGGCAAAGCGCGGGATCCCCGTGTTTAACGCGCCATTCTCTAACACGCGTTCCGTTGCGGAACTGGTGATTGGCGAACTGCTTCTCCTGCTACGCGGTGTACCCGAAGCGAACGCCAAAGCACACCGCGGCGTGTGGAACAAACTGGCTACCGGCTCCTTTGAAGCGCGTGGCAAAAAACTGGGGATCATCGGCTACGGCCACATTGGTACTCAGCTAGGCATTCTGGCGGAATCGCTGGGGATGCATGTCTATTTCTATGATATAGAAAATAAACTCCCACTTGGCAACGCCACGCAGGTGCAGCATCTTTCCGACCTGCTCAATATGAGCGACGTGGTCAGTTTGCACGTACCGGAAAATGCCTCCACCAAAAATCTAATGGGCGCGCGTGAGATTGCGTTGATGAAACCAGGCGCGCTGCTGATTAACGCCGCACGTGGTACGGTTGTTGATATTCCTGCGCTGTGCGACGCGTTAGCGACCAAGCACCTGGCAGGGGCGGCAATCGACGTATTCCCAACCGAGCCGGCAACCAACAGCGATCCTTTCACTTCGCCACTGTGTGATTTCGACAACGTGATCCTGACGCCGCACATTGGTGGTTCAACACTGGAAGCGCAGGAAAACATCGGTCTGGAAGTGGCTGGGAAACTGACCAAGTATTCCGATAACGGCTCTACGCTGTCTGCAGTTAACTTCCCGGAAGTTTCGCTGCCGCTACACGGCGGTCGTCGTCTGATGCACATTCACGAAAACCGTCCGGGCGTACTGACCGCGCTGAACCAGATTTTTGCCGAGCAGGGCGTCAACATTGCCGCACAGTATCTGCAGACTTCCGCACAGGTAGGTTACGTGGTTATTGATATTGAAGCGGATGAAGATGTGGCGGAGAAAGCGTTGCTGGCGATGAAAGCTCTTCCGGGTACTATTCGTGCTCGTCTGCTGTACTGATTTCCTTTTAACGGGCAGGCTGCTGGCCTGCCCGCATGTTCCATGTTTTCCTACCACGCCCAAATTTTGGACGGCGTCACCACCGCAGGCAGCGGGATATCCCATTCTTCGACAGGCAGCTTTTCCACTCGCTGACAATCGTGCGCGTAGCCTACGGGCTGGATCTTATGCTGCTGCCAGTTTTGTAACGTGCGGTCATAAAATCCGCCGCCCATGCCCAGGCGTTGCCCATATTCATCAAACGCCACTAGCGGCGTAATCAGTACATCCAGCTGTGACAGCGGTAATACGTCACGTACATCAAGTCGTGGTTCCTGGATCTTTAAGCGATTGGTTACCAGGTCGCTATGCGGATGATAGTGCAGGAACAGCAAATTACCGGTGCTGAAGGGATGAAGAACCGGAAGATAAACGCGCTTGCCCGCTCGCCACAGCTGATCTATTAGCGGCTGGGTATCGAGTTCGCCATCGAACGAGAGGAATACTGCCACCGTATGAGCGAGTACAACAGGGGGAAAGCTGAGCATTCGGGTCGCGGCTTGCTGACCGTATTGTCGTTGCTGTTCGGAGGTAAGCGCACGACGACGCTGCCGAATCAGTTGACGAATTTCTTGCCGGGATAAAGAGAGTTCAGAAAGTAATGTCATGGCTGTTGCCAGGTAGAAGGGAATCTCCGAGATGCCGCCGCAGGCTGTAACCCTTGAACCCTTGGTTCAAGGTGAATGTGTCGTCACAGTTTTAAGGCTTCTCGGACGGGCCGAGCATGCTCACCAACCGTGGAGCGCCACATTCTTGTGGTATGAAATATCGGCTCAGGGGACTGGCCCGCTTGCAAACATCTCAGAGAAATTTTGTCTTCACGGTCACTCTACCACAGTAAACCGAAAAGTGTTATTCAAAGTTTTGGCCCGTTTTTTCGGTTATGCGACCCTGATCAAGCAACGCCTGTTCGATGGTCTGTTGTAGCATCCGAATACGTTGTTCCATGCTCGCCGCGTACTCACGCGTCTTCGCTTTTTCCTGAGTTAATTCATAGCTGATGTTCAACGCGGCGATGAAAACCAACTGCTCAGTATTTGTGACTCTAGTGCGAACTTTCAGATCTTGCAATCGCTGATTGAGATCGTCAGCAGCCTGATTCAACGCATCCCTTTGTTCAGGCGGGCAATTCACTCGCAGTGAACGGCCAAATATTTGGATATCGACGGGTTGTGCAGACATGCCACCTTCCTGCTGATTGACTGCGCTGCCTTCGTCTCCAGACCGTGGGTCCGCGAAGGGGCGACACTATAGCTACCCTGGTATCAAGATACAAGCCCTTTTCTGGTCCACCAGGGTCCAAAGTGGTAGCATACCATGAATATTCCTCCCTTTGATGACGAATGCTTATGTCTATACAGAACGAAATGCCTGGTTACAACGAAGTTAGCCAGTTTTTGAACCAACAAGGGGCTGGATTAACCCCGGCCGAAATGCACGGCTTGATAAGCGGAATGATTTGTGGTGGAAACAACGACAGCTCATGGCAGCCGCTGTTGCACGACCTGACGAACGAAGGCCTGGCCTTTGGTCACGAGCTGGCTCAGGCGCTGCTGAAAATGCACTCTGCCACCAGCGATGCCCTCGAAGACGACGGCTTCCTTTTTCAGCTTTATCTGCCTGAAGGGGATGACGTCAGCGTGTTCGATCGCGCCGATGCGCTGGCGGGATGGGTAAACCACTTTTTGCTGGGTCTTGGCGTCACGCAGCCGAAGCTCGACAAAGTAACCGGCGAAACCGGGGAAGCGATTGACGACCTGCGCAATATCGCGCAGTTAGGGTATGACGAAGACGAAGATCAGGAAGAGCTGGAAATGTCGCTCGAAGAGATCATCGAATACGTGCGCGTAGCCGCTTTGCTGTGTCATGACACGTTTACGCGTCAGCAGCCGACTGCGCCGGAAGTCCGTAAACCGACTCTGCACTAAGAACGAAACGCAAAGGAGAGTGTGATGAGCGAGATATCTCAGCAAGAATTCCAGCGTCGTCGCCAGGCTTTACTGGCACAAATGCAGCCCGGCAGCGCCGCGCTGATTTTTGCCGCGCCTGAAGCGACGCGCAGCGCGGACAGTGAATATCCGTACCGCCAAAGCAGTGATTTCTGGTACTTCACCGGTTTTAACGAACCTGAAGCCGTGCTGGTGTTGATTAAAAGCGATGACACTCATAACCATAGCGTTTTGTTCAATCGGGTTCGCGATCTGACGGCGGAGATCTGGTTTGGTCGCCGTCTGGGCCAGGATGCTGCCCCGGCAAAACTTGGCGTTGACAGGGCGCTGGCCTTCAGTGAAATCAACCAACAGCTGCACCTGTTGCTCAATGGCCTGGACGCGGTGTACCACGCGCAGGGCGAATATGCCTGGGCCGACGAGATTGTGCACACGGCGCTGGATAAACTGCGTAAAGGCTCCAGACAAAATCTGCACGCACCTGCCGCGATTATCGACTGGCGTCCAATGGTGCATGAGATGCGCCTGTTCAAATCACCGGAAGAGATTGCGGTCATGCGTCGTGCCGGAGAAATCACCGCGCTGGCGCATACCCGTGCGATGGAAAAATGCCGTCCGGGAATGTTTGAATACCAGTTAGAAGGGGAGATTCACCACGAATTTACCCGCCATGGTGCGCGTTATCCGTCCTATAACACGATTGTCGGCAGCGGTGAAAACGGCTGTATCCTGCATTACACCGAAAATGAAAGTGAAATGCGCGATGGCGATTTGGTGCTGATCGACGCTGGCTGTGAATACAAAGGCTATGCGGGCGACATTACGCGTACCTTTCCGGTAAATGGTAAATTTACCCCAGCACAGCGTGAAATCTACGATATCGTGCTGGAATCCTTAGAGACCAGCCTGCGTCTGTATCGTCCCGGAACGTCCATTCAGAAAGTCACTGGCGAAGTGGTGCGCATCATGATTACGGGTCTGGTGAAACTCGGTATTTTGCACGGTGATGTCGATCAGTTGATTACCGAAAATGCACATCGCCCATTCTTTATGCATGGTCTAAGCCACTGGCTTGGGCTGGATGTGCACGACGTCGGCGTTTATGGTCAGGACCGCTCACGTATTCTTGAGCCGGGAATGGTGCTCACCGTCGAGCCGGGACTGTATATCGCGCCGGACGCCGATGTACCGCCGGCTTATCGTGGTATCGGCATTCGTATTGAGGATGACATCCTCATCACCGAGGACGGCAATGAAAACCTGACCGCCAGCGTAGTGAAGAAAGCGGATGACATTGAAGCATTAATGGCTGCGGCGCGACTGCAATGAGCGTGATTATCGTTGGTGGTGGTATGGTTGGCGCGACGCTGGCGTTGGCTATTTCTCAGCTCAGCCATGGGACTCTGCCGGTTCATCTGATAGAAGCGAGCGAACCTGAAACTGACCGCCATCCCGGGTTTGATGCCAGGGCGATCGCTCTGGCGGCAGGAACCTGCCAACAACTGGCGCGAATTGGCGTATGGCAGGCGATTGCCGATTGCGCAACGGCAATTAAAACGGTTCACGTCAGCGATCGCGGTCATGCCGGATTTGTGACGCTGGATGCGCAGGAATACCGTATTCCGGCTCTGGGCCAGGTGGTAGAACTGCACGAGGTCGGGCTGCGTCTGTTTGCGCTGCTGCGCAAAGCACCGGGCGTCACATTGCACTGCCCCGATCGCGTAGCCAGCGTGTCGCGCACGCAGGAGCGCGTAGAAGTTACGCTGGAAAATGGCGAAATGATTGATGGTCGCCTGCTGGTGGCCGCCGACGGTACGCGCTCCGCACTGGCTACCGCCTGCGGTGTTGACTGGCTGCAACAGCCTTATGAGCAACTGGCGGTAATTGCCAACGTTACGACCTCTGTACCGCACGACGGGCGAGCGTTTGAACGCTTCACGCAATATGGTCCGCTGGCAATGCTTCCGATGTCTGACGGTCGCTGCTCGTTGGTGTGGTGCCATCCGCTGGAGCAGCGTGATGAGATTATGGCTTGGTCTGACGAACAGTTTTGCCGTGAACTACAAACCGCTTTTGGCTGGCGACTGGGACGTATTACCCAGGCCGGTAAACGCAGCGCCTATCCGCTTTCGTTAACTACAGCGCTGAAGGCGATTACCCATCGTACCGTGCTGGTAGGGAACGCCGCCCAGACGCTGCATCCCATTGCCGGGCAAGGTTTCAACCTGGGCCTGCGTGACGTAATGAGCCTGGCTGAGACGTTGACGCAGGCGGAAAACGGCGCGGAAGATGTGGGTGATTATGCGGTGCTGGCTCGCTATCAGCAGCGCCGCGAGAGCGATCGTGATACGACGATTGGTGTGACCAATAATTTAGTGTATTTGTTTGCCAATCACTGGGCCCCGCTGGTTGTTGGGCGTAATGCCGGGCTGATGGCGATGGAATTATTCACCCCTGCGCGCGATGCGCTGGCGGAGCGGACCCTGGGCTGGGTTGCGCGCTAAATATAACCTGTAGGCCGAATTAAAGAAGTAGGCCTGATAAGCGCAGCGCCATCAGGCAATGTCGCGGAATTGATGCCGGATGGCGGCTTTGCCTTATCCGGCCTACGGTTTTTGATTGTCCTATTTTCAGGAGCAAACAGTGCAAAGTGTTGATGTAGCAATTGTTGGTGGCGGCATGGTAGGACTGGCGGTTGCCTGCGGCTTACAGGGCAGCGGGTTGCGCGTTGCTGTATTAGAACAACATGTTCCGCAGCCGTTGGCGGCGGATGCACCTCCTCAGCTTCGTGTTTCGGCCATTAATGCCGCCAGCGAAAAACTGCTTACCCGTCTTGGTGTCTGGTCCGACATTGTTGCCCGTCGCGCTTGCTGCTACCACGGTATGGAAGTCTGGGACAAAGACAGCTTTGGACGTATTGCGTTTGATGACCAGAGCATGGGCTACAGCCATTTGGGGCACATTGTCGAAAACTCAGAGATTCATTATGCGCTGTGGCAAAAGGCGCAGCGTTCAGCGGATATTACGCTGATGGCACCCGCTGAATTACAGCAGGTGGCCTGGGGTGAGAACGAAGCATTTCTGACCCTGAAAGATGGCGCAATGCTGACGGCCCGCCTGGTCGTCGGTGCTGATGGTGCTAACTCCTGGCTGCGCAACAAAGCGGATATTCCGCTCACCTTCTGGGATTATCGTCATCATGCGCTGGTGGCGACTATCCGTACGCAGGAAGCGCACGGTGCGGTTGCGCGTCAGGCGTTTCACGGCGAGGGGATCCTGGCATTCCTGCCGCTCAGCGATCCACACCTGTGTTCTATCGTCTGGTCGCTCTCGCCGCAGGAAGCAGAACGTATGCAGCAGGCAAGCATTGACGAGTTTAATCAGGCGCTGAATATCGCTTTTGATAATCGTCTGGGGCTGTGCAGCCTTGAAAGCGAACGTCAGGCGTTTCCGCTGACGGGACGTTATGCCCGTCAGTTCGCCGCCCATCGTCTGGCGCTGGTGGGGGATGCGGCGCATACCATCCACCCGCTGGCGGGTCAGGGGGTTAACCTTGGCTTTATGGATGCGGCGGAGCTGATCAATGAACTTAAGCGGCTACAGCGTCAGGGTAAAGATATTGGGCAGTATCTCTATTTACGCCGCTACGAACGCAGCCGTAAGCACAGCGCAGCGCTGATGCTGGCAGGGATGCAGGGTTTCCGTGAACTGTTTGCAGGCGAGAATCCGGCGAAAAAACTGCTACGTGATATTGGGCTGAAGCTGGCCGATACCCTCCCGGGCGTAAAACCACAACTCATCCGTCAGGCGATGGGACTGAACGATCTTCCCGAGTGGTTACGTTAGTGTCCGTAAGGACAATCTTAAGAGTTTGAGACCCGTCACACTTTCCTCTCCCGGCCTGCGCGCCGGGGTGCTTCTCTCATTTGAAATAATCTAATTCCACGCCTTTTTTCGCATTAGTTTTTTTAATATCACGTTTTTTTCATAACGCCATTTTTGACATTTTTTCCACATTTAATGTGGATTGGTGCTGTAAGTTTGCGCTTATCTTTGTTTGTTATTCTGATTTATCACTATATACATGGAGTTTTATTCTGTTGCCGATCTGGCTGTTTTTCGCCATAAGCTAATGTGATGGTTAATTTTGACTTATGGTTTAGCGTCTGTTTCGGTGGTAAGTTCAGGACAAAGAGAACGTTTGCGTCGTAGCCCCTGGAGCGGCTGCGGTGCTGGGTTTCGTGGCGAAAATTTCACCGCGAAAGAGTTGGTAGCCCCGCTTATTCAACGAGGAAAAGATGGCTCAACAGACTCCTTTGTACGAACAACACACGCTATGTGGCGCGCGCATGGTCGATTTCCATGGCTGGATGATGCCACTGCATTACGGTTCTCAGCTCGATGAACACCATGCTGTTCGCACCGATGCCGGAATGTTTGATGTGTCGCATATGACCATCGTCGACCTGCGCGGTAGCCGCACCCGGGAGTTCTTGCGTTATCTGCTGGCAAACGACGTCGCGAAGCTAACGAAGACGGGTAAAGCCCTCTACTCCGGTATGCTTAACGCTTCGGGCGGCGTGATAGATGACCTGATTGTCTACTACTTCACTGAAGACTTCTTCCGCCTCGTTGTTAACTCCGCCACCCGCGAAAAAGACCTCTCCTGGATTACCCAACACGCTGAACCTTACGCCATCGACATCACCGTTCGTGACGATCTGTCGCTGATTGCGGTACAGGGTCCAAACGCACAGGAAAAAGCAGCTACGTTGTTTACTGACGAGCAGCGTCAGGCGGTAGCAGGCATGAAGCCGTTCTTCGGCGTTCAGGCGGGCGACTTGTTTATCGCAACCACCGGTTATACCGGCGAAGCAGGTTATGAAATTGCCATGCCGAATGAAAAAGCGGCAGATTTCTGGCGTGCGCTGGTACAGGCTGGCGTTAAACCTTGCGGTCTCGGCGCGCGTGACACGTTGCGTCTGGAAGCGGGCATGAACCTGTACGGTCAGGAGATGGACGAAGGCATTTCTCCGCTGGCGGCCAACATGGGCTGGACCATCGCATGGGAACCGGCTGACCGCGACTTTATCGGTCGTGAAGCGTTGGAAATGCAGCGTGAAAAAGGCCACGAACTACTGGTCGGGCTGGTGATGACCGAGAAAGGCGTGCTGCGTAATGAACTGCCGGTGCGCTTCACCGATGCTTCCGGCAACCAGCAGGAAGGCATTATCACCAGCGGGACATTCTCCCCAACTCTTGGTTACAGCATCGCGTTGGCGCGTGTCCCTGCGGGTATCGGCGAAACTGCGATCGTGCAGATCCGTAACCGCGAAATGCCGGTAAAAGTGACTAAACCTGTTTTTGTGCGTAACGGCAAAGCCGTCGCGTAATTCATCCTTTTTTGGAGATTGATTGATGAGCAACGTACCTGCAGAACTGAAATACAGCAAAGAACACGAATGGCTGCGCAAAGAAGCTGACGGCTCTTACACCGTTGGTATCACCGAACACGCTCAGGAGCTGTTAGGTGACATGGTTTTCGTTGACCTGCCAGAAGTTGGCGCAACCGTCAGCGCGGGCGATGATTGTGCCGTTGCGGAGTCCGTAAAAGCGGCATCCGATATCTATGCGCCAGTAGGTGGTGAGATTGTGGCGGTTAACGACGCGCTCAGCGACTCCCCGGAACTGGTCAACAGCGAGCCGTATGCGGGCGGCTGGATTTTCAAAATCAAAGCCAGCGATGAAAGCGAAATTGAATCGCTGCTGGATGCGACCGCATATGAAGCATTGTTAGAAGACGAGTAAATACGCTTTTGCCGGATGGCGCTGCGCTTATCCGGCCTACAAAGCATGCGTAGACCCGGTAAGCGCTAGCGCTGCCGGGCTCGTAGACAGAGACAATCACGATTCACTGCACGTTTCAGGAACCATCGCCCATGACACAGACGTTAAGCCAGCTTGAAAACAGCGGCGCTTTCATTGAACGCCACATCGGACCGGACGCCGCGCAGCAGCAAGAGATGCTGAATGCGGTTGGCGCCGAGTCGTTAAACGCGCTGATCGGCCAGATTGTGCCGAAAGACATTCAGCTCGCAACCCCGCCGCAGGTGGGCGAGGCGGCGACCGAATACGCTGCGCTGGCTGAATTAAAAGCCATCGCTGGGCGTAACAAGCGCTTCACGTCCTACATTGGCATGGGCTACACCGCCGTGCAGTTGCCACCGGTTATCCTGCGCAACATGCTGGAAAACCCGGGCTGGTACACTGCGTATACGCCGTATCAGCCAGAAGTTTCTCAGGGGCGCCTGGAAGCGCTGCTCAACTTCCAGCAGGTGACGCTGGATCTGACCGGTCTGGACATGGCCTCCGCCTCTCTGCTGGATGAAGCCACCGCGGCGGCTGAAGCGATGGCGATGGCAAAACGCGTCAGTAAACTGAAAAACGCCAACCGCTTCTTTGTGGCCGCTGATGTCCATCCGCAAACGCTGGATGTTGTGCGTACTCGTGCACAAACCTTTGGTTTTGACGTGATTGTTGATGACGCGGCGAAAGCACTGGATCACCAGGATGTGTTTGGCGTGCTGTTGCAGCAGGTTGGCACCACCGGTGAAGTGCATGACTACAGCAAACTGATTACCGAGCTGAAATCCCGTAAAGTTGTGGTCAGTGTCGCTGCCGACTTTATGGCGCTGGTACTGCTGACTGCTCCGGGCAAACAGGGCGCGGATATCGTTTTCGGTTCTGCACAACGCTTCGGCGTACCGATGGGTTACGGTGGCCCACACGCGGCATTCTTCGCCGCTAAAGACGAATTCAAACGTTCCATGCCAGGCCGTATTATCGGCGTCTCCAAAGATGCGGCGGGCAATACCGCACTGCGCATGGCGATGCAGACTCGTGAGCAGCATATCCGCCGCGAGAAAGCGAACTCCAACATTTGTACCTCGCAGGTCCTGCTGGCCAACATCGCCAGTCTGTATGCTGTTTATCATGGTCCAGTTGGCCTGAAACGCATTGCTAATCGCATCCACCGCCTGACTGATATCCTGGCAGCCGGTCTGCAACAGAAAGGATTGAAGCTGCGTCATGCGCACTACTTCGACACCCTGTGCGTTGAAGTAGCCGATAAGGCCGCAGTGCTGGCGCGTGCCGAAGCGGCAGAAATCAACCTGCGTAGCGATATCCATAACGCGGTAGGTATTACGCTCGATGAAACCACCACCCGTGAAAACGTGGTGCAGTTGTTCAATGTACTGCTGGGCGACAGTCACGCTCTGAACATCGATACGCTGGATAAAGACGTGGCGCTCGACAGCCGTTCTATTCAGGAAAGCATGCTGCGTGACGATGCGATCCTCAGCCACCCGGTGTTCAACCGCTATCACAGCGAAACCGAGATGATGCGCTACATGCACTCACTGGAGCGTAAAGATCTGGCGCTGAATCAGGCAATGATCCCGCTGGGTTCCTGCACTATGAAGCTCAACGCCGCTGCCGAGATGATCCCTATCACCTGGCCTGAATTCGCTGAGCTACATCCGTTCTGCCCGCCAGAGCAGGCTGAAGGTTATCACCAGATGATCGGCCAGCTTTCCGAGTGGCTGGTAAAACTGACCGGTTATGATGCCGTCTGCATGCAGCCGAACTCCGGCGCGCAGGGCGAGTATGCGGGTCTGCTGGCGATTCGTCATTATCACGAAAGCCGTAACGAAGGTCATCGCGATATCTGCTTGATCCCGGCTTCTGCCCACGGTACCAACCCGGCGTCTGCACAGATGGCGGGTATGCAGGTAGTGGTTGTCGCCTGTGATAAGAACGGCAACATCGACCTGGACGATCTGCGAGCAAAAGCAGAACAACATGCCGACAACCTTTCTTGCATCATGGTGACCTATCCATCCACCCACGGCGTTTATGAAGAAACGATCCGTGAAGTGTGCGACGTTGTGCACCAGTTCGGCGGCCAGGTTTACCTTGATGGCGCGAACATGAACGCTCAGGTTGGGATCACCACGCCGGGCTTTATTGGCGCAGATGTCTCGCACCTCAACCTGCATAAAACATTCTGCATTCCGCACGGCGGCGGCGGCCCAGGTATGGGACCGATCGGCGTGAAATCACATCTGGCGCCGTTTGTACCGGGCCACAGCGTAGTGCAGATTGAAGGGATGCTGACCCGTCAGGGCGCAGTTTCTGCGGCGCCGTTCGGTAGCGCATCCATTTTGCCAATCAGTTGGATGTACATCCGTATGATGGGCGCAGAAGGTCTGAAGCATGCCAGCCAGGTGGCGATTCTTAACGCTAACTACATTGCCAGCCGTCTGAAAGATGCTTATCCGGTACTGTATACCGGTCGCGATGGTCGCGTGGCGCATGAATGTATTCTCGACATTCGCCCACTGAAAGAAGAGACCGGCATCAGCGAACTGGATATTGCCAAGCGCCTAATCGATTACGGTTTCCATGCGCCGACTATGTCATTCCCGGTCGCGGGTACCCTGATGGTTGAACCGACTGAATCTGAAAGCAAAGTGGAACTGGATCGCTTTATCAATGCGATGCTGGCAATCCGCGCTGAGATCGATCGCGTGAAAGCCGGTGAATGGTCACTGGAAGATAACCCGCTGGTTAACTCACCGCACACGCAAAACGAGCTGGTCGCGGAGTGGAATCACGGTTATAGCCGCGAAATCGCCGTCTTCCCGGCGGGTGTGGCGAACAAATACTGGCCAACTGTGAAACGCCTTGATGACGTTTACGGTGACCGTAACCTGTTCTGCTCCTGTGTACCGATGAGCGAATATCAGTAATCTGCTGATTCAACTATCTTTTAAAGGCGCTTCGGCGCCTTTGTTTTTTGGGAGAAACGTTATGGCTATAGCATTGGTGACGGGCGGCAGTCGTGGCATTGGTCGAGCAACCGCGCTGCAACTGGCGCAAGAGGGTTACACGGTCGCCGTGAATTTTCATCACCATATTCGTGCGGCAACCGAGGTGGTGAACAACATCGTCGCTGCAGGCGGTAAAGCATTTGCTTTGCGTGCGGATATCAGTGATGAAAGCCAGGTGGTGGCAATGTTTGAGTCTATTGACCGTGAAGGCGAGCAACTGACTGCCCTGGTGAATAATGCCGGGATCTTGTTTGAGCAAAGCACGGTCGAAAACTTAACCGCCGAACGAATTAATCGCGTACTGGCAACCAACGTTACCGGCTATTTTCTGTGCTGTCGGGAAGCGGTAAAGCGCATGTCGTTCAAGCACGGCGGTCAGGGTGGATCGATTGTAAATGTCTCTTCGGCGGCATCGCGGCTTGGTGCGCCATTCGAATATGTTGATTACGCGGCCTCGAAAGGCGCTGTGGACACGCTCACCACCGGCCTGGCGCTGGAGGTTGCGGCGCAAGGGATCCGCGTAAACTGCGTGCGACCAGGTCTTATCTACACTGAAATGCACGCATCAGGCGGCGAGCCGGGAAGAGTCGATCGCGTGAAATCACTGTTGCCTATGCAGCGTGGCGGGCAGCCGGAAGAAGTCGCGCAGGCGATTACCTGGCTGTTGAGCGAGAAAGCATCTTACGTAACGGGCAGTTTTCTGGAACTGGCGGGCGGGAAGTAGGGATTTAATTGCCGGATAGCGCTGCGTTTATCCAGCCTACGGGAGTATAAACTGTAGGCTGGATAAGGCGTTTACGCCGCCATCCGGCAAAAAATTACAGATTCTCGCCGTTGCTGGCAATCACCTCTTTGTACCAGTCAAAACTCTTCTTCCGTGAACGTGACATATCGCCGGTGCCGTCGTCATGTTTGTTCACGTAGATAAAGCCGTAACGTTTGCTGTACTGACCGGTGGTAAACGACACGCAGTCGATGCAGCCCCACGGCGTGTAGCCCATCAGGTCTACGCCATCATAGGTCACTGCTTTCATCATCTCTTCAACGTGGGCGCGCAGATAGTCGATGCGATAGTCGTCGTTGATGCTGCCGTCTTCTTCCACTTTGTCGTAGGCACCAAATCCGTTTTCAACGATAAACAGCGGCTTCTGGTAGCGTTCATACAGCTCACATAAGGCATAGCGTAGACCGACGGGGTCAATCTGCCAGCCCCAGTCGGAGGCTTTTACGTGCGGGTTCGGTACGCTGCCCTCAAAACCAGAAATGGCATCGCCGCTGCCGCCTTCCGCTTTTACCGCGTTGGTCATGTAGTAACTGAATCCGAGATAGTCACAGGTGCCTTCACGCAGGATTTGCTCATCGCCGGCTTCTATTTGGATGTTGAATTCGCGGCGTTCCCACTCGTTCAGTACATATGATGGATAGTAGCCGCGCAGCTGAACGTCAGTGAAAACGTAGCGCTCACGCATCGATTCCTGCGCGAACATTACATCCTCAGGCTTACAGGAGAACGGATACAGTGGCACCATCGCCAGCATGCAGCCGACTTTCATTTCCGGGTTGATGCGACGTGCCGCCTTTACCGCCAGCGCGCTGGCCACGAACTGGTGATGCAGCACCTGGTACATAGTCTCTTCAGGGTTTTCATGCTCGGTATACACCACGCCGGAGCAGCAATAACCAAACAGCGGCGCGCGCCAGTTACGCTGGTTGTTGATCTCATTGAAGGTCATCCAGTATTTGACCTTGTGCTTATAGCGCTCAAAAACGACTTCAGCAAAACGGACAAAGAAATCGACGACTTTACGATTGG
The DNA here is from genome assembly GCF_000398825.1 of Citrobacter sp. KTE30. Lineage (NCBI taxonomy): Bacteria > Pseudomonadati > Pseudomonadota > Gammaproteobacteria > Enterobacterales > Enterobacteriaceae > Citrobacter > Citrobacter sp. KTE30. The sequence goes on along the minus strand of NZ_KB976055.1, from coordinate 3,785,174 downwards.
TCCAGCTACCGTACTGTTGAACCAGGTGCAGCGGCATTTCAAAGTGGGAAAGGGTGATGACTGGTTCAATGTTGTACTTCAACAGTTCATCGAACATGTCGTCGTAGAACTTTAGCCCTTCTTCATTCGGTTGGATTTCGTCCCCTTTGGGGAAGATACGGGTCCAGGCGATGGAGGTACGGAAGCATTTGAACCCCATCTCGGCAAACAGCTTGATGTCTTCTTTGTAATGACTGTAAAAATCGACAGCTTCGTGGTTGGGGTAGTACTTACCGGGCTCAACTTCCTGAGTGATTTCTCGCGGAACACCGTGTGCCCCTCCGGTCAGTACGTCGCAAATGCTGGGGCCTTTGCCACCTTTGTTCCAGCCGCCTTCAACCTGGTGCGCCGCAACCGCGCCGCCCCATAAAAAATCGTTTGGTAAGGTAAGTTTTTTCATCTGCGCTCAGTCTCAAATTAATACAATCTGATTTTGAGTCTAACAAAGGAAAGATAAATGTCACGATATAACAAAATAGCGTAAATGTGATTTGTTACATCAAAAAAACAGATTGTTTTTTTACGCTATTCTTTTCGCCAGCTTGCGACCGAGTGATTCCAGAATATAAATAACGGGGATCTGCGTGGTTATATCGTATACCCCGGCAATACGCGTCTGTGGAACGTGCCAGGAGAGATTAAAGTCAGCCAATTTGGCCAGCCGCGAATGTTCATGACTGGTGACAGACAGGACCTTACAGTTATGCAGGCTGAACTGGCTGGCAAAGCGCAGGATCTCTTCTGTTTCACCGGAAACAGAAAGCACGATCGCCAGCGCGTTTCTGGCCATGTCATTCGTTACCGGGAAATAAGGATCGTCAATGTGATTACTGAATTTACCGACGTTTGAGAAAAAACGTGCGCCATATTTTGCCAGCGCTCCAGACGTTCCTGCTCCGACGAATATAATACGTTCGGACGATAATATAATATCAACAGCCTGATCGAGCAGTTTATCGAACTCGTCGTTATTGACGCCTTTAAAGAAACTGATAATTTCGCTGGCACCGAAATTAGCCTGTTGCGGTTCATTCTGCTCTAAATATAATTTGAAGCGCACGCGAAATTCTGAGTAACCTTCACATTTAAGCTTGCGGCAAAAGCGCAGTACGGTGGTAGTGGAAACACCCACGGCATCGGCCAGCTCGCGAATGGTCATGTACATGACTTTGTCACGGTTTTTGATGACATAGTTGTAGACCAGCATCTCAAGATTGTTGAGACTGGCGATGGCAGCGTGGGAGAACATACTCACAATGGCAAAACTCACTCATCAGACTTCATCTACAGGGAATAATAACATGCAGCCAAATGACATCACTTTTTTTCAGCGTTTCCAGGATGACATTCTGGCCGGACGCAAGACCATCACCATTCGTGACGAGTCCGAATCACACTTCAAAGCCGGGGACATTTTACGGGTTGGGCGCTTCGAAGATGACGGTTACTTTTGCACGATTGAGGTTGTTGGCACCTCAACCGTCACGCTGGATACGCTAACGGATAAACATGCCCAGCAGGAAAACATGACGCTTGAAGAACTTAAACATGTGATTGCCGAGATTTACCCGAATCAGACGCAATTTTATGTGATTGATTTTAAATGCCTTTGATTTAAAGAAACATCTGTTAGTTGAAAAATCACTTACAACACAATGATTTTAAATGATTAATATTAATGTGATATTTATTTTAGCTAACAGGTGTTCACTGGAACCATTCTCAGTTACGCTAGAGGCGCAATAACGAAAGTGTTCGTTTCTGGGGAGTAACTTATGGTTCAGAAGCCATTAATCGCGCAGGGATATTCGTTGGCAGAGGAAATAGCCAATAGCATCAGTCACGGTATTGGGCTGGTGTTTGGGATTGTCGGACTGGTGTTATTACTGGTCCAGGCAGTAGATACCAACGCCAGCGCTATGGCCATTACCAGCTATAGCCTGTACGGCGGCAGCATGATCCTGCTGTTTCTCGCCTCAACCTTGTATCACGCGATCCCCCATCAGAGAGCGAAAATCTGGCTGAAAAAATTTGACCACTGTGCGATTTATCTGCTGATTGCCGGGACCTACACGCCATTCCTGCTGGTGGGGCTTGATTCGCCGCTGGCACGTGGACTGATGATTGTTATCTGGAGCCTGGCGCTGATCGGTATTTTATTCAAACTGACCATTGCGCACCGATTTAAGGTTCTGTCGCTGGTAACCTACCTGACAATGGGCTGGCTATCGCTGATTGTGGTGTATCAACTGGCGGTTAAGTTGGCAGCGGGAGGCGTGACGTTGCTGGCTGTTGGCGGTGTGGTGTATTCCCTGGGCGTAATTTTCTACGTCTGTAAGCGTATTCCTTATAACCATGCGATCTGGCACGGCTTTGTGCTGGGCGGCAGCGTTTGCCACTTCCTGGCGATCTATCTCTACGTTGGTCAGGCGTAATCATTGACGCCGGATGGAGGCTAGCGCCTTATCCGGCCTACAAAACAAAAGCCAGCATGCCTGATAGACGCATCGCAATCAGGCATTATTCATTTACTCTTCCAGCGAATACGGCAGCGGTACGATTTGCAGCGTTTTTGCGTCGTCACGAACGCGGAACACGCTGTCGGCCTCCATGTCGTTATTCATCACAACCTGCACCAGTACCTGACCATCGGCCAGTTTTACTGCGGCAAGTACGGTACCGGTACGACGCCAGTTCTCGCCCATTTTTAATTCAAGGTCTTCACCAGCTTCCGGTACTCGACCGGCGGCACCCGCCAAAGTCCACATGGCGCGTTTATTGGCTCCGCGGAATTTTGCACGAGCAACCATTTCCTGACCGGTGTAGCAGCCTTTTTTAAAGCTGATCCCGCCCAAAGCCTGCAGATTGGTAGCCTGTGGAATAAACTGTGCGCTGTTGGCTGTATCAATAACGGGGATACCCGCTTCGATATCCAGCGCCAGCCACTGCTGGCTGTTATTTAACTCTGCTTCGCCACGCAGCTTTTCAACCAAGGTTTCTGCTGTGGTGGCATCAACGATCAGCAGAAAACGTTCAGCAGGGTGTTCGAACCACAATATCGTGGAGGCACCTTCGGTAATGACCTGCTTATCACTGTTCGGTAATTCGCTAAAGAGATTGGCCAGCGCTGCACGTGCCTGGAATCCCGCTACGCCCAGCAGGACACGCTCGTCATCCGGGGCAATCGCCACCTTCGAGAAGACCGCGTATTTTTTCAGCTCGGTGAGCTGCGCATCACGCAGGCTACGGCGCTCAAGCCATGCAAAACCGTCACCCTGTCGGAACAGACGCAGGTTGCTCCACATTTTACCTTTGGCGTCACAATGTGCAGCTAACAGGTGCTGATGCTCGGTCATCTGGCTGACATCCGCCGTGACCTGACCCTGAATATACTTCTCACTGTCGACACCGGTGATGGTGGCGAGCGCCCAGTCATCGAGCGTCATTAGCGTCAGAGGCAAACGCGTTGACGCGAAAGGCTGGCGAGGAGGAAAAGATGTAAAAGCCATAATAATGTCCTGATTTGCTTAACGCAGTGATAATGACTAATGGTAAAAGAGCTATGGCCCATTGCAAGCGGTTTAAACAGGCTATTTGTGCCATATATTGCGCTTTGCGAGGAAACATCAAAAAATGGTGAATCCTTTGGCTTAATAAGGTTTTATTTAGCGAGCGCGCTTCAGTTTACTGATATTCCCGTAAAAGAGCGGGAAAAACACGTTACAATAGCGGGATACTTCGTTTTCGCGAGACAGGGAGAAGAACATGGATATTAACAACAAAGCACGTATTCATTGGGCATGCCGCCGCGGTATGCGCGAGCTGGACATCTCGATCATGCCGTTTTTCGAACATGAATATGACAGCTTAAGTGACGAAGAAAAACGTATCTTTATCCGTCTGCTAGAATGTGATGATCCAGATTTATTTAACTGGTTGATGAATCATGGGAAACCAGCTGATGTTGAGCTGGAGCAGATGGTGCGACTTATCCAGACACGGAATCGGGAACGTGGTCCAGTGGCAATCTGATTTACGCGTATCATGGCGCGCGCAGTGGCTTTCACTGCTAATTCATGGGCTGGTCGCGGTGTTTATTTTATTGATGCCCTGGCCATTGAGCTACACCCCATTATGGCTGGTTTTGCTCTCTCTGGTGGTATTCGATAGTGTTCGCAGTCAGCGTCGAATCAACGCCTGTCAGGGTGAGATTCGGCTGTTGATGGATGGCCGTCTGCGCTGGCAAGGGCAAGAGTGGTCTATCGTTAGCGCCCCCTGGATGGTTAAAACAGGCATGATGCTGCGTTTGCGCTCTGATGCCGGAAAACGTCAACATTTGTGGCTGGCGGCAGACAGTATGGATGATGCTGAGTGGCGGGATTTACGGCGGTTGATGCTGCAAAAGGCGAAGCAGAAGTAGTACTGACGGTAAGGTTGCGACCTTAGCCGTCAGTCGGCAGAAATTCAGGACCAGTGCTCGGCCATTTCGCCAAGAATTTGCTCGCACCAGGCCTGAATGCGTTCATCGCTGAGATCGTACTGGTTCGTTTCATCCAGCGCCAAACCAACAAACAGCTGTCCATCGGCAATGACGGGTTTATCGCTGGTGAATTCGTAGCCTTCGGTGGGCCAGTAGCCGACAAACTTTACACCTTTGGTGATCAGTTTATCGTGCAACATACCCAGCGCATCCAGGAACCATTCACCGTATCCCAACTGATCGCCCATACCGTAAAGCGCGACAATCTTTCCTTCCAGGTTGAGGTCGTCCAGTTGCTCCCAGACCGCTTCCCAGTCCTCCTGAATTTCACCGAAATCCCAGGTTGGGATGCCCAAAATGAGCACGTCATACTGCTCCATTAGGATCGGGGAATCGTCTTTGAGGTTGTGCAGTGTCACCAGTTCGGGACCCAGGATATCGCGGATTTTTTCTGCTGCCATTTCGGTGTAGCAGGTGCTGGAACCGTAAAAAAGACCCATGTTCATGACGTAAACATCTCAATTCTGCTGTAGCGTTGCGGGTAGTGTAACAGAATCGCCGCAATCCCGGCACAATGAGGCATAATGCATCAAAAATGAGAGTGGAATAAGGGGCGCGAGTGGAACAGGATCTGGCGCGCATCGAGCAGTTTCTTGATGCCCTGTGGCTGGAACGAAATCTGGCGGAAAACACATTAAGTGCGTATCGTCGCGATCTGACCATGCTTGTGGAATGGTTACATCATCGCGGCGCTTCGCTTGCGACCGCGCAAAGTGATGATCTGCAAGCCTTGCTGGCTGAGCGGATGGATGGAGGGTATAAAGCCACCAGTTCTGCACGTTTGCTCAGTGCGACGCGACGTTTTTTTCAGCATCTGTACCGCGAAAAATATCGCGAAGATGACCCCAGCGCCTCGCTTGCATCACCTAAACTTCCGCAGCGTCTGCCCAAAGATCTCAGCGAAGCGCAGGTAGAACGACTGCTGCAGGCGCCGCTTATCGATCAACCGCTGGAGCTACGCGACAAAGCCATGCTGGAAGTGTTGTATGCAACGGGCCTGCGCGTGTCTGAACTGGTAGGACTGACGATGAGTGACGTCAGCCTGCGTCAGGGCGTGGTACGGGTGATCGGTAAAGGTAACAAAGAGCGCCTTGTCCCGTTGGGTGAGGAGGCAGTGTACTGGCTGGAAACATACCTGGAGCATGGGCGTCCATGGTTGCTCAACGGCGTATCGATTGATGTGCTGTTTCCTAGTCAGCGGGCGCAACAGATGACCCGTCAGACCTTCTGGCATCGTATCAAACACTATGCTGTGTTGGCGGGAATCGACAGCGAAAAGCTGTCACCGCACGTCCTGCGGCACGCATTTGCCACGCATCTGCTCAACCATGGCGCAGATCTGCGCGTGGTGCAGATGCTACTGGGGCATAGCGATCTCTCGACAACGCAAATTTATACTCATGTCGCAACGGAGCGCTTGCGGCAACTACATCAACAGCATCACCCGCGAGCGTGAGTGCTGACAGGATAGGATAGGCTATGAAAAAACGTTTTATGATGTTCACCCTGCTGGCGACGGCGTTTTCCGGCATGGTACATGCAGACGACGCTGCAATTCGCCAGTCATTAGCAAAGCTGGGTGTGCAGAGCACCGAGATTCAACCTGCTCCGGTTGTGGGCATGAAAACCGTACTGACCAATAGCGGCGTGCTGTACGTAACTGAAGACGGTAAACATATTATTCAGGGACCGATGTATGACGTGAGCGGCGCAAGTCCGGTGAACGTCACCAACCAACTGCTGATGAAGCATCTGAACGCGCTGGAAAAAGAGATGATCATCTACAAAGCGCCGCAGGAAAAACACGTCATTACTGTTTTCACCGACATCACTTGTGGTTACTGCCACAAGCTGCATGAAGAGATGAAAGATTACAATGCGTTGGGGATCACCGTACGTTATCTGGCCTTCCCACGTCAGGGGCTGGACAGCCAGGCTGAGCAGGACATGAAGTCTATCTGGTGTGCTAAGGACAAAAACAAAGCCTTTGATGACGCGATGACTGGCAAGGGTGTAAAAGCGGCGACCTGTGATGTGGATATCGCTAACCACTATGCGCTGGGCGTACAGTTTGGCGTCAGCGGTACACCGGCGATTGTGCTGAGCAATGGCTATGTCGTACCTGGTTATCAGGGCCCGAAAGAGATGAAAGAATTCCTCGACGCACATGCAAAACAAACCAGCGGTAAATAATTCGCGTGAAACAACAGATACAACTTCGTCGGCGTGAGGCCGACGAGACCGCCGAGCTACCTGCCGACTTGCCGCCACTGCTGCGCCGTTTATACGCCAGCCGTGGTGTACGTAGCGCGCAGGAGCTTGAGCGTAGCGTGAAAGGCATGCTGCCGTGGCAACATTTGAACGGCGTCGAAAAAGCGGTTGAGATCCTCTACAACGCCTTTCGCGAAGGAACCCGAATCATCGTTGTCGGCGATTTTGACGCTGATGGTGCGACCAGCACGGCGCTAAGCATCCTGGCGATGCGTGCGTTGGGCTGCAGTAACGTTGACTACCTGGTGCCAAATCGTTTTGAAGACGGTTATGGTTTAAGCCCGGAAGTCGTTGATCAGGCCCATGCCCGGGGCGCTCAGCTGATTGTCACCGTAGACAACGGCATCTCGTCTCACGCAGGTGTCGAACATGCCAGAACGTTGGGGATCCCGGTCGTTGTGACCGATCACCACCTGCCAGGGGATACGCTGCCGGGCGCAGAGGCAATCATTAATCCTAACCTGCCCGACTGTGAGTTCCCGTCGAAATCGCTGGCAGGCGTTGGTGTAGCCTTCTATCTGATGCTGGCGCTGCGTACTTTCCTGCGTGACAAAGGCTGGTTTGATGAACGCGGCATTGCACCGCCGAACCTGGCGGATTTGCTCGATCTGGTTGCACTTGGCACGGTGGCGGACGTGGTCCCGCTGGATGCCAATAACCGTATTCTGACGTGGCAAGGCTTAAGCCGCATTCGTGCCGGAAAGTGTCGCCCTGGTATTAAAGCGCTGCTGGAGATTTCCAATCGCGACCCCCTAAAGCTGGCAGCCAGTGATTTGGGTTTTGCCCTGGGGCCACGGCTGAATGCGGCGGGCCGTCTGGACGATATGTCCGTTGGTGTGGCGCTATTGCTGTGCGACAACATTGGCGAAGCGCGTGTGCTGGCCAATGAGCTTGATGCGCTCAACCAGACGCGCAAAGAGATTGAACAGGGTATGCAGGCCGAAGCACTGACCTTGTGTGAAAAGCTGGAACGCAGTAGCGATACACTACCGGGCGGCCTGGCAATGTATCATCCCGAGTGGCATCAGGGCGTTGTGGGGATTCTGGCATCGCGTATTAAAGAGCGATTCCATCGTCCAGTGATAGCGTTTGCCCCGGCAGGTGACGGTACTCTCAAAGGATCCGGGCGTTCGATTCAGGGGCTGCACATGCGCGATGCGCTGGAGCGCCTGGACACCCTTTATCCGGGCATGATCCTCAAGTTTGGCGGTCACGCCATGGCGGCGGGTTTATCGCTTGAAGAGGCGCAGTTTGAGCGTTTCCAGCAGCGTTTTGGCGAGCTGGTAACCGAGTGGCTGGATCCTGCCTTACTGCAAGGTGAAGTGGTGTCGGATGGCCCACTGAGCGCGGCGGAGATGACCATGGAGATCGCACAAATGCTGCGCGATGCCGGACCGTGGGGGCAAATGTTCCCGGAACCGCTGTTTGACGGGCATTTCCGTTTGCTCCAGCAGCGTCTGGTCGGTGAGCGTCATCTGAAGGTGATGGTCGAGCCCGTGGGCGGTGGTCCGCTGCTGGACGGTATTGCGTTTAATGTCGATACCACCTGCTGGCCGGACAACGGCGTGCGCGAAGTTCAGCTTGCCTACAAACTGGATATTAACGAGTTTCGCGGCAACCGCAGCTTGCAGATTATAATCGACAATATCTGGCCACTTTAGCGTCACTAATCGCTATAAAAAAGGGCGTGGATTAGTTACAATCCCGCTCTTATCACCGCATTTTGACTAGTCCAATAAAAGAAATCAGACAATGTTTGAAATTAATCCGGTAAATAACCGCATTCAGGACCTCACGGAGCGCTCTGACGTTCTTAGGGGGTATCTTTGACTATGATGCCAAGAAAGAGCGTCTGGAAGAAGTAAACGCCGAGCTGGAACAGCCGGACGTGTGGAACGAACCCGAACGCGCTCAGGCGCTGGGCAAAGAGCGTTCCTCCCTTGAGGCCATCGTTGATACGCTCGATCAGATGAGCCAGGGCCTGGAAGATGTCTCCGGCCTGCTGGAACTGGCTGTAGAGGCCGACGACGAAGAAACCTTTAACGAAGCCGTAGCAGAACTCGATACGCTGGAAGATAAGCTGGCCCAGCTGGAATTTCGTCGTATGTTCTCCGGTGAATATGACAGCGCGGATTGCTATCTCGATATTCAGGCAGGTTCTGGCGGTACGGAAGCGCAGGACTGGGCAAGCATGCTGATGCGCATGTATCTGCGTTGGGCTGAAGCGCGCGGCTTTAAGACTGAAATCATTGAAGAGTCTGAAGGTGAAGTCGCGGGTATTAAATCCGTGACCATCAGAATTGCTGGTGAATATGCTTACGGTTGGCTGCGTACTGAAACCGGCGTACACCGCCTGGTACGTAAGAGTCCGTTCGACTCCGGCGGACGTCGCCATACGTCGTTCAGTTCGGCGTTTGTTTATCCGGAAGTTGACGATGATATTGATATCGATATCAACCCGGCGGACCTGCGTATTGACGTTTACCGTGCCTCCGGTGCAGGCGGTCAGCACGTTAACCGTACGGAATCTGCGGTGCGTATTACCCACATCCCGACCGGGATTGTGACGCAGTGTCAGAACGACCGTTCCCAGCACAAGAACAAAGACCAGGCCATGAAGCAGATGAAAGCGAAGCTTTATGAACTGGAAATGCAGAAGAAGAATGCCGAGAAACAGGCGATGGAAGACACCAAGTCAGATATCGGCTGGGGTAGCCAGATTCGTTCTTATGTCCTTGATGACTCCCGCATCAAAGATCTGCGTACCGGGGTTGAAACCCGTAACACGCAGGCGGTGCTGGATGGCAGCCTGGATCAATTTATCGAAGCAAGTTTGAAAGCAGGGTTATGAGGAACCAACATGTCTGAACAACACGTACAGGGCGCTGACGCGGTAGCCGACCTTAACAATGAACTGAAAACGCGCCGTGAGAAGCTGGCGAGCCTGCGTGAGCAGGGGATCCCGTTCCCGAACGATTTCCGTCGCGATCATACCTCAGACCAACTGCATGCTGACTTCGACGCGAAAGAAAACGAAGAGCTGGAAGCGCTGAACATTGAGGTATCCGTTGCTGGCCGTATGATGACCCGTCGTATTATGGGTAAAGCATCATTCGTTACGCTGCAGGACGTTGGCGGCCGTATTCAGCTGTACGTTGCTCGCGATGACCTGCCGGAAGGCGTCTACAACGAGCAGTTCAAAAAATGGGATCTGGGCGATATCCTCGGCGCGAAAGGTAAGTTGTTCAAGACCAAGACCGGTGAGCTGTCTATCCACTGCACCGAACTGCGTCTGCTGACCAAAGCGCTGCGCCCGCTGCCGGACAAATTCCACGGTCTGCAGGATCAGGAAGCGCGCTATCGTCAACGTTACCTGGATCTCATCTCTAACGATGAATCCCGCAATACCTTTAAAGTGCGTTCACAGATTATGGCTGGCATTCGTCAGTTCATGGTTGCTCGCGGCTTTATGGAAGTAGAAACCCCGATGATGCAGGTGATCCCAGGCGGTGCGGCAGCGCGTCCGTTTATCACTCATCATAACGCGCTGGATCTGGACATGTACCTGCGTATCGCGCCGGAACTTTACCTCAAGCGTCTGGTGGTTGGCGGCTTCGAACGCGTATTCGAAATTAACCGTAACTTCCGTAACGAAGGCATCTCTGTTCGCCATAACCCAGAGTTCACCATGATGGAACTCTACATGGCTTATGCGGACTACAAAGATCTCATCGAACTGACTGAATCTCTGTTCCGTACGTTGGCGCAGAACGTTCTGGGAACGACTGAAGTGCCTTACGGTGAAGAAGTCTTCGACTTCGGTAAGCCGTTTGAAAAACTGACCATGCGCGAAGCGATTCAGAAATACCGTCCGGAAACCAACATGGCCGATCTGGATAACTTCGACTCTGCAAAAGCGATTGCTGAATCTATCGGCATCAAAGTTGAGAAGAGCTGGGGTCTGGGCCGTATTGTGACCGAGATCTTTGAAGAAGTTGCAGAAGCGCACCTGATTCAACCAACCTTCATTACCGAGTACCCGGCAGAAGTTTCTCCGCTGGCGCGTCGTAATGACGAAAACCCGGAAATCACCGATCGCTTCGAATTCTTCATCGGCGGACGTGAGATCGGTAACGGCTTCAGCGAGCTGAACGATGCCGAAGATCAGGCGCAGCGTTTCCAGGATCAGGTTAACGCCAAAGATGCGGGTGATGACGAAGCGATGTTCTACGACGAAGACTACGTTACCGCTCTGGAACACGGTCTGCCGCCGACTGCGGGTCTGGGCATTGGTATCGACCGTATGGTTATGCTGTTCACCAACAGCCACACCATCCGTGACGTGATCCTGTTCCCGGCGATGCGCCCGGTTAAGTAAGATGTGAAATGCCGGATGGCGGCTGACGCCTTATCCGGCCTACGATTCGTTATGTAGGCCAGATAAACGTAGCGCCATCAGGCAATAATTTGTTGGCAGTAATTCTGCAACAGCGCACGCGCTTCTTTGTTTGCAACCTGCATTACCATCCACGGGCTGAAAGCCCACGGCGTCGCGTCAATCCCGCTTAAGACATCCTCAAGATTGCTCCACTGGCAATCCATCACTTCATCTGGGTTTAGCTGTAGCTCACTGACGATATGTGCGGCATAAACCGGACATACTTCGTTTTCAACTATTCCACTCGGGTCCGTGGCGCGATAACGAAAATCAGCGTATACGGGGGTGAGCAAGTTGATATCTGCACCCAGTTCGAAGCGAGCCCGGCGGACAATAGCAGCTTCGTTGGTTTCACCTAACTGCGGGTGACCGCAGACAGAGTTGGTCCAGACACCTGGCCAGGCTTTTTTGTGCAGCGAGCGGCGGGTGACCAGCAGTTGGCCCTGCTCGTTAAATATCCAGCACGAGAAAGCGGAGTGCAGGGGGGTTGTGGCGGTATGCGCCGCATACTTCTCCAGCGTTCCGCAGGGTTGGTCCTGCTCATTCAATAAAATGACATGTTCCTGTCGCATAGCGTCCACCATCAATCTTAAGCACTCACATTATATGCTTAATTAAGTCAGAGTGATTAACAGAGGGTGTGAAATGCCAGAGCCGCCGGTTCGTTGCGCGATATGATTTGGCATCCGGTTTCTGGCTGCTATGATAAAGCGTCTGAAAATGTTGCGAGGTATTGTTTTGAGTGCAGGACGCCTGAAGAAAAATGGCCTGGGTATCGTGATGCTGCTGTGTGTCGGTCTGCTGTTAGCGGGCTGTTCCGGGAGCAAGTCGTCTGATACAGGAAGTTATTCCGGCTCCGTGTATACCGTGAAGCGGGGAGATACGCTATACCGTATTTCGCGCGCCACCGGTACCAGCGTGAAAGAGATCGCTCGCCTGAATAATATTTCACCGCCCTATACCATTGAAGTGGGGCAAAAGCTGAAGGTCAGCGGCGGCGCGAAAACCAGTTCTGGAGCTGGCAAAACAACCAAGAAATCCTCAACCAAAACGGCGGCGGTCAGACCATCTTCTTCTGTGCCGCAGTCGTCCTGGCCACCAGTAGGGCAACGTTGCTGGCAGTGGCCTGCCAGCGGTAAGGTGATCCTGCCTTATTCTACGGCGGACGGCGGCAATAAGGGCATTGATATCTCAGCTGCGCGCGGTACGCCGATTTATGCGGCCGGAGCAGGGAAGGTGGTTTATGTCGGTAATCAGCTGCGGGGCTACGGTAATCTCATCATGATTAAGCACAGTGAGGACTACATCACTGCGTATGCGCATAATGACACCATGCTGGTGAACAACGGTCAAAACGTGAAGGCCGGGCAGAAGATAGCGACGATGGGCAGCTCGGATGCGACGACGGTGCGCCTGCATTTCCAAATCCGCTACCGGGCAACGGCTATCGATCCGCTGCGTTATTTACCGCCGCAGGGGAGTAAGCCAAAATGCTGACGGTGAATTAATCGCCAGTCAGTCTGTTAGTCCCTTGCCAAGAAGAGCGTAAGGTTTATAATCCCTTACGCACTTCAATGCGGGCGTAGTTCAATGGTAGAACGAGAGCTTCCCAAGCTCTATACGAGGGTTCGATTCCCTTCGCCCGCTCCAAAACTCTCTCCTGTAGTTATTCTTTATAAATGTTAAATAGCGACACCGAAATCCGGTGGTAGTGTGCTGTTACCTTCACCCAGATTACGTTGTAGCAATACCGTGTCGAGCCATAGTCCATGTTTGAAGCCAATGTTTTTCAGTGTGCCGATTTCCGTAAATCCGGCCTGCTGATGGACTTTTAACGATCCCTGATTATTGCTGTCGCCGACGATGGCAATCAGTTGCCGATAGCCCTGTGCTTCAGCCCAGCCGATCACATGACGCAGTAAAGCTTTTCCTACACCCTGACGCTGAGCAGTTGGGGCAATATAAATCGAATCCTCAAGGGTATAGCGGTAGGCATAACGCTCGCGATAGCGGGTGAGGTAGCAATACCCGATGACCTTATCTTCCTGTAGCGCGACGACCCACGGCAGCCCGAGGCTGCGGATTTTTTCCAGACGAGCAAACATCTGGTGAGCATCCGGAGGGTCGGTTTCAAAACTGCCGGTACCGTGAAGAACATGATGTGCATAAATATCGCGTATGGCGGGGATGTGCTTTTCTTCTGCGTTAACGATTTTCATTGACCGGCTCCCATTGGCGTCTTTGCCCAGATTACCTGAAAGACTAAGGGGAAGGTAAGTGCAAAAAATTATGCTTCGATCAGTTGCTTGCAATGCTAATAGGCTTTCATATTGTAAGGGGAAATAATTGATTGTGGTTGATGTTGTCAATAATACGCAAGGTTGGTAAATACATTAACGCGTAGAGTAATACACAATTACTTGTGCACGTCTTCGAGCGTGTATCCAAATACCACTTATGGTAGGTTTCGAAAAATGATGAAGAAAGTTATTTGATTTCAATGTGTTGTTTCTGTATCTAATTCTTCTTGCGCCTGTACTCTTATTTTCATTTCATTGGCCCTGTTTGAGCCCTAAAAATTAAGTTATATTTTGTTGTTAGCAGAGAGCCTATTATCAGATTTTTCTCTATTCATCTCTCAAAATAGTTACCATGCAAACAGTTGCGCGGTGTAGCTATGCTAACCAGCAATAGTAAGCATCGTCACATTATGTCACCGGGCAAACTTTGTTTAAATCCAGAATTCAATCCCAAGAGTATTAGGATTATTTAGTCTAAAATACTTTTTTGACTAAGACTTTTCTTATTACGTAGCCATGAACTACATGGAGTGATAAAATTCCCGAGTTTATGCCTCCTGCTCAACGATTAGAGGACGCGGTGCGGGTAGTCAATAAGACGAAAGAATTAATTGCTTTATAACCCTATTACGAAATAAGCGGCAGTGCATCTTACATGGTCGGCAATCGTCAGGGATTGACCTTAACTTATTGAAAACGCTTATTTTTACTCTGATGTAAGATATAAGGGCAGATATGTTCAGTATGCGTCGACATGCCAACTTCATTAAACGTTTTAAGTCCGTAAGCTGTTTATTTACGGCCAGCATTCTTTTCCCTATGCAAATCTCTGCTGCGGTATCTGATTATGATGCTTTGGTTATTGAAGCGCGGGGGGGGAATAGTGCGCCGCTATTGCGCTACCTTGAGGATCAGGGAAAGAAAAGTGCGCTAACGCCAAACCAGGTTGCCGACTGGCTGCAAGTTTCCAGTTGGGTTGAGAACAACGATAAAACAACAATTGAAATCTGGCAGCGGTATCGTGGGCAGATGGATGTACCTGCACGGGGAAAAGTCGCCGCAGCGCGTGCGTATCGTAACCAGAAAAACTGGAATGATTCATTGGCGGTGTGGGAACGCGTTTTACAGGAAGAACCTGATAACGTGGATGTACGCACCGGCTGGATAATGACGCTGGCAGATGCGCGCTACAATCAGCAAGCCCTTACCGAAGCGAATAAATGGGCTCAGGCGCATCCGGGGGCTGATTCCGATGCGCTACTTGCCTATGTCTATCACTCTCAGGGGAAAAACTGGGACGCGCTGTTGGTTGCCAGCCTGGCGGATGACGTCGATCCTGGCAACAAAAATGCAAAATCCACGCTGCTGTCTGCGCTGTCAGCGAACCGTGTTTCCGGACCAGCCTTAAATATGGCGGAAGTCGTACCCACGGCAGATCCGGTGAAGCGTCGCCTTGAGCTTGATGCGGCGGCTGAAATGGTCCGATCCTCTTATACGTCCGCACGTAATGAAGAAGAACGTTTTATCGTAGCAGATAAAGCGCTGGCCCGTTATGACCAGTTGTTGGCGGCCTGGAAAGATGAGCCGTCTGCGCAGAATGATGTCCGCCGGGCGAGAATAGACCGTATGGGTGCCCTATTGGTGCGTAAACGTACTGCCGAAGTGATCGAGGAATATGAGTCCCTTTCCGCAAGCGGCGAAGTACCAAACTACGCAAAACGTTGGGTGGCATCAGCATGGTTAAGCGAGCGTCAGCCGGAAAAAACCGAAGCGATGTTGGCGAGCATCTACTACCCGAATGGGCCTATTCCGGTGACGCCGCTCAGTCCAGAGGATCAACAAGATCTGTTCTATGCACACATTGATAATGAAAACTTCGATGCTGCCAAAAAACAAGTCGATGATTTGATCAAAGAGAGTCCTTATCTGCGGCGTATCTATGGCTCGCCAACACCGCAGCCTAACGATAACTGGCTGCTCGGACAGTCGCTGCTGACGCAATATCATATCGCTGCAAATGAACTGCCAGAGGCAGAAAAGCTCGCAGAGCATCTGGCACGAACAGGCTCCGGTAACCAGGGACTGCGCATTTCCTATGCCTCTGTGCTTGAAGCGCGTGGATTGCCGCATGCGGCGGAGAAAGAGCTTAAGCTGGCGGAAGTGATTGAGCCAAGCAACCTGGAGCTGGAGCGTCAGCAGGCTTACGTTGCGCTGGATCTCCAGGAATGGAAGCAGGTCGATGAACTGACGGATGACGTTATTGCCCGTAGCCCGGATGATGAAGCGACGCTGCGCCTCGCGCGTATTCGTGATGTCCACAAAATGTCGGAAGTGCGCATTAGCGGCACGCAGGGGATCTCGTCCGATAGCCCGGTCAGCGGTAAGAATGACTTCAACATCAACACGGCTATTTACAGTCCGCCGATTAATGACAACTGGCGACTGTTTACTGGATTCAACTTCGCTACCGGTGAATTTGAGGAAGGGAAGGGCATCAGCCGCGATCTGGCGGCGGGTGCAGAATGGACTTCCCGTGATTACTGGGCGGAAATGGAAGTGTCTGGCCGAAATTATGGCGATGGTCAGAAGATTGGTGGGCGTCTATCCGGCTGGCATGACTTTAATGACAACTGGCGCGTAGGCGGTTCGGCCGAGCGCTTGTCGCGTAATACGCCATTGCGCGCGCTGCGTAGCGGTGTGTATGCCAACGGCGGCGATATGTTCGTTCGCTGGTATCAAAACGAACGACGTGAATATCAACTGTCGTTTGCTGCATCACATTTCTCAGACGGTAACGATCGCATCGAATACGGACTCAGCGGAAAAGAGCGCATCTGGACCACGCCTCGCTTCACGCTGGACTTTACGCCGGGCATTGGCGGGAGCACCAACACCAAAGAGAATGTGCCGTATTACAACCCGAAGAGTGATTTTTCGGTTGTCCCTGGCCTGAGCGCAGAGCAGGTTCTTTACCGCCACTATGATACCGTCTGGACGCAGCAAGGTCTGGCAGGCGTAGGTGGCTACTGGCAGCAAGGTGAAGATGCAGGCGCTATCGTCCAGGTAGGATACGGACAACGGCTTAAATGGAACAACGTCGTAGATGGCGGGGTGATGCTGATTTGGGATAAACGCCCCTATGACGGTAAACGTGAGCGGAATATCTCCCTCGCTTTCGATTTAAATGTCAGGTTTTAAGGATTGTTCATGCTGAAAAGATGCCTGTGGCTTAGCGCATTAATCGCTGGCTGGTTGATGATTACCGCGTGCAGCAGCGCGCACAATACAACGCCTCGCTATGTTCCTCCTGGGGAGAGAACACCGCTGACGGCGGATCATCAGTGGCCGAAAAATAGTTTCCTGGTACTGGGTTATCACGATGTTGAAGATGGTGCTGCCGACCAGCGTTACCTCTCTGTGCGTACCAGCGCGTTGAGCGACCAAATGGCCTGGCTGCGTGATAATGGCTATCAGCCGATCAGCGTGCAGCAAATTCTGGATGCCCATGACGGTAAAATTGTACTACCGGAAAAAGCGGTATTACTCACCTTTGATGACGGGTATAGCAGTTTTTATACCCGCGTCTGGCCATTGCTGAAAGCCTACAACTGGCCTGCGCTCTGGGCGCCAGTAGGCAGTTGGGTTGATGCACCAGCCAACAAAAAAGTCGATTTTGGCGGCTTAATGACAGCGCGAGATAAATTCGCCACCTGGAAAATGGTCGAAGAAATGGGGAAATCGCCGTTGGTGGAAGTCGGTGCGCACACCTGGAACTCGCACTTTGGCGCTGAGGCCAATCCGCAGGGGAGTAAAGAGCCAGCTGTAGCGAACCGCCTGTATGATAAGAAAACTGGCACTTACGAAACGGACGAACAGTACACGCGACGTATAAACACGGATATTTCTCTGATCACTAACAAGATAAAATCGGTGACCGGGAAATCGCCGCGCGCGTGGGTATGGCCGTACGGCGCAGCCAACGGCACGACGTTAAACCTGGCCAAAGAGCATGGCTATAAGATGGCCTTTACGCTTAATGAAGGGTTGGCGAATGCCGCGTTTCTCGATGATATTCCGCGCGTGCTGATCTCTGATAACCCATCCCTTAAGCGCTTTGCCAGTCAGGTCGCTCAGGTCCGTGAGCCACAGACGATGCGCGTGATGCATGTCGATCTGGATTACGTGTATGACAAGGACCCTGCTCAGCAGAAGCGAAATATCGATAAGCTGATCCAGCGCGTTTATGACATGCGTATTTCTCATGTCTTCCTGCAGGCGTATGCCGACCCTAAAGGTGACGGGAATATTCGTGAGGTCTATTTCCCCAACCGCTGGCTGCCGATGCGTGCCGATCTCTTTAACTATATCTCCTGGCAATTACAAACGCGGGCAGGGGTGACGGTATATGCCTGGATGCCGGTTCTGGCTTTCGATCTCGACGCGTCTATTCCACGCGTAACCGCATGGGATCCGAAAACGGGACGTACTGCTATCAATCACGAGAACTATGTCCGCCTTTCACCCTGGAGCAGCGAAGCGCGTCAGCGCATCACTGAAATCTATGAAGACCTGGCGAAACATGCCAGTTTCAAAGGTATTTTGTTTCATGACGATGCTTTCCTGACGGACTTTGAAGATGCGTCACCGGAGGCGTTAGCCGCTTACCGCGCCGCAGGGCTTCCGGGAAGTATTGAGCAAATCCGTAGCAACCCTCAGACCTTTGAGCGCTGGACGCGCTTGAAAAGTAAGAAGCTGATCGACTTCACCAAACAGCTGACTCAGTCTGTGCGTAATATTCGCGGTCCACAGGTGCAAACTGCGCGCAATATTTACGCCATGCCGGTACTGGAGCCTGAAAGTGAAGCCTGGTTTGCACAAAACCTGAATGATTTCCTCAATACCTATGACTGGACGGCGCCGATGGCGATGCCATTCATGGAACAGATCCCGGCCAATGATGCCAACGCATGGCTTGACCGACTGGTGAATGCCGTTGCACAAAACCCTGGAGCGCTGGATAAAACCGTGTTTGAACTGCAGGCACGAGACTGGCGTAAATCCGGGGATCAGGCTGAAATCAGCGGAAAACAAATAGCCGAATGGATGCGCCAGCTGAAATTAAGCGGTGCAGGTAACTACGGCTATTACCCGGATGATTTCATCAGCGACAAACCTGAGATGTCAGAGATTCGCTCGACGTTCTCCTCATACTGGTATCCGCAAAAATGACCGATCGCATTATTGCTTTCCTGATACTTTGCCTGATGTTCAGCCTGCCGTTTGGCGTGGCTGTCATCTTTACAGGTGAAGTGATGTTGAACTTCGTCTTCTTCTGGCCTTTGTTCATGTCTGCTTTGTGGATAAGCGGCGGAGTCTATTTCTGGTTTTACCGTGAACGTCACTGGAAATGGGGAGATGACACGCCACCACCGACCCTGCCGGGGAATCCACTGGTTTCCATTCTGATCCCCTGTTTTAACGAAGGGATCAACGCGCGTGAAACCATTGAGGCCGCACTGGCACAGCGATATAAGAATATCGAAGTGATTGCCATCAACGATGGTTCAACGGATGACACTCACGACGTGCTGGAACAACTGGCAGTGGAATACCCCAGCCTGCGGGTGATTCATCTGGCTGAAAACCAGGGCAAAGCGCTGGCGCTCAAGACCGGTGCGGCCGCGGCGCGCAGCGATTACCTGGTGTGCATTGATGGCGATGCGTTACTGGATCGTGATGCCGTTGCCTATATTGTGGCTCCGCTAATCCAGTTCCCACGTGTTGGCGCAGTGACGGGGAACCCGCGTATTCGAACCCGCTCTACGTTAATCGGTCGTGTGCAGGTCGGTGAGTTCTCTTCCATTATCGGTTTAATTAAGCGTACTCAGCGAGTCTATGGGCAGATCTTTACCGTTTCAGGCGTAGTTGCGGCGTTTCGTCGTCGCGCGCTGGCCGAGGTCGGTTACTGGAGCCCGGACATGATCACTGAAGATATCGATATCAGTTGGAAGCTGCAATTGCGCCACTGGTCGGTATTCTTTGAGCCGCGCGCACTGTGTTGGATCCTGATGCCAGAAACGTTAAAAGGGCTGTGGAAGCAGCGTTTGCGCTGGGCGCAGGGTGGTGCAGAGGTGTTTATCGTTAACATGCGTCGTCTGTGGTCGTGGGAGTTCCGTCGCATGTGGCCGCTGTTTCTTGAGTTTTGTTTTTCTACCGCCTGGTCGTTTGCCTATGCGATTAGTATCGTGCTGTTCCTGTTAGGGCTGATGATCCCGATGCCGGACTCGCTGTATGTGCAGCATCTGTTCCCGCCAGCCTTCACCGGACTTATCCTCGGCGTGGTGTGCTTGCTGCAGTTTGCGGTGAGCCTGATGATTGAACGACGTTATGAAAAAGGCATTGGCGCCTCGTTGTTCTGGATTATCTGGTTCCCGGTGGTGTACTGGATGCTAAGCCTGTTCACCACGCTGGTCGCGTTCCCGAAAGTGATGCTCAAACGCAAACGCGGCAGAGCGCGTTGGGTGAGTCCTGACCGTGGAATTGGGAGGATCGAATCGTGAATCAGCCACTGATCTTTACGGAGCGGCGTCTGCTGCCTCGCATTATCGATGTGTTGTTGACGCTCATCGCCTGGGTTGGTTTCTTATACCTGATCTATAAAGGATTGATCACGGCCCTGGCGCATTCACCGTATATGGGGGTGCGACCCTTTTTCACCACGCTGGATACGGTCACGTTTTATATCCTTGTCGCCCTGGTCAACGGCCTGGTGCTGATTGGCTGGGCTAAGTACAACCAGTTTCGTTTTCGGGTGGAACGCCGCAGTCGCAGACCCGGGCTGGAAGACCATGAGCTGGCAGAAAGTTTGCGTATTACCCGGGAGCTGGTTACGGAACTGAACAAGGCGAGGGTGCTGACGGTCCACCATCATGAGAATGGCGAAATCAGTCATATCGATGTGGATAGGGATATTGCCGATAACCGCCTCCCGCCGCCAACGCCTGCGATGCTGGAGTATTTGCCACCAGAGCAGCAGCCGTCGTTGCAGAACAGGCCCGAGTGATATTTCTGCTTTCAGCAGCTTCCTTCAGCCTCGCATAGGTCTATGATTAGACCCAGACAATAAAAAAATGTGAGGCAATGTCGTGGATAAGGAACTACTGGATGCAGGTTACCGGGCCTATACCGGCGAGAAGATTGACGTCTATTTCAACACGGCGATATGTCAGCATTCGGGCAATTGCGTGCGGGGAAGCGCGAAACTGTTTAACCTGAAACGTAAACCGTGGATCATTCCGGATGAAGTGGATGTCGAGACGGTCATCAAGGTCATCGATACCTGTCCGAGCGGTGCGCTGAAATATCGCCAGAAATGAGTGAGGGGACCATGGAAATTCTTGCAGGCCACAACAAGTTTTATGTCAATGATGCTGAGGGCAACCAGGTTGCCGAGATAGTATTTGTGCCGACGGGCGAGCATCTGAGCATCATTGAACATACCGATGTCGACCCCAGCCTGAAAGGTCAGGGCGTCGGCAAACAGCTGGTGGCGAAAGTGGTAGAGAAGATGCGCGCTGAAAACCGCAAAGTTATTCCGCTGTGCCCGTTTGCCAAACATGAATTTGATAAAACCCGCGAGTACGACGATATCCGCGCCTGATCATCTTATGTGTACCGGAAGGTATAACAGCCATCCGGTTCATCACTCCCGATGCAGCAGATCCTGATAAATCCCCGTCAGTATCCCTTGTGGCCCAAACTCTTTTTTAATCCACTGAGTTACACGACCGGTTGCCGAATGCTGGGTGGCCAACAGCATTCGTGAATCCTGACGCGGGTTGTGGATCTGCCGCGTCACCAGCAACGACTTTTCCATCGCCTCGCGCACCATGTAGTCCGGTAGAAAACCGATGCCTTCACCCAGGATCTGGCACTGGCACTTGGTATTAAAATCGGGAACCAGAATCGACTCCTGTCCGTGTAACAGCCAGCCGACCTTCTTGTTGATGGTGTGTGCGGTGTCTTCCACCATGATGTTTGGGTACAGGCGTAACTGGCTCTCAGAAATGGGTTCCGGCATAAAGGCGAGGGGATGATCCGGGGCAATCGCAAACGACCAACGGATCGCGCCGATCTCGGTGTAATCAATTCCGCCGCCATCCAGTAACGTATCGGGCGCGCCAATGGCGATATTAGCCAGGTTGTTGATGATCGAATCCCAGACGCCGTTATACACCTCGGTGGTGACGGTTATCTGGCAGGTTGGAAACTGTTTCTTGAGTACCTGCAGCAGCCGCGCTGTATGTTGAGGGGTATACAACAGCTGGTTAATGCAGATGCGTACCCGGGCTTCAATGCCCTGAGCGATGGTATCAATACTGCGCTTGATGGCGTGGAAATCGTTGAGCAGGTCGGTCGCCTTGCGAAACAGGTAGCGCCCGGACTCGGTCAGTTCAATGCTGCGAGTACTGCGGGTAAACAGCACCACGTCGAGACCCATTTCCATGCGCTTAATGGTGTAACTAATTGCCGATGTGGTTAAGCCAAGCTCTTCAGCCGCCTTGCTAAAGCTGCTGTAACGGGCTGCCATCGTAAACGCCAGCAGGTTTTCCTCGGTAAATATTGAATTCATCTTTCTCCCTTCCGGCGACAATGCGCATCCGCAACACGATGATTGTTGAATGTATTTGTAATCCTTATACAGAGCAATCAGTTTTGAACAAAATTTAACACTAGTTTTACATTTGATTTGAAGGCAATCACACTTCTGTATTTTAATTGCAGGCCGCTATCCGTGCAGCATACCGCCTGATTCACCGGACTACTGATTAGTGGCTAAAAGGGCCCCAGCCATAAGGGAAAGATTGCACTACAGCACGTTTTGTTCTCATTGTTAAAATTGATTCAATAATCGATGCGCTTACGATGAATGAAATTTAAGCGGATGTTATTCTCCGCACTCTGTTGCTATTCTCAGGTTATCGGATATTTAAAAAGTCTAAAAAACTGCAGGAGAGCGATTATGTCAGAGAAAGAACTCATTACTGAATTTCTGCTGGCGGCAGAACAGGGCAATGCCGATGGATTAAAATCCTGTCTGGCAAAAAATGTGGATATTAATGCCACTAACCGCCAGGGGCGTACTGCCATTATTATTGCCAGCCTGAATAAACATTATGACTGTGTTTCTTTATTGATTGCTGAGGGTGCCGATATTAATAAACAAGATCAAACTTGTTTTAACCCCTTCCTGATTAGCTGCCTGACGAATGATTTAACGCTGTTGCGTACGGTATTACCGGCTAACCCAGACCTTAATTGTCTGAGCCGTTTTGGCGGGGTCGGTATTACGCCAGCCAGCGAAAAAGGCCATGTCGAGATCGTGCGTGAGCTGCTGCTGCGTACCGATATCAATGTCAACCATACTAATTTTGTTGGCTGGACGCCGCTCCTGGAAGCCATCGTACTTAATGACGGTGGCGCGAAGCAGCAGGAGATCGTTAAGCTGCTGCTCGACCATGGCGCAAATCCGCACATGACGGATAAATACGGTAAAACCCCGCTGGAACTGGCGCGAGAGAAAGGGTACCACGAAATTGCCGAGCTGCTGATTGCGGCCGGAGCCTGACACAGGAGCGCCATTATCGCTACGCCATCACGGCGATGCGTACGGGCGCTAACCGCAGACAGCGCGTTTCTCACTTTCCGGGGAACGGGACGGGTTGAACAGGTTTTTTCCCACGCGGTAAACCTGTTGATACCTGAACAGCAGCGGCTGCTGACGTTACTGAGTGAAGATTGTGATAACGCACCTAACAGCTGTCGGCTGGCGCTGACGCATTGTGAAGACCTGTTTCACTCCGGTGAGCTGGTCAATTTTAGCGGGTCGGGAATAGTTGTTGGCAATGATAAATGGATAGAAACCGCCGGTTGCCTGCTGTGGCGAATACCACGGTGGACATCTGATGCAGCAAGTCTTGCCACAGTCGGCTGGCAGCATTGGGAAGAGGTTATCCGCCAACAGCTAAGAAGCGACGACACATTATTTCTGTATCAGGGTGACAATCCGTTTTTTCAGGAAATCACCCGTCAATTACACAACCGCCGACAAACATTACTGACGGCGTTGCGTACAGGAGAAAATATCTCTACAGCGGTCAGTCATTTAATTGGTTTGGGGATTGGTCTGACGCCCTCATCGGATGATTATTTAGTGGGCCTAAGCACTATTCTATTTATTCCCGGGCATCCGTTGAGGAAATATCGTGAAGATTTTTTAGCAGCTTTACAATGTGCCGGAAATAATACGACGCTACTCAGCAAAATAACGTTAGAGGAAGCTTTTCATCAGCGTTATCGGGAAAGCGTTGGACGGCTGCTGAACCAATTTATTACTGAGCAACAACCCGTTTCTACGCAATATATTACTGACATTAAAAATATTGGCTCAAGTTCTGGCTGCGACATGCTGTATGGCATGGCGGATGCCTGCGCCCTGAGCCACAGGTCCGGAGGGAATTATGTCGATCAGGATAGTTGTTAAAAAGAACACGTATTTTGATTCTGTCTCACTGATGTCTATCTCCACGCGCGCAAATAAGCTCGATGGTGTTGAGCAGGCGTTCGTAGCTATGGCGACAGAAATGAATAAGGGCGTGCTGAAGAATCTCGGCCTGCTCACGCCTGAGCTGGAAGAGGCGAAGAGTGGCGATCTGATGATTGTCATTAAAGGCGCGAGCGACGAAGCAAACGCGCAAACGCTGGTGGCGATTGACGATCTGTTTACGCATAAAGAGCAGGGTGGCCAGCACGAAGCGCGCTATGCCACGCTCGCCAGCGCGAAGAAGCACGTTCCCGACAGCAACCTGGCGGTGATCTCGGTCAATGGCCTGTTTGCCGCGCGTGAAGCGCGTCAGGCGCTGCAAAATAACCTCAACGTGATGTTGTTCTCTGACAACGTCTCTCTTGAAGACGAGCTGACGCTTAAGCAACTGGCGCACGAAAAAGGACTGTTGATGATGGGGCCAGACTGCGGAACCGCCATCATTAACGGCGCGGCGCTGTGTTTTGGCAACGCAGTGCGTCGCGGCAACATCGGAATTATTGGTGCGTCCGGTACCGGTAGCCAGGAGCTGAGCGTACGCATTCACGAGTTTGGCGGCGGAATTTCTCAACTGATTGGCACTGGTGGACGCGATCTGAGTGAGAAGATTGGCGGCCTGATGATGCTTGACGCGATTGGCATGCTGGAGGCCGATCCGCAAACTGAGATCATCGCGCTTATCTCTAAACCTCCTGCGCCAGCGGTGGCGCGCAAGGTGCTGGAACGTGCGCGCGCCTGTCATAAGCCCGTGGTGGTGTGTTTCCTCGGACGTGAAGCCGCGCCTGCGGATGAAAAAGGCCTACAGTTTGCCCGCGGTACTAAAGAGGCGGCGTTGAAAGCGGTACTGCTGACCGGCGTGAAAAAAGAGAGCCTGGATCTGCATCCGCTCAACTGGCCGCTGATTGAAGAGGTTCGTGCCCGTCTGACCCCGCAACAAAAGTACATCCGTGGCTTGTTCTGCGGTGGCACGTTGTGCGATGAGGCGATGTTTGCTGCCATGGAAAAACATGCCGAAGTTTACAGCAACATTCATCCGGATCCGGCGTTCCGCCTGCAAGATCTCAACCGCAGCGTGGCGCATACCTTCCTCGATTTCGGTGATGACGATTTTACCAACGGTAAACCGCACCCGATGATCGATCCCACCAACCGCATTAGTCGTCTGTTGCAGGAAGCGCGCGATCCTGAAGTCGGCGTGATCGTGATGGACTTCGTCCTTGGTTTTGGATCGCATGAAGATCCGGTTGGCGTGATGCTCGACGCGATCGTTGAAGCCAAAGCGATCGCCGCCGCAGACGGTCGTCCGCTTGAGATCCTCGGCTATGTGCTGGGGACCGATCTTGATACGCCGTCGCTGGAAAGACAATGTCAGATGCTGACTGATGCGGGCGTTATCTGGGCGAGCAGTAGCACCAACACCGGATTGCTGGCGCGTGAATTTATCTGTAAAGGGGAGGAAGCCTGATGAGCCAGACACTGTTTAACCAGCCGCTGAACGTGATTAACGTCGGTATCGCGATGTTCAGCGATGACCTGAAAAAGCAGAACGTTCCCGTGACCCAGCTCGACTGGACGCCGCCGGGTCAGGGCAACATGCAGGTGATTGCTGCACTGGACGAGATTGCCGATTCGCCGCTGGCAGACAAAATCGCTGCCGCTAACCAGCAGGCGCTGGAACGTATTATCCAGTCGCATCCGGTGCTGATTGGCTATGACCAGGCAATCAATGTCGTGCCGGGGATGACCCGCAACACCATCCTGCATGCCGGGCCGCCGATCCGCTGGGAAAAAATGTGCGGTGCAATGAAGGGCGCGGTAACCGGGGCGCTGGTGTTTGAAGGACTGGCGAAAGATCTGGATGAAGCTGCCGAACTGGCCGCCTCGGGTGAAATTATCTTCTCACCATGTCACGAGCATGACTGCGTTGGCTCGATGGCGGGTGTGACGTCAGCGTCGATGTTTATGCACATCGTTGAGAACAAAACCTACGGCAACCGCGCATATACCAATATGAGCGAGCAGATGGCGAAGATCCTGCGTATGGGCGCGAACGATCAGAGCGTTATTGATCGTCTGAACTGGATGCGTGATGTGCTGGGACCGATGCTGCGCGACGCCATGAAGCTGGCGGGAGAAATAGACTTGCGCCTGATGCTGGCGCAGGCGCTGCACATGGGCGATGAGTGTCATAACCGCAATAACGCCGGGACGGCGCTGCTGATTCAGGCGCTGACGCCGTGGATTATTCAGACCGGCTATCCCGTTGAGCAGCAGCGTGAGGTGTTCGAGTTCGTCCTCAGCAGCGATTACTTCTCCGGGCCGACCTGGATGGCGATGTGTAAAGCCGCAATGGACGCCGCCCACGGCATTGAATACAGCACTGTGGTGACGACGATGGCGCGAAACGGTGTTGAGTTCGGTCTGCGCATCAGCGGCTTACCGGGTCAGTGGTTTACCGGTCCGGCGCAGCAGGTGATTGGCCCGATGTTTGCGGGCTACAAGCCGGAAGATTCCGGACGTGATATTGGCGATAGCGCGATCACCGAAACCTACGGCATTGGCGGTTTCGCTATGGCGACGGCGCCGGCCATCGTGGCACTGGTGGGGGGTACGGTCGAAGAGGCCGTTGATTTCTCTCGCCAGATGCGTGAAATCACTCTCGGCGAAAACCCCAACGTCACCATTCCACTGCTGGGTTTTATGGGCGTACCGACCGCTATCGATATTACGCGCGTGGGCAGCACCGGCATTCTGCCGGTGATTAACACCGCAATTGCGCACAAAGATGCGGGGATCGGCATGATCGGCGCCGGAATAGTCCACCCGCCGTTCGCCTGTTTTGAAAAGGCGATCCTCAACTGGCGCGACCGCTACTGCCAATAACAACAATCGGGGCTAACGCGGTTAGCCCCACAGTAGCGAAGCGAAAAACGTTGCTTACCTGCAGGGCTGGGCGATCTCCGCGATCGCAAACGATGCTTAACCTGTTAAGGATATTCCATGAACAGCATAAAACTAGAATGGAAACGTGGTGACTGGGCAGCTTACTTTGGGCTGATGACCAACAACCTGACTAACCTGCTGACAATGATGGGGCTGCTCATTTTTGTCGTCGGGATCCCTACTGAAATTGTCTATGGTCGCATTGCGCCTGCCTTTGGTCTGGCGGTGCTGGTGGCCAGCGTCTGCTACGCCTGGTTTGGCCTGCAGATGGCAAAACACACCGGGCGTAAAGACGTGACGGCGCTGCCGTCCGGACCGAGCGCACCGTCAATCTTTACCGTAACCTTCCTGGTACTGATGCCGGTTTATCAGCAAACCAAAGATGCCAACTTTGCTATCCAGATAGCCCTGGTGTGGTGCTTTGTCGAAGCGTTGATCCTGGTCGGCGGCTCCTTCCTGGGCGAGACCATCCGCAAGATGATTCCACGTACGGTACTGCTTTCTTGTCTGTCCGGCCTGGGACTGTTGCTGCTGGCGATGAACCCGATGCTGCAGGCATTCGAAGCGCCGACCGTCTCTTTCATCGTCCTGTTGCTGATCTTCATTAACTGGTTCGGTAAGAAGCCGATTTTTGCCCGCATTCCTACCGGCTTGCTGCTGCTGATTGCCGGTACGGCCCTGGCGTGGATCTCCGGTTTACAAAGCCCGGAGGCCATTAAAGCGTCGATGTCTTCCTTTGGCTTCAACCCGCCGGAAATTCATGTCGACAGCTTCTTGCAAGGTTTGCCGCATGCACTGCCGTATCTGGCTTCTGCGGTTCCTCTGGGTCTGGCGAACTACATTTTCGACCTTGAGAACATTGAAAGTGCGCACGCGGCGGGGGATGAGTACAACACCCGTAAGGTGATGATGGCGAACGGCTTTGCCTCCATGCTCGGCTGCATGCTGGGCAACCCGTTCCCGGTGACCGTGTATGTTGGGCATGCGGGCTGGAAAGCGATGGGCGCCAGTATCGGCTATACCCTCGCTTCAGGCATCACCATGTTCCTGGTACCGCTGTTTGGCCTGGGCGCGTTTATGCTCGCCATTATTCCGATGACTGCGATAGTGCCGATTCTGGTGTTTATCGGCGTGGTGACCGCCAACCAGGTGGTGCGAGAAACGCCCAAAGTCGAGGTTCCCGTTATCTTCATCTGCCTGTTCCCGTGGATCGCTAACTGGGCATTGACCATCGTTAACAGCGTGATGGGCGCCGCCGGAACATCCGCGGGGAAACTGGGTAGCGACTTACTGCACAGCAAAGGTGTCTATTACGACGGACTGGTGCATCTGGGAAGCGGCGCGCCGCTGGCCAGCATGCTGTGGGGCTGCGTCGCTATCTTCGCCATTATGAATAAGCCGCTGCGCGGGGCGATTGCCGCAGCCTTTGGGGCACTGTTATCGCTGTTTGGCGTGATCCACTCCCCGGCAGTTGGCTTTGCTGAGGGCAGCTCGATGATGTTTGTTGTGGCCTACCTGATGATGAGCGGCATGTTTGTCCTCAAGCATGTTCTTGATAGCCGTGAAGCGGTGACTGCGCCTGAGCAGGAACCGACGAAAACGACCTGAATCGCCTGTAAGCGGAAGATAACACTATGAAAGAACTTGTGGTCGTTGCCATTGGCGGCAACAGCATTATCAAAGATAACGCCAGCCAGTCGATTGAGCACCAGGCTGAAGCGGTGAAGGCGGTGGCGGATACGGTGCTGGAGATGTTGGCATCGGACTACAACATTGTGCTTACGCACGGTAACGGGCCGCAGGTGGGGCTGGATCTCCGACGTGCGGAAATCGCGCACGAGCGTGAAGGGTTACCGCTTACCCCGCTGGCAAACTGCGTCGCCGATACGCAGGGGGGCATCGGCTATTTGATCCAACAGGCGCTGAACAACCGTCTGGCGCGGCGCGGCGAGCAGAAGGCAGTCACGGTGGTCACGCAGGTGGAGGTCGACAAAAACGATCCGGGCTTTGCTAATCCGACCAAGCCTATCGGGGCGTTCTTTAGCGCAGTGCAGCGCGATGAGTTGCTGCGGGTCAATCCAGGCTGGCGCTTTGTTGAGGATTCGGGGCGTGGCTACCGCCGGGTTGTGGCTTCCCCTGAACCAAAACGTATTGTTGAAGCAGAGGCGATCAAAACGCTGACTCAGCAGGGGTTTGTGGTGATTGGTGCGGGTGGTGGTGGCATCCCGGTGGTGCGTAGCGATCAGGGGGATTACCAAAGCGTGGATGCGGTGATTGATAAAGATCTCTCCACGGCGTTGCTGGCACAGGAGATCCGTGCCGACATTCTGGTGATCACCACCGGCGTCGAGCAGGTCTGTATTCATTTTGGCAAACCTAACCAGCAGGCGCTGGATACGGTGGATGTCGCCACGATGACCCGTTACATGCAGGAGGGACATTTCCCGCCGGGCAGCATGTTACCCAAGATTGTTGCCAGCCTGGCGTTTCTGGAGCGTGGCGGTAAACGAGTGATCATCACCACGCCGGAATGCCTGCCCGCCGCACTGCGCGGCGAAACGGGCACCCATATTGTCCATTCCTGAGAGGAGATGCGAATGAAGGAAAGTAACAGCCGCCGTGAATTTTTAAGCCAGAGCGGAAAAATGGTCACTGCTGCCGCGCTGTTTGGCGCAGTCGCCCCGGTCGCGTATGCTGCTAATCCTGTCGGGAACACCTGCGGGTCGAAGAGCACAATGACGATTAACGATAAGCACTATTACCTGGATAACGTCCTGCTGGAAGCGGGGTTTGATTACGAAAGCTCAGTGGTGGTGCACACCCGTACCGCGCTGCAAACCGTTGAAATCCAGGACGGGAAAATAGTTGCGCTGCGCGAGAATAAGCAGCATCCGGATGCGACGCTGCCGCACTACGATGCGGGTGGAAAGCTGATGCTGCCCGCCATGCGCGACATGCATATCCATCTGGATAAAACCTTTTACGGCGGTCCCTGGCGTTCGCTGAACCGTCCGGCGGGTACCACCATTCAGGATATGATCCGCCTGGAACAAAAGCTGCTGCCTGAACTCCAGCCTTACACCCAGGAGCGGGCGGAAAAGCTGATCGATTTGCTGCAATCAAAAGGCACCTCGATTGCCCGCAGCCACTGCAACATAGAACCGGTTTCCGGACTGAAAAACCTGGAGAACCTGCAGGCGGTGCTGGCGCGTCGCCAGCCGGGTTTTGCCTGTGAAATTGTGGCATTTCCACAGCATGGCCTGCTGTTATCAAAATCTGAACCGCTAATGCGTGAAGCGATGCAGGCGGGAGCGCATTATGTCGGCGGTCTGGACCCAACCAGCGTGGATGGGGCGATGGAAAAATCACTCGATACCATGTTCCAGATTGCGCTCGATTACAACAAAGGCGTGGATATCCATCTGCATGAAACCAGTCCGGCGGGCGTGGCGGCGGTGAATTACATGGTAGAAACGGTGGAGAAAACGCCGCAGTTAAAGGGCAAACTGACCATCAGCCACGCGTTTGCGCTGTCTACGCTGAACGAACAGCAGGTGGATGAACTCGCAACCCGCATGGCGGCGCAGCAGATTACTATTGCCTCGACGGTGCCGATTGGCACGATGCACATGCCGCTCAAGCAGCTGCGCGACAAAGGCGTGGAAGTGATTACCGGGACCGACAGCGTGATTGACCACTGGTCACCGTACGGCCTGGGAGACATGCTGGAGAAGGCGAATCTGTACGCGCAGCTCTATATTCGCCCGAATGAACTTAATCTGTCGCGGGCGCTGTTCCTCGCTACCGGTGATGTGCTGCCGCTTAACGATAAAGGTGAGCGCGTCTGGCCGAAAGCGCAGGCTGAAGCCAGCTTTGTGCTGGTAGATGCCTCATGCTCAGCGGAAGCGGTCGCGCGAATCTCCCCACGCACTGCGACCTTCCATAAAGGGCAACTGGTGTGGGGGAATGTCGCAAGCTAGTTTGGTTTTCCGCGCAGCGGCTATCGCTGCTGCGCTCTCATATATTAACCGACGATCCCCATATAGCCGTGAATCCCCATATATAAGCCGACCATTGCAATGAGCACGCTGGAAAAATAGGGCGCTTTGCGTGCCAGTGTGTTAAATCCGCTCCAACGCTTGGCCGCCTGCTGCACGCTGATTGCCGCACCCACGCCCACCGTTACCAGTGTCAGCGCCAGCCCGAGGCTGAAGCACAGCACCATGGTGGCGCCCAGCGTGAAGGCTTTGAGCTGGATGCATATCAGCAGCACCGTAATGGCAGCTGGGCACGGGATCAGCCCACCGGTCAGACCGAACAGTAATATTTGGCCGTTGGTGACCTCTTTGCCCGCAAAGCGGCGCTGAATATCGGTGGCATGCGCCCGTTCGTGGGCATCCTGATACTCTTTCGAACCCTCGTTCAGCCCTGCTAACGCGGCATGGTTATGATCGTGGTCGTGGTCATGATGATGGTGGTGATGGTCGTCATGATCATGGTGGTGGTGATGCCCGTGATCGTGGTCGTGATGCGTCTGGGCCAGCCAGTTCTGCTCTCCCTGCCAGGTTCGCCAGAACATCCAGAATGCGGTCCCGAGAATAATTATCGCCGAGACAAATTGCAGCCAGGGCTCAACGGCCTGGGCGGTAAACGCTTTGCTGATATACATCCCACCGAGCGCAATCAGCCATACTACGGCGGTATGCGACAGCGTTGCTGCCAGCCCCAGCATCACCGCCTGTTTGATGGTCCCCTTAATAGCAATAATAAAGGCCGCCATCATCGTCTTGGAATGCCCTGGTTCCAGACCGTGCAACACACCTAATAGAATCGCGCTGGGAATGAAAAACCAGGCGTTGCCTTGCTGAAGAAGCGTAGAAAACTCACCCATGAGAATGATTCTTAGTTGTTTAATTTCGCCTGATTCTACTCCCCCCCAGTATCAAATACTACCCCCCAGTAGAATGTCGATGGTATTGTCCTTACAGCCAGATGTTAAAAAGGTAAAGTTATGTCACATACGATCCGCGACAAACAAAAGCTGAAAGCCCGAACCAGCAAGATTCAGGGGCAGGTAGCGGCGTTGAAAACCATGCTGGATGAACCGCATGAATGCGCGGCGGTATTGCAGCAAATAGCGGCGATCCGCGGGGCGGTAAATGGATTAATGCGCGAAGTGATTAAAGGTCATCTGACCGAGCACATTGTGCATCAGGGCGATGAAATTAAGCGCGAAGAAGATTTGGATGTGATTCTGAAAGTACTGGATTCGTACATCAAATAAGCCAGTTTAACGGCTCATCCACGTGATGGAATGAGCCGTTAAGCAACACGTTCTAGCCAAAAAACATCACAGATACGCACAGCAGACCGACAATCAGGGTGATCAGGTTACCCACTGAACGGTATGGCTTCAGCGCCGGGATCAGATAGGTAGACAATGTCGGCATGATAAACAGAATCATGGCAATCAGCGGCCCACTAATCGCGTAAATCATTGAAATAGCATTAGGATTGATGCAGCAGATGATAAACGTGATGCTTGAGACCAACATAATGGACAGAGCGCGGTTAAAGGCCCGGCTTTTCTTCACACCCACCTGATGCAACGATGTTTTTACTACCTCCGTTGCCCCTTCAATCACGCCAAAGTAGGTGCCAAGGAACGATTTTGACATCGCTACGACGGCAACGATGATCCCGGAAATCGACAGCCATGCCGGTGCGTTAGGCATCATCGATAGTGCTGACAGAATGGTCACGCCTTCATTTTTTGCATCCTCGATATAGTTTGTCGGAATCGAAAGCAAACAGCTGAAAACGAAAAACAGCACGCTCAGGCAGATGATGACGTAGGCTACCTTCATGATTTTTTTGCATTTACCCATGGCCTGCTCGCCATATTTCTCACGTCGATCAATGGCGAACGTGGAGATAATTGGCGTATGGCTAAAAGCGAAAACCATCACGGGAATAGATATCCAAACCTGATGAAGCGTGTGCTGATCGACAGACATCTGGCCGGTTAGTAACGTTGGCTGCCAGCTTCCGGTCAGGTAGAGCGAAAGGAACAAAAAGTACGCGATGAGCGGGAACACCAGAAAGCCCATCACCCGGATAGTGGCTTGTCGACCCATCAGAAAAATTAAATTCAGCACCAGTACCACGCCCAGACTGACCAGCATGCGGATCCGCAGGTCGATAGTGATATGTTTTGCCAGCTGTTCAGTGAGTGAGTTGGTTATCGCCACGGCGTAGATCAGCACCACCACAAAGAAGGCAATAAAATAGAGGGTGGTGATCAGGCTGCCAATCTTCTTGCCGTAGTAGTGTGTAACCGCGCCAGTGATCCCCTCACCAGCTGACGTTTTTGAAGACAGGATAAACTGGCACAGTGCCTTGTGCGGCCAGTAGGTTAAAGGCCAGGCGACGAGAGCGGTGATAAACAGTACCACCGCACCTGCAGAACCCAGCTGTATGGGGAGGAAGAGGGTTCCTGCGCCGACGGCAGTCCCATATAGTGCGAAGCTCCAGAGAGTCTCTTCTTTTGACCAAAATTTCGACATTATTTGAACGTATCAACTATAAAATAAACAAAAAGAAGCGCAATTTACCACAAATGGCAGGGGCTGGGGGAGATGTGAACAAGCGGGCTGGTGAATGGATGAATAGCCGGAACCGAGAAAATTCCGACTATTGTTTGAATAATCAGGCAGTAACGCGCTGCTGGCGGCGCTTCAAAACACGCTCGCGTAACGTGTCATAAGCCCAGTTATAGAACATGGTATACGGCAGGAAGAACAGGAAGAAACCTATTTCCAGCGTGAATGCCTGAAGCAGGCTGACGTTCAGCACATACGCCACGATGCTCACCCCGATCACAATAAAACCGCTCTCAAAACCTAAGGCGTGAAATGCTCGCACTTTCGCCGTACGTTTTACCAGGTGCGACGGCCACAGACGGTCAAACAGGGCGTTATAAATGATATTCCAGATCATCGCTGTAGTGGCGAGAAGAATGGTCAGTCCGCCCATTTCCAGCACCGAGCGCTGCATCAACCATGCGGTGGTTGGTGCGAGAACAGCGGTGGCAATGCCTTCAAAGCAGACGGCATGAAAAATACGCTCTACTAACGAGCGGCGTTGGACTGTATCGTGTTGCATAACCTAAAACCTTCTTTGATGCCCGGATAACGGAATGGTGGCAATTTTATCGTTTAATGTGATATCTAAAAGATAGTATCCATCGATAAAGTAGATAGTTCATGCGTTACTCTCCTGAAGCGTTAACGGCATTTGTGGAGACCGTTTCCTGCGGTTCATTTTCTGCTGCGGCTCGTCGGCTGCGTAAAAGCCAGTCCACTATCAGTACGGCCATTGCGCATCTGGAAGCCGACCTTGGTTTTGCGCTGTTTGACCGTTCATCACGCCAGCCAACGCTGACCGAAGAAGGTAAGCGGGTGCTGGGTTATGTGCAGGCGATTCTGACGGCCAGCGAACGACTTGATGAAGCGGCGATTTCACTGTCGGGTGAAACGGAAGCGCGTCTGACCTTCGTGTTGTCAGACACGCTGCATCCGGATGTGCTGGAAGAGTTGATGGTGCAGTTTGATCGCAAGTTTCCCCATACCGAGTTTGAATGTCTGATTGGCGAAGACGAGGACGTGATCGATCTGCTGCAAAAAGGACGTGCTCAGGTGGGGTTGATCGAAGCGCGGGAGGATTACCCGACCGACATGGGCGTTACGCGTCTGCCGATGCAAACCTGGATGGGATTATACGTGGCGGCATCGCATCCGTTGGCGGCTCAAGAAAAACTGCAGTGGGAGCAGCTACACACCTGGCGCGAGCTGCGTTTGAATACCTATCTGGAAAGCGGGACTAACGTGGCGCGCGGTCCCGTCTGGTCGGCTCCTAACTACCTGTTATTGCTAAGTATGGCTGTTCAGGGATTCGGCTGGTGCGCGCTCCCGTGTGCGCTGGTGGAGGAGTTTGCGGCAGAAAAACCATTGGTTCAATTAAAGCTGCCCGGCTGGCCAAAGGCTATCTCTATCGATCTGTTGTGGAATAAGAAATCACCGCCTGGCGTGGCGGGAAGTTGGCTGCGCGACCATTTACAGCAGAGTGGCGTTCAGATGACCAATAAATGATACGAATTTCCTTTGTGATAAAAATCACCATTCTTAAACAACCTTGATAACTATTTTTAACAATCATCTACTATTGCGGTGTTATTTTGCGCTGAGGTGGTGATGAAAGAGGTTGTGATAGTCGGGGCGTTACGGACACCGATTGGCTGCTTCCAGGGGACGCTGGCGCGCCACTCTGCCGTTGAATTAGGCAGCATGGTGGTCAGGGCGTTGCTGGAACGCACGGGCGTGGACGTTCATGCTGTGGATGAAGTGATCCTCGGTCAGGTGCTTACCGCAGGCGCCGGACAGAACCCGGCGCGTCAGTCTGCCATCAATGGTGGGCTACCCAATACCGTTTCCGCCATCACCATTAACGATGTCTGCGGTTCGGGCCTGAAAGCGCTGCATCTGGCGACCCAGGCTATTCAGTGCGGCGAAGCCGACATTGTGATTGCGGGCGGGCAAGAGAATATGAGCCGTGCCCCGCATGTCCTTACCGATAGCCGCACCGGCGCACAGCTGGGGAACAGCCAACTGGTCGACAGCCTGGTACATGACGGTCTGTGGGATGCATTCAACGATTATCACATGGGCGTTACTGCGGAAAACCTGGCGCGAGAATACGGCATTAGCCGCGAATTACAGGATGCCTACGCGCTGCACTCGCAGCACAAAGCGCGGATGGCAATTGATGCTGGACGCTTTAAAGATGAAATCGTGCCGGTGGTAACACAGCGTAATGGGCAATCATTGGTGGTGGATACCGACGAGCAGCCGCGTACCGATGCCAGCGCCGAAGGGCTGGCGCGTCTGGATCCTACCTTTGACAGGCTCGGTTCGGTAACGGCAGGTAACGCGTCATCCATCAATGACGGCGCCGCTGCGGTGATGATGATGAGCGAGGCCAAGGCGCAAGAGTTGAACTTACCTGTACTGGCCCGTATTCGCGCCTTTGCCAGCGTCGGGGTCGACCCTGCGCTCATGGGGATTGCGCCAGTGTATGCGACGCGCCGCTGCCTTGAGCGTGTGGGCTGGCAACTGGCTGATGTTGATCTTATCGAAGCTAATGAGGCCTTCGCCGCGCAGGCATTATCCGTTGGGAAAATGCTGGAGTGGGATGAACGGCGGGTGAATGTTAACGGCGGAGCCATTGCGCTCGGTCATCCGATTGGTGCGTCTGGCTGCCGAATTCTGGTTTCGCTGGTGCATGAAATGGTGAAGCGTCGGGCGCATAAGGGCCTGGCAACGCTGTGTATCGGTGGTGGTCAGGGTGTGGCGCTCGCTATCGAACGAGATTAACGATCTTACATTTACCGTCTTAAACGCCTTTCTAAGAGTTTCCCTGCACCTGTAAAAAAGCCCTCCAGCAGGAGGGCAAGGCCAGTTACAGAAACATACACTCTAAACACAGTCAACTTATCAAAACATTGTTTCATTTCATGTGATTAACTGCGCACTTTGTTAGAAAAGGTGTCTTTTCGACTGATCATCTCAGCTGAATTTTCCATTTTTTATCCCCGCCCCTAATGAATAAATAAATTTATCGTATTGTTATTCAATCATTTTATTAAGGTCCATTTCGCTATTCATACGCGCTAGCGTGATCGCACTTACACTTTTGATAATAAGATGCGAAAAAAGTGAAACATCGTTTTATTTATAATTGAAAACACATTCAGGGAGGAATATCATGAGTGCATAAGATAAAACGGAACAGCGTTTTGCTATTCGTTTAAGCATTCACGGTCAATTTATCACTGGAGGTAAATGTGGACGTAAGACAAAGCATCCATAGTGCGCATGCGAAAACCCTGGACACTCAGGGGCTGCGTAATGAGTTTTTGGTCGAAGAAGTGTTTGTCGCAGATGAATACACCATGGTCTACAGCCACATCGACCGCATCATTGTTGGCGGCATTATGCCAGTGGCCAAAACCGTCTCTGTGGGTGGCGAAGTCGGCAAACAGCTGGGCGTAACCTATTTCCTCGAACGTCGTGAACTGGGTGTGATCAATATCGGCGGCCCGGGCACGATTACCGTTGACGGCCAGTGCTATGAAATTGGCCATCGCGACGCGCTGTACGTCGGGAAAGGGGCAAAAGAAGTGGTATTCGCCAGTATTGATACGACAAAACCGGCGAAGTTTTACTACAACTGCGCGCCGGCCCACACGACTTACCCAACTAAGAAAGTCACGCCTGCAGACGTTGCGCCAGTGACGCTGGGCGATAACCTCACCAGTAACCGTCGTACCATCAACAAATACTTTGTGCCGGATGTTCTGGAAACCTGCCAGTTGAGCATGGGTCTGACTGAACTGGCACCGGGTAACCTGTGGAACACCATGCCGTGTCATACCCATGAACGTCGTATGGAAGTCTATTTCTACTTCAATATGGAAGAAGATACCTGCGTATTCCACATGATGGGGCAGCCTCAGGAAACGCGTCATATTGTGATGCACAACGAGCAGGCGGTGATTTCTCCAAGCTGGTCTATTCACTCCGGTGTCGGCACAAAAGCGTATACGTTCATTTGGGGCATGGTCGGCGAAAACCAGGTCTTTGATGATATGGACCATGTTGCAGTAAAAGATCTGCGCTAGTTGCGGGCGACAGCCGTGCCTGCTGCGGCGGGCATTATAAAAAATTAAGGATTTACAATGATTTTGAATGCATTCTCTCTTGAAGGTAAAGTCGCCGTTGTGACCGGTTGTGATACCGGTTTGGGTCAGGGTATGGCGCTGGGCCTGGCTGAAGCGGGCTGCGATATCGTCGGTATCAACATTGTTGAACCGACAGAAACCATCGAACGTGTGACCGCACTGGGCCGCCGTTTTTTAAGCCTGACCGCCGATCTGCGTCAAATCGACGGTATTCCGGCGCTGCTGGAGCGCGCAGTGGCAGAATTCGGCCATATCGATATTCTGGTCAACAACGCGGGTCTTATCCGTCGTGACGATGCGATCGACTTCAGCGAAAAAGACTGGGATGACGTGATGAACCTGAACATTAAGAGCGTGTTCTTTATGTCTCAGGCCGCGGCGAAGCACTTTATCGCCCAGGGTAACGGCGGTAAAATTATCAACATCGCCTCTATGCTTTCCTTCCAGGGCGGGATCCGCGTGCCGTCTTACACCGCGTCTAAAAGCGGCGTAATGGGTGTTACCCGTCTGATGGCGAACGAGTGGGCAAAACATAACATCAACGTCAACGCGATTGCACCGGGTTACATGGCGACGAATAACACTCAACAGCTGCGTGCTGATGAGCAGCGTAGCGCAGAAATCCTCGATCGTATTCCGGCGGGGCGTTGGGGTCTGCCGAGCGACCTGATGGGGCCTGTCGTGTTCCTGGCGTCCAGCGCATCTGACTATATCAACGGCTATACCGTTGCGGTAGACGGCGGCTGGCTGGCGCGTTAATTGCTATCCAGAGCCAACAAACCCTGCTAAATGGCAGGGTTTTTTTACTTTTGAATCATTAAAATCCATATTGTGGTTATAAATTATTCCATATTAAATTTCATGTGTATCAATTTATTATTTTTAATATTCTTTAATATCAATAAATTAAATTTAATTGAGTGATTGTCGGTAAATTTTAAAATTGGAATATCCATCACATAACGATGTGGTGTAGCTATTTAATCCATGTTTTTGCCGTTTCCCGCCTGACGCTTCCTGCAAGGGATCCCTTACTTTCAATGGCATGGTTACTCTGTATCTGGCAGGAAAAAATGGTCTCAATAAATAATGATGCTGCTTTAGCGCCGCGCTCAGTGCGCGATACGCGACGTATGAATATGTTTGTTTCTATCTCTGCGGCTGTCGCAGGGTTGTTATTCGGCCTGGATATTGGCGTGATTGCCGGGGCGTTGCCTTTCATCACCGATCACTTTGTGTTGACCAGCCGCCTGCAGGAGTGGGTGGTCAGCAGCATGATGCTGGGCGCGGCAATTGGTGCGCTGTTTAACGGTTGGCTGTCATTCCGCCTGGGACGTAAATACAGTCTGATGGCGGGGGCGATCCTTTTCGTCGTCGGATCTCTGGGCTCGGCGTTTGCCTCCAGCGTAGAAATGCTCATTTTTGCCCGCGTGGTACTGGGCGTTGCGGTGGGGATCGCCTCTTACACCGCACCGCTCTATCTCTCTGAAATGGCAAGCGAAAACGTGCGTGGCAAGATGATCAGTATGTATCAGCTGATGGTGACGTTGGGCATCGTTCTGGCCTTTTTGTCTGATACCGCGTTCAGCTACAGCGGTAACTGGCGCGCTATGCTGGGCGTGCTGGCTCTTCCGGCTGTATTGCTGATTATTCTGGTTGTGTTCCTGCCCAACAGCCCGCGCTGGCTGGCGGAAAAAGGTCGCCACATTGAAGCTGAAGAAGTATTGCGCATGCTGCGCGATACGTCAGAAAAGGCCCGCGATGAGCTGAACGAAATCCGTGAAAGCTTGAAGCTGAAGCAGGGTGGTTGGGCGCTGTTTAAAATTAACCGTAACGTGCGCCGCGCAGTTTTTCTTGGGATGTTACTGCAGGCGATGCAGCAGTTCACTGGGATGAACATCATCATGTATTACGCGCCGCGCATTTTCAAAATGGCGGGTTTTACCACCACAGAGCAGCAGATGATTGCCACGCTGGTGGTTGGCTTAACGTTTATGTTCGCTACCTTTATTGCTGTCTTCACGGTCGACAAAGCAGGACGTAAACCGGCGCTGAAAATTGGTTTCAGCGTAATGGCCATCGGGACGCTGGTGCTCGGATATTGCCTGATGCAGTTTGATAACGGCACGGCTTCCAGTGGACTATCCTGGCTGTCAGTTGGCATGACGATGATGTGTATTGCAGGCTATGCGATGAGCGCCGCGCCGGTGGTGTGGATCCTGTGTTCGGAAATTCAGCCGCTGAAATGCCGTGATTTTGGTATTACCTGCTCCACCACCACCAACTGGGTGTCGAACATGATCATTGGTGCAACGTTCCTGACGCTGCTCGATAGCATTGGCGCCGCCGGTACGTTCTGGCTATATACTGCGCTGAACGTCGTGTTTATCGGTATTACGTTCTGGCTGATTCCAGAAACCAAAAACGTCACGCTTGAGCATATCGAACGTAAGCTGATGGCAGGTGAGAAGTTAAGAGATATTGGGGTGTAAGTGAGCAGGGAGCCCGATAGAACAACTGATTATCGGGCTCTCATTACTACTTATTTCAGTGTGGAGCCGCCTGCCTTGCGAGGAGATCCTTAGCAGACAGCCCGGTTATCTTTAGTATAATTTCATGGCTAATACCATTCGCTAACATCATCTGGGCAATGCGTAACGCTTCTTGTTGTTTGGCTTCTTGTTGCAACACTTCCGCAATAGTCATCAGACTTTCCTTTTGCTGTGGTACCCGCTGAGCGACTTCACGGATAAATTTATCTACGTGAGGCGTATTTCCAAACTGCATCATGTAATTAAATAGCGTTTTGAGCTGGCTGTCATTAGCGTATCCCGTAGCCAGCAACGAGACCAGTTGTTCCACTAATCCCATTAAATCACGCTTGCGGATATGTTTTTGCATCAATTCCAGCAGTGCTATACGGCGATGTTGCATAATTTCGTCATCGGGTATTACGGTGATATCTACCAGCGGAAATGTTGCTGAGTATAGCTGTCGTGCCACTATGGGGTCGTCAAACTCATCCAGCCAGCAGAGTGAAAAGGGGTAGGGGCTGAGTGCACCATGATAAAACAGCATCGGTATCACCAAAGGTAATGTTTTATGGCCAGCATCCAGATGGCGTTGCATTGCGGCCATTGCATAGCGCATTAGCCGAAATGCCATGTGAGCGTCTGGCGAACTCTGATGCTCGATAACAACATAGATATACCCATCGCCTTCATTTGTTTTTAATGACCACAGTACGTCGGAGTAGCTGGCTCGCAGGCTATCCTCAATAAAACTGCCTGATTCCAGTTTTAGTGTTTGCAGATCACATAGCTCCCGCAAGGTTGATGGAAGATAGATATCCAGAAAATCTCTTGCGGTATCAGGATGGTACAAGAACTGTTTGAAGACTGCGTCATGTGGAGTGGATGTTGTCATTTTTGTCATGGCGATCCGTCACCGTTAATTAAGATAACG
The DNA here is from genome assembly GCF_000398825.1 of Citrobacter sp. KTE30. NCBI lineage: Bacteria > Pseudomonadati > Pseudomonadota > Gammaproteobacteria > Enterobacterales > Enterobacteriaceae > Citrobacter > Citrobacter sp. KTE30. The sequence continues at coordinate 3,743,777 of NZ_KB976055.1, read as the reverse complement.
TGACTGTAATCGCCCACATGGCGAGACGCATCGGGTGATTAATGCTTATGCGAATTGGTATCGAAGGAAAATGCCCCACATTGTAACGTATTCATTTTTAGGGAACTGAGTACGCATTTTAGCGTGTTCTCAAACCGGTCAGTAGCACGGCTTGAGAACAACGAAATTACCCGTGTAGAAAATCTTCGCGTATGGGCGTAAAGGTATCCAGCAGCGTTCCCGGTTTTAAACAGACGCAGCCATGCATAATGTTGGGTTGTTTATACAGGGTATCGCCCGCCCTAACGACATGCTTTTCTTCGCCGATGGTAAATTCAAACTCACCGGACAACACGTAAGTCAGCTGCTCGTGCGGATGATTGTGCATCGGGCCAATCGCGCCTTGCTCGAAGTTCACCTCAACCGCCATCATGTTACCGTCGTGAGCAAGAATGCGCCGGGTAACGCCATTGCCCAGATCGTCAAGCGTGGTCTCTTTATGAAAAATAAACATCCGGCCTTCCTGTAATTAATTAAAACAATGTTTCATTAAACCTATATCAGAAAATTAAAAAAAGAAATGCACGCCAACATATGTGGAAAGTTGATCACATCTTTGGTTCACTGGAGAGACAACAACGAGTCAGGGGAAATGATGAAAACGATCGGTCTGTTAGGCGGTATGAGCTGGGAATCTACCATTCCTTATTATCGACTCATTAATGAAGGGGTAAAACAGCGCCTGGGCGGCCTGCATTCAGCGCAGATCCTGCTGCACAGCGTGGATTTTCATGAGATTGAGTTGTGCCAGAGTCGCGGTGAGTGGGATAAAGCAGGCGATATTCTGGCGCAGGCGGCGCTGGGGTTACAGCAGGCGGGTGCGGAAGGGATTGTGCTGTGTACCAACACCATGCACAAGGTTGCTGAGGCGATTGAAGCCGCCTGTGATGTGCCATTCCTGCATATTGCCGATGCGACGGGTCGGGCGATACAAAAGCAGCAGATGCGCAATGTGGCGCTACTGGGCACGCGTTACACCATGGAGCAGGATTTTTATCGCGGGCGTTTACAGACTGAATTTGGCATTAGCACGCTGATTCCTGAAGCTGATGACCGTCAGAAAATAAACCAAATTATTTTCGATGAGCTGTGTCTCGGTGAATTCAGCGAGTCCTCCCGCGACTATTACCTGAGCGTCATTAACCAGTTAGCGAAACAGGGGGCGCAAGGGGTGATATTTGGCTGTACCGAGATTGGTCTGCTGGTTCCCACCGAGCGAAGCCCACTACCGGTTTTCGACACCGCGGCAATCCATGCGCAAGATGCGGTGGCATTTATGCTTTCGGTTGTGGATGCAAAATAGCCTCCAGCGGGTCAATAAGACTTGGTAGATGGTCCTGCAGATGCGCCGTAAAAGCATCAACCAGCGCCGAGGCGGGGCGATGAAGTGGGTGAATCAGGCTGACCGTAAAGGGTACCGAAATACTGAAGCGGCGGATGACGACCCCGCTACTGGCGTAATCCAGCGCGGTCAGTGGGTTTACCACCGAGATCCCCACGCCTGCCCGCACCATTGCACAAATTGAAGCGGCGCTATGGGTTTCAATCACCATACGGCGCTTCACCTGGTGCTCATTAAACAGGGTATCCAGTAGCTGACGGTAACTGTCGGTCCGTGACAGGCTGATGTAGTTTTCCCCCTGAAAATCCTGCGGCGTTAACACCGCTTTCTTAGTCAGCGGATGCCCCTGGGGCAGCACGCACACTTCATCCAGCGCCAGCAATTCGGTGCGTTTTGTTCCGGCAGGCGTATGCAGCGTTTCCGTTAACCCCAGATCGTGGCGCTGCGCTGACAGCCACTCTTCCAGTAGCGGTGACTCCTGCGGCACTATCTGAATATTGACCTGCGGATAGCGTGCGAGGAATGGCTGCAGTAGTGGCGGTAAAAAGGACTGTGAGAATACCGGCAGGCAAACAATCGACAATTCGCCCTGGCGGAACTCGCGCAGGCTTTCGGCGGCGCTCACAATTCTGTCCAGGCCATACCACGAACGTTGCACCTCTTCAAACAGACGTAACCCTTGCACGGTTGGGTGCAGCCGGCCACGCGTGCGTTCAAACAGCGTTAATCCCAGTACTTTCTCGAATCGGGCCAGTTCCCGACTAACGGTGGGCTGCGAGGTATGTAGCATGCGCGCGGCTTCCGTCAGATTGCCTGCCGTCATGATGGCGTGAAAAATTTCGATGTGTCGCAGGTTAACGGCGGGCATGGGCAATCCTCGAATGAACCAATCCATATCATTTTTGCATAGACTCACGATAAAACGATATTTTTTATTCTTTTCGGGCTGTGGCGTAATCATAAAAAAGCCAATACCGGAGCACACCATGCCACGCCCACTCAACAACACAGACACTGACCTGACCGCCGACAACCTGCTGCGCCTGCCTGCCGAATTCGGCTGCCCGGTGTGGGTCTATGATGCGCAGATTATCCGCGCGCAGATTGCCAAACTGAGTCAGTTTGACGTGGTGCGTTTTGCCCAGAAGGCATGCTCGAATATTCATATTCTGCGCCTGATGCGCGAGCAGGGCGTGAAGGTGGATTCCGTCTCGCTGGGCGAAATTGAACGTGCACTAGCGGCAGGTTTTGTACCGGGGAAAGATGAAATCGTCTTTACCGCCGATATGATTGATGAGGCGACGCTTGCGCGGGTGCATGAATTGCGCATTCCGGTAAATGCCGGGTCGGTGGATATGCTGGAACAACTGGGTCAGGTCTCGCCGGGCCATCGCGTGTGGCTACGCGTAAACCCTGGCTTTGGGCATGGACACAGTCAGAAAACCAATACCGGCGGCGAAAACAGCAAGCACGGGATCTGGTATAGCGATCTTCCCGCGGCGCTGGAGGTGATTCAGCGCTACAAGCTGAAGCTGGTGGGGATTCATATGCATATTGGCTCCGGTGTGGACTACGCGCATCTGGAGCAGGTGTGTGGTGCGATGGTGCGTCAGGTAATTGAATTTGATCAGGATCTGGAGGCGATCTCTGCGGGTGGCGGTTTATCAATCCCGTATCGCGAAGGTGAAGAGGCGATCGATACCGATCACTACTTTGGATTGTGGAACGCTGCGCGTGAGCAGATTGCTAAATACCTGGGGCACCCGGTCGCGCTTGAGATAGAGCCGGGTCGTTTTCTGGTCGCGGAAGCCGGCGTGCTGGTAGCACAGGTACGCAGCGTAAAAGAGATGGGTAGCCGTCACTTTGTGCTGATCGATGCGGGCTTCAACGATCTGATGCGCCCGGCGATGTACGGCAGCTATCACCATATCTCCGCGCTGGCTGGGGATGGTCGGTCTCTGGAACACGCCCCGCAACGGGAAACCGTGGTGGCCGGGCCGCTGTGCGAATCTGGCGACGTGTTTACCCAGCAGGAGGGCGGAAATGTGGAAACCCGTCTGTTGCCTGCGGTGGTGCCGGGTGATTATCTGGTCTTGCATGATACCGGGGCGTACGGCGCGTCTATGTCGTCAAACTACAATAGCCGTCCTCTGCTGCCGGAGGTTTTGTTCGATAACGGCGTGGCGCGGCTGATTCGCCGTCGCCAGACCATTGATGAGCTGTTAGCGCTGGAATTAATCTGATTACAGCGTGGTGAAATGCCGGATGGCGCTACGTTTATCCGGCCTACGAAATTAACTGTGGGCGCTGTTGGCCGGATAAGGCACTTGTGCCGCCATCCGGCATTTAATTACTTAAAATACGGCCCGAGCGTTACTGAGTCACGTAGTACCAGTTTGCCGGTAAACGGTGGGATTGGCTCGACGCTCTCGCCGTTGGCCAGCCGGATAGCCTGGTCGATTGCCGTGGTTATCATGGTATCAATCGGCAGATAAACGGTAGACAGCCCCGGCTCCAGCCATTTGGCGCTGGGTGCATCATCAAAACCAAACAGTGAGACGTCCGTTGGGATCCTCAGCCCGGCCTGATGTAACGCTTTTGATGCGCCCAATGCCATGTCATCGTTACAGGCGAACAGTGCGCTGAATTTCACCCCTTCCTCCAGCAGTTCACGACAGGCTTCATAGCCTCGTGTCATCGTGGAGTCGCCGTATTTGACCTTGTCGGGATCCCAGGGAATACCGTTTTTTTCCAGCGCTTTACGATACCCCATCAGGCGGGATTTACCGGTCGGGGTATGGCCTGGCACAGTGATACAAGCAATATCGCAATGGCCCTGGGAGATAAGATAATTGACCGCCTGATAGGCCGCGTCTTCCTGTTCAAAGAAAATCGCGCGATCGCGGGCCTGGCTGACATCACGGTTGATGACCAGCAAGGGCATAGCGATGCTGTTCATCAGCGACATTATCTCTTTTTCACTCATATAGCGGGTATAGAGAATAATGGCGTCGCACTGCCTGTCCGCCAGCATTTGCACGGCTTCCTGCTCACGCTCTGGTGTGTCGTGTCCGTCGGTGACGATCAACTGCTTGCCGTGAGATTCCGTCTGGCGTGAAGCCTGTTGCAGCAGCCGGCCAAAGTAGAATCCATCAAATGTAGAAACCACCAGACCAATGCTGTTGCTGGTGCGGTTTGCCAAAGATCGCGCTAAAAAATTAGGCCGATAATCAAGTGCCTGCATGGCCTTAAACACTTTCTGGCGCGTGCTCTCTTTTACCTGACCCGTGCCATTCAGTACGCGCGAAACGGTCGCTTTTGAGACGCCTGCGTGTCGTGAAACGTCCAACATCGTAGTCATAACGCTATCCTGGTTAATCGTTTGACGATGAATTCCCCGGCTCTGTCAGCGTCGAAACGGAATGGCGACGTACCAGAGTTGGGTTAAAAACGTGGGTAATTTCAGGTACGGGGCGCTTCTCCGCCAGCGCGAGCGCCAGTTCGGCAGCCTGGGTTGCCATCGTCACGATCGGATAGCGCACCGTGGTCAGACGCGGGCGCACGTAGCGGGAAACCAGCACATCATCAAAACCAATCAGCGAGATTTCTCCCGGTACATCAATGCCGTTATCATTTAATACGCCCATGGCACCAGCCGCCATTGAGTCGTTGTAGCAGGCTACCGCTGTGAAGTTTTTGCCACGACCAAGTAACTCGGTCATCGCCTGTTCACCGCCGCTTTCATCCGGTTCACCAAACGTTATCAGGCGATCGCTGACCGGTATATTGCTCTCTGCCAGCGCGTCGTAATAGCCTTGCAGACGATCTTCCGCATCTGAAATTGTGTGATTGGAGCACAGATAGCCAATGCGTGTATGGCCCTGTTGAATGAGGTGCCGGGTCGCGAGCCATGCGCCGAAACGGTCATCAAGGGCAACGCAGCGTTGTTCGAATCCTGGCAGAATTCGGTTAATTAATACCATGCCGGGGATTTGCTTCATTAGTGATGCCAGCTCAGCATCCGGGATGATTTTTGCGTGGACAACAAGGGCTGCGCAGCGGTGGCGAATGAGCTGTTCAATCGCCTGTCGTTCCTTCTCTTCGTTATGGTAGCCGTTGCCAATCAGCAAAAAATTACCGGTGTTATAGGCCACCTGCTCGACAGCTTTAACCATTGCCCCAAAGAATGGATCGGACACATCACCAACTACCAGACCGATGGTCTCTGTGGATTGTTGTGCCAGCGCACGCGCGTTGGCGTTGGGGTGGTAGCTGAGTGATTCCATTGCACTCGTTACAGCCAGGCGCGATGCTTCGCTGGCTTTAGGGGAATCATTAATCACTCGAGAAACGGTGGCGACTGATACACCTGCTAGTCGGGCTACATCCTTTATGGTCGCCATGATAGTACCTGTTGTGGGTAAACGCTTACATTCCGTCAGTGTTACGGAAAATGGCTGGCTGTTCAAGCAGATTGCCCGTCAGAACGTCGCAAATGTGAGCGCACACGAGCGAAGTAAGACAGAAAATAGAAAATGCTAATTTTTGCTTACACTTTGCGATGTGCTGTTGCGATTGTTCGCTGGTGAGGGAACTGAGCAGATTGCTAGAGTTGAGATCCCAGAGGTATTGATAGGTGAAATCAACTTTCGGGTTGATCACTAGAATTACACCAGCCTGCGCAGATGCGCAGGTTTTTTTTTACCTTCAGCCTATCTGTAACAGTAACCGATAATTTACACAACTCGTTGCATTTGGGTTCATTCCTTTGCGTTTTCGCACTGGCGTATCTGGCTGCTGACGACCACAATCAAGATCCCAGAGGTATTGATTGGTGAGATTATTCGGTACGCACTTCGTACCTGTCTCTTGCACCAACCTGCGCGGATGCGCAGGTTTTTTTTCGAATTGTATTTAACAGTTACCTGTCGCACCTATTCCCCAACTCGTATACTCTCCCACCATTGATGTTTATATAATTAATGGCACAGGGAGTTGAGATGCTATTTGGCTTTTTTCGTAATCTGTTTCGCGTGCTTTTCCGCGTTCGCGTCACGGGCGATGTCAGCGCGCTACAGGGAGAACGCGTTCTAATCACTCCCAACCATGTTTCATTTATAGACGGCATCCTGTTGGCGCTCTTTTTACCGATTCGTCCCGTCTTCGCTGTTTACACCTCGATCAGCCAGCAATGGTATATGCGCTGGCTAACCCCGCTGATTGATTTCGTACCGTTAGATCCAACCAAACCGATGTCGATTAAACATCTGGTTCGTCTGGTCGAACAGGGCCGCCCGGTGGTTATCTTCCCGGAAGGACGTATTTCGACCACCGGTTCATTGATGAAAATCTATGACGGCGCCGGGTTTGTCGCGGCAAAGTCAGGGGCCACGGTGGTTCCTGTGCGCATCGAAGGCGCGGAGCTTTCCCGCTTTAGTCGCCTGAAAGGTTTGGTTAAACAGCGATTCTTCCCGCGCATCCGCTTACACATCCTACCGCCGACACAACTGCCGATGCCGGAAGCACCGCGAGCTCGCGATCGCCGTAAAATCGCCGGAGAGATGCTGCATCAAATTATGATGGAAGCACGCATGGCGGTTCGTCCGCGTGAGACGCTCTACGAGTCGCTGCTGGCGGCGAAATACCGTTTTGGCGCAGGTAAAAACTGCATTGAAGATATTAATTTCACTCCGGACAGCTACCGCAAACTGCTGACAAAGACGCTGTTTGTCGCGCGTATTCTGGAAAAATACAGCGTCGAAGGTGAAAAAATCGGCCTGATGCTGCCAAATGCGGGAATCAGCGCGGCGGTCATTTTTGGCGCCATTGCGCGTCGACGCATTCCGGCCATGATGAACTACACCGCGGGTGTGAAAGGATTAACCAGCGCCATAACTGCGTCTGAAATTAAAACGATCTTCACATCCCGACAGTTTCTCGATAAAGGCAAACTCTGGCATTTACCGGAACAGCTTACCCAGGTGCGTTGGGTTTATCTGGAAGACTTGAAAGCTGATGTGACCTTTGGCGATAAGCTGTGGATTTTCTCACATCTGCTGGCACCGCATCTGGCGCAGGTGAAGCAGCAGCCGGAAGACGCTGCGGTGATCCTCTTTACCTCCGGTTCAGAAGGCCATCCGAAAGGCGTGGTTCACAGTCATAAAAGCATTCTGGCGAACGTTGAGCAGATTAAAACGATTGCCGATTTCACCGCCGATGACCGCTTTATGTCGGCGCTGCCGCTGTTCCACTCCTTTGGGCTAACGGTGGGATTATTCACGCCGCTACTAACTGGCGCAGAAGTGTTTCTATATCCCAGCCCGTTGCATTACCGCATTGTGCCAGAGCTGGTATACGACCGGAACTGCACCGTGTTGTTTGGTACGTCAACGTTCCTCGGCAACTACGCGCGTTTCGCGCATCCATACGATTTCCATCGCCTGCGCTATGTGGTTGCGGGAGCGGAAAAACTGCAGGACAGCACAAAGCAACTGTGGCAGGAGAAATTTGGCCTGCGTGTCCTTGAGGGCTATGGGGTGACGGAATGTGCGCCGGTGGTGTCGATTAACGTACCGATGGCGGCAAAATCGGGAACGGTAGGGCGCATCTTGCCTGGTATGGATGCTCGACTGTTGGCCGTTCCGGGAATTGAGGATGGTGGGCGTTTACAGCTGAAAGGCCCTAATATTATGAGCGGCTATTTGCGCGTCGAAAAACCTGGGGTGCTGGAAGTGCCGACGGCAGAGAATGCGCAAGGTGAGATTGAGCGCGGCTGGTATGACACCGGTGACATCGTGCGCTTTGATGAAAACGGCTTTGTACAGATTCAGGGGCGCGCTAAGCGTTTTGCTAAAATTGCCGGAGAGATGGTGTCGCTGGAAATGGTTGAGCAACTGGCGTTGGCGGTATCAGCAGACAAAATGCATGCCACGGCGATCAAGAGCGATGCCAGCAAAGGTGAGGCGCTGGTGCTGTTTACCACCGATAGCGAACTCACGCGTGAAAAACTACAGCAGTATGCGCGGGCGCACGGCGTACCTGAACTCGCCGTACCGCGTGATATACGCCACCTGAAGCAACTCCCATTACTCGGCAGCGGTAAGCCGGATTTTGTTACGCTGAAAAGCTGGGTCGATGAGCCGGAAAAACAACATGAGTGAGTCAGTGCACACTAACACGTCAATCTGGTCCAAAGGGATGATGTCCGTTATCGCCGCGCAGTTTCTGTCGGCGTTTGGCGATAACGCGTTGCTGTTTGCTACGCTGGCGTTGCTGAAGGAGCAATTTTATCCGGACTGGAGTCAGCCTATCCTGCAAATGGTGTTTGTGGGCGCTTACATTCTGTTTGCGCCGTTTGTTGGACAGGTGGCGGATAGCTTTGCCAAAGGCAGAGTGATGATGTTCGCGAACACCCTGAAACTGCTGGGTGCGGCAAGTATTTGCTTCGGCATTAATCCGTTCCTCGGGTATACGTTAGTGGGGATTGGCGCGGCGGCGTATTCACCGGCCAAGTATGGCATTCTTGGTGAACTGACTACCGGCGACAAACTGGTGAAGGCCAACGGCCTGATGGAAGCTTCCACCATTGCCGCGATTTTGCTCGGTTCTGTCGCCGGCGGCGTTCTGGCCGACTGGCACGTGATTGCCGCGCTTTCTGCCTGTGCGCTGGCCTATGCTGGCGCAGTGGTCGCTAACCTGTATATCCCGAAACTGGCCGCGGCTCGCCCTGGCCAGTCCTGGCATCTGGGGAAAATGACGCGCAGTTTCTTCTGTGCCGCCTCTTCGCTGTGGCGCAACGGTGAAACACGCTTCTCGTTGGTGGGAACCAGCCTTTTTTGGGGGGCGGGCGTTACGCTGCGTTTTCTGCTGGTACTGTGGGTTCCGGTGGCGCTCGGCATCACCGATAACGCCACGCCGACCTATCTCAATGCCATGGTCGCGATCGGGATTGTCGTCGGCGCGGGGGCGGCAGCGAAGCTGGTGACGCTGGAAACCGTGTCGCGCTGTATGCCTGCGGGGATCCTGATTGGCGTCGTGGTGCTGATTTTTTCTCTTCAACATTCGCTGCTTCCGGCCTACGCATTGCTGATGCTTATCGGTGTGTGTGGTGGGTTCTTTGTGGTGCCGCTGAATGCGTTACTGCAGGAACGGGGTAAGAAAAGCGTCGGCGCAGGTAATGCGATTGCGGTGCAAAACCTGGGTGAAAACAGCGCGATGCTGTTGATGCTGGGTATTTACTCACTGGCGGTGCTGGTGGGGATCCCGGCGGTAGCGATTGGTATTGGGTTCGGTGCGCTGTTTGCGCTGGCGATTGCGGCGCTGTGGATTTGGCAGCGCCGCCATTAGTCTGTTATATGCTGTTGCAACCAGGCCTACAGGGAACGCTGTCTGTAGGCCTGATAAGCGCAGCGCCATCAGGCGCTAACTGTTAAGGTGCAGGATAGGTATACACCTGATGCACCGCTTCAATCTCTGCCAGCACTTCCTCGCTCAACTCCAGATGCAGACTTTCAACGTTGGTTTTTAGCTGCTCCATGGTCGTGGCGCCCAGCAAAGTGCTGGCGACAAACGGCTGACGACGCACGAATGCCAGCGCCATTTGCGCAGGATCCAGATTATGGCGTTTCGCGATATCCACATAGGCCGCAACGGCTTTCTGCGTCTGCTCGCCGCTGTAGCGCGTGAAACGGCTAAACAGCGTATTGCGTGCACCGGCAGGTTTCGCGCCGTTCAGGTATTTCCCGGTTAATGTACCGAAGCCCAGGCAAGAGTAGGCCAGCAGCTCAACGCCTTCATACTGGCTCACTTCTGCCAGTCCAACCTCAAAGCTGCGGTTCAGCAGGCTGTAGGGGTTCTGGATGGTGGCGATGCGTGGCAGATCGTGTTTGTCCGCCAGGTGCAGATAGCGCATCACGCCAAACGCGGTTTCATTAGAAACGCCGATGTAGCGAATTTTCCCGGCGCGCTGAAACTCGGCCAGCGCGTCCAGCGTATCCAGCAGGGAAACGACCGGCGCGGAGTCTGTCCAGCTGTAGCCTAACTTACCAAAGCAGTTGGTCGGGCGCTGCGGCCAGTGAACCTGATACAGATCCAGGTAATCGGTTTGTAGTCTTTTCAGGCTGTCGTGCAGCGCTTCACGGATATTTTTACGATCCAGCGCCTGATTCGGGCGGATGCCGCTGTCGTTGTTGCGTGATGGTCCACTGACCTTAGAAGCGACGATCAGCTTTTCACGGCTGCCGTGTTTGGCGAGCCAGTTACCTACGTAGGTTTCGGTGAGACCCTGGGTTTCAGGACGCGGCGGTACCGGATACATCTCGGCAACGTCGATCAAATTAATGCCCTGTGCTACGGCATAATCGAGCTGTGCATGTGCGTCGGCTTCGCTGTTTTGTTCACCAAACGTCATTGTGCCCAGCCCCAGTGTACTGACTTCCAGCGAGCTGTGGGGTATACGGTGATATTGCATAGCCGTTTCCTTTTTATAATCACGACATAAGGATTATAAAAATGGCTGAGGGAAGCGAAAAAGGGAAGTAAAATTGTTAAGGCCAGCGCGCTGCTGACCTCAACCATCAGCGTTCAATGATTTGGGACACATCATCGCGGTTAATCTGCATCGCATTGCCCTGCTGGTCGTGATAGCTCACCAGACCGGTATCATCGTCAATTTCTGGTTTTCCATCGGTCAGGATCATTCGACCATCTTTTGTCGCCATTACATAATCGCTGCTGCATCCGGAAACGGCAAAAGCCAGTCCTACGGCGGAAATCAAAACTGCCCATTTTTTCATCTGCTTATCCTCACATGGCCTGCGTCTGACAATAGTTTAGTAATAACGCGAAGTTGTGCAGGGTGAAAGCAGTAAAATCTTAAACTGTGAGAAGGGGTAGGTGTGGTGGGCATTCGCTCCCCTTGCAGGGAGCGATGGATTTCATCAGAGCGGATTTTTTTTATTACGCCACAGGTTCAGGGTCTCTACCGCGATAGAGAAGAACATGGCGAAATAGATATATCCTTTCGGAACGTGGACGTCGAAACTTTCCAGAATCAGCGTAAAACCGACCAGAATCAGGAACGAGAGCGCCAGCATTTTTACTGAAGGGTGGCGATCGACAAACTCACCAATTGGGCGAGCAGCAAACATCATCACGCCTACGGCAATCACTACTGCCGCCATCATGATAAACAGATGATCGGACAAACCAACCGCAGTAATCACGGAATCCAGACTGAAGATAATGTCTAACAACATGATCTGCACAATCGCGCCCAGGAAAGAAGATACGCGGGTTTTTAACCCCTCTTCCTCACCTTCAATGGATTCGTGGATCTCCTTGCTGGCTTTCCAGATCAGGAACAATCCCCCCAGCAGAAGGATCAGGTCGCGTGCTGATATCGCCTCGCCAAACAACTCGAATAGCGGGTTTGTCAGGCGCGTTACCCAGGCGATAGAAGCCAGCAGTGCCAGACGCATGATCATCGCCGCCGCCAGCCCAATACGTCGGGCATGATTGCGTTGCGCTGTCGGGAGTTTGGCTACAACCAGAGAAAGGAAAATAATATTGTCGATCCCAAGAACGATCTCCAGCAGCGTCAGCGTACCGAGCGCAAGCCAGGCGTTAGGATCGGTTATCCATGCAAATAACATCGAACAAAGTCCTGCCAAAAAAAAGAAGCGGTAATTATAGGCCCGTAACGCGGCGGGTGAAAGGCCGGGCGGTGCCTATTGCGCCTGGAACAAGAAATGTCGCTCAAGCAATGCGCGGGTGAAGTTCTTTTTCAGGTAAAAGCCGCGTGGCAGGGTCAGGATGGGCTCGCCGTTGGCGCCAATGGCCTCGGTAAGCGCGCGGGCGTTGGCGGCTTTAGGACGCAGTTGCAGTACTTCCCCATGGCGAGCAGTGATGCGTTCGACATGACCTAACACAATCATGTCCATTAATTCTTCCCAGTCCAGACGCAATTGCTGGTCCTCTTCTTCATTCGGGCTCCACAGCAGGGGAGAGCCGACGCGGCGCTCAGCCAGCGGGATGCTGCGTTCGCCTTCTACCGGGATCCACAGAACGCGTTTGAGTTTGTGCCGTACATGGCTGGTTTCCCAGGTGACGCCGGTATTGCCGGTTAACGGTGCCACGCACACAAAGGTGGTTTCCAGCGGTCTGCCAAGACTGTCCACAGGGATCGTTTTCAGCTCCACGCCCAGCGCCGCAAAATCCTGCTCTGGTTTACTGCCCGCGCTGGCACCGAGCCAGATTTCCAGTAGCACGCCAATCCAGCCTTTATCGCGCTTAAGATCCTTCGGCGTAACGATTCCCGCCATTGCCGCTAATTCTCCTAACGCGTAGCCCGAAAGCTGTCGTGCCTGGCTCAGCAACTGGGCTTCAGATTCAGGGGGAGAAAGCAACGGACGGAGTTCTGGCATCGGGTTAACCCTTAGGTGAAAAAATAAGCAATGATTTTATACCGTGTGGACAGAGTTTATCTTTTTCCACATGCTTTATTCAATTATATGATTTATATTGGTTTTTAGATTCACGTTTGCAGAGTTGCGCAACAGCGAAGCGGGTTTTCCAATTCTGGTCACTGACAATGAACAGGATCTTACACCATGTTATCCACAGAAAGATGGGATAACTGTGAAAAACCCCCACTACTGTTTCAATTTACAGCCTTGACGTGCGACGAAAATCGAATTTTCACACAAATTGTGCCTAACTTATTGGCATAATCTGTGGATAAAACCGACGCTGGTCGATCTTTCATCAGCGTGAAGATCGTATGCGTGATGAACATCACATTTCTGTGTGTTTATCTGCGTGGATCAGTTTTAACTTTATGAATGTATAAGACTATTTTTACTCTGTGACGAATGTCTTATTCGGACTGTTCTGGGTTTTCCCATAGTAATTCCGTACTTCTTCACAACTATATCCACAGAAAAGGTGAATAAAATCGCCTTGCTTGCCCTTCTTCTGTTTATAACTCGGCCTTTAACTGTGAGTTATTCAATTGTTATTAGAATATCGCACCCTTAACAGAGTGGTTTACCGCCCCTCAGGAGTGTGAAACAATCGTTTGTATATAAGGTTTATGTTGAGGTAGTCCGGTGATTGATGACGATGGCTACCGCCCGAATGTAGGGATAGTAATTTGTAACCGCCAGGGGCAGGTCATGTGGGCCCGGCGATTTGGTCAGCACTCCTGGCAATTTCCACAAGGTGGGATCAACGCAGGAGAGACAGCAGAGCAGGCGATGTACCGGGAACTCTTTGAAGAAGTGGGTCTCAGTCGTAAAGATGTACGGATCCTTGCTTCTACTCGTAACTGGTTGCGTTACAAGTTACCGAAACGTTTGGTGCGTTGGGACACGAAGCCGGTTTGTATCGGCCAGAAACAAAAATGGTTTCTTCTGCAATTGGTCAGCAGCGATGCTGAAATCAATATGCAAACCAGCAGTACACCTGAGTTCGACGGCTGGCGCTGGGTGAGTTACTGGTATCCGGTTCGACAGGTGGTGTCATTTAAACGCGATGTCTATCGCAGGGTGATGAAAGAATTCGCAAGTGTTGTCATGGCGCTTCAGGAGAGCACTCCTAAGCCGCAAAGCACACCTGCGTACAGACGTAAAAGAGGTTAAGCTACGCAAATTATGCTCACCCGCCTGCGCGAAATAGTCGAAAAGGTGGCCAGTGCTCCGCGTCTGAATGAAGCGCTGAATATACTGGTTACCGACATCTGTCTTGCGATGGATACAGAGGTCTGTTCGGTTTATCTGGCCGATCACGATCGACGTTGTTATTACCTCATGGCGACCCGGGGACTGAAAAAACCACGTGGTCGCACTGTCGCACTCGCGTTTGATGAAGGTATCGTTGGCCTGGTTGGCAGGCTGGCGGAACCTATCAACCTCGCCGATGCGCAAAAACATCCCAGCTTTAAATACATTCCTTCGGTAAAAGAAGAGCGTTTTCGTGCATTCTTAGGCGTACCGATCATTCAGCGTCGCCAGCTTTTAGGTGTACTGGTGGTGCAGCAGCGTGAACTGCGTCAGTACGATGAAAGTGAAGAGTCTTTCCTCGTCACGCTCGCCACGCAAATGGCGGCCATACTTTCGCAGTCGCAGCTAAACGCGCTGTTCGGTCAATACCGGCAAACGCGCATCCGTGCATTGCCTGCCGCCCCCGGCGTGGCAATAGCTGAAGGCTGGCAGGATGCGACGCTACCGCTGATGGAGCAGGTCTATCAGGCTTCAACGCTGGATCCGGTGCTTGAGCGCGAGCGACTGACCGGTGCGTTGGAAGAGGCGGCGAACGAATTCCGCCGCTATAGCAAGCGTTTTACCGCTGGGGCGCAGAAAGAAACGGCGGCGATCTTTGATCTTTACTCGCACTTGCTTTCCGATACCCGTCTGCGCCGCGAGCTGTTTGCGGAAGTGGATAACGGTTCAGTGGCCGAGTGGGCGGTTAAAACGATCATTGAAAAGTTTGCCGAACAATTTGCCGCGCTGAGCGATAACTACCTCAAAGAGCGGGCCGGAGATTTACGCGCGCTCGGCCAGCGTCTGCTGTTCCACCTTGACGACTCTATCCAGGGGCCGAATGCCTGGCCGGAACGCTTCGTACTGGTGGCGGATGAACTTTCGGCGACCACGCTGGCGGAGCTTCCTCAGGACCGGTTAGTCGGCGTGGTTGTCCGGGACGGCGCAGCCAACTCTCATGCGGCAATTATGGTTCGTGCGCTGGGTATCCCTACCGTTATGGGGGCCGATATCCAGCCGTCGGTGCTGCATCGCCGCACGCTGGTGGTGGACGGTTATCGCGGTGAACTGCTGGTCGATCCGGAACCGGTATTGATTCAGGAATACCAGCGTCTTATCAGTGAAGAAATTGAGCTGAGCCGCCTGGCGGAAGACGACGTCAACCAGCCAGCACAGTTGAAAAGCGGCGAGCGCGTGAAGGTGATGCTCAATGCGGGTCTCAGCCCGGAACATGAAGAAAAGCTGGGTAGCAGGATCGACGGTATTGGCCTGTATCGCACCGAAATCCCGTTCATGCTGCAAAGCGGTTTTCCTTCGGAAGAAGAACAGGTTGCGCAGTATCAGGGCATGCTGCAAATGTTTAACGACAAGCCGGTGACCCTACGTACGCTGGATGTCGGTGCCGATAAACAGCTGCCCTACATGCCGATCAGTGAAGAGAACCCGTGCCTTGGCTGGCGAGGGATCCGCATAACGCTCGATCAGCCAGAGATCTTTTTGATCCAGGTTCGCGCCATGCTGCGTGCCAACGCGGCAACCGGTAACCTCAGCATTTTGCTGCCGATGGTAACCAGCATTGATGAAGTGGACGAAGCGCGACGTTTGATTGAACGCGCCGGACGCGAAGTGGAGGAGATGATCGGTTACGAGATCCCGAAACCGCGTATTGGCATCATGCTGGAAGTTCCGTCGATGGTGTTCATGTTGCCGCATCTGACAAACCGGATTGACTTTATCTCGGTCGGAACCAACGATCTTACCCAGTACATACTGGCCGTCGATCGTAACAACACACGGGTAGCCAGCATTTATGACAGTCTGCATCCGGGGATGTTACGTGCGCTGGCGATGATTGCGCAGGAAGCCGAAAGAAGCGGTATCGATTTACGCCTGTGCGGTGAAATGGCGGGCGACCCGATGTGCGTGGCTATTCTGATCGGCCTGGGTTTCCGTCATTTGTCGATGAACGGTCGTTCTGTCGCTCGCGTAAAATATCTGCTGCGTCATATCGATTTTGATGAGGCGCAAACGCTGGCGCAGCGCAGCCTGGAAGCGCAGATGGCGGCTGAGGTACGCCATCAGGTAGCGGCCTTTATGGAGCGCCGCGGCATGGGGGGGTTGATTCGCGGGGGATTGTAGGCCTGATAAGCGTAGCGTCATCAGGCATTACGGGGTAAAGATTACTTATACAGATCTTTTACATCTTCCCGGCATCCGCTTCTAACCCCTTGTGCTATCATTCGCACCTTTGGAGCGCCTGCATTATGCAGGCGCGCTTATCAATTGCTGTCTGACTTCAGCGAAATAACAAGAACTTGTGGTGACAGATGACCAGTAGCTATCTGCATTTTCCGGATTTCGATCCGGTCATTTTCTCAATCGGACCCGTCGCGCTTCACTGGTACGGCTTAATGTATTTGGTGGGGTTTATTTTTGCGATGTGGCTGGCGACGCGCCGCGCTAATCGCCCGGGCAGTGGCTGGACCAAAAATGAAGTAGAAAACTTACTGTATGCGGGCTTCCTCGGGGTTTTCCTCGGTGGGCGTATTGGTTACGTACTGTTCTATAACTTCGAGTTATTCCTCGATAATCCCCTGTATCTGTTCCGCGTCTGGGACGGCGGTATGTCCTTCCACGGTGGACTTATCGGTGTGATCCTGGTGATGATTATCTTCGCCAAACGCACCAAACGTTCGTTCTTCCAGGTTTCTGATTTCATTGCCCCGCTGATTCCGTTTGGTCTGGGTGCAGGGCGTCTGGGTAACTTTATCAATGGTGAGCTGTGGGGACGCGTTGACCCGAACTTCAAGTACGCCATGCTGTTCCCGGGCTCCCGTACCGAAGATATTTTACTGCTGCAATCTAACCCGCAATGGCAGTCTATTTTTGATACCTACGGCTCGCTGCCGCGCCACGCCTCACAGCTTTATGAGATGGCGCTCGAGGGTGTTGTGCTGTTTATCATTCTCAACCTGTACATTCGTAAGCCGCGTCCAATGGGCTCGGTATCCGGTCTGTTCCTGATTGGTTATGGTGCGTTTCGTATTATCGTTGAATTCTTCCGCCAGCCGGATGCGCAGTTTACTGGCACCTGGGTACAGTACATCAGCATGGGGCAGATCCTCTCTATCCCGATGATTGTCGCAGGCATTATTATGATGGTTTGGGCGTACCGCCGCAGCCCACAGCAACACGTTTCCTGAGGAACCATGAAACAGTATTTAGAACTGATGCAAAAAGTGCTGGATGAAGGCACACAGAAAAACGACCGTACCGGAACCGGAACGCTTTCCATTTTTGGTCATCAGATGCGTTTTAATCTGCAGGAAGGGTTCCCGCTGGTTACGACGAAACGCTGCCATTTACGCTCGATCATTCATGAGCTGCTGTGGTTTTTGCAGGGCGACACTAACGTTGCCTACCTGCATGAAAACAACGTCTCAATCTGGGATGAATGGGCGGATGAAAACGGTAATTTAGGCCCGGTTTATGGTAAACAGTGGCGCGCGTGGCCTACGCCAGATGGTCGCCATATTGACCAGATCACCACCGTGTTAAACCAGCTTAAAAATGACCCGGACTCTCGCCGCATTATCGTTTCTGCATGGAACGTCGGCGAGCTGGATAAAATGGCGCTGGCACCGTGCCATGCGTTCTTCCAGTTTTACGTCGCGGATGGCAAGCTCTCCTGTCAGCTGTATCAGCGTTCGTGCGATGTGTTCCTCGGCCTGCCGTTTAACATTGCCAGCTACGCTTTGCTGGTACACATGATGGCGCAGCAGTGTGATCTGGAAGTGGGTGATTTTGTCTGGACCGGTGGCGACACGCACCTGTACAGCAATCATATGGATCAAACGCATCTGCAGCTTAGCCGTGAACCTCGCGCGTTGCCGAAACTGGTTATCAAACGTAAGCCTGAATCTATCTTTGACTATCGCTTCGAAGACTTCGAAATTGAAGGCTACGATCCGCACCCGGGTATTAAAGCGCCGGTGGCTATCTAACCAGCTTCATGCTGACACAACCGACGCCCGTGAGCGTCGGTTTTTTTTGTCTAAAATCACGTTCTTCGGCGAACATTCCTGAAATAGTGCAGCGGTCTGCAACGCGACAAATATTTCCCGTAGCTCGCCGTAGAAACCGAATTTCCCGCTCGTTATTCATTTTCCTCACGCCATACTGGCGACATGAAAAAACAACAAGGTTACACGCTTCTCGAAACCCTGATTGCGATGCTGATCGTCGCGGCGCTTGGTGCATCTGGGCTGTATGGTTGGCAGCGCTGGCAGCAGCAACAGCGGCTGTGGCAGACCGCCTGCCAGGTGCGGGACTACCTGCTGCAACTGCGTGAAGATGCTAACTGGCGCAATCGTGATCACGTCATCAACGTGCTCCGCGAAGGGGGGACATGGTGTCTGGCAAGCTCAGCGACATCACAAGCTTCGTGTCAGCCTGTTTCACCGTTGATATTTGCGCCACTCTGGGCTGATGTCGAAATGGCAGATATCACGCCTTCACTGGCTTTTTTTGGACTGCGCAATACGGCATGGGCCGGACATATACGCCTGAAAAATGCGGCAGGGGAATGGCGCGTGGTGGTGTCTGGCTGGGGGCGAATCAGGCTTTGTGAGCGCGATGAGGCCAGATTATGTCAGTAAACGAACGGGGATTTTCACTGCTGGAGGTGCTCATTGCCATGGCGATTAGCAGTATTTTATTACTTAGTTCAGCACGATTTTTACCGGCGCTACAGCGAGAGATTCTGCGTAACACGCGCCAGTTAGCGCTGGAAGATGAAATATGGCAGCGGGCCTACACCGTGGCGAAGCATCTTCAACGGGCGGGATATTGCCGAGGAAACTGTGTCGGAGAGGGACTGGTGATATCGGCTAAGGGGGACTGTGTCATTGCACGCTGGGATGCCAACGGCAACGGCGTTTGGGAGAGCAGTTCCGCGAAAGAGGCTGATGCTATCGGGTTTCGTTTACAGGACAAGGCATTGGAAACCCTGCGTGGAGCCACCGGCTGTACTGGAAAAGGATGGGAGAAAATGACCGATCAGACTACCATCCAGATTCAGGCATTCCAGGTTGAACGGCTGAATTTTAGCGGATATTCCCCGCTTCTTACGCTGCGTTTGCGTGGAGTGAGCAATGACGAACCACAAAAAGTTGTTGAAGCGGTCTACAGCGTTACGGGATTCAACCTGTGAACCGTGAGCGAGGCGTATCCTCTCTGGCAATGGTCCTGTTGCTGCTGGTGCTCGGTAGTCTGCTGCTGCAAGGCGTTAGCAGACAGGAGGCTAGTTTTGCTGCGCGTGTGTCCACACAAAGTCAGGCGCTGCAGCGTCAGGCGGTAGTGCAATCCGCGATGGAATGGGGGCGTATACAACCCTGGCGCTTACAACCCGTCGTACAGTGTCGGCGCGATCCCACGCAGAATGCCGCGGTTTGCCTGCGCCTGCTTACCAATAATTTCGTGTTGCTAATCGCCCACTATGAAGGAGTATTTTTATGGCGTCAGGGGGCGGTTATTGATGGCAACATAGAATTCTCGGCGCATGGCTGGAGCGATTTTTGTCCGCTTAAGGAGCAGACGTTATGCCAGATCCCCTGAACAGTCACCGTGGCTTTAGTCTGCCGGAAGTGATGCTGGCAATGGTACTGATGATCATGATTGTGACCGCGTTGTCAGGATACCAGCGGGTGCTAATGAACAGCTTTATTATCAGAAACCAGTATCAACAACTCTGGCGTCACGCCTGGCAGCAAAGCCAGCTGTACCAGTTTTCATCGCCTGTGAACTGGCAGGTTAACCGAATGCAGACAACGAGAGCGGGATGTGTCAGCATCAACGTCATAATTTCTTCACCCCTCGGCAGGCAGGGTCAGATGACGCGTCTGCATTGCCCGAATCGTCAGTAGTCAGGAGTCGCTATGTTAAGGGTCTACCACTCCAACCGTCTGGATGTGCTGGAAGCGTTAATGGAGTTTATCGTTGAGCGCGAGCGGCTGGACGACCCCTTTGAACCTGAGATGATCCTGGTTCAAAGTACCGGTATGGCGCAGTGGTTACAAATGACTCTTGCACAGAAGTTTAGTATTGCCGCCAATATCGATTTTCCGCTGCCCGCGAGTTTTATCTGGGATATGTTTGTGCGCGTGCTGCCGGATATCCCGAAAGAGAGCGCGTTCAGCAAACAGAGCATGAGCTGGAAGTTGATGACGCTGTTGCCGCAATTACTGGATGGCGATGACTTTGCATTGCTGCGCCACTATCTGACGGACGACACCGATAAACGTAAGCTTTTTCAGCTTTCCTCGCGCGCGGCTGACCTTTTCGACCAGTATTTAGTCTACCGCCCTGACTGGTTGACCCAGTGGGAAGCGGGGCGACTGGTTGAGGGACTCGGCGAGTCTCAGGCCTGGCAGGCACCGTTGTGGAAAGCGCTGGTGGAATACACCGCGGAGTTGGGCCAGCCGCGTTGGCATCGTGCCAATTTATACCAACGATTTATTCAGACGTTGGAAAACGCGTCCGAGTGCCCGCAGGGACTGCCTTCTCGCGTCTTTATTTGCGGCATTTCGGCGCTGCCGCCGGTTTATTTGCAGGCATTGCAAGCGCTGGGTAAGCACATCGATATTCATCTGCTGTTTACCAACCCTTGTCGCTACTACTGGGGAGATATTAAAGATCCTGCCTGGCTGGCGAAGCTTATGGCGCGTCAGCGTCGGCACAGCTTTGAAGAACGGCACCTGCCGCTGTTTCGTGATAACCAGAAAGCCGAAGGATTATTTAACAGCGATGGGGAACAGGATGTGGGCAACCCGATGCTGGCCTCGTGGGGCAAGCTGGGGCGTGATTACATTTATTTGCTTTCGGAGCTGGAAAATAGTCAGGAACTGGATGCGTTTGTCGACATTACGCCTGACAACCTTTTGCATAATATTCAATCGGATATTCTGGAACTCGAAAGCCATGCCGTGGCGGGCGTCACGCTGGAAGAATATTCCCGTAGTGACAATAAACGCCGGCTTGATCTGAACGATACCAGCGTGACTTTCCATGTCTGCCATAGCCCACAGCGCGAGGTGGAAATTCTGCATGACCGGCTGTTGGCCATGCTGGAAGCGGACCCAACGCTGACGCCGCGCGATATTATCGTGATGGTGGCGGACATCGACAGCTACAGCCCATTCATTCAGTCGGTCTTTGGCAGTGCACCAGCCGAGCGTTACTTACCTTATGCGATTTCCGACCGTCGGGCACGCCAGTCCCATCCCGTCTTACAGGCTTTTATTAGTCTGCTGTCTCTACCGGATAGCCGTTTTGTCTCAGAGGATGTCCTGGCGTTACTGGATGTCCCCGTGCTGGCGGCGCGTTTCAACATTGATGAAGAAGGGTTGCGCTATCTTCGCTTATGGGTCAATGAATCCGGGATTCGTTGGGGAATTGACGACGATAACGTGCGTGAACTGGAACTTCCGCCTACAGGTCAGCATACCTGGCAATTTGGTTTAACGCGTATGCTGCTCGGCTACGCGATGGAAAGCGCGCAGGGCGAGTGGCAATCGGTATTGCCTTACGATGAGTCCAGCGGTTTGATTGCCGAGCTGGTAGGACATCTGGCCTCGTTGCTGATGCAGCTTAATCTCTGGCGTAGAGGGTTAGCGCAGGAACGACCGCTGGAAGAGTGGCTACCTGTTTGTCGGGAAATGCTTAATGATTTCTTCCTGCCGGACGCGGATACCGAAGCGGCGATGACGCTGATTGAACAGCAGTGGCAGGCTATTATCACTGAAGGTTTAGGGGCCGAGTACGGCGATGCTATACCGCTCTCTCTGTTACGTGATGAGCTGGCCCAGCGCCTTGATCAGGAACGCATCAGCCAGCGCTTCCTGGCGGGTCCCGTTAACATTTGTACGCTGATGCCGATGCGCTCCATTCCGTTCAAAGTGGTGTGCCTGCTGGGTATGAACGATGGCGTTTATCCACGCCAGCTTGCGCCGCTGGGCTTTGATTTAATGAGTCAAAAACCGATGCGGGGCGATCGCAGCCGTCGTGATGATGACCGCTATCTGTTCCTCGAAGCATTGATTTCGGCACAGCAGACGCTCTACATCAGCTACATTGGCCGCTCTATCCAGGATAACAGCGAGCGCTTCCCGTCGGTGCTGGTGCAAGAACTGATGGACTACATTGGGCAAAGCCATTATCTGCCGGGTGACGAATTGTTGACCTGCGATCAAAGCGAGACAAGGGTAAAAGCGCACATTACCCGTTTGCATACCCGTATGCCCTTTGATGCGCAAAACTATCTACCAGGCGAACAGCAAAGCTATGCCCGGGAATGGCTACCTGCGGCGAGCCTGTCAGGAAAAGCGCACACGGATTTTGTGCAGCCTCTTCCTTTTGAAATGCCAGAAACGCTAACGCTGGAAACACTGCAGCGATTTTGGGCACATCCGGTACGCGCCTTTTTCCAGATGCGTCTGAGGGTCAACTTCCGTTCTGAAGAGAGTGAGATCCCGGACACGGAGCCTTTCACCCTTGAAGGATTAACCCGCTATCAGCTTAATCAGCAATTGCTTAATACACTGGTTGAAGAGAACGACGCTGAACGACTGTTCCGCCGTTTTCGTGCGGCGGGCACGCTACCCTATGGGCCGTTTGGCGAAATTCTGTGGGATACGCAGCGTCAGGAGATGCAGTCGCTGGCTGAGCGTATTATCGCCTGTCGTCAGCCCTGTCAGAGCATGGAAATCGATCTTAACTGTAACGGCGTACAAATCACCGGTTGGTTGCCGCAGGTACAAGAGGACGGTTTGTTGCGCTGGCGCCCATCTTTGATCAGCATTGCGCAGGGCGCGCAACTTTGGCTGGAACATCTTGTCTATTGTGCGAGTGGCGGTACGGGAGAGAGCCGATTATTCCTGCGTAAAGACGGGGAATGGCGTTTTCCGCCGCTGGATGCAGAACAGGCGTTGCTGTATCTGTCGCAACTCATTGAGGGGTATCGGGAAGGCATGTCGTCACCATTGCTGGTATTGCCCGAAAGCGGCGGTGCATGGATAAAAACCTGTTATGACGCCGCAAATGATGCCATGTTAGATGACGATGCAACGTTGCAAAAAGCGCGCAGTAAGTTTCTGCAAGCCTATGAAGGCAACATGATAGTACGTGGCGAAGGTGATGATATCTGGTATCAGCGTCTTTGGCGTCAACTGGATGCTGATACGCTGGAGACTATTGTTTTACAGTCTCAACGCTACCTGTTACCGATTTTTCGCTTCAATCAGTCATGATGGCTGTATAAAAATTGCGCAATTCGATAGCTTCCACTATGATGCGCATTCTGTCACGGACTGATTCTTACAAAGAGAAGATGCTGGCTCGTTCAGCACATAGTCTTGCCCTGTTCAGACCATGTATTTATGCGTGGTTTGTAGTGAACAGGTGAATACGTTAATGATGAGGTTTGTGAATGCCCCGCAGCACCTGGTTCAGCGCATTACTGTTGTTCGTCGCCCTTTGGGTTCCCGTAAGTCAGGCAGATACCGGTTGGCAGCCTTTAGCTGAAACCATCCGTAAAAGCGATAAAGATACCCGCCAGTATCAGGCCGTGCGCCTTGATAACGGCATGGTTGTGCTGCTGGTATCCGATCCTCAGGCCGTGAAATCCCTTTCTGCACTGGTAGTTCCCGTGGGCTCGCTGGAAGATCCGGACGATCATCAGGGGCTGGCGCACTATCTCGAACACATGTGCCTGATGGGCTCGAAAAAATACCCGCAGCCGGACAGCCTGGCTGAATTTCTGAAAATGCACGGCGGTAGCCACAATGCCAGCACTGCGCCTTATCGTACGGCCTTCTATCTTGAAGTCGAAAACGACGCGTTGGTGGGGGCGGTGGATCGCCTGGCGGATGCTATTGCCGATCCATTGTTGGATAAAAAATATGCCGACCGTGAGCGTAACGCGGTTAACTCCGAGCTGACGCTGGCGCGTACCCGAGACGGGATGCGTATGGCGCAGGTGAGCGCTGAGACTATCAACCCGGCGCACCCTGGCTCGCGTTTCTCTGGCGGGAATCTAGAGACATTAAGCGACAAACCGGGCAACCCGGTGGTACAGGCGTTACAAAAATTTCATGAAAAGTACTACTCCGCGAACCTGATGAAGGCGGTGATTTATAGCAATAAACCGCTGCCAGAGCTGGCGCGGATAGCGGCTGACACCTTTGGGCGCGTGCCGAACAGAAATATCGAAAAGCCTGAAATTACCGTACCGGTCGTCACTGATGCGCAAAAGGGCATCATCATCCACTATGTTCCGGCAATGCCGCGTAAAGTATTGCGCGTCGAGTTTCGTATTGATAACAACAGCGCGCAGTTCCGCAGTAAAACCGATGAGCTGGTGACCTACCTGATTGGCAATCGTAGTCCGGGCACATTGTCTGACTGGCTGCAAAAGCAGGGCTTGGTTGAAGGTATTCGCGCAGACTCCGATCCGGTGGTCAACGGGAACAGCGGCGTGTTAGCCATTTCCGCGACGTTAACCGACAAGGGGCTGGCGAATCGCGATGAAGTTGTCGCGGCAATCTTTAGCTACCTCAATTTGTTACGCGAGAAAGGCGTCGATAAACGCTATTTTGACGAGCTGGCGCATGTGCTGGATCTCGATTTCCGTTATCCCTCCATCACCCGTGATATGGACTACGTGGAATGGCTGGCTGATACCATGATCCGCGTTCCCGTCGAGCATACGCTGGATGCGGTGAATATTGCTGACCAGTACGATGCGAAAGCTGTTGAGCAACGTCTGGCAATGATGACGCCGCAGAATGCACGTATCTGGTATATCAGCGCGAAAGAGCCGCATAATAAAACCGCTTATTTTGTCGATGCGCCTTACCAGGTGGATAAAATCAGCGACAAAACCTTTGCCGACTGGCAGCAAAAAGCACAGGGCATTGCGCTGTCGTTACCGGAGGTGAACCCCTACATTCCGGATGATTTCACGCTGATTAAGACGGATAAAAAATATGCTCATCCGGAGCTGATTGTTGATGAGCCGGATTTACGCGTGGTGTATGCCCCGAGCCAGTACTTTGCCAGCGAGCCGAAGGCTGACGTCAGCGTGATCCTGCGTAACCCGAAAGCCATGGACAGCGCCCGCAACCAGGTCTTATTCGCACTTAACGATTACCTGGCGGGGATTGCGCTCGATCAGTTAAGTAACCAGGCATCGGTAGGTGGAATTGGTTTCTCTACCAACGCTAACAATGGGTTGATGCTTAACGCCAACGGCTACACCCAACGTTTGCCGCAGCTTTTTCAGGCGCTGCTGAGCGGCTATTTCAGCTATACCTCAACGGATGAACAACTGGAACAGGCGAAATCCTGGTATGCCCAGATGATGGATTCCGCAGAAAAGGGTAAAGCCTACGATCAGGCTATTATGCCGGTGCAGATGCTTTCTCAGGTGCCTTATTTTTCACGTGATGAGCGCCGTCAGTTGCTGCCTTCCATCACCCTGAAAGAGGTGATGACCTACCGCGACGCCTTAAAAACCGGGGCGCGACCTGAATTCCTGGTCATTGGCAATATGAGCGAAGCTCAGACAACGAGCATGGCGTGGGATATCCAAAAACAGCTTGGTGCGAACGGGTCACAGTGGTGTCGCAACAAAGATGTGGTGGTGGACAAGAAGCAGTCCGTCATCTTTGAAAAAGCAGGCAGCAGCACGGATTCAGCATTGGCGGCGGTATTTGTGCCAACCGGATACGATGAATACGCCAGTTCAGCCTACAGCGCCATGTTGGGGCAGATTGTTCAGCCGTGGTTCTACAATCAACTGCGTACTGAAGAACAGTTAGGTTACGCCGTATTTGCTTTCCCGATGAGCGTTGGCCGTCAGTGGGGAATGGGGTTCCTGCTGCAAAGCAGTGATAAGCAGCCGTCTTACCTCTGGGAGCGTTATAAAGCGTTCTTCCCGACGGCGGAAGCGAAGCTGCGGGCGATGAAACCTGAAGAGTTCGCGCAAATTCAGCAGGCGATTATTGCGCAAATGCTGCAGGCGCCGCAAACGCTGGGGGCAGAAGCCTCACAGTTAAGCAAAGATTTTGATCGCGGCAATATGCACTTCGATTCACGTGATAAAATAGTGGCTCAGATTAAACTGCTGACGCCGCAAAAACTTGCCGACTTCTTCCATCAGGCGGTGGTTGAGCCGCAAGGCATGGCGATATTGTCACAGGTTTCCGGCAGTCAGAACGGGCAAGCAGAATATGTGCACCCGGAAGGCTGGAAAGTGTGGCAGACCGTCAGCGCGTTGCAGCAAACCTTACCCCTGATGAGTGATAAGAATGAATGATGCCGCTGAGTCCCTTGATCCACTGCGTTTGCCCCTGACGGGCGAGCGTCTGATTGAAGCCTCTGCGGGCACCGGTAAAACCTTTACCATCGCCGCCCTGTATTTACGTTTACTGCTTGGACTGGGCGGCTCTGCCGCCTTTCCTCGTCCTCTGACCGTCGAAGAACTGCTGGTAGTCACCTTCACTGAGGCGGCTACCGAAGAGTTGCGCGGTCGAATTCGTAGCAACATTCATGAACTGCGAATTGCCTGCCTGCGTGAAACCACCGACAACCCGCTATATGCCCGTTTGTTAGATGAAATTGCCGATAAAAAACAGGCTGCTCAGTGGCTGTTATTGGCTGAAAGACAGATGGATGAAGCGGCGGTGTTTACCATCCACGGTTTTTGTCAGCGTATGCTCAGCCTTAACGCCTTTGAGTCTGGCATGTTGTTCGAACAGCAACTGATAGAGGATGAATCGCTGCTGCGCTATCAGGCCTGCGCGGACTTCTGGCGTCGGCACTGCTACCCGTTGCCCCGCGACATTGCGCAGGTGGTTTTTGAAACGTGGAAAGGGCCGCAGGCGCTGCTGAGAGATATCGATCGCTATCTGCAAGGGGAAGCACCGGTTATCAAGGCTCCTCCGCCCGATGACGAAACGCTGGCCTCCCGGCATGAACAAATTCTTGCACGCATTAACCAGATCAAGCAGCAATGGCGTGATTCTGTTGATGAGCTGGATGGTCTGCTGGAAGCCTCCGGGATCGATCGGCGTAAATTTAATCGCGCTAACCAGGGTAAGTGGATCGAAAAGATCAGCGCATGGGCGCAGGAAGAAACCCAAAGCTATCAGTTGCCTGATGCGTTGGAGAAATTCTCCCAGCGCTTTTTAGAAGAGCGAACCAAAGCGGGCGGGATAACTCCTCAGCACCCGCTTTTCGTCGCTATTGATGAACTGCTTAGCGAACCGTTAACCCTGCGCGATCTGGTGATCACCCGGGCGCTGGCGGAGATCCGCGCGGCGGTTGCCGAGGAGAAACGCCGCCGCGGCGAGCTGGGTTTTGACGATATGCTCAGCCGTCTGGATGCAGCGTTGCGCAGTGAAAGCGGCGATGCGCTGGCGACGGCTATTCGCACCCGTTTTCCGGTTGCCATGATCGATGAATTCCAGGATACCGATCCGCAGCAGTACCGTATTTTTCGTCGGATCTGGCAGCATCAGCCGGATACCGCACTTCTGCTGATTGGCGATCCAAAACAGGCGATTTACGCGTTTCGCGGTGCGGATATCTTCACCTATATGAAGGCGCGCAGCGAAGTCAGCGCACACTATACGCTTGATACCAACTGGCGTTCGGCCCCTGGCATGGTCAATAGCGTGAATACGCTTTTCAGCCAGATGGACGACGCCTTTATGTTCCGCGAAATCCCCTTCAGCCCGGTAAAATTCGCAGAAAAAAACCAGTCGCTTCAGTTTGTTTTACACGGTGAAACGCAGCCAGCCATGAGTATGTGGCTGATGGAAGGGGAAAGCTGTGGCGTAGGCGACTATCAGAACTACATGGCGCAGGTGTGCGCCACGCAAATTCGCGACTGGCTTAAGGCCGGACATTCTGGCGCTGCGCAACTGGTCAGTGGCAAAGCATCCAGCCCGGTACGCGCGTCGGACATCAGCGTACTGGTACGTAGCCGCCAGGAAGCGGCGCTGGTCCGCGATGCGCTGACGCAACTGGCCATTCCCTCCGTCTACCTCTCTAACCGTGACAGCGTATTTGAAACGCTGGAAGCGCAGGAGTTGCTGTGGGTGCTGCAGGCGGTGATGACGCCGGAGCGTGAGAACACGCTGCGTAGCGCGCTGGCGACCTCAATGATGGGGCTGAATGCGCAGGATCTTGAAGCGTTAAATAACGACGAAAATGCCTGGGATGCGGTGGTCGAGGAGTTCGATGGTTATCGTCAGATCTGGCATAAACGCGGCGTGATGCCGATGCTGCGCGCGCTGATGGCTGCCCGCCAGATTGCGGAGAACCTGCTGGCGACGGCGGGGGGCGAACGTCGACTGACCGACATTTTACATATCAGCGAACTGTTGCAGGAAGCGGGCTCGCAGCTGGAAAGCGAGCATGCGCTGGTGCGCTGGTTGTCCCAGCATATTCTTGAACCCGACAGCAATGCGTCCAGTCAGCAGCTCAGGCTCGAAAGCGACAAGCATTTGGTTAAAATCGTCACCATCCATAAATCGAAAGGGCTGGAATATCCGCTGGTCTGGCTGCCATTTATCACCAATTTCCGCGTCCAGGATCAGGCTTTCTACCACGATCGCAGCTCCTTTGAAGCGGTGCTGGATCTCAGCGATGCCGAGGAGAGCGTTGAGCTGGCAGAAGCGGAACGTCTGGCGGAAGACCTGCGTTTGCTGTATGTCGCGCTAACCCGTTCGGTATGGCACTGCAGCCTTGGCGTTGCGCCGTTGGTACGACGTCGGGGCGATAAAAAAGGGGATACCGATGTGCATCAGAGCGCCCTTGGTCGCCTGTTGCAAAAAGGCGAGCCGATGGATGCCGCGGGTCTGCGTGGCGCGATTGAAGCGCTGTGCTGCGACGATATTGCCTGCCAGATTCCCGCGCAGCCTGACGGCGAACCCTGGCAGGTTGCGCAGTCTGTTAGCAGTGAACTGAGTGCAAAAATACTGCAGCGTACGCCCGGCGATAGCTGGCGCGTGACCAGTTATTCCGGTCTGCAACAGCGTGGACATGGTATTGCGCAGGATCTGATCCCTCGACTGGATATCGATGCCGCAGGCGTCGGTGAGGTTATTGAAGAATCAGGACTCACACCGCATCAGTTCCCGCGCGGCGCTTCGCCGGGTACGTTCTTGCATAGCCTGTTTGAAAATCTCGATTTTACGCAACCGGTGGATCCGCATTGGGTCGAGGAGCAACTGGCGTTGGGCGGTTATGACGCGCACTGGACGCCGGTTTTGACCGAATGGCTGGACGCCATTTTGCAGGCACCTCTCAACGAGACGGGCGTGAGTTTGAGTCAGCTTTCCGCGCGAGAAAAACAGGTGGAGATGGAGTTTTATCTGCCGATTTCGCAGCCGCTGATGGCCAGTCAACTTGATGCGTTGATTCGTCAGTACGATCCGCTCTCGGCGGGGTGCCCTGCGTTGGACTTTATGCAGGTGCGCGGCATGCTAAAAGGCTTTATTGACCTGGTATTCCGCCATCAGGGGCGCTATTACCTGCTCGATTACAAATCGAACTGGCTGGGTGAAGACAGCTCCGCCTATACGCAGCAGGCGATGGCCTCTGCCATGCAGGCGCATCGCTACGATCTGCAGTATCAACTTTATACCCTGGCGCTGCATCGCTACTTGCGCCATCGCATTGCTGATTACGATTATGAACGCCATTTTGGCGGCGTTATCTATCTCTTCCTGCGTGGCGTTGACAGTGAAAATCCGCAGCAGGGAATTTATGCGACCCGACCTGACGGAGAGTTGATCGCTTTGATGGACGAGTTGTTTGCCGGTGTGCCGCTGGAGGAGATGTCATGACAATCCAGAAACGATTACTGGAAGCCGTTGAGCAAAAGCAGCTCCGCCCTCTGGATGCCCAGTTCGCGCTGGCGGTTGCCGGAAATGATAACCCTGCCGTTGCGCTGGCAGCGGCGTTGCTCAGCCGTGAAGCAGGAGAAGGGCACGTCTGCTTACCGCTTTCGCGTCTATCCCGAAGTGAGGACGCCCATCCTCTGTTAAGCGCCTGGCTCGCTGAAGCGGGAGAGCCCGAAGACTGGGCGGAATGCCTGCTGGCCTCCGGGGCGGTAAGTCGTGGCGAGCAGCCCACACCGCTGGTGCTGTACGGCGATCGTTTGTATCTGAACCGGATGTGGCATAACGAACGCGCGGTGGCGCGCTTTTTCGGTGAAGTTAACTACGCCATTGAGGTGGATGAACAACGGCTGACCCACACGCTGGCAGCGCTGTTTCCGCCCGTTGAAGGCGTTAACTGGCAAAAAGTGGCCGCTGCTGTCGCGCTGACCCGTCGTATATCGGTGATCTCCGGTGGGCCGGGGACCGGAAAAACAACAACGGTGGCGAGGCTTCTGGCGGCGTTGATTCAGATGGCGGACGGTGAACGCTGTCGTATTCGTCTGGCGGCGCCCACGGGAAAAGCGGCAGCACGTCTGACCGCCTCGCTGGGCGCGGCGCTGCGAGAACTGCCGCTGACTGATGAGCAAAAGAAACGCATTCCCGATGATGCCAGTACGTTGCACCGCTTATTGGGCGCTCAGCCTGGTAGCCAACGCTTGCGGCATCATGCAGGAAACCCGCTGCATCTTGACGTGCTGGTAGTGGATGAAGCCTCGATGATCGATTTGCCGATGATGTCGCGCCTTATCGATGCGCTACCGCCACACGGGCGGGTGATTTTTCTGGGCGATCGCGACCAGCTCGCTTCTGTTGAAGCGGGGGCGGTACTGGGGGATATCTGTGCTTTCGTCGGTGATGGTTTTACCCCGGAGCGTGCCCGCCAGCTTAGTCGCCTGACTGAAACCACTATTCCGGCTGGTTCGGGAACTCAGGCGGCTGCTCTGCGCGACAGTTTGTGCCTGCTGCAAAAGAGCTACCGTTTCGGTAGCGATTCCGGAATCGGTCAGTTGGCTGCGGCGATTAATCGTGGTGACAAAGCCGCGATAAAAACGGTCTTCCAGCAGGGATTTGGCGACATCGAAAAACGCGCTCTGCACAGCAGCGAAGATTACGCTGCGATGCTGGAGGAAGCGCTGGCGGGTTATGGTCACTATCTGGATTTACTGCGCGAGCGCGCCGAGCCGGATGCTGTCATTCAGGCCTTCAATGAGTATCAGCTATTGTGTGCCCTGCGGGAAGGTCCGTTTGGCGTGGGTGGTTTGAATGAACGCATTGAGCAGGTGATGGCGCAAAAACGCAAAATTCACCGTTCGACGCATAGCCGCTGGTATGAGGGAAGGCCAGTGATGATCGCGCGCAATGACAGTTCGCTGGGATTATTTAACGGTGATATTGGCATTGCCCTGGATCGTGGGCAGGGTCTGAGGGTGTGGTTTGCGCTGCCGGGCGGTTCTATCAAATCGGTCCAGCCCAGCCGCTTGCCTGAACATGAAACCACCTGGGCAATGACGGTGCACAAATCGCAGGGATCTGAGTTTGACCACGCGGCGTTGATTTTACCCAACCAGCATTCACCTGTGGTGACTCGCGAGCTGGTCTATACCGCCGTTACCCGCGCGCGCCGTCGTTTGTCGCTGTATGCTGATGAGCGGATATTGAGTGGCGCCATTGCCACCCGAACCGAACGCCGCAGCGGATTGTCGGCGTTGTTTAATGATGGCATGATGTAGGCCGGATAAGCGTCAGCGCCATCCGGCTGTGTGCCTGATGGCGACGCTATCGCGTCTGATCAGGCCTACGATCTGCATACCAAAGATGTGCCAGCGAACTTTATGCCGCATCCGGCAACCACGCCTATGCCAAATCCGCCATCAGCACTTTTGACCGCCGCTGATAGTTGTACATCTCTTTTTTGCTTTCCGGCAGCAGGTCGATATCTACCGGCGTGAAGCCTCGCTCCTGAAACCAGTGAATGCTGCGCGTGGTCAGCACGAACAGCTTGCTCAGCCCCATTTGACGGGCCTGCGCGGCGATCCGTTCCAGCAACACTTCCCCGCGCGACGAGCTACGGTAGTCCGGATGTACCGCTACGCACGCCATTTCGCCAATTCTCTCTTCCGGGAAAGGGTACAGAGCGGCACAGGCGATAGTCAGGTTATCACGCTGAATAATCGTGAATTTGTCGATCTCCATTTCCAACTGCTCGCGCGAGCGGCGGACCAGAATACCTTGCTGTTCCAGCGGGCGGATAAGCTCCAGAATCCCGCCGATATCGTTGATGGTAGCGCGACGGATCTGCTCGGCGCTTTCCATCACGATCTGCGTACCGATGCCGTCGCGGGAGAACAGTTCTTGCAACAAGGCGCCATCTTCCTGATAGCTGATCAGATGGCAGCGGCGTACGCCACTGCGACAGGCTTTCACTGCTCCGCGCAGGAAACGCACCGTACCGGAGCTGTAATCGCCTTTCTCTTCCTGCAACTCAACGCGAGCCTGAGCTTCGTTAGGAAACAACTCGGAAATAATATCGCCATCATCGTTGGTGACACCCTGAGACGAGCAAAAACCGATCATTTTCTCTGCCTTCAGTTTGATAGCCAGCTGCGTGGCGACCTCTTCTGACGTCAGATTAAAGCTCTCACCAGTGACGGAAACGGCGACCGGGCCCATCAACACAATCGCGCCGCTATCTAACTGGCGGTGAATGGCATCTTCATCGATGCGACGAATACGCCCGCTATGGCAGTAATCTACGCCGTCATCAACGCCCAGCGGCTGGGAGATAATAAAATTACCGCTGACCACATTGATGTGTGCACCCTGCAATGGCGTATTATTCAGGCTCATCGACAGGCGGGCGGTAATATCAAGCTGAAGTAGCCCTGCAGCCTGTTTGACCAGCTCCAGGGTTTTCGCATCGGTGACGCGCGTGTTTTTGTGGTACACCGGCTCATGATGATGCGCCGCAAGATTGGCATCAATCTGCGGTCGAGCGCCATAGACCACGACCAGGCGGATGCCGAGGCTATGAAGAAGACCAATGTCATTGACGATACTGGAAAAGTTTTCATGCTCGATGGCTTCACCGCCCAGCATAATGACAAACGTTTTTCCCCGATGGGTATTGATATAGGGAACAGAATGGCGGAATCCCTGTACCAGTTCGGTTCTACGCTCCTTCACCACGGCACACCCTCATTGCATGATTATTCGTAATTTGTGTATTTTTATTCTGTTTTGGTTCTGTGCGCAAGCGTAATTTTTACCCATGCTGAAGATTTTTATCAGTAATACCGTGAATATAAAAAGAATGTTTACCCTTTTATAGATGACAGATTATGCGTCATTCGCTAAAGTTTCCTGTCAATTCGGACGTTTTACGTATTACCTCTAAAAAGATTTCTTTTGCTCGGGAGAAGCATGTCGGGATCCAACTCAGCAATCAGTCGCCGCCGTTTACTGAAAGGTGCGGGTGCTATGTGGCTTTTAAGCGTCAGCCAGGTGGGTCTGGCTGCCGCGAGTCAGGTCGTTGCCGTACGTATCTGGCCTGCGTCCAGCTATACCCGCGTCACGGTAGAATCTAACCGTCTGCTGAAATACAAACAGTTTGCCCTGAGTAATCCTGAGCGTGTGGTTGTGGATATTGAAGACGTTAATTTGAATTCGGTGCTCAAGGGCATGGGAGCGCAGATTCGTCCTGACGATCCGTATATTAAGTCGGCGCGCGTTGGCCAGTTTGATCCAAAGACCGTACGGATGGTGTTCGAGCTGAAACAGAATGTGAAGCCGCAACTTTTTGCCCTGGCACCGGTGGCGGGCTTTAAAGAACGTCTGGTGATGGATCTCTATCCCGCAAATGCCCAGGATGTTCAGGATCCGCTGCTGGCATTGCTGGAAGATTACAACAGGGGCGATCTGGATAAACAGGTACCGCCTGCGCAGAGTGGCCCACAGCCGGGCAAAGCGGGACGCGATCGCCCCATTGTCATTATGTTGGATCCGGGCCACGGCGGGGAAGACTCCGGTGCGGTGGGGAAATACAAGACGCGTGAAAAAGATGTGGTACTGCAGATTGCCCGCCGTCTGCGAGCTCTCATAGAGAAAGAGGGCAACATGAAGGTCTTTATGACGCGAAATGAAGATATTTTCATTCCGCTTAAAGTCCGTGTGGCAAAAGCGCAGAAGCAGCGCGCAGACCTGTTTGTCTCTATTCACGCCGATGCCTTTACCAGTCGACAACCCAGCGGTTCTTCGGTGTTTGCGCTCTCGACCAAAGGCGCGACCAGTACCGCAGCGAAATATCTGGCGCAGACCCAGAACGCCTCGGATCTCATTGGTGGCGTCAGTAAGAGCGGTGACCGTTACGTCGACCACACCATGTTTGACATGGTGCAGTCGCTGACCATCGCCGACAGCCTGAAGTTTGGTAAAGCGGTATTGAATAAGCTTGGTAAAATCAACAACCTGCATAAGAACCAAGTTGAACAGGCCGGGTTTGCGGTACTGAAAGCGCCGGATATCCCGTCCATTCTGGTCGAAACGGCATTTATCAGTAACGTTGAGGAAGAGCGCAAACTCAAAACGGCGACCTTCCAGCAGGAAGTTGCAGAGTCGATTCTGGCAGGGATTAAAGCCTATTTTGCCGATGGGGCGACGCTGGCGAGAAGGGGATAAATACACGTCCTGGCATTCTGATGCGATATAACGAATGATTGTCCAGGACGAAATATTATAGTAGGACTATTTACAGGTTCATTTATTATTATCGGATAAATTACAGATAACATATATTCATAAAGTATCTTGTTGATTATATAATTTTAAAATTAATACATCTGTTTGAAGTTTATTTTTAATTATTTGGTGGTGTTATTTTATTTATTAACTGATAATTATTTCATATTGATGTTTTCCTAAAAATAAATCTAATGATGTTTTCTGGCACATAGTGTCTCTTCACTTGGGATATAATTTTATCGCATCACCTCTGGTAGGAATGCAGACACCATAAATTATGGTATTGGATATTTATCACCAAGGGAAAAAAATGAAAAAATTTACTATTGCAGCCATTGCTATGGCATTTGCAGGAAGCGCTTTTGCGGGCGATCAGGACTCTGCGGATATTCACTTTGCCGGTGAAGTACAGACTAACATCTGTACGGCAGCGCTTTTAGGGGGAGGAACTTCAGTGCAACTGGATCCGACTGACGTTAAGACCGTCTCGGCAGCCACCACTGACTCGGTAATGAAAAAAGACTTCACAGTCTCTCTGGATTGTACGGCCCAGGGTTCCAAAGACAAAATTACCGGTGCGAGCTATGCCACTGTAACAGGCTATCTGGCGGCTGCAAAAGGAACAGCGGTTAATGCCAGCACTTCTGCGCTGGATAACACCGACGTTTCTGCTGCGGGTGCGCAAGGGGTTGGTTTCCAGGTGCAAAACAAAGACAGCAGCAATGCAGTCCAGACGTTTACCACCGCGGATCGCCAGGCGAAAGTGATCGATACTGCGGCGCCAATGCTGTTTAACTACAACGTTGGCTACCTGAAAACCGGCACCGTCAGCGGCGGTCTGGTTGCAGCTGACGCCATGTTTATCGCAACGTATCAGTAATATCAAAATAATGTCAGGCAGGGCCGTTGAGCCCTGCTTTTTCATCCAGGAGGGAGGGCGTATGCGTAAAGGAAAACCGTTATTGTTGCTCCTGATGATATTCGGTCTGTTAAACGGGCAAGGGGCGCTGGCTGCGGTTGCCCCTGATGCGGAACTTATTGTGCAGGGGCGTATTTATAGCACAACCTGTACCGTACAAACGCCGGGAGACGGTACTTCGATAGCGTTGGAGGAGGTGACCACACAGGCATTACATGATGCACGAAGCTTTCCTGTTTCGCCGAAGGAATTTACGATTAATGTCAGTTGTTCTTCACCTTCAAACTGGCATGAAGTGACGGGAAAATTTACCACTGACGGGGAGATCGAAGGTTCCAATTTTTCTGTTCATTTAAAAAATACGATTACCGATACGACTGGCGCAAAATATGTCGGCCTACAAATTAAAGATAAAATTACCGATACTGTTGTTGATTTCAGTGCAACGCAGCAGTTCACGTTAGCTTTTAGCAATGAGGACAGCGCCTCATTTAAGTTTGAAGTGGGTTATATGCCTTATGGTGTGCCGGAAAAGGGCGACGTACATGCGGCGGCGACCTTTACCCTGACCTATGCCTGACGGAGCGTCTGTGAATAAATTAATTGTTCTGCTGCTGTCTGGGCTGGCGTGGGTTAATTCAGCGCGTGCTGCCGATACGGTGGAATATGAATTTACCGGTCGGGTGACGGAGTTAACTTGTAAGGTGGAACTTTATTCCTACACGGGAACACCATTAAGTGCTCTTTATGTCGGCGGGCTCGTGATCGATACTCTGCCAGCCATAGGTGATATTACTTGGGTATCGAATGCGGGAGATTATTATTTCCGCGTTTCCTGCCCGTCCGGATATAAGGCGTCAACAGTGACAGGAAAAATAAGTACATCGCAGGAGGTTGATGCCGCCACCCTCGCAATAAAATCTGAAGATAGAAATAATCAGTTTGGCTTCGTTTTTAAAGATACCGATCAGAATATGATGATTGATTTTAGCACGGCGGAAAATACGCAGACCCTTGTCCAGGATGGCGATGTAAAAAGGGCTGATTTTAATTTTATAGTGGGTGTCGTGCCTTACGGTGTGAACGTGAACTACGGTTTCCTGCAAGCTTCTATTATGTTTACTGCCACATTTGAGTAACAGGGGAAGAAAATGAAATATTTACCATTCCTTTTGTCTCTGATGGCTTTCTGTGTTTATGGTGCAGCGCCGGTTTACGACACGGTACAGACGCCTGAAATTGTTGTTTCGGCTTTCGTCGAGCCTATACCCACACAATGTAAAGTATGGGTCGAGGTGGATGGCGTGAGCAGCACCACTATTGCGTTAGAGACGGCTTCCCTGAAGGAACTTCAGGGGGCGACTTCAGGCGCGCTGCATCAAAAGAGTTTCGCTATACGTTCTGAGTGCACTCAGGCCGAACAATATTATCCGAATATTCGTTGGGTGACGAGCGGAGAGACCGACCCTGCAACCTATGCGTTAAAAAATACCGCCTTATCAGGCGCGGTAAACGTTGGTTTCCTGGTACAGGATCAATCAACACCACCGGGCTCAGTCGTGAATTTCCAGACGGGTAGCCGAAAAGATTATGAATATGTAGATCGCGGCCGTTGTTATAAATTAGAGGAAGGTGAACGAGTCTGCTTTAACTGGGCGTCAACCTATTCAGTCGGTTATATCGCCTACGGTACGCCCGGCGCGGGCATTGTTACTGCCGATGCTACCGTAATTATTAATGTTGAATAAAATAGCTAAAATATATTTGGTTGGTTTATATATCAGATTTGCATAGTGTAAAAATATTGTTTCTGTCAAAGGGATTTATATGAAAAGGTATTCATGTTCGCTATTTATTGCGTGTTTGATGACGCTCACTACAACTTCATCACTGGCCAGCGTGGTGATTCAGGGAACGCGGGTCATTTACCCTGAATCGGCGAAAGAAGTAACGGTAAAAATGGTAAATGAGGGCAGGTCGCCTTTATTGGTCCAATCCTGGCTGGATGACGGTAATGAAAACGGCGATCCGGCTAAAATGAAGCTACCGTTTATTGTCACTCCCCCCGTCTCGCGTCTTGATCCACAAAAAGGCCAGAGCGTGCGTATTACCTGGACCGGTAAGGCGTTAGCGCAGGATAAAGAGAGTATTTTTTGGTTTAACGTGCTGGAAATTCCACCTAAAGATAAGAATGCGGAAGGGAAAAGCAAACTTAATCTGGCTTTACGTTCGCGGATTAAATTCTTTTATCGTCCGGCCTCATTGAAGGGCAGCTTTATTGATGGTTTAAATAATGTTAAGTGGTCGCTGGTCAATGACGCGGGTAACGTGGCGATCGTCCTGAAAAACGACTCGCCTTATTATCTCTCACTGATTGGCGGCGCGGTGTGGGCAGGGGCGAAAAAATATGACTACAAACCGAAAATGCTGAGTCCTTTTAGTGAGGAACGCTTTGTCGTACCGCAATTAACCACGACTTCCGTTAATAAAGTGTCATGGGTTGCGTTGAATGATTACGGTGCGGATGCGGAAGTCGTCAAAACGGTTAAATAAAAAAGTACCCGCAGAGTAACAGGATTATTAATTAAAAGGGAATGATGGTGCGCCGATTATCACGATCTATTTATTTATCGACGTTTCTGACTGGCTTTTTTTCGCTGACATCCGCACAGGCAGATGAAGGTACGCCCGATGAAAGCGCCAGCACCGAAATGGTGGAGTTTAGTGACGCCTTTTTAATGGGTGATGCGGGCAGCCAACTTGACCTGAAGCGTTTTTCACGTGGTAATCCTGTTCTTGCCGGAACATACAACGTTAAAGTTTTCCTTAATGGCAAGGAAATGTTCAAAACTCCGCTGACTTTTCACGAAAACAATACGGATTATGCGTCGGCGTGTTTTACCCATGCGCTGCTGGAACAGCTCAGTGTGGATCCCGAGCCGCTAAATCAGGAGGATGAGGATGGCTGTTATGATCTGGCTGCCACCCTGCCGAAGTCATCCAGCCGCTACGACCCATTGACGCAGGAGCTGAATGTAACCATCCCGCAGGTCTATCTGGTCAGTCATCCTGCCGGCTATATTCCTCCTTCGCGTTGGGATTCCGGGATCCCGATGGCGTTGCTCTCCTATAACGCCAACGCCTGGCATTCCAAAAGCGACAATACCACGCAGGACACCTTTTACTCCGGGTTGATGTTGGGTTTGAACCTTGGCGCATGGCGTTTACGCTCAAATGGCGCATACAACTGGGATAACGATAACGGCGGAGAGTACAGCAGCTACGATCTTTTTATTGCACGCGACATTGTGCCGCTGCGCGCAAAACTGGAAGCGGGGGACGTACGCACCAACGCCAACATGATGGATTCCGTTTCGCTGGACGGTGTGCACCTTTACAACGATGCACAGATGGATCCGTCGGCTAACAGCTATGTGCCGGTGATTCGCGGCGTCGCGAACAGCAATGCCAAAGTGACGGTACGCCAGGAAGGTCGTATTGTTACGCAGATCACCGTCCCTCCGGGGCCGTTCGCCATCAGCGACTACTATGCCGCACAAAACGGCAGCGATCTGGATGTTACCGTTGAGGAGTCTGATGGCAGTACGCGCGTATTTTCTATGCCCTATGCCTCTATTGCCCATTTACTGCGTCCTGGTGAAGTGGACTGGGATATCGGTATCGGCACGGTGGATAAAGACACGGTTGATGAAACGCTGTGGGCGGGAGTCGCCACCGCCTCTTACGGTCTGAGCAATATGTTTACCGCCTACGGCGGTGTGCAAATGGCAGACAACTTATACACCGCCGGAATGCTCGGCGTAGCAATGAACACCAGCATTGGGGCGTTTTCATTCGACGTGACGCACTCACAAACCACCGCCGATGACGTTGGCACCTTAAAAGGGCAGAGTTACAGCCTTAACTACAGTAAAAATTTCACGGCGACGGGGACCACCTTCAGCGTGGTCGGCTATCGTTTTTCCTCTGAAAACTACATGTCGATGAACGATGCGCTATCGCTCAAAAATACGCTGAATAATTATGCTTCCGATAAAAACACCACGACGCAGGAGGCATATCATGCCTATACACGCACGCGCAATGAGATACAGGCCAACGTCTATCAGGATGTGACTATCAATGGTGAAAGTTATGGCTCGTTTTATCTGAACGGGACCTGGCGTAGCTATTGGGGCGATGATGGCAATACCTCGCAGTATTCCGTAGGTTATAGCAACTCTGTGGGGAGCGTGAGTTACAGCATTTCCGCCCAGCGCAGCTATGACGAATTTGGCGAAGAAGACGATAGCATCAACCTGGGTTTCTCTATTCCGTTGGGGTCAGGCTCCAGCGTGGACTATCGTCCATTCTCCAGTATGAGCGTCAACAGCAGTAGCGACTTTAAAGGTAATGACAGCGTCAGCGCGATGGCGACAGGGAGTTCTCGGGACAATATGTATAACTACTCCCTGAACACCACGAGCAGCCGCAACAAAGACAGCGAAGACCTCACCACGATAGGCAGTTGGGTGACGCGCAACGGCGCGTACAGCACCACCTCATTATCGGCGACGCAGGGGCTTAACGGCGATCAACAGTACTCGCTAAGTACAACCGGTGGCGTGGTGCTGCACAGCGGCGGGCTGACGCTGGCCTCCGGCTATTTAACGCCAGACTCGACGATGGCGCTGGTGCACGCCAGCGGGGCGAAAGGCGCGTCCGCCTCAATGGGCAATGGGCAGATAGACGGTTTTGGCAATATGGTCGTCACCAGCCTGAGTCCCTACCGGGAAAACACCGTCGGTCTGAATATTGACACGATGGAAAACGATGTGGCGATTAGTAATACCACCGGTGTCGTGGTGCCGACCAGCGGGGCGCTGGTGCGTGTGGATATCGAAACCGACGCCCGTAAAGCGTTTATGCTGGAACTGATGCGCGACGATGGCGGGTTTATTCCGCTGGCGGCAGATGTGCAGGATAGTGCTGGCAGCTCGGTCGGCACCGTAGGCCAGGCGGGGATTGCCTTTGTGCGCGGCATGGATGACAGCGGTACGCTCTCCGTCATTTGGGGCAGCGGCGCAGAAAGCCGCTGTCAGGTGAGCTATCAGTTAGATGGCAATGCCAGCATGATCGGTAAAACGCCGCTTATCTCCGGTCTGCGCTGCCGGATGTCCTCAACCAGCGTGAAGGTGACGCCATGATCCATCATCGAATTTTTCGCCATGTAGTATTAGGCCTGTGTTCATTTTGCTTTAGCGCTGCTGCTTTTGCTGATTGCCTGGCAAAAAGTGATCCGTTGAAATGTATGGGGAGTACCAAGACGGTTGATGTAACCTTTACCGCAACTCTTCAAACTCCTTCGTGCAATGTTTCTTTAGGGGGAGAGAGTAATCTGGGAGGAAAGTCTCTCGTTATTGATTTTGGTCAGATTATAGCGCGTGATCTGGATTTGAATGATGAACGTTATAACCGTCCTTTAGGTATATTTTTAACTGGTTGTGACAATATGCTTAATAAAGCAAAGGTGACTTTTTCCATAAATAGTGCTGATCTCTGTTCAGATCCCCATAAAACATGCCTCGGGATGGGGACAATGTTGGGATTAAAAATTAAGGATCGAGTCAAGGGAGATTTTATTACATTCAACAGCGAGAGGGATATGACGTTGAATAGTAATGGTGAGGGGTATTTCACGATTTACGATATATATATTATGGCAGCCTTTGGGGGGGCTACAATGAGCTCTGGTTATTTCGAGGAATCGTTTCAAATCATTGTCCGTTATAACTAAATACCTGGGGTTATCATGCGCTATTATCTTCCTTACCTGTTCACGTTAATCCTGTCTTCTCCAGCGCTGGCGGCAGAAACGTTTATTGCTGCACCCACGATGGATGTTACTGTAACGGCAACAACCGTATTACCCGTATGTAATGTTAGTGTTGCACAGGAGATAACCCTTCCTGATACACATATAAGCCAGTTTGCTGCCGGCGGTGTATTGAACGCTTTAACCCCTACTGATTACAGTGGAGGAGATATCTATACGCCGTTTAATATTACGCTCACCAACTGTGGCAGCGAAACGGCGTCAATATCCAGAACAATGCGTTTAACGCTTCGTAATATAGGTGCCGGACCTATTATCGATGGCGTATTCAGCGATTATTTACAAAACAGTACCAACGTTGGCATTGTTATTTTTAATACGGATGGCGCCAGCGCAAGAAATGTCCTGCTGGATGAAATTATATTCACTAATCAAATTGCTACGAATAGTGAACAA
The DNA here is from genome assembly GCF_000398825.1 of Citrobacter sp. KTE30. Taxonomy (NCBI): domain Bacteria; kingdom Pseudomonadati; phylum Pseudomonadota; class Gammaproteobacteria; order Enterobacterales; family Enterobacteriaceae; genus Citrobacter; species Citrobacter sp. KTE30. The sequence goes on along the minus strand of NZ_KB976055.1, from coordinate 3,701,683 downwards.
GTCTTCCATTTCGCGGCGCGTTTTCAGAAAGTGGGCAACGGTGAAAGTGGCGTCGCAAGCGGATTGTATGCAGCGAAAGTTTCCGTGACCGCAGCGTATGAATAAAAAGGATATGTCATGCTGAAAAAATATGGATTTATCATGCTGTTATTGCTGGGCTTATGTGGCGTTCGCAGCGCATTGGCGAGTTGTGCATTTACCACGCCAACGGGAACATATATTGATCAAACTATGGCATCGTCGCCCGTAACGGCGGTCACGCTGACAAGCACAAATTTGCAGCAGTTATTCCAAAGTTCGGTGCTGGTTGGCGGACCGGTCATTTCCACCTGTAATCCGTCCACGGGAACCGCCATCACCGTATCGGGGGATGGTTTTTCTTCGGGTTCACTGCCTGAAACGATGCCTGATGGTGGTTTGCTGATAGGCGGCATCGCCGATGGATTTGGTTATGGATTCTGGTACACCGTGACCTATGGTGATGGCAGTGGAAGCGTTTCGGGGCATCTTAAAAAAGGGGGGATGTTCACCGCGACGCCTGCCCAGCTTAATGGCGCAAGGTGGGAGTTTCAGGCCGAATTATGGTATGCGGGGGGAAGCTATGGTGATAAGGTAAAAAAGAGCCAGATCGTGGCAGTGAACACTACGTATTTTAAAGTGGGCTTTAGTAATGTTATGAAAGGGTTTCGTTTTAATTCCCCTGCCATTCCGATTACGCCAACCACTTGTAACTTGTCTATTGACAGGTCAAAAGTCGATTTTGGTTCGTTTAACTTTTTGCTCTATGGCGGAACGGGGGGAGTTAAAAATGGGCCGTATCAAGAGATACGTGTTAGTAACAATAACTGCAAGATGACGACTAAAATTGAGACTCGTATACTGAGTAATGGGAATCCGGTGAGTTCTGACCAGCATTTGTTGCTAAACAAACTGGCTGGTGATGATGCCGCCAGCGGTTTTGGTGTGGCGCTTTATACTTTTGACAATCCCCTTATCATTGATGCTCTTTCGGGGAACGGAGACATTAGTGGCCCGTACACTTCCGCGCCGAAAGAGTTTGATGCCTCTGATCGTATTTACTTATATCTTGAGCCCGACGGTACGCCGCTAAGGAATGGGAAATTCGAGGCTACCGCTACTATTAACGTCAGCTACTATTAACCCCAATGAACGACCACTGCCTGTGCCTTTGATCGATACGGGCGGATGACAGAACGGCAGACACAAAAAAACCGCATAAAGCGAAACGCTTTTGCGGTTTTATTTTTTAAGGTCTTATTTAATAGCCTTAACAAACTATGTTGGTTGCGGGGGCCGGATTTGAACCGACGACCTTCGGGTTATGAGCCCGACGAGCTACCAGGCTGCTCCACCCCGCGTCCGTCTTTTCGCTTCGTATTTCAAACCACATCTGCGTTGGCTTTCCTCTTTCACCTCAGTCACTTACTGGAGTAAGCTCCTAAGGATTCACTGCGTCGCCACCTTGCTGTGATTTGAACTACTTTGCAAAAATATTACATCAGATTTTAATTGGTTGCGGGGGCCGGATTTGAACCGACGACCTTCGGGTTATGAGCCCGACGAGCTACCAGGCTGCTCCACCCCGCGTCCGTCATTACTCTTCCATCGAGTAACGTTACTGCTTCTGATTTTAATTGGTTGCGGGGGCCAGATTTGAACTGACGACCTTCGGGTTATGAGCCCGACGAGCTACCAGGCTGCTCCACCCCGCGTCCGTGGATGCGCACTATACTCTGCTAATGATTTCATGCAACCCTTTTTTCACCTTGATCACGTTTTTAGGGTGAAAACGAACAAAAACAACGCATTCTGGACTGTTTTTTGCGCAAAATTTGCGTTCGGGTAGGTATACGCATTTCATTAGGTTCGGGGGTTTGTTATCTTCGTCTCGCATTCAGGCAACATAAGACGAGAACAATGAAAGGACGTTGGGCAAAATATCTTCTGGCGGGAGCAGTAGTCGCGATGCTCGCCGCGTGTTCCTCAAAACCCACCGATCGTGGGCAGCAGTATAAAGACGGGAAATTTACCCAGCCTTTCTCACTGGTGAACCAGCCTGATGCGATTGGCGCGCCAATCAATGCCGGTGATTTCGCCGAGCAGGTTAATCAAATTCGCAGTGCATCGCCACGTTTGTACGGTAACCAGAGCAACGTTTACAACGCTATCCAGGAGTGGTTACGTGCGGGTGGCGATACGCGCAGTATGCGCCAGTTTGGTATTGATGCATGGCAAATGGAAGGGGCGGACAACTACGGTAACGTCCAGTTTACGGGTTACTACACGCCGGTTATCCAGGCGCGCCATACGCGTCAGGGCGAATTTCAGTACCCTATCTATCGCATGCCGCCAAAACGTGGGCGCTTACCAAGCCGTGCCGAGATTTATGCGGGCGCCCTGAGCGACAATTATATTCTGGCGTACAGCAACTCCCTGATGGATAACTTCATTATGGATGTTCAGGGCAGTGGTTACATCGATTTTGGCGATGGCAGCCCGCTTAACTTCTTTAGCTATGCCGGGAAAAACGGCCACGCCTATCGCAGTATCGGTAAAGTGCTTATCGACCGTGGCGAAGTGAAAAAAGAAGATATGTCGATGCAGGCTATTCGTCATTGGGGTGAAACGCACAGCGAAGCCGAAGTGCGTGAGCTGCTGGAGCAGAACCCATCGTTTGTCTTCTTTAAACCACAATCTTTTGCTCCGGTGAAAGGGGCCAGCGCGGTACCGTTGATTGGCCGCGCATCCGTGGCTTCTGACCGCAGTATCATTCCTGCGGGCACAACGTTACTGGCGGAAGTCCCGTTACTGGACAATAACGGCAAGTTTACCGGCCAGTACGAACTGCGTCTGATGGTGGCGTTGGATGTGGGCGGGGCGATAAAAGGACAGCACTTCGACATCTATCAGGGTATTGGCGCAGACGCCGGACACCGTGCCGGGTGGTATAATCACTACGGACGCGTGTGGGTGCTGAAAACCGCGCCGGGTGCGGGTAACGTATTTAGCGGCTAGTTGCCTGATGGCGGCTAGCCTTATCAGGCCTACAAATTAGCGCGTAGGCCGGATAAGCGAAGCGCCATCCGGCAGCCATACTGCGTAGTATTAATGAATTTGAGGTGTTATGTCTGTGGTTATAAGTGATGCCTGGCGTCAGCGTTTTGGCGGTACGGCGCGTCTGTATGGCGAAAATGCGCTGCAACTGTTTGCCCAATCGCACGTTTGCGTGGTTGGGATTGGCGGAGTGGGGTCATGGGCGGCGGAAGCGCTGGCACGAACCGGCATTGGCGCCATCACGCTCATCGATATGGATGATGTGTGTGTCACCAATACTAACCGCCAGATCCATGCTTTACGCGATAACGTCGGCCAGGCAAAAGCTGAAGTGATGGCTGAACGTATCCGCCAGATTAACCCGGAGTGCCGGGTGAACGTGGTTGATGATTTTGTCACGCCGGATAACGTTGCTGAATATATGAGTGCAGGATTTTCGTATGTCATTGATGCGATTGATAGCGTGCGTCCAAAAGCGGCACTGATCGCGTACTGTCGGCGTAACAAAATTCCGCTGGTGACCACCGGTGGTGCGGGCGGACAGATTGATCCTACGCAGATTCAGGTCGTTGATTTGGCAAAAACCATCCAGGATCCGTTGGCGGCCAAGCTACGTGAGCGGCTGAAAAGCGATTTTGGCGTGGTGAAAAACAGCAAAGGCAAGCTGGGCGTGGACTGTGTGTTCTCGACCGAAGCGCTGGTGTACCCGCAGGCAGATGGCTCGGTATGTGCGATGAAAGCGACGGCGGAAGGGCCGAAACGTATGGATTGCGCATCCGGGTTTGGCGCGGCCACGATGGTGACCGCCACCTTTGGTTTTGTTGCCGTCTCCCATGCGCTGAAGAAGATGATGGCCAAAGCGGCGCGCCAGCCCTGATTGTGTCGGATGGCGCTATGCTTATCCGACCTACGGTTTGTGCGGTGTTGTAGGCCGGATAAGATACATCAGCGCCGTCATCCGGCTTTCTGGGCAGCCTCGATAATTGCCTCGTTAAGAGCATGTAGCCCCTGGCTACGCGAGGCGCTGAGCTGCGCGCGTAAACCCAGCTCGTCAAATAATTCCATTGGTGAATGCGCCAGTAACTCGGCGGCCGTTTTACCTTCGACCGCGGTGAGTAATACCGCCAACAGCCCGCGTACTATTCGACCTTCGCTGTCACCAAAGAAATGCAGAGTGCCATTCTCATGAAGAGTATGCCCCAGCCAGACGCGGTTTTCACAGCCCGCGATTTCTTTGGCCTGTGCTTTTAGCGCATCCGGAAGTGCCGGCAACTGCTTACCCAGCAGTATCAGCTGACGATATTTATCTTCCCACTGAGTGAGCGGGATAAAGGTATTGCGTAACGTCTCTTCGGTTACGGTTGTGCCAAACGGGTGTCCGGCGAACAGAGGGCTTGTCATTAATCCACCAATATTTCCAGCGCGCGGTCGACGGCTGCGACCAACGCATCCACATCGCTTTGTGTATTATAAGGGGCAAATGAGGCGCGTAGTGTCCCGGATACGCCCAGTTCTGCCAGTAACGGTTGCGCGCAGTGTTGCCCCGCGCGCAGCGCAATGCCATATTCGGCCAATAGCGTAACCATATCGCTGTGATGAACACCCGAGAAATCAAAGGCTAACAGACTGGAATCCTGGCAGCGGAAGGACCGAAAGCCGGGGCGTTTCGCCAGCGCATCTTCTGCCAGCGTCGCCAGACCCCGGCTCCAGTTTTCGGCCTGTGCAACGTCGACGTCCGCCAGCCATTCGAGCGCTGCGCTTAGCCCGATAACGCCAGCAACGTTAGGCGTACCGGCCTCCAGCTTCCATGGGGCTGCCTGGGTGGTGAAACCGTCGAAGCTGACTTCGCTAATCATCTTTCCGCCGCCGAGCCACGGTGACATAGCTTCCAGTAATCCAGGCTTACCGTACAGCACGCCAATGCCGGTTGGACCATACAGCTTGTGGCCCGAGAACGCATAGAAATCAATATCTAACTGTTGTACGTCGGCAGGAAAATGGACAATCCCCTGGGCACCATCAACCATCACCACCATGCCAGCCGCATGGGCGAGCGTGATGGCGCGGGCCAGATCCGGGCAGCCACCGGTGACGTTCGACATTTGCCCGAGTGCCAGAATGCGGCTGCGCGGGGTAATGAGTTGCGTGAGGCGCTCAACGTCTGGCAATAAATCGGGGGTGAGTGGGAGTTTGACGACCTTAGCCCCCGTTTGCTCCGCGACCATCAGCCAGGGCACGAGGTTGGCGTGATGTTCCGCTGCGCTAACGATAATCTCATCACCCGGCTGAAGGCGTGGACGCGCATAGCTTTGAGCAACCATGTTGATCGCTTCCGTTGTGCCGCGGGTCCAGACGATGGTTTTTTCATCCGGCGCATTAATCAGGCTTGCGACTTTTTCCCGCGCGGCTTCATAGCGTGCGGTCAGGCGCTGGGCTTCAGCAAACTGGCTGCGATGGACGTTTCCGGCGCTCAGGCTATAAAACTGGTGGGTAGCCTCAATCACCGCCTGTGGCTTCAGCGCCGTAGCAGCGCTGTCGAGATAGACGCCAGCATCGTTGAGTGCGGGAAATTGTGCGCGAAACTGCGCGGGGTTAAAAGCGTTCATGGTATTCCTCAGTTCAGTAAACAGATCGTGGCGCAAAAAGGGCATTGATACAAGGGTTGCGCTAACCATCGGAATACTCTGGATATCCTGGCAAAGCCCGCTCAGTGTCTTATGCTAAATAGCGTTAGGCGAGCAATTTTGCCTGTTACGGAGTGTGTTTTTAATAGCATAAATCGCTTTAAGGAGAAGAAGATGAAAAAGACTGCCGCAATTATCTCTGCCTGTATGCTGACTTTTGCCCTGAGCGCCTGTTCCGGTTCGAATTACGTGATGCATACCAACGATGGTCGATCAATCGTAGCTGACGGTAAGCCACAGACCGATAATGAAACGGGGATGATTTCGTATAAAGACGCTAACGGCAACAAACAGCAGATTAACCGCACTGACGTGAAAGAGATGGTAGAACTGGATAACTAACCGGTCATCCATCGACAAAGAGTCGGACAAAAAAAAGCACCGCAATTTGGCGGTGCTACATTAATCACTATGGACAGACAGGGTAAATGTACAGGAAGTGAAAAAGGGTAGCTTTGCTACCATGGTCTGAATCGCAGACCAATTGCAAACACAACAACACAACATCACAACCGTAAGCCAAAAGCCCACCAGAACACGCATTCCGATAAAACTTTTCGTTCCGGCTTCAGGAAGTGCCGCCACTATAGGTATTTGCTGGTAGAACCTCAACGGACAATTTATAATGGCTCAGATAAAAAAAACTAATAGGTTACAGCCTGTTAGCTAATTGTTAAATTCATTTAACATCAAAGCCTAAAAGTCATGTCAAAACGATTACCACCCTTAAATGCGTTGCGTGTTTTTGATGCTGCAGCGCGTCATTTGAGCTTTACTCGCGCAGCAGAAGAGCTTTTTGTGACGCAGGCCGCAGTAAGTCATCAAATCAAGTCTCTTGAGGATTTCCTGGGGCTGAAGCTGTTTCGTCGACGCAATCGATCTTTGCTGTTAACGGAAGAAGGCCAAAGCTACTTCCTCGACATCAAAGAGATTTTTTCGCAATTAACCGACGCGACGCGTAAACTTCAGGCACGTAGTGCAAAAGGTGCACTTACCGTCAGTTTATTGCCCAGTTTTGCGATCCAATGGCTGGTGCCCAGACTCTCTAGCTTTAACTCAGCTTATCCGGGAATCGATGTCAGGATCCAGGCGGTGGACCGTCAGGAAGACAAACTGGCGGACGATGTAGATGTGGCGATTTTCTACGGACGCGGCAACTGGCCGGGTCTGCGCGTTGAAAAATTGTACGCAGAATATTTATTGCCGGTCTGCTCGCCGCTATTACTCACCGGTGATAAACCGTTGAAGACGCCCGACGATCTGGCTAAACACACATTATTGCACGATGCGTCGCGCCGTGACTGGCAAGCCTATACGCGCCAGCTTGGCCTGAATCATATCAACGTACAGCAGGGACCTATCTTCAGCCATAGCGCCATGGTGCTACAGGCTGCTATCCATGGACAGGGGATTGCGCTGGCTAATAACGTCATGGCGCAGTCCGAAATAGAAGCCGGACGTCTGGTCTGTCCGTTTAACGATGTTCTGGTCAGCAAAAACGCATTTTATCTGGTTTGTCATGACAGTCAGGCAGAACTGGGTAAAATAGCCGCCTTCCGTCAGTGGATTTTGGCTAAAGCGGCCACGGAACAAGAAAAATTCCGCTTTCGTTATGAACAATAATTTACGTAGGGTATTCACATGACCAGCCGTTTTATGCTGATTTTTGCCGCCGTAAGTGGCTTTATCTTTGTGGCGTTGGGTGCCTTTGGGGCACATGTTCTGAGTAAAACCCTCGGTGTCGTTGAGATGGGGTGGATCCAGACTGGCCTTGAGTATCAAGCGTTCCATACGTTGGCTATCTTTGGCCTGGCCGTCGCCATGCAGCGACGCATTAGCATTTGGTTTTACTGGAGTAGCGTGTTTCTGGCATTAGGAACGGTGCTGTTTAGCGGCAGCCTGTATTGCCTTGCGCTCTCTCATTTACGCCTGTGGGCGTTTGTTACCCCCGTCGGCGGTTTCAGCTTCCTTGTGGGCTGGGCGCTGATGTTAGTGGGTGCTATTAGATTGAAACGTAAGGGCGTTAGCCATGAATAAGGTTGTGTTGTTGTGTCGCCCGGGTTTTGAAAAAGAGTGCGCCGCAGAAATTACGGATAAAGCAGGGCGCCGGGAAATCTTCGGTTTTGCCCGCGTGAAAGACAATGCGGGTTACGTCATCTTCGAATGCTATCAGCAGGATGATGCCGAAAAGCTAGTGAAAGAGCTGCCGTTTAGCTCACTGATTTTTGCCCGTCAAATGTTTGTGGTGGGCGAACTGCTGCAATATTTACCGCCGGAAGACCGCATTACGCCGATCGTTGGCATGCTGCAGGGCGTGGTGGAAAAGGGTGGCGATCTGCGTGTCGAAGTCGCCGACACCAATGAAAGCAAAGAGCTGGTTAAGTTCTGCCGTAAATTTACCGTACCGCTGCGCGCGGCGCTGCGTGAAGCGGGCGTACTGGCAAAATATGAAACGCCGAAACGTCCGGTGGTTCATGTTTTCTTTATCGCCCCTGGCTGTTGTTATACCGGTTATTCCTGGCCTGACAATAACTCACTGTTCTACATGGGTATTCCGCGACTCAAATTCCCGGCCGATGCGCCGAGCCGCTCAACGCTGAAGCTGGAAGAAGCGCTGCACGTGTTTATCCCTGCCGATGAATGGGATGAGCGTCTGGCGAACGGAATGTATGCGGTGGATTTAGGGGCCTGCCCGGGCGGATGGACCTATCAGCTGGTTAAACGCAACATGTGGGTTTACTCGGTGGATAACGGTCCAATGGCGCAAAGCCTGATGGATACCGGACAGGTTACCTGGCTGCGTGAAGACGGATTTAAATACCGTCCGAATCGCAACAATATTTCGTGGATGGTCTGCGATATGGTGGAGAAGCCGGCGAAGGTTGCCGCGCTGATGGCACAATGGCTGGTCAACGGCTGGTGTCGTGAGACAATATTCAACCTCAAGCTGCCGATGAAAAAACGCTACGAAGAGGTATCACAGAACCTGGCTTATATTCAGGCCCAGCTTGATGAACATGGCGTAAATGCCCAAATTCAGGCGCGTCAGTTGTATCATGACCGTGAAGAAGTAACCGTTCACGTACGTCGTCTGTGGGCGGCCGTTGGCGGTCGTCGCGACGAGCGATAAGGCTACAATCCAGGTTGGATGGCGGCGAAATCGCCCTATTCGGCCTGGATTGATTCAATCAGCTGTGTATCTGAAACAATATGCGTCACATCATCCAGATGCCCAATTCTGGCCTCTCCCGAACGATTAAATTTACTTTTATCGATCAACAATAAAGATTGCGATGCGCGCTTAAGCAGAATGGATTTGAAGTCTGCGTTGGTTGCATTTGAGTCCCAGAGCGCGCCGTCGCTATTGATCCCTTCGCAGGAAAAAATAAACAGGTCAATATCGAGGGATTTAAGCTGCGAGATAAGCGAGGGATTAACGTAGCAACCGTATTTGCGCTCAAGGCGACCGCCGGAGCTGATAAGCTGAATGTGTTCACGTTTAGCCAATTCCTGGCAGATGGGCTGGCTGTTGGTAAAAACGTGAATGTTGATGTCCGGTAGCTGTCGCGCCAGGTACCAGCATGTTGAGCTGGCGTCTAAAGCTATCACCATACCTTCTTCGATCCATGCCAGCGCTTCGCGGGCAATATTTGCTTTGTGGGCATAGTGGCTTTTTAGTCGTATATGGAACGGGTCGCCACTGTCCTGATTTTCCCGATGAATAGCCTTGGCCCGCCCGTGATTGCGTAGCACCTTGCCCTGGGTTTGTAATTCACTGAGATCGCGGCGGATGGTCTCTTTGCTAACGTTTAGCTGCAAAGACAGGGCTTCAGTTGTCAGGCTTTTGTGGTGGGTAAGCAGATCTACGATTGCCTGCTGGCGCGCCGCTTTCATGTTCAGATCCTCATCTGATGATAAATGCCCGTACCAGACGGGCATTCTGACCAGAGATTACGGCGTTACCCCTTTTTTTAAAAGAATATTCCCGTACTTTGCCCGCTCTCCTGTGATAACGATTGCAAACGCCTTTTGCGCTCGTTCGTAAAAGGCATAACGGTCAATACGCGTGATGTCTGGACAGGGGGCCTGCAATGAAAGCGCCTGTCGATAGCGAGCCTCGACGTCAGGATCGAGAGCGTCGCCTTCTACAGCGGCCATCATCACCAGCGGTGGGGCGTAGCTGTCCAGTTCAAAAAGCGGAATAATCGCCTGCAGCAGGTCGCTGACCAGCAGGCCGTCGGCGCGAATCACCTGCGGTCCCATGCTATGAGCCGGAAAATGAGCATCGGAAAAGATAATCTCATCGCCGTGACCCATTTCAGCCAGCACCTTCAGCAGGTCGGGGGAAATTAAGGGGGATATTGTTTTGAGCATGTTACTCGACTCCTGTCAGTTCGGATTCGGTTTGCGGATAGAAGTAACGGTACTGGTAGCGCACCTGTGCACGGGCCTGTTCCGGTGAGGGAAATTCCCTAATGCCTGACCAGGCAAACATCGCGGCGCCTGCGACGGTGGTTTCGGCGTCATCCAGCACTTTGACAGGGATCCCAAGCACATTAGCTTTAATCTGGTTCCACAATGCGTTACGGCTTCCCCCGCCAACCAATAACAATTCAGTGGCCTGGAAATGACCGATTTTTTCCAGCGTGTGTAAATTCCGCTGCAACTGTTCTGTCAGCCCTTCCAGTGCGGCGCGATAAAAATGCCCGCGGGTGGTATTGAGCGTAACCCCTTGCCAACCCGCATTCTGAGAGGTCAGCAGGTCGCAGTGCATCTTGACGCCTTCTGCGCCAGCAGGAATGGACCGGGCTTCGTCAATCAGCGTTTGCCAGGGCGATTCGGCAGTCCAAAACAGCTTACGCACCCATTCAAGCACGCCGGAAGCCAGCCACTGCATGCCGGGATTATACAGCCCGACCTGACTGTCTAATTCACAGGTGGAACCCGCATAATGGCTGAGCAGAGAGGTGTCCACCTGTGCGCTGCGTACCATCAGAATTTCCCATGTACCGGAAGAGAGCACCGGTTCGTCTGGCTGAGCTCCTGCGCCAAAGAGCGCAAACTGCGTGTCGTGCCCGGCAGATATCACAGGAATACCCACTGGTAGCCCGAGCAGGCTGGCGGCCTCGTTTTGCAGTACCCCAATCTGTTCGCCCGCTTCCACCAGCCGTGGAAACAGTCGGAGCGGTATGCCGGTCGCCTGCAAAATGTCATCACTGAAATCGCGCTGCTGGATGTTCAGCATCTGGCTGGTGCCCGCCATGGTGATATCTGTGGTGAACTCGCCGGTTAAACGGTGGTTGATAAGCGATGAGATAAACAGCCAGGCGTGCGCCTGTTCCAGTAATTGTGGATGGTTTTCTTTCAGCCACACCAGTTTATACAGCGTGTTAAAGCTAAACGCGCCGACGCCGGAGATTTCCTGCAACTGCTGCGGTGACATGTAGCGATGGATATTTTCCATTACTGCTGCGGTGCGTGGGCACTTCCAACTGATTACCGGATATAACTGCCTGCCGTGTTGATCGACCAGCGCACCGTCTACGCCGAAGGTGGTGACGGCGATCCCGCAGATACGGCAATTGGCCAGTTGCGTGGAGAGCCGCTGACAGCAGCCGGCGAAGCGTTGCAAAATGGCTTCCAGCGACCACTGATGCCAGATACCGTTCTCCGCGGCAATATCACTGGCGTTGGGCGTAGAGGCGCGGGCGATAATTTTTCCCTGACGGTCAACGGCTATGGCCCGCACGTTGGTCGCGCCACAGTCGAGGACCAGGATAACCTCTTGTTTCATAATTGCTCCTGGGAGATTACCTATTGCCGGATGGCGGCTTCGCCTTATCCAGCCTACAAAACCGTGCGCTTCGTAGGCCTGATAAGACGCGTAAGCGCCACCATCAGGCAATTGCTCGATGTTTAACGCTTATACAGCGGACCGTAGTTCTGGCAGGCGCGATAATCCTGGCCTTCCGTATCCATTCCGTGGGCTGCCCAGGCTGAAGGACGGTAAATTTTCTCGTCTTCCACGTTGTGCATGCAAACCGGGATACGCAGCATGGCGGCCAGAGTGATAAAGTCTGCGCCCACGTGACCAATTGTCAGCACTCCGTGGTTTGCGCCCCAGTTAGCCATAACCGAATAGACATCGCTGAACGGGCCTTTACCGGTTAAGCGCGGGGCAAACCAGGTGGTCGGCCAGGTAGAGTTGGTGCGCGCATCGAGCTGGTCATGCATATCTTCCGGTAATTCCACGCTCCAGCCTTCTGCGATTTGCAGTACCGGCCCCAGGCCCTTGATGATGTTGATGCGAGTCATGGTGAACGGCACGCCGCCCTCGGTCAGGAAGCGAGAGGAGTAGCCGCCGCCGCGGAAGTATTCGTGAATAGCCGGACACCATTCGGTTGCCGCCAGGCAATCATCGACCTCTTTTTGCGAGATTTCCCAGTGCGGTTTCATGGTCGGTTTCCCTGCGTCGTCGCGCTGTTTGCAGGAGCCGTCCAGTGCTGCCGAGCCGGAGTTAATCAGGTGAATAATGCCGTGCTCAGCAAGGCCGGTCAGCGGTTTACCCGTGACACGCTCCACCGCTTCTGGCGACCAGTAGGTGCGCACATCGGCAAAGACCTGCGCCGTGCCGGTGAGTTGATGGCCGAACAGCATCGCCACGCCGTTCAGGCTGTCGTTTTCGGTGGCGACAACGAACGGTTCGCGTATGCCATTCCAGTCAAAGGAGCTGTTGAGCAGCGCTTCGGCGGTATCACCATTCGGATATTGATCGGTCCAGTGACGCTGGCCCTGGAAGCCTGCGGCAATCGCGTTGTATCCCAGCGACTCTTCAACCCGACCTTTGTCGGCCAGCTTCTGGTTACCCTGCATCATGTCGCGAATGCACATGGCCATTAGCAGACTCTCTTTCAGCACCGTACGGCTCTGTTCTGCATTGCGCTTATATTGCTGCGCGTTCTGATCCTCGCCGTAGCGGAAGTTTTTGTCCGCCCATGCCAGCGCCATTTCCAGCTCAGCTTCGTCATAGATTTTTTGGTCGATGCGACGACGCAGTTCGGTCATATCAACGGGTTGAACTTTCATTCCCAGCCAGGATTCAAAGAAGTTATGATCGACAATAGAGCCGGCAATACCCATTGAAACGCCGCCTACGGACAGGTAGGTTTTGCCTTTCATACCGGCGACGGCTAAGCCCGCGCGGGCAAAGCGCAGCAATTTTTCTTCCACATCGGCAGGGATCGTGGTGTCGCCGGCGTCCTGTACGTCATGGCCGTAAATAGAGAAGGCAGGAAGTCCTTTTTGATTATGCGCAGCCAGCGCGGCGGCCAGATAAACGGCCCCCGGACGTTCTGTACCGTTGAAACCCCAGATAGCTTTCGGCCGCATTGGATCCATGTCGATGGTTTCGCTACCGTAGCACCAGCATGGGGTCACTGTGATGGTCATGCCCACATTCAGGCTGCTGAATTTTTCTTCGCAGGCGGCAGATTCCGCCATCCCGGCGATACAGGTGTCGGCAATGACACATTCAATTTGCGCGCCGCAGGCGTGACGAAGTTTCTCAGCGATCAGCGCAGCGGTGGCTTTAGCCATATTCATGGTTTGCTCTTCGAGCGATTCACGAACACCCATACGGCGCCCATCAATCACCGGACGAATGCCAATTTTCGGTAAGCTATTTTTTTTCATTCGAGGTTCCTCATCTCACTTTATGCCGTGCTGCAAAAGCGGATGTTGAACACCACCGTCGCAGTTGGCTGAATAATTCATTTTTGCTAACTCGAGTTAGCTTAGGTATTAGAGAGTTTTTTGCACAACTTTTTTGTTGTGGAACTGTGAGAGGCTTCACGAGAAGTGGTTAAAATTCGATCTGTGTCAAATAAACCAGAACGCATATTTTTGTATAAATTCTTTTAAATTAAGTATTTGCAATAAATTGTTTGTTCAGCGTCACAGATTTAAACCAAATGATTTGGCTAATTTGAGTAGCTAAAATAGCTTTAAAAGGCACTTCGCTAACTCGAGTTAGCATGATTGATGAAACGCATATGAACGTATAAGTAGTATTCGCATTAACGGTGACGATGGCTTCCTGGCAACGTTTTTTCGCCTGATTCACTGATTGCAGTTTCTGTATATTGAGGAAAGCAGCAATGTCTGAAACATTTTTACAGATGAGTCATATTACGAAACGTTTTCCCGGCGTATTAGCGTTGAGTAATGTGGATTTTGCTTTACGCAAAGGCGAGGTTCATGCGCTGCTGGGTGAGAATGGCGCAGGAAAGTCTACGTTGATGAAGATTTTATCCGGTGTTTATCAGCCTGATGAAGGAGATATTATTTTTGAAGGGCAATCTGTTTCTTTTGCGAACCCGTTGAGCGCACAAAGCGCAGGTATCACGATTATTCACCAGGAATTTAATCTTTTCCCTGAACTCACGGTAGAAGAAAATATTTTTATTGGCAGGGAGTTTTGCAAAAATAACCGCTGGCGTCTGGATGAAAAACAACAGCGACAGGCTGCTATCGATATTTTGCAAAAATTAAACCTGAATATCTCCCCAGAAACGCTGGTGGCCGATCTGACCGTCGCGCAACAACAAATGGTTGAGATTGCTAAAGCGATATCGGTGAATGCTAAGATCCTTATTATGGATGAACCGACGGCGGCACTGACGGAAACGGAAATCGACAGCTTATTTCAGGTGACCCGTTTGCTGAAAGAACAGGGAACGGGCATTGTTTATATCTCGCACAGACTGGAAGAACTGGCGCTGATAGCCGATCGCGCTACGGTGATGCGTGATGGTCAGTTTATTGCCACTGTAGATTATGATGCGGTTAAAATTAGCGACCTGATTGCCATGATGGTTGGGCGGGACCTCGGCAATATCTATCCTCGCCGTGGACCTTTGGCTCAACGTAAGCCGGTGTTGGAAGTCAGCGGTCTGACTCGCAATGGTGTACTGAACAACATTGATTTCACCCTGTATCAGGGCGAAATATTGGGCTTTGCCGGTCTGATGGGCGCAGGGCGTACCGAGCTGGCGCGGGCGATTTTTGGCGCGGATCCCATTGATGGCGGTACCCTCAAGCTAAACGGAAAAGTGACGGTAATTAAAGATATTCCTGATGCTATCCAACAGGGTATCAGCTATTTAACCGAGGACAGAAAAAAAGAGGGGCTGGCATTAGGACTGTCCGTTGAGCGTAATATTATGTTGGGCAATTATCCTGAATATTCTGACCGCTATGGCAATGTGGACAGCAAACGTTGTCAGAAAACCAGCGAGGAACAGGTTAAAGCTCTACGGATTAAAACACCACATTTAGAGCAGGCTGCACTGAATTTAAGTGGCGGTAATCAGCAGAAAATTATTATTGCCAGATGGGTATGTAAAGATACCGATATTCTCATCTTTGACGAACCCACTCGCGGTATTGATGTGGGGGCCAAACTTGAAATTTATGAATTAATGAATCGACTGGTGGCAAAAGGGAAGTCAATTATCATGATTTCCTCTGAATTACCGGAAGTGCTGGGTATGTGCGATCGCATTTTGGTTATGCGTAATGGACGTATTACCGGGGAGTTAGCTTCTGATGACGCCACACAAGAAAAAATCATGCAATACGCGACGTTAGAGGACTAATTTATGACTATCTCTGTAACCTCTTCAGACAGCAATAATAAGAAAATAAAAATTAACAAAGAACTTTTAATGCGCCTTGCGCCGCTTTTGAGTCTGATTATTTTAGTAATATTTTTTAGTTTTGGTTCGCCATTTTTCTTTAACACTGAAAACATCATGACAATTGCCTTGCAAACGTCAGTGATTGGCATCATGGCGATTGGCGTTACCTTTGTCATTATCACTTCAGGAATCGATCTTTCTCTTGGCTCGGTAGTGGCCTTTTCTGGTGTTGCGGTAGGCATCAGCGCCACGCTGGGATTGCCTCTGCCCGTATGTATTCTGGCGGGGGTGCTGGCCGGGGGATTATGCGGCTATATCAACGGCCTGCTGGTCACCAAAATGACTATCCCGCCTTTTATCGCCACGCTGGGCCTGATGATGTCAGTCAGAGGCATCAATATGGTGATGACCGATGGTCGTGCGATTTATTTCGCTGATTACCCCACCTTCAAAATGCTGGCCCAGGGACGTTTGTTTGATGTGCTGCCTTATCCCGTTTTTTACCTGGTGGTGGTGGCGTTAATTGCCGCCTACATCCTGAAGAAAACGGTGATTGGTCGCTATGTTTACGCCGTGGGTAGCAATGAGGTAGCCGCACATCTTTCCGGTATTAAAGTTCAGCGCGTCAAAATTTTCGTCTACGCCTTTTGTGGTCTGCTGACTGGGATTGCCGGGGTGATTCTGGCTTCTCGTTTGAACTCAGGACAACCAACGGTCGGCGTGGGGTATGAGCTGGAAGCTATCGCGGCGGTTGTTATTGGCGGTACGAGCCTGATGGGCGGAATTGGCACCATCGGCGGCACGATCATCGGCGCATTCATTATGAGCGTGCTGAAGAATGGTCTGAACCTGATGGGCGTTTCCCAGTTCTGGCAAATGGTTGCCATGGGCGTGGTGGTCATTGCCGCGGTTTATCTCGATACATTACGCAAAAAAATTCGTTGATTTACGCTCCCGGAAGTCACGGGGCATCATAACCCTGACGTTTAGGGTGACTCACTCAGAACGGAGTAAAACAATGAGAACCAGGAATTTTGTCTATGCGTTATCCCTGCTGGCCTGTATGACATCCAGCGTATTGGCTAAAGATATGAACCTTCCGGTGGTCAGTAAAGGTTTCCAGCATGAATTCTGGCAAACCGTGAAAATGGGGACGGAAGCGGCAGCAAAAGAGTTGGGCGATAAAACCAGCTATGTTGGCCCGGCGGATGAAACTCAAATTGCTGAGCAGATTCAGTTGGTTGAAAACGCGATGGCGCAAAAACCCAATGGATTATTACTGGCAGCGTTAGATGCCAATGCGCTTGCGCCATTAGTTGAGACCGCAAATTCACGCGGCATTAAAGTTGTGACGTTTGACTCCGGCGTGAATTCCGATATTCCGGTGAGCTTTGTCGCCACGAATAACCGTAAAGCCGGTGCAGAAGCCGCAGATGCGCTGGCAGCGGAAGTGGGCAGCAAAGGAAAAGTTGGCATTATTGCGCACGTAGCGGGGACCTCCTCAGCGATTGAGCGTTCGGAAGGGTTTATTGCCCGTATGAAGGAGAAATATCCGGATATTCAGGTGCTACCGGTCCAGTACAGTGATGGCGATCCGCAAAAGGCGATGGATAAAACCATCGATATGATCCAGGCCAATCCTGATATTGCAGGGATTTATGGCACGAATGAAGGTTCAACGCTGGGCGTAGCAAACGCTATTGATAGTCAGAACCTGAAAGGCAAAGTGAAAGTGATTGGTTTTGATAGCACAGAGGCAATTATTGCCTTCCTGAAGTCCGGAGTGATTCAGGGATTTGTGGTGCAGGACGCTTATCAGATTGGCTACCAGGGTATCAAGACGCTGAATGCAGCGGTATCGGGTCAGTCTGTACCGAAAGAAATTGATATTCCGGTGAAATTTGTCAGTGCGAAGAACATTGATACCCCGGAAATTGACAAATTGTTACACCCATTTGGTAAAAAATAAGACCGTTGGGGCGAGGTACTCGCCCCATCATTAGCCAGCGTCAGGGAGTTACTATGGGCAGTGGATATTTCCTCGGTGTGGATGTCGGTTCCGCCAGCGTCAGGGCTGGTGTCTTTGATGCCAGTGGCACACGGCTGGCTTTTGCGACACGCCCCATCTTGCAGTTTCGACCCGGTCCTGAGCGGGTTGAGCAGTCATCTGCAGAAATCTGGCAGCAGGTTTGCCAGGCAGTGAAGGAGGCGGTGTCGTCATCCGGGGTTTGTATTGAGGATATTCGCTCATTGGGATTTGATGCCACCTGTTCATTGGTGGTACTGGATGAACAGGGGCGGGGCCTGGCGGTTTCACCAGGCGAACCGTCAGACCATAACATCATCATGTGGATGGATCATCGTGCGTCGCAGGAGACGCAGCGTATTAACGCCACGCAGGATCCGTCTCTACGCTACGTTGGCGGTGAAGTCAGCGTCGAAATGGAGCTTCCCAAAGTGCTATGGCTGAAAAAACATTTTCCAGCCACCTGGGAGAGCGCACATCGCTTCTACGATCTGGCGGACTTTCTGGTCTCTAAAGCTACCGCTAATGATGTTGCAGGACTGTGCACGCTGACCTGTAAATGGAACTATCTGGCACATGAACAACGCTTCAGCCACTCCCTGCTCGACGCCGTTGGATTAACGGATTTGTTGGGCAAAATCCCGTCGCGTATTCTTCCGCCAGGCGCTGGCGTTGGAACGCTTAGCAGCGATTCGGCCCAGGCGCTGGGGCTGACGACTGCAGTGGTCGTCGCCAGCGGTATGATTGATGCCCATGCTGGCGGAGTTGCGCTTGCCGGGGTTGAGCCTGAGGGGACGTTGGCGCTGATTAGCGGAACGTCAAATTGCCATATGCTGTGCAGCGAGCAGGAAATTCATACGCCAGGTGTTTGGGGGCCTTATTGGTCAGCCATGCTGCCAGGCTACTGGCTGACGGAAGGGGGGCAGAGTGCTGCTGGGGCGTTAGTCGACTGGACGCTTCAGGAATCAGGAGCCAGTGCTGAGCTGTTTCACAAAGCTGAGGCCCGGGGCTGCCATCCCATTGTTTTAGTTAATGAATGGGTTGCCGCACTTGAGGAGCAGGAGTCTGAGCCTGGTCGTTATCTGCATGTGCTTGCCGATCACCACGGTAATCGTTCGCCGCGCGCACGGCCCGATGCTCGAGGCAGCATCTGTGGTTTGACGCTGGAACGAGGCGAGATGCAGGTAGCTCGCCTGTACCTGGCGACATTACAGGCGATCGCCTGCGGTACGCGGCATATTATGGAAGTGATGCGTGAAAACGGTCACACCATTTCCCGACTGACGCTGTGCGGCGGCGCAACGCATAACCCACTGTGGATGAGAGAATATGCCGATGCTACCGGATGCGATATTCATCTTATGCAGGAAGAGGATGCGGTGACGTTAGGTGCGGCTATCACTGGCGCGGTAGCATGCGGCGCGTGGGCAACTATACCGTCCGCATGCCGGGCGATGGTTCGATCGGGCGAGGTGATTAAGGCGAACCCGGCGCGGCGGAACTTCTATGATCGCAAATACCAGGCTTATCTGATGCTGTGGGATCAGCAGCAGGCGATTAACCAACTTATGCAGTAAGACAAAAGTTTAAAATACTTTTATGATTGTAGATTGACGTTTTTGGATGTGGACTGGGGCATATAGATGGCTAAAACAGTAGAACAGATAGCCAGCGATCTGAATTTATCGGTTACGACCGTACGACTGGTGCTGAACGGGAAAGCAGAGCAATATCGAATCAGTGTCAAAACCCAAACGCGTATTAATGAATATGTCGAGCGCTATGGTTACGTCATTAACCATTCAGCACGTAGCCTGAAATTAAATAAAACGGATACTTTGGGATTGATTGTACCCAATATTTCCAACGTCTTTTTTGCCACACTCGCAGAAAAACTTGAGCAACGCTGTCGTCGTTCAGGTTATCAGTTAACGATCAGCTGTACCTATGACGATGTTGATTACGAAAATAAACTGACCAAAGCGTTAATCGCCCGTAATGTCGATGGCCTTTTTATTGTCCCCTCAACGTTAGAGAATCAGCAACACCATTTACGTCAGGTCAGAAAACCGATGGTGTTACTTGACCGTGATTTTAAGTATACCGATAACGCACTGGTAGAAAGTCATAACATCTTGGGCGGCGAGAAATTGACGCAGAGTCTGTTTGACGCTGGAAAGTCGCCAATCTGGTTTTTAGTGGGGGATACCGGATTACCCAGCATTGGTGATCGTTTGCAAGGTTATCTTAATGCATTGAACAATAATGGTATTTCACATAGAGATTGGGTGCGCGAAGGTCCGGACAACACACCTGAAGGTGGTTATCGACTGATGGATGAGTTGATCGGCGAACAGGGCTGTCCGCAGGCGTTTATCGCCTCATCATTACCGGTACTGGAGGGGGCCATTAACGCTATTCGTAATCGTTTGGGCACAATTCCACCGGAAATTAATATTGGGACATTCGATGAACACCCAATGCTGGGATTCCTCGCCAATAATGTCTGGTCAATGCAACAGGATGAAAATGTCTGGGCGGAAAAAGCATTCGATATGATGATGAGTGCTATTGATGATCACCCAATTAAAGAAACTGTAAAAGTTGAGATGAAACTTATTAAGCGCGTAAGACAACCTTAATATTTCGCTATAAATAAATCGGCCAACTGAATCTGAATAAATACGTTCAGTGGCTGCCTGTACCTAAAACCTGACCCGTCTTATTCTGCGGCTGCATTTTTCGCAATAAAGACGAGGGGAAACTGTACCCGGAGAATCATTATGGAAAGAATGCGTTTGTCGCGAGAAATCATTGAAACCTGTCTGGAAATGACCAGCCTTGGATTGAATCAGGGGACGGCGGGAAATGTGAGTGCGCGTTATGAAAACGGGATGCTGATCACGCCCAGCGGTATTCCTTACGAAAGACTTACTGAAAACATGATCGTGTATGTAGATAACGACGGGAAATATGATAAAGGACAATTACCCTCCAGTGAATGGCGTTTTCACCTGGCGGCATACCAGACGCGTCCGGATGCCAATGCGGTTGTCCATAACCATGCCGTACACTGCACGGCCGTTTCAATTCTTAATCGCCCTATCCCGGCAATTCACTACATGATTGCAGCGGCGGGGGGGAACTCTATTCCGTGTGCGCCTTATGCGACGTTTGGTACACGAGAGCTGTCAGAGCATGTGAGCGTCGCCCTGAAAAACCGTAAGGCAACGCTTTTACAGCACCATGGGTTGATTGCTTGCGAAGCGAATTTGGAAAAAGCACTGTGGTTGGCGCATGAAGTGGAAGTTCTGGCCCGTCTGTACCTGAGCACGCTGGCGATTGTTGACCCGGTGCCGGTGCTGGATGACGAGGAGATCGCTATTGTGCTGGAGAAATTCAAATCTTACGGATTACGCATTGAAGAGTAATTTCGCATAGCGAAAAGGAGAAATACAATGGCGAACAGAATGATTCTGAATGAAACGGCATGGTTTGGCCGGGGGGCTGTTGGCGCATTAACCGATGAAGTTATTCGTCGCGGTTATCGCAAGGCGTTGATTGTAACTGATAAAAATCTGGTGCAGTGCGGCGTTGTTGAGAAAGTGACTTCCCGAATGGATGCTGCAGGTCTGGCATGGGAAATCTATTCAGGCGTTATTCCTAATCCAACCATTGCGGTAGTGCAGGAAGGATTGAGTGTCTTTCAGCAAAGCGGCGCAGACTATCTGATAGCAATCGGCGGAGGCTCCCCGCAGGATACCTGTAAAGCGATTGGCATTATCAATAATAATCCTGAGTTTGCTGATGTACGCAGCCTTGAAGGGTTATCGCCGACACGCAACCCAAGTGTGCCGGTTATGGCTATCCCAACCACCGCGGGAACGGCGGCGGAAGTGACCATTAACTACGTGATCACCGACGAAGAAAATCGGCGCAAGTTTGTTTGTGTCGATCCACATGACATCCCGCAGGTGGCGTTCATCGATGCTGATATGATGGACGGCATGCCTGCTGCGTTAAAAGCGGCTACTGGGGTAGATGCACTGACTCATGCCATTGAAGGTTACATCACCCGGGCAGCGTGGGCGCTTACCGATGCGCTGCACATTAAAGCCATCGAAATTATTGCCGGGTCATTACGCGGTTCCGTTACGGGTGACAGCCAGGCGGGTGAAGCGATGGCGCTGGGCCAATACGTAGCCGGGATGGGCTTTTCCAACGTAGGTCTGGGATTAGTGCATGGCATGGCACACCCGTTAGGCGCGTTTTATAACACGCCGCATGGCGTAGCGAATGCTATTTTGCTGCCGCACGTGATGCACTATAACGCCGAATTCACTGGGGAAAAATTCCGCGATATCGCCCGGGTAATGGGGGTTAAGGTTGAAGGGCTGACATTGGCGCAAGCACGTAAAGCGGCAGTGGATGCCGTCTTCGCCCTTAACCGCGATGTAGGGATCCCCCTGCATTTACGCGATGTTGGCGTCCGTAAAGAGGATATTCCTGCATTGGCGCAAGCCGCATTTGACGATGTTTGTACCGGGGGAAATCCGCGTGAAGCGAGCCTTGGGGATATCGTCGAGCTGTACCATACTGCCTGGTAATCACCTGGCGTTTATCTGGCCTACAGGGTTATACGTTAAGTAGGCCGGATAAGCGCAGCGCCATCCGAAAATAAGACTACCGTGCCAGCCGTAGCTGCTGTAGGTTTCCGTCGATATGTAAGTCCGTTTGCAGCCGCGCGATATCGCGGCACAAAAACGCCATTTCCCGATGTTCTTCGAGTTTCTTGCGCCATTTCTCCGGTACGTCATCCAGATGTTCATACAGTGCTTCCAGCGTTGGAAACTGCGTCAACAATTGTGTGGCGCTTTTAGGACCAATACCGGCAACCCCAGGTATCTTAGAACTGCTGATCCCTGCCAGTCCCCAGTAATCAGGCAACTGTTGCGGCAGTACGCCGAACTCTTTCTCGATAAACGGCGCATCCAGCCAGCGTTTCTGGAAATAATCGCGAATACGCAGTGTTGGGGAGAGTAGCTGACAATAGCCTTTATCGGTTGAGACGATGGTTGCCTGATGTCCGGCCTGGCTAACTTTCACCGCCAGAGTTGCGGCTAAATCATCGGCTTCATTCCCGCTGGATTCCCAGCAGCAGACACCGCGCTGTTCAAAAGCGGCGCGTAAGGCGGGCATTTCCTTGTGTAAATCGTCAGGCATTGGCGGGCGACCGGCTTTGTAGTCAGGTAAGCGTTGGTGACGCCAGCCGCTGTTGCGCGCTTCGTCATCAAATACCGCCACGGCGTGTGTGGGCTGACTGTGCACAATCAACTGATCGAGCGCGTGCTGGCACGTCTCCACGCAGGGGGAGCCCTGTACGGCGTGAATTCGGCGGATAAGATTCAGTGCATCGACAATGAGCAGATGGACGGCCACGGTGTTCTCCCTAACAAATCAGTCTGTAGGGTAACATTCACGGCGAGTGGAGGCGAAGATCTGATACAACATTTTGCCGGATAGCGGCTGAAGCCTTATCCGGCCTACAAATGAATACGGCACTGTAGGCCGGATAAGCTTGCGCCATCCGGCAATGGGGTGGGACTTAATCGCAGGTGACAATTTTCATTGCCAAACCGCCGCGAGATGTTTCGCGGTATTTGGCATTCATGTCTTTACCGGTTTCGTACATGGTCTCGATAACTTTATCGAGGCACACGCGTGGCTCACTGGTACGGCGCAGCGCCATACGTGCGGCGTTCACCGCTTTCACGGACGCGATCGCGTTACGCTCAATGCACGGTACCTGTACCTGGCCGGCAACCGGATCGCAGGTCAGACCCAGGTTATGTTCCATACCGATTTCTGCCGCGATGCACACCTGCATTGGACTACCACCCAGCAGTTCAGCCAGACCAGCCGCTGCCATGGAGCAGGCCACGCCAACTTCACCCTGACAGCCGACTTCGGCACCAGAGATAGAGGCGTTCATCTTATACAGTGAACCAATGGCGCTCGCGACCAGCATGTAGCGTGCCAGCGAGTTAGCGTTCACTTCACGGATAAACTTGTCGTAATACGCCAGTACGGCAGGAACAATCCCGCATGCACCGTTGGTTGGCGCGGTAACTACACGTCCACCTGCTGCGTTTTCTTCGTTCACGGCCAGCGCGAACATGTTGATCCAGTCAACAACCGCCATCGGGTCAGTGGTGGTTTTGTCGCTGCTGACCAGCATGCGACGCAGCGCAGCAGCACGACGCGGGACGCGCAGTTTGCCCGGCAATACACCTTCGGTGGTGATGCCGCGCTCAATCCCGCTACGCATCACTTCCCAGACGTTAGCAAAGTGCTGTTCCAGCTCTTCTTTGCTGTGTAGGGCCAGTTCGTTTTGCATCATCAGACCGGAAAGTGACAGGCCGGTTTCCTGGCAATGACGTTGCAAATCAGCTGCGGATTTATACGGATACGGCACGTTTACCGGAGAGTTATTCGGTAAACCAAAATGTTCTTCATCAACGATGAAACCACCGCCAATGGAATAGTAAGTCTGGCTGTAAATGGCTTTTTCGCCTGCCAGTGCGGTAATACGCATTCCGTTTTCGTGCAGGGACAGATTGTCCGCATGGAAATTCATGCACTTGTCGACCGGGAACTCGACCTCATGTTGACCGCCTGCCAGCAGCAAACGCCCATGAGTATTCACATCCTGGATAAATGAAGGGATGGCATCAATGTCTACGGTATCCGGCAGATTACCCGCCAGGCCCATAATAATCGCGATGTCGGTATGGTGACCTTTTCCCGTCAGAGATAAAGAGCCATAGACATCAACCACTACGCGGGTTACGTCAGTGAGAATTCCGCGTGCAATCAGGTCATCCGTGAATTGTTTGCCTGCTTTCATCGGGCCAACAGTGTGGGAGCTGGAAGGGCCAATGCCGATTTTGAAAATATCGAATACGCTAATCATGAGGCGTCCATTGTGTATCGAGATGCGCCGCCCCGAAGAGCGGCGCAGGGGAATTAACTGAACAGAGAGTAGAAAATAGCGGAGATAGCGATCAGGCCCATAATCACAACGAAGACGTTGCTGATATGGCCGCTGTACTTACGCATTGCCGGAACTTTCTGGATGGCATACATCGGCATCAGGAACAGAATCATCGCGATGATTGGGCCACCCAGGGTCTCAATCATACCGAGGATGCTCGGGTTCAGCGTCGCCACAATCCAGGTGGTTACCAGCATGAACAGTGCAGTGATTTTGTTCAGTTTGTTGATTTCGATGGATTTGCCTTTGCCGCGCAGAGACTTAATCACCATCCCGTTGAAGCCTTCACGTGCGCCCAGGTAGTGGCCGAGGAAGGATTTGGTGATAGCGATAATCGCGATGATCGGTGCCATCCAGGCAATAATCGGCGCGTTAAAGTGGTTCGCCAGGTAAGACAGAATCGAGATGTTCTGCTCTTTTGCTGCTGCCAGGTCCGCCGGGGTCAGGCTGAATACACAGCTGAAGACGAAGAACATAACGGTCAGTACCATCATGATGTGAGCGAATGCCAGAATCTTGGAGCATTTCTTCTCAGCTTCATCACCGTACTCTTCACGCTTCGCCACGGCGAAGGAGGAGATGATCGGGGAGTGGTTGAAGGAGAACACCATTACCGGAATCGCCAGCCACAGGGTCAACAGCAGGCCGTTCCCGGTGGTTGCCGCAGAGTCAAAAGACATGGTTTCCAGAATCGCACCACTCCACTGAGGGATCAGATACAGCGCCAGCAGCATCAGAGCCGCAACGAACGGGAATACCAGGATGCTCATCGCCTTAACGATCATCTGCTCACCGAAGCGCACGATGGTCATCATGCCGACAATCAGGATCAGAGACAGGATTGCACGCGGCGGAGGAGTAATCGCCAGCTGATGGGTCAGGAAGCTTTCAACGGTATTGGTGATTGCTACGCTGTAAACCAACAGAATCGGGTAGATAGCGAAGAAGTAGAGCAGGGTAATCAGTTTACCTGCGCCAACGCCGAAGTGTTCTTCTACAACTTCGGTGATGTCTTCACCCGGATTTTTACCGGACAGCACAAAGCGAGTCAGACCGCGGTGTGCAAAGAAGGTCATTGGGAAGGCAAGGATCGCCATGATGATCAGCGGGATCATACCGCCTACGCCTGCGTTGATCGGCAGGAACAATACACCCGCGCCAATCGCCGTGCCGTAAAGGCCCAGCATCCACATGGTGTCTGTCTTGCGCCATGCGCTGCGGGTCTGGCCCGTAACGATAGTGCTGGTTTGAGTGTTTTCCATCTATTTCTCCTGGAGGAAGCTTAAAAAGCCGGGTTTGAGGTCAATCCAATGAGAAAGTACCCGGCTGTAAATCGAAATTCGTTGAGCGATTTTTATATAATTTTTCGCCGTAATAATTTTCGGGCGGAAAGATACATTTTAGTAATGAATGTATCAGTGATCGGGATCCCAAATGCAATAATCCACCTTTTATGTGGATAAATTTGGGCCATTAATCTGTTAAAAAATAGTCAAAGCGAATTTACGGGCGCGAAGGCTAACATTAACGACATATCTCATGAAAGCGAAGGCGCGAAGATAGGCGTGTTCAGCTGTAAAAACTGTTGTTTTTAGATGATTTCGGCGACTAATAATAATTTACTAAGATAAATCACGGTTGGGTTTTCAAGGTAATCGTTTGCGTGGTGCGCTGTTTTTAATGAATCATCACTGGTATTTATGTGATTGTCAGAGCTATGTGACTGGTATCACTAAAAAAAGCCGGGAGGCAAATGCGCCAAATCCGGCTTTGGTATGGACAAAACTGTCACCGCTATAGTACTGCTAGCGGGTGTAGAAGGTTAGGCGCAGATCTCGTAACAAGGGATATACGCAGTGCCCGGTAACTTCATACGATGTTGTGCAACAAAGCCCTGCAGGAGATCGTCCATACGGCGCATCATTTCGCGGTCACCGTGGATTTTGTACGGGCCAAACTCTTCAATAGCGCGGATGCCGACTTCCTTCACGTTACCTGCCACAATACCGGAGAATGCGCGACGTAAATCGGCGGCCAATACTTCAACGGGTTGATCCGGGTACAGCTTCAGGTTGGCCATGTTTTCATGGGACGGTTCGAACGGCATTTGCAGATCGGGCGCGATACGAATCGACCAGTTAAAGCTGTAAGCATCACCTGTGTCGCGACGGTTTTCTTTCACCAGAGGCATCGCTTTTTTCATCAGACGCGCCACTTCTGCCGCATCGTCAATGATAATGCGATAGTGGCGACGCGCATCTTCCCCCAGCGTGTGCACGATAAATTCGTCCAGCACGCGGAAGTAATCCGCACTCTCTTTTGGTCCGGTCAGGATCAGCGGTAGTACCTGATCTTTGTTGGCCGGATTCATCAGGATCCCCAGCAGATAGAGCAGCTCTTCTGCGGTCCCTACGCCACCCGGGAAGATGATAATACCGTGGGCGATACGCACGAACGCTTCAAGACGTTTTTCAATGTCCGGCATGATGATCAGTTCGTTTACCAGCGGGTTAGGCGGTTCAGCGGCGATGATTGAAGGTTCGGTCATGCCAATAAAGCGGCTGTCTTTGTATCGCTGCTGGGCGTGGCCTACCGCAGCGCCTTTCATTGGCGCTTCCATCGCCCCTGGACCGCAGCCGGTACAGATGTTCAGTTCGCGCAAGCCCAACTGGGTGCCGACGCGACGGGCGTACAGGTACTCATTTTCGTTGATTGAGTGACCGCCCCAGCAGACGACCATGTTCGGCGCTTCACCGACGTGCAGCGCCCGGGCATTACGCAGGATCGAGAATACGAGGTTGGTGATATGGACCGAGCTTTCGAGATCCAGATGCTGAAAACGACCGGCGTTATGGATCTGGCCATTGACGAACAGAATGTCGCGCAGCACGGCAAACAGGTTAGCCTGTAGCGCACGAATAATGCGTCCATCAACAAACGCATCTTCAGGTGGGTTGATCAGTTCCAGCTTCACGCCCCGTTCGCGGCGCAGTACGTTAATATCGAAACTTTCAAAGCGTGACAGCAGTTCTTTACTGTTGTCGGTCAAACTGCCGGAGTTCAGAACGGCAAGCGAACAGTTACGAAACAGTTGATACAGGTCGCTGCTGGCCGTGCGTTTAAGCATATCGACTTCCAGCTGCGACAACATGTCCATTGAGCCAAGCGGGCTAATATGTGTAATCAAGTAAACTCCTTATGGGACGCAACACGTCATTCCCTGTGATTACAATAGCCCTGGCTTATGACCTTTCACAACCTTGTGCGCGGAATCCGACACGCAAAATTGAGAAAAAAGATTACTGACGCACCAGACGACCGGTTGCCGGAGTGAAATCGGTGTTGGTGCGCCATGGGTTAATGTCCAGGCCACCACGTCGCGTGTAGCGTGCGTAAACGCTCAGTTTCTCCGGCTGGCAGAAGCGCAGAATGTCATTGAAAATGCGTTCCACACACTGCTCGTGAAACTCATTATGGTGGCGGAAGGAGACCAGGTAACGCAGCAGCTTCTCTCTGTCGATTTTCCGTCCGCGATACTGAATTTGTATGGAGCCCCAGTCGGGCTGATGGGTAATCAGACAGTTGGATTTCAGTAGATGGCTGACCAGTGTCTCTTCCACTGCCTTTTCACCGCTCACGGCATTTTCCAGATACGCAGTGCTGAACTGGTAGTTATCGATGACGATATCCTGATTGTCGATACAGGTGCCGTTAAAGTGGGCTATCGGCTGCCCTTCCAGTTCGTCAAGGCGGTACAGCGCCACGCTGACATCGCCCTGAGCGCAGGCGCGAAGATCGTTTTCCAGTGTCTGACGTACCGCATCCCAGGAATCAAAACGCGTCTGATTAAAACTGTTCAGGTAAAGCTTAAAGCTTTTCGATTCAATCAGATTTACGCTGGTGTAATCCAGTTCCACGTGACCGACTGCGACCTGGGGTAAGCCGTTGGTATTCAGCCACGACAGTTCATACAGCGTCCAGATATCTGCACCGTGAAAAGGCAGGGTATCGGCCTTTAAATCCAGCGGATCGCGGTTTAGGCTGCGCGGAACGCCCTGCAACAGACTTGCATCGTAATTGTCTCGGTAATCCGTTGATTTACCTAGAGTCAGGCCGTCAAGCGCCTGATGATTTTCATAAGAGGACATGTTTCACCGTCATAAACCAGATACACTATGCGACAAGTGTATCCTGGCTTTTGTGAAGAGAGAAATCAGTGGACGAATTGACAGCGCAGGCGTTGGTAGCCTTTACGACGCGTTATTGCGACGCATGGCATGAAAAAAACAACAGTTGGCCACTCAGTGAAGAGCTGTATGGCGTACCTTCTCCGTGCATCATTTCTTCCACAGACGATGCGGTATTTTGGCAGCCTCAACCTTTTGTCGGCGAAAAAAACCTCAATGCGGTTGAACGGGCCTTTGATATTGTGGTACAACCTGCCGCTCACGCTTTTTACACCACCCAGTTTGCCGGGGATATGCACGCGCAGTTTGCGGATGAAAAGCTGACGCTGCTGCAGACCTGGAGTGAAGATGACTTCAGGCGCGTTCAGGAAAACCTGATTGGTCACTTGGTTACGCAAAAGCGACTTAAGCTTTCGCCTACGCTTTTTATTGCCACACAAGATAATGAGCTTGACGTCATTTCGGTGTGCAATCTGTCCGGTGAAGTGTGCAAAGAAACGCTGGGAACCCGTAAACGAACGGTGCTGGCGGCCTCACTTGCGGAATTCCTCACTCAACTTAAGCCAGTTCTGTAATCCTGTTTGCCCTGAATCTTGTGAGAGATCTCTTACAAACCCTGTAGGACATTGCCAGGTGATAAGTAAAGACTTAATGAATTAATAAAATAATAATTTATTATTATTCAATTGGTTAGTCTTTTATTGTCAACTTTCATACGAAAATAATCGTAAGGGTAAGCCTGTAAGCATCTTGTAAGACAAAGCGAAACAGGCGATTCTATATCTGTCGACAAGGAGTCGCACAACGAAGAGAACATCAGGATGATGGCTCTTCACCTGGATACACCAGGACGGTGTTGCAAGGACAGGCTTCAGGACGAAGCAAAGAGGAAGACGCTGGATGCGTTAAAGGACACCTCCAGGACGGAGAATGAGAGCCGGTCAGGATGTTCGGCGGGTCAGGATGGCCAGGATACTTCAGGATGAAGTTTTCACATCGGGGTGATGTGAGCAGGATGCAAAAGTTCAGGATGAACAAGGTCGCAAGACCACAGGAAAAGTTGTCACGGATGAGCAGGGAGCACTAAAAGTAGCTGGAATGCTGCGAAACGAACCGGGAGCACTGTTTTTTTACAGTGCTCCCTTTTTTTATTTCCCTCCACTAGTGCTATTCTTCGCGCCAGATTTTTCATCATTGAGGTTTATTTCATGACGACTCATGACCGTGTGCGCCAGCAGTTACACGCACTTGAAGCGCTACTGCGTGAACATAATCACTGGCGGATGGATGAGCCAGCAGAGCATCTGTTTACCAGTACGCAGCCTTTTTGTATGGATACCATGGAGCCGGTTGAGTGGCTGCAGTGGGTGTTGATTCCCCGCATGCATACGCTACTCGATAACGCGCAGCCGCTTCCGCAGGCTTTTGCCGTTGCACCGTATTACGAAATGGCGCTGGCAGCCGATCATCCGCAACGCGACATTCTCCTGGCGGCATTGCAGGAGCTGGATGCGCTGTTTACCAGTGATAACGCCTGATGCTGGAAATTCTTTATCAGGACGAATGGCTGGTTGCAGTCAATAAACCTTCGGGCTGGTTGGTTCACCGCAGTTGGCTCGACCGGGATGAGAAAGTGGTGGTGATGCAAACGGTGCGAGACCAAATTGGTCAGCACGTTTTTACCGCCCATCGACTCGACAGACCAACCTCCGGTGTGCTGCTGATGGGACTGTCCAGCGAAGCCGGGCGTTTGTTGTCTCAGCAGTTTGAACATCATCAAATTCAGAAACGCTATCATGCGATTGTGCGTGGCTGG
Source organism: Citrobacter sp. KTE30 (assembly GCF_000398825.1). Lineage (NCBI taxonomy): Bacteria > Pseudomonadati > Pseudomonadota > Gammaproteobacteria > Enterobacterales > Enterobacteriaceae > Citrobacter > Citrobacter sp. KTE30. The sequence continues at coordinate 3,671,143 of NZ_KB976055.1, read as the reverse complement.
CTGATGGATGATGCCGTGCTGGATTACCCGTTGGTCGAAGAGCTGGATAAGATTGCCGATAAGTTTGCCCGCGATGATAAAGGCCCGCAGCCTGCCGTCACCCATTATCGCGGCCTGGCAACGGTAGAAATGCCGGTAGCGACCGGGCGTTATCCGACCACCCGTTATGGACTGGTGGAGCTGGATCCTAAAACCGGTCGCAAGCACCAGCTCAGGCGCCATCTGGCCCACTTACGCCATCCGATAATTGGCGACAGCAAGCACGGTGATTTACGGCAAAACCGCAGCGCCGCAGAGCATTTCGGTTGTCAGCGATTAATGCTGCATGCCAGCCAGCTTGCGCTGACGCATCCGTTCACCGGTGAGCCTCTGGTTATTCGCGCCGGGCTGGATGACGTCTGGATGCAGGCATTGTCACAATTTGGCTGGCGTGGACTTCTCCCTGAGAATGAAAGGGTTGAGTTCGTCGAGCGGTCAGGTCAGGATGAGCAGATAGATTCTTAAGTCCCAGGAGATTACGGTTATGGCGGAAATTGGAATTTTTGTCGGCACAATGTACGGAAACGCGCTGCTGGTTGCCGAAGAGGCCGAGGCCATTTTGACGGCACAGGGTCATAAAGCCACGGTGTTTGAAGATCCTGAGCTTAGCGACTGGCAGGTATATCAGGATAAATATGTGCTGGTGGTGACCTCAACGACCGGGCAGGGCGATCTGCCCGATAGCATTGTGCCGCTGTTTCAGGGGATCAAAGATAATCTCGGTTTCCAGCCAAATCTGCATTACGGAGTCATTGCGCTGGGCGACAGCAGCTACGTTAATTTCTGCAATGGTGGCAAACAGTTTGATGCGCTGTTGCAGGAGCAAAGCGCACAGCGCGTGGGTGAAATGTTGCTGATTGACGCCAGCGAACATCCTGAACCGGAAAGCGAATCCAACCCTTGGGTAGAAAACTGGGGAACCTTGCTCAAATAATCTCTCGCCCGTACGGGCATACAACCCCCATTTGAACCGTAGGCCGGGTCAGGCGAAGCCGCCACCCGGCAATAAAACCCCAATTACGTGAACTAACTTCCACTGCTTTGGGCTTATGCCCCAAACAACTTCTTACTGCCTCCCGAATGTTGTGTTCATGCACGGTGAGGGTAAGAGCCACTCCTTCATATACTTTTCCCGTCAGTTCCCGAAAAGGCAGCGAGTCAGAATAAAACGGCCCTGAGCTGTACCAAAACTGCCACACACTAACCTCTCATTCTGATCACCCTACAGGTGCTGTACAGAATGAACTGGCGAAAGCCAAGATTCAGGAGTGCAACAATGAGTTCATTAAGTCAGGCGGCGAGCAGCGCTGAAAAACGCACTAACGCTCGCTACTGGATAGTGGTGATGTTGTTTATCGTCACATCCTTCAACTACGGCGATCGCGCCACCTTATCCATTGCCGGTTCGGAGATGGCCAAAGATATTGGTCTGGATGCGGTAGGGATGGGTTATGTATTCTCCGCTTTCTCATGGGCCTATGTTATCGGCCAGATCCCTGGCGGCTGGTTGCTTGACCGCTTCGGTTCAAAACGTGTTTATTTCTGGTCCATCTTTATCTGGTCCATGTTTACCCTGCTGCAGGGCTTCGTCGATATCTTTAGCGGCTTCGGCATTATCGTTGCGCTGTTTACGTTGCGATTCCTTGTCGGTTTAGCTGAAGCACCTTCCTTCCCCGGCAATAGTCGTATAGTTGCGGCATGGTTCCCGGCACAGGAGAGGGGCACGGCGGTCGCAATCTTTAACTCTGCGCAGTACTTTGCCACCGTTATTTTTGCGCCAATCATGGGGTGGCTGACCCACGAAGTGGGCTGGTCGCATGTGTTCTTCTTTATGGGCGGCCTCGGGATTGTTATCAGCTTTATCTGGCTGAAGGTGATTCATGAACCAAACCAGCACCCGGGCGTAAACCAAAAAGAGCTGGAGTACATTGCTGAAGGCGGGGCGCTGATCAATATGGATCAGGCGGCCGCCAAAGCTAAAGTGCCGTTCAGCGTGAAGTGGGGGCAAATCAAACAGCTGCTGGGCTCACGGATGATGATCGGTATTTACATCGGGCAATACTGCATTAACGCGCTGACCTACTTCTTTATCACCTGGTTCCCGGTTTATCTGGTGCAGGCTCGCGGTATGTCGATTTTGAAAGCAGGTTTTGTCGCTTCGGTCCCGGCCATTTGCGGATTCGCCGGCGGCGTGCTTGGCGGCATTATTTCCGACTGGCTGATGCGCCGTACCGGTTCGCTAAATATCGCCCGTAAAACGCCAATCGTACTCGGCATGCTGCTGTCGATGGTGATGGTGTTCTGTAACTACGTCAACGTGGAGTGGATGATCATCGGCTTTATGGCGCTGGCCTTCTTCGGCAAAGGTATCGGTGCGTTGGGATGGGCGGTGATGGCTGATACTGCACCTAAAGAGATCAGCGGTCTGAGCGGCGGTTTGTTCAACATGTTTGGCAACATATCCGGCATCGTCACGCCAATTGCTATCGGCTACATCGTAGGGACCACCGGCTCGTTTAACGGCGCGTTGATTTACGTCGGGGTGCATGCGTTGATTGCGGTGGTGAGCTATCTGGTACTGGTGGGCGATATTAAACGTATCGAACTGAAACCTGTCGCAGGACAATGATGATGACAACACAATCGAGTCCCGTTATTACCGATATGAAGGTCATCCCGGTGGCCGGTCATGACAGCATGCTGCTCAATATTGGTGGGGCGCATAACGCATACTTTACTCGTAATATCGTGGTGCTCACCGATAACGCCGGCAATACCGGCGTCGGTGAAGCGCCGGGCGGCGAAGTGATTTATCAGACGCTGGTTGACGCTATCCCGATGGTATTGGGTCAGGAAGTTGCGCGCCTGAATAAGGTGGTACAGCAGGTGCATAAAGGCAACCAGGCCGCTGATTTTGACACCTTCGGCAAAGGCGCCTGGACCTTTGAACTGCGGGTCAATGCGGTAGCGGCGCTGGAAGCGGCGCTGCTCGACCTGCTGGGTAAGGCGCTGAACGTGCCGGTTTGTGAACTGTTAGGGCCGGGCAAGCAGCGCGATGCGGTCACCGTACTCGGCTATCTGTTCTACGTGGGCGATCGCACAAAGACCGAGTTACCGTATCTGGAAAGCACGCCGGGAAACCATGAGTGGTATCACCTGCGTCACCAGCAAGCGATGAACAGTGAGGCGGTGGTACGTCTGGCTCAGGCTTCGCAGGATCGCTACGGCTTTAAAGATTTCAAACTCAAAGGTGGTGTACTGCCTGGCGAGCAGGAAATCGACACCGTTCGTGCGCTGAAAAAATGCTTCCCGGATGCGCGTATTACGGTTGATCCCAACGGTGCCTGGTTGCTGGATGAAGCCATCTCCCTGTGTAAAGGGCTGAACGATGTTCTGACCTACGCCGAAGATCCATGCGGCGCTGAACAGGGTTTTTCTGGCCGCGAAGTGATGGCCGAGTTCCGCCGTGCAACCGGTCTACCGGTAGCAACCAACATGATAGCCACCAACTGGCGTGAAATGGGCCATGCGGTGATGCTGAACTCAGTAGATATTCCGCTGGCCGATCCGCACTTCTGGACCCTTTCCGGCGCGGTACGCGTGGCACAGTTATGCGATGACTGGGGACTGACCTGGGGCTGCCACTCTAACAATCATTTTGATATTTCGCTGGCGATGTTCACCCACGTTGGCGCCGCTGCGCCGGGCAACCCGACGGCTATCGACACCCACTGGATCTGGCAGGAGGGCGATTGCCGTCTGACCAAAAATCCGCTGGAGATTAAGAACGGGAAAATTGCTGTTCCTGACGCGCCTGGACTGGGCGTAGAGCTGGACTGGGATCAGGTTAACAAGGCTCATGAAGCCTACAAGAGACTGCCCGGCGGCGCGCGTAATGACGCAGGCCCAATGCAGTATCTGATTCCTGGATGGACTTTTGACCGTAAACGTCCCGTTTTCGGCCGCCACTAATTTTGAATAAGGACTTAATTATGAGCGCACAATTTTCTACCCCATTGGTTACCTCTATGCAGGTTATTCCGGTTGCGGGTCATGACAGTATGCTGATGAACCTGAGCGGCGCACATGCTCCATTCTTCACGCGCAATATTGTGATTATTAAAGATAACTCCGGTCATACCGGCGTGGGTGAAATTCCCGGCGGAGAAAAAATCCGCAAAACGCTGGAAGATGCGATCCCGCTGGTGGTAGGCAAAACGTTAGGTGAATACAAAAACGTGCTGAATGCGGTACGCAATACTTTTGCCGATCGTGATGCGGGCGGTCGCGGTTTGCAGACCTTTGATTTACGTACCACTATTCATGTGGTTACTGGGATCGAAGCGGCCATGTTGGATCTGTTAGGTCAGCATCTGGGCGTAAACGTCGCCTCTCTGCTGGGTGATGGACAGCAGCGTAGCGAAGTTGAAATGTTGGGTTATCTGTTCTTTGTCGGTAACCGTAAGGCAACGCCGCTGCCGTACCAGAGTCAGCCGGATGAGAAGTGCGACTGGTATCGTCTGCGTCATGAAGAGGCGATGACCCCGGATGCGGTAGTGCGCCTGGCGGAAGCTGCGTATGAGAAGTATGGTTTCAACGACTTTAAACTGAAAGGCGGCGTGCTGGCCGGGGAAGAGGAAGCGGAATCTATCGTTGCGCTGGCGAAGCGTTTCCCGCAGGCCCGCGTCACGCTGGATCCGAACGGCGCGTGGTCGCTAAACGAAGCGATTAAGATCGGCAAATATCTGAAGGGTTCTCTGGCCTATGCGGAAGATCCGTGTGGCGCCGAGCAGGGCTTCTCTGGTCGTGAAGTGATGGCGGAATTCCGCCGCGCTACCGGTCTGCCGACCGCCACCAACATGATCGCCACCGACTGGCGTCAGATGGGGCATACGCTGTCGTTGCAGTCCGTGGATATCCCACTGGCGGACCCGCACTTCTGGACCATGCAGGGTTCTGTCCGCGTGGCGCAAATGTGCCATGAGTTTGGGTTGACCTGGGGATCGCACTCTAACAACCACTTTGATATTTCGCTGGCGATGTTTACGCATGTCGCGGCAGCGGCTCCGGGCAAAATTACCGCGATTGATACCCACTGGATCTGGCAGGAAGGCAATCAACGCCTGACCAAAGAGCCATTTGAAATCAAAGGCGGCATGGTGCAGGTTCCGGCAAAACCGGGTCTGGGCGTGGAGCTGGATATGGATCAGGTCATGAAAGCGCATGAGCTGTACCAGCAACATGGATTGGGGGCGCGTGATGATGCGATGGGAATGCAGTATCTGATCCCGAACTGGACGTTTGATAATAAGCGTCCGTGCATGGTACGCTAAGCGAACTGGGACCGCTCCCATTAAAGGGCGGTTTTTATCCTGGTATATGCTTAACACAGTCAACATGCGTAAGGATGCTTTATGAAAATAGTAATCGCACCGGATTCCTATAAGGAAAGTTTGAGTGCGCTTGAAGTGGCAACGGCTATTGAGCAGGGGTTTCGTGAGATCTGGCCCGATGCGGATTACGTGAAGATTCCGGTTGCAGATGGCGGTGAAGGAACGGTCGAAGCGATGGTTGCCGCAACGCAAGGTCACCTTGTGCATGTTGATGTTACCGGCCCTTTGGGCAACACAATTCAGGCATTTTATGGTTTATCCGGTGATGAGCGCTCGGCGTTTATCGAAATGGCGGCCGCCAGCGGACTGGAACAAGTTCCTGCGGGGTTACGCGATCCGCTGAAAACGACATCCTGGGGAACCGGGGAGTTAATCCGTCATGCGTTGGACGCTGGCGTTGAGCATATCATCATTGGAATTGGCGGAAGCGCCACCAATGATGGCGGTGCCGGGATGGTGCAAGCGCTGGGAGCAAAATTGCTGGATGCGCAAAATAACGATATTGCCCATGGCGGGGCTGGCCTCGAATCGCTCGCTCGGATTGATATTTCTCAGTTAGACCAGCGACTTGCTGCGTGTCGTATTGAAGTGGCTTGCGACGTGACTAATCCGTTGACCGGTGAAGAGGGCGCTTCTGCGGTTTTTGGCCCGCAAAAAGGGGCGACGCCGGAGATGATTACCCGCCTGGATCGGGCACTCACGCACTATGCGCAACTCATTGCCCGCGATCTGGACGTCAACGTGCTGGATCTGGCCGGCGGTGGAGCCGCTGGTGGTATGGGGGCGGCGCTATATGCGTTTTGCGGCGCACAGTTGCGCTGCGGTATTGAGATAGTAACGGATGCGTTGCACCTTGACGCCTGCGTTGCGGATGCGGATTTAGTGGTCACGGGTGAAGGGCGCATTGATAGTCAGACCATTCACGGTAAGGTTCCGGTTGGCGTGGCGAAGGTCGCAAAGCGTTACAACAAACCGGTTATCGGCATTGCCGGTAGCCTGACGGCGGATGTCGGTGTGGTCCACGAGCATGGGCTGGATGCGGTTTTCAGCGTCATCTATACCATCTGTACCCTGGATGAGGCGCTAAAGAACGCGAGCGACAACGTACGAATGACGGCGCGAAACGTGGCCGCAACGCTTAAAGCCGGGCAGCAATTACGCTGAGTTGTAGGTTGGATAAGGCGGTCACGCCGCCTTCCTGCGAATATTACCCCAACAACTTCTTCGCTTCGCGCGCAACGTTGTCCATTTCATCCAGAAGCTCTAAAAACTCAGGCTCCAGCTCTTCTTCCTTGGTCCCGCTACGTAATTGCTGCTCAATAAGCTGACACAGGTTTTTCATGCGGGGAACGCCGCTATAACCGCAGCTGCCGTGCAGCTTGTGGATCATATCCACCAGACCTTCAGGGTTTTCACCGACCAGCTGTTCTTCAATTTTGTTACGTACTTCGGGCAGAAAATCGAGCAGCATTTGCAGCATATCCCGCGCCAGATCGTTTTTACCTGCGGCTTGTCTTAATGCTAACTGCCAGTCGAGTGTGGTATTCGGATTGACTACCGGCTCAACGGGTTCAACGGCGATCGCCCTAAGCGCTGTGCTTGCGCCGGGTTTGTAGCGTAACAGCAGATTATGCAGCTTATCTTCTTCGATAGGCTTCGCCAGGTAATCGTTCATCCCGGCGCTGAGCAGCTTCTCTTTCTGCCCGGCCATGGCGTGTGCGGTGACCGCAATGACCGGTGTCTGCTGTTGATGAGGAAGCTGGTGGATTAGTTCACAAGCGCGAATGCCGTCCATGTCTGGCATCTGAATATCCATCAGGATCAGATCAAATTGCATTTGTCTGGCGCGATCCACCGCTTGATGCCCACTGTCGCAGAGCACGACGTGCTGCACCTTATCTTCCAACAGTGCGCCAATCAGCTTGAGGTTCGCCGGGTTGTCGTCTACCGCCATAACGGTCATCGCGATTTTGCTATCGTCTAACAGCAGCGGATCCGCGCTGTGATTCACCTGACAATACTCTGTCAGCGCAGGCAGTAAGCGAGTTGAGGTGAGAGGTTTCAACAGACATGCCGCCGCGCCGCCCTGTTTTAACTTCTCGGCGTTAATCTGCGCATGGCAAGGCAGGGCCAGTAACAAAAAGTCGGTCATCGCCGCAGCGTTTGCCAGCCGCTCATGCTGCATGGTGAGCGGTTCGCGTAAAGTGACCGGAATGCCAAGCAGCAGAATATCGTAGTGATCCTTCGGCAGCCCGGAGAATGAAGGGCTGTAAATTACCTCCAACGGCGTTTCGCTCAAGATATCTAACGTGCACTGTGCGGCAGTGGCGTTCGGTTCGACGTAGGCCAGTCGTTTACCGGCCAGGCAGAGCGTGGTTGAGCGGTCAACAAGAACGTTAGGGTTAAGATCGAGGCTGATATGGAACCAGAACGTGGAACCCCGGTTCGGTTGACTATGGAAGGAGATATCCCCGCCCATTTCGTTGACCAGTTTTTGCGTAATGACCAGGCCCAGCCCGGTACCGCCGTGGCGGCGGGAAATACTGGCATCCGCCTGGCGGAAGGCCTGGAACAAGCGTGACTGATCGCGCTCAGGAATACCAATTCCGGTATCGCGGATTTGTACTTCAATCTGCACTTTCGTGTTACTAAGGGCGCGCTTCTCGACCAGAATGTCGATATTGCCGCCTTCGGTAAATTTGATGGCATTGCCAACCAGATTAGTGATTACCTGCTGTAAGCGCAGCGGATCGCCGATGACGTTGTCCGGTACGTCATTCTTAATATTCAGCGTCAGCTCAAGCCCTTTATCATGGGATGAATGCGCTAACAGCGTAACGACGTCATCCAGCGTGCTGCGCAGCGGGAAGGGAATGCTTTCCAGAATCAGCTTGCCCGCCTCAAGTTTGGAGAAGTCGAGTACATCATTGATGATAGCCAGCAGATTGTTAGCCGAGCGTTCAATGGTATTCAGGTGATCGCGCTGCGTGGTGTTGAGCTCGGTTTTTAGCGTAAGACGGGTGAAGCCAATCACGCCATTCAGCGGTGTTCGCAGTTCGTGCGACATGTTAGCCAGAAACTCAGACTTAATACGCGCCGCTTCCTGGGCGCGTTTCTTCGCCAGATCCAGTTCGACGTTCTGGATTTCCATCTGCTCCAGCGTTTCACGCAGGTCAGAGGTGGCCTGATCGATGTTGTGCTGCATCTCTTCATGGTAAGCCGCAAGTGACATCGCCATCGAGTTGATACCATTTTTGAGCATATCCAGCTCGCCCAGCATGAAACCTTCCACGCGGCTGTCGAGCTGTCCTCTACGAATTCGGTCAACGGTATTCACCATATTGCGAATCGGGCCGGTTACGTCTCGCATCAGACGCCAGCCAAAAATTAACGCAATACCAATACAAAACAGCATCATTACACTGGAGATAAAGATCTCTTTGTACTGCTGCAATCGCACGGACTTAAGATCCAGCTCAAGCGCCACATACCCCAGCATATTTTTGGTGTTTTTCGCATCGCTTACGGCGGATTCATCTGGTGAATAGCTTTCCGATATAATCGGGGTACGCAGGATCATGATATCCCCGTGCCGGGTGACGCTTAGCTTACGGGGAAACGGTGAACCTGTCGCCAACTGCATTTCAGACGGATCGAGATGAAAATTAGAGGTGACGAACAGTCGGTTATTTTCGTCATAAACAGAAATTGCCCGCACGATATCGGAATGGCGACGATGCAGCACGCTGATAAGCTGGCCGATAGATTCCCTGTTTTGCAGGTTCATGCCATATTCGCTGGAGACCGCGAGTGGTTCTATGATGCTGGCACCAGCATCTTCCAGTTGACGCTGCAAGTCGTTATAGCGATGCACAACAAAAAAGATACTGAGCAACAAACCTATCAGGACGGTCGGGGCCAGGATCAGAATCATCATGCGTGCGCGCAGGCTGTAGTTGGTCATGGAGTTCCGTTATGGGACAATTAGGGTCACACTGTTAAATAGAGAAATATCTCGTCGATGGCGCAATTCTACTCTGCAAAACGACGCGTGACGACGCGTCAGATCATAAGCGTTACCGTCAATGACCTCGATCCTTTTGGTCAGGGCGTCGCTCGCCATAACGGAAAAGCGTTGTTTATACCGGAATTGCTACCCCAGGAAAGCGCCGAGGTGGTGATTACCGAAGATAAAAAACAGTTCGCCCGCGCGCAAGTAAAACGACGTTTGAACAACAGCCCTGAGCGTGAAGTGCCACGTTGCCCGCATTTTGGCGTATGCGGCGGTTGCCAGCAGCAGCATGCCAGCATCTCGTTACAGCAGCGTAGTAAAAGCGCGGCGTTGTCGCGTTTAATGAAATGTGACGTGTCGGATGTTATAGCTGATACGCCGTGGGGCTATCGTCGTCGTGCCCGATTGAGCCTGAACTATCGGCCAAAAGAACACAAATTGCAGATGGGGTTTCGCAAATCAGGCTCCAGCGACATTATCGATGTCAAACACTGCCCTGTTTTGGTGCCCCAGCTTGAAGCGTTATTGCCCCATCTCAGGGCGTGTCTGGAAAGTCTTCAAGGGTTACGCCACCTTGGACATGTTGAACTGGTGCAGGCAGGGAGCGGAACCCTGATGATTTTGCGCCACACGGCGCCATTAAGTGCAGCGGATAAAGAAAAACTGGAATGCTTTTCGCATTCTCTGGGGCTGTCTTTGTTTCTGGCCCCGCAAAGCGAGATACTGGAATCAATATCAGAAGAATCGCCCTGGTATGACTCAAATGGACTACGGTTAACCTTCAGCCCGCGCGATTTTATTCAGGTTAACGAAGGGGTAAACCAACAAATGGTGGCTCGTGCGCTGGAATGGCTCGATGTGCAACCTGAAGATCGCGTGCTCGATCTGTTCTGCGGAATGGGTAATTTTACCCTGCCGCTGGCAACTCGGGCAGCAAGCGTGGTTGGCGTGGAAGGTGTTCCGGCGCTGGTTGAAAAAGGTCGGGAAAATGCACTGAATAACGGATTACACAATGTGACATTCTTTCATGAGAACCTTGAGGAAGATGTTACCCGGCAGCCGTGGGCGAAAAACGGATTCGACAAAGTTTTGCTCGATCCTGCGCGTGCGGGGGCTGCTGGTGTGATGCAACATATTATAAAATTAGAACCTATACGCGTTGTTTATGTATCCTGTAACCCGGCAACGCTGGCTCGTGACAGCGATGCTTTGCTCAATGCGGGATATGCCATCCGGCGGCTGGCGATGCTCGATATGTTCCCGCACACTGGACACCTGGAATCAATGGTCCTGTTTGAGCGTTTGTAATGAACTTAATACCCATTGGATTTCGCCTTGTAATGCTGTGTGAAAGACAATGGGTTCGGCTTGTCGACTTCGACAGGCCATGCCCCTTAAGGAGAGGACGATGGTTGCGGTAAGAAGTGCACATTTAAATAAAGCTGGTGAGTTTGATCCCAAGAAATGGATCGCGAGTCTGGGGATCTCCAGCCAGCAGTCGTGTGAACGCTTAGCCGAAACCTGGGCGTACTGCCTCCAGCAGACACAGGGGCATCCGGATGCGGATCTGCTGCTGTGGCGTGGTGTGGAGATGGTAGAAATTCTCTCCATGTTGAGCATGGATATCGATACGCTGCGTGCAGCAATGCTGTTCCCTCTGGCTGATGCCAACGTGGTAAGTGAAGACATCCTGCGCGAGAGCGTGGGCAAATCCATTGTTCATCTTATCCACGGCGTGCGTGATATGGCGGCGATACGCCAGCTTAAAGCCACGCATACCGATTCAGTTTCTTCCGAGCAGGTCGATAACGTCCGCCGCATGCTGCTGGCAATGGTAGATGACTTCCGCTGTGTGGTCATCAAGCTGGCAGAGCGGATTGCCCATCTGCGCGAAGTGAAAGACGCGCCGGAAGATGAACGCGTTCTGGCGGCAAAAGAGTGCACCAATATCTATGCACCGCTGGCCAACCGTCTGGGAATCGGGCAATTAAAATGGGAGCTGGAAGATTATTGCTTCCGTTATCTGCACCCGGCTGAATACAAACGCATTGCCAAGCTGCTGCATGAACGTCGTATCGACAGGGAGCATTACATTGATGAGTTCGTTGGTCATTTGCGCTCAGAGATGAAAACGGAAGGCGTCAAAGCTGAAGTGTACGGGCGTCCGAAGCATATCTACAGCATCTGGCGCAAAATGCAGAAAAAGCAGTTGGCCTTCGATGAACTGTTCGATGTGCGCGCAGTGCGTATCGTGGCAGAGCGTTTACAGGACTGCTATGCCGCGCTCGGGATAGTACATACTCACTATCGCCATCTGCCGGATGAGTTTGATGACTACGTCGCGAACCCGAAACCCAACGGCTACCAGTCAATCCATACGGTTGTGCTGGGGCCGGGCGGGAAAACCATTGAAATTCAGATCCGTACCAAACAGATGCACGAAGATGCCGAACTGGGCGTCGCGGCGCACTGGAAGTACAAAGAGGGCACCGCTTCAGGCGCGGCGCGCTCTGGTCATGAAGATCGCATTGCATGGCTGCGTAAGCTGATCGCCTGGCAGGAAGAGATGGCAGATTCCGGTGAAATGCTGGATGAAGTTCGTAGCCAGGTCTTTGATGACCGCGTGTATGTCTTTACGCCGAAAGGCGACGTTGTGGATCTGCCTGCAGGCTCCACGCCGCTCGATTTTGCTTACCACATTCATAGTGATGTGGGGCATCGTTGCATTGGCGCGAAAATTGGTGGACGCATCGTACCGTTTACCTACCAACTGCAGATGGGCGATCAAATTGAAATTATCACCCAGAAACAGCCAAACCCAAGCCGCGACTGGTTGAACCCTAACCTTGGCTACGTAACCACCAGTCGTGGGCGTTCGAAGATCCACGCCTGGTTCCGTAAACAGGACCGTGATAAGAACATTCTTGCAGGTCGCCAGATCCTCGACGATGAACTGGCGCATTTAGGCATCAGCCTGAAAGAAGCGGAAAAACATCTGCTGCCGCGCTACAGTTTCAATGAGCTGGATGAACTGTTGGCGGCGATTGGCGGAGGAGACATCCGCCTCAACCAGATGGTGAATTTCCTGCAGGCGCAGTTTAATAAGCCAAGCGCTGCCGAACAGGATGCCGCCGCGCTGAAACAGCTTCAGCAGAAAACGCACGCACCGCAAAGTCGCCGTAAAGACGACGGTCGTGTCGTGGTGGAAGGGGTAGGTAACCTGATGCACCACATCGCTCGCTGCTGCCAGCCGATTCCAGGCGATGAGATTGTCGGGTTTATTACCCAGGGACGCGGTATTTCCGTGCACCGGGCGGATTGTGAACAGCTGACTGAGCTGCGTTCCCATGCGCCGGAACGTATTGTCGATGCGGTCTGGGGCGAAAGTTACTCTGCAGGGTATTCGCTGGTGGTTCGCGTCCAGGCCAACGATCGCAGTGGCTTGTTACGTGATATCACCACGATTCTCGCCAACGAGAAGGTGAACGTGCTGGGAGTTGCCAGCCGGAGTGATACCAAACAACAGCTTGCCACCATTGATATGACCATCGAAATCTACAACCTGCAGGTGCTCGGGCGCGTGCTCGGCAAGCTGAACCAGGTACCGGATGTGATCGACGCACGTCGTCTGCACGGTAATTAATCATTATGTAGGCCGGATAACCTTGTAGGCCTGATAAGACGCGTTAGCGTTGCCATCAGGCATTGCTATGTTGCCGGATGTTGCCTTATCCGGCCTACTGTATTGAAATTTCAGGATATTCCAATGAATCAAATCAACCGACTGCTCGGTATTATGCAGCGCTTGCGCGACCCGGAGAACGGCTGTCCGTGGGACAAAGAGCAGACATTCGCCACTATTGCTCCTTACACCCTCGAAGAGACTTATGAAGTGCTGGACGCGATTGCGCGAGAAGACTTCGACGACCTGCGTGGAGAGTTGGGGGATCTGCTGTTCCAGGTGGTGTTTTACGCCCAGATGGCTCAGGAAGAAGGGCGCTTCAACTTTGATGATATCTGCGCAGCGATAAGCGATAAGCTTGAACGCCGCCACCCGCATGTTTTTGCTGATGTTTCTGCAAGTAACAGCACCGAGGTGCTTACCCGTTGGGAGCAAATCAAAACCGAAGAACGTGCTGAGAAGGCACAGCATTCCGCGCTCGACGATATTCCCCGTAGTTTACCGGCATTAATGCGCGCCCAAAAAATCCAGAAACGCTGCTCAAATGTTGGCTTCGACTGGAAAACATTAGGACCGGTTGTCGACAAGGTTTACGAAGAGATCGACGAAGTCATGTTTGAGGCGAAGCAGGCTGTTGTCGACCAGGCTAAACTGGAGGAGGAAATGGGCGATCTGCTGTTTGCCACGGTCAATATGGCCCGGCATTTAGGCACTAAAGCAGAGACTGCTTTGCAAAAAGCGAACGAGAAATTTGAGCGACGTTTTCGTGAGGTTGAGCGAATTGTGGCGGCTCGCGGTCTGGAAATGACTGGTGTTGATCTGGAAACTATGGAAGAAGTCTGGCAACAGGTAAAACGGCAGGAAATTGATCTCTAAGGGATTTCGTCGGTCAAGGGCGATTTGTGTGATTTTTTAAATAACAAGCGCTTGATTTACGTCAAAAACATTTACCCCAAAGGGGCTATTTTCTCACTCCCGATGTTAATGTGAGCCTGGTGAAGAGGAGGAATAATGAAAGTTTGTGGCGCTCGTCATGTTCGGGTATACTACTTTCCCGTCTTGGTAATTCCATCGTTTCACCCTAACTTCTCAGGTCCAGCATGACAACGAACTATATTTTTGTGACCGGCGGGGTCGTATCCTCTCTGGGAAAAGGCATTGCCGCAGCCTCCCTGGCAGCCATTCTTGAAGCCCGTGGCCTCAATGTAACCATGATGAAACTGGATCCGTACATCAACGTCGATCCAGGTACTATGAGCCCAATCCAACACGGGGAAGTGTTCGTTACCGAAGACGGCGCTGAAACCGACCTGGACCTGGGTCACTATGAGCGCTTCATTCGTACCAAAATGAGCCGCCGCAACAACTTCACTACCGGTCGTATCTACTCCGACGTTCTGCGTAAAGAACGCCGTGGCGACTACCTGGGCGCGACCGTTCAGGTTATCCCGCACATCACGAATGCCATTAAAGAGCGTGTTCTGGAAGGCGGTGAAGGTCATGATGTTGTTCTGGTTGAAATCGGCGGAACCGTTGGGGATATCGAATCTCTGCCGTTCCTTGAAGCGATTCGCCAGATGGCCGTAGAAATTGGCCGCGAGCACACGCTGTTTATGCATCTGACGCTGGTTCCGTACATGGCGGCGGCAGGTGAAGTCAAAACTAAACCGACTCAGCACTCTGTAAAAGAGCTGCTTTCTATCGGTATTCAGCCAGATATCCTGATTTGCCGCTCCGATCGCGCAGTTCCGGCTAATGAACGTGCAAAAATTGCATTGTTCTGTAACGTTCCGGAAAAAGCGGTGATTTCTCTGAAAGATGTCGATTCCATCTATAAAATCCCGGGCCTGTTGAAATCTCAGGGCCTTGACGATTATATTTGTAAACGATTCAGCTTGAACTGTCCGGAAGCTAATCTGTCAGAATGGGAACAGGTTATCTACGAAGAAGCGAATCCGGCAGGCGAAGTGACTATCGGTATGGTCGGCAAGTACATTGAACTGCCGGATGCCTATAAGTCAGTTATCGAAGCGCTGAAGCATGGCGGTCTGAAGAATCGTGTCACCGTCAATATCAAGCTGATCGATTCACAAGATGTCGAAACGCGTGGCGTTGAGATCCTGAAAGGTCTTGATGCAATCCTGATCCCTGGCGGCTTCGGCTACCGTGGTGTTGAAGGTAAAATCGCGACGGCGCGCTTTGCGCGTGAGAACAATATTCCTTATCTGGGCATTTGCCTGGGTATGCAGGTTGCGTTGATTGAGTTTGCACGTAACGTAGTGGGTATGGACAACGCCAACTCCACGGAATTTGTGCCAGACTGTAAGTACCCGGTGGTGGCCCTGATTACCGAATGGCGCGATGAAGACGGCAACGTTGAAGTCCGTACCGAGAAGAGCGATCTGGGCGGCACTATGCGTCTTGGTGCGCAGCAGTGTCAGTTGAGCGACGATAGCCTGGTTCGTCAACTGTACGGCGCGCCGACAATTGTTGAACGCCACCGCCACCGTTACGAAGTCAACAATATGCTGTTGAAACAGATTGAAGCTGCGGGTCTGCGTATTGCAGGCCGTTCCGGTGATGATCAGTTGGTCGAGATCATTGAGGTACCGAATCATCCGTGGTTCGTGGCCTGTCAGTTCCACCCGGAATTTACTTCCACGCCACGTGATGGGCACCCGCTGTTTGCCGGCTTTGTGAAAGCCGCCAGTGAACATCAGAAGCGTCAGGCGAAGTAAGAAGTAAATAAGTTAGAACGGCAATGCACCCATCAGGGTGCATTGTTTGTCTGGAGTTTTAGTTTAACTTGTACTGAGGAAAATCTAATGTCCAAAATCGTTAAAATCATCGGTCGTGAAATCATCGACTCCCGTGGTAACCCGACTGTTGAAGCCGAAGTACACCTGGAAGGTGGTTTCGTTGGTATGGCAGCAGCTCCGTCAGGTGCTTCTACTGGTTCCCGCGAAGCACTGGAACTGCGCGATGGCGACAAATCCCGTTTCATGGGTAAAGGCGTACTGAAAGCTGTTGCAGCTGTTAACGGCCCAATTGCTCAGGCTCTGCTGGGTAAAGATGCTAAAGATCAGGCTGGCATCGACAAGATCATGATCGATCTGGACGGTACTGAAAACAAATCCAACTTCGGTGCAAACGCCATCCTGGCTGTGTCCCTGGCGAACGCCAAAGCAGCAGCTGCTGCTAAAGGCCTGCCGCTGTATGCACACATCGCTGAACTGAACGGTACTCCGGGTAAATACTCCATGCCGGTTCCGATGATGAACATCATCAACGGTGGTGAGCACGCTGACAACAACGTCGACATCCAGGAATTCATGATTCAGCCGGTTGGCGCTAAGACTCTGAAAGAAGCCGTTCGTATGGGTTCTGAAGTGTTCCACAACCTGGCTAAAGTTCTGAAAGCTAAAGGTATGAACACTGCAGTTGGTGACGAAGGCGGCTACGCGCCGAACCTGGGTTCCAACGCTGAAGCTCTGGCTGTAATCGCTGAAGCGGTTAAAGCAGCTGGCTACGAGCTGGGCAAAGACATCACTCTGGCGATGGACTGTGCAGCTTCTGAATTCTACAAAGACGGTAAATACGTTCTGGCTGGCGAAGGCAACAAAGCGTTCACCTCCGAAGAATTCACTCACTTCCTGGAAGAACTGACCAAACAGTACCCGATCGTGTCCATCGAAGATGGTCTGGACGAGTCTGACTGGGACGGTTTCGCATACCAGACTAAAGTACTGGGCGACAAAATCCAGCTGGTTGGTGACGATCTGTTCGTAACCAACACCAAGATCCTGAAAGAAGGCATCGAAAAAGGCATCGTTAACTCCATCCTGATCAAATTCAACCAGATCGGTTCTCTGACCGAAACTCTGGCTGCGATCAAAATGGCGAAAGACGCTGGCTACACCGCTGTCATCTCTCACCGTTCTGGCGAAACTGAAGATGCTACCATCGCTGACCTGGCTGTTGGTACCGCTGCAGGCCAGATCAAAACTGGTTCTATGAGCCGTTCTGACCGCGTTGCTAAGTACAACCAGCTGATTCGTATCGAAGAAGCTCTGGGTGAACAAGCACCGTACAACGGTCGTAAAGAGATCAAAGGCCAGGCATAATCCTGTTCTTTAGCTCTTAACGTAAAAACCCGCCTCGGCGGGTTTTTTTATGTCTTTAATTTATTCTTAATTGAAAATTTTGATGAACGATTTGATCTTTATCACTTTGTTATTATTTCACTAAGAGTAATTTAATTATGTGATTATTTTTTGTATATGTTTTTATATTTATCATTAACAATAATAGAAATATTGAATGAATAGCGAATTGGAAGACATACTGGCGAAAGCGGGCATGAAAAAAAAGGATGCTGCTATCCTGATAAAGTTGGCAAAACTGAAAAATATCAGCTTAAGTCGGGCATTTTTTCTCTATGCCTGGACATATTACGCCTGGTGTACGGCTTTGCTATTGGCTGTAATTTTCTCATCACTTTCTGAGGGTATAGATTTCTTCATAGTAAACATTCTCTTCTGTATTGGTGTAGGTCTCATTTCACTCTTCTTTACACCCTTTGTCATAAATTTAATCTGGAGCATTAAGGTTCAATATAAATTGCTTGGGAAATAACAGGAGGTTATTTTGAGTAGTTATGGATTAATGAATTTGCAACGAGAAAAAGAAAAGATTGATCGACTTGTCTATGATATTAGTTTTCAATATATTCATGATCCGGCTATACGTTCAAAATATATGATTGAGGAACGTAGGGTTACATCACGTTACCTTGATGAATATCGGTATGGGAAATTAGATTTCGGCAAGGCATTGGATAGATTACGTGAATATCATATGTCTTTAACTAAATATCATATGCAATTAAGGATGGGGAGTGTTAAATTATATGCAATAGCTGAGCGTGAAAGAGAACGGCACTCTACGCTTACAATAACATTAAAGCGAGTTGGATTCATTAGTGGATCAATGCAAGTTATCGGTGGGTTTGGTTTATGTAAAGCAAGCCTTGGTGCTGCATGTAAAAGTTATGGGGTCCCTTTAATGATGCAGGGAAGTGAGAATGTTTGGGAAAATGGTTATTATTTACTATATCATGAAGACCCCAAAAGAATGCCTTTGAGGTATGCCTACCGCCAGGTAGCTAAACTTTTGGGGAGTGATGATAAGGGTGGTGATATTGCTTTTTCAACGGGAGATCTTGTTCTTTCATTTGGTTCAGCCTCAACGCTGACCTTGAGAACAGATTCGTGGAAATTATTCCGCTATATACAGGAAGATTATATCCGCAGTTGGAGAACCTTGGGGGCAGTCGGGGTGGCTAGTGAGTTAACCGGTGATGTAGTTAGTGGATTCACTATTTATCAACTTTTTGGTGGAGAAAGTACTAACTGGGCTGAATTGAGGGAATAAGGATATGATCTTCAAAGCATATGATCAGAATGATAAGTCTTTAACTGAAAGTATTAAACTTGCGGGTTTGAGTGAGTATAAAGCACAGAAACTTATTCGTTTTGCTAATGAAAACAAAGTGAATATACAAAAAGCCTATTTATTAACAGATGCAAGTATCATTAAGGTTGATATTATCATGGCTTTTGTTATGTCATTTTTTATATTTTCAATTGGACAAGAAGATTACACTGAGTTATTGGTGCTCTTTTTAATATTCGGGTTGTTGTTTTTTGTTATTGAGTTAACTTGTCGGCTTCATAAAAATTACCTTAAGGTTTGGAAAGTTTATATCAAGTTACGAGGAATCTAAGTGATTAATCTGGTGTTATTTTAAAGGGGAGTCAAGTGATGTTTTATATATTGCAATGACTTTAACTGATGATTGTTATGAATAATGATATAAAATCTATACTCGTGAATGCTGGAATGAAAGAAAAAAATGTTCGTTTCTTGCTTAAATTAGCGAGAAAGAAAAACATCAGCGTAAGCCGAGCTTTCTTTCTCTACGCCTGGAAATACTATGCCTGGGGTGGCGCGTTATTCTTCTCTATGCTTTTTCCTGCATCAATGGGAGGGTTTGAGCTATTTATAATGTGCATACTTTGTTGCCTCATCTTAGTCTTGATTTCAGTCTTCTTTAACCCTTTCTTTATCAATCTGGTTTGGAGTATCAAGTTACAGCTCAAACTAATGGGTAAGCGGTAGAAAAACTAAACTCGATATACTTTCTGGTGAACAGGGGAGTCTTACCTTAAACAAGCGCAGCGTACGACCCGTTTTCGGAATCTGGGAAAATTATTGCTTATCTTCATACTGAGAACGCTAACAATACCCATTCACGAGATGTTTCAGACTTCTTCAAGAAGAGGGGGACTTTGCCGGCATCCCCACTATTTCTATTTGTAATCCTGTTCTTTAACTCTTAACGTAAAAACCCGCTGCGGCGGGTTTTTTTATGCTTTTAAAGCAGTAGAGGAAGTGTTGCGCTGGCTGTTTGCTGGCTCACATCACTGTACTTTTCATCCAGCGCAATCAGCGACGTGGTGAGAAGTTCAACCAACAGCATCACACCCACCTTGGCGTTTAGCGCACCAGCACTCAACGGACCTTCTGGTTTGGCTGCGACCAGTTGAATATCGCTCAGCGAAGCCAGCGGACTGCGCGGTGTATTACTTAGCGCCAGTACGCGCACGCCTTGCTTACGCGCCAGTTTCACGACATGCAGCAGATCGCGCGTGGAGCCTGAACTGGAGATCGCTACCACGAGCGTATTTTTGCTAAGCGTAGTGGCATTCATGGCTGCGCGGTGCATGTCGCTGAACAGTTGCGCGGGTTTGCCGAGGCGCAGGAGTTTGTAATGTAAATACTCCCCCAGAATAGCGCTGGCCGCTACGCCATAAATCTGTACCGACTGAGCCTGATGTAGCGCCAGAGCGGCGGATTCCAGTAATGTCCTGTCGAGTAACTTTGCTGTGTCCTGCAGCGCTTGCACGGATTCATTGACCACATTGTCAATTTCATCCCCGCTGTGCTCTACCGGCTGTCCTTGCTGGAGATCGAGAGCCAGCGCCATTTTGAATTCGTTATAACCCTTACACCCAAGCGTGCGGCACAGACGTGTGACGCTCGCCTCGCTGGTGTCGCTTTCACGCGCCAGTTCGGTAATCGTCAGGTAGACAACTTTTGCCGGATCACTAAGCACAAACTCTCCCAGCTTCTGCTGTGTTCGGCTATATCCGTCAACGCCCTGGCGCAATCTCAGCAGCAGGTTTTCATTTTCTGACATGCAAAATCCTTAATGCGTTTCTCTGCTGATAGTGTGGCGGAAAGCAGGGGAGAGATGCCAGTCATTTTAAAAAAGTATGATCGGTTTCCTGGTTTTTGATGATAATTTTCATTTATGAAATTAATTATGGTAAAAATTTTCATCATCAATCGGGGAGATGAAAAAATGATGCAAATGTTTAGCGGCGCCTCATCGGGCGCATGGTTTGAAAAGGCACAGCGGTTCGGCAAATCGTTCATGCTGCCGATTGCGGTACTGCCCGCTGCGGGGCTGTTGTTAGGGATTGGCGGTGCGCTGTCGAATCCAAACACATTGACGGCGTATCCGTTTTTGGACGTTGACTGGTTACAGGCAATCTTCACGATCATGACCAGCGCAGGTTCTATTGTGTTTGCCAACCTGTCGGTGCTTTTTGCGGTGGGTGTGGCAGTAGGACTGGCGAAAACGGATAAAGGCACCGCCGGGCTTGCTGCATTGCTGGCATTTCTGGTGATGAACGCCACCATCAACGCTTTATTGACACTCAACGGAACGCTGGCGCACGAGAATCCCGGTGCCGTAGGCCAGGGGATGACGCTGGGTATTCAGACGCTGGAAACAGGCGTATTTGGTGGGGTGGTGATTGGGCTTGTCACCTGCGCGCTGCATAGCCGTTTCAATAAAGTCTCGCTGCCTCAGTTCCTTGGTTTCTTCAGCGGTTCGCGCTTTGTGCCGATTATTAGCTCCCTTGCCGCGATTGTAGTGGGTGCGGTCATGACGGTGGTTTGGCCGCATTTCCAGAAACTCATTTTTGGACTGGGTGGTCTGGTGGATGCGACCGGTTATCTGGGTACGCTGTTGTACGGCTTCATCCTGCGTATGCTTGGCCCACTGGGGTTACACCATATCTTTTATTTACCGTTCTGGACCACAGCGCTTGGCGGGAGTGAAATCGTCAACGGCCAGTTGGTTGAAGGCACGCAGCGTATTTTCTTCGCGCAACTTGCCGATCCGAATACGCAGCAGTTCTATGCGGGCACCTCGCGCTTTATGTCCGGGCGCTTTATCACCATGATGTTTGGCCTGCTTGGCGCATGTCTTGCGATGTACCATACTGCCAAACCAGAGAACAGAAAGCTTGTCGCCGGACTGCTGTTGTCTGCGGCCCTGACCTCTTTCCTGACGGGGATCACTGAGCCTATCGAGTTCTCCTTCCTGTTTGTCGCACCTGTGTTATACGTCATTCACGCCTTCTTCGATGGTCTGGCGTTTATGATGGCACATATTTTACATATCACCATCGGGCAAACCTTTTCGGGTGGGCTTATCGATTTCCTCCTCTTCGGTGTGCTACAGGGGGAAGCTAAAACCAACTGGATGTACGTCCCTATGGTGGGGATCCCGTGGTTCTTCCTTTACTACTTCACCTTCCGCTATTTGATTAACCGCTTTAACTGGTTGACGCCTGGTCGTGAAAACGCAGCACCGACTGAATCCGGCCTGCCGCAAAGTGAGCGTGCTGCGGCTGTGATTGCCGGACTGGGAGGTAAAGAGAATCTGGAAGAGGTGGACTGTTGCGCCACACGTCTGCGCGTGACGGTAAAAGAGAGTAGCAAGGTCGATGAAGCGGCGCTGAAAGCGACCGGAGCGCGTGGCGTAATTATT
The DNA here is from genome assembly GCF_000398825.1 of Citrobacter sp. KTE30. Taxonomy (NCBI): domain Bacteria; kingdom Pseudomonadati; phylum Pseudomonadota; class Gammaproteobacteria; order Enterobacterales; family Enterobacteriaceae; genus Citrobacter; species Citrobacter sp. KTE30. The sequence continues at coordinate 3,649,112 of NZ_KB976055.1, read as the reverse complement.
CGCGGCAACGGGGTTCAGGTGATTTATGGCCCGCATGTCACCATCATCAAAAACGAAGTCGAAGAGATCTTATCGTAATGAAAACTGTACTGGATTCCCTGAAAGGTAAATTAATCGTCTCCTGCCAGGCGCTGGAAAATGAGCCCCTGCACAGTCCGTTTATTATGTCGCGTATGGCGCTGGCGGCAGCGCAGGGAGGTGCTGTAGGTATTCGTGCGAACAGCGTGGTGGACATTCGCGCGATCAAAGAGAGCGTCTCCCTGCCGGTGATTGGGATTATCAAGCGCGATTATCCGGGTAGCGATGTGTTTATCACGGCCACCCTCAAGGAAGTGGATGAGCTAATGACCGTTGAGCCGGAGATTATTGCTCTGGATGCGACAGCGCGCCCGCGCCCAGGAGGACAAACGCTGGAAGAATTAGTTATGCAAATCCGCGCTCGCTACCCGTCTGTGCTGCTGATGGCGGATATCGCCACCATAGACGAAGCGGTGACAGCTGAGCGTCTGGGTTTTGACTGCGTGGGCACCACGCTCTACGGCTATACCGCTGACACTGCCGGGCATGTGCTGGCGGAAAACGACTGCGGTTTTTTACGTGAGGTATTGGCGGCGGTCAGCGTACCTGTCGTGGCAGAAGGAAACGTCGATACTCCGGAACGTGCCGCACGATGCCTGGAATTAGGTGCCCATACCGTGGTGGTTGGTGGCGCAATCACGCGTCCGCAGCAGATAACGGCACGCTTTGTCGCGGCGATCGCCTCGTAAAGCATCGATGGGGCATGATACTTTGGCGGGGATCTGCGATAATTATCGTTTATCCCCATATTGAGAGCGCTATGCAGTACCCGATTAACGAGATGTTCCAGACCCTGCAAGGTGAGGGTTACTTTACCGGCGTCCCCGCCATTTTTATTCGTTTACAGGGATGCCCGGTTGGCTGTGCCTGGTGCGATACCAAACACACCTGGGATAAGCTTGAGGATCGGGAAGTCTCCCTGTACAGCATCCTGGCCAAGACCAAAGAAAGCGACAAATGGGGGGCGGCGAGCAGTGAGGATCTGCTGGCGGTCATTTCGCGTCAGGGGTATACCGCCCGTCATGTGGTGATCACCGGCGGCGAGCCCTGCATTCATGACCTGATGCCGCTGACTGACCTGCTGGAAAAGAACGGCTTTAGCTGCCAGATTGAAACCAGTGGTACCCACGAAGTACGCTGTACGCCGAATACCTGGGTGACCGTATCGCCGAAGGTAAATATGCGTGGCGGTTATGATGTGCTGTCGCAGGCGCTAGAGCGCGCGAATGAAATCAAACATCCGGTTGGTCGCGTTCGCGATATTGAAGCGCTGGATGAACTGCTGGCGACGTTGAGCGACGACAAACCACGAATCATCGCCTTACAGCCAATCAGCCAGAAAGAAGATGCGACGCGTTTGTGTATTGATACCTGTATTGCGCGCAACTGGCGTCTGTCGATGCAAACCCATAAATATCTGAATATTGCCTGATAACTGTGCCGGGAGCGTTTCGCTTACCCGGCCAGAGTTTGTTGCTTGTTGCAGGCCGGATAAGACGCATTGCCATCCGGCAAGCCTACAATCACTCGCCGCGGTACACGCAGCCTGCTGTGCAGGTTTCTTTCACCATTACAGCACTTAGCAGAGGGACCACAGGTTTAATCTGATCCCAAATCCATTTGGCCAGCACTTCACTGGTTGGATTTTCTAAGCCAGGAATATCGTTCAAATAGTAGTGATCGAGTCTGTCGTAAGTCGGCTTAAACGCGGCTTTTAACTCAGCAAAATCCATGATCCAACCGGTATGCGGATCGACTTCACCGGTAATTTCAAGACGCACCATAAATGAGTGACCATGCAGGCGGCCACACTTATGCCCTTCCGGTACGTGCGGCAGGCGGTGAGCGGCTTCGAAGGTGAAATCTTTAAACAAGGTGGTGGACATTATTTACTCTCAAGAATGCGAAAAACCGCCGTAGGGTACCGTAAAGCACAATTTTTATCATTAGTTAAAAGGGCGCTAAGCATCAGAACGTCATATTTACGCTGTTAATGTTTAATAACTATTTATATATCATATAGTTATTAAATCGTTTTTGTCGTTAATGACTATAACTAAAACAGGTTAGTCCATTTGGTTATTTGTTATTTCTATCCCTTCTTTAATTGTTACTATCCCCGCCGTTAACCTTATCTTCAGTTTGGGTTTTATTGCTGAAATCCGCTTTGCTTACTGGAACATGACAACGCATGACGACACAGGCCCCACCTTCCGCTCTGCTACCGCTAAACCCGGAGCAACTGGCACGCCTTCAGGCAGCCACGACCGATTTCACTCCCGCACAGCTTGCGTGGGTTTCTGGCTATTTTTGGGGCGTGCTGAATCAGCAGCCTGGTAGCAATGCAGCGGCGCTTGCGCCTGTCGCTGAAATGCCAGGCATTACGCTTATCTCCGCCTCGCAAACCGGTAATGCGCGTCGTGTGGCGGAAGCCCTGCGCGATGATCTGATCGCCGCGAAGCTCAACGTCACTCTGATCAACGCTGGCGACTATAAATTCAAACAAATCGCCAATGAAAAACTGCTGATCGTGGTGGCGTCGACGCAAGGGGAAGGTGAACCGGCGGAAGAAGCTGTGGCGTTGCATAAATTCCTGTTCTCGAAAAAAGCGCCAAAGCTCAATAACACCGCTTTTGCCGTGTTTGGTCTTGGCGACACCTCCTATGAGTTTTTCTGTCAGTCAGGAAAAGACTTCGATGCGAAACTGGCTGAGCTGGGCGGTGAACGTCTGCTCGACCGCGTCGATGCCGACGTGGAATACCAGGCCGCCGCCGCTGAATGGCGCGCGCGTCTGGTCGAGGTACTGAAAGCCCGCGCGCCGGCGGCGCCATCGGTGCAGGCCGTGGCGGGCGGCGCGGTGAACGAGATTCACTCCAGCCCCTATACCAAAGAAGCGCCGCTGACGGCGTCGCTTGCGGTGAATCAGAAAATTACCGGCCGTGACTCTGAAAAAGACGTACGCCATATTGAAATTGATTTAGGCGATTCCGGCCTGCGTTATCAGCCGGGCGATGCCTTGGGCGTCTGGTATCAGAATGACCCGGATCTGGTTAAAGAACTGGTTGAACTGCTGTGGCTGAAAGGTGATGAACCGGTGACGGTTGAAGGCAAAACCTTGTCGCTCGCTGAAGCGTTGCAGTGGCATTTCGAGCTGACGGTGAATACCGGCAATATCGTGGAGAACTATGCCACCTTAACCCGCAGCGAAACATTGCTGCCGTTAGTGGGTGACAAAGCACAGTTGCAGCATTATGCCGCCACCACGCCCATCGTCGATATGGTGCGCTTTTCCCCGGCGCAATTGGATGCTCAGGCGTTAGTTGATCTTCTGCGTCCGTTGACGCCGCGTTTGTACTCCATTGCCTCTTCTCAGGCGGAAGTGGAAAGCGAAGTGCACGTCACCGTGGGCGTGGTGCGTTATGAGATAGAAGGTCGCGCCCGTGCTGGTGGTGCTTCCAGTTTCCTCGCCGACCGCGTGGAAGAAGAAGGTGAAGTCCGCGTGTTCATTGAACACAACGACAATTTCCGCCTGCCGTCAAACCCGCAGACGCCGGTAATTATGATTGGCCCGGGTACGGGAATTGCACCGTTCCGAGCCTTCATGCAGCAGCGTGCGGCTGATGGAGCCGAAGGCAAAAACTGGCTGTTTTTCGGTAACCCGCACTTTACCGAAGATTTCCTGTATCAGGTGGAATGGCAGCGTTACGTCAAAGAGGGCGTACTGAGCCGTATCGATCTCGCCTGGTCCCGCGATCAAAAAGAAAAAGTCTACGTACAAGATAAACTGCGCCAACAGGGCGCGGAACTGTGGCGCTGGATTAACGACGGTGCCCATATTTATGTCTGCGGCGATGCCAATCGTATGGCGAAAGACGTTGAGCAGGCGTTGTTGGAAGTGATTGCCGAATTCGGTGGTATGGATATCGAAGCGGCGGATGAATTTTTAAGTGAGCTGCGCATTGAGCGCCGTTATCAGCGAGATGTCTACTAATGAGCGAAAAACATCCAGGACCATTGGTGGTCGAAGGCAAACTGTCCGACGCTGAGCGTATGAAGCTGGAAAGCAACTATCTGCGCGGTACCATTGCCGAAGATTTAAACGACGGCCTGACCGGCGGGTTTAAAGGCGACAACTTCCTGCTGATCCGTTTTCACGGTATGTACCAGCAGGACGACCGCGATATCCGCGCTGAACGTGCCGAGCAAAAGCTGGAGCCGCGTCACGCGATGCTGCTGCGCTGTCGTCTACCGGGTGGAGTGATCACCACCAAACAGTGGCAGGCGATCGACAAGTTCGCCCATGACAACACTATTTACGGCAGCATTCGTCTGACCAACCGTCAGACCTTCCAGTTTCACGGCATTCTGAAGAAGAACGTTAAGCCGGTACACCAGATGCTGCACTCCGTCGGCCTGGACGCACTGGCGACCGCCAACGATATGAACCGTAACGTGCTGTGTACCTCCAACCCGTATGAATCTGAGCTGCACGCCGAAGCCTACGAGTGGGCGAAAAAGATCTCCGAACATCTGCTGCCGCGCACCCGCGCCTATGCAGAGATCTGGCTTGATCAGGAAAAAGTTGCGACCACCGACGAGGAGCCGATCCTCGGTCAAACCTATCTGCCGCGTAAGTTTAAAACCACGGTGGTGATCCCACCGCAGAACGACATCGATCTGCATGCCAACGACATGAACTTCGTGGCGATTGCGGAAAACGGCAAATTGGTGGGCTTTAACCTGCTGGTGGGCGGCGGTTTGTCCATTGAGCATGGCAATAAGAAAACTTACGCCCGGACGGCAAGCGAATTTGGGTATCTGCCGCTTGAGCATACGCTGGCCGTCGCGGAAGCGGTGGTGACGACTCAGCGTGACTGGGGTAACCGTACCGATCGTAAAAACGCCAAAACCAAATACACGCTGGAACGCGTAGGCGTTGAGACCTTTAAAGCTGAAGTTGAGCGCCGCGCGGGGATCAAGTTTGAGCCCATCCGCCCGTACGAGTTCACCGGTCGCGGCGATCGTATCGGCTGGGTGAAAGGGATCGACAATAAATGGCATCTGACGCTGTTTATTGAAAACGGCCGTATCCTGGATTATCCGGGCCGTCCGTTGAAAACCGGTCTGCTTGAGATCGCGAAGATCCACAAAGGTGAGTTCCGTATTACCGCGAACCAGAACCTGATCATTGCAGGTGTTCCTGAGAGTGAAAAGGCGAAGATCGAGAAGATTGCGCAGAAGAGTGGCTTAATGAATGCGGTCACTCCGCAGCGTGAAAACTCGATGGCCTGCGTGTCGTTCCCGACCTGTCCGCTGGCGATGGCGGAGGCCGAGCGCTTCCTGCCAACGTTTATCGACAACATCGACACGCTGATGGCGAAGCACAGCCTGAGTGATGAAAATATTGTCATGCGTGTGACTGGCTGCCCGAACGGTTGCGGCCGCGCGATGCTGGCGGAAGTTGGTCTGGTGGGGAAAGCGCCCGGACGTTACAACCTCCATTTAGGGGGCAACCGTATTGGAACTCGTATTCCCCGGATGTTTAAAGAGAACATCACCGAGCCGGAAATTCTGGCATCGCTGGATGAACTGATTGGGCGCTGGGCGAAAGAGCGCGAAGCGGGTGAAGGCTTCGGTGACTTTACGGTGCGTGCGGGCATTATTCGCCCGGTGCTCGATCCTGCCCGGGATTTCTGGGAATAATGTGAAATTGACTTATCGGGTCTGCTGAATCGGCAGACCTGATAAGCGCAGCGCCATCAGGCAAGGCAAACAGTGAGGAACTTATGTCCAAACTCAATCTCAACGCGTTGAACGAACTGCCGAAAGTTGAACGCGTTATGGCGTTGGCGCAAACCAACGACCAACTGGAAAAATTGAGCGCCGAGGATCGCGTGGCGTGGGCGCTGGAAAACCTGCCTGGCGAATATGTACTGTCATCAAGTTTTGGTATTCAGGCGGCAGTGAGCCTGCACCTGGTAAATCAGGTTCGCCCGGATATCCCGGTGATCCTCACCGATACCGGTTATCTGTTCCCGGAAACCTACCAGTTTATTGACGAGTTAACGGACAAGCTCAAGCTTAATCTGCAAGTCTACCGGGCGAAGGAAAGTGCGGCCTGGCAGGAAGCGCGCTATGGCAAACTGTGGGAGCAGGGCGTTGAGGGCATTGAAAAATACAATGACATCAACAAAGTCGAACCGATGAACCGGGCATTGCTGGAGCTGAACGCGCAGACCTGGTTTGCCGGTCTGCGCCGTGAGCAATCGGGCAGTCGTGCGCATTTACCGGTGCTGGCTATTCAGCGTGGTGTGTTTAAAGTTCTGCCGATCATCGACTGGGACAACCGTACGGTTTACCAGTATCTGCAAAAGCATGGTCTGAAGTACCATCCACTGTGGGATCAGGGCTATCTGTCAGTCGGCGATACCCATACCACCCGCAAATGGGAGCCGGGAATGGCGGAAGAAGAGACGCGGTTCTTTGGGCTGAAAAGAGAGTGCGGGCTGCACGAAGGCTAACTGTTAAAAGCCCGGTAACGTTTATTTATTACCGGGCTTCTTCTTCAGGATTTACCTGCTTTCGCCAGTTCTTTTACCAGCGGCAGCATAATGCGTACTACGTCGCGGCTACGGCGCTCTATCCGGCCCGGTAAGGCTTTATCGATATGCTGCTGGTTATCCAGTCGCACATCATGCCAGCTGTTGCCAGACGGGAACGAGGCGCTTTTGGCGCGCTGTTGGTAGCCATCTTTCTTGCCCAGGTTCCAGTTGGTCGCTTCAACGGAGAGCACAGCAATACCCGCGTCGTCGAAGACCTCCGCATCGTTACAACATCCTGTACCCTTCGGATAGTCTTTGTTCAGGCCAGGATTGGTGCTGGCTACAATGCCGCGACTATGCGCGATAGCCAGTGCCCGGTCGCGCGTTAGTTTTCGCACCGCTTCCGGGGTTTTCTTACCGCTGTTGAAATAGAGCTTATCACCGACAATCAGGTTATCGAGGTTGATAACCAGCAGCGTGTTTTTCTTCTCGGCGGCGCTCATTCGCTTCAGGATGTTCTCCGCGCCCAGTTTGCCTTCTTCCTCGCCGCTGGTGGCGATAAATCGGATGCCGTACTGCGTCGGCACGTCTTTGAGTTTTTCCGCCAGTTCCAGCATCACGCCAACACCTGCGGCGTTGTCGTCGATCCCTTGCAGGGTTAATCCACCCAGATTGGCATCTGAATCGGCATCGCTTTGTGCGGCGTAGGTGTCGAGGTGCGCCATAATAATAATCTGCTGCGGCGCTTTGCCTTCATGTGCTGCAATAACGGTGCTTCCCGTTACGTTATGCCAGTTTTTACGGTTATTTTTGGCGGTATAAACATAACGGCTATTAAACGTCCGAATATCACTGCTGTAGCCCATCTGCTGAAATTGCTGACGTATATAATCAGCGGATAACATTTCAGCCGGAGATCCCGTCACGCGGCCCGGGAAAAACGTTGCGATATATCGAGCCTGGGTATTTGCGATATCGCCAGGTTTGGAGGATGTTGCCTGTGCAGGAAGGATAAAACACGCGCCGAGCGCCATGGCAGCAATAAGGTGGCGCGTTGCGGAAAACATAATGAGTCCTTAAATACCAAGCAGAAATTTTCAGCCGCTAGTATGAAACTGTGATCGAGGTAAAACAATTTCATTTGCTCCTAAATGCCCGAAATCCGGTAGCTTAAGCACTTTTTGATATTTGCTTTTCCGGATCGTTATTCCTTTGAGGAACTACTCATTCCAATTCGTAATTTCATTCGCCCTCTTGCCCTCCCTATAGTCAGGTTATCTGAGCATCGTTAGCAAAATAACGGCATTACATAGGAACGGTTATGGATCAAAAACGACTTACCCACCTGCGGCAACTGGAAGCGGAAAGCATCCATATCATTCGTGAGGTGGCCGCCGAGTTTTCTAATCCGGTGATGATGTATTCCATCGGCAAAGATTCCAGCGTAATGCTGCATCTGGCGCGTAAAGCGTTTTATCCTGGCACGCTGCCGTTCCCATTACTGCACGTTGATACCGGTTGGAAATTCAGCGAAATGTACGAGTTTCGTGACCGTACGGCGAAAGCCTACGGCTGCGAACTGCTGGTGCATAAAAACCCGGAAGGGGTGGCGATGGGCATCAACCCGTTCGTCCACGGCAGCGCCAAGCATACCGACATTATGAAAACCGAAGGGCTGAAGCAGGCGCTCAATAAATACGGTTTTGATGCCGCGTTTGGCGGTGCTCGTCGTGACGAAGAGAAATCACGTGCCAAAGAGCGTATTTACTCTTTCCGCGATCGTTTTCATCGTTGGGATCCTAAAAATCAGCGCCCGGAGCTGTGGCACAACTACAACGGACAAATTAACAAAGGCGAAAGTATTCGCGTCTTCCCGCTCTCCAACTGGACCGAACAGGATATCTGGCAGTACATCTGGCTGGAAAACATTGACATCGTGCCACTGTACCTGGCGGCGGAGCGTCCGGTGCTTGAACGCGACGGCATGTTGATGATGATTGATGACGACAGAATCGATCTGCAACCCGGGGAAGTGATTAAAAAACGCATGGTACGTTTCCGTACGCTCGGCTGCTGGCCGCTGACAGGCGCGGTGGAGTCGAATGCGCAGACGCTGCCGGAAATTATCGAAGAGATGCTGGTCTCAACTACCAGTGAACGTCAGGGCCGCGTGATTGACCGCGACCAGGCGGGCTCCATGGAGCTGAAGAAACGTCAGGGGTATTTCTAAGGAGCCGCCATGAATACGACACTTGCACAACAAATTGCTAATGAAGGCGGCGTTGAAGCCTGGATGGTTGCCCAGCAACACAAAAGTCTGCTGCGCTTTTTAACCTGCGGTAGCGTGGATGACGGGAAAAGCACCCTGATTGGTCGCCTGCTGCACGACACGCGTCAGATTTATGAAGACCAGCTTTCATCGCTGCACAATGACAGTAAACGTCACGGCACTCAAGGCGAAAAGCTTGATCTGGCGTTATTGGTTGACGGCTTGCAGGCCGAGCGCGAGCAGGGCATCACCATCGACGTGGCTTACCGTTATTTCTCTACCGAGAAGCGTAAATTTATTATTGCGGACACACCCGGGCATGAACAGTACACCCGTAACATGGCGACCGGTGCGTCGACCTGCGACCTTGCGATCCTATTGATCGATGCGCGTAAAGGTGTGCTGGATCAGACTCGTCGTCACAGCTTTATCTCCACGTTGCTTGGGATCAAACACCTGGTGGTGGCGATCAACAAAATGGATCTGGTGGACTTTAGCGAAGAGACATTTAATCGCATTCGCGAAGACTATCTTACTTTTGCTGAACAACTTCCGGGTAACCTGGATATCCGGTTTGTGCCGCTCTCTGCGCTGGAAGGCGATAACGTGGCTTCGCAAAGCGCCAGTATGCCGTGGTACAGCGGTCCGACGCTGCTGGAAGTGCTGGAAACCGTTGAGATCCAGCGCAGTATTGATACTCAGCCGATGCGCTTCCCGGTGCAGTATGTGAACCGACCGAATCTGGATTTTCGTGGTTATGCCGGAACGCTGGCCTCCGGTAGCGTGAAGGTCGGGCAGCGCGTCAAAGTGCTGCCGTCCGGCGTTGAGTCCAGCGTAGCGCGGATCGTGACCTTTGATGGCGATTTACAGGAAGCGCATGCAGGTGAAGCGATCACCCTGGTGCTGAAAGATGAGATCGATATCAGCCGGGGCGACCTGTTACTTGATGCCGGTGAGGCGTTGCCGGCGGTTCAAAGCGCTGCCATTGATGTGGTTTGGATGGCGGAACAACCGCTGTCGCTTGGACAAAGCTACGACATCAAAGTCGCAGGCAAGAAGACCCGCGCACGCGTTGATAGCGTGCAATATCAGGTCGATATAAACAACCTGACCCAACGTGACGTTGAAGCGCTACCGCTGAACGGCATCGGTCTGGTTAATCTGACCTTTGATGAGCCGCTGGTGCTGGATACCTATCAGCAGAACCCGGTGACGGGCGGGCTGATAATTATTGACCGCCTGACCAACGTTACCGTTGGCGCGGGACTGGTGCGTGAGCCACTTGTTCAGGAGCACGCCGCGGCTTCTCAGTTCAGCGCGTTTGAGCTGGAGCTTAATGCACTGGTGCGTCGCCACTTCCCACACTGGGGTGCGCGCGATCTGCTGGGAGGAAAATAATGGCGCTGCATGACGAAAACGTCGTCTGGCATGCCCATCCTGTTACACCGCAACAGCGGGAACAACGCCACGGTCATCGTGGTGTTGTACTGTGGTTTACCGGGTTGTCTGGTTCCGGTAAATCCACGGTAGCAGGGGCGCTTGAAGAAGCGTTGCATAAGCTGGGGGTGAGTACTTATCTCTTGGATGGCGATAACGTGCGTCACGGCTTGTGCAGCGATCTTGGATTTAGTGATGCCGATCGTAAGGAGAATATTCGCCGGGTTGGTGAAGTGGCTAACCTGATGGTGGATGCGGGGCTTGTGGTGTTGACCGCCTTTATCTCACCGCATCGCGCTGAGCGCAAAATGGTTCGTGAGCGAGTTGGCGAAGGGCGTTTTATTGAAGTTTTTGTCGATACGCCATTAGCAACGTGTGAAGCACGCGATCCAAAAGGGCTGTATAAAAAAGCGCGGGCGGGTGAGTTACGCAATTTCACCGGAATTGATTCGGTATACGAAGCGCCTGAATCGCCAGAGATTCATCTTGATGGTGAACAATTGGTAACAAATTTGGTACCCCAATTATTAGACCTGCTGAGGCAGGAAGATATTATCAGATCCTGAGACACCCGAGCTCACATGCCCGGTCAGTCACGGTCACAGGATTAGATATGCGTAACAGCCATAACATTACTATTACAGAGTCAGATACCTTCGCCGCCGACGACGAAACCACCTGGTCACTACCGGGGGCCGTGGTCGGTTTTATCGCGTGGTTGTTGGCGCTGGGATTCCCGTGTCTGATGTATGGCCCTAATACACTGTTTTTCTTCATTTATACCTGGCCCTTTTTCCTCGCATTGCTGCCCGTGGCGATTGTCGCGGGTATTGCCTTGCACTCGCTATTGAAGGGGAGGTTGCTGCTGAGCATTACCTGTACCCTGCTGGTGGTTGGGGCGATGTTTGGCGCACTATTTTTATGGTTATTGGGTTAGGCAAACGCCTTTTTTTAACAATCGCCGACGTTGTTCACTCTCTGGTCATAATTCAAACCGTAACCAACAATGAGATTATGTTCTCCTTACACGGGGTATACGTAACAACGGGCAAATGTGGTACATTTGCCCGCGTTGTCGCGGCATTCCCGACCGTTGATGTAAAGTTGTCTGCGGAAGTTATGGGATATTAATGCCGTTTTTCAGGGGGCAGGATGGGTAAACTAACGCTGCTGTTGCTGGCTTTATTAGTCTGGCTGCAGTATTCGCTGTGGTTCGGTAAGAACGGCATACATGACTATAGTCGCGTCAACGATGATGTTGCTGCGCAGCAAGCTACAAACGCGAAACTTAAAGCGCGTAACGATCAGCTCTTTGCCGAAATTGACGATCTCAATGGCGGACAAGAGGCTATTGAGGAGCGTGCGCGCAACGAACTCAGTATGACTAAGCCGGGCGAAACCTTTTATCGTCTGGTGCCTGACGCGTCTAAACGCGCTCAGACTGCAGGGCAAAACAATCGATAAACCGTCCAGGGATTTAACATGGCAGCCACTTTATTGGACGTTTGCGCCGTGGTGCCGGCTGCCGGGTTTGGCCGCCGAATGCAAACAGAGTGTCCTAAGCAGTACCTCTCTATTGGCAATAAAACCATTCTTGAACACTCGGTTGATGCGCTGCTGGCTCATCCCCGGGTGACGCGAGTCGTCATCGCTATCAGCCCAGGCGACAGTCGCTTTGCCCAACTTCCACTTGCTGCGCACCCGCAAATTACGGTGGTGGATGGCGGCAACGAGCGTGCCGATTCTGTCCTTGCCGGTTTGCAAGCCGCAGGGGAGGCCCGTTGGGTGCTGGTGCATGACGCCGCGCGTCCGTGCCTGCACCAGGATGATTTGGCCCGTTTGCTGGCAATCAGCGAGTCCAGCCGTACCGGCGGGATCCTTGCCGCACCGGTACGCGACACAATGAAACGTGCGGAGCCGGGGCGAACAGACATCGCCCATACGGTCGATCGCACCGATTTATGGCATGCGTTGACGCCGCAGTTTTTCCCGCGCGAGTTATTGCACGATTGCCTGACACGTGCACTCAACGAAGGTGCAACTATTACAGACGAAGCTTCGGCGCTGGAATATTGCGGCTTTCATCCGCAGCTGGTCGAAGGACGTGCTGACAACATCAAAGTCACCCGCCCGGAAGATCTGGCGCTGGCGGAATTTTATCTGACCCGAACTATCTAGATACATCATACTTCAGGCTGCCTGGAGGACGCTGTGTATATCAGGAGAAGGCATAATGCGAATTGGACACGGTTTCGACGTACACGCTTTTGGAGGAGTTGGCCCAATTATCATTGGTGGTGTGCGCATCCCGTATGAAAAAGGATTGCTGGCGCATTCTGATGGTGACGTGGCGTTGCACGCGTTAACCGATGCTCTGCTGGGCGCGGCTGCGCTGGGGGATATCGGTAAGCTATTCCCGGACACCGACCCGGCCTTTAAAGGTGCAGATAGTCGTGAATTATTGCGTGAAGCCTGGCGGCGTATTCAAGCCAAAGGCTATACGCTTGGTAATGTGGATGTGACAATTATTGCTCAGGCGCCGAAGATGCTGCCGCACATTCCACAAATGCGTGTGTTTATTGCCGAAGACCTCGGCTGCCATATGGATGATGTTAACGTGAAAGCGACCACCACGGAAAAACTCGGTTTTACCGGGCGTGGGGAAGGGATTGCCTGTGAAGCGGTGGCGTTACTCATTAAGGCAACGAAATGACTGCGTTTGAAGATCTGACGTATCTCCATGGCAAACCACAAGGCCATGGCGTTCTGAAAGCGAATCCGGAAGACTTTGTCGTCGTCGAAGATTTAGGCTTCGAACCCGATGGCGAAGGCGAGCACATTTTGGTGCGTATCCTGAAAAACGGTTGTAACACCCGTTTTGTGGCTGACGCGCTGGCGAAATTCCTGAAAATTCATGCCCGCGAAGTGAGCTTTGCTGGTCAGAAAGACAAGCATGCGGTCACGGAACAGTGGCTGTGTGCGCGTGTGCCGGGCAATGCGATGCCTGATTTAAGCAAATTTGAGCTTGAAGGCTGTAAAGTGCTGGAGTACGCACGCCACAAGCGTAAGCTGCGTTTAGGGGCGCTGAAAGGCAACGAATTTACGCTGGTGCTGCGTGAAGTGAGCGAGCGAAATGATGTTGAAGCGCGTTTGCAGGCAATTAACGAGCGCGGCGTTCCGAACTATTTTGGCGCTCAGCGTTTTGGTATCGGCGGCAGCAACCTGCAAGGGGCGCTGCGCTGGGCGCAAAGCGATGCGCCGGTGCGCGATCGCAATAAACGCAGTTTTTGGTTGTCGGCGGCCCGTAGCGCGTTGTTTAATCAGATAGTCAGTGAACGCCTGAAAAAAACAGACTTTAATCAAGTTGTTGACGGCGATGCGCTACAATTATCGGGGCGCGGAAGCTGGTTTGTCGCCGCACAGGAAGAACAAACTGAATTACAGCGTCGCGTCGATGAGAAAGAATTGATGATTACAGCGGCATTACCGGGCAGCGGTGAGTGGGGAACTCAACGCGACGCGCTGGCGTTTGAAGAAGCCGCTGTTGCTGATGAAACCGCGCTGCAGTCTCTGTTATTGCGCGAGAAAGTCGACGCGTCGCGTCGCGCTATGTTGCTGTATCCACAACAATTAAGCTGGAACTGGTGGGATGACGTAACCGTTGAATTACGTTTCTGGCTACCGGCAGGTAGCTTCGCCACCAGTGTTGTAAGGGAACTTATTAACACAATGGGTGATTATGCGTATATTGCTGAGTAACGATGATGGGGTTCACGCACCAGGTATACAAACGCTGGCGAAAGCGCTGCGTGAGTTTGCTGACGTACAGGTGGTTGCCCCGGATCGTAACCGCAGTGGCGCGTCCAACTCGCTGACGCTGGAATCCTCACTTCGCACGTTCACCTATGATAACGGTGATATCGCCGTACAAATGGGTACACCTACCGATTGCGTCTATCTGGGCGTTAACGCATTAATGCGTCCGCGTCCGGACATTGTCGTGTCTGGTATTAACGCAGGTCCTAATCTCGGCGATGATGTTATCTATTCCGGTACCGTTGCGGCGGCGATGGAAGGTCGTCACCTGGGCTTCCCTGCGCTGGCTGTCTCACTTGATGGGCATAAACACTACGATACTGCTGCCGCAGTAACCTGCCGTATCTTACGGGCGCTGAGTCGTGAACCGCTGCGCACCGGGCGCATTTTGAATATCAACGTGCCGGATTTACCGCTGGATCAGATTAAAGGTATTCGCGTCACCCGCTGCGGTAGTCGCCATCCTGCGGATCAGGTGATACCACAGCAGGACCCGCGCGGTAATACGCTGTACTGGATCGGGCCACCGGGCGAAAAGTGCGACGCCGGACCGGATACTGATTTTGCCGCCGTCGATGAAGGCTATGTTTCCATCACGCCGCTGCATGTCGATTTAACCGCATACGGCGCGCATGAAGTTGTTTCTGACTGGCTAGACAGCGTGGGAGCCGACACGCAATGGTAAGCAGACGCGTACACACTCTTCTTGAACAATTACGTGCGCAGGGCATCAGAGATGAGCTTGTTCTCGATGCACTTGCCGCCGTGCCGCGTGAAAAATTCATTGATGAGGCGTTTGAACATAAGGCCTGGGACAATATTGCCCTGCCGATTGGTCAGGGGCAGACGATTTCGCAGCCCTATATGGTTGCACGGATGACCGAGCTGCTGGAGTTAACGCCACAGTCCCGGGTGCTGGAAATTGGTACCGGCTCTGGCTACCAAACGGCGATTCTGGCGCACCTTGTGCACCATGTGTGCTCTGTTGAGCGCATTAAAGGTTTGCAGTGGCAGGCGCGTCGTCGACTTAAACAGCTTGATTTACATAATGTTTCTACCCGTCATGGTGATGGATGGCAAGGCTGGCAAGCGCGAGCCCCGTTTGACGCTATCATTGTTACGGCAGCGCCGCCTGAGATCCCAACCGCATTGATGATGCAGTTGGATGAAGGCGGCATTCTCGTCTTACCCGTGGGTGACGAGCACCAGTTTCTGAAACGGGTGCGTCGTCGGGGAGGCGAATTTATTATCGATACCGTGGAGGCCGTACGCTTCGTTCCCTTAGTAAAAGGGGAGCTTGCGTAGATACAGGCTCTGAATACCTGGAGTTTTCCTGGATATTCTGGAATTAGTAAGCGTATCGTGGTCACGTTTCCAGTGCCCAGTCCGATGCCTTGCACGGTGATTACGTCACTGGTTTTAACCAAATTTTCCTGGGGGATAAATGAGCGCGGGAAGCCACAAATTTACCGTTCGCCGTATTGCGGCATTGTCACTGGTTTCATTATGGCTGGCAGGTTGTTCAAATACCTCGAATCCACCTGCACCGGTCAGTTCCGTTGATGGCGGTGCATCAACGAACACCAATTCCGGTATGCTGATTACGCCTCCACCAAAAATGGGCTCGACGTCGACAGTACAGCAAACGCCGCAGATCCAGCCGGTGCAGCGTCCGACCACACAGTCAACACAGATCCAGCTTGTTGCGGAACAACCTGTGCAGATGGAAAACGGTCGTATTGTGTACAACCGTAAGTATGGGAACATTCCGAAAGGTAGCTATACGGGCGGCAGTACCTATACTGTTAAGAAAGGCGATACCCTTTTCTATATTGCCTGGATTACCGGGAACGATTTCCGTGATCTCGCACAACGCAATAACGTTCCGGCCCCGTATGGCCTGAATGTCGGTCAAACTCTGCAAGTGGGCAATGCGTCTGGCGCACCGATTACCGGTGGAAATGCCATCACCCAGGCGGATGCAGCACAGCAAGGAGTTGTGACCAACCCTGCACAAAATTCCACCGTTGCTGTTGCTTCGAAACCAACAATTACGTATTCTGAGGATTCAGGTGAACAAAGTGCTAATAAAATGTTGCCGAACAACAAGCCTGCTGGGACTGTGGTCACAGCGCCTGTAACGGCTCCGGCAGTTAGCGCAACCGAATCAACTGCAAGCTCAACGTCAACCAGCTCGCCAATCTCTACCTGGCGCTGGCCAACCGAGGGCAAAGTGATCGAAAACTTTGCGGCTACCGAAGGTGGCAATAAAGGGATCGACATTGCAGGCAGCAAGGGACAGGCTATTGTCGCGACCGCAGATGGACGCGTCGTCTATGCCGGTAACGCGCTGCGTGGTTACGGTAATCTTATTATCATCAAACATAACGATGATTACCTGAGTGCCTACGCCCATAACGATACAATGCTGGTCCGGGAACAACAAGAAATCAAGGCGGGGCAGAAAATAGCTACCATGGGTAGTACCGGAACCAGTTCAACACGCTTGCATTTTGAAATTCGTTACAAGGGGAAATCCGTAAACCCGCTGCGTTATTTACCGCAGCGATAATTCGGCGGAACCAGGCTTTCACGTGCTAGTTCCGTTAGGGATCACGGGTAGGAGCCACCTTTATGAGTCAGAATACGCTGAAAGTTCATGATTTAAATGAAGATGCGGAATTTGATGAGAACGGAGTAGAGGCTTTTGATGAAAAAGCCTTGAGTGAAGAGGAACCCAGTGATAACGACCTGGCTGAAGAAGAGCTGTTATCGCAGGGGGCCACACAGCGTGTGTTGGACGCGACTCAGCTTTACCTTGGTGAGATTGGTTATTCACCACTGTTAACAGCCGAAGAAGAAGTTTATTTTGCGCGTCGCGCACTGCGTGGGGATGTCGCATCCCGCCGTCGCATGATTGAAAGTAACCTGCGTCTGGTGGTGAAAATTGCTCGTCGTTATGGCAATCGTGGTCTGGCATTGCTGGACCTGATTGAAGAGGGCAATCTGGGACTGATCCGTGCAGTCGAGAAGTTTGACCCGGAACGCGGGTTCCGCTTCTCAACATACGCAACCTGGTGGATCCGCCAGACGATCGAACGGGCGATTATGAACCAAACCCGTACGATCCGACTGCCAATTCACATTGTAAAAGAGCTGAACGTCTATCTGCGTACCGCGCGTGAGTTGTCGCATAAACTGGACCACGAACCGAGCGCAGAAGAGATTGCTGAACAACTGGACAAACCGGTTGATGACGTCAGCCGTATGCTCCGACTCAACGAGCGTATTACCTCGGTAGACACCCCGCTGGGTGGCGATTCCGAAAAAGCGTTGCTGGATATTCTGGCCGATGAAAAGGAAAACGGCCCGGAAGACACCACGCAAGACGATGATATGAAACAGAGCATCGTCAAATGGCTGTTCGAACTGAACGCCAAACAGCGTGAGGTACTGGCACGTCGCTTTGGTCTGCTGGGGTATGAAGCTGCGACACTGGAAGATGTAGGCCGCGAAATTGGCCTCACCCGTGAACGTGTTCGCCAGATTCAGGTTGAAGGTCTGCGTCGTCTGCGTGAAATCCTGCAGACTCAGGGACTGAATATCGAAGCGCTGTTCCGCGAGTAAGCACAAGTTCTATCAAGAAAGGCCAGTCTCATTGAGACTGGCCTTTTTCTATGTTTGTTGCCTGATGGCACTGCGTTTATCAGGCCTACGGGGAGCCGGACTTTGTAGGCCGGATAAGACATTTATGTCGCCATCCGGCAGATTAGTTCATCATCTTACGCACCAGACGTGTGAACTGCTCACGTTCTTCATCAGATAATCGCCCCAGAAACTCATCATCCACGCTATCGCCTAACGGGGTTGCGCTGGTCAGTAATGCTTCTCCTTGCGCGGTCAAATAAACAAATCGCCGACGCTTATCCGCCGGGTCGTGTTCACGTCTGACCAACTCCCGTTTTTCCATCCGGCTCAGCATTTCCGCAAGCGTTGCCTTGGTACAGACTGCGGCTTCGGTCAGGGCGACCTGCTCAATGCCGGGATGCTCGGCAATGGCGCGCATCACCGCATACTGCGGTTTGGTCAGATCCGGTAATTCATGTTGCCAGCGAGCCGTATGTTGCTGAAAAAGCTGACGTAAAAGGTGAAAGGCTGTGTTTCTTAACGGCATGAGAGCTCCGGAATATCTGTCAGTCTCTATCTTAACGGGTAACGCGTCATAGTTTAACCATTGCTGCTTTAGCAATCTGTGCGAGGTGCTCTTGTCCGGAATGCATCGAGGGAGTATTTTAATCAAAATGTTCGTACACGAACAAAATTGAGGGCGAAATGAGACTGATTGTAGGAATGACCGGGGCGACCGGCGCACCGCTTGGTGTGTCGCTATTGCTGGCGCTGCGGGAAATGCCGGGGGTAGAAACCCATCTGGTGCTGTCAAAGTGGGCCAAAACCACTATTGAACTGGAGACGCCGTACAGCGTCCGTGATGTGTCGGCGTTGGCCGATTATTGCCACAACCCGGCGGACCAGTCGGCGACCATATCCTCAGGATCGTTTCGTACTGACGGCATGATCATTATCCCCTGCAGTATGAAAACGCTGGCCGGTATTCGAGCAGGCTACGCGGAAGGACTGGTGGGGCGCGCTGCTGATGTGGTGCTGAAAGAAGGGCGCAAGCTGGTTCTGGTTCCGCGTGAAATGCCGCTCAGCACTATTCATCTGGAAAACATGCTCGCACTTTCCCGCATGGGCGTGGCGATGGTCCCGCCGATGCCCGCGTTTTACAACCACCCGCAAACGGTCGATGACATCACTCAGCATATCGTTGCGCGTGTGCTCGATCAGTTTGGTCTGGAGCATCCAAACGCCCGTCGCTGGCAGGGTTTACGGCAGGCGCAGAATTTTTCACAGGAGAATGAATAATGGCATTTGATGATTTGCGCAGCTTTTTACAAGCGCTGGACGACCAGGGACAATTGCTGAAAATCAGTGAAGAAGTCAACGCTGAGCCGGATCTGGCTGCGGCGGCTAACGCGACCGGACGTATTGGTGATGGTGCGCCTGCGCTGTGGTTTGACAATATTCGCGGTTTTACCGATGCCCGCGTGGCGATGAATACCATCGGTTCATGGCAGAATCATGCCATTTCATTAGGCCTGCCGCCCAATACGCCGGTGAAAAAACAAATTGATGAGTTTATTCGCCGTTGGGATAAATTTCCGGTTACGCCGGAGCGTCGTGCCAACCCGGCGTGGGCTGAAAACTGTGTTGATGGTGAGGAGATCAACCTGTTTGATATTCTGCCGCTGTTTCGTCTGAACGATGGTGACGGCGGTTTCTATCTTGATAAAGCCTGCGTGGTGTCGCGCGATCCGCTGGATCCGGACAACTTCGGCAAACAGAACGTCGGCATTTATCGTATGGAAGTGAAGGGCAAACGCAAGCTTGGCCTGCAGCCGGTGCCGATGCATGATATCGCGCTGCATCTGCATAAAGCTGAAGAGCGCGGTGAAGATCTGCCGATTGCCATCACGCTGGGTAACGATCCGATTATTACCCTGATGGGGGCCACGCCGCTGAAGTACGATCAGTCGGAATACGAAATGGCGGGAGCGCTGCGTGAAAGCCCGTACCCGATCTCTACCGCACCGCTTACCGGCTTTGACGTACCTTGGGGTTCGGAAGTGATCCTTGAAGGGGTCATTGAAAGCCGTAAGCGTGAAATCGAAGGGCCGTTTGGCGAGTTTACTGGGCACTATTCCGGTGGACGTAATATGACGGTCGTACGTATCGATAAAGTCTCTTATCGCACCAAACCGATTTTTGAATCGCTATATCTGGGGATGCCGTGGACGGAGATTGACTACCTGATGGGGCCGGCAACCTGCGTACCGCTGTATCAACAGCTGAAAGCCGAGTTCCCGGAAGTGCAGGCGGTGAATGCCATGTACACCCACGGTTTGCTGGCGATTATCTCCACCAAAAAACGCTACGGCGGCTTTGCCCGCGCGGTGGGGCTGCGCGCAATGACGACGCCGCATGGCCTGGGGTACGTGAAAATGGTGATTATGGTTGATGAGGATGTTGACCCGTTCAACCTGCCGCAGGTGATGTGGGCGCTGTCTTCGAAGGTCAATCCGGCGGGCGATCTGGTGCAACTGCCGAATATGTCGGTGCTGGAGCTTGATCCGGGTTCCAGTCCGGCGGGGATTACCGACAAGTTAATTATTGATGCTACCACGCCGGTTGCGCCGGATAACCGTGGGCACTACAGCCAGCCGGTATGTGATTTACCGGAAACGAAAGCCTGGGCAGAAAAACTGACCGCCATGCTGGCCAACCGTAAATAAGGAGTAGCAGATGATTTGTCCACGTTGTGCCGATGAACATATTGAAGTGATGGCAAACTCGCCGGTAAAAGGTGTCTGGACGGTATATCAGTGCCAGCATTGTCTGTACACCTGGCGTAATACCGAACCGCTACGTCGTACCAGTCGCGAGCACTACCCGGAGGCGTTTCGTATGACGCAGAAAGATATCGACGATGCGCCAATGGTGCCGAGTATTCCACCGCTGCTGGCGGAAGGTAAGCGCTAATACTGAAGGCCCGGGATTCCGGGTCTTTTTTGCGAGCAGACTCGTAACGTATTGATAAATTGATTTGTTACAGCGGCATCGGGAATAGAATAGCGGCGGGTGCTTGAGGCTTTCTGGGCTTTGAGCATTGGCAAGGTCCCGGAAAGACAAAAGCCCCAGGAGATAGTTCTATCAACCTGAGGCTAACGTACAAACCTAGACCATTTGGATGTTAGTCTCTTCTTTGCAGGGAGGCAAGACATGCTGACAAAATATGCCCTTGTGGCAATTGTAGTGCTGTGTTTCACGGCGCTGGGATTCACGTTAATGGTACGAGATTCGTTGTGCGAGTTAAGTATTAAAGAACGTGGTATGGAGTTTAAAGCTGTTCTCGCTTACGAACCGAAGAAGTAGCAACAACGCGGGGGAAACCCCCGCGTTTTGATGGTCCGGTTTCGTCCTCTTGCACCCATTCTCGCGTTGCCGTAGGCCCGATAAGCAAAGCGCCATCGGGCATTACAACGTTACACCAGACTTTTCAACCGGTAGATCCACTCCAGCGCCTGGCGAGGCGTTAGTGAATCCGGGTCGAGGTTTTCCAGCGCTTCAACGGCGGGCGAGGTTTCTTCAGGCACTGAAAGCAGCGACATCTGTGTTCCATCGACCTGGGTCGCAGCAACGTTTGGCGCAATGCTTTCCAGTTCGCGCAGTTTTTGCCGCGCGCGTTTAATAACCTCTTTCGGCACGCCAGCCAGGGCTGCTACTGCCAGACCATAGCTCTTGCTCGCCGCACCATCCTGTACGCTGTGCATGAAGGCGATGGTATCGCCGTGCTCTAATGCATCCAGATGCACATTCGCGACGCCTTCCATTTTTTCCGGTAACTGAGTCAGTTCGAAGTAGTGGGTGGCAAACAACGTTAATGCTTTGATTTTATTGGCCAGGTTTTCCGCGCATGCCCATGCCAGCGACAGGCCGTCGTAGGTGGAGGTGCCGCGTCCAATCTCATCCATCAGTACCAGGCTGTTCTCGGTGGCGTTATGCAGAATGTTGGCGGTTTCGGTCATTTCTACCATAAAGGTAGAACGACCGGATGCCAGATCATCCGCCGCGCCCACGCGGGTAAAGATCCGATCGATCGGGCCTATTTCCACTTTCTGCGCCGGAACGTAGCTGCCGATGTAGGCCAACAGCGCAATCAACGCGGTCTGGCGCATATAGGTACTTTTACCCCCCATATTCGGACCGGTGATGATCAGCATCCGTCGCTGAGGCGAGAGGTTAAGCGGGTTGGCGATAAACGGCTCGGTTAGCACCTGTTCAACCACCGGATGACGTCCCTCAGTAATACGAATGCCGGGTTTATCGGTGAAGGTCGGGCAGGTGTAATTCAGGGTATAAGCGCGTTCTGCAAGGTTGACCAGTACGTCCAGCTCCGCCAGCGCGCTGGCGCTCTGTTGCAAATCAGCCAGGTGCGGCAACAGCATGTCGAACAGCTCATCGTACAGCTGTTTTTCCAGCGCCAGTGCTTTGCCTTTTGACGTCAGAACTTTATCTTCGTACTCTTTCAGTTCCGGAATAATGTAGCGTTCAGCGTTTTTCAGCGTCTGGCGACGCACATAGTTAATCGGCGCCAGATGGCTCTGCCCACGACTGATCTGAATGTAGTAGCCATGAACGGCGTTAAACCCAACCTTCAGCGTATCCAGACCGGTGCGCTCGCGCTCACGGATTTCCAGTCTGTCCAGATAGTCAGTTGCGCCATCAGCCAGCGCTCGCCACTCGTCCAGCTCTTCGTTATAGCCCGGGGCGATGACGCCACCGTCGCGAACCAGCACTGGCGGAGCTTCCACAACGGCGCGTTCCAGCAGTTCACGCAGCTCTGCAAACTCACCCATTTTCTCGCGCAGCATCTGCACGGGGGCACTGTCTACACTTTCCAGTTGCGCGCGCAGTTCCGGTAATTGCTGGAAGGCATGACGCATACGGGCCAGATCGCGCGGACGCGCAGTACGCAGGGCCAAACGCGCCAGGATACGTTCCAGATCGCCGACCTGACGCAGCACGGGTTGCAATTCACTGGTGGAATCCTGTAGCGCGCCGATAGTCTGTTGACGCTCGGTAAGGACTTTGGTGTCACGGACCGGCATATGCAGCCAGCGCTTGAGCATACGGCTGCCCATCGGCGTCACGGTGCAGTCGAGTACTGAAGCCAGTGTGTTTTCAACGCCGCCCGCCAGGTTCTGGGTAATTTCCAGATTGCGGCGCGTGGCGGCATCCATAATGATGCTGTCCTGTTGACGTTCCATGGTGATAGAACGAATATGCGGCAGCGAGGTGCGCTGGGTATCTTTTACGTATTGCAGCAGACAGCCAGCAGCACATAATCCGCGCGGGGCGTTTTCCACGCCAAAACCAATCAGATCCCGCGTGCCAAACTGCAAGTTTAGCTGCTGGCGAGCAGTATCGATTTCAAATTCCCATAGTGGGCGACGACGTAATCCGCGACGCCCCTCAATCAGTGAGGTTTCAGCGAAATCTTCGGCATACAGCAGTTCAGCGGGATTGGTGCGCTGCAATTCTGCGGCCATGGTCTCGCGGTCGGCCGGTTCGCTGACGCGAAAACGCCCGGAGCTGATATCCAGCGTGGCATAGCCGTAACCTTTACTGTCTTGCCAGATAGCGGCCAGCAGGTTGTCCTGGCGTTCTTGCAACAGCGCTTCATCACTGATGGTGCCAGGCGTGACGATACGCACCACTTTGCGCTCAACCGGGCCTTTGCTGGTTGCCGGATCGCCGATTTGCTCACAAATAGCGACAGATTCCCCCTGATTGACCAGCTTGGCGAGGTAGTTTTCTACCGCATGGTGAGGAATACCCGCCATCGGGATAGGCTCGCCTGCTGATGCGCCGCGTTTGGTCAGGGAGATATCAAGCAGCTGAGACGCGCGTTTCGCATCGTCATAAAACAGTTCGTAAAAGTCGCCCATGCGGTAAAACAACAGTATTTCCGGATGCTGAGCCTTCAGCTTGAGATACTGCTGCATCATCGGCGTGTGAGAGTCTAGGTTTTCTATTGTACTCATTGGAGTGTGATGTCCATATTTCTTAATTTTTAATGAGTTAGTGAATTTTATGGTTATCATTAGGTTTCACGTTGTCTCATCGAATATCATGAAATCCTACAGTTAACAGTAGGATTTCATGACGGTATGAGGTGCATGATAACGGAGTCTTTATGGCAGGAAAACAAGAGGGAAAGCCACTTTCGTTTAAAGCGGTAAAAATGATGAAGCCTGGTGGCAAAGATGAAGCTGACGTAGGCGAAAATCGTGGTTTACGTCTCTCATCTGGTGCCACCAGGATGAAGTCTTTTTTCTAACGTTACGCGAGTCCCCGACTGGTAAACTTATTCAGTTTAAAATTGGTAACTTTCCACAACTTCTCTCGTCTGCATATATACGTCATTCCAGTTCACGTAATGCTTGCCACACTTTTTTCAGTAAAAAGGTGAGTGGAATGGCCAGTATAGCTCCAGTTATGCCAAGTAGTGCCTGCCAGATCAGGAATGCCAGTAGTTGAACCGTCAGTGGTAAATTCAACCGTTTGCCGAGCATAAGTGGTTCCATCACTGAACTCAGGGAAAGGTTTAGCACCACGAAAAATCCAGCGACCAACAGGCCGGCCTGTATATCGAAAAAGATCATCGTCTGAAGGACCGGCGGAATCGCGGCAAGTAAGGAGCCGAGCACCGGGACATAATTGAAAATAAACATCAGCGTGCCCCAGAGAAAAGCAAACTTTAAACCCAGTAGCCAGGCGGCGGCCCAGACAACCAGGCCACCGAGCAGTCCCGTCAGCGTTTTTACGCGTGCATAAACGATCACGCTTTGTATGCCTTCCAGCAGCGCACGGATCACACCCGAACGATGTTGAGTGGTGCGCAGAGTGGTTTTTAACACTGGCAGTTCGTACAACATAAATAGCAGCATAAGAAATACCATCAGCCACCAGGACAACATGCCCGGAATCAGCGACAGCTGGCTGGTTATCAGACGAAGTATGGCACTTGTATCGATGAAACTAAGCACCAGATTGGTGGAAAGGAAAATACCCGCCTCGCTCAGAAAAAATGTCAGAGCATGAAGCTGGGTGGCGATCTGAACCGATGCCAGGCGACTGAGCTGAATTAACCCCGGTGCTGAGGCGCTGAGCGAGCTGATGATAATAACGATCAGTAACAGCAGAGCCACAATCACTGATAGCGAAGTAAGGAGTCGAGGGAGTCCGTGTTTCTCCAGGCGTTCGATCAGTGGATCAAGCATCACGGCGAGAAACAGCGCCAGGAGGACCTGATTAACCAGTGGTGCTGCCATGTGCAATCCAGCCAATAGTATGGTCAAACATGTCAGCAAAAGTAGCCCCTGAATAAGGGGCGTTAATGATTTTAACCCGCTCTGATGCATTGACGTCTGTTCTCCTGTAAACGACAAGCAGCCTGTCGATTTTTAACATTTACCCCGTGATGTTTCATGGTGTCTCCGGACGGTGCAGGCAGTCATAGAGGACCGGCAGAACCATTAAGGTAAGGATTGTCGCAAAACCCAGACCAAACATAACAACCACGGCCATGCCCTGAAAAAAGACATCCCTCAGCAGCGGCGCGAAACCCAGTACAGTGGTGAAGGTTGTGAGCAGAACAGGACGTAAACGTGAAGTGGCGGCGGATATAAGCGCTTCATGTTGCGGCTTCACCTGTTTCTGATGCTCAATCTCCTCAACCAGGACAATCCCGTTACGGATCAACATTCCACTCAGACTCAGCAAACCTATCAGGGCCATAAAGCCAAACGGAATGTCGATAAGTAAAAACCCTGTTGTGACGCCAATTAATGCCAGCGGCACGGTAAGCCAGATGGCGAAAGCATTTTTCAGCGAACTAAACATCAACACGGTAATGGTGAACATCACCAGATAACCTAACGGCAGGGTAGAGAACAGGCCTTGCTGTGCCTCGCTTGAACTTTCCGCATCTCCTCCCCACGTAATGTTGTAACCGTGCGGCAACGGAATCTGTTCAATCTGTGGGCGAACGCGTGCCAGAATATCGGCGGAAGTGGCATTGCTCAGTGGGTCAGGGTTGGTCATGATGGTCATAACCCTGCTGCGATCGCGACGCAGAATCAGTGGATTTTCCCACTGTAATATGAACCCATCGACCACGTTACTGAGCGGAATGTAGCGTTGCTGATTTTGGCTCCAGACCTGGACATTATTAAGATGATTAATGTCATGCCGCTCGTTTTCGGGCGGACGCACCACTATCGGCATCATATCCGTGCCTTCGCGATATAGCCCGATGCGACTGCCGGAAAAATTCATTTCCAACGCGTCATCTACTTCTTTTTTATCCACACCTAACTCTTGACCGAGCACTGGATTATATTGTGGGCGAATGACTTTACTGCGGTTTTGCCAGTCGTTACTTACACTACTGGTATCGCGATTGTCGGCCAGAATAGTACTTACTTTGCTGGCAATCTGGCGCATGATATCGGGCGCTGTCCCTCTGATGCGTACCTCAATACTGCTACTGCCCGCAGGACCAAACATCACGCGATTGGTACTGGCATTGACCTGCGGGTAATCCTGCGCGATAACGGTATCCAACTGGCTCGTCAGTACCCCAATATTGCGCTCATTGTCCATTCTTACCATGATTTGTGCGTAATTGCTGTACTGGCGCTGACCGTTGTAAGTCAGGATAAACCGCATGCTGCCATGACCTATCGTTGACACCGTGGAAACCACGCCCGGGCGACCGTCAATTATTTTTTCAATATCACTAGCCATCTTTTCCGTGGAGGTGATGTCCGAACCATAAGGTAGCCACAGATCCACAAAAAAAATCGGTGTACTGGCTGAAGGAAAGAAATTTTGTCGTACCGAGCCAAAGCCCCAGATTGCCAACGCCAGCAGTACTGCCATGACTGAAAGTGTGGCTGTTTTGTGTGCCAACAGTGTATTCAGGATACGCTGATAGAGTCGGTAAAAACTGCCACTATAGGGAGCGAATTCTGATGGC
Source organism: Citrobacter sp. KTE30 (assembly GCF_000398825.1). Taxonomy (NCBI): domain Bacteria; kingdom Pseudomonadati; phylum Pseudomonadota; class Gammaproteobacteria; order Enterobacterales; family Enterobacteriaceae; genus Citrobacter; species Citrobacter sp. KTE30. The sequence continues at coordinate 3,622,306 of NZ_KB976055.1, read as the reverse complement.
TGCTTAAGAGGGGATTCGGTTTTAAATAGCCACCATTTAACCAGTGCTGGCGTAATGGTTAGGGCCGTGAACCAGCTCAGCATCAGTGAAATTAACAATACCTGAAACAGCGATTTACAGTATTCGCCCGTTGAGTCCTGTGACAGGCCAATAGGAGCAAATGCCAGGATAGCAATAATTGTGGCTCCCAACAGCGGAAGTGCAGATCGCCGAACAATTAAGTTTAGCGCTTTTACCCCTGACACGCCCTGCTGACGCGAAATGAGTAATCCCTCCACAACCACTATCGCATTATCTACCAGCATACTCAGCGCGATTATCAGCGCCCCCAGGGAGATGCGCTGAAGCTCAAGTCCCCACAGATACATAATAAACAACGTGCCCAGCACATTGAGCGCTAATGACAGGGCTATAATAATGCCGCTGCTCAGCCCCATGAATATCACCAATATTCCGATGACTATCGTTAGCGCCATTAGAAAATTAGTAAGAAAGCCATTTACTGAAGATGCCACTTCAGCAGACTGGTCGTAAAATACACCGATCTGTATACCGGCGGGTTTTTCCTCAGACATCTGTAGTAACTTAGATTTCAGCGCTTGTCCCACGTCAATCACATTCACGCCGGGTATAAATGATACCCCCATCATCACGGCGGGTTGACCGTTGGCGTGATAAATGCTGGAGGGCGAATCAGCGAGACCGCGCGTGAGTGTGGCTATATCTTTCAGGCGTGTGCTGGCGCTGTCACCCGCTGGGCTAACAAGTAGATGGCCCAGTTCATCAAGATTTTCGAATTCGCCAGTGGAATGTATACGGATTGATTCTGTACCAGATTTTATCACCCCAGCGTTTGACACAACATTCAGTCGACTCAGCGCAGCGGATAGCTGAGCCGGCGTGATGCCGCGCGCAGCCATTTTTATCAGTGACACCTCTACATTGATCTGTGACGTTATGATTCCTCCGGTCATGACCTTGCCTACGCCAGGCACCAGTACCAGCTCACGTCGCAGCTGTTCGGCATATTGTGCAAGCTCTTTATTGCTGAAATTGTCACCGGAAATTGAGAAGAAAAATCCAAAAACATCGCCAAAATCATCGTTTACGAAAGGCTGCATGACACCAGGCGGAAATACGCGTCCTGCATCACCTACCCGACGACGTAATTCGTCCCAGATTTGGGGTAATTTATCCGAGTGGTAGTGCGAAGCGATGTTCACTGTGATTTGCGACATCCCGTTGGATGAAATCGAACTGATGTTATCCAGATAGGGCAGTTGCTGCAGGGCTTTTTCCAGTGGCAGTGTTACTTCTTCTTCTACTTGCTCGGCGGATGCCCCTGGATAGAGGGTAACAACCACGGCGCTTTTAATAGCAAACTCTGGATCTTCAAGACGACCGATGTTAAGTAGTGCAAAAATACCGCCGATACCTAGTAACAGAATGAGCAGCCAGACACGGACGGGATTATTAATAAACTGTCGGGAGATATCCATTACAGTCCCCCTTCACGTGTCCAGATACGGACCTGCTGCTGAGCATGTATTTCATTCACCCCGGCAGCGACCACCCGTTCACCGTTTGTTAGACCGTGGGTTATTACGATACCGCCCTCGGTGAGTTCACCAGTGGTTACACTGCGTTCTTCCAGCGTAAGCTGCTCGCCGCTGCCCTTTACCACCCAGACGTGGGGGTGATTGAGTGGGCTGTTGTCCGGGTTAAACACAGCTTCAACTGGCACGACCAGCTTTTCACGCAAGGTACTGACTGGCAGTTTTGACAGATCGATGGTGACCGTACCACTGACCCCAGCAACAGCAGGGAAGTCAGACGGTCGTGGCATGGTTAAAATCATCTTCCAGGTGAGCGTGTTATTGTTGCTGCTAGCCGAGTGCTCTTTGTAATCAGCCTGAAACTGGCGGCCAGGCAGTGCAGTGATTTGCACCAGTGGTCGATAGGTCACATTGCGAATGTCCATTGCGGTAAACAGGTTTTCCGGTACGCTGAATGCCACATCGAGCATGTCGGTGCGAGCCAGAGTGGCGATAGTTTGTCCGGCTGTCGCAACCTGATGGCTTCGAGCATTTACACTGACAGCGATACCGGAGAACGGGGCGGTGAGTATCATTTGGTTCAGTTCTTCACGAGCGATCTGTAGCGCCGCGTTTGCAGCATCTCTTTTGGCACGTTGTACATCCATCTCATCACGTGAGACGGCATGGCGCGCAGACAATGCCTGGAAGCGTTCAAACTGTCGCTGTGCGAGGTCGGCGGTGGTCTGCCGTTCTTTTACCCGTTGCCGGGCTTCATCGCTAGAGAGCCGGGCGATCACTTGTCCTTTCGCCACTGGAGTTCCCTGGCGGATATCAAGCCATTCAATACGGCCCGAGCGTTCAAAAGATAGTGCGGTGGAATCACTGTACTCAATTCTTGCGGGGAGAATACGTTGACGGGCCTTTTCAGACTTTCCCACCTCCACAACTTTAATTGTGCGAGGCTGAATGGGTAAATCTATATCTTTCTGCTCGCACGCTGTAATTAAAAAAACGGCAAAGATAATCAGGGGTAAATAACGAGCCAATTTTATATCCTCAGCGATAATGATGTAATTAATTTTGTAGGGTTATATATGTGAGCGAATGAAAGCAGAATGCCAGCCAGAGGCTGACACAATGCAGACTCAGTTTGGTTGGTATATAACTTCCTTTAGTTTTTCCGCTAGTTACATGCATTCTTGTCGTACAAGAAGAAACAGATACAACATGGTCCTTACTCCGGAGGAATGGACAAGTTAATTCAAATTCTTATTGGTAAAATTTCATTCGCCGCCTTCAATATCACTGTGTATATAACAATGTTATATTTAGATGAAACCGGATCTCTGATAAATTGTGAATTCCAATCTCACTAATACTTAACAGATTCTTTAATATGTAATTTTTAATTAATACCGTATCCGCAACCGTAATGAGGGGTAGCCACTGGTACATGGTATGGTAAATTCAGGATGTTGTTTAATACTGCTGTGATTTAATATTAAAACAAAGGAAGTGATTTAATGTCATTACAGGTTTAATTATTTAACTCTGCAGTCACGCTTTTATTGTTTTAATATTCAACACAAGTGAGAACCCAGGCATCCGGATTACCGATAAGCCAGGCGTGGTTATCAATTCTTTCTCGCTCAAAAATCAGGGTTGCGTCATCACCGCTGACTTCTGCCAGTAAGATTTGAAAAATATCATCCTCAACATGATCTGCCGGTAATCTGCGAACGCCGTCATTCTGGTACTGGAGAGTATGGTTATCTATCTGATGACCATCCCGCAGAAGAATTTTACGGCTCACGCTTTGTGTTACATCGCCTCCCACAACCTTACCATTAAATGAAATAAAACCCGTATTATCTTCATATAATTGAATGGTTTGCTTAACATAGAAATCATATACCACTGAATTTCTTGTTATACGATAGCGTGACTGATTCGTACATTTGAAGTTACTGATTCCATGGGCATAGTTAAATGAAACACCCAGGCAGACAGCAATCAGGACAAGACCCATGCACACTATCCATTTAATTTTCATGATTGCTTCCAGTTGTGGTAGTAGACGTTGTCACACGCGATAATTTGATTATTTTTTCCTGCTGTGCAAAGCGAAAAAAGGGTGCGCCCGGCGCTTTGCGCGGTAAAGGAGTCATTGCTGTCAAATATCACCTTTTGTTCAGGGCCGCAGGTGGCGGCATTGTCCTTAAGAATGGCAGCAATATTCTTCCTGGCTTTCTCCCGATCTCGCTCACTCAGATTTTTCATATACACCACCTCGCACCCGGTCGCCAGACTGTCTTTATACAACGGGTAGTGACTGGTACTGACCGATGAGACGGTATTAAAAAAAACGATCGCACCGCAAATGAATAATGTCAGAACGATAATCATCGTGAGGTACGCATTTTTTAAAGAAAACAGTTTCCCGGTACGTTGAGAAGTGACCTGTTCAGGTATACTGAGCGGCACTGTCTGGGTTAACTGAAGTGTGATGTCAGGATTTAGCCTGAACCCCATCTTCGGCACAGTAATTATCAGTTCTTCACAGCCGAATGCAGATAATGCGCGACGTAAGATACTGATATACTGATTAAGGCTGCTATTGGACGCCTGTAAACCATAATCGTCCCAGACCATAGTTAATAATTTCTCACGTGATAGTATCCCTTCTGACGCCCTTAATAGGGTTTCCAGCAAGCGGCTGGCCGTTAGGGTGAGTTTTACCGTTTCCTTTGTGGCGCAATGGGTTAGCGATCCATCCTCTGGATTAAACTTTATTTTCTCCGCAATTAAAAAAATCATATTGGCAATTACCAGATACCTGCGTTATTACAGAAAATTATAACACAGATATCCGGGTGATTATGCGCTAAATTGCCTCCCGTATATTGGTTACATTTATGAAAATTCTCATCAATATAACTGGTAATTATTAACGAATTTAACAGTTGCTAATGAATTTAGCCCGAAGTAGTAATATTCTCAGTTATTAGCTTATAAGCAAAATCACTACAGATAACAGACAGTTTGCTGAAAAAATGAGTAATGTTGTTAAGCCAAAGTTGTGCAATTGCGGCACAGTTCTTTTAACCCACCAGGCTGGTTGAAAGCGTAGCGGAGATTCCTCTGTCTTTTGCAATCTGAAGGAATGTTGCGCCATTACTTTCTGTACCCTTCCTGATAATAGTACTGGCCGGGTAATCGCGTCCCAGCAGTGAGTATTTTTGTACGCCGTAAGCATGGTAAGGCAATAAATCAATACCCTGAAAAGATGTCTTTCCGGCAGTAAGATTGCTGATAAGCAGGAGCATATTATTTATTTCATGTGATGAATCGTTAACGCCGGGAATTACTGGGATCCTCAGGCGTACTGGAGTATTCAACGTCAGTAATTTTTCAAGATTGCGTAAAATACGGATATTACTGACCCCGGTAAATCGTTGATGAAGTGTGTCATCCGCCAGCTTGAGATCATAGAGCACCAGATCAGCCACAGTGCTGACTTTCTCAACCGCTGACCAGGGGGCGAACCCTGCCGTTTCCACCGCGGTATGGATACCCTCCCGGCGTAAGTTTTGTAGTACCTGGACTGCAAAATCCGGTTGAAGCATCACTTCACCGCCGCTGAGCGTAACGCCTCCTCCTGATAACTGATAATAAGCTACATCTTTTACGACCTCTTGATGTACCTCATCAACTGACATCTGACGTCCGACAATCTTAAGCGCCTGGGACGGGCAAGCTTCTTCACAAAGACGGCAGCCATCACACGACATACTGGGATCAATAACGTGATTCTTATTACTCCACTGATGAATACCTTTCTGGCAGGCATCAACGCAGGCCCCGCAGTGCTGGCAACTACTGGCACGCCACAGCACGTCATTATCCTGACGCAATCCTTCGGGATTCGCGCACCAAATACAGCTCATCTGACATCCTTTAAGGAATACGACGCTGCGAATACCCGGGCCATCATGTAACGAGAAGCGCTGAATATTAAAGACGCGGCCTGTTAGCGGCTCAGCATTCATGTTGAACGGTACGGCTAATGATTTCATCCTGCACCTCACGGCTGAGTTCAACAAAAAATGCGCTATATCCGGCCACACGAATCATCAAATTCGGATACTCCTCCGGACGTGCCTGCGCGCGCTTCAGCTCTTCATTATCGACGTAGCTAAACTGCATTTGCCCATTACCAAGCATACTGGCGGTGCGAAGCAGGTTAATCAGTTGATTAATGCCTTCATCGCTTTCCAACATACCGTGCATTAGTTTGAGGTTATGCACCATGCCGATTTCCATCTCTTCAACGTTTATCCTGCTCACCGAGTTAATCACTGCCGTCGGGCCATTGATATCGGTTTGCTGCGATGGGCTTATTCCGTCGGCCAGAGGTTTATGAGCCAGTCTGCCGCCAGGTAACGCACCGGTTGCCAGTCCGAACGGCGTATTATTTGAAATAGATAGCGTGCCATGCGTGAAGCGGCCATAAAGCATGTGATAGCGGCGATGCTCTTGCTCAGTGTAATGAATAAGGGAACGCGCCAGTTCGTCAGCTTCTGCAATATCATTGCCGTATTTCGGTGCTCGCAGGCAGCGCTGGCGAAGCGCTTCATGCCCAACAAAATTGGCTTTCAACACTTCATCCAGCTCAGACAAAGTGACCTGCTCTTGCTCATACACCACTTTTTTAATGGCCATCAACCCGTTCGCTAAATCAGCCAGACCTGTCCAGATAAGCCCGGGGCCGTTGTTTAACCACGCTCCGCCCGCGGTAACATCGCGACCTTTTTCCAGGCATCCCTCAATCAGGCAGGAAATAAGCGGTTTTGGGGCATACTGTCTGTGCAACTTCTGAATGATGAGTGTGGCTTGGGCCGCTTTAGCCGTAATAGCCGCCAGTTGCTGTTTTACTGCCGCTTCAAAATCGTTGTAACTGGTCATCTCTGTCAGTTCGCCGGTCTGAGGACCGATACGCTCACCCTGTGGCCCATAACCATTACTAAACGCCAGTTCCAGTGGCCGAGTAAACGTGGTATAGCCTACAGATGTCCATTGATACATTTTTCCGGACTTTTGAGGCTCAACACAGCCCATCAGGCAATAATCACGTGCATCTTCATAATCAAATCCCTTGCGCAGCATCATTTTGATATGCGCGTCATCGAAATGGCAGGCCGGAAAACCCGTTCCCCCGCGGATAACTTCCACAATTTCCCGCAGATAGTGCCACGGCGACTGGTTATGTATCCTTACAGCCAGGCTGGGTTGATAAATTTTCAATTTCCGTGAGCAGGCCATAATCATCATTGTCAGCTGATTAGTGGCATCGCCGCCCTCACGTTTTTGCCCGCCAACAACCATATTGATAAATGGTTGATATCCAGCGAAATATTTTGCTGTAGACTCACTACAGATCCACAAACTCTCTGCCATTTTAATCATCCAGCAACACAGTAATTCTTCTGCGTGGGCATGAGTCAATGTCCCTTCTGCCAGGTCACGCTCCAGTAATGGCCAGAGATACTGATCGACGCGTCCCAGTGAAATACCGGTCTGGTTTTCTTCAAGACAAAACAGAGACTGTACAATCCACAGGGACTGAAGCGCCTCATAAAAATTACGCGGCGCGTGTTCAGGTACACGGCGACAAATGTCAGCGAGACGGTTCAATTCTACTCTGCGTTGAGGATCGGTTTGTTCATCAGCCAGTTGTGCGGCGTAGTCGCTGTAACGATGGGCGTAATGGATCACCGCATCGCAGGTCTCTTTCGTTGCCAGATAAAATTGGTGGCGTTCCATATCTTCTGCGCAGGTTAAACTTAGCTGTTCAATTGCGTGAATAGCCCTGTCACGCAAACCGCCCATACCTTCTGTCAGTAATAACGTGTCGTAACCCGGACAGGTATCACCTCCGCCATTCTGGGTTTTAATGGTTACGTCGCAGACGCCGTATTCATTGCACCATTCCCAGAGGCCTGCATGACGGAGTTGAGTTTCCGCGATTTCATCCAGCGAGCGACCGCGCCAAAAAGGGAAGATTTCTTCTCTGAGAATACGCTTTGCGCTGTCACTTATCTGATAGGGATCCTGTTTACGCTCTTTTACGGTATCCAGTTCTTCAGCTACCCAGCGCCAGCTGAGCTCAGGTGATACTTCTCCACCGCGCGGACCGCCTGCCGGGTGGCTGATAATAAGCTCATTCTCGGCAATCCATAAAGGTGCCCGTTCGCAGGCGCGCCGAAAGGCAAGTGCCCGTAACATAATCAGATCCAGCCCGGGGTTGTTTTTATAGACCTCTGTAACCGCCTGTGCCCTTGAAACAGAGATAAACGGCTTTGCGCTGAAATATTGGGCTTTCAGGGCGTCAATACGATCGGTAAGTTGCTTTTCCATTTAATAACTCCTTTTATGCAAATCCCATCAGCAGCGTGCCACTCAGGATCAGTGCAATACCTGCTTTTTCAAATATGCTGGTATGCATGTCGTAATAAATACTACTTATCACAGTAATTAATACTGTGCCCATACCACACCAGATTGCGTAAGCGATACCTGGTGTCATTAATTTCATTGCTTGCCCCAGGGCATAAAAACAAACTACGTAACTTAACGCACAAAATATGGTTGGGGCGAGTCTCCGAAAATGTCGGGTTTTGGGTAGCATGGCAGTACCAAAAACTTCAGTAAGAATGGCAATAAATAACCATGTTGTACTCATGAGTATTATTTGAATCATGTGTTTTCCATCGTTTTATATTTTGCGGAAAAATTAATAACAATAACTCCGGCGACGATTAACCACATGCCCAGTAAGTGGCCGCCACTTATTGAATAGCCGAAATTTAACACGCCAATTATATTTACTGCGACGATACCCACACCAGACCAGATCGCATAAGCAACGCCAAGGTGCATTCTGCGAAATACATAAGTTAGGATATAATAGCAAAGCCCATACCCTATTATGGATAAAATAGAAGGAAGGATGCGAGTAAATCCTTCAGAAAGGACCAGCATAGTTGTTGCAAATATTTCGAACAAAATAGCCAGAGCAAGTTTCATGTATGTCTTTCTTAACGTCATATTAACTTTCCTGATTAATGAGCCTGGTTACAGGTCGGATTGGATGACGGACATGAAACAGTATTTTTATTTTTCTAGCTATATAATTCGAAAAAATTGGCGATTATAGTTTTTTATTCTTTGTTTATTTGCTTGTGAAGCGTTAAATTTCATCTTTTAATGATATGGGACGAGTACCTCTCAGTATTGCTTTTATGCCTGATATCATTTCCCGAAGTGCAGGCTAAATAATGATGTTGATGTAATTTAACCTTTGAGATTAATATCTGCCCAGGCAGCTCAAAGAGCGTACGTGAATGCTTAGAGTGTATATACGGTTCAGTTATGGGGTGTTTGGTGCGGCGAAGGATTTTGGAGCCATAACCCGCACTAGTATGGCTTAATAAAAAATTATTAATTATTTTCTGGGGTGTGATATGAGCTTTGCCGATGTTGTATGGATTTATCTATAAACCTGCAGATTATATTTCTTCAGTGAGTGGAGAAATAATGATCATAAAATTAGATAGTTAATTAAAAACTGGTTAATGAGTCGATTTCTTTATCTTTAACAGATGAACTTCAAGTATCAATGCCACACCCTAATTTACCATTGTGGTGTGGCCGGTGAAGTTTGTATCAAATTACTCTTTCATTTCGTGGTTGCTCTTTTTTATCTTATGGAATAACGATAATACCCGTCAGGATGTGGAAACGAGGCTCTAGAGGCATAAACATCATTAGCTGACATATTATGAAGCATTATTTATACATCATGCACCTGAAGTTGATTCTCTAAACGCCGATCGCGCAGGGTTGCATAAATAAAAGTAATCACAAACAGCAGTGAAAATAATACGACGATGGTGGGAGCCGGTGCGCTGTCGATGAAAAATGACAGATACACCCCCATAAACGAGGTAATGACCGACATCACCACCGCCAGCCACAAGGCGTGAGAAAATTTTCGCGTCATTAAGATCGCGATGGCGCCGGGTGCAATCAGTAAGGAGATCGACAAAATAATCCCGACTGATTTTAGCGTGGCGACAATCGTCAGGGCGATCATGCACAGCAGGCCGTAATGTAGCAGTGCAGTGTTAAGCCCACTGGCCTTGGCCTGATGCGGATCGAACGCATGCAGCAGCAGATCTTTCCACTTAAGCCCAATGATAAGCGCGATCCCCAAAGCGATCGCCGTTGTTTGCATGATATCGGTCAGTGATATACCGAGTATATCGCCGAACAGAATATGATCGAGATGCACTTCCGACTGAATGGAAACATACAGCACCAGTCCCGCACCGAACATCCCGGAGAAAACAATGCCCATGATGGTGTCGCGCTTAATGCGGCTGTTATCGTCGAGGTATCCAGTTGCTATCGCGCAGAACAATCCAGCGACAAATGCGCCAATTGCCAGCGGGATGCCTGCGATATAAGCCAGAACGATCCCTGGAAAAACCGCATGGCTCATGGCATCGCCCATCAGCGCCCAGCCTTTGAGTACTAAAAATACCGACAGCAGCGCGCAGGGCACGGCGACAATGGTGGAGATAACCAGCGCATTGACCATAAAGCTAAACTGAAAGGGTTCTAATAGCGTTGTTAAGATCATACTGACTCCTTGTTCACCAGTCGGGCGCGTCGGCGATTCGCCAGCAGACCATGTTTTGGTGCGAAGACAAATGCCAGCAGGAACAGCAATGTTTGCAGAACGACGATAATTCCGCCGGTTGCGCCGTCCAGCCAGTAGCTCAGCCAGGCGCCGAAAAAGCTGGTCAGGCTGCCGATAGCTACGGCGATGGTGAGCAGGCGTGGAAAACGATCGGTCAGCAGCCAGGCCGTCGCTCCGGGCGTAACCACCAGGCAAATCACCAGAAATGCACCGACGGTTTGCAGGGCGGCTACCGTTGAAACGGAGAGCAGCGTAAAAAACAGCAGTTTTAAACGCCCCGGATTCAAACCGATAGAGCGCGCGTGGTTTTCATCAAAAAAGACCACCATCAGATCTTTCCACTTCAAAAACAGGATAGTCAGCGAGATAACCCCGATGATGGCCAGTTGCAGAATATCTTCCGGCGCAATTGCCAGGATATTACCGAGAATAATGGTCTGGATGTTCACCGACATCGGATTGAGCGACACCATAAACAGCCCGATACCGAAGAAAGACGAAAAAATCAGCCCGATAATCGCATCTTCCTTCAGGCGTGAACGTTGATTGAGAAACAGCATACTGCCCGCTGCCAGCCCACCGGAAAGAAATGCGCCAAGCGCGAAGGGAAGCCCTAACATATAAGCGCCTGCCACGCCCGGAACAATAGAGTGCGACAGCGCATCGCCGATCAGCGACCAGCCTTTGAGCATCAAATAGCAGGAGAGAAACGCGCACAGGCCGCCGACCATCGCCGAGACCCACATGGCGTTGAGCATATATTGGTAACCAAACGGCTCTGTCAGCCAGTTCATGATTATTCCCCCTCGCTTGCCGCGCGTCGTGAAATAAACGGGCGTTCATCATCGGTAATCACGTGTTGTTCGCCGCCGCTCAGCGCAACGTGACGCAGTACGCCGCTGAATGCCAGCTCGAGATTCTCGGGGGTAAAGGTGGTATCGGTTGGTCCACTTGCCAGCACCGTGCCCTTAATCATCACCGTGTAATCACAAAACTCGGTGACGGATCCCAGATTATGGGTAGAGACCAGCATGGTTCGACCTTCATCACGCAGTTCACGCAGCAGGTCGATGATCCGGGCCTCGGTTTTTACATCCACGCCGGTGAAGGGTTCATCCAGTAAAATAACCTGTCCGTCCTGTGCGATTGCCCTTGCCAGAAAAACACGCTTTTTCTGCCCACCGGACAGTTCACCTATCTGACGATGGCGATAGTCCAGCATATCAACCCGCGCCAGCGCCGCATCCACGCAGGCGTGGTCGATCTGTTTTGGCCGACGCAGCCAGCCCATATGGCCAAAGCGTCCCATCATCACCACATCTTCCACCAGTACTGGAAACGACCAGTCCACCTCTTCTGACTGAGGGACATAGGCGATAAGATTCTGTTTGAGCGCCTTATTTACCGGCTGTTGCAGAATTGAGATTTCCCCTTGCGCCAGGCGGACAAAACCCATCAGCGCTTTAAAAAGCGTTGATTTTCCCGACCCGTTTACGCCGACCAGAGCGGCAATTGAGCCGCCCGGAACCTGAAAAGTGGCGTCCCGCAATGCGGTATGACCGTTGCGATACGTCACCGTAACCTGATTTACGGTAATCGCAGAGTGACTCATGGTTGGCTCTCCAGACCTTTGTTGATGCCGTTAACAATGGTTTGCGTGGTGACGCGCAGTAAATCCAGATAGGTCGGTACCGGACCATCGGCAGCGCTGAGCGAATCGACATACAGCACGCCTCCGTAATACGCGCCAGATTCACGGGCAACCTGACGCGCTGGTTTGTCGGACACGGTGCTTTCGCTAAATACCGTTGGGATATGATGCTCTCTGATCGCATCGATTACCTTGCGTACCTGCTTCGGCGTACCTTGCTGATCGGCATTGATCGGCCACAGATACAGCTCTTTCAGGCTGTTATCACGTGCCAGGTAGGAGAATGCGCCTTCACTGGTGACCAGCCAGCGTTTATCGGCGGGGAGTTTTACCAGTTCAGCATGCAGCGGCGCCAGGGTCTGCTGGATTTTCGCTTTATAATTCTGTGCATTTTTCTGGTAAGTGGCGGCATTGTCTGGATCGTATTTCATCAGCGCATCGCGAATGTTATCCACGTAGATGAGTGCGTTCTCCGCTGACATCCAGGCATGCGGGTTCGGTTTGCCGTTGTACGGCCCTTCGCTGATACCCATTGGCTGGACGCCGTTTGAGACCATCACTTCTGGTACGCCGGACAAATTTTGGTAGAAGCGGGCAAACCATAGTTCGAGGTTAAGACCGTTGGAGAGAATAAGCTGTGCGCCTTGCGCTCGTTTAATATCACCTGGGGTTGGTTGATATTCGTGAATTTCTGCGCCAGGTTTGGTGATGGAACTGACCTCTGCTGCATCTCCCGCCACATTGCTCGCCATATCGGCAATCACCGTAAAGGTGGTTACTACCTTAAATTTTTCTTTCGCCCAGGCAGGAGACAGCGTCAGCGCCGTGATTACGCTGGCAAGGAGAAACGATTTCAGATGGGGCAGATGCGGCATAGTATCCCTCACAACAAAATGGTTAATTTATCATCGAATATAGCCTTTGCTATGTTATATAGCACATGGCATAAATAAATGAAAATAATTCTTATTTGCGTAGGGCGCTAAGGAATGGATGAGGATAATGCGTTTACGCCGACACGATTGTCGGCGTGTGGGGGAAGACTAACCCGATGATTATGGCTTCTGGAACTCAGTGACGGTTTCCCAGGCCACTTGCTGCAAGGCTTTGGCGTCGCCAGGGCTCATGTCTGTATCAATAGGAAGCGCACCGCCGACCGGAGACTGGTTATACAGAGTAGCGAAAAATACACAGGCGGCGAGATACGTTCCAGAAATCGAAGGGTGTACACCATCTTGATAATACAGGTTAATTTCTGGGTGCGTTTTACGTGCTTTCTCGAAAGCCAGGCCTACCGGAGCCACATATCCCCCCGTTTTTTGCGCAATCGAGAGATAAGCATCTGCCAGTTTTTGGCTATCTTCAGGTTTGTCTTTTTTCGGCCAGGTCATGAAATAGACGACTTTTGCACCGGCTTTATGCGCCATTTCGGCCATTTGGGTTGCAGAGTCCACGAAGTTTTGCCGGGTACTTTCTTTCTTTGAAATCGTTTCTGTTGAGTTTCCCTGCAGGACGACGGCATCCCATTTCTGTAGCGTGTTCTGATAGCGCATATTCTCAATTTGCCAGCCTAAATGACCGCTGGAAATCGTGATCCCCCGATATTTATAGCCTTTGGCGTGATCAGGCAGTAAGGACTGCGTCAAATCCCGCAGGCGGGTATTAATATTATTGTTATAGAAAGTGAAAGAGTTACCATAAAGCGCGACAATTTTATTCTCACCATCCATTTTCGCATGTGCGGAAGGCGCTAATAACGTATCCGCGTGAACACAGATACTACTTAATGCGAAAGTCGTCGCTGCGGCAAGTAATGTTATTTTTTTCATTTTTTATCTCTTAGAAATCATAACGGAGCCCAACGATAAGCGCATCATCATTGGTCTTTTTGTTCTTACTTGCGAACTCTTTATCGTAAGTAAATGATAACCACGTGTCTTTAGCCAATGTTAATTGCGCTTCAGCACGCCAGTCTTCTTTTTCAGCAATATCTTTACCATCTTCATTTAAAAAGCTATATCCGGTAAGAACCTTGACGGTGCCAAAGTTGTAGGAAATGAGCGAATCCATCCCTTTGTAATTATTATCGCTTTTGTTATCGCGAGAGATAGACGTACGTAATGCGGTTACTGCGACTTCATAGGCTTTATAACTGAGTTGTAATCCTCCCATGATTTGATCGTTTTGATTACGTCCATCGGTGGTCACTACGCCGTCCTGTCGTTTATAACGGCTGGCCGCTATCGCAGGTGTAATCCTAAAGTCGCCAAATTTGAAAGACTTGCGATAGCTGGCCATCGCGCCGTAATCCAGAGCTTCGTTATCACTGTTGCCGTTACCGGAGACCCATGCCAGCTGAATCTCATTGCCGGCAAATTTAGCGTTCCACTGAACGGTGCCGTCCTGTCGGTTGAACTGGTACGAATCATCAATGGTTGTAATGCCATAGCTGTAGATATTAGGGGTGAAATTTTTGTATTTATCGGTCATTTTCATTACCTGATACAACGGGTTTTTGGTTCTCCCGGTGATCAGTTCACCCCATGTTTTATTTGACAGGCCGACATAGGAATATCGGGCCTCCATATCGCTTTCACCGGTATTGTTATCATTTTTTTCGGTACGCACCTGCCATTCCAGGCGCCCCACGATTTTGGTCTCTGGCAGAATATCCAAATCTCGCGTGAGATAAATACCTATACGTCCACCCAAATCGCTTCGGCTTTCACTGCCAGCAAATGAATTCTGACCACTCGCGATTTTACCCTCAACGCGGCCATAGATGTCCAGCGTATTTCCATCTTTATTATACACATTTAAGGCGAACGCCGAGGAACTCATACCCATTAGTAATATTAGTGAATAATTTTTTAGCTTCATATCATCCCTCAAACCAGCATTGATTTCCTGACCATAAATAAAGTTTACAGCGGGATAATTGTTCGTGAAAAAGGAATGGTAGTGATATGGGAATCATTTTTTCTCGTGATAAAATGTGATTATTTACGCATAAATATCTCTGTTTTTACTATTGTATTAATGGTTCTAATATTTAATTATGGGGCTTTTAAAATGTTACGGCTCTACAATATATGATCATGAAAATTACTGTGAAGTACGTCTCATTTCTACTGGGTAGAAAAGCTGAAAATGGGAATGTTGTATTCTCATGATTACTATTGAGGTGGGAATACTATTTTCCCCTATAATTTGGCAGACAAATCCCGCAAAATTGATTAATCAAATTTTCTATTATCACGCATTCACTAGCCGGAGAGGCGCTGTATGTACGGGAAGCAAACAACGGTATTTGATTCTGACCTTTATTCATCATTGTTCACTCAGGATAAGATGCGGGAAATATGGTCTGACGACAATCTGCTGCGTTGTTGGTTGCGTTTTGAGGCGGCGGTCGCTCGAGTGCAAAGTGAGTTGGGAATTATTCCTGAACAAGCAGCCGTTGAAATTGAACAAACCTGTCGGGAAATACAGATAGACTGGCCAGCCTTGGCGCAGGAAACACAAACGGTCGGCATGGCGATAAAGCCGCTGATCGATCAGATCTCCGCCAGCGGAACACCGCTGGTCAGTCAGTTTCTGCATTGGGGATGCACCACTCAGGATTTACTCGACTCAGGCATGGCGATGAGATTGCAGCAAACGCTGCGGCTATTGCGTGAGCAATTGCTTGATGTTGGCGAAGCCATGAAAGCGATGGCGTTACGACACGCGCGTACGGTAATGGTTGCGCGTACCAATTCGGTGGATGCCTCTGCAACGACGTGGGGGCTTCATGTTTGCAGTTATCTGGCGGAGATAAACCGCCACCTGACACGACTACAGCAGCTGTATCCGCGTGCCGTAACCGGACTTTTTGGCGGTGCGGTGGGGAATCTGGCTTCTGTAGGTAAGCAGGGAATGGAAACGCGCCAGCGGCTGATGTTAGCGTTGGGTCTGAACGTGCCCTGCGGGATTAATAATGCCAGCCAGGATGCGGTTGTTGAGGTTGTGCAGTTTTTTGCTCTTGTTCACGGCACGCTGTGTCGTCTGGCCAACGATGTCGAAACCATGGGACGCACGCCGATTGCAGAAGTACTCGAAGGAGAGGGCGGTGGCGGATCCAGCACCATGCCACACAAAGTTAATCCACGCGCCAGTAATATGGTGCAAACGTTGGCAAGAATGGGGTGGATGTATGCTTCCGGCGCGCCAGCAATGCTGGATCAACAGGATGTACGAGCTGCCTCAATGCGGGTATTAAACTGGACGATCCTCCCGGAGGCCTCTAATGCGTTATCGACCAGCCTGACACGCGCAAAGAATCTGCTTTCGCATCTCATTGTTAATGAAGATAAGATGCGCGCTAATTTTGACTGCTCAAAGCACTTTATTATGTCTGAGTCGCTGACGATGAAGCTTGCCGCCAAAATTGGCAGAGAGTCCGCCTATAACCTGGTGAAAAATCTGCTGAAGCATGCAACCGGCGAGTACAGCTTCATGGAGATCGTACAGGCTAGCCCGGAAATCCGCGCGTCATTATCTGGGGCGGAAATTGCTGCCGCCTGCGAGCCGCTGTCATATATCGGGGCTAACGACGCGTTAATCGCTGAGACTATCGCTGAGTTCGATCGCGTGAAAACCGCAGATATTGCCTGATTCGTCATGTCGCCGGGAAGGATAGCTCTCCTAGCGGTTGGTGGCACTAAGTATTGTGGGACGATGCCGAAAATGTTTCGAAAAAGACGAATAATTCTTCCAGTTGGGCAAAATTCCCCTCGCTATCTCCTTTCTCATAAGCCAGATGTAGAATGAGTTCGATAAAAAAGAAGCCAAGAATACGGCTTTGAAAAATGGAATGTACGTCGCTTGGGAGAACAAACTGCAGATCGCAGAACTTACCGTAAGGGTTCGCCTCTGAGTTGGTCACCAACACTACGGCAGCATTCTTTTTTCTGAACCATCTTGCAATATTGAGGGCGACCCGGTTAAATCGATAGTAAGAGAAAACAATCAGGACATCTCCTTCCTCAATGTTGACGAGACATTTGGGGAGTTCGCTGATGTCCGTCGGTAACAGGGAGATGTTACTGCGGAAGTACTTTAGCAGTGTACAAAAATGCGTTGCCATGGCATGAGACGATGAAGGGCCGACGACATAAATATGACGTTTGTTGTTCAGCACCAGATCGATAAATGCATTAAGGCTCTCAATATCGATATTATTTTTAAATTGATTAAATAATTCTGATACTTTGTAGGTGAAATCGGTAACGATACTTTCAGTGGTAATCCCAGGATTGTTACGCAGTTTGATGTTTTTCTCAAACGGTGCGGATATTTTATTTTTTGACAGCGTGATGTCTAATGCCTTGCGGAAAGCAGCATAACCCGTAAACCCCATTTTATTTAAAAATCGGCCAATAGTTGCTTTGCTTACCATCGCATTTTGCGAGAGATCAACAATGCCATGGTAAGGCAGTTCATTGAAGTGTTTATTAATGTACTCATTAAGTCGGCACTCAGATTCAGTTAGATCACCCATATTAAGAGTAAGTAAGTTATACTCATCCAGACTTAATGTGTTTTTATTATACATGGATAACACCCGATTGCTGTTGAATATCAACGTTGTTATAGGGTAATACGCTTTCGACGTCAATCATTGAATGAATATCCTGGAAACCCGCATCCAGCTCTTCCTGGAAGATATGACCATACTCATATAAGTTGCGATCTTACTCACAAAAAGGGGTGGGAAAATATCTTTCCCGTATTTTATAACCACACAACCCATTACAATTAAATCTCAATATTTGAGTGTGTAATACGATAAATTTACGTACATATTATAACTGCTTATATATGGAGGCGCTTTTTTACTATCCTACATAAGCAATGATGATATGACGGGTAACCCTACCAAATTTGTATGGCATAGGAATTGTTATTATGACAGCGTTTATTATAGCAATAGTGATAACAGTTATTGCAGCATGGTTAATTGTAAAAAACTATCAGCCGCAAACTGTTTTATTACTCGCTGGACTGGCATTATTGACCATTACCGTATTGTTTTATCCTGAAAACAGCATTCTCTATGATAAAGCGAAATCCACGGGGTCAACCTGGCTGGACATCTTTAGCTTTGCCAAAGAATCGCTGACCACACAAATTGCGGGTATTGGTCTTATCATCATGGCGGCGGGTGGATTTGCCAGCTATATGGATCACATCAAAGCGTCGAATGCGATGGTGAATATGTGCATTCGTCCGCTACAGGTGATTAAAGCGCCTTACCTGATCCTCGCGTTGGGGTACATCTGCGCACAGCTTCTGCACGTGGCAATTTCAAGTGCGGCGGGGCTGGCGATGTTGCTGCTGGTGACATTCTTCCCGGTACTGGTTCGTCTTGGGGTCAGTAAAGCTTCTGCAGCCGCGATGATCGGTCTGTGCGCATTTATGGATCTAGGGCCTGCGGTTGGTACTGCGAATCTGGCGGCCAAGCATGCTGGCATGGAAAGCGCTATCTACTTCGCTCATTACCAGATGCCGGTGGCGGTGGTGGTGATGTTGGCCGTTGCTGTAGTGATTTACTTCACCGCGAAGTATTTCGACAAAAAGGATGGCTTCATATCAGGCGAGCAAAGCGTCGCGCAAGCAGAAGAAGAGGGCCGCAAGGCACCCGCTATTTACGCGTTGTTACCGGTCCTGCCTGTAGCACTGGTGCTGGTCTTTAGCCCTTTGGTGATCAAATCCATCAAAATTGACGTGGTCACGGCAATGATCCTTGGCGCGGTCGTCGCGTTTTTCTTCGAACTGGTGGCTACCCGAGATTTCAAAAACTGCTGTAAAGGGTTACAGGTCTTTTTCAAAGGCATGGGCAGCATGTTTACCAGTATTGTTTCCTTGTTGGTGTGTGCGGATATCTATGCCCAGGGGCTGCAGAAAATTGGCGCGGTGGACTACCTGTTGCAGTCAGTGCAAAACGCAGGCCTGGGTTTTACCAGTATGACGCTGGTGATGACCGCGCTGGTGGGCGTCACCGCCGTCCTGACAGGCTCTGGCGTAGCCGCCTTTTTCTCTTTCTCCGGCCTGGCTCCCTCCATTGCGGCAAAATTTGGTGAGAGCGCTGTCAATATGATTCTGCCAATGCAGTTGATGGCGGGAATGGGGCGCTCAATGTCTCCTGTGGCTGGCATCATTATTGCGGTAAGCAAAGCAGGGGAATGTTCACCGTTTATGATCGTCAGAAGAACGCTGCTTCCAGCGCTGGCCGGTATCGCGGCGATGCTGGTTGCCAACTATGTCCTGATTTGAATCCCGAGAGCCTGTTAATGCAGGCTCTTATTTTTTTATCTGGTTGTAATTTATGGATGGCAACGTGACAAACGATGTTTTATACGTTCCGTTTACGGGGAAGTTACTGCTTGAGTCTCCGTTATTGAACAAGGGAAGTAGCTTCACGCAGCAAGAAAGACATGACTTTAATCTGAGTGGACTACTGCCTTGCGCCATTGAGAATATTGATGAACAAGCCGAGCGGGCGTATCAACAATATCTTGAGGCTGAATCCCACAACGCTCGACATATTTATCTGCGTAATATTCAGGATACCAACGAAACGTTATTTTATTACCTGCTGAAAAAGCATCTGCCGGAGATGCTGCCCATCGTTTATACCCCGGTAGTCGGGGCCGCTTGCGAAAAATTCTCCTGGATATATCGTCGTGCGCGTGGCGTCTTTATTTCATGGCCCGATCGCGATCGTATTGACGATATTTTGCATGATATTCCACGGCACAATATCAAGGTCATCGTCGTTACAGATGGCGAACGCATTCTGGGACTGGGTGACCAGGGCGTAGGCGGTATGGGGATCCCTATCGGAAAACTGTCGCTCTATACCGTATGTGGCGGGGTAAATCCGGCTAATACGCTCCCCATTCTACTGGATGTCGGGACGAACAATACGCGACTGCTGGACGATCCGCGCTATATCGGCTGGCGTCATCCGCGTATCACCGGTGAAGACTACTTCGCATTTATTGGCATGTTTATTGCGGCCGTAAAACGGCGCTGGCCTGACGTTTTGCTGCAGTTTGAAGACTTCGCTCAACATACCGCAGTGCCTCTGCTGGAGCGTTATCGCGATGATCTGTGCTGCTTTAATGATGACATTCAGGGCACTGCGTCGGTAGCTCTGGCGACCTTACTTGCCGCATGTCGTGGCAGCGGCCGCGATTTCTGCAAGCAACCGATCGTGATTGTGGGAGCGGGCGCAGCCGGATATGGCATAGCCCGGCATATCATTGCCTGTCGCATCAGTGAAGGGATGAGCCAGTCTGAAGCCAGACGGACAATTTTTATGGTGGATCGCGACGGTCTGGTGATGACCACCAATCATGCTTTAGCGGATTTCCAGCAACCGCTGGCACAACCTCCCGAGGCCTTATCTGACTGGCAGTATGAGGGGCTGGCGCCGTCATTACTGGAGGTGATTCATAATGTCAAACCCACGGTGATGCTGGGTGTGTCGGGCCAGGCCGGATTGTTCTCGCAGGAGGTGATTAGCACGATGTATCAATACTGCGATCACCCGATTGTTATGCCGCTGTCTAATCCCACCTCGAGAATGGAAGCGCGGCCAGAAGATATTGTTCGCTGGACCAGGGGACAGGCCATCATCGCGACCGGCAGCCCCTGTGATGCAGTTGAATTTAATGGGCGCTCCATTCCGGTTGCGCAATGTAATAACGTGTATGTTTTCCCGGCTATCGGTCTGGGGGCTATCGCCAGTGGTGCGACGCGCATAACAGACGCTATGCTGATGGCGGCAAGCTGCGCACTGGCCGATGCTTCTCCGCTGGTTCGTAACGGGGAAGGCGCTCTGTTGCCGGAGATTGGGACAATCTGCGACGTGACTCGCAGCATTGCTTTTGAGGTCGGTAAGGCGGCACAGCAGTCCGGTGTGGCAGAGAAGATAAGCGACGAGGTGTTGCTGCAGAGCATCAACGATAACTTTTGGCTACCGCACTACCGTCCTTATAAACGCCGGGCAATTTAGTCATTCTTCCTGGAATTGTTAACGGCTATTGGTTGCCTCTATGGTTAAGGTGTATTATTTATGCAACTTAATTGTGGAGGCATTATGTCCGGCAAACGTATTGCACGTGAAAAAATGACGATCCAGAGAATGATCTCGCTGTATGAAAGCCAGTGTCCGCAGGCTTCAGACGAGCCGGGGCATTACGATGCGTTATTTGTCTATGCGCAAAAGCGCCTCGATAAGTGCGTCTTTGGGGAGGAAAAACCGGCCTGTAAGCAGTGTCCGGTGCACTGCTATCAATCTGCCAAACGCGAAGAGATGAAGCAAATTATGCGTTGGGCTGGGCCAAGAATGCTCTGGCGTCATCCGATCCTAACCGTACGTCATCTGATTGATGACAAACGCCCTGTCCCGGAATTGCCAGAGAAATACCAGCGTAAGAAGTAATTCAGATGCCCGATAAGCGTGGCGCTATCGGGCGAACCGTTAAACCAGCGCATCCTTATCAATGCCCAGGCGTTTCATACGCGAGAGTAACGTGGTGCGTTTCAGCCCCAGCCGTTGTGCCGCGCCTTTAGGTCCGGCAACCACGCCGTTGGTCTCTTTCAGAACGCGCATGATCAACTGGTATTCATCTTCGCCGTCCTGTGCGACTTCGGTTGCCACCGGAGGCGTAGACGGCATCAAAGGGGCAATATCCGGCAGGGACAGTTGCAGTACGTTGCCTCGGGTAAGCAGAACCGCACGTTCTACCACGTTTTCCAGCTCGCGCACGTTGCCCGGCCACTCCATGCTGCTCAGCGTACGCAGCGCCTCGGCGGGAATGCTGTCGATATTGCGCCCCATCCGGCGAGCAATTTTAAAGGTAAAGGCTTTTACCAGCAGCGGAATATCTTCCGGGCGCTCACGCAGCGGCGGCAGATGGATCGGGAAGACGTTCAGTCGATAGTAGAGATCGTTACGAAACTCGCGATCGGCTACCATCTTTTTCAGATCGCGGTTAGTGGCGGCGATCAAGCGCACGTCGGTCTGGATCAGTTTATTGCTGCCCAGACGTTCAAACTCCTGCTCCTGCAAAACGCGCAGCAGCTTAGGCTGTAGCTCCAGTGGCATGTCGCCCACTTCGTCGAGGAACAGCGAGCTTTTATCGGCCAGTTCGAAACGACCAATCCGCTGCGTGCTGGCACCGGTAAACGCGCCACGCTCATGACCAAACAGATCGCTTTCCAGTAATCCGGCAGGCATTGCCGCGCAGTTCATCTTCACCATCCGACGGGCGTTACGTCCGCTCAGGTTGTGAATGGCCCGTGCGATCAGCTCTTTACCCGTTCCGGTCTCACCCAGAATCAGGACGGTGCTGTCGCTTTGCGCCACCATTTCGACCTGCTTGAGTACGCTGTACATCGCTTCGCTGCGGCCAATGATTTCGCCGAACTCACTCTCTACATTGTTGAGTTGTTCAGTCAGCGCCAGGTTTTCATCTACCAGACGTTCTTTCAGGCGGTGAATCTCCTGATACGCAAGCGCGTTATCCACGGCAATTGCCACACGCTCGGCAATTTGGCGCAATAGCTTGAGGTTAGCGGTAGTGAAAACTTTCTCTTCGCACTGTGCCAGCTTGAGTACGCCGAGCATAGTATTGCCGGACATCAGCGGTAACAGACACAGGGTTTGTAGCTGGTTGCCCCAGGTTTCGAACAGCATCCGTTCGTAAGGAGCGAGCGTATCGCGTTCGCTCAGATTAATCAGCAGCATCTCTTTGCTTTTGAACACGCGTTCGGAAAGCGTACCTGCTTCATCCACTTCACTTTGTTCGTGCGCTGGATGATGTTCATCCAGATAGTGGGTGGAATAAATGCTGAGCTTGTTTTTACGATCGCTGCGTAACACGATGCTGATGGCATCAATGTCGAAGTAGTGATGGATCTCTTTGGCGACTTCGCTGACCAGTTCGTCAATGTCCAGGCGGGAGAGTACCGCATTGGTGATGGCGACCAGGATGCGAAAGTTATCACGCTCGCGGCACAACAGATCGTAATCGACGTTGTTGCTGACCCTGCTTTGAATTTGTTCAGCAACGACGCCGACTATTTGGGTGAAGGTCTGTAGACGGTTATATTCTTTTTCACTCCATGGACGATCTTCATTACGGATGAACTCGCAACCGCCAAAGATACGCCCATCCGCCGCCAGCGGCAGCAGGCAGTAGTGGCCAAATTCAGAATACAGTCCACCTGAAGCCAACTGTGGCCAGGTTTCCGTAAACTCGTGATAGTTGCAGTGCAGCGCATCGGGGCGAGACAAAATACGGCGTACCGGACCATGGGCCAGTACCGTTTCGTCTTCATAATCGATGGGTTTACCATTTTCACGCGTCGCAAAATAACGCGCACGCTGCGTTTGTGCCTGCCATAAGACAATAGCCGCACAGTCGGCCAGCGCTGAACGCTTGACCAGCTGCGAAAGCGCCTCGCTGAGAGACGGGAGATCGGGCTGCTGTAATAATGTACGAGTAATATCGAACAGGCCTTGCTGTCCGAGGTCACTCATCGGTGTATACGACATATTGCTTTTCCAGGAAAAGCACCGCAGAACGGTGCGAAAACGGTAAATGAATTATAGGTATAAGTCGTAAATTGTTGCCGGATAGCGATTTCAGCTTATCCGGCCTACACGTTGCCGCTAATGGGCTGTTAGCATATACGAGGTAAGGGTTCGGCGTGTGGTAAATCAAGGGTTCGTTTCACGCCGTAAAGTCCGGCCAGACGCACACCTTTGCGTTCTACCACTTCGCCAATCATTGCGGCGTCGCGTCCTAAAGGATGCGCGCGCAGTGCGGCAAGCGCCGTTTCAGCAGCCTGACGCTCAACGGCAATCACCAGCTTACCTTCGTTAGCAAAATTGAGCGCATCCAGTCCCAGCAGTTCGCAAACTCCACGCACCGCGGGCTTCACGGGCAAGGCTGCTTCAGACAGCTCAATACCAAACCCGCATGATGCGGCAAATTCATGCGTTACCGCATTCACGCCGCCACGAGTGGCGTCACGCAGCGCCTTCACGCCAGGAATATCACGCAGCGTCTGGATAAGCGGCGTCAATACCGCGCAGTCGCTGACCAGTTCGCCATCAAGACCCAACTGTTCGCGCAGGTTAAGGATGGTTGCGCCGTGATCGCCAAGCGTACCGCTGACCAGCAGCACATCGCCCACGCTCAGGGTCTGTGCGCCCCAGTGAATGTTGGCGGGGATCGCGCCCATTCCGGCGGTGTTGATAAAAAGCTTGTCCGCCGCGCCGCGCTGTACAACCTTGGTGTCGCCGGTGACGATGGCGATACCCGCTTCGCGCGCGGTTGCCGCCATGCTGTTAACGACGGTTTTCAGCGTCTCCATTGGTAAACCTTCTTCGAGGATAAAACCGCAGGAGAGATAGCGCGGGATCGCGCCGCTGACCGCCACGTCGTTAGCCGTACCACAGATAGCCAGCTTGCCGATATTACCGCCCGGGAAGAACAACGGATCGATAACATAGCTGTCGGTTGAAAACGCCAGACGATCGCCTTCAGCGACCAGTTGCGCCAGTTCCAGACGTGCCTGATCTTCTTGTTCCGCCAGCCACGGATTCGCGAATGCCTCCATAAACAGACTGTTGATCAACTGCTGCATAGCCTGACCGCCGCTACCGTGGGCGAGTTGTACGCTGCTCATGCTTCACACTCCTGCTGACGATACTGATACCAGGCGGCACATGCGCCTTCTGAGGAGACCATCAGGGCGCCAAACGCGGTCTCCGGGTTACACGTTTTGCCAAATAATGGGCACTGATGTGGTTTACATCTGCCCGTCAGCACTTCCCCACAACGCGCGCGCGGATCGTCATACACCTGTTGCGGCGCTGGCTGGAAATGGGCTTCGGCATCAAAGCGCTGATAGTCAGGCGTCAGGTGAACGCCAGAGGATTCGATAACGCCCAGACCGCGCCATTCGCTGTCGCCATTGACGCAGAACACCTCGGCGATGGCCTGTTGCGCTAACGCGTTACCGGCATCCGGTACCACGCGGCGGTACTGGTTTTCTACCTGGCTGTGCGCGGCAATTTTCTGCTCAATTAACATCACCACGCCTTGCAGGAGATCGAGCGGTTCAAAACCGGCGACCACTAACGGACGATGGAAGTCTGAAGCAATGAAATTATAGGCATCTGTGCCAATCACCATGCTGACGTGGCCTGGTGCTAAAAAGGCGTCAATACCGTTGTCCGGCTGTTCCAGCAGGCTGCGCAGCGTAGGGATAAGCGTGATGTGCTGGCAGAAAAAGTAAAAGTTCTGCACGTCACGCTGCTTTGCCTGTTGCAGAGTGATAGCGGTCGTTGGCATTGTGGTTTCAAAACCCAGACCAAAGAACACCACCTTACGCGTTGGGTTTTCCTGTGCCAGCTTCAGCGCATCCATCGGTGAATAGACGATACGGATATCTGCACCGCGCGCCTTGGCTTGCAGCAGGGAGCCTTGCTTACCCGGGACGCGCATCGCATCACCAAAGGTGCAGAAAATCACTTCTGGATGGCTGGCGATTTCTACACAGCTGTCGATTCTACCCATCGGCAGAACGCAAACCGGGCAACCCGGACCATGAATAAACTCCACGTTTTCCGGTAGTAACTGGTCGAGGCCGAATTTGAAGATAGCGTGGGTATGACCACCACAAACTTCCATGATGCGCAGTGGGCGTTCAGCCGTGTAGGGGAGGTGGGCGGCACGTTCAGACAGGTGCTCTATCAGTTGCATCACCTGCTCTGGTGCGCGGTATTCGTCAACAAAACGCATTTATTTTTCCTCGCCGTACAGCAACGCGCCGACATCCGGCTCAACATCAAACATGTTTTGCAGCGCGTCGAGCGTATCGCGCGCTTCAGCTTCATTAATGATGCTCATGGCAAAACCGACGTGGACCAGTACCCACTGGCCGAGGCGCGGTTGGCCATGTTCATCACAGCTACCGACCAGCGTCAGGTCGACGTCGCGCTGAATACCGCAAACGTCGACTTTGGCCTGGTTGCCATCAATGGTGCGGATTTGACCCGGAACACCTATACACATCGCTGCGTCTCCAGCCAGGAGAGCCATTGATCCATCCCTTCACCACTGGTGGCGGAAATCAGGATAATCTCAATTCCCGGGTTCACTTCCCGGGCGCTGGCGATGCATTTTTCAACGTCAAAATTGAGGTACGGTAGCAGATCCACTTTGTTGAGCAGCATCAGCGATGCGGCGGCAAACATATGTGGATATTTCAGCGGTTTGTCTTCACCTTCGGTGACGGAAAGCACGGCCACTTTATGGCGCTCGCCGAGGTCGAAGCTGGCCGGGCAGACCAGGTTGCCGACGTTTTCAATGAACAGAATGCCGTTATCGTCAAGCGGCAAACGCGGCGCGGCGTCAGCGATCATTTGTGCGTCAAGGTGGCAACCTTTACCGGTGTTGACCTGAATGGCGGGCGTGCCTGTGGCGCGAATACGGGCAGCATCGTTCACCGTCTGCTGGTCACCTTCAATAACGGCGCACGGCACGCTATCTTTCAGCTTCATCAGCGTTTCGGTCAGCAGCGTGGTTTTACCGGAGCCCGGGCTTGAAACAAGGTTCAGCACCAGATGCTGACGGGCCGCAAAGCGGGCACGGTTGCGTTCGGCCAGGCGGTTGTTTTTGTCCAGTACGTCAATTTCCACTTCCAGCATACGGCGTTGGCTCATACCTGGTGCGTGGGTTCCTGCCTCACCGTGACCGTAGTGCAAATCGCCTTCTTCGGTCTGGCTCGGTGTGAAATTTGAGGTCTTCACACCGGTAATATTCAGCGCTGGACGAGCCGCTGGGGCAAATGGCGCGCTGCGAAACGCCGAGTGGGGATTATGCTCATCACCCTCTATATATAGGTTGCCTTCAGCGCAACCACATGTCGTACACATCGCTCACTCCTGATCTTTTTACTTGCGATACATCTGTTGCCGGATGACTGCGTTGCCTTATCCGGCCTACAAACGAGCTCTTTCTGTAGGCTGGATAAAACGCTTAAGCGTCGCCATCCGGCGCTGGAGTCTGATCTATTTCAATACGTCGAATCTGTAAGCCGTCATCGGCCACAATTCTCAGCATATCGCTGTTGCATTGCGGACATCGGCGCACGCATTGCGTCAGTAACGTGACGTATTGCTGACAAGATTCGCACCAACATTCGGCTTCTTGTTCTTCGAGGTGGAGTTTACAACCTTCTGCAAGGGTCCCGCGGCATACCAGATCAAAACAAAAGGAGAGAGCGCTGGTTTCTACGCAAGAAAATGCGCCAATTTTGAGCCAGACCCCAGTTACTCGCTGAGCACCGTGTTGCGTGGCCTGTTGTTCAATCAATTCCAGTGCCCGTTGGCAGAGGGTTATTTCGTGCATACCGCCTCCTGTGAAGTTGCCGTATCAAAAGCAATAAGCATGCCAGGTTGAACTCTTTCATTCATGACAATGACGACAATGACGAAATGACATGTCGTCACCCGCCTTTAATTTTTTATCTATATGAAAATTAAGAAATTTAATTTTGGCATGAAATGTGCTTAAGGCTGTTCATCTCTGCTAAACGGGTAACCTGACATGACTATTTGGGAAATAAGCGAAAAAGCCGATTACATCGCTGAACGGCATCGTCGCCTACAGGACCAGTGGCGTATTTACTGTAACTCGCTGGTTCAGGGGATCACCCTGTCGAAAGCGCGTTTGCATCATGCAATGAGCTGTGCGCCGGACAAAGATCTCTGCTTCGTCCTTTTTGAACACTTCACTATCTACGTCACGCTGGCGGATGGCTTCAATAGCCACACCATCGAGTACTACGTCGAAACAAAAGATGGTGATGATAAGCAACTGATTGCACAGGCACAGTTGACCATCGACGGTCAAGTCGATGAGCGTTTCAGTAACCGCGATCGCGAACAGGTGCTGGAGCACTATCTCGAGAAAATCGCCACCGTCTACGACAGCCTGTACACCGCGGTTGAGAACAATATGCCGGTGAATTTAAGCCAACTGGTTGAGGGACATAGCCCGGCTTAAGCCTCAGGTGCTGTCCACTTTGTCATGATGCGGTTTACATACTGCGTCACGATGTTTTAGGGAATGGGCATGTCGAAAAATGTCGAAATGACATTTTGCAGACATGTTTTCGTCAAAAATGACTATCACCTGAGGAATGCCTGGTGAATCGTTTTGTAATTGCTGACTCCACTCTTTGTATTGGCTGCCACACCTGTGAAGCCGCCTGCTCAGAGACTCATCGCCAGCATGGCCTGCAGTCAATGCCGCGCCTGAAAGTGATGTTAAATGAAAAAGAATCCGCGCCGCAGCTTTGCCACCAGTGTGAAGATGCGCCTTGCGCCACTGTGTGTCCGGTTAATGCCATTAACCGCGTTGATGGCGCCGTACAGCTGAATGAAAGCCTGTGCGTAAGCTGCAAACTGTGCGGGATCGCTTGTCCGTTTGGCGCGATAGAGTTTTCCGGTAGCCGTCCGCTGCATATCCCGGCAAACGCCAATACGCCAAAAGCGCCTCCGGCTCCGCCAGCGCCTGCTCGCGTGAGTTCGCTGTTGGACTGGGTTCCAGGCGTTCGTGCCATCGCGGTGAAATGCGATCTGTGCAGTTTTGACGAGCTTGGTCCGGCCTGCGTGCGCATGTGTCCGACCAAAGCCCTGCACCTGGTGAGCAACATGGATATCGCCCGCGCCAGCAAACGTAAGCGTGAGCTGACTTTCAATACCGATTTCGGCGATCTCACCTTGTTTCAGCAGGCTCAGAGTGGGGATGCAAAATGAGCGCAATTTCACTGATTAACAGCGGCGTGGCCTGGTTTACAGCGGCTGCGGTTCTGGCATTTCTGTTTTCATTTCATAAATCGCTGAGCGGCTGGATTGCTGGAGTTGGCGGTGCGGTCGGCAGCTTGTGTACGGCAGCCGCGGGTTTTACCGTTCTGACTAATGCGCTGGCGGTGAGCGGCGTGATGCCGTTTATTGGGCACAGTCTGCAAATTACTCCACTGAATGCTATCTGGCTGATTACGCTGGGACTGTGCGGCCTGTTTGTCAGCCTGTACAACATTGACTGGCATCGTCATCCGCAGGTGAAAGCTAACGGCCTGCTGGTGAATCTGCTGATGGCCGCGGCGGTATGTGCGGTGGTTGCCAGCAACCTCGGTACGCTGGTGGTGATGGCGGAAATCATGGCGCTGTGTGCCGTGTTCCTCACCGGATGCAGTAAAGAAGGCAAACTGTGGTTTGCGCTGGGGCGTATTGGTACGCTGCTGCTGGCGGTTGCCTGCTACCTTGTGTGGCAACGTTACGGCACTCTGGAGCTGCGTCTGCTAGACCTGCGCACCCAGGAGCTGCCGCTCGGGTCTGATATCTGGCTGCTGGGCGTGGCAGGTTTTGGCCTGCTGGCCGGGATTATTCCTCTGCATGGTTGGGTGCCACAGGCACACGCCAATGCCAGCGCACCGGCTGCGGCACTGTTCTCTACCGTGGTCATGAAGGTCGGTCTACTGGGTATTCTCTCCCTGTCGCTGCTGGGCGGTAATGCACCGCTGTGGTGGGGGGTTACGCTGCTGGTGTTGGGCATGATCACCGCATTTGTTGGCGGTCTGTATGCGCTGATGGAACACAATATCCAGCGCCTGCTGGCGTACCACACGCTGGAAAACATCGGCATTATTCTGTTGGGGCTGGGCGCTGGCGTGACCGGGATTTCCCTGAATCAACCGGCGCTGATTGCGCTGGGTTTGACCGGCGGTCTGTACCACCTGGTAAACCACAGCCTGTTCAAAAGCGTTCTGTTCCTGGGCGCAGGCAGCATCTGGTTCCGTACCGGTCATCGTGATATCGAAAAACTGGGCGGTATCGGCAAACGCATGCCGGTTATCTCTCTGGCGATGCTGGTTGGCCTGATGGCGATGGCCGCGCTGCCGCCGCTGAACGGTTTTGCCGGTGAGTGGGTTATCTATCAATCCTTCTTCAAGCTGGGTAACAGCGGGGCGTTTGTCGGTCGTCTGTTAGGGCCGTTGCTGGCGGTTGGGCTGGCAATTACCGGCGCGCTGGCGGTGATGTGTATGGCGAAAGTCTATGGCGTAACGTTCCTTGGTGCACCGCGCACGAAGGAAGCTGAAAACGCCTGCTGCGCACCAATCCTGATGGGCGTGAGCGTCGTTGCGCTGGCTATCTGTTGCGTGATCGGCGGCGTGGCTGCGCCGTGGCTGCTGCCGATGATCTCCTCTGCCGTTCCGCTGCCGCTGGAAACTGCGAACACCACCGTTTCTCAGCCAATGATCACGCTGCTGCTGATCGCATGTCCGCTGCTGCCGTTCATCATCATGGCAATTTTCAAAGGCAACCGTCTGCCGTCGCGTTCACGCGGTGCGGCATGGGTGTGTGGTTACGATCACGAGCAGTCAATGGTCATTACCGCGCACGGTTTTGCCATGCCGGTGAAAGAAGCCTTTGCCCCGGTACTCAAACTGCGTAAGTGGTTGAATCCGGTATCACTGGTTCCGGGCTGGCAGAATGCGGCTGCGCCGGTGCTGTTCCGTCGCCTGGCGCTGATTGAGCTGGCGGTGCTGGTGGTGATTGTGGTTTCACGAGGAGCCTGAAAATGAGTGTTTTATATCCGTTAATTCAGGCGCTGGTGCTGTTTGCCGTTGCGCCGCTGCTGTCCGGCGTTACCCGCGTGGCGCGCGCGCGTTTGCACAATCGCCGCGGTCCGGGCGTTTTGCAGGAATACCGCGACATTATCAAACTGCTGGGCCGTCAGAGCATTGCGCCTGCGGATTCCAGTTGGGTCTTCCGCCTGACGCCGTTTGTGATGGTGGGCGTGATGCTGACTATCGCCACTGCGCTACCGGTAGTGACCGTTGGCTCACCGCTGCCGCAACTGGGCGATCTGATCACCTTAATTTACCTGTTCGCCATTGCCCGTTTTTTCTTCTCTATCGCGGGACTGGATACCGGTAGCCCGTTTACCGCCATTGGTGCCAGCCGTGAAGCGATGCTCGGCGTGCTGGTTGAACCTATCCTGTTGCTGGGGCTGTGGGTAGCGGCACAGGTTGCGGGTTCAACCCATATCAGCAATATCGCCGATACCATTTACCACTGGCCTGCTGCGCGCAGCATCCCGCTGATTCTGGCACTGTGCGCCTGTGCTTTCGCCACCTTTATCGAAATGGGCAAACTGCCATTCGATCTGGCAGAAGCAGAGCAAGAGCTGCAGGAAGGTCCATTGACTGAATACAGCGGCAGCGGTTTTGCCGTGCTGAAATGGGGCATTAGCCTCAAGCAACTGGTCGTTCTGCAAATGTTCGTTGGTGTGTTCCTGCCGTGGGGACAGATGGAAACCTTCACCGCGGGTGGGCTGCTGTTGGCGCTGGTGATTGCCGTCGTCAAGCTGGTCCTCGGCGTGCTGGTCATCGCCCTGTTCGAAAACAGCATGGCGCGTCTGCGTTTTTGCGCCACTTCACGCGTGACCTGGGCCGGTTTTGGGTTTGCGTTTTTAGCGTTCGTCTCCTTGCTGGTGGCGTGATTTAAGAGAGTTTGAGCATGTCTGAAGAAAAATTAGGTCAACAATATCTCGCTGCGCTGCATCAGGCCTTTCCGGGCGTGGTGCTGGATGAAGCCTGGCAGACCAAAGATCAGCTGACGATCACCGTCAAGGTGAACTACCTGCCGGAAGTGGTGGAGTTCCTGTACTACAAACAGGGCGGCTGGTTGTCCGTGTTGTTTGGTAACGACGAACGCCAGCTGTGCGGCCATTACGCTGTTTATTATGTGATGTCGATGGAGCAGGGCACCAAATGCTGGATAACCGTCCGCGTTGAAGTCGATGCCAATAAGCTGGAGTTCCCGTCCGTCACGCCGCGCGTTCCGGCTGCGGTCTGGGGCGAGCGCGAAGTGCGCGATATGTACGGTTTGATCCCGGTAGGTTTGCCGGATGAGCGTCGTCTGGTACTGCCCGATGACTGGCCGGACGAACTCTATCCGCTGCGTAAAGACAGCATGGATTATCGTCAGCGCCCGGCGCCGACTACCGATGCTGAAACCTACGAGTTCATCAACGAACTGGGCGACAAGAAAAATAACGTGGTGCCGATTGGCCCGTTGCACGTCACCTCCGATGAACCCGGTCACTTCCGCCTGTTCGTGGACGGCGAGAACATTATTGATGCCGACTACCGTCTGTTCTATGTCCACCGCGGCATGGAGAAACTGGCGGAAACCCGTATGGGTTACAACGAAGTGACGTTCCTGTCAGATCGCGTGTGTGGTATCTGCGGCTTTGCGCATAGCACCGCCTATACCACCTCCGTTGAGAATGCGATGGGCATCGTGGTGCCGGAACGTGCGCAGATGATCCGTGCCATTCTACTGGAAGTTGAGCGTCTGCACTCGCACCTGCTGAACCTCGGCCTGGCCTGTCACTTCACCGGTTTTGACTCCGGCTTTATGCAGTTCTTCCGCGTGCGTGAAACGTCGATGAAGATGGCGGAGATCCTCACCGGGGCTCGTAAAACTTACGGTCTGAACCTGATCGGCGGTATCCGTCGTGATCTGCTGAAAGAAGATATGATCCAGACCCGTCAACTGGCGCAGCAGATGCGTCGTGACGTGCAGGAACTGGTCGATATGCTGCTCAGTACGCCGAATATGGAACAGCGTACCGTTGGTATTGGTCGTCTGGATCCGGAAATTGCCCGTGACTTCAGTAACGTCGGCCCGATGGTTCGCGCCAGCGGCCACGCGCGTGACACCCGCGCCGATCACCCGTTTGTCGGCTATGGTCTGCTGCCGATGGAAGTTCATAGCGAGCAAGGCTGCGATGTTATTTCTCGTCTGAAAGTTCGTATTAATGAAGTCTACACCGCACTGAATATGATCGACTTTGGTCTGGATAACCTGCCGGGCGGCCCGCTGATGGTGGAAGGCTTTACCTACATTCCTCACCGTTTCGCACTGGGCTTTGCTGAAGCGCCGCGCGGAGATGACATTCACTGGAGCATGACCGGCGACAACCAGAAACTGTATCGCTGGCGCTGCCGTGCGGCGACCTACGCCAACTGGCCGACGCTGCGCTACATGCTGCGTGGTAATACCGTTTCCGATGCGCCGCTGATTATCGGTAGCCTCGATCCTTGCTACTCCTGTACTGACCGTATGACCGTGGTCGATGTACGTAAGAAGAAGAGCAAAGTCGTGCCGTACAAAGAACTTGAGCGCTACAGCATCGAGCGTAAAAACTCGCCGCTGAAATAAGGAATCGCCATGTTTACCTTTATCAAAAAAGTCATCAAAACCGGGGCACCGACATCGTCGTATCCGCTGGAGCCGATCGCGGTCGATAAAAACTTCCGTGGCAAACCGGAACATAATCCGCAGCAGTGCATTGGCTGTGCGGCCTGTGTGAATGCGTGCCCGTCGAACGCGTTGACGGTCGAAACCGATCTGGCCACCAATGAGCTGGCGTGGCAGTTCAACCTCGGTCGCTGCATCTTCTGCGCCCGTTGCGAAGAAGTTTGCCCGACGGCGGCGATCAAGCTGTCGCAGGAGTATGAGCTGGCGGTGTGGAAGAAAGAGGATTTCCTGCAGCAGTCCCGCTTTGCGCTGTGTAATTGCCGCGTATGTAACCGTCCGTTTGCGGTACAAAAAGAGATTGATTACGCCATTGCGCTACTTAAGCACAACGGTGATAGCCGCGCGGAAAACCACCGTGAAAGCTTTGAGACCTGCCCGGACTGTAAGCGCCAGAAATGCCTGGTGCCGTCTGACCGTATTGAACTGACTCGCCATATGAAAGAGGCCAGCTGATGAGCAATTTATTAGGCCCACGTGACGCCAACGGTATTCCGGTACCGATGACGGTGGATGAATCCATTGCCAGCATGAAAGCGTCGCTGCTAAAAAGCATCAAGCGTTCAGCGTACGTTTACCGTGTGGACTGCGGCGGCTGCAACGGTTGCGAAATCGAAATCTTCGCCACGCTTTCTCCGCTGTTTGACGCCGAACGTTTTGGCATCAAAGTGGTACCGTCCCCGCGCCATGCGGATATCCTGCTGTTTACCGGCGCGGTAACCCGTGCCATGCGCTCTCCGGCGCTACGCGCCTGGCAGTCTGCGCCAGACCCGAAAATTTGTATCTCTTACGGTGCTTGCGGTAACAGCGGCGGTATTTTCCACGACTTATACTGCGTCTGGGGCGGCACGGACAAAATCGTACCGGTGGATGTGTATATCCCTGGCTGCCCGCCAACGCCTGCAGCCACGCTGTATGGTTTTGCCATGGCGTTGGGTCTGCTGGAACAAAAAATTCACGCGCGTGCGCCGGGTGAACTGGACGAACAGCCCGCCGAAATTCTGCATCCGGATATGGTTCAGCCGCTGCGAGTGAAGGTGGATCGCGAGGCTCGCCGTCTGGCGGGATACCGCTATGGCCGCCAGATTGCTGATGACTATATGACGCAGTTAGGGCAGGGCGAGCATCAGGTGGCGCGCTGGCTGGAGGCGGAAAACGATCCGCGTCTGACCGAGATCGTCACGCATCTTAACCATGTTGTCGAAGAGGCGCGTATCCGATGAGTGAAACGGTGGTGTTCAGTCAACTGAGCCGTAAGTTTATTGATGAGAACGATGCGACGCCCGCTGAGGCGCAGCAGGTTGTCTATTACAGCCTGGCGATTGGTCACCACCTTGGGATCATCGATTGCCTGGAAGCGGCGTTAACTTGTCCATGGGACGAATATCTGGCATGGATTGCTACCCTTGCTGAGGGAAGCGAAGCCCGCCGGAAAATGGAAGGTGTGCCGAAATACGGCGAGATCGTTATCGATTCCAACCATGTGCAAATGCTGGCACGCGCGTTCGATGATGCGCGTGCCGTACAGACCCCGCAGCAGCAGGAGTGGAGCAAGCTGATGCTTAGCATGCTGCACGACATACACCAGGAAAGCGCCATCTATCTGATGGTGAGGAGACACCGTGACTGACGTTTTATTATGTGTGGGTAACAGCATGATGGGCGATGACGGCGCGGGCCCGCTGCTGGCTGAAATGTGTGCTGCAAATCCTCAAGGCAACTGGGTTGTCATCGACGGCGGCAGTGCGCCAGAGAACGATATTGTCGCCATCCGTGAACTGCGTCCGCAACGTTTGTTGATTGTTGATGCTACCGATATGGGGCTGAACCCAGGTGAAATCCGCATTATCGATCCCGATGACATTGCCGAGATGTTCATGATGACCACCCATAACATGCCGCTGAATTACCTGGTCGATCAGTTGAAAGACGACGTTGGCGAGGTGATTTTCCTCGGCATTCAACCGGACATCGTCGGTTTTTACTACCCGATGACACAGCCGATCAAAGATGCTGTTGATACCGTCTATCAGCGATTAGCCGGTTGGGAAGGACACGGTGGATTCTCCGAGCTGGAAGCGCCAGAAGAGTAAACCGTATCAGTGCCGGATGTGAACGACATCCGGCCTGTTTTCCCAGTGTATCCTCGTCATTCAATTGCCTGCTCAATAATTAATTTCCCCTGCATCACTGATACATTCACTGCCGTACCGGTCGGAAATCCAGCTTGTTCCAGCCAGTCGCCGTTCAGCGTGAGCGAGGCGTGCCGACTGATTCGTCGCGTGTAACCCGTTTTTGGATCTTCATGGCGTTTTCTGACATAGCTGACTTTCAAGCGACGTACCGGTTTGGTGATTACCTCTGCTGATTTACCCTTTTTATCAAACATGCACGCTTCCTTGTGGTGAACGGCCAGGATTAAAAACTACTGAATAAAATGCCAGTAAAAAAGGATGAGGGCAAACCTGAAACTGGAAGGACGATTCCACATCTGGAATGTAATAAATGAAATGAAAATATGTAATTCTGCCGGAAGACTGTAACCCCCTCCGGCAGATCTGTTATGCCAGATCGGCGCCGTTGCTGGCGATTACTTTTTTGTACCACCAGAATGATTTCTTGCGGGTGCGCGCCAGCGTGCCGTTGCCCGCGTCATCGCGGTCCACATACACAAAACCGTAGCGTTTGCTCATCTCACCGGTTGAGGCAGAAACCAGATCGATACAGCCCCAGGTGGTGTAACCCATCAGGGGCACGCCATCTTCAATCGCGTCTGCCATGGCGCGAATATGTTCGCGTAAATAGCTAATGCGATAGTCGTCATTGATCTCACCATTGGCATCGATTTCATCCTTCGCTCCCAGCCCGTTCTCCACCAGAAATAGCGGTTTCTGGTAGCGGTCATACATCATATTCATGGTGATGCGCAGACCAAGCGGATCGATGCCCCAGCCCCATTCGCTGGCCGCAATATACGGATTACGCAGCGACTTCACCACGTTGGCGGCGCTGGTATTGCCGGTGTTCATTTCCGCCGAGGCGCAGCGCGATGCGTAATAGCTGAACGAGACGAAATCAACGGTGTTTTTCAGGATGTCGTCATCTTCTGGGGCTTTTTCTATGACCACGCCTTTTTCGCGAAACACGCGGGCAGAATAAGCCGGGTAGGCCCCGCGCGCCTGCACATCAATAAAGAACAGGTTTTCGCGGTCTTTTTCCAGCGCGGTCCACACATCTTCCGGCTTACACGAATAAGGATAAAAATTACCGCCAGCCAGCATACAACCGACCTGGTTTTGCGGATTAATTTCATGGGCTATTTTAGTCGCCAGGGCGCTGGCTATCAGTTCGTGGTGAGCGGACTGATATTTCACCTGATCCTGATTTTCACCTTCTTCAAATACCAGCCCGGCGCCTGAAAAGGGGCTGTGCAGCATAATGTTGATTTCGTTGAACGTCAGCCAGTACTTCACCAGACCGTCAAAGGCCTCGAAGCAGGTACGGGCGTAGCGGGTAAAGAACTCAACCATTTTGCGGTTACGCCAGGAGCCGTACTCGGTGACCAGATGCATTGGCACATCGAAGTGACACAGCGTGACTAATGGCTCAATACCGTATTTTTTACACTCGGCAAACACGCTCTGGTAAAACGCGATGCCCTCTTCATTCGGCATCAGCTCATCGCCGTTAGGGTAGAGACGGCTCCAGGCAATGGAAGTACGAAATACCGTAAAACCCATTTCCGCCATCAGCGCGATATCTTCTTTATAGCGATGATAAAAGTCGATCGCCTGATGGCTGGGATAAAATTCGTTATCCCGCAGCGCAAAGCGCTTTTCCTGACCCAGCTTGACGGGCATCCGATGTGTGCCGTGGGGGATCATATCGACGGTAGTCAGTCCTTTGCCGCCTTCCCGGTATGCCCCTTCAGACTGGTTGGCGGCCAGTGCGCCGCCCCATAAAAATCCTTGTGGAAAAACAGACATAATTAACCTCAGTTCATACCAGTCAAATGCTGGCTCCATTGATATTGCCCGGTTGTGCGGCCTGGTTTTTTCTGGCCTGCGCGGCTGCATCTTCGACAGGGATATCTTCAAAGCCGAGAATCAGCGTTAATACAAAGGAAAGCACTACCGCCAGCGCCATCACGCCAAATACCCAAACGATAGTCATCGGATTGGCCGGATCGAAAAACTGGACGCTGGTGAACAGGCCAGGAGCTGCCATGGAGTGGCTTGCAAGTCCGGCCATTCCGGCAACGGCACCGCAGATAAAACCGCTGATAAGACTCGCAATCAGTGGTCGTTTCAGGCGGATCGCTACGCCATACAGCGCAGGTTCGGAAATCCCCGCCATGATGGCGGAGGCGGCTGCCGCTAACGCCGTCTGACGCAGTTCCGGGTTTTTGGTTTTCCATGCTACTGCCAGCGATGAACCACCTAACGACAAGTTGGCGCCGATTTCTGACGGCATCACCATGCCTTCTTTTCCGGTTTCGGCAATGGTCTGAATAATGGTTGGCGTAAAGACACGGTGCATACCGGTCATTACCAGCAGCGGCCACAGTGCGCCCATAATGGCCACCGACAGCCAGCCGAGATAGCCGTGAATGGTATAGACCAGCGCTGAAATTGCGCTACCGATCCAGATACCGATCGGGCCAATGATGACGATGGCGAGCGGCGCGGCGATCAGCACGATTAGCATTGGTTTTAGGAAGTTTTTGGTTACCGCCGGAGTGATGCGATCGACCCAACGTTCGATGTATGACAGGCACCAGGTCATCACCAGCGCCGGGATCACCGTGTAGGTGTATTTCACTGCCGTCACCGGGATCAGGGCAAACTCAACGTGCTCACCCTGCGCAGCCTTCGCCATCAGATCGATGAAGCTGGGATGCACCAGTACGCCCGCGATGGCGATTGCCAGCGACATGTTGGTTTTGAATTTGATAGCGGCCGACGCGGCGACCATCAGCGGCAGGAAGAAAAATGCGCCGTCACCGATAACGGTCAGAATGGTGAGCGTGGACGATCCTTTCTCCAGCACGCCGGTCATTTCGAAGATCATTGCCAGCAGCTTGAGCATTGATCCGCCGATAATTGCCGGGATCAACGGCGACATGGTGCCGATCAGCGCGTCGAGGATCCCCGCGCCAATCCGCTTCAGCGTCAGTCGGGGTTTGGTTTGCGGCTCAGCAGGCTGCATATTGGCAGGCAACAGGCTGACCACTTCGCGATACGCCTGCGAAACGGTGTTGCCGATGATCACCTGGCACTGGTTATCGCTACGCACCACGCCAAGTACGCCAGAAAGCGTCTTCAGCGTCGCGCTGTCGACCTGCGAGTCATCTTTGATAACGAAACGCAAACGGGTCATACAGTGGGTCACTGCTGTGATGTTGTCGACGCCTCCCAGAGCCGTCACAACGGAGCGCGCCAGCGCTGCATAATTCTTGGACATCGGATTTAATCCTGTTTTATCAGTAGGATACGTTATGTTTTATCCGTTTACGTTGGGTCGCTTTTCTGGGTTATGAAACGCAGATAAGAAACCGGTTCCACAAAATCATGTTTAAAATATAAGTAATGAGCAAGATTTAATTTTGATCATTTTTTGTAATTGTGACTACGATCACCAGATGTCAGCGTCTGCGATTTAGCAGCAAGGACAGCGGCGAAACGGTGCAGTACACTGCGTCACATTGAGAGAATAGGGATGAGTAATATGACCACGATGCTGGAGGTGGCGAAGCGTGCCGGGGTGTCGAAAGCGACAGTTTCCCGGGTGCTTTCCGGGAACGGCTACGTCAGCCAGGAGACCAAAGACCGCGTGTTTCAGGCCATTGAAGAGAGTGGTTACCGCCCAAACTTGCTGGCGCGCAGTCTGGCGGCGAAAACCACGCAGACGCTGGGCCTGGTGGTAACAAATACCCTTTATCACGGCGTCTATTTCAGCGAGCTGCTGTTTCATACCGCGCGGATGGCGGAAGATAAAGGACGCCAGTTGTTGCTGGCTGACGGTAAGCACAGCGCTGAGGAAGAGCGTCAGGCGATCCAGTACCTGCTCGACCTGCGCTGTGACGCGATTATGATTTATCCGCGTTTTCTCAGCGTGGATGAGATAGACGATATCATCGATGCCCACAGCCAGCCGATTATGGTGCTTAATCGACGCCTGCGGAAAAACAGTAGCCACAGCGTATGGTGTGATCAAAAGCAGACCAGCTTTAACGCCGTTACTCAGCTCATTGCCGCCGGACATAAAGAGATTGGTTTTATTACCGGCTCGATGGATTCTCCAACCGGCGTGGAGCGACTTTCAGGTTATAAAGACGCGCTGGCACATCATGGTATCGCGCTAAATAATGATCTGATTGTTAAAGGGAAATGGACGCCAGCCTGCGGCGCAGCGGGTGTGGATACTTTGCTTTCGCGCAAGGTCAATTTTACCGCGCTGGTGGCCAGTAATGACGATATGGCGATCGGCGCGATGAAGCAGTTGCACGAGCATGGCGTGAGCGTTCCTGCACAGGTGTCGGTGATTGGCTTTGATGATATCGCCCTCGCGGCATACACTATTCCGGCGCTTTCCAGCGTTAAAATTCCGGTAACAGAAATGATTCAGGAAACGATTGGGCGCCTGATCTTTATGTTGGGTGACGGGGCGTTTACGCCGCCAAAGACTTTCACCGGTGAACTCATCCAGCGCGACTCAGTTGCGCCGCCCGCTTCGCGCTGACGGCTGTCATTTGTCATCGTCACTAGTGACGATGACACGCCCTTCTTGCGTCCATCAAAATAAAATTCCTTTAATAACAGTGAATTAAATTCTGGCACGATTTGTGAATGCTTCGGCAGATATTCTGTCATTGCTGGAGAAATTGATGAACCGTTTCATCATTGCAGACGCCAATAAATGCATTGGTTGCCGTACCTGTGAAGTGGCCTGCGTGGTATCCCATCAGGATAACCAGGACTGCGCATCGCTGACCCCTGAAACTTTTTTACCCCGCATTCACGTCATCAAAGGCGTTAATGTCTCTACGGCGACGCTGTGCCGCCAGTGTGAAGACGCGCCGTGCGCTAACGTCTGCCCGAACGGTGCGATCAGCCGTGATAAAGGTTTTGTTCACGTAATGCAGGAACGCTGCATTGGCTGTAAAACTTGCGTTGTGGCTTGTCCTTACGGCGCAATGGAAGTGGTCGTGCGTCCGGTTGTGCGTAACAGCGGCGCGGGTCTGAACGTCCGTGCAGAAAAAGCTGAAGCCAATAAGTGCGACCTGTGCCACCATCGCGAGGCCGGTCCTGCCTGTATGGAAGTGTGCCCGACTCACGCGCTGATTTATGTAGATCGCAATAAGCTTGAGCAACTTAGCGCGGAAAAACGCCGTCGCGCGGCGCTGGATTCCACCGCATCTTTGCTGTTCTGATATCTGAAAATCCGCGTAAAATACGGTAGTACTTATGCCGGATGGCGGCTTCGCCTTATCCGGCCTACTGTTCGCATCCCCGTAGGCCTGATAAGTATCGCGCCATCAGGCTAACCGGGATTGATGACTGCGGGAATAATCTAATGACAATAAACAACCACTCCGGCGTACAGTTGCGTATTCGCGGCAAAGTACAGGGCGTCGGATTTCGCCCCTACGTCTGGCAACTGGCGCAGCGGTTACAACTGCATGGTGATGTGTGTAACGACGGTGACGGTGTGGTTGTGCGCTTACAGGAAGATCCGGCGGTATTTATTGCGCAGTTACATCAACACTGCCCACCGCTGGCGCGCATTGACAGCGTTGAGAGCGAAGCATTCGCCTGGACGCAGCAGCCTGCTGATTTCTCGATTCGTCAAAGTACTGGCGGTACGATGAATACGCAAATCGTTCCGGATGCCGCGACCTGTCCCGAATGCCTTGTTGAAATGAACACCCCCGGCGAACGTCGCTACCGATACCCCTTTATCAACTGCACCCACTGTGGTCCACGCTTTACGATTATCCGCGCCATGCCCTATGACCGCCCGTTCACCGTGATGGCGTCGTTCCCACTCTGTGCGCAATGCGACAAAGAGTATCGTGACCCGTATGATCGTCGCTTCCATGCCCAGCCCGTTGCCTGTCCGGTGTGCGGCCCTCATCTTGAGTGGTTCAGCACGGATGAGCGGGCGGAGAAAGAAGAGGCGCTGCAGGCGGCGGTATCGCGACTGAAAGCAGGCGGTATTGTGGCGGTTAAAGGCATTGGTGGGTTTCATCTGGTGTGCGATGCGCGCAATGATGACGCCGTCGCGCTGCTCAGGCTGCGTAAACACCGTCCGGCGAAACCGCTGGCGGTAATGCTGCCAGGTGATGACGGACTGCCCGAACCTGCTCGTCGTTTGCTGACTACACCTGCTGCGCCGATCGTGCTGGTGCAGAAACGCTATGTCGCTGCATTGAGCGAGGGCATTGCGCCAGGGTTAACGGAAGTGGGCGTCATGCTGCCCGCGAATCCGTTGCAGCATTTGCTCTTACAAGAGATGAATTGTCCACTGGTGATGACCTCCGGCAACCTCAGCGGCAGGCCTCCGGCCATTACCAACGCCCAGGCGCTGGAAGATTTAAGTGCGATTGCTGATGGTTTCCTGCTGCATAACCGCGAAATTGTGCAGCGGATGGATGACTCCGTGGTGCGTGACAGTGGGGAAATGCTGCGTCGTTCCCGGGGTTACGTGCCGGATGCGGTCGCGCTGCCGCCAGGATTTCGCGACGTGCCGCCGATGCTGTGCTTAGGCGCGGATCTGAAAAATACCTTCTGCTTGGTGCGTGGCGAACAGGCGGTTATCAGCCAGCATTTAGGCGATCTCAGCGATGACGGCATTCAGCAGCAGTGGCGTGATGCGCTACGCCTGATCCAGAATATTTATGATTTTACGCCACAGCGTATCGTACATGATGCCCACCCTGGCTATGTTTCCAGCCAGTGGGCCAGCGAAATGAATCTGCCAACCGAAACGGTATTGCATCACCATGCTCATGCCGCTGCATGTCTTGCCGAGCACGGCTGGCCGCTCGATGGCGGCGATGTGATTGCTCTGACGCTGGACGGCATCGGCATGGGGGAAAATGGCGCGTTGT
The DNA here is from genome assembly GCF_000398825.1 of Citrobacter sp. KTE30. Lineage (NCBI taxonomy): Bacteria > Pseudomonadati > Pseudomonadota > Gammaproteobacteria > Enterobacterales > Enterobacteriaceae > Citrobacter > Citrobacter sp. KTE30. Next base: position 3,579,778 of record NZ_KB976055.1, on the reverse strand, counting down.
GGGGCGGCGAATGTCTGCGGGTCAACTATCGTGAATGCGAACACCTTGGCGGCTTACCGGCGGTAGCGCTGGCGGGCGGCGATTTAGCGGCAAAACAGCCATGGCGCAATCTGCTCGCGCAGTGCCTGCGTTTTGTTCCTGACTGGCAGCGTTACCCAGAAACATCGGGGCTACAGCATCAAAACTGGAACGTACTGGCGCGCGCCATCGAGCGGGGAATCAATGCCCCGCTGGCATCGTCGTGCGGACGACTGTTTGATGCGGTTGCCGCCGCGTTGCATTGTGCGCCGGAATCGTTGAGTTATGAAGGTGAGGCGGCCTGTGCGCTGGAGGCGCTGGCATCGCAGTGTGCAGGTGTTGATCACCCTGTTACGGTGCCGCTTAATGGCAATCAACTGGACTTAGCAATTTTTTGGCAGCAATGGCTGACCTGGCAGACCGCCCCTGCAGAAAGAGCGTGGGCGTTTCACGACGCGCTGGCGTGTGGTTTTGCCACGCTGATGCGTGAGCAGGCCGAAGCGCGCGGAATTAAAACGTTAGTATTCAGCGGTGGCGTGATGCATAACCGCTTATTGTCGGCCCGTCTGGCGTTTTATCTGCGTGATTTTACCTTACTGTTCCCGCAGCGTTTACCGGCGGGCGACGGCGGGTTGTCATTGGGGCAGGGCGTGATTGCCGCGGCGCGGGTGTTGACGCAAAAATAAAAAAAGCCCCGGGACTGGCGGGGCAAGAAAAACATGTCGGGGCATACCGACAAGTGGCAACGCACATCCATGTGCGTGAGGTTAATAAATCAGTAGCAGCGTTGCCGGGCAAAGTCGTAGGCCGGATAAGACGCGAAGCGGCGCTATCCGGCATCACAGACTTACACGGGCAACGTTTTCAGCAGCGCAAAGGCCTCTTTCATGCGGTCTTCACTGACGACAAATGCACACAGCTGGCCTTCGTCGTTCATCCCTCTGGCTACCATCCCCTGTGCTTCGGCGGCGATGTGCCAGTTCAGATCGCGGCGCTGGGTTTCCCCGGCCAAATGTAAAGGCAGTTCTGGCGTTTTGACTTTTACCAGCATGGCTGGCAGTTTCAATGGCGCATTGCCGCCGAGCAGGTTTTTCGCCAAATACATGGCGCTCAGCTGAATCGGCTGCAGGAACGGGAGCACCTGACCGTTAATCTCCGCACAGTCGCCGAGAGCATAAATGTCCGGGTGGCTGGTTTGCAGGTAGCTGTCGACGCAGACGCCACGATTGATGTTCAATCCGGCGCGACGCGCCAGTGCGGTTTCCGGGCGCAGACCGGTGGCGGCAATCACCGCATCGACTTCTACGTTGCGGCTACGATCGAGCGTAGCGCGAATACCGGTGCTGGTTTTCTCCAGACTCTGGAGCTGTGATTTCAGCAGCAGGTGTACGCCCATATCGGTCAGACGATGCTGTAAGCGACTGCTGACTTCTGGCGGCATCAGCGAAGCCAGAATGCTGGCAGCGTTGTCGATAAGCGTTACCGCTTTACCGGCACGACAAAAATCCATCGCCAGTTCACTACCAATCAAGCCGCCGCCGACAATCAGCACCCGCTGGGCGTCACGCAGTTGCGTTTCACAAGCGCGATACTCTTGTTGGCTGTTTAACGTGAGCATTAACTCACGTCCGGTAACCTGCGGTACAAAGGCTGAAGCGCCCGTCGCTAGCACCAGCTTGTCGTACTGCCACTGCTTGTCCTGACTTTTCACTACGTGGGCATCGGCGTCGATGTCGGTTACCCAGGTATGTGGAAACAGGCGCAAATTAAACTGTTCGGCAAACTCCCCCGCCGACTGGCGGGTGAGGTCGTCTGCACGCTGTGACTGACTGATAACATGGCTGAGATCTGGCTTGTTGTACTCATCCATGCTGTCCGCGGCAATCAAGGTCAGCGGAACATTCGCATCCTGCTTACGGATATTTTTGACTAACTGGCGGGCGGCGAAGCCCGAACCAATGATGACAATGCCGTGACTCATTTTGCCTCCGTTGCCAGTACGTCGAAGACGTCTTTACCTAGTGAGCATTCCGGGCACAGGAAGTTGTCCGGAACTTCGCTCCATGGCGTACCCGGTGCAACGTCCTGCAACGGTTCGCCTTTCGCCGGATCGTAAATCCACTGGCACACGCTGCACTGCATGCTTGGACCAAGATCGGCGGCAGCCGCAGCGGCACATGCACAGGCTTCTTCCTGGGCTACGGCTTTCACGGTTGTTTCCGGCAATGGAGCCAGCGCCCACTGACGCGCGATTTCACGGCCGTGCTGGCGGCACAGTTCCAGTGCATCCTGGTCCGGACGCCATTTCGCTTTCAGGCTCAGTGACATCTCGAAACCTGCATCCTGCAAACGCGTGGACAAACGGTCTACTGCACCGCCGCTCCAGCCGTGTGAACCAAAGGCGCTGGCACGCTTGTTACGAAAACGCAGGCCGGTCATCTCTTCCACCAGACCGGCGATTTTCGGCATCATCACGTTGTTCATTGTGGAAGTCCCGACCAGCACGCCTTTAGAGCGGAAGACGTTGGTCAAAACTTCGTTTTTGTCGCTGCGGGCGACGTTAAAGATTTTCACCGCTACATTCGGGTCAACTTCGTTGATGCCCTGGGCAATCGCGTCCGCCATCATGCGGGTGTTGTTGGACATGGTGTCGTAGAAAATGGTGATGCGGTCTTCCTGATAATCCGCCGCCCATTTCAGGTACAGCTCAACGATTTGTGTCGGGTTGTCGCGCCATACCACGCCATGGGAAGTGGCAATCATATCGACCGGCAGGTTGAAGCCGAGGATCTCAGTAATTTTCGGTGTAACCAGACGGCTGAATGGCGTCAGGATGTTGGCGTAGTAACGCTGGCACTGTTCGAACAGTTCAGTCTGGTCAACTTCGTCGTTAAACAGACGTTCGTCGCAGTAGTGCTGACCGAAGGCGTCGTTACTGAACAGCACCGCATCGCCGGTCATGTAGGTCATCATACTATCCGGCCAGTGCAGCATCGGCGTTTCAACGAAGATCAGCTGCTTGCCGTTACCAATGTCCAGCGAATCACCGGTTTTCACTACGTTAAAGTTCCATTCCGGGTGATGGTGGTGCCCGTTGATAGAGTCAATGGCGTTGGCTGTGCAGTAAATCGGCGTGTCCGGGATGCAGGACATCAGCTCGGTCAGCGCCCCGGCATGGTCTTCTTCAGCGTGGTTAATGATGATGTAGTCGATATCCGCGAGGTCAATTTCACTGCGCAGGTTCTGCACGAATTCACGACTAAACTTGTGGTCTACTGTATCGATCAGGACATTTTTTTCTTCACGGATGAGATAGCTGTTGTAGCTGCTGCCGCGCAGCGTTTTGTATTCAGTCCCGTGGAAATCACGCACTTCCCAGTCACGTTGGCCAACCCAATGAATGTTATTTTTAACCAGAATAGACATAGCAACCTCAGTAATTAATTCAGCGTTTTTCTAAAAAAGATGTTTTGCTAATTGCAGGTTGCGTGCCAACTTTTTATTTATTTGATTTTGAAGGGTTTGTTATTTATTGCCTATAAGGTGGTAGTCAAAATGACTATGTATTTTATTGTCAATATGACAATATGAATTGTCAAAATGACAATGAGGTAGCCATGAGCTTTTCCGTAGACGTGCTGGCGGGCATCGCCATTGAATTACAAAGCGGTATTGGGCATCAGGACCGTTTTCAACGCCTGATCACCACCTTGCGTCAGGTGCTGGAATGCGACGCGTCGGCACTGCTGCGCTATGAGTCGCGACAGTTTATTCCGCTGGCGATCGATGGTCTGGCGCAGGATGTTCTCGGCAGACGCTTTACTCTGGAAGGGCATCCGCGTCTGGAGGCGATTGCCCGCGCCGGGGACGTGGTTCGTTTCCCTGCCGACAGCGATTTGCCAGACCCGTATGATGGTCTGATTCCGGGGCAGGAGAGTCTGAAGGTGCATGCCTGTATTGGGCTGCCGTTGTTCGCCGGTCAAAATTTGATTGGTGCGTTAACCCTGGATGGCATGGAGCCTGATCAGTTCGATGTTTTCAGCGATGAGGAGCTTAGGCTGATTGCCGCGCTGGCGGCTGGCGCATTGAGCAATGCGTTGCTGATTGAACAGCTGGAAAGCCAGAATATGCTGCCAGGTTCGTCGACGGCTTTCGAGCAGGTGACGGAAACCCAGATGATTGGCCTGTCGCCCAATATGATGCAGTTGAAAAAAGAGATTGAGATTGTGGCGGGGTCCGATCTCAACGTGCTGATTAGCGGCGAAACAGGGACCGGGAAGGAGCTGGTGGCTAAAGCTATCCATGAAGGTTCACCGCGCGCGGTGAATCCACTGGTGTATCTGAACTGCGCGGCGTTGCCGGAAAGCGTTGCCGAAAGCGAACTGTTTGGTCACGTAAAAGGCGCGTTTACCGGGGCTATCAGCAATCGTAGCGGTAAGTTTGAAATGGCCGACAATGGAACGCTATTTCTCGACGAGATAGGCGAACTCTCGCTGGCGCTACAGGCTAAGCTGCTGCGCGTATTGCAGTACGGTGATATTCAGCGCGTGGGTGACGATCGCAGCTTGCGCGTGGATGTGCGAGTGCTGGCGGCGACGAACCGTGATTTACGCGAAGAGGTGTTGGCCGGGAATTTCCGTGCGGATTTGTTCCACCGGCTGAGCGTCTTTCCCCTTTCGGTACCGCCTCTGCGTGAGCGCGGTGAAGATGTGGTTTTGCTGGCGGGTTATTTTTGCGAACAGTGTCGGCTGCGGCTGGGACTTTCCCGCGTGGTGTTAAGTCCTGGCGCGCGTAGTCATCTGTTGAGCTACGCCTGGCCCGGGAATGTGCGCGAGCTGGAACATGCCATTCACCGTGCGGTGGTTCTGGCAAGGGCGACCAGGGCAGGGGATGAAGTGGTGCTGGAGGCGCAGCATTTTGCCCTGCAGGATGAAGCGCCAGTAACACCGGCGGCGGAAGTTGTTGCGGAGATCCCACAGCATCACAACCTGCGTGAAGCAACAGAGTCGTTCCAGCGGGAGATGATCCGCCGGGCGCTGGCACAAAATAACCATAGTTGGGCGGCAAGTGCGCGGGCGCTGGAAACAGACGTCGCCAACCTGCACCGGCTGGCGAAGCGTCTGGGGTTGAAGGATTAGATAATACCGGCCTGATAGAAATCCTGCAGGTTGATAGCACCGGTGAGTTTACCGTTTTCATCGACCACCGGTGCGGCAGTGATTTTGCGCTTCATCAGGATCTCTTTGGCGTCAATCGCGCGGCTCTGCGCCTGCAGTGTAATGCCATTCTGGGTCATTGCTTCGCTAACCTGAGTGGTGAGCGCTCCGCCGCCAACCAGCCAGCGGCGCAGGTCGCCGTCGGTAAAGACCCCTTTCACCAGTGACTGGTCGTCGCAGACCGCGACCAGGCCAAGACCCGTGCGGCTGAGCTCCAGCATCGCGTCCATGACGCTGGTGGTAAGCGTCACCTGCGGGATGGCATCGTCACGGCGCATCAGATGATGCACTTTATTTAACAGACGAGCGCCCAGCGCACCTGCCGGATGCGAGCGGGCAAAATCTTCCTCGTTAAAGCCGCGCGCCTGCATTACGGCGATTGCCAGCGCATCGCCCATCATCAACGTATTTACGGTACTGGACGTCGGTGCCAGGCGCATCGGACAGGCTTCGCGTTCAACGGAAATATCCAGCACGGCTTTGGCGGCCAGGCCCAACGGTGAGGTCGGTTTTCCGGTCATTGCCAGCAGGGCGACGGATTTGTCTTCCAGGCGCGGAATGATGAGATCCAGCTCTTTCGCACCGCCGGAGTAGGAGATAAACAGCATGACATCACGGCTTTCGATCATCCCTAAGTCACCGTGCAGCGCTTCCGCCGGATGCACAAAAAAGGCAGGCGTGCCGGTACTGGCGAGGGTCGCCGCAATTTTTTTGCCAATATGACCTGATTTACCAATACCGGAGACAATGACTTTGCCTTCACAGTGGATGATAGTATTGGCGGCGCGGACAAAATCATCGCCCAGTCGCTCAGGCAAACGGCTGGCTTCCTGTAGTTCCAGCATTAACGTCTGACGGCCCGCGTTCAGTAGTGCATCACTCATTGGTTTCTCCGGTTATGATCACTCCAATCCCTTTTGCTTCCAGCGCCTGACGAAATGCAGGGTCGATACCTGCATCGGTAATCAGCTTGTCGACGCTTTCCAGACTGCATACAACATTAGGACTTTTGCGCCCAAATTTTGACGAGTCAGCCATCAGAATCACTTCGCGAGCGGCATTACACATCGCTTTACTGACGCTAAACACCTCATTAAAAGTGGTCACGCCGGCATTGAGGTCAATGCCGTCGGTGCCCATGAAGAGTTTATCAAAGCTGAACTGCTCAAAGGCGTTTTCTGCCAGCTGACCGTGAAATGACGCAGATTTTTTGCGAAAGGTCCCGCCCGGCATCAGGATGGTTTGCTCGTTGTCCAGCTCCGAAAGGGCGTTAACAATGTGCAGACTGTTGGTCATGACGGTGATATTGCTAAAGCGCGTGAGCATCGGCACCATCTGCAGTACGGTGCTGCCCGCATCCAGGATAATAGAGTCTCCATCGTGTATAAAACGGACGGCAGCTTCGGCAATCTGCTCTTTTTTATGCGTATTAATTAGCGTTTTGTGATCGATTGGCGGATCGGATTCGTCTTTATTTAATACTACGCCGCCATAGGTACGAATGACGGTTCCGGCGTTCTCCAGAATGACCAGGTCTTTGCGAATGGTCGTGCCAGTCGTGTCAAAGTAGTGGGCCAGTTCTTCAACCGAGCATTTTCCCTGCTTTTGCAGGTGCTCCAATATGGCAGCCTGACGCTGACGAGGTTTCATAGGCGTGATTACCCTGACTTATGTATTTACCCGTCATACTTCAAGCTGCACGTGCGTTGGTCTTCCTGCGACTCGAATTATTTGGGGTATAGGTTGCAAAATGATAATTTCGCAAGCTATTAGCATTCACAACGAAATTACCCATGTTTCAGTTTAAGCGCCAATGATAGTGCATTCTGTGCTAACGGATCATGGGGAAAGATCACATCAGGCTGTAAATCATCAAGATGTTTGCCGGTTATCGTGGCAATTTTGCCGGGGCTGGCGAATACCGTAAGACCTTTCATAAATAACGTGTCGGTCACCCGCTGCTGCTCATTCAACGCGATGGCCACTACCACGCGCGGTTTAAAACGCCCACCGGAGCGACCGACACCAACCCGACCCTGTTGGCAAAGCCTATCAAACGCCCGGTTAAAGCGGGATATTTGCCAGCCACCAAGCGCCAGTTGCAGGCACCAGGCGATAGCGGCGACGGTAATCAGTGCGGAAACCATTTTGTACTCCTTTGATTTTGCCGGATAAGCGCAGCCGCCATCCGGCAATTCAACATTAAAACATCACCTGACCGCCGGTGACGTTGATGGACTGCCCGGTACAGTAAGAGGCTTTCGGACTGGCGTAAAACAGCAGCATGTTTAGCACGTCCTGATAATCGCAGCCGCGCTTAAGCGGAACCTTATCAATGTAGTACTGCTCAACTTCATCTGGCTTAAGGCCAAGTTTGGTTGCATATTGCGGTAATAACGACTGGAACATCGGTGATTTCAACAGATTGCCGAGCATCAGTGAATGCACGGTAATGCCGTATTCCGCCAGATCCAGCGCCAGTGACTGGGTTAAGCCCACGCCGCCAAATTTTGCCGCACTGTAGCCTGAATTGTGTTTGCTGCCCACTTTCCCTGATTTGGAGTTGATCTGGATAATGCGTCCCTGCACGCCATCGCGGATCATCAGGCGTGAGAATTCACGTGCACAGAGAAAGTAGCCAACCAGATTGACCTGCAGCGAGCGGTCGAAATCCCCAAGCTGAAAGTCGCTGATAAACGCGGCTTTAGCGATACCCGCGCTGTAAACCAGCAGATCAACACGACCGAATATTTCATCCACTCCGCGCGACAGCGCCAGCACGCTCTGTTCGCTGGTGGCATCTGCGCCAAAACCGTAGGCTGTACCTTCGCCAAACTCGGCGTTAATTTCCTGCGCCACGTTGGCGGCTTTATCGCTTTGAATATCCACCACCGCGACGCGGTATCCTTCTGTCGCAAGCCCACGGCAAAGGAATGCCCCAAGGGTCTGGCCTCCACCAATGACAACGGCAACCTGATTCATCTTTATCTCCTTCAATCTTAAGCAACAAACTTCAAAATACAGCCCGGCGCAATACCGTCCGGTACGGGACCTGCAACGTGTACGGTACCGGGGAATTCCGCTTTACTCAGTCCGTCAAAGCGCAGAGTGATATGCCCGAGTTCACGTAAGTTTTGTTCCGCCACGCTGCCAACGGCGGTGACCGGGTAGTGATGCTGGCCTAGTTCAAACTGGATCCCAGCTTGCAACGAACCGTTCAGCTCGCCGTGGCAATGGATGAAGCAAAACTCCTCGATATCCGCGGGCGCGCCTTCACGAAAGGTAATCAGCATCTGGTCGCACAATGCATCCGGGGCGCTCTGGCCGATACGGGTGATGGTGGTTTGATAAATCACGGTCATTTTTGAGTGCCTCTTATTGGTAAATAAAGCCGGAAACAAACCAGGCGATGAGAACAGTTGGCGCGCCGGTCAGAAAGCGGCTCACCAGAACGGATGGCACGCCGACGCGGACCGTGTCCTGACGCGCTTCGGCCAGCGACAACCCGACAGGAATAAAGTCACATGCGGCCTGGGCGTTAATGGCGAACAGGGCAGGTAGCGCCAGATGTGGGGGAATATTCCCCAAACCAATCTGTACACCGATCAGCACTCCGATAACCTGGGCGATGACCGCACCGGGGCCGAGGAAAGGCGAAAGCAGTGGGAAAGAGCAGATCAGTGCCAGCGTGACCAGTCCCAGCGGATGGCTGGCCAGTGGTGCGAGTCCATGGGCGATCCAGTCTCCCAGACCCGAAGCCATAATGATGCCGATCAGTGCTGAGACGAACGCCATAAATGGCAAAATAGTTTTCAGGACGGTATCAATAGTGTCGCGCCCGGCCTGGAACAGAACCGCAACGGCTGAACCCATGCCCATTCCGACTTTTGCCAACAGACCATCACTTTGCTCGGTAATTTTCTTGCTGGTGTCGTAATCGCGTCCCATGCTGCTGCTTGCGGGCGTTGGCGTGGCGGACGCTTCGCCGACAACAGTAATGTTTTCTTCTTTTACGCCAGAGACATAGATATCTTCGACAATATACTGAGCCAGTGGGCCGGATTTACCCGTAGCGTGAATATTCACCGTCGGTATACGACGTTTGGGATAGATCCCACAGCGCAGCGTGCCGCCGCAGTCGATGATCGCCACACCAATTTCGCTCTCCGGCGGCTCGCCCTCTTTGAAGCCATCAACGGCCTGCCAGCCGGTCAGGCTTGCTATCCTGTCGACGATCGCGGGGCGAGTTCCTGCGGTGATATAGACAATTTTCTTGCCCGGAACGGCATCCAGTTCAAGTGGGCCACCCCAGCCGCCGGTGCCTTTTTCAATACGAATACGTGTCATGATGTTGCTCCCGCCAGATGTACCTTCTGCTCAAGTTGAATGCCCATTTTTTTCTCGAAGATAGTGGTGGTGAAATCGGTCACCCAGCCACGGAAGAAGTTGGTCACCAGACCGACCAGCAAATAGCTCACCGCCAGTGGGCCAAGCGGAAGCCCCAGCGTGGTCAGTCCGCTGGCGATCCCCAGATAGACAAACAGTTCGCCGGGGTTGATGTGCGGGAATAAGCCGTTCATGGAATGGCAACTGTAAGACGCGGCGGCGTAGTAACTGGGCTTGTATTTTTCTGGCATAAAGCGACCCAGACTCAGCGTCATTGGGTTACAAAATACAAATGTGCCGATGCACGGCAGTAGCAAATAGCGGGATAGCGGGTTTCCGGCGCAACGCTGGGCAAAACGTTCAATACGCTGCTGACCGATAAAGTTAATCAGCGCATTCATGATGACCAGCAGACTGATCAGCAGTGGCAGAATACCGGTCACCATGCCGGTAAACACTTCTCCGCCTTTCTGGAACAGCCCGATAAACCACTCAGCACCGAGTGTGATGGTGTCGATCATTATTCTCTCCTGTAGGGATTTTTAGTTATCTTGCCAAACGGTGGCTGATTTTAATCAGATTGAAAGATATAAAAGTGTTATTTTGATCTCAAAATAAAAGATAAATATTTTAATTTGAAAGTTTTTGCGTGAAAGCTCGCAAATGTGATGGTCAGAGATGAAAGGGGATGTAAATTCTGTGAAGGAGAGCGACTACCGCTTCCTTGTATGGCGGAGGATGCTTTACCATACTTCTCCCAGGCTGAATTTGTTTAATGGATGTCTCATGTTCAAGCGTCGTTATGTAGCGTTACTCCCCCTTTTCGTACTGCTCGCTGCCTGTAGCAGCAAACCTAAACCTTCAGAGACTCAAACGACTACGGGTGCGCCATCCGGCGGCTTCCTGCTTGAGCCACAGCACAACGTCATGCAAACGGGCGGCGATTTTGCCAATAATCCGAACGCGCAGCAGTTCATCGAGAAAATGGTGAACAAGCACGGCTTTGACCGCCAGCAGCTGCAGGAGATCCTGTCGCAGGCCAAGCGTCTGGACTCGGTATTGCGTTTGATGGACCGCCAGGCACCGACGACTCAACCGCCAGCCGGACCTAACGGCGCATGGCTGCGCTATCGCAAACAGTTCATCACACCTGACAACGTGCAAAACGGCGTGGCTTTCTGGAATCAATATGAAGATGCGCTGAACCGTGCGTGGCAGGTCTACGGAGTTCCGCCGGAAATTATTGTCGGTATTATTGGTGTAGAGACTCGCTGGGGCCGCGTGATGGGTAAAACGCGGATTCTGGATGCGCTGGCGACGCTGTCGTTTAACTATCCTCGTCGTGCGGAATACTTCTCTGGTGAACTGGAAACCTTCCTGCTGATGGCGCGAGATGAAAGCGACGATCCGCTCGATTTGAAAGGTTCTTTCGCGGGGGCAATGGGCTACGGCCAGTTTATGCCGTCTTCCTATAAACAATATGCCGTTGATTTCAATGGCGATGGACACATTAACCTGTGGGATCCGGTTGATGCCATCGGTAGTGTGGCGAACTACTTCAAGGGCCACGGCTGGGTGAAAGGCGATACGGTCGCGGTTCCGGCAAATGGTCAGGCACCTGGGCTTGCGAACGGCTTTAAAACCCAGTACAGCATTTCTCAGCTTGCTGCCGCGGGTCTGACGCCGCAGCAGTCGTTGGGGAATCATCAGCAGGCCAGCCTGCTGCGCCTGGATATTGGCACGGGTTATCAGTACTGGTATGGGTTGCCGAACTTCTACACGATTACCCGCTATAACCACAGCACGCATTACGCGATGGCAGTCTGGCAGTTAGGTCAGGCGGTGGCGCTGGCGCGCGTACAGTAATCGCTCCACCGGCCTACCGGAAGATATCTCTTGTAGGCCGGATAAGATGTCCTGGCATCGCCATCCGGCAGGCCTTATTTGTGCAACGGAGCAATTTTTGGAATCCCCCTCGTAAAACGTTCTCCCCATCCCCACATTGGTCATGAAAGTGCTATCTTGTCCGGCATATTTTTTTAACTGACAGAGGCTGAAATGACCGACAGTGAACTGATGCAGTTAAGCGAGCAGGTTGGCCTGGCGCTGAAAGCGCGCGGGGCAACCGTGACGACGGCGGAATCCTGCACCGGCGGCTGGGTAGCCAAAGCGATTACGGATATTGCCGGAAGCTCCGCCTGGTTTGAACGCGGGTTTGTGACCTACAGCAATGAAGCCAAAGCGCAGATGATTGGCGTGCGCGAAGAGACGCTGGCCCAGCATGGCGCGGTGAGTGAGCCTGTGGTGGTGGAGATGGCGATAGGCGCGTTAAAAGCCGCCCGTGCGCATTTCGCTGTTTCGATAAGCGGTATTGCGGGGCCGGATGGCGGTAGCGAAGAAAAACCTGTGGGAACGGTATGGTTTGCCTTTGCCAGCGCGAGCGGCGAGGGGATTACCCGCCGGGAATGCTTTAGCGGCGATCGCGATGCGGTCCGTCGACAGGCGACCGCCTACGCGTTACAAATCCTGTGGCAACAATTTCTACAAAATACTTGATACTGTATGAGCATACAGTATAATTGCCTCAACAGAACATTATCTATCACGTTTCGCGGTTTAACCCGAAAGCGGCATGACAGGAGTAATTAATGGCTATCGACGAAAACAAACAGAAAGCGTTGGCGGCAGCGCTGGGTCAGATCGAAAAGCAATTCGGTAAAGGCTCCATCATGCGCCTGGGTGAAGACCGTTCCATGGATGTGGAAACTATCTCCACCGGTTCGCTTTCTCTGGATATCGCATTGGGCGCGGGCGGTTTGCCAATGGGCCGTATCGTCGAAATCTACGGGCCTGAATCCTCCGGTAAAACAACGCTGACCCTGCAGGTTATTGCCGCTGCGCAGCGTGAAGGTAAAACCTGTGCATTTATCGATGCAGAACACGCACTGGACCCGGTCTATGCCCGTAAGCTTGGCGTTGATATCGATAACCTGCTGTGTTCTCAGCCGGATACCGGTGAACAAGCGCTGGAAATCTGTGATGCACTGGCGCGCTCCGGTGCGGTTGACGTTATCGTTGTCGACTCCGTTGCCGCATTGACGCCGAAGGCAGAAATCGAAGGCGAGATTGGCGACTCTCACATGGGCCTTGCGGCGCGTATGATGAGCCAGGCGATGCGTAAGCTGGCCGGTAACCTGAAGCAGTCCAACACGCTGCTGATTTTCATCAACCAGATCCGTATGAAGATTGGCGTTATGTTCGGTAACCCGGAAACCACCACCGGTGGTAACGCCCTGAAATTCTATGCGTCTGTTCGTCTGGATATCCGTCGTATTGGTGCGGTGAAAGAAGGTGACAACGTGGTTGGCAGCGAAACCCGCGTTAAGGTTGTGAAAAATAAAATTGCAGCGCCGTTCAAACAGGCTGAATTCCAAATCCTTTACGGTGAAGGCATCAACTTCTACGGCGAACTGGTTGACCTGGGCGTGAAAGAGAAGCTGATTGAAAAAGCTGGTGCATGGTACAGCTACAACGGTGAGAAAATCGGTCAGGGTAAAGCGAATGCGACCAACTGGCTGAAAGAAAACCCGGCAACTGCGAAAGAAATTGAGAAGAAATTACGTGAGCTACTGCTCAATAACCAGGATTCAACGCCTGATTTCTCCGTTGATGACAGCGGCGAAGACGTAAAAGAAACGAACGAAGATTTCTGATAATCTGTTTTGAATCGCATGTTTTGAATCGCATATAGTAAAGGGCTGCATATCATGCAGCCCTTTTTCATTTCTGAAGGTTTACTATGACAGAAGCAACTTCCCGCCGTTCCGCTTATTCCCGACTGCTTGACCGCGCCGTACGTATTCTGGCGATGCGCGATCACAGCGAGCAGGAACTGCGGCGCAAGCTGGCCGCTCCGGTGATGGGGAAAAATGGACCAGAAGAAATTGATGCCACGCCGGAGGATTACGACAAGGTCATCGCCTGGTGTATTGAAAGTCGTTATCTGGATGATGATCGCTTCGTGCAGCAGTTTATCGCCAGCCGTAGCCGCAAAGGTTATGGGCCTGCCCGGGTGCGCCAGGAATTAAACCAAAAAGGGATCACGCGTGAAGCTATTGAGCGGGCCATGCGTGAGTGCGAAATTGACTGGGCAGTGCTTGCGCGTGAGCAGGCCATTCGGAAGTACGGTGAACCTTTACCTGTCGATTTTTCAGATAAGGTAAAGGTCCAGCGTTTTTTGCTCTATCGCGGCTATCTGATGGAAGATATTCAGGCAATATGGCGAAATTTTGACGATTGACCGCATACGGGATTTTACTTCCCAGTAAAGAAAACTTATCTTATTCCCACTTTTCGATTGCCAGAGGCGCAGTTTGCTTGCCGATGCTGGTAATGACATTTCGTTAGCTTGATTTCTTCAGGATAATTATGAGCAAGAGCACCGCTGAGATCCGTCAGGCGTTTCTCGATTTTTTCCATAGTAAAGGACACCAGGTAGTTGCCAGCAGCTCCCTGGTACCGAACAATGACCCTACTTTGTTGTTTACCAACGCCGGGATGAACCAGTTCAAGGATGTTTTCCTTGGCCTCGACAAGCGTAATTATTCCCGCGCAACCACCTCGCAGCGTTGTGTACGTGCGGGTGGTAAGCACAATGACCTGGAAAACGTCGGTTACACTGCACGTCACCACACTTTCTTCGAAATGCTGGGCAACTTCAGCTTCGGCGATTACTTCAAACACGATGCTATTCAATATGCATGGGAACTGCTGACCGGTGAAAACTGGTTTGCCCTGCCAAAAGAGCGTCTGTGGGTCACCGTCTATGAAACTGACGATGAAGCCTATGAAATCTGGGAAAAAGAAGTCGGTATTCCGCGCGAACGTATCATCCGCATCGGTGATAACAAAGGTGCGGCTTATGCGTCCGACAACTTCTGGCAGATGGGTGATACCGGTCCTTGCGGTCCATGCACCGAAATTTTCTACGACCACGGCGACCATATCTGGGGTGGGCCTCCGGGAAGCGCAGAAGAAGATGGCGATCGCTACATTGAGATTTGGAACATCGTCTTCATGCAGTTCAACCGTCAGGCTGACGGCACCATGGAACCGCTGCCGAAACCGTCCGTGGATACCGGTATGGGTCTGGAGCGTATTGCGGCCGTGCTGCAACACGTTAACTCCAACTATGAAATCGACCTGTTCCGTTCACTGATTGAGTCCGTGGCGAAAGTCACCGGCGCGACCGATCTGAGCAACAAGTCGCTGCGCGTTATCGCCGACCATATCCGTTCCTGTGCGTTCCTGATTGCTGATGGCGTTGTGCCGTCGAATGAAAACCGTGGCTATGTGTTGCGCCGTATCATTCGTCGCGCGGTACGTCATGGCAACATGCTAGGCGCGAAGGATACCTTCTTCTACAAGCTGGTTGGTCCGTTGGTGGACGTCATGGGCTCTGCTGGTGAAGAACTGAAGCGTCAGCAGGCTATGGTTGAGCAGGTTCTGAAAACTGAAGAAGAGCAGTTTGCGCGTACGCTGGAGCGTGGTCTGGCGCTGCTGGATGAAGAACTGGCAAAACTGTCTGGCGATACGCTGGACGGCGAAACCGCATTCCGTCTGTATGACACTTACGGTTTCCCTGTTGACCTGACGGCAGACGTTTGCCGCGAGCGTAACATTAAGGTTGATGAAGCTGGCTTTGAAGCTGCAATGGAAGAACAGCGCCGTCGCGCACGTGAAGCCAGCGGTTTTGGCGCAGACTACAATGCAATGATTCGTGTTGATGGCGCTTCTGAATTTAAAGGCTACGAGCAGCTGGAACTGAACGGCAAAGTCACCGCGCTGTTTGTTGATGGTAAAGCGGTAGACGCAATTAACGCTGGTCAGGACGCTGTTGTCGTACTGGATCAGACGCCGTTCTATGCGGAGTCTGGTGGTCAGGTTGGCGATAAGGGTGAACTGAAAGGCGCAGGTTTTGCGTTTGCCGTTAGCGACACACAGAAATATGGCCAGGCCATTGGTCACATTGGCAAGCTGTCTGCGGGTTCTCTGAAAATTGGTGATGCAGTACAGGCTGATGTGGATGAAGCGCGTCGTGCGCGTATTCGCCTGAACCACTCCGCAACGCATCTGATGCACGCGGCGCTGCGCCAGGTTCTGGGCACACATGTGGCACAGAAAGGCTCGCTGGTTAACGATAAACTGCTGCGCTTCGACTTCTCTCATACCGAAGCGATGAAGCCTGCTGAAATCCGTGCTGTTGAAGATCTGGTGAATGCGCAAATCCGTCGCAACTTGCCGATTGAAACGAACATCATGGATCTCGAAGCGGCAAAAGCCAAAGGCGCAATGGCCCTGTTTGGCGAGAAATATGACGACCATGTGCGCGTTCTGAGCATGGGTGATTTCTCTACCGAACTGTGTGGCGGTACTCACGCCAGCCGTACGGGTGATATCGGTCTGTTCCGCATAGTGTCCGAGTCAGGTACTGCGGCAGGCGTTCGTCGTATCGAAGCGGTAACCGGTGAAGGCGCTATCCAAACCGTGCATGCTGAGAGCGATCGCTTAAGCGATGTTGCGCAGCTGCTGAAAGGCGATAGCCAGAATATCGCTGACAAAGTTCGTTCCGTGCTGGAGCGTACACGTCAACTGGAAAAAGAATTGCAGCAATTGAAGGAACAGGCTGCGGCGCAGGAGAGTGCAAATCTTTCCAGCAAAGCGGTTGATATCAACGGTGTGAAGCTGCTGGTCAGTGAACTCGCGGACGTTGAGCCGAAAATGTTGCGTACCATGGTTGATGATCTGAAAAATCAACTGGGGTCTACCGTTATCGTTCTGGCAACGGTAGTGGAAGGTAAGGTTTCTCTGATTGCGGGTGTGTCTAAGGACGTGACAGATCGCGTGAAAGCAGGGGAACTGGTTGGAATGGTCGCTCAGCAGGTCGGCGGTAAGGGTGGCGGTCGTCCGGACATGGCGCAAGCCGGTGGTACGGATGCAGCGGCTCTGCCTGCAGCGTTAGCCAGTGTGAAAGGCTGGGTCAGCGCAAAACTGTAATAACTATAAGCGTCAGCGCATGCCGAAACCCTAAGTTACGGCATGCGAATCAACGCTATCGACAATGATAAAGTCAGGTTGAAGTTGTGTATATCGGCTAAACTTAGGTTTAACAGAATGTGATGCCGTGACTGCTTACACTTAGGTGTTTGTCATCGCTTACTTTTTGGCGTTATATGATGGATAATGCCGGGATACAGAGAGACCCGACTCTTTTAATCTTTCAAGGAGCAAAGAATGCTGATTCTGACTCGTCGAGTTGGTGAGACCCTCATGATAGGCGATGAGGTCACCGTGACAGTTTTAGGGGTGAAGGGCAACCAGGTGCGCATTGGCGTAAACGCCCCGAAAGAAGTTTCTGTCCATCGTGAAGAGATCTACCAGCGTATCCAGGCTGAAAAATCCCAGCAGTCCAGTTACTAAGGTTTTCGCGTCTCACCTTTCTGGTGAGGCGCAACCTGATTGAGTTACCCTTTTTCTTCTCTTTTCCTCTTCGTCCTCCCCATTTTTTCGATTCCACTGGGCGTAATGCCTTTCCCGACGAAGTTTCCGTTTGTTCACTGCTTCAGGAAATTGCCAATTTATCTGTTGATAAAACACTCTTTTTGCCGTTTTTGCAGACTAATTGCGCGTGAAATGTGCAAACGATAAAAGCTCTGGAAAAATTGTTTGACTTATAAGTCCCAGAAAGTAATATGTGCGCCACGCAGCGACGATGAGCAGAAACAAGTTCTTCGAAGCACTCGCAAGAGGCGTGTTGGTGAGGTGGCCGAGAGGCTGAAGGCGCTCCCCTGCTAAGGGAGTATGCGGTCAAAAGCTGCATCCGGGGTTCGAATCCCCGCCTCACCGCCATTTGCATCCGTAGCTCAGCTGGATAGAGTACTCGGCTACGAACCGAGCGGTCGGAGGTTCGAATCCTCCCGGATGCACCATCTTCTCTGCAATAACGCATTAGCGTTGTTACGGAAATCGATATCACTTTAGCAGCGATATCAAATCTGCAGTAAGTAAGTTTTCCTGATGCATCCGTAGCTCAGCTGGATAGAGTACTCGGCTACGAACCGAGCGGTCGGAGGTTCGAATCCTCCCGGATGCACCATCTTCTTCGCAGTAT
>NZ_KB976055.1:3373182-3561528 GCF_000398825.1 Citrobacter sp. KTE30 | reverse complement strand
CGAACCGAGCGGTCGGAGGTTCGAATCCTCCCGGATGCACCATCTTCTCCGAGATAGCAGCAAAACTGTTGTTTCATGGTCTGCGAGATAATCGCGAGCACCAGGAAGGATAACGTTGCTCCAGCAACGGCCCGCAGGGCGAACGCTAGTGAGTCATCCTCCCGGATGCACCATCTCCCCCTTTAAATTATTTCCACATACTCTCTGAACCCCCCTCAATTCGCTGTCAGCGACAAAATCAATCAATTACGATAAAATAACGTCTGGTCATTCGGCTTGTGAGAAGACGATGTACGAACGTTATGCGGGTTTGATTTTTGATATGGATGGCACCATCCTGGATACTGAGCCAACGCACCGTAAGGCGTGGCATGAGGTATTGGGGCATTATGGGCTGCGGTTTGATGAACAAGCCATGGTCGCCCTCAACGGCTCCCCAACGTGGCGTATTGCCCAGTCGGTAATTGAATTGAATCATGCCGATCTTGACCCCCATGCCTTAGCGCGCGAGAAAACTGACAAAGTGAAAAGCATGTTGCTGGATAGCGTCCAGCCTCTGCCGTTGGTTGACGTCGTGAAAGCCTGGCATGGGCGTCGGCCTATGGCGGTAGGAACGGGGAGTGAAAGCGCAATTGCAGAAGCGCTGCTCGCTCACCTTGGACTGCGTCGCTATTTTGATGCTGTCGTCGCAGCCGATCACGTACAACGCCACAAACCTGCTCCTGATACGTTTTTGCTTTGTGCCGAACGTATGGGGGTTATTCCGGTTCGTTGCGTCGTGTTTGAAGATGCCGATTTTGGAATACAGGCGGCGCACGCTGCGGGAATGGACGCCGTGGATGTCCGGTTATTGTGAGTGATGGACTGTCGCTCCTGTCACTGTTTGCCAGCAGTTTTCTCAGCGCCACGCTATTACCCGGTAATTCTGAAGTCGTTTTAGTTGCTTTGCTGGTCTCCGGGATAAGTCATCCCTGGGTCTTAGTCTTAACAGCAACAATGGGTAATAGCCTTGGAGGGTTAACTAACGTTATCCTTGGGCGTTTCTTTCCTTTGCGTAAAACATCGCGCTGGCAAGAAAAAGCCACTGGCTGGCTGCAGCGCTATGGCGCTGTCACACTATTATTAAGCTGGATGCCGGTTGTAGGTGATTTATTGTGCCTGTTAGCCGGGTGGATGCGCATCTCGTGGGGTCCAGTTCTCTTTTTCTTATGCCTTGGCAAGGCGCTGCGCTATGTTGTTGTCGCAGCGGTTACGACGCAAGGCATTATGTGGTGGCACTAATTGTGTTGTGAGATAGCCTTCAGGGTAACCAATACCATTATGCTAATTAAAACGATTTTGACAGGCGGGAGGTCAATTTGATCCCGGACGTATCACAGGCGCTGGCCTGGCTGGAAAACCATCCTCAGGCGTTAAAGGGGATTCAACGTGGTCTGGAGCGCGAAACGCTGCGTGTTAATGCAGATGGGTCATTAGCAACGACAGGCCATCCTGAGGTGTTAGGCTCAGCGCTAACGCATAAATGGATAACTACTGACTTTGCCGAAGCGCTGCTGGAATTTATCACTCCGCCAGGCGATGACATTGAGAAAATGCTCACATTCATGCGCGACCTGCATCGTTATACCGCCAGAAACCTGGGCGACGAGCGTATGTGGCCGTTGAGCATGCCTTGCTATATTGCCGAAGGCCAGGATATCGAACTGGCGCAGTACGGCACGTCGAACACCGGTCGCCTGAAGACGCTGTACCGTGAAGGCCTTAAAAACCGTTACGGTGCATTGATGCAGACAATCTCAGGCGTACACTACAACTTCTCGCTGCCAATGGCTTTCTGGCAGGCGAAGTGCGGCGTAACCGAAGGCGAAGATGCTAAAGAGAAGATCTCCGCGGGCTACTTCCGTCTGATCCGCAACTACTACCGTTTTGGTTGGGTGATCCCGTATCTGTTTGGCGCCTCTCCGGCCATTTGTTCCTCTTTCCTGCAAGGAAAACCGACAACCCTGCCGTTTGAAAAAACCGACTGCGGGATGTACTACCTGCCGTACGCGACATCGCTGCGTCTGAGTGATTTGGGGTATACCAATAAGTCGCAAAGCAATCTTGGAATTACGTTTAACGATTTGCATGAGTATGTGGCAGGATTAAAGCGCGCGATTAAAACGCCCTCCGAGGAGTACGCAGCGATCGGTCTGGAGAAAGACGGTAAGCGTCTGCAAATCAACAGCAACGTTCTGCAGATTGAAAATGAGCTGTATGCGCCTATTCGTCCGAAACGTGTCACTCGTCGTGGTGAAACACCATCTGATGCGCTTCTGCGTGGCGGTATCGAGTACATCGAAGTACGCTCGCTGGATATCAACCCGTTCTCACCGATCGGCGTGGACGAGCAGCAGGTGCGCTTCCTCGATCTGTTTATGGTCTGGTGTGCGCTGGCCGATGCCCCGGAAATGAGCAGTGATGAATTGCTGTGTACGCGTAAAAACTGGAATCGTGTGATTCTCGAAGGGCGTAAGCCTGGACTGACGTTAGGTATTGGCTGTGAAACAGCCCAGTTCCCGCTGCCTAAGGTTGGGAAAGATTTGTTCCGCGATCTGAAACGCGTGGCACAAACGCTGGACAGCATCGATGGGGGAGAGGAGTATCAGAAGGTCTGTGATGAACTGGTTGTCTGTTTTGACAATCCTGAACTGACTTTCTCTGCCCGGATCCTACGGTCTATGATTGATGAAGGCATTGGCGGTACGGGCAAAGCGCTGGGTGAGGCTTACCGAAATTTGCTGCGTGAAGAGCCATTAGAAATATTGCAGGAAGCTGAATTCATTGCTGAAACCGAGGCTTCGAAGCGTCGTCAGCAGGAGATTGAAGCGGCTGATACTGAGCCGTTTAGCGTGTGGCTGGAAAAGCACGCTTGATACAAAAGAAAAAGGCCACTCGGGAGTGGCCAAAATTTCATCTCTGAAAACAGGGATGATGATAACAAATGCGCGTCTTTCATATACTCAGACTCGCCCCGGAACAAAGAGTTCAGATTATTTTTAAAAAATTTATCGGAGGTGGCTAAATGCCGTTGTTAGATAGTTTTACTGTCGATCACACCCGGATGGAAGCTCCCGCGGTCCGGGTTGCAAAAACGATGAACACCCCACATGGCGACGCAATCACCGTGTTTGATCTGCGTTTCTGCATTCCGAACAAAGAAGTCATGCCTGAGAAAGGTATCCATACGCTGGAGCACCTGTTTGCAGGTTTTATGCGTAACCATCTGAACGGTAATGGCGTTGAGATTATTGATATCTCTCCGATGGGATGCCGTACCGGCTTCTACATGAGCCTGATTGGTACGCCGGACGAGCAGCGTGTTGCCGATGCGTGGAAAGCGGCAATGGCGGACGTGCTGAAAGTACAGGATCAGAACCAGATCCCGGAGCTGAACGTTTACCAGTGCGGTACGTATCAGATGCACTCTCTTAGCGAAGCACAGGATATCGCGCGTCATATTCTGGAGCGTGATGTACGCGTGAACAGCAATGAAGAGCTGGCGCTGCCGAAAGAGAAATTGCAGGAACTGCATATTTAGTCTTATTGATTAGCTGTTCCAGTATTTAAATTAACCCCGGTTTATGTCCGGGGTTTTTTATTTCGTCATATAATCTATATCTATTATATTTACGACAGGAATATAATTTCAGTTAATTAATGGGTGACCTGTTAAATAATAAAACGTGATCTGGTAAACAGAAAATAATGGATAATTAACGATGCCAGCTCACACCGATCACATAAATCAAAAAACATAAATAATTAATAGAAAAACATAATGGAATACGCCAGATATCCAGGTAATAAAAAGACTCTTTTCATCGCTGGTGGATGGGGTTTTTATCAAATCTTATCTGGTATACATTAAACTTTAGGGATAAAAAATGAAGGTGAAATATTTAGCGCTTGTGGTCGGCGCTTGCTTTTCGCATAACCTTTGGGCAGCAAATACCGCTATTGAACAGCGTCTTGCTGAACTGGAGCAGCGCGTGATTAATGCCGAACAGCGAGCCGCAGATGCTGAATCGCAAATTCGCTCGCTGAGGCAGCAGCAGGTAGCCGCAGCGCCGACGGTGCAAGTACAATCTGCTGAACCCTCAGCCTCTACGGAAAATCCACCCAAATTAACGCTATCCGGTTTTAGCGATATCAAGTTCTATGGCGACGTTGAGTTTAATATGGATGCGGCAAGCCGCTCTGGTAGCCTGACATCAACCAGAACTTCAGCAAATAAAGATTGGGCGCCGGGAACGAATGAACGTTGGGATATCAACGGGCGTCTGCTATTAGGGTTTGATGGCTACCAACGACTGAACAACGGTAATTTCGCCGGATTCTCAGTTCAGCCGCTGGCAGACCTGACCGGAAAAATGAATCTCGATGATGCAGTGTTCTTTTTTGGCCAGGAAAAAGACTGGCAAATTAAGGTCGGACGTTTTGAAGCGTACGATATGTTCCCGCTGAATCAGGATACGTTTATTGAATATTCAGGTAATACGGCGAATGATCTTTACAGTGATGGCTATGGCTATATTTATATGATGAAAGAGGGGCGTGGACGTAGCGACAGCGGCGGTAATTTCCTGATAAGTAAAACCATCGATAACTGGTATTTTGAAGTGAATACATTGATGGAAAATGGCAGTACGCTCTATACCGAGAAGCAGTACCACGGGATGGACTTAACCAATGATAAAAACGTGGCTTACGTGCGCCCGGTGATCGCCTGGCAAAACGGGCGTTTCTCGACGGCAGTGGCGATGGAAAGTAACGTCGTTAACAACGCCTACGGCTATTATGAGAACGGGAAGTGGATCGATCAGTCCGATCGTACGGGGTATGGTTTTACCATGACCTGGGACGGACAAAAAACCGATGCGGAAGACGGCGCGGTGATTAACCTGAATACTGCTTATATGGACGCGACCGATGAGACCGATTTTACCGCTGGGGTGAACGCGTTGTGGCATCGATTCGAACTGGGCTATATCTATGCGCATAACAAAATCGAAGCCTTCAATGCTACCAATATCGATGCCGTTTGTGAGAACGATTGCTGGATCACCGATCCCGGCAATTATGACATTCACACTATTCATGCCTCATATTTATTCCCCAATGTGATGGATATGAAAAACTTTAATATCTATCTCGGTGCTTATGCCTCATGGGTTGAGGCCGATCCGAACAATGGCGACAACAGCGAAGATGCACGTTACGGCGGACGCCTGAGATTCAAATATTATTTCTGATGCTGGCCACAATAAAAAAGGGATCCGCAGATCCCTTTTATCAGATAGTTAGTGCGCTCCACCGCCGCCGCCGCCCGCGCCGAAGGGCGGTTTAGCGAACCATACCAGACCAAGCAAAACCAGGAAGATCCCCGCCGACATCCAGAAGATTTCGTTGGCGGAAATAATCAGACCCTGATTAGTGATCTGCTGAGCTATCCACCCTGACGCCTGCTGGTGCGTCATCCCTAAATCCTGCAGCTTGTCGTACATTGCCTGAGCATTTGGGTTGTAGGGGTTAACGGATTCCGTCAATTGCGCATGGTGCAGCGACTCACGGTTAGTCCACATCGTTGTTGTAATCGATGTACCAATAGAGCCGGCCAGCGTTCGCGTAAAGTTAGACAAGCTCGATGCAGCCGCCAGACGCTCAGGCGGTAAACCGGACAGCGTAATGGTCGTCAGCGGCATAAAGAAGCAGGCTACAGCGAACCCCTGAATAAACTGCGGCCAGGCCGATGCGCCAAAGTCCATACCCGGCTCGAACGTCCACGCACGCCAGTAGAAACAGACGGCGTACATAATAAAACTGAACGTCACCAGCCGACGCATATCCAGCTTGTGCGCAAAGCGGCCGATAATTGGCGACAGGATCACCGGAATAATCCCTACCGGCGCGGACGCCAGACCAGCCCAGGTTGCCGTATAGCCGTAAACCTCCTGCAATAGCTGCGGCAGCAGGACGATGGCGCCGAAGTAGAGCATATAGGCCAGGCTAATACACAGGCAGCCGATGGTAAAGTTGCGCGACTTAAACAGCGAGAGATCGACAATCGGGTGCTCGTCGGTAAGTTCCCAGACGATCAGGAAGCTGATAGCAACCACGGCGACCACCGTCAGGATGATAATCTCCTGCGAGGCGAACCAGTCCAGCTCTTTGCCGCGGTCGAGCATAATCTGCAAACTGCCGATACCGATGACCAGCAGTGCCAGACCAATGGCGTCAATGCGCCGCTGCTCGGTTTTGGTTTCCCGACCGCGCAGGGTTTGCAGGGTCATCAATACCACCGCAGCCCCGATTGGCACGTTGATAAAAAATATCCAGCCCCAGTGATAGTTGTCGCTGATATAGCCCCCCAGAATAGGACCACATATCGGGGCAACAATCACCGTCATCGACCATAGCGCGAGGGCGATGGAACGCTTGGCGGGTGGATAGTTATTCAGCAACAGGCTCTGTGACAGCGGAATTAATGGACCGGCGACAATACCCTGGATTACGCGGAAGAAAATCAGCATGTTCAGGCTGGTGGACATCCCGCATGCCCATGACGCAATGACGAAGGCGATAGTTGACCACATAAAGAGTCTTACTTCGCCAAAGCGTTTTGCCAGCCAGCCGGTGATCGGAATAGAGATAGCGTTCGCTACCCCGAATGAGGTGATCACCCAGGTTCCCTGGCTCAATGAAGAGCCGAGGTTCCCGGCGATAGTGGGGATCGCCACGTTAGCAATGGTGGAGTCCAGCACCTGCATGAATGTCGCCAGGGACAGCGCGATCGTCATTATGACGAGCTGCGCGCCTTCCAGCGGTTTTTGCTGTTGCATCACACGCACCTTTGAATTAGCCCGCGTTGGCCCGCACGATCTCTTCGATCATCTTATTGACCGGAGCAAGGTCGATTTCACGTGCATTACTTTCTGATACCGGCGTGGTGCGGACCTGGCTTGCCAGAATTTGTCCGTCACGATTGGAGGTATCGACTGTAACCAGCGTAGACAAACCGATCCGCAAAGGATGCTGTGCCAGTTGCTGCGCATCCAGTTCGATACGCACCGGCAGACGCTGGACGACTTTGATCCAGTTACCGGTCGCGTTTTGTGCTGGCAGCAAGGAGAAGGCGCTGCCCGTTCCCATATCGAGGCCGACAACTTTACCGGTATATTTCACGTCATCGCCATAAATATCGCTGACAACCGTCGCGGGTTGGCCAATACGAATGTGGGCGAGCTGTGTTTCTTTGAAGTTGGCATCCACCCACAGGTTGGTGGCCGGAACAACCGCCATTAACGGCGTGGTTGGGCTAATCTGCGCACCAGGCTGTACGGCGCGACGGGATACATAACCGGTCATTGGGCTGACAATTCTGGTACGTTCCAGCGCCAGCCAGGCATCGCGCACTTCGGTGGCGGCCTGTTGTACGGCGGGTTGATCTTCCAGCTTGCTGCCGAGAATCATTGCCTGGTTAGCATTATATTGTTGGATTGCGACATCAAGCTGAGCCTGAGCGCTGGCGACGGCATCACGCGCATGTTGCAGCTCTTCGCGGCCAATCAGGTTGGCATTGCCCAGCGGGACACGGCGATTAAAATCGCTTTGTGCCTGCGTCAGAGCTGTTTTCTGCACTTCAATGTTGGCCTGTAACTGCTTGCTGTTGATCATCAACTGGTGCGTCTGACGCACGCTGGAGGCCAGCGCAGTTTTGGCTTTTTCAAATGCCTGTTTGGCATCTGTCTGGTCGAGGGTGACCAGCACATCGCCTTGTTTTACAAAGTCAGTGTTATCAGCCCAGACTTTCGTCACGCTGCCTGATACCTGCGCCATGATTTGAACCTGGTTCCCTGCCACGTACGCATCATCTGTATCTTCGTAATGACGCAGTACTAAAAACCAATAAATCCCATATGCCACGGCAATGATAATAAAGAGCAAGGTCAGAAGGAGAAGCAGACTTTTACGTTTGCCATTCTTCTTGACCGGTTGCTGCGGGGTTTGAGTCTCCGCATTTGCGCTCATGTTTTTCTCCACGATCTTCTTTTTATTCACATCGGCTGAGCCGACCTGTTTATCAGACAGGCCAGCAGTATGCGTGCTGGCCTGTCGGTTTTTTCATTTATAAATCTGGATTTCTGAGCGAGTCGACGCCTTAGCGCAGCGCTTCTAACACCGCGCCATCCTGCTCCATCTGATCAAGACGGGTCAGAAGTTTACGGGTAATTTGCTCAAGCTGATCTTTTTCGGTGGTGCTAAGAGACGACCAGAGCTGGTGCAGGCAATTATGCTGAGGCGGTAACACCTCTTGCAAAAATGCATGGCCTTTCTCGGTCAATTGCAGATGCAGACAGCGGCGATCGTTATCGCTTTCGCGACGTTCGATCCAGCCACGTTTTTCTAACTCATCCGCGATGCGGGTAGCGTTAGTACGTGACGAGCCAAGCGCACAACTCAGTTCAGAAGGCTGAATACTGTGGTTTTCCTGAGACTCCAGCGTAATCAACGCCATAAACAACGTCTCGTTAATCCCTTGAGCTTTCAGCATCTTATTGCGATTTTCCAGCAGCTTGCCCTGCATGTGCATGCATAGACGAGTCAGAAGCACTTCCTGATAAGGGAACTCTTCGTAGCGGCTGGCGCGAAATTTTAGCATTTGTTCAATGGGCGTAAACGAACTATCCATTTGGGTATAACCTCATTAATTTCAGCCGATATAGTAACGACAGTGACAAATAAAGTAAATGTATTATTAATTTAAAATGATTGTTTTTATCTATAAGACAACCAGCATTTTCCAGGCTAATCCATAGCCCAGAGCACTCAGTAACGTTGGAATGATGATGCTGCGGGTCTTATAGAAGCTTGCACCCAGTATGACAAACCCCACCAGAGTAGGCACGAACCGACGAGCGTCGTGCATCACTTCTGGCGCGGTAGACACCACCAGCAGGGCGCAAATTGATGTAATGCCAATAGTGTCGAGTAATATGCCCGTCGCGCCGCGCTTCGTCGGGCGAACATTGCCGACCCCAAGACGGAGCGGCAAATAGCGAAAACAGTAATTTACGCAGCCGACCAACAGGCCAAGTAGCAGAACTTCATAGCTCATCAGGACCTCCTTGCCAAAATGACTGGATGAGCGCCGTCAGGCATCCACAGACAATACCTGCAAGGATAGCGGCAGGGATGGAAAACAGCATGACGCCAGCCAGCGCCCCGGCCAGGGCCGCAGTCACGCAAAGCGCCTGTTTTCGTTGGAATGACGCGAGCAGGAAGCTCATAAACAGCGCCGGGAGCATGAAGCCCAGTGCCGCTTCAACCGCCGGGTAATCTTTGAGTAAACCACTGCCGGAAAACGCGCCGAGCACCGTACCAAACACCCAGGAGGCCCAGGAGCATAGCGCAATGCCGATCATCCAATTTTCACTCCAGCGCCGGTTATCCCGTACCAGTTTCGCCGTTGCAGCGGCAAAGACTTCATCGGTAAGGCCAAAAGCCCACAGCGCGCTTTTGGGTTTACTCAGTCGCTGGGCGATCCGACTACGCAGGGAAGGGCCGTACAAAACATGACGGACATCCATGGCCATGACGGTCAGCGCGGCGACCCACAGCGAACTGCCTGCGGCGAGCATGGTGGTAATGACAAACTGGCTGGCTCCCGCATAGATAATGCAGGAGAAAAAGATGCTTTCAACCGGCGTAAAGCCAAGGCGAGTGGCATTGAGACCAAATGCAAAAGCGACCGGAATATAGCTGATAACTATTGGCAGGCTGTCTTTGAATCCTTCCGTTAACGTTGCCGAACTGGATTCAGACTGGGGTACAGGGCTTTCCATAGGGTTATAGGTTTCATTACCGAAATTAATATAACTTGGTTCAATGAGTTATAACCTTAGCAGACTGATGGGCTCCTTAACACCCTGTGGAGCCCAATCAGCGGTAAACATGCGTTATACGCTTAATTTACGGCTTCCTGACGGTGAAAACCTCGCCACCAGACCAACAGGTTGAGTATGGCAACGGTCGTACCTGCCAGACAAACGCCAGCCCACCCGGCATGCTGCCAGGCAGAGGCTGAAATCAGCGAACCTGCCGCTCCGCCAATAAAATAGCTGGTCATGTATCCGGCGGTCAGGCGATTACGCGCGTCAGGATGAATGCGATAGATAACCGTCTGGTTGGTGATGTGCACTCCCTGAACGGTGAGGTCCAACACCAGAATACCGATAATCAGCATGGGGACTGAAGCATGCCCAAACCAAATAGCAAGCCAGGAGAGCAGTAGTAATAGCAGCCCCATAGTTGTGGTCAGGTGGGATTTACCTTTATCGGCAAAACCGCCCGCCGGACGTGCGCCTAACGCCCCTGCGGCACCCGCCAGACCGAACAGACCAATCATTCCTTCCGAATAGTTAAACGGTGGCGCGGCGAGCAAAAATGCCATCGAGGTCCACAGAATACTGAAATTGGCAAAAGTCAGGCAGCCCAGCATCGCGCGGGTACGCAGCAATTTATCGTGAATAAACAGGCTGAATACGGAGCCTAACAGCTGCGGATAGTTGAGATGGGTATCGGATTTCATCTTCGGCAGGCCGCGCCACAGTGCAACCGCCATCAGCGCCATTAATACTGATGCGACCCAAAATACAGTGCGCCAGCCGCCAAGATTCGCCAGTAATCCCGCCACGGTGCGCGCCAGTAGAATACCTAGCAACAGGCCGCTCATAATCGTGCCGACGACCTTACCGCGCTTGTCCGGTGTGGCAAGCGTTGCCGCCAGCGGAACCAAAATCTGTGCCACTACCGAGAACAGACCGGTCAGGGCAGTACCGAGGATCAGCATACCCAGCGACTGGCTGCTGGCGGTGATCAGCATGCCACCAGCCGCTAACAGCGTCATGGAGACAATCAGCATCCGGCGTTCAAACATATCGCCGAGCGGCACTAAGAACAGCAGGCCAGCGGCATAGCCGAGCTGGGCCGCGGTGACGATAAACCCTGCGGTACTGGCAGAGAGCGAAAAGTTGCGTGCGATGGTGTCGAGCAGCGGCTGCGCATAATAGTTACTGGCGACGGCGAGGCCGGTGGCGATAGACATTAACAGGATTAGCGAAGGGCTAAGTCCCTGAGTTGTTTTCGTCATGGTTTTCAACTGAATAATGGATTGCAGAAAACAATCATAACGGAAGTGATTAAATGTTGCTGATTTGTTGAGTGATGGATTGTGCGATTGGAGGAGGGTGGATATGCCGGATAAGGCGCATCGCGCCACCATCCGGCATTGGTATGGTTATTGTGCCTGATGACGCTACGCTCATCAGGCCTACGAGTTGGTTATTTCTGCGCGGCCAGCGCTTCGTTCACCCAGCCGTCAAACTGCTGCTGGTGGGCTTTGATCCAGCCGTCAACGTGACCCTGCACGTCGGCTTCAGACGCTTTCCCGTCGTGCATCATTGCGTTTTGCGCGTTGATATCCGCCAGCGGCAGCTTCATGATGGCAAACAGTTTCGCTGCAGCCGGGTTTTTCTCCGCCCAGGCTTTATTGGCGACAATATGCATCGTGTTCACCGGGAAGCCGTAGTTGGCGCCGTTTGGCAGCTTGGTATCAATATCTTTCTGCTCGCCAGGCAGGGAAGAGAACGGCACCTGCAGCCAGACCACATCTTTACCCGGCTTCATTACGTCGCTGACCCAGTACGGTGTCCAGGTGTAGTAAAGAATGGGTTTACCTTCTTTGAAGCGGGTAATGGTGTCAGCCATCATCGCTGCATAGTTACCGTGGCTGACTTCGACGGTTTTTTCCAAATCGAAAGCTTTGTTCTGGTGGTTGATTACTGCTTCACAACCCCAGCCCGGTGAACAGCCCATCATATCGGCTTTTCCGTCACCGTTGGTGTCAAAGATTTTGGCGATCTTCGGATCTTTTAACTGGGCGATATTGGTGATTTTGTACTGCTCAGCGGTTTTTTTGTCGATCAGATAACCCTGTGCGGCACCCGTAACGAATACCCCCTCGCGATAAAATTTTTTGTCTCCGCCCGCCGCGGCGTACATATCATCATGCAGCGGCTGCCAGTTCACGGCGGTAAAAGTTGCATCGCCAGAGGCAATGGAGGTATAGCCGACGTTGTAGTCAACTTCGCTGGTTTTGTTAACGGTGTAACCCAGTTTCTCCAGCGCACGAGCGACTAACTGCGTCTGGAAGGATTCTTCAGAGATAGTGCTCTGGATTGGCTGTACGGTAATGCCTTTGCCCGGCAGGTCGGCAGCGAAAGTGCTGGTGGAGACAAGGGTGGCAAACGCTGTGGCAATAATTGCTTTCTGTCGCATCGTTGTTCCTTAATTATTGGAGGGACGTGTAGGCCCGGTAAGCAATGCGCCACCGGGCAACGGGTGAATTACTTCGTGAAAGGGCGAGTGATAAGCCCAACGGGACCAGTGGTGTACCAGCGACGGTTGCCACGGCTACGCGAATCGCGACCAACGGCCTGTGTCAGGCGATCCAGAATGATGGCGAGGATCACAATCCCAACTCCGCCGACGGTGGCAAGCCCCATATCCAGACGACCAATTCCGCGCAGAACCATCTGACCCAGCCCGCCCACGGCAATCATCGACGCGATGACGACCATTGAGAGCGCCAGCATCAGCGTCTGGTTAACCCCAGCCATAATGGTGGGCATTGCCAGCGGGAGCTGCACTTTAAACAGCATCTGGCGCGGGCTGGCACCAAACGAACGCGAGGCTTCAATCAGATCGGCTGGCACCTGGTTAATCCCCAGAATAGTCAGACGTACGATTGGCGGCAGGGCGAAGATAATCGTCACCACTACGCCCGGGACGTTACCAATACCGAACAACATGACAATCGGCACCAGATAGACAAACGCGGGTGTGGTTTGCATGGCGTCCAGCAGCGGGCGAACAATTTTTGCTGCCCGTGGACTGCGCGCCAACCAGATCCCCATCGGCAGACCGATCACCACGCAGAACAGCAACGCGGTCAACACCAGCGCCAGAGTTATCATGGCCTGCGACCACGCGCCGATGGCACCGATGGCAATCAAGGAAATCAGCGTAGCAACGCCCATCCCAACACCGGAAATCTGCCAGGCAATTAGCGCGAACAGGATAATCGCCACCGGGGCTGGCATACCTAACAGCAGCTGTTGAAAACCGTTGAGAATGTA
This sequence comes from Citrobacter sp. KTE30, assembly GCF_000398825.1. Taxonomy (NCBI): domain Bacteria; kingdom Pseudomonadati; phylum Pseudomonadota; class Gammaproteobacteria; order Enterobacterales; family Enterobacteriaceae; genus Citrobacter; species Citrobacter sp. KTE30. Next base: position 3,548,290 of record NZ_KB976055.1, on the reverse strand, counting down.
ATCCACCGGGACACGAATGCCCTGGAAGACCGGACGGAAATGGGTAACGACCCAGTCGATCCCCTCTGTGACCCAGCTGTCCAGTGGGATCAGCGTTTTATGGAACGGATCCATAATATTGAAATGCTCTGGTGCCGGCGCGGGGGCGCTGGTCAGCCAGTCCGCGCCACCGCCGTCAGTGGGCGCACCGGATGGCGTGCTCCAGGCATCGGCAGTTTGTGCGGCGCTGTCGGCCGCTGGTGTGGTATCCCACGGATTAGTTTGATCAGCCATTGTTTACCCCCTCACGATCTAAAGCCTGTAACAGCATGCGTTTTGAAATGACGCCCACATACTGCTGTTCCTCATCAACAACCGGCACCGCGCACGGGGCCTGGCCGACATGAGAAAGCAACTCGCTGAGAGGAGTTTGTGCATCTACGGCTAACGGCTCATCGATCAATGCCGCTTCAATACCTTGCGCCTGACTTAACGCTGTTTTTAAGGAGTCGATTGAAACAACGCCAACGAATTTATTGCCGCGTTCGATCACGTAACCATATTCGCGATCTTTGTCCTGCAATAATTGCAGCGCCGAACGTGGACCCACCCCGGGCGTTTTACGAATTAAACCTTCGGGGCTACGGCGTGAAATATCTTTCGCACTGAAGACCTGGCTAATATCAACGCCGCGGAAGAAGGTGCGTACATAATCATTGGCTGGATTATTCAGGATTTCATCCGGCGTGCCGACCTGGACCACTTCACCGTTTTGCATAATGGCAATTCTGTCGCCAATACGCATAGCTTCGTCGAGATCATGCGATATAAAGACCACGGTGCGTTGATGCTTCGCCTGTAGTTTTACCAGTTCATCCTGCATCTCAGTACGAATTAATGGATCGAGGGCTGAGAAGGCCTCATCCATTAATAAGATATCAGGGTTAATGGCTAATGCGCGGGCGAGGCCTACACGCTGGCGCATACCCCCGGAAAGTTCATCCGGGTATCCGTGAGCATAATTCTCCAGACCAACCTGACGTAGCGCATCTAATGCTTTTTCACGACGTTCATCCGCACCAACACCGGCTAATTCCATGCCGAATGCCGTATTGTCCAGCACCGTCATGTGCGGCATCAGGGCAAAGGACTGGAACACCATCGCAATCTTTTTTCTGCGCACCTCGCGAAGCTCAGCATCGGATATCCGGGCGATGTCTACGCCGTCAATCAATACCTGCCCGCGGGTGGGTTCAATCAGGCGATTGAGAAGGCGTACCATTGTGGATTTACCCGAACCGGATAATCCCATGATGACAAATATCTCGCCTTCTTCAATGGCCAGACTGGCGTTCTTAACGCCAAGCGATAGCCCCGTTTTATCCAGAATCTGCTCTTTTGAAAGTCCTTTTTCAATATATTTGAAGGCTCTCTGCGGATGCTCTCCAAATATCTTATAGAGATTTTTAACTTCTAATTTAATTGCCATGCAATAGAATGATTCCTGTTATTTGTTTATATCGATATATTACCTGATGGAAATAGTGACCTTTTTCTACCCTAACATACTGAGAATCTGAGACAACCCTGAATTTGGTTGTGGCATGAATATTGCCAAAGGTCAGGTGGCGGGACTTCCCGTGATATAAGGGCTGAGCGCGAATGTGAGCGGCTTAATATTTTTTGTAAATGGCAATGAAAAGTCGCCTGAATTGCTGGAATGCAGGCGAATAATGCGTCTGATATTGAGTGTAGATCACACAATTATATTTGCACGACAAAAGTGTGATCCTGTTAAAATATTTCCGCGAAAAATGTACGGTATTTCCCGTGAAAATGAGTGCTAGAAATTCCAGTCGTCATCTTCGGTTTCGACCGCTTTTCCCATCACATAGGATGAACCGGAACCCGAGAAGAAATCGTGGTTTTCGTCAGCGTTGGGCGACAGCGCGGCAAGGATTGCCGGGTTAACCTCCGCCATTTCAGGCGGAAATAGCGCCTCGTATCCCAAATTCATTAATGCCTTATTGGCGTTGTAACAAAGGAAGGCTTTGACGTCATCCACCCAGCCGGTCTCTGCATACAATTCTTCCGTATAACGCGCTTCGTTATCATACAATTCCATCAACAGGTCAAAGGCAAAATGCTTTAACTCTTCGCGTGCTGATTCGGAAATATGCTCCAGACCTTTTTGATATTTATAACCAATGTAATACCCATGAACCGCTTCATCACGAATGATCAGACGAATGAGATCGGCGGTATTGGTCAGTTTACCGCGACTGGAGAAATACATCGGTAACCAGAAGCCAGAATAGAACAGGAAGGATTCCAGAAACACGCTGGCTATTTTTTTCTTCAACGGTTCGTCGCTGGCGTAATGTGCCAAAACGATCTGCGCCTTGCGCTGGAGTGGGGTATTTTCTTCACTCCAGGCGTAAGCTGCATCCACATCTTTGGTCTGGCAAAGGGTGGAGAAAATAGAGCTATAGGAACGGGCGTGCACCGCCTCCATAAAGCTGATATTCGACAGCACCGCCTCTTCATGCGGCGTTAACGAATCAGTCATTAACGCTGGTGCTCCGGCAACATTCTGAATGGTGTCGAGCAGCGTCAGCCCGGTAAAAACGCGGATTGTTAGCTGCTGTTCGGCTGCGTTCAACGTTTGCCAGGCCGGAATGTCATTGGAGAGCGGGACCTTTTCCGGGAGCCAGAAGTTACTGGTCAGACGGTTCCATACCTCAAGATCTTTATCATCCTCAATCTTGTTCCAGTTGATGGCGCTCACGCGGGATAATGTCATTTTCTCCTCCTTACAGCGCGCATGACACGCAGCCTTCGATTTCGGTGCCTTCCAGCGCCAGCTGGCGTAGTCGGATGTAGTACAGGGATTTGATGCCCTTACGCCAGGCGTAAATCTGCGCTTTGTTGATATCGCGCGTGGTGGCGGTATCGGGGAAAAAGAGCGTCAGTGAAAGCCCTTGGTCGACATGCCGCGTTGCTTCAGCGTAAGTATCAATGATTTTTTGTGGACCGATCTCGTAGGCATCCTGATACAAGGCCAGATTCTCATTGGTCATAAACGGGGCAGGGTAGTAAACGCGCCCGGTTTTGCCCTCTTTACGAATCTCTACTTTCGACACGATCGGGTGAATGCTTGACGTGGCATGGTTGATGTAGGAGATAGAACCGGTGGGCGGAACCGCCTGTAAATTCTGGTTATAAATACCGTAGCGCATCACATCTTCACGCAGTTGCGCCCACATCTCGCGCGTCGGTAGCGTAATGCCGCTGGCGGCAAACAGTGTGCGGACCTTGTCGGTTTTTGGCTGCCAGTCGCCCTGCAGATACTGGTTAAAATACTCGCCGCTGGCGTAGCGTGACTGTTTGAATCCGGCAAAGGTTTGACCCCGCTCGCGGGCGATCTTCATTGACGTATTCAGCGCATGCCATGTGATGGTGTAGAAATAGAGATTGGTGAAATCCAGCCCTTCCGGCGAGCCGTAGGCGATCCCTTCCCGCGCCAGATACCCGTGCAGATTCATCTGCCCAAGACCAATCGCGTGCGACGCGCTGTTCCCGGCGTCGATCGAAGGCACGCTGCGGATGTGGCTCATGTCCGAAACGGCGGTTAAGCCGCGAACCGCCGTTTCCACGGTACGACCAAAATCGGGTGAATCCATGGTATGGGCAATGTTCAAGGAGCCGAGATTGCAGGAGATATCGTGCCCGATCTGCTCGTAATTGAGATTTTCATCGTAGGTGGAGGCACTGTTAACCTGCAAAATCTCCGAGCACAGGTTGCTCATATTGATCCGACCGGCAATCGGATTGGCGCGATTCACCGTATCTTCAAACATGATGTAAGGATAACCAGACTCAAACTGGATCTCGGCCAGCCGCTGGAAGAATTCGCGGGCGTTAATGTATTTTTTGCGCACGCGTTCGTCGGCCACCAGTTCGTCATACCGCTCACTCACGGCGATATCACCGAACGGTTTGCCGTAAATCCGTTCCACGTCATACGGTGAGAACAGCGCCATCCGGGCATTTTCTTTCGCTAGCCGGAAGGTGACGTCGGGGATCACCACGCCAAGCGAGAGCGTTTTGATGCGGATTTTCTCGTCGGCGTTTTCGCGCTTGGTATCGAGAAAACGTAAAATATCCGGATGGTGTGCGTGCAGATACACCGCGCCTGCGCCCTGACGTGCCCCGAGTTGATTCGCATAAGAAAACGCATCTTCCAGCATTTTCATTACCGGGATCACCCCAGAGGACTGGTTCTCAATGCGTTTAATGGGCGCACCTGACTCGCGCAGGTTGGAGAGCAAAAATGCCACGCCGCCGCCGCGTTTGGAGAGCTGAAGTGCGGAGTTGACCGCCCGACCAATAGACTCCATGTTGTCTTCAATACGCAACAGGAAGCAGGAGACCAGCTCGCCGCGTTGCTGTTTACCGCAGTTTAAAAAGGTTGGTGTGGCGGGCTGAAAGCGCCCGGAGAGCATTTCATCGGTCAGTTGCATCGCGAGTGCTTCATCGCCCTGCGCCAGCGTGAGTGCCACCATCGTTACCCGATCCTCAAAGTCTTCGAGATAGCGCTTACCGTCGAACGTTTTCAACGTATAGCTGGTGTAGAACTTCCATGCGCCGAGGAACGTCTGGAAACGGAACCCGCTGGCGTGGGCGTGGGCGAATAGCTTCAGCACGAACGCGTGATCGTAGCGGGCTAACACGCTGGCATCGTAATAGCCTTCATCCACCAACGTTTCCAGGCGCTCCTGCTGGCTGGCAAACGCCACCGAGTTGGGGCGGACGTGTGCGGCAAAGAAGGCCTCCACCGCCTGATGGTCTTTGTCGAACTGAATGCGCCCGGCTTTATCATACAGATTCAGCATGGCGTTCAGGGCGTGATAATCCAGCGTTGGCTGCATTACACGTTCTGCGTTTGTCGTTGCCAAAATTCGCTCACTCCTTTTCGAACGTTGTCGATATCGCTTTGGGTGCCCATCAGCTCAAAGCGATAGAGCCACGGCACACCGCATTTTTGTGAGATGACATCACCCGCGCGACCGTAGGCGTCACCGAAATTACGATTGCCGGAGGCGATCACTCCACGGATTAACGCCCGGTTGTGCGTATCGTTTAAAAAGCGGATCACCTGTCTTGGGACCGCGCCAGCAGTGCCGCCGCCGTAGGACGGCACGATTAATATGTAAGGTTCGTCTACCCGGATCGGCTCGCGTTCGTTAAGCGGAATGCGGATGGCAGGCAGCCCCAGACGCTGCATAAAGCGGTGCGTATTTTCGGAGCTGCTGGAGAAGTAGACGAGCTGACTCATGCGCTGACCACACGGTGTTCCGGATGCAGACGGTTGATCATGTCCGGGCGAAACCCTGACCAACTGGTTTCACCCGCGACTACGACCGGTAACTGGCGAAACCCTTGATCGCGCAGGTTATCAGCCAAATCGGGCTGTAAATCGACGTTTACCATCTCAAAGTCAAAACCACGGCTTTCCATTGCCCGTTTGGTGGCATGGCACTGAACACAGTTATTGCGAGTGTAAATAATAATACGCATGATTCGTATTTCCATTTAAAAATAAAAGATCGGCGCGATAGAGGGCGTCGGGTTGTGTGTGTCCTGATAGGAAAGATACTAGATGTAGTTTTAAAAAGATTCAACCATACAAGATATGGGAATTTTAGATTGATGATGGGCTGGGTTATGGGCATGGCAGGGGAAGTGATATGTACCATCGCAGGTTGCCGGATGGCGCGCGTCGCGTCTAATCCGGCCTACAGGAAAGCACTTCCCAGGCCGGATAAGGCGTTTATGCCGCCATCCGGAAGCGCAGAATCACATGCGCATCCCCACCGCCAGGCGGTTAAAGCAGTTCATCAGGCTAATGGCGAATGTCAGGTCGCTAATCTCTTTCGCGCTGAAATGGTCGAGCAGCGGCAGATAAACGTCATCTTCGGCGTGACTAGTGGCAATTTGAGTGACCGATTCGGCCCACGCCAGCGCCGCACGTTCCTGCTCGCTGAAGTGGTGACTCACCCGCCAGCCTGCCAGCGCATCCAGTTTGGCCTGCGCAACTCCGGATTTGCGCAGTGCTTTACTGTGCATTTCCAGACAAAAGGCGCAGCCGTTGATTTGCGAGACCCGCAGGTAAATCAGTTCCGTCAGCGTAGGTTCCAGCGCGCAGTTCTCCAGCGCTTTGCTTGCCTGAACCAGAGCGTTATAGATTTCAGGGCTGAGTTCATAATAGGGCTGGCGTAACATGGTCATGGTATTTCTCCTCGTTTGGATGACCCGCAATGTAGCACTATAATGGACTGCTACAGAGAGCCATATTTTTGCAAAAAAAGCAGACCATAAATGCCGCGCTATCAGCAAATCGCCCGTCAGTTAAAAAACGCAATTGAGAAAGGTGAACTCAAGCCCGGTACCAGATTGCCCTCCAGTCGGACCTGGGCCCAGGAGCTGGGAGTATCACGCTCGACGGTGGAAAATGCCTATGCAGAGCTGGTGGCGCAGGGCTGGCTCGCGCGGCGTGGACAGGCAGGAACGTTTGTCAGTGAGCAACTGCGACCAGAAAGGGCACCTGTTTCTCCTGCCATCTTTGCCGGAGAAAATCCCAGACCGCAAACTTTTCAGATGGGATTACCCGCACTCGATCTTTTTCCGCGCGAAGTCTGGGCGCGGGTGATGGGACGGCGTTTACGCACCCAAACGCGTTTTGATCTGGCGGTGGGCGATGTGTGTGGCGAGCGGGCGTTACGTCAGGCGATTGTGGATTACCTGCGGGTCTCACGCAGCATTGAATGCCAGCCAGAGCAGATTTTTATCACTTCAGGCTATGCGGCATCAATGACGTTAATCCTGCGCGCTCTGGCGCATCCCGGAGAGGGAATGTGGGTCGAAGATCCCGGCTTTCCGCTGATTCGGCCTGTGGTGGCTCAAGAACGCATTGAGTTGAAGCCGGTAGCGGTGGATGCCGATGGTCTGGATGTCAGCGCCGGGATCCGCGACTACCCGCAGGCGCGTTTTGTACTGCTTACTCCCGCACATCAAAGCCCACTGGGGGTAGCACTGTCTTTAGACCGTCGCCACCAGTTGCTGGAGTGGGCGACTCGTGCGCAGGCGTGGGTAATCGAAGATGATTATGACAGTGAATTTCGTTACCACGGTAAGCCGTTGCCGCCGCTAAAAAGTCTGGATGCGCCCCAGCGGGTGATTTATGCCGGAACGTTCAGCAAATCGATGTTTCCGGCTTTGCGTACGGCATGGCTGGTGGTGCCCCTGACCCAGGTTGAACACTTTCGCCAACAAGCGGCGCTAACGGCCTGTAGCGTTCCGGTTCTATGGCAGCAAACGCTGGCGGATTTTATGCGAGACGGCCACTTCTGGCGACACTTAAAACGTATGCGGCAGCATTATGCTGAACGACGACAATGGATGGAAAACGCCCTGACCGAACAAGGATTTAGCGTCATTCCTCAGGAAGGTGGGATTCAACTGGTGATGAGTGTGGACGGAGATGATATTGCGCTGGTGCGCAAAGCGAATCAGGCCGGGTTAGCTGTTCAGGCGTTAAGCCGCTGGCGAATAACGTCAGAAGGAAAGGGGGGAATATTGCTGTCATTTACCAATATCAGCTCGGCGGAAATGGCGCAACAGGCGGCGTACCAACTGCGGATGGCGCTGACATAAATCTATACCCGTCATACTTCAAGTTGTATGTGCGTTGGCTGCGTTCGTTCACCCCAGTCACTTACTTTAGTAAGCTCCTGGGGATTCGCTCCCTTGCCGCCTTCCTGCAACTCGAATTATTTAGGGTATATAAGGTTCTTACGATATGCGTCCCACCATCGCCACCCGTTTATGGACTTTTCTGAAAGCGTTGCTAATGCTGAATCAGGTAAGGTAAGCCCGCAGTAAAAGATAACGAGGAAAATAATATGTATTTACGACCTGATGAGGTGGCGCGCGTACTTGAAAAAGTGGGCTTTACCGTTGATGTAGTGACGCAGAAAACGTACGGCTATCGTCGTGGCGAAAATTATGTGTACGTTAACCGTGAAGCACGCATGGGACGTACCGCATTAATTATCCATCCCACGCTAAAAGAGCGCAGCTCTTCGCTGGCAGAACCAGCGACGGATATTAAAACCTGCGATCATTATCAGCAATTCCCACTGTATTTAGCCGGTGAGACACACGAACATTATGGTATTCCGCACGGCTTTAGCTCGCGAATTGCGCTGGAGCGTTATCTGAGTGGGTTGTTTGGCGACGTTAATTCTAACTAATAACGCGACTGGCAGTGCCAGTCGCAAAGAAGCGTGTCAGGCTTTAGCCTGATGATAGCTGCTGACCTTAAACAAGCGGCGGCAATAATCAAGAAAGTAGCCATAGACAGCGCCCATCAGCATTGACACCACGATGTTCGAACTTACTGCAGCCGTAATCTGGTGCCAGTCCGCGCCAACCGTCAGCAGAATAATCACATACACCGGCGACTGGAAGGTGACATAAGCCAGCACATCCGCCAGATTTTTTGCCCATCCTGCCTGCGTGGCTTTACGCGCCGCGCGCATGAACAAATCACGGTACATGCCGTATGGCCACGCGATCAGTATGTTGACAGGGATAGCGACTAATCTGGAATACAGCGACTGTTCGAAGCTCATTCCAGAAAGGAATATTTCGATCAACATGTTCACGACAGAACAATAAACAACCATCGCGAACGTGTCTGCTACTGCATGACGCAAGCGTGACTGCGGAGAGAACATGTTAATGCTCCTTGTAAAAAGGGGGAAAAAGGTTTTGAATACCTTAACTGCTAGTGATTTGTCTTGCTGCTTTCGCGTTTTAATAGGATATCTGCCTGGATAATAACTAGCAACTAGCTTAAAATTTTTATTTATTGTCTTTTTGTCGATAAAATGCTCTGCAATGGTTTGTTTTTTGTTCGTTTTGGTGTTTTCGTTGCTGTGTTAATTAAAATTCTTTTAGATCAAAGAGTTATTTTTGCTTGTTTTTCTGAATTTTTTGCGCTCCTTTTCTGAATGTTGACTGATGTGCAATATGTATACTCGTTGGTTCCACGCGATGCTGTGGCCTGTTTCTTAAGTGACGCACTGAGATACCTTGCAGGTATATTCAAAGCTGCAATCAGGGTAATAGAATATATTGTCTGCGCGATAGCAGAATGGATGCTATAAATATCAGAGTTGGCTATTTGTTTAATGACCTGTGAATAAATTAGACTGGAAATATAATAATCAGTTGCATACAATATTTAGCGTAATACCGTTTTTATGTTTTACGTTAAAGAGGTTTTGTTAATATGAGTTCAATGTTAAAAAACTTAAATAATATCCGCTCGCTGCGTGCAATGGCTCGTGAATTTTCCGTTGATGTACTGGAAGATATGCTTGAAAAATTCAGGGTAGTGACCAAAGAACGGCGCGATGAAGAAGAACAGCTACAGCGCCAACGCGCAGAACAGCAGGCAAAAATTAATGCCTTGCTGGCGCAGATGCAGGCAGACGGGATTAGCCCGGAGGAGCTGCTGAGCATAACACCGGCTACGACACGTTCAGTTAAAAAACGCCAACCGCGCCCGGCGAAATATCGTTTTATCGATCTCAATGGTGAAACGAAAACATGGACTGGGCAAGGTCGCACACCGAAGCCAATTGCCCAGGCGCTGGCTACCGGTAAATCTCTTGATGACTTTCTGATCTAATTACGAAGGCGGTGAGGAGATCCTCACCGCTTATTTTCAGCAAACGCCGAAATCACCCTCTTCGGTATATCGCGTGACATCAGCTGCTTTCAGCGTGAATTTATCACCGTTTTCATTACTGGCTTGTACCGCCACAATTTGATCGTCATTGACTTCAACAACTTTCAGTTTTGGACCGCCCATACGCGGTTGAACCAGATCGCCAGGTTTAAACATATTGTTGCGCTCCTTTATTTATCATTTATCGCAGAACTCACCATAGATCACGTCAACCGGCGGGTACAGTGCTGTTTCAATGATTACCGCTTAATGAGTACGTCGGTTCCAGGGCATTTTGTCCAGCAGACGCGCCATGCCGCAAAAGCCGGTCACGCCAGCGAGAATCAGCCCGGCCCCGACAAAACCGCTCAGCAGGAAGAAAATACTGCTGACGGTGTAACCCAGAATAACACCGAGTAAGGCAAGGCTACCTGCGGCTATCTGCACCTGACGCATCAGCGGTAACGGTTGTGAACTGTCTTTCGTCACCGGCAACCCTGCGGCTTTCCAGCCGTCAATTCCACCTTCCAGCAGCCAGACCTGCGCGGGCGCAGCAATGGCGCTCAGTTTTGTTGCCGCATTTTGTGTACGTTTGCCTGACTGGCAGTGAAAAATCACCTGCTCGGCGCGTAAATTCGCAGGCAGCGATCCCTGTTCAAGCGCGGGCAACGGTGCCAGATGAGCCTCAGGAATATGCTCGTGCAGATACTCGTCAGCGTCGCGGATATCAATCAGTTTTGCACCTTGCGCGACCAGTGTCTGCGCCTCGCGCGGGGAAATCGTCCCAATAGTCATGATGGCTCCTTATGGGCAATACAGTGTTTTTAATGTGGCGATCAGCGAATTCACGGCCGCATTTTTAATGGAGTAGAGGATGCGCTGGGCATCGCGCTGGCTTTCTATCAGACCTTCTTCACGCATACGCGCCAGATGCTGGGAAGTGGCGGAAGGGCTAAGGCCGGTAACACGGGCTAACTCGCCTGCGCTGGTACCGGGTGAACCGCAGAGCATGCACAAAATCAGCAACCGTTTCGGGTTACTCATCGCTTTTAGCAGGGCGGCAGCTTGTTCTGCGCTGGCCTGGAGTTGTTCAAGTTCAGTCATATGTATTTAAGCACAATCTAAATTAAGCACATTCTAAAATAAACAACCAACGTACGCCAGCGTAAAGAGCGTAAAGGAGGGTAAAACAGCCGCGGAATGCTGGCGGAGTTGGGTAGAATGGCTACTCTTAGAGATAAAATCTCTTTTTAAACAATGATTAATTTTTTGCTTGTAGGGAGTGTGTATGGGTTTCTGGAGAATCGTTTTTACTATTATTCTGCCCCCGCTTGGCGTGCTGCTGGGGAAGGGGTTCGGCTGGGCATTTATCCTCAATATCGTTCTGACGCTGCTGGGCTACATCCCTGGTTTGATCCATGCCTTCTGGATACAGACGCGTAATTAATTCCTTTCAACTACGGCGCTTTGGCGCCGTTTTCTTTGGCCCCCTTTCTCCTCTGCTACACTTTTGGGTGTTAATTGTTAATTACCGAGGTGGATATGGGACTCTTCAATTTTGTAAAAGATGCGGGTGAAAAACTGTGGGATGCGGTCACTGGAAACCATGACACAGCCGATCTGGCAAAAAAAGTGCAGGAACACCTGAACAAAACTGGCATCCCTGATGCGGATAAAGTGGACGTGCAAATTAACGAAGGCAAAGCCACTGTTTCTGGTGATGGATTAAGTCAGGAGGCGAAAGAAAAAATTCTGATCGCGATTGGTAATATCTCCGGTATTGCCAGCGTAGATGATCAGGTTAAAACCTCTGCGCCCGCGAGCGAAAGCCAGTTTTATACCGTGAAATCAGGGGATACCCTGAGCGCTATTGCTAAACAGGTTTACGGTAATGCCAACCTGTATAACCAGATATTTGAAGCGAATAAACCAATGCTGAAAAGTCCGGATAAAATCTATCCTGGGCAGGTGTTACGTATTCCGGAGCAGTAATATTATTCAGGCTTATTCCGTCAGCAATTTACCGGACATCGCCTGTTGAATAATCGGAATCGGCGTCAGCAGGTGCTGGCGCATTAATTCGCTGGCGCGCGCGGCATCGCGTGCCAGAATTGCTTCGGTCAACGTTTGGTGCTGATCGTGTTTGTCTTCCAGCATCTCCACCGACAGCACCGTTTTTCGCAGCCAGATAAACCGGTAGCGAGCCGCCAAATCGAACAGTCGTTCGCGCATTTGCAGCAGATATTGTGAACCACAGCCAGCGACAATCGCCGAGTGAAACGCCTGATGGCGCTGATCCCACTCGTCGAGCATCTGTTCGCTGGCATCAATGGCTTCAAGCTTACTAAGCATATGCGCGCGCGCCAGAATTTCAGCTTCCCAGGCGTCGTCGCCGCGTTCAATGGCCAGCGCGACCAGCATGGCTTCCATATTGGCGCGGGCATCGAAAATATCGAGCAACTCCTGCTCTGACATCGGGGCAACACGATACCCTTTCTGATTTACTACCGTCACTAACCGCTCGGCAACTAACTGCGAAAGCGCTTCGCGTAGCGGTCCAACGCCAAGATCATAGCGTGAGGTCAGCAGGCTCATACGCAGTTTTTCATCAGGCTGATACACACCGCGGATGATGTCGTTCTTCAGCCAGCGGTATCCATCAATGGCCGTCGGTTGGGGAATGGCGGTCATGGTCATACTCCTGAAAGGATTTCCCGGCCTGCGCCGGGAACAGGTTTAATGCGTATTTTGCAATGGTGCTTTTTGCCACGATAGCAGTTTTTTCCAGCGTGACATAATGGGCACGGTGCAAATAATTCCTATGGCTAACAATCCGGTAGAGATAACTTCCAGCTGTTGTGCCGGGCGAAACAGCATGACCACCAGCACAAAGATAATAAATGCGATGACCAGCCAGGTAAGCCACGGATAGAGCCACATTTTCAGTTTAATTTCGCCGCCTCGTGCCAGCAGGATTTTACGCATCCGCAGTTGAGAAACGGCAATGACCAGATAGACCAGCAGTGCGATGGCACCGGAACTGTCGATCAGGAATTTAAACACCTTGGCCGGGGCGTAATAGTTGACGATGACGGTGAGGAATGCGGCACCGGTAGACAGCAACACCGCCACATAAGGCGTTTTACTGCGGTTCGTTTTACCCATAAAGGCGGGGGCATCGCCACGGCGGCTCAGGGAGTAGAGCATACGCGAGGACGTATACAGCGCGGAGTTGAGACAGCTAGTCACCGACAGCAAAATGACGCAATCCATGATCAGTTTCGCGTGCGGGATATGCAGTAGCTCCAGTACCGAGCGGTAAGAACCGACTTCTTTCAGTCCCGGCATGTTCCACGGGATCAGCGCCACCACCACAAAAATAGAGCACAGATAGAAGATGGAGATACGCCAGATAACCGAGTTGGTGGCGCGAACGATATGTTTATCCGGGGTATCGGATTCGGCGGCGGCGATGGTAACTATCTCTGCGCCCATAAAGGAGAACATGGTGATTAACATTGCGCTGATCACGGCGCCAAAACCGTTGGGCATAAAGCCGCCCTGATCCCACAGGCGCGAAACCCCGCTGACATCGGCATAAGGATAGAAACCGCTAATCGCCGCTGCGCCGAGGGTTATAAACGCCAGAATGGCAATCACTTTGCACAGCGCCAGCCAGAACTCGAACTCACCGTAATTTTTGACGCTCAGTAAATTACTGCCGGTTAATGCCAGCGTGATAACCAGAGAAAACAGCCAGATAGGAATGCCAGGCACCCAGGAGTGAAGAATGATGGCGGCGATATTCGCCTCCAGCGGTATAACCAACACCCAGAACCACCAGTACAACCAGCCGATGGTGTAACCTGCCCAAGGGCCGATGGCCTTATCGGCGTATGTGGAAAAAGAACCGGTATCCGGTGTGGCGACGGCCATTTCGGCCAACATGCGCATAATCATCACCACCAGCAATCCGGCGAACAGATAGGCTAATAATACTGCGGGGCCGGCTTCTGCAATCGCCACGCTTGAACCGACAAACAGACTTGCGCCGATTACCCCGGCAATAGACAGCATGGTGACGTGGCGTGATTTCAGCCCGCCCCCTAAATCATGTGATTGTGACACTTGCCCCATCTTTAAACCTCTCGAAAGTATTTCACTTGGGAGAGCACCCCGGCATTCCCGCGCCGGGGCACGCGTATTATTGTTATTGACCCTGTTTGCCGGATGGCGGCTCCGCCTTATCCGGCTTAAAACTCCCCGTTTTGATACGGGTTTAACCCTGCTTTGCCTCGGCAAAACACTGGGCGATAATGTCCAGCCCCTGGCGGATTTGCGCATCTTCAATAGTCAGCGGGACAAGAATGCGCAGCACGTTGTAGTAAGGTCCGCAGGAGAGCAGGATTAGCCCTTTATCGCGGGCACGAGCGACGATTTCAGCTGTCAGTTTGGCATCGGGCTTCGTGCGATCGCCGTCTTCGAACAGTTCGATAGCAATCATCGCGCCCAGCCCGCGTACGTCGCCAATCTCGCGGTGGGTTTCCGCGATAGCCAACAGGCCTTCACGCAGGGTTTGCCCCAGCTCGTTGGCTTTTTGCAGCAGATTTTCCTGCTCGAAAATGTTTAGTACCGCCAGCGCAGCGGCACAGGCAATTGGGTTACCTGCATAGGTACCGCCCAGACCGCCCGGTGGAATAGCGTCCATGACATCGGCGCGTCCGGTCACGCCTGCCAGCGGGAAGCCTCCGGCGATGGATTTGGCGAAGGTGGTGAGATCGGGCGCAACGCCCATCTGCTCCATGGCAAACAGCGTACCGGTGCGGCCCGCACCGCTCTGTACTTCATCAGCAATCAGCATGATCCCGTGTTCGTCACAAATAGCGCGCAGACGTTGCATAAAAGCAGGAGAAGCGGCGTAAAAACCACCTTCGCCCTGGACGGGTTCAATTACGATGGCGGCGACGTCTTCTGGCGCGGCATCGTTTTTGAAAATGCGGTGAATGCTGGCGATAGCATCGTCGTCACTGATGCCGTGCAGTGGGCAAGGATAAAGCGCGCGATACACGTGGCCCGGCATCAGCCCCATTCCGGCAGAGTATGGGTTCACTTTCCCGGTCAGTGACAAGGTGTAGTGGGTACGGCCGTGGTAAGCACCGCTGAAGGCGATTGTGCCGGTGCGTTTGGTGGCGGCGCGGGCGATTTTCACCGCATTTTCTACCGCTTCAGAACCGGTGGTCACCAGCAGGGTTTTCTTGGCGAAATCACCCGGCACTTTCTTATTCATGATTTCGCACAGCTCCAGGTATGGCTCATAGGCCAGCACCTGGAAACAGGTATGGGACAGCTTTTTCAACTGCGCTTCTACCGCAGAGACGATCTGCGGGTGCAGGTGACCGGTGTTCAACACTGCAATACCGCCAGCAAAGTCAAGGAATTCACGGCCTTCAACGTCCCAGACCCGACAGTTTTCTGCACGCTCGGCAAAAATAGGGTGGATCTGGCCTACGCCACGGGGAACGGCGTTGCTGCGACGTTGCATAAGTTCTTTGTTGGTGCTCATCAGGTGTTCTCCAGTATTTATTTTATTAAAGGCCGATGCACATATATTTGATTTCTAAGTAGTCTTCGATGCCGTATTTTGATCCTTCACGGCCAAGACCGGAGGCTTTGATTCCCCCAAACGGGGCGACTTCGTTGGAGATAATGCCGGTGTTAATCCCGACGATGCCGTACTCCAGCGCTTCGCCAACGCGGAAGACGCGGCTCAAATCACGGGCGTAGAAATAGGCGGCCAGACCAAACTCGGTGTCGTTGGCCTGAGCGATGACGTCGGCTTCGTCTTTAAAACGAAACAGCGGAGCCAGCGGTCCGAACGTCTCTTCTTTGGCGACCTTCGCGTTGTCAGGCACATCTACCAGAATGGTGGGCTGGAAGAAGTTACCGCCGAGCGCATGAGGTTTACCGCCCGCGATAATGCGTGCGCCTTTATCCAGAGCATCGGCAATGTGTTCCTGCACTTTGGCAACCGCTTTATCGTCGATCAGCGGTCCGGTAGTGACCTCTGGTTGCAGACCATCGCCGAGATGCAGTTTGCTTACCGCCTGCTGAAGTTTTTCGGCAAAACGCTCATACACGCCGTCCTGAACGTACAGGCGGTTGGCGCAGACGCAGGTTTGCCCGGCGTTACGGAATTTCGAGGCCAGCGCGCCTTCCACGGCTTTATCAAGATCGGCATCGTCAAAGACGATAAACGGCGCATTGCCGCCCAGTTCCAGCGATACCTTTTTGATGTCTTTGGCGCACTGCTGCATTAACTGACGGCCAATTTCGGTTGAGCCGGTAAATGACAGTTTGCGCACCAGCGGGTTGCCGGTCAGTTCGTTACCGACCGCGCTCGCAGAACCGGTCACCACGCTGAAAACGCCAGCCGGGATCCCGGCGCGATTAGCCAGTTCTGCCAGCGCCAGTGCGGAGTAGGGGGTCTGGCTGGCGGGTTTAAGCACCATCGTACAGCCTGCTGCCAGCGCCGGACCGGCTTTACGGGTGATCATCGCTGAGGGAAAGTTCCACGGCGTAATCGCGGCGGTAACGCCGATCGGCTGCTTGATGACGATCAGACGCTTATCGGCCTGATGACCAGGAATTGTATCGCCATAGATGCGTTTACCCTCTTCGGCAAACCACTCAATAAATGAGGCGGCATAGGTGATTTCGCCTTTGGCCTCCGCCAGCGGTTTACCCTGTTCCAGGGTCATCAGGCGGGCGAGATCGTCCTGATGCTCAATCATCAGGTTGAACCAGCGGCGCAGGATATTGGCTCGCTCTTTGGCAGTCAGCGCACGCCAGGCCGGCAGAGCGCGGTTAGCAGCGTTAATCGCTTCGCGGGTTTCATCTGCCCCCATTTTAGGTACGCTACCCAATTGCTGACCGTTGGCGGGATTGGTCACCGCGATGGTCTCGCCGCTGTTAGCGTCACGCCAGTTGCCGTCGATCAGTGCCTGCTGGCGAAATAAGGTTGGATCGTTAAGTTGCATGATTGCTTCCTGTCTTAATCGGTTTAACGGGTAAATGCGGCGTGTAATGTCTCCACGCTACGTGCCGCACGCAGCGTGCGTCCGGGATTACTCTGGTTCTCCAGCAGCGCATGAACTTTGCTGACAATATGTGCACCGATAGGGATTGCCGATGTTGCCGCCGGAGAAGGCGCGTTACAGGTGTGAATTGAGTGTGGCGTGGTGACAAACAGAAAATCGTCGATAAGCTTGCCATCAGGTGATACCGCCTGTGCCCGCACCCCTGCAGGCCATGGTTGCAGATCCTTAAGCGTCAGGCTCGGACAGTACTTTTGTACCAGACGCAGATAACCGCTTTTGCACAGCGAATTCTTCATTTCGCCAAGCCCTGAGCGCAGGTTGTTTTGCAGCACGCGGCGAATACCAGAAGAGCCGAGGATCTCCAGCGTATCGCTGAGCGAGAAGTCACGCTTACGGTAGCCTTCACGTTTAAATGCCAGCACCGCGTTTGGGCCGACCGTGACGCTGCCGTCAATCATCCGGGTCAGATGAACACCGAGAAACGGCATTGCCGGGTCGGGGATGGGGTAGATCAGATGGTTAACTATCTGATTATGTTCTGGCGCCAGGCGGAAATATTCGCCACGGAACGGACAGATGATAAAGCCAGGTTCAACGCCGAGCATTTTCACCAGTCGGTCCGCCATCAGGCCAGAACAACTAATCAGCGTCGCGCCTTCATATTCCTGGCCCTGACGGGTATGGACAATCACGCCCGTAGCGTGCTCTTTCAGCGCGCTGACCTCGGCGTTGTAAATAATCTCACCGCCTTTGGCCTGGAAAATATTCGCCATCGCGGCGGTGACTTCACGGTAGCTGACGATCCCGCTCGACGGAACAAAAATGCCACCCAGACCGGTGATATTCGGTTCACGCTCTCGAAGCTCCTGCGCATTCAGCCAGTCGCGCTCCAAACCGTTAGCTGCGGTGCGATCCCATAGCGCGCGCATGCGCTCCATTTCCAGAGGGGAGGTGGCAACCAGCATTTTTCCGCAGACGTCGTAGCGGATGCCGTTTTGGTCGCAAAAGACTTTTGTGGCGCGATTTCCGGCCAGGCAAAACTGCGCCTTCAGGCTGCCGGGAGTGTAATAGACCCCGGCATGAATGACGCCGCTGTTGTGGCCCGTCTGGTGACAGGCCGGGCCGGACTCTTTTTCCAACAGCGCAATTCTGGCGTCCGGATAGACATCAATCAGTTGCATGGCGGTCGACATACCGATAATGCCGCCGCCAATAATCACAAAATCATACATCCGCTTTTTTCCTTCGCGCTTACTGATGAGTCTGGTAGTGGTTTGTCGCGTAAGCGAAATAACCACGTTGGCGCATCAGTTCGCGGCGCAGGTCAGGATGCGAGGTGAAACGATCGCGACCGTGCAGCCAGAACAGGTTGTTGATCAGCAGGAATTTACCCACTGAAACCGGTACGGAAATAATACTTTTGCTGGTTTCCAGCGCGTCGGACAGGTCACTCAGCCAGACGCCTTCTTCATAGTCTTTTGGCTGGACGAACTGGTCGATGTAGCGCATCACCGGACGACCCTGCTGGTCAACGTCAAATACCGGATGGAACACTTCCTGGCTCACGTTTTTGCTTGGCGGCGCGGCAAAGCGCATAGGGCGACGCGCTAGCGGATGGGTAAAGTACTGATCCAGATGTTCCCAGTCGTCGAGGTGCAGCAGCAGCGAGTTACCGCCGGTCATGTTCTGCTCGTCAATCTTCATCATCAGCACGTAATCGGTGATTTCTTCGAGATAGGTTCCGTCGTTGTGCAATTCCATCACTCGGTGAGGCTGGCGCAGATAGCTGTCTGAGTTATCGACGTTTTTCACCACAAAACGTGCGTAATATTGACCGCTCATCGCATCAAAATTCGAGCGTCCGATTAGATGCGCTACCGCCGTCGCCAGCTTGACCATCTCTTCTGCCTGCGCCACATCATCCACGCCAACGGCATTGATCAGCAGTGCGCCTTCGGCACGATCGAGCAACGTTTTCAGCAGCAGAGGCTGCAACTGATTGCCGCACAGGTCGTCGAGGATCTTGCTCACTTTGAAGCGCAAGAAGGATTTGTATTCCAGCGCCTGCACCGGCCACTGCGCGACGGCCTGCAGAAATTGCTCAGTGGTTTCAGCGGAAAAAGTCAGCTCCAGCAGGCGTGGGGATTGGGCTGACGGTTTCAGCGTGAAACCGCTGTAGTGCTGGGCTGGATCTTCAGCGTTTGGTTTTACGGCAGTCAGTGCGTTCATCAAATCGTTCCTCTCAGTAGATTGTCAGGGAGATATGGCGCAGCTCGTTTCGTAGCCATAAATTAAAAATATCTACATTTTTGAAAAACGCGCACATAATGAGTTTGTTTGTTTGTTATTTGTGATCAAAAGCAACAAATATTTAACATTTCAAACAGTAGGGATTTAAAGCGAAGACGGGGATAGAGCGGTTATATCAGGTGGTAACCACCTGATTTTAAAGAGAGAAATAAAAAATCTTAATGTTCAAGAGCAATAGCGCAGACGTGTTCAACATGAGTGAGATCGTGGTACAAGTCGGGCAAGGTCATCTTCTTACGAATTACGATTTTGAGATTAACCTCGATTTTACCCTTCTTAATATCCCTGATCGTTATGTTTTCAATAATGTTTTTCTGTTGATGGATGCGGGTTATCAGATTTTCGAGCGCATCGCGTTCATCAAGAATAACCCTGACTTTTACTTTTCCGGGGAACTGGTTTTTAGTTTGTAAGAAAATAATGAACGGGCTTAATTTAATTGCCAATAAAAATAAAGCCGTGGCAAAAAAAGCATGAAAATAAAAACCGGCCCCACAGGTGATTCCCACCCCAGCAGATGCCCAGACAATTGCCGCAGTAGTGAGACCAGAAATAGCATCGTCGTGTCGGTGCAGAATGACTCCCGCACCGAGAAAACCAACGCCACTAATAATCTGAGCCGCCAGACGCATAGGATCGCTACGGATGTTCATCGAAATTTCAGCATAGTATTCTGCAGATTGTATTGATACGACAGTTAACACACAGCTGGCTACGGATAAAATAACGCAAGTTTTGAAGCCAACCGGTTTCCCTTTCGATTCTCTTTCCAGGCCTATAATGCCACCCAGAATAAATGCAATGCTGATTTTGATGATCGTAGTTAAAGGCAACAATCCTTGCTCATTGATGATGGCGGCCAGATTATTCATGCAATTACCTTAATGAAAGAGTCTTTAACGATCAGGAGTTTGCTTTTTTCAATGGGAGGTCTGCTTTGCGTTTTGAAATATCGTCCCGGAAGAATATCAGGAAGAATACGCTGACCACTGCGGCAACGCCTGCGGAAACTAGCCAGAATGTTTCCCATTGCGGTAACGCCTGTGGGCCTTGTTCCGTCACGGTGCTGTTGAAGATTTGACCGCATACGGTAGAGGCAAACAGCAAACCGACGCCGTTGGAGACGATAAATCGCAAGCTTTGGGCTTGTGCTTTAATCTCTGGCGCGGCTTTACGGTCAACATAAATGTCGCCCACGGTAAAGAAAAAGTCCCAGCAGAATCCCTGCAACATCAGACCGATCAGCACAAACATCATGTTGGCATCCAGTGATGCATGAGCAAACAACAGTGTGCGGATGATCCAGCAAACGGCGCCCAACATGAGAGTAATTTTGAAGCCGGCTTTCAGTAAGAAAAACGAGAGCAGGAACATAAAAATGACTTCACAGGCGATGCCGACCTGCATCATTGACGCGGCGTTATCGAATCCAAGCGCTTTTAAAAAGACCGGGATATAGGCGGAATAAGCTGTTTTGGGGATCATCAGGACAAAAATACTGAGCATCAAAACCGAGAAACTGCGGTCCTTGAAGAGTGCCAGAGCGTCCAGACATAACAGATCGCGGAGTGTAAATACGCTTCCTTTTGCTTTCGGTGGGGTGTTTGGCAACGTAAAGCAGTAAAGGCCGAGCACGACACCGGAGGCTGACGCAATATACCAGGTGATGGTATTTCCAGAATAGCCCATTTCACCAATAATAAAACCGATGACCATAAAGCCAAATGTGCCGAACACACGAATAAAGGGGAAGTATTTCACCCCGTTAATGTGGCTGAAACTGATGCTGTTAGCCAGCGCAGTTGTTGGATAAAACAGCAGACCGACCAGGAAGATCATGGTCAACGTCATGCCCGTGTTTTGCGCCTCAATAAATTGTGGAACAAACAACAGTACGCCAGCATTAATTAAATGCAGGATCGCCATGACTTTTTGTGACGAAAAGAAACGGTCGGCTACCATGCCAATAAAGAGTGGCGAAAGAATGGTCGCCAGACCAAGCAAAGCATAAGATGAGCCAATAATGGTCGCCATACCATAGGTACTTAATACCAGTCCCATGGTCATATTCCAGGCGCCCTGCATGAAATATTGTATGAACATCATAACCAGCAGGCGTGGTGTTTTATTAAGGTCCATATTGCATATCCTTATTGGTTGATGCTCAGGTTAAGCCCATCCCAGGCGACAAGAATGTTCTCTTTGTCGCACGCCGCCACGAGATCGTCGTGCAGTAGACCGCCGCTGTGTGAGACATGCGAGACGATGAGTTGGCTATTTTTCTCAAGGCAGCCCAGTTCTGCAAGCCTGTCTCTGGCGGCGAAAACGGTTTCCAGACTCATGTGGTTATTTGTACGGTTATCACCATTAAAACCGTAGGTACATTCCAGCACCGTTAAATCGATCTTTTTCCCTTTCAACCATTGCCAGGTGAGTTCAGGGAACCAGCCCGAATCATGTCCATAGAAAATTGACTGACCATCTTTTTCGATAAACCAGGTATAACAAAGCTCCCATTTGGCATGGTTCGCCAGCAGTGGAGTGATTCGGTATCCGCGGGTTTCAACGGTTACGAAGGGAACCAGGCAATGAAAAGCAAATCTTTCTGCGCTGTAGCCTGGTAACACTTGTGCCGCGCCGTTAATCGCACGGTCATTACCAAAAATGTGCAACGGATGAGTAATCTCAAATCCGTACCCTTCCATTCGGCTAAAAAGATCGCCGACGTTGAAATGATCGGGATGTGTATGCGTGAACAGCAGCGATTTGATCTCTGTTGCGTCCAGGCCATCTCGCAGCAGTTGCTGGCTGAATTCAGGCGCGACATCAATCAACAGTTCATCGTCGATGATCGCTGAGGAGTGCGTGCGTATGTCTTTGCCTTTACGAATACGGGCTTGCTGACAGTGCTCACAACGGCAAAAAGGATTGGGTATCCCTTCGGATGCTGCGGTTCCCAGAAAATGAATATTCATGTTTCCCTCTTGATCAAAACAGAGTGTTGTTTTTTGAACGAAAATGTAATGAAACGTAATTGGAACGTGTCAATTATTATCCTGCAACTTCAAGGCAACAACGATCTTTTGTTGCATAAGTGATCCTCTTCAAGAATTTAATAATTTATTTTTATATTTCATGGTGTTGAAATTTTTAGTTCATTTCTTCGTGCTATGTGGGGTTGAGAGGTGGTTATAAGAATGTGTTGATAAAATGCACTTTTTAATATTGTAACGTTCAAATTATCTTGCTGGAGATAGTTTCCTGATGAGCACCGTGCTAGCATCAAAACATCAGGGGAAGGGTGTAAAAATGCCAACTATCAAAGACATAGCAAGAATTGCCGGTGTATCGCATGGGACTGTCTCGAATGTGCTCAATGGCAGAGGAAATGTAAGCGTTGAGAAGATTGAAGCGGTTCAACGTGCGGCCCGAGAAGTTGGCTATCAGTTGAATGCGCAGGCGCAATCATTGAGAGCCAGCAAAAGTCAGGGAGTGGCCTTGATTCTGCCGGACATCAATGCGGAACGTTACTATCAACTTTATCGGGGATTACACCAGGCCTGGCAACCTTCACTCAGCGAACCGGTTGATCTTTACCTGACTAATGATTTGCCCAATCTGGAACTGGATATTTTGCAAACACTGGCGGCAAAGTCTTACCAGGCTGTTGTCACCGTGAGTTGCCTGGACAACAGCCAGCCCTATTACGATATGCTCAGGCTCTCCCCGGAGAATGTGCTTTTTGCGTATCGCCAGCCAGCCGGTGCAGTTTGTTATTTTAGCCTTGACTATGTGACCGCAGGGGAAGAAACCGCAAGAAGGGCACTGGCGCAGTTGCCGGGTCATATTGGTGTTTTCTGCGAGCCGCTGGAATTTGCCCACAGCGCACGCTTTACTCAAGCGATACAGAAGGTATGCCGGGAGTTAAGTCCGCACACAAAGCTTACGGTTATACCTGCGCATGCCAGTGAAGTTAACACCGTCGCGTTTGACTTTTTCCGGGGGGCGATACCCGATCTGTTTATTGTTCAGGACAGTGAGAAGACGCGTGCGTTGACGCAAGCGTCCTGGTTTGGGAGTTCTCAGTCCTGCCCGCCGATAGTACAACTGAGTGATAATCTTCCTGCATCTTTTGATGGAATCACCAGCTATCAGATGGATTATGCCCGCCTGGGGACAACTATTGCTTCATGTATTCGCCAACCCAAAAGTAAAGAGAAGCACCGTATTCTGACGAATTGCGGTTTTTCCTGGAATGGGCAATACGCTCCGCCTCATGAGACGGAGGCGACGCTGAATATGTTAATTTTGCCCAGCCCTTCGACCGATGCGCTGAAGAAACTGTTACCTCACTTTTATCGCCAGACCGGTATTAAGGTTAATCTTGCGGTTTATCCGTATGATGAGGTTTTTGAAATTCTCTCTCATCTTCACCTGCACCCTTATTACGATTTACTGCGAATCGATATGGCATGTTTTCCCTGGTTTGCAGAAAAAGCATTATTGCCGCTGGAGTCTGTCTCCCCCGAACTCCCGTTATTGCTGGATAACTTCTCTGAGCAAATTCAGCAGCACTTCAGCCAGGTGAATGGGACTGCATGGGCAATTCCCTTTGATGCCAGTATGCAGCTTCTGTTTTATCGACGAGATCTGTTTGAAGATGCGACGATTAAACGGATGTTTTATGAATCAACAGGCAAAGAGTTAACGCTACCAGAGAATTTCGCACAATTTGATGAGATTGCCGCTTTCTTTAGTCAATTGCATCAGCCAGAAAACAGACAGCGCCCAATGGGAACGGCGGTGACGTTGGGCAGCTCAGGACTTATCGCCACTGAGTACTTGCTACGTTACTACGCGTTAGGTGGACGATTGGTGCGTGAGGGCGAGCCGGTACAACTTGATGCTTCGCTTGCTGCCGCTGCACTTGAAGAATATCTGCACCAGCTTTCTATCGCCGTGAATCTCCCTGGTGAGTGGTGGAGTGATGCGGTTAAACAGTTTGAGCGTGGAAATCTCGCCATGCTGATTATGTATCTCAATTTGTTTAACGATGTTGCGCATACGACCATCGCCCCCACGATCGGCTATGCTCCCGTTCCGGGGCAGCTTCCACAATTGGGCGGTGGCTCTATTGGAATGTCTCGCTACAGTAAGAAGAAAAAACAGGTTGAGCAGTTTTTTCATTGGCTTTATTCCGATGAAATTTCGCGCCATCTGGTTCTATTGGGGGGCAACAGCGCCTGGTCTGGAATATGTCACGATCAAAATGTTCTCAATCTCTACCCGTGGTTTAATTTACTGAATGAAAAAGGCATGACGGGAATACGGGAGTCTCAGGGAAGTAAAGGTGAGTCTTTTAACCTGCGACAGGCAGAGATTATTATCGGGCAAGGCGTGACGAATGCGATTAACGGCATTATGGACGTAACGCAGGCCGTGGAATACATCAATGCGCGGATCAGAAACGAAACGGGTGCCTGAAATATGCGACTCCTCGCCTCTTACTGATGACGTAAGAGGCGAGAAAAAGCGGTTAACAGTAACCCACTTTATAAATGCGCCCGCTCTGGATGCCTTCGACGCTGCGGCGATAGGCGTTGGCGACCGTGACGGCGGGGACGCTTTCAAAGCCGGGGAAGAACCCGTCATAGGCTGCAGCGGATTCACTCAGTACGGTCGGACTTATCAGGTTAATACGCTGACCACGCTCTAGCTCACAGGCAGCGGCGCGCACAAATCCTTCCAGACCGGCATTGATCGTTGCCGCATTTGCGCCTTGTGCGATGGGCTCGTGGGCGATAATGCCGCTAATTAACGTTATCGAACCGCTATCATTGAGGAAATGCTGCCCGGTTAAGGCCAGACGTATCTGGCCTAACAGTTTATCCTGAAGCCCCTGATTAAAGTCCTGGTCGGTCATTGTCGACAGCGGTCCAAAGAACAGATTGCCGGTGGCGGAAACGATCGCATCTACCCGACCGACTTTTTCGAACAATGCCTCGACACTCTCCTGCGAGGTGATATCGACCTGGTAATCCCCCTGCGTGCGACCTACGCGGATCACCTCATGTTTACGGCTCAACGTTTCTGTGACTGCGCGACCCACTGTACCACTGGCACCAATAATGACGATTTTCATAACCACCTCCGCAATAGTGTGAGCCGCTATTCTTTAATGAAAATGAAATCGGATAAACTGGCTAAAAGTTAGATGATTACTAACCAGGGGTTTGCAATATGGATAAGTTACGCGGCATGGAAACGTTTGTCGCCGTGGTGGAGAGCGGGAGCTTTACTTCTGCGGCGACGAGGCTCGAGATGTCTGCGGTGATGGTGGGAAAATATATTGCCCAACTGGAAGCGCAGCTCGGCACGCGTTTGCTGGAGCGCAATACGCGTCGCCAGAGTCTGACCGATGCCGGACGCGTCTATTTTGAAGAAGCCCGTCGCGTGCTGGAGCAGGTATCGATAGCTGAACGTTCGGTAGAGCGTCTGCGGCTGGCACCAGCAGGGACGCTGCGCATAAGCGCGCCCACGTCTTTTGGCGCTTGCGTGATCTCGCCATTGGCCGCTGCGTTTTTACAGACCTGGCCAGAGGTGCGCATTGAACTGGATCTAACCAACCGGATGGTTGATCTGGTTAATGAAGGTGTTGATCTGGCGATCCGCATTGGCGATATCCATCAGACTGACGTGGTGGCGAAATACCTGTGTCCCTACCGTATGGCAATTTGTGCTTCGCCAGAATATCTTGCCCGCCATGGCACCCCCCGGACGCCCGCGGATCTGGTGGATCATCTGTGTCTGTCCCATACCGTGTGGACGGCCCGCAACGAGTGGATACTGCCTGGCGTGACGGGGGAAGTCAGATGGAAACGCGATGCGATCCTGCGCTGTAACGATGGTCATGGACTGCGTATGGCGGCGGTAGCGGGGGCTGGGCTGTTATTGCAACCGGAGGTGCTGTTGGCAGAAGAGCTGGCTACTGGCAAGTTGGTTCGTATTCTGGAAGGATTTACGCCACAGCCGCGGCCGATTCATTTGCTGTGGCGACAGGATTTGCGTCCGTTGCCCAAGCTGACACGGTTTGTTGAGCACGTTCTTAGTGCAGTTCAGGAATTAAGATGAAAATGCCGGATGGTGCTGCGCTTATCCGGCCTACAGTGGCGATTAATCGTAGGCCGGACAAGGCGCGTTATTAACTGATATCCACCTGCGGTTTGCTGTTGCGTTTACGGATCATGCGCAGCACTGGCGGGACCACGATAACCAGTACCGCCATCACCAGCAGCACTTTCGCCACGCCGCTGGCCCACAGAATATCCATACTCCCGTTACTGATAGACAACGCCCGGCGCAGGTTCTGCTCCAGCATTTCCCCGAGAACGAAGCCCAGAATCAATGGCGACATTGGGAAGTGCATTTTACGCAAAATGTAGCCCAGCACGCCGAGGGCGACCATCAACACCAAATCGAAGGTAGTGCTGTGGACAGCGTACACACCTACCGCGGAGACTGCCGCAATAGCGGGTACCAAAAACCACAGCGGAATGGTCAGCATGCGGGTAAACAGACCGATCAGTGGAATGTTCATCACCAGCAGCATTACGTTAGCGATCAGCAGCGCTGCAATCAGCCCCCAGACGATATCCGGCTGTTCAGTGAACATCGCCGGCCCCGGGGTGATGTTGTACAGCGTCAGCGCGCCCATCATCACCGCCGTGGTACCGGAGCCCGGCACGCCGAGCGTCAGCATTGGGATGAAAGAGCCGCAGGCCGAGGCGTTGTTGGCGGCTTCTGGTGCTGCTACGCCACGAATATCCCCCTTGCCAAAGCTGTCGCTGTTGCCGCTGAGCTTTTTCTCGGTCATGTAGGTGATGGCACTGGCAATGGTGGCGCCAGCGCCAGGCAGAACGCCGACGAAAAAGCCAATCACTGATGAACGCAGGGTGGCTCCTACGCACTGTGCGCCTTCTTTGGCGTTGAACAACATGCGGCCCGTTTTACGCACCAGCGTCTGGCCACTGCTGGTATGTTCCAGCATTAACAGTATTTCAGAGACAGAGAACAGCCCAATCACCACTACGATAAACTGCACACCGTCGGAGAGATGGACACTGTCAAAAGTAAAGCGATAAACCCCGGTGTTGGCGTCTACGCCGACGGTCGCAAGTCCGAGACCGATAAGCGCTGCCAGAAATGATTTCAGCGGATTTTGCGCCATCATGCTGCCGAGACAGGCAATGGCGAAAACCATTAAGGCAAAGTATTCTGCCGGACCGAAGGCCAGCGACCATTGGGCTAACGCCGGGGCAAACAGAATGATGCCGCCGATGGCGATAAGTGAACCAAAGAAAGAGCTGACCGCCGAGATAGAGAGCGCCACGCCGCCGCGTCCTTGCTGCGCCATCGGGTAACCATCCAGCGCGGTCATAATCGCCGCCGCATCGCCGGGAACATTCAGCAGGATGGAGGAGATGCGCCCGCCATATTCACAGCCAATGTAGACCGTAGCCAGCAGGATCAGCGCGGATTCTGCGGGCAGA
This sequence comes from Citrobacter sp. KTE30, assembly GCF_000398825.1. Lineage (NCBI taxonomy): Bacteria > Pseudomonadati > Pseudomonadota > Gammaproteobacteria > Enterobacterales > Enterobacteriaceae > Citrobacter > Citrobacter sp. KTE30. The sequence continues at coordinate 3,520,556 of NZ_KB976055.1, read as the reverse complement.
TGCAAAGCAAAGGCCAGCGGCAGCAGGATCGCCACGCCGTTGATTGGCCCAAGGCCAGGCAGCAAACCCACAATGGTGCCTACAAAACAGCCTATCAAGGCGATGACCAGGTTTTCCGGCGTCATTGCCACCGCGAAACCCTGAGAAAGATAAATCCAGGTATCCATCGTTTCTCCGTTAACCCAGCCAGGCGCCGAGTGGTAAGGTGACGTCAAGCAGTCGGTCAAAGGCATACCACAGCAGAATGCCGAGCACCGCGCCGGAAATACCCGCAGCCGGGATGGTTGCGCCGAACAGCATGCCAATCACCACGGTGAGAATGGCGGTGGCGATGGGAAAACCGAGCCACTCAAAACCCCAGGCGTACATCAACAGAACAATTACCATCGTCAGCAGCTTTTGCAGCACGTGGCGACGGGGCCAACTGATGGTATCCGGATGGCGCAACAGCAGCGCCACGGCGCATACCAACATCAGACTGATAATGCCCAGCGGGAAGGGACGCGGCCCTACGGGTTCATAGCTGTATTCGCTGCTGATTTGCCAGGCCACGAACAGCCCGGCTATGCAGAGCAACAGCCAGATACCTGCAAAAATACGATCGCTCATCATCTTTGCCTCTGCGTTTACTTCGCCAGACCGAAGGCTTTCGCCTGCTCACGATAATCCGTAACCTGTTTTTTCACGTAGTCGTCGAGCTGTTTGCCGCTCATGTTGAACTCAAACAGACCGCGCAGATCGCGTTGTTTTTTAAACTCATCGGTCTGCTGGAGTTTGTTAAAGGCATCAACCCACCACTGATACTCGGCGTCGCTGACTTTTGGCCCAACGTAGAAGCCACGAATGATAGGCCACACGAGGTCATAACCCTGCTCTTTGGCGGTTGGCACGTTGGCTAACTGGCCCGGTAGGCGTTGATCGGAGAACACCGCGAGCACGCGGATTTTGTCGCCGCTGAGGTAGGGCACCATTTCACTAAGATCGCCGGAAACTACCTGCACGTGATTTCCCATCAATGCGGTAACCGGTTCGCCACCGCCTTCAAAAGCCACATAACGCATCTTGTGCGGATCGACATTGGCTTTTTGCGCCAGCAGCGCCGACTTCATCCAGTCCTGGCTACCGATAGAAGCACCTGCGCCAATGACCACGCTGTTAGGGTCTTTCTCCATTGCCGTAAGCAGATCTTTCAGCGTCTTCCATGGCGCATCCTGACGTATGGCAATCATGCCGTAGTCGGTGCCGACACTTGCCAGCCAGCGGACATCATCCACACCGTAGCGACCAAACTTGCCCTGTGACAGGTTCAGCAGGGAGCCGCCGGAGAAGGCCACCACGGTTCCCGCTTCAGCCGGGCGTTGAGCGACGATCGCGTTATAGGCCACGGCACCAACGCCGCCCGGCATATAGGTCACGCGCATCGGTTTTTCGATAGCACCGGTTTCCATCATGCTCACCTGAATCAACTTACAGGTGAGATCGAAACCACCGCCGGGTTTAGCAGGGGCGATACATTCAGTGCGCGATGGCGCTTGTTCGGCCAGTACAGAGGTACTCATCAGTAAAATGCTTGCAGTAAGGGTACGAAGTAACTGTTTTTTCATTGTTTATCCTCACGCCGGAAAACCGGATTTTCGGGTACGGAAGAAGATTTTTGTGATTATGTGAGCCGATGTGTAGCAGTTCGGTTGCGTGATTGTTAAAACATTAACCTTTCAATTCCCTTTCAATGCGGCAGAAACTTTACAGGATGTGATATGCGTCTCTTATTAGCGGAAGATAACCGTGAGTTAGCTCACTGGCTGGAGAAAGCGCTGGTGCAAAACGGTTTTGCCGTTGACTGCGTTTTTGATGGCCTGGCGGCCGACCATCTTTTACATGGCGAAACATACGCGTTGGCGGTGCTGGATATCAATATGCCGGGGCTGGATGGTCTGGAAGTCGTTAAGCGGCTGCGCAAACGCGGGCAGACGCTTCCTGTCCTGCTGCTGACGGCGCGTAGCGCGGTGGCCGATAGGGTGAAAGGGTTGAACGTCGGGGCCGATGATTATCTGGCAAAACCGTTTGAGATCGAGGAGTTGGATGCTCGGTTGCGAGCCTTGCTGCGTCGCAGTGCGGGACAGGTGCAAGGCATACAGCAACTGGGGGAGCTGGCGTTTCACGATGAAGGCTATTTTCTGTTGCAGGGGCAGCCGTTGGCACTCACGCCGCGCGAACAGGCGCTGTTGACGGTGCTGATGTACCGTCGGTTGCGACCGGTTTCACGCCAGCAGTTGTTTGAGCAGGTCTTCAGCCTGAGTGATGAGGTCAGTCCTGAAAGCATTGAGCTGTATATCCATCGTTTGCGCAAAAAGCTACAGGGAAGTGATGTGCGCATCGCCACGTTGCGTGGTCTGGGCTATGTGCTGGAGCGTAGCGATGAAGTGGGTTAAACCCCAATCGTTATACCTGCAACTGCTGATGTTTTTGGGCCTGCCGCTAATGTTGCTGTGGGGCCTGTCAGCATTTAACAGCTATGTCAGTGCGCTACAGGCGGCGACCCAGGCGTATGACCGCACGCTGCTTTCATCCGCCAGGACCGTCTCCGAGCGGCTGGTGGTGCGCAATAAACAGTTAGAAGTGAATGTGCCATGGGTGGTGCTGGACAGCTTTGAATTGAATATGAACGACCGACTGTATTACAAAGTGGTTGATCCGGCGGGGAAGGTTATCTCTGGTTATGACGATTTACCGGCGATGCCGCCTGCTACCTCGCGCACGCGGCTTTATCCGGCGCTGGCATGGTTTTATCACACTGAATATCGCGGTGAGGCAATCCGTGTGGCGCGTCTGCTGCAGCCTGTCAACGAAGGTGGCATTGTTGGCATGGCGGAGATTTATGTTGCCGAAACGCTGCAATCGCGGCGTTATCTGGCGCGACAGCTGTTGTTTTCCTCGTGGGTCTCGCAAGGGCTGCTGGTACTACTGACTCTGGTGCTGGTTGGCTGGCTGCTGCGCCGGGTGCTACGCCCGATGCGCCAGCTGTCATCGCTGATGGTGCGTCGTGAGCCGGGGCTACTGACGCCGCTGCCGGAGCTGCTGCCGTGGTCGGAAACCCGTCTACTGATTGTGGCGTTTAACCGCTATCTGGACCGACTTCGCGGCCTGATTTCTCGCCAGGAGCGCTTCAGCGCGGATGCTTCCCATCAGCTTAAAACGCCGTTGGCAGTGCTGAAAACTCAGGTGGCGGTGGCTCTCGCCAGTCAGCAGCCGCAGCAGTGGTACGAGAGTCTGCAAGCCATGAGTACCACGCTGGATAACACCATTCAACTGACAGAGAGGCTGTTGCAGTTGTCTGCGGTGAAGCGCAAAGAGCAAGGGGAAAGGCATTTCTCGCCGGTTAATCTGTATGAGGTGGTGCAAACCAGCTGTTTTACCCGACTGGCGCAAGCGCGTAGTAAAGGGATCGATCTGGGCTATGAAGGGGATCAGGACGCGGTATGGGTTGAGGGAGATGAAGTGCTGCTCGGCGAACTGTGTGGGAATCTGCTGGATAACGCACTGAAATACACGCCGACGCAGGGGATGGTGACCGCCCGGCTGCAAAGAGAAGGAGAGGCCGTGGTGCTGGTAGTCGAAGATAGCGGGCCTGGCATTGATGAACAAATGGTGCATCAGGCGCTGCTCCCGTTTCATCGTCTTGATAACGTAGGCAATATCCCAGGCGCCGGGATCGGTCTGGCGCTGGTCAACGAAATTGCTCGCCTGCATCGTACGCACCCACAGCTATCCCGGAGTGAAGCATTAGGCGGGTTAAGCGTACGGATGCGGTTTTTATGTCTGGAGCGAGAAGGGCAGGACGTTCGGTGTCGTCCTGCGCCCGTTATTTAAAGGTCACTGTCGCATTGACCGGGATACTAAATGCGCCTGGTTGAGGAGGGTTCTTCAGCCAGAACAGGGTCGCCATGAACTCTTTGCGCCGACTGTCGCTCTGGTTGTTAAACGCGCCGCTGGTAAAATCGATGCGGTTGCCGCTGATAATATCCCCGGCGCCGGGCCGTGCAGCATCCTGAAGCGTAACGCCGATATCCGGCGTACCCTGACCGGTAAAAACCGTGCCGCTGTTGTGCGTGGTGCCGGTAAAGGTTATCGCGTAATTGATGCCGCGACATTCATGCTTCCCGGCAGCTTCTGCAGCGATAACGGCAAACTGTTTGCTGTGGCTGTTATCCTTGCCAGCTTTGGCTTCGGTAATGCTGATCCTGCCAAACTCGACGGTATCCGTTCCTTTGTCTGAGGCAATAGAGACGATCGGTTCGCAGTTGATATAACTGATGTTATTCAGGCCAGTCAACGCGGGACCAAAATTTTTTGCCGGTCGACTGGTGGAACAGTTTGTACCGCAAGCGTTAATTCCGCCGATACCATCGACGACGAAAACTTTGTTGATGGTACGACCGGCCAGCGCGGGTAAAGGATCAGGTAGTTTTCCGGTAGCAACCAGACTGAGATTAAAGGTAAAAGAGAAAGTTTGCGAAAGTGCCGGGCAGGAACGGGTATTTCCGTTGTTACAGTGGTTATTTGAACCTGTGCGGGGCAGCGTTGCCTGATATTGCGTGGTGACGGCCTGCGCGCTCTGATCGTAAGAACGACCATCGATGCTCACCACCAGTTTCATATTGGTTCCCTGCAAAAAATGCGCAAACTCATGGTCGGGATCGATGTAGATTCTGGCCGCTTCGCCCTGGGGCATATGGTCCGTATCGCTGCAGGTGACGCTAACGGTCTGTGAATTGGACACCCAGACGGTGTCTCCGGCGGCGGTGCTGTGGCTAATTTTAATCGGATCAACGTGTACAGAGACGCTGTTTGCTGTACAGGTAACCGCATAGCTTGTACTACTGAAGATCGGCAAACAAAACAGCACCACGAGTTTAACTATTTTTAACGGATTCATTGATTGCACCTTACGAACCGACGCACTGGGCAGTAATTTGTGTATATCCGATTTTCTTCACCGGCTGGTGATGGTTATCCGGCATTTGAATAAAGCAGTGTTCATTGGTATGTGAGCCCCAGCGCACTTCCAGGCGCGAATTATCTTCCACGCCGCTGGCATACAGAGCGCCATGCAAACCGACCAGGCCGTGATTGCGGCCTTTGGCATCCCGAACGATCGCACCAACCGGTGGGGCTATGTTGCCGGGTATGACTGCATTCACCAGATAGTTGCGCCCGCTGAAGGTTTCAAACACGACTTTGCCGATGGCTTTCTCTGTCGGGACAATTTTTTTCTGTGCCTGGGGAATATCCAGACCGGCGCCAATATCGGCGGTATTCAGACTCACCACGTTGTAATGCCAGGCATCTGCCGCAGTCAGGACCGCATAGCCGTTACCGTCTATCGCCACGCCGTTTTGTTGCTGGATATGGACGCCGTCGGCATTTTGAGCCTCGACCAACACCATGGTGTCACCCGGAGAGTGCATAAGCGTAACGCCGCCTGCGTGCAGCATCGCCCCGCCTCTGATGCCCATATTCATATTCTGGTAGTTGCGCCCGGCGCTATAGCCTCCCTGAACGTTCATCTTGTCGCCTTGCCAGGCGGCGTTAACGCCGGCAGCGGAATCCTGTCGATCGGTGGTACTGCCTTGAACGCCCCAGCTCAGACGATCGTCAAATGCGGTGTTGCTGTAGCTGGTGGAGTAGCTGTCGCCATTCTGCTGGCTATGCATCACGTTGGCAGAGACAAAGCCGTGGCTGTCCATGAAATCAAATGGGATGGATAACGTCAGGTTGATACTGCGGTCCTGGTAGTCGTACTGGTTGCGGGTGTCCTGCACGTATACGCTCCAGTTGATTTTCCCCAGCGTATCGTTGTAACCCAGCTGTATCGTGCGGTCGTGACTCCCGTTGTGCCAGTAGTTTTGCTGGCTGGCGCTGACGTAAAGCGAGGCGTTATCCCACAAACGCTGATTAACAGAAACCTCAAAACGTTGGCGGCGATTATTGTAGTTACTGGTGTAGTAATGCTTTTTGTTGTGCTGCTCGCCAGGGTAACGCAGCTGCTGATTGGGGTCGTCATAGGCGATGTCGTAATAACCCGAGGACCAGCTGTTATGCTCGTTAATGGTGTCGCTAAAGCTGTAATAGCCGGATGTATTGTAGCGGTAGCCAACCAGACGAAAATCCGTGCCGTACTGGTTCAGCGATTTAGAATACAGGAAACGGTAACTTTGCCCCGTGGACGCTTCTCCGCTGGCAAGCTGTGCTCGGGCGGTGGTGATATCAAAGGAGATCGCGCCGAACTGATGCAGATCCTGAGCGACCCCAGTGGCAATCGCGTTGTAACTTTCCGCCGTCAGTAAACCGCCGTACAGCGTGGTTCCAGAGCTGAGGCCATAGCTCAACGTTCCCTGGACAAAACGGGGCCGCCAGCCGCCACTGTAACCGTCACGGTATTCCCCGGCCGTAAACTGAAAACGGCTGTTACCTGCGCGCAGCATGTTCGGTACCGCCGAATAAGGCACGCTGAAATTGCGACGGCTGCCATCGGCTTCAATAACGCTAACATCCAGATCGCCACTCTGGTTGCTGGGGTTAATATCGTCGATGTCAAACGCGCCCGGCGCGACGTTTTTACTGTAGATCAAGTAGCCATTTTGCCGGATTTCGATTGTGGCATTGCTGTTGGCGACGCCGCGAACGACCGGGGCAAAATCGCGTTGGCTATCAGGCAACATATTTTCATCGCTGGTGAGCTGCGCCCCGGTAAACTGGATGCTGTCGAACACATTGTCATCCGTGTAGGTTTGCCCGATGCGCAAGCGGCTACGTAGCGCAACAATATTGCGCTCCACCCACGTAGAAACCGCCTGCCACTGGCGGCCTGAACCGCTGGCGTAGCTGAACGTGGACTGGTTACGGAAATGCCATCCCGCCAGGTTGATGCCGTTGGCAAAACTGGCAAAAACGGAGTCATGATCCTGACCCTGTTCGGCCAGGCGGGTGGTATTGACGTTGTAGCCGACAAAAGCGGCATTAACCCCATCGTCATAGGCAGACTCCGGGACTGCATCGTGTGCGGTCGAGAGCAGAAAAGCTTCCGGCACTGAAATATCAATACGCTGGTAGTTTGCATCTGCCGTCAGGCGGCTGTTTGCTATCAGCGCTGTGAGCTCAACGCAGGTATCGCTGCGGTCATCCGGGATTTTAATCCCGTATCTGCGCAGATCGTCAGCGCTTAGGCAGGGTTGTGGCTTGCCTTCTGGCTGACGTCTTTTGAAGGCAACATTGCGCGTCTCAACGAAGCTATGATCAATATAAATATCGTATTCAAACGTCCCTTCGCTAAGCCCATCATTACGGGCGATTTGCACCACGGAGGTAATATTTTGCGCACCGTGCACAAAACGGGTATTAAATTGTGGCGCACTGTTGGCGTAAGCAGGCATACACAGGACCAACGTTGACAGCGTAAAGACCTTTTCCTTAAACCGTTGCGGTTGCTTATTTTTTATCATCATTGCAACCCCTGACTTAATAACACGATATCGGGACGTTATTGACCGCGTTAGTGCCGCCGTAATCATCTACCCAGTTAAAATCGATGTGGCTAACTTTTTGCTGCGACAGCGTAAACGTGCGTTCGCCATGAGGATTCACCATATCGGCATCAACGTTTTGGCCGTTAATATGCAATTGCGTCAGAGAAATATGTAACGGTGTCGGATTAACGGCACGCAGAGTATTTCCGTGACATTGCCACTGTAATTTCTCGACCGCTTCAGGTAGCGTCATATTCAACCCCGTAGGGCGATAAAAGAGTTTGATGCGAATTCGTTGCGCCAGTTGTAAGGTATTTCCCTCGTTTTCAATGGTGGGGATTTCCTGCACGTTAATCCACAATACCGATTCAACATCATGGGGAAGCCCGTTGCCCTGGTAAATAGCCCGTAGCACGGCGGATTTATGGCCGTCGAGTTTCAGGATCGGCGGGGTAATTATCATTGGCAGATTGGCCGGCGTCTCATCTGGATTACCCTTATCCAGCCATGTCTGTACCATATATGGCTTGTCTGTATTATTGTTGACGTCAAACATCGCTGCTTTATCGTTCTCATTATAAATAACGCGTGTTTGACCCAAATTAATCGCGCTGTGTGCGGTGCTAACCACGCATAGCAACAGATAAAAGAAGACTTTATTCATCAGGTGCACTTTCCAGATTCAGGGAACAGTGCCATCCATAGCAATCAACGTCCGTTATTTATAAATGACGGTGTAATTCATATCCGCAGTAATTGTGCCTGCCGCAGGCAGCGTTGCGCCTATTTGCTGATATTTGGCGACCAAATCAATATGTGCATCGCCGTTTTGGTCCGGTGTCAATGACACTTCATTCTGACCCGCGGAGAAATCGAGGGCGCTACCGGCATGATCCACTTCGATGCCGACATCGGTGGCAGCAACTGTTGTACGAAACGCTTCCAGAAGTTTTGTGTTACTGCCAGGGGTTTTATCAGTAAATACCACCACATAGCCGCTTCCTCCTGTAGCCCCACTGCAGTTGGTGAATTGCAACGTAAACTGAGTATCGCCGGTGGTAGAGCCTGCGCCGCCAAATAACTGGTTGGTGACTTGCGGTAATACGACGTTTGTATTTGTTGGATTGGCGGTGTTCACTACGCAGGTGCTGGCAACAATTTCACCGGTAAAATGGACCGTCGCGGTGGCTTTAGAACCTGCTCCCGCGGTGGTGGCGTAATTAGTACTTCCTGCCGCGCCAACATTAGCCGCAAACAAAGCAACCAGCGCGGTGCAGGTGAGTGTAATTTTCTTCATCATAACTCCGTTAAATTTATTATTTACCCAGAAGAGTACTTGTCAGAGGCGCAGATTCAGCCGGAGTACATCAATGTCAAAAAATGATGCAGGACTTCATTTGAAAGAAACGATTAACGTTTGTAAATTGCTCAACAAGTCATCCGTTGCGGATATTATTTATTTGCGAAAAATAAGTAAACATAATTTTTTATGTGTGGTGAAAGGGTGTTTCAGTAATCTTTTCAGGTTTTTTAACACGGTATATACATGATTATAAATAACGTATGGAATTATCGTTGTGGTACATTTAACAAAATATCAATGTTGTCATTTATTCTTTTTGGGTGTTTTGAATGAGCGGGTTGATCTGTGTTGAAATTACTGTTGTTAGATGTATAAGTTCGCAGAATGTTGATATTGGCGAGATGTGATATTCATTTTGGGGTTGAACAGTTACAGTGTGTTTTTTATACCTGTAAAGTCATGTTGGTCATCTTCAGTCATCGGAGTTGCTACAATTATTTAAACTAAATTTTTTGTGCTGAATTTGATTGTTCTTCATTTTTTTTACATCAGAATGACGATAATTCTAAGATCCAATCAGTAAGCATTATGCTCACAATAAGCTTGCTAATCATTTTCTTGTTAATATATTCCCGTGTTATTTTTCTAAAGGATATTATATACGCTTATATATGCTACGGATTTCTCGTTGTGGGAAGGCGGCAAGTGAGAGGCTCCCGATGAGCCTACCCCAGTAAGTGACCCGGGTATTCATCATACAATTGAACTTGCTATTAGTTCATGAATTGTTATCTGTCAATGCGATTTTTGTTGCAGGTAATTATATTTTCTAATGTGGAAAATAAATCGAGCTTGATTTTAATAGTCAATAAAATCATATTGATGCTGATATCTTGTGAGGTGCTTGTCACAACTTACCATCTTTCTTTTTACATTTGCTGACAATCTACCCTTGTGTTTTTTAAGCTTGTGATATAATTAACATCATGAAATAAGAAAAAAACAATTAAAGATCAATCGATAATAGGTTGAGATATGCTTAAAAATTCGCTAAAGATTAGCAGTCAAGGATATCCAGTCTTTTTAAAACTGGTCGATTTCATTGTTATCAATGTGGTGTTAATTTTTAGCGCCCATCTGCTGGGTTTGGTGCCCTTTAACACCATTGCGATTTTGAGTCTTCTCTTCTCGATCTTTTTCTTACTGTTTGCTGAATACATTAAAATGTACCAGCAAAAGATTAAGACGATCGGTTTGCGTAATCAAAAACGCTTGGTTTTTTGTACGCTGCTGGCGATTTTTTTTAACGAACTGGTCAGTATGACGGTGGCTGAGCCTGAATCACTCGGCTACTTAGACAGACTGCCTTCACCGTTTTATTCAGCCATTATTTACTGGTACTTCATTCCATTACCTTTTCTATACTATATCCGCTTTTTTCTTTTCAAATACACCGCCAGGAAGAATATTCGCGTTGCTGTGATTGGGCTTACTGAGAACGGTCTGGCGGCGGAAAACGCATTGACCACTGAATATGCCAATATCAAATTAGACCTGGCATTTTATGATGAGCGCAGTCCATCCCGTTGCGGCGATGTGGTGGAGAAAATAAAAAGTCCCTTTCGCGGCTCGGTGAGCAATTTAGTTGAGGAAGCCCGGCAGGGAAATATAGACGAAATCTACATCGCTTTACCGATGGTTGCTTTACACCGAATTCGTCATTTTTTAGCGATGATGTCTGACACCACCGTAGATACCTATATTGTCCCTGACTTTTATACCTATAGTAACAACATGTCCAAGTTACGCTCCATCCACAACCTGCAAACTATCGGTATCTTCAGTTCACCGTTTGAAGGGGCGGGGTCGTTTATTAAGCGGGCGGAAGATCTGGTTCTTGGCAGCATCATTATGGTGATGATTTCCTCCCTGATGCTGGCTATTGCCATTGGTATCAAACTCACGTCCCGCGGGCCGGTGTTTTTCAAACAGGACCGCTATGGTCTTAGCGGGCAAAAAATTAAGGTCTGGAAGTTTCGTTCTATGCGCGTCATGGAGAATTCCGATACGGTTATTCAGGCCACGAAAAACGATCCGCGGGTAACCAAATTCGGGAGCTTTTTACGCCGCACTTCGCTGGATGAACTTCCGCAATTTATTAACGTTTTGCAGGGAAGTATGTCGATTGTCGGTCCCAGACCTCATGCGGTTACGCATAATGAGCAGTACCGCAAACAGGTTGAAAATTACATGATCCGCCATAAAGTTAAGCCAGGGATCACTGGGCTTGCGCAGATCAACGGGTTCCGTGGGGAAATTGATGCGCTTTATAAGATGGAAAAACGGGTTCAGTACGATATTGAGTACATTCAAAACTGGTCGTTATGGCTGGATTTAAAAATTATTATTAAAACTATTTTCAAAGGATTTGTCGGTAAGAATGCATACTAAATTGATAGTGATTACCGGAATCGTGATATCGCAGTCCGCATGGGCTGATTTAACACCGAAATCACACATTGGCTTTGCGGGGATAGACTTCCAGGGCAAGGTTGCTGTGGACTACGGTTATAATGATAACGTCTCTTATCAGCCACATAGCAACGATGCTATCGGTTCCTCATTTCAGAGTGCAGCGCCAGTGCTGAGTATGAGTGGAGAGCGTGGTCAGGATAAGTATTTGCTGATGTACTCCGGGGATTACCGTAACTACTCAAGCGATTCTGCTGATAACTACAACGATCATTTTTTCCGTTTTAACGGTGCCTGGCGTTATGGGCTCAAGCATGGTTTAACCCTTAATCTGGAGGATTCGCTTGGGCATGAATCCCGTGGTCGTGACATCACCGAGGGTTTTCTACCGAGTCAATTTGAGCAATATGGGATTAAATCCCCGCTGACGACAAATTTTATCAATAGTGAATTGCGCTACAGCTACGGTGCGCCTGATGGTCGCGGCAAAGCGGAACTGGCGTTGTTATACAAAAAACTGACTTTCGGTAACACTTCTGATGTTCGGGACAGCAGTGAAGACTTCTACAATTATATTCAGGAACAGGAATGGCATGAAAATAGCCTGATAGCGGAAGTTTTTGACCAATACTCATCCAGAACGCGCTTTCGCTATAGTTTTATTACTAACCAGCGTCGCTATGATAACAACTCAGAAAAAGACACGAATGAGTACTATTTGCTGTATGGCCTGAAGTCGCAGTTGACGGGGAAAACCAATGTCGACATGAATATTTCATGGCTGTATAAAACATTTGAAAACAACGCAAACTCGCATGATTTTAATGGTCTAAACTGGGACATAAAAGCGGAGTGGAAGCCATTACAACAATCTGTTTTCACGGCTCACTCTGCGCAAAGCATTAAAGACCCATCGGAAGTTGGTGGATATATTTTAGTGACCCAGTATGGTCTTTCTTACCAGCATTTCTGGTTAGGCACTCGTTTTTCTACTTTATTGGACTACTCATTCACTTCGGAAGACTATAAAAAACAGAACAAGGATCGACATGATAAAGATGGTGTGTTTAGCGTAACCATGAGCTATGACTATACGCCGTCGGTTAATTTTGAGATTAAATATCAGATAGATACATTAAATTCGAATAGGGATACTGACTCGTTTTATATCGGTCCCAACGACAATCAGGAAGTCATTAGAACGTTGGGTTATGATAATTCTATGATTATGCTTAAAGCTAAGGTTCAGATCTAAAATGAAAATAATAGAACTGTGCGCGGTTTTGCTTTTCAGTATCCTGTTGGTCGGATGCACAACGTCCAGCCCGCGATTAATGGACGATCCTGCTACTGTTCAGCAGGATTACCGACTTGGGGCGGGGGATACGGTCAATATCGCTGTTCATGGCCAACCCGATATGACGATGCGGTTTATTTTGGATAAGAGTGGGGAAATTAATTTCCCGTTTGTTGGTGCTCTTAAATTACAAGATAAAACCGTTGATCAAGTGACAAAAGAATTAACTCAACGCCTGACCGGAGATTATTTTACCACTCCGATGGTGACGGTGAGCATTGCCGAGTTCCGCAAATACTATGTTTCAGGCGAGGTGAAAAGTCCAAATGGCTTCGCCTATGAGCCAGGGCTTACCGTCGAGAAGTCTATTGCGCAGGCGGGTGGGTTTACAGACCGTGCGGACCGTCAAGATATCAACATTCGTCTGTCGGGTAGCAATCAGCTGCTTGAGAATGTCGATTTAACGCACTCTGTTCATCCAGGGGATGTCGTGATTATTGGCATGGGGTTCTTCTAACGATGAAACTATCTATAGTGGAAAACGGCAAAAAACGAGAAAGCAGTGTCGAATTCTCCCGCTTTGCCAAAGAGCTGAAAAAGAACGCTTGGAAAATCGCGCTGGCCGGTATCGTTGCTGGGGTCGTCGCGTATCCATTAATCAGCATGATGTCCTCAAAGTATGTTTCAACGGCGACGGTGCTGATTAAGGCGCAAGCTGATAACGTTTCTCCGTTTCCACAGGTTGATGGTTTCGATTCAACGCGTAGTGGTTACTACGAAACACAATATGCGTTGATGCATTCACGTATTGTGCTGGAGAAAGCCATACGTGATATGAAGCTGGATGAAAACCCGGAGTTTACCGGGGAAAAAGCCGGTGCTCGGGGGGCTGATAGCAATGAAAGTCGGCAACTGAGAATGGAACAAGCGCTGAAAACGCTGGCGAAAAATCTGAATGTCATTGGTATTCGTACGACGAACCTGGCGTCTATTACCTATGAATCAACGTCCCCACAGGTTGCGGCTGACATTGCGAATGGCGTCGCGCAGGCTTTCATCAACTACACGGTGGAGCAGAAGCGTCTGAAAGTGGAGCAAGCTCGTGAACTGAATTTTGAAAAAATGGAAGAGATTCAGAAGTCGATAGCTAAGCAAAAAGACGAGATGGACAACTATCTGAAAAATGCCGGGCTGCTGACCTTCCGTGGAATCGATGGTTTTGAAACCGAGCAGCTAAGTATCGTAACCAATCGCCTGGCCGATGCAACTCAGCGTCGGGTTGCCGCTGAATCCGTCTATAACGAGGTGAACGGGGGAGGTAAGTCCATTGAGAGCGTTATCTCGCTGCCTTCGGTCTCTAATCATGCTCAGATCCAGGATTTGCGCATTGCGTTGATTCAGGCGCAACGAACGTTGTCCGAACAGCGTAAAGTCTACGGGCCAAAAAATCCCGCCATTTTAAAAGCAGAGGCCGATGTTCAGTCGATCCAAAACCAGACTGGACGAGTGTTGGGTGAGCTGAAAGTCGGTTTACGCCAGCAATATCTGGCGGCGCTGGCGGACGAAAAAAACTATCAACAGCAGGTGACTGAGCAGAAAGAGATCTTCCAGAAAATGGCGTCAAAAAGGGATGCCTGGAACAGTCAAAAGCTGTCGTTAGATAAAATGGAAGACCTGTATAAATCGCTTTATCAACGTACTCAAGAGCTGTCGCTGTCCGGTGTGAATGCTGATGCGGTGTTATACGACCCTGCGGTACCCGCGTTAAAACCGGCGAAACCGAATAAATCTTTGCTGTTGCTGATGGTGGTCATGCTGGTGGTGGTGTTCAGCATCATGTATTTCATTGTTAAAGCGGCAATGGATAACTCAATCGGTACCCTCAGTCGCATGAAAAAACGGCTCAATGTTGCTCCGCTGGGTGAAATCCGTCGTTTTAGCGGAACCTCAGGGCGCGCGCAGGTGCGGGACATGATCATGAAGAACCCGCTGAATGCCGATATTGTGCACGGTATCCGTACCCGGATTATGCTGGATAATCGACCTTTACAGACGCTTGCCGTGGCGTCGACGGAGCACGGTGATGGGCGTTCTTTGTTGGCGAATCTGTTAGCTAACTCTTTTAGTTTCGACCAGAAAACACTGCTTATTGATGCGGATTTCTTTAACACTGACGGGCTCTCTTCTGAACTGGCGTCGGTAACATCCGCAGGTTTGGCGGAACTGTTGCGCGGGGAGGTTCAGCTTGAAAAGGCGCGGGTTACGCTCAGTGATCATCTCGATTTTATTCCGCACGGCAAGACAACCATCTCTTCTTTACTGATACTGTCGTCGGGGCACGTTGAGCCCTTAATGCGTGAACTGAAATCGCACTATCAGCGCATTATTATTGATGTCGCTGCTGTGAATCAGAGTCAGGATGTTCAACTGATTAAACGCGCCGTTGATGGGGTGATTTTCATTGTGAAAGCCGGGACGGGGTCCGCCGGGCAAATCGCCAACGCGCTGGATAAGCTGGAAGAAAATAACGGCGTGGTAATTGGCGCGGTACTTAATGCGGTTGAAGAAAAAGATCTTGAGACGCAAGAAGGTCTGCGTTCACTGAACTTCAGTACCGATCAACTGATGACCACGCCAGGCCGCGTATGAGTCTACTGAAGAGCGCTTCCACGATAGCCGGTTCATCAGTCATCTCGCAGCTGATTGGTGCACTGTCTATTTGGTTGATTTCACACAAGTACGATATGGCTGAGGTGGGGCTTTATGCGCTAAACTACAGTATCGCCGTGGTGGGCGCTCAGGTATGTACCTTTGCATCACAGCTGTTAATTCCTAAACAGCAGGATGACGAACTGGTACAGAATGTTGTGTTTTGCCTGATCCAAAGCACGATCATTGCCTTACCTTACGCCGTGCTCACCGCGTGGCTGTTTCACCAGAACATCCTGTTTCTCTATTTGCTGACGTTGGCAACGGCGTGGGTTTTGATCTCGGAAAACCTGTCGCTACGCACGGCTAACTTTCGTTTTCTGATTTTCCAGCGTATTTCTGTTTCAGTGGTGGTATTACTTTCGGTTCTGGTTACGCATTATGTACAGCTGTTTTATTGGTCGTGGGCCTGCGCGACGATGGTGCTGACCATAAGCTGTATTTTGCATTCGTTTGATATTCGTTCGGTGGCAGCCAGACATCTGCGACCCGCCAGTAATTGGCATTTTTTCAAACAGAATATTCATCACATTACCAAAGTGGGCAGTGCGGAAGTGCTGGCGATGGCCAGCAGCAATTTGCCGATTATGCTGATTAACTTTTGGTTCTCGGCGCTGACGGCGGGTTATTTTTCCGTGGTTAGCCGCTTTTGCCTGGCACCGGTGGTGATCATCGGCAACGCGGTACGCAATACTATTTTTTCCAAGTGGTCTATCGACTTCAGAAATAATACCTTTAACTATCAGGAATATACCAAGGTACGTATGCTATTGCTGGTACTAGGGGTTATCTGTACCCTTGGGGTTTTTATTTTCTATCCGATTGTGATGCGCCTCGGTTTTAGCGAAGACTGGATTAACTCCATTGAGACGTCGCGCTACATGTTGCCCTATTTATTCCCTGCGCTGGCGATAAGCCCTCTGACGGTGATAGAACTTATTTTTGGTTCCCATCGCTATTTTCTGCGTATCCAACTGGAACAGCTGGCGATTGTACTATTCGCTTTTGTCGTGACGCCCTATTTTTATAAAGATTATGCAACGTCGGTCATCTTGTTTTCTTCACTGACATTTATTCGCTACGCCTTCATTTATCTGAAAATGAATAAGCGAGCCAATCTCCTGAAAGACAAGCCGGTGATAATATGACACTGAATACCGGATACTATTTACAGGTTTATACTTTTGTCACGCTGATCCTGTGTGGCTTGGTGCAATACTTTACCGGTATGCAGTCAGTGCTGTGGATACCTTTTTTCCTCACCTTATTGATGGTGGGATTATTGGTGATGCAGACGCGTGATGGCTCGCTGCAACTGGATGCGCAGGAGACGATTGTTCTGGCGTTGTATTTCTCGTTCCTGGTACTGGCTGGGACATCGACGTTGATTCAGGGCGGGATCACCGTCGCGATTGTGGCATTTAAAAACGAAATTGCATTGTCGCTGGTGATGATCTGTTTGCTGCTAGGGTTTTGCCGGGAGTCGCAGATTTATCGTGTAACACGCTATCTGTACTGGATTTTTTACGCGCAGATCCCGGTAATGATTTATCAGGTTTTACTGGTCGTTCCTCAGCGCGTTGCGGTGCGCGGCGAAGATGAGAAATGGGACTCCGTGGTTGGCACGTTTGGCGGTGACCCCATGGGGGGCGGGAATACTGCCGCAATGGGGCTGTTTTGCCTGTTAATTATGTTGTTAAAAGTCTCCGAATATAAGCATGGGCTCACCACGTTCAAATCCATGGCGCTGCATATTGTTCTCGGTATCGGGTTATGCATAATTGGTGAAGTGAAGTTTGTCATCCTGCTATCGCCAATATTCCTGGCGTGGGTGTGGCTCTCACCGAGCTACGTCAAAGACGTTAGTAAGGTTAATCTGAAGACGTTATTGGTTATTGTGGCGGGAATGTTGTTGCTCATTAGCCTGTCGATTGTGATCCTCGCGTACTATTATTCTACGGCGTTCGGTGGCGATCCATCGAAAAGCTCGTTAAGTATTTTTATCGACTCCTTAAGCTATATCTTTGATCCAAACTACATTATGTCTACCGGTGAATTAGGGCGCTTTACGACGTTCCTGTTCTGGTTGAAAAATAACGATCTGTGGGGGCTTTCAGGAACGTTATTTGGCTACGGACTCAACGCCACTAACAGTGGTAGTACGGTGTCGCCGGGATTTTTGAATATTATCTACAACTTAATTCTCGACTCGACTTCCCTGAGTATGCTGCTGTGGGAAGTGGGGGCGATTGGTACATTACTCTTTGTTAGCTTATTCATTTATATCCTGAAAGTTTGTCAGCCAAAGCCATTACTGAGACTTGAACAACTGGACCAGCAGGATCTCCAGTTGCTGAGTTTTGCACCGGCGTTTAACGCTTTTGCTATCAGTTGCTTAATTAGCTTACCTTACAGCCAGATACTGATGATTACACCGATGTTACAATTCCTGTTCTATTTATCACTAGGGGCAAGTTTAGTGATTCGTCGAACCGTCCTTCGCTGCGTAGGGTAATTGTATGGACCAAAAACCGTTTATTTCAGTGAGCATTAAAACACTCAATGAATCTGAATGTATTGAGAAGACGATTGACAGCATCCGTAAGCAGCTTATTGACTATCCACATAAAATTATTGTGGCAGATAGTCTCTCAACGGATAACACCCAACAGCTTGCGATCGATAAAGGGGTGACCGTAGTGTCCTTAACTGACCCTGGCGATCGCTGCTGTGGCGTCGGGCACCAGTTAGGTTATCTGTATAGTGAAGGGGAATATCTGTTGTTGATGGACGGCGACATGGAGCTGGAAGAAGGATTTGTGGATCAGGCCGTCGCCTTTTTGCAGGCTGAACCAGAATATGCAGGCGTTGCGGGAACCGTTGAAATGGATGATGCCGTTAACTATGAATTTAAGTCTCGTAAGCAACGCATTAATAAAATATATCCGCTCGGGGATAGTGACCATTTAGGCGGTGGTGGATTATATCGTCGCTCTGCGATTGAGAAAATTGGTTATCTGACTAACCGTAATTTGCACGCGTATGAAGAGGCTGAGCTGGGTCTGCGTTTAATCGAAGCGGGCTATAAACTGCGGCGTCTGGATATTCCTTACTTCAGCCATACGTCACATACGCTACCGACGTTTAAGATGCTGGCGCGACGCTGGACCAGCGGTTATTACCAGGCTCCGGGTGAGCTTTTGCGTTGTAGTTGGGGGAAACCCTGGTTTTCCCAGTCATTCAACATCGTGAAGAATGAGGCGGTATTTGCGCTCTACCTTATTCTCTTATTTGTGGCGCTGCTCACTTTTAATATCGACGTGTTTGCCGTTGCGCTTCTACCATTACTGGCATTTACCTTGTTGAAGATTGTGCAAAACCGCTCGTTAACAGATGGGCTGCAAAGCGTTATTAACTTAATCGTACGCTCAGCGGGGCTGATCAAAGGTATTTTTTATCCCGTACGCGATCCGTTGACTCCACCTAACAGTAAAATCATTCATGAATAACCGGGGCAGGCGCCATGAAAGTATTATTAGTTAACAAGTTTTTTTTCATTAAAGGCGGCGCGGAAACGGTTTATTTTCAAGAGCGCGATATGCTGAAACAGGCCGGAGTGCAGGTTATTGATTTCTCTATGCATCATGATAATAATTTCCCCTCGGACTATGCGGATTATTTCGTCAGCAATGTGGACTACCACAAAGAGAGCAATCTGCTGGGCGGTATCAAAACGGCGGTTAACTTTATTCATAATTCGCAGGCCTGCAAAAAAATGCTGGCGCTATTAGAAAAAGAGCGTCCGGATATTGTCCACTTTCACAACATCTACCATCAGTTAACACCGGCGTTGATTAAAGTTGCGCGTAATTTTGGCTGCAAAACGGTGCTGACTGCGCATGACTATAAGATTGTGTGCCCCTCGTATTCCATGCTGCGTGACGGCAAAGTGTGCGATTCCTGTATTACCGGGACGGTTTTCAATGCCTTCAGGTATCGTTGCCAGGAAGGTTCAGCCTCAAAAAGCTTTCTGCTCTCCCTGGAGGCAACCTGGCAGTACATTGCACAAAACTATCAGGCGCTGGATGTGATTATTTCACCGAGTGTTTTTTTACGAGGTATCCTGCTGCGTACGCTGCCAAATTCGCGCATTGATGTCATCGTCAATGGCGTTGATGACAGTCGTCCCCAGGCCGAAGTGAGCGATGAGGGCTATATGCTGTACTTTGGCCGTCTGAGCCGTGAAAAGGGCGTGGCAACGTTGTTGGCAGCGCATAAAAAAATGCAGAACAGTGCGCCGCTGAAAGTTGTGGGGCACGGTCCGTTGCATGATGAATTAGCCGCCAAATACCCTGATGTTGAATTTTTAGGTTATGTGCAACAAGGAGAAGCCCTCGACAAGCTTATTAAGCATGCGCGAGCGGTGATCCTTCCTTCTGAATGCTATGAAAACTGTTCTATGGCGATATTGGAAGCGATGTCCTTAGGCAAGCCGGTTATTGGGTCGCGCATTGGCGGCATCCCGGAACAAATTCGTGACGGTATCGAAGGGATTTTATTCGAACCAGGCAATGCGCAGGAGTTGGCAAATGCGATGGACGTCCTGGCAGGCTCGCAAGAGAAGGCGCGGAATATGGGCTTACATGGCCGTGCGCGGTTGAGTGAAAAATATGCGCTGAGTAAACATATGGATACCTTACAGGCGCTGTATAAAGAACTGCTGAGCAGGCCATAGAATGAGTAAAAAAATAACGGTTTTTGGAACGCGTGGTATTCCCGATGTATTGGGCGGTGTGGAGACACACTGTCAGAATCTTTATCCTGCCATTAAACAGCAGTTCGATGTGGATATTTGCGTGATTGCTCGCTCACCATATGTAAATTACAAACGTTCGGTCTATAAAAAAGTCGAAACCTACGCGCTGTGGGCCCCCAAAAAGCGCTCGCTGGAAGCTATTGTCCATTCCGTTTTAGCGGCGTTTAGGACACGTATCGACCATTCGGATATTGTGCATGTCCATGCTATCGGCCCTGGCCTTGTGATCCCACTCTTACGCGTGATGGGTAAGAAGGTGGTTTTCACCCACCACGGACCTGATTACGATCGTCAGAAATGGGGTTTCGTTGCAAAAAAAATATTGCTGCTGGGCGAACGTTGGGCGGTGAGATATGCCAACGAGGTGATTGTGATTTCTGAAGTTATTAATCAACTGATCCAGAAAAAACATGGTCGCTATGATGCGCATTTAATTCACAATGGCGTAAACGAGCCGCGGTTGTTATCAGAGCTCACCATCGACAATACGCTCTCCCGCTTTGGGCTGCAGCCGAAAAATTATCTCGTTGTGGTTGGACGGTTTGTGGAAGAAAAAGGGATGCATGATGCCATTGCCGCCTATCAACACAGCGGTTTGACCATGCCGTTAGTGTTAATTGGTGATGCGGATCATCCAACCGAATACAGCATTCGCCTCAAAAAGCTTGCCGCCGACACGCCAGGCGTAGTGATGACCGGTTTCTTACGTGGTGATGAGCTGCAGGCGGTGTTTTCGCAGGCCAGGCTATTTGTGATGCCTTCATACCATGAAGGATTGCCCATTGCGCTGCTGGAGGCAATGTCATTTTCTCTTCCGGCCGTCGTCAGTGATATTCCTGCTAACCTTGAAGTTCAACTGCCTGCCGAGACCTATTTTAAGGTGGGAGATGTAACCGGTCTGGCCGAAAAATTAGGCCAAGGGGTAACAGCAAATAGCGTGGACTATCGTGTATATTTGCAAAACTACAATTGGCATGAAATCGCCAAAAAGACGGTTAACGTCTATCACTCAATTGATAAAGATATAGGTTAATTTTGACCAGTCCTCAAAATCGTCCCCCCGTTATCGAACGATTTTATACTCATCTTGATGAGACGATTGCGCAGGGGTTGACCCCTGAACAAAAAGAAGGGGTGGAAAATGCGATCCTGGCCTCGACGCTGGCTTCGCGGCATCAGATCGATATTCGCAGAAGCTTTCCCTTTTTCAGTAAGCGTTATTATCTGGTTTTTTTGTTTGGCAGAGATTTACGCCGCCAGCATCGCCAGGAATCAACCCTGTCGAGAATGCTGCTCACATTTTTGCTGCTGATTGCCGTGCTATTCGTCACCTGCTGCATATTGCTGACGCTGTATATGATCAAATCCGCGTTAGGTATTGATGTGTTCCAAAATTTTCACGTAGGTATCTGGGACTGGTGGTTAAGCCTTAAAGACCGCTAGCGTTTACAAATTGGTGGAGGATGTCATTGCGATGAAGCGTAAATGGGTTTGTGCGTTGTTGTGCATGTTTTTCCCGCTGACGGTCATGGCCGCATTGACGACCGTTACCCCCAAAGCATTGACGGGCCCGCTAACCAATCCGGGGATTGGCGTGGCAAGTTTTCATCAGGGATACGGTGAAACGCTGGGGTTGGCGGACTATCCCAATACCGGATTTGAATACGAGCGTTTTTACTGGCGGGACTTGGAGCCAGTCGAAGGCCAGTATAATTTTGCGTTGGTGGATGATGCCTTCAAATACGCGGCGGCACATCGTCCAGCGATGAATGTCGGGCTACGATTTATGGTACTGGCAGAGCCGGAAAGCGGCTCGCAAATTCCTGACTGGCTGATTAAAAAAGGCGTGAAAGGTACCTGGACGCCGGATAAAAAGACATTTGCCCCGGATTTAGACGATCCTCTGTTTATTCAATACAGCCAGCGTCTGTTGAACGCATTTGGTAAGCGCTACGATGGTAATGAGAATCTCGCGTTTGTTGATATTGGCATGGTGGGATCATGGGGAGAATGGCATAACAGCAACTTCCCGAACCTGAAGCCATTACTGGAGCGATACACCACGGCGCAACTGGATCGCTACGTCGCGATGCACTTTTCTGCTTTTCCGGTGACGCCAAAAACCATGCTGATAAGCGGCGGACAAAGTCTGGCGAATGCGGTGGAGCGTGGGGCAGGATGGCGTGCGGACTGTTGGGGGGACCTGCGCGTATTTTCGGACTCCTGGAACCATATGACTGATGATTACCCGCAGCGATTGCTGGCTGCGCAGCAGAGTTATTCAGGGTTCAACGACGCCTGGAAACGTGCGCCGGTCAGTCTGGAAATCTGTTCATATATGCAAGACTGGAAGAATACTTTTCATTATACGCGTGCCGAAGTGCAGGGTATTTTTGACTGGGCGGTCAAACAGCACGCCAGTACCATTAACCTGAAATCGAGAGCGATACCCAGCGACTATCGACCGATTGTCGACGATGCGCTGACCAAATTAGGCTATCGATTTCGCCTGGCGTCCATGAGCCATGAGTCTGTGTGGGACAGCGGACAAACGCTGACATTGGACAGTACCTGGTACAATGAGGGTATCGCTCCGATTTATCTGCCTTATATGCTGGCATTCCGTGTTGTGGATAATGCTAATAAGGTGGTGGCACAGGGGAATTCCGCGGAGGATATTCGCCGCTGGCTCCCCGGTAAGTATCAGGTCAGTTATGCGTTATCTATGCCAGGTCGACTGGCAAAAGGGCAGTACGCGATTGAGGTTGCGATGTTGGATAAGTCGGGTGCGGCGAGAATTAACTTTGCCAACGAAGGGAAGCAGAACAGCGGCTGGTACCGGGTATCAACAATAACAGTACAATAGTCAGACACAGCAGCGAGCCTGATGGTCAGGCTCGCTGCTGTGAACATTAAATTTGATACCCATTCGGGTTGTTTTTTTGCCAGTTCCAGGTGTCACGCATCATTTCATCAAGACTGTAGATGGCCTTCCAACCTAACTCCTTATATGCCAGCGATGGGTCAGACCAACATTCGGCAATGTCTCCAGGTCTTCTGGCGACAACCTTATAATTAATTTTAGTCTGCGCTGCTTTTTCAAATGCTTCAATCAACTTAATCACGGAATAACCGACACCGGTACCGAGATTAATCACCTTGTAAGCCGCGCCTTTGTTCAGGCAATCCAGCGCGGCTAAATGACCGGTCGCCAGATCCATGACGTGAATATAATCACGCACGCCGGTACCGTCGGGAGTGGGATAATCATTACCGTACACCGACACGGTTTTAAGCTTACCAATCGCGACCTGGGAGATGTATGGCACCAGGTTGTTTGGGATACCGTTAGGATCTTCACCAATGCGACCCGATGGATGGGCGCCGACCGGGTTGAAATAGCGCAGGCAGGTAATGCGGAAATCGGGTTGTGCACGAGAGAAGTCAGCCAGAATTTGTTCGACCATCAACTTAGACGTGCCGTACGGATTGGTGGTGCCGCCCGTACGCGATTGCTCGCTAAGCGGTACGCTTTCCGGATTACCATATACCGTGGCGGATGAGCTAAAAATGAAACGATTAACGCCTGCGGCCAGCATTTCATCCAGTAAAACCAGCGTTCCGGTGACGTTGTTTTCATAGTAGGCGAGGGGCTCTTTTATCGACTCGGAAACCGATTTGAGCCCCGCAAAATGAATGACATCGGTGATGTTATGGTTGGCGAAAATGTTTTTCAATGCCGGCCTGTCGAGAACATCGGCGATATAGACAATAGGCTCTCTTCCAGTGAGTTCCGCGACCCTGTCCAGCGAGATTTGACTGGCGTTCGCCAGATTATCGATGACAACGACATCATCGCCTCTTTCCAGTAGCGTTAAAACAGTATGTGAACCAATATAACCTGCACCACCAGTGACCAGAATTGCCATACAGACTCCAGATAAACGGGGATTGAGTCACGCCAGTACCATAGAGAACGCGTTATTGGTGACGTTTGGTAAGGTTATAGTTGCGATACCTCACCATGCATTTATAAGATATTTTTTTAAGTATAGATAAAAAGCTGAATTGGTTTATTTTTGTATCATAAACAATATAGTTATTTGAGAAGTTCAGCGTGTGGACGCCGTCACTGTGGTTGATCGACGAATTGATTTGTTCGATTAGGTTCTCATCAAAATTAGCGTCGTTCAGTGTCACTAATTCTTTGATATAGATTGATTTTCCATAAGTTTCAGGTGTGCACTCCTGAGTAAGGAAGTACATTTTATTTTCGACCTGATAGGAGGCTCCTGCGCCTCGATGATGAGGATTGCTCACCTTCAATGAGGGGGTAATCCGCTGCCATTGTCCATAAATATGATCTGCCGAATGAATAATTATTTCATTATCCATCGTGGTGGACAAAAGATAACAGGCTTCATTAATTGATATAAATACGTTGTCGGTTAATTCGATATCAGAGATTAAAACTTTAACTTGCTTCCAGCGTGCAGGGAACTCTATTGACTGAAACAGTATTACCTCTTTTCTTTCTGAAGACTCGGGGATCATGAAGAGTTGATCGTTGATATGAATCAGATAAGGGAATGACAAATGACACTTTAAGTCGTCAAAGCCCTCAAGCTTAATATCATCAAGTTCAACCAGTTCACGGTCAAGAACGCGACATCGTAGCGTGCCTTGTGAGTTGCGAAAGCTAAGAGCTTCATAGAAAACATACAGTTTATCGTCTTTTTCAACCAGAAAAGGGTCAGCCTGAAATGTATATTTCTTTTTTAACTGCTGTGCAGTGGATTTGCTTAATATCTCCAGGGTGTTATCAGGGAATAAGTGTGTGCCATTATCCTTAATAAGCATGATATCCCACGACTCATGATAAAATAACATATTCATTATTCTTTTTATTTTTGCTTGCATTCGTACCGGCTCCTTTTATCGCCTGCACCATGTATGAACAGCTGTTTGCGACTCAGGAAATGAGACCTGTCGCAAAATTTTATAAAATGTGCGAAAACCGATGTGGGAACACCAGTGGCCACTTTAAAGCTAGTCGCAAGTCCGTTTTTTGTCCACTAACAGAAATAGGGGGAGGAGATGTCCAGAGCATCCTTGCTCCAGTGGAGGAATTACTCGAAATGCACTTGCGGGTTTTCTGCAAGGGAAACGTAGGTTTTGCTGTTTTTATCCAGGGTACGGATTTCACCGCTTTCGATGTCATACACCCAACCGTGCAGACGAAGCGCATTATTGCGCAGCCCAACCGCGACACAAGGATGCGTTTTAATGTTGTTGAGCTGCGCGATAACGTTTTCTTCTACCATGGCGTTAACTTTGTCGATTGGGTTATCCCAGGTTTTTTTCTCGACCACGGCTTTCGCGGCATCGGCATAGTGCAGCCAGTGAGCGACAGCGGGCATCGGATCCAGAGGCTGGCTATCGGCGATGGCTTTCATCGCGCCGCAGTTGGAGTGTCCGCAGATGACGATATCCGTCACTCCAAGTGCCACAACCGCGTATTCGATGGTTGCGGATACGCCACCCGGTTCCGGGCCGAAAGAGGGGACGATATTACCGGCGTTGCGGATAACGAAAAGCTGTCCGGGATCTTGCTGAGTAACGAGTTCTGGCACCAGGCGGCTATCGGAACAGGAGATGAAAAGCGCTTTAGGATTTTGGCTGGATGCCAGGCTGCGAAAGAGTTCCTTGCGTTGAGGGAAAATCTCTTTTTGGAAGTTGAGGAAGCCCTCAATGATATGTTGCATAGCAGTGTCTCTTTTCTCTGTTTAAGCAGGTTATGATGAAGATCACACTTTCCAGTTTAACACCAGCCGACAGAAGAGAAAGACTTTATAGCAGTTCTGCAACATCTTTGGCTAACTTTTCTCCACCGCGGCGAGGCGAATAGCGTGATGTGTGCTACGTGCTTTCCCTTTTTTGCCAATAAATCGGAGTTGTAGCGATAGCCAGCATTCACGCGATACCGTACATTTTTATATGTATCCACATTTTAAGGAATCATCATGTCCAGACTTCGTGCTTTAGCAACAGCTTTAGTCGCCGTTGCCGCGATGACGATGTGCGCCACCCCAGTATTGGCCAACCCCGGTAATGGCAACGGCAATGGTAATAGTGGCAACCATGGAAATAGTGGCAACCATGGAAATAGTAGCAATCATGGTAATAGCGGGAATAAGGGCAATAGCCAGAAAGGCAATTCGCAGGCAGAACAACGTAAAAATTATGGTAAGCCGGACCATGTTGATAGTGACATCAGCTATAACGTGGCCAGACAGTATGCCGTCAGATATGGTTTGACGGGCTATAAGTCACTGCCTCCGGGTATCGCCAAAAATCTGGCGCGAGGAAAGCCGCTTCCTCCGGGGATCGCTAAGAAAAGTGTTCCATCCTCTATGCTGAACCAATTGCCGTATTATCCAGGTTATGAATGGCAGGTTGTGGGCGACAATCTGGTGTTGATTGCACTGAGTACGGCGATTGTCACCGCGGTAATTAATGGTGTGTTTGATTAAGTATTTTCGGGCTTAATTTGCTCTGTTATACCGATGAGAAGCCCGCGTTGTGCGGGCTTCTCAGTTAATAAGGAAAGCTTATAGGCCGTACAGTTTTATTTTTCTATAGAGCGTGGCAATGCTGATCCCCAGTTCTGTCGCGGCTTGCTTTTTCCCCTCAACGCTTGAGCCGAATCGCAGGATGACGTTTTCGATAGCCTCCCTTTCCGCTTGTTTTCCTTTGCTGGCAAGCTGTCGGGGTTGCGCGGTCATCGTCGTTTTTCTACCGTCAGCGGCGGTAAGCAGGTAAGGGGGAAGATGGCTGGCGTTGATCCCAGCGGCTTCTCCGCGCATCACAAAAATGTATTCGATCACGTTGCGTAATTCACGAATGTTACCCGGCCAGTGCCAGGCATAAAGGCGATTAATAACGTCATCAGGCAGTTTTTGCGGTGGTCGCTGGTAACTGACCGAAAACTCATCGGCAAAATACTGTGCGAGGACCGCAATATCAGCCCGGCGTTCACGCAGGGAAGGAAGTACCAGAGGGACCACGTTCAGGCGATAGAAAAGATCTTCACGAAACTGATTATTTTCCACCATCGCGTTAATGTTTTTGTTAGTTGCGGCAATAATGCGCACATCAATATTGATGGTGTTATTAGAGCCAACGCGGGTGATCGCCTTTTCCTGCAATACCCTGAGCAGCTTGGCCTGCAGGTGCAGTGGCATATCGCCAATCTCATCCAGAAACAGGCTGCCGCCGTTGGCCAGTTCAAATTTCCCCATTCGCCCTTTGGGATCGGCCCCGCTGAATGCGCCGCGAACATAACCAAACAGTTCGCTTTCCAGCAGTTGTTCTGGGATAGCTGCGCAGTTGATTGTTACGAAAGGCGCGGCTTTACGTGGACTGCTCTGGTGAATGGCAAATGCCACGACCTCTTTCCCCGAGCCACTTTCCCCGGTGATGAGCACGCTGGCGTAACTGTTGGCGATTTTACCTATGGTACTTCTGAGCTGTTCCATTGAGGGAGAGTGACCAATTAGTCGTACCTGTATGTCGGACTCATAAGGGGATGGAGTAAGGTTACTCAGGTAGTCGTGTGCATCACGAAAGATAACCATGGTTAAGCGATCGTTATCCTGCGAGGAGAGCGAAATTTGTTTGCACAGTACATGATGTTTCTGACCTTCAAGCGTCAGCCACGCTTCTTCATCGCCATACAGGCTGTCCCCGGTTGTTTCAATGGTCAGAGGTAATCCCTGAACCTCACGGTTGAGGATGCGATCGGCTGAATGATTGGCATGCCAGATAAGACCCTTGCCATCAATCGCTACCACGCCGCGGTCCATGGCATCGATCAGACGCCGAAATGCGCCAAGCGTTTCCTGTGCGCGTAAGCGTTCCAGGCATTCAAAGACCTTACTGGAGATCATTACGGCGATTTGCTCAATAAAGGTGACAAATTTATCAATCTGGCTCAGTAACGTGTCACGCTGTGCCTGGGTTGAGCAAATAATCCCGATCACGCCAATCACGCGATTATTAAGAAAAATAGGTGCGTTCAAATCCAGCATTTCAGAACAGTAGTGGTGTTTTTCACATAACTGACACAGCGGATGTTCGCCGGGGTTTTTGATCAGTACCGTTTCTCGCACCTGCAATACGTGACGATAAATGTAGCCATTTTTGGCCACGTTCTCATTGAGCATATGCCGGTATTTCCCGGTACCCGCGATGCGCATTAAAGATTCATCAATGATTTCAACGTCCGTGCCCGTTATGCCAGAAATAGCGTCGGCGTAATTGCATATATCATCCTGAATATTGCTGAGTACTGAAATCATGGTACTTCTCCGACGGTGTGTCACATTTCTCAAGGAAAATGATAAATAGGCGAAACAATGCAAAAATGATTTGCGAAAAATCAATCTACCACGCTGTTTTTGAATGTTTTTCTTATTTTATCTTCCGCGATCACACTATTTATCAATGATGAGAATTTATCAAAACGAGGCGATAAACTGAGGCATTGATATTTTCGGTTGTCAATTTAAAATTTCATTTAATTTATTGAAATTAAAGCCTTTATTAAAATATTTATAAGAATTTACTCAATTCATAAAAAGCTGGTAAGTATTTTGCTCTATTGCCAATACCGATAACGGAAATATCTCTGTATTGCACCGATTACAGGGAATGAAATACCAGGACAATGAGGTTTTATGATGCAGGAAAACTTATCATTTTTTATCAACCAGACACCGTTTACCGAACATCCGAACGCGCCGCTGGCACCGTTTAGCCGCCAGGAACTGGTAAAAGCGTTGAATTTTCATCGGTCTATTCCGGGCTACGCGCCGACGCCGCTGTATACGCTACCGGCGCTTGCACAAAAACTGGGCGTAAAAAATATCTACCTCAAAGATGAATCTCAGCGTTTTGGCCTGAAAGCCTTCAAAGCGCTGGGTGGCTCCTATGCGATGGCGTGCCATATCGCTGAATTGGTTGGTAAGGATATCAGTGAACTGCCGTTTGACGTGATGACCAGCGAAGAGGTTCGTCACGATCTGCAAACCGTCACGTTTGCTACCACCACTGATGGCAACCACGGTCGCGGCGTGGCATGGATGGCGCGCCAACTGAAGCAAAACGCCGTGGTTTATATGCCAAAGGGCTCTTCGCAGCAACGTCTGACCTCTATCCGTAACGAAGGCGCTACCGCTGAGATCGTCGATATGAACTATGACGATGCGGTTCGTATGACCGCGGAGCAGGCCGAAAAGTATGGCTGGATTGTCGTGCAGGATACCGCCTGGGAAGGATACGAAAAGATCCCGCAGTGGATTATGCAGGGCTACGGCACGCTGATGCTGGAGGCGATAGATCAGCTGCATCAGGTTGCGCCGACTCACATTTTTGTGCAGGCAGGCGTCGGCTCGTTTGCCGGCATGGTTCAGGGAATGGTGACGGCAGCCTGGGGTGAGAATCGCCCGAAAGTGATCGTCGCCGAAGCGTTAATTGCCGATTGCCTCTACCGCTCAGCCCGTTCGAAAGAGGGGGATGCCATTGCGGTGGGCGGTGATTTACAAACCGTGATGGCCGGTCTCGCCTGCGGTGAGGCGAACAGTATCGGCTGGAAACTGCTGCGCGACTATGCCAACGCATTTGCTTCCTGCCCGGATGAAGTTGCAGCGTTAGGCATGCGCATGTTGGGCAACCCGCTGGCAGGCGATCCACAGATTATTTCGGGTGAGTCAGGTGCGGTTACTACCGGTCTGCTGGCGCTGTTGATGACCTCACCTGAACTGGCGCAAACGCGTGAGCAACTGGGGCTGGATGCGCACTCTCGCGTGCTGTTAGTCAGCACCGAAGGGGATACCGACCCGCAACAATATCTGGATATTGTCTGGGGCGGACAGTACCCGGGCATCAACAAATAATTCCCTGATTAAGAGATATAACGGAGAAACCCATGTTATCTGCAAACCGCATTGAAGAAGTCATTAAAAACTGTCAGGCGCTGATCCAACAAAAAAGTTATTCCGGTCAGGAAGGTGAAGTGGTTAATGCCATAAAAACAATGATGCAGCATTACCAATTCGATGACATCCACGTTGATAAGTACGGCAACATTGTTGGCGGTATTGTCGGCAACCAGCCAGGGAAAACGTTGGTTCTCGATGGACATATCGATACCGTGCCGGTGAACGAAGAGAAGTGGTCCCGCAACCCATACGGCGGCGATATTGAAGATGGCAAAATTTATGGTCGCGGCACAACTGACATGAAAGGTGCCGTGGCGGCGATGATCTCCGCCGTGGGCTTTTTCGGTCAGGACAATCAGCGAAATTTTGCCGGGAAAATCTACGTTGCGTGCATCGTGCATGAAGAGTGTTTTGAAGGTATTGCCGCTCGCCTGGTCAGCGAGCGCTATAAGCCAGACTACGTGATCATCGGTGAAGCTTCCGAGTTAAACCTGAAAATTGGTCAGCGTGGCCGCGCTGAAATTGTGGTCGAAACCTTTGGTAAACCCGCGCACTCCGCTAACCCGCAGGCGGGGATTAACGCGGTGTACAAAATGGCGCAATTGATCGACAAAATTCGCACGATTACGCCGCCAACGCATCCGGTTCTGGGGCCAGGCATTCTGGAACTGACCGACATTAAATCTTCGCCGTACCCGGGGGCCTCGGTGGTACCGGATTACTGTCGCGCAACCTACGATCGCCGTTTGCTGGTGGGTGAAACCAAAGAAAGCGTGATTGCTCCGCTGGAAAATGCGCTTGCGGAACTTATTGCTCAGGATCCGCAGTTTAAGGCCCGAGTGTCCTACGCGGTGGGTCAGGAGTCTTGCTATACCGGCGCCACGATTGAGGGAGAGCGGTTCTTCCCAGGCTGGGTGTACGACGAGTCCGACGAATTCGTGCAGGCAGCGTTGGCGGGCGTTCGTGAGGCTGGCTTTAATCCAACCATTACGCAGTACTCATTTTGTACCAACGGTAGCCACTATGCGGGCGAAGCGGGAATCAAAACCATCGGCTTCGGTCCTTCACGAGAAAACCTGGCACACACCATTGATGAGTATATCGAGATCGAGCAATTAACCGGCTCGGCCAGCGGCTATTACAGCATTATCCAGACACTCTATCGCCAATAAAAATAAAGATAACCACCTCTTACCTTACAGGCGGTGTAGCTCAGCAGCACCGCCATGGAGAATAACGATGAAAACCATTTTCAAAAACGGAAATGTAATTGATGGGACGGGCAGTGAAGGCAGAATTGCCGATGTGATGGTTGATGAAGGACGTATTGTCGCAATCGGCCAAATTGAGGTTGGCGTTAATGAGCAGGTTATTGATGCAACAGGAAAAATAATTTGTCCTGGCTTTATTGATACCCATACGCACTCTGACCTGTCAGCCATTATTAACCCCGCTCTGTCGGCAAAAATTCGTCAGGGTATCACCACCGAACTGTTGGGCCAGGATGGCGTCGCCTTAGCGCCGCTACCGGAAGAATATATTCCAGCCTGGCGTAAAAATATCGCCGGACTGGACGGTGACACCGATAAAATTGACTGGAAATATAAAAATACAGACGGTTATCTCAATCTGTTGGCATCGCGTCATCCGGCGACAAACCTCGCGTATTTAGTTCCTCATGGCAACGTGCGCATGGAAGCGATGGGCCTGGATGGGCGTCCTTCGACCCGCGAAGACGTGGCGAAGATGTGTGAGGTCCTTGAGCGGGAGTTAAAAGCTGGGGCATTTGGACTTTCCACTGGTCTTATCTATATGCCTTGCGCCTTTGGTGATACTGCCGAAATGATTGAACTGTGTAAGGTCACGGCGAAATATGACGGGATTTTTGTGGTGCATCAGCGCAGTGAAGCTGACGATATTATCAACTCAACCCAGGAACTGATTGATATCGCCACAGCCACCGGCGTCTGGCTGCATATTTCGCATATGAAAGTTTGCGGCAAGAAAAACTGGGGGCTGATCGACCAAATGCTGGGCATGCTGGAACAGGCGCAGGAAAAGGGGATTCGTATCTCTTTCGACCAGTATCCGTATGTGGCGGGCAGCACGATGCTCGGCGTGATCCTGCCGCCCTGGGTTCACTCCGGTGGTACGGACAAATTACTTGAGCGTCTCGCCTCGCCCGAACTGCGCGCCAAAATGATTGACGATATTCAGCAGGGCATTCCTGGCTGGGATAACTTTATCGATTTTGCCGGTTTGGACCAGATTTTTGTCACCAGCGTGAAAACGGCAAAAAATCAGGATGCTGTCGGTTTGAACCTCGTCCAGTTGGGCGAGCTGCGTGGAAAAGATCCGTACAACGCCACCTTCGATCTGCTCTTTGAAGAGGAAAACGCCGTGGGGATGGTCGACTTCTACGGTACCGAAGAGCACGTGATTAAGTTTCTCTGTCGACCTGAACAAAACGTCTGTACCGATGGCTTGATGGGGGCTGGCAAACCGCACCCGCGCGTGTTTGGCGCATTCCCTCGCGTGCTCGGTAAATATGTTCGTGAAGAGGGATGTCTGAGCTGGGAAGCGGCAATCCGCAAGATGACGGGGAAACCTGCTGAAGTATTGGGTTTGCAGGATCGCGGACTGCTGAAGGTCGGTTATGCAGCGGATATCGTGATGTTCGATCCGAACACAATTGCGGATAAAGGCACTTTTGTTGAACCCAATCAGTACCCGGAAGGGATTGAAATTGTCATGGTTAATGGGCGCATTGCCTTAATCAATGGCACGGAAAGTTATGCCTGTAGCGGTACGGTTATTAGAAAACAATATTAATAAATAACGCTAAACACGCATGGATCTATCGCGACTATTTATGGCCGCGGTAGATCACTACACCCTAAGGACATCACAATGAACCTACAAACGTCTTTACCTTCAGGTAAACCCAAGACCTGGAAAGCAAGATATACCGTCCTGACACTGATCTGGCTGGCGTGGCTGCTCTCTTTTCTCGACAGAATGGTGATGAGCGTTTCACTCCCTTATATTGGCAAAGATTTAAATCTTGATACGACTCAACAAGGTTTAATTATTAGCGCCTTTTTTATTGGTTATGCCGCGTTTCAAATTCCCGGTGGATTACTGGCGGATAAGTTTGGCTCGCGAAAAATCATGGCCATTGGTATTGCATGGTGGTCTGTGTTCACCAGCTTAACCGGCGCTGTGCTGACGCTGCCGCTGATGTTAGCAGTACGTTTCTTCTTTGGTATCGGTGAGGGATGTTTCCCGTCGGCCTCATGGAAGATGATATCAACTTATTTCCCGTCGAAAGAACGTGGCCGCGCCACGGCGATTCAGTCAACGGTAAACACCTTAGGCCCAGCGCTGGCGGTAGTCGTGGCGGCAAGCATCATCGGGGCATTTGGCTGGCACATGGTTTTTATCGTGCTGGGTATTCCCGGTCTGTTTATCGCCGCAGGTATCTACTTATTTACGCGTGACAACCCGAAAGATCACCCTGCCATTACGCAACAAGACCTGGCGGAGCTGGCTGCTGACGACCAGGGGAGCCTGCAAAACACCAGTGCTATCGCGTTTAAAGACGTACTCAAAATGCCGGTGCTCTGGCAAATGGCCAGTATCTGGTTTTTGTTTGATATCACCTTCTGGGGTTTTTCAACCTGGCTGCCAAGCTACCTGATTACCGTACGAGAGTTTTCTCTGGCAAAGACCGGTGTCATGGCGGCCATTCCCTTCCTGTTCGGGGCTGGCGGAACATTATTAGGTGGTTATTGCTCAGACAAATTCAAACCCCAGCGTAAAACGCTGTATGTCGTAACCTCTGTTATTGCCGCGGGTTTCCTGTATCTGACCTTCAGCGTGAGCAGTGCAGATATGGCGGTGGTTTATCAGTGTATTTCAGCCTTGTTCATGTTTTTCGCTATGGCAACGTTCTGGGGTATTCTGATGGATACCATTCCCAGCAACATCATGGGGCGGGCATCCGGTATTGTTAACTTTGGCGGCCAGATGGCAGGGGTTGTATCAGCGCCCATCATCGGCTGGTTGATCCAAAGCAGCGGCGGAAGCTATAACAGCGCCTTTATCTTTATGATTGCCGCACTGTTGTGTTCTGCCGTCGTTACACTGACTGTGAAAAGCTCGCATGCAGTAGGGGCATTGCCCAGTAAAGCCTGATTAATCGCTGCCTCCCTGTGGCACTGCTGCTCCAGAGCTGCAGGGAGTTTCTCTCTAAATTCAGCAGGTTTGTACTCTTGTTCTCCATATTTGACCTGGTATGAAATTTATTTTTAGATAGCTATTCGCATATCCCCCTCGCAGTTCTGATGAACAATATCCCGGTTATATGTCCCAAAGCATTAAGAATAAATCATAATAAATGAGAGATTTGTCCTACGTGTGTAGGAATATTCCTTTTATGTTGTGTTAATGGTTTGATATTTAGATAGGCGCAAGGTTTAAAATTTGTAAATTACAGTGTTGCGTTTATACCTTGTTCTGCATTTTTTATAAAAAATGAATAAAATATACGCGTGATTATGTTAGGATTTACCTGATAAAGCCTTATTTTCAGAAATTATAATGTTGAAGGCTCGCCTGCTCTATAGCCATCGCCTCTCTTTATTTATCGGGATTCTTATACGCAATGAACGCGATAATCGTTGACGATCACCCATTGGCACGCATTGCCATCCGCAACTTACTCGATACTAATGGTATCGCTGTGACCACCGAACTCGACAGCGGAGATCAAGTGGTTCAAACCGTTGAAAAAACTAAGCCGGAGCTGTTGATTATCGATGTAGATATTCCCGGTATCAGTG
This sequence comes from Citrobacter sp. KTE30, assembly GCF_000398825.1. Classification (NCBI taxonomy): domain Bacteria; kingdom Pseudomonadati; phylum Pseudomonadota; class Gammaproteobacteria; order Enterobacterales; family Enterobacteriaceae; genus Citrobacter; species Citrobacter sp. KTE30. The sequence goes on along the minus strand of NZ_KB976055.1, from coordinate 3,485,588 downwards.
GCATCGAAGTGCTGGAGCAACTGAGAAAGCGGCACTATGCTGGTGTAATCATTATCATTTCAGCCAAAAATGAATTTTTTTACGGTAAACGTAGCGCCGAATACGGTGCCAACGGATTTGTGAGTAAAAAAGAAGGTATGAATAATATTCTTGCCGCAATCGAAGCAGCAAAAAATGGCTATAGCTATTTTCCCTTTTCCCTTGAGCATTTTACTGGTTCATCCGTCAGCGAGCAGGATAAGCTTGATACGTTGTCGAATCAGGAAATGAGAGTATTGCGTTATATCCTTAATGGCATGGATTACAGCTCAATTGCCAGCAAAATGAATATCAGTAATAAAACGGTGAGTACCTATAAAAGCCGGTTGATGGAAAAATTAGATTGTTCATCATTAATGGAAATCTATGATTATGCGCAGAGAAATAAAATAGGATAGAGTAATGCTGGAACGCTTGTTTATTTTTTTGATGGTCATATTTACCATCGGGTTGTCTACGGGTGTAAGCTCAGCTCGGCAAGTTGAGCTAAAAAGTAACTATAATACTTCAGTACAAAATATCAGCTTGAACAGGGAAGAAACAAACTGGTTAGCGCATAAAAAAACCTTGGTTGTTGGTACCTGGTTACCTGAAGTCTCCCCCATTGTTTATCAAAATAGCGGCGAATATTATCGGGGAGTCAACGCAGATTACCTTGCGTTAATGCAAAAGAACCTCAATCTGAAAATCATTATAAAGCAGTATGATAATGAGCAAGAGGCGCTGGCCGCGCTCGCCAATAACGATGTTGATACGCTGATAACCCAACTGTCCCGACGCCAGGATGTGGGCGGAAATTTGTTGCGTACTTCGGTATTGCTGACGACGTGGCCGACGCTTGTAACATCACTAAAAAACACTATGCTGCCGCTGACCACGAACCATCAGGTTAGCGTCGCGTGCGTGCGGGATTGCCCTTTTCTCGATGTTATCCAGGGGGCTTTTCCTGAGGCTAAAGTCTCATTTTATGACGACGAGTATCAGGCCATGGCCTCGGTAGTGAATGGTGATAACCAATATTATATTGGTAACAATATCACCAGCAGCCATTGCATCTCTCGATACTTCTCACAATCACTGGTTATTACGCACTACTTTGATAAGCAAGAACAATATAATTATTTTGTCGTTAACGAAGATCAGCCGGTATTAAGAAATATTCTTGATGGTTTCATTACGTCAATCAGTAATGAAATTCATATGCAAGTCATGCAGAACTGGCTGAACCGCGGCAACCTTGCCTATCTGAATGCACCTATACCTTTCACCACTCAGGAAAAAGCGTGGTTGAAGAAAAAGCATGTCATCCGCATTTTAATCAACCCAGATTACCCGCCCTATACGCTGGTCGATCGCAGCGGTGAATTACGCGGTATTCTTGGCGATTTACTGAATATTATTCATCTGCAAACGGGGCTCGATTTTGAACCCATTTTAGCTAACTCTAAAAGTGAGCAGACAAAGCAAATAAGCGGCGAACAGTGGGATATGTATCCCACTATCACGCTCACTCATCAAAACCCGCACAATTCGACCTTTAGCGATCCTCTGATGAATGTGGCATTTGTGATGATCACTTCCCGTGAGGAAACCGCCGACTCGCTACTGGAGAAGCCGATACGTATTGCGCTACCAGCCGGGCATGTACTGGAAAGCGAGCTGAAGCAACGCTATCCGCAGGCCACCTGGGTTAATGCTGATACTGGCAGTGTTGCGATGGTCATGGTCAAGGAGGGCAGCGCTGATGCGGCAATTGCTACCGAATTGTCAGCAAGGTTTATGGTCGATCATTACTATCAGAAAAATATGCACTTTTTTAGGCTTCCAGATATGCCTGGTGCCTCTGTAAGTTTTGCGATTTCTTCTCACGATCCTATGTTGAAGTCTGTTATGGATAAAGCGCTACAGGCCATACCGCCACGTGAGATTTTGCAGATGACGGAGAAGTGGTCGAAAATTTCCAATACGCAGGTTGATTTATGGAGTCGATATAGCAAACAGTTCTATCAACTGGGGATATTCGCGCTGCTGCTGATAGCGATTAGCCTGATCTGGGGGATCTCACTCTCCCGTGAGGTAAAGAAAAGGAAACTATCTCAGCGGCTACTGGAAGAGCAGCTTCATCTCAAAGAGGCATTATCTCAAGAACTGGAAAACGAAAAGAATAAAGCGATTGAAGCAACCAAGGCCAAAAGTCGCTTTCTGGCGAGTATGAGCCATGAATTACGTACCCCGGTAAGTTCGATTGTTGGCTTTGTGGAATTACTGTCGAGTTCAGAACTCAGCCCGGCACAGCGAAAAGAGGCGATTGCCCTTACCGGGGCGACAGCCCAGTCATTGCTTGGGCTGATCGGTAAGATTCTGGATCTGGATAAGATTGAGTCTGGTAAATACCAGGTTGTTCCTCAATGGACGGATCTCTCGCAGCTCATTGAATTGCAGTGCCACTCTTTCGATGCTTTAGCCAGACAGAAAGGCATTACGCTGGCTTGCGTTAGCCAGTTGCCGGCAAACGAACGGGTATTTGTCGATCAGCAGGCTTTGCGGCAAATTCTCACCAACCTGGTAGGCAATGCGTTGAAGTTTACCGAGCAGGGCAGTATTCATGTGACGGCCCGTTTGACGCCTGACGGGGAGAATCACGGTACCCTGACCATTGCCATTAGCGACACCGGTTGCGGGATTAGTGAAGAGGAGCAGGCGGGGCTGTTTCATCGTTACGCTCAGGGGCGTTGCGGGCGTCAACAAACCGGTTCCGGTCTGGGGTTATTTATCTGTAAAGAACTGGTGACGCTGATGGGCGGGACGCTGGAGTTGATGAGCGTCCCGTTGCAAGGAACCACGTTTACCATAACGCTGCCGGTTGAAACGGCTCGACAGTCGATTGTACCGGATGGCGATGCGCCTGGTACTCTGTTACCACTTCCGTGTCTGTCTATTTTGATTGCAGACGACAACCCAACCAATCGCCTGCTGCTTAAGCGACAGTTGAATGCCATTGGCTACAACGTGGATGAAGCGTGTGATGGGGAGGAAGCAGAAGCCAAACTGGCGAAAAAATCGTACGATCTGCTGATAACCGATGTAAATATGCCGAAAAAAGACGGGTTTGATCTCGCGGCTTCGCTACGTCGTCAACAGCCGAATTTACAAATATGGGGACTGACGGCCAGCGCACTTCCACAGTCACGCGATCGATGCCTGCAAAATGGTATGAATTTGTGCCTGTTCAAGCCTGTGTCGATTCAGACACTGACACATGAGTTGAGTAAAATCGAAACCGGTTATTCGTCTCCTTGTTCAATCCGGCATTTGAAATTCAATGTGTTGACGGAGAATACCGGCGGCGATCGCGCACTAATGAACGAGATTCTCGAGACATTTCGCGAGGCAACGCTGAATGATATACAAGCGGCTGAGAAAGCTGTTCTGCAAGATGAACCTCAGCTGTTTTTGCGCGCTCTTCACCGGTTGCATGGCTCGGCGCAAATTCTGGGCATCACTGCGCTACAAAACCTGTGCGAACCTTTCGAATCCAGACGACCTGACGATCTTCCTCTGGCAGTACGCCAGGAGGCATTGCAGAAGATTATTGCTGTTATGCGGGAAATTGAGATTGAGATAGACAGTCTGATTAGCCATTAATCCCCCTGATCGGGTGGCCGTAGCTGCCCGATCAGGAGAGAAAGTCCTGGTTCAACACTCCGTAGTGCTGAGTATTACTGGCCTGCGCCGATCATCTCGCTATCGATCACAATACCTTCTTCAGCACCTTTTAACACAAGGTTTGCTTCATAATATTTACCGGAAGACAGCAGTTTTTGCGCGCTGGTAACGGCTTTACGAGTCTGATTCAGGGGCATCAGGTATTGGGTCTGAAGCACGCTGATACCAGCCAGTTGCAGGGTATCCACTGCACCTTTCCAGTCGCCTTTGGCCATTTTGCCATTCGCTGTTTTGATAGCGGATTCTTTGGCTGGAGTGGCAATATAGTCTTCTGACAGCGCGATCGTAGCGTTAATAACCACGTACTGATCGTCAATCATCTTGGCTTTAGGCGCAGTTTTTACAAATTTCGCCCAATCTTTGCTGTCGCCTGCCAGCAGGGAAGCGGCGTCATCGGTTAATTTTTTAGCGCTGTCAGGCTGTCCATGAAACAGGGCCAAACGAGCAAGCTGAATATCACGCATCGCATTTGCGCCTTGCACTGCGACCTGCATAATATCGGCAGCTTCTTTTTGAACATTTGCGGTAGTAGCTTGCGCCGGAGTGGTTGTGGTAGCAGTAGCAGCCATCACTGGTGCTGAACCCATCATGGTTGCAAGCACACCCGCAAGAATAATCTTTTTCATTACTTTCTCCTGAATAAATTTGGTATATGTCACCAAACGCAATAAGCATATTAAATAATGTTAAAGAGCGAAATCAGAACCACGATAGAATAATGACCGTTTAATCTTACAAGTGTCAGATGTCTGACATGTGTAGGAATATACGCATAGCGACATTCTCTTGTTCTTATATACGCTTCCTTAGCGGAAGTCTTATCATTCCATTGTAAGTAACATATGTTGAGTGAGTAATAATTCTTGTGTCAACAGGTTACATTGCGTTTATGTATAACGGAGGATGTATGTTTGTTTTTAATCAGCGTAGCCTGAGAGCGTTTAATGAAAAAACACTCGTTCATTATAAAAAGCATGCGACGATTATGGCGGTGTTGATGTTGGTTTGTGGCATCTGCTGCTTGATTTATCCGATTGCTGCAGGTGTTTATTTAAGCTATGCAACTGGCTTTATGTTCCTGGTATGTGGTTTTTATTCTATTTATAGCCTGTTTAGCTCAAGTAAAAAGCAATTGAAAGCCAAATTTACCTATGCCTTTTTTGCTATCGCGTGGTTACTGCTGGGTTACTGTTTCCTGGTGAATCCTGTGATAGGCATGAATTCATTGGCAATGGTATTTTGCTGCCTGTTTATTCTGGGTGGTATTTTTCGTATCGCATCTGGGGTCAAACTGTTCCACAGTCCGGGTTATGGATGGAACATTTTTATTGGTATTTTTGACCTGCTTATTGCCGGCGTCTGGCTGAATATGGATCCCGACAGATCGTATGTATTTACCTCAATTTTTATTGGTGTCGAGATGATCTTTAGTTCTTTAGCTTTTATCAGTCTGCGTAGAAATGCGACGCTGGTAAAAACTGATAAGCTCGCCGATAAAAAATAATGCTACCTCTGGAGCGCATAGTGAATATTAAAATGATGGTTTCTGCAGCTATTCTTGTGACCTCTGTTATGGCGCCAATGACCCGTGCTTTTGCTACTCAGGCAACGGAAGCTGCGCCACAAGATATGACCTGTAAAGAATTCGTTGATATGAGTCAGCAATACAAGACGGCAATTGCCTTTGTGATTGTTAATAAAAATTCGGACTTTAAAGGCGATGATTATGTTCCCCTGCATGAGGTGGAAACGGAAGCTGTACCGAAAATGGTTAAAATGTGTCATCAGCATCCGAATACAAAACTGGGTGAACTGGCTGTAAATCTGAAAGGTTCCGGTCTGCACTATTGATTAACCGTTTTGATAGCCTGGCTTTAGTTAGAATTGACAACCTCTGTACCTGCCCCAGTTGTTCCCCTACAAGAAAATCTGCGTAATGCTTACCCCGCTATCCACGAGAAACTCGCTGGATAGCCGTGCCCGCTAATAACTGTAGACCTGACAAATGAAGTCCCATCCCTGGATTTAATAATCTAAACCCAGGGATAGGGCAGGGGATCAACGTCGGGCTTTAAATCGCGCTAACGTATTTTCAACGAGTACAAAGAATACTGGAACAAAATAGATCGCCAGTACCGTCGCGGCCAGCATCCCACCGATAACCCCCGTACCGACGGCATTTTGCGCGCCAGAGCCCGCGCCGTTGCTTATTGCTAGTGGAATTACCCCTAGGATGAAGGCCAGTGAGGTCATCAGAATAGGACGTAAGCGCATTTGCGCGGCTTCCACCGCGGCTTCAAGCGGCGTTTTCCCTTCTTTCTGCATAATCTCGACGGCAAACTCGACGATCAAAATAGCATTTTTAGCCGATAGCCCCATCGTGGTGAGTAGGCCGACCTGGAAATAAACATCATTGCTCAGGCCGCGCAGATCGGTGGCCAGCAACGCGCCGACCACCCCGATTGGCACAACCAGCATCACCGAGAACGGGATCGACCAGCTTTCATACAGCGCCGCCAGCGCCAGAAATACGACGATCAGCGAAATGCCGTACAGCATTGGTGCCTGGTTTGTGGATAGCGCCTCCTGATAAGACAGACCGGTCCAGGCATAACCGACGCCTGCGGGCAGTTTATTAATCAGCGATGCCATAAATTTCATCGCATCACCGCTGCTTTTCCCTTCTACCGGCTGACCCAGAATTTCCATTGCTGGCTGACCATTGTAGCGTTCAAGGCGTGGAGAGCCGTAGGTCCACTCGGTTGATGAGTAGGCGGAAAGCGGGGTCATCGCGCCAGAGGCATTACGTACATACCAGTGATTAATATTATCAGGCAACATACGGAACGGCGTATCGGCCTGGACATACACTTTTTTTACGCGCCCCTGGTTCAGGAAATCATTGACGTAGCGACTACCGAACGCGGTGGAGATGGTCTGATTAATATCCGATAACGCAACGCCCATAGCTTCAGCCTTTTTGGCATCGACGTGAATGCGGAACATCGGCGTATCTTCCAGGCCGTTTGGGCGCACCCCGTCGACCTCACCTGAGGACTGATTGGCCAGAGCCAAAAGCTCGTTTCGGGCCTGCATCATTTTTTCATGCCCAAGATTACCGTTATCCAGCAACTCCATATCAAACCCTGATGCGGTGCCTAATTCCGCGACCGCGGGTAAATTGAACGGATAAACGACGGCATTATTGATGGTACTTAAGGCCATCATTGCTCGTCGAATAATGGCGGTAACCGAGTTTTCTTCGCCAACGCGTTCTGACCACGGCTTCAGGCTGATAAACGCCAGGCCATTATTTTGTCCCTGACCGCTGAAACCAAATCCGCCGACGGTGAAAACAGAAGCAACGTTTTTCTGTTCTTTCGTCAGGTAGTAGTCCGTTATTTCCCCGAGCACTTTGCTGGTGTTCACCATCGTTGAACCTGAGGGCAATTGCGCCGTGGTCATGAATACCCCCTGGTCTTCTTCAGGCAAAAAGGAGGTCGGCGTACGTAAAAACAGCACCATCATGCCCGCGCCAATGACTAAGTAAACGACCATGTAACGGCCCGTGCAACGTAACAGTTTTCGGGTGCTGTCCGTGTAGTGCTGAGTGCATTTCTCCATGAAATGATTGAATCGGGTAAACAGAAAATGCGTATTTGCCTGCTCGTCATCATGTGCTTTTAACAGCATGGCGCAGAGTGCTGGCGTCAGGCTCATCGCCACAAACACCGACAGCAGCATGGAGGAGATCAAGGTGATGGAAAACTGACGGAAAATTTCTCCTGTCGCGCCGCTCATAAATGCCATCGGCATAAATACGGCGGATAACACGACGGCAATACCAACCAGCGCCCTCTGGAGCTGGCCCATTGCTTTATGCGTTGCCGCTTTTGGAGACAAGTGCTCTTCAGCAATAATACGTTCTACGTTCTCAACCACCACGATAGCATCATCGACTAACAACCCTATCGCCAGCACCATGCCAAACATCGTGAGCGTATTAATCGAAAAACCGGCGACGTCGAGAATGGCAAAGGTGCCGAGGATAACCACCGGAACGGCGATAGTGGGGATAAGCGTCGCACGAAAACTTTGCAAAAACAGGTACATGACGAGGAATACCAGAATGATTGCCTCGATCAAAGTATGAAAAACACCCTGAATCGAAATTTCGATAAACGGCGTGGTGTCATAGGGATAAACGGTTTTCATGCTGGCCGGAAACCAGGCTGATAATCTGTTCAGCTCTTGTTTAACAGCTTGGGACGTTTCAAGGGCATTGGCGCCTGCGGCAAGTTTAATCGCAATCCCGGCGGCGGGTTTGCCGTTGTAACGTGCAACCGTGGCATAATTTTCCGCACCCAGCTCAATGCGTGCGACATCACGCAGCAGAACCTGAGAACCATCTTGCTGAACTTTAAGGAAGATCTTGCCAAATTCATCGGTTGTTTGCAGACGCGTCTGGACGATTATCGACGCATTTAATTGCTGATCGGCTGACTGAGGCATGCCCCCCAGTTGCCCGCCAGATATCTGATTATTCTGTACTTTGAGCTGGGTAATGACGTCCTCGGGAGTGAGGTTATACTTGTCGAGCTTTTGCGGATCCAACCAGATGCGCATGGCGTATTGCGAACCGAATAACTGCACGCTCCCCACCCCGGCAGTGCGGCTTAGCGGATCTTTAATGTTCGAGGCCACATAGTCGGCAATATCATATTGGCTCAGGCTGTTATTATCAGAGATAAAACCGGCGACCATTAAGATATTGCTGCTGGATTTATCAACGCTGATCCCTTGCTGTTGTACTTCCTGTGGCAAGGAAGGCATCGCCAGCTGCAGTTTATTCTGTACCTGAACCTGCGCAATATCGGGTGATGTACCCGTTTTGAAGGTCAGGATAATCGAGGCATTACCTGCCGCATCACTGGTGGATGACATATACATCAGGCCATCAAGACCATTCATATTCTGTTCAATCACCTGGGTGACGGAGTCTTCAACGGTCTTTGCATCTGCCCCGGGGTAGGCCGCGCTGATGGTAATGGTTGGGGGCGCAATTTGTGGATATTGGGCGACTGGCAGGTTCATTATCGCGATACCGCCCGTAAACATCATGATAATAGCGAGCACCCAGGCGAAAACTGGGCGCTCAATAAAAAAGTTGGCCATAAAGAAAGTGTCCTTAATACCTGAAATATTACTGTTCAGCTACCGTGTCAGGTGTGTTCAGTTTTGAAGGGAGGACCCGGGCTTTGCTTCCCGGACGAATTCTTTGTAATCCGGACACAATGACCCGATCGCCGGGGCGTAATCCCGCGGTCACTAACCATTGATTACCAACGGCCTTCACTGCGTTTATTTCACGCAGTTGCACTACGTTTTCCTGGTCAAGGATCAGCGTGGTGGCTTTTCCTTGCTCGTTGTGCGTAATTCCTTGCTGGGGGACCATCAACACGTTTTGTTGACTGCCTTCGTCCAGCAACGCAGTGACATACATGCCGGGTAAAATTTCACCTTCAGGATTGGGAAATATGGCGCGCAGGGTTACCGAACCGGTGGTCTCATCAACAGCGGGATCGGAAAACTCAAGCGTACCGGTATGGCGATAGGGTTTGCCGTTTTCCAGCATCAGCTCAACCGGAATTTTGCCTTGTTGCTGGGCAATTTTGCCGTTGGCTTTCTCTTCTTTAAGGCGTAAGAAGTCCTGTACTGACTGCGTTAAATCAACATAGATCGGATCTAATCTCTGAACGGTGACCAGCGAGTTTTCCTGATTAGCAGTAACCAGGGCACCCACGGTCACGGAAGATTTGCCGCTAATGCCATCAATGGGCGAGGTAACATTGGCGTATCGAAGATTGATAGTGGCTTGTTCAAGATCCGCTTTAGCGACGGCAACATTGGCTTGCGCTTCATTAAGCTGTGAACGCGTGGTGTCATAGTCCTGGCGGCTGACGTAATTAGATTGTATTAATGCTGACTGCCGATTTAGTGTCAGACGAACATTATTGGCGGTAGCCTGTGCCTTTGCCAACGCGCCTTTGGCTGAGTCCAGTCGTGCCTGCAGTGGGGCTGGATCAATTTGATACAGTGATTCTCCTTTGCTGACTTTATCACCTTCAACAAAGTTGCGTTTTATGATGATCCCACCAACCTGAGGGCGGATTTCGGCGATCTCGAACGCAAGCGCGCGACCCGGAAGTTCACTTTTAATATTTACTGAGGAGGGGGCTAAGGTAACAACGCCGACCTCGGGCTCCATGGTGGTTTTTACTGCAGGTTTATTATCGCAGGCGGTGATGATGACGCTACTAAAGAATAATGGTATCAACAGTAAGCATTTTCTGTTCATAGTAATCCCTGAATAATGTGTAAACACAAATGTTCTTTTATTGCATGCAGGGTGGGGGAGTTGTCGGTAAATAACAAAAGATGGTCAGGCATGAGAAGGGTAAAGCCCATTTCTTCGCTAAAGAATTAGCGGTTAAAAATTATATGTAACAGGAAGAACGCATGTTAAGCGAAGGATCTCATGAAGCAGGATGGCGCAATAAGATAAACGCGGGGTAATGAGAAGGGTTGTTTGCCAACACCTGACTCCGGAATATAGTCGCGCCATCTTACCTCTGGGATTATTTCACTAGCTCCGGAGTTACCTGAGTTACTGTATTAGCGTAGTAAGGCGCTCCCCACATCGGCTCTGGCCAGAACGCACCGTAACCATAATCCCACATATTATAAGTGGTGTTGACAGACTCGGTTAAATGCCAAACCTGGATACCTTGTAAATCAACTTTAACAAAGTTGTACGGGACTTTGTTGATGAATCCTGACTCATCGCCTTGAATTGTTCCCAAAATAGTCACGAAATGGTTTCTGTAGTTTACTGGATCGAGGAAACCTTTCTGCTGGGCAAGAATACGTCCCTGATAGCTCGCGTCAATTTGTGGCTTAGCAGAGTCGTTCAGTGGCAAAACGGCGATTTCCAGCAACGTATCTTTTTTGGTGTTAATCACATTGATGACTTTACCGCCAAAACGGGCCTGCTGACCGGTATATAAACCGGGCTGGTTATGCACGGAGATAAAGTTTTTTTGGATATCGGGTTGATTATTACCTTTGATATTCTCAGGAATGGCGGCACATGATGCCAGGGTGAAAGCAAGGGCAATAATCATCAACCCTTTTGTATTTTTCATTTTACTTTCCTGCTTAAAAAAGACAGGGCTATAGTAAACCTTTGCGTATTATTGTCAGCACACGCATTGTTGATTATCTGAAATTAATATAATTGTAGCTCATGGTAATAACGGAATGTATTTTATCTGGCCGCTGAATGATGGCGATATTTTCAACGACCATAAAAGTAACTGCAGACATCACGATTTCACGTCACGCTGGCGGGAATGTAATAAAGCGGATCATCAATTTTCGCGGCGCTCCTCAACCGACAGAATGACCGCGTTCATTACTCCCGTCACCTAGCCGGTAAGCCAGCGCCACGACCAGTGACTGTACCAGGCACAGCGTCGCTGACTGGGAACGAAACGCGTCGACCTGCGCCTCTTTCACCACAAAGCAGAGATCGCTGAATGTTGCCAGCGGGCTTATCTGGCTGTCGGTAATCACGATCTGGCGCGCGCCGGCATTGGCCGCAGTTTCGCTGACCATCACCGTTTCTTCCGCATAAGGCGAGAAGCTTATCGACACCACGATATCGCGCGCTTTAATGCGGTTAATTTGCTCGCGCAGCATTCCGCCCATTCCGTCGAGCAAAATAGGGCGACACTCAAGATGGCTCAGGGCGTAGGTGAGATAGGCGGCGACGCTAAACGAACGACGTAGACCGGCGATGTAAATGGTGTCGGCTTCTGCCAGCAATTGTACGGCGCGTTCCAGCATTTCAGGTTCGGCACGGGCTGCCAGCTGCTGGAGCGCTTGAGTATTCGAACGGGCGAACTCCTGCAGGATATCGAGCGGGGTTTCCGGCACGGCTTCGCTTTCCATCTCACGGAACATGCGCGCGCGGTCGCTGTAGCTGGCGGTTTCCTCCACCAGGTTCATACGAAACAGCTGTTTCATTTCGTTGAAGCCGGTGAAGTCAAAGGCATTGGCGAAGCGGATCAGCGTTGAGGGTGGCACTCCGGCACGTTCAGCAATGACGGCAACCGTATCAAAGGCCACGCTATTGGTATTATCCAGCACATAGCGGGACACCTGCTGCAGCCGCTTACTCAGGCTATCGTAGCGATCGCGGATTTGCTGCTGCAGCTCGTTCAGGCTGGTTGCTGTTGTCATTTTACCTCCTGGTACATAGTTTTATGATTCTAAACGCAAAACCGCGTCTTTGAAATGTCACTCATTCATCTGGCTGTAAAAACGAAACAAAAGCTTCAGGTTTGCCGTTCTCTGAAACGTTCTGCCAGTGCACGCTAATCATGCGATTCCGCTTGTTAACATAAAAACCCATCCTTGATCACATTAATCATTATTTATTTTATTTCAACTTAAAATGGAATGTTTGTTTCATATATAGTACACAGATAACAGTGTTCAGGTAACAGTCACGTATCAACAGCGAGAGGTTAAGGATGGAGACAGTAGCGAATTTTATCTACGGCGAATGTGTCACCGGTTCAGGCCAGCGCGTTCAGGCAATCTTCAACCCGGCCACCGGCGAGCAGATCCGCCAGGTGGTGATGAGTACGACACAGGAAACCGAGCTGGCCATTGCGGCAGCGCACGACGCATTCCCCGGGTGGGCGCGCCATTCTCCGTTAAAACGTGCGCGAGTGATGTTCCGCTTTAAGGCGCTGTTGGAAGAAAACATGGAGAGGCTGGCTCGCATCATCAGCGAAGAGCATGGCAAGGTGTTCTCTGACGCAGTTGGTGAGCTGACCCGTGGCCTGGAAGTGGTGGAGTTTGCCTGCGGCATCCCACATCTGCAAAAGGGTGAACACTCAGCCAACGTAGGCACCGGCGTCGATAGCCATTCGTTGATGCAACCTCTCGGGGTTTGCGTCGGGATCACGCCGTTTAACTTTCCGGCAATGGTACCAATGTGGATGTTCCCCATCGCGCTGGCAACCGGGAATACCTTTGTGCTGAAACCCTCGGAAAAAGATCCTTCTCTCGCCCTGGCTCTGGCGAGACTGCTGCAAGAGGCGGGCCTGCCGGACGGCGTGTTCAACGTCGTACAGGGAGATAAAGAGTCCGTCGACGTGCTGCTGACTGACCCGCGCGTGCAAGCCGTGAGCTTTGTCGGCTCTACGCCGATTGCGGAATACATTTATCAGACAGCGTCAGCCCACGGTAAGCGTTGCCAGGCGTTAGGTGGTGCTAAAAATCACTGCATTTTAATGCCGGATGCCGACATGGATATGGCGACCAACGCCATTATGGGTGCCGCTTACGGCGCGGCGGGTGAACGCTGCATGGCGCTTTCTGTCGTGCTGGCGGTGGGTGATAAAACGGCAGATGAGCTGTGCTCGAGACTGGAAAAACAGATTGCGGCGCTGCGTGTCGGGCCGGGGCTTGATCAGACACCGGAAAACGAAATGGGACCGCTTATCTCCTCGGTGCATCGGAATAAAGTGCTCGGGTATATCGACAGTGGGGAATCTCAAGGAGCCAGCCTGCGTGTGGATGGTCGACGTTTTAGCGTCAAAGGTCATGAGCAGGGCTATTTTGTTGGGCCGACCCTGTTTGATAACGTCACGCCGGAGATGACCATTTATAAAGAAGAGATTTTTGGACCGGTGCTTTCTGTGGTGCGCGTAGCAGATTACAGCAGCGCGGTGGAACTGATTAACCGTCATGAATATGGTAACGGCACGGCAATTTTCACACGTGATGGCGGCTGTGCGCGTCGCTTCTGCGAAGAGGTGCAGGCGGGCATGGTGGGCGTTAACGTGCCTATTCCGGTGCCGATGGCGTTCCACAGTTTTGGCGGCTGGAAGCGGTCCATTTTTGGTGCGCTCAATGTTCACGGCAATGATGGCGTGCGCTTCTACACCCGGATGAAAACCGTCACCGCACGCTGGCCGGAGATGCTGCAGGACACAGGGGCAGCGTTCTCCATGCCAACGCTGGGCTGACAGGAGGGTTTATGCAAACCGAACGTATGACCATGGCTCAGGCGCTGGTCAAATTCCTTAATCAACAATATATCTGTGTCGATGGCGTGGAAACCCCCTTTGTCGAGGGGGTCGCCACCATCTTTGGTCACGGTAATGTGCTTGGCATTGGCCAGGCGCTTGAGCAGGATCCCGGTCATTTGCAGGTGATGCAGGGATGTAATGAGCAGGGAATTGCGCACATGGCGACCGGATTCGCCAAACAGCATCGGCGCCAGCGTATTTTTGCCGTGACGTCATCGGTTGGGCCGGGAGCGGCGAATATGGTGACCGCAGCGGCGACCGCAACGGCGAACCGTATTCCGCTGTTGCTGTTGCCCGGGGATGTATACGCCAGCCGTCAGCCGGACCCGGTATTGCAGCAAATTGAGCAATACCATGACCTTGGCATCAGCACCAACGACTGCTTCCGCCCGGTCTCGCGTTACTGGGACCGGATTAACCGCCCGGAGCAGTTAATGAGTGCGATGCTAAACGCGATGCGAACGCTTACTGACCCCGCAGATACTGGTGCCGTGACTATCTGCCTGCCACAGGATGTACAGGGAGAAGCCTGGGACTATCCACAGAGTTTCTTTGCGCGCCGCGTTCATCTGATTGAACGTCGACCGCCCGACCCACAGCGTCTGGCGATGGCGCGGGCGCTGATTGCCCGCAAACGCCGTCCGCTGGTGGTATGCGGCGGCGGGGTACGATATTCCGGCGCGCATGAGGCGTTTCGTACGTTTGTTGAAACGCTGCAACTGCCGTTTGCCGAAACTCAGGCCGGAAAAGGCGCACTGGTTAGTGACCACCCACTTAACCTCGGAGGCATTGGAGTAACTGGAGGGATGGCAGCGAATCAGCTCGCACCGCAAGCCGATCTGGTGATCGGCATCGGTACGCGCCTCACCGACTTTACCACCGGTTCGAAAGCGCTGTTTTCTCATCCGGAGGTTGAGTTCCTGCTGCTGAATGTGGCGGAGTTTGACGCGCTGAAGCTTGATGCCACCGCGCTTATCGCCGACGCCCGTACCGGGCTGACGGCGTTAACTGAAACGCTGAAAGACTACCGCAGCGGTTGGGGGAAGGAGGTCACGCAGGCGCAAGAGGCCTGGCGCGATGAGTGCCAACGTTTATGGGATCGCGACTGGCGTCCCGGCGACGAACCCGAAGTGGCAGGGCATCTTGACGCTCAGTTGGCGGAATATGGCGACACGCTAAACACCCGGTTGACCCAGACGAAGGTGCTGGGACTTATCAATCAGCACATTGAAGATAACGCTATCGTCGTGGGGGCCGCTGGATCGCTGCCTGGCGATTTACAGCGTATCTGGCAGGTCAAAACCCCGGACAGCTATCACCTGGAATACGGCTACTCCTGTATGGGCTATGAAATTGCGGCTGCTATTGGAGCCAGGCTGGCGAAGCCACGGCAGCCGGTTTATGCCATGGTGGGGGATGGCTCATACATGATGCTGCATTCCGAGCTACAAACCGCCGTTCAGGAGGGGATAAAAGTCACTATCCTGTTGTTTGATAACGCCAGCTTCGGGTGCATTAACAACCTGCAGATGGGGCATGGGATGGGGAGTTTCGGTACGGAAAACCGCCACCGCAACCCGCAAACCGGACGGTTAGATGGACCGTTGGTGAAGGTCGATTTTGCCAAAAACGCGGAAAGCTACGGCTGTCGGGCATGGCGCGTACATGACGAGCAAAGCCTGCTGGCGGCGCTGGAAGCCTCCCGTGTGCATTCGGGGCCTGTGCTGCTGGATATCAAAGTTCTGCCGAAAACCATGACCCACGACTATGCCTCCTGGTGGCGCACTGGCGATGCGCAGGTGGCAGACTCTCCGTCGGTGCGAAAAGCGGCTGAGCAGACGTTTGAGCAGGTGAAAAACGCACGTCAGTACTAAAAGCGATTAATGCCGGATGGCGCTGCGCTTATCCGGCCTACAGCGGATTCTACCTTCTGGCGGGATAAGGCGTTAGCGTCGTCATCCGGCAACCTGCGACAACGAAATTTTCATTTCATTTTTCCTTTCTCTTCATCCATCACCTCCTTCCTGAACGGAAGGGGGCCAATTCCTTCATCTTTCCTGTCTTTATGTTGTGATATTGATAACAAATTTTATCTCGATCATCTCAAAAGTGTTAACTTGCACCCAAAAACATAATTTTCACTATTTATAAAAATGAAATAAATGTTTTATTTAAGGTGTCGTTAGTTCATCGCATTCACCAACACCGGGAGCCGTTATGTTTAACATTGCTTTACTGGGCGCTGGCCGAATTGGCCAGGTACATGCAGCTAACATTGCCAGTCACAGTGCTACTACCCTCTGGTCGGTCGTCGACCCGAATCAGGAATTTGCCACTCGTCTTGCCACACAGTACCAGGCTCGTTTGCAAAGCCTGGATGAGGCGATGACGGACCCTAACGTTCACGCCGTGCTGATTGCCTCCGCGACCGATACCCACGCGGATCTGATTGAAATGGCCGCACGCCACGGCAAAGCCATCTTCTGTGAAAAGCCGGTCCACCTGGATCTGGCCCGTGTACGCGACTGTCTGAAAGTGGTCAAAGAGTACGACGTACCGTTGTTTATCGGTTTCAACCGCCGCTTCGATCCGCAGTTTCGCCGCGTGAAAACTGACGCACTGGCCGGGCGTATCGGTAAACCGGAATCGCTGCTGATCATCTCCCGCGATCCGTCGCCGCCGCCTGCGGAATATGTGCGCGTATCCGGCGGTATGTTCCGCGATATGACCATCCACGATTTTGATATGGCGCGCTTTATCATGGGCGAAGAGCCGGTTTCGGTGTATGCCCAGGGCAGCAATCTGGTGGATCCGGCGATTGGCGAAGCGGGCGATATCGACACCGCGTTCATCGTACTGAAATACGCCTCCGGCGCGATGGCGACCATCGTCAACAGCCGCCGTTCTTCTTACGGATACGATCAGCGCCTTGAGCTGCACGGCTCTGAAGGGCTGCTGTGCGCGGGCAATATTCTCGAAAACCAGGTGCAGCACTACGGCAAACAGGGCTGCACCAGCGCGTTACCTGAACACTTCTTCCTGCAGCGTTATAAATCGGCCTATGCCGCGGAATGGGAACACTTTGTTGCGGTACTGCGCGGCGAAGCGGTCCCTGATTGCAGCGGGGACGATGGCGAGCGTGCGCTGTATCTGGCGGATAAAGCGCTGGAGTCACTGCATAGCCAGCGTGAAGTTCTCCTCTGATTGTCACCACAACCTACCCTACACAGAGAGACATAATAATGAAAAAATTGATCTTAGCTGTCCTCATCGCCATGACATCCGGGGCAGCCATTGCTGAAAACGAGCAAATTGTTTTCAGTACGCCAAACCTGGCGATGCCATTTGAAGTTCACATGCAGCGCACGGCGGTGAAAGCCGCAAAAGAGATGGGCGTGAATTTACAGGTCCTGGACGGGCAGGGTAGCTCGCCAAAACAGGTCGCTGACCTGGAAAACGCCATAACTCGTGGCGCACAGGGCTTTATTGTTTCGCCGAACGATGTCAACGCGGTATCCAGCGCGGTAGATGAAATTCAGGATGTGAAACTGCCCGTGGTCACGCTCGACCGCTCCGTTGACAGCCAGAAAAAAGTGCCGCACTTCGGCGCGAACAACTACAAAGGCGGCCAGGCGATTGGCGACTTTGTCAAAACCAAATTCCCAGACGGGGCAGACATTATTCTGCTGACCGGCCAGCCAGGCTCCTCCTCCAACATTGAACGTACTAAAGGTATTCGCGACAGCCTGAAGGCGGGCGGTGAAAAGTACAAGATCGTTGCCGACCAGACGGGTAACTGGATGCGTTCTGAAGGGATGCGCATTGTTGAAAGCGTGCTGCCTTCGCTGCCGAAACGCCCACAGGTGATCCTCTCCGCTAACGACGATATGGCGCTGGGCGCGATTGAAGCGTTACAGGGACAAGGACTGAAGCCGGGTGAAGTTCTGGTCACGGGATTCGATGCCGTGCCGGAAGCACTGGCGCGTGTGCGCGACGGTTGGCTGGCAGTGACGGCGGATCAACGTCCTGGCTTTGCGGTGAAAACGGCCATGAGCCAGTTGGTGAATAACGTCCGTGAGAAGACTGCGATCACCGGGGCTGACTACCCGCCAACGCTTATCACTAAAGAAAATTTGCAGCAGGCCGAGCGTATTAGTGAGGCCGGTAACTGATATGTCCGGAGCCGCCGTTACGGCGGCTCACTCTAAAGGAGGAGCAGACCGATGTCGCAACCCTTACTGAAAGTGACCGACCTAGCGAAAAGCTTTTCCGGCGTTTGGGCGCTGAGCAGCGCACAACTGACTGTCGGAGCAGGCGAAATTCATGCGCTGTTAGGTGAGAACGGTGCCGGAAAATCGACCCTGCTGAAAGCGCTGGCGGGCGCACAGCCGCAAACACGCGGGGATATTTGGTTCAACGGCGAAACATTGCCGGTAGAAGACTCTCCGGTTGAGCGGCAGAACAAGGGCATTATCACGATTTATCAGGAATTTAATCTGCTGCCCAATATGACCGTCGCCGAGAATATGTTCCTCGGACGCGAACCGCGTAAACGCAATCTGATTGTGGACGAAAAGGCGGTAAATCAGGAGGCGCAGGTGATTCTGGATTACCTGCAACTGAACGTTGCGCCAACCACGGCCGTGGCCCGACTGAGCGTGGCGCAGCAGCAAATGGTGGAAATTGCGCGGGCGCTGACGCTGAACGCAAAGCTGATCATCATGGATGAACCTTCCGCCGCGCTGAGCGACAGCGAAGTGGAAAGTCTGCACCGGGTGGTGCGGGAACTTAAAGGGCGTGGCGTGAGCATTATCTACGTCACCCATCGCCTGCATGAAGTTTTTCAACTCTGCGACCAGTTCACCGTTTTTCAGGATGGACGATTCACCGGGAATGGCGCGGTTGCACAGACCACCGTAGAACAGCTGATCCGTCTGATGGTGGGGCGCGATGTGGCCTTTAATCGCCGCCCGGCCAGCGAAACTCACCATGAAGATAAACCTGTGCGTCTGGCGGTGAAGGGGCTTAGCCGCGAAAAACCGCCGCTGGATCCGCATGGCATCGCGCTGCACGACATTAGCTTCCACGTGCATGCTGGCGAAGTATTAGGTATTGCCGGACTGGTGGGTGCCGGGCGCACCGAAGTGGCCCGCTGCCTGTTTGGCGCCGACGGTTTTACCTCCGGCAGCTTTGAACTTGATGGTGTGCCGTATCAGCCGCGCGATCCGCTGTTTGCGCTGGATCAGGGGCTGGCGCTGGTACCGGAAGATCGTAAAAAAGAGGGCGCAGTGTTGGGACTGTCGATCCGCGACAACCTGTCGCTCTCCAGCCTGTCGTCACTGCTGCACTGGCGCTGGTTTGTGAATACCGGCAAAGAAGATGCCCTGATTGAGTCTTACCGCCAGGCGCTGCAGATCAAAATGGTCAACAGTGCGCAGGAGGTGCGCAAGCTCTCCGGCGGAAACCAGCAAAAAGTGATCCTCGCGCGCTGCATGGCGCTTAACCCTCGGGTGTTGATTGTGGATGAACCGACGCGCGGCATCGATGTTGGCACCAAATCAGAAGTCCATCAGGTGCTGTTTGATATGGCGAAAAAGGGCGTGGCGGTGATTGTGATCTCCTCCGATCTGCCGGAAGTCATGGCGGTTTCCGATCGGATCATCACGTTGAGTGAAGGTCGGGTGACTGGCGAGATCCACGGCGATGACGCCAACGAAGAGCGGCTAATGACGATGATGGCCATCAACCATAACGCCCTGAATGCGGCATAACGGAGTGACTCATGACGCAGATTATTTCTAAAACGCAGGTTCCAGCCAAACGCGGTGGACGTCTTGATCCCATTGCCTTTTTTGAGCGCTTTGGGGTGCTGATTTTTATGATCCTGCTGCTGATTTTCTTTCAGTTGCAGAACAGCAATTTTCTTTCTGAACGCAACATTTTCAACATTCTGACCGAAGTCTCCATCTACGGGATCATGGCGGTGGGGATGACGTTTGTCATTCTGACTGCCGGCATCGATCTGTCGGTGGGCTCTATCCTGGCGGTCTGCGCTATGACCGCCGCGTATGTGATCAAGGGCGACAACTTCACCACCGTCGATCCGAACGCCTGGGGCGGCATGAGCTGGCTGATTGGTCTTGGTATCTGTATGGCGATGGGCACCGCGATTGGTTTTCTGCATGGCCTCGGCGTGACCCGCCTGCGTCTGCCGCCGTTTATCGTCACCCTCGGCGGGATGACCATCTGGCGCGGCCTGACGCTGGTGATCAACGACGGCGCGCCGATTGCCGGTTTCGACGCGGGATACCGCTGGTGGGGACGCGGCGAGCTGCTCGGCATTTCGATTCCAATCTGGATCTTTGCTCTGGTCGCCATTGGCGGTTACCTGGCACTGCATAAAACCCGCTGGGGGCGCTTCGTATACGCCATCGGCGGCAACCCGGAGGCGGCGCGTCTGGCAGGGGTCAATGTGAAGCGCGTGCTGGTGAGCGTCTACGTGCTGATTGGCTGTCTGGCGGGGCTGGCGGGCTTCATCCTCAGTGCGCGGTTGGGCAGTGCGGAAGCGGTCGCCGGGATCTCCTTTGAGCTGCGCGTCATCGCTTCGGTGGTCATTGGCGGCACGTCGCTGATGGGTGGATACGGGCGTATCGGCGGCACCATTATCGGCTCGATCATCATGGGCATCCTGATTAACGGTCTGGTGCTGATGAACGTCTCGGCTTACTACCAACAAATTATTACCGGCTTAATTATCGTTCTGGCGGTGGCGTTCGATACCTACGCCAAGAGCCGTCGCGGCGCACTGTGAGGATCATGATGAAAGAAGTTCGTATTGGATTGATTGGCACCGGGTATATCGGCAAGGCGCATGCTATCGCCTATGCCCAGGCCCCGACGGTGTTTAACCTGCGCGGCAAACTGGTGCGTGAAATGGTAGCGGAAGTTTCTCCGGAGCTGGCGGCCGAGCGGGCACAGGCGTTTGGCTTCAATCGTTCAACCGGAGACTGGCGTGCGCTGGTGGCCGACCCGGCCATTGATGTCGTGGATATTTGCTCTCCCAACCATCTGCATAAAGAGATGGCGCTGGAAGCGATTCGCCATGGCAAGCATGTGTACTCGGAAAAACCGTTGGCGCTGAACGCCCACGACGCGCGTGAAATGGTTGAGGCCGCACAGCGGGCAGGAGTGAAAACCCTGGTGGGGTTCAACTATATGAAGAACCCAACGGCGCAGCTGGCGAAAGAGATCATTGAGCGCGGAGAAATTGGCGAGGTGATCCATTTCTACGGCACCCACAACGAAGACTACATGGCCGATCCGCTTGCGCCGATCCACTGGCACTGTTTTAAAGAAACGGCGGGTCTGGGGGCACTTGGCGATCTGGCGGCGCATATCGTCAATATGGCGCAGTACCTGGTTGGCGATATTCATCAGGTCTGCGGCGACCTGAAGATCGTGGTGCCACAGCGTCAGGCGCAAGTCGGTTCCTCGCAAATGGTGACGGTAGAGAACGAAGATCAGGCCCACGCGATGGTGCGCTTTGCAGGCGGTGCGCAAGGGGTGATTGAAACCTCCCGCGTCGCCTGTGGCCGCAAGATGGGGTTGTCGTATGTGATTACCGGGACCAAAGGAACCATCAGTTTTACCCAGGAGCGCATGGCTGAGCTGAAGCTCTATTTGCATGACGATCCGGTCAACCGCCAGGGGTTTCGCACTTTACTGGTTGGTCCTTCGCATCCGGACTACGGCGCGTTTTGCATGGGAGCCGGGCATGGTATCGGTTTTAACGACCAGAAAACTGTGGAAGTGCGCGACCTGGTGGACGGCATTGCCGCCGATGCGCCGATGTGGCCGGACTTCGAAGAGGGCTGGAAGGTGTCGCGTGTGCTTGACGCTATCGCACTCTCGCACCTGGAAGGCCGCTGGCTGAATGTGAACGATATTGTCTGAAGAGGTATCAACGTGGAAAAGCAGTTTGATGTGATATGCATGGGCCGCGTGGCGGTTGACCTCTACAGTCAGCAGATTGGCGCACGCCTGGAAGATGTGTCGAGCTTTGCCAAATATCTTGGCGGATCGTCCGGCAACGTGGCCTACGGAACGGCGCGGCAGGGACTGCGTTCATCAATGCTGGCGCGGGTTGGCGACGAACATATGGGGCGTTTCCTGCGTGAAGAATTAAATCAGGTAGGCTGCGATACCAGCCATCTGATTACCGATAAAGACCGCCTGACAGCGCTGGTGCTACTCGGCATTAAAGACCGGGACACCTTCCCACTGATTTTTTACCGTGATAACTGCGCGGATATGGCGATTACAGCCAGCGATGTTGATGAACAGTACATCGCTTCTGCTCGTTGTCTTGCCATCACCGGGACGCATCTTTCTCATCCGCAAACCCGCGAGGCGGTGTTGACGGCGCTCGCTTACGCCCGCCGTCACGGCGTGCGTACGGCGCTGGATATCGACTATCGCCCTGTGCTGTGGGGGCTTACATCCTTAGGCGACGGCGAAACGCGTTTTATCGCCGCCGATCAGGTCACCCGTCAGTTGCAGGAGGTGTTGCATCTTTTTGATGTGATTGTCGGCACCGAGGAGGAGTTTCATATCGCGGGCGGCAGTACCGATACGCTGCAGGCGCTGTCGCAGGTTCGCGGCGTGAGTAACGCGACGCTGGTCTGCAAGCGCGGTGCGCTCGGTAGCTCGGTGTATACCGACGCGATCCCGGCCCGGCTGGACGATGGCCTGACGGTGACCGGCGTACGCGTGGAGGTGCTGAACGTGTTGGGGGCGGGGGATGCGTTTATGTCCGGCCTGCTGCGCGGCTACCTCAACGATGAGGGATGGGAGCAGGCGTGCCGCTATGCTAATGCCTGTGGTGCGCTGGTGGTATCGCGTCACGGCTGTGCCCCGGCGATGCCGAGCAAAATCGAGCTGGATGATTATCTCTCCCGCGCTGCGGAGGTTCCGCGTCCGGATCTTGACCCGCGTCTAAACCATCTGCACCGCGTCACCACCCGTCGCCGCGAATGGCCGGAACTGTGCGTGATGGCTTTCGATCACCGCAGTCAGCTTGAAGAGATGGCGCTACAGTGCGGCGCGTCTTTGAAGCGTATTCCGGCATTGAAACAGCTTATTTTGCAGGCCAGCCGTGAAGCAGCCAACAGCGCCGGGCTGGAGGGCAAGGCCGGGCTGCTTTGCGACGGTACGTTTGGTCAGGATGCGCTGAATTCGATAACCGGAGAGGGCTGGTGGATAGGTCGCCCTATCGAACTGCCGGGATCTCGCCCGCTGGAGATGGAACACGGCAATATTGGCTCGCAGCTCATCAGTTGGCCGCAGGAACATGTGGTGAAGTGTCTGGTTTTTTTCCATCCGGAAGATGCCCACGCGTTGCGTCTGGAGCAAGAACAGAAAATCGCCGAGGTGTACCGCGCCTGTTGTCAGTCAGGTCATGAGCTGCTGCTGGAGGTGATTTTGCCGGCCAGTATGCCGCGCAGTGATGAACTGTATTTGCGCGCTATTTCCCGCTTCTACAACTTAGGGATTTACCCCGACTGGTGGAAACTCCCACCGCTGACTTCTGCTGGCTGGACGGCGTTGAGTGACATTATTGAACGGCGCGATCCGCACTGCCGTGGCGTGGTGATCCTTGGTCTGGACGCACCGGCAGAGCAACTGCGCGCTGATTTCAAAGCGGCTGCGGGTCATGCGGTGGTGAAAGGATTTGCCGTGGGACGCACGCTGTTTGGCGACGCTTCCCGCGCGTGGTTGAAACACGATATTGACGATGCGCAACTGGTGGCGCGCATTAAAGATAACTACCTGCAGCTTATCGCCTGGTGGCGCGAGCGCGGACAAGCATAATTCAGGAGAAGATAATGACGGTACAATTAGGTATTAATCCACTGACATGGACGAATGATGATCTTCCTTCACTGGGCGCTGAGACGTCGCTTGATACTTGTCTGAGCGAGGGTAAAGAGGCCGGATTTGCTGGTTTCGAACTGGGTAATAAATTCCCGCGCGAGGCGCGACTGCTCGGCCCCATTTTGCAGCGTCACGACCTGCAACTGGTTTCCGGCTGGTACTCCGGACGTCTGCTGGAACGCAGCGTGGAGGAGGAGATTGCCGCCGTGCAGTCACATCTGATGTTACTGCGCGAGCTGGGGGCCAAGGTGCTGGTCTTTGCCGAAGTCAGTGGCTGCATTCACGGCGAGCAGCAGACGCCGGTACATCTGCGTCCGCGCTTCCCGCAAGAGAGCTGGCAAGAATACGGTGAAAAGCTCACCGAGTTTGCGCGCTACACCCAGCAGCAGGGGGTACAGATTGCCTATCACCACCACATGGGAACGGTGATTGAATCTGCTGAAGATGTGGGTAATCTGATGACGAATACCGGTGATGAAGTTGGATTGTTGCTCGACACGGGACACTTGACCTTCGCCGGGGCCGATCCGCTGGCGGTGGCGCAGCGCTGGGCATCGCGTATCAACCATGTTCACTGTAAAGACGTGCGTGCCGACGTGCTGGCGGATGTCAAAAATCGCAAAACCAGCTTTCTCGATGCGGTACTGAGTGGGGTCTTTACAGTGCCGGGCGATGGCTGCGTTGACTATCCGCCGATCATGGCCTTGCTGAAGGCGAACCAGTATCAGGGGTGGTTAGTCGTGGAGGCGGAGCAAGATCCGGCTATCGCGCATCCGATGACGTATGCGCGTCTGGGCTATAACAACCTTAGCCGTCTTGCGCGTGACGCTGGTCTTATCTGAGGAGGTGATATGTCACGTTTATTATCACGTTGGCAGCAGCTGGACGCGCAGGGGCGTACGCAGTCAGTGACGCCGGAAAGCGCCGGTTGGGAATATGTTGGCTTTAAAGCGTACGAACTGGAAGAGGGGCAGCAGCTTACGCTGCCCGCCGTCAGCGAAGAACGTTGTCTGGTATTGGTCGCCGGACGCGCGACCATCACCACGCCGGGTGCAACCTTTACAGATATCGGCGAGCGGATGAGCCCGTTCGAACGGATAAAACCGTGGGCGGTCTATGTCACTGCTGGTGAAACCATACAGGTTCAGGCAGTGACCAGACTGGAGCTGGCGGTCTGCGCTGCGCCGGGGAAAGGCACACACCCAACACGGCTGATCGCCCCTAAGGATATCGACGGGGAAGCGCGCGGCAAAGGTCACAACCAGCGTTACGTGCATAACATTTTACCGGAAGATAAACCCGCCGACAGCCTGCTGGTGGTGGAAGTGTGGACCAACGAAGGCTGTACCAGTTCCTGGCCAAGTCATAAGCATGATACCGACAATCCGCCGCAGGAGACCTATCTGGAAGAGACTTACTACCATCGCCTCAACCCGCCGCAGGGATTCTGTCTGCAGCGGGTATACACCGACGACCGGTCGCTTGACGAGTGTATGGCTGTCTATAACCGTGATGTCGTGATGGTGCCAAAAGGGTATCACCCGGTGGCAACCCTGGCAGGATATGACAGCTACTACCTCAACGTGATGGCGGGCCCGGTACGCAAATGGATGTTCACCTGGGAAGATGAACATGCGTGGATTAATCGCGAGTATCCAGTTGATAAGTAAGGTTTTGAATGGCTTTGTTAAAAGCGAGTCGTTTTTTCCCCTCCTTTTGATCAGTAAAATGGGAGGGATGGGATGACGGTTGGTACTATTTAAGTGCTCATTATTCTCATAGCTCGCCTGGCTATGAGAATAATGCAAGCGTCGATATATTTGGGATTATGGCAGTAGCCAGGGTGCTGTCGAAAACACCCCAGCTATCTTTTGTTGCGGGCTGATTAGAAATGATATTTCAGTCCTAACGTTGCCGCGCTGTTGTTGTAACCGTTGTCTCCCATCTGGACGCCCACATTACCCCACAGATTTAAATCTGGCGTAATCTGGCCTTCGACACCCAGTTTAATCTCTCCCAGATTGCGTGCACCTTCCTGGCTGACGCTAACGTCGTCCATTTTTGTGCTAAAACTGCGTGTATTATGGAGCCAGTTAGCTTCAATAAATGGCTGGAATTCGCGGCCTTTGCCCTCATCCATTTTATTAAAGCTTTTCAGATAGACTCTGGCTCCAAGACGGGTTTGAATATTACCGTTACCATTCATCTCGATACGCGTTCCGTTAGCTTCCCGATGGTCATCAGATTTGACCCCCATCCAGGTAACCTGCGCCTGCGGTTGAACATACCACTCATTAACGGTTCCTTTGCTGCCAGAGAATTCGCCAACTTTAAAGGTATACCCTGTTTCAACAGATGCCGTCAGACCTTTGGATTTATAGGACTCAGAAGCCAGTCCTTCACCTTTGACATGGTTATCAAACCATCCATATTGTGCCCAACCGTCGAAGTACAGGCCTTTATGATCAGTGTTATCGGCAAACCACGTGGCATAAAGGCCAGTGCTGTAGCCATTGACGCTACCTCGCGAGGCGTAACTCGTTGCTGATGAGCGGGTCTGATTATTGTCATGGCCATATCCGGCCATGATCCCGAGACGCCAGCTATCATGCCCGTTGGTTGAGCCCTGCGCGATATCGCTGCCGAGCTGCATCACATAGCGATTACTTTGAGTACGCAACTGGCTGCTACCGTCATACCAACTTTGGTGGCTACCTGCCTGACGCATCCACATACCGGTGGTTTTCATCTCTCCGGTTGACACATCTGTGTACTGAGCTTTGCCCGAGCGATCGTGTAGCTGCATGTTGAACATGGTGTTTACTGCAGCATGGTTCGCGGTATAGGTTCCTCCTTCCGGGCGAAGCATATGCTCTGTGGGCGAAACCGGTTTTTCGGGATTTTCAGGCTTAATCAACTGACTGGTCAGATACCAGTGATTATTGTTAGCCCCCTGACCTCGAACCAATGAATAATCATACGCACCCGCAGTGATACGTCCGCTCTGAGCAAAATCACCATCAGAACGGCCATCAACATGAATAAGCTCAATCCCCTCCAGAGTTTGTGAGCCCTGGCCTCCTGCATTGGTGACACTTACTTGAGTATTGCCAGTAGTATCACCTTTTACAATAAGCTTATCGGTGGCCGAACGATCGTCCCCCAGAACCGTATCAAAATTAATATGACCATTGTTGCCGTGGTAATTTCCTTCAACAATCAGCTGGTTGCCGGCGGACTGTCCAATATTCCCCAAAGATATCGCACCCTGATTGGTGAGATCTCCGCCAACAGTAAAGTGGCCTGATGCTCCATTTCCGGCAACAAACAGTCCGGCATTATGGATACTGCCTAGTACCGTTCCCGCGCCTGAAAGCGTACCGGCAGAAGATATATTGACCTGCTGGCTCGCTAAAGTAACAGGTGCATCCTCCTGACCCAGCATCAGCCCCCCTTGTTGAATATCCGTGGTGCCGGTATAGGTGGAATTCGCAGTCAGAGTGACAGTGCCCTGGCCTTGCTTGATGATATTACCGCTGCCATCTACCTGGTTTTGCATGGTCCAGTCATCCATGCTGTTAAGGATCATGTCACCCTGATTGTGAATCGTCGCCTCCCCCAGATGTTCGGCGGCTGACGCCACTAATTGTGTGTTTTTATCCAGGTTAAGCTGGCCGCTAAATCCACTGTTATCCCCCTTAAGAGCGACGTTAGATTCGCTGAATGAAACTTCACCCTTACCGCTAAGGTTGTTGGACAAGTGTCCCTCAACGGCATTGAGGTTGAGATGACCATCGGCAATAATCTTCCCGGTTCCCAATCCCTGAGCATTATCCAGAGCGACCTCTGCGCCGGAGGCAATGGCCGTTGTTGCGTTTAAGGACGCATTACAGCCCTTCACGCTAAAGACACCGTTATCGATATTCAGATTACCGCTGCCGACCAATGCCCCCGCGGATGTTCCGCCGTTAGAAATCGTCAGGCTACCGCCATTAATATTCAGAACTGATCCCGCTGCGCTGGTTAGCTGCCCAATCGTCTGGCTATGCCCATTCATATCCAAAACGGTCTCTTCTGCCATCTGCAGACCTGCTGTATGGCCCAGAACATTATCATTGAGCATCAGTAGATTACCGCTGCGCAAATCGGTCAGACCGGTGTAATCATTATTCAAACCAGATAGTGAAACTGTGTGGCCTTTCTGGCTGTCGAGCGCCAGATCCCCGGAGCCGGTCAGGCGGGAACTCAATTCCGCAGCCGCCCCGATTTTTCCGTTGGCGTTCAGGAGCAGTGCATTCTGACCCTGTCCTTGTAGTTCAATCTGCGTCAGACCGTAGCCCACATAAAGGCCGTCATGGTTTTGCCCGCTGGTCAGGCGATAGTCGTATGTTCCCTTTGCTACAACCTGCCCGTCCTGGCTGATGTCATGCTGAACAGCGTCTGTTATCGCGTTACCGTTCAGATCCTGCAGTTGCAGGTTTCCGGCATCTCCTGTTACAACGGTTGCTGAATTGGTGGAAACCAGTTTAATTTCCGCATTGGCGTCTTCCTGCTCCATTAAGGAGAGACCGGTATCAATACCTTGAGATATGGCGTCCACTACGCCCACAGGATTCACCTGCACAGCACCAGATCCCGTCAGGTCTAACTGGTCTTTAACATTCACCATTTTGTCGGTTTGGTGTATGCCGGGGGTAATGTTACCAAACTCAATGGTACCGCCAGAAAAGGCCAGGCTTCCAATGGACTGTGTGCCTGTGCCCAGTGAAATTTCACTCCCTTTTCCTGCAATCAGCCCTGCTTTTGCAAGAGCATCGGTGTTGGTTCCCTGCAGGTTGAATGTCGTATTTTGTAATGCCAGAGCACCAGTGAACCCAGAGGTCGCTGTACTATTTTTAAAAGAGAAAGCGTGATTTCCCGTATCGACCCCCAGGATGCCAGACCCAGAAATCTGGTGGCTAAACAACCAGTCGCTGGTGCTATTGAGCTGCAGTTTCCCGTCAACGGATAACCCGGCAGAGCCCAGGTTTTTCTGATCGGACACGGTTGCAACGGCACCCGATTCAACATTGATCTTTCCTTTAAAGGCGGTGTTATCACCTAATAACGCCACATTTCCGGCGCCGACGAAGATAATGCCGTTCCCCGCAACCTTATTGGTAAACTCCATGTTGTCCTGGGCGTTCAGTAAGAGTTTGCCGCTATTGCTAATATCAGCGGTTCCCAGGTTCTGCGTAACCCCAAGGGTGGCATTCCTGGCAATTTTTACGTTGCCGCTAAATTTTGAGTTATCACCAGATAAAAACGTTGTACCATTTAGCGCATTGATATTACCCAGCCCCTCACTGCCGCTTGATATATCAGCTGTTATATTTGCGTTATCACTGGTGTGGTTCAGTGTGATTTTTTTATTGTCTGTGCTAGCCCAGACAAACTCTATTTTCTTGGCGTCAATAACCCCAGCAGATTTAGCTTTCTCACCTTCTTGAGCGCCTAATGCTAATTCTGAGTTCGTACTCAAGCTAATTTCTGGGGCAGATATTTTCCCCATGTCAGATACCACCAGCGTGGTATTTGAATCTTGATTGTAATACCCCAGGCTTAATTTCTCACTGGCGTTAATTTCACCCTTGTTATTAACCGACAGGAATTGATCACCACCGTAGCTCTTGAAAACACCCATAAAGAATGTTTGTGTATTTACCTGGCTACCTTCGCCGCTAATGTTTCCCCTTTCATAGGTAAGACGACTGGTCCCTTTAACATGAATCTTACCGCCATCAGACACGTTAAAATAACCGCCAGTTCGCCAGTTGTCTGATGCACTGTCATATAAGTCGTCAGCATAGAGTTCGCTGCCTGCATTGGACACGTTAAGGTAACCCGTACCTCTCAGCAGAACGTTTAGCTCACCATTGATACGCACTGTTCCTTGGGTAATATCCAGCCCACCACCTGATGTGAAGGTCAGGCGGGGGCGAGAGTCCGGCGCATTGATTACCAGGTTAGCATTATCTTTTACATTGATATGGTAATTAATAGACTGGTTTTTTTCGCCGAAATCAACGGTGTTATCTGTGCTGACATCAATATCATTAGCAAAGGCCATTGATGAACATAGCGCTACAGCACCGGCTAATAACGCCCTGGACTTTTTTTTCGTGTTCTTCCTTCCCAGTTCGGAGCACACACACCAGCAATTACGGACTTTACTCCATTTTATTTGATATATTTTGTTCATAAACTCTCCGCAAAATAATCATAATAAAAATTTAACACTTTTGGGGTAAGGTATTTATCGGGCCACATTTTTGAGAGTGAAAATGCAGATCTCCGAATTGATGATATATGTCATGTGTCATTAATGTGGTGTAAACATCAGTACTGGATACTTGATTCAAGTCTCCCTGCGTAGTTTGTCACGTGATAAATTAATTTTGATAATGTAGCCATCAGTCTGAAAATATTTTACCTGAGGCTTTGCCGATATTTCCAGCCCCTTTATTATATTGCTGCTTGTTTTAAAATCAACGGGGGAGGGGGAATCGTCGAGAGTGAACTTAGCTTTGCTATACCTATTACAGTTCTGAGTCTTAGTGGGTAGAAGACGTGTGGACAATATATAGAAAGGGAGATAGCCGCCATGCTGCGGCTATCTCCTGTTTATATCCCGATCAGGAATTCGGTTGATGATTCTCAACTACCCAGACGGTGAGTTCTTTTTCCAACGTTTTATCTCCCGTCGTTGCCTTCACTTTCACCCAACTTTCACCAGCAGTATCCGTTCTCAGTTCAGAGTAGGCATTTCCTAACTTAAAGTTGGTTTTATCCGGTGTCATCGTAAAGGTTCCGCTGTCGGGTTTGGCTCTGCTGCCTGCGCTAAATTCGACACTGCCGTTTAACGGATTGCCAAATTTATCCCGCAATCGGGCCATAAAGCCCACCGGCTCAAGGTTGGCAACGACGTAGCCAAAATCCTGCTCCAGAGTGAGTACTGGATTCTGGGCATCAGCATTCAGCATCAGCGAAGCATTTGCCGAGACGTTGCTACCGTGTTCAGCCAATGTGGCGGTCAGCGTGTAACGACCCGCCTTTTGACCGTGGACATTTACGGTCGCAGTACCGGAAGCATTGGTGGTGACAAGCGTATTATCAATCACCAGAGGATCGCGTGGCGATGGGCCTGTGGCCGTAATCTTCAGCTTACGGTTGCTGACGCTGTTCCCCGATGTATCGCTCAGATGCAGGGTAAACGCCACGTTATCAACATCACTCACTACGGCGGATGTGGTTGACGGTTCGATCGTCAACGCTGCATTTTGCAGATCTGATACCACCTCAATCGCCTTACCCGCCGTAACGCGTTTACCCTCTTTGATAAAGGTTGCCTGCAATTGATAGTGCCCGGCTTCTGTGGCAACAAAGGTTGTCGATGCCATTCCTTTCTCATCCAATGTCAGTTCTGACTGGCCCAGTTTTAATCCATTGGCAGGGGTACTGGTCAGGTGCACGTCGCCACTAAATGGGTTGTTCTCACCGTCGACAACCTGTACCTGAATTTCATGCGTAGCTGATGCGTTTGCCACGATGCTCTCAGCAGGTGCCGCTAAATTCAGCACTGCGCTGTTAATATCAGGTACGAATTCCAGGTCAACGCTTGAGGACTCAACGCTGTGCTGCCCATCTGTAACCCTGGCATTAACAGTGTAATGACCCGCCTTAACCGTTGTTATCGTTACCGTCGCGTAACCCTCTTTATTGGTGGTGATTTTGTCCGGGTACACGAGCCCTTGTGGCGTTACGATAAGCTCCACTTTCTGTCCTTCAACCGACGCGTTGGTATTGTTGAGCATGATCTCAAGTGTGGCTCCATCGCGACCGTTTGCTGCAATATTGGTGATTGCGCCATTGTCTTTGGCTGTCAGAGACAATGTTGCCCCCTCCATTGCAGAGGCAAATGTGACGCTTAGGGATGAGCTGATGTTCCCCACGTTCAGCGTAACCTCATAGGTTCCCGGTGTTGAACTGGTCAGTGAGAATCTTGCTTCACCTTTGGCATCGGTGGTGGCAACGTTCTCGCCATTCGCAACCTTGACCTGTGACGGTAACGCCAGGGTGACCGTGTATCCGGATAGCGCGTTACCATAAGGGTCGGTCAGGGTAACGACCGCGACATTACTCTGTTTGCCATCCGCCAGCGCATTGTCTCTGGTCAGGTTAAAAGCCTGCACCACCGGCTGCGTTTTGTCTGCAATCCAGTTGGCTTCTTTTTCCAGTCCGGAGAAATCATGTTTTTGTGACGTCACACCAATGCGTGTCGCCTGAGCCAGTTCAGACGTTGCCTTAGCGCTGTACACGCCGTCTTTCTCTTCTACTGCAGTAAAACGGATCTCGCCGCTGGCTGAAACAGCATAAAAACGTAAGCTGTCGTCGCCGGTGATGGCATTCCCGTCTTTATCTTTTGCTTCTAACACCAGGTTAATCGGGTGCCCTACGACCTGCTCCATGGGCATTACCGTGAATGTCGATTTTGCCGACTCGGCGGAAACCGCTTTTAGTGTCACTGTCAGGGTTTCTGTTTTACCCAGGACTTTAGCGGTTATGCGTGCCGTCCCCGCCGTTAAACCCGGCGTCAGCATCGCGGTATACACCCCGGAACGGGTTTCCTGCACTTCACCAAGCTTTGGAGCCTGTGCCGAACGCTCACGATTTCTCTGTGCGTCAGGCGTAAATGCCAAAGACAACTCAATGTCATGTGCAAGCCCTGTTAACGGATTGCCATTGGTATCTTTAAGCACCAGCTTAACCGGATGCTGTGACTTCCCATCAGCCGCGATGATCGGTTGCTGCTCGTCGTTCAATGTAAAATCCATTGTGCCGACAGAGGCTGAATTCCCCGTCACCGTTACGCTCATCACTGCATAGTTAGAGACGTTTCCTTTAACATCTCGCGCCGTTGCGCCGATCTGCCACTGATTGGTGCCGCCTGGTGTATAAGCGGGTAACGTCAGTTGCCATGACGTGCCGCTACCGGAAATGCGCCCGCCAGCGGCGGCAAATGCGCTATCGTTCCACTCTACCGACTGAATGCCCCAGTGGGATTTATCCAGTGAAATAGTCACCGGAACAACGGCGCCACCTTCCCCCTGTACGCTTTCAGGCAGGCGGATTTTCAGAACCGATTTTTTGAGGTATTCCAGAACAATATTGTTATTTCGTTCGACAAAATCGTAGCGTCCGTGCTGAACTTCGCGCATCAACGCAACATTGTCGCTATCCAACTGCTTCGCCAGCGGGATGCCGGGGCGATAGTTAATCTCTACGCCGAAGCGTGAATCATGAGTATTGCTCTGCCCCTGCTTGTGTTCAGCGGAAAGCGTAACTAGCGGAACCGGCGTATAGCTGATCCCGCCTGTAAAGGCGTACGGATTTTCCTGAAGATGATCGCTGCCAAAGAGGCCGACATTCTTGCCGTAATACTTTTCATATTTAAGCGATGCGCCCAGTTGCGGATACGATGGCAACCAACCTTGGGTATAGATATCCCATCCATCCGCTGGACGTTCCTGATAATCATCCAGATCGTGGGAATCCTTCCATTTTGATAATCTTAAATAAGCATTTGCGCCTGCATGTAAATAATCTCGCCAATACTCAACGCCTGCACCCATACGTGCGTGATGACGACTTAAATCGTAGTCATAAAATAAGTTTGCGCCCAGCATTGAATTATCCGCCGTGAAGTAGCGATAACCCATACCGATATTAGTTTGGGTTCTGTCATCGGTACGGTGAAGCGATGTCTGGCTAAATAAAACATGCTGCTTTGTATCAATCCACGGATAAAGGAAATCGAACGACGAATCTTTCAACGAGAAAGCGTCATCGACGTTGAGTTGAATACGCGCATTACCGTACTTCTGTAGCCACTCTACCACCTCCTTCGTTGCCTGTGCTGAGACGGTATTGGCAGCAAAACTGCCCGCATGGCCGTTTTCAATACTTCTGCCAGCTTGCGCGGCGAGAGAAGACAGGCCGCGCAGTTCTTGCTGTTCTGCGGCGGTCTGCGATGCCTTAACGGCTGACGCATGGCTAATGGTTGGCGTGAAGCTAAGAAGGGCAGGATACAGGGCCTGCAAAGCGATTGTTGACCATGCGACAACCTTATTAACGGGGCCTGTTGCCCCATTGCTCCGCGAAATTTTCTTATTTGACATTCGTAACTCCAATATCAATTAAAAAAATCAAAGGTTATTCTATGTACTGAACGGGCTGCGTAATATATGTATTTAGTAGGAAAATTCAAGAGTTGTTCATGGAGAAGTTAACTGGATATTTTTACACTATGTGGCGTGGGGGGGGCTAACTATGTCGAATGTTTAAATGACAAATATATTTAAAAAATATGTTTCTTTTTATCGTGACGATTTTAAGTTTGTAGGGGTGTTATTTAACCATGGTCGTTCACTGTTAAATATAAAGGGGTGTCAGGAAATTAATCTGCTTGTTCGTATTCAGCTATCATCACGTTCTCCGGATTTAAGTCTGGAACGTGCCAACGCTATTCAGGACGGGTCAAAGAGCATAAAAAAGCCCGCTTAAGCGGGCTTTTATGTCACTCGGGAGCCGCGGCTCCTTTGCGTATCCTTTTTTGACCCCTCACCGTCTGGTCGGTGTCCTGCTGAGACTGCTAACTTCCTGTTTTTGCTAGTGCTGTCCTGGCACTATCCAATCATGATTGGTGGAGCTGGCGGGAGTTGAACCAGCATCCGTAATCCTATAACATGCTGTTTTTATTGAAGTCTTTATCATTGATGAATTCGGCGTATCTTTTGCGGATACCTTCAAGTCCCTTTACTGTCTTTTCCTTTATACCAATTTTGTTGAAAGTAATTTTCCCATTCATCAAGATATCATCGTCGTTATTAACTATGTTATAAAAGTCTACTTCTATATCGTATTCCTCTTTGAATTTACTACCACCTATATCTTTATAGCTTATTGTGAGTGTGAGTTTTGGTAAATCTCTATTTACCTTACCTTCGGCACTTAGTGAGTAGATTAAAATCGCACAATTTAAAGATATGCAGGGAAATGGGATTAGTATTTCTGTTAGTGCAGGGTTTTGATTGAATGATAGAATATAATCATGAGTATCCTCTCCATAACGTGAGGCAAATTGATATCCAATCTCGGGATCTGCGTTATCAATTGTTAATTCATTGTCATACAACGAAATCTTAGTCGGCCTTTCTAATTTACTGAAGTATGAGTTTATTGTATCTATAGATTTTTGATATTCATACTCCCAATGGATAACTACATCCAGCGCGGCTCCAAGTCCAATGTTTATAGCTATGTTACTTTTATTTAGATGAGTGTTATTACTTCTTTTTAGATGGATTCTGTTGAATATGTCATTTTTATTATTGTTTAGTTTATAAGTAAATGACTGAGGGTTAAATACAACTTGTGGTTTATAAGATAGTTTTCTTTGTAAACTAGCCTGTCCAACAACCATTAAAGCAGCTATTGCAGATACCAATGCTGCAATAGCTGCTACTAAGGCTATCACTCTATCTGGGGTCATCTTCACATCTCTACTCTATTCAAGAGCAGAGATTATTCTTTAGTTTTGTTTGCAATTCAATGTTTGTAGTGAAGTATTATTATCGTACTCTTTCAGATATCGACCATAATGCCTAAACAACATTTCTGGGCCTTTATGGCCCATCTGAGTTGCCAGCCAAAATAGGTTGGCTCCACGGCTAATATGGCTGGTGGCGAATGTGTGTCTTGTCTGGTAAGGGTTACGATATCAGTGTTGATCGCTGGCAGTGTCATCATCGGTTTAACCCGAACATCAGCATCGGGGAAGATCCGGTGAACCCTCTTGGTCAATTCGCCCAGAATGATATCTTTTGCACCGGGCAGACCATCAAAATTCCTTTTGTCATAAATGAGTTCCACGAACATTGCTCATTGCCTCTTTACTGGATGAATATGCAGTACTTGTACTGTGTTTTTATCCAGTGTTCAAGAGAGGGTGTAATGATGCCACGACGTAGCGATATTGAAATAGCCTGGCATGCTTCGATACAGCAAGAACCGAATGGCCGGAAGACTGTCACCACACAGCGATTTGTCCAGGAACTGAGCAAGGTTAACTGGCACTGGACGATGAAGCAGGCCAACGAATGGATCGAGTGGTATGTGACAACGTTCCGCGATGTATCAACGCAGGAAGGCGAGAACCGTACCTTTCAGTTGTTCAATCCAAACAAACGGAGGACTATAGCCATGGGGTTCCCTTCATCTGCCAGTGATTACGTTGAAACAAGGATCTCCCTCGATCAGTTGCTTATCAGCCAGCCTGCAGCGACTTATTTCATGCGGGCATCACGTTCACATTTCAGGGAAGGAATACTTCAGGGGGCGCTGTTGGTTGTGGATGCGTCACTTACTGCCTGTGATGGCTCATTGCTGATATGTGCAATCGACGGGGAATTCAGGAGCAAGCGATATCGAACTCACCCTCAGCCCCACCTGATAAATCTGGAGAACGGGAGAAGGGAAGCGCTACCAGAAGATGGTGATGGCTACAATTCCTCACACGCAATATTTGGAGTTATCACGTACATCATTAATGATGCCAGGAACGCGGAGTTTGATGACTGCCCGGTTATGTGAATAGCTTAAACTTTACGGTAAAGCCGATGTTTTGTGTCGGGGTTTTTCCCCGATTATTCCCCGTTCAGAAAACAGGCATAAAAAAACCAGCCGTAACAGGCTGGTTCTTCGAGGATTTTTGGTCGGCACGAGAGGATTTGAACCTCCGACCCACGACACCCCATGAAGGATATGATGGTAGTTCTAAAGCTATCTTGAATTAATACCCCAACTCTCAATCTTAAGTAAAAATAGCCAATCGAAAATATCTCATGATTAAGTGTTTTTTTTAGGTCTTTTAGCTTTGGGGGGAATTTTTTCAGTTATATGCTCAAGTGATTTTTTACCTAAAAGAGTTCTTTGAACAAAACTTTCAAGAGCTTCTAACATTTGTTCAAATTCGCTTTTGTTTGGACTCCAACCTCGATGTGCGGCTGCATTACCAGCATTAATTACTGACGTTAAAACAAGTGCTTCAGTTTCTCCGATAAATCCATCCAGCTTTAATTTTTCTACTTTTTCGCCAAGAGGCAGACCCGGATGGATTTGTAAGAGTTCAGCTGTACGATCGAAGATCGTGCGCAAACCAATGGAGGATAGAATGAAATGACTAGAGTTATAAGAGGAATACATTTCATTGAATATTTGGAATAGTTGACCATCGACTGATTCAAGTTTGGATAGCCAAGCTGGTGGTTGAAATGTTTCACTTGATGGGTAGGTAGTGACCATATCAATCGGCGTTTCTATAAGCTCACCATTGCTGTATTCATGAGTAGTATGTTCGCTAAAGTGCTCATTATGATGATAAAAAACCGTTTCACAGCCATTGCATTGAAGAAGGTGGTGGTAATGATATCCATAAACTGGATATTTTTGATCTTCCCAACTGGTGGTCAACTCTCCATGTATGGTGCAGTTACGTAGACCTCCACAAGTGGGACACAGGGCTTTAAGCAGTTCCTTAGTCATAAAAATTTCTGACCCCTGATTCAACAAAAAGTTACATACCAAAAGTTATCAATCGTCTTCAGATATAAAAAAGCCCGCATAAGCGGGCTTTTATGTCACTCGGGAGCCGCGGCTCCTTTGCGTATCCTTTTTTGTCCCCTCACCGTCTGGTCGGTGTCCTGCTGAGACTACTAACTTCCTGTTATTGCTAGTGATGTCCTATCACTGTCCAATCATGATTGGTGGAGCTGGCGGGAGTTGAACCCGCGTCCGAAATTCCTACATACCATTTTTACATCAGCAAAAACATACATTTACGTTTTAAATCATTACCTTATTGTTTTTTGTGTTCGTCGGGTTTTATGTGATTTTAAGTCTATGCCGCCAAAGTGCCGCCATAATTTAGCGGTTCCAGTTGAGATTGTGAAGGGGGTTTTTCGTCACTGCATCTTCCAGGTGATCGGGCGCAAAGTGGGCGTAAACCATCGTCATTTTAATGTCTGCATGGCCCAGAATATCGCGGAGGACCAGTATGTTTCCGCCGTTCATCATAAAATGGCTGGCGAAGGTGTGGCGCAGCACATGAGTACATTGGCCCTCTGGCAAATCGATACCAGCCCGCTTAACAGCACGCTCAAAGGCTTTTCTACACGGTGTGAATAACTTCCCCCGGTTCTTGGGGAGTTCGTCATACAGATCCTGTGAAATCGGGACGGTTCTATTTTTCTTGCCTTTGGTTTTGGTGTAGGTGATGCGGTATTTTGATAATTGATGGCCCTGCAGGTTTTCGGCTTCACTCCAGCGCGCACCGGTAGCCAAACATATTTTTGCAATCATCAGCAAGCTGGGGCTTTGAGAATCGGCGCAGGCATCCAGCAGGCGTTTAATTTCCTCCGGTGCCAGGAACGCCAGTTCACCCTCTGCGATCTTGAATGTTGGTAGCCCGGCGAGTGGGTTGGGTGCTGACCAGTGGCCCAGCTTTTTCAGCGTGCCAAAAACTGATGATAGGTTGCGTTGTTCCAGGTTTACCGTGCGGGGCTTAACTGGCGACATAAGCACGCCATCTTCATTTTTGACCTCACCCTTTAGGCGCGCTTCACGGTATTTTGTAAAGTCTCCGGCAGTTAGCTCCGAGGCAATGGGATCGCCCAGGCCATTACAAATAATGCTAAGTTTTGCCATCAGTCGCTTGGGGTCGGCAAGGGTCTGTCCATATAGCGAATGCCACTGCTCGATTACTTCTGACAATTGCCGCCGGTCATCCTTTTCACCTAACCATGGCTTTTTGTTCACTTCATCCATTGTGAAGTTTTCAAACGCTATAGCCTCGCCTTTCGTCGCAAACTGCTTACGGACGCGCTTACCGTCACGCCCGCTTGGGTAGCACTCGCACAACCATTTCCCGTTTGGCTGTTTTCTGATGGTCATATCAAAGGCTCTTAATTATTTTTAAGGCATGGCCTACTATCTCGATATCATCCAGGCTGCACTCAAAAGATGATTCATCCTGATGCACAACTAACCTGTTTC
Source organism: Citrobacter sp. KTE30 (assembly GCF_000398825.1). Classification (NCBI taxonomy): domain Bacteria; kingdom Pseudomonadati; phylum Pseudomonadota; class Gammaproteobacteria; order Enterobacterales; family Enterobacteriaceae; genus Citrobacter; species Citrobacter sp. KTE30. The sequence continues at coordinate 3,446,574 of NZ_KB976055.1, read as the reverse complement.
CTGGCAGGCGAGTTAACTTCACAATGCTTTTTATTCCGTCAATATCAACCAGCCATACTCCGTTAACTGGTGGTGTTTGGCTGCGATCGACCAAATATGAGTCACCACTGGTATTAACCAAAAGTAGGTTACTGGAGCTGGGAGGTAGCAGGCTGCTGTCAATGATTGCTTTGCCTTCCTCAACTAACGAGCCATTAGTAAGAGCCGCTTTGTCAATTTCAGGAGAAACAAGGTCCGAAAGATGTTTAACTTTGCCGGAGTTCACGAAATTGATATCTTTTTTTGTGTCAACATTTGAGCCTGGCTCGCCTTGCCCGGTGGTTAGCCAGAGCAAAGATACCCCTGTTTCAAGAGCGCACTGAATTACCCATTCCGCAGGAAAGCTGTCTCTTAAGTATCTGTTTGCCATGGTGCTTTTAGACGCACCAAGATGATCGCATAGTTGCTGTCTTGACTTGAAATCGTAGGCAGCCATTAGCCTATGGATAGCTTCTCTTCCCCCAGTATTCTCGCCCGCCTTTACCTGTATCATTATTTAATCCTGTTGACGTATCAAATATTGGATCGTAGTATCTCTGTGTATCAACTTTTGAATCATATAAAACAAGATAAAACGACGTAAACCAAACCTTAACCGAGAGATACTGCACTATGAGCACTGATATTTCAATTCGTGTACCAAAAGTTATAGCGACTCCTGCTGAGTTCGCTGAATGGGAGGGGTACTCCCGTGGCTCGGTTTATCAGATGATTCATAACGGTAAACTGGCCAACTACATTGAAAAGAAAGAAAAAAACAAAGGGCGCGTATTCATTCTTTACCTCAAATACAAAAAGGACCAAGCGAGCAAAAACATGGACAAGTCTGCATTCAATTACAACGTTGTAGTTGGTTGTTAAGTTCAATTATGTGAACTTTTGAGGTATGAAACATGTTTGATTATAAGATTTCCAAACATCCACATTTCGACGATGCCTGCCGTGCTTTCGCGTTGCGTCACAATATGGCGAAGTTGGCAGAACGCGCAGGAATGAACGTCCAGACGCTGCGTAACAAACTGAATCCGGATCAGCCGCATCAGCTCACAGCACCGGAAATTCATCTGCTTACCGACCTGACTGAGGACCCCGCGCTTGTTGACGGTTTTCTGGCTCAAATCCATTGCCTGCCGTGCGTGCCATTGAATGAAGTGGCAGAAGAGAACCTGCCACATTACGTCATGAGTGCAACTGCGGAGATTGGGCGAGTAGCTGCAGGCGCAGTATCCGGTGATGTAAAAACCAGTGCGGGCCGCCGCAATGTTCTCAACAGCATCAACTCTGTCACGCGCTTGATGGCACTCACCGCAGTTTCATTACATGCGCGTTTGCAGGCGAATCCGGCGATGGCAAGCGCAGTAGATACCGTGACGGGCCTCGGCGCGTCGTTCGGTCTGATCTGAGGTGATTATGCTGAATAAAGAACCATCTTTCGCGTCACTTCTCATAAAGCAAAGCCCGGCAATGCACTACGGTCACGGCTGGATCATGGGCAAGGATGGAAAACGCTGGCACCCGTGCCGCTCTCAGGATGCGCTGCTGGAAGGTTTAACCGGTAACAGGAAAAGAATGTCATGGCTTTCAAAGCTGAAGATATCACTATCAATATGAGCGCCGGGCAGCGTGCCAGTGCGTTAAATCATATTTCTGTATTACGCACCGCTCTATATGGCGACTGTGAAAAAGAACTTAATCGTTTTATTAACGAAATGCGTGATAAGCGTGATGAAAAGTACGAGCTGAATAATCGTGTGCTTGCTGCATTATTTTTTCTTGCAAATATTAGCAAGGAGCGTCACTGCGTTGAATTTAGTGAGCTGACGAGTGACGAGGTAACCGCACTTATTGGTGTGATGAACCATCTTCGCGCAGTCGTGAGTTTATTTCCAAAACGGCTAGCGATGCCGAATTAACCAGTAAGTGAAATTAATGGCGTAAACCCGCCGGGCATTTTTTTGCCCAAATTCAGGAGAAACAACAATGCGAAATATCGAAACCCGTTCCAACAAAATCGGCCCGGATGATGCAGGTCTTAACCAGATACTGACAGAGGCCCGCATGGAAGAACGCCGCGCACGTGCTGCGGCAATGGCTGCCCGTCTTGATAGCCTGGCTAGCCGCATTAGTTCCCGCCAGCTTAACCACGTTGAGGCTGCAGAGCTGCTGCGCGCCACGGCTGAAAACATCCAGAACGAAGCGCAGGAGATCCACTGATGGCTGATTCAATGGACCTTGTACAGCAGCGCGTTGAAGAAGAACGTCAGCGCCACATCCACACCGCCCGCAATAGAACGCCGGGCGTTTCCCGTGTGCTTTGCATTGATTGTGATGCACCGATCCCGCCAGCACGCCGTCGCGCCATTCCAGGCGTGCAGTGCTGTGTCACTTGTCAGGAAATCGCAGAGCTGAAAGGCAAACATTACGTAGGGGGGGCTGTATGAGCACTATCCTGAAATGGGCGGGTAATAAAACCTCCATCATGACAGAACTGAAAAAACACCTTCCAGCAGGCCCGCGACTGGTTGAGCCTTTCGCGGGGTCGTGCGCTGTGATGATGGAGACAGACTATCCTCATTATCTTGTCGCGGATATTAACGCCGACTTAATCAACCTTTATCAGAAAGTTGCGCAGCACACTGAGGAATTAATTGCATGTGCTCTGGTATTTTTCAGTGAAGACAATAACGCTGAAAGTTATTACCAGCATCGCCTGCGATTTAATACCGATACGACGCTGACCGCGCTGGAGCGCGCGGCACTGTTTTTATATTTGAATCGTCATTGTTATCGCGGGCTGTGCCGTTACAACCTGAGCGGGCAGTTTAATGTTACGTTTGGTAACTATAAAAAGCCCTATTTCCCTCATGCCGAAATTCTCACCTTTGCGGAAAAGGCCCGCCGGGCCACGTTCATCTGCGCCAGCTATGACGAAACGCTGGCAATGCTGCAGGCGGGTGATGTGGTGTACTGCGATCCACCGTATGACGGCACTTTCACTGCATACCATACCGCTGGCTTTAACGAGGATGACCAGTATCACCTGGCCTCTATTCTTGAGCGTCGCTCATCAGAAGGGCATCCAGTCGTCGTATCAAATAGCGATACCTCGCTGACCCGTTCCATTTATCGCAATTTCACCCGCCATGGAATTACCGCAAAACGCAGCATGGGCGTAGCTGCAGGTGATGGCAAATATGCTGCAGAAATCATTGCTACCAAATCAGCACGTTGGTTTGGCGTTGATGATTCACTGGGCCGTGACCGTACTGTTGAGGTGCGTGCATGAATATCATCGATAAGCGTTGCCTCTCCACCGACACAATCAACATCATCAGTATTTCAGGTGGCAAGGATAGCCTTGCCCAGTGGCTGCGTGCCATTGAAAACGATGTTCCGCATATTTCAGTCTTTGCGGATACGGGGCATGAACACCCGCAGACGATGGACTATCTGGATTATCTGGAATCAAAACTGGGTAAGGTGATTCGTGTCAGAGCAGATTTCACGCGTCAGATAGAAGGCAAAAGAAAGTTCATAGCGGAGAAATGGCCTGTTTCTCTGGTGGAAGAATGTGGAATGTCGCTCGATGAAGCGGCTGAACGTGTAAGCCGGGCACTGGAAGTCCTCAAACCCACGGGCAACCCGTTCCTTGATTTATGTATGTGGAAAGGGCGTTTTCCTTCAACTAAGGCAAGATTTTGCACGTTTGATCTGAAACACGAACCCGTTCGCACGCAGGTTGTTGTGCCTGCGCTGGAGGTATACGACGAGGTAATCAGCTGGCAGGGCGTCAGAGCCCAGGAGTCACCTGCTCGCGCATTGCTGCCTGAGTGGGAGGAGGATGCTGATAATACGCCGGGTCTGCATGTCTATCGTCCCATTCTTAACTGGCTCCATGAAGATGTTTTTGCCATTGCGAAGCGTCATGGCATCAAACCAAACCCACTCTATCTGCAGGGCTGCAGCCGTGTCGGATGCATGCCATGTATCCACGCCCGCAAGTCTGAACTGGCAGAAATTTTCCAGCGCTGGCCTGAAGAAATCCAGCGGGTTGCTGAATGGGAGAAAATGGTAGCTGAGTGCTCACGCCGGGGTAATTCAACGTTCTTCCCCTCTACGCACGATCCGCGCCGGGCTGAAAAACGTATTGAAGTCATTACAGTTGATGCGTATGGCATTCAGACTTATCGCGACTGGGCTTTAACGACACGCGGCGGTGCGCAGTTTGATTTGCTGGCATCCATGAATGACAGCACGGTATGCAGCAGTGTCTATGCAGGGGTTTGTGAGTGACTGAAAATATTTCAGGCTGCCTCACAGCCTTTTCCCCTGCGCAGGCCCACGGTGGTGTAGAAAATGCTACCGGGGGTTATGCCTGGAACTCCGCCAAAAAAGCCGTCAATCCATACCACGACCCGGCAGAACTTGCGCCGGGTTCTGCGCTTTCAAACCTGATCACTCTTTACGCAGCGGACAACGAGCAGGAAAAGCTGCGCCGCGAGGCATTGAGTGATCAGGTATGGGAACGCTATTTCTTTAATGAGTCCCGTGATCCTGTCCAGCGTGAAATGGAGCAGGATAACCTCATCAGCCGCGCCAAAATGGCGCGGGAACAACAGCGAGCAAATCCCGACCTGGTGATTATCGCTGATGTAAGCGCTGAGCCATCCCACATCAGAAAACCGCTGCTGGAACGGATTAAATACTTTCATGACCTGGGCAGGGCAAAGGCGTATTCCCGTTATCTGCGCGAAACTATCAGGCCATGCCTTGAGCGCCTGGCGCGTGTGCGTGACAGCCAGGTGTCTGCTTCCTTCCGTTTTATGGCAAGCCATGACGGGCTGGAAGGCTTGCTGGTTTTGCCTGAAATGAATCAGGACCAGGTGAAACGTCTGTCTACCCTGGTTGCGGCGCACATGAGCATGTGTCTGGATGCGGCCTGTGGTGATCTGTTCGTCACGGATGACGTAAAGCCAGAAGAAATCCGCCAGTCATGGGAGAGGGTAGCGGCAGAGGCCATGCGTCTTGATGTTATCCCGCCAGCCTTTGAACAGCTCCGCCGCAAAAGACGCCGCCGTAAGCCCGTGCCCTATGACCTCATTCCGGGATCGCTCGCACGGATGCTGTGCGCAGACTGGTGGTATCGCAAGCTATGGCGGATGCGTTGCGAGTGGCGCGAGGAGCAGCTGCGCGCCGTCTGCCTGGTCAACAAGAAAGCATCCCCGTATGTCAGCTATGAAGCTGTGATCCATAAGCGCGAACAGCGCCGCAAGTCGCTGGAGTTTTTCCAGTCGCATGAACTGGTGAATGCCGACGGCGACACGCTGGACATGGAAGACGTGGTGAACGCCAGCAACAGCAATCCGGCGCACCGTCGCAACGAGATGATGGCCTGTGTTAAAGGGCTGGAGCTTATCGCCGAAATGCGTGGTGACTGTGCCGTGTTCTACACCATCACCTGCCCGTCACGCTTCCACGCGACCCTCAACAACGGTAGGCCAAATCCAAAGTGGACCAGCGAAACGGTCCGGCAGAGCAGTGACTATCTGGTTGAAACGTTCGCCGCATTCCGCAAGGCCATGCACAAGGCCGGGCTGCGCTGGTATGGCGTCCGCGTTGCAGAGCCACACCATGACGGCACCGTACACTGGCACCTGCTGTGCTTCATGCGCAAAAAAGAGCGTCGGACCATCACTGCGTTGCTGCGTAAATTTGCCATCCGGGAAGACCGCGAGGAGCTGGGCAACAACACGGGGCCGCGTTTCAAGTCTGAGCTGATTAACCCCCGTAAAGGCACGCCGACAAGCTACATTGCAAAATACATCAGCAAGAACATCGACGGGCGCGGGCTGGCTAAAGAAGTCAGCAAGGAAACGGGCAGATCACTGCGCGACAGCGCGGAGCACGTCACCGCCTGGGCGTCACTTCATCGCGTCCAGCAGTTCCGTTTCTTTGGCATTCCGGGCCGCCAGGCATACCGCGAGTTGCGTTTGCTGGCGGGTCAGGCTGGCAGAGTGCAGGGCGATAAAAAAGCAGGTGCGCCGGTTCTGGAAAATGCACGACTTGATGCTGTGCTGGCTGCGGCAGATGCCGGGTGTTTTGCCACTTACATCATGAAGCAGGGCGGCGTACTGGTTCCCCGCAAACATCATCTGGTCAGAACGGCATACGAACTTAACGATGAGCCGAGCGCCTACGGCGACCACGGTATTCGTATCTATGGCATCTGGTCCCCGATCATTGAGGGCCGGATCTGCACGCACGCAATCAAGTGGAAGATGGTTCGTAAGGCCGTTGACGTTCAGGAGGCGACAGCCGACCAGGGCGCTAGCGCCCCTTGGACTCGTGGCAATAACTGTCCCCCTGTTGAAAATTTGAACCAGACAGGGGGGGATCTGCCGGATATAAAATCCATGAATGAGAAGGAATTGCACGATTACCTCCACAGTATGAGCCAGAAAGAACGGCGGGAGCTTACAGCCAGGTTGAGACTGGTTAAACCTAAGCGGAAAAAAGCATACAAACAGAGTATTTCGGAGCAGCAGCGCCTGCAGCTTGAGGCAGAACTGACTGCCAGAGGGTTTGAAAGTCGTGCATCGGAGATTGATTTGCTTCTGCGTGGTGGCAGTATTCCATCCGGTGCCGGTTTACGTATTTTTTACCGTAACCAGCGGCTGCAGGAAGATGACAAATGGCGCCAGTGGTACTAAGACTGCTGTTTAACATTTCGTGCTTTATTGACAGGGGGCAATGCATCCAATTAACTGACAAAAAACAGTTTTACATTTTTTCGTTCCTATTATACTGTTTATATAAACAGTGGGTATGCATACAGTATTCGTGTATCCGTGTAATGATAGGAGGGAAGATGCAGGACTATCTTTTGGAGTCATTGAAGCTCCAGCGTATTGATTTTTTTATCAAGCTTGTAGCGGCTAGTGAGTGCAGCGACGAAGAAAAGCGGCTGGCTATCCAGTGGGTGTCCGAACTGACAGACGAGTTGATGGCGAAAATTCGCAGCCATGAATACAGCCGGTCAATGGACGTTACCAGTTAAAGGGAATCTGTATGCGCATTGAAATAATGATCGATAAAGAGCAGAAGATTAGCCAGGCCACACTGGAAGCCCTTGAATCCGAGCTTTACCGTAATTTGCGCCCTCTGTATCCCAAAACAGCAATTCGTATCCGCAAGGGCAGCGCCAATGGTGTTGAACTGAGCGGGTTAAAACTGGATGAAGACAAAAATCGAGTGATGGAAATTATGCAGCAGGTCTGGGAGGACGATAGCTGGCTGCATTAAGAAACATTGCAGGCGTCAGAACTTGATTCTGACGCCTGCTAGGTTGAACAACGAATAAGGCGAGGCGTTAGGTGAAGGAACTCCTTATAAGCCATCTATGAATGAAGGGTGACTTTTTTTAACGTATCAAAAACGATTTTCGTAAACTCATTTTCATTTCTGACATCAATATAAGCAAGGCCGCTATTGGTGATCTTGAGCTTACCGGAATACTCTAATGAATTAACAGAGCAAACCAGCCTGTCAATTCGTATTTTTTTACCCTCTAATTCCTCTTTATAATATTTTCTAAGGTCACTGTTGCCAATTATTTGCATTTTAGCCGTGGCGTAATCAGAGACTCTAACCCTTGAAATATCAAGCTGTGTTAAATTTATATTTACACTTGAAGATATTTCATTAAGCCAGTCTATAGGGTTTATGTCAATTTCTTCCAAACTGACACCTAAGCCAAGATTTTTTACCAAAGCCTGCGAGAAAGGCTTTAAAGTTCTGGGGGGGTTAGTAATCTGCATTACAGGAAGAGAGTCTAAAGCCACACTGAAATTTGTAGTGCGATATTCGATTCTTTCAACGGTAGTTTCACTTCCGTCAAAGCTTGATATTTTATCGTGATAAACAATACGCTCAACAAAACGCCCATTTGCAAAGTCATGGCGTATTTTATCAAAAATGAATCCTTTCCCTTTATCCTCTGTAAAAGAATCAAGGGAAAGACGTCTAACGGCTGTTTCAAACTCAAGCCGTATGTTTAACTTAAGCCATTTAACCTTTTTCATCTTCGTTCACCTCTGATCCTATTATTATATTATAGGCATTTTCAGCGGCGGACTCAATTAATTCACTAATATGTTTTTTCTCTTGTGCCGTTGCCGCGCGAATAGTTACATTGAAACCATCTTCTTTTTGATTGTTTATCCCTTTAATTTGATAGGCAAAGTCACAGCATTTCTCTGAGTCTTTGAAAAATGCTTCGACGTTGATTCTATCTCCAATTCCACTTGTCGGTTTTGAAGACCATGCAATACGCCCGATATAATAACCCTTCTCATGTAATTGAGAAAATATAGCTGAACTATTTACCCCTTCACCATTCAGGACTGCTCTCTTAACAAATCCGGTATCAATAGTTTCTTCCTTGTCTTCATCTTCACTAGCATCAGTACTGCGATTTAATTCGACTTTTGTTACGTCATCAGTCTCATAACCACGTAGGCCATTCATTAATTCTTGAAAGAACTGGCTTCGCAATGTAGGATCAGTTATTGCTAGTAATGATATTTCGAAGCGTTCGATAGGCTCGGATTTGATTTTAGATAGCTCGTTTTGCAAGCTCTCAATAACTTTTTTTGCCTCGGGGTTTTGAGGCATACGTACTTCAACTTTGTCAGTTCCAGGGCGAAGTTCTATTATAACATTCCGCTTGTCGATCTGGCGTAATGCAGTTTTAGACAGGTCTATTTCTTCATATTTGTATTCTACTGTAAGCGAACCATCCTTTTTAGCTACAATATTCAGGCTTTGACCTTTACTAGGGGAGCATGTTTTTTTCAGTGCTTCAGCAGCACTTTTTAACTCAGCCTGATTTGTTGAGGTTTGGAAACTTACACTAGTAGTACTTTCTCTTGGGTCATATGTTTTGACCAGTTTTTTTATGTGTTCTAATTCATTGAAGCCGTGAGGAAGTTTAGATATTTCCTCAATTAGTATTTCCTTGTCGAGTTCTGGTGATAAAAACACACCTCTATTCAACAATAATTCATGTAACTTTGCAGCGGTTATCCTTTTATGATGCAATGCATCATAAATATTTTTGTCAGTTGCGAAGTATAGTTTTTTAGCCATTATCGTTGCTCCATGCCGATTTGTTCAAGATTATATTCAACAACAATTTTGTCCGTTTTGTCGAAGTCAATTTTAAGAAAAAGTCTTTCATCCTCGCCTAAGAGCCAGTCTGTACTGTATTTCTTTTTCGCTCTTTCAAAGTGATGAATAGCATTTTCATTTGGATGAATGTGACAATGGCGTAATACGATTGGTTTACCTTCGGTTAGTATTTGATAAGTTGATAACATATCAAAGAAGTAAACAAATTCGTCTACTGAATCCCCCGGTTGATTGTAATAAACAACATATCCCTCAGGTTTTTTATCTCTGAGCCAACTAAAAGCCTCATGTTTTATTATAATATATGGTGATGTTAATAATTCAATTGTTGCAGGTGTTGTCTGATTAATAGGGTGTTTTATTCTTGTTAGGGAAAGATCTGGATAATAATATGTGAACTTATCAGGCTGGGGAAGTTTGCCTGAACCAATTAATTTGGTTATGTCAGAAGATATGTTTATCAAATCTGATATTTTATAAGGGTCAAGTAAATGTAGTTTGATGTTTGGAGGGCAATTTATAGATGAGTGATCTAATTTTTTTGTGATGTTCTCATAGAAGTCCTTATCATATAAATTATCATGGTTATATAAGAATAACAACCCTCTGACGTTATAACCTAAAGAATCATCATGAACATATTTCAATCGCCATTCTTCACTCACATTTGCACACTCGGTAGCTAAAGCAAGCGATGTTAAAGCTCCCTCGACTATTTTTTTCCCAATAGTACCTTCTGCATAACTTTTGAGGTCTGTGTTGAGATAGACCATTTCCTCCTCATATGGATCAATGTAGAAAAATACAACATCGCTTGGATGCGTTTTCTTGGAATGAGCCTCTTGGCAACAGTCCCAGTTCATGTCCGCTCTAGCGGCACGATCCCATTTGAACACTGAGAAAATATCATCAGAAATCTTACCCGCGACTCGTTGTATAGCCGAAGTCTCTCCACCCATTTCAATCTCGCTCCTTTACAATTGCTGTGGCAATCTACCTGAAAATCCATCTGACTTGATGAGTAATCTAACCATATGGTTCGTATGCGTTTGTTGCATGACTATAGCGCATGAAAATGAATGATCGCAAAAGGATCGTTTTTGCTCAGGCCCGCCAGTTCTGGCGGGCTTTTGCTTATGCCATGCAGGTGCATGAAAACCACTACACAAAGCGGGCAGGCGTGGCGGGGATACGAGCGCGCGGTTTTGGGGTTAATCGTGGTTTTGGCGCCTCAATGTTGGGCGGGCATGGTCATTTTTTGGGGCTGGTCGTGCGCGCCTGCGTCGTGGTGAGGCGCTGCGTTTCGTCGTGAGATGCCAGGTGGCGAAAGCTCAGGACCGCTCAGCGAGGCGCTGAGGCGCTCTGATGGTGAGGCAGGGCATAAGGGAATAAAAAAACCGCCCGGGGAAGGGCGGTTGATATCAAAGGCTGGCCAGGTGGGCGTCAGTCTTCATCGGTCAGGTAGGGGTCAAAGCGTATCACCTCATCACCCAGCCACTCGTTAACTTCTTTGATGCGGCCCTGCAGGGGGGTAAGTTCGTTGCGAACGAAAACGCGCGCCGCTTTTTCCACATCGCCAAACCCGCCGGTATTCGTTGGAATAATCCCCATCAGCTGCGGCGGCACGCGGTGAGCTGCCAGCATGTCATCACGGCTCACATTCTTGATGTTAAGAAACTCATCTTTCGCTGCGACTTCTGACAGCGGGATGATCTGAATGCCGTCTTTCTTGCCGTTCGGGCTGTACATAAACAGGTTGCGGAAGTTGCCTGGCCCTTTCGATTTTTTCAGCGCTTCGCGTATGTTGTCCACGTCTTTCTGATCGGCGGCGGGGTCGCTCATGTACATGATAAAACCAGCATGGCTACCGTTTAGGTAATACTTACGGCGAAACAGCGTGGCCGATTCATTCAGCAGGGCGGAGGGAATGGCGGAGAGGTATTCCGGCATCCCGTAAAGCTCCTGGTTAACGTCGGGTTCCATCAGGTGAAACACGCCTCCCTCATCGAACTGATAGGGCTGCGAGTTGTAGCCATACTGTGCAAACCAGTAGGTGTCCGGGTCAATGCCACGACGGGTATATTTGGCAAGCGAGGCGCGCAGCTCCATGATCTGCCCTAACCGGTTCATGCGTTTTTCAAGGTAGGCATTACCGAATACCAGAAAGTCCTGGGCGAACCGGGAAAAGGCTTGTTTAGACAGCCAGCGGTGAGGGATGAAGGTACTGGTAAGAATATTGCGTTTTACCTGAATAGCGCTGGAGTGATGCACGGCGGCGCGGTAAGTTCGCGCCAGGCCATCCATGCTGATCGGTGGTTCGTACCAGCGGTCTACCTGCACGCACTCCAGGTAATCAAATAACTCCCGGCGGTCCATCACGGGGATCGGATCGCCAAACGTAAACGCCTCCGCATGTGCATTACTGACCATGTTGGCCGTATCGGTGGCGGTCTGGCCGCTCGATGCCTTGCTGCGGTTTTTGCGGTTAGCCATTAAAAAATCTCCACGATGTTGCTGGTACTGGCGGAAGCTCCTGCCAGTGGTTCGTTATAAAGTGCGTGCATGGTTGCCCAGGCTAAATCCGCGTGGCTGGCTTCCTCTGTGCGGGCTGCTTCGTAGGTTGGCCGGTTGCCGCTGGCGGTGGTTGAACGGCGAATGGACATAAAGGACTGCGCTATATCCAGCATCCCCGCGTCAAACTCCAGACGGCGCCCGCTGATGATGTCGTAGGCTTTAAGCACCAGGGCATTTTTTACGGTCGGGTTGTAGACAAACTCACGCGCGGCAGGGAAAAACTGCTTAACCGTTTTGTAAACGCCATCGCCAACGCCGGTCGAGTCAATGCCGATGTAGGTCACGTTGTAGCGTCTGGTGATTTCCTCAATCGCTGAAGCCTGGGCGCGAAAGTCCATCCCGCGCCACTGGTGACGCTCAAGGATGCGGAATTTACCGCCGGGGACGACGGGAGGCGCAATGACAACGCAACCGGCGCTGTCACCGTTCTGCGTTCCTTTTGCCGGGTCATAGCCGATCCAGACCGGGTGGTATGCAAACGGCCGCAGTAAAAGCGGTTCGAAATCGTCCCACACGTCCCAGCTGTCAACCATGCAGGACTGCAGCAACGCCAGCGGGAACACGGACGCCAGGTCGTCAACAAACTGACACATCAGCAGGTTGTTGTATTCGTCCGGGCTGTACTCCAGGCGCAGCTGGTCCAGGTCGAAAAGGTTACACCCGCCGTTTACGGCATCTTCAATGGTGACTATCTGGCGGTACTGGCCGTCAGGACATAAAACGCCGTGCGCCAGGCTACTGTGAGAAAGGTCAAATTCTACCCTGTCGGCTTTCGGGCGCCCTTTATTGAACAGGGCACCAGACCAGAACGGGTAGGCGCTGTGCGTCAGGCTGGAAGGTGTTGAAAAATAGGTCTGACGCCATTTTTTGTGCAGCGCCATACCGGAGGCCACCTTGCGCAGTTCCTGGAATTTCGGTATCCAGAAATACTCATCAAGATACAGATTGCCGTGATAGCTCTGCGCGGTACGAGCATTTGTACCGAGGAAGTAAAGACACGCGCCGTTAGGCAGCACCATCGGATCGCCTTTCAGTTCAACGTCCACCTCTTTTGCGAAGTCGATGATGTACTGTTTAAAAACGTGCGCCTGCGCTTTACTTGCTGACAGAAAGATTTGATTTCGCCCCGTGGTGAGCGCGTCTATCAACGCTTCACGGGCGAAATAGTAGGTTGCACCGATCTGGCGTGACTTTAAGAGGTTGCGGATACGGTGCTTGATGCCAGCGTCCCACCAGTGGCGCTGGTACTCGAACATACCGGCGCGGAAAATCTCTTCCAGCTTTTCGATCTGCTCGTCGGTAAACAGGTTTTTTTCCGGCGGCTTGCGCGGACCTTTATTGCGGTTCGCCACGTTCGGATTCAGGTCTGCTTCATTCCCGCCATTGTTAAATTTGCCGATTCTGGCCTGTCGTTCGGACTGACGCGCCAGCAGGTCAATTTCTTTAAAATCCTTTCCTTCCTTCTGCTCCTTCATGACGAGCTGGCAGTAACGTGCGGCGGTGGTGAGCTGCATCTGATCCAGTGGGCCATATTCGCCCCACTTATCGCGTTTTTTCCAACTGTGAACGGTTGCAACTTTCTCGCCCAGCATTTCAGCAATGCGGGCTACGCGGTATCCCTGAAAGTACATCAGCATTGCCTGACGACGGGGATCGAGGTCTGCGGGGGTCAGTGTTGTCATGGCACAAACATACGGCCTCAAATCAGCACTTTCCCCGGCTTCGCATTGTGTGGGAGTTCGCACAAGCCCAACGCGTTGTTTACACGCGCCCATCACCGCAAACATAAGGCTCTGAACGTGTTACGAACTAACTAACCGGAGCCGGACCGATGGCAAAAAAATCTAGGCGTTTTCGTATTGGGGTCGAAGGGGCCACTACTGACGGGCGCGTTATTGAGCGTGAATGGCTCACCCAGATGGCGGCGAGCTATAACCCGCAGGTATACACCGCGCTGATCAATATGGAACACATCAAGGGCTACACCCCAGATGGGCCTTTCCGTCGTTTTGGCATGGTGGAAAAGCTGGAAGCGGAAGAAATCACCGAAGGGGCATTATCCGGGAAAATGGCGCTGTATGGCTGGATTGCCCCAACTGACGATCTGGTCTCGATGACCAGCAACTGGCAGAAGCTTTTCACCTCAATGGAAGTTAACACCAGCTTTGCCGATACCGGCTCCGCTTATCTGGTTGGCCTGGCGATTACTGACGATCCGGCAAGCCTCGGCACTGAAATGCTGCAGTTCAGTGCCAGCGCAGAACATAACCCACTGGCGCGCCGCAAGCTGGACAAAGACAACCTGTTTACCGCTGCTGTTGAAACGCTGATCGAGTTTGAGGACGTGCCGGAAAAAACCAGCCTGTTTACCCGCGTGAAAGAGCTGCTGTCCCGCAAAGGCGCCGATGATAACGTCCGCTTTGCTGATGTGAATCAGGCTGTTGAAACCATCGCGCGTGAGCATCAGACGCTGGCGGAGCAGGTCAGCACCCATCAGACCGATTTCAGTAACAAGCTGAGCGATATGCAAAAGGTTGTTGATGAGACAACCAGCGCACTCTCCACCCTGCGTGAGCAGCTTTCCACTCAGGACAGCCGCAGCGAACGCCGCCCTAATGCGACCGGCAATAACGGCGCAGAACAAACCACCGATTGCTGACGGAGCAAAAGCACAATGAAAAAAGAGACACGTTTTAAATTCAACGGCTATCTGACGCAGCTCGCCAAACTCAACGGCGTATCTGTGAGCGATATCGCCTCGAAATATACGGCTGAGCCGTCAGTGGCGCAGACGCTGGAAACGAAAATCCAGGAGTCTTCCTCGTTCCTGCAGAAAATCAACATTATCCCGGTTGATGAGCAGTCCGGCGAGCGTCTGGGGCTGGGTATTGGTTCCAGTATTGCCGGAAATACTGATACCACCCAGAAAGACCGTGAACCCGTTGATCCGACTTACATCGACGGTGAAGGGTACAAGTGTACCCAGACCAACTCTGATACGGCGCTGCCCTATGCGAAGCTGGATTTATGGGCCAAATTCCAGGACTTCCAGACGCGCATCCGTGACGCCATCATTACCCGCCAGGCTCTTGACCGCATCATGATCGGCTTCAACGGCGTGAAGCGTGAAAAAACGTCAGACCGCGCGACCTATCCACTGCTGCAGGATGTGAATATCGGCTGGCTGGAAAAAATCCGCCAGGAGAAACCCGTTCAGGTGATGGATAAGATCGTGTCCGAAGGCGAGGTTATTTCTCAGACTATCCGTGTCGGTAAAGGCGGTGATTTCCTGAATCTGGACGCGCTGGTTATGGGCGCCGTGAATGAGAAAATCGCGCCGTGGTATCAGGAAGATACGGAGCTTGTGGTTATCGTCGGGCGCCAGTTGCTGGCGGATAAATATTTCCCGATCGTCAACCGTGACCAGCCAAACAGCGAAACGCTGGCGGCCGATCTTATCGTCAGCCAGAAGCGTATCGGCAACCTCCCGGCCGTTCGTGCGCCGTTCTTCCCGGCGAATGCCATGCTGATCACCCGCCTGGATAACTTGTCTATTTACTGGCAATCAGGCTCCCGCCGCCGTTCGGTCATCGACAATCCGAAGCGTGACCGCGTGGAGAACTTCGAGTCCGTTAACGAGGCGTATGTTGTCGAAGATTACGACGGCGTTTGCCTGGTTGAGAACATCGAACTGTTGCCCGTGCAGGCAGGTGGCAATGCCAGCCCAGCGCTGACAACTGAAACCATCCAGGAAATCGTCACGGCAGCGGTGAAAGGCGCGCTTGATGCGCAGGCAGCTGGCGGTGCTGGCGCCGGAGCGTGATAAATGAATCCGTTCCGTGCTCACACTCAGTATGTACAGGCACAGGATGCCGCCCGGCAGGGCGGCAGTAATGCCAGCCTGACGGGCTACAACCAGATGCTGTTACAGCTGACAGAACACCGCAGGCGCCTTAAAACCGTCCAGTCAAATGAGCGCAAGGCTCAGCTCAAACGTGAGTTTCTTCCCGCTTATGCCTCATGGATTGCCGGTTTACTGGATGCTGACGCGTCAGGTCAGGACGACGTGGCGATGTACGTCATGATCTGGCGCATTGATGCCGGAGACTATACCGGCGCGCTGGACATTGCCCGCCATGCCATTAAACACGGCTGGGTCCTGCCGCAGCGATTCAACCGGACCTGCGGGACTGCTGTTGCGGAAGAGTTTGCCGACGCGGCAATGCGCGCTTTTTCTGCCGGTGAATCATTCAGTGCCGCCATTCTTACCCAGGTGCTCGATATCGTTGAAGGTCAGGATATGCCGGATCAGTCCCGCGCCCGACTTCATAAGGCGATGGGCTACGCGCTGCGGGATAACGATCAGGCAGTGGCGGCACTTAACCATCTGAAGCGTGCCCTGCAGCTGGATAACAGTTCTGGCGTCAAAACCGAAATCAACAAGCTTGAAAGCCGATTGCGACAGGCAATGTCGGCTTAACGAATCGTGCCAACGCGCGGGGCGGCACGGGGTGGCGACAGGCTTTATGCCGCGTCAAAACCCCGTCCACCGCCCAACTATTTGGGAGTGCCAGAAATATGCAATTCGTTTCGCCGGAACAGGCCGGGGAAAGTACCCAGGACGTTATTAAGAACACCAGTTTCTGGCCTGATGTCAGGGTTTCAGAGTTCCGCCGTGATATGCGCATGGATGGGAGTGTCACCGATCCGCGCCTGCGTCTGGCGTTGCTGACAGCGATTGCTGAAGTTAACGCCGATCTTTATGAGTTCCGCGAGAAACAACGGGCGCAGGGGTATGCGAGCCTGGCCGACGTCCCTGCGGATGTGATCGACGACGAAAGCCAGCGGCTCATGCTGTATCGCCGTGCGGTGTTTTGCTGGGCAAAAGCAAACCTGGTTGAGCGCTATCGCGATTTTGACGCAACCGGCGACGGAAGCAAGAAAGCTGAAGATATCGAAACAACCTTAGGCGAGCTGTGGCGCGATGTGCGCTGGGCGGAGTCCCGCCTGCGCGATATGCCGCATATGACGGTGGAGCTGATTTGATGAAAGTGCGTGCGCATCAGTATGACACGGTGGACGCACTCTGCTGGCGCCATTACGGGCGCACGCAGGGAGTCACTGAACAGGTGCTGCAGGCGAATCCGGGGCTGGCTGAATATGGCCCATTTTTACCGCACGGGCTGCAGGTGGAGCTGCCGGACATTACGGCGTCAACCACTGCGCAGACTGTCCAGTTATGGGACTGAACTATGACGCTTGAACGAATCAGCGCCTTTATCACTTACTGCGTTGCCCTGCTTCTGGCATGGCTCGGCGATTTGTCTCTTAAAGATGTGTCGACCATCACCGGTCTTGCGCTGGGGATTATTACTGCAGCGGTGACCTGTTATTTACGCTGGAAAGCCTACCAGCTGCTGCGGGACGGCAGAATATCCAGGGGGGAATATGAGTCCTTCAATCGTTAAGCGTTGCCTGGTCGGCGCGGTGCTGGCGATTGCCGCCACGCTGCCGGGTTTTCAGTCGCTTCATACCTCCGTCGAGGGGCTGAAACTGATTGCTGATTTCGAAGGGTGTCGCCTCCAGCCATACCAGTGCAGCGCCGGGGTCTGGACTGACGGGATCGGCAATACGTCCGGGGTAGTGCCGGGCAAAACCATAACGGAGCGACAGGCCGCGCAGGGGCTGATTAATAACGTATTGCTGACGGAAAAAAGGATTGAAGCCTGCCTGCAGGTTAAGCCACCTCAGCATGTTTACGATGCCCTGATCAGTATCGGTTTTAATGTCGGAACGGGGGCAATCTGCCGGTCAACAATGGTTTCTTACATCAATCGCCAGCAGTGGTGGCAGGCGTGCAACCAGCTCCCCCGCTGGGTTTATGTAAATGGTCAACGGAATAAAGGGCTGGAAAACAGGCGCGCCCGTGAGCTTGCCTGGTGCCTTAAAGGGGCAGGGGCATGACGCGCGCGCTGGCGGTGATCCTGGCTCTGGTACTGGCACTGCTGGGCTGGCAGTCATGGCGGCTTAACAATGCCGGTCACACCATCGGGACGCAGGCTGAGGCGCTTAAAAAGAACAAGCAGGAGCTGGCGAAGAAAAACAGCCAGCTCATCAGCCTGTCCATTCTTACCGAAACCAACAGCCGGGCGCAGATGCAACTTTATGCTGCAGCGGAGGAGACTTCCTCGCTGTTGCGGAGTCGCCAGCGCCGGATCGAGGAGCTAAAACGTGAAAACGAGGATTTACGCCGCTGGGCTGACACTCCTTTGCCTGCTGACATTATCCGGCTGCGGGAGCGCCCGGCCCTCGCCGGAGGCGCACCATACCGTGAGTGGTTGTCCAAAAGTGACGCAATGCCGCCTGGACAGGTCAGCGCCGCGCAGTAATGGGGATTTGAACCAGGTGCTGGATGAGACTGAGGCCGCCTGGGCAGTATGTGCCGACAAAGTGGACACGATCATAGCGTGTCAGGAGCGAGACAGTGAACAAGCCGCAGTCCTTACGCAACGCCCTGAATAAATCGGTGGCGTATGTCCGTGACAACCCGGACAAACTGCACCTTTTTGTTGATAACGGTTCGCTGGTCGCAACCGGCGCCCGTTCAATGTCATGGGAATATCGCTACACCCTGAATGTGGTGATTGAAGACTTTAGCGGCAACCAGAATTTAGTGATGGCGCCCGTATTGCTCTGGTTAATGACCAATCAACCGGACGCTATCAACAACCCGGAGCTGCGCGAAAAACTTTTTACCTTTGACGTCGATATCCTGAGCAACGATCTGTGTGATGTCAGCCTCAATCTGCAGCTCACGGAGCGCGTGATTGTCAGCACAGACGGCACCATATCGAGCGTTGAAGCGGTGCCGGAACCCGACGTACCCGAAGAAATGTGGACGGTGAAACGTGGATGAACTGCAGAGGGTGGATGACTGGCTGACGGCGCTACTGGCGAATCTGGAGCCTGCCGCGCGCAGCCGTATGATGCGGCAACTGGCGCAACAGCTGCGCCGGACGCAGCAGCAGAACATCAGGCTGCAGCGTAATCCTGACGGTAGCGGCTATGAGCCGCGCCGGGTGACTGCCCGCAGCAAGAAGGGACGCATCAAACGCCAGATGTTTGCAAAGCTTCGCACCACAAAATACCTGAAAACCACCGCCAGTGCGGACTCCGCCAGCGTGCAGTTTGATGGCAAGGTGCAGCGCATTGCCCGTGTTCACCATTACGGCCTGCGGGATCGCGTCAGCCGAAAAGGCCCGGAGGTTCGCTACGCAGAGCGCCGCCTGCTGGGCGTGAATGAAGAAGTGGAAACCGTCACCCGTGACACCCTGTTGCGCTGGCTGGCGGGGTGATCTTTGTGCCACCGCTGGTACAAGCGCCAGCGCTGCCTCCCTTTTCCCTCTGATGGCAACCTTTCGTTATGAATGCACAACTGACCGAAATTATGCGCCTTATCACCAATCTGATCCGCACCGGCACTGTGACCGAAGTGGACCGGAAAAAGTGGCTGTGTCGGGTGAAAGTGGGCGAGCTTGAAACTAACTGGATTAACTGGCTGACGCTGCGCGCCGGTGGTGCACGTACATGGTGGTGTCCGTCGCCGGATGAGCAGGTGGTGGTGCTGAGTATGGGCGGCAATCTGGAAACCGCTTTTGTGCTGCCCGCCATCTACTCCAATCAGTTTCCGCCACCGTCGGATTCCGTGGACGGCTGCGTGACGGAGTACCCGGACGGGGGATGGTTTGAGTATGAACCCGCCACCGGACGGTGGCATGTCAGGGGCATCAAATCCATGGTGATCGAGGCAGCAGACAGCGTCACTTACAAAACCGGTGAGTTTGTGGTGGAGGCTGACACCACGCGTATTAACAGCGAGGTGGTAATCAATGGCGGCGTAACCCAGGGCGGCGGCGCGATGAGTTCTAACGGGATCGTAGTTGATGACCATGAGCATACTGGTGTTCTGAAAGGCGGTTCTAACACGGGAGGTCCGGTATGACGTTGTATATCGGTATGAGCAGGAATGACGGGCAGGCCATTGCAGATACAGACCATCTGCGCCAGTCGGTGCGGGATATTCTGCTGACGCCGCAGGGCAGCCGTCTTGCCCGCCGGGAATATGGCTCCCTGCTGTCTGCCCTGATTGACCAGCCACAGAATCCGGCGCTGCGCCTGCAGATTATGTCTGCGGTCTATGTGGCGTTGAACCGCTGGGAACCGCGCCTTACGCTGGACTCCATCACCATCAACGGCAATTTTGACGGCTCTATGGTGGTTGAACTTACCGGACACGGCAATAACGGCGCACCGGTTTCCCTTTCCGTATCAACAGGAGCAGACAATGGCAGTCATTGACCTTTCCCGGCTACCGCCGCCGCAGATTGTGGACGTGCCGGACTTTGAGGCATTGCTGGCAGAACGCAAGGCCGCCTTTGTGGCACTCCATCCGGCTGATGAACAGGAAGCCGTTATGCGCACGTTAGCGCTGGAGTCAGAACCCGTCACCAAACTGCTGCAGGAAAATACTTACCGTGAAATCCTGCTGCGCCAGCGTATTAATGAGGCTGCGCAGGCGGTCATGGTGGCCTATTCCATGGGAAATGACCTTGAGCAACTGGCAGGTAACTGCAACGTGAAGCGCCTGACGGTAGTCCCTGCAGATAATGACGCGGTGCCGCCGGTCGCCGCAGTGATGGAAAGTGATGAAGCATTACGCCAGCGCATTCCTGCAGCATTTGAGGGGCTGTCCGTTGCAGGGCCGACGGGAGCCTATGAGTTCCACGCCAGAAGCGCCGACGGGCGGGTGGCTGATGCCAGCGCAACCAGTCCGGCACCGGCAGAGGTGGTGCTTACCGTACTGAGCCGCGAGGGTGACGGTACGGCAGGGGCTGACCTGCTGGCAGTGGTTGAGCAGGCGCTTAACAGTGAAAAGGTTCGCCCGGTGGCAGACCGCCTGACGGTGCGCAGCGCTGAAATTATTCCGTACAGCGTGGACGCAACGATCTTCCTTTATCCGGGGCCGGAGGCTGAGCCGGTGATGGCAGAAGCAAAAGCCAGTCTGCAGAAATACATCGCCAGTCAGACGCGGCTGGGACGTGATATCCGCCGCAGCGCCATTTATGCCGCGTTGCATGTGGAGGGCGTCCAGCGTGTGGAGCTGACATCCCCGCTGGGTGATGTGGTGCTGGATAAGACGCAGGCGGCATCCTGTACTGAATGGAGCGTCACCAACGGGGGCACAGATGAATAGCCTGTTGCCGCCGGGTTCGTCGCCGCTTGAGCGCCGACTGGCGCAGACCTGCAGCGGGATTTCCGATCTGCAGATATCACTGCGGGATTTGTGGAACCCGGCAACCTGCACGATCAGATTCCTGCCTTATCTGGCCTGGGCGTTTTCTGTTGACCGCTGGGATGAGGGCTGGACAGAAAGCGTCAAGCGCCGCGTTGTGCAGGACGCGTTTTATATCCATCAGCACAAGGGAACAACCAGCGCCGTGCGGCGTGTGGTGGAGCCGTTTGGCTTCCTGATCCGCATCATTGAGTGGTGGCAGACCGGCGAAACACCGGGGACGTTCCGTCTGGATATTGGCGTGCAGGACCAGGGCATAACAGAAGAAACCTATCTGGAGCTGGAGCGCCTGATCGGTGATGCCAAACCATGCAGCCGTCATCTGGTTGGTATGTCCATCAACCTGCAGACAGGTGGCCCGTATTTTGTGGGGGCAGCCACCTACACCGGCGAAGAAATCACGATCTACCCGTATATCAACGAAACCATTATTTCCGGCGGCACCGCTTATGAGGGCGGCGCGGTCCATGTTATTGACACGATGAGAGTGAACCCATGAGCGCAAAATTTTACACCCTGCTGACGGATATCGGCGCGGCGAAACTGGCAAGCGCCGCCGCGCTCGGTGTCCCGTTGAAAATTACCCATATGGCGGTGGGTAGCGGTGGCGGTGTGCTGCCCACACCCAACGCGCAACAGACCGCGTTAGTTGCTGAGGAGCGCCGCGCAGCGCTGAATATGCTGTATATCGACCCTCAGAACAGCAGCCAGATTATTGCTGAGCAGGTGATCCCCGAAAACGAGGGCGGGTGGTGGATTCGTGAAGTCGGCCTGTTTGATGAAACCGGCGCGCTGATTGCTGTGGGTAATTGCCCGGAGAGCTACAAGCCGAAGCTGGCGGAGGGCAGCGGACGCACGCAGACCGTGCGCATGGTACTGATTACCAGCAGCACTGATAACATCACCCTGAAAATTGACCCTGCTGTGGTTCTGGCAACCCGCAAATATGTGGATGATAAGGCGCTGGAGCTTAAGGTGTACGTGGATGACCTGATGGCAAAGCATCTTGCTGCTGTTGATCCTCATTCGCAGTATGCACCAAAAGACAGTCCGACACTCACCGGCACGCCAAAAGCGCCGACGGCGGCGGCAGGCAATAATTCCGTGCAGATTGCAAACACGGCCTTTGTGCAGGCTGCTATTCTTGCCCTGATTGGTGGCGCACCGGCAACGCTGGATACGCTGAAAGAAATTGCAGCAGCTATCAATAATGATCCGAATTTCAGTACCACCATTAATAATGCACTGGCACTGAAAGCACCGCTGGCAAGTCCGGCACTGACCGGAGCGCCAACGGCTCCCACTGCTGTTCAGTCAACGAATAATACGCAGATTGCCACTACCGCGTTTGTGAAATCTGCTGTTGCGGGGCTGGTTGGTTCGTCGCCGGAGGCGCTGGACACACTGAATGAACTGGCGGCTGCGCTGGGGAATGATCCTAATTTTGCGACAACTGTGATGAACGCGCTGGCGGGTAAACAGCCACTTGATGCCACGCTGACGAATCTCAGCGGGAAAAGCATTTCAGGGCTTCTCGAATACCTTGGTCTGGGAAAGACCGACTCTCCAGAGTTTGGTGGACTGAAGGCACCCTCTATAACTTTACGGGATGGAAAGATAAGCCTCATCTCTTCTACAGATGGTACGACATTAGTCTTTACCGTGAGTGGGGAGCCTGTTGCAGAAATAAAAGCGGGTAGCTTCTTTCATAAAAAAATTATCTCTGCAGGTGAGGTTCTTCAGTCACCAAAATACATCTTCAGGGATGGGGATATTATTTTCTACTCAGGTCCAAATAATCTTGTCATGCAGGTTGACGGTAAAGATGTTGCGACGCTAACGCCAGAAAATTTTTATCATGTCAAACAGGTCGCTGCCGCTGAATCCTTGAGTGCACCAAAAGTGATTCTCAGGCCTGGCGATGTGAACCTCATTTCCGGGAAAAACAACCTGGTTACTCAGGTTGGCGGTAACGATGTTGCAACGCTGACGTCAGATAGTTTTTATCACGTTAAACAGGTAGCCGCGGCTGAATCACTTAAGGCACCAAAGGTCGTATTGCGTGATGGCGATGTGAATCTAATTGGCGGCGCTAACAACCTGGTTATTCAGGTTGGTGGCAACGATATTGCCTCGCTGACGCCGGGGAATAATTTCTTTAAAGGAAAGCTCACAGCTGAAACCAGTCTCCAGGTTGGTAGCACCTGCATTCTGGCTACTGACGGTAATTTAACAGGAAGTAAATGGGGCGGCTGGCTGGATGCATTCATGAAAGACGGCATGTCTACTGACGGGAATGGGTTGTGGTGGGATGCTTTTTCATCTCAGCTCCAGTTCCGTGTTGGAGACTGGAACATACCTGATGCTGCAGGAGGAGCAGGCACTAGCGTGACTTTCCCCAAAGCGTTTAAAAATGGGTGCCTTATGGTTATTCCCATCCCTGGCAATGGCGGCGCTTCACAGCAAATAGGAAGTCAGAGTTACTCAGCTTCTGGCGCGGTGCTTCAAAAAGGTGCGAGTGATAATAACCCTCGCTCCGGTAAATATCTGGCAATCGGGTACTGATATGAAATCACAACATTATTACAGCGCGTCATGGCGTGCTTTTTTTGAACGTCCTGATACTGAAGATAAGATTCCAGCCGAATGGCCGGTGGATGTTTTACCCGTTACTGATATGGATTATCAGCATTTGCAGGCGGGAGTTGAAACGGGGAAAATTATCATTCCCGATGATACCGGGCACCCGGTATTGTCGTGGCGATATTATTACAGCGCTTCACGCCAGGGTTTTTTCCCTGTAGATGACAAGCGTGAGTACGAATCTGGCGCGGGATGGCCTGAGGATGGAATTCCTGTTACTGACTCTGATTATAAGGCACTCTTTGATGCTCAGGGTAAAGGTAAAATCATTAAGCCTGATGACAATGGCTATCCTGTAGCGTCAGAACCTGTGATTGATTATGTTGCGACTGCCGAAGCTGAACGTACCCGCAGAATGTCAGCATTGACACTTCGCATCAATCGTCTTGTTGAGGCGCAGGATGATGGTGATATCACCGATTCTGAACTGGCTGAGCTCGCTGCACTCCGGGAATGCCGCACTAAACTGCGGCGCCTGGATTTAACTGCGGCGCCGGATATTAACTGGCCTGAACCTCCCGAAAATTAATCCCATCCCCCGCGCCTGCGGGGATTTTTTTGCCCCTTTCATTGTGCCATTTCCCATACATAGCCTGCCGCGTGCGCCGCGCGCATATCAACCAGAACATAGGCATACCCCTGTAAATCGGAGAGACTGCCTTATGGCTCAGGATTACCACCACGGGGTGCGCGTTGTTGAAGTCAACGAGGGCACCCGATCTATCACCACGGTGAGCACCGCTATCGTGGGCATGGTCTGCACCGGCGATGATGCTGATGCGTCCGTATTCCCTCTCAATAAGCCGGTTCTGCTGACGGATGTGCTGGAGGCCAGCGGTAAAGCAGGCGAGTCCGGCACGCTGGCCCGTTCACTGGATGCGATTGCCGACCAGTCAAAACCCGTGACGGTTGTTGTGCGCGTGGCGCAGGGCGAAACCGAAGCGGAAACCACCTCTAATATTATCGGCGGCGTGACCGCTGACGGTAAAAAGACGGGCATGAAAGCGCTGCTTTCGGCGCAGTCGCAGCTCGGTGTCAAGCCGCGCATTCTCGGTGTGCCGGGACACGACACGCAGGCGGTTGCCACTGAGCTGCTGAGCGTGGCGCAGAGTCTGCGCGGGTTTGCCTATCTGTCCGCCTACGGCTGCAAAACGGTGGAAGAAGCGATTGCCTACCGTGATAATTTCAGCCAGCGCGAGGGGATGCTGATCTGGCCTGACTTCATCAACTTTGACACCGTGCTAAAAGCCGATGCGACGGCTTACGCCTCTGCACGTGCGCTCGGTCTGCGCGCCAAAATCGACGAACAGACCGGCTGGCACAAAACCCTGTCCAACGTGGGTGTGAATGGCGTCACCGGCATTTCCGCTGATGTGTTCTGGGATCTGCAGGACCCGGCAACGGATGCGGGGCTGCTGAACCAGAACGACGTCACCACGCTGATCTGTAAAGACGGGTTCCGCTTCTGGGGTTCCCGCTGCCTAAGTGACGATCCCTTGTTTGCGTTTGAGAACTACACCCGCACGGCGCAGGTGCTGGCTGACACGATTGCAGAGGGGCATATGTGGGCGGTGGATAAGCCACTGAATCCGTCACTGGCCCGCGACATTATCGAAGGTATCCGCGCCAAATTACGCAGCCTGGTGAATCAGGGATACCTCATCGGGGCGGACTGCTGGCTGGATGAGTCAGTGAACGATAAAGACTCCCTGAAAGCCGGGAAACTCACCATCGACTACGACTACACACCTGTGCCGCCGCTTGAAAATCTGATGCTGCGCCAGCGCATCACCGATCGCTACCTGGTCGATTTTGCCAGCCGTGTCAGTGCATAAGGGGGATACATGGCATTACCACGCAAGTTAAAACACCTGAACCTGTTCAACGACGGGAACAACTGGCAGGGGATCGTTGAGTCCCTGACCCTGCCGAAATTCACCCGCAAGTTTGAGAAGTATCGCGGTGGCGGTATGCCGGGCGCGGTGGATGTGGATATGGGGCTGGATGACGGCGCACTGGACACGGAATTTTCAATCGGCGGCACCGAACTGTTGTTATTCAAGCAGATGGGCAAGGCAACCGTTGACGGCATCCAGCTGCGTTTCACTGGCTCTATTCAGCGTGACGATACCGGCGAAGTGCAGGCCATTGAGCTGGTTGTGCGCGGGCGTCATAAAGAAGTGGATTCCGGCGAGTGGAAAACCGGCGAGAGCAGCACCACCAAAGTCAGCAGCACCAACAGCTACGCGAAGCTGACCATTAACGGCGAGGTGCTCTATGAGGTTGATCTGGTCAACATGATTGAAATCGTTGACGGCGTGGACCTGATGGAAGCGCACCGTAACGCCCTTGGCCTCTGATTTAACTTAACGGCGCGGTGATCCGCGCCAGTATCTGATTAACAGGAAACGAACATGAGCGACAAGCTGACTGAAAAAACCGTACAACTGGATACGCCCATCATGCGCGGCAAAACCCAAATCACCGAAATTGTGCTGCGTAAGCCGCAGTCCGGTGCGCTGCGCGGCACCCGCCTGCAGGCCATTATGGATATGGACGTGGGGGCCATGATGACAGTGATCCCGCGTATTTCCACCCCGACGCTGACCGCACAGGAAATGGCTGAACTGGACCCCGCCGATCTCACCGCGCTGTCGGTCGAGGTGGTGACTTTTTTGTTGAAGAAGTCGGTGCTTGCCGGTTTACCGACAGCCTGACGATTGATGACCTGGTGGCGGATATCGCCACCATCTTTCACTGGTCGCCGTCCATCACTGACGTTATGCCGCTGACTGAGGTGCTGGAGTGGCGGCACAAAGCGATTCAGAGAAGCGGGGCCAGCGATGAGTGACAATAACCTGCGTCTGCAGGTGATCCTGAATGCGGTTGACAAACTCACCCGCCCATTTCGATCCGCGCAGGCCAGCTCAAGGGAGCTGGCTGCTGCTGTCAAAAAATCCCGCGATGCAATAAAGCAGCTTGATCAGGCCGGGAGCAGTCTGGACAGCTTCCGAAAGCTACAGGCAGAAAATCAGAAACTGGGCGACCGGCTGAACTATGCCCGCCAGCGTGCAAATTTACTCAGTCATGAGCTGGGTGCGATGGGGCCGCCTTCCCAACGGCAGGTTGTTGCTCTGGGCCGTCAACAGCTGGCTGTTCAGCGTCTGGAAGAACGCCAGAAAAAGCTGCAGCAGCAGACTGCGCTGGTGCGCGCAGAGCTTTATCGTGCCGGTATTTCAGCCAGTGATGGTGCCAGCGCGACGGCCCGCATTGCCCGTGAAACAATGCGTTATAACAGGCAGCTTTCTGAACAGGAAGCCAGGTTACGACGTGTAGGGGAGCAACAGCGAAAAATGCACGCCGCCCGTGCGGCATACTCCAGGAGTCTTGAGGTAAGGGATCGCATTGCAGGAGCCGGGGCCACCACCACGGCAGCGGGGCTGGCAATGGGCGCGCCGGTTATGGCTGCAGTTAAGAGCTACGCCAGTATGGAAGATGCCATGAAAGGCGTGGCAAAGCAGGTAAACGGGCTGCGGGACGATAACGGCAACCGTACAAAACAGTTTTATGACATGCAGGATGCCATCAAGGCTGCCAGTGAGCAACTGCCGATGGAGAATGGCGCTATAGACTATGCCGCGCTGGTTGAGGGGGGCGCGCGCATGGGCGTGACCAACCAGGACGACCCTTACGAAGACCAGAAACGTGACCTGCTGGCCTTTGCATCCACGGCAGCAAAAGCTGCAACGGCCTTTGAGCTGCCCGCCGATGAGCTGGCGGAAGGGCTGGGGAAAATCGCACAGCTCTATAAAGTTCCGACGCGCAATATTGAACAACTGGGCGATGCGCTGAACTACCTGGACGATAACGCCATGTCAAAGGGCGGGGACATTATCAACGTCCTGCAGCGTATGGGGGGCGTGGCTGACCGCCTTGACTTCCGAAAGGCCGCAGCGCTGGGTTCAACATTCCTTTCTTTGGGGGCTGCCCCGGAAATCGCCGCCAGCGCCTCTAATGCCATGGTGCGTGAACTGTCTATTGCCACCATGCAAAGTAAACGCTTCTTTGAAGGTATGGACCTGCTGAAACTCAATCCGGCGGAGATTGAAAAGCAGATGACCACCGATGCCATGGGCACCATCCAGCGGGTTCTGGAGAAGGTCAACAATCTGCCGCAGGATAAACGCCTGTCAGCCATGACAATGATTTTTGGCAAAGAGTTTGGTGATGATGCGGCAAAGCTGGCTAACAACCTGCCGGAGCTGCAGCGCCAGCTGAAACTCACATCAGGCAGTGGTGCTAATGGTTCCATGCAGAAAGAATCCGACATTAACAAGGATTCATTGTCTGCGCAGTGGTTGCTGGTTAAGACGGGCGCGCAGAACGCTTTCAGCAGCCTGGGGGAAACGTTGCGTCAGCCGCTAATGGATATTATGGGCATGGTTAAGGGCGTGACCGGGGCGCTGCGTCGCTGGGTGGAGCAGAATCCCATGCTGGCTGGCACGCTGATGAAAGTGGCGGCGGCTACGGCGGCTGTCACTGTCGGGCTGGGTACACTTGCCGTGGCAGTGGCTGCTGTGCTGGGGCCGATTGCGGTAATTCGGTTTGGCCTGTCAGTGCTGGGTGTAAAAACATTACCTTCCGTTGCTGCAGCGGTAACACGTACTGGCGGTGCCCTGTCATGGCTGGCAGGTGCGCCACTTTCCCTGTTGCGTCGGGGTATGGCGTCATCCGGTGGCAGTGTCGGGTTACTGAGTGCCCCGCTTAATTCCCTGCGTCGCTCAGCCGGAATGGCGGGTAATGCACTGAAAACGGTCGCAGGTGCGCCGCTTGCCGTGTTCCGTGCCGGTATGTCAGGCATCCGTAATGTTATCGGTATGGTGATGAACCCGCTGGCGGCGTTGCGGGGTGGGCTGACAGCTACCGGTGGCGTATTGCGTTTTCTTGTTTCTGGTCCGCTGGCATTACTTCGCGGCGCGCTGTTTGGTATTTCCGGCCTGCTGGGTGCGCTGCTCAGTCCGATAGGGCTGGTTGTGGCTGCGCTGGCTGGTGTGGCGCTGGTTGTGTGGAAATACTGGCAGCCCATCAGTGCATTTCTGGGGGGCGTTGTGGAAGGGTTCAAAGCCGCTGCTGCACCCATCAGCGCCGCCTTTGAGCCGCTCAGACCCGTGTTTCAGTGGATTGGTGACAGGGTGCAGGCCTTGAGGGGCTGGTTCAATGATTTGCTGACCCCGGTTAAATCCACTTCCGAAGAACTGAACAGCGCAGCTGCAATGGGGCGCCGGTTTGGTGAGGCGCTGGCGGAAGGTCTGAATATGGTGATGCACCCGCTGGAATCACTTAAATCTGGTGTGTCGTGGCTGCTGGAAAAGCTCGGTATTGTCAGTAAAGAGGCGGCAAAGGCGAAACTGCCCGCGCAGGTTACGCAGCAGCAGTCCGCCACGGTGAACAGTGACGGCAAAGTGGTGCTGCCGCCCGGCGGGTTCCCGGCTTACGCGGGGATGTACGACACGGGCGGGATCATTCCACGCGGGCAGTTTGGCATTGTTGGAGAAAATGGCCCTGAAATTGTGAACGGACCGGCAAATGTCACCAGCAGGCGGCGTACTGCTGCGCTGGCCTCTGTCGTTGCTGGCGTGATGGGGGTAGCTGCGACACCTGCAGAAGTGGCTCCGCTTCATCCGTTCAGTCTGCCTGCGAGGGCATACCAGAAGCAGCCAGTGAAGGCTGACAGCCCGCCGTCAGTTATTCGTTATGAGATAAATGCGCCCATTCATATCGTCGCGCAGCCGGGACAGAGTGCGCAGGATATTGCCCGTGAAGTGGCACGCCAGCTTGACGAGCGGGAACGCAGAGCCAGGGCAAAAGCGCGCAGCAATTTCAGCGATCAGGGGGGGTATGAATCATGATGATGGTGCTGGGTTTATATGTATTTATGCTGCGCACTGTCCCTTATCAGGAACTGCAGTATCAGCGCAGCTGGCGACATGCCGCCAACAGCCGGGTGAACCGCCGTCCGTCAACGCAGTTTCTTGGCCCGGATAACGATTCACTGACACTGTCCGGGGTTCTGTTGCCGGAAGTCACCGGGGGCAGGCTGTCATTGCTGGCGCTGGAGTTGATGGCAGAGCAGGGCAAAGCCTGGCCTTTGATTGAAGGCAGCGGAACCATTTACGGCATGTTTGTTATTGAGAGTCTGAGCCAGACAAAGACGGAGTTTTTTGCCAGCGGCATGCCCAGGCGCATTGAGTTTACGATCACCCTCAAACGGGTTGATGAGTCGCTGTCTGACATGTTCGGGAGTCTGAGTGACCAGCTCAGCAACCTGCAGGACTCTGCTGCCTCTGCGATTGGGGGGATTAAAAACACGGTAGGAGGATTGCTGCAGTGAACGTTAATTCTGATTTCCTGAATCTGCACAGCAAAAGCCCGGCATTCAGTATCGTCATTGAAGGTAAGGACGTGACGACCGTGCTGGATACCCGCCTGATGAGTCTGACGCTGACGGATAACCGGGGCTTTGAAGCGGACCTGCTTGAACTGGAGCTGGACGACGCCGACGGGCTGATCGCCATGCCGCGACGTGGGGCAGTGATTCAGCTGGCGCTGGGCTGGAAAGGCCAGCCGCTTTTCCCTAAAGGGGCTTTTACTGTGGATGAAATTGAACACAGCGGTGCCCCTGACCGGCTGACCATCCGGGCGCGTAGCGCAGATTTCCGTGAAACCCTCAATACACGGCGCGAAAAATCATGGCATCAGACAACGGTGGGGGAGGTGGTAAAGGAAATAGCCGCCCGGCATAAGCTCAAAATGGCGCTGGGTAAAGACCTGACGGATAAGGCGCTGGATCATCTGGACCAGACCAATGAAAGCGATGCAAGTTTTCTGATGAAACTGGCGAGACAGTATGGGGCGATTGCTTCCGTTAAGGACGGGAATCTGCTGTTTATCCGGCAAGGACAGGGAAGAACGGCGAGCGGCAAGCCACTGCCGGTTATCACCATCACGCGCAAAGCCGGTGACGGTCATCGGTTCACCCTTGCTGATCGTGGTGCCTATACCGGTGTTATTGCCAGCTGGTTGCATACGCGTGAACCCAGGATAAAAGAGACAACCAGTGTTAAGCGTCGTCGAAAGAAAACCACCACACCCAAAGAGCCGGAAGCAAAACAGGGCGATTATCTGGTGGGAACGGATGAAAACGTGCTGGTTCTTAATCGTACATACGCCAACCGGAGCAATGCAGAGCGCGCAGCAAAAATGCAGTGGGAGCGTCTGCAGCGTGGGGTTGCTTCATTCTCCCTGCAGCTCGCTGAGGGACGGGCTGATCTCTATACGGAAATGCCGGTGAAGGTTACAGGGTTTAAGCAGCCGATTGATGATGCAGAATGGACCATTACCACCCTGACGCATTCTGTCAGCCCAGATAATGGATTTACGACCAGCATGGAGCTTGAAGTAAAGATTGATGATTTAGAAATGGAATAAATAAGTTCTTAATATTGATTCTTTGTGTATCATTATTGAGATTTTAACGGTGGCGGAGAAGAAAAAAATGATGAATTGCCCAAAGTGTGGACATGCGGCGCACACCCGGAGCAGTTTTCAGGTTACTGATAGCACGAAGGAGCGTTACTGCCAGTGCCAGAACATTAATTGCGGCAGCACATTTGTCACCCATGAAACGGTTGTACGATTTATCGTTACGCCGACAATAATCAATAATGCCCCGCCACACCCTACGCCAGGTGGTCAAGGGCACATGAATTTTTAAAACAAGAACCTGCTGCGGCAGGTTTTTTTATATATCAGGAATTTCACCCGTTTCTATAAAATGCACAAAACTTTCTTCATCAATGATGATCGTACCCTTCATGCGTGCAGCATTTACTTTGGAAGGACCTGCATTGTATCCGCAACAGAGCATCTGCAGATTTTGAGTAACTGAACTTCTCACTGTCAGGCTGTTAGCCTCGGCAACTTCAATCAAACGCTCTTTATCCGCCTTTTTGAAACCTGTAAAACAGATGTCAAAAGTTAGAGTTTTAGGCTTGGTCGCTTTGGTTAGATGGATGTAATTTTCTGGTAGAAAGGACAGACAGGCTTGCTGTGCTTCATCAGCAGATGTGCATTCTTGAAGTATTCTATCTTTACGAAATGTTCTTATTGAATGAGCTGATTGGCATATACCCTGAATGTGGTTTTCGCTGTGGCTAACACTGCTTATTGAATGGGCACCAATGCGCGCATTCGCATTGATGTAAACAAAGTGCATTTCTTCCATGTGAATCACCTTTATTACACAAACGGCTAAGACGTTAATGAACGGTGGGCAATTTGGCTGCCGCCATTTTGCCGCCACAGCCAAACAAAAAGGGGTTACGTTTGCACGTAACCCCTTGTTTTATTTGGTGGAGCTGGCGGGAGTTGAACCCGCGTCCGAAATTCCTACATCCTCGGTACTACATGCTTAGTCAGTCTTTACATTCGCCTGGCACCTGCGGACAGACACGCCACTACCAGACTAGCCTGATTAGATTTAACGCTTCAACCCCAGGCAGGGCCTCCACGCGATCTCTTTTGGGTTTGACCTCTCTTTGATCCCCGTCTTAAGAGCGGAAGCTAGGGAGAGAGGGCTCAGAGCAGGTTATTAAGCTGCTAAAGCGTAGTTTTCGTCGTTTGCGACTATTTTTTTGCGGCTTTTTACGAGGCCAACCGCCCCTCGGCATGCACCTTGGGTTTCGCGAATCCCGTCGAATCCAGAATCAGCCCCAATGTGTTAGATCAAGTATAACAGACTTGTGACACGCGTGACCAGCCCCCGCAACCCCTAATCCTCAAGGATTTAGCGCTCACGCAGCGCTTCTTTTGCGCGATTAAACGGTTTGATTAAATAGTCGACGATGGTTTTTTCACCTGTTTTTATATCCACTGTGGCAATCATGCCCGGTACGATGGAGAAATGGCGTCCCAGTTTGTTCTGTAAGAAGTCCTGATGGGTGCGGATAAACACGCGGTAATAGAAGATTTCCGGTTTCACTTTATCCTGAATGGTGTCCGGTGAGATGGTTTCGACTACGCCTTCCAGACCGCCGTAAATGGCGTAGTCATAGGCGGTTATCTTCACCAGCGCCCGCTGGCCAGGATGGATGAACGCGATATCACGCGGCGACAGGCGGGTTTCGATCAGCAGATGATCGTCCAGCGGCACAATCTCCATCATCTCGCCGTTGGGCGGAATAACGCCGCCAATGGTGGTGACCTGGATATTTTTCACAATACCACGCATCGGCGCGCGTACGGTCAGGCGGGTGACGGAATCCTCGCGTCCTTTTAAAATAGCCGCCAGCATATCCACTTCGGCGTTGGCTTTTGACAGCGCTTCCCGCGCCTGCACAAAGTATTGCGAGCGCAGGTCGGTAATTTTTAATCCCAAATCGCTTTTTTGGCGTTGCAGGCGCAGCACTTCTACGTGGCTGGCGGCACCGCTTTTCTCCAGCCGTTGGGTGATGGCCAGCTCTTTATTTACCGAGACCAGCGCATCCTGCAGTTCCGCCATTGAATCCGCAAGCTGCGCGCGGCGGCTTTTATACAGGCGAGTTTCGGAGGCGATGAGATCCGGCCAGGCGCGCAGTGAATCGGGAAAGACCAGCGGCAAATCGTTAACTTCGGCATTGAGCCTTGCGCTGGAGGCCAGTGAGGCGCGATAACGGGCGGCGCTCTCCCCAACGTTGGACTCTGAACGGGTGGGGTCGAGGCGAGCAACAATTTGATTAGCCTGGACTTTATCTCCCTCGCGGACCGTCAGTTCGGCGAGAATACCGCCATCCAGTGATTGCAAGACTTGTTCACGCGAGCTGGGGATCACTTTCCCGCTGCCGGTTGAGACTTCATCCAGCTTGCCGAAATATGCCCAGATACCCAGGACGGCAAACAGCAGCGTGCTGAGCAGAATAATGCGGCTGGCCCCGGAAAAACGGTGCTCGCGGCGAATATCGAGGTCGTCCATAGCGGCATCATGCGGATTGGTTTTCATTTTTCCACTCCCGACCGTGAGTAGGGGCAGGTGCCCGGCTCGCATTCAACGCCTGCGCTTTCGGGGCATCCATGACCAGTTGACCTTCTTTCAACACCACCACGCGTTCGACCAGTTCCAGAACCGGTACGCGATGGGTGGCGACAATCAATGTGCGGTTACCCAACCACTGGTTGAGGCGCTGAATAAATTCCCGCTCGGTATGTTCATCCAGCGAGGCGCTGGGTTCATCGAGCAGCACGATATTGGGCGATCGCAGCAGCATTCTAGCCAGCAGGATCGACTGCCGTTGTCCACCGGACAAACCGTTGCCGCCTTCCATAATGGGATGCGCCAGCCCTTTGGCGAGCTGTTTAACGAAAGCAGCCGCGCCGCTGACCTCCAGCGCTTCGAAGATCTGCGCATCGCTGGCGTGCGGTGCGCCGAGGGTCAGGTTCTCGCGTAGGGTGCCGAAAAACAGTCGCGCATTCTGGCTGAGAAAACCGATGTTGCGGCGTAAATCGGCCATATCGATTTGCACCAGACTCAGGTTATCGAGCCGGACATCGCCCTGGATAATCTCCACACCACCCGCCATGGCCTGCAGCAGCGTTGATTTCCCGGCGCCGTTACGCCCGAGGATCGCCACCCGTTCGCCGGGCATGACCTCCAGGCGCGAGATCCGTAGTGGAACGCGCTGATCATCACTGTGGTAGCGAAAGTGTGCGTTCTCAAACTGATAATGGCCGTGAAAAATCTCCTGATGCACCCGGTCTTCGTCGTACTGCGTTTCGGTGGGAAGCTGCATGATGCTGTCTAATCCCATCTTCGCCGCCTTAACCTGTTGCCAGCGGGCCAGCACGCCGCACAGATTAGCCATCGGGGCAATCATTCTGGAACCGAGCATTGAAGCCGCCACCACGGCGCCGGTGGTCATCGTGCCTTCAATGACCATTGGCGCGCCGAACATAATGATGGCGGCGTAGACCAGGCTTTGTACCGACATGCCCCAGCCAATCAGCCCTTGAGTCAGCTTACGCGTGCGTAGCCCTGACTCTCCGGTAATACGGATATAGCTGTTCCACTGCTGTAAAAAGCGGTTTTCCGCCTGCATCAGCTTGATGTCTTCCAGCCCCTGGACGCTTTCGACCAGCACCGCGTTACGCAGGGTGGATTCATGGGCAGCCTGGTTGGCAAGCACAGCCAGCTTCTTCTGTAACAGCAAGCCAGGCAGGATCATCAGCAGGGCCGCGACGGGTGCAATCCACGCCAGCGGCGGGGCGATAAATGCCAGCACCACGATAAACAGAAAGAAAAACGGCAGATCGACAATGGTCGACATGGTCGAAGAGGTGATCATCTCGCGAACTTGTTCCAGCTCGCGCAGTTGAGAAATAAAGCTCCCCGTCGAGCGGGGGACGGCGCTGTTGCGCAGCCGCAATGCGTGGCTAAACACGCGATCGGAAATGCGCATATCGGCGCGTTTGCCGAGCAGATCCATTATGTGGGTACGCGCTTCGCGCAGCAAAAAGCCAAACAGCACCGCTACCAGAACACCGGTAGAGAGAACATACAGCGTTGGATAAGACTGGGCGGGGATCACCCGGTCATAGACCTGCATGGAAAAGATAATCCCGGCGAGCGACAGGACGTTAATCAGAAAGGCAGCAATCATGACCGGCAGGTAAGGGCGGATGTCCTTTAACACCAGTTTGCGCATCCAGTCGGGCTTGAAGCGCGAAATATAGCGGTCTACCCGACTGTCCTTCAGCGCCGACAGCGGGCGCAGCGCGGTAATGCTCACGATCTCCGGCAGAAGTTCTGCAATCGTTAACCTGTTACGCTGGCCCTCTTCGGCGATGATGAAAACATCTAACGTATCTTCGCCGTTAAAATGTTCTATTACCATCAGTTGGCCGTCGCGCAGTTCCGCCACCACTGGCAGGTGCCATTGACCGAACGCCTGCGTGGCGGTATTCAGCGCATGAAATGACAGTCCCGCCTGACGCGCCAGTTGCGACAGGGCCGTGGCCCGGCTTTTTCCCGCAAACCATGGGGCGTTGGCCTGGATTGCGCCAGGAGAACAGGCCACGCGATAGTGATTGGCAATATGCGTCATCGCCTGCGCCCACTGGCTCAGGGCGTGTTCGCCAATTACATCATCCGCATGTGAACCGAGGTCGCTCATAGCTTGATCTCCACCGATTGAATGCTGCGATTATTTAAGGCGAACGCCTGGCGAAGCGAGCCGGTGTTATAGAGACAGTTCAACTGGAGCTGGCGCAGCTGGTTTTGAGTCTGGAGTTCAGCAAAACGGGCCTGATACACCTCTTGCTCGGCGTTAAGCACGTCGAGCAGCGGGCGCGAGCCAAGGTCCAGATATTGCTGTTGATAAAGCTCGCGCGTTTGTTCGCTCAGCCGCTGTTGGCGACGTAGAATTTGTAGGGCGGTGGCGAGGCTCATCGCCTGGCTGCGGGACTCCAGTAATTTCTGCCGTACTTCGAGTCGGGTGCGCTGGATGGAGTATTGTGCAGATTCTACCGCATGGCTGGCGGCGTTGCGTCTGGCGGTGAGTCCGCCTCCCTGATACAGCGGCATCTCAACTTTTACCCATGCAGAATACTGGGTTTTGTCGAGTACCTCATGGCTGGGGTATTTGTCGTTGAGATAGTGCTGAACCGACGGCTCCAGAGAGATGGTGGGCGTCATCTGCGCGTTGGCGTAATCGAGATTTGCTTGCGCTACATTCGCTTGTGCCCAGGCCGCCAGGACCGCGGGAACCAGTTTATCGTCCGGTTTGACCACATCACAACTGCTGTCCAGTTTGACCGGGAATTCATTGCTGATGCCGTTAAGCGAGTTCCAGCCGAGGAAGCTCATCAGCGTTGCCTTGCTGCTGTCGAGATTGGCCTGATACTGCGCCAACTGAGAACGTGCAGACTCGATACGCGCATCGGTTTGCACCACGTCTGACAGCGAGGTTGCCCCTTCATCATTGCGTTGACGGGTCAGCCGACCAATGCCGTTTAAGGCGGTGAGCTGCTCTTCGGCGGCGTCCACCATTTGCTGCCACGTCTGCACCTGGACTATCGCGTTGGCGGTGGCGTGGGCGATGGTATCAATACTGAGTAACACATTCGCCTGCTGTTGTGCGGCTCCGGCGGTCTCGGCGCGGACCTGGCTTGCCACTTTGCCGAAGTCGTACAGCATTTGCGATACCGAAATCACCAGCGCCGGGCTAAAGCCGTGGTCGGTGTAGGTATTGCTGTAACCGTTGTTCATTCCGGCAGAAACCTGCGGGTAATATTTTGACTTCGCCACGTCGATTTGCTCGTTTTGCGAGAGCAGTTTGCCGATGGATTCACGAATAGAAGGATGCCAGCTCACGGCACGACTCACCGCGTCGTTGAGCGTCAGGCTACCGGGAGCGGCGGCACTTAGCGGCAGATCGGCAACCGCGCCGTCCAGCGAGGGAAGCATCTGGCTAGTGGCCAGTCCTTCCGGCGTAATAATTTGCGGTTCATCTTCGGCATTCACCCGCAGGGTACAGAGCGTTAATGCCAGCAGTAAGGCAACAGGCGCGACATTTCTCATAGATTATCCCTTACAAAATACGGCAGCGACGACTGTTATTGCCCCGGATGTCATCGCATCCGGGGCTGTAGTTATGGCGCTTTAACGCTATATGTTCACTTCAGGGCACAATGTGATTTTGTTGCACCAGCTCGTCGAGCGTGGTGTGTACGTTCTCCAGCGTGATGAGATTGGTTGAGTGATAAGTGTTGCCCGTACCGTCACGGTCGATGGCAATAACCGTGTTGTTACCGCTGGTGGTAACGGTGAGGTAGTTACCGAGCGTCGCGTTCTGCCCGTTCCAGCCCACCAGCAGGTCACCGATATCGATTTTGTCACCCTGGGCCAGCGAGAAGTTGGTCCAGGTGTCCGCTGTTCCGTTACCGCCGGTAGCGTCGTTGGCATTGAGCAGGTGATAAATCAGCGTATCGCCGTAGGCGCTGCCAGTCAGGCGATCGGCATCGACAGTACTCACCACTTGCGGATTCATATTGATGGTCAGCGTAGCGGTATCGGTATGGCCATTCAGGTCGTTAAGGGTGTAGGTAAATGTCTCTTTGGTGACGATGGTGGAGAGCGAGACATCGCTGTTGAGGGCATAGGTGTAATGACCATCAATGCCAATGGTCAGTTTGCCGTACAACCCGTTAATGATGGCGCTGGTCGTGCTGCTCAGCGGATCCAGCGTGGCGGCGCTGCCGCCCGTGCCATTCACCGTTAGCAAGGTATGCACACTGGCAATATGGTCTCCGTCATAAATATTGCCGGTGACGCTATTCGCTGTGGAAGTCTCGAAGTTTTGCAGGTCGATTATCGTGCCTTTCACGCTGGGGGTGATGGTGATATTCCCCAGCCCCAGAGCCCCGACGCTGCCGGTATAGTCGAGGCGATAGTTGCCGGGGTGCAGTACTACCCCGCTGAGGGCAATATCAATATTGCCTCCAATCAGCAATCCGCCATTGAATGAGTTACCGGCAATCTTGATGTTGTTGCTGTCATACAGCGCCCAGGTGACGGTCAGTCCGCCCAGCGTCAGACCTGAAGCGACGTTAAAATGCAGTATGGCGTTTTGCACCGCCGTTCCCGTCGCGACTTCAATGACGCCAGTACCATTTTGTGAGGTGGGTGAAAGGAGTTGGGCGCTCCAACTGGCGTTCCCAACGCTGTTGTCGGTAAACGACCTGGATGTATCGGCCTGGGTGGTGACCGCCATCTGGCTGCTGATGTCGTTTACGGCATCCAGCGCCTGTGGGGTTGCCGTAATGTTCAGCGACGCGCTGCCGGTATCGCCGTTTGGTGCTTTGACCTTATACACAAAGCTGTCCGGCGTATTGATACCGTCTGCGCCCAGTCCGCTTCTCAGCGTGTAGGTATAGTTCCCTTTCGCATCAATAGTCAGTGTGCCGTACTGTCCGTTAATGGTGGTAGTGCCTGTTGTGTTAACGGTGACACCGTTAACTTCGGTGATAACGGTATTAGCCGGAGCCGAGTCGTTGGCCAGCAGATTTCCATTGGTAGCTGCACTCAGACTGTCGACGGCGTAGGTGTGATCGGCCTGAATATTCAGGGTATAGCTGGTCAGTAGCGTCAGGCCGCCGGAAGCATTAAGCAGGAACAGATAGTCACCGCCCGGCAGTGTAATGGTATACGCCGGTGAGCTGCCGCCCAGCAGGGCGGTGACCCAGTTCGGCTGTACCCGGTACTGCTCATACTGCTGAATAGACTCGTTGAAGCGGTAGACATAGAGATCAAAGCCGCCCAGCGTTACGCCAAGTACGTTGGCCTGAACCGTGATCGTTCGTGTCGCGCCGTCATCAACGTTGAATTTAATCGGGTTGGTCAAACCGTTGACCAGGCTGACATCCAACAATTGTCCCAAACCAACGCTGGCGAGCGTGAAGCCGGTTTGTTGTGATGGATGGTTGTCGACTGCGATGACCTGCGTCCCGTAAGTCAGCGCAGCCACATCGTCTGCCGCCGTTACCGTGCTGGTGGTTGGGGCCTGACCCAGCGTGACCACCAGTTTTGCCGAGGAGTGATCGCTGCCATGCGTTAGCGTGTAGGTAAAGCTTTCGGAACGTCCATACACTGAGATTGACGTATTGGTCAG
Source organism: Citrobacter sp. KTE30 (assembly GCF_000398825.1). Lineage (NCBI taxonomy): Bacteria > Pseudomonadati > Pseudomonadota > Gammaproteobacteria > Enterobacterales > Enterobacteriaceae > Citrobacter > Citrobacter sp. KTE30. The sequence goes on along the minus strand of NZ_KB976055.1, from coordinate 3,407,079 downwards.
AGTATAGGTGTAGCTACCATTCTGATTGATATGCAGGGTGCCGTATTTTCCCTGCACATCAATGCCGCTCACCGGGATGTTCACCACGTTGCCGTTACCGTCAGTGATGGTGGTGACCAGCGTGCCGGAAGGGGCGTTATCCTGCCCATTGGCGGGATCGGTATCGGTGATGATATTGCCAGACTCGGTAGTACCACCGGTGATGGTCCCTGCGCTGGCTTTTACCACCGAGACATCAAGGCTGGTGTATGCCCCTGTCGCCAGTAGGTTGGTGTTGTAGCTGACTACGCGGTAATCCCCGCCAGTCAGTCCGCTGTAATTGAGCGTTACGCCCGAGGCGCCCAGGGTGAGCAGGCTGGCAAAGTCTGGTTTCCCGGTATCCACCACCGTTACCCAGGCATTCAGCGCGGTGTCGAAGCGCTGGATGACGACTTCAAGCGTGTTTAACAGCGACAGCACCACGCCGGTCGCTGCGGCATTGATTGTAATGGATCCGCTGCCGCCAGAAGCGATGCTGAAATTGACGCTTGCTGTATCGTTCCCCAGCACGTTGGCGACATTTCCCAGCGCATTGACCAACAGGAAACCATAATCGCTTTGATGCTCGGTGCTGACGGTGACATCGGTTTGTAGAGGCAGACTGGTGACATTGTCTTCAGCCAGCAGCGGCAATACCGGCGCGATAGCGCTTGTTGGCAATGAGGTATTTCCCGCCGCATCGGTCGCCGTGGCGGACAGCGACTGACCCTCAATCTGGCGAACCGGCAGGTTGACGCTGTAGACACCGCTGCTGTTGGCGATTGCCGTCACGCTGGTGCCGCCGGGCAGAGAGATGGTAACCGTGCTTCCCGCTTCGGCGACGCCACTGATGGTACCGCCATCGGCGCTGATCAGTATCGTTGGCGCGGTCGGCGGCGTGGTATCCACAATCACGCTGAACGAACCGGACACCCCGCTTACGCCGTTGGCGTTTGTTGCCGTGGCGGTAAACGCGTGGTTACCTTCGCTGAGCGCGCCGGATGGGGTAAAGTTCCAGAGGCCGTTACTATCTGCGGTCGTACTACCCATGAGTACGCCGTTGTTGTACAGATTGATGATGGCGTTAGCCTGCGCCGTTCCGCTAAGGGCTGGACGGGTATCATTGGTGGTTTTACCTGCCGCGACCAGACCTGTAATTGTGCCCACGTCGTCAAATACGCTGGCAATAACCGGCGCAGGCGGTACACCAGTAAACGGTGCCAGCACGTTACCCGCTGTGCCGATGTTGCCTGCGGCATCCTGTGCGCTGACCAGCAGCGTTTGCCCACTGATTTGCGGTGGGCTCAGCGTGAAGGTGAAATTACCGGAGGCGTTGGCTGTTGCGGTACCAAGTACGGTTCCGCTGCTGGAGGTGATGATTATCGTACTGTTTGCTTCGGCAACGCCGGTCAGCGTGGTGCCGTTGGCGTTGACCGCCAGACCGGTTGGAGTACCCGGTGCGACGGTATCGACCACAATTGCAGAGGCAGACGATAGCCCGCTGGTATTACCTGCGGTGTCTGTTGCTGTGATGGTGAAGGAATGCGTCCCCTGACCCAACGCCGTAGGTGGCGTGTAATTCCAGCTGCCGCTGCCGTCCGCCGTTACGCTGGTTACAAAGGTGCCGTTATCATAAATATCGACCCGAGCGTTGGCTTCCGTGGTGCCGTTTAACGTTGGGCGTGCGTCGTTGGTTGGCTGATTATTGCCAATCGCCCCGATGTTTGGCCCAACATCGTCAATAATGCTGCTGATTGAAGGCTGCGTTGGTGCCGTGGTGTCGACCACTACGCTAAAGCCTGCCGTTGCGCCGCTGGTGTTACCCGCCGCATCGGTAGCGGTGACGGTGAAGGTGTGCGATCCATTCGCCAGCGGCGTGGTTGGGGTAAACGTCCAGCTGTTATTACTTTGTACCAGCGCCGTGCCCAGCAGGGTGCTGCCGTCATAGATGCTGACAGTGCTGCCCGCTTCGGCGGTACCGTTGAGCGTTGGTCGGGCATCGTTAGTCAGTTGCCCGTTGCTAAGCCCCGCGTTGAACACACCGCCTGCGACGTCATCCACCACCGAGGTCAGGAGCGGCGCTGACGGCGCGATCGTGTCAACGTTGATAATAAATTCGCTTGAGGTGGGGCTGACGTTCCCGGCGGCATCCGTGGCAATGGCGGTAAAGACATGCTGGCCGTTGCCCAGTGTGGCAGGCAGATATTCCCAGGTGCCATCTACTGCCGCTGTCACCGTCGCCAGCAGCGTGCCATTATCGTAGATGGCTACCCGGGCACCGGCTTCCGCCGAGCCGTTCAGTACGGGACGAGTATCATTGGTGTAAGCGCCGTTCGACAGCGTTCCGGTTCCCGGCACCACGTCATCAAAAGCCTGGATAATCGTTGGCGCAAGCGGGGCAACAGTATCAACAACGATGTTAAATCCAGCGGACGTTGGACTAACGTTTCCGGCTGCGTCGGTTGCTGTCACCGTCAGCGCGTGGTTACCGTTGCCAAGCGCGGTTCCCGGCGTGAAGCTCCAGGCGCCTGTACCATCCGCTGTGATTGAACCGATAAACGATCCGTTATCGTAAATTCTCACCGTGGAATTGGCTTCAGCCGTACCGCTGAGGGTAGGGCGCGCATCGTTTGTCGCCTGGCCGTTGTTCAGATTTCCGGTCAGCGGGCCGACATCATCTGCAACCTGAGTAATCACTGGTGCTGCCGGTGCTTGTGTGTCGACGGTGTAGGTAAAGCCGCCTGAAGGCAGACTGGTATTGCCTGCGCTATCTGTCGCCGTGACGGTCAGAGTATGCAGGCCGTTACCCAATGCCGTTGAGGGCGTAAAATTCCAGGTTCCGCCTGCGCCGACGATGGTGGTGCCAATGGGCTGACCATCGTTCAGGACGGTAATGGTCGCGCCAACTTCACCGGTACCGCTGAGCGCCGGGCGACTTTCGTTACTGATTTGCCCGTTGGAGATTAGCCCGGTTGTCGGCGCGGTATTGTCCTGAACGGTGAGAATTACCGGTGCAGACGGGGCAACTGAATCGACCAAAACGGTGAACGAGGCAGAAGCTCCGCTGGTGTTGCCCGCCGCATCCGTTGCGGTCACCGTAAAGATATTTTCCCCCTGCGCCAGCGCGTTTGTTGGGGTGAAGCTCCAGCTACCGGAGCCATCGGCATTTGCGGTGCCAATGATCGTTCCGTTACTACGAATGGTGACAATAGCATTAGCCTCGGTCGTGCCACTTAGTGTTGGTTGGGCATCATTGGTCAGTTGGCCGTTGGTCAACAGCGTGCTTCCCGGCTGATCGTCGATGACCGAGGTAATACTTGGCGCGGCGGGCGCCAGCGTATCGACAACTACGACGAACGGTGGCGCTGCCGGGCTGATGTTGCCCGCACCATCCGTGACGGTGGCTGTCAGCGAGTGGCTGCCTTCACTGAGCGCAGGGGCTGGCGTAAAGCTCCAGTTACCGCTGGCATCGCTGGTGGTTGTGCCAATCACTGTGTTGCCATCACGGATGGTGACAATTGAATCTGCCTCGGTAACGCCCGTGAGCGTTGGGGTATTATCGTTAGTTGACTGTCCGGACGTCAGGTTTTGAATGGTGCCAACGTTGTCTGTGACTGTGACAATGGAGGGGGCATTCGGAATTAAAGTATCAACAATGATCAGAAAATCAGCGGAGGCATCGCCTTGGTTGCCAGCAGCATCGGTTGCGCGAGCGGTAAAGAGGTGATTGCCTTCTCCCAGCGCGTCTGTCGGGGTAAAGCTCCAGAATCCGTTGCTGTTTACCGTGGTTGTGGCATAAGCGATACCGTTATCGTAGAGGGTGATGGTTGCTCCTGCTTCGCCGGTTCCGTTTAAGGTCGGGCGTGAGTCATTGGTAATTTGTCCTTTATCCAGCGGTCCACTGCCGGGTGAAACGTCATCGATAATGCTGGTGATGAGCGGTGCCAGCGGCGCGGTGGTGTCGATGGTAATGGCATAATTGGGTGACTGCCCGCTGGGTATTAAGTTGACGGTTTGTGACACTGCGAAGTTATAGGTTGTGCCGTTAGTTAGCGGGGTGAGCAACTGATAACCCCAGGCGCCGGAAACCGCATCGGCGGTGACCGTGGCGATAGACGCGCCATTTTGATAGATAGTCACTGTAGCCCCAGCCGTGGCGGTTCCTTGCAACCGCGGTAAAGTGTCGTTGGTGGTTTTTCCGCTGCCGATTTCGCCCATGCCGGGGGCTACGTCATCCACGATCTCAAGAGTTGGCGGGTGCGGAACGCTGGATATTGAGGCGGTAAACGGTGTTTCTCCGCTTTGGTTACCCGCTGGATCCTGAGCGATCGCGTTCAATGATTCACCCGCCGTCTGCGCTGGTGAAATGGTGACAGAGAAGATACCTGAACCGTCTGCCACCCCCTGGCCGAGAATGGTGCTACCGCTGCGAATAATCACGGTACTACCAGCATCGGCTGTACCGCTAACCAGCGTACCGTTCGGATCAACGCTGGTAACGATAGGCATTGCAGGAGGTAGCGTATCAACAATCAACGTGACAGGATTTCCTGCCGGCAGCACATTACCGGCAGCATCTTGTGCGCCGAAAGTCAGCGTATGAATCATGTTGGGCGTGAGGGGAACATCTATGCTCCAGGAGCCATTCGCGCCCACGGTGGTTATCGCGATGGGAATGCCACCGTCATAAATTAACACCGTACTGCCCGGCGTACCCGTCCCGCTAATGGTTGGGGTGGTATCGTCCGTGACGCTACCGCTGGTGAGCGAGCCGGTAATCACGCCGACGTTATCTTCGATATTCGTCACGAGTGGCGCTGTGAGCGGGGTGGTGTTCACCGTAAACGAAATGCTGTTTGAGCTGCCGCTGATGTTACCTGCCGCATCGGTTGCGGTAGCGGTCAGCGTGTAGTTGCCGTTTGCCAGCGCAGTCCCGGGCGTAATACTCCAGGTGCCGCCAGCCACCGTTGCCGTACCGATCACTACACCGCTGTTATACAGGGTGATGATATCCCCGTCAGTGCCAGTACCGCGAATGGTTGGCGTGGCGTCATCGGTCACGGCATTGGGCAAGAGATCGCCTACCGAGCCACCGACGTTATCATTGGCGGCGATAATCACCGGAGGTGCAGACGGCGTCGTGTCGATGTTCAGTGTTATGGCATTCGACGGCTGGCTAACGTTGCCAGCCGGATCGGTTGCGGTAAGGGTTATCTGGTAAGTACCAGGGGAAACCGGTGCTGATGGAGTAAAGCTCCAGGTTCCGTCTGCACCTACTGTTGCTGTTCCCTGCAAAGGGGGAGTGCCGTTCAGATAAACGGTAATCAAATCCCCAACGTTCCCTGTACCGCTAAAGGTTGGCGTGGTGTCATTGGTGTTGCCATTCGTGACCACGCCCGTTACCGGAGCCACATCGTCAGTAATGATAGGGGCGTCAGGCTGCGCGGGAGGCGTATTGTCTACCGTCAGAGTGAAGCTAGCCGATGGGATCCCCGTATTACCTGCAGCGTCAGTCGCCGTGGCGGTGAATTTGTGTGGCCCCTCGATGAGCACGGGATCTGGGGTAAATGTCCAGGTTCCATTTGGTTGAACGGTGGCGGTGCCAATACTGACGTTATTGTCAAAAATAGTAATGGTTGCGCCCGGCTCGCCCGTACCGGAGAGGGCCGGAGCGGTACTTTTCGTACTACCGCCGTTCGCCAGAGCAACGGTGGCGCTGCCCACGAGTCCTTCACCGGCGATAATCACCGGAGCCGCTGGTGGGGTTGTATCAATGGTCAGCGTGAAGTTCCCGGCGCTGCTGGCGTTACCCGCCGCGTCGGTTGCGATAGCCGACAGCGCATGTGGACCTTCACTCAGCGGTTGAGTGACCTGGAAACTCCAGGCGCCCCCGGACACGACCGTTGCGGTTCCAATAAGTGTGGCGCCATCATAGATAGTGATGGTGGAGTCGACGGTCCCGGTCCCCTTCAGCAGCGGCAGGGTATCGTTTGAACGGCTACCGGTGGGCAGATCGGTTGGTGCATTCCCGACGTCGTCGGTTGCGGTCAAAATCACGGGGGTCCCAGGTGCTTGGGTATCCACGGTAACACTGACTACGATGGGCGAGGTAATGACGTTACCGGCTGCATCTGTTGCTGATACCGTAAACTGGTGGATGCGATCGTTGAGCGCCAGATTGGTTGGAACGGTATAGCTCCAGGTCCCCGAGCTGTCGATAAGCATCACCGTCATCAGCAGACTGCCATCGTACAGGCTCACGAGCGAGCCCGGCTCACCGGTACCTGAGAGGGTTGGCGTGTTGTCGTTGGTAATCCAGGCATTGCTCGTGACGTTACCGGCGCTGCTGCCAACATCAGCGTTAACCAGCGTTATGACTGGCACTGTCGGCGCGATGCTATCGACAATGATTTTCCAACTGGCGGCAGTGCTGGTGTTATTAGCGGCATCGGTTGCCGTCACTGTAAATACGTGTGCCCCCTGGCCCAATGCCGAGGTGGGCGTATAGTTCCAGTTACCGTTGATATCAGCGGTAATGGTCGTAAGCAGAGTTCCGTTATCGTAAATTTTGACCTGAGAGCCGGCCTCAGCTTTGCCCTCAATTTTCGGTTTATCGTCGTTGGTTAAACCATTGTTATTGATGGAGCCTGTGATATCGGCGACGTCATCAGTAACGGCAATGATAACGGGTTGGTTTGGCGCGGTGAGATCCGGGGCAACAGCCGAAGTTGGCAGGCTTTCGTTACCAGTGCTGTCCGTTGCGGTGACGTTTACTGTTTCATTGTTGATTTTCGACGGGGTGATCTGGACGGTGAAATTGCCGCCGCTGTCAGCCTGACCCACGCCAATAGGAGCCCCGTTGCTGTCTTTGACGGTGACGGTACTTCCGGCTTCGGCGTGACCGCTAACCGCGCCACCATTTCCTGCAACTGTGACGCCTGTCGGCGCATCAGGTGCGGTGGTGTCCGGTGCGTTGACAGAGGCGTCGTCGCCCTTGTTGCCTGCGGTGTCGGTCGCATTTGCCGTAAGGGTCTCGCCGTTGGTTTGTGGCGGAACCAGAGTTGCGGTGAAATCCCCATCCGTATCGGCAGTTACCGTACCAATGATATTGCCATCTGGATCCAGAATATTGACCGTACTGTTGGGTTCGGCCTTGCCGGTGACCTGGTCGCCAGTGCCATTAACTAGCAGGTTTGTTGGGGGTTGTGGCGCGGTAATGTCTGGTGCAAGCGCAGTTTCTGGTGGGCTTAGGTTCCCAGCTGGATCGGTGGCGATAGCGGTAATGGTTTCGCCATTGGTCTGTGGTGGGTTAATGGTGATGGTAAATGTGCCATCCGGCCCGGCGACGCCGCTGCCGATCTGAGTTCCGCCACTGCCGATGATAACTACGGTATTGCCTGGCTCGGTCGTTCCGGTGACGACAGTCCCATCCGCAGATACGTTGAGATCATCAGGTGGCAACGGTGGCTGGGTGTCGATGTTGATATTGAACGCTGGTGACATGCCTCCTGTACCTGACTGGTTTGTCGCGGTGGCGGTGAAGGCGTGTAGCTCATCTGATAACGGGGAGCTGGAAGTCCATGTCCAGTTACCGTTACCGTCAGCCAGTACGCTGTCGATAATTGTGCCGTTGTCGTAAATAGTCACCGTGCTGTTGGCATCGGCAGTGCCAGAGAGCGTGGGGGTATTATCGTTGGTGGCCTGATTGTTGCTCAATGGCCCGGTTGATGGGGAGAAGTCATCCATCACGCTGACGATAACCGGTACGCCAGGATAGCCCGAGTTCGTCGCATTGAATGGGGTATCTGGCCCGATGTTACCAGCCTGGTCCTGAATCTTCGCGATTAGCGCTTCACCGTGCGTCTGTGAAGGTGAAATCGCGATGACGAAATTGCCGGTTTGGCCGACCGTGGTTGAACCCAAAATCTGATTATTACTACCGATGATAATGACCTGGCTTCCTACCTCTGCACTACCGGTTACCTCGGTGCCTTCCGGATTAACGGAGGAAATGACCGCGCCTTCAGGCGGGGTAGTATCGACGGTGAATGTAGGTACGCTCGTTTCCGCGCTCACGTTACCCGCATCGTCAGTTTGCGTCAGCGTCAGATTGTGAACACCGTCGCTAAGCGGTGTGTCCGGCGTAAATGTCCAGTTGCCATTGTCATCCACCTGGACCATACCAATCAGAATGCCGTTATCAGAAATGCTGATGTAAGAACCGGCTTCGCCAGTGCCTGTGAGCGTTGGCGTGGCATCGTCGGTTACGCTGTTATTACCGATCAAGCCTTTAATGGAACCGGAATCGTCAGTTACTTCTGTGACCACAGGGGCGTCGGGGACAAGCGTATCGACAATAATCTCCCAACTGTCCGATATGCCGCTGCTGCCCGTACCGTCTGAGGCGCTTACGGTAAACTGGTGGGTACCGTCTGCGAGTGGAGAGGATGGCGTAAACGACCAGTTGCCGTTGGCATCGATAGCGACCTGGCCGATTTCTACGCCGTTATCAAAAATATGCAATGTAGCATTTGCGGGGCCGGTGCCCTGGAGAGTGGGCGTATTATCGTTGGTGGATTCCTGCTGATTAACAGGACCAGTAATCAGCTCCTGGTCATCGATTACGCTGGTAATAACCGGCACATCTGGTGCGTTAGGTGTTGTCGTTGGCGGATCGCCACCATCGCCATCGCCATTACCGTTTCCACCACCATCGCCGTTGCCGTTGCCATTACCGCTTCCGGCGTTATTATCGCTCCCTCCGCCGCCACCGCCGCCACCGCCGCCACCTGCGGCAAGGCCAATTCCGCCAGCAACCGCGATCCCGCCAAGAACCCACGGCCAGACGGCGCCGCCTTCATGGCTTCCCTCGGCAGTCATTAGCGGAGTGAGATCGTCTAAATGCTGGAAGTGGAACGCTCCATCAGTATCCTGAACCCACCACAGCGCGCCATTGCTGTCTTCCAGAACAAGCTGGTTTTGCGCATCACCTTTTCCGACGTAGAAGTTTTTAATGGTGATGGTTTCACCCGAGCGGAGTGTGACAACCAGATCCTGATTAACGCGTGTCAGTTGACTTACCTCCTCACGCGACACTGACAGTTTCACGATAGAAGGCGAACTGAGCGTAACTTCAGAGGATTCAACATTTGTGGAAACGCCAGTTAATTTTGATACAACGGCGAGTAGACGCATATGTTCACTCCTGATGGCATGTCGGGAGTATTAATCCGCAACAGCGAGCTGGGAAAATGAGCAGACAGGGGCCCCGTTCATCATAAAGATGAATTTACACATGTAATTACATTGATTAGGTCATGCAGATGTTCGTTTACTTAGTAAATACGTTCGGGAACTGCCGACAGAATAGTTCTTTCGTATTAGATGATATAGTCAGAAAGAAAGTATTCTGCAACTTATCCATATTAAAAATATATTTGGCTAATTGAAAAGGATACTTTCCGGTGCGTATTTAATGATTTGTTTTTGGTTAACTTATTGTATTTTAATATTTTTTATTTAAATTGAAATGAAGGGGGGATATAATAAACAACAGTAACAATAGTGTTATAAAATAAGCCTAAATATAGGCGATATGGTCTTGAAGTTTTATTTTATTAGACTATGGGTCGCTACGGTAATGCCATAGCAGTTTATTTCATACCTGAACGATTCAGCACAAATAAACCATAAATTTGATGAATGTATTGGGTGGGTTTCAATAACTAAAAAATAAGAACCAGTCTCAGGGGGAGAGACTGGTCACAGAGGAGTAGCGTTTAGCGACCAGCATTTTTCATAATACGCGCTTTATCTAACTGCCATTCGCGTTCTTTCACATCGGAGCGCTTGTCGTGCTGTTTCTTACCTTTTGCGACGCCAATTTTCACTTTGCACCAGGCATTTTTCCAGTACAGTGAAAGCGCAACGACGGTATAACCGTCACGATTCATACGACCATACAGGGAGTCGAGTTCACGCTGGTTTAACAACAGCTTACGGGTACGGGTGGGATCACATACCACATGCGTTGAGGCAACAGCCATTGGCGTGAAGTTGGCGCCAAACAGGAACGCTTCGCCGTCTTTAAGGATGACATAGCTATCGCCGATGTTAGCTTTACCTGCGCGTAGAGATTTGACTTCCCAACCTTGCAGAGCGAGTCCTGCTTCGAACTCTTCTTCAATAAAGTATTCGTGTCGTGCGCGCTTGTTAAGCGCGATTGTGGCTGAGCCAGGTTTGTGTGCTTTTTTCTTCGTCATAATGCCGCTCAGTATAGGTAATCTGGAATCGAAAAACACCCCATTTCATCCAGCGGGGCGCAAGGCGCTATCTTAGCACGAGTTAGGCTATAGCGTTTTTTTTAGCGGGGGATAAATGGTATTATTTGTGTGATTGATATTGATGGAAATTGTTATGCCTCAGATTAGCCGGACCGCTTTAGTACCTTACAGTGCGGAACAGATGTATCAGCTAGTGAATGATGTTAAATCCTATCCCCAGTTTTTACCGGGTTGCACCGGTAGCCGTGTGCTGGAGTCAACTCCGGGACAGATGACCGCGGCTGTGGATGTCTCGAAAGCAGGGATTAGCAAAACGTTCACCACGCGCAATCAATTGACCAGTAACCAGAGCATCCTGATGCATCTGGTCGACGGCCCGTTCAAGAAACTCATTGGCGGATGGAAGTTTACGCCACTGAGTCATGAAGCATGTCGTATTGAATTTCATCTCGATTTTGAGTTTACCAATAAGTTAATCGAGCTGGCGTTTGGTCGTATCTTTAAAGAGCTGGCTTCAAACATGGTGCAGGCCTTCACGGTTCGCGCGAAAGAGGTTTACAGTGTCAGCGTCGGCTAAAATTGTCGTTGAAGTGGCGTATGCGCTGCCCGAGAAACAGTATCTACAGCGTGTAACACTGCAACAGGGTGCTACGGTGGAAGAGGCAATCCGCGCTTCCGGTCTACTGGAATTACGTACCGATATCGATCTCAGCAAAAATAAAGTCGGGATATACAGCCGTCCGGTTAAGCTTGCTGATGTTCTGCATGACGGCGATCGGGTGGAAATATACCGGCCACTGATTGCTGATCCGAAAGAGCTGCGCCGACAGCGAGCAGAGAAATCCGCAAAAAAATAGCAGACAATAAAAAAGGTGCTCATTGAGCACCTTTTTTTGATCTGTTAATCCTACTTGTTGTCGGTCAACGCAGGTTTGTTATCAATGTTTGTCAAAACGCCGCTGCTGTTAAAAGTCAGCGTCAGTGTTTGCTGGGTTACGCCTTCATGACCAGGTTGCTGACGGAACACATAAAACCAGGTGTTAGTGCCAAAAGGATCGGACATCATTGGTGTACCCAGAGCATAAGCAACCTGCTGTTGCGTCATACCCGTGCGCACTTTGGCGACATCGGTAGGTGTCAGATAATTTCCCTGGTTGATGTCAGGGCGGTAAACCACTCGCTCCAGAGTGGAACAGCCTGCAGTCAACATCAGTAGTACTGCTGCAGCAGCAGTCAGCGTTTTACAGCGCATAGTGATTTGATTCCTTTTCGGGCCCGAGCAGTACGCGGCTCATATGTAATATGCCGATGATAATAGACCTTTCACCACTTTAAAACCTTTTGCTGTCGGGTCGGTCGGCGATTTTATGTTGAACTCAGACCTTAACAAGGTAAAAAAGTTTATGCCGCCAGCAGTTCTTTTGCATTTGCGAGGGTATTGCGCGTTACTTCGCTACCTCCGAGTAAGCGGGCTAATTCCTGCAGACGAGCGCGTTTATCAAGTGGCTGCATGTGTGTTTCGGTCATCGCGCCGTCAGTTTCTTTGCTGACATAGAAATGTTGATGGCCACAGCCAGCAACCTGCGGCAGGTGAGTAACACACATTACCTGGGTTGACTCGCCCAACTGACGCAGCATTTTTCCCACCACCGCAGCAGTCGGGCCGCTGATGCCGACATCCACTTCATCGAAAATCAGCGCCGGTGTTTCCATTTTACGTGCGGTAATAACCTGAATAGCCAGCGCAATGCGCGACAGTTCCCCACCGGAAGCGACTTTCGCAATCGGCTGTAACGGCTGGCCTGGGTTAGTGGTCACTTTAAACTCTACGCGATCGGCACCGTCTGAGCTCAAATGATGTTCCTCAAATTTCACATCAATGCAAAAGACACCGTGCGGCATTGAGAGAGTATGCATGCTCTCTGTAATAAGCTGTCCCAGTTCCTGAGCATAATGCTGGCGCTGTTGGTGCAGCATTTTTGCCGTTTCCAGTGCCTGCTGGTGGTGATTGTTCACCGCCAGGGTTAAGGTTTCGAGAGAGTCGGCCTGGTCGTCTAACTGCTGTTGTTCATCCAGCAATGACTGATAGAACTGTGGCAGCGCTTCAGGGGCAACATGATGCTTTCGCGCCAATGAGATTTGTTTGGAAATACGCTGCTCAAGTTCGAACAAACGGTTAGGGTCTAAATCCAGACGATCGCAATAGTGGCGCAGCTCGTCGCTGGCTTCGCTGAGCTGGATAGTAGCCTCTTCCAGCATGTCCAGAATACCGGAGAGCTTACTGTCCATTCCTGCCAGTTCACTAACCAACTGTTTTGCCGTGTACAGCTGGCTTTGCAGATTAACGTCTTCGCCGTCTGCCATGATAGCCAGTGCCTGTTGGCTGGTGGTGAGCAATTGCCCGCTGTTAGCCAGACGCTTGTACTCTTCATCAATTTGCTCAAATTCACCTGGCTGCGGGTTGAATTCGTTCAGTTCTTTTAACTGGTATTGCAATAGCTCTGCCCGGGCTGCGCGTTCCTGACTCTGTTGTTGATGATGTGCCAGGTCACGGCAGCTTTGGTGCCACAGTTGGTAGCGCACAGCCATTTCCTGAGTCAGGGACGCTTCATTGGCGTAGCCATCAAGCAGGGATTTTTGGTGTTCTGATTTTGTCAGGAGCTGATGCGCATGCTGACCGTGGATTTGAATAAGCAACTGGCCCAACTCGCGCAGCTGTGACAGCGGTACGGCAGTGCCGTTAATGAAGCCACGTGAACGTCCGTCGCTGCTGATAACGCGACGTAGCAAACACTCACGGCCTTCCTCAAGCTGGTTTTCTTCCAGCCAGCGCAGGGCCGCGGGGGTGTCTTTTAAGGTGAAGCGGGCGCAGAGGTCGGCTCGCGTGGCGCCTGCACGTACCATGTCGGCGTCTGCGCGTCCGCCCAGGCACAAACCGAGAGCATCAATGGCAATGGACTTACCCGCACCTGTTTCACCGGTAATAACGGTCATTCCGTTCTGGAAATCGATCTCAAGTTCACGAACGATAGCAAAATTGCTGATGGTCAGTTGTGCCAACATAGCTGTTTTCCTGTATGAAAAACCATAACTGTAATTACGTACAGTATAAACTGGTTTTTTATACAGTAAAGAGGTTGGCGTTAAATTAGAATAATTTTTTTGACCAGCCTAGCTTAGTGCTTAATGTGTTGAAATAGCTGTAATCTTTTGGATGTATCAGGTTCAGATGATAATCACAGCGGCGAATTAATACGTCTTCACCTTCCTGTATAGGCAGGGCGATCTGGCTGTCACAGCTGATTTCCAGATCGTTACGGCGATGAGAGAAGCGCAGGCGAATGGTGCTGCTACTGTTGATCACCAGCGGTCGTGCGGAAAGCGTATGTGGGAACATCGGGACTAGCGTAATGGCATCCAGCGAAGGCGTCAGTATCGGGCCTCCGGCAGAGAGTGAGTAGGCAGTAGAGCCGGTCGGTGTGGAAATAATCAAGCCGTCTGAACGCTGGGAGAAGGCAAAAATTTCATCGATATAGACTTCAAATTCAATCATGTGCGCCACTTTTCCGGGGTGCAACACAACTTCATTGATCGCAGTGCTAATACGCTTCTGGCAGTCCAGTTGGCACACCTGGGCTTCGAGTAAAAAGCGCTTTTCGCTGATGTAGTGGCCTTCCAGCACGTCAGCTAACTGTTGTTGCGCATTGTCTGGGTCAAGGTCGGTCAGGAAACCGAGGTTGCCGCGGTTAATGCCAATAACCTTGATGTCATAACGTGCCAGGGTGCGTGCGGCGCCCAGCATATTGCCGTCGCCACCGACAACCACGGCGAGGTCTGCCTGCTGGCCAATCTCTGCGAGCGTACCGGTTTTCACATTTTTCAGCTGCAGCTCGTGGGCGATTTGTTGCTCAACGATTACCTCATAACCTTTGGCGCACAGCCAACGGTAGAGCATTTCATGTGTGGTCAGTGCAGTGGGGTGACGTGGATGCCCCACAATGCCAATACACTTGAAATGTTTGTTCATTTTCTCGAGGTCCTTGTAACGAAGATTAGTGACAATGTGAGTACTTCCCTTGAAACCCTGAATCTTATCCCCATAATAATCCAGGTTAGCGAGATGAATGCGAAAAAAACGCGGAGAAATTCATGAGTAGTAAAGAACAGAAAACGCCTGAGGGGCAAGCCCCGGAAGAAATTATCATGGATCAGCACGAAGAAGTTGAGGCGGTTGAATCAGACGCTTCTGCTGAGCAGGTGGATCCGCGCGATGAAAAAATTGCGAATCTGGAAGCTCAGCTTGCTGAAGCCGAAACTCGCGAGCGCGACAGCGTGTTGCGTATCAAAGCGGAAATGGAAAACCTGCGTCGTCGTACCGAACTGGACGTAGAAAAGGCGCATAAGTTTGCACTGGAAAAATTCGTCAACGAGCTGCTGCCGGTGCTGGATAGCCTGGACCGTGCGCTGGAAGTTGCGGACAAAGATAATGACGCGATGGCGGCTATGGTTGAAGGTATTGAGCTGACCCGTAAGTCAATGCTGGATGTTGTGGCGAAGTTTGGCGTACAAGTGGTTGCGGATATCGACGTGCCGATGGACCCGAACGTGCATCAGGCGATTGCCATGGTAGAGTCTGACGACGTTGCTGCCGGTAATGTGCTGATGGTTATGCAGAAAGGCTATACCCTGAACGGACGTACCATCCGTGCGGCGATGGTCTCTGTGGCGAAAGCTAAAGGCTAATCAGCCTCAGACCGGGTAATGCTGATGCGCTACCCGGTCTGGATTACTCTCACTGGTCCGATACGCTTTCCCGCAGCGGTTTGACGGGCAACACCTGCACCTGTTTAATCATATTGTCCTGCACGTCGAGAATATCGATATCGTACTGCCCAATACGCACACGTGTGCCGGCAACCGGGATTTCTTCCAGCGCTTCAAGAATAATACCGTTCACGGTACGTGCATCATCCTCCGGCAGGTGCCAGTTAAACGCCTTATTGATTTCACGAACGTTGGCGCTGCCGTCAATGATCACCGAACCGTCATTCTGCGGTGTGACTTCTTCGGCAAGCGTCGGTGACATTGAGGTCGTGAAGTCACCAACAATCTCTTCCAGGATATCCTCGACCGTAACCAGTCCCTGAATATCACCATATTCATTGACGACCAGGCCCACTTTCTTCTTATTGCGCTGAAATTTAATGAGCTGGGTGCTGAGTGGCGTGCCTTCCGGAACGTAATAAATTTCGTCGGCGGCGCGTAACATGGTCTCTTTGGTGAACTCTTTTTTCTCGGCCATCAATCGCCAGGCTTCACGTACGCGTAGCATACTGATAGCGTCGTCCAGCGAGTCACGATACAGCACAATACGACCGTGCGGAGAGTGCGAAAGCTGACGCACGATTGATTTCCAGTCATCGTTAATATCAATGCCGATAATTTCATTACGCGGGATCATGATGTCATCTACGCTGACTTTTTCCAGATCCAGCACTGACAGCAGCATATCCTGGTTACGGCGTGAGATTTGCGATCGCGATTCATTCACCAGCGTTCGCAGTTCATCTTTACTCAGCGAACCGCTCACTACGATATCCGTTTTGATGCCCATCATGCGCATCAGCAGCCGCGTGATGGTGTTGAGTAACCATACCAACGGCATCATCAGAATTTGCAGGGGAGCCAGCAGGACACTGCTCGGATAGGCGACTTTTTCCGGATATAGTGCGGCAATCGTCTTTGGCAGTACTTCGGCAAAAACCAGTACCACAAACGTCAGTACCCCAGTGGCAATGGCGACGCCCGCATCGCCATACAGGCGCATACCGACAATAGTACCGAGCGCGGAGGCCAGAATATTCACCAGATTATTGCCGATGAGCACCAGGCTTATCAGACGATCCGGCTTGCGAAGTAACTTTTCAACGCGTTTTGCCTGTCGATTTCCCTGCTTGGCCCGATGACGTAGACGATAGCGATTCAGGGTCATCATTCCGGTTTCAGAACCGGAAAAATAGGCGGAAATGACCACCATGATGAGGAGCGTGACAATGAGCGTGGTGGTGGAGATGTGTTCCACGTAGGATTCCTTAAAGATTTAACTCACGAACTGCTGCAGGATACGACTGCCGAAATAGGCCAGTGTCAGAATGCCTGCGCCTGCGACGTTAAACCATACGACGCGACGTCCGCGCCAACCTTCATGGTAATGCCCCCATAACAGAACGATATAGACAAACCATGCCACGATAGAGAGAACGGCTTTATCAATGTTCTCGGTACTGAACAGGTTATGCATGTAAAACAGGCCTGTGCACAGGGTGAGTGTCAGCAGAACCACGCCAATTTGGGTGATATGAAACATTTTCCGCTCAATACTCATCAGCGGCGGCATCTCATTGCTGAAAGCCAGTTTTTTGTTTTTCAGCTGGTAGTCAATCCACGCAAGCTGTAGCGCATAGAGTGCGGCGATAATCAGCGTGGCGTAAGCGAAAAGCGAAAGCCCGATATGGATCATCATGCCCGGCGTAGCTTCGAGATGGGTGATGAACTCGTTAGGCATAAACGTGGCGAAGGCCAGGTTTATCAGCGCAAAGGCGTAGACAATGGGCAGCAATAGCCAGCCTCGATTGCGGGAAGCGACAATGGTCATTACCGTACAGATCATCAGGCTCACCAGCGAGCCGACGTTCAACAGACTCAGGTTTTGTCCGCTTTCACCGCCGGGCAGAATACGCGCTTCCAGGGCGATAGCATGGCTTACCAGCGCGACAACCGCAGAGAGAATAGCCATACGCCGCCAGCCGCTGTTTTTTTGCAGCAGAGCGGGAATAATCAGCGCGAGGCTGACTGAGTAGGCGACAAGAGCAAGCAGAGCAAAAACGGGCATATAGGTGTCGACAATTGGCCAGTGATAAAGAAAAGCAGTATAGCGTTACGTGACCGCTGCTCCAACCGTTGCATAACAACAAAGGCGGCTTCATGTTATACTGCGACAAATTTATGTTGATGTGTCGCTGTCGCGACCGACCGTTTCCACCCCAGGCGAGAGACAATGTTTGATAATTTAACCGATCGTTTGTCGCGCACGCTGCGCAATATCAGTGGCCGTGGACGCCTTACTGAAGACAACGTTAAAGAGACGCTGCGCGAAGTGCGCATGGCGCTGCTGGAGGCTGACGTAGCGCTGCCGGTAGTGCGTGAGTTTATCAATCGCGTAAAAGAGAAAGCGGTTGGTCATGAAGTTAACAAAAGCCTGACGCCGGGTCAGGAATTCGTCAAGATTGTCCGTAACGAACTGGTTGCGGCAATGGGCGAAGAAAACCAGACCCTGAATCTGGCTGCACAGCCGCCAGCCGTGGTGCTTATGGCGGGCCTGCAGGGTGCGGGTAAAACGACCAGCGTCGGTAAGCTGGGTAAATTCCTGCGCGAGAAGCACAAGAAAAAAGTGCTGGTGGTCTCCGCGGACGTTTATCGCCCGGCGGCGATCAAACAGTTGGAGACTCTGGCCGAGCAGGTCGGCGTGGACTTCTTCCCGTCGGATGTTGGCCAGAAGCCGGTCGATATCGTTAACGCCGCGCTGAAAGAAGCCAAACTCAAATTCTATGACGTGCTGCTGGTGGATACCGCCGGTCGTCTGCACGTTGACGAAGCGATGATGGACGAAATCAAACAGGTCCACGCTTCTATCAAACCGGTAGAAACGCTGTTTGTGGTCGACGCCATGACCGGTCAGGATGCCGCGAATACCGCAAAAGCCTTTAACGAAGCGCTACCGTTAACCGGCGTAGTACTGACAAAAGTTGATGGTGATGCTCGTGGCGGTGCGGCGCTTTCTATTCGTCATATTACCGGTAAGCCAATTAAATTCCTCGGCGTCGGCGAGAAAACCGAAGCGCTGGAGCCGTTCCACCCGGACAGGATTGCTTCGCGTATTCTCGGCATGGGCGACGTGCTGTCGCTGATCGAAGATATCGAAAGCAAGGTTGACCGCGCGCAGGCAGAAAAATTAGCCAGCAAGCTGAAAAAAGGCGATGGCTTCGATCTCAATGATTTCCTTGAACAGCTCAACCAGATGAAAAACATGGGCGGTATGGCAAGCCTGATGGGCAAGCTGCCGGGCATGGGTCAGATCCCTGACAATGTGAAATCGCAGATGGACGATAAAGTTCTGGTGCGTATGGAAGCCATCATCAATTCGATGACGATGAAAGAACGCGCTAAGCCGGAAATTATCAAAGGTTCCCGTAAACGCCGTATCGCTGCCGGTTGCGGTATGCAGGTACAGGACGTAAACCGCCTTCTGAAACAGTTCGACGACATGCAGCGCATGATGAAGAAAATGAAGAAGGGCGGTATGGCGAAGATGATGCGTGGTATGAAGGGGATGATGCCGCCCGGCTTCTCCGGTAGATAAATATATCGGGCTACCTTATTTGCCATTTTGACGCCGGAGTGTGCTCGAAATGCTCACGTACTGCGTGTACGCTCCGCTTTCTGCGCGCACGCCGACGCCAAACTGGCTGCAACGGTAACGCCCTGGTATAAAGCTTCATCACATGTTGATTGCTTTTTTCCCAGAAATCAGTAAAATTTTCGGGCTTTTAATATGACACCCGGGCTCCGTTCCTCGATGGGGCCTGGGTGTTTTATTCACACAAGAGGATGTTATGGTTACTATTCGTTTAGCTCGTCACGGCGCTAAAAAGCGTCCGTTCTACCAGGTTGTTGTTACCGACAGCCGTAATGCACGCAACGGTCGCTTCATCGAGCGCGTTGGCTTCTTTAACCCAATCGCTAGCGAAAAAGAAGAAGGCACTCGCCTGGATCTGGATCGCATCGCTCACTGGGTTGGCCAGGGCGCGACTATTTCTGATCGCGTAGCTACGCTGATCAAAGCAGCAAACAAAGCAGCTTAATCTGTCACGGTGGTCATGATGAGCAAGCAACTCGCCGCACAGGCTCCTGTAGAACCCATCGTTTTGGGGAAAATGGGGTCTTCTTACGGTATCCGTGGTTGGCTCAGAGTGTTTTCTTCCACTGAAGACGCCGAAAGCATTTTTGACTATCAGCCCTGGTTTATCCAGAAGGCGGGTCAGTGGCAGCAAGTACAGCTGGAAAGCTGGAAGCACCACAATCAGGATCTGATCATCAAGCTGAAAGGCGTTGACGATCGTGATTCGGCGAATCTACTGACTAATTGCGAAATTGTCGTGGATTCCTCGCAGTTGCCAGCGCTGGAAGATGGTTCCTACTACTGGAAAGACCTTATGGGCTGCCAGGTAGTGACCACTGAAGGCTACGATCTCGGTAAAGTCGTCGATATGATGGAAACCGGTTCGAATGACGTCATCGTCATCAAGGCAAACCTGAAAGATGCGTTTGGTATCAAGGAACGTCTTGTGCCGTTCCTCGATGGGCAGGTTATCAAGAAAGTCGATCTCGCTACTCGTACTATCGAAGTAGATTGGGATCCTGGTTTTTAAACCACCGGATAAACGGTAAAAGTCGGCGTTATGGGGATTGGCTTGTGTTTATAGGTATCGTTAGCCTGTTTCCAGAAATGTTCCGCGCAATTACCGATTACGGGGTAACTGGCCGGGCAGTAAAAAATGGCCTGCTGAACATCCAGAGTTGGAGTCCTCGTGACTTTACTCATGACCGGCACCGTACCGTGGACGATCGTCCGTACGGCGGCGGACCGGGGATGTTAATGATGGTGCAACCTTTACGGGACGCCATTCATGCAGCAAAAGCTGCGGCTGGTGAAGGCGCAAAGGTGATTTATCTGTCACCTCAGGGACGCAAGCTTGATCAAGCGGGCGTTAGCGAACTGGCCACGAATCAAAAGCTGATTCTGGTATGTGGTCGCTATGAAGGAATAGATGAGCGCGTGATTCAAACCGAAATTGACGAAGAATGGTCAATCGGCGATTACGTACTCAGCGGTGGTGAGTTACCGGCAATGACGCTGATCGACTCCGTTTCCCGGTTTATTCCGGGAGTTCTGGGTCATGAAGCTTCAGCAATCGAAGATTCGTTTGCTGATGGATTGCTGGATTGCCCGCACTATACCCGACCTGAAGTGTTAGAGCAGATGGAAGTACCGGCAGTGTTACTGTCAGGAAACCACGCTGAGATACGTCGCTGGCGTTTGAAACAGTCGCTGGGCCGGACCTGGCTTAGAAGACCTGAACTTCTGGAAAACCTGGCTCTGACTGAAGAGCAAGCAAGGTTGCTGGCGGAGTTCAAAAAGGAACACGCACAACAGCAACATAAACATGATGGGCAGGCGTAAGCCCCCAATATCAGTTTACCCAGGATAAGAGATTAAATTATGAGCAACATTATTAAGCAACTTGAACAAGAACAGATGAAGCAGGACGTACCTTCCTTCCGTCCGGGTGATACCGTGGAAGTGAAAGTATGGGTTGTTGAAGGTTCCAAAAAACGTCTGCAGGCATTCGAGGGCGTGGTTATCGCTATTCGTAACCGCGGTCTGCACTCTGCATTCACTGTTCGTAAAATTTCCAACGGCGAAGGCGTTGAGCGTGTCTTCCAGACTCACTCTCCGGTAGTTGACAGCATTGCTGTTAAACGTCGTGGTGCTGTTCGTAAAGCTAAACTGTACTACCTGCGTGAGCGCACTGGTAAGTCTGCTCGTATCAAAGAGCGTCTTAACTAAGATTCGCGCAAGCGACATCCTGTTAGAAAAGGGCTGGCCGAAAGGCTGGCCCTTTTTTTATCCCGACGTTTGCTCTGTTGTTCTTTATGGCAATGGAATGACTGCGCGGCGCGCAGCCAGTTGGGGGATGATTATGGCGTCGTGATCACGACTGCAACGCGACGATTTTCAGCACGACCTTTTGATGTCTGGTTGCTGGCAATGGGATATTTCTTCCCGAGACCCTGAGTCGTCAGGTTGGTGCGGGGAATGTTGGCACCCTGTGCCCAGGCATCGGCAACCACATTCGCGCGTTTGAGTGACAGAGCTTCGTTATAGCTGTCTTCACCGTAGTTATCAGTATGACCATCCAGGCGAGCATGATTTAGCCCGGTAGCTGCCAGTTTGGATGCCATTTCCTTGATCTGTTTTTCACTTTCAGGACGGAGTTTATAGTCATTTTTGTCAAACAGGATGTTATCAGACAGGCCCAGAGACCAGTCTCCGGAAGCTTCGGTAAATCCGTACGATTTCATGGCTGCAATTTGCTCTGGGGTAAATTTTCCCTGAGGTGCCTGACAGCCTGCCAGAATCAGTAAAAGCAGAAGAAACGGGGATAATAAACGTTTTAGCATGTGTGTAATTCCTTATTTAATAATAGTGCGTTCAGAACGCAAATTTTTGGCCTGATACATATTTTGATCGGCAAGTTCTTGTAATTTCTCGGCAGAGGCATGTTCCCACGTCAGCGCAAAACCGATGCTGAGTGTCATGCTTGCTAAATGACCATTATGCAGGTCAAAAGGTCGGTCAAACTCTTGTGACAGTGCCGCGCAGATCCGCTGAACCTCATATTCAGAATGAACGCTATACAGCACCATCGCGAACTCGTCGCCGCCAAGTCTGTATGGCGAATGTCGATTACCACCAAACTCGGACAGCCTTTTAGCGACTTCAATCAGAACCCGATCCCCCGCAGCGTGGCCCCAGGTATCATTGATAAATTTAAAATTATCACCATCAAGGAATAACAAAGCGGAGCTGCTGTGGGCGGCATCGTCATTCATCAGCGCGTTAATACTGCTACGAAAAGCGGCGCGATTTGCCAGGCCCGTCAGAGGATCATGTAGCGCGGTACGCAAAAGTTGAGCGTTCTTTGCCTGCAGCCGAAGTTGCCACTCCTCCATCTCGTCCAGCAGACTATTAAAGTCCTGGGCAAAAAGATGAAACTCTTCAATGCGTTCCTCGGAAACGCGTCGCGAAAAGTTACGGTTGGTACGTACATCATGTACCACCTCGGTTATATTTTGCAGGGCTTCCACGACGCCATTGTGTAAATAGCGGGTGAGCATTAATGCTATGCCTGATGCCAACAAAATGCACCCGGTAAGAACGGCCAGCGACAAATAGATGAAACGGCTGATAACGCTATCGCGTGCAGTCAATCGTACTTCGCCGATGACGTTGCCATTATGCAAAATAGGCTGAGTGACCGGTTGTGGGAACAGCCAGTGGCTGATCAGTCCGCTGATCTTCTCCGTGGTGTCTTGCGCGTTATAGCGCCAGGTGGCGATCACCTTCTGGTGTTTATTACGCACTTCCGCAACGGAAAATTGCCCTTGCTGGCCCAGTGCCGCCAGTGTTTCAGTTGCTGCAACACTATCAGAAAAGACTAATGCAGCTTCAAGCGTGCGGGTCATGGTCGCGGCAGTCAGATCCAGGTTCTTTTGCGCATACTGTCTTAAGGCCAGCACGGAAGAAATGCTGAGCAGCAGCCAGATCAACGTCATCGTCACCAGGACACTGATTATGCTGATACGCCGTAATGTCCGTTTAAACGTCGGGCGTGTTACAGGAGAATGGCCCTTATCCATGCTTATTATTCCGTGCAAGCATCAATACGTCAGGACTGACCCTTACGCCGCTGCGTGAAAGGGAATCCATATTTACGGAAAATCTCACATCTTCATCTTTAATTATGAGGCAAAAGGCGCTGCCAATAACGCATTCGGGATTTTGTTCTGCAATTAATAGCAATGCCTTTGTCGGATATTTATTCTTTAATTCCACCTGATAAGTAGGTGATTCTTTTCCAAAATAAAAACCGTCACATTGCGAAACTAATATTTCTTGTTCCGTACGAATGATGACGGGAAGATAGGGTAATGCCCCAGTACTGGTATCTTCCAGAACACTGGAAAAACGCGATGAAGAGAAAATACACAGTTTGGGTGGCCCGGAAAGTGCTGGCCAGCGTGTATAACTGACGATGCCGGAAACCATAGCACGTACAGATTTTGCTTCTTCTGTAACGCTTTGGGCGTACAGCGGTAACCCGGTCAGGAGCAGTGCCAGTAGAAGTATGAGTCGGTAAGAATAGCTCATGAATAGTTACCTACCAGCGTTTGCCGTAAAGCGTCGAAATACATTCAAGATTGTTTAAGACAAAATAACATTATTTTCCTAAGTCGTCATTATTCCAGGGGTAAAGCTGATGGCGATTTAAGTTAAATCCTAGTTGTCTGTAATATTTAAACCATTGTTTAGTTTAATCTTATTGAGGCAGCACCTTCGTTTGCTCCTTTTTTCCAGGCATCGTGTAACTGGTCAATATTTTCGACCGTATCACAACTTGGGGGAAAGGTTTTCCCGGCCAGACCTCTGGCGTAAACAAAATCTTGTTGGCAGATTTTGCGTTGCCCTTCGGCATAACCCTTAAGATATTTCGTACGATCGACTTCGGGATCATTGAAGTTGTCGGCAAGAGTTTCATTATCTTTAACGGCATAGCCCGAAATGGCATCTTGTATCCCGGCGTCATACCAGTCGGTACCAGTCCAGGTAGGGGCATGGGTGTAGGGATCTATCTGACATCCGCTAAGAAGGAGTAGAAATAAGATGCTGATGAGTTGCTTCATTGCCTGTGCTCCCTTGTTTTTTTAAGCATAGCGGATCTGAAAATTCGTGGTGTAAATTTAAGTGTACATTTATAAGGGCTATTTTTGCCTTAAAATAACACTGTGTAAATTAAAATTTACGGATTGTGGATTGAAATCTTTACCTGTTATGGTATCGTTATTTCCTCCTCGCTGAGGATCAACTATCGCAAACGAGCTAAACAGGATCACCATCATGCAAAAAGACGCGCTGAACAACGTACATATTACCGACGAACAGGTTCTGATGACCCCGGAGCAGCTGAAAGCTGAATTTCCGCTGAGCCAGGAGCAAGAGGCGCAAATCGCCCAGTCGCGTAAAACCATCTCAGATATTATCTCCGGTCGCGATCCGCGCCTGCTGGTCGTATGTGGCCCATGCTCCATTCACGATCCTGAAATGGCTATTGAGTATGCTCGTCGATTTAAAGCCCTTGCCGCAGAGGTCAGCGATAGCCTCTACCTGGTGATGCGCGTCTATTTTGAAAAACCCCGTACCACCGTCGGCTGGAAAGGGTTAATTAACGATCCTCATATGGATGGCTCTTTTGATGTTGAAGCAGGTCTGAAAATTGCGCGTCAGCTGCTGCTTGAACTGGTAAATATGGGACTGCCGCTGGCAACTGAAGCGCTGGATCCAAATAGCCCGCAATACCTGGGCGATCTGTTTAGCTGGTCCGCAATCGGAGCCCGTACCACGGAATCGCAGACACACCGCGAAATGGCTTCCGGTCTTTCGATGCCGGTTGGCTTTAAGAATGGTACCGACGGTAGCCTGGCGACCGCTATTAACGCCATGCGAGCGGCTGCGCAGTCGCACCGATTTGTCGGTATTAACCAGGCCGGGCAGGTTGCACTGTTGCAAACACAAGGGAATCCGGACGGCCACGTGATCCTGCGCGGGGGTAAAGCGCCGAACTACAGCCCGGCAGATGTCGCCCAGTGCGAAAAAGAGATGGAGCAGGCGGGACTACGACCTTCTCTGATGGTAGATTGCAGTCATGGTAATTCCAATAAAGATTACCGCCGTCAGCCTGCCGTGGCTGAATCCGTAATTGCACAAATCAAAGATGGCAATCGCTCGATCATTGGTTTGATGATTGAAAGTAATATTCACGAAGGCAACCAGTCTTCTGAACAGCCGCGCAGCGAAATGAAATACGGCGTGTCCGTAACCGATGCCTGCATTAGCTGGGAAATGACGGATGCGCTGCTGCGTGAAATTAGTCAAGATTTAAACGGTCAGCTGTCGGCGCGTGTAGCATAAGAGGTTGGTTATGGTTGCTGAATTGACCGCATTACGCGATCAAATTGATGAAGTCGACAAGGCGCTGCTGGATTTACTGGCACGCCGCCTGGAGCTGGTTGCCGAAGTTGGTGAAGTAAAAAGCCGTTTTGGGTTGCCGATTTACGTGCCGGAACGGGAAGCCTCTATGCTTGCCTCTCGCCGGGCGGAAGCGGAAGCCCTTGGCGTGCCGCCGGACCTGATTGAAGATGTGCTACGCCGCGTTATGCGTGAGTCCTATTCCAGTGAGAACGACAAAGGGTTTAAAACGCTTTGTCCTTCTCTGCGGCCGGTGGTGATCGTCGGCGGCGGCGGTCAGATGGGGCGTATGTTTGAAAAAATGCTCACCCTGTCAGGTTACCAGGTGCGGATCCTGGAACAGCAGGATTGGGATCGCGCTACGGAGATCGTCTCTGATGCTGGGATGGTGATCGTCAGTGTGCCGATCCACGTCACCGAGCAGGTGATCGCCAAACTACCGCGTCTGCCGTCTGACTGCATCCTGGTGGATCTGGCTTCAGTGAAAAATGGTCCTTTGCAGGCGATGCTGGCTGCACATGATGGCCCGGTAGTGGGGTTACACCCAATGTTTGGTCCGGACAGCGGCAGCCTGGCAAAGCAGGTCGTCGTCTGGTGTGATGGACGTCAGCCGGAAGCCTATCAGTGGTTTCTGGAACAGATTCAGGTATGGGGTGCACGACTACATCGGATCAGCGCCGTTGAACACGATCAGAACATGGCGTTTATTCAGGCATTGCGTCACTTTGCGACCTTTGCTTACGGTCTGCATTTAGCGGAAGAGAATGTTCAACTGGAGCAGCTGCTGGCGCTCTCTTCGCCGATTTACCGTCTTGAACTGGCGATGGTTGGCCGTCTGTTTGCCCAGGATCCGCAGCTCTATGCCGATATTATTATGTCGTCTGAGAGCAACCTTGCGCTGATCAAACGCTACTACCAACGTTTTGGTGAGGCGATCGGTTTACTGGAGCAGGGTGATAAGCAAGCGTTTATCGACAGTTTCCGTAAGGTGGAGCATTGGTTTGGTGATTATGCGAAACGCTTCCAGAGTGAAAGCCGTACTTTGTTACGCCAGGCGAATGACAGCCGTCCTTAATTAAGACGCAGGATGGCGGCTTCGATTTATCCGGCCTACAAAAATCGCATGAATTGTAGGCCGGATAAGCGTAGTGCCATCCGGCATTGTCAAACGTTAGCTCGGATCGACCGGCACCACGTTCTCACTCGGATAGCATCCCAGTACTTTCATCGAACGTGTAATCTCACCCAGCTCTTTCAATGCTTTTTGCATTTGGGGCGATTCCAGGTTGGCCTGGATATCAAGATAAAACATCTCTTCCCACGGATTGCCGTGAATCGGGCGTGACTCCAGTTTAGTCATAATCAGATTATGGTTACGCAGCACCAGCAATGCTTCTACCAGCGCACCGGCCTGTTGTCCTGTTGCCATCAGCAACGTGGTTTTTGCCGGAACCTGGTCGGATACATTGATTGCTTTACGTGCCAGCACCACGAAGCGGGTGATGTTTTGCGACTGGTTAGCCTCAATATGCTCGAGAACCTGCAAACCATACAGTACGCCTCCGGCTTCGCTCCCCAGGGCCGCCACATGCGGTGAGTTAGCCTGCGCAACTTTTTCCATTGCCGCAGAGGTGCTTTCAGTGTACTCAATCTTCCAGTGCGGGTAGCGATTCAGGAACTTGCTGCACTGCTGGAACGGCTGCGGATGGCTGTATACCGTTTCAATGGTCTCAAGATCCGTAGTGCCGGACACCAGTACACAGTGGTCTATCGTAATGGTCATCTCGCCAACAATAGACAGGCTGGTGTGCTGCAGCAGGTCGTAAACGTCGTTAATCCCACCGGAGCTGGTGTTTTCAATCGGAACCACAGCATAGTCAGCCTGTCCGGTTTCGACCTGATTAAAGATATCGGCAAATTTTGCGCAGCCGCTTTCAATAAATTGTTCAAAATGGCGGGCGGCGTACTGACGTGCTGCCAGATGGGAATATGATCCTTTTGGCCCCAGGAAGGCCACGCGCGCGGAGTGTGGGTTAATTTTGTTCAGGTGTTGCTGGAGCAGAGCCTGTTGAGTCAGGACGGAGTCTTCGATTATGAGCTGGAACAGGCGGGTAATGTAGTGAGCATCGAGATGATGTGCTTTGCCCAACTGAATCAGACGGTCCAACAGGTCACGTTCACGGTCGATATCTCGTACCGGACGATGTGAAAGCAGTTTGGCTTTACCAACTTCTACGGCCAGTCCACGTCGCTCAGCCAGCAGGGCCAGTAATTTTTCATCCAGCGTGCTGATCTTATCGCGCAGCGCCAGCAATGGGTTTTCCGATGTCATAGTGTTGCCTTTCTTGTTATCAATAAAAAAGGCCCCCCGTTGTGGGAGGCCTTATTGTTCGTCTTCGCATTCTTTATCACACGACGAAACGCCTCCCATTCAGGGGAAGGTAAAAAAGAATGCGAAGAAGAACGGAACAAGTTTCATGTAATTTTCCTTTGGCTACGTCAGTAAAGTACCCGTACTGTTTTCACCCTGTCAACAAAAAACGCGCCCGAAGGCGCGTTGGCGATACACTCAATGTAAGGGACTACTCTTCTTCTGCTTCGACGAAGTTGGCGTCTTTGACTGAAGTTGTTGCACGACGGGCTTCGCCTTTGTGCTGCACTTTATTGAGCTGCCGTTCCAGCTTGTTGATCAAATCGTTAATTGCGGTGTACATATCCTCGTGTTTTGCGCTGGCGACCAGATGTCCGTTCGGTGTATTGATGGTGGCATCAGCAATGAAACCCTGTGGCTCCTTAGACAGAATGATATGTGGATTAATCAGATGAGTTTGCCATTTTTCTAGTTTGGCGAGACGGTCTGCGACATGCTGGCGAATTGCCGGAGTAATTTCCATTTGTTTACTGGTAATGTTCATTGTCATAAATTTTACCTCTTGTCTTTCCCGTCTTGGTGATTCCAGCATACCGTTCCCAATGTCAAAATACGTGATGTAAATCACATTTTTTTGTCGCTTTTTGTCAAGAAAACCTTTTTGTGAGGCACCGCAGGAACAGGCGATTTTTTACTTGAGGAATACCTGAAAGCAGGCCATATTTGATGGGATGCGTCGGAGCTAAACCGCTTCAGTTGTAGCGTTAACGGATAAAAAAACGGCAGCCCTTGGGCTGCCGTTTTGCATTCTGAGGCAAATCAGGTATTGCTGCTGTTAGCGGCAATGATTTTCGCTACTTTTTCTGCCTGCGCATTCATCTGCATCTGGCGATAAGCTTTTTCCATTAACGGCAGAGCATCACGTGTTGCCTGAGTATCAGGGTAGTCGCGCAGCATGCCTTCCACACGGTTTACCACGGCAACCCATGCACCGCGGGCAGTGTAGTATTCCGCAACAGAATATTCATACTTCGCCAGACGATCTTTCAGGAACACCAGACGTTTGGTGGCATCAGTGGTGTACTGGCTGTTCGGATAGCCACGTACCAGTTTGGAAAAGTCATTAAACGCAGCTCGGGCGTGTTGGGGATCGCGATCGCTGCGATCAACACCAAAGAATCCTTGCAGTGCGCTATCATCCAACGCCATATTGGTCAGGCCACGCATATACATGACATAATCAATGTTAGGGTGTGTCGGGTTAAGACGGATAAAACGATCGATAGCAGCCTGAGCAAGTGGCAGATCGGCGTTTTTGTAGTAGGCGTAGATGAGATCTAATTGCACCTGCTGAGAATACGGTCCAAATGGATAACGGTTATCCAACGCTTCCAATTGCGTTATTGCCTGTTTCCAGTTACCGTCCTGCAGCTTTTGCTGAGCAGTCGCGTAGATTTCATTTGGCGGATTATCGGGCACCTCTTCCTTTGAACCAGAGCAACCCGCCAAAAACAGGCTCAACGTGGCTGCTGCCACCAGATATTTCATGCGCGTCATGACGTTTTGACTTTCCTCAAAATGTAATACGGGAGATTCTCTGTTCCTGCTCCCGGTTAAGACCAGCTACAATAGCACACTATATTAAACGGCAAAGCCGTAAAACCCAACGTTAAACGAAGAAGCAGTTTATGGCACAACGAGTAGAACTCACCGCAACAGTCTCCGAAAATCAGCTCGGTCAACGCTTAGATCAGGCTTTGGCCGAATTGTTCCCTGATTATTCGCGATCGCGCATAAAAGAATGGATCCTCGACCAGCGCGTGCTGGTAAATGGCAATCTTTGCGATAAACCGAAAGAAAAAGTGTTGGGTGGAGAGCGTGTCTCCATCAATGCAGAAATTGATGAAGAGGTTCGTTTTGAACCTCAGGATATCCCACTGGATATCGTTTATGAAGATGATGATATTCTTGTCATCAACAAACCCCGTGACCTTGTAGTGCATCCGGGCGCCGGGAATCCTGATGGTACGGTATTGAATGCGTTACTGCATTACTACCCGCCAATCGCGGATGTTCCTCGTGCCGGTATCGTACACCGTCTGGATAAAGACACGACCGGATTAATGGTGGTGGCAAAAACGGTTCCGGCACAAACACGTCTGGTTGAGTCATTGCAGCTGCGCGAAATTACCCGTGAGTACGAAGCCGTAGCAATTGGTCACATGACTGCTGGCGGAACCGTTGAGGAACCGATTAGCCGTCACCCGACCAAGCGTACGCACATGGCGGTACACCCAATGGGGAAACCGGCGGTAACGCACTATCGCATTATGGAACACTTCCGTGTGCACACGCGTCTGCGGTTGCGTCTGGAAACCGGACGTACGCACCAGATCCGCGTGCACATGGCACATATCACTCATCCGCTGGTGGGCGATCAGGTCTACGGCGGTCGTCCACGTCCACCGAAAGGCGCTTCTGACGAATTTATCTCCGTACTGCGTAAGTTCGACCGCCAGGCGCTACATGCGACCATGCTGCGTTTGTATCACCCGATTTCCGGTATCGAAATGGAATGGCATGCGCCGATCCCACAAGATATGGTGCAATTGATTGAAGTGATGCGCGCTGATTTCGAAGAACATAAGGATGATATTGCCTGGCTATGAGTAAGCTAATTGTTCCGCAGTGGCCGATACCGCAAGGTGTCGCGGCGTGTAGTTCTACCCGTATTGGCGGAGTCAGTATGCCGCCTTACGATTCGCTGAATCTGGGTGCCCATTGCGGCGATAACCCGGAGCATGTTGAAGAGAACCGCAAACGACTGTTTGCTGCGGGCAATCTGCCGTCAAAGCCGGTCTGGCTGGAGCAGGTCCACGGTAAGGATGTCCTGAAACTGACAGGCGGGCCTTACGCCTCCAAACGCGCAGATGCGTCGTATAGCAACACGCCGGGCACAGTGTGTGCGGTAATGACCGCTGATTGTCTGCCGGTGCTGTTTTGCAATCGCGCCGGGACGGAAGTGGCTGCGGCCCATGCGGGTTGGCGAGGATTATGCGCTGGCGTGCTGGAAGAGACGGTGGCGTGTTTTGCCGACGAACCTGAAAACATTATTGCCTGGCTAGGTCCGGCGATAGGCCCAAACGCCTTTGAAGTGGGAGCAGAAGTTCGCGAGGCATTCATGACGAAAGATCCGCAAGCGAACCTCGCATTTGTACCGCGCGGCGACAAGTATCTGGCGGATATCTACCAGCTTGCCCGTCAGCGGCTGGCAAATGTCGGCGTGGAGAACCTCCACGGCGGCGACCGTTGCACCTTTAGTGAAAGTGAGACGTTCTTCTCTTATCGTCGCGACAATACCACGGGTCGTATGGCAAGTTTTATTTGGCTGATATAACCTAAAGAATCAAGACGATCCGGTACGTGTAATTTTCTTTTCACATAATTCAGGTCATTCACCTTGAATAATTGAGGGATGACCTCATTTAATCTCCAGTAGCAATTTTGACCTGTTATGGGAGGAGTTATGCGTCTGGATCGTCTTACCAATAAATTCCAGCTTGCTCTTGCCGATGCCCAGTCACTCGCATTGGGGCACGACAATCAATTCATCGAACCACTTCATCTAATGAGCGCCTTGCTGAATCAGGAAGGGGGATCGGTACGTCCTTTATTAACGTCTGCTGGCATTAATGCTGGCCAGTTACGTACAACCATTGACCAGGCGTTGAGCCGTTTGCCGCAGGTAGAAGGTACCGGCGGTGATGTGCAGCCTTCTCAGGAACTGGTGCGTGTACTGAATCTTTGCGACAAGCTGGCGCAAAAACGTGGGGACAACTTTATTTCGTCAGAACTGTTCGTTCTGGCGGTGCTTGAGTCACGCGGTACGCTGACCGACTTATTAAAATCAGCTGGGGCGACGACCGCCAATATCACTCAGGCAATTGAACAAATGCGTGGAGGTGAAAGCGTGAATGACCAGGGGGCTGAAGACCAACGTCAGGCCTTGAAAAAATATACCGTCGATCTGACTGAACGTGCTGAACAGGGCAAACTCGATCCAGTTATCGGCCGTGATGAAGAAATTCGCCGTACCATTCAGGTGCTGCAACGTCGTACTAAAAATAACCCAGTGTTAATCGGTGAACCCGGTGTCGGTAAAACAGCCATTGTTGAAGGGCTGGCCCAACGCATCATCAATGGTGAAGTGCCGGAGGGCTTAAAAGGCCGTCGTGTACTGGCGCTGGATATGGGCGCGCTGGTGGCTGGGGCCAAATATCGCGGTGAGTTTGAAGAGCGCTTAAAAGGTGTGCTGAACGATCTCTCGAAACAGGAAGGCAACGTCATTCTGTTTATCGACGAATTGCATACCATGGTTGGGGCGGGTAAAGCCGATGGCGCGATGGACGCCGGGAACATGTTGAAACCAGCGCTGGCTCGCGGGGAACTGCACTGCGTAGGCGCCACAACGCTTGATGAATATCGCCAGTACATCGAAAAAGATGCGGCGCTGGAACGTCGTTTCCAGAAAGTGTTTGTGGCTGAACCTTCAGTGGAAGACACCATCGCAATCTTGCGTGGCCTGAAAGAACGTTATGAGCTGCACCATCATGTGCAGATTACTGACCCGGCGATTGTTGCGGCAGCTACGTTGTCTCATCGTTATATTGCCGATCGTCAGTTACCGGATAAAGCTATCGACCTTATTGACGAAGCGGCATCCAGCATTCGTATGCAGATTGACTCCAAGCCGGAGGAACTCGACAGACTCGACCGCCGTATTATCCAGCTCAAACTGGAACAGCAGGCATTAATGAAAGAGTCTGATGAGGCAAGTAAAAAACGTCTCGATATGCTCAACGAAGAGCTGGACGACAAAGAGCGCCAGTATTCTGAGTTAGAGGAAGAGTGGAAAGCTGAAAAAGCCTCCCTCTCGGGAACGCAAACTATCAAGGCTGAGCTGGAGCAGGCAAAAATCGCCATCGAACAGGCGCGCCGCGTTGGCGACCTGGCGCGGATGTCTGAACTGCAGTACGGCAAAATTCCTGAACTGGAAAAACAGCTGGAAGCAGCCACCCAGTCTGAAGGCAAAACCATGCGTCTGCTGCGTAATAAAGTCACGGATGCAGAAATTGCTGAGGTGCTGGCGCGCTGGACCGGGATCCCGGTTGCTCGCATGCTGGAAGGCGAACGGGAAAAACTGTTGCGTATGGAACAGGAGCTGCACAGCCGTGTGATTGGTCAGAACGAAGCGGTGGAAGCCGTTTCTAACGCCATCCGTCGTAGCCGCGCGGGCTTGTCCGATCCGAATCGTCCGATTGGTTCATTCTTGTTCCTTGGTCCAACCGGGGTCGGTAAAACCGAACTGTGCAAAGCGCTGGCAAACTTTATGTTCGACAGTGACGACGCAATGGTGCGTATCGATATGTCCGAGTTTATGGAGAAACACTCGGTGTCTCGCTTGGTTGGGGCACCTCCGGGATATGTCGGTTATGAAGAAGGTGGGTATCTGACGGAAGCAGTACGTCGTCGTCCTTACTCTGTCATCCTGCTGGATGAAGTGGAAAAAGCACACCCGGATGTGTTCAACATTCTGCTGCAGGTGCTTGACGATGGTCGTCTGACTGACGGACAGGGAAGAACGGTCGACTTCCGTAATACGGTTGTCATCATGACCTCAAACCTGGGGTCTGATCTAATCCAGGAACGCTTTGGTGAGCTGGATTACGGCCACATGAAAGATATGGTGCTGGGCGTCGTGAGCCATAACTTCCGACCGGAATTCATCAACCGTATAGATGAGGTTGTTGTATTCCATCCGTTGGGTGAGCAGCACATTGCTTCTATTGCTCAGATCCAGCTGCAGCGTCTGTACAAACGTCTGGAAGAACGTGGCTATGAAATCCATATTTCTGACGAGGCGCTTAAACTGCTGAGTGCGAATGGTTACGATCCGGTATATGGCGCACGTCCATTGAAACGTGCTATCCAGCAGCAGATCGAAAACCCGCTGGCGCAGCAAATTCTGTCTGGTGAACTGATTCCGGGCAAAACGATTCGTCTGGAAGTGAATGACGATCGCATCGTGGCAGTGCAGTAAGTCACAAAACAACAATAAACGGGCCCTGCGGGGCTCGTTTTTGTTTAAAATTCAGGCGAAAATAGACGTATTGATTGAAAAGTAATCGCTTGATAAGTTTTTTATATTTTTAACTTGTCAGCCTGAAATAACTCCCTATAATGCGCCTCCACTGACACGGAACAACGGATTATAAGCCGCCGGGTCAGCGGGGTTCCAC
>NZ_KB976055.1:3163363-3364242 GCF_000398825.1 Citrobacter sp. KTE30 | reverse complement strand
GAAGAGACGACATTCAGCTTGATACAGATAACATTAACCGGCGAAAAGCGGGTTAATAACAGAATTTGCCTGGCGGCTGTAGCGCGGTGGTCCCACCTGACCCCATGCCGAACTCAGAAGTGAAACGCCGTAGCGCCGATGGTAGTGTGGGGTCTCCCCATGCGAGAGTAGGGAACTGCCAGGCATCAATTAAAGTGAAGAAGCCCATCCTGACGGATGGGCTTTTTTGCGTGTGTGCGGGGTAAAAACCGCCGGGCTGAACGTATTGATTGTGCAGGCCTGATAAGCGTAGCGCATCACGCAATTCCGGCGGCAGATTGCTGGATTCGACGTAACCGCCTTAATCGACTAACAAAAGCACACTGTCTCGATCTACTACACGGATCTCTCCCTCGAACATATCTGAATCCTTTCTCTGCTAATTAAAATCGTGATCTTTCCTGCATAATAATATATAACAATTATATAACATTTAATTCACTAAAAAACACACAACCATCATTGATAAATTCATGCGATCGTTGGCAGGGGTACAATTCTAATGGCTGATAGTAGTGTAACTGAGAACGGGGCGCTGGCAGACGGCGATACCCGCCGTCGTATATGGGCGATTGTCGGAGCATCATCAGGGAATCTGGTCGAATGGTTTGATTTCTATATCTACTCTTTCTGTTCTCTTTATTTTGCTCATATCTTTTTCCCATCAGGAAATACCACCACACAACTCTTACAAACCGCCGGCGTGTTTGCCGCAGGCTTCTTGATGCGACCAATTGGAGGCTGGTTGTTTGGCCGTATTGCGGATAAGCACGGGCGTAAAAAGTCCATGTTGCTGTCCGTTTGTATGATGTGTATGGGATCGTTGGTGATCGCTTGTCTACCGGGATATGAAACTATCGGTACCTGGGCCCCTGCGTTATTACTGCTGGCCAGACTATTCCAGGGGTTATCTGTAGGTGGTGAATACGGAACCAGCGCGACCTATATGAGTGAAGTTGCCGTTGAAGGTAAGAAAGGTTTTTATGCTTCATTCCAGTACGTGACGTTAATCGGCGGGCAGTTACTGGCATTGTTGGTTGTGGTCATATTACAGCACACGTTAGAAGACTCTGCGCTCAGAGCGTGGGGGTGGCGTATTCCATTTGCGTTGGGCGCCGTGCTGGCTATTGTTGCGCTATGGCTGCGTCGCCAACTGGATGAAACCTCGAAACAGGACGTTCGCGCGCTGAAAGAAGCAGGTTCCCTGAAAGGTCTGTGGCGTAATCGCAAAGCCTTTGTCATGGTGCTTGGCTTTACCGCCGCGGGTTCGTTGTGTTTTTACACGTTCACAACCTACATGCAGAAATACCTGGTCAATACAGCTGGTATGCATGCCAACGTAGCCAGCGGGATTATGACGGCGGCACTGTGTGTGTTCATGCTGGTTCAACCGCTGTTCGGCGCTTTGTCAGATAAGATTGGCCGGCGTACTTCAATGCTGTGTTTTGGCGCGTTGGCTGCGATTTTCACTGTTCCCATTCTGACAGCATTGCAAAGCGTAACATCCCCGTATATGGCGTTTGCTTTGGTGATGAGTGCCCTGTTAATCGTGAGTTTCTATACGTCAATCAGCGGTATTTTGAAGGCTGAGATGTTCCCGGCGCAGGTGCGCGCTCTGGGAGTTGGCTTATCTTATGCGGTGGCTAATGCCCTGTTTGGTGGCTCAGCTGAATATGTGGCGTTATCCCTGAAGTCTGTCGGTATGGAAACGACATTCTTCTGGTACGTCACCGCGCTGGCAGTTGTCGCGTTTTTAGTATCGCTGATGTTGCATGGGAAGGGGAAAGGTCTGCGCCTCTAGTAATGTGCCAGTTGCCAGACCGCATAGCCGGTAGACGCGCCTGCAACATCCCAGGCGAAGTCCTTCCAGCTCCAGCCGCTCCCTGCGGGACGGCTGTCCCACAGTTCTTTTGACGCGCCCAGGCTGACTGAGAACATCAGGCCGATAGCCGCACTGCGATCGCGGCTGTTGCCCTGATGTTGGGCATATTCATTGCCGGCTGCGGCAAGCATGGCGGAGGCGATGAAGTGTTGAGCTTTGTCTTGCCCACTCCACTGGTCGTTAGCCATGTGGCTGCAGCCAGAAATGGCCAGGATGCTGGTAAGAATGAACAGGCGCACCGTTGCCTCCATATGAAAAACCCCGTCACTGGACGGGGTCTTGATTACAGAATACGGCTAATTAATCTGTCGATACGAATACGGCGTAGTCGACGAATGAGCTTACGCACTTTGACTGGATAGTCAGCAATACTTTGCAGGTCGCGATAGTGCTTAACGACGGTAGTATGCGTACGGATAAGCTCCAGCTCTTTATCGCGCTGGGGAGTCAGCTCTTGCTTAGGATCGTGGATAAGGATGGCGTTTTCCAGATCCAGACGCCAGGCGCGAGGGTTAAGGTTGTTGCCGGTGAGCAGCATCCATTTATCATCAACCCACATACCTTTCAGATGATAGGTGTTGTCATCATCTTTCCATAGGCGTACGACCAGCTGGTCGGTATTCACGTAATACTGCAATCTGCTCAGGAAACGGCGCAGATTTATTTCATACAGATAAGGCAGCGCGCCGATGATCTTGAATGGCTCATCTTCTGGAATGAAAAAGTCGTTGGCGGTTTTATCACCGACAATGATTTCAACCTTTTTCCCTTCACGCAGCAGTTGAATGATATTGCGCACCAGTATGGCGGGCAGGTTGAAATAAGGGGTACAGATTGTGAGTTTGTGCTCCGCGCAGGGCATAAGATGGAAAATGGTCTTATTTAACAGACTGGATTTCCCAAGGCCCACCAGAGGCGTAACCGAAAGCTGTTCGTTATCAGCATCACCCTGAAAATGGAATGACGCATCACGCAGTTCTTGGCGGTACAGGCGGATATCGTTTTTAATTTCCGGGCTTTTAGGTCGGTTGATATCATCAAGGCGGTTAACGCCGCGACCCTTTATCAGGTTCTGCGTAACCCAATCGAACATGATATCGGCCATTTGCGCATTGCGAATCAACTGATAACGGTCATAGCGATATTTATCATGCTGATGCAGGTAAACATCGTTCAGACTGGCCCCGCTGTACAGGACGCTGTCATCGATAATAAAGCCTTTGAAATGCAGGACGCCAAGCGCTTCACGGGTGTTAATCGGAACGCCATAAACAGGAATATCGATACCAGGGTTTTCTTGCGCCATTCGGCAATACCAGTCAGCATTAGTATTGGATGCCGCAGCCCCAATACGACCGCGCTGAGCTCTGTGCCAGTCGACAAGTACCCGGACATCCAGTTCAGGACGCTGCCGTTTTGCCGCATAGAGAGCGTCAAGTATGCCTTTACCACCGTCATCCTGTTCCAGGTACAGCGCAATAATGCAGATCCGTCGCGTCGCGCTGGCTATTTTTTCCAGCAGAGTCTCCCTGAAATTAGCGGGAGCATAAAAGAAATCTACATCATCAACTGACTGAGAAATCTTGGGTAGTTGGGCAAGGTGTTGTTGATGTTTATTACGCTTAAATTTTGACAACATCACAGTGCATTTCTTCTCTGTTCATTGAAGGGTCCTCTGTGCTATGCAGACGACATAAGCGGGCAATGATACCACCAGTACCCATTAATGTGGTCAACATTTCCAGTACCTTACTCACGATTCCTCACATTGGGCCAGATTAAGCGTTAGCCCAACAATTCCCTCTTCGAGCTGGACGTCAACAACAAACCCGAGTTTTCGGGCCAGGGCGACCATCCCACGATTGTTTGGCATCGTAATACCATTCAAACGTATAAGTCCGTGATCTCGGGTATATGCAATTAATTTTTCCATCAATCGGCGACCCAGTCCAAGCCCTTTGAGATCGGAACGAACCAGTACGGCAAACTCAGCATCTACGTTATCAGGATCCGAGATTGCTCGCGTTACGCCGAGGATCTCTTCGTGATTATCTTTACAACGCACCGCAACAAAAGCCATTTCCCGATCGTAGTCGATCTGCGTCATATTGGCTAAATCTTCGTGGGTAAATTCATTGATCTCACTGAAATAGCGATAATAAAGATCTTCTTTTGTCACTTGAGAAATGAACTGCTGTAGATGAGGTTCATCCTCCGGTAAAATGGGGCGAAACAGACAGCGCTCGCCGTTCTTCAACTCCACCCACTCTTCAAGCTGATGGGGGTATGGACGTACAGCCAGTCTGCTTTCGTTATCACCCGCGAAAGGGGCAATATCCAGCGTAACGTCCAGCGCGGTAAATTCTTCGGCGGAGGCCAGCAGCGGATGAATATCCAGACGCTGAATTTCCGGGCAGTCGACGATCAGGTTGGAGACCTGCACCAGAAGTTGGCTCAACCCGGCGATATCCAGCGGACGCAGTGCGCTGCGAGCGCGGATCTTTTTATTTTTGATCCCCTGGATCACCAGATAACGCGCCAGATTCATGTTCAATGGCGGCAAGGCCACCACGGCTTGCTCTTCCGGTCGCCACTCAACACCACCTTCACCCAGCATAATCAACGGACCAAATACCGGGTCGTGTTCAACGACGACGCGAAGTTCTTGAGCACCAGCGCGATTCGCCATACTTTGTACTAATAAACCGTGAATGCGTGCCTGCGGCCAGGCCATTTTTACCCGATCGAAAATTGCATTGGCAGCCTGCTGCACTTCTGTTGCTGTACGCAGGTAGAGCATTACCCCCTGAACTTCCGACTTATGCGGGATATCAGGAGAACGCAGCTTGAGCGCCACCGGGTAGCCGATTTGCTCCGCGATGTGTACGGCCTCTGCGCTGTCGCTGGCGATCCAGGTCGGCAGTGTATGTAAGCCATAGGCCTGTAAAATAGGCTGAACTTCATGAGTATCCAGCGACGTTGCGCCTTCTGCAATCGCCTGTTGTAACAGATTATGCGCTTCGGCGGTGTTGGTGGTCAGATTGTCGGGTAGCGCAGGCGTTTCACGCAGTTGCTTCTGGTTACGCCGGTACTCCACCATATGCATAAATGCAGTGATAGTGCCTTCAGGCGTGCGGTAGGTTGGTAATCCGGCTTCGCTAAACAGTCTGCGTGCTTCCTGTGAGGAAAACTCTCCGCACCAGTTGGTCAGCAACGAGACGAATTTTCCTCGGGGATGATGCTTTACCGCTTCAATCAATGCCTGTGCGCTTTCGGTTCCGGGAGCGGCTGCGCTGGGTGAATGAATCACCATCAACGCGTCGAAATCCTGGCTGGCGAGCAAAATATCCAGCGTCTTAACGTAGTGTTCGCTGCTGGCGTCATCACGCAGATCCAGTGGGTTGGCGATATCAACATGTTCAGGCAAGGCATCGCGTAATTTCTGGCAGGTGTCTTCATTCAACGTCGCCAACTTGCCATTTTTTGACCACAGTTCATCTAATGCCAGTGCGGCAGGCGCGGCCCCATTGCTGATGATCATTAGCCTGTCGCCACGTAGTGGACGCATGTGGCTCAAGGTTTCGACTGCTGAGAACAGCTCGTGAGTGTCTTGTACGCGCAGTAAACCGGCGCGCTGAATAGCTGCATCCCACGCAGGGTCCATCCCGGCGCTGGTATGCAGTAAACGCTGCGCTGCAGGGCTGCGACCGCTCTTAATCACCAGAATAGGTTTATTGCGCGAGGCGCTACGGGCGGCGGAAACAAAGCGCCGGGCATCACTTAAATGTTCGAGATACAGCAATATCGCGCTGGTTTTACTGTCGCGTGCCAGGTAATCCAGTAGCTCATCAACGTCGATATCCAGGCTATCACCCAGCGCGATAAAGTAAGAAAAGCCCATTTCTCTCTGCTGTGCCCAGTCGAGTATGGTATTGGACACGGCGGCGGATTGAGAGATGAAAGCCAGCTTGCCGCGCTTAATCGGGACGGGGGAAAAGCTGGCGTTAAGTCCTTGCCAGGGTGCGAGAAGTCCCAGGCTGTTGGGACCCAGAAGACGTATGTTGTAGCGTGATGCGCAGGCCAGCAGCTCCGCGTGCTGCGCCGAGGGTGCTGAGAGAATAATGCAGGTTTTACAACCTTTCTCGCCAAGTGCTTCGAGTAATGCCAGGTTACGGCTGGCATTGGTGCACAACACGGCGAGATCGGGGCTAAAAGGCAGGCTGTTGATATTGGGCCACGCCAGTACGCCCAACACCGCTTTCCATGCGGGCGTCACCGGTAAAACAGGTCCATTGAAACCGCCAGCAAGCAGGTTACGCATCATCAGGTAACCTGCGCGATTAGGCTTCATTGACGCCCCAATCACCGCAATGGATTTCGGTCGCAATAGTGCTTCCAGACCACGCTGACTCATATCGGCTTCCTTAATGACACCAGTGACCGAATGATTTTAAACGTTTTCTGATGAATCTGCTGTGACGCTTCCCTGATGTTGAGTTTTTCCTGCCAGGTAGCGGGTTTTAAAGCGAGTAAAATGATCGCTTAACCCTTCTGCGGCTTGCGTATCTCCCGCCAGATCCAACAAGGCGATGGCCACCTCGGCTGTGCAATATTGCCCTTCGGCGTGAACGCCACGCAGGTGGTAAGCAGAAAGGCGTGATAAATCAACAGAGATCACCGGCAGGTTATCGAGGTACGGGCTTTTGCGGAACATTTTACGCGCCTCAGGCCAGGTGCCGTCGAGCATGATAAACAATGGGGGCTTACCGGCTGGTGGCGTGAAAATCACCTCACGCTCTTCACCCGCATAGGAGGCCGGGAATACAACCATCGGCTGGTAATCCGGATTTTTCACCAGTTCCAGCAGCGCCTGCGGCGGCTCGGTACGTGACCACTGAAAAGCCGTGGTATCGGGCAGAATATCGGCAATTAAACGCCCCGTGTTGCTGGGCTTCATCGGCTCGGTATCAAACATCACCAGACAAAAGCGACTTTTTGCCTCAGAGGGCGCCAGAGTTGCGCACAAGCAGAGCTTCTGCGGCAGCAGGCAGCGTTGACAGCGGCGAACGCGATTACCTCGGGCAAGGAAAGGACGCGTGGCGCGCGCGAGGCGCTCAGCGCGTAACTGAAGAACAGCGTTATCGGTCATGGGGAAACACGTTGAAAAACGCTATTGTCGCAGAGGTGAAAACGGGGCACAAGATGCGCCCCGTAGAGATTATAATGATTCGTTAAGCCAGCTATCAAACGGGGCTTTTGGTACAGCGCCGTTAAGCATGTCGACGATTTCACCTTTTCTGAAGATCATGATGGTCGGAATGCTGCGGATACCGAAACGGGCGCTGAGTTCACGCTCGGCTTCCGTATTCACTTTAACAAAACGCACTTTGCCGCTACGCTCTTCCGCGACATCTTCAAAAATCGGGGCGAAGTTACGACATGGACCACACCAGGGGGCCCAAAAGTCAACGACCACCGGGAGATCGTCTTTTAACAGTTTATCCAGTGTCTCACCGGTCGCATTGATCACCTCCCCATCAAACAGGTCGTGACCACAGCGTCCGCATTTAGCCGCTTCCTGGACACGATCGTCAGGGATGCGGTTGATAGCCTGGCAGCTGGTACAAACGGTATTCATAACTAACCTCTGGATGAGTGGAGTGGACTTCACGGCATAAACGCCAGTATGTTTCTATTATGTTACATATTATCGGAGAGTCTGTTCTAAACAACAATGCGTTTTATTCAATGAGTACAATAGTCCTTAGCTTTTAAATGAAATAATGGCTAACGACGTGCACATCGGGTAATCTGCGCGCTTCGCGCAGAGCAGGTGGAGAAAAACATGAGCGACGAACTGAAGAACAAAAACGGCAAGGTCAAAGTGATGTACGTCCGCAGTGACGATGACTCGGATAAACGCACCCAAAATCCACGTACTGGCAAAGGCGGCGGTCGCCCCGGTACTTCCCGAGCCGAAGGCGGTCGTCGCCCTGCCCGTGATGAACGAAAGGGTCCGAACAGCGAACGTGGTCGTGAACGCGGGCGTGACCGCGATGTAGAACGCGACCGCAGACGTGAAGATTCACCGTGGCGTACCGTGTCCCGCGCACCGAATGATGACGCAGCGGATAAAGCCGATCACGGCGGTATTAGCGGTAAGAGCTTTATCGATCCTGAAGTATTACGCCGTCAGCGCGCGGAAGAAACCCGCGTTTACGGTGAGAATGCCTGTCAGGCTCTGTTCCAGAGTCGTCC
The DNA here is from genome assembly GCF_000398825.1 of Citrobacter sp. KTE30. Taxonomy (NCBI): domain Bacteria; kingdom Pseudomonadati; phylum Pseudomonadota; class Gammaproteobacteria; order Enterobacterales; family Enterobacteriaceae; genus Citrobacter; species Citrobacter sp. KTE30. Next base: position 3,356,063 of record NZ_KB976055.1, on the reverse strand, counting down.
GGACGCTATCGTCCGCGCCTGGTTTGTTCAGAGCGTAACCCCGCGTTTTAAAGAAGCATTACGCTGGATGGCGGCAAACCGCAAAGCCTATCACGTGGTTGACGAAGCCGAGCTGGCGAAAGCCTCAGGCACCGAACACCACGGTGGCGTCTGTTTCCTGATCAAAAAACGTAACGGTACTACCGTTAAGCAGTGGGTCGGTCAGGCAGGGGCGCAGGATTGCGTGCTGGCACTGGAAGATATCGCTAACCCGCATAACCTGGGCGGTATGATGCGTAGCTGCGCGCACTTCGGTGTGAAAGGCGTGGTGGTTCAGGATGCGGCGCTGCTGGAATCGGGGGCGGCTATCCGTACTGCTGAAGGTGGAGCAGAGCATGTTCAGCCGATTACCGGTGACAGCATTGTCGATGTGTTGGACGATTTCCGTAACGCGGGTTACACGGTAGTGATGACCTCAAGCGTGAAAGGTAAACCGCTGTTTACTACCACGCTGCCGGAAAAAATGGTGCTGGTATTAGGGCGTGAGCGTGAAGCTCTGCCAGAAGCAGCATGTTCAGCCGACGACCTGTGCGTGGCGATTGACGGTACCGGCAAGGTAGAAACGCTCAATGTTTCTGTCGCGACCGGCGTTTTGCTCGCGGAGTGGTGGCGTCAGAACAAAGCCTGATAATAAAAATGCCAGCGAATCGCTGGCATTTTTTTACTCGCTTTCTGCGGGTAATACCGGCATCCAGTCAATCGGTTTTTCACCTCGTTGTTCCAGCCATTCATTCGCCAGTACAAAGTGATTGCAACCAAAGAAACCGCGATGCGCAGAGAGTGGTGATGGGTGGGGCGCTTTCAACACATGGTGACGCTGCGCATCAATAATCGCGCCTTTCTTCTGTGCGTGAGAACCCCAGAGCAGGAAAACCACGCCTTCCCGATGTTGGTTAATCAGGCTGATGACTTTATCGGTAAATGTTTCCCATCCAAGGCTGGCGTGAGAATGTGCCTGACCGGCGCGAACGGTGAGTACGGTGTTGAGTAACAGTACCCCCTGGCGTGCCCAGCTTTCCAGATATCCGTGTGTGGGGCGGGTGAAGCCGGGAATTGTTGCTTCCAGCTCTTTGTACATGTTCAGCAACGAAGGTGGAGTGGCAATCCCCGGACGAACAGAGAACGCGAGACCGTGTGCCTGGCCTGGGCCGTGGTAAGGATCCTGACCCAGGATGACAACTTTCACGTCACCAAGCTCGGTAAAACGAAACGCGTTAAACACATCTTTTTGCGGCGGATAAATTGTCATTCCTGACTGACGCTCGCCGGCAACAGTATGCAGTGTGTTAACAAAATAAGGCTGCTGTTTTTCTTCAGCCAGCACATCGTGCCAGGTTAATTCGGTGGCCATCTCGCTCTCCTGCGAATTTTCAATCCCCCTAGCTTAACTGCTTCTTTCGACGTCGCAAAATTCTGTACGTTTCTCAATGGTCTACCCCTTAAAGATAGTTGAAAATTTATGTAAAAAGTTTAGCTGTGTACACGGCGTAAGTTGATGTAAAACAATAAAATCCACCTATCACCACTTTTCATGTGTGGTTTTTGTTGATTTAAATCAAAGATTCAAGGGTGTGTGAGGGGTATATATACACTCAAGCAACAATGGTTTTACCAATTGGCCGGATGACGGCCAACCGAGATCAAATAATTTTGCCGGGGAGGCATCAAATGATTACAGGTATCCAGATTACTAAAGCTGCAAACGACGACCTGCTGAACTCTTTCTGGCTGCTGGACAGCGAAAAAGGCGAAGCACGCTGCATCGTTGCGAAAGCAGGTTTCAATGCTGATGAAGTCGTTGCTGTCAGCAAACTGGGCGAAATCGAATACCGTGAAGTACCGGTAGACGTACAGCCGGAAGTCCGCGTGGAAGGTGGTCAGCACCTGAACGTGAACGTTCTGCGTCGCGAAACGCTGGAAGATGCAGTTAAGCATCCGGAAAAATATCCGCAGCTGACCATCCGTGTTTCTGGTTATGCAGTGCGTTTCAACTCTCTGACCCCAGAACAGCAGCGCGACGTTATCGCTCGTACCTTTACTGAGAGCCTGTAAGGCTCACGGGGAATAGCCCCGTTTAGCAAAGAATCAAAAAGCGGAAGATGCCAGTGTGTCTTCCGCTTTTTTGCATCCGTTAGTAAAAGATCCTTACCGCGCAATACACCAACAGCAGCGCCAGAATGATATTCAACTGCCGGCCGTAACGGCGAAAAACGCGCTGAAAAAGATGGCCCGCCAGCGCCCAGCAGGCATTTCCGAAGGTGCCGATCAGCGCCAACAGAATACTCACCCCAATCAGCCAGTGTGCGTCCTGAGTGTACGGTAATACAAACGTGGATAACGCGGTAATGCCGTACAAAATGATTTTGACGTTAACAAACTGCAAGCCAAAACTCGCCCAGAAGCTAATCGGCTCTGACCGCAAATCATCGTTTGTAGCCGGGCTGGTGGCGATCTTCAGCGCCAGCCACAGGATATAAGCTGCCCCAGCCCAACTGAGCCAATGGATGATGGCAGGATCCATAACCGCCAGTGAAAATGACGGGCGAAACGCTGCTGGCGTATAAAATGCCGCAGGTTTTACAGCGAGTTAAACAACGTGCGCCCCATGTGCGGTTGTCTTTACAGTCACTCAATTGTTATGTCATTCGCGATGCGTTGCTCAGTGATGAGGTCGATCTGGGGGTGTTTTATCGGGTGGGTAATGACGATGCCCTTGAGTTGATGCCGCTTGGCGATCAGTCACTGGCATTAGTTGCTTCGCCGCTGCTCCAGCACGTTAATTTTACTCAGTATAACCAGCACATTCCCTGCAGTTTTATCATTAACGAGCCGCAATGTATTTTCAGACAGCGCTTCGAGGGGCTACTGCGTAAACGACAGATTACGCTGGAAAATACCATTGAGTTATGTAGCATTGAAAGCATTAAGCAGTGCGTATCGGCAAATCTTGGGGTCAGCTTTTTGCCGCGTTTTGCCGTTGAGAGGGAGCTACGTTCAGGGGAATTGATTGAATTACCGTACAGTGAACAACCTGAGTTAATTACGGCATTGTGTGGCTATCATGCCGGAAAAGTCGTTAGCCCGGCGATGCGGGTGTTTCTTGAGTGTATTGAAGAGAGTTTTGCATCACGTGAAAAAATGCCGGGCTAAACGGCCCGGCATTCGGTTTACTCTTTGTCGGACTGCTGGGTAGCAGCTCCGCTCGGCTTACGACGTTTGCCGATATTTTTTGCATCGCGGTGACGTTTTTTCACCCGCGGCTTCTCTTTCTCTTTCGCTTTTTTCTCGGCGCGCTTCGCCAGCACTTTCTTGGATGGTTTACCGTTGGATTTCTCACTTGGCGCGCGCGTGGTTGGACGCAGTTCGTCGATGACGCGTGCTTTCAGCGGCTCGTCAATATAGCGGCTCGCTTTGCCGAGAAGCAGATGGTCGTGCGCTTCAACCAAAGAGATCGCAGTACCTTTACGACCTGCGCGACCGGTACGGCCAATGCGGTGCAGATAGGCATCGCCACTGCGCGGCATGTCGAAGTTAAACACATGGCTGACGTCAGGAATATCGATCCCGCGAGCGGCAACGTCGGTGGCTACCAGCACGTTCACGCGGCCATCGGTCAGGCGTTTGATCGCTTCATTGCGTTTGTTCTGCACCATCTCGCCTTCGAGATAGCAGTTGTTAATGCCCGCCTGGCGCAGCCAGCCTGCCAGCTCGTGCACACGCTCGCGTTTACGTACGAAGACAATCGAGCGGGTCGCTTCCGGCTGTTTTAACAGATGGATCAGCAGGGCAGTTTTGTGCTCGATGTCATCGGCACGGTAGTAAAACTGATGGATCTTCTTGCGTTCGCGGGTGGACGGATCCGCTGAGACTTCGACCGGATCTTCCAACAGACGCTCGGCAAAATCTTTAATCGCATCGCCTTCCAGCGTGGCGGAGAACAGCATGGTTTGCTTACGCCAGCGGGTTTCACCGGCGATATGTTCGATGTCCTGGGCAAAACCCATGTCCAGCATACGATCTGCTTCATCGAGAATTAGCGTCTCAACCGCATGGCAGTCGAAGTTTTCTTCTTTAATGTATTGCAGCAGACGACCCGTGGTGGCAACCACGATGTCCTGGTTTTCGCTAAAGACTTCCATGTGGTTCATGTAAGCCACGCCGCCGGTAATGGTCGCGATATCCAGATGCGTATTTTTCGCCAGCTCACGGGCGTGTTCAGCAACCTGCATCGCCAGTTCGCGCGTTGGCGTCAGGATTAAAATGCGCGGCGGACCGGATTTCTTGCGTGGGAAGTCGAGCAGGTGCTGCAACGCTGGCAGCAAATATGCCGCCGTTTTACCGGTGCCTGTCGGCGCAGAACCGAGTACATCACGGCCATCGAGCGCAGGCGGAATGGCGGCAGCCTGAATGGCGGTCGGGCGAGTGAAACCTTTTTCCTGGAGGGCATCCAGAAGGCTTTCATCGAGTTCAAGTTCGGAAAAAGTCGTTACAGTCATGTTCTACCTCTGAGTGGGGCGCTGATTATAGACGTTACGGCTGCAATCTTCATCTGTTTGTATGGATATACCTTCTCAGGTATTGTTTTTATCCTATGTTATCGTTTTTTTTCCAGGAAGGTTGTTCTTCATGCCCCAGTCTACATCCGTACTGAAACGTAATGGATTTACTTTTAAGCAGTTTTTTGTGGCACACGATCGCTGTGCAATGAAAGTCGGAACGGACGGCATTTTATTGGGGGCCTGGGCCCCCGTTGCGGGCGTAAAGCGGATCCTGGATATTGGTACCGGGAGCGGCCTGTTGGCGCTGATGCTGGCCCAGCGCACTGATGAAAATGTCATCATTGACGCCGTGGAGCTTGATGTCGACGCCGCGCAGCAGGCGCAGGAGAACATCGCGCACTCTCCGTGGATGCATCGCGTGAGTGTTCATACAGAAGATGCGCAACAGTGGATACCGCGTCAGACCGTGCGTTTTGATTTGATAATCAGCAATCCTCCCTATTATGAACAGGGCGTGGAATGCGCTACACCGCAGCGCGAGCAGGCCCGCTATACCACCTCGCTCGATCACCAGGCGTTGCTTACGCTGGCGGCGGACTGCATTACGGAAGACGGTTTTTTTTGTGTGGTGCTACCGGAGCAGATTGGTAACGCATTTACTCAGCAGGCGCTTAGCATGGGCTGGCATCTGCGATTGCGCACGGATGTAGCAGAAACCGAGGCCCGTCTACCGCATCGGGTATTGCTGGCATTCTCCCCGCAGGCCGGGGAGTGCTTTAGCGACAGGCTGGTGATCCGTGGGCCAGACCAACGTTACTCTGAAGGTTATACGGCGCTGACCCAGGCGTTCTATCTGTTTATGTGATGACTGAGCGGCGAGAGAATTGACGGGCCCGCCTCTGGAAGCTGTTCTGGGTAATCCAGCGTGTAGTGCAGGCCCCGACTCTCTTTGCGCATCATCGCGCAGCGGACAATCAGCTCGGCAACCTGCACCAGATTGCGCAGCTCCAGTAGGTTGTTCGACACACGGAAATGGGCGTAATACTCGTCGATTTCCTGTTGCAGCATGGTGATACGGCGCAGGGCGCGTTCCAGACGTTTAGTGGTGCGCACAATACCGACGTAATCCCACATGAACAGCCGCAGCTCATGCCAGTTATGCTGGATAACAACCAATTCATCTGGATTTTCTACCCGGCTTTCATCCCAGCCCGGGAGCGTGCTGACGCCGCGTGCATAAGGCATACGCCTGTCGATATCTTCAGCCGCGGACCAACCGTAAACCAGACACTCCAGCAATGAGTTCGATGCCATCCGGTTGGCGCCATGCAGGCCGGTGTAACTCACTTCGCCGATCGCATACAACCCATCGACATCGGTACGGCCAAAGTCATCAACCATCACGCCGCCGCAGGTATAGTGCGCGGCAGGCACGATGGGAACAGGTTCTTTGGTTAGATCAATGCCCAGTCCCAGCAACTTTTCATAAATCATCGGGAAATGCTGACGAACAAATTCTTCCGGTTTATGACTGATATCGAGGAACATGCAATCTGCACCCAGGCGCTTCATTTCATGATCAATGGCGCGGGCGACAATATCGCGGGGAGCCAGTTCGCCACGCTCGTCAAAATCGGGCATAAAGCGTGAACCGTCCGGGCGTTTCAGGTGCGCGCCTTCGCCGCGCAGCGCTTCGGTCAGCAGAAAATTGCGCGCCTGCGGATGATACAGCGCTGTTGGGTGAAACTGGTTAAACTCCAGGTTGGCGACGCGGCATCCCGCACGCCAGGCCATTGCAATTCCGTCACCCGAGGAAATATCCGGATTGGTGGTGTATTGATACACCTTTGACGCGCCGCCAGTGGCCAGCACTACCGACTTAGCATGGCAGGTTTCTACGGCTTCTTTATTACGATTCCAGATCCAGGCACCGACAACCCGACGCGTTCCCGGCAGACCGATTTTATCGGAGACAATCAGGTCGACAGCATTACTGCGCTCGAGAACCCGGATGTTGGGATGATTTTGTGCCTGGCTGACGAGGGTGGTTTCGACTTCTTTGCCGGTAGCATCCGCAGCGTGCAGGATACGTCGATGGCTGTGACCGCCTTCACGTGTCAGGTGATAGCTCTCTTCACCGTTAGGCTGAACCTGCGTATCAAATAAGACGCCCTGATCGATAAGCCATTGAACGCAGGTACGGGCATTGCTGGCGACAAATTCAACCGCATGGCGATCGCACAGCCCGGCCCCGGCAATCAGCGTATCTTCAACGTGGGAGTCGATACTGTCGGTTTCATCGAAAACCGCGGCAATACCGCCCTGGGCATAAAATGTCGAGCCTTCGCTGACCGGCCCTTTGCTCAGGACAATAACCTGATGCTTTTCAGCCAGGCGCAGCGCCAGTGAGAGTCCGGCAGCCCCGCTGCCAATGATCAGCACGTCACAGGATAATTCAGGAGTCGTATTCATGATTTTTGTTTAATTTACTAAACAGTGTTTGGTCACCATAGCACCACATTGCGCGATACTGCACGTTTTATTTTTAAACGTGTTGCAATGACTAAACATGAAAGAAAAACATGATGAGGGCGAAATAGGCAAAAATATTTTGTGAAGCAGGCCGTTAGCACCAGATTATGTGATGAAATAAAGTGCCCGTTGGGTTACTCTGCAAGCGGTGAAATGGGCATTTCTGTACAGATAGTGCGTTGATCGGGTTATGTAGACTTATAATGAGAGATAAGACCTGTCTACAACATGACAAACAAAAAACAATGCGTAACGGAACTTTACGAAACTTGAGCACTCTAAGCATTTGCTTGCTCATAGTGAAGCTGATGGAGTGGCGTTTCGAAGGCGCGTGGAAATTTGGTTTGGGGAGACTTTACCTCGGATGAGCGAGCAGTTAACGGACCAGGTCCTGGTAGAACGGGTCCAGAAGGGAGATCAGAAAGCCTTTAACCTACTGGTAGTGCGCTATCAGCATAAGGTGGCGAGTCTGGTTTCTCGCTATGTACCATCGGGTGATGTACCCGATGTAGTACAAGAAGCATTTATCAAAGCCTATCGTGCGCTGGACTCGTTCCGGGGGGATAGTGCTTTTTATACCTGGCTGTATCGTATTGCGGTCAATACAGCGAAGAATTACCTGGTCGCTCAGGGGCGTCGTCCACCTTCCAGTGATATAGATGCGATTGAAGCAGAAAATTACGAAAGTGGCGGTGCGCTGAAAGAAATTTCGAACCCTGAGAACTTAATGTTGTCAGAAGAACTGAGACAGATAGTTTTCCGAACTATTGAGTCCCTCCCGGAAGATTTACGCATGGCAATAACCTTGCGGGAGCTGGATGGCCTGAGCTATGAAGAGATAGCCGCTATCATGGATTGTCCGGTGGGTACGGTGCGTTCACGTATCTTCCGAGCGAGGGAAGCTATTGATAATAAAGTTCAACCGCTTATCAGGCGTTGACGATAGCGGGATACTGGAAAAGGTATTAGGCATGCAGAAAGAAAAACTTTCCGCTTTAATGGATGGCGAAACGCTGGATACTGAGTTGCTCAAAGAGCTGGCTCACGACCCGGAAATGCAAAAAACCTGGGAGAGTTATCACCTGATTCGCGATTCCATGCGAGGTGATACTGCCGACGTTCTCCATTTCGATATTTCCGCCCGCGTAATGGCCGCCATCCAGGATGAGCCGGTACGTCAGACGGCGCCATTGATTCCTGAGGCCCAGCCAGCACCGCACCAGTGGCAGAAAATGCCGTTCTGGAAGAAAATGCGTCCGTGGGCCGCGCAGCTTACTCAAATGGGTGTGGCCGCGTGTGTATCACTTGCAGTTATTGTTGGCGTCCAGCACTATAATGGGCAATCTGAAACGTCCCAGCAGCCCGAAACGCCGGTATTTAATACATTACCGATGATGGGTAAAGCCAGTCCGGTAAGCCTGGGTGTACCTTCTGACGCGACGGCCAGCGGCGGTCAGCAACAGCAGGTACAGGAGCAGCGTCGTCGTATTAATGCCATGTTGCAGGATTACGAACTGCAACGTCGACTGCACTCTGAACAGCTTCAGTTTGAGCAGGCCCAGACACAGCAAGCCGCTGTGCAGGTGCCAGGAATTCAAACTTTAGGAACGCAATCGCAGTAATGAAGCAACTTTGGTTTGCCATGTCACTTGTGGCTGGTAGCCTGTTCTTCTCTGTCAACGCCTCGGCCAATCCTGCGTCCGGGGCGTTGTTGCAGCAGATGAATCTGGCCAGCCAGTCGCTCACCTATGAGCTGTCATTTGTCAGCATCAATAAGCAGGGTGTTGAATCCCTACGTTATCGCCATGCCCGCCTGGATAACCGTCCGCTCGCGCAACTGTTGCAAATGGATGGTCCGCGCCGGGAAGTGGTGCAACGTGGCAACGAAATCAGTTATTTTGAGCCAGGTCTCGAACCGTTCACGCTGAACGGCGACTATATCGTTGACTCACTGCCCTCCCTGATTTACACCGACTTCAAACGTCTTGCTCCCTACTATGATTTTATCTCAGTAGGCCGCACCCGTATTGCCGATAGGCTCTGTGAAGTGATCCGCGTTGTGGCGCGTGACGGCACCCGTTACAGCTATATCGTTTGGATGGACACTGAGACCAAGCTGCCAATGCGTGTTGATCTTCTTGACCGTGATGGCGAAACGCTGGAACAGTTCCGCGTCATCGCGTTTACTGTTAACAACGGTGTCAGCGACAGCATGCAGACGCTGGCGAAAGCCAATCTGCCGCCGTTGTTGTCAGTTCCTGCGGGTGAGAAAACCAACTTCAACTGGAGTCCGTCGTGGTTGCCGCAAGGCTTCAGCGAGGTGTCCAGCAGTCGACGTCCGCTGCCGACGATGGATAACATGCCGATCGAATCACGGCTTTATTCCGATGGTCTGTTCAGTTTCTCCGTGAACGTAAACCGCGCGATGCAAAACAGCGCCGATCAGTTGCTGCGCACTGGACGCCGCACGGTTAGCACTAGCGTGCGAGATAACGCCGAAATCACTATTGTCGGTGAGCTTCCGCCGCAAACGGCGAAGCGTATCGCGGACAATATTAAGTTCAGGGCTGCACAATGATTAAAGAGTGGGCGACGGTCGTCTCCTGGCAAAATGGTCTGGCGACGGTCAGCTGTGATGTTAAAGCATCATGTAGCAGCTGTGCTTCCCGGGCCGGATGCGGGAGCCGCGTGCTGAACAAACTGGGACCACAGACCACACACACCATCGTGGTGCCCTGCGACGAACCCTTGACCCCTGGTCAAAAAGTTGAACTGGGCATTGCCGAAGGTAGCCTGCTTGGTTCGGCGATGCTGGTCTACATGTCTCCGTTGGCGGGACTGTTTCTTTTCGCGGCGCTATTCCAGGTACTGTTTGGTTCCGATCTTGCGGCATTAAGCGGAGCAGTGCTGGGGGGCGTGGGCGGATTCCTGATTGCTCGTGGATACTCTCGTAAGCTTGCTGAACGCGAAGCCTGGCAGCCGGTCATTCTGAACGTTGCTCTCCCACCCGATCTTATTCGCGTCGAAACCCAGCAGTGATATCTTTGCCTGATGGCACTGCGCTTATCAGGCCTACAGCGTCCTCAGATGCAGGCGTAGGCCGGATAAGGCGTTTATGCCGCCATCCGACAAAAGTTTCATCGACTTTGCAAAGTTGTTTCCAGTTCCCGCTATCCTTGCTCTATGAACATTTCCTCGCCTCAGCGTTGTAGTGTAGAATGCGGCGTTTCACTTAAACAGACGTTAAGCTCAGAACAGCGACTTCTCAGAGCCTGCTCAGGCGGGCGTAAGGCACAATAATTACACTATATGAAGAACATACGTAACTTTTCAATCATAGCTCACATCGACCACGGTAAATCGACGCTGTCTGACCGTATTATCCAGATCTGCGGTGGCCTGTCTGACCGTGAAATGGAAGCGCAGGTTCTCGACTCGATGGATCTTGAGCGTGAGCGCGGTATTACTATCAAAGCGCAGAGCGTGACGCTCGATTTCAAAGCATCTGATGGTGAAACCTATCAGCTTAACTTTATCGACACCCCGGGCCACGTTGACTTCTCGTATGAAGTTTCCCGCTCGCTTGCCGCCTGTGAAGGTGCACTGCTGGTGGTTGATGCCGGGCAGGGCGTAGAAGCACAGACCCTGGCTAACTGCTATACCGCCATGGAAATGGATCTGGAAGTGGTGCCGGTTCTGAACAAAATCGACCTACCGGCCGCCGATCCTGAACGCGTAGCGGAAGAGATCGAAGATATCGTCGGTATCGATGCGACAGATGCCGTTCGCTGCTCGGCGAAAACCGGCGTTGGCGTCACTGACGTTCTTGAACGTCTGGTACGCGACATTCCGCCGCCGGAAGGTGATCCGGAAGGCCCATTACAGGCGCTGATCATCGACTCCTGGTTCGACAACTACCTTGGCGTGGTGTCGCTGGTGCGTATTAAAAACGGCACCATGCGTAAAGGCGACAAAATTAAAGTAATGAGCACCGGTCAGGTCTATAACGCCGACCGCCTGGGGATCTTCACGCCAAAACAGGTTGACCGTACCGAGCTGAAATGCGGCGAGGTAGGTTGGTTGGTTTGTGCGATTAAAGACATCCTCGGCGCGCCGGTTGGCGATACCCTGACGCAGGCGCGTAACCCGGCAGACAAACCGCTGCCAGGCTTTAAAAAAGTGAAGCCACAGGTTTACGCCGGTCTGTTCCCGGTCAGCTCTGACGACTATGAAAACTTCCGTGACGCGCTTGGCAAGCTGAGCCTGAACGACGCCTCCCTGTTCTACGAACCGGAAAGCTCTACCGCGCTGGGCTTCGGCTTCCGTTGTGGCTTCCTTGGTCTGCTGCACATGGAGATCATTCAGGAACGTCTGGAACGTGAATACGATCTGGATCTGATCACTACCGCGCCGACCGTAGTCTACGAAGTCGAAACCACGGCGAAAGAGACTATCTACGTCGATAGCCCGTCCAAGCTGCCGCCGCTGAACAACATCTACGAACTGCGTGAGCCGATCGCTGAGTGTCACATGCTGCTGCCGCAGGCTTACCTTGGCAACGTCATCACCCTGTGTATCGAGAAGCGTGGCGTCCAGACCAACATGGTTTACCACGGTAACCAGGTGGCGCTGACGTATGAGATTCCGATGGCGGAAGTAGTACTCGATTTCTTCGACCGTCTGAAGTCGACCTCTCGCGGCTATGCGTCGCTGGACTATAACTTCAAACGCTTCCAGGCGTCTGACATGGTGCGCGTTGATGTCCTTATCAACAACGAACGTGTCGATGCGCTGGCGCTGATTACTCACCGCGACAACTCCCAGAGCCGTGGCCGTGAACTGGTTGAGAAGATGAAAGATCTGATCCCTCGCCAGCAGTTTGATATCGCGATCCAGGCGGCCATTGGTACGCACATCATCGCGCGTTCAACCGTGAAGCAGCTGCGTAAAAACGTTCTGGCGAAATGCTACGGCGGTGATATCAGCCGTAAGAAAAAGCTGCTGCAAAAACAGAAAGAGGGTAAAAAGCGCATGAAGCAGATCGGTAACGTCGAACTGCCGCAGGAAGCGTTCCTCGCCATTCTGCATGTCGGTAAAGACAGCAAATAATCTTAAGGAGTTGGCATGGCGAACATGTTTGCCCTGATTCTGGTGATTGCCACACTGGTGACGGGCATTTTATGGTGCGTAGATAAATTCATCTTCGCACCAAAACGCCGGGAGCGTCAGGCAGCAGCGCAAGCTGCTGCAGGTGATTCACTGGATAAAGCAACGCTGAAAAAAGTATCCCCTAAGCCGGGCTGGCTGGAAACCGGGGCATCCGTTTTCCCGGTACTGGCGATTGTGCTGGTGGTACGTTCATTTATTTATGAGCCGTTCCAGATCCCGTCAGGTTCGATGATGCCGACGCTGCTTATCGGTGACTTTATCCTGGTGGAGAAATTCGCCTACGGGATTAAAGATCCGATTTACCAGAAAACGCTGATCGAAACCGGTCATCCGAAACGCGGTGATATCGTGGTGTTTAAATACCCGGAAGATCCGCGCCTGGACTACATTAAACGTGCTGTCGGTTTACCGGGAGACAAAGTAACGTACGATCCAGTGGCGAAAGAAGTGACTATTCAGCCAGGATGCCGTTCCGGTCAGGCGTGTGAAAACGCGCTGCCGGTAACGTATTCGGATGTTCAGCCAAGTGATTTCGTACAGACCTTTGCGCGCCGTAACGGTGGGGAAGCGACCAGTGGCTTCTTTGAAGTTCCGCTGAGCGAAACGAAAGAGAACGGTATTCGTCTCTCTGAGCGTAAAGAAACGCTGGGTGAGGTCACGCACCGCATTCTGACCGTGCCAATCGCGCAGGATCAGGTGGGAATGTATTACCGCCAGCCTGGTCAGCAACTGGCAACCTGGATCGTCCCGCCAGGGCACTACTTCATGATGGGTGATAACCGTGACAACAGCGCGGACAGCCGTTACTGGGGATTTGTGCCGGAAGCGAATCTGGTGGGTAAAGCGACCGCTATCTGGATGAGTTTCGATAAGCAAGAAGGTGAATGGCCGACCGGTGTGCGTTTAAGCCGTATTGGCGGCATTCACTAATCACCGATAATCGTTCACGTTGTCGTCATTACGGCGGCAGCGTGAATTATTTCTCGGATAAATTCCCGCAGACTAACGACATCCCTTGTCGTTGTGTATAGAATATTCCCCCGAAGTTTTAGGTTGGCACCGACAGGTTGCCACGGCACACGAAACAGCGTTGGTTTGTATATAAAAGCATGCAGGCGAAGCCAGATGGCTCCGCAAAGTGCGTATATCAGGTCTGTTTCGTGTGCTGAATTGTTGACGCATTCATTTATTGGTATCGCATGAACCCCATCGTAATTAATCGGCTTCAACGGAAGCTGGGCTACACTTTTAATCATCAGGAGCTGTTGCAGCAGGCATTAACTCACCGGAGCGCCAGCAGCAAACATAACGAGCGTTTAGAATTTCTGGGCGACTCTATTTTGAGCTTTGTTATCGCTAATGCGCTGTATCACCGTTTCCCTCGAGTGGACGAAGGTGACATGAGCCGCATGCGCGCAACGCTGGTTCGCGGCAATACGCTGGCTGAATTAGCCCGTGAGTTTGACCTCGGTGAATGTTTACGTTTGGGGCCTGGTGAGCTGAAAAGCGGCGGCTTCCGTCGTGAATCGATCCTGGCCGATACCGTTGAAGCGTTGATCGGCGGCGTCTTCCTCGACAGCGATATTCAAACCGTTGAGCAATTAATCCTGAACTGGTATCAAACTCGTCTGGATGAAATTAGCCCAGGCGATAAACAAAAAGATCCGAAAACGCGCCTGCAGGAATATTTGCAGGGTCGCCACCTGCCTCTGCCGTCTTATTTGGTGGTACAGGTCCGTGGTGAAGCACACGATCAAGAATTTACTATCCACTGCCAGGTCAGCGGCCTGAGTGAACCGGTGGTTGGCACAGGTTCGAGCCGTCGTAAGGCTGAGCAGGCTGCCGCCGAACAGGCGTTAAAAAAACTGGAGCTGGAATGAGCGAAGAGAAAACTTACTGCGGATTTATTGCCATCGTCGGTCGCCCGAACGTCGGCAAATCCACCCTGTTGAATAATCTGCTTGGGCAGAAGATTTCTATTACCTCACGTAAGGCTCAGACAACACGTCACCGTATTGTTGGCATCCATACTGAAGGCGCGTATCAGGCGATTTATGTTGATACTCCGGGCCTGCATATGGAAGAAAAACGAGCGATCAACCGCCTGATGAATAAAGCGGCGAGCAGCTCGATCGGTGATGTTGAACTGGTTATTTTCGTTGTGGAAGGCACCCGCTGGACGCCGGACGACGAAATGGTGCTCAACAAGCTGCGTGATGGCAAAGCCCCGGTTATTCTGGCTGTGAACAAAGTAGACAACGTTCAGGAAAAAGCCGATCTGCTGCCGCACCTGCAGTTCCTGGCAAGCCAGATGAACTTCCTTGATATCGTGCCGATTTCTGCCGAAACCGGCTTGAATGTCGATACCGTTGCGGGCATCGTGCGTAAGCATTTGCCGGAAGCTATTCATCACTTCCCGGAAGATTACATCACCGACCGTTCTCAGCGCTTTATGGCCTCAGAAATCATCCGTGAAAAGCTGATGCGTTTTCTGGGTGCTGAATTGCCGTACTCCGTTACCGTGGAAATTGAGCGTTTTATCTCCAATGAGCGCGGTGGTTACGATATTAACGGTCTGATTCTCGTTGAACGTGAAGGGCAGAAGAAGATGGTTATTGGCAACAAAGGGGCCAAAATTAAAACCATCGGCATCGAAGCGCGTAAAGACATGCAGGAGATGTTCGAAGCGCCGGTCCACCTCGAACTGTGGGTGAAGGTGAAATCCGGCTGGGCCGATGACGAACGCGCGCTGCGTAGCCTCGGTTACGGCGACGACGTCTAAACCCATCTTCTGAAACACGGCGAGTATATGGAAGGATGGCAACGAGCCTTTGTCTTGCATAGTCGCCCCTGGAGCGAAACCAGTCTCGTGCTGGACGTCTTCACGGAAGAGTCGGGTCGCGTGCGCCTGGTGGCTAAAGGCGCACGTTCCAAACGTTCTAATCTCAAAGGCGCGCTCCAGCCTTTTACCCCGTTGTTGCTTCGCTTTGGTGGGCGTGGAGAGGTCAAAACCCTACGTAGTGCTGAAGCCGTTTCTCTGGCACTCCCTCTTAGCGGTATCACGCTGTACAGCGGCTTGTATATCAACGAGCTTGTCTCGCGCGTACTCGAGTACGAAACCCGCTTTTCTGAACTCTTTTTCGATTACCTGAACTGTATTCAGGCGCTGGCTGGCGTGACGGGTTCGCCAGAACCTGCATTGCGTCGCTTTGAGCTGGCCTTACTTGGACATCTGGGGTACGGCGTCGATTTTACCCACTGTGCGGGCAGCGGCGAGCCGGTAGACGACACCATGACCTATCGTTACCGGGAAGAAAAAGGGTTTATTGCCAGCGTCGTTATTGATAACAACACCTTTACCGGACGCCATCTCAAAGCACTTGAGTCGCGTGAATTTCCTGATGTCGATACGTTACGCGCCGCGAAACGCTTTACCCGCATGGCGTTAAAGCCGTATCTTGGTGGTAAGCCGTTAAAAAGCCGGGAACTGTTCCGGCAATTTATGCCAAAACGCGCAGTAAAAACAAATAATGATTAACGAGGATTGTCATGGCTGAATTACTGTTAGGCGTCAATATTGACCACATTGCCACGTTACGTAATGCACGCGGTACCGCATATCCGGACCCGGTTCAGGCAGCGTTTATCGTTGAACAGGCGGGCGCGGACGGTATTACCGTACATCTGCGTGAAGACCGTCGCCATATCACCGACCGTGACGTGCGCATTTTGCGCCAGACGCTGGATACGCGCATGAATCTGGAAATGGCAGTCACCGAAGAGATGCTGGCGATTGCCGTTGAGACTAAGCCGCATTTTTGCTGTCTGGTGCCGGAAAAACGTCAGGAAGTTACCACTGAAGGTGGTCTGGACGTCGCCGGTCAGCGTGACAAGATGCGCGATGCCTGCAAACGCCTGGCGGACGCAGGCATTCTGGTTTCGCTGTTTATCGATGCCGACGAAGAACAGATTAAGGCCGCTGCGGAAGTTGGCGCGCCGTTTATTGAAATTCACACCGGCTGTTACGCCGATGCGAAAACTGACGCAGAGCAGGCCAGCGAACTGGCGCGTATCGCCAAAGCGGCGACCTATGCTGCAAGCCTTGGCCTGAAGGTGAATGCGGGTCACGGTCTGACGTATCACAACGTTAAAGCTATCGCACGGATCCCGGAAATGCACGAGCTGAACATTGGCCATGCCATTATCGGGCGCGCGGTGATGAGCGGTCTGAAAGATGCCGTAGTCGAAATGAAGCGCCTGATGCTGGAAGCGCGTGGCTAATGGCGATTTTGGGATTAGGTACGGATATCGTGGAGATTGCCCGCATCGAAGCGGTAATTTCCCGTTCCGGCGACCGCCTGGCAAGACGTGTGCTCAGCGACAACGAATGGGCAATCTGGGAAACGCATCAGCAGCCGGTGCGTTTTCTGGCGAAGCGTTTTGCAGTCAAAGAGGCGGCAGCAAAAGCCTTTGGCACGGGTATTCGCAATGGGCTGGCGTTTAATCAGTTTGAAGTCTTTAACGACGAACTCGGTAAGCCGCGTCTGCGATTATGGGGAGAGGCGTTAAAACTGGCGGAAAAACTCGGCGTCGCGCATATGCATGTGACGCTGGCCGATGAGCGTCACTACGCCTGCGCCACGGTGATTATCGAGAGTTAGATTCTGCACGTTGCCGGATGGCGACGCGTGGCGTCTTATCCGGCCTACGGGTTATACGATTATTGCAGGGCTGGGTAGGCCTGATAAGCATTAGCGCCATCAGGCTTCATCGCCGGATGGCGACGCGGTTAAAGTTTATCGGCGTGGTGCATCAGCACAAACTTATCCCACAACTGCTCTTCTGTTTCGACATGTGCCGGATCTTTCAAAATAGTATTGGGGATCGGGCACACCTTCTGGCAGGTTGGCGTGTCGTAATGGCCTACGCATTCCGTACACTTGTCGCTGTTAATCTCGTAAATGCTATCACCCATCGAAATTGCCTCATTCGGGCATTCGGGCTCGCACATATCGCAATTGATACACTTTTTAGTGATTAACAGGGCCATCAGGAAACTCTCAAAACATCACAAATCGGGCGGGCATTATACGCGCATTCTTTGCTCAGACCAGTTTTTTTACCAGTGCTTCGCTGTGGCGAATACGTTCCGGGGCATGCTCCAGATCCTGCTGCACCAGCGCCATAAACAGTAAATCAGTGAGCATCATTTGCGCATGAGTGGAAGAAATCGCTGCGCTGCGCGTGGCCTGCTCCTCGGCAATCGTGTACAGACAATGACTTGCCCGTTGCTGCAGGGCATTGGGTGTAAATCCAGTGATGGCGAGGATTTTCGCGCCGGTACGCAACGTTTCATCCGCAGCCAGGTTGAGCTCGCGGCGCTCTCCGGTATACGAAATGGCCAGCAGCAGATCGTTGGGCGAAAGCGCTTGCACCGTCGCCAGCAGGGCGTGCATATCGCGTTCCACCACCGCGTTAAAACCAATCTTCAGCAACTTCCAGGCAAAATTCTGTGCCACCAGACCCGATGCGCCAATCCCGGTCACGATAATGCGCCGGGCTGAGCGCAACATTGTGACGCTCTCCATCAGTTTCTCTTCGCTGTTGACGTCCAGCGTCGCATGCATCGCCGCCACGTTCTCCTGAATCAACTTTTCCCCCACCAGACGCATAGGATCGTCACCGCGAATCTGATTATGCACCGGAATGGAATGGGGGTTGGGATTGCTGGCCAGCGCTTCGCTGATCGCCAGTTTGAGTGCAGGAAATCCTTTAAAACCCATCTTTTGCGCGAACTTCACCACGCTGGACTGGCTGACGCCCGCCTCCGCGGCCAACTGCTGCGAACTGAGATGACGCGCAGTATCCGGCTGGGAAAGGAGATAATCCGCCAATTTTTTATCGCTTTGCGCGAGGTCCGGGTAACGCTGACGAATGCGAATTAAACAGTTCATGCTGTCTCCTGGCGAAAACGTGATGGCGATTACAAAACAAAATTTCATTCGCCTGGATGAATATAATATTCCATTATGGCAGATTATTATGAATTAAAAATTCCTAAGGAACAAAAAATGAATCTCGGTGCATTAGTTTCAGAAACCCGCAATCCACAGACCATGGACCTGGATGCGCTCTCCACGCTGGAGTTGGTTCATCGTTTTAATCAACAGGATACGCTGGTAGCCGAAGCAGTAAAAGCAACTCTGCCTCAAGTTGCGTGTGCGGTTGATGCGGCAGCTAACGCACTAAAAGCAGGTGGTCGCATTATTTACATGGGAGCGGGGACCAGCGGGCGTCTCGGGGTACTGGATGCGTCTGAATGCCCACCGACCTTCGGCGTTCCACACGGTCTGGTGGTTGGATTGATTGCCGGGGGGCCGGGCGCGCTGCTGAAGGCGGTTGAGGGTGCGGAAGATAACCCACAGTTAGGTGAAGACGATCTGTGTGCGCTCAATCTTACCGCGCAGGATCTGGTGGTGGGGCTGGCAGCATCTGGTCGCACGCCGTATGTAATTGGTGGGCTGAAATATGCACGTTCGGTTGGCTGTACGACGGTGGCTATTTCTTGCAATCCGGATTCCCCTATCGCGCATGAAGCGGATATCGCCATTTCTCCGGTAGTGGGGCCAGAGGCGCTGACCGGGTCAACACGACTGAAATCCGGCACCGCGCAAAAGCTGGTGCTCAATATGATCTCCACCGGTGCGATGGTGAAATTTGGCAAGGTGTACCAGAACCTGATGGTGGATATGCAGGCAACTAACGTCAAACTGATCGATCGGGCGTGCCGTATGGTGGTTGAAGCCACGGGCATTGCGCGTGAACAGGCGCAAGCGCTGCTAAAGCAGACTGATTTTGACGTTAAGCCAGCTATTTTAATGGCGCTCACCGGCCTTGACGCCGCTGCCGCCCGCGAAAAGCTTGCCGCTCACCAGGGTTTTTTACGCGCGGCGTTAGAACACTAAGAGGTGTATATGGATAAGACGGCGGTGCTGGCCAGCGATATTCTACTGGGTGTTGGCGGAGAGAAAAATATTCTGCGCCTGGAAAACTGTATGACCCGCGTCAGGGTTGAAGTTCGGGATGATGGACAGCTCGATATCCCTCGTCTCAAGCAACTGCCCGGTGTCAGCGGCTACGTGAAGCAGGGCGCGCAGCACCAGATTATTGTTGGCCCCGGTAAAGCGGCCAAAGTGGTGGATGCCATGCGTTCCCTGATTGCCGATGGCGGCGAGCGAGCAGGTGCCAATAATATCGAGCGCACAAAGTCAGAGGCCAAAGCGAAGTACAAAGCGCCGATGAGCGATGCGCTGCGCAAGCTGGCGAACGTCTTTATCCCTCTTATTCCGGCGTTTATCGCCTCCGGTTTGATTACCGGCATTATTAACATCCTTAAGCGCCCGGACATCGTGGGGGATTTTGCGACCCACTATCCGAATATGCTGGGGTTGATGGGCATATTTGGCAGCGCCGTGTTTGCCATTATGAATATTCTGGTCGGGGTGAATACCGCCAAAGTTTTCGGTGGTTCCCTGGCGATGGGCGGGGTGATGGCGGGGATCCTCTCCAGCCCGCAACTGGCACAAATCACGCTGTTTGGCGAAGCGTTGCAGCCGGGGCGCGGCGGAGTGATCGCGGTACTGCTGGTGGTGGCGTTGATGTGTTGGATCGAACGCAAATTCCGCGAGCTGTTGCCAGAATCACTGGAGCTTATCCTTAATCCGCTGCTGACTACCATCATTACCGGCGTAATCGCGATTGTGGCGCTGCAACCGCTTGGCGGCTGGATTTCTGAGTCTATTGCTCACGGCGCATCCTGGGCTATCGATCGCGGCGGTTTTCTGGTCGGTGCCGTGCTGGCAGGAACCTTCCTGCCGTTGGTGCTCACTGGACTTCATCAGGGATTGGTGCCCATCCATGTTGAGCTGGTTCAGGCACACGGTTATAACGCGCTCTTTCCGATCCTGGCGATGGCGGGCGTTGGGCAAATAGGTGCTGCGATCGCGGTTCTGATGAAAACCCGAAATGCGCGGTTAAAAAAAGTAATCAAAGGTGCACTGCCTGTCGGACTGCTGGGTATAGGCGAGCCGCTGATTTTTGGCGTAACGCTGCCATTGGGTAAGCCGTTTATCGGTGCATGTCTTGGCGGCGCGGTAGGTGGAGCGCTAATTAGCTACTGGAAGGTGGCGACGGTCATCACATTTGGCATCTCCGGATTACCGCTGGCACTGACGATTGTTGCCGGAAAAGTGATGTTCTATCTGTTAGGCTATCTGGTAGCAGTTATCGCCGGGTTCCTGTTTACCTGGCTATTGGGATTCACTGATCCAGAGGAATAAGGTTTGACCAATCACCAGCGCCGCGTTGTCTTTTTTGATTTGGATGGCACGTTACACCAGCAGGATATGTTCGGTAGTTTTATTCGTTATCTGCTGCGTCGCCAGCCGCTGAACGCGTTGCTGGTGCTGCCTCTGCTACCGGTGATTGCGCTGGCATTGCTGATACAAGGGCGCGCCGCCCGCTGGCCAATGAGCCTGCTGTTATGGGGATGCACTTTTGGTCGCAGCGAGGCGCGTCTGAAAGCGCATCAGGCCGACTTTGTGCGCTGGTTTCGCAGTAACGTGACGGCGTTTCCGCTCGTTCAGCAGCGCCTGACAACCTACCTGTTAAGCTCTGACGCTGACATCTGGCTTATCACCGGCTCTCCGCAGTCGTTGGTCGAGCAGGTTTACTTTGATACTCCGTGGTTACCGCGAGTCAATCTGATCGCCAGCAAAATGGCGCGGGGATACGGCGGCTGGGTGCTGACTCTGCGCTGTCTGGGCCATGAGAAAGTGACGCAACTGGAGCGGCAGATTGGCGCACCGTTGTCTCTCTACAGCGGCTACAGCGACAGTAAGCAGGATAATCCGTTACTCTCTTTTTGCCAGCATCGCTGGCGCGTCACGCCGCGCGGAGAGCTGCAACAACTCGAATAGAGTAAACGATAGCGTCTGTGTATAATGCGCCCGCTTTTATTGGTGGAGTAACCCCTTTGTCAGATGTTGAATTTAGCCACGAATACTGGATGCGTCATGCTTTAACGCTGGCTAAGCGCGCCTGGGATGAGCGTGAAGTCCCGGTGGGTGCGGTATTGGTACATAACAACCGAGTGATTGGCGAAGGCTGGAACCGCCCGATAGGTCATCATGATCCGACTGCCCACGCTGAGATTATGGCGCTGCGTCAGGGCGGCCTGGTGCTGCAAAACTACCGTCTGTTAGATGCCACGCTGTACGTCACTCTGGAGCCGTGCGTGATGTGCGCAGGCGCGATGGTGCACAGCCGTATCGGTCGGGTCGTTTTTGGTGCACGCGATGCGAAAACGGGCGCTGCCGGGTCATTAATGGATGTGCTGCATCACCCTGGGATGAATCATCGGGTTGAAGTGACAGAGGGGGTACTGCGGGATGAATGTGCCACGTTGCTCAGTGATTTCTTTCGCATGCGTCGGCAGGAAATCAAGGCCCTGAAAAAATCCGCTAATCAGTAAATACCAATCAGACTACTGGTCCTCTTTCTTCTGTGCCGAAAATAGCAGGGAAGGGGAGTGCGACAGGTAGTTTGACGACGTCTGAGTCAGAAAGGCTGAAAGCGGAAATTTATCTTTACCCAGCAGCTCAGCTGGCGACACCGCCGGGTAATCCTGAGCCAGTTGCTGCGTTTCCTGCGCCTGTTTTTCTTTCTCCTGCAGATACCCCACCAGGCTAATCTGGTACTTACGGATATTTTCCACATAGGCGTAAGCTTCGTGGCCACGCGCATAGCCATAGGTCAGCTTGTTGTAATACGGCTTTTGGCTGAGCAGCGGTAGCCGCTGTTTTACGTCGGACCAACTGTTCGGATTGCCTTTGGTTTTCACCGTTAGCGCCCGCGCATCAAGCATGTGCGCATAACCCATGTTATAGGCTGCAAGGGCAAACCAGATGCGTTCTCCTTCGGGGACGGTATCCGGTACTTTACTCATCATATCCTGCAAGTATCGCGCGCCGCCGCTGATACTCTGTTCGGCATCGGTACGGTCGGTCAGCCCGAGACTCTGAGCAGTATTTTTGGTCAGCATCATCAGTCCGCGTACGCCGGTCGGGGATGTAGCCTGCGCGTCCCAGTGCGACTCCTGATAGGATATTGCGGCGAGCAGTCGCCAGTCTATCTCCTGCGCATACTTCTCAAACAGCGGCTTAAGGTCCGGCAACACGCTGTCTACGGCGCGCAAAAAGGTGCGGGTATCGACATAGTCAAAATCATCGCCATGCCCGAGATATTTCTCTTCCAGCCGTGCCAGAGAACCGTCTTCATTCATGGTGTTAAAGAAATCCAACAAGGCGGCAGACAGCGTGTTGTCATCGTCCAGACGACTAAACCAGGTCACCGGCTGTTCGTCAGAGACGTCCAGCGCCACGGCCAGCTCAGGATGCACGCGTTGGTATAAGCTGATGGCGACAGAATCTGCAATGGTGTAATCCAGCTTTCCGGCGATTACATCATCGAGCAATTCGGTGGTGCCCTTTTTGTCATCAACTTTCCAGCTCAGATCGGGAAATTTTTTCTCTTTTAGCTGCTGGAGGTCGTTAACCACCACGTGCCCCGGGGCGATAGTCAGTTGGCTTTCGTTCACGGTGGCAAGCGTGCGCGGGCGATATTGCCCAACCCGGTACACCAGCTGTTGTGAAACCGAATAATAGGTCGGGCCTGGCTGGTAATTTTTCACCCGCTCGCTGTTATAGACCAGGCCTGCGGCTAACAGGTCGGCATTGCCGTTATCCAGGTCGTCAAAAAGCTGGCTGATGTTCTGGCGTACGGTAACTTTTAACTTCACGCCTAAGTAGTCGGCAAATTCCTGGGCCAGTTCATAATCCAGGCCGAATTTTTTGCCGTTGAGGGTCGCGTAAGTTAACGGCGAGTCGATGGTACTGACGCGCAGCTCTCCCCGCGACTGAATGGCGGCGATACGATTTTCGGCTTTACCGAACCAGGGAATAGATGGCCAAAGGGCCGCTGCCAACAACAGCGTCAATATGCCGATGAACAGATAATTAATCTTTAATTTTTTCAATTAGTTAATTCTCTGAACCGTACGTTTTCTCTGCCTGCTGTGGTGCTGATTAAGAAGTGAAGTCGTCATTAATGAACGGCATTTTGCTTAAACTTGCGTCAGTTGGCAACTTATTCAGAAATCTGACCGCATTTGATGATAAGTGACGGTCGTGATTTTATTTCGACGCAAACGGTTTCGTCGGCGCGGTAGATTCTTTATAATGACGCCCGTTTCCCCACTTGGGCACACCGAAAGCTTAGAAGACGAGAGACTTATGATGGAAATTCTGCGTGGTTCACCTGCACTGTCTGCATTCCGTATTAACAAACTGCTGGCACGTTTTCAGGCTGCCAACCTCCAGGTCCACAATATTTACGCCGAGTACGTCCATTTTGCCGATCTGAATGCACCGTTAAATGAAGATGAGCACGCGCAGCTTGCACGCCTGCTGAAATATGGTCCTGCTCTGCAAAGCCACGCCCCGGAAGGAAAACTGCTGCTGGTTACGCCTCGCCCTGGCACCATCTCCCCGTGGTCTTCTAAAGCGACTGATATTGCCCACAACTGCGGTCTGCACCAGATTAGCCGCCTGGAACGTGGCATTGCCTGGTATGTAGAAGCCTCTACACTGACCGCTGAGCAATGGCAGATGGTGGCCGACGAACTGCACGACCGCATGATGGAAACGGTTTTCTCTGCGCTGAACGATGCCGAAAAACTGTTTGTCCATCACCAACCGGCGCCGGTCTCCAGCGTTGATCTACTGGGTGAGGGGCGTCAGGCGCTGATCGACGCTAACCTGCGTCTGGGTCTGGCGCTGGCGGAAGACGAAATTGACTATCTGCAGGATGCGTTCACCAAACTGGGGCGCAACCCGAACGACATTGAACTGTACATGTTTGCGCAGGCCAACTCCGAGCACTGCCGCCACAAGATTTTTAACGCCGACTGGGTTATCGACGGTAAACAACAGCCTAAGTCGCTGTTCAAGATGATCAAGAATACCTTCGAAACCACGCCGGACCACGTGTTGTCTGCCTATAAAGACAACGCCGCGGTAATGGAAGGTTCTGAAGTGGGCCGCTATTTTGCCGATCACAAAACCGGCCGCTACGATTTCCATCAGGAACCAGCCCACATCCTGATGAAGGTAGAAACTCATAACCACCCGACGGCTATCTCTCCGTGGCCAGGTGCGGCAACCGGCTCCGGCGGAGAAATCCGCGATGAGGGTGCAACCGGTCGTGGTGCAAAACCGAAAGCCGGGCTGGTAGGCTTCTCCGTCTCCAACCTGCGTATTCCTGGCTTTGAACAGCCTTGGGAAGAGGACTTTGGTAAGCCGGATCGTATTGTCACCGCGCTCGACATCATGACCGAAGGCCCGCTGGGCGGCGCGGCGTTTAACAACGAATTTGGTCGCCCGGCGCTGACCGGCTACTTCCGTACCTATGAAGAAAAGGTCAACAGCCATAACGGCGAAGAGCTGCGCGGTTACCATAAACCGATCATGCTGGCAGGCGGGATCGGTAACATCCGTGCCGATCACGTGCAGAAAGGCGAGATCGTCGTTGGCGCCAAGCTGATCGTCCTCGGCGGCCCGGCGATGAACATTGGCCTTGGCGGCGGGGCAGCCTCCTCTATGGCTTCCGGTCAGTCTGATGCCGATCTTGATTTCGCTTCTGTACAGCGTGATAACCCGGAAATGGAACGTCGTTGCCAGGAAGTTATCGACCGTTGCTGGCAGATGGGTGATGCGAACCCAATTCTGTTTATCCATGACGTTGGCGCGGGTGGTCTGTCTAACGCCATGCCGGAGCTGGTAAGCGATGGCGGTCGCGGTGGTAAGTTCCAGCTGCGCGATATCCTCAGCGATGAGCCGGGTATGAGCCCGCTGGAAATCTGGTGTAACGAGTCCCAGGAGCGCTACGTGCTGGCGGTTGCTGCCGATCAATTGCCGCTGTTTGACGAACTGTGTAAGCGCGAGCGCGCGCCGTACGCGGTCATCGGTGAAGCAACCGAAGAACAGCATCTGACCTTGAGCGACAGCCACTTCGACAACCAGCCGATCGACATGCCACTCGATGTGCTGCTGGGTAAAACACCGAAAATGACCCGCGATGTGCAGACGCTGAAAGCCAAAGGCGATGCACTGAATCGTAGTGAAATCTCGATTGCAGATGCGGTGAACCGCGTGCTGCATCTGCCGACTGTCGCGGAGAAAACGTTCCTCGTGACTATCGGTGACCGTACCGTTACCGGTATGGTGGCGCGTGACCAGATGGTTGGTCCATGGCAGATCCCGGTCGCCAACTGCGCGGTCACTACCGCAAGCCTCGATAGCTACTACGGCGAAGCGATGTCTCTCGGCGAGCGCGCGCCAGTCGCATTGCTCGACTTCTCAGCCTCTGCGCGTCTGGCTGTCGGTGAGGCGCTGACCAACATTGCGGCAACGCAGATTGGCGATATCAAACGCATTAAACTGTCGGCCAACTGGATGGCGGCTGCGGGTCACCCTGGCGAAGACGCCGGACTGTACGAAGCGGTAAAAGCCGTTGGGGAAGAATTATGTCCGGCGCTTGGCCTGACCATTCCGGTGGGCAAAGACTCTATGTCGATGAAAACCCGCTGGCAGGAAGGTAACGAGCAGCGTGAAATGACCTCGCCGCTGTCGCTGGTGATCACCGCCTTTGCCCGCGTGGAAGATGTGCGCCACACCATTACCCCGCAGCTTTCTACTGAAGACAACGCCCTGTTGCTGATTGACCTTGGTCTGGGTCACAACGCGCTTGGTGCGACGGCGCTGGCGCAGGTTTACCGTCAACTGGGGGATAAGCCTGCCGATGTGCGTAACGTAGAGCAACTGAAAGGCTTCTACGACGCCATTCAGGCGCTGGTCGCACAGCGTAAGCTGCTGGCCTACCACGATCGCTCCGACGGTGGCTTGCTGGTGACGCTGGCGGAAATGGCCTTCACTGGTCACTGCGGTATTGAAGCTGATATCCACTCTCTGGGTGAAGATCGTCTGGCGGCGCTGTTTAACGAAGAGCTGGGCGCGGTGATTCAGGTTCGCGCAGGTGATCGTGAAGCGGTTGAGGCGTTGCTGGCTCAACATGGCCTGGCCGATTGCGTGCACTATCTGGGGAAAGCCGTGCAGGGCGACCGCTTCGTGGTCGAAGCCGATGGACATTCGGTGTTCAGCGAAAGTCGCACCACGATGCGTATGTGGTGGGCGGAAACCACCTGGCAGATGCAGCGTCTGCGCGATAACCCGGAATGCGCCGATCAGGAACACGACGCTAAAACCAACGATGCCGATCCGGGTCTCAACGTCAAACTGACGTTCGATATTAACGACGATGTTGCCGCGCCGTATATCGCCACCGGTGCGCGTCCGAAAGTGGCCGTGCTGCGCGAGCAGGGCGTTAACTCCCACGTCGAAATGGCGGCAGCTTTCCACCGTGCGGGCTTTGACGCCATCGATGTACACATGAGCGATCTGCTGGGGGGACGCATCGGCCTGGGTAACTTCCAGGCGCTGGTAGCCTGCGGCGGCTTCTCTTACGGCGATGTACTCGGCGCAGGGGAAGGTTGGGCGAAGTCAATTTTGTTCAACAACCGCGTGCGTGATGAGTTCGAAACCTTCTTCCATCGCCCGCAAACCTTGGCGCTCGGGGTGTGTAACGGTTGCCAGATGATGTCTAACCTGCGTGAGCTAATCCCAGGAAGCGACCTGTGGCCGCGCTTTGTGCGTAACCACTCCGACCGCTTTGAAGCCCGCTTCAGCCTGGTCGAAGTGACGCAAAGCCCGTCCTTACTGCTTGCCGATATGGTGGGGTCGATGATGCCGATTGCCGTTTCTCACGGTGAAGGTCGTGTGGAAGTGCGTGACGGTGCGCATCTGGCTCAGCTTGAGAGCAAAGGTCTGGTGGCACTGCGCTACGTCGATAACTTCGGTAAGGTGACCGAGGCTTACCCGGCTAACCCGAACGGTTCGCCGAATGGTATTACTGCTGTGACCACTGAAAATGGTCGCGTCACCATTATGATGCCGCACCCAGAACGTGTGTTCCGTACCGTGAGCAACTCCTGGCACCCGGAAAATTGGGGCGAGGACAGCCCGTGGATGCGTATCTTCCGCAACGCGCGTAAACAGCTTGGATAATTAGCCTATGATCATCAAGCCCCTCTTGTGAGGGGCTTTTTTTTGTCTGCCGCCTGATAACGCTACGCTTATCAGGCTTACGGGGAAATGCGGTTGTAGGCCGGATAAGGCGTTCACGCCGCTATCCGGCAATAAACTCAGCGCTTGCACCTAAAAGTAAAGTGTCGGGAAATGCCGACATAGATAAGGTTACATTGTCGCCAAAAAGAGACATTTAATTATTTGATTTAAAACGAATTTGTTTTTAAGTGTTACAGGTGTTGCTGATTGGCGACGGTGTGGGTGAAAAATGGACAATATCATTTCTCATATAAATAATCATATTTTCTATATTTATCATTGTGTTAATAAAGTGTTTTGAATATTGGCACAGATGCTGCATAATATTAACCAGTGGCTCATTCACCTTCTTATGTCAGCCCCTTCGGGACGTGCTACATAAACTTCGAATGACGCACAACAAGGTGCCTGCCGTCCAACATCTGATATTAGCGAAGCTCATATCAACCTCCGGGCGAAACGTCGAGTTAGGCACCGCCTTATTCCGCAACAAAGCCGGGTTAATCCCGGCTTTGTTGTATCTGGCGTTCCCCTCAGTTAGCATCAACCTATTCCTGTCCATTGAGAGTAACGCCTTGAAGCGCTGGTCAGTTTTCCCCCGATCTTTACGTCAATTGGTGATGTTGGCATTTTTGCTGATCCTGTTGCCGTTGTTAGTTTTGGCCTGGCAGGCGTGGCAAAGTCTGAATGCCCTGAGCGCGCAGGCTGCGCTGACGAACCGCACCACGCTGATTGACGCCAGACGCAGTGAAGCGATGACCAATGCTGCGCTGGAGATGGAGCGCAGCTATCGGCAATACTGTGTGCTTGATGACTCAACGTTGGCCAAGGTCTACCAAAGTCAGCGTAAACGCTACAGCGATATGCTGGATGCGCATGCGGGGGTGTTGCCAGATACCAAGCTCTACCAGGCGTTGCGTCAGGATCTTAACGATCTCGCGCAGTTGCAGTGTAAAAACAGCGGCCCTGACAGTGTGTCGGCTGCACGGCTGGAAGCGTTCGCCAATGCCAATACCGAGATGGTGCAAGCGACGCGTACCGTCGTCTTTTCTCGTGGCCAGCAGTTACAGCAGGAAATAGCCGAACGCGGGCAGTTTTTTGGCTGGCAGGCACTGGTGCTGTTTCTCCTTAGCCTGGCGATGGTGCTGTTGTTTACCCGCATGATTATCGGTCCGGTGAAGGGCATCGAACGGATGATCAACCGTCTGGGAGAAGGGCGCTCGCTGGGCGATAGCGTATTATTAACTGGGCCCCGTGAGCTGCGATCCGTGGGGCAGCGTATTATCTGGTTAAGCGAACGCCTCTCCTGGCTTGAGTCGCAGCGGCATCAGTTTTTACGCCATCTTTCTCATGAGCTGAAAACACCGCTGGCGAGTATGCGTGAAGGTACCGAATTGCTGGCCGATCAGGTAGTGGGCCCGTTAACACCGGAGCAAAAAGAGGTGGTCGGCATCCTCGATGACAGCAGCCGCAACTTGCAAAAACTGATTGAGCAGCTTCTCGATTACAACCGCAAGCTGGCGGATGACGAGGCTGAGCTTGAAAGTGTGGAAATCGCGCCGCTGGTGGAAAGCGTTGTTTCTGCGCATAGCCTGCCCGCTCGCGCCAAAATGATACATACTGATGTTGCGCTTGCGGTGAACGCCTGCCTGGCAGAACCGATGCTGTTGATGAGCGTGCTGGACAATCTTTATTCCAATGCGGTGCACTACGGCGCTGAATCCGGTAACATTTGGATCCGCAGCAGTTTGCATGGATCAACGGTATACATCGATGTAATGAATACCGGCACACCGATCCCAGAAGCAGAACAGACCATGATCTTCGAGCCTTTTTTCCAGGGTAGCCATCAGCGAAAAGGGGCGGTAAAAGGAAGCGGGTTGGGGCTAAGCATTGCCAGAGATTGCATTCGCCGTATGCGGGGCAAACTGTATCTGGTTGATGACCATGCGCAAAACGTTTGTTTTCGCATAGAACTGCCGCTAGCTGCTGCGAAAAATCACTAAAATAAACCTAAGTCTGGTGAGTATGCCATACGTTGTTGCCCGAATGCTTAAACGACATTTTCTTCATCGCGTCATCCTCGCAAGCCTGCCGTGCCTGGCACTGGTTGGTTGCGTCCCGAACGCGGTGAATCATATTATCGGCGATCCTTCGCAGGAGAAAATTCCGCCTAATCAACTGGCGGACTACCTTGCAACCGACTGTACGGATATCTGGTCGCTATCTGGCCAGTCCACAGAAACCAACCCGTTGTACTGGCTGCGGGCGATGGACTGTGCCGATCGCATGATGCCGGTACAGGCGCGCAGTGAAGCCAGTGCTCAGCTCACGGATACCTGGCAGAGCGCTTTCAAACGCGTGATCCTGCTTGATAACGCCCGCATTACCCCGCCTGAACGGCGAGAGGCAGTTACGCGTCTCGACGCGTTAAGCCCACAAATTCCGAGTCAGGTTCGACCGCTTTATCAGGCCTGGTTCCGTAATCAAATGTTGCAGTTACAGCTTGCCGAAGAGCGCCTGCGCTACAGTAAGCTCCAGCAGTCGTCAGACAGCGATCTCGATACGCTGCGTCAACAGCAACAACATTTGCAGTCCCAGCTCGATCTCACGACCCGCAAGCTGGAGAATCTGACCGATATTGAGCGCCAGCTTTCAACGCGCAAACCCGCCGGTAACTACAATCCTGATGCGCCGCACGGGAACGATAAACTCACTACGCCTGATAACGAAGAAGGCGCAGCGCCGTCTGCCGATGAGGTTACGCCATGATAAGCCGTAAGCCCGCGCATCTGCTGTTGGTGGATGACGATCCGGGCCTGTTGAAATTACTTGGAATGCGACTAACCAGCGAAGGCTACAGCGTCGTGACCGCGGAAAGTGGGCAGGAAGGGTTACGGGTACTGAACCGTGAAAAAGTGGATCTGGTTATCAGCGATCTGCGCATGGATGAAATGGACGGCATGCAGCTGTTTACTGAAATCCAGAAAGTGCAGCCGGGCATGCCGGTGATTATCCTGACCGCTCACGGCTCCATCCCGGACGCCGTTGCGGCGACCCAGCAAGGGGTCTTCAGTTTTCTCACTAAGCCAGTCGACAAGGATGCGTTATATCACGCGATTGACGGGGCGCTGGAACAGTCTGCGCCTGCTACTGATGACAGTTGGCGTGAGTCCATTGTCACCCGTAGCCCGCTGATGCTACGTCTGCTGGAACAGGCGCGAATGGTGGCGCAGTCGGATGTTAGTGTCTTGATCAACGGCCAAAGCGGAACCGGGAAAGAAGTTTTCGCCCAGGCTATTCACAACGCCAGCCCGCGCAGCCACAAGCCCTTTATTGCCATTAACTGTGGCGCGTTGCCGGAACAACTGCTGGAGTCTGAACTGTTTGGTCATGCGCGCGGCGCTTTTACCGGCGCGGTGAGTAATCGTGAAGGGTTGTTTCAGGCCGCGGAAGGCGGCACGCTTTTTCTCGATGAGATTGGCGATATGCCTGCACCGTTACAGGTGAAACTGCTGCGCGTATTGCAGGAACGAAAAGTCAGACCGTTGGGCAGTAACCGCGATATCGACATTGATGTGCGGATCGTTTCTGCGACCCACCGCGATTTACCCAAAGCGATGGCTCGGGGCGAATTTCGCGAGGATTTGTACTATCGCCTCAACGTGGTGAGCCTGAAGATCCCTGCGCTGGCCGAGCGTACGGAAGATATTCCGCTGCTGGCGAACCATCTGCTGCGCCAGTCTGCTGAACGGCACAAACCGTTCGTACGCGCCTTTTCAACCGATGCCATGAAGCGGTTAATGACCGCCAGCTGGCCGGGCAACGTGCGTCAACTGGTCAACATAATTGAGCAGTGCGTGGCGTTGACCTCTTCGCCAGTGATCAGCGACGCGCTGGTGGAGCAGGCGCTGGAAGGGGAAAACACCGCGCTGCCGACATTTGTTGAGGCGCGTAACCAGTTTGAGCTTAACTATCTGCGTAAGCTGCTGCAAATCACCAAGGGCAATGTGACTCACGCGGCAAGAATGGCGGGGCGCAACCGCACCGAATTCTATAAGTTGCTTTCTCGACACGAGCTGGATGCAAACGATTTCAAAGAATAAATCTGCGGATTATGTTAGCTTTATTCGATCAAAAGACAGGCGACCTTTTCAAGGAATAGCATGAAAAAGATTGATGCGATTATTAAACCCTTCAAGCTGGACGACGTCCGCGAAGCGCTGGCAGAAGTCGGTATCACCGGGATGACGGTAACGGAAGTGAAAGGCTTTGGCCGTCAGAAAGGCCATACCGAGCTGTACCGTGGCGCGGAATATATGGTGGATTTTCTGCCGAAGGTAAAAATTGAAATTGTGGTTACCGACGACATCGTCGATACCTGCGTCGACACCATTATCCGTACTGCCCAGACCGGCAAGATCGGCGACGGTAAGATTTTTGTCTTCGACGTGGCTCGCGTTATTCGTATTCGTACCGGTGAAGAAGACGACGCGGCAATCTAAGCCGCGCCGTTAATT
The DNA here is from genome assembly GCF_000398825.1 of Citrobacter sp. KTE30. NCBI lineage: Bacteria > Pseudomonadati > Pseudomonadota > Gammaproteobacteria > Enterobacterales > Enterobacteriaceae > Citrobacter > Citrobacter sp. KTE30. The sequence goes on along the minus strand of NZ_KB976055.1, from coordinate 3,324,005 downwards.
TGTCGGCCTGACAAGCGTAGCGCATCAGGCCGAGTGATTGCCGGATGGCGGCGTAAACGCCTTATCCGGCCTACTCGCGTAATACATTACAAGACTTTATGCGGACCGAAGCATTCGTAATGAATGTTCTCGTTTTTCACGCCCAGGCCGACCAGCTGCTTCGCGGCGAACTGCATGAAACCAACCGGACCGCACAGATAAAACTGCATCGCCGGATCGCTGATTGCGCTTTCCAGCTTGTTCAAATCCATCAGACCTACGCTATCAAACGCACCTTTCGCGCGATCGGCTTCGGTTGGCTCACGATACCAGGTGTGCGCACTAAAGCGTGGCAGCGTTTTGCCGAGTTCATTTACTTCATCAGCGAAGGCATGTACATCGCCATTTTCTGCCGCGTGGAACCAGTTAACCTGCGCCGTATGCTTCGCTTTCGCCAACGTGTCCAGCATCGCCAGCATTGGGGTTTGTCCCACGCCTGCGGAGATCAGAGATACCGGGGTGTCGGTCGCGACGTCCATAAAGAAATCGCCCGCAGGTGCGGCCAGGTGAACAATGTCGCCAACATTCGCGTGGTTGTGCAGCCAGGTGGAAACCTGACCACCGTCTTCACGCTTAACGGCAATACGATAGCCTTTGCCGTCAGGTTTACGGGTCAGTGAGTACTGACGAATTTCCTGATGCGGGAAACCTTCCGGCTTTAACCAGACGCCCAGGTATTGTCCCGGATGATATTCAGCTACTGCGCCACCATCGACAGGTTCAAACTCAAAGCTGGTGATCAGTGCACTGCGTGGGGTTTTTGCCACGATGCGGAAAGGACGGGTACCTTCCCAGCCGCCATTTTTATTGGCATTTTCGCTATAGATTTGCGCTTCACGGTTGATGAAAACGTTCGCCAGTACGCCATACGCTTTACCCCACGCATCCAGAACTTCCTGGCCTGGGCTGAACATTTCGTCCAGCGTTGCCAGCAAATGACCACCCACGATGTTGTACTGCTCTGGTTTAATCTGGAAACTGGTATGCTTTTGCGCGATTTTCTCAACCGCTGGCAACAGCGCCGCCAGGTTTTCGATATTGCTGGCATACGCGGCAATCGCGTTAAACAGCGCCTCGCGCTGATCGCCATTACGCTGGTTACTCATGTTGAAAATTTCTTTCAGCTCTGGGTTATGCGTAAACATGCGATCATAGAAATGTGCGGTCAGCTTCGGACCTGTTTCAACCAGCAGGGGAATGGTGGCTTTCACTGTAGCGATGGTTTGTGCGTCAAGCATACGGTCTTCCTTTATCTGAGACTTTAATGATGTATGTCAAATACATCTTATAAAAAATACCCCTGCATTGTAAATGGTTCTTTGTAACTTTGCGTTGTAAAGGTTACATCGTGAAAAATCTGCATCACAAACCTGAAAAGAAATCCGTTGAAATTCAGCAGACCTTTGTTCTCCAAAGCCTTGCGTGCCGTGAAGGTAATCGTTTGCGTAAAATCCTTTGTCAAGACCTGTTATCGAAGAATGATTCGGTTATACTGTTGGCCGTCGTCCAACGGGACTGCCTTTTTAGGCCGAAATTCTATTGTTAGCTGAGTCAGGAGATGCGGATGTTAAAGCGTGAAATGAACATTGCCGATTATGATGCCGAACTGTGGCAGGCTATGGAGCAGGAAAAAGTACGTCAGGAAGAGCACATCGAACTGATCGCCTCCGAAAACTACACCAGCCCGCGTGTTATGCAGGCGCAGGGTTCTCAGCTGACCAACAAATATGCTGAAGGTTATCCGGGCAAACGCTACTACGGCGGTTGCGAGTACGTTGATATCGTTGAGCAACTGGCTATCGATCGTGCAAAAGAGCTGTTTGGCGCTGACTACGCTAACGTACAGCCGCACTCTGGTTCTCAGGCTAACTTCGCTGTTTACACCGCTCTGCTGCAACCGGGTGATACCGTTCTGGGTATGAACCTGGCACAAGGCGGCCACCTGACTCACGGCTCCCCGGTTAACTTCTCCGGCAAACTGTACAACATCATCCCTTACGGTATTGATGAGTCCGGCAAAATTGACTACGAAGACATGGCGAAGCAGGCCAAAGAGCACAAACCGAAGATGATCATCGGTGGCTTCTCTGCTTACTCCGGCGTTGTTGACTGGGCAAAAATGCGTGAAATCGCTGACAGCATCGGTGCATACCTGTTCGTCGATATGGCGCACGTTGCGGGGCTGATTGCCGCAGGTGTTTATCCGAACCCGGTTCCACACGCACACGTTGTGACCACCACCACCCACAAAACCCTGGCGGGTCCACGCGGTGGCCTGATCCTGGCGAAAGGCGGTGACGAAGAGCTGTACAAAAAACTGAACTCTGCTGTGTTCCCAAGCGCGCAGGGCGGCCCGCTGATGCACGTGATCGCAGCGAAAGCCGTGGCGCTGAAAGAAGCGATGGAGCCTGAGTTCAAGGTTTACCAGCAGCAGGTTGCTAAAAACGCCAAAGCGATGGTGGAAGTGTTCCTGAACCGTGGATACAAAGTGGTTTCTGGCGGGACTGAAAACCACCTGTTCCTGCTGGATCTGGTTGATAAAAACCTGACCGGTAAAGAAGCTGATGCCGCACTGGGCCGCGCCAACATCACCGTTAACAAAAACAGCGTACCGAACGATCCGAAGAGCCCGTTTGTGACTTCCGGTATCCGTATCGGTTCTCCGGCAATCACTCGCCGTGGCTTCAAAGAAGCGGAAGCGAAAGAGCTGGCTGGCTGGATGTGTGACGTGCTGGACAACATCAATGACGAAGCCGTAATCGAGTGCGTCAAAGGTAAAGTTCTGGATATCTGCGCACGCTTCCCTGTTTACGCGTAAGCCATACTGATTGCTGGATGGCGGTGTAAACACCTTATCCGGCCTACAGGTAACTCACATGTAGGCCGGATAAACGAAGTGCCATCCGGCAGTTATATTGACTTAAGCAAGATTGTTTCATCGACTAAAGCCGCCATTGGTGGCTTTTTCTTTGCCTGAATCCATTTTCTCAATAAACGTATTTCTCGGCCCTGATTCAACGTTACTGCGCCGACAATCACGCCATCCTGCAGGTTAAACCATATTGCTTTATGCGCATCTGAATTGCCGCGTATGAACCAGCTTTCTCCCTGCATTTCGCCAACAAATTGTAGGTTGTCATTAAATTGGTCGGTCCAGAACCAGCCAGGTGTCTTCTCCGGCAACGGCAGATTTAGCATTGCGGCGGCGGCAATCTGTGCCTGAAAATTGGCGTTTTCCCAGCTTTCCATGCGTACTAACGAACCGTCGGGCTTGCGCGTTATCGCTACGTCACCGGCGGCGAAAATGTCCGGGTCGGCGGTGGTGCAGGCGCTATCAACGATAATGCCGTTCGCCGTCTCCAGCCCCGCTTCGCGGGCCAGCATATCGTTCGCCACGATACCGATGCCGTAAACCATCGCATCGGCCAGCAGCGTCTCGCCGTTTTGCAGTGTCAGCGAGAGACACTCTCCCGCTTCGGCATGCTCAATCGCGCTGTTGAGTAACACCCGCACGCCCGCCTGCTGATGGCGGGTAAGCAGGTAGTCGCGCACCGGAGCAGGCGCGTTACGGCCCATGACCGTTGGTGTCAGCTCCACCACTGTCACCTGACAGCCTCGTTGAGTCGCGCTGGCCGCCAGTTCCAGACCAATGGTGCCCGCACCGACAATGACAATCGACTTACCCGGCAACAAAGTGCCGCGCAGGCGCTCGGCATCAGCGGCATGACGCAGAGTAAAGCATCGGTCGCCCAGCTTATCTAACAGCGGAAGGGGGCGTGCCGCAGCGCCCGTCGCAATCAGTAGCCGATCCCACGGATAACTCTGCCCATCAGCCAGCACCAACTGATGCGTTTGGCGGCCGAGCGTCTGTACAGTAACACCCAGATGCAGCTGTACGTTGTGTTCCCGCCACCAGTCAGCGGGGAGTATCGGCTGAAGTTGCGGATTGTCGTCCAGCAGCATCGCTTTGGAGAGCGGTGGACGTTCATAGGGCTGATGCTGCTCATCGGAAAACAGGTGTAATTCGCCGTCAAATCCCTGCTGGCGCAGTGCGGCAGCAGCCATAGCAGCAGCCTGGCCGCCGCCGACGATAGCGATAGTTTTTTGGTTCATAACGCCTCCTCAGAGATCCAGTCCGGCGGCAACGTGACGAATACCGCGAATACCCAGACCGGCGTCGGCATTGATCATTACGCCACTTAATGTGCGGTTGTTGCGTTTTGACGCCAGCATCACATACGGGCCGGTAAAATCCGCAGGTTCAGGGAAGAACTGTAGCGGCAAAATAGCGGCGATTTTTTCCGGTGTCAGCGACTGCATAATCGATGTATCGTTTTGTCCCAACGCTTGCGGGCCGCGTAGATCTGTCGCCATACCGCACGGACCGACACCGTTAACACGTACCTTTGGCGCCAGCTCGTAGGCCAACTGGCGAATCAGCCCGGTAGCTGCATGTTTAGAGGCGGTATACAACGGCCCGCCGCCGCCGGGATACCACGACGCATTGGACAGGGTAAAGATGATGCTGCCTTCGCTGGCGATAAGTGCCGGGGCGCAGGCTTTCGCCCCTAGCAGATAACCCAGCACGTTGACGTTAAACAGCTCATGAAAGCCGCTCTCCAGTGCGTCTGCAGGCGTATTGACCAGCGAGGCGTTGTGATCCCATATGCCCGCATTACCGATAAAACAGTCCAACGTACCGTAATTCATCAGGATTTGATCCACCGCGCGCTGATAGTCGGCGTAGCAGGTGACGTTGCCTTCTACAGCCAGCACATGTTCGCCAAAGCGCTGACGCAGACTGGCAACTTTAGCTGGCGACAGTTCCAGCGTGGCGACCCGCGCACCTTCTTCGATGAAACGCTCGACCAGCGCCAGGCCAAGACCGGAGCCGCCGCCAGTGATAAAGACCACGTTATCGCGTAAATCGCTCATCTGGCGTCCTCCGGAATATCAACAAACACATCGCTACCGTCCACATATACTGCGTAGGTGGTTAGCGGATCGGTGGCGGGTAAACACAACGCCTTGCCGGTTTTCAGGCAGAAGCTGGCGGCATGCAGTGGGCATTCCACCGTAGCGTCTTCTTCCAGATAGCCTTCCGACATCGAGGCGTTACCGTGGCTACAGCGATCGTTAATGGCATAGAACTCGCCGCCAACATTGAACAGCGCGATGACGGGCGAGGTATCAAGCCGGAGCGCTTCACCCTCCGGCAAATCCCCTACAGGGCAGGCAAATACACGGCTCATCAGAACAGTACACTCAGGTTATGGGAGGTGATCACCGCTTGATCCAGCACGATCTCACGCGCCAGTAAGCGCCACTCATCGCCGGGCAAACGACGGACTTTGTCCACGCGCGTGCCGACGTAAAACGTCTCGTCCCGCTCTTTTTGCGCGCGATACAGCAGATAGTTGAGGCGCACGGCGAACACGTCGGGCACGTCGGTTTCGCTGATTTGTAAGTTGCTAATCAGATGACGGGTACGCGACGGCGGTTCTTCCGCCCAGGCCATGCCGGTTTCCAGCCGCGCGATACGACGTTCGAGCTGGTCTTTGTTGTCGTTGAAAATCCAGGTGGTCGGCGGCTGCACGCCTTTGCGACGGTCGCGCGTCTGGGCGTTCACCGTGGTACGCATGGTGTAGCGAATGTCGTCATCCAGCTGCGCCAGCCAGTCGCGAAACTGCCAGTCGTCGAGCATACGCGCTTCTTCATACAGAAACTGGCTGATGCGATGATGCAGTTCAAGAGAAACTAAAGCGCTCATTTCATCACCTCCTGCTGGTAGGCGGCGGTTTTCTTGTGCACTTCCTGCCAGCTTTCGCTGCTGAGCAAATCGGCCCAGCGTTGGTACATGCCACGCGCGGCGGTTTCCGAAAAGATGTAGTTGGTGATCCCCGGAATGCCGTCTTCACGGCGTTTCTCCTGGCCAAGCCCCATTTCCAGACACAATTTCGTGTTGCGTGCGCGATGACCTTTCAGCAGTTTTTGAATTTCACACCAGTTTTCCGAGTCGTCCTGCTCCAGGAACCCGGCGGGGCCAAAAGCCCGCGTGGCGCTGTTTTCAAACGCGGCTTTCACTTCATCAGAGGCGGCTTTATCGGTAATACAGAACGCCCACACCTCAACCTGATCCGGCCCACGCGGGTGCCAGACGCGCAGCGTGGCGGTACCGTTGAGCCAGGAAAGCGTTGGGAAAATGTTGTTGTGACCGGCCAGACGCAGGGCGCGAACTTTACCCAGACGCTGCTCGGCTTCCGCGTAGGTGTCGCGGTAGTAGCTGGAGACCTCACCATCGACCCAGACGTTGGCATCGGGATTCTCAGTAAAGAAAAATCCGCTGCCGTGCCCATCCTGACCGAACTGTAGCGCGTCTTTGGCGGTTTCCCACACCGGGCGGGCGGTCTGACCATCGCCGAGGCGCTTATCGCTACCGTCGTCTTTCGCTCCCAGCACCTGCACTGCAGAGGCATGGCTGAACAGCGCGTGATATTGGTCGCTGGCAAACTGTTCGGCGGGGAATTTCCAGTTACAATCGATGGTCCACTTTTGTACTCCACCGACGATTTCGGTGCCGCCTTCACGACGATCGAGTACGCCGTCGAGATACCAGGCGATGTCGCCGAGATAATCGCCAAGCGCAGGCGCGGAGGTATCCCAGTTACCGAAAATCAGTCCCTTGTAGCTCTCTACGCCAGGCACTTCGTTCAGCCCCCAGTGCGATTTGCATAAACCTTGCGGATAAGCGCGCGGCTCCAGCGGGACGTCGATCAGCTCGCCGTTAATACCGTAAGACCAGCCGTGATACGGGCAGGTGAAGGCGCGGGTATTGCCGCAGTCGGCGTAGCTGACGCGCATCGCACGGTGGCGACACTGGTTGAGAAACGCTTTGATGCTGCCGTCTTTCTGGCGAACCACCACCACCGCATCCTCGCCCATGTAGGTGTTAAAAAAATCACCGGGTTTAGGGATTTGGCTTTCGTGGGCGAGAAATAGCCAGCAGCGTCCGAAGATGCGTTCCAGCTCCAGTTGGTAAATTTCAGGGTCGGTATAAATTCGTGGGGTTACGCGACCGTTTTGCGTGTCGATCAGTTGGTAGATGTCTAAATTTGAGGGTGTGGTCATATTTTTTAATCCTGAAAGCTAAGATGTATTGACCTTCTTTTTTTGTACCCTAAGGATGTTGCTGGTTAGTTATCAATCTGTGAAATAGTAAATTTCTACCAGTTGAGACATTTTTTCGATAACAAGGAGCAGGGCATGGAACTGAGGCACTTACGCTATTTCGTAGCAGTGGCGCAGGCGCTGAATTTCACCCGAGCGGCAGAAAAGCTGCATACCTCTCAGCCGTCGTTAAGCAGCCAGATCCGCGATCTTGAAACCTGCGTGGGCGTTCCGTTGCTGGTGCGGGATAAACGAAAAGTTGCGCTGACGGCGGCCGGTGAGTGCTTTTTACAAGATGCGCTGGCGATCCTCGAACAGGCGGAAAACGCCAAAGTTCGTGCCCGTAGAACGGTGCAGGAAGATAATCATTTCTCCATTGGCTTTGTCCCTTCCGCAGAGGTCAATCTGTTGCCGAAGGTGCTGCCTTTGTTTCGTTTAAAACAACCGGATACGCACATTGAACTGGTGAGTCTGATCACCACCGAGCAGGAAGAGAAGATCCTCAGCGGAGAGCTGGACGTTGGCTTAATGCGCCACCCGGTGTACAGCCCGGATCTCGATTATCTGGAGCTGATTCATGAGCCGTTGGTAGTTGTGTTACCGGTGAATCATCCGTTAGCTGATGAGCAGGCAATCTCCGCAGAACAACTACACGGCGTGAATTTTGTCAGCACCGATCCGGCCTATTCCGGCGCGTTAGCGATGATTGTCAAAAACTGGTTTCAGCAGCAAAAAAGCCAGCCTAACATTGTGCAAGTGGCAACCAACATTCTGGTGACCATGAACCTGGTCGGCATGGGGTTGGGGGTGACTTTGATACCCGGTTATATGAATAATTTTAATACCGGACAGGTGGTTTTTCGGCCAATTATTGGTGATGTCCCAACCATCGCGTTGCTGATGGCGTGGAAAAAAGGATCGCTCAAACCGGCACTGACCGATTTTATCGCCACGGTACATGAACGTTTGGCCGTGAGTCTGACGGTGTAATGGTTACAACTCGCTGAGCTGTGACTCGACATACAGATAGCCAATTCCCATGAGTTGCTGGGCACGATTGAGCTGGCCGAAGCTTATCTGAGTCGCTCTGGCGCGCGGGTTATCACCGTGATCAAACGGGTTAAACCCAGTTTGCTGCACCAAGGTATTGAGCCAGCTATCGCCAAAAGCACAGCTACGACCGTACAACCATATCTGATTAATATTCAGTATATTCAGAAAGTTATATAAACTAAGCCCAATGGCGCTGGCGGCATGCTCGGCCCAGGCCTGAATACGAACATCACCGTTCTGCCAGGCAGTAATAAGCTGGTCGGTGGTGAGTGTTTCCGGATCGTAAAGGGACGTCGGCTGCGATTTCATCCACACGCGGGCCTGTTTTTTCAACGCGCTCAATGATGCCACCGTTTCCAGACAGCCATAGCGACCGCAGTCACAGGCAATTCCATCGGGATGAACGATGGTGTGTCCAATCTGGCCGCTGCCATACAGACTACCGCGCCAGATATTGTCGTTAATCACAAACGATGAGCCGATACCGTAATCAACGTTAATCACGCAAAAATCACCGTTAGCCGCTGGGTTTTGCCATTTTTCGGCCAGCGCCAGCATCACGCAGTCATTGTCCAGGCGGACCTGTACGCCAAGCATCTCTTCCAGCAGATATTTTATTTCCACCGGTGTTTTCCACGGGGCCTGGGGCATGGTTTTTGATGCGCCGGTGATCGGATCAACCTGGCCGTGAACGCCGAGTGCCAGATTAATCGTGACCTCGGGAAATTGTCGACGGTATTCCCGCCAGTGTGCAGCCAGGGCTGACAGCAGCGCTTTGGGGGTTTCCGGCTTAATGACCTCATGACGCCAGTCGCCGATGGCAACCAGCCGTGCGTCCGCCAGTTGGCTGGTGATACTGGTAGGGGTGACGTTGATACATAGCGTCCATGCGCCTTTTTCTGGCAAATGATAGCTGCCGCTGCTCAAACCGCGCTGGCTTAAGGTTTCTCGCGAATGACTGATCCTCCCCTCATCCATTAGCTCTTCGAGGATATTGCTGACCGCCGGGATCGACAGGCTGGTGAGCTGCGCCAGCTGTGACTTGCTGAGCTGCTTTTCCCGCCACAGGTGCGACAAAAAGATCTGCTTATTCGCCTGACGAACCCTGGCGTTGTTGAACCCCGAACGCTGCATTCACTTAACTCCCTTAACTATATTGCGTGAGCATTGCGCATTTTAGCGCCACTTAACTGCCGCAGAATAGCATCAAGTTGAATTTTTACTTTTGCTTATTGAGTGGAGAGCGGCATGTACGGTTCAGTTAAAGTCTGGCAAGAAACGATCAACCTCCCAACGTGGACGGCGGGTGAAGAAGATGCCAACCCAATGTTTCTGGAAAAGCGGGTTTACCAGGGATCTTCTGGCGCGGTGTATCCGTATGGCGTGATTGATACGCTGACCGGCAAACGTGAAATGCGCGACTATCAGGCGGTGTGGATGGAGAATGACTTCATTCGCGTCATGCTGTTGCCGGAGTTAGGCGGGCGTATTCATCGAGCGTATGACAAAGTTCAGCAGCGCGATTTTGTCTACTACAACGAAGTGGTGAAGCCCGCTCTGGTTGGTTTGCTTGGGCCGTGGATCTCTGGTGGCATTGAATTTAACTGGCCGCAGCATCATCGCCCAACCACTTTTATGCCGGTGGATTTTACGCAGCAACAGGGTGAACACGGCGAATATACCGTATGGATGGGTGAGGTAGAACCTATGCGCGGTTTACAGGTGATGACCGGATTTACGCTGTATCCGGATCGCGCCCTGATCGAGATAACTGGGAAGGTGTTTAACGGTAACGCTACGCCGCGCCATTTTTTATGGTGGGCGAATCCAGCGGTGAAGGGCGGCGACGATCACCAGAGCGTGTTTCCGCCGGATGTGACCGCAGTATTTGACCACGGTAAGCGTGATGTTTCTGCGTTTCCTATCGCCACCGGCACATACTATAAAGTGGACTACTCGGCTGGCGTGGATATCTCGCGCTACAAAAACGTGCCGGTACCGACCTCCTACATGGCTGAAAAATCAGATTATGATTTTGTTGGCGCATGGCATCACGGTGAGCGAGGCGGGCTGCTACATGTGGCTGACCACCACGTTTCGCCAGGGAAAAAACAGTGGACCTGGGGCTATGGCGACTTTGGCGTTGCCTGGGATCGTAACCTTACCGATGACAACGGTCCTTATATTGAACTGATGACTGGGGTCTTTACCGACAACCAGCCGGATTTCACCTGGCTTGCGCCGTACGAAGAGAAAGTCTTCGTACAAAACTTCCTGCCCTACAGCGAACTGGGCATGGTGCAAAACGCCAGTACGCAGTTGGCGCTTCGTCTGGTACGTGAGAGTAACCAGCTTTCTGTGGGCGTTTATGCGATTGCGCCGCTGCGCGACGTGCAGATTACGCTTTCTGCCGATGGACAACCGTTCTATGAGCATACGCTGACCCTGGAGCCTGGACAAAGCTGGCTGGCTGATGTGTCTGACGATAACCATGCGCGGGTAACGATGACTGTCACTGGCGCCGATGGCATTACGCTTTTGCAGTACGAAGAGCACATCGAGCAAGAGTTACCACTGCCATCGGCGGCCGTCGCGCCAGCGCTGCCAGAAGCGCTTTCTAATGCCGATGAACTCTATTTTATTGGTCAGCATCTGGAGCAGTACAACCATGCCAGCCGCTATGCCGAAGATTATTATCGCCGCGCGCTGGACGTTGATCCGCTGGACTACCGCAATAATGTGGCCCTGGGGACGCTGGCGCTAAACCGCGCGGACTGGGCGCTGGCGGCACAATGTGCCGGCAAGGCGCTGGAGCGGGCGCATAAGCTCAATAAAAATCCGCGTGATGGCGAGGCGAGTATGCTGCTGGCCGCCGCACAGGAACGTCAGGGCGATGATGACAGCGCGTGGGATAATTATTATAAGGCCAGCTGGAGCGGCAACTGCCGGGATGCGGCTTTCTGGTCGTTAGCGCGTTTGGCGATGAAGCGTCAGGACTACGCTGGCGCATTGGAAAAGGTGGAGCAGAGCCTGCGCTTTAACGGTAGTAATAACCTGGCGATGGGGCTGAAAGCGCTGGCGCTGGCAAAGCTTGATCGCAATGCGCAAGCGCTGGACTACATTCGCCAACAGCTGGTGGATTATCCGCTGAGCTATACCCTGCATTATGCACGCTGGGCAATCTGCCAGGACGAAGCGACAGCGCTTGCGCTGATCTCGATTACCGGGCGTCGCGGGACCAACGCGTGTGAACTGGCAGGCTGGCTGACTTCTTTGGGGCAAAAGGATGCTGCCCGTGGCGTGCTGGAACTGCTTGACAGCCAGGAAACGCTGCCGATGCTGTGGCGCGCCTCGCTGAGCGATAATCCACAATCCTTCATTGAACGTGCTCGTGAGTGTCTGCAAAACCGCGTGCGTTTCCCCAATACGCTGGATGAAGTGCAGATGCTGCAAACTCTTGAGCAAAGCGCTTTTGCCCGCTATTTACTCGGCTGTTTCTGGTACAGCAAACGGCGTTATGCCGAGGCGGTTTCCTGCTGGCAGTTCACGCTTGCGCAGGAAGCGGATTTCGCTCCGGCGCATCGCTTACTGGGGATTTACGCCTGGAACAAACTGCACGATGCACAGCAGGCGAAACAGTATCTGTCGCAAGCCGTAGCGCTGGAGCCGCAAAATGCCCGCTTCCTGTTTGAACTCGACTATCTCAACAAGCTGATGGCACAACCGGCTGAACAGCGTCTGCAGCGGCTGGAAGCCAGTAAAGAGATTGTCTTCCTGCGTGATGATCTGACGGTGGAACTGCTCAGCTTGTGGAATGGGTTGGGGCGCTATGACGATGCCGCCGCAGTATTACGTGAGCGGGTGTTCCATCCGTGGGAAGGCGGTGAAGGTAAAGCCACCGGGCAATATCTGCTTAATCAATTACATCGCGCGCTGGCTGCCGTGCAGTCCGGCGACCCGCAAACTGCTATTACGCAACTGCAACAGGCGCTGCACTATCCGCAAAACCTCGGGGAAGGCCGTTTGCCAGGGCAAACGGATAACGACATCTGGTATTTGCTGGGGTATTGCGTGCAGCTGCAAGGCCATTTCGAAGAATCTCAGCGCTACTTCTCCCGTGCGACGCGCGGCGGAAGCTCACTGGATGCCGGACGTTACTACAACGACCAGCCAGTGGACTATCTCTTCTGGCAGGGTATGGCGCAGAGAAAACTTGGCGATGATGCAGAGGCGGACGCTCTGTTCAATAGCTTCCTGCAATGGGTTGAGTCGCATCACGACAACGTGCCGGATGTTGATTTCTTTGCCGTATCGCTACCCGACCTGGTGGTGCTGGATACCTCAGCAGAAGCAAAACACCAGCAACACTGCCTGTTTATCAATGCGCTCGGGCATCTGGGGCTAGGAAATAGCGCCGCCTGTCAGCGTGAACTTGATGAACTCCTGCAACTCAATCCGGCACATGACAAGGCATTACTGCTGCGTCACGCCATTAACGTAAGGCTTTTCCAGTAATACCCGAAACGGGTGGGGGATAACCTCACCCGAAACCTACTGTACCCTGCGTTTCCCTGAAAGAGGAATCATAATGAATAACGCGCAGACACATTTAAAGATTGGTTATGTCTGGACTATCTGCCTGGTTGCGGCCTGCGGAGGTTTACTGTTTGGCTATGACTGGGTGGTGATCGGCGGGGCAAAACCCTTCTATGAAGCATATTTCTCGATTACCGATCCGGCGCAATCCGGCTGGGCGATGAGTTCCGCGCTGGTTGGTTGTATCTTTGGCGCACTGATTTCCGGCTGGTGCGCCGATAAATTTGGCCGAAAAATGCCGCTGATTCTCTCAGCTATCCTGTTTAGCGCTTCTGCCTGGGGAACTGCCGTCGCCAGCAATTTCGACATGTTTATTGTCTATCGCATTGTGGGCGGCGTGGGGATTGGTCTGGCGTCTGCGCTAAGTCCGCTGTATATCGCCGAGGTCAGCCCCGCTGAAAAGCGAGGTCGCTTTGTTGCCGTTAACCAGCTCACCATCGTCATTGGCGTGCTGGCGGCGCAGCTTATCAACCTGATGATTGCCGAACCTGTTGCCACAGGCGCTACGCAGCAGGCCATTGTTGAAAGCTGGAACGGTCAGACAGGCTGGCGCTGGATGTTTGGTGCTGAATTAGTGCCTGCGGTAATTTTCCTGGTGCTGATGTTCTTTGTACCTGAATCGCCGCGCTGGCTGGTGAAAGCGGGCAAAGCCGATCGTGCGCGTGCCATGCTGCAGCGCATTGGTTCGGCGGAATATGCCGGGCAAACGCTGAAAGAGATTGAACATACGCTGCAAAAAGATAATCACAAGGTCGCGTGGTCAACGCTGTTACAACCGCAGATCAAACCGATCGTGATTATTGGCATGGTGCTGGCTGTGTTCCAGCAGTGGTGTGGGATCAACGTTATTTTCAACTATGCGCAGGAGATCTTCGCCTCTGCCGGATTCGACATCAACGGTACGTTAAAATCGATCGTGGCGACAGGGATCATCAATCTGGTCTTTACCCTTGCCGCTCTGCCGTTAGTGGACAAAATTGGCCGTCGTAAACTGATGCTGTTCGGCGCGTCAGGATTGACGGTTATCTACGTACTGATTGCCGGGGCGTACGGGTTGGGCATTATGGGCTGGCCGGTTCTGGTTCTGGTGCTGGCGGCAATCGCGATTTATGCTCTGACGCTGGCGCCGGTGACCTGGGTGCTGCTATCAGAAATTTTTCCCAACCGCGTGCGCGGGCTGGCAATGTCGCTGGGGACGCTGGCGCTGTGGATTGCTTGTTTCCTGCTGACCTATACCTTCCCGCTGCTCAATGCGAGTCTGGGCGCGTCGGGAAGCTTCCTGCTGTACGGTGTGATTTGCGCGATGGGCTTCATCTATGTTCTGCGTAATGTACCGGAAACCAAAGGCGTGACGCTGGAAGCGCTGGAAGAACAGCTGGCGGCGCAGCATACAAAAGTTGGTGCATCAACCCAACCGCGAAGCGCCCGATAATGGATGGTCTGCTGACGCTACAAAACGCACATCTGCGGATGTGCGTCGATCCGCAGGGCGGTTCTCTATTAAGCCTGGTTTCGTTACAACATCAACAGGCCATTTTACGCGAAGGTCATGGTCAGCGGCCTGGTGATTGCGGCCTGTTCCCGATGCTGCCGGTCGCGAATCGGGTGGCGGGAAATCGTTTTATGCTGCACGGTGAAGAGGTGGTTTTACCTCAGCATGGCGCAGACGACACTTTCTTCCTGCACGGTGACGGCTGGCTGCAACGCTGGCAGATTATTACCGCTACCCAAAGCGGCTGTTTGCTGCAGTTGCGCAGTTGGCACCCCTGCGGCTACGACTATACGGCGCGGCTTTGCTATCAACTGGAAACCTCAAGCCTGCACGCCTCGTTGACGCTCACTCATTGCGGTGAACAGCCAATGATCTATGGCTGCGGGTTCCATCCGTTTTTCGTCTTTGATAAGCGCAGCACGGCGCAGTTCACCGCCGGCGGTTACTGGCCGGAGGGGGAACAGCATCTGCCGCTGGAATGGCAACGCGATATCCCTGCAGTGGCGGATTTTAAGCATGCGCAATACGGTGAGGATAGCTGGCTGAATGTCGGATATTCTGGCTGGAGCGGGCGGGCCGTTATTCAGCGAGATGTGATGAAAGTCACGATTTTAGCGCAAACTCCGTGGTTGATGCTGTTCAGAATGTCGGGTGAGGAGTTCCTGTGCCTGGAGCCGCAAACGCATCCGGTGAATGCCCACAACATGCAGGGGCAGCCGGGATTGCAGGTTTTAGCGCAGGGAGAACGCTGCCATTTTGCGATGCAAATTAGCGTCGAATAGGGCAAAAATCATGTTATCTGCCTGTTAATGCTCTCTTGCGCCAGCCTGCGTTTGTCGCCAGACTATCGCCTCCAAACGGGAGGGATTCATGGCTTTGCATTCCACGCGCTGGCTGGCGCTCGGTTATTTCACCTACTTTTTTAGCTACGGTATCTTTCTGCCTTTCTGGAGCGTCTGGCTCGAAGGGTTAGGGCTGACGCCGGAAACCATCGGTTTACTGCTGGGTGCGGGGCTGATTGCCCGTTTTCTCGGTAGCTTGCTGATTGCGCCGCGTGTGAGCGATCCCTCTCGGCTGATCTCAGCGTTACGTATTCTGGCCTTATTGACGTTGGTGTTTGCGCTGGCCTTCTGGGCGGGGACTAACGTGGCGTGGCTGATGGTGGTGATGGTCGGCTTTAACCTGTTTTTCTCACCGCTGGTACCGCTGACGGATGCGCTGGCCAACACCTGGCAAAAACAGATAACCATGGATTACGGTCGGGTGCGACTGTGGGGATCCGTGGCCTTTGTGATCGGCTCTGCGTTGACCGGCAAACTGGTGAGCCTGTTCGACTATCGGGTGATCCTGGTCCTGTTATCGCTTGGCGCCGCCTCAATGCTGCTGGGCATGATGATTCGCCCGAGCGTGCAACCAGCGGGTGAAAACCGTCAGCAGGAGAGCGCAGGATGGCCCGCCTGGCGCGCACTAATAACCCAAAGCTGGCGTTTTCTGGCCTGCGTGAGTCTGCTGCAGGGCGCACATGCAGCTTATTACGGTTTCAGCGCCATTTACTGGCAGTCTGCCGGGTATTCTGCTTCGGCGGTGGGCTATTTATGGTCATTAGGCGTGGTGGCGGAAGTGATTATTTTTGCGCTCAGCCACAAGCTGTTCCGCCGCTTTAGCGCTCGCGATCTTCTGCTGCTTTCCGCCGTTTGCGGCGTGGCGCGTTGGGGGCTGATGGGCTGGAGCACAGAGCTGCCATGGCTGATTGTGGTGCAAATCCTGCATTGCGGAACGTTTACCGTCTGCCACCTGGCGGCGATGCGTTACATTGCTGCGCGACAGGGCAGTGAAGTGATTCGTCTGCAGGCGGTATATTCTGCGGTGGCGATGGGCGGCAGTATCGCCATCATGACCGTTTTCGCCGGCTATCTGTACCAGAACCTGGGCAGCGGCGTATTCTGGGTGATGGCGCTGGTGGCGCTCCCGGCAATTGTTCTGCGCCCGAAAGTGGTGGCGCAGCCTGCGACGTTATGATTCAAGGATTTTGCGGATTTGCTGCTGCTGGTGAGACGTAAGCGCCAGATCCGCATGAATCAGCGGGGGAGAAAACAGCGGTAGCGGCGTGGTGTACGGTGTAATAATCAGCGTTACGCCACGCGGCGCTCCCTCTTTTTGAAAGTCCTGCATCGGCATATGTTTTACGTTGAGCGGCAGCAACGTCAGTTCGCGCAGCTGTTGCTCTATATGCGCTTCAAGTTGTTCGTTACTACCGGTCAGCAGGATAATCTGCTTTTCGTGCAAATCCTTCTCCTGCATCAGCCAGGCGCCGAAAATAACGGCGACCAGGCCGATCTCTTCTTCTGAAAACTGGACATCGTATTCCGCTTCAAAGCCGTGAATCGCCTCGCGGGTAGTTCGAACCAGCCGGGGATAAAGTCGGCTGAACTCCTCCGGTAGCGTGTTATCAATGCCGATGGCAAACACGCTGCGGTTCAGTGCCTGGGCCAGGTGGATATACAACTGGTCATTCAGCCCTTGCTCGTCGCTGAAGCGCACGTTGCCATACTCGCGAAAACGCAGCACCAGCCGCGCAATAGCAAGGCGCAGGCGGCGATCCTGCTGGTGATTATCGCGGATCGGGTCGGGGATGCGAATCATTGAGAATAACAACGCCATAAACAGCGATTCGCCCAGCGGCGCACTTTGCATGACGTGGCGCTGCCAGTGGCGGCCAATTTCCTCGGCGAGCGGATACTCCGCGCAGGATTGCGCCCACCGTTGCTGGAGTGGATTAAACTCCGGGGTGATCCCCGCGTGGTGCTGTAGCAGACAATATTGTAAATACAAGCGCAGGAACTGGATGTCACGACACTCAAACGGCTTCTGTAAGCGCCGGGAGCACAGATTGATGAGCGCATGCAGATTGGTGTCGTCATACAGAGTACGTGCGATACCTTGTTGTTTAAGAGCAATTTTTAAAGTGGGCGTGAAATGCTGAGCGATAAAAGTAGGGCAAATCCGCAGGCCACGGCGCAGCCACTGCAACAGACACAGACGCTGATTTAGCGGGGTTCCTTCGATCGCATAGCCACCATTCTGCGCGGTGGCTATCGTGAGCCGGTGATAGCGCTGGATTTCGAGCCCTGCGCCAATAATATCTTCCTGAACCGTGGCATCATCGACACCATTGAGGCTGCTGAAGGTTTGTGTAGTCGCGATTTGCCCCGGCAGGAAAAGCGTCAGCAGAACCTGGCAACGGCGCTGGGGAGCGGAAAGTACAGATGGCGGAGCAAGCGTTGACATCATCTGTAGGGTCTCCCGTAAGTATGTTTGATAAGAATAGCTAAAGTTTGCTCATAGATTTGAGGAATGGAATGCTTTCCACCAGGAATGCTGGAGAGCGTCACAGAATTTTTAACGTGCGGAACAGATAGCGGGAGTGGAACGCAGCGCGTTAATCCGTTTTTTCACTGTTTTATCTTTTTGTTGAGATATAAAAAATGCCAGAGGGGGAATGCTGGCGGAGGGAGGTATGAAAATGCTATCTCAGAGAAGTGAAAAACCTAAAGTGAACGTAGCAATACGACGGAGGCAACAGATTCATTACCTCCGTAACAGCTGTCTGGCGTTACTTCTCACGACTCAGCGTTAATCCCACATCGCCGCCCGGATGTACCGCCAGCAGCGTTTCCTTTGAGTAGCCGCTCTCGCTCATCAGACAGGCACAGGCGGCGTCAAAGATAGCCAGCACCAGTAAAATAGAGGTGGTAGCCAACATGTTCAGCGGGTCGGCCTCGCGCTGAACGCCTGTGGAAATCACTAGCTTCGATGCTTTAGCGATGGCCGAATCCGCGTTTTCAGTCACGCTCAGTATGGGCACATTCCTCGCAGCCAGTCCGGGCAGCAGCCGGGTGAGCTCGTCCGAATTACCCCCGCGTGACAGCATAATCACCAGGTCGTCGGCGCGTAAAAAACCGAGATCGCCATGCGCTGCATCCGTC
The DNA here is from genome assembly GCF_000398825.1 of Citrobacter sp. KTE30. Lineage (NCBI taxonomy): Bacteria > Pseudomonadati > Pseudomonadota > Gammaproteobacteria > Enterobacterales > Enterobacteriaceae > Citrobacter > Citrobacter sp. KTE30. The sequence goes on along the minus strand of NZ_KB976055.1, from coordinate 3,305,672 downwards.
GCGTTGAGGTAAATCGCTGGACGTTCCACGCAGGCAAGCATATGCGCGACTTTACGCGCTGCAATGCCAGAGGTACCGACGCCGGTGACGACGATTTTGCCCTGACAACCGCGCAGCTCCGCCATCAGCGACTGCCAGACAGGTTCAGTCAGATGCTGCCCCAGACCCGCCAGGGCATCGCTATAGAGCTGGAATACGCCGTTGGCCTGAGACCAGGAGTTACTCATGCGTCCTCCTGCATCAACTGGCGGTATTTCATATGATCCTGATACATCTCGTGGAATACCCGATATTTGCGATCGTAGTACTGCTTAATGCGATTAGTCTGCGGGGTAACCGTTTTACCAATCCGGCTCATCGCTGACATTGCTTCCGGGAAGGTATCGAACACGCCCGCGGCGATAGTTCCCATCATGGCGCCACCCAGCAGCATGGCTTCGCTCTCTTCAGGCAGCAGCATCGCACAGCCGGTGGCGTTGGCATGCTCCTGAACGAAGATCGGGTTTTTCGTCCCGCCGCCGCTGGCCATAATGGTATCGATGGTGTAGCCGCTTTGATTCATCGTTTCAATGATATGACGGGTTCCCAGCGCAATGGCCTGAATGGTCGCGAGGTACTGTAACGCCATATCTTCCGGCGTGCGCGACAGCTTCAGTCCAGTGATAGAGCCTGTGAGCGTTGGGTTGGCGCGCGGTGAACGGTTGCCGTGGAAATAGGGCAGGATGTGCATATCGCGGGTTAAAAATGCGATATCTTCCGGCTCACCGGCCATTTTACGCAGCAGCGTATTCAACACTTCATAAATGGTCTGCCCTTGAGATTTAGCCTGGGTCAACAAGGTTTCGTAACAAGGATGCGACTGAATAACGTGGTCGATTAACGCCCCGGTTGCCGACTGTCCACCTTCGTTAAGCCAGTATTCTGGCAGCACTGCTGAGTAGTAAGGCCCCCAAACGCCACCGATAAAACGCGGCTCTTTGGAAATCGCCATGTGTCCGGTAGAGGTGCCGCCAATCAGCGCGACGCGGCGATCGAAATCCGCCACCTCGCCGGAAACACCGCTCGCGCCGAGCGTGCCGAGCGTACCGGCGTGGGCATCGATGATCGAGACGCTGACAGCGGTCCCCGGAATCAGCCCCATTTCGCTGGCGGCGCGCGCAGAAAGACCATGACCGAGCGGTTCGCCCATGGTTTTCACGTAGCGACCAATTTTGGCGGCATCATGTTCCAGCAAGTCTTCCAGCCCAATCTGGCGGAAATAGCTGGCATCCCATTTGTCTTCATGGCCCATATAGGTCCATTTACACACCGTCGAGCACAGTGAGCGCGTGTCATCGCCCGTTGCGCGCCAGGTCAGGAAATCGGGCAGGTCAAAGTAGTATCCCGCATTGGCCCAGGTGTTGGGCATATGTTGCTTCAACCACAGCAGTTTGGGCGTTTGCATTTCCGGGGAGATAATACCGCCAACGTAGTCCAGCACCCGATGATGCAGGGCGTTAATGCGCTCAGCCTGAGTAATGGCGCGGTGATCCATCCACACAATGATATTCTGTTCGCTGCGCCCGGACGGACTAATGGTCAGTGGTTTACCTTCTTTGTCCAACACCACCAGTGAACAGGTCGCGTCAAAGCCCAGACCTTTCACCTGGATAGGGTTGATATCCGACTGGTTAATCGCATCGCGAACCGCGTTACACACCGCCTGCCAGATGTTATCGGAAGACTGCTCAACAAAATCGGCCTGCGGACGGTAAATCTCGATGGCCCGACTGGCCTGGCCGACCATTCTGCCGTTGAGATCAAACACGCCAGCACGGGCGCTTCCGGTTCCGACATCCACACCAATAAAGTAACTTGCCATAATTTTTTCTCCTGAAATCAGGCTTTACGATTCTGTAATGCGATAAAGAGGATCAGCACCGCGCCCCACAGCGCCATCGTCAGATAGCTGCTGACCCCCAGCAAGTTAAGGCCGCTTTCCAGCATTTGCAGCACAATCAGCGCCAGTACCAGGCCGATAATGCGTCCGAAGCCGCCATCCGGATTGATGCCACCGAGTACGGAGGCAAGGATGGTGACCAGCAGGTAGGACTCACCGTATCCGGCTTTTGCCGAGTTGAATTTCGCCATCATCAGAATGGCGGCGACCCAGCCGAGCAGGGCTGAAATCACGTACACGGAAATTTGTACCCGTACGGTATTCACACCACTGTAGCGGGTAGCCTGTTCATTGGAGCCGACGAGATAAAGACTGCGCCCCAGCGTGGTGTGCTCCAGCAGTACCCATAGCAGGATTGCCACCAGGAAAAAGAGCAACAGCGCCACCGGAATACCCGCAATCGTGGCGTTGCCAAGGTACTGAATGGCGGTCGGGAAACCCGAAATCACCGTCCCGTTGGAGAGCAGAATATTCAGCCCGGAGATAAGTGTCATCGTGCCGAGGGTGGCGAGAATCGGTGAGACGCCGACCCAGGCAATCAGTGCGCCGTTGAGCGTACCGATAGCCACCGCCACGGCTGCGCCTGCCAGCAGCGCCAGCACCAGAAACAGCGGGTTATCCGGATGGGTAACGATAATCGCTGCCATTACCAGCGAGCAGGCGTTCGCCCCGGCAATAATTGACAGGTTAATGCCGCCGGTCAGCATGGTCATACCCATCCCGAGGGCAAGCATGCCGAGGATCGGTAACTGTGAGCCTATCGACTGGAAGTTAGCGACGCTAAAAAAACGGCTGCCGAGCAGGGCTGAGAAAACCAGGGCGACGACCACAATAATGACGCATTGCAGACGAATGATTGCATCACCGGGTAAAAATCTGGCGATTGTTTTCATCTCAAAGCTCCCTTGCCAGTTTGCGTTTTTCGTTCCAGGCCGTGGCACTGATGCTGACTAGGATAATGGCGCCGCTGAATACGGTGTGCCAGTAAGAGGAGACGCTGAGTAGCGTCAGACCATTTTGTAAGAAGGCGAGCAAGACAACGCCGAGCAGGGTTCCGGTCAACGTACCGCGCCCGCCGCTCATGCTGGTTCCGCCGAGCACGACCGCCGCCAGCACCGTCAGCTCAAAGCCGAGCAGCGAATTGGGTGCAACTGACTGGGTGATTTGCGCCTGAACCACGGCGGCAACACCTGCCAGAATGCCCATATAGCCATAGACGTAGAAATGCAGTTTCAGCAGATTCAGCCCCAGGCGTGAGGCCGCGTCGCGGTTGCCGCCCATGGCGTAAACCTGACGGCCAAGACGGGTATAGTTCATCAGCACTGCGGTAAAGACGATCACCGCCGCCAGGCACAGCAGGGGCAGGGTCAGGCCGTAGTCGTAGCCATCTGCCGCGGTGAAGGAGAACCAGTTAATGCCGTTCATAAACCAGTCAGGGAAACCGTACAGCCAGGTGCCTTTGGTGGCGTAAACCAGAAGGCCGTAGTAGACGTTCAGCGTGGCGATGGTAATGATGATTGCCGGAACGCGCAGCCAGTAGACCAGGAAGCCATTAATCAGTCCAAGCAGCAGGCCCACCGCAATCGCAATGGTTAACGCCAGAGCGAAGTTGCCGCCGTGGCCGATCACCCAACTGGCCATCACATACTGGGCAATCGCGGTCATCGCCGGAAATGAGATATCGATCCCACCGGAAATCAGCACCACAAACAACCCGCAGGCGAGAATGCCGAGAATCGCGTAGCTGGTGGCCACATCTGTCAGATTGCCGAGCGAGAGGAACTCATCGGTGCTGACACTTAGCCCAACCGCCAGCGCCACGACCAGCAGGCCCAGCCAGAATTCATGTTGCCCGATTAAACGGGACAGATGCATCTTATTCATTGATTACCTCGACCACTTCAGCAATCTCCTCTTCACGGCAGTGATGAGGATTAAATTCCGCCACCAGTCTGCCGCGACGCATCACCAGCACGCGGTGGCTGTTGTAATATGCTTCCGGAATTTCATCGCAAATCATCAGCACCGCCATACCTTGTTCCGCCAAATCGCGGGCTATCTGGTAAATGCCCTCTTTGTTGGCGATATCCACGCCGACGGTAGGCGAGTCGAGGATCAGGATGCGGGGATTGGTCGCCACCCATTTGGCAATGGCGATACGCTGGGCATTGCCGCCGGAAAGCGTTTTGACCGGCAGGTGCGGATCGGACACTTTGATATTCAGTTCGCGGATTAAATCGGCGACCAGCTTTTGCGCTTTACGATGATCGAGCAAGCCGCTACCGGTGTGCAGTTGATCAAACACCGTGACGATGGTGTTGTCGTAAATCGACTGCTCCATGATCAGCCCCTGCGTCAGGCGATCTTCTGAGACGTAGCCGATCCCGTGCTTAATGGCGTCGTGGTTATTACGAAGCGTGACCGGCTGACCGTTAATACGCATCTCGCCGCTTTCCGGGTGCGTCATGCCAAACAGGCTCAAACAAAGCTCGGTACGCCCGGCGCCCAACAGGCCGACGATCGAGACAATCTCGCCGCCATGCAGCGACAGATTAATGTTCTGGTATTTGCCTCTGCGGCTGAGATTGCGCAGCTCCAGCAGGGGTTCTCGATCGTCGAATGATTTCTCCGGCAGCGGGCTGTAGTGGAAGCGTTGTCCGGTCATCAGGAAAGCCAGCTCGTGGCTGTCGAGTTCGCTGGCAGGATATGTGCCCACCAGTTTGCCGTCGCGCATGACGCTGATACGGTCTGCCACTTCCATTACTTCATCCAGACGATGGCTGACAAACACCACGCAAATGCCGGCCGCTTTAAGTTCGTTAACCACCTTCAGCAGTCCATTGACCTCCTGGCGGGTTAGCGAGGCGGTGGGCTCGTCCATAATAACCAGACGCGCATCTGCGGCAATTGCCCGGCAAATAGCGACCAGTTGTCGGTCGGCAATCGAGAGTTTTTCTACTTTTTTATCGGGATCGATATTCACTCCGATACGTTTCATGGCTGCCAGCGCCTGCTGTTTCATAGCACCACGGCGCACCCAGATATCACCGCCCGGCAGATAGCGGTTGACCGCGATATTTTCTGCGACGCTAAAGTTGGGGAACAACGACAGGTCCTGATAAATAACTTGAATGCCATAATGGGAGGAGAGCTGCGGCGTCAGGTGATGGAACAATTTTCCGTCGAGTAAAATCTGCGCGCCTTTTTCCGGATGATAAACCCCGGAGATCACTTTAATAATGGTACTTTTACCACAGCCGTTTTGACCCGCCAGACAGTGAACTTCGCCTTTTCTCAGCGTCAGATTCACGTTATCCAGCGCCAGCACGCCCGGGAATTGTTTGCTGATATTCTCAAGAGTGATAAATGCGGTGGTGTCTGCCATGGACAATACCCCTGCGAGCGCCCTGACGGACGCTGAGTGTTAGTTTGGTTGATAGCGCCGACCAGACGGTCGGCGTTAAGGTTCCCTGGTGTTGGCTAAAGCCTTAGAAACCAAGTGATTGTGCGTTGTCTTTGGTGACTTCGAGGATCTTGTTAAAGCGGATCACTTTCTTCTCCGTGTCGATATCGGCTTTCCCTAAACCGTCGATACTCAGATCTGCATTGACTTCTTTGCCCTGCAACAGCTGATCGGCAACCGTTACCAGCGCATAGCCCGCATCTTTTGGATCCCACAGCAGCGCTTTTTTGATATCTCCACGCATCAGGTAAGGCGCAGCCTGCGCTGGCATGGCGATCCCGACAACGGCAATTTTATCTTTGGCGCGTTTTTTCTGCACAGCCTGACCCGCACCAATTGGACCCAGTGAGCCGAAGCCGATAATGCCCTTCATCTGCGGATAGGTTTTCATCAGATCCAGCGTTGTGGCGTAGGATTTATCAATGCTTTCCGCGACCGGCAGGCGGGAAGTGACCTCGAACATTTCCGGATATTTTTCTTTCTGGTACTTAATTGCATAATCAGCCCACGCGTTATGCAGTGGGACCGTCAGCGAACCAACATAGATTGCATACCCGCCTTTGCCGCCCATATTTTTCGCTAACTCATCGACGTTGGCTTGTGCGTATTTTTCACTATCGATGGTTTCGATATCCCACTGACCGATTTGCTCGTCCGGGGATTCGTGCGTCAGGACCACAATGCCTTTATCGCGCGCTTTTTTCAGTACTGGCTCAAGAACCTTGGCATCGTTTGGTACCACGATGATCGCGTTGACGTTTTTGGCGATCAGATCCTCAATCACTTTGACCTGCTGTGCCGGGTCCGGCGTAGATGGACCGGTCTGGTAAGCGTTCACATCCAGTTTTTTTGCTGCTTCGTTAACACCGGTTTCCATGCGGTTAAACCAGGGAATACCAGTGACTTTGGCAACCACAGCAATTTCATATTTTTCCGCCGCAAAGGACGTGCCGGACAACATGCATGCAGAAACCAGGGTTGCACTGAGTAATGCGAGTTTGAATTTCATAGTTGTACCTTTCGTAGGGGGCAGGACATGTCACGGCGTGAAGTTAACAACGAATGGAAGAGGGAATGAATCATAAGTTTGGAAAATGTGATATATGCCCATTATTGTTAATTTATGGAAATGAAGTGGTAAATAATTAGTTAAATTTACATGATTTTAGATTCAGACATTCAAATTAAGTGTTAATAAAACATTAAAATGAAACTTTTAATTAACATTTTGTTATCATTTAACTTAAGATTTGACGCCGAAAAGATGTTTGGGTGGAATTTCCCGAAGAAGAAATTATCGAAATTGAGAACTGAATCGATACCGGAAAAGGGTGCTCAACTTTTTTTCGTTCAATGATATCCTCGGTACACTTGCGCCAAATACGGCATCATTATTTGTGGCGGTGTTGATTTTTATCGTGGAGAACTCATGCAAGGCGTTAAACGTATCTTTATGACGTTGTTTCTCGCTGTCCTGTCTTTTGGCGCAGGTGCGCATCCCCACAGCTTTATTCATCTGAAAACCGAAGTTGTGAGCGAAAATGATCGGTTCGTCGCGCTAAAAATGCGCTGGACGATGGATGAAATCACGTCGGCGGATCTGCTTTACGACGCGGGGAATGCTAAACCTGGTGATGAAATTTGGAAAAAACTGGCGGCGGAAGTGATGGCCAACGTTCTCGGGCAGCACTATTTCACCGAAGTGTGGCACGATGGGAAAAAGGTAAAGTTTAAAAACAGACCGACGGAATATGGCATGGCGCGTGAAGAACACCAGGCGGTGCTGACGTTCGTTCTGCCGCTGGCCGAAGCTCAACCACTGAGCGGTCAAAAATATACTATTTCAACCTTCGATCCGACCTACTACGTCGATATGAGCTATGACAAAGACAGCGACGCCCGGCTTTCGCAGACCATAAGCCAGCAATGCCATATTTCAATGCATACGCCGACGCCGAATGAAAACATGTTGAGTTTTGCGCAGTCGCTGGATAAAGAAGACGCACCGCCGGAGGATATGGAGTTGGGTAAACAGTTTGCACAGACGGTGACGCTGCAATGTCAGTAGTTTATCAACAACGCGCAGCCAGACGCCGTTGGCTCACGCTATGGCCACTGGCGGTCTTTTTGTTGCTGGCGACAGGCGGGGGGCTGTGGTTGTGGCAGGCCTGGCCTCAGGTAATGATGCACAGTGTCGTCTGGCAGCGCGACGTTAACCAGCAGATGAGCGGGTTGCTGAAAGCGGTTGCCGCGAACCCCACACGTGCGGGCGGATCTCTGCTGTTGTTTAGCTTTATATATGGGGTATTGCACGCATTGGGGCCGGGGCACGGCAAAATCGTCATCACGACCTGGCTGGCGACGCATCCGTCGAAGCTCAAGTCGAGCATTGGGCTGACGCTGGCGTCTTCCCTATTGCAGGGGCTGGTGGCAATAGGACTGGTGGTTGTAGTGCTCACGGTGCTGCAACTGCCTGCCCGACAGCTGCATATGAGCAGTTTCTGGCTGGAGAAAGGAAGTTATGCGCTGGTTGGCGTGTTGGGCGTTTTATTGTGTGTCCGTGCACTAAAGAAATTGCGCCAGCTGCTGATGCGCCCGAAATTCACCGCCTTTACGCCGCACCATGTGCATCACGAGGGCTGCGGCTGCGGGCATCAGCATTTGCCCAAGCCGGAACAACTGCAAAGCGGCGATGACTGGCGCGCCCGGTTGATGATTATTCTCTCTATGGGCATGCGTCCCTGCTCTGGCGCAATTATGGTGCTGCTGTTCAGTAAAGTGGTTGGCGTCTTTAGCTGGGGTATGGCGTCGGCGTTGGCGATGGCGGCAGGAACCTCTTTGACGATTACGTCACTGGCTTTGCTGGTACATAGCTTTCGCTCATTGGCGGTGAAAATTAGCGGGCATAAAGCGCCGGTGCTGTGGCGACAGATTGGCTGGACGACGCTGGCGTTAGCTGGTGGTGCGGTGCTTATTGTTGCTGCGGTAGTGATGTGGATCAGCGCGGTGCCGGTAGGGCGAGGGATAAGACCATTTTAGGTTAGTGAGCGGAATGGTATGACTTGTAGGCCGGATAAGACGCGAAAGCGTCGCATCCGGCACCACAGCAGATTAACGCTTCAGCGCATCGCTCAGTTCGTCACGCATGTTAGCCAGCATGGCTTTAACAACGCGCGGGTTACCTGCAACGATGTTGCCGGTTGCCAGGTAGTTATGACCACCGGTGAAGTCGCAAACCAGTGCGCCAGCTTCACGTGCAATCAGCTCACCTGCTGCGAAATCCCATGGTTTCAGACCGATTTCGAAGTAACCGTCAACGCGCGCAGCGGCAACGTAAGCCAGATCCAGCGCAGCAGAACCTGTGCGGCGGAAGTCAGCGCACTCGGTAAACATTTTGCCAAGAATTTTCATGTAAGAAGCGGCGTGCTGCTTCGCTTTGAACGGGAAACCGGTGGCGATGATGGTGCCGTCCAGATCGCGGGCGGTGCTGCCACGCAGACGATAGCCGTTCAGCTGTGCGCCCTGGCCGCGAGTGGCGGTGAACAGTTCGTTACGCATTGGATCGTAAACAACGGCGACTTCAGTACGGCCTTTAATGCGTACTGCGATAGATACCGCGAAGTGCGGCAGACGTTTTACGAAGTTGGTAGTGCCATCCAGTGGATCGATAACCCATTGAACATCCTGATCTTCACCTGCGTGCTCACCGCTTTCTTCGGTGATGATGGTGTGCTGTGGGTAAGATTTGCGAATAGTTTCGATAATAATCGCTTCGGCGGCTTTATCGACGTTAGTCACGAAATCATTGCTGCCTTTCTGGCTGGTTTCTACAGAGTCTGGGGTTTCGTAGTGTTTGGCAATTACATTACCCGCCTTGCGCGCTGCGCGCACGGCGATGGTCAGCATCGGATGCATCGGTCTCTCTCACTGGATGTTAAAGAACGGGAAAACGGCGCAGAGTATAGCAGCGAGTTCGGAATATGTCTTCGTTTTATGATAATATGCCCGAATAATCTTTAGCCGAAGAAATACAATGCTGCAAAATATTCGAATCGTGCTGGTGGAAACCTCTCACACTGGCAACATGGGCTCTGTAGCCCGCGCAATGAAAACCATGGGTTTAACCAATCTGTGGCTGGTAAATCCACTGGTTAAACCGGACTCTCAGGCCATCGCTCTGGCGGCAGGTGCCAGTGATGTAATCGGCAGCGCGCAGATCGTCGATACTCTTGATGAAGCGCTGGCAGGTTGCAGCCTGGTAGTAGGCACCAGTGCGCGCTCCCGTACGCTACCGTGGCCGATGCTGGATCCGCGTGAATGCGGTTTAAAAAGCGTCTCTGAAGCGACGAATTCGCCCGTAGCGCTGGTGTTTGGCCGTGAACGTGTTGGCCTGACGAATGAAGAACTGCAGAAGTGCCATTACCACGTCGCTATTGCCGCGAACCCGGAATACAGTTCGCTGAACCTGGCGATGGCGGTGCAGGTCATCTCTTATGAAGTGCGCATGGCCTGGCTGGCAACGCAGGAAAGCGAGAAGACCGCAGAATACGAAGAAGCTGAGTATCCGCTGGTCGATGATTTAGAGCGTTTTTACGGTCATCTGGAACAAACGCTGCTGTCGACCGGGTTTATCCGTGAAGGGCATCCGGGACAGGTGATGAACAAGCTGCGCCGTCTGTTTACGCGTGCGCGTCCTGAGAGCCAGGAGCTGAACATTTTGCGCGGAATTTTAGCTTCAATTGAGCAACAGAATAAAGGCAAGTAAACGTAACGCCTCCGGCAAGTAAAAATGGCACTGAAGGTTAAATACCTGACTAAATTAGTCAAGTAAATAGTTGACTGATTTAGTCGGGAATGTCAGACTTGCCCCTGCTATGCAATACCCCCATTTTACAATAAAAAACCCCGGGCAGGGGCGAGTTTGAGGCTAAGTAAGACATGAGACTGACATCAAAAGGGCGTTATGCCGTGACCGCAATGTTGGACGTTGCGCTCAACTCCGAAACGGGCCCGGTACCGTTGGCTGATATTTCTGAACGTCAGGGAATTTCCCTGTCATATCTGGAGCAGCTGTTTTCCCGTTTGCGTAAAAACGGTCTGGTTTCCAGCGTACGTGGACCAGGCGGCGGGTATCTGCTGGGTAAAGATGCCGGCAGCATCGCAGTAGGTGAAGTAATCAGCGCTGTGGACGAGTCTGTAGATGCGACCCGTTGCCAGGGCAAAGGCGGTTGTCAGGGCGGCGATAAATGCCTGACCCACGCGCTGTGGCGCGATCTGAGCGATCGTCTGACCGGTTTCCTCAACAACATTACGTTGGGCGAACTGGTGAATAATCAGGAAGTCCTGGATGTGTCTGGTCGCCAGCACACCCATGACGCTCCACGCACTAATCGTGCACAAGACGCGATCGACGTTAAGTTACGCGCATAATAAAAGTATTTTAGAATCAGGCCGGGGTGCTACACACCCCGTTAACTCGGTCGTACATCCAGCCGGTTGCCTGATTCCTTGCATTGAAGCGATGTACGGAGTTTATAGAGCAATGAAATTACCGATCTATCTCGACTACTCCGCAACCACGCCGGTGGACCCGCGTGTTGCCGAGAAAATGATGCAGTGTCTGACCCTGGACGGAAACTTTGGTAACCCAGCGTCTCGTTCACACCGTTTCGGCTGGCAGGCTGAAGAGGCGGTAGATATCGCCCGTAACCAGATTGCTGACCTCGTGGGCGCTGACCCGCGTGAAATCGTCTTTACTTCCGGTGCGACTGAATCCGATAACCTGGCGATTAAAGGTGCAGCCAACTTTTATCAGAAAAAAGGCAAGCACATCATCACCAGCAAAACCGAACACAAAGCCGTGCTGGACACCTGTCGTCAGCTGGAGCGCGAAGGGTTTGAAGTCACCTACCTCGCCCCGCAGCGTAACGGCATTATCGACCTGAAAGAACTTGAAGCGGCAATGCGTGACGACACTATCCTCGTGTCCATCATGCACGTGAATAACGAAATCGGCGTGGTGCAGGATATCGCGACTATCGGCGAAATGTGCCGTGCGCGCGGCATCATCTATCACGTTGATGCGACCCAGAGCGTGGGCAAACTGCCTATCGATCTGAGCCAACTGAAAGTTGATCTGATGTCCTTCTCTGGCCACAAAATCTATGGTCCGAAAGGTATCGGTGCGCTGTACGTGCGTCGTAAACCGCGTATTCGTATTGAAGCGCAGATGCACGGCGGCGGTCACGAGCGCGGTATGCGTTCCGGTACGCTGCCTGTGCACCAGATCGTCGGCATGGGTGAAGCTTACCGTATCGCTAAAGAAGAGATGGAAACCGAGATGGCGCGCCTGCGCAGTCTGCGTAACCGTCTGTGGGACGGCGTGAAAGATATGGAAGAAGTGTATCTTAACGGCGATCTCGAGCAGGGCGCACCGAACATTCTCAACGTTAGCTTCAACTATGTTGAAGGCGAATCGCTGATTATGGCGCTGAAAGATCTGGCTGTATCCTCCGGTTCTGCATGTACTTCTGCAAGCCTGGAGCCATCCTACGTGCTGCGCGCGCTGGGGATGACCGACGAGCTGGCACATAGCTCAATTCGTTTCTCTTTAGGTCGTTTCACTACCGAAGAAGAGATTGACTACGCCATTAATCTGGTTCGCAACTCCATCGGCCGCCTGCGTGACCTTTCTCCGCTGTGGGAAATGTTCAAACAGGGCGTGGATCTGAACAGCATTGAATGGTCACATCACTAATCGGTACCGATAAGGAGAATTCAGCATGGCTTACAGCGAAAAAGTAATCGATCATTACGAGAATCCACGTAACGTGGGTTCTTTTGACAACAGCGACGAGAACGTGGGCAGCGGCATGGTGGGTGCACCAGCCTGTGGCGACGTGATGAAGTTGCAGATCAAAGTCAACAATGAGGGTATCATTGAAGACGCGCGTTTCAAGACTTACGGCTGCGGTTCCGCTATTGCTTCCAGCTCTCTGGTTACCGAATGGGTAAAAGGGAAATCTCTGGACGAAGCACAGGCGATTAAAAACACCGATATCGCCGACGAGCTTGAACTGCCACCGGTGAAAATTCACTGCTCTATTCTGGCTGAAGACGCGATTAAAGCCGCGATTGCGGATTACAAAAGCAAACGTGAAGCAAAATAATTAAGAGTTGAGGTTTTATTATGTCGATTACCTTAAGCGACAGTGCAGCAGCGCGTGTAAATACCTTCCTGGCAAACCGCGGTAAAGGGTTTGGTCTGCGTCTGGGCGTGAGAACCTCCGGCTGCTCAGGTATGGCCTATGTACTGGAATTTGTTGACGAGCCGGCGGCTGAAGATACCGTGTTTGAAGACAAAGGCGTTAAAGTTGTGGTCGACGGTAAGAGCCTGCAATTCCTCGACGGTACGCAGTTAGACTTCGTCAAAGAAGGTCTGAACGAAGGGTTTAAGTTTACTAACCCGAACGTGAAAGACGAATGTGGATGCGGCGAAAGCTTCCACGTGTAACGCGCTTACCGATAACCCCACCGTGGTCGCCTGCGCGTGGGGTTTGTTTTACCTGACTCTCTGGTTTTGCTCCCGTGAACAACAGAGAATCGATGCCCTGAGAATGTTATGGACTACTTCACCCTCTTTGGCTTGCCGGCCCGTTATCAGCTCGATACTCAGGCGCTGAGCCTACGTTTTCAGGATCTACAACGTCAGTATCATCCTGATAAATTTGCCAGCGGTTCCCAGGCGGAACAACTTGCTGCGGTTTCGCAGTCCGCCACTATCAACCAGGCCTGGCAAACGCTGCGTCATCCTTTGATGCGCGCCGAATACTTATTGTCTTTACACGGCTTTGACATCCGTAGCGAGCAGCACACGGTGCGCGATACCGCGTTTCTGATGGAACAACTGGAGCTGCGGGAAGAGCTGGACGAAATTGAACAGGCAAAAGACAGTCAACGTTTAGATGCGTTTATGCAACGCGTCAGCGAAATGTATAACGTTCGTCATCAACTGATGGTGGAACAGCTGGATAGCGAGACGTGGGACGCAGCGGCAGATACCGTGCGTAAGCTGCGTTTTCTCGATAAACTGCGAAGCAGTGCAGAACAACTCGAAGAAAAACTGCTCGATTTTTAATTTCCGGAAGCGAAAATGGCCTTATTACAAATTAGTGAGCCTGGTCTGAGCGCCGCGCCGCACCAGCGTCGTCTGGCGGTAGGTATCGATTTAGGCACCACCAACTCCCTGGTTGCGACCGTACGCAGCGGCCAGGCCGAAACGTTGGCAGACCATGAAGGTCGCCACCTGTTGCCGTCAGTGGTTCACTATCAGCAGCAGGGTTATTCTGTCGGTTACGATGCCCGCGCCAATGCTGCGCTGGATACGGCAAACACCGTCAGTTCGGTAAAACGCATGATGGGCCGCTCTCTGGCGGATATCCAGGCGCGTTACCCGCATCTGCCATATACGTTCCAGGCAAGCGAAAACGGCTTGCCGATGATTGAAACCGCTGCCGGATTGCTTAATCCGGTGCGTGTCTCCGCGGATATTCTGAAAGCGCTGGCCGCGCGGGCAACCGAATCACTGTCCGGCGAACTGGACGGCGTGGTAATCACCGTTCCGGCTTACTTTGACGATGCACAGCGTCAGGGGACCAAAGACGCCGCGCGTCTGGCGGGCCTGCACGTATTGCGTCTATTGAACGAACCGACCGCAGCTGCGATTGCCTATGGTCTGGACTCCGGTCAGGAAGGCGTGATTGCGGTCTACGATCTTGGCGGCGGTACTTTTGATATTTCTATTCTGCGCCTGAGCCGCGGCGTGTTTGAAGTGCTGGCGACCGGCGGTGATTCCGCGCTCGGCGGCGACGATTTTGACCATCTGCTGGCCGATTATATTCGCGAGCAGGCTGGCGTGGCCGACCGTAGCGATAACCGCGTACAGCGCGAACTGCTGGATGCTGCTATTGCAGCGAAAATCGCGCTTAGCGACGCTGATTCTGTAACGGTTAACGTGGCGGGATGGCAGGGTGAAATCACCCGTGAAACCTTTAATGAACTCATTTCCGCACTGGTCAAGCGTACGCTGCTGGCCTGCCGTCGCGCGCTGAAAGATGCGGGCGTGGAGCCGCAGGATGTGCTGGAAGTGGTGATGGTCGGTGGTTCAACTCGCGTGCCATTGGTGCGTGAACGCGTCGGTGAATTTTTTGGCCGTACGCCGCTGACTTCTATTGACCCGGACAAAGTGGTCGCTATTGGTGCGGCAATCCAGGCAGATATTCTGGTCGGAAATAAACCGGACAGCGAAATGCTGCTGCTGGACGTTATCCCGCTGTCCCTGGGACTGGAAACCATGGGCGGTCTGGTGGAGAAAGTGATCCCACGTAACACCACGATTCCGGTGGCGCGCGCGCAGGACTTTACCACCTTTAAAGATGGCCAAACCGCGATGTCCATTCACGTAATGCAAGGCGAGCGTGAGCTGGTGCAGGACTGCCGTTCACTGGCGCGTTTTGCGCTGCGCGGCATCCCGGCATTGCCAGCTGGCGGCGCACACATCCGCGTGACCTTCCAGGTGGACGCCGATGGCCTGCTGAGCGTCACCGCTATGGAAAAATCCACCGGCGTTGAGTCCTCAATTCAGGTTAAACCGTCCTACGGTCTGACCGACAGTGAAATCGCCTCCATGATTCAGGATTCGATGAGTTTTGCCGAGCAGGACGTTAAAGCCCGTATGCTGGCAGAACAGAAAGTCGAAGCGGCACGCGTACTGGAAAGTTTATCCGGTGCGTTGAACGCTGATGCCGCGCTGTTAAGCGCCGCAGAACGTCAGGCTATCGACACCGCCGCCGCGCATTTGAGCGAGGTTGCACAGGGTGACGATGTTGACGCGATAGAACAAGCCATTAAAAACGTAGACAAACAAACCCAGGAATTCGCCGCTCGCCGCATGGACAAGTCCGTCCGTAGCGCGCTGAAAGGCCATTCCGTGGACGAGGTTTAATATGCCAAAGATTGTTATTTTGCCTCATCAGGATCTCTGTCCCGATGGCGCAGTTCTGGAAGCTGAGACCGGCGAAACCATTCTTGACGTTGCCCTGCGTAACGGTATCGAGATTGAACACGCCTGTGAAAAATCCTGTGCCTGCACAACCTGCCACTGCATCGTACGTGAAGGTTTTGATTCTTTGCCGGAAAGCACAGAAGAAGAAGACGACATGCTGGATAAAGCCTGGGGACTGGAGCCGGAGAGCCGTTTAAGCTGTCAGGCACGTGTCACCGAGGACGATTTAGTGGTCGAAATCCCACGTTACACAATCAATCATGCACGTGAGCATTAACAGAGGGTAGTATGGGACTGAAGTGGACCGATAGCCGTGAAATCGGCGAGGCGCTGTACGACGCGTTCCCCGATCTCGACCCCAAGACCGTTCGTTTCACCGATCTGCACCAGTGGATCTGTGACCTGGAAGAGTTCGATGATGATCCACAGGCATCGAACGAAAAAATCCTTGAGGCCATTTTGCTGGTCTGGCTGGACGAAGCCGAATAAGTCAACGGGCTGCCCACGGGTGGCCCGTTTTCCTGTATGCGCGAAAATAAGGATAAATAAAATGACAGAAGCCATGAAAATTACGCTTTCCACGCAACCCGCTGATGCCCGCTGGGGTGAAAAGGCGACATACAGCATTAATAATGATGGCATTACCCTGCACCTGAACGGAAAAGATGACCTCGGCCTTATCCAGCGCGCCGCCCGTAAAATTGACGGCCTGGGTATTAAACATGTCCAACTGGACGGTGAAGGCTGGGATACCGAACGTAGCTGGGCGTTCTGGCAGGGCTACAAAGGACCAAAAGGCACCCGCAAAGTTGAGTGGGCCGCTCTGGATGAGGCGCAGTGCAAAGAGCTGGATAACCGCCTGAAAATTATTGACTGGGTGCGCGATACCATTAACGCCCCGGCAGAAGAGCTGGGCCCGGAACAGCTGGCGCAACGCGCAGTAGACCTGCTGTGCTCTGTTGCCTGCGATAACGTCTCTTACCGCATCACTAAAGGCGAAGATCTGCGCGAGCAGAACTACATGGGATTGCATACCGTAGGTCGTGGCTCCGAACGTCCTCCGGTGCTGCTGGCGCTGGATTACAATCCAACTGGCGATAAAGAAGCCCCGGTTTATGCCTGCCTGGTGGGTAAGGGAATTACCTTTGACTCCGGCGGATACAGCATCAAGCAAAGCGCATTTATGGACTCGATGAAGTCTGATATGGGCGGCGCGGCAACGGTGACCGGCGCGCTGGCGTTCGCCATCACCCGTGGTCTGAACAAGCGCGTGAAGCTGTATCTGTGCTGCGCGGATAACCTGATCAGCGGTAACGCCTTTAAGCTCGGCGATATTATTCACTATCGCAATGGTAAAAAAGTTGAAGTGATGAATACCGATGCCGAAGGGCGTCTGGTACTGGCCGATGGACTGATTGACGCCAGCGCGCAAAAACCAGAATTGATCATTGATGCTGCGACGCTAACCGGCGCGGCGAAAACTGCGCTGGGCAACGATTACCATGCGCTGTTTAGCTTTGACGATCAACTGGCTGCCCGTCTGCTGGCAAGCGCGGCGCAAGAAAACGAGCCGTTCTGGCGTCTGCCGTTGGCAGAGTTCCACCGTAGCCAGCTGCCGTCTAACTTTGCCGAGCTGAATAATACCGGCAGTGCGGCCTATCCGGCGGGTGCTAGCACCGCGGCGGGTTTCCTGTCCCATTTCGTGGAAAACTATCAGCAAGGCTGGCTGCACATCGACTGCTCTGCAACCTATCGCAAAGCGCCAGTTGAACAGTGGTCTGCGGGCGCAACTGGTCTGGGTGTGCGCACGATTGCAAATCTGCTGATTGCCTGAACGGTGTTTTTGTAGGCCGGGTAAGCGAAGTGCCACCCGGCATTATGCCTGATAGCGACGCCGTGCGTCTTATCAGGCCTACAACCCATATACATAATTTGTGATCTCTATGTCCGAAACGAAAAACGAATTAGAAACCCTGCTGGAGCAAGCGGCGACAGAGCCTGCGCATCGTCCGGCATTTTTCCGTACTTTACTGGAGTCTACCGTCTGGGTGCCGGGTACAGCCGCAGAAGGCGAGGCGGTGGTTGAAGACAGCGCCCTCGATCTTCAGCACTGGGAAAAAGAAGACGGCACGACCGTGATCCCGTTCTTCACCTCCCTGGAAGCTCTGCAGCAGGCGGTTGAAGATGAGCAGGCGTTTGTCGTCATGCCGGTGCGTACATTGTTTGAAATGACGCTCGGCGAAACGCTGTTTCTCAACGCGAAACTGCCGACCGGCAAAGAATTTATGCCGCGTGAAATCAGCCTGCTGATGGGGGAAGAAGGGAATCCGCTCAGCACCCAGGAAGTACTGGAAGGCGGTGAATCGCTGATCCTCTCTGAAGTCGCTGAACCTCCGGCGCAGATGATTGACTCGCTGACTACGCTGTTTAAAACCATTAAGCCAGTAAAACGCGCGTTTCTCTGCTCAATCAAAGAAAGCGCGGAAGCCCAGCCGAATCTGCTGATTGGCATTGAAGCGGATGGCGATATTGAAGAGATTATTCATGCCACGGGGAGTGTTGCAACGGATACGTTACCGGGTGATGAACCGATTGATATTTGCCTGGTGAGGAAAGGTGAGAAGGGTGTGAGCCATTTTATCACTGAGCACATCGCACCGTTCTATGAACGTCGCTGGGGCGGTTTCCTGCGCGACTTTAAACAGAATCGGATTATCTGAGTGAAGGAAAGCCGCCCCGAAAGGCGGCTACCAAGCTTACTTGCTCTGGGCGCTGAGCGTCATGCGTGCAGAATTACCTGAGTAACTCTGATCACCGTGAAGACACAATGCACCAGATACAACAAGCACGATACAGAAGTATCGTATCTTCATTGCGCGGTCCATGCGAAGACCGCATCACGACAGCACCACTGGCGATAATGCCGTGATAGCAAGCACTGATGTACGCTTGCTTATACGGCCATGGGACATCCTTTCCTGAAACCAGTGCCCGCTTGCGAGGCGGCGAAAAGGGCCGGAAAAGATAATACCTCAAATAGTGAATAGTTTCGCAGCTAATTAACTTGACATTTACTCCCTTAAAAGGGACTATTTGCCCCCTGATGTACGCTTGCATTGCTATGGTGACATAGCCTGCTGGAAAGGCCGCGAACCGGACCAGCACAAAAAAACCGCTCATTTGAGCGGTTTTTTTGTGGACGAAAAAGATGAATAAATCAGATTTTATTTAGCCTCAGATGGTTCTACCGGTAAATCGTTGCGAGCACCCCACTCGCTCCATGCGCCGTCATACAATGCGACGTTAGAAACGCCCAGCGTGGCAAGCGCCAGCACCACCACGGCAGCCGTTACGCCGGAGCCGCAGCTGGCGATAATCGGGCGGTCAAAGCTCACGCCGTGACTGAAGAAAATAGCATCCAGTTCGTCGGTAGTTTTCAGCTCGCCGTCACGAACCAATTCTGTCCACGGTACATTAAGCGCACCGGGCACATGACCACGCTTCAGGCCAGGACGAGGTTCGTCAACTTCTGCGTTAAAACGCGCAGCCGGTCGCGCATCGACAATCTGTGCGGTTTTTTCATGACTGGCCAGCAGTACATCGGTAACACGCACAACAGCGCCAGGCGTAAAGGCCACGTTAAATTCACCTTCAGGTAAATCCTCATCGCCTTCCTTGAGCATTAGATCATCGCGCTTCCAGCCTGCCAGACCGCCCGCCAGAATGGAGACATTTTCGACGCCAAATGTCCGCAGCATCCACCATGCGCGTGGCGCGGAAAACAGATTACCGTCATCGTAGATAACCAGATGCTTATCCTGATCAACGCCCAGTTCGCGCATCGCAACGGCAAAAGCTTCCGGGCGCGGCATCATATGCGGTAGCGGTGAGGTATGATCGGAAAGCGCTTCAATATCAAAAAAGACTGCGCCAGGAATATGGCCCGCACGATACTCCTCGCCAACGTCGCGATCTTCCTGTCCTGGAGGTGCCATTCGGGCATCAAGAATTTGTATTTCCGGGTCGTCAATGTGTTCGGCAAGCCAGTCGGCAGCGACAAAGAAGGCGGTGGTCATAGGCATCTCCATTTTTACCAGGTTTTGGCAAATTGTCGGATGTTTACCGTAAAGCGACAAGTAAAACAGGCTGATTTGTCAGGTGAATCCACATTAATCACTAAAATTAAGACAACGTTGTTCAGTTACTGACTTCCACCGCCGGAAATCTGACGCATAATAGTTGTTCTACGTAGCTAACGGGCCACTACGGCCAGGGATGAAAAATGAAACATTTACGCGTAGCGGCCTGCATGCTGATGCTGGCACTGGTCGGGTGCGATAATAATAACGAAAAATCACCGACGGCTGCGAAGCCTGATGCGCCTGCGCCACAGACAGCGCCAGCAAAAGATAAGGCTCAATTACAAAAACTGATGCAGCAAAGCCAGGGCAAGTCGCTGACGCTGCTGGATGCCTCAGAGGTCCAGCTCGACGGTGCGGCAACGCTCGTGTTGACATTCTCCATTCCCCTCGATCCGGAACAAGATTTTTCCCGCGTCGTGCATGTTGTTGATAAAAAAAGCGGCAAAGTGGATGGTGCCTGGGAGCTGGCGCCAAATCTGAAAGAGCTACGCTTACGCCATCTTGAACCTAACCGGGAACTGGTCGTTACCATTGAGCGTGATTTGCTGGCGCTAAATAAAGCGACGTTCGCTATTGATTATGAAAAAAACATTACTACTCGCGACGTCCAGCCAAGCGTAGGGTTTGCCAGTCGCGGCTCGCTGCTGCCGGGAAAAGTGATTGAAGGGCTGCCGGTGATGGCCCTTAACGTTAACAG
The DNA here is from genome assembly GCF_000398825.1 of Citrobacter sp. KTE30. Lineage (NCBI taxonomy): Bacteria > Pseudomonadati > Pseudomonadota > Gammaproteobacteria > Enterobacterales > Enterobacteriaceae > Citrobacter > Citrobacter sp. KTE30. The sequence continues at coordinate 3,285,368 of NZ_KB976055.1, read as the reverse complement.
CGTAGATGTGAACTTCTTCCGCGTGAAGCCTGAGTCGCTCGGTGCGTTTGTCAGCCAGTGGGAATACCGCAATTCGTTGACTAACTGGGAATCTGACAATCTGCTGAAAATGGCGGAACTGGTGTATACCGGACGCTTTGACCTCAATCCTGCGCGCAACACCCGTGAGAAGCTGCTGTTGCCGCTGAGCGATATCAAGCCGTTGCAGCAAGCAGGTGTTTACATCGCGGTGATGAATCAGGCTGGACAATACAACTACAGTAATGCCGCTACGCTGTTCACGCTCAGCGATATTGGTGTGTCTGTACACCGTTACCATAATCAACTGGATGTCTTTACGCAGAGTCTGGAAAACGGCGCCGCGCAGCAGGGGATTGAGGTCACGTTACTCAATGAAAAAGGACAGACGTTGGCGCAGGCTACCAGCGACGCTCAGGGTCATGTCAAACTGGAGACTGATAAAGACGCGGCTTTATTGCTGGCCCGCAAAGACGGGCAAACCACGCTGCTGGATCTGAAGCTCCCGGCGTTGGATCTGGCTGAATTTGATATTGCCGGTGCGCCGGGATACAGCAAGCAGTTCTTTATGTTCGGCCCACGCGATCTCTATCGTCCCGGCGAAACGGTGATCCTCAACGGATTACTGCGTGACAGCGATGGCAAAACGTTGCCCGACCAACCGGTGAAGCTGGAGGTCGTGAAGCCCGACGGACAAGTGTTACGCTCGGTGGTTAGCCAACCGGAAAACGGCTTGTACCGCTTTAGCTGGCCGCTGGACACCAACGCGCCAACCGGCATGTGGCATATTCGGGCTAATACCGGTGATAACCAGTCGCGGATGTGGGATTTCCACGTCGAAGATTTTATGCCTGAGCGGATGGCGCTCAATCTCACCGCCAATAAGATCCCGGTGGCACCAACTGATGACGTGAAGTTTTCGGTAGTGGGCTACTACCTGTACGGTGCGCCCGCTAACGGCAATGCTCTGCAAGGGCAGCTTTTCCTGCGCCCGCTGCGCGAAGCGGTGCAGGCATTGCCGGGGTTCCAGTTTGGTAATATTGCCGAAGAAAATCTTTCCCGCAGCCTCGATGAAGTTCAGCTCACGCTGGATGACCACGGACGCGGCGAAGTGACCACCAACAGCCAGTGGCAGGAGACGCATTCCCCGTTACAGGTGGTTTTGCAAGCCAGTCTGCTGGAGTCAGGGGGCCGTCCGGTGACGCGTCGGGTTGAGCAAGCCATCTGGCCTGCGGATACGCTGCCGGGCATTCGTCCGCAGTTTGCAGCAAAAGCCGTCTATGACTACCGCACCGATACCACCGTGAATCAGCCTATCGTTGATGAAAACAGCAACGCCGCTTTCGACATTGTGTATGCCGATGCGCAAGGCGAGAAAAAAGCGGTGTCCGGTTTGCAGGTGCGTTTGATCCGCGAGCGACGAGATTATTACTGGAACTGGTCTGAAGGCGAGGGCTGGCAATCACAGTTCGATCAAAAGGATCTGGTTGAAGGTGAGCAGACTCTGGATCTTAAGGCCGATGAAACCGGTAAAGTCAGCTTCCCGGTTGAGTGGGGCGCCTATCGTCTGGAAGTGAAAGCTCCGAATGATGCGGTGAGCAGCGTACGCTTCTGGGCCGGTTATAGCTGGCAGGATAACAGCGACGGCAGTGGGGCTGTGCGTCCCGATCGCGTGACGCTGAAACTGGACAAACCCAGCTATCGTCCCGGTGATACCATGAAGCTGCACGTTGCCGCTCCCGCTGCTGGCAAAGGTTATGCGATGGTGGAATCCAGCGAAGGCCCGCTGTGGTGGCAAGAAATAGACGTACCGGCGGATGGTCTCGATATCTCCATCCCAATCGATAAAACCTGGAATCGCCACGATTTGTATCTTAGTGCGCTGGTGGTTCGTCCTGGCGACAAGTCCCGTTCGGCAACGCCAAAACGGGCGGTCGGTTTACTGCATTTGCCGTTAGGTGACGAAAACCGTCGTCTGGCGCTGGCGCTGGAAAACCCGGCGAAAATACGTCCAAACCAGCCGTTGACCGTCAAGATTAAAGCCAGCGTCAAAAATGGCGACGTACCAAAACAGGTTAACGTGCTGGTCTCTGCCGTTGATAGCGGGGTGCTAAACATTACCGATTACGCCACGCCGGATCCGTGGCAGGCGTTTTTCGGGCAAAAACGCTATGGCGCGGATATTTATGATATTTACGGCCAGGTGATCGAAGGGCAAGGACGCCTGGCGGCGCTGCGCTTTGGTGGTGATGGCGATGAATTAAAACGCGGCGGTAAGCCACCGGTTAATCACGTCAATATTGTGGCGCAACAGGCGCTGCCGGTCACGCTTAACGATCAGGGCGAAGGTACGGTGACGTTACCTATCGGTGATTTCAACGGCGAGCTGCGGGTAATGGCGCAGGCCTGGACGACGGATGACTTTGGCAGCAGCGAAAGCAAAGTGATTGTCGCCGCACCAGTAATTGCTGAGCTGAATATGCCGCGCTTTCTGGCGGGGGGAGATACGTCGCGCCTGACGCTGGACGTGACTAACCTGACTGACAAACCGCAAACGCTGAATATTAAGCTCGCGGCCAATGGTTTACTGGAGCTGATGGGGCAAGATCCCGCACCGGTAAATCTGGCGCCAGGCGTAAGGACTACGCTGTTTATTCCGGTGCGCGCGCGGGAAGGGTTTGGCGATGGCGAAATTCAGGCAGAAATTAGCGGTCTGACTTTACCGGGTGAAACGCTGCCTGTTCAGCATAAACAGTGGAAGATTGGCGTGCGTCCGGCGTTCCCGGCGCAAACCGTTAATAATGGTGTCGCACTTCAGCCGGGCGCGACCTGGCAGCTTCCGGGCGAAGAACTGACCAATTTCTCCCCTGTGACGATGCAAGGGCAACTGCTGTTCAGCGGTAAGCCGCCGCTAAACCTGGCGCGCTATATCCGCGAACTGAAAGCGTACCCTTACGGTTGTCTGGAGCAAACGGCGAGCGGGTTGTTCCCATCCTTATACACCAACGCAACGCAATTGAAGGCGTTAGGTATTGTGGGCGACAGCGATGAAAAACGTCGCGCGGCAGTTGATATTGGGATTTCCCGTTTAGTGCAGATGCAGCGTGATAACGGCGGTTTTGCGCTGTGGGATAAAAACGGCTCGGAAGAGTACTGGCTGACCGCGTATGTCATGGATTTCCTCGTCCGGGCAAATGAACAGGGCTACAGTGTCCCGGTAGAGGTGATTAACCGGGGCAACGAGCGGCTACTGCGCTATTTGCAGGATCCGGGCATGATGTCGATTCGCTATACCGACGACTCTTCAGCAAGCCGGTTTGCCGTACAAGCCTACGCCGCGTTGGTTCTGGCACATCAGCAAAAAGCTCCGCTCGGCGCATTGCGTGAGATCTGGGAGCGTCGTGCGCAAGCAGCCTCTGGTTTACCGCTGTTACAACTGGGGATCGCGCTGAAAAATATGGGCGATGCCAATCGCAGTGAACAGGCGTTGACGCTGGCCCTGAATACACCGCGCCGCGATACGCAACAGTGGATGGCGGATTACGGCAGTGCCTTACGGGATAACGCGTTGATGCTGGCCTTGCTCGAAGAGAACAAGATCAAACCTGACGTGCAGAATACGCTGCTGAACACGTTGTCAGAACAGGCCTTTGGACAGCGCTGGCTCTCGACTCAGGAAAATAATGCGTTGTTCCTTGCCGCGCGTACGTTACAGGATTTGCCTGGTACGTGGCAGGCGCAAACGTCACTCTCGGAACAACCATTAGCAGGGGATAAATCGCTAACCCGCAATCTGGATGCCGATGCGCTGTCTACGCTGAGCGTCACCAATACCGGTAATCTACCGCTGTGGTTGCGTCTGGATGTGAGTGGTTATCCACAAACCGCACCGACGCCTGCCAGCAACGTTCTGCATATTGAGCGGCAAATCCTGGGAATTGACGGAAATAGCAAATCGCTGGATTCGCTGCGTAGCGGCGAACTGGTGCTGGTCTGGCTGGAGGTAAAAGCCAGCCAGAACGTGCCGGATGCGCTGGTGGTCGATTTACTGCCAGCAGGACTGGAACTGGAAAACCAGAATCTGGCCAACGGCAGTGCCAGCCTGCAGGATAGCGGCAGCGAAGTGGCGAATCTGCTCAATCAGATGCAGCAGGCAGATATCCAGCACGTTGAGTTCCGTGACGATCGCTTTGTCGCCGCGGTGGCGGTCAACGAAGGACAACCGGTTACGCTGGTGTATCTGGCGCGGGCGGTAACGCCGGGGACCTACCGGGTTCCTGTCCCGCAGGTGGAATCAATGTATATTCCGCAGTGGCGCGCGACCGGTGCGACAGAGGGACTTTTGATTGTCAGACCGTAAATGATACGCGGGTTGGGTAAACGCGGCTGCTGGCTCTGGCTGGCAGCCGTTGCACTATTGTTTGTGGCGGCGGTTTGGGCGGCAGATAAAATCTGGCCGCTGCCGCTGCACGAAGTCGATCCGGCGCGGGTCGTGGTGGCGCATGATGGTACGCCGCTGTGGCGCTTTGCCGATGCGGATGGTATCTGGCGGTATCCGGTAACGATTGATGAGGTGTCGCCCCGCTACCTTGAGGCGTTAATTAACTACGAAGACCGCTGGTTCTGGAAGCATCCCGGCGTCAATCCGTTTTCAGTACTGCGCGCGGCATGGCAAGACCTCTCCTCTGGGCGTGTGGTTTCTGGCGGCAGTACGCTCACCATGCAGGTCGCACGATTACTCGATCCCCATCCGCGCACCTTTGGCGGCAAGTTTCGCCAGCTCTGGCGCGCATTGCAGCTGGAATGGCATCTGTCCAAGCGCGACATCCTGACGCTGTATCTTAACCGTGCGCCGTTTGGCGGTACGCTGCAGGGCGTGGGGGCGGCCAGCTGGGCTTATCTTGGTAAATCACCCGTGCAATTGAGTTACTCCGATGCCGCGCTGCTGGCTGTTTTGCCACAGGCACCGAGCCGTCTGCGTCCGGATCGCTGGCCGGACCGTGCTGAAGCGGCGCGTAATAAAGTGCTCGAACGTATGGCGACCCAGGGCATTTGGCCTGCCAGACAGGTGCAGGAGTCGCGTGAAGAACCGGTCTGGCTGGCGCCCCGGCAAATGCCGCAGTTAGCACCGTTATTCTCGCGCATGATGTTGGGAAAAAGCCGAAGCGATAAAATCGTGACTACCCTTGATGCCGGATTGCAGCGTCAACTGGAAGAGCTGGCGCAAAACTGGAAGGGGCGCTTACCTGCGCGCAGTTCGCTGGCGATGATCGTGGTCGATCACACCGATATGAGCGTGCGTGGCTGGGTGGGGTCGGTAGATATGAATGACGACTCTCGTTTTGGTCATGTGGATATGGTGAATGCGATCCGTTCGCCTGGCTCGGTGCTGAAGCCGTTTGTTTATGGCCTGGCGCTGGATGACGGACTCATCCATCCCGCTTCGTTATTGCAGGATGTCCCGCGGCGAACCGGGGACTATCGACCGGGGAATTTTGACAGCGGTTTTCATGGCCCGGTGAGCATGAGCGAAGCGCTGGTGCGCTCGCTGAATTTACCCGCCGTGCAGGTACTCGAAGCCTATGGCCCGAAGCGTTTTGCCGCATCGTTACGTAACGTCGGCTTACCGCTGTATCTGCCCGCAGGGGCTACGCCGAATCTGTCGCTGATTTTAGGTGGCGCGGGGGCAAGGTTGGAAGATATGGCCGCAGCGTACAGCGCCTTTGCCCGCCAGGGAAAAGCGGGAAAACTGCGTCTGCAGCCGGGTGACCCACTACTGGAACGTCCGTTGATGTCGGCGGGCGCGGCGTGGATTATTCGCCGCATTATGGCTGACGAAGCGCAACCGCTGCCGGATAACGCGCTGAGCAGAGTGGTCCCTCTGGCGTGGAAAACGGGTACCAGCTATGGCTATCGCGATGCCTGGGCGATTGGCGTTAATGCGCGTTATGTGATCGGTATCTGGACCGGCAGGCCCGATGGTACGCCAGTGGTGGGGCAGTTTGGTTTCGCCAGTGCCGTGCCGTTGCTCAATCAGGTCAACAATCTTTTGCTCTCTCGCGGGACAAATCAGCCGGAAGATCCACGCCCTGAATCCGTGAGTCGTGGTGTGGTGTGCTGGCCGGGCGGGCAATCTCTTGCCTCCGGTGACAGCAACTGCCGTCGCCGTCTGGCAACCTGGTTACTGGATGGCAGTCAGCCGCCAACGTTATTATTGCCCGAGCAGGAAGGGGTTAATGGCATTCGTTTTCCTGTCTGGCTGGATGATGAAGGCAAACGTGTGGCGGCGGATTGCCCGCAGGCGCACGAGCAAACGTTAATCGTTTGGCCGTTGCCGCTGGAGCCATGGCTACCGGAATCAGAACGTCGTGGGGCGAGATTACCGCCAGTTTCTGCCACATGTCCGCCGCTGGGACAAGACGCTTCGCAGCCGTTGCAGTTGACAGGCATTCGTGATGGCGCGATTGTGAAGCGTTTACCCGGTTCTGCTCAAGCCTCATTGCCGGTGCAAACCAGCGGTGGGAGCGGTGAACGCTGGTGGTTTCTTAACGGTGAAAGGCTGGATGAACGCGGACGTCGTCTTACGTTACGGCTGGCGACTAAAGGGGATTATCAACTGCTGGTGATGGATGATGCAGGCCAGGTAGCGACGGTGAGATTTTCGATGCAGTAGACCAGTTAGTGACTGTTTGTTGCTAAAATTCATCTTATTTTAAAGAAATGTTACCTTCATCAATAGTCAATTGCCGGGATGCTCTTTATAATCCGCGCCAGGTCGTACATCTATATAGACAACAACAGAACACATTACAGAGGTTATCATGGCTATTGAACGTACTTTTTCCATCATCAAACCAAACGCGGTGGCAAAAAACGTTATTGGGAGCATCTTTGCGCGCTTTGAAGCAGCAGGGTTCAAAATCGTCGGGACTAAAATGCTGCACCTGACCGTTGAGCAGGCGCGTGGTTTCTATGCTGAGCACGATGGCAAACCGTTCTTTGACGGTCTGGTTGAATTCATGACCTCTGGTCCGATCGTTGTTTCTGTTCTGGAAAGCGAAAATGCCGTACAGCGTCATCGCGATCTGCTGGGCGCAACCAACCCAGCGAATGCGCTGGCCGGTACTCTGCGTGCAGACTATGCTGACAGCTTCACCGAGAACGGTACTCACGGTTCCGACTCCGTTGAGTCAGCGGCGCGCGAAATCGCCTATTTCTTTGGTGAAGGTGAGGTTTGCCCGCGCACTCGCTAATCTCCTGCGCCTTTCACGTCGCAGATGCGTTGGCTGCATTCGTTTACCCCGGTCACATAGTTTTCTATGCTCCCGGGGATGCTCGAACTTGCCGCCTTCCTGCGACGCGAAATCCTTTGGAGATGAATTAGCGATTTACATATTATTTTCGCTAATGCTTCGTGCAAACGTGGCATCCCTGCGCCAGACTTTGTACAATGCAACGCCCCGGAAGAGCAGATCGCTTGCCGGGGCGTTTCTTTTTAACCCTCCACGGGCCACAACGTGTAACAACGAGGCCGGAAAAAAATATGTCTGAATTAGTTAACACCTCTGAAGTCGTCATTCCTGCGGTTCCAAATAAAAATGGAAAAATTAACCTGCTGGATCTGAACCGTCAGCAAATGCGCGAATTCTTCAAAGAGATGGGCGAAAAACCATTTCGTGCCGATCAGGTCATGAAGTGGATGTACCACTATTGCAGCGACAACTTTGATGACATGACTGACATCAATAAGGTGCTGCGTAACAAGCTGAAAGAAGTGGCTGAAATTCGCGCCCCGGAAGTGGTGGAAGAGCAGCGTTCTTCTGACGGTACGATCAAATGGGCTATCGCTGTTGGCGATCAGCGCGTTGAAACGGTGTATATCCCGGAAGACGATCGTGCGACCCTGTGTGTTTCTTCACAGGTCGGTTGCGCATTAGAGTGTAAATTCTGCTCTACGGCGCAACAGGGCTTTAACCGTAACCTGCGGGTATCGGAGATCATTGGCCAGGTCTGGCGCGCGGCGAAAATCGTCGGCGCGGTCAAAGCAACGGGCGTGCGTCCTATCACCAACGTGGTGATGATGGGGATGGGTGAGCCGCTGCTCAACCTGACCAACGTAGTGCCGGCGATGGAAATCATGCTGGATGACTTCGGTTTTGGGTTGTCCAAGCGTCGCGTCACGCTCTCCACCTCGGGCGTTGTCCCTGCGCTGGATAAGCTGGGTGATATGATTGACGTCGCGCTGGCGATTTCTCTGCATGCGCCGAACGATGAAATTCGTGACGAAATTGTACCGATCAACAAAAAGTACAATATCGAAACATTCCTTGGCGCGGTTCGTCGTTATCTGGAGAAATCCAACGCTAACCAGGGCCGTGTGACCATTGAGTATGTGATGTTAGATCACATCAATGATGGCACTGAACACGCGCATCAGCTGGCAGAACTGCTGAAAGATACGCCGTGTAAGATCAACCTGATCCCGTGGAACCCGTTCCCGGGCGCGCCGTATGGCCGTAGTTCTAACAGCCGTATCGATCGTTTCTCCAAAGTGTTGATGAGCTATGGTTTCACCACCATTGTGCGTAAAACACGTGGCGATGACATCGATGCAGCCTGTGGTCAGTTGGCGGGCGACGTTATCGACCGTACCAAGCGTACTTTGCGTAAGCGTATGCAGGGCGACGCTATCGACATTAAGACCGTTTGATGTTGGCGCACTACGGTATAATTCTTGTACCGTAGTGCAACGTAAGCCATATGAGGTTTTTTGTTGTCGTCGTCAGGTCAATAATAACGGTGCGTTTTTGTCGACTTTAAGGCAGTATGTAACGGCGTAACAAGTGTTTAGCCCTCAGGTTTACGCCGTTTTGTCATTGATAGTCTGACCGTTTTATACTGTCTGACGAAGGTTAACTGACCAGATGTTTCGCGGTGTGGGTGAGCATTGTGGCTCGCCGGCATCAGAACCCAAATATTACGCAGCTGTAGCGAATGAATACTGAAGCCACGCACGACAAAAATGAAACACTATCCACCGGCATTCGTCTGCGCAATGCCCGTGAACAACTCGGATTCAGCCAGCAGGCAGTCGCGGAGCGACTTTGCCTGAAGGTCTCCACGGTACGCGATATTGAAGAAGATAAGGCGCCAGCCGATCTTGCTTCAACATTCCTGCGCGGGTATATCCGTTCTTATGCGCGTCTGGTGCATATTCCTGAAGAAGAACTGTTGCCAGGGCTGGAAAAACAGGCTCCGATTCGTCCTGCCAAAGTCGCACCGATGCAGAGCTTCTCGCTCGGTAAGCGTCGTAAGAAACGCGACGGCTGGTTAATGACCTTTACCTGGCTGGTACTGTTTGTCGTTGTCGGACTGACTGGCGCCTGGTGGTGGCAGAACCATAAAGCGCAGCAGGAAGAGATCACCACCATGGCCGATCAATCCTCCGCTGAGTTGAATGCCGGTAAAGAGGGTGCGCAGAATGTACCGCTAGATACCAGCGCTGCAGCAAGCCCGGATACCACGTCGGCTGTTGAAAATGGCGCGGTAACGGATTCAGCGCCAGCGCAACAAGATACCGCAGCGGCTCAGGCCCCGGCAGTTGATGCGCAACAAAACGCCGTCGTTGCCCCTTCTCAGGCTAACGTCGATACTGCAACCACAGCGCCAGCTACCGCGGCACCGCTGCCGACCGATCAGGCAGGTGTGACTACACCTGCAGCCGATCCTAACGCGCTGGTGATGAACTTTACCGCCGATTGCTGGCTGGAAGTCACCGATGCGACCGGTAAAAAACTGTTCAGCGGGATGCAGCGTAAAGATGGCAATCTGAATTTGACCGGTCAGGCACCGTACAAACTGAAGATTGGTGCTCCGGCGGCAGTGCAGATTCAGTTCCAGGGTAAACCTGTCGATCTGAGTCGTTTTATCAGAACTAACCAGGTTGCGCGTCTGACCGTTAATGCCGAACAATCACCGGCTCAGTAACAGACGGCAATGCGGGAGATTTTTTAATGCATAACCAGGCTCCAATTCAACGTAGAAAATCGACACGCATTTACGTTGGGAACGTGCCGATCGGCGATGGTGCGCCCATCGCCGTACAGTCTATGACTAATACGCGTACCACGGACGTGGAAGCGACGGTTAATCAGATTAAAGCGCTGGAACGCGTAGGCGCAGACATTGTTCGTGTCTCTGTACCGACAATGGATGCCGCAGAAGCGTTCAGGCTTATCAAACAGCAGGTTAACGTCCCGCTGGTTGCCGATATACACTTCGACTATCGTATCGCACTGAAGGTGGCGGAATACGGCGTTGATTGCCTGCGTATTAACCCAGGTAATATCGGCAGTGAAGAGCGTATTCGCATGGTGGTGGATTGCGCTCGTGATAAAAATATTCCTATCCGTATCGGCGTCAACGCCGGATCGCTGGAAAAAGATCTGCAGGAAAAATACGGTGAACCGACGCCTCAGGCGCTGCTGGAATCCGCGATGCGCCACGTGGATCACCTCGATCGTCTGAACTTCGATCAATTCAAAGTTAGTGTTAAAGCGTCTGACGTTTTCCTCGCCGTAGAATCCTATCGCCTGCTGGCGAAACAGATCGATCAACCGTTGCATCTGGGGATCACCGAAGCTGGTGGCCTGCGTAGTGGTTCGGTGAAGTCCGCGATCGGCCTTGGCCTGCTGTTATCTGAAGGGATCGGCGATACGCTGCGTGTTTCTCTGGCGGCCGATCCGGTGGAAGAGATCAAAGTTGGTTTCGATATCCTGAAATCGCTGCGCATTCGCGCGCGCGGGATCAACTTCATCGCTTGCCCAACCTGTTCGCGTCAGGAGTTTGACGTTATCGGTACGGTTAACGCGCTGGAGCAACGCCTGGAGGATATCATTACGCCAATGGACGTTTCGATCATCGGCTGCGTAGTAAACGGCCCTGGTGAAGCGCTGGTTTCTACGCTGGGCGTGACGGGCGGTAACAAGAAAAGCGGCCTGTATGAAGACGGCGTGCGTAAGGACAGACTCGATAACGACGACATGATTACGCAGCTTGAAGCCCGCATTCGTGCCAAAGCAAGTATTCTGGACGAAGCGCGTCGTATCGACGTGCAGCAGCTTGAAAAATAACAACGTGATGGGAAGCGGCATGCTTCCCGTGTATGATTGAACCCGCATGGCGCCCGCATTGTTCGGGTTAGCGCTGAGGGTTCATTTTTATATTCATAAAGAGAATAAACGTGGCAAAAAACATTCAAGCCATTCGCGGCATGAACGATTATCTGCCTGGCGAAACCGCCATCTGGCAGCGCATTGAAGGCACTCTTAAAAACGTGCTCGGCAGCTACGGTTACAGTGAAATCCGCTTGCCGATTGTAGAGCAGACCCCGTTATTCAAACGCGCGATCGGTGAAGTCACCGACGTGGTTGAAAAAGAGATGTATACCTTTGAGGACCGTAATGGCGACAGCCTGACGTTGCGTCCTGAAGGGACTGCGGGCTGCGTACGCGCCGGCATCGAACATGGTCTCCTGTACAATCAGGAACAGCGTCTGTGGTATATCGGGCCGATGTTCCGCCACGAACGTCCGCAGAAAGGACGCTATCGTCAATTCCATCAGCTGGGTGTCGAAGTGTTTGGCCTGCAAGGCCCGGACATCGATGCGGAACTGATTATGCTGACCGCTCGCTGGTGGCGCGCGCTGGGTATTTCTCAGCATGTCAGCCTGGAGCTGAACTCGATCGGTTCGCTTGAAGCCCGCGCTAACTACCGTGATGCGCTGGTTGCCTACCTGGAACTGCACAAAGAGAAACTGGACGAAGACTGCAAGCGCCGTATGTACACCAACCCGCTGCGCGTTCTCGACTCCAAAAACCCGGAAGTGCAGGCGCTGCTCAACGACGCGCCTGCACTGGGCGACTATCTGGATGACGACTCGCGCGAGCACTTCGCGGGCTTGTGCAAACTGCTGGAGTCCGCAGGCATTGCTTACACCGTCAATCAGCGTCTGGTTCGTGGTCTTGATTACTACAACCGCACCGTATTTGAGTGGGTCACCAGCAGCCTGGGCTCTCAGGGTACCGTGTGTGCCGGTGGTCGTTACGACGGTCTGGTAGAGCAACTTGGCGGTCGTGCAACGCCTGCCGTGGGCTTTGCTATGGGTCTGGAACGACTTGTTTTGTTAGTTCAGGCAGTTAATCCGGAATTTAACGCAGATCCTGTTGTCGATATATACCTGGTCGCTTCAGGGGCGGACACGCAGTCGGCAGCAATGACGCTTGCAGAACGTCTGCGCGATGAAGTTCCTGGTGTGAAACTGATGACAAACCACGGTGGCGGCAACTTTAAGAAACAGTTTGCCCGTGCCGATAAGTGGGGCGCCCGCGTTGCACTGGTACTGGGCGAGTCCGAAGTGGCTGACGGTACTGTTGTAGTGAAGGATTTGCGCTCTGGTGAGCAAACGGCAGTAGCGCAGGATAGCGTTGCCGCGCATTTGCGCACTTTACTGGGCTAAGGAGAAGGACAGCGTGGAAATTTACGAGAACGAACACGACCAGGTTGATGCGGTAAAACGCTTCTTTGCTGAAAACGGCAAGGCGCTGGCTGTTGGGATCATTTTAGGGGTTGGCGCGCTGGTTGGTTGGCGTTACTGGACCAGCCATCAGACGGAGTCCGCACGCTCTGCTTCTCTGGCGTATCAAAATACGGTAACTGCGGTTAGCGCGGGTAAACCGGACAGCATTCCTGCCGCTGAGAAATTTGCTGCAGAGAATAAAAATACCTATGGCGCGCTGGCTTCACTGGAACTGGCGCAGCAGTTTGTTGACCAAAATGAACTTGAGAAAGCCGCAAGCCAACTGCAACAAGGCTTGGCTGCGACCAGCGATGAAAATCTCAAAGCAGTGATAAACCTGCGTCTGGCTCGTGTTCAGGTTCAGCTTAAACAGGCTGATACCGCGCTGAAAACACTCGAAACCATTAAAGGTGAAGGGTGGGCGGCCATTGTTGCCGATCTGCGTGGTGAAGCGTTGTTGAGTAAAGGCGACAAACAAGGTGCGCGTAGCGCATGGGAAGCGGGTGTGAAAAGCGATGCCTCTCCTGCTCTGAGCGAAATGATGCAGATGAAAATCAATAATTTGTCCATCTGAGAGGGACCCGATGCAATTGCGTAAATTACTTCTGCCAGGGCTGCTTTCCGTTACCCTATTGAGCGGCTGTTCACTGTTTAGTGGCGAAGAAGATGTCGTTAAGATGTCCCCATTACCGGTGGTTGAAAACCAGTTTACTCCGTCTACGGAATGGAGCACCTCTGTAGGAAACGGTATTGGTGATTTCTATTCCAATCTTCATCCTGCGCTGGCGGATAACGTTGTCTATGCTGCCTCTCGCGCTGGTGTAGTTAAAGCGTTGAACGCAGGCGACGGCAAAGAAGTCTGGTCTGTGAATCTGGGTGAGAAAGATGGCTGGTTCTCCCGTGCATCTGCACAGCTTTCTGGCGGTGTAACCGTGGCCGGCGGTCATGTTTATATCGGCAGTGAAAAAGCACAGGTTTATGCGCTGAACACCAGTGACGGTACTACCGCATGGCAGACGAAAGTCGCTGGTGAAGCGCTGTCTCGTCCTGTTGTGAGCGATGGCGTGGTATTGATCCACACCAGCAACGGTCAGTTGCAGGCCTTAAACGAAGCCGACGGCGCCATCAAATGGACCGTTAACCTCGACATGCCTTCTCTGTCTCTACGTGGCGAATCCGCTCCGGCAACCGCCTTTGGCGCAGCTATTGTTGGCGGTGATAACGGTCGCGTAAGCGCCGTGCTTATGCAGCAGGGCCAGATGATTTGGCAGCAGCGTATCTCTCAGGCGACAGGCCCAACGGAAATCGATCGTCTGAGCGACGTTGATACCACGCCGGTTATCGTCAATGGCGTTGTTTACGCGCTGGCTTATAATGGTAACCTGACGGCGTTGGATCTGCGCAGTGGTCAGATCATGTGGAAACGCGAACTGGGCTCGGTGAATGATTTCATCGTCGACGGTAACCGTATCTACCTGGTTGACCAGAACGATCGCGTGCTGGCACTGACCACCGATGGCGGCGTGACGCTGTGGACGCAAAGCGATCTGCTGCACCGTCTGCTGACGTCCCCGGTATTGTATAACGGCAATCTGGTCGTCGGTGATAGCGAAGGCTACCTGCACTGGATTAACGTTGACGATGGCCGTTTTGTTGCCCAGCAGAAAGTTGACAGCTCAGGTTTCCTGACCGAGCCGGTCTCTGCTGATGGTAAACTGCTGATCCAGGCGAAAGACGGTACGCTGTACTCTATTACGCGTTAATCGTCGCGGCCGCTCGCTTTGAAAAACGGCTCCTGGTGCAGGGGCCGTTTTACTGTTTTTAACAACGGAGCAAAAATGTGCCCGTTGTCTGATGATTTTTTAAATGAGGCTTTAAACATGGTACCTGTGGTCGCGCTTGTCGGGCGCCCTAACGTTGGCAAATCCACGTTATTTAACCGTCTAACTCGCACCCGAGATGCGCTGGTTGCGGATTTCCCGGGTCTGACTCGTGACCGTAAGTACGGTCGTGCGGAAATTGAAGGCCGCGAGTTTATCTGTATTGATACCGGCGGTATTGATGGCACCGAAGACGGTGTTGAAACCCGTATGGCGGAACAGTCGCTGTTGGCTATCGAAGAAGCGGACGTTGTGCTGTTCATGGTGGACGCGCGTGCTGGCCTGATGCCAGCGGATGCAGCTATTGCGAAACATCTGCGCTCGCGCCAGAAACCGACGTTCCTGGTAGCCAACAAAACTGACGGACTCGATCCTGACCAGGCGGTTGTTGATTTCTACTCTCTGGGTCTGGGTGAAATTTATCCGATCGCGGCGTCCCATGGTCGTGGCGTTCTCAGCCTGCTGGAGCATGTTCTGCTGCCGTGGATGGATGACGTTGCTCCGCAGGAAGAAGTCGACGAAGACGCGGAATACTGGGCGCAGCTGGAAGCCAAAGAAAATGGCGAAGAAGAGCCTGAAGATGATTTCAATCCGCAGGATTTGCCGATCAAACTGGCGATCGTGGGTCGCCCGAACGTAGGTAAGTCCACACTTACTAACCGTATTCTTGGCGAAGATCGTGTGGTGGTTTACGACATGCCGGGGACCACGCGTGACAGTATTTATATTCCGATGCAGCGCGATGAGCGCGAATATGTGCTTATCGATACCGCGGGCGTGCGTAAGCGCGGCAAAATTACCGAAGCGGTAGAAAAATTCTCAGTTATCAAAACGCTGCAGGCGATTGAAGATGCCAACGTGGTGATGCTGGTGATTGACGCGCGCGAAGGGATTTCCGATCAGGACCTGTCGCTGCTGGGCTTTATCCTCAACAGTGGGCGCTCACTTGTTATCGTTGTGAACAAGTGGGATGGTCTGACGCAGGAAGTAAAAGAGCAGGTCAAAGAGACGCTGGACTTCCGTCTGGGCTTTATTGATTTTGCACGCGTACACTTTATCTCTGCGCTGCACGGCAGCGGTGTGGGTAATCTGTTTGAATCGGTCCGTGAAGCGTATGACAGCTCCACCCGTCGCGTGAGCACCGCGATGCTGACGCGCATCATGACCATGGCAGTAGAAGATCATCAGCCGCCACTGGTGCGTGGTCGTCGTGTGAAGCTGAAATACGCCCACGCGGGCGGTTATAACCCGCCAATTGTGGTGATTCACGGTAACCAGGTCAAAGACCTGCCGGATTCCTACAAGCGTTATCTGATGAACTATTTCCGCAAATCTCTGGACGTAATGGGGACGCCGATCCGTATTCAGTTCAAAGAAGGGGAAAACCCGTTTGCCAACAAACGCAATACGCTGACTCCGACTCAGATGCGTAAACGTAAGCGTTTGATTAAACACATTAAAAAAAGCAAGTAATCGTTGCTGATGCAGATGAAAACCCGCGCTTGTCGCGGGTTTTTTTTCGTTATTCCAACGTCAACCTCAGCCCGCGCAATGTCAATCACTATTCGTTTTTTACCAAGTTTAAATCTAAGAAAGTAGACAATTGTCGAGTTTTCATCTTAAAGTCCCCCGGTTGGTACTAGACAAAACTACTGCCAGGTTATCAAATGGTTAAATAAATCTTCGCCGCATGTAAAAAATCGACCAGCTACGTAACTGGTCGGCGTACATCGCGGTGTTTACACGCACGACGACATAACTTTCGGGAGAATTATGCAATCCTCTGTTAATCAAAAAGAAAGCCGAACTTTCTTCGGTCACCCTTATCCGCTCGGCTCATTGTTCTTTACTGAGATGTGGGAGCGTTTTTCGTTTTATGGCATTCGTCCGTTACTGATCCTGTTTATGGCGGCTACCGTTTATGACGGTGGCATGGGACTGGCGCGTGAAAATGCCTCGGCGATTGTCGGTATCTTTGCCGGTACCATGTATCTTGCTGCGCTGCCAGGTGGCTGGCTGGCGGATAACTGGCTTGGTCAGCAAAAAGCGGTGTGGTATGGCTCCATCCTGATAGCACTTGGTCACCTGTCGATTGCACTCTCGGCCATCATGGGTGACAACCTGTTTTTTATTGGCCTGATGTTCATTGTGCTCGGTTCTGGCCTGTTCAAAACCTGTATCTCGGTGATGGTGGGTACGCTGTATAAAAAAGGCGATGCGCGCCGTGACGGCGGTTTCTCGCTGTTCTACATGGGTATCAACCTGGGTTCCTTCATCGCGCCATTGATCTCCGGCTGGCTGATTAAAACTCACGGCTGGCACTGGGGTTTTGGTATCGGTGGTATCGGAATGTTGGTGGCATTGCTCATCTTCCGTATCTTTGCCGTTCCGGCGATGAAACGCTACGATAGCGAAGTGGGCCTGGACTCGACCTGGAACAGCCCGGTTGTGAAACGTAATGGTGTGGGCGCGTGGCTGCTGGCGCTGGCAGTTGGTGTAGCAATTGTTGTTACCCTGATTGCGCAGGGAGTGATTGTGATTAACCCGGTCGCGGTTGCCAGCATGCTGGTGTACGTGATTGCCGCGTCAGTTGCGCTTTACTTTATCTATCTGTTCGTCTTTGCGGGGCTGAACCGTAAAGAACGCGCCAGGCTGCTGGTTTGCTTTATCCTGCTGGTTTCCGCTGCGTTCTTCTGGTCTGCCTTTGAGCAGAAACCTACCTCGTTCAACCTGTTCGCCAACGACTACACTAACCGTATGATCGGCGATTTTGAAATCCCGGCAGTATGGTTCCAGTCGATTAACGCTTTGTTCATCATTCTGCTGGCCCCGGTATTCAGCTGGGCGTGGCCAAAACTGGCGAGCATGAATATTCGCCCAAGCAGTATCACCAAGTTTGTCATCGGCATTCTCTGCGCAGCGGCGGGCTTTGGCGTGATGATGCTGGCGGCGCAAGACGTGCTGGCAAATGGTGGCGCGGGTGTTTCTCCATTCTGGCTGGTAGGCAGTATCCTGATGCTTACGCTCGGCGAGCTGTGTCTGAGCCCAATTGGTCTGGCGACCATGACGCTGTTGGCACCGGAAAGAATGCGTGGACAGATGATGGGTCTGTGGTTCTGCGCCAGTGCGCTGGGTAACCTGGCCGCGGGTCTGATTGGTGGTCATGTGAAGGCCGACCAGCTTGATATGCTGCCAGATCTCTTCGCGCGCTGCTCGATTGCGCTGCTTATCTGCGCCGCGGTACTGATCGTTCTCATTGTTCCGATTCGTCGCATGCTGGAGAATACACAGACTAAACCGGCAACTAGCGCCTGATAGCACCTCGATGATGCCGGGGCAGACGTTATGCCCCGGTAATTCAACTTTTGAGGTGAGAACATGCTGTTAGGGTTTGTTGGGCTGGGCGCAGTCGTTGAAACGGCATACTTGCCCGCATTACGTAGCCTCTTCGGTGATTCATTACGCTGTGTGGGGTTTGATGTTCAACCCACAAAACAGCCAGCAGGCGTGACGCGTTGTACGTCGCTCGAAGAGCTGCTTACTCAGCCTCTTGATACCCTGTTCATCACGACCGCATCCTTGCATCACCTTGAGGTGCTTGAACAGGCCCTGGCCTCTCCCATCGCACGTATCGTGGTTGAAAAACCTATTGTCGCCACGCTCTCCCAAATTGAAAAACTGAAAATGCTGCTGGCTCAACCAGGAGCCGCCGATCGTGTACTGGCACTCGACCACTGGATGGCGCGCATCGAAACGGTGAAACGAGGGTTGGTCAGCACTTTTGCCGAGATTGTGAAAATCGAAGGTTTTTTGCAGGAGCCAAGTGGATTTAACGCTGCAGGGGAGCCGATAGCGCTTAACTTTGCCACCGGTGAACCGGACACGCGTGAACTTCGCCACCCGGATGGCGTGATTCTGGATATCGGTACGCACGTGTTAGCAATGCTGCGGGAAACGGTACGGTATCTGGGAGGGAATAATGAGATGGTGCTGCGGTTAGTGAGTGCTAAAGACCGTCTGGGACGTGATATCCCCCAGAGTGACCTGACCACGGCAGAAGGCGAGGCGCATCTTCAGGGGCAGATTAGCGGCATTCCACTGGATATCTGGCTCAACAAATATGCGGGGCCAGCTGGTGGGCAAAAAGGTCTGCGGCTTTATCTGCGTGACGGACGTATTATCAGCCATGACCGACGCGGTACAGAAGATGTACTGGAAGTGATTGACGGCGAGGTGGTACAACGCTGGAGCATTACTGGTACGATTTACGCCCATTGTCTCGCTGAGCAAATTCTGGGAGCGCAAAGTTTGTTTGAACGTTGTCCGCAGGAGGTGAGCCAAACGACACTGCGCAGGCTGGAAGAAGTGGAGTGCCTGTTAACATTGCAGCAGCAGTTACGTGGGCCACATTAAGCGCATGGTGTTAAAATAAAAGCAGCAATACATTTTCTGTATAAGGACACGATATGTCGATTACCTGCCCGGATTGTCATGCAGAGCTGGAGCCGCAAAATGGTGTGGCGCACTGCGAGCATTGTCACAAAGATATTCAACTGGAAGCGCGTTGTCCGGAATGCCATCTGCCACTGCAAGTATTAAAAGCCTGCGGAGCGGTGGATTATTTCTGTCAGAACGGCCATGGCCTTATTTCGAAGAAACGCGTGGAATATAATGTCATAATATAAATTATATTATGAATAATTTTTGCTGATTAATATTTATTATGAATGCTAATCAGCTTTAATCATTATTATTACAAATATTTTATCTTGCTTTGATAATCTGGCTGATTTTTTAGGATTATATTTAGGTTATAAAGGCATTCATTAGCGTGAATCATAAATATAATGTTCCTGTTGTACAGCAACTTTGTTAATACAGGAACATGTTATGGCCCGACGGGCGCGCTTTGTTATCTTGCTTGTTCTATTCGTTTCTGGCGCAGTTATTGCCGGGGACAATATTGTTGCGCCTGCAGCAACCAATAACATAAGTGAGTCTACGTTGCCCGATCTCGGCAGTGAGTCGGTACTAAAAGAACAGCATAATAACGAAGATCAATCCATTAAAGAGAAAGGTGTCGACTATTTTATTAACTCTGCGACACAAGGCTTTGAAAACCTGACGCCTGACGCGTTGAAATCACAGGCGCAAAGCTATTTGCAAAATCAAATTACCTCCTCCACGCAATCGTATATAGAAGGGTTAATGTCACCGTACGGAAAAGTACGGACCAGTTTATCTGTTGGCGAAGGGGGCGATCTTGATGGTAGCTCTCTCGACTATTTTGTTCCCTTATACGACAACCAATATACATTGATTTTTACCCAAATCTCCGCGCAGCGTAAAGAGGACCGGACCATTGGAAATATCGGTTTTGGCTTGCGTCAAAATGTGGGGGATTGGTTACTCGGCGGCAACGCTTTTTATGACTACGATTTTAGCCGTGGGCACCGTCGCTTAGGTTTGGGCACTGAGGCATGGACAGATTATCTGAAGCTCTCTGGCAACTATTACCATCCACTTTCTGACTGGAAAGAGTCTGAGGATTTCGAGTTTTATGAAGAGCGCCCCGCCCGGGGATGGGATATTCGGGCTGAAAGTTGGCTGTCATTTTATCCACAGATCGGTGGGAAATTAGTCTACGAGCAGTACTATGGCGATGAAGTGGCATTATTTGGTACCGACAATTTACAAAAAAATCCCCATGCGGTAACCGTTGGTCTCAATTACATGCCTGTGCCGATGGTCACGTTGGGTGCAGATTACAAAGCCGGCACTGGAGATAATGCCGACCTTAGCATCAACGCAACCGTCACTTATCAGTTAGGTACGCCCCTGGCGGCTCAGCTTGATCCGGAAAACGTAAAAATTCAGCGCTCTTTAATGGGCAGTCGTACCGATTTTGTCGAGCGTAATAATTTTATCGTTCTTGAATACCGTGAAAAAGATCCCCTTGATGTTGCGTTATGGCTCAAAGCCGATGCGACCAATGTCCATCCTGAATGCGTAATTGAAGACACGCCTGAGTCTGCGGTGGGACTGGAGAAATGTAAGTGGACGATCAATGCGCTTGTCTCTCATCACTACAAAATCATCTCCGCCTCCTGGCAGGCAAAAAATAATGCCAATCGCACATTAGTGATGCCAGTAGTAAAAGCTGATGCCCTCACTGAAGGGAATAATAACCGCTGGAATCTGGTCCTCCCTGCGTGGGTCAATGCGGATACAGAAGCACAGCGTACAGAGTTAAATACCTGGAAAGTGCGCATGACCCTGGAAGATGAAAAGGGGAATAAGCAAAACTCGGGTGCTGTGGAAATTACCGTCCAGCAGGATCGTAAAATCGAATTGATTGTCGATAACGTCGCCGACGCCGATCGTACCGATCATAGCCATGAGGCCAGCGCTTTGGCGGATGGCGTCGATGGTGTTGTGATGGACCTGGTGCTGACTGATTCATTTGGGGATACGACCGATCGTAACGGTAAAGTGCTGGTGGATGAGGCTATGGCACCTGAACTCTATGACAGCAATGACAAAAAGGTGTCGCTTTCTTCCACCGCTTGTACCGCCGAATTGCCCTGCGTCTTCATTGCCAGCCGTGACAAAAAGGCGGGAACCGTCACGCTCTCCAGTACGCTTCCTGGTACGTTTCGCTGGAAAGCGAAGGAAGACGCCTACGGCGACAGTAACTATGTTGACGTGACGTTTACCGGTGATGCGTTTGATGCGTTGAATGCGCTCATTTATCAAATGAAAACATCTTCTCCCGTTAATTTGAGCGGCAAACAAGATAGGCATCCTGTCGTTAATAATACCTATCGATTTGTACTGTGGCGTGATGCCAATAAAGACGGCGTTTTCCAGATGTCAGAACAACTGGCAGAAGATGAAATGGCGCTTTATGACTATCAATGGGAATTTACCGGGCAAAGCGTGACGGGAAATACCGGAGCACAAGCCAATACCCGCAATGAAGATCTGGTGTTGCCAGCAACAAATAGAGAGGCTGCGCAAAAATTCGCTGCTCATGAGCAGGATGGTATTCAGGGCTATGGCATACGCGTGGTGTATAGCCAGAAATAGTGTCAGCGTAGTGGCTGACCAGCCAGTCGCTGAATGTTGAAGAAAAAGGAGAGTCTTGATGCAATTAGTATTAAAACGGCGGCTGACGAAGGTCGCACTGGCGTTGGCTGTGGCAGGGTATTGTGCTGTGCCTGCAGTCGCGGCTAATGGGAATCTGAAAGCCGGTCAGTGGCAAAGCGCGACAGAAAGTACCGGTACTATTCAAGGGACTATCCCGTGGATTACACGGGCTGCAGATAAAACGGCGGAAACGGATAAAGCACATGTCACGGTGACGATTGACCGTGGTAGTCGAACCGTGGCAACTGAAGGTGACCGGCAGTTTCACGCGGGCGACAAAGTGACGGTCAACTGGGCTATCGGCGATACGGAAGGTGACCTGGATGCGGATAACACGGCGACCAAAGCAACCGTGCAGTGGATGAGCTATAGCGATCAGAATGGCGGCGATGCACAAGAGATAGGTACAAAAGGCAGCGACACCTATGAAATTCAGGCTGCGGATGCCGATCGCTACATCGGTATTAAAATTACGCCTACCACAACTACCGGCGATCCGAATGTTGCCACAGAATTGCTGCTAAACGATCTGTCGACCAACGCTGGCGGTGGTTCTGACGATGATGACATTCCGGAAGGTCCGGTGGTCGATGAAAATGTCCACGTCGTCATCTACGAGGCGGGTACAACAACCAATCTGTTGGGCACGAGCACCAAACTTAAAACCAACACCACCTATAAAGTGCTGCTGTGGAAAGATAAAAACGCCAGTCGCTCTTACGATGCAGGTGAAGAAGTTACCAGTGATTACAACTACCGCTGGAAATTCACCGGTAACAGTCTGCAGTTGGGCACTGTGGGTGGGATTGTCAACGCTACCTACAACAATAGCGATCTGGTTATTCCGCTTACCAACGCCGAAGCGAAGGCTGCCTTCGATTATGCCGATGGCGTTACCCTCGGCAACGATGGCGTCCAGGGATATGGCTTGTCTATCGACTACCAACGTAAATAAAACCGTGCAAGACCGCTTCCTTAGGGAGCGGTTTTTCCGCGCCCTTTGTTTAGCTCGGGGTTAAGCAAAGTGTGTTGAAACGCGAACACAGAATAAATGGTTAGTGACTGCTCAAGGATGGGGGATCTGGCAGGTGAATAAAGTTTATCGCTCTTTACTGGCGTTAGCTCTGTTAATGGGTGCAGTGCCGGTACTTTCTGCACTAAAAAGTGGGGCATGGCAGGAGTTGCGCGCAGCTACGGATGCGATAAACGGCACCCCGCCGACGGCGGACAGCGCGTTCGTTCCGGTTTATCAGGGCAGCGTTGTGCTCTCTCCCGGTGAAGCGCACGCTGTGGCCTTCAGCGCGATGCCCCGCGACTTCAGCGTTGACGATTCAGCCAGCGCACTGCAGTTGGCTAATCCGCTCGATACCGAGGGCGATCTGTTCGCCATACCGCCGCTGCGCTGGGAAAGTGAACAGACGCCCGCTATCAGTTTAGTCTGGGCAGATGCCGCCACACCGGATGAACCGCTTAACCCGCAGCCGGTCGCCAATAAAACGTTCTGTGCGCAGAATATGGCCGGCGGGCATTACGTGGTCTGGCCGCAGCTGGAAGATAGCAGTGCGCTACCCGCGCTTTACCTCATTACGTCGACGGGAACACCGAACAGCAATACGGTTGCTTTAACCGAACAAAAAGTGGCGATTGACGTAGCTACCGCCGTGGGCGAGCCACTGTCACTCAGCGCCGTGCCGATGGACGACACGTTAAAAGCAGCCAAGGTCAAAGCAGGGGAAAGTATCACGCTGACCGTTACCACCCGCGATTGCGCCGGTAACGTGGTGGGCAATACCGCATTTATTATTACCCGCAGCGATGCGCTTAACCGCCAGAACATCGTCAACAATAATGCACCGGTACACGTTGGTGATACGGAACTGACCACCACGGCGACGGAATACCACGGTGTTACGGGCGCTGACGGCAAAGCGACAGTGACCGTCACCCAGGCAAACGGTCCCGGCGTAAAAACTACCCTGACGGTGATGCCGGCAAACAATACGGCGCTAAAAGACAGCGTCGATGTCATTTTCACCACCCTGACCAGCCCGGACAGCGACAAAGCGGCGATGTGGGGGCATATGGAAGAAAGCGCTACGGCAAACGTCGATGGCGTCACCTATACCTTCACGCGTCCAAAACTGACAGCGGAAACCAGTGGCACTAGTGCTACTTTTGCTGTCAGCAATGAAAGCTGGGCGCAGTTTACCTGGGATAGCGCGGATAACCACTGTGCCATTTTGCCGGATGCCGAACAGCTGGTGGCGCTGCGGGCCGCCCACAGCACCGCGGCGGCCTATCCCGGTTGGCCAATTGATACCTACTGGTCGTCCACGAAAGATCAGCTCGATATTTATCACTACGCTACCAGTATGGGGAGCGGGGCGGTGATACGAGAAAGCAACAGTACGGCTTTACTGGTGAGCTGCGTGGATAAAGCGCTGCCTTTAGCGTATCCACAAATCACGCTTTCTCCCGATGCGCCATACAAGGCGGAAGTCGGCGAGACGATTGATGTGATAGCCAGCGTGGTTGACCGGAATACCAATAAACCGTTGCCTTATCGTTATCTTGAACTGTTTGTCGACCCCGCCTCTAACCGTAAAGGGGAGCATAAAGATGAGTGGGATAATCTGCGGGTCGTTGTCCATAGTGATGATATGCGTGCATCGTCCCCGGAACACTATACCGGGGTAACGGACGCGAACGGTCAGGTACATTTGTCGTTAAGTCATGACAGTGGGGTAGGGGTAGAAACGCCGATTCGCATTGTGATGGCGGATGATGAAGGCGCAAGCATCACGTTCCCCTTTAATGTGATTTTTACGGTGATAACCAGCCCGGACGTTGACGGGGCGAATATGTATGGCCATATGCAACGGGGTATTGTGGAGAAGGGTAATCTCTACAAGCGTCCGCTATTGGCGTTCGAAACAAGTCATAAAACCGGTCAGCAAAGTGAAAATAGCGAAGAATGGGCCACCTTCGATTCTCTGATCTCTGCCACGAATCAGTGCGGCGCAGGTCAGGTCCCCGACACGGGTTCTCTTGAAACGCTCTACAGCGCACATCCTGATAATAAAATCCTGACAGAACACGGCTGGCCGACGGCGTCTGATGCTTATATGGCCGATGATGCCACGCAGATGGCGTACTTTAATCTGGACGATGGTAGCAAGGGGGTCGGTGGCTCAGCCCACTATCTGACCTGTTCAGCCAATGAAATGGTGGCTCAACTGAGCGTCTATTTCAATGACGATGTTTCGTTACGCCTGCCCGTCGCCAAAACAGGCGAGCAAATCAAAATGAACGTCCATTCGCAAAATGCGTTGAACGGAGCAACGATAGCGAATGTGAAGTTTTCAGTCACCATGGGGCTCGGCAAAAATCGCAGCGGGATGACCACCGGCTTTACTGACCCAAGTCAGGGGGAATTGCTATTTGACAGCGTTGCCTATGGCGCGGGTACAGCTTCAATGACGTATGAGGGGATGACGGATGCGAACGGTGACGCGCAAATTATTCTTGAGCAGCCACGCGGCGTGGGGTTAATCACACAGCTAAGCGTAGTACCGATTGATTCACTGCTAAACTCGCCTATCTCGCGTAGCGTGAAGTTTACCGTTCCGACAAGCCCGGATACGCCAAAAGCCCATATGTGGGGGCATATGGCGGACGTCATAACCGTGGATAATCTCACGTTTGAACGCCCGAAACTGGCGGCAGAGTCAGGGGCAACCCGAACCCAGGATGAAGCGAATGAGACCTGGGCTCGCCTCACACATGCCGATGCGCTGGGAAATACCGCAGCCGGGGGATGTGCGCTTAATCGTCTGCCACGTATCGACCAGCTTACCACTTTGTACAATGCCAACAATGACGGCGAGATACATACGGTTGCCGGATGGCCTGTGGGGCTGGACTACTGGTCCGTCACGTACGCCAGCCAGTCCAGCTGGCAACAGATATCGTTGTCGGGTGGTGAGGTGACGGCGGGGGGCGATGTTTCGGATTACGTCAGTTGCCTGACCAGCGATAACCCGGCGGCGGCGTCCATCACCATTGAACCGGTGGATGCGTCGCAGTGGTATGACAACAACGTTAATAGTGTACATGCGGTAAGAGTGAAGAAAGGCGAGACGCTACAACTGAAGGTCACGGTGAAAGACGCCAATGGAAACCCTGTGCCGCAAGCGCCTTTTGTCATGAGCCGTGGTGATGGTTTTACCCGACAGAATGTTAAACATGCCGCTGGCAGCGGTGATGGTATTGTGTCGCCGGTGGTCATTGACGGCGAATCTGTTAACGACACGGCGACGAAAATCGGCGGCCTGACGGGCGTGGACGGCAGCAAAATCATCAATGTGACCCGCCCGGATACGCATGGCACTAAAGTGGCGATAACGGCGGCGCTGTACGGCAATGCCAGCGTGAGTGCCAGCCTCGACACCATCTTTACGGTGGTCACCAGCCCCGACTCGGACAAGGCGACGCTGTGGGGGCATATGACGGACACGCTGACGGCGGCAGACGGTACGAGCTACCACCGGCCGCAGCTGTACGGGGAGTTAAGCAGCACCAACAATGTGACGAGCTATACGGAAGATAACGAGGTGTGGGCCGGGTTCTATGGGCCTGATAGCGGTAAGAGCAATCCGGACAGTTGCGCCAAAGGCTACTATCCCACGGTCAGTTCGCTGGATTCTCTGTACAGTAAATATCCTGACAGAAGTATCAAAACAGTGCAGGGCTGGCCTATTGACCGTTCTTACTGGAGCGGCACCTACAGTAGCTCGTTCTCGACTGAAACGTTCTCACGTTATTCGGCAGTTGACCTGGACGATGGCAGCCATCAGACATTATCCGCGACGGACGCTAACGGGAGACAGTACCAGATTTGTTCGGATACGCAGACGGCGCAGGCGGTATTGATTACGCTCACGTCAACGCTGACGCAGGATGCCACTGCGCAGGCGGTGAAGGTAAAAACGGGCGATACCATTCCACTGCTGATCACCACCACCGATGCCGCTGGCAACCCGGTGGGGAATATCCCATTTACCCTTAAACGTGACAAAGGAACAGCCCGTACCACTACTTATACCACCTGGAGTACGCCAACGATGCAACTGACGCAGAGCGGGCAGGCGTCGCAGAGCTGGAGTTTCAACGGAACATACTACGGCGTGACGGGCGCAGACGGTACGCTGGCTGTCGATTTGGCTGAGAGTAGTGGGCCAGGCGTCAAAAACGTGCTGACCGCCGGTCTATATAACAGCACAACGGTTACTGCGTCGCTGCCTGCGGTGTTTACGACAATCACCAGCCCGGACAGCAATAAAGCCAATATGTGGGGCCATATGCCGGAAACCTTCACCGCCAGCAACGGCACTGAATTTATGCGTCCCAGACTTATGGATGAGCTGGATTCAGCCACTGATACGACTGCCGTTATAGAGAATAATGAAAAGTGGTATACGGTGAAAAACATCGAGAAAGGACGTGGCGCCTGCGCAATGAACCGGATGCCGCGAGCCGCTGATTTGACCTCATTGTCTCAAGGTCATCCGAATGGCGCGTTAGCGACAGATTTAGGCCTCCCGATGATAACGTCGAAATCATGGTGGGCGGGTGATATGGCGATAAAAAGTCAAACCTCGCTGGCGTATCAATATATGAGTCTGAAGACGGGTGTTATCAACACGAACTCAGCATCGACCGTAAGTAATGTTGCACAATTGTGTCTGACCACGGCGCATGAGTCGTTCATCTCCCTTGACTCCAGCGCGTGGAATGAAGAAAAACAGGCTTTTGTGGCGAAAAAAGGCGAGGCGATACCGGTAACCGTAACCGTGACGGACGCAGCCGGCAGGCCGCAGGCGAATACGGTTGTGAGGGTGATGCGCGGCTTTTCATCCTCCCGCAGCAATACATCGGTATCCACCAGTGCGGCAACCATGACGCTCACCCCCACTTCGCCATTGGGGACGGTACTGACCAACTTCACTGGCAACAGTAGCTTGTATGAAGCGACCGGTGAGGATGGTATGTTGCAGTTAACATTAAATCAGGACAATACCACCGGGCTGAAAACGACTATTACCGCCAGCCTGGCAAGTGACAGCCTGGTGAAGGCCAGCAAAGACACCACCTTTACCGTCATTACCAGCCCTGATGTGGCGTCAGCAGATTACTGGGGGCATATGCCGGAGACGGTGCCGGGACCGGATAACGTTGTTTATCAGCGTCCCCACTTGCAGGCAGAAGCACCGTCGGGGGTAGGTTATCTCCTGTACAATAACGAAAAATGGGCCGCGCCGACGCCTGGGCAGGTGCTTTCGACGGATAAATCCGTATGCGGTATTGCGTTTACGCCGATGATGAGCGACCAACAGGCGCTGTATCAGCGTTATCCTCATGGTACGCTGGAAGCGCAGTATGGCTGGCCGGTGAAATCCGATCAGCTCTGGTGGCCGGCTGATTTAAAGTCAGGAAATGCCTATCACACTCTGAACCTGAATACTGGTCAGGTATCCAAGCAGACGAATTCCTCAACGAAAGAGATGCAGGCTTGTCTGGTTGACGCGCGTAATATCCCTGGCTTAATCACGCTGACCTCGACGGTGATGGATGTGGCGAAAGCAGCAGCTGTAGTGAAGAAAGGCGAAGCTATTCCGCTGACGGTGACGGTGAAAGACCGCGCTGGTAATCCAATGCCAAATGAGCCGTTTACCCTGAGTCGATCTGATGCGGAAAGTCGGAACGGTACTGCATACACAGTGAATGGCGCAGACGATTTAACATTGCAGGCGCTGTCTCCTTCGTTGTCAACGACATCAATGACGACAACCAGCGTCGTGTTTAGCGGTGTAACTGGGGCTGACGGTACGGCAACCTTTACGGTGCGCCAGGATGCGAGCCTGGGGTTAAAAACGGCGCTAACGGTTACCGCGACCAATGATGTGTTGCTAGCAACCACCTCAACGCTTGACGTGATATTTACCGTAATAACCAGCCCGGACAGCAACAGCGCCGCTATGTGGGGTCATATGCCGGACACTCTAAGTGTTGATAGCATAACGCTACACCGGCCGCTGCTGTATAGGGAATCCCCTGGAGCAACGGACCAGAGGACGGATAATTATGAATCATGGGCCGGTGTCTATTCTCGAGATACTGGTACTGGCTATGATATGAGCAATAACTGTGGTGGGGTGGCCTATTTCCCGGAAAAAAGTTTACTGGAGAAAATGAGAGACGAACAGATAGCAACAGCTAACGGATGGCCTGTGTCTGTACTGCGTTATGTGAGCCGTACACCTTCGACGTATAACTATTGCGAGGTTTCGTTAAATGAAGGGGGCATCACAAATTGCCCAACAACCCCGACGGGGTCGAATTCGGGCGGGATAGGCTATGGGGCCTGTATTGTGCCGTAAATGCTCACATAGAACGAGGCAAGTAAGAACGTTATTGCGAACGGCGTGGCTTTTTAGTTGGGGTAATGTTGTGAACTTCGCTGGTAATCCAGCCGTCCTCCAGTCGGGTGGTCAGTAGATCGCCCGCTTTCACCTGTTTTACTTTTTTCAGCACCTCTCCATTCTGTGCGGTGGAGACGCTATAGCCGCGCGCTAATGTTGCCAGCGGGCTGACGGCTTCCAGATGGGTGACCGCGTTGCCGAAACGCTCGCGCTGCTCGCTTAGCCGCGCGCGAATATTTTCCGCCAGTCGATATTCCAGCTGCTGAATACGTGTTTGCACGCGGTGGATACGCGGCTGTGGGTTCTGCTGGTTCAGCCGCTGCAGCATGCGCTGCTGACGCTGATTGGCCTGTTTAATTTTATTCTCAAGTGCGAAGTTCATTCTCTGACGCAGTCGTTCCAGCACGGTCTGCTGGCGGGCCAGACGCAGCTGCGGATGCTGCTGTTGCAAGCGGTGATTAAGCTGGGTAAATCGGCGAGTTCGGTTGGCGAGATAGTAATCCATCGCCATTTCCAGACGTTGTTGACCATGCTGAATTTGACGCAGCAGCTCGAGCTGATTGCGGCTGACAATTTCTGCAGCCGCCGACGGCGTTGGCGCGCGCAGATCGCCGACAAAATCGGCAATGGTCACATCGGTTTCATGGCCGACGGCGCTGACCACCGGAATGCGGCTGGCAAATATCGCCCGTGCTACGCGCTCGTCGTTAAAGCTCCACAAATCTTCCAGCGAGCCGCCGCCGCGCCCGACGATTAATACGTCACACTCGCCACGGGCGTTTGCCAGCTCAATTGCGCGCACAATCTGCCCCGGCGCATCGTCGCCCTGGACAGCGGTTGGATAGATAATAACGGGCAGGGAAGGGTCGCGGCGTTTCAATACGTGGAGAATATCGTGTAGCGCTGCCCCGGTTTTCGAGGTTATCACCCCGACGCAGTGGGCCGGTGAGGGCAGCGTTTTTTTGAACTGCTGATCGAACAGCCCTTCAGCCTGCAGTTTGGCCTTCAGTTGCTCATACTTCTGTTGCAACAGACCTTCACCCGCAGGCTGCATGCTCTCAACAATTATCTGGTAGTCCCCACGCGGCTCATACAATGTAATGTTGGCGCGCACCAGCACCTGTTGCCCGTGCTGCGGGCGGAACGTTACCCGGCGGTTGCTGTTGCGAAACATCGCGCAGCGAACCTGAGCGGTGTCATCTTTGAGCGTGAAGTACCAGTGACCGGAGGACGGCTGAGTGAAATTGGAGATTTCACCGCTGATCCACACTTGCCCCATTTCCTGCTCAAGCAGCAAACGAACCGTCTGATTCAGGCGGCTTACGGTAAAAATTGAGGTGGTCTGAGAGGATAACATGTGAGCGGGATCAAATTCTAAATCAGCAGGTTATTCAGTCGAAAGTAACATGCTCACAGAGGAGCGCAAGGTTTTTTTGCAAAAAAGTGTGGATGCAATCGGTTACGCTCTGTATAATGCCGCGGCAATATTTAATAACCTCCCAGGTGAGATATTGCCCATGCTACGTATCGCAAAAGAAGCCCTGACGTTTGACGACGTCCTCCTCGTTCCCGCTCATTCTACCGTTCTGCCGAATACTGCTGACCTCAGCACCCAGTTGACGAAAACCATTCGCCTGAACATTCCTATGCTCTCCGCAGCAATGGACACCGTGACGGAAGCGCGCCTGGCAATTGCCCTGGCCCAGGAAGGCGGCATCGGTTTTATCCACAAAAACATGTCCATCGAGCGCCAGGCTGAAGAAGTTCGCCGCGTGAAAAAACACGAATCTGGCGTGGTAACTGACCCACAGACCGTACTGCCAACCACTACTCTGCGCGAAGTGAAAGAACTGACCGAGCGTAACGGCTTTGCAGGCTACCCGGTGGTGACTGAAGATAACGAACTGGTCGGTATCATCACCGGCCGTGACGTGCGTTTTGTGACTGACCTGAACCAGCCGGTTAGCGTATATATGACGCCAAAAGAGCGTCTGGTGACCGTTCGTGAAGGCGAAGCGCGCGATGTCGTTTTCGCCAAAATGCACGAAAAACGCGTTGAGAAAGCGCTGGTTGTTGATGACAGCTTCCATCTGCTCGGTATGATCACCGTTAAAGATTTCCAGAAAGCTGAACGTAAACCTAACGCCTGTAAAGACGAGCATGGTCGTCTGCGCGTGGGCGCTGCGGTTGGCGCGGGCGCAGGTAACGAAGAGCGTGTTGACGCGCTGGTTGCCGCGGGCGTTGACGTACTGCTGATTGACTCCTCTCACGGCCACTCTGAAGGCGTACTGCAGCGTATTCGTGAAACTCGCGCTAAATATCCTGATCTGCAGATTATCGGCGGTAACGTTGCTACGGGCGCAGGTGCTCGCGCGTTGGCTGAAGCTGGCTGCAGCGCTGTTAAAGTGGGTATTGGCCCTGGCTCCATCTGTACTACCCGTATCGTGACCGGCGTCGGTGTTCCGCAGATCACCGCCGTTTCTGATGCCGTTGAAGCGCTGGAAGGCACCGGTATTCCGGTTATCGCCGATGGCGGTATTCGTTTCTCCGGCGACATCGCTAAAGCGATTGCTGCTGGTGCTGCCGCAGTGATGGTTGGTTCCATGCTGGCGGGTACTGAAGAATCCCCGGGCGAAATCGAACTGTACCAGGGCCGTTCTTACAAATCTTACCGCGGTATGGGTTCTCTGGGCGCGATGTCCAAAGGGTCTTCTGACCGTTACTTCCAGAGCGATAACGCCGCTGACAAACTGGTCCCGGAAGGTATCGAAGGCCGCGTAGCCTATAAAGGCCGCCTGAAAGAGATCATTCACCAGCAGATGGGCGGCCTGCGCTCCTGTATGGGGCTGACCGGCTGTGGTACTATCGACGCGCTGCGAACGAAAGCAGAGTTTGTACGCATCAGCGGTGCGGGTATTCAGGAAAGTCACGTTCACGATGTGACCATCACCAAAGAGTCCCCTAACTACCGCATGGGCTCCTGATAAGTTTCCGCGCCCGGCTATATGCCGGGCGAATTTGTTTCACTTGCCTCGGAATTAGCGTCAATGACAGACAATATTCATAAACATCGCATTCTCATCCTCGATTTTGGCTCGCAGTACACTCAGCTGGTTGCACGTCGCGTACGTGAACTGGGCGTCTACTGTGAACTGTGGGCATGGGATGTTACGGAAGCACAAATTCGCGAATTCAACCCAAGCGGTATTATTCTTTCCGGTGGCCCGGAAAGTACCACTGAAGAAAACAGCCCGCGTGCGCCGGAATACGTTTTCAATGCGGGCGTGCCGGTGTTCGGCGTGTGCTACGGCATGCAGACCATGGCAATGCAGCTCGGTGGTCATGTTGAAGGTTCTAACGAACGTGAATTCGGCTATGCGCAGGTTGAAGTGCAGACCGACAGCGCGCTTGTCCGCGGTATTGAAGACTCCCTGACCGCAGACGGCAAACCGTTGCTGGATGTGTGGATGAGCCACGGCGACAAAGTGACTGCCATTCCGGAAGGTTTCGTGACCGTTGCCAGCACCGACAGCTGCCCGTTTGCTATCATGGCGCACGAAGAAAAACGCTTCTATGGCGTGCAGTTCCACCCGGAAGTTACCCACACCCGTCAGGGCATGCGCATGCTGGAGCGTTTTGTGCGCGATATCTGCCAGTGTGAAGCGCTGTGGACGCCGGCAAAAATTATCGATGACGCCGTTGCCCGCATTCGTGAGCAGGTTGGCAATGACAAAGTTATCCTCGGTCTGTCCGGTGGCGTTGACTCCTCTGTGACTGCGATGCTGCTGCACCGTGCAATCGGAAAAAACCTGACCTGCGTGTTCGTCGACAACGGTCTGCTGCGCCTGAACGAAGCCCAGCAGGTAATGGATATGTTTGGTGACCATTTCGGCCTGAACATCGTTCACGTTGAAGGCGAACAGCGTTTCCTCGACGCGCTGAAAGGCGAGAACGATCCTGAAGCGAAACGTAAGATCATCGGCCGCGTATTCGTTGAAGTGTTCGACGAAGAAGCGCTGAAGCTGGAAGACGTTAAGTGGCTGGCACAGGGAACTATCTATCCGGACGTGATCGAATCCGCGGCATCTGCCACCGGTAAAGCGCACGTTATCAAATCTCACCACAACGTGGGCGGTTTGCCGAAAGAGATGAAGATGGGTCTGGTTGAGCCGCTGCGTGAGCTGTTCAAAGACGAAGTGCGTAAGATTGGTCTGGAGCTGGGCCTGCCGTACGACATGCTGTACCGTCACCCGTTCCCGGGACCGGGGCTGGGTGTACGTGTGCTTGGCGAAGTGAAGAAAGAGTACTGCGACCTGCTGCGTCGCGCGGATGCTATCTTCATTGAAGAACTGCACAAAGCTGACCTGTACAACAAGGTAAGCCAGGCGTTCACCGTGTTCCTGCCGGTACGTTCCGTTGGCGTCATGGGCGATGGCCGTAAGTACGACTGGGTTGTTTCCCTGCGTGCAGTAGAAACCATCGACTTTATGACCGCGCACTGGGCGCACCTGCCGTATGATTTCTTAGGCCGCGTCTCTAACCGCATCATTAACGAAGTGAACGGCATTTCCCGCGTCGTTTATGATATCAGCGGTAAGCCACCGGCTACCATTGAGTGGGAATAATAGCCCTTTCTGTTAGCGGTTTCTGAACCGGTAATATGTAAAAAAACCCTCTTTTTATAGAGGGTTTTTTATTGCGCTCATACCGAAGCGCTGTGAATTAATCAACCAACTGTAGCTGGGGTTGAGATTGGGGGGCTACGTTCTCAACGCGAATATCCATCTGCGGATACGGCAGGGAGATATGGTTGGCGTCCAGGGCTTCTTTAATGTTTTCCAGCAAATCGTAATAGGTATTCCAGTATTCGATGTTGGGCACCCATACGCGGACGTAAAAATTCAATGCTGAAGCGCCCAGTTCGCCCAGACGAACGGTTACCCCACGTTGCTTATCGATGCGGGTATCCTGATCGATAATATGGTTAATCACGCGCTTAACGTCAGCTATCCGGCTCTGATAGCCGACGCCAATCACCAGATCGATACGGCGGAAAGGGTGGCGGGAATAGTTAATGATATTGTCAGCGATGATCTTACCGTTTGGAATGACCACTTCTTTGCTGTCGGCGGTGAGCAGGGTGGTGGAGAAAATATGTACCTTTTCCACCGTTCCGGTGACTGCCCCAATTTGTACCACTTCTCCGGCGCGGAATGGACGCAGGGAGACCAATAGTACGCCAGCGGCAAAGTTGGAAAGCGATCCTTGTAGCGCGAGTCCAATGGCCAACCCGGCGGCACCAATGACGGCAATAATGGAGGATGTTTCGATACCGACGCGACCCAATGCGGCAACAACGGCAAAGGCGAGAGTAATGTAACGTACCAGCGCGGTGAAGAACTGGATAATGGTTCGGTCAACTTTACGTTTTAAAAGTAATTTTTCCAGACCACTGGAGATCAGGCGAGAGACAAATTTACCGACAAACAGTAAAATTACGGCGGCAACGATATTCCAGCCGAATTGAATAACCGCATCGCTGTGTCCAGCGATCCATTCAAGACCGCTGCTTATTTTCGGAAATAATGAAAAACCACTCATGGTATTACCCTGTAGAATTTAAAATGGTAATGATTCAAATAAGCATTTAATTTCATACATAATATTAATGCTTTCACCTGTGATATTTTCTGGTGATATTAATTGGCGTCTATTTGAACACAGTGTGTCTTTTTATACCCAGTAAATCGGAACGTAAAAATGAGCGCGAATGGTGCAGTGAAGTGAGATTAAAAGATTGTGAATTTGTGCGAAAAACACGGTCTGTTATCGGATAACTCCGTGCGTGTGGTGGGTAAGGCAGCGTATTGTTTCATCACTCAAATCCCTTACCGGATGGTTAAATGTCAGGCGATTAGCCATCCGGTAAGGAATCTTAATGCTGAGATATTACAGGCGCGAGCGATCAGCGCGCGTCGGTTTGAGCAGGAGATGCCTGTTGCGGCTGGGTGATCTGCTGAGAGTCTTTTTTGTTCTGGTGGTGGTGCCACGCACCTATAGCGGAGTAGACGAAGCGTCCGAAGAAGAAGAGAAAGCTGATAAGCAGTACGATCCGGATCATGCGACTATTAAATCGGTGTCGTTTGCGTAGGCTGGTAACCTGGCTCACAAAAGGTTCCTTGTAGTGTACCCAACTGAGGGCGATACTCACATTAAGGCATACTGTGAGGCAATGGTCAATTTTTCGTTATGTAAAATTGCTTCAGTTGTTTTATCCTCATATGTTATGAAAATTAATATTATTATTTGCATTAATAATGAATTAACGATAAGAAACGATGAAAATAGTAATAATTGATTAATGAGGGGCTTTTTTTTTGATATATATCAAACGTCACCCTTTACTGATAACTAAAATTGATGAGACATAGTAATGTATTTAACTTCATCATTTTAGAGTCAGGTGGGATGCCTGTCTGAATACCCCCTGCAGGATGTGCGGGATTCTACTGAGCATCTATGAAACTCAATAAAAATTATATTTGTATGAGAGATAGATGGTGGGCGTTACCTCTCATCATACCATCTTTGCTGTTGCCTATATTGAGCACTGCCAATACCTATGCCCATATTAGTACTGGGACCGTAATTCTTTTCTACATGCCTTTGGCGTTGATGATTAGCCTGATGCTATTTTTTGGCTGGGCGGCATTGCCGGGAATTATCATTTCCATTATCTGCTACAAATATCCGCAGGTTGGGTTATTTGAAACGCTCTCAATAATTTCGCACTTTATTGTAACGATAGTGCTGAGTTGGGGAGGGTATAAAGTATTTGCACCCCGGCGGAACAACGTGTCTCACGGTGACTCCCACCTGATGTTTCAGCGCATGTTTTGGCAGGTCTTTTGCCCGGCGACGCTGTTTCTGATCCTCTTCCAGTTTGCCGCGTTTGTGGGCGTTTATGAGAGTAAATCCGGCATGGTGGGGGTTATGCCCTTTAATACTGGCACGTTGATCAACTATCAGGCTATGCTGGTCGGGAATCTGATTGGGGTTCCTTTGTGCTACTTTATTATTCGCACGATCCGCAACCCTTTGCATGTCAGAGGCTATTTTTCTCAATTAAAGCAGCAGTTTGATACCAAAGTTACCAAAACTGAGGTTGCGGTCTGGCTGATTATATTGGCTGTACTTATGGCATTGCTGTGTATGCCGTTAAATGAACAAAGCTCAATATTCAGCACAAATTATACTCTGTCGTTGTTGCTACCTGTCATGCTCTGGGGAGCAATGCGTTACGGTTACAGATTTATTTCGCTGATATGGTCTGTCGTACTTATTACCGCAATTCATTATTACCAGCGCTATATGCCCTGGTATTCTGGCTACGATACCCAGCTTGCCATTACCTCATCGAGTTATCTTGTTTTCTCCTTCATCGTGAACTTCATTGCCGTACTGGCAACGCGCCAACGCTTTGTTACCCGGCGCAACCATCGTCTGGCATTCTTTGATCCGATGGTGCATCTGCCAAATTTGCGCGCATTGAACCGGGATTTGAAAAAAACGCCATGGTCAGTGCTCTGCTTTTTGCGTGTTCCGGGCATGGAGCTACTGGTAAAAAATTACGGCATTATGCTGCGTATCCAGTACAAGCAAAAACTCTCACAGTGGATAACGCCACTGTTGGCACAGGATGAGCATGTCTATCAGTTATCGGGTAATGACTTAGTTTTGCGTTTTAACACTGAGTCGTATCAGGAGCGCATTGAAGCCCTGGATAGGCATATCAAGCAGTTCCGTTTTATTTGGGATGGCATGCTTTTACAGCCGCAGGTGGGGATCAGTTTTTGCTGTGTCCGTTCTCCTGTTAACCATATCTATCTGTTACTGGGAGAGTTAAGCACCATTGCCGAGCTTTCTCTGGCGACCAATTCACCAGAGAACTTGCAGCGCCGAGGCGTCATGCACTTGCAACGTGACCTGAAAGATAAGGTTGCGATGATGAATCGTCTACAGCTGGCGCTGGAGCACAATCGTTTTTTCCTGATGGCGCAGCCGATTTTTGGCGTACGCGGCGACGTTTATCATGAAATCCTGCTGCGCCTTGAGGGAGATGACGGTGAAACCATCCCGCCTGATTGCTTCTTGCCGATTGCACATGAGTTTGGCTTGTCGTCCAGCATCGATATGTGGGTGATTGAAAATACGCTGAAGTTTATGGCACAGAATCGGGAAAAAATGCCCGCCCGTCGGTTTGCCATTAACTTGTCACCCACGTCGATATGTCGCGCCCGACTTCCGCATGACATCAAGCAGCTACTGGTTAAGTATAAGGTTGAAGCGTGGCAGTTGATTTTTGAAGTCACGGAAAGCAACGCCTTAACCAATGCGGAACAGGCACAGGCAACGTTACTGCAGCTGCAATCACTGGGCTGTCAGATTGCGATTGATGATTTTGGTACGGGTTACGCCAGCTATGCGCGGCTGAAGAATGTGAGTGCCGATATCCTGAAAATTGATGGCAGCTTTATTCGCAGTATCGTTTCGAATAGCCTCGACTACCAGATCGTGGCCTCTATTTGCCATCTGGCTCGGATGAAAAGAATGCTGGTGGTTGCGGAGTACGTCGAAAGTGAAGAAATACGCAGTGCGGTAATTTCGCTGGGGATTGACTACATGCAGGGGTACTTGATTGGCAAACCACAGCCATTGCATGAAACGCTGGAAGAACAGGCACCAGACGCGCTGGCACCTGTTCTGAGTTTATGCGGCGATATCGGGTGAGGTTTCTTCTTCAATTTTGAGACGCCAGCCGGTTACGCCCTCCCAGTATTGCTGCTCTTTTTCCAGATCGAGCAGCACCAGCGCATTTTGGCTAAACCAGTCATGCGGGAAACGTAAGGTCCAGTGGTTGTCGTCGGTTATCAGAGTCAGGGTTGGCGGCGTGGTGGTCGCCTGACGCTGATTATTCAGCAGCACGCCGAGGCGTAACAGTTGAATTAATGGCAGAAACTGTTTTTTCTTGAACAGTGTAAAGCGGGGCAAATCATCCAGTTTCACCGCTTTGCGATGATAACGAACTAATGTTGCCATCATCAGTTGTTGCTCCTGATTAAACCCCGGTAAATCGCTGTTTTGTAAGATATAAGCAGAGTGGCGATGTAAGCCGCTGTGGTTGATGTTCAGCCCAACCTCATGCAGCATCGCTGCCCAGCGCAGTAATGCTTCCAGTTGAGGATTGGCCAGTTTGGGCTGTTGCGTATGCCACTGGTCGTACATTTGCATCGTTGTTTCCAGTACGCGCCGGGCCTGTTCACTGTCAATGTTGTACTGGTTCGCCAGACTGCTGGCGGTACGGCTGCGAACGTCCTGGTGGCGAAAACGTCCTTCCATCTCGTACAGTACGCCTTCGCGTAGTGCGCCATCAGAAAGGCGAAGTTCGCGGATAGCCAACGCGTCAAAAACGCCGCACAGAATCGCGAGTCCGGGTACAAACACTGCTTTTCGTTCTTCTGACAATCCCGGCAAGCTGAGCGCATCAAATGACGCATGCTTCAGCACTTCAGATGTCAGTTTGTCCAGGCGTTCGGGGGTGATAAAACCGTCTTTTTCACCCATCTCCAGCAGCACTTCGTGTGCCGCTTTAATCGTGCCTGACGCGCCCATTGCGACGTTCCAGCCCTGAATGCGAAACTGCCACGTTAAGGTTTCAAGCTTTTGCGCTGCCGCCATGCGGGCACGCTGGAAGTTTTCCCGGCTGATAACACCGCCCGGGAAATACATCTGGGCAAAACTGACGCAGCCCATACGGCGGCTTTCGACCAGCTTGGGTTCGAAATCTTCGCCGATCACCAGTTCTGTTGAGCCACCGCCGATATCGATAACCAGCTTGCGGCCTTTTTCCGGCTGAGTATGCTCCACGCCCATAAAAATCAGTCGGGCTTCTTCGTTACCGGAGATAATCTCAATCGGGTAGGGGATGACTTTTTCCGCTCGCTTGAGAAAATCGGTCGCATTCAGCGCCTGACGCAAAGTATGGGTTCCCACGATGCATACGCTTGACGGGGGAAAGCCCTGCAGGCGTTCGGCGAACAGCGACAGGCAGCTTAATCCGCGTTCCATTGCCTCTTCGCTCAGCTTGTTATCTTCGCCGAGACCATCCGCCAGATGAACGCGCTGTTTCAGCCGCCCGATAATCTGCATTGCGCCATCAACCACGCGGGCAATGACCATATGGAAACTGTTTGAACCAAGGTCGACCGCAGCAAATTCCTGCGGTCGTGGAGTCTTGTCGTGTATTGGCATAGCGTTAGTCAGGTTGCTCGAGTGATTTGATGTAGTCGTAAATCGCCAATTGTGACTGAACTTTACGGCGGTTTCCGCGTGGTACGTAGCGATTACTGAGTTCTTTATCGATGAAGCGAGCCTTCACCGTGTCGCTGAACAGGATATCGATAATATCCAGCACGCGCTGCTTAAGGCGCGGGTCCAGCAGCGGAGTGGCGACCTCGATACGATAGTCGATATTGCGGGTCATCCAGTCTGCAGAGGAGAGGTATACCTGCTTATCGCCACCGTTTTCGAAAATATAAACCCGGTCGTGTTCAAGGTAGCGGTCGACAATGCTTATCACGCGAATATTATCGCTGATGCCTTCCAGGTTCGGGATCAGAGAGCACATACCGCGAATCAACAAATTAACCGGTACGCCTGAGCTTGAAGCCGCATAGAGACGATCAACCAGGCCTTTATCGACCAGGTTGTTCAGTTTTAGCGTGATACCGGAAGGCTGGCCTTGCTGCGCATTGGCGATCTCTTTGTCGATCATCGCGTACAGCAGACGGCGTGAGTTCTGCGGAGAAACCAGCAGATAATCGAACGTCACCGGACGATACGGGTTTTCGATGAAGTTGAACACTCGACGAACCTCGTTGGTGATGCGTGAATCAGCGGTAAGCAACGAGTAGTCGGTGTACAGCCGCGCCGTTTTTTCGTTGAAGTTGCCCGTCCCGATATGCGCATAGCGCACGACTTCATCACCTTCTTTACGCGAGATAAGGAACAGTTTGGCGTGAATTTTCAGACCCGGCGCGGAGAAGATGACGTGAACGCCCGCTTCGGTCAGACGCTTGGCCCAATGAATGTTGGCTTCTTCATCAAAGCGCGCCTGTAATTCCACTACCACGGTGACTTTTTTACTGTTATGCGCGGCATGGATCATCGCGTCGATGATGCGCGAGTCTTTTGCCACACGGTAGATGTTGATCTTTATTGCCAGTACGCTCGGGTCGAAAGACGCCTGGCGCAACAGTTCAAGAACGTGCTCAAAGGTGTGATACGGGTAATACAGCAGCACATCGCGCTCGCGGATTGCATCAAATCCGTTACGGAATTTCTCATTGTCGAACCAGATGTGGCGCAGACGCGGCAGCGGCTTATTCACCAGGTTGGCTTTGCCAACGTTGGGGAAGTTAATAAAGTCTTTGAAGTTATGGTAACGGCCGCCGGGAACAATCGAGTCGTAGCGAGAAATCGTCAGTTTTTCACGTAGCACCTCGACCAACGCATTGGGCATGTCGCGCTGATAGACGAAACGCACAGGCTCTGCGGTCAGACGCTGTTTCAGGCTGGAGGACATCAGCTCCATCAGGCTCGATTCCATCTCGTGCACCAAATCGTATTCGGCGTCACGGGTCATTTTCATCGAATAGGCGTTAAGTGCGTCGTAATCAAAGAACCCTTTGAAAATATCGTCAAGGCAATAACGTAAAATGTTGTCCAACAGGATCATCGGTTTGCGACGACGCGGGGTTTCCGGCGGCAGATTCACAAAACGGGGAACCTTGTCAGAAGGGATTTCCAGCAGCGCGTAGCGGATTGTATCGCCGCGGATAATCTCTACCGCCAGATAGGTGTAGT
This sequence comes from Citrobacter sp. KTE30, assembly GCF_000398825.1. Lineage (NCBI taxonomy): Bacteria > Pseudomonadati > Pseudomonadota > Gammaproteobacteria > Enterobacterales > Enterobacteriaceae > Citrobacter > Citrobacter sp. KTE30. The sequence continues at coordinate 3,244,338 of NZ_KB976055.1, read as the reverse complement.
CATCTTTCAAAAACTGGACTAAATCCGTCTCGCGGTTAATCAGGATCGGCGTGATGTGCTGGCGAAGATATTGCTTGAAGTAATGACGCAACCAGCTCTGCTGATTGGCCGATAGCTGGCGTTCATTGATTAAGAAAATCTGATTGCGCGCCATCTCCAGCAGCAACTCGTTGTACAGACCGTCAAATTCCTGATCGGCTTTTAATACGCGGGCCTGGATTTTGCCTAACAGATGGCGGGAGTGAGAGTTTGAACCCTGTTCTTCGCTAATAATGATTCGGCGCTTCAGTTCGGCAAAACGAACCTTATAAAACTCGTCGAGGTTATTGGAATAGATGCCTAAGAAACGCATCCGTTCGATCAACGGGTTTGACTTATCAGCAGCTTCCTGGAGTACACGTTCGTTGAACGCTAACCAACTGAGTTCTTTCTCGATGTATAGCTTTTCCTGACCCATTACCACTTTTACTCCGTTTCATTCACGGGACACTACCGATTTATTATGGCGAGCATTGCTCTCAGATGTCCAACTGTGCCAGAAAAATATGACAATAAACCGTCTGATAGCAAAGAGAAAGGGGGAGCGTAGATGAATACCGGTGGTATTAACCGGAAAAGGTAGTTATGCCTGTAAGCCGGATGGTGACATGCGGCTTACAGGTTGAATTTTATTATTCGTCGGCCGCATAGCCTTGTGGCGGTAGGCGGATGCCATCCAGCCATGCAGCGTTATCACGCATTTTCAGGCGACCATCAATAAACCAGCTTACCACCAGTGGGTAAATGGTATGTTCCTGAGCCTGAACCCGTGCCGTGACATCATCTTCGCTGTCGCCTTCAAATACCGGAACCTTGGCCTGGAGAATAACCGGTCCGCCGTCCAGTTCATCAGTGACGAAGTGGACGGAGGTACCATGCTCTTCATCGCCGTTTTCCAGTACCTGGCGGTGCGTATGCAAGCCTGGGTACTTCGGCAATAAAGACGGGTGGATATTCAGCAATCGTTCAGAATAGTGCGCGACAAACGCCGGGCTGAGGATGCGCATATAACCGGCCAGCACCACGACATCCGGCGCCCAGGCGTCAATTTCTTGCATCAGTTGGCGGTCGAAGGCTTCGCGACTGGCAAACTGGGCGGCTTCCAGCGAGTGTGCCGGAATATTCGCTTCGCGTGCGCGCTCAAGGCCGAACGCATCGGCCTTGTTACTGAATACTGCACGTATGGTGCCATTGATTTTTTTCTGTTCACAGGCGTCTATTATCGCCTGCAAATTGCTTCCGTTACCGGAAATGAGCACCACAATGTTTTTCATTCAATGACCACACGCTGTTCGGAATCAGAAGCTTTGATGATACCGATTTTCCATGCGTTTTCACCTTTCTCATTGAGCAAAGCCAGGGCTTTGTCCACTTCCGGAGCTGGCAGGGCGATAACCATACCTACGCCGCAGTTAAAGGTGCGATACATCTCATGCTGGCTGACGTTACCCGCCGTTTGCAGCCAGTTGAAGACGGCTGGCCACTGCCAGGAAGACTCGTCGATCACGGCCTGCGTGTTGTCTGGCAGAACGCGTGGAATATTTTCCCAGAAGCCGCCGCCGGTCAGGTGGGCAATGGCGTGCACATCAACCTTCTCGATCAGTTCCAGAATGGATTTTACGTAAATGCGGGTCGGAGCCAGCAGGTGATCGGCCAGCGACTTGCCTTCAAGCTCGGTGGTTTCCGGGTCACAACCGCTGACTTCAACGATTTTACGCACCAGAGAGTAACCGTTGGAGTGCGGACCGCTGGAGCCGAGCGCAATCAGTACGTCGCCGTCAGCCACTTTAGAACCGTCGATAATCTCTGATTTTTCGACGACGCCAACGCAGAAACCAGCCACGTCGTAATCTTCGCCGTGGTACATCCCCGGCATTTCAGCTGTTTCCCCACCGACCAGCGCACAGCCAGACTGCAGGCAGCCTTCGGCAATCCCGTTAATGACGCTGGCTGCGGTGTCCACATCCAGTTTGCCGGTTGCATAGTAGTCGAGGAAGAACAGCGGCTCAGCGCCCTGAACCACGAGGTCGTTGACGCACATTGCGACGAGGTCAATGCCGATAGTGTCGTGGCGTTTCAGATCCATCGCCAGACGCAGTTTTGTACCAACGCCATCAGTGCCGGAAACCAGTACCGGTTCACGATATTTTTGCGGCAATGCGCACAGCGCACCGAAGCCACCCAGACCACCCATAACTTCCGGACGACGCGTTTTCTTTACTACGCCTTTGATTCGATCAACCAGAGCATTACCTGCATCAATATCAACACCGGCATCTTTGTAGCTAAGAGAGGTTTTATCGGTCACTGCCTGCTTCCCCACATGTTTACTTGCAGTAAAAGTTAAATTCGGCGCAATTCTAACAGGGAAAGCAAACGTTTGCGAGCCTGCTCTGCATCAAGTTTTATCTGCTGGTTTTTTCAGCATTTTACAATCATTTATCTATTTGTTTGAACTGCGCCACGAAAATGAAACCGGGTACAGCCTTGTGCTTGAAACCTGCCAGCCGAATGCACAGTATCGTACTGAAACCGGTTTCTGTTTTCTGTTGCGGGCCTCATTTGGAGCGTTTTGCGCAGAGTCATCACGATAGGGGAAGGGGATGTCAGGATTTAAAGCAGATTTCATGTGGGGTGGCGCTGTCGCCGCTCATCAACTGGAAGGTGGCTGGCAGGAGGGCGGTAAAGGAATTAGCGTTGCCGATGTCATGACGGCGGGGGCGCATGGCGTGGCGCGTGAAATTACTGACGGTGTGATTGCCGGTAAAAACTACCCTAACCACGATGCCATCGATTTTTATCATCGCTATAAAGACGACATCAAGCTGTTTGCCGAAATGGGGTTTAAATGTTTTCGCACTTCTATTGCCTGGACGCGGATTTTCCCTTTAGGTGACGAAGCGCAACCCAATGAAGCTGGCCTGCAGTTCTATGATGATCTGTTCGACGAATGTCTGAGATATGGCATTGAACCGGTGATTACGTTGTCGCACTTCGAGATGCCCTACCATCTGGTGACGGAGTACGGCGGCTGGCGCAACCGTAAGCTTATCGACTTTTTTGTCCGTTTTGCCCGGGTGGTTTTCACTCGTTACCAGCACAAAGTGAAGTACTGGATGACGTTTAATGAGATTAACAATCAGGCAAATTATCACGAAGACTTCGCGCCCTTTACTAACTCTGGCCTGAAATATCTGCCTGGTGAAGACCGCGAGCCGGTCATGTACCAGGCGGCGCACTACGAGCTGGTGGCAAGCGCGCTGGCGGTGAAGGTCGCGCGTGAAATTAACCCGGCGCTGCAAATTGGCTGCATGATTGCGATGTGCCCAATTTATCCGCTGACCTGTGCGCCGAACGACATGATGATGGCGATGAATGCTATGCACCGGCGTTACTGGTTTACTGACGTCCATGTGCGCGGCAAATACCCGCAGCATCTTCTCAATTACTTTACCCGTCGTGGCTTTGAACTGGATATCACCGAGGAAGACCGTCAGGCGCTGACCGAGGGCTGCGTTGATTACATCGGCTTTAGCTATTATATGTCTTTCGCGACCCAGGCAACGGCGGACAACCCACAACTGGATTACGACGAGTCGAAAAGCCTGGTTTCTAACCCGTACGTGCAGAAGTCGGACTGGGGCTGGCAGATTGATCCCGTCGGTCTGCGCTATTCGCTGAACTGGTTCTGGGATCATTATCAGTTGCCGCTGTTTATTGTTGAAAACGGCTTTGGGGCGATTGACGTGCAGCAGGCCGATGGCTCGGTGGATGATTCCTATCGTATTGACTATATGGCCGCGCATATCCGCGAAATGAAAAAAGCGGTGGTGGAAGATGGCGTGGATCTGATGGGTTATACCCCGTGGGGCTGTATTGATTTAGTCTCGGCCGGGACGGGGGAGATGAAAAAACGCTACGGCTTTATCTATGTTGATAAAAATAATGACGGGAGTGGGACATTAGCACGCTCGCCGAAGAAATCTTTTTCATGGTATCAAAACGTCATCCAGAGTAATGCTGAAAATCTATAAAATTCATAGCATTGATAACAACCCCCGCACTTATTGTGGGGGTTGTTTTATACTCATCATCCAGACGCAAACGATTTTGGTTGATCCATATCAAGCGTATGCAGTGTTGCGCCAGAGACGAAAAGCGGTATAATCCGGCGATTTTTTTTGTGGTTGCCACTCGTCTGAGGAAAGGAGAAGAGTATGAAGATCGTGGAAGTCAAACACCCACTCGTCAAACACAAGCTGGGACTGATGCGTGAAAACGACATCAGCACTAAACGCTTTCGTGAACTCGCCTCGGAAGTTGGCAGCCTGCTGACTTATGAAGCAACCGCCGGTCTGGAAACCGAAAAGGTGACCATTGAAGGCTGGAACGGTCCGGTTGAAGTTGACCAAATCAAAGGTAAAAAAATCACTGTTGTGCCAATCCTGCGTGCGGGCCTGGGCATGATGGAAGGCGTACTGGAAAACGTTCCGAGTGCGCGTATCAGCGTGGTCGGTATGTACCGTAATGAAGAGACGCTGGAGCCGGTTCCGTACTTCCAGAAGCTGGTTTCTAACATTGATGAGCGTATGGCGCTGATCGTTGACCCGATGCTGGCAACCGGCGGTTCCGTTATCGCTACCATCGACCTGCTGAAAAAAGCAGGCTGCAGCAGCATTAAAGTCCTGGTGCTGGTTGCAGCGCCGGAAGGTATCGCGGCGCTGGAAAAAGCGCACCCGGATGTTGAGCTGTACACTGCCTCCATCGATCAGGGACTGAACGAGCACGGATACATTATTCCGGGGCTCGGCGATGCCGGCGATAAGATTTTTGGTACCAAGTAAACGAATAAGTGAAAAGAAGCCGACTTTAAGAGTCGGCTTTTTTTTGAATAAAACAACCCAATCGCTAATAACAAACAACACTCAGAGGAAAACACTATGACGCGCCGTGCTATCGGGGTGAGTGAAAGACCGCCGCTTTTACAGACAATCCCGCTTAGTTTACAGCACCTGTTCGCCATGTTTGGCGCAACGGTACTGGTGCCAGTCCTGTTTCATATCAACCCAGCTACCGTTCTGCTGTTTAACGGTATTGGTACTTTACTGTATCTCTTTATTTGTAAAGGTAAAATTCCGGCTTACCTCGGTTCAAGCTTTGCGTTCATTTCCCCGGTTCTGCTGCTGCTGCCGCTAGGGTATGAAGTGGCGCTGGGCGGTTTCATTATGTGTGGCATCCTGTTCTGCCTGGTTTCGTTCATCGTTAAGAAAGCCGGTACTGGCTGGCTGGATGTAATGTTCCCGCCTGCGGCGATGGGCGCAATCGTTGCCGTTATCGGTCTGGAGTTGGCGGGTGTCGCTGCGGGTATGGCGGGATTGCTGCCTGCGGAAGGACAAGCGCCAGACTCAACAACCATCATCATCTCAATGGTGACGCTGGCTGTGACGGTATTTGGTTCCGTGCTGTTCCGTGGCTTTATGGCGATTATCCCGATTTTGATTGGGGTGCTGGCCGGGTACGCGCTCTCCTTCGTGATGGGCGTCGTGGACACCACGCCGATAGCGCAGGCCCACTGGTTTGCTCTGCCAACGTTCTACACGCCGCGCTTTGAATGGGTCGCTATTCTGACCATTCTGCCTGCGGCGCTGGTGGTTATTGCTGAACACGTCGGCCACCTGGTGGTAACGGCGAATATCGTGAAAAAAGATTTGATTCGCGATCCTGGCCTGCATCGTTCTATGTTTGCTAACGGTCTGTCGACGGTGATCTCCGGCTTCTTCGGTTCTACGCCGAACACCACGTACGGCGAAAACATCGGCGTCATGGCGATTACCCGCGTTTACAGTACCTGGGTTATTGGCGGTGCGGCGATTTTCGCCATTCTGCTCTCCTGCGTGGGTAAACTGGCTGCGGCGATCCAAATTATTCCACTGCCGGTCATGGGCGGTGTATCTCTGCTGTTGTACGGCGTGATTGGCGCTTCCGGTATTCGCGTGCTGATCGAGTCAAAAGTTGACTACAACAAAGCACAGAACCTGATCCTGACCTCGGTCATTTTGATCATCGGCGTCAGCGGCGCGAAAGTTCACATCGGTGCTGCTGAGCTGAAAGGCATGGCGCTGGCGACCATTGTGGGTGTCTGTCTGAGCCTGATTTTCAAAGTTATCAGCCTGCTGCGTCCAGAAGAAGTGGTGCTCGACGCCAAAGATGCCGACACTGAGCAACAGTAAACCTTTGACCGGGCGGCGATGCTGCCCGGTTCTATCGCGACGCATTTCTGTGTTAAACTCAACGCGATTTTATGAAATCCTGGGTTGAGGTATCTCTGAACACACCGGCACAGCTCTCTTTGCCACTTTATCTTCCTGACGACGAAACTTTCGCAAGTTTCTGGCCGGGGGATAACTCCTCTTTACTGGCTGCACTGCAAAACGTGCTGCGTCAGGAACATAGCGGGTATATTTATCTTTGGTCGCGTGAAGGCGCAGGCCGTAGTCATTTGCTGCATGCTGCCTGTGCGGAACTGTCCGCGCGCGGCGATGCGGTAGGCTACGTGCCGCTCGACAAACGCACCTGGTTCGTCCCCGAGGTGCTCGACGGGATGGAGCATTTATCGCTGGTATGCATCGACAACATCGAATGTGTGGCCGGTGATTCGCTGTGGGAAATGGCGATCTTTGATCTCTACAACCGTATCCTGGAGTCGGGGAAAACACGCCTGCTGATCACCGGCGATCGTCCACCAAGACAGCTGAATCTGGGATTGCCGGATCTCGCTTCGCGTCTGGACTGGGGGCAAATCTACAAGCTGCAACCACTTTCCGATGAAGATAAGCTGCAGGCGTTGCAATTACGCGCCAGACTTCGCGGATTTGAACTGCCGGAAGATGTGGGCCGCTTTCTGCTTAAGCGTCTGGATCGGGAAATGCGTACGCTGTTTATGACGTTGGATCAGCTTGATCACGCATCGATTACCGCCCAGCGTAAGCTGACCATTCCGTTCGTAAAAGAAATTCTGAAGCTGTAAGCGCCGCAGCCAAATAACTGCGGCAGGTTTCGGTTAACCGACGATTTCCAGTACCTGCTCCGGCGGGCGTCCAATTCGAGCCTGACCTTTGGCAACTACGATCGGGCGCTCCATCAATTTCGGGTTTTCCACCATTGCCTGAATCAGCGCATCTTCACTCAGATTTTTGTCCGCCAGGTTAAGCGATTTATAGAGATCCTCTTTCTGGCGCATCAGCTCACGCGCGCTGGACATACCCAGCATCTGCAGAAGTTCACGCAGGGTCGCGGCGTCAGCCGGGGTTTCCAGATACAGCACCACTTCCGGGTCCACGCCATTGGACTTCAGTAATTCCAGCGTTTCACGGCTCTTGGAGCAGCGTGGGTTATGGTAGATTTTAATCGCGTCTGACATGACTTCTCCTTGCATAACAATACTGCCGGATGGCGGCCAAAAGACCTTATCCGGCCTACATATCGCGTCTGACGTAGGCCGGATAAGACGCTACAGCGTCGCCATCCGGCAAGGGTTCGATAATTACATCTTCGTGTAGGGTTTAAAGCGTTCTTGCAGCTGGCGTAGCTGGTCGATACGGGCATCGTATCTGGCCTGCTGCTGGCTACCCAGTTTCACCTGAGAGCTTGCGCTGCTGAGCATCGAAATCGCCTGATCCAGACGTCCGGCGAGGGCATACCCCTCCGCCCGCGCCGCCAGCTCCTGATCGCGGTTGTTCAGGTTGGCTTCCGTTTGCGCTAACAGATCCCAGCCGTTAGGGTCGTCCTTATGGTTAAACGTATAGCGATTCAGGATGGTTGCCGCCTCTTTGGCTTGCCCACCCTGTAAATACGCATTCGCCAGGTTGAGCTGCAGTACCGGGTTAGTGCGCAGGTCGCGGGCGTTTTTCAGGCGGTTAATGGCATCACTGGTTTTCTTCTGGCCGAGATCGATATCCGTTGCCAGGTCGAGATACCAGGCATTGTTCGCGTCTGCTGCCAGCAGCGGTTGCAGCGCTTTACGCGCCTCGTCATATTTGCTGGCTTCCATCGCCTGCAATGCCCGGCCATATTGTGCCGCACGTTGCTCACGTACGTTGCCTTTCGACCAGTTACTCAGCAGGTCATCGGTCAACTGGTTACGACCAGAGTTGTACATGCCCAAGGTTCGTGCCTTAGCCAGATAAAAATCTTCTGACGACTGGACGACCACCGGACGCATCTGGTTGGCGCGGTTACGGGCATCCGACAGGCGGCTTTCAGGCAGGGGGTGAGTCAGCAAAATTTCCGGCGGACGCGAAGAGTAACGGGCCTGATCGAGCAGTTTTTCGAGGAACGTCGGCATGGCCTGGGGATCGAATCCCGAGCGTTGCAGCACCTGAATACCGATGCGGTCTGCTTCCTGTTCATTTTGTTGCGTAAAGCTAATCATCCCCTGACGTGTACCCGCCAGCGTACCGGTCAGCGCCGCCATACCCGCCTGCGGGCTAGCCATCGCTAATAAAATTGAACCTAGCGCACCTACCCACGTTAGCGGCGCACTGCGTTTCTGATCTTCCATTGCACGCGCCAGGTGACGTTGTGTGACGTGGGAAATTTCGTGTGCCATAACCGATGCTAACTGGCTTTCGTTGTCGGAATAGCGGAACAGCGCGGAGTGCAAGACAACGTTGCCGCCAAAGAAAGCAAAGGCGTTGATTTCATCGTTGTTGATCAAAAAGAATGTGAAGGGTGTTTTTACCGAGTCGGCGTGCGAGACCAGACGCATCCCCAGCGCATTAATGTATTGGGTGAGCAATGGATCATTAATTAATGGCGCACTGCCGCGCAGTTGGCGTACGTAATAATCGCCCATCTGCATTTCCTGTCCTATGGAAAGCGTACTGCCTGCCGACGTTCCCATATCAGGCAGGGTGTCCGCAGTATCAGCAAATGCGGGCGCAACCTGACCGATAGTCAGTGCGGCAATGAGGGTAGCAACCAGGTTTTTTTTCAACTGCCTGAACATAACCTCTGTCCTGTATTCTTTTTTGAGATAGCCATTTGACCAATGCTGTGAAGTATCGTTCACACTCCGCAAGCTTACGGAGTGTAACTGCGAAAGCTGACGATGAACACCCAGGAAAAATGTCTTTTCACTTTGCGTAATCAGCCATAAAAAGCGAAGTCTTTTTTGTGACATTTCGATACAATTCGGGATCGCAATCCCGCTATTGGGTTCATGGAAGGGTTTTATGCTCGAAATGTTGATGCAATGGTATCGTCGCCGCTTTAGCGACCCCGAAGCCATCGCCCTGCTGATTATTCTGGTTGCCGGTTTTGGCATCCTGTTCTTTTTTAGCGGTCTTCTGGCGCCGCTACTGGTCGCCATAGTGCTGGCGTACCTGCTTGAATGGCCGACTGTGCGGCTGGAACATATTGGGTGTTCACGGCGTTGGGCGACATCGATTGTGCTGGTGGTGTTTGTCGGTATTTTGCTGCTGATGGCCTTTGTGGTGATGCCCGTTGCGTGGCAGCAGGGTATTTATCTGATCCGCGACATGCCCGGCATGCTTAATAAATTGTCTGATTTTGCCGCCACCTTGCCAAGACGTTATCCGGCGCTGATGGATGCGGGCATCATTGATGCGATGGCGGAAAATATGCGCTCGCGAATGCTCACCATGGGCGATTCGGTGGTGAAATATTCGTTAGCCTCACTGGTTGGATTGCTGACCCTGGCGGTCTATCTGGTTCTCGTCCCGTTGATGGTGTTCTTCCTGATCAAAGATAAAGGACAGATGCTGAACGCCGTGCGCCGGGTGCTGCCGCGTAATCGTGGGCTGGCGGGGCAGGTGTGGAAAGAGATGAACCAGCAAATCACCAACTATATCCGCGGAAAGGTGCTGGAAATGGTGGTGGTCGGCGTGGCGACCTGGCTCGGCTTCCTGCTGTTTGGTCTCAACTATTCGCTGCTGCTGGCGGTGCTGGTAGGGTTCTCTGTGCTGATCCCGTATATCGGCGCTTTTGTGGTGACGATTCCGGTAGTTGGCGTGGCGCTGTTTCAGTTCGGGCTTGGCACCGAGTTCTGGAGCTGTTTTGCCGTGTACCTGATTATCCAGGCGCTGGACGGCAATCTGCTGGTTCCCGTGCTGTTCTCCGAGGCGGTCAATCTGCATCCACTGGTGATTATTCTCTCCGTGGTGATTTTCGGCGGTCTGTGGGGATTCTGGGGCGTATTCTTTGCGATCCCTCTGGCGACGTTAATCAAAGCGGTAATGCACGCCTGGCCGGATGGTCAGGTCGTTGACGAACCCTAATCTGCAAGATCCGGCGATATCATGTCGCCGGATCCGAACTTGTCTGACCTCTATCCACACTTTCTGAATAATCTCTTCTGCTGTCGTTTTTCTCCGCATTTGTCTTTAACTTGACCTGCGTGATGTCTTTCTGTCACGCAAGGAATAAGACCAACAGGAGAACAAAATGGGTCACAACACACACACGCAGCAAAAGGTGGGATGGGGCGGTTATCTCGCTTTTTTTATTACGATTATCCTTTTTTCCGGCATGTTTGCGAAAAGTACCGAATGGTGGCGGGTCTTTGACTTCACCGTCCTCAACGGCGCGTTTGGGCAGATTAATGCCGCAGGCGATACGGCGGTCTCTTTTCGCGGCTCTGGAGGGATGGGAGCCAAAGACGGCTTCTTATTCGCGCTTGAGCTGGCACCTTCCGTCATTCTTTCACTCGGGATTATTTCCGTCACCGAAGGGCTAGGTGGTTTACGTGCGGCACAACAGCTGATGACGCCGGTCCTGCGCCCGTTACTCGGTATTCCGGGAGTTTGTTCGCTGGCGCTAATTGCTAATTTGCAAAATACCGATGCCGCGGCCGGGATGACCAAAGAGATGGCGGAAGAGGGCATTATTACTGAACAGGAGCGTGCCATTTTTGCCTGCTGGCAAACCAGCGGCAGCGCGTGTATTACCAACTATTTTTCCTCTGGTGCTGCGCTGTTTACGGTGGTTACCGTTCCGGTGATTACGCCGCTGGCGGTTATCCTTGTCTTCAAATTTGTGGGTGCGAACCTGCTGCGTTTGTGGATTGCGCAGCTGGAAAATCGCCGTCTGCAGCAGGAGGTCTGAGATGACAACGCAGGTACGTAAAAACGTCATGGATATGTTTATCGATGGCGCGCGGCGCGGGTTTACAATTGCTACAACCAGCCTGTTACCTAACGTGGTGATGGCGTTTGTGATTATTCAGGCGCTGAAGGTGACGGGATTGCTCGAGATTGTCGGGCGGGTGTGCGAACCGGTGATGGCGTTGTGGGGGCTACCGGGGGAATCTGCCACCGTGCTGCTGGCGGCGGTGATGAGTATGGGAGGCGGCGTCGGCGTTTGTGCCAGTCTGGTTGTTGCTGGTACGCTTTCGGGACATGATGCGACTGTATTGCTACCGGCAATCTACCTGATGGGCAATCCGGTGCAAAATGTGGGACGCTGCCTGGGAACTGCGGGGGTCCATCCCCGTTACTACCCGCTGATTATTGCGGTATGCGTCATTAATGCGCTGCTCTCTATTTGGGTTATGCAGGTAATTGCCTGACAAGGAAGGTTATGAACTGTTCAATTCTTAATTTGACGTTGTTCCAGCAGGGACACGTGTACGCACCGGAAGATTTAGGGCGACAGGATATACTGGTCTCCGGCAGTAAAATTGTTGCCATCGCCCCGTCAATTTCTCCTGAAGACTTTCCCGGTTGCGAGTGTATCAATCTTGACGGCGCGATTGTGTGCCCAGGATTTATCGATCAACACGTCCATCTGATTGGCGGCGGCGGGGAAGCAGGGCCGCATACCCGCACGCCGGAAGTACGATTGTCACGCCTGGTTGAAGCTGGTGTAACTTCGGTAGTCGGTTTGCTGGGTACCGATGGCATTACCCGTCATCCGGAATCGCTGCTGGCAAAAACCCGCGCGCTGGAGTTTGAAGGCATCAGCGCATGGATGCTTACTGGGGCGTATTCTCTGCCTTCCCCGACGATCACCGGCAGCATCGATCGTGACGTGGCGCTGATCGATAAAATCATTGGCGTGAAATGTGCGATTTCGGACCATCGTTCCTCAGCCCCAGATACCTCGGTGCTGGCAAACATGGCAGCGCAGTCGCGCGTCGGTGGATTGTTAGGACGCAAACCGGGGATCAGTGTATTCCATATGGGCGATAGCCCGCGCATGCTGGAACCGTTGTACCAGATCCTCAACTGCTGCGATGTGCCGATTACTAAACTGTTGCCGACACACGTTAACCGTGCGGAACCGTTGTTCCAGGCGGCGCTGGAGTATGCCCGTAAAGGCGGTTATATCGACATTACCAGCAGCATTGAGGAGCCCGTCGACCCCGCCACGGCTATCGCCACGGCGCTGCGGCAGAACGTGCCACTGTCGCGCATTACGCTTAGCTCGGATGGCAACGGCAGCCAGCCGGAATTTGATGAGTTAGGTAATCTCATCGGTATCGGTGTCGCGGGGTTTGAATCACTGGCTGAAACGGTGCGCCAGTTGGTGAAAGTTCATGCCATACCGCTGGAACAGGCGCTCTGTCCGCTGACGAGTACGGTTGCAGAATTTTTGGGGCTCGAACATAAGGGGCGCCTGGCGGTGGGATGCGATGCGGACATTCTGGTGCTTAACGATGCGTTGGAGGTTAATCACCTTTGGGCGAAGGGAAAAGCCGTGGTCAGAGAGAAGAAAGCCAGCGTAAAAGGGACGTTTGAATAAACGCTTATGCGGATGTCAGCCTGAAAAGTACAGATTTACGTTTATGCCGGGTGGCGGCTACGCCTTACCCGGCCTACAAGTTTCGCAATATTAATAAGCTGCGTAGGCCTGATAAGCGAAGCGCCATCAGGCTTTTTCCAGCAAAACGTAAATCAGGCGTTCTCTTTCAGCCAGTTCAGTACCACGTCGTGGTGATTGCTGGTTTTGAAGTCATCGAACACGTGCTCAATTTTGCCTTCGGCATCAATCAGGAAGCTGATGCGGTGGATGCCATCGTAGGTTTTGCCCATAAATGATTTCTCACCCCAGACGCCGAACTGCTCGCAAACCTGATGATCTTCATCGGACAGGAGCGTGAAATTCAGGACTTCTTTCTCCGCGAATCGGGAAAGCTTCTCTGGTTTGTCGGTGCTGATCCCCAGCACTTCAACACCAGCTTTTTTTAACTCATCCATGTTATCGCGCAAGCCGCAGGCCTGTACGGTACAGCCGGGTGTCATGGCTTTCGGGTAAAAATAAACCAGAACACGCTGTCCCTGGAAGTCGGTTAAATTTACTTGTTCTCCGTCTTGATCCGGCAAGCTAAATTTCGGTGCGATATCACCGGCTTTCAGTGGGTTCATTACTTAACTCCATCCTGTTCATCATGCTGTGAGTAATTGACGACGTTAATACTGCCTTGCGCATTGAGTTCTGTACAGAGTGCTTTAAACGCATCTTCAATATTTGCCGAATCATGTGACGCAGGACTATGTGCGGTAATTTGAATAAACAACTGCGCCGCCTTTCCATTCTCAGCCGGTTGCGTGCGTGAAACCAATTCCGCAATATTCATTTGGTGGCTGTCAAACAGTGCGGTGAAGCGTTCAATCAAATGGGGAGAATCAGGGACATCGACCTGCACCCATACCGTAGCAGGCATCGCCGGACGAGGGCGCGCGGTCGTGCGCTTCATCACAATGAGTAAATCCAGCTCTGCGCCTTTTAATGGCAGGGTTGATTCAATCAGGGTGATGGCATTCCAGGTGCCCGACAGCAACATGATAAACGTGAACTCATCACCCAGCATGGCCAGTCGGCTGTCTTCGATATTACAGCCGCAACTGCTGACATGACGTGTGATGGTGTTCACAATTCCTGGGCGGTCGGCACCCAGCGCAGTAATAACCAGATAGTGTTGCGATGACGATGTCAAACCTGTTCTTCCTTTGAGCGGTGAGGTAATCATAAGGAAAGCATAAAAAAAACATGCATACAACAATCAGAACGGCTCTGGTCGCTTGCTTTTATTGTCGTACCAAACGTACCATTGAGACACTTGTTTGCACAGAGGATGGCCCATGTTCACGGGAAGTATTGTCGCGCTTGTTACGCCGATGGATGAGAAAGGTAAAGTCTGCCGGTCGAGCCTGAAAAAACTGATTGATTATCATGTCGCCAGCGGCACCTCGGCGATCGTTTCTGTTGGCACCACCGGTGAGTCCGCCACCCTGAGTCATGATGAACATGGCGATGTGGTGATGATGACGCTGGAGCTGGCTGACGGGCGTATTCCGGTTATTGCCGGAACCGGCGCCAATGCGACCGCGGAAGCCATTAGTCTGACGCAGCGTTTCAACGACAGCGGTGTTGTTGGCTGCCTGACGGTGACGCCTTACTACAACCGCCCAACCCAGGAAGGTTTGTTCCAGCATTTCAAAGCCATCGCTGAGCATACTGACCTGCCGCAAATTCTGTATAATGTGCCGTCCCGTACTGGCTGCGATATGCTGCCGGAAACCGTTGGTCGTCTGGCGAAAGTTAAAAATATTATCGCTATTAAAGAGGCCACGGGGAACTTAAGTCGCGTTCACCAGATCAAAGAGCTGGTTTCGGACGACTTTATTCTGCTCAGCGGTGATGACGCGACCGGACTGGATTTTATGCAGCTCGGTGGTCATGGCGTGATTTCCGTAACGTCTAACGTTGCGGCACGTGATATGGCTGAAATGTGCAAACTGGCGGCAGCCGGGCAATTTGCCGAGGCGCGGGTGATTAACCAGCGTCTGATGCCGTTACACAACAAACTATTTGTCGAACCCAATCCTATTCCCGTGAAATGGGCGTGTAAGGAATTGGGACTTGTGGCGACCGATACGCTACGTCTGCCGATGACGCCAATCACGGACAATGCTCGTGAAATCGTCAAAGCGGCACTTAAGCATGCCGGTTTGCTGTAAAGTTTAGGGAGATTTGATGGCTTACTCAGTACAAAAGTCGCGCCTGGCCAAGGTTGCGGGTGTTTCGCTTGTTATGTTGCTCGCGGCCTGTAGCTCTGACTCGCGCTATAAGCGCCAGGTGAGCGGTGATGAATCCTATCTGGAGGCCGCACCGCTTGCTGAGCTTCATGCTCCAGCTGGGATGATTTTGCCGGTTATGTCGGGCGACTATAATATCCCGGTAACCAACGGCAGTGGTGCCGTGGGTAAAGCGCTGGATATTCGTCCACCGGCTCAGCCGTTAGCGTTAGTCACTGGCGCTCGCACGCAAATCGCAGGCGATACCTCAACGTTGCTGGTGGAAAATGGTCGTGGCAACACGCTGTGGCCGCAGGTCGTGAGCGTCATTCAGTCTAAAAACTACACGATCACCAAACGTGATGATGCCAGCCAGACGCTGACCACCGACTGGGTTGACTGGAACCGTCTGGATGAAGACGAGCAGTACCGTGGACGTTATCAAATCTCGGTTAAACCGCAGGGCTATCAGCAAGCGGTAACGGTGAAACTGATTAACCTCGAGCAGGCGGGTAAACCCGTAGCCGATGCGGCATCAATGCAGCGTTACAGCGCTGAGATGATGAACGTTATCTCTGCTGGTCTGGATAAGAACGCCACCGACGCCGCGAATGCCGCGCAGAACCGCTCTGCAGCCACCATGGATGTTCAGAGCGCAGCCGATGACACCGGTTTACCAATGCTGGTGGTACGCGGGCCGTTCAACGTGGTGTGGCAGCGTTTGCCAGCAGCGCTTGAGAAAGTGGGGATGAAGGTAACCGACAGCACCCGTTCTCAGGGTAGCATCGCGGTGACCTACAAACCTCTGTCTGATAGCAGCTGGCAGGAGCTGGGCGCAAGTGACCCAGGTCTGGTATCCGGCGACTATAAACTGCAGGTCGGTGATTTAGACAACCGCAGTAGCTTGCAGTTTATCGATCCGAAGGGGCATACCCTGACGCAAAGCCAGAACGACGCGCTGGTCGCTGTCTTCCAGGCAGCGTTCAGTAAGTAAAAATAAAGGGCTGGATAACTCCAGCCCTTTTTTTCTGATATGATACGCAAACGTGTGCGTCGGCAGAAAAACGCAATATTTATCGTTAATTCACACCCAGGAGTAATAAAGATGCAAAAGCAAGCTGAGTTGTATCGTGGTAAAGCGAAGACCGTATACAGCACGGAAAACCCGGACCTGTTGGTGCTCGAATTCCGCAATGATACGTCAGCAGGGGATGGCGCGCGCATTGAACAGTTTGACCGTAAAGGCATGGTGAACAACAAATTCAACCATTTCATTATGACTAAACTGCAAGAAGCGGGTATTCCTACCCAGATGGAGCGACTGCTTTCTGATACCGAATGTCTGGTGAAAAAGCTGGATATGGTACCGGTTGAATGTGTGGTACGTAACCGCGCGGCAGGCTCTCTGGTTAAGCGTTTAGGCGTTGAGGAAGGTATTGAACTGAATCCGCCGCTGTTTGATCTGTTCCTGAAAAACGATGCTATGCACGATCCAATGATTAACGATTCCTATTGCGAAACTTTTGGTTGGGTGAGCAAAGAGAATCTGGCACGTATGAAAGAGCTGACCTACAAAGCTAACGACGTGCTGAAAAAGATGTTTGATGATGCTGGTCTGATTCTGGTCGACTTCAAACTTGAGTTTGGTTTGTATAAAGGTGAAGTCGTCCTGGGTGATGAATTCTCACCGGACGGTAGCCGCCTGTGGGACAAAGAAACGCTGGATAAAATGGACAAAGATCGCTTCCGCCAGAGTCTGGGCGGCCTGATCGAAGCCTATGAAGCCGTCGCGCATCGCCTGGGTGTGAAGTTAGACTAATCTTCCCCTGAGCCGGCGATCGCTCTCCGGCTCATTAACCCCACCTGATTTGATTACTATTTCTTATGGTAATCCTGTTCCGAACCGCCTACGATCATCATCATAATGAATAAAAAGTTGAGGTGATTATGCGCTGGCAAGGGCGTCGTGAAAGTGACAACGTGGAAGACAGACGAAACAGTTCTGGCGGCGGCCCCTCTATGGGTGGGCCTGGTTTTCGTCTGCCCAGTGGTAAAGGCGGTATCATCCTGCTGATTGTGGTGCTGGTGGCGGGTTATTATGGCGTGGATCTCACCGGATTAATGACCGGCCAGCCGGTCTCCCAACAACAATCATCACGCTCCATCAGCCCAAACGATGATGAAGCGGCAAAATTTACCTCGGTGATTCTGGCTACAACAGAAGATACCTGGGGACAGCAGTTTGAAAAAATGGGCCGCACCTACCAACAGCCGAAGCTGGTGATGTACCGGGGTGCGACGCGCACCGGCTGCGGCGCGGGCCAGTCCGTGATGGGGCCGTTTTATTGTCCGGCAGATGGTACGGTATATATCGACCTTTCATTCTATGATGACATGAAAAACAAGCTGGGCGCTGATGGTGATTTTGCGCAGGGCTATGTTATCGCCCATGAAGTGGGTCACCACGTGCAGAAACTGCTGGGTATTGAACCAAAAGTTCGCCAGATGCAACAAAACGCCTCACAAGCTGAGGTGAACCGTCTTTCCGTTCGTATGGAACTGCAGGCGGACTGCTTTGCCGGTGTCTGGGGCCATAGCATGCAGCAGCAGGGCGTGCTGGAGTCTGGTGACCTGGAAGAGGCACTAAACGCCGCACAGGCCATTGGTGACGATCGTCTGCAACAGCAGGGACAAGGACGCGTCGTACCGGACAGCTTTACTCACGGAACCTCTGAACAGCGTTTTACCTGGTTCAAACGCGGTTTTGATAGCGGCGATCCGGGACAATGTAATACCTTTGGTAAAGGTATTTAAGATACAGAGGCAGGGATGTCCGATAACACGGCGCTGAACGCGTTAACCGAACAGATGGCTCGTGAGGGGATCCGTCGTTTGCTGATTATCAGCGGCGAGGAGAACTGGTGTCAGGGGCAGGCGTTAGCGCTACGCGACATATTACCCGGCGACTGGTTGTGGGTAGGGGTGAATGCCCCTGCTGAAGCGAACTGTACGCCACAGGCGCTGCAAACGTTACTGGGGCGTGAGTTTCGTCATGCAGTTTTCGACGCCGGGCAGGGATTTGACGCTGCGGCGTTTGCCGCCTTAAGCGGTACACTGCTTGCCGGCAGTTGGCTGGTTTTGCTGACCCCACCCTGGCATTCCTGGCACACGCATCCGGACGTGGATTCACTACGCTGGAGCGATTGTGCTGAGCCCATTCCCACACCGCACTTTGTTGAGCACGTCAAACGGGTGATTTCCCTCGATAGACAGGCTCTGCACTGGCAGCAGCATCAGCCGGTTTCCTGTCCGCACTTTCCTGCTCGCGCAGCCTGGCTTGCGGCAACTGGCGAACCCCAACCAGAACAGGCGATGATATTAAATCATTTGCTGGCTATGCCTCCCGGTGTGGTTGCGGTGACGGCCGCACGGGGTCGGGGCAAATCCGCTCTGGCAGGGCAACTCATAGCGCGGATTAACGGCACTGCGATTGTGACCGCACCTGCCAAAGCTGCAACGGATGTGCTGGCACAATTTGCCGCAGAGCGTTACCGCTTTATGGCGCCGGATGCACTATTAAGCAGTTCTGAAACCGCAGACTGGCTGATTGTGGATGAAGCCGCCGCGATCCCCGCGCCGCTGCTACACCAACTGGTGGCGCGTTTTCCTCGTACGCTGTTAACCACTACAGTACAAGGCTACGAGGGAACGGGTAGAGGCTTCTTGCTGAAATTTTGCGCCCGCTTCCCTAATCTTCGACGCTATGAGTTGCAACAACCCGTACGCTGGGCGCAGGGATGTCCGCTGGAGCAAATTGTCAGCGATGCGCTGGTGTTTGATGATGAAACGTTCACGCATGCCCCATTGGGGGAGCTTCACTTCTCGGCATTTGAGCAACAGTCCTGGGATGCTAGCCCGGCGCTGCCGTTAGCGGTATACCAGTTGCTTTCCGGAGCGCATTATCGCACCTCGCCATTAGACCTGCGGCGAATGATGGACGCGCCTGGTCAGCATTTTCTTCAGGCATCAACCGCTGACTCAGTGGCGGGTGCTGTCTGGCTGGTCGATGAAGGGGGACTATCCGCAGAATTAAGCCAGGCCGTCTGGGCCGGATATCGTCGACCGAGGGGGAATTTGGTTGCGCAGTCGCTGGCGGCGCACGGTGGTGACCCGTTGGCGGCGACGCTCGTCGGGAGACGAGTCAGTCGAATTGCGGTTCATCCTGCGCGCCAAAGAGAAGGTATTGGGCAACAGCTGATTGTGCTGGCCCACCACTATTCCACATCGTGTGACTATCTCTCGGTCAGTTTTGGGTATACGGCTGAACTATGGCGTTTCTGGCAGCGCTGCGGTTTTGTGCTGGTGCGAATGGGGAATCACCGGGAAGCCAGCAGCGGCTGTTATACCGCCATGGCGTTGCTGCCCATCAGCGAAGCGGGGAAACGCCTTGCCGAGCGGGAGCACCAGCATTTGCGGCGTGACGCGGAAATCCTTGCGCGATGGAACGGTGAGAGCATTCCGCTGGTCCCGCTGAAAGAGACTACGCTTAATGAGGATGACTGGGCTGAGCTGGCTGGGTTTGCCTTCGCGCATCGGCCATTATTGACGTCGCTGGGCTGTCTGAGTCGTCTGCTTGAGCACAGTGAATTACCTCTTCCGGCATTGCGCGGATGTATACAGGCTAAACGCAGCGACGCCGAATTGTGCCAACAGCTGAAGATCTCAGGTCGTAAAGCGCTGCTGGTCGTTCAGCGCGCCGAAGTGGCACAAGCGTTAAATCAGCTGGATGCTGAACGTGAACAGCGGCTACATAATCGCATTATGCAATGGCAATTTTTTCACTAACATCTTCAATTTCCTGGCATGGTCATTGCGGTTAAGCGGCGTAGAATGATTCTCATCAGTTAAGGAGATCGCCATGAAACATGACCATTTTGTTGTTCAAAGTCCCGATAAACCCGCTCAACAGCTACTGCTGCTGTTTCATGGCGTCGGCGATAACCCGGTTGCCATGGGTGAAATTGGCTCCTGGTTTGCGCCGCTGTTTCCGGATGCGTTAATCGTCAGCATTGGCGGGGCAGAGCCTTACGGTACGACTTCCGGACGTCAGTGGTTTTCGGTACAGGGCGTAACGGAAGAGAACCGCCAGGCGCGTATCGACGCGATTATGCCGGTGTTTATCGAAACCGTGCGCTACTGGCAGAAACAAAGCGGTGTTTCACCGCAGGCCACCGCGCTGATTGGTTTTTCTCAGGGTTCGATTATGTCGCTTGAGAGCATCAAAGCCGAGCCGGGGCTGGCGTCGCGGGTCATTGCCTTCAATGGTCGCTATGCCACCTTACCGGAGGTTGCAACTACCGCAACGACGGTGCATTTGATTCACGGTGGTGAAGACCGGGTGATAGAGCTCTCCCATGCCGTTGCCGCGCAGGAGGCATTAATTGCTGCGGGTGGGGATGTGACGCTGGATATCGTCGAAAATCTGGGGCACGCCATTGATGAACGCAGCATGCAGTTTGCGCTCGATCATCTGCGTTTTACCGTACCGAAGCACTATTTTGATGAAGCGCTGAGCGGTGGTAAGCCTCACGATGATGATGTGATTGAGATGATCTGATTGATAACCGTAGGCCGGATAAAACGCGAAGCGTTGCCATCCGGCACTTAACGCCCGGTGGCGCTAACGCTTACCGGGCCTACGTGACTTATCGGCCTGGAAATTATTTCTTCGGTTGATCCTTGTTCGGCCAATCGTCGTCGTCATCCCATTTATCGTTAAAGTCACGATGTGGGGGAAGCTCCGGTTTGTTGGCCAGATATTTCTTTGGATCGACGCGCTTGAGATCTTTGATAACGTTAAGCAGCACGCCTACCAGAAACACCAACACCAGAATCCACCAATATTTTGCTAGCCAGTCCATGTATTTTTCCTCTTGCAGGAACACTCATCAGGCGACGAGTTGCTCCATGATACGTTGATACATACGGGCAAGCAGCTGCAGGTCGGCGGCATTAACACATTCATTTATTTTATGAATAGTGGCGTTGACCGGCCCAAGTTCGACTACCTGTGCCCCCATGCGGGCAATAAAGCGCCCGTCGGACGTCCCGCCTGTAGTCAGTAACTGCGGTTTAATTTCATTATAGTGCTCAATGGCGTTCACTACTGCATCCACCAGTTTACCGCGTTCAGTCAGGAACGGCTGACCGGAAAGCCACCAATCGACGGTATAGCGCAACTGATGTTTCTCCAGCAGCGCGTGAACCCGTGCTTTAATCATCTCATCGGTCAGCTCAGTGCTGAAACGGAAGTTGAACTGGATAAACAGTTCTCCGGGGATAACGTTGTTGCTGCCGGTACCTGCCTGAATATTGGCAATCTGCATGCTGGTCGCCGGGAAAAACTCGTTACCCTGGTCCCACTCAATCGCCACCAGTTCGTTGAGCATTGGCGCCGCGCGGTGTACCGGGTTATCGGCCAGATGCGGATAGGCTACGTGCCCCTGCACGCCATGAATGGTCAGGTTGCAGGTCAGTGAACCACGACGTCCATTCTTGACCACGTCGCCAACGATTTCCGTGCTGGACGGCTCGCCAACCAGACAATAATCCAGTCGCTCATTACGCGCCATCAGTGCTTCAACCACCTTTACGGTGCCGTTTTTGGCGCTGGCTTCTTCGTCGGACGTTATCAAAAATGCCAGACGACCCTGATGGTTTGGATGCTGGGCGACAAAACGCTCTGCGGCCACGACCATCGCTGCCAGTGAGCCTTTCATATCGGCAGCGCCACGCCCGAACAGCATGCCATCGCGAATGGTCGGTTCGAACGGTGGATTGATCCAACGATCGACATCGCCGGCGGGCACTACGTCGGTGTGACCGGCAAATGCCAGGGTCTCACCTTTACCGCGCCATGCCCAAAAATTCTGTGTGTCACCAAAATCCATACGCTCAACGGTAAAACCTACCGCGCGCAGGCGTTCAATCATTAACGCCTGGCACCCGGCATCATCCGGGCTCAGGGAAGGACGGCGAATAAGCTGCTGTGTCAGCTCAATAACCGGGCACGACATAGACTACACCTCATTAAAAAACAGAGTATAACTGGATTCACTGAAACCAAGCAGCATAGGCTTACCCGGCGCGCAGAGCAATGGGCGTTTGATAATTGCTGGCATTTCAATCATCAATGCGGCGGCGGAAGCCGCATCGGTGATTTGACTGCGCGTGGATTCATCGAGTTTACGCCAGGTGGTTCCACGTGTATTGAGCAGCGCTTCCCAACCTAATTCGCTGATAAAGGACTGTAATAGCGTATTGTCAAGACCGTCGACGCGATAATCATGAAAGCGATAGTCAATACCTTGTGCTTCCAACCAGCGTCTGGCTTTTTTAATCGTGTCGCAATTCTTAATGCCGTAGAGGGTGATCATTTGAATCCTTATTGACGTAATTTGAATATTTATTCTTTTATTATGTGGCAATGAATAATACATATTGTCATTCAATCGTTATAGAAAAATATAACATTGTTGAACAACAGTGAATAATGATTCCTGAAAGCTCCAAAAATACCGTATAACTAAAAATCAGAATCTGCCTGTTTGCATCAGCCTGTTTTTCCATCAGAATTGCAAAAGTAGTAGATGATGTATGAATATTTCAAAATATTGCAGTAAGTCACATAAAATTTATGGGTATGGCGCATAGTGATCACATAAACCCCAAACAAGGGAGGATGTAATCACAACCATCGGTTAAATGTTCTTCTTTTGATGATGATGATTTTGTAGAATGCTCATAATAATAAGAGAGGTTGTTATGATTGAACGTGAACTGGGGAACTGGAAAGACTTTATCGAAGTGATGCTTCGTAAATAATTTTCTGGAAGAAATTCATATCCTGTAAAGGATAAAAAAAGGCGACTCAACGTAAGTCGCCTTTTTTGTGCCCGATTATTCCGGGCGCGGTTTCAACGGGAAGCGTCTGCGTACCAGCACAAAGAACAGGGGCACGAAGTAAATCGCCAGGATAGTGGCTGAAATCATTCCACCCATTACGCCTGTCCCCACCGCATGTTGACCGCCAGAACCTGCGCCACTGCTGATGGTCATCGGCAGAACCCCAAAGATAAACGCCAGCGAGGTCATCAGAATCGGACGCAAGCGCTGGCGACAGGCGTGGAGCGTGGCATCGAGCAGATCGTGTCCTTTCTCGTTCATCTCATTGGCGAATTCAACAATCAAGATTGCGTTCTTCGCCGATAGCCCGATAACGGTAAGTAACCCGACCTGGAAGTACACGTCGTTTTCCAGACCGCGCATCCAGGTCGCCAGCAGAGCACCAATGACCCCCAGCGGCACAACCAGCATGACGGAGAAGGGAACTGACCAGCTTTCATACAGGGCCGCCAGACACAGGAATACCACCAGCAGAGAAATGGCGTACAGGGCGGGGGCCTGAGAACCCGACAGCCGTTCCTGATAAGACATCGCAGTCCATTCGAGGCCGAATCCGGTCGGCAACTGGCGCACCAGCGATTCCATTATGTCCATCGCTGTACCGGTACTGACGCCGGGCGCGGCTTCTCCGACAATCTCGACCGCGGAGTAGCCGTTGTAGCGTTCCAGACGCGGTGAACCGGTTTCCCAGCGCGACGTGGCAAAGGCCGAGAAAGGCACCATGCCACCGTTGTTATTACGGACGTACCACAAATTGATGTCGTCAGGGAGCATGCGATATTTTGCTGCCGCCTGTACGTAAACCTTCTTCACGCGACCGCGGTCCATAAAGTCATTGACGTAGCTGGAACCCCAGGCCGTTTGCAATGTATCGTTGATGTCGTCGATGGAAACGCCCAGTGCCTGGGCTTTGCGCTGATCGATATCAATTTGCAACTGCGGGCTGTCGTCCAGACCGTTATGACGAACGCGGGTCAGGGAAGAATCCTTCCCGGCCAGCTCAATCAGCTTGTCGCGCGCGGCCATTAACGCGTCATGCCCCGCACCAGCGTGATCCTGCAGCTCCATATCGAAACCGGCAGAGCTTCCGAGGCCACTGATAGCCGGAGGGCTACTGGCGAAGACGCGGGCTTCTTTAATCTTATTAAAAGCTTTGGTCGCACGTTCAATGATGGCGAAAGAGGTTCCGGTGGTGGTGTCGCGCTCATCCCAGTCTTTTAAACGGACAAACATACGCGCCACGTTTTGACCGTTCCCGCCAGGGCCTGAACCGACCGTAGAAAAGACCGACATAATGTTGTCTTTCTCATGGGTGAAGTAATACTTCTCTACTTCCTCAACCACTTTCAATGTTTGCTGCTGTGTGGAGCCGCTGGGCAGCTGTACCGAGGTGGTAAACATGCCGCGGTCTTCCAGCGGCAGGAAGGAGGTTGGCAGGCGCAGGAACAGGAAAACCATTCCGCCGAGCAGCAGGCCGTAGATCAGTATCCAGCGCAGGCTGCGGTGCAAAATTTTGGCGACGCCTTTTTCGTAGCGCTCGGCGTTGCGATTAAACATTCGGTTAAACCAGCCGAAGAAACCGGTTTGTCCGTGATGCTCGCCCTTATGCAGCGGTTTGAGCAGGGTGGCGCACAGAGCAGGAGTGAGGATCATCGCCACCAGAACAGACAGCACCATTGCGGAGACGATAGTAATCGAGAACTGGCGGTAAATAGCTCCGGTAGTGCCGCCGAAGAAGGCCATCGGGATAAACACCGCCGACAGCACCATGGCAATACCAACCAGCGCGCCCTGGATTTGCCCCATCGATTTCCGCGTCGCTTCCCGCGGTGTGAGCCCTTCCTCACTCATAATACGCTCGACGTTTTCCACTACCACAATGGCGTCATCGACCAGCAGGCCGATCGCCAGCACCATCGCAAACATCGTCAAGGTGTTAACGCTATAGCCAAAGGCGTAAAGCACGGAGAAGGTACCCATCAGGACGACGGGAACGGCGATGGTGGGAATCAGCGTGGCGCGGAAGTTTTGCAGGAACAGGTACATCACGAGGAATACCAGCGCGATCGCTTCCAGCAGGGTTTTTACCACGTCGATGATTGAGGCTTTGACAAAGGAGGTGGTTTCATATGCCACCTTATATTCCAGCCCATGTGGAAAATACTGTGACAGTTCGTCAAGGCGGTTGAGCACCAGCTCTGCCGTTGCCATTTCATTGGCGCCGGAGGCCAGTTTCACGCCCAGACCGGAAGCCGGGTTGCCGTTAAACCGGCTGAGGTAGTCGTACTTCTCGGCCCCCATTTCGACCGTTGCCACATCGCCCAGTTTAACTTCTGAGCCATCCTGGTTGACACGTAGAGTAATGGCGCGGAATTCATCCGGAGTCTGCAGTAGCGACTGGGCGTTGATCGTCGCGTTCAGCGCCTGCTTGTCCACCGAAGGCGTACCGCCAAGTTGTCCGACCGCAATCTGCGCATTCTGTGACTCGATAGCGTCGGTCACATCTTTAGCGGTCATCTGGAAACTGTTCAGTTTGGCCGGGTCAAGCCAGATACGCATGGAGTACTGTGAGCCGTAAGCGTCAATATCCCCCACGCCGTTAATACGGCTGAGCGGATCCTGAATGTTACTGGCGACATAGTCGGCGATGTCCTGCTTATCCATTGAGCCATCGGTGGAGACAAAGGCGATTGTCAGAATATTGGTGTCCCCGGTCTTACGCACCGTGACCCCCTGATCCTGTACCGCCTGCGGCAGTTTACGCATTGCCGATTGCAGCTGGTTTTGCACCTGCTGGACGGCCTCATCAGGATCGGTTCCGGCGACAAAGCTCAGCGTAACTGACGCCTGGCCTGTCCCGCTGCTCTGCGACGACATGTACATCAGGTTATCGAGACCAGTCATGTTCTGCTCGATCACCTGGGTGACGGTGTTTTCCAGAGTCTGAGCCGAGGCGCCAGGATAGTTGGCGGTGACCCGTACGTTTGGCGGCGCCAGATCGGGATATTGCTCAACGGGCAGTGAAAAAATAGCCAGGGCTCCTGTCAGGCACAACAGGATAGCTAACACCCAGGCAAAAATGGGGCGATCGATGAAAAAATTCGCCATTAAAAGAGGACCTCGTGTTTCTGCGTATCGTTATGGGTATGGCTTGCTTCACTTTAGCGGCAAGGTACGGGTCAAACGTGGAGAAAAAAAGAAGATAATGTAAATTATCATGCCCGTTTACAGCATACCTTTCGTGCCAACGCCCTCAGGCCTGGATCCAGATCCGACGGCGCTTTGCGGTTCTTTACGTTAGATCACTGTCTGATTCAGCCGAACGGAAACTGATGCTTACCAATGTTCCTCCTCCGGAAGGTTGAGAGAAGGTCAACGTGCCGCTTAGTCTTTCCGCCCGCTCACGCATAATATTTAGTCCATAGTGCCCTGTAGGCTCATGCGGCTCGCCAATGCCGATGCCGTTATCGCGGATATAAACCGTGTGGTTGCCGTCCGGAGCCGTTACGCAACTGACGGCAATTTCGCTCGCACTGGCATGCTTAATGGCGTTCAGCACCGCTTCGCGGATGATCTGCAACAGGTGCACTTGCATTTGCGCATCCAACGCCAGCGTGGGTAACCGACAGTCGAGTGTGAGTTTAGCTGAGGTTTGATTTTGCAGAGTTTCCAGCATTTCATGCAGGGCGGAGGGTAAGTCTGCCTGTTGTAAGGTCAGACGGAAGGTGGTGAGCAGTTCGCGTAGCTGGCGGTAGGCATCGTTCAGCGCCTGGGAGAAATCCGCCATGATGCTTTGCGCTGGGGCGTTATCTTCCGGAATTGACCGCTTCAGCAGCGTCAACTGAATGCGTAAATAAGAGAGCACCTGTGCCAGTGAGTCGTGCAGTTCGCGTGCAATCGTCGCTCGCTCCTCCATTAACAACAGTTGCTGAAAATGTTTTTGTGCCTGGTTGAAGTACAACCCGCGTCCCAGCATTGAGGAAACGCTGTTAAGCAGTGGAATAGAAGCATTGACGTTTGGACTTTGCCAGTGCAGTTCGCCGTAGACGGTTTCCTGCATAGTGACCGGCAGGATCTGCATCGGCAGCTCCAGGCTTTTAGTCCCTTCGCTAATCCGCCAGTTATCACCGACGGTGAGCTCAAGGAAATACGCGGCGTCATGTTCGCGGACGATCTGTAAAATATGGCGGAAGCAGTGCACGTCAATCTGGCTGGTATTTAACGCCTGGGAGCACTGATACAACACCTCCAGACGGCGATTGGCTTCATGGAGATCGTGAGTTTTCTCGGCAACAGACGCTTCCAGCGAGCGATACAGCTTGTGTAATTCACTCGACATCTGGCTAAACGTTTTGCCCAGCAACCCCAGCTCATTGGGCAAACCGGTATCCAGCGGTGGGATATTAAACTGACCGTGTTCAATTTGCTGACTGGCCATCACCAGTTTATTCAGCGGACGCACCACCTGCTGGCGAATGCGCCGCAGGGTAAAGAAGACGAGGGTGAATATGCCGATCCCGCCCGCCAGCGAGATACCAAATACCAGCATGACTTTACGCTCGGCATAATGTTGCAACGCCAGCACGAAGAGATCGATTTGATCGACGTAGTTGTTGATATTGGCCTGGTACCATTTTAAATCGCCGTCGATCAGGCGGGCATTCATTTCCAGCCAGTTAGCATGCAGACGTCCATAGCGGCTTTTTACCGCTTGTGGCACATACCACGCATTCAGATTCTGTAATGCCGGTGCGTTTAGCGCCTGCTGGAAAAGCTGGCGGTGGGCGTTAAGCTGCGAGCTCTGGCTTTGCAGATCGTAACCCAGACGGTAGCTTTGCATGCGCAATGAGCCAGCAACGTTGATGGCTTCGGCATCTCGCAAGCTGCTGGTCAGCGTGAGCAGCGCAATACCTGTTGAGAGAATTGACAGCAGCACTATGTAGAAAAAAGCTTTAGCCAGACTGGCCGAGACCGGACGCTTTACCGTCACTTGTGCATCCTCACACAATACACGTCGCGCCTGAAAACAGCGTGAACGATGCGGTGTATTTGATAAAGGTTAATAAAACGCCATGAAACTGGATGGTAACTGAAACACAATTTCATATGCGATGAAATAAATTGATCTGCCACAGGTTCTGCATAAATAGTTGTGCTTCCTGGGCAAATGAACATTGCCGCTTCCTTCCGTGTCGGTTAATAACACTCTTATAAAGAATAAGGTTTTTGCAACCAAAAAAGAAGGAAGCCATGAATCGTTTTATTATGGTCAATAGCCAGCAGTGCCTGGGATGCCATGCCTGTGAGGTCGCCTGCGTCATGGCTCACAATGGCGAACAGCATGTCCTGAGCCAACGGCATTTTCAGCCCCGAATTACCGTCATTAAACATCAGCAGCAGCGCAGCGCGGTGACCTGTCACCACTGCGAAGATGCACCCTGCGCCAGAAGTTGCCCAAATGGGGCAATTAACCATGATAACGACAGCGTTCAGGTGAACCCGCAAAAGTGCATTGGCTGTAAATCGTGCGTCGTTGCCTGTCCTTTCGGCACGATGCAGATCGTACTCACTCCTGTCGCCAAAGGGAAGGTGAAAGCCACCGCGCACAAATGCGATCTGTGCCAGGGGCGTGAACAGGGGCCCGCCTGCGTAGAGAACTGCCCGGCGCAGGCGTTACAGTTGGTGACGGAAAACTCGCTTACCGGTCTGTCAAAAGCGCGCAGGCTGCGTACCGCAAGTCTGGAAAGCCAGCCATGGCACGCCAGCACTACCGATTTTGTTCCACATGTCATCACCAAACGTGAGCAAATGCAGGCGACGCCTGCGCGTGGTGAACCGGATAAACTGGCGATTGAGGCCCGGAAAACCAGCTTTGAAGAGATCTATCTGCCGTTTCGTACGGCGCAGGCGGAGCGGGAAGCCTCTCGCTGCCTGAAATGCGGCGACCACAGTATTTGTGAATGGACCTGTCCGTTGCATAACCACATTCCGCAGTGGATTGAGCTGGTCAAAGCCGGAAATATCGATGCCGCGGTTGAGCTTTCACATCAAACCAACTGCTTACCGGAGGTGACCGGGCGTGTATGCCCGCAGGATCGACTCTGCGAAGGGGCATGCACGGTGCGTAATGAGCATGG
Organism: Citrobacter sp. KTE30; assembly: GCF_000398825.1. Classification (NCBI taxonomy): domain Bacteria; kingdom Pseudomonadati; phylum Pseudomonadota; class Gammaproteobacteria; order Enterobacterales; family Enterobacteriaceae; genus Citrobacter; species Citrobacter sp. KTE30. Next base: position 3,215,159 of record NZ_KB976055.1, on the reverse strand, counting down.
CGCAGTCACCATCGGTAATATTGAGCGTTACATCTCCGATCGGGCGCTGAGTAAAGGGTGGCGACCGGACTTAAGCCATGTGCAGAAAGTGGACAAGCGTGTTGCCATTATCGGCGCGGGTCCGGCGGGTCTGGCCTGCGCGGATGTGCTGGCGCGTAGCGGTATCAGTGCCACCGTTTACGATCGCCATCCTGAAATTGGCGGTTTGCTGACGTTCGGTATTCCGGCCTTCAAACTGGACAAATCGCTGCTGACGCGTCGCCGTGAAATCTTCAGCGCTATGGGGATTCATTTCGAACTTAACTGTGAAGTGGGTAAAGACGTCGCACTTGAAAAGTTGCTGGAGGATTACGATGCCGTGTTCGTGGGGGTGGGAACCTATCGTTCCATGAAGGCGGACCTGCCAAATGAAGACGCGCCAGGCGTATATGATGCGCTGCCGTTCCTGATTGCCAACACCAAGCAGGTGATGGGGCTGGATGAGTTGCCTGAAGAACCGTTTATCGATACCGCCGGACTGAACGTGGTGGTTCTGGGCGGAGGCGATACGGCCATGGACTGTGTACGTACCGCGCTGCGCCACGGTGCAAGCCAGGTGACCTGCGCCTATCGTCGTGATGAAGCCAACATGCCGGGTTCGAAAAAAGAGGTGAAGAACGCCCGGGAAGAGGGGGCAAACTTCGAGTTTAACGTCCAGCCGGTTGAGCTGGTGTTGCATGCCGATGGGCGAGTCAGCGGCGTGCGTTTCTTACGTACCCAACTTGGCGAACCTGATGCGCAAGGGCGTCGTCGCCCGGTTCCCATCGCCGGGAGTGAGTTTGTGATGCCCGCAGATGCGGTGATCATGGCGTTTGGTTTTCACCCACACGGCATGCCGTGGCTGGAGTCGCATGGCGTTAAGGTCGATAACTGGGGGCGCATTGCCGCCGATGTTGAAAGCGCATACCGTTACCAAACCAGTAACCCGAAAATCTTTGCCGGTGGCGACGCGGTACGCGGTGCGGACCTGGTGGTGACGGCCATGGCGGAGGGGCGGCACGCCGCCCAGGGGATCGTCGACTGGCTGGGCGTAAAATCAGTCAAATCTCACTAATCGGCGTCCAGGCCGGATAAGACGCGTTAGCGTTGTTATCCGGCAATGTGCCGCATGAATGCCTGATGGCGCTTTGCTTATCAGGCCTACATTGTTCCAAGACAAACCCGGTTTCACGGCGTAGTATTATTTCTCACTTCTTGCTGTGGAGCCGGTATGTCGCAAAAAATTACCCTCATCAAAGATAAAGTCCTCTCCGATAACTACTTCATCCTGCGCAATATCACCTATGACCTGATCCGTAGCACTGGGGAGGTGATTCGTCATAAACGCGAGGTTTACGATCGCGGTAACGGTGCCACAATCCTGCTGTATAACCCGGAGAAGAAAACGGTGGTCTTAATTCGCCAGTTCCGCGTTGCCACCTGGGTCAACGGTAATGAAGATGGTCAACTGATTGAAACCTGCGCCGGGCTGTTGGATAACGACGAACCGGAAGCGTGCATTCGCAAAGAGGCCATTGAAGAGACCGGCTTTGAAGTGGGCGAAGTGCGCAAACTGTTTGAGTTATACATGTCGCCGGGCGGCGTGACGGAAATAATCCACTTCTTCATTGCACAATACAGTGACAGCCAGCGAGCAAACGCTGGTGGCGGTGTGGAAGATGAAGACATTGAAGTTCTGGAACTGCCGTTCACACAGGCGCTGGAAATGATCAAAACGGGTGAGATCCGTGACGGTAAAACGGTGCTATTGTTGAACTATTTGCAGTCGTCGCATCTCATGGACTAATGCGTGGGATTTATATTTCTTTACAAATTTACGGCCAATCCGACAATTCTTATTGAGCCACATCAGTCGCGCAAGGAAGATACCGCTTAGGCTGTGTGTTTTGACTTCGGGGTTGTACCGTCCATGCGCTATCGCGTTATTCTCCTTTTCCTGCTTGGGTTGCTACCAGCCCGATTGCTCTGGGCTGCGCCCGCGCAACAGGCGTTTTCTGACTGGCAGGTGACGTGTAATAACCAAAATTTTTGTGTGGCGCGCAATACCGGAGAGCACCACGGCCTGGTCATGACCTTGAGCCGCAGCGCCGGGGCACATACTGACGCCGTGTTGCGTATTGAGCTGGGCGGGCTGGAATCGTCCAACGTCAAAGAGAGCGATATTGCGCCGCGTCTGTTGTTGGATGGTGTGCCGCTCTCGCTGAGCGGCGAGCACTGGCGTGTTACCCCATGGCAACTGATGACCGATGATCCCGCCACCATTAGCGCATTTTTACAAACCGTACAGGACGCGAAGGCGATTACCCTGCAAAAAGGTGCGCAAAATCTTTCGCTGGTCGGGCTAAAAGCCGCATTGTTGTTTATCGATGCCCAGCAAAAACGGGTTGGCAGCGAAACCGCATGGATCGAAAAAGGTGACGAGCCTCCGCTCAGTGTACCTCCTGCCCCCGCGCTGAAAGGCGTAGCGGTCATTAACCCAACACCAACGCCTCTCACACAGCAAGAGCGCAGTGAACTGCTGGACTATGGTAACTGGCGAATCAACGGTATTCGTTGCTCTATCGATCCGCTGCGTCGCGAGATGCGCGTCACGGCCCTAACGGATGATAAAGCGCTGCTGATGATTGGCTGTGAGGCCGGAGCGTATAACACTATCGATCTGGCGTGGGTGGTTTCACGTACAACCCCGCTGATTTCACGCGCGGTACGGTTAAGCCTGCCTTTTAAAACGGATGCGGAAAGTCGCGATATGGAGCTGACCAACGCTACGTTTGACGAAAAGTCGCGGGAGCTGGTTACCCTCGCTAAAGGACGAGGGTTGGCAGATTGCGGTATCCAGACCCGCTGGCGCTACGATGGTCAGCGTTTTCGCCTGGTGCGCTATGCCCAGGAGCCAAGTTGTGATAACTGGCATGGGCCAGACGCCTGGCCCACACTGTGGATCACACGTTAAGCACCTTGTGTGCTTTGTCGACGATGTTATCTACCGTAAAGCCGAAGAACGGGAACAGCTTGTCTGCCGGCGCCGACTCCCCATAGCCCGTCATCCCAACAATCGCCCCTTTCAGCCCAACATATTTGTACCAGTAGTCGGCAATACCGGCTTCTACCGCCACGCGCGCGCTGACGTTTGCCGGCAGGACCGACTCCCGGTACGTCTCATCCTGGGCGTCGAAGATATCGGTTGAAGGCAGAGAAACTACCCGTACGTTACGGCCTTCGCCGGTCAGTTTTTCCGCTGCCAGCAGTGTGATTTCCATTTCTGAACCGGTAGCAATCAGGATAACATCCGGCTTACCGCCGCCGTCCTTCAGCACATAGCCGCCGCGGGCAATTTGCTGCACCTGCTCAGGTGTGCGCTCAACCTGCGCCAGATTCTGCCGCGAGAGGATCAGCGCCGTTGGCCCGTCATGGCGTTCGACCGCCAGCTTCCAGCCTACTGCCGCCTCAACCTGATCGCATGGTCGCCAGGTACTGAAATTAGGCGTCAGGCGCAGGCTGGCGAGTTGTTCGACGGCCTGGTGCGTGGGACCATCTTCCCCCAGGCCAATCGAGTCGTGGGTATAAACCATGATTTGTCGGGCTTTCATCAGCGCCGCCATGCGCGCGGCATTACGAGCATATTCAACAAACATCAGGAACGTGGCAGTGTAAGGTACGAAGCCCCCGTGGTGCGCGATACCATTGGCAATGGCGGTCATGCCAAATTCCCGCACGCCGTAGTGGATGTAGTTTCCTGCATGATCCTCTTTAAGAGAGGAGGAGCCTTTCCAGATGGTCAGGTTGCTGGGTGCCAGATCCGCCGAGCCGCCGAGCAGTTCTGGCAGTATCGGCCCATAGGCGTTCAGGGTATTTTGCGAAGCTTTACGGGTGGCTATTTTGGCTGGGTTGGCTTGCAGGTCGGTAATATATTTCTGGGTTGTTGCTTCCCACTCCTTAGGCAGTCCGCCGCTCATCCGGCGAGTAAACTCTGCCGCCAGTTCCGGGTAGGCTTGTTCGTAAGCTGCGAATTTTTCCTTCCAGCCCTGTTGCGCTTTTTCGCCTTTCTCGCGTGCGTCCCAGGCCCGGTAAATCTCTTTGGGGATTTCAAAAGCAGGATGATGCCACCCCAGTTTCTGCCGGGTCAGCGCCACCTCTTCTTCGCCCAGCGCAGCGCCGTGCGCTTCCTCTTTCCCGGCTTTATTCGGTGAGCCAAAACCAATCACCGTGCGACAGATAATCAGCGACGGTTTATCGGTAACAGCCTGCGCTTCCTGAATGGCTTTTTTCACCGCCTCAGGGTCATGACCGTCAATGTCGTGCACTACATGCCAGTGGTAAGCCTCAAAGCGTTTTGCAGTATCGTCGGTAAACCAGCCTTCGGTTTCGCCATCAATTGAGATGCCGTTGTGATCGTAGAAGCCGATGAGTTTGCCAAGCCCCAGCGTGCCCGCCAGCGAACAAGCCTCGTGTGAAATACCCTCCATCAGACAGCCGTCGCCCATAAAGACCCAGGTAAAGTGGTTAACAATCTCATGGTCCGGCTGGTTAAACTGCGCTGCCAGCGTGCGCTCGGCAATGGCCATGCCGACGGCGTTGGCTAAACCCTGGCCCAGCGGTCCGGTGGTGGTTTCCACGCCCGGCGTGTAGCCAATTTCCGGGTGACCTGGCGTCTTTGAATGGAGCTGACGGAAGTTCTTTAATTCTTCGATCGGCAGGTCGTAACCGGAAAGATGCAATAGGCTGTAAAGCAGCATTGAGGCGTGGCCGTTGGACAGAATAAACCGGTCACGATCGTACCAGGTGGGATCGGTCGGGTTATGGCGTAGAAAATCGTTCCACAGCACTTCGGCGATATCGGCCATCCCCATTGGTGCTCCTGGGTGGCCGGAGTTAGCTTTTTGGACGGCATCCATACTCAGCGCACGAATGGCATTGGCAAGCTCTTTACGGGTCATAGGAAATACTCCTTGAAAAGTAAAGTGTTAGATGCGTGTTGTGATTCACACTTTTGGGAAAATTGCGGGCGTTGTCAGCAAAAAGCATAGCAGACAAGCATGGTATTGCTGGATTAAGCAGGTAACATGGCTGTTATAAATTGATAACAAATTCTTTCTTTGAATGGTGAGAGTTTGGGGACCTTCAAAGTTTGTGCCGTTGACTGAGGTGATAATGTGCGGCTCAGTAGAATGGTTACCCGCGCCACTTTTTTGATAGATACGTGAAAGGAACAACAAGATGGATGACCAGTTAAAACAAAGCGCCCTCGATTTCCACGAATTTCCGGTACCCGGTAAAATCCAGGTTTCTCCGACCAAGCCTCTGGCAACGCAGCGCGACCTGGCGCTGGCCTACTCGCCGGGCGTGGCTGCACCGTGTCTTGAAATTGAAAAGGACCCGCTGGCAGCCTACAAATACACCGCGCGCGGCAACCTGGTTGCGGTTATCTCTAACGGTACGGCGGTGCTGGGTCTTGGCAACATTGGCGCACTGGCCGGCAAACCGGTGATGGAAGGTAAAGGCGTTCTGTTTAAGAAATTCGCCGGGATCGACGTGTTCGACATTGAAGTCGATGAACTCGATCCGGATAAATTTATCAATGTGGTTGCGGCCCTGGAACCCACGTTTGGCGGTATCAACCTCGAAGATATCAAAGCGCCGGAGTGCTTCTACATTGAGCAAAAGCTGCGCGAACGCATGAATATTCCGGTCTTCCACGATGACCAGCACGGTACAGCAATCATCAGTACTGCCGCAATTCTGAACGGTCTGCGGGTGGTTGAGAAAAATATCTCCGACGTGCGCATGGTGGTGTCTGGCGCAGGCGCGGCGGCGATTGCCTGTATGAACCTGCTGGTAGCGCTGGGTATGCAGAAACACAATATTGTGGTCTGTGACTCCAAAGGCGTGATTTACAAAGACCGCGAACCGAACATGGCGGAAACCAAAGCGGCTTATGCGGTGGTGGATGACGGTAAGCGTACGCTGGATGATGTCATTGACGGCGCAGATATTTTCCTCGGTTGCTCCGGTCCGAAAGTGCTGACGCAGGAAATGGTTAAGAAGATGGCGCGTGCGCCAATGATTCTGGCACTCGCTAACCCGGAACCGGAAATCCTGCCGCCGTTGGCAAAAGAGGTGCGTTCCGACGCAATCATTTGTACTGGTCGTTCAGACTACCCGAACCAGGTTAACAACGTCCTGTGCTTCCCGTTCATCTTCCGCGGTGCGCTGGATGTCGGTGCAACGGCCATCAACGAAGAGATGAAACTGGCGGCGGTGCACGCCATTGCTGAGCTGGCGCATGCCGAGCAGAGTGAAGTGGTGGCCTCTGCTTATGGCGATCAGGACCTGAGCTTCGGCCCGGAATACATCATTCCGAAACCGTTCGACCCGCGTCTGATCGTCAAAATCGCCCCTGCTGTGGCGAAAGCAGCGATGGACTCTGGTGTGGCAACGCGTCCGATTGCCGACTTTGACGCTTACATCGATAAGCTGACTGAATTCGTCTACAAAACCAACCTGTTCATGAAGCCAATTTTCTCCCTGGCACGCAAAGCGCCGAAGCGTGTGGTGCTGACGGAAGGGGAAGAAGCGCGCGTACTGCATGCTACTCAGGAGCTGATTACTTTAGGGCTGGCAAAACCAATCCTGATCGGTCGTCCGAGCGTTATTGAAATGCGTATCCAGAAACTGGGGCTGCAGATCAAAGCGGGCGTCGATTTTGAGATCGTCAACAACGAATCCGATCCACGCTTTAAAGAGTACTGGAGCGAGTACTACCAGATTATGAAGCGCCGTGGGATCACCCAGGAGCAGGCGCAGCGTGCGGTGATTGCCAACACTACGGTGATCGGTGCAATCATGGTGCAGCGTGGCGAAGCGGATGCGATGATCTGCGGTACGATTGGCGACTACCATGAGCACTTCAGCGTGGTGAAAGAGGTGTTTGGTCATCGTGACGGCGTGCATACTGCCGGGGCGATGAACGCCTTGCTGCTGCCAAGTGGTAACACTTTTATCGCCGATACTTACGTCAACGACGATCCTACGCCTGAGCAACTGGCGGAAATCGCTGTGATGGCGGCAGAGACTGTGCGTCGCTTTGGTATTGAACCGAAGGTGGCGTTGCTGTCGCACTCCAACTTTGGTTCCTCTGACTGCCCGTCGGCCAGCAAAATGCGCGAAGCGCTGGAGCTGATTAAGGCGCGCGCGCCAGAGTTGATGATTGACGGCGAAATGCACGGCGACGCCGCGCTGGTGGAAAGTATCCGTAATGACCGCATGCCGGACAGTCCGTTGAAAGGCTCAGCGAATATTCTGGTGATGCCGAATATGGAAGCGGCCCGTATTAGTTACAACTTACTACGCGTTTCCAGTTCTGAAGGCGTAACGGTTGGCCCGGTGCTGATGGGGGTTGCGAAACCTGTTCATGTATTAACGCCGATCGCCTCTGTTCGTCGTATCGTTAATATGGTGGCGCTGGCGGTTGTAGAAGCCCAAACGCAGCCGCTGTAATTTCACTTTAATTAATTTTCGGCGCGGGTTTCTCTCGCGCCTTTTTATTTTCCCTTTCTTAGTGATCTACTTCACCTTTTAAACCTGGTTGCCGAATTTTGTTATTTACTCTGACAAAAAATTGCCACGATAAGGGCAGTTTTAGCGGAGGCGGTGAGCAATGGAAAAAGAACGCATTATTCAGGAATTTGTGCCGGGGAAACAGGTCACGCTGGCGCATCTCATTGCGCACCCCGGCGAGGAATTAGCGAAAAAGATCGGTGTTCCCGAAGCGGGCGCTATCGGCATCATGACGCTGACGCCAGGCGAAACCGCGATGATTGCCGGTGACTTAGCCATGAAGGCGGCGGATGTACATATCGGTTTTCTCGATAGATTCAGCGGCGCACTGGTGATCTACGGCTCGGTAGGCGCAGTAGAAGAAGCGTTATTACAGACGGTAAGCGGTCTGGGTCGATTATTAAATTTCACTTTGTGCAACCTAACAAAAAGTTAATCAGAGGCGGCGATGAAACGTATTGCGTTTGTCGGTACGGTGGGGGCGGGGAAAACAACGCTCTTTAATGCGCTACAGGGGAATTATTCCCTCGCCAGAAAAACACAGGCCGTGGAGTTTAATGAAAATGGCGATATCGATACGCCAGGGGAATATTTTAGCCATCCGCGCTGGTACCACGCCTTAATTACCACGCTGCAGGATGTCGATACGTTGATTTATATACACGCGGCAAATGATAAAGAAAGTCGCTTACCTGCCGGGCTGTTGGATATCGGTGCCAGTAAACGACAAATCGCCGTTATCAGTAAAACGGACATGCCGGATGCCGACGTCGCCGCAACGCGACAACTACTTCGCGGGATGGGGTTTCAGGAGCCGATTTTTGAGCTCAATAGCCATGACCCGCGCAGTGTGCAGCACCTGGTGGATTATCTGACTGAGCTCAGCCAAAAGGAGGAAAGGGCAGGTGAAAAAACTCATCACAGCTAACGATATTCGTGCGGCCCACGCACGCGGCGAACAGGAAATGTCGGTTGTTCTGCGCGCCAGCATCATCACCCCGGAGGCGCGCGAAGTGGCGGAGCTGCTGGGCGTTACCATCAGTGAATGCGATGAATCCGCGCCAGGCGCCGTCGCTGCTGCTCCGGCTGCGGTGATTGATGGCAAAACGGAAAGCCAGCGCATTCGTGAAACCATCATTGCGCAGTTACCGGAAGGGCAGTTTACCGAAAGCCTGGTCGCGCAGCTGATGGACAAAGTCATGAAGGAAAAGCAGTCGCTGGAGCAGGGCGGAATGCAGCCGAGCTTTAACTCGGTGACCGGCAAAGGCGGTGTGAAAGTCATTGACGGCAGCAGCGTGAAGTTTGGTCGTTTTGACGGCGCGCAGCCGCACTGCGTGGGCTTAACCGATCTGGTGACCGACCAGGACGGTAGCAGCATGGCCGCCGGGTTTATGCAGTGGGATAACGCCTTTTTCCCATGGACGCTGAACTACGACGAAATCGACATGATTCTGGAAGGAGAGCTGCATGTTCGCCACGAAGGCGAAACCATGATTGCAAAAGCCGGGGACGTGATGTTTATCCCGAAAGGCTCCAGCATCGAATTTGGTACGCCATCGACGGTGAAGTTTCTGTATGTGGCCTGGCCTGCGAACTGGCAGTCCTGCTAAGGCGGATGTATGAAGGATTTCATTACCGAAGCATGGCTCAGAGCGAATCATACGCTCAGCGAAGGGGCTGAAATTCATCTCCCCGCTGACGCTCGCCTGACGCCGTCTGCCCGGGAATTACTGGAAAGCCGACATCTGCGCATTAAGTTTATTGACGAGCAGGGCAGCCTGTTTATTGATGACGAAGAACAGCAGCCGCAGCCGGTGCATGGGTTAACCAGCAGTGATACGCATCCACAGGCCAGCTGCGAACTGTGCCATCAACCGGTGGCGAAGAAACCGGACACCCTGACGCATCTGACGGCGGACAAGATGGTCGCCAAAAGTGACCCTCGGCTGGGATTTCGCGCCGCGCTGGACAGCACCATCGCCCTGGCCGTGTGGTTGCAGATTGAGATGGCAGAACCGTGGCAGCCGTGGCTGGCGGATATCCGCTCGCGCCTGGGCAATATTATGCGCGCAGACGCCATGGATGAGCCGCTGGCAGCACAAGCTGTCGTGGGTTTAAGTGACGAAGATTTACACCGTCTTTCGCATCAACCGCTGCGCTATCTGGACCACGACCATCTGGTGCCTGAAGCCAGCCATGGACGTGATTGCGCGCTGCTTAATCTGCTGCGTACCAAAGTCCGTGAAACGGAGACGGTGGCGGCACAGGTATTCATCACTCGCAGTTTTGAGGTTATACGACCGGACATTATGCAGGCGCTCAACCGCCTTTCCAGTACGGTCTACGTGATGATGATTCTGAGTGTTGCAAAGCATCCGCTGACGGTTAGTCAAATTCAACAGAGACTGGGGGAGAAGCAATGATCATTGAACGTGCTCGTCAACTCGCCCAACGCTCACCTGCACGAGTAGTGTTCCCGGATGCGCTGGATGTCCGGGTGCTGAAGGCGGCGAATTACCTGCATCAGCACGGTCTGGCACGCCCCATTCTCGTCGCCAGCCCGTTTGCGCTACGCCAGTTTGCGCTCAGCCATCGCGTAGCCATGGATGGTATTCAGGTTATTGATCCACAAAGCAATGTACAGATGCGTGAAGAGTTTGCCCTGCGCTGGCTGGCGCGTGCGGGTGAAAAAACGCCGCCGGATGCGCGGGAGAAGCTCAACGATCCGCTGATGTTTGCCGCCGCGATGGTCAGTGCCGGTAAAGCCGATGTGTGTATTGCGGGCAACCTGTCATCAACGGCAAACGTGCTGCGTGCAGGATTGCGCATTATTGGATTACAGCCTGGTTGCAAAACGCTGTCGTCAATTTTCCTGATGCTGCCGCAGTATCTCGGGCCGTCATTAGGATTTGCAGACTGTAGCGTTGTGCCGCAGCCCACCGCTGCACAGCTGGCGGATATCGCCATCGCCAGCGCTGAAACCTGGAAGGCGATCACAGGTGAAGAGCCGCGCGTGGCCATGCTGTCGTTTTCAAGTAATGGCAGTGCTCGCCATCCTAACGTCGCTAACGTGCAGCAGGCGACCGAGATCGTTCGTGAGCGTGCCCCGCAGCTTACCGTGGACGGTGAACTGCAATTTGATGCCGCCTTTGTTCCGGATGTTGCTGCGCAAAAAGCGCCCGCCAGTCCGTTAAAGGGCAATGCCAATGTGATGGTCTTCCCATCGCTGGAGGCAGGCAATATTGGCTACAAAATCGCTCAGCGTCTGGGAGGGTATCGCGCAGTAGGGCCATTGATTCAGGGGCTTGCCGCACCGCTTCATGATCTCTCTCGTGGCTGTAGCGTACAGGAAATTATCGAACTGGCGTTGGTGGCAGCAGTGCCGCGCCAGACTGACATGAGTCGTGAAAACGCCTCGCACACACTGGTTGTATAAGGTCCCGTTCAGGACCCCTTAATGAGAGGAAAACACAATGGAAGCATTAGGAATGATTGAAACCCGGGGCCTGGTTGCACTGATTGAGGCTTCTGACGCAATGGTTAAAGCGGCACGCGTGAAACTGGTTGGCGTGAAGCAGATCGGTGGCGGTCTGGTCACTGCCATGGTCCGTGGCGACGTAGCGGCATGTAAAGCTGCAACGGACGCAGGTGCTGCGGCAGCACAGCGTATTGGCGAGCTGGTTTCAGTGCACGTGATCCCGCGTCCGCACGGCGATCTGGAAGAAGTGTTCCCGATCAGCTTTAAAGGCGACAGCAACGACATGTAAGTCGTCCATGTGACGCCACAGACTTCATTGCTGGCGTCACCCTCTCTCCTTTTCACATTACCTTCTGCGGAGGGTAGGGGGAGGTTTTACCTGAAATATGCCACGGAGGCGCGTATGAAACTGGCAATCGTTACAGGACAAATTGTTTGTACCGTACGCCATCAGGGGCTCGCGCACGACAAGTTGCTGATGGTGGAAATGATTGACGCCCAGGGAAATCCCGACGGGCAATGTGCTGTTGCTATCGACAGCATCGGGGCGGGAACCGGAGAGTGGGTGCTGCTGGTCAGCGGAAGCTCCGCCCGTCAGGCGCACCGGAATGAATCATCGCCTGTCGATCTGTGCGTGATTGGCATTGTCGATGAAGTGGTGGCAGGTGGTCAGGTGATCTTCCATAAATAAGGCAGAAAATCATGAATCAACAGGATATTGAACAGGTCGTGAAAGCGGTACTGCTGAAAATGAAAGACAGCAGCCAACCCGTCAGTGCCGTTCAAGAAATGGGCGTTTTTGCCTCCCTGGATGACGCAGTGGCGGCAGCAAAACTGGCCCAGCAGGGGCTGAAAAGCGTCGCCATGCGCCAACTGGCTATCACGGCGCTACGTGAGGCGGGCGAAAAGCACGCCAGAGAATTAGCGGAACTTGCCGTCACTGAAACCGGCATGGGACGCGTCGAAGATAAATTTGCCAAAAACGTGGCGCAGGCGCGCGGCACGCCGGGTGTGGAATGCCTGTCTCCACAGGTTCTGACCGGCGATAACGGTCTGACGCTGATTGAAAACGCGCCGTGGGGCGTGGTGGCCTCGGTAACTCCATCCACCAACCCGGCCGCGACCGTTATTAACAACGCCATCAGCCTGATTGCCGCTGGTAACAGCGTGGTTTTCGCACCGCATCCGGCGGCGAAAAAAGTCTCTCAGCGCGCTATCACTCTGCTTAACCAGGCGGTAGTTGCCGCAGGCGGTCCGGCAAACCTGTTGGTGACGGTTGCCAACCCAGATATCGAGACTGCCCAACGTCTGTTCAAGTACCCTGGTATCGGCCTGCTGGTGGTGACCGGTGGTGAAGCCGTAGTAGATGCCGCGCGTAAGCACACCAACAAACGTTTGATTGCCGCTGGCGCAGGTAATCCGCCGGTGGTGGTTGATGAAACGGCTGACCTGGCACGCGCGGCGCAGTCGGTAGTCAAAGGCGCATCGTTTGACAACAACATCATCTGCGCTGACGAAAAAGTGCTGATCGTGGTCGATAGCGTCGCTGATGAACTGATGCGTCTGATGGAAAGCCAGCATGCGGTGAAACTCACCACGGCCCAGGCCGAACAGCTGCAGCCGGTGCTGCTGAAAAATATCGATGAGCGCGGTAAAGGCACGGTCAGTCGTGACTGGGTAGGTCGTGACGCAGGCAAAATCGCTGCGGCGATTGGTCTGAACGTACCGGAGCAAACCCGTCTGTTATTCGTCGAAACCTCCGCGACGCATCCGTTTGCCGTCACCGAACTGATGATGCCGGTTCTACCAGTCGTGCGGGTCGCTAACGTCGATGAAGCCATTGAACTGGCGGTCAAGCTTGAAGGCGGTTGCCACCATACGGCGGCGATGCACTCGCGCAATATCGACAACATGAACCGTATGGCAAACGCCATTGATACCAGCATCTTCGTTAAGAACGGACCGTGCATTGCCGGTCTTGGACTGGGCGGTGAAGGCTGGACCACGATGACCATTACCACACCAACCGGGGAAGGGGTGACCAGTGCGCGTACGTTTGTGCGTCTGCGTCGCTGTGTGTTGGTAGACGCCTTCAGAATTGTATAAGGAGTAAATGAGATGGCGCACGACGAACAACGTTGGTTGACACCCAGACTGCTAAAAGCGGCAACGCTATGTAACCAGACGCCCACTAAGAGCGATTCACCGCTGTGGTTGGGCATTGATTTGGGAACGTGTGATGTGGTGTCGATGGTTGTGGACAGTGACGGACAGCCGGTCGCGGTTTGCCTGGACTGGGCCGATGTCGTGCGCGATGGAATCGTCTGGGATTTCTTTGGTGCGGTGACCATCGTTCGTCGCCATCTCGATACGCTCGAACAACAGTTGGGTTGCCGCTTTACCCATGCGGCAACCTCATTTCCACCGGGAACTGACCCTCGCATCTCTATTAACGTGCTGGAGTCTGCCGGGCTTGAAGTGAGCCATGTGCTCGACGAACCGACAGCGGTGGCGGATCTGTTGCAGCTCGATAACGCCGGCGTGGTGGATATTGGTGGTGGCACTACCGGGATTGCGATCGTTAAACAAGGCAAGGTGACCTACTCCGCTGATGAAGCAACCGGTGGGCATCATATCTCTCTGACGCTGGCCGGGAACCGTCGTATCCAGTTAGAAGAAGCCGAGCAGTACAAGCGTAGCAACGGCAAAGAAATCTGGCCGGTGGTGAAGCCTGTCTACGAAAAAATGGCGGAAATCGTGGCTCATCATATTGCGGGTCAGGGCGTTACCGATTTATGGCTGGCCGGTGGTTCCTGCATGCAGCCGGGCGTTGATGAGCTGTTCCGTAAGCGTTTCCCGGAACTGCAGGTGCATTTACCCCAGCACAGCCTGTTTATGACCCCGCTGGCGATTGCCAACAGCGGAAAAGAAAAAGCGGAAGGAATCTATGCAAGCTGAATTGCAGACCGCGCTCTTTCAGGCATTCGATACCCTGAATCTGCAACGCGTAAAAACGTTTAGCGTTCCACCGGTCACCCTTTGTGGGCTGGGAGCGCTCAGTACCTGCGGACAGGAAGCACAAACGCGCGGATTGACGCATATGTTCGTCATGGTGGACAGCTTCCTGCATCAGGCGGGGATGACCGCCGCACTGGAGCGCAGTCTGGCGATGAAAGGCGTGGCGATGACGCTGTGGCCATGTCCGGTGGGCGAACCGTGCATTACAGACGTCTGCGCGGCGGTCGCGCAATTGCGTGAATCGAAGTGCGATGGCGTTGTGGCCTTTGGTGGTGGCTCCGTACTGGATGCCGCCAAGGCAGTGGCGTTGCTGGTGACCAACCCCACTCAGACGCTGGCAGGCATGGACGAGCGCAGCGCGTTACGCCCACGTCTGCCGCTGATTGCCGTACCGACTACCGCCGGAACGGGCTCAGAAACCACCAACGTCACGGTGATAATCGACGCCGCGACTGGACTCAAAAAAGTGCTGGCCCACGCAACCCTGATGCCGGATGTGGCGATCCTGGACGCTGCATTGACGGAAGGCGTGCCTGCACATGTAACGGCAATGACCGGGATTGATGCACTGACGCACGCCGTTGAAGCGTATAGCGCGCTGAACGCGACGCCGTTTACCGACAGTCTGGCGATTGGCGCGATTGCGATGATAGGTAAATCGCTGCCGAAGGCCGTCGGCTACGGTCAGGATCTGGCGGCGCGCGAAAGCATGCTGCTGGCTTCCTGTATGGCCGGGATGGCGTTTTCCAGCGCAGGGCTGGGCCTGTGCCATGCGATGGCGCACCAGCCGGGAGCGACGTTGCATATCCCACACGGACAGGCTAACGCCATGCTGCTTCCTACGGTAATGGGGTTCAACCGCATGGTGTGTCGTGAGCGCTTCAGCCATATCGGACGCGCGTTAACCAACAAGAAATCGGACGATCGTGATGCTATCAACGCGGTCAGCGAGTTGATTAGCGAAGTGGGCCAGACCAAACGACTCTCAGACGTTGGAGCAAAACCCGAGCATTACAGCGCATGGGCACACGCCGCGCTGGAGGATATTTGTATTCGCAGTAACCCACGCATCGCCACGCAGGAACAGATTATCGACCTGTACGCGGCTGCCGGGTAATGCCTGTAGGCCGGATAAGGTGCTTGCACCGCCATCCGGCAATAACACGGCGTTAATGCCGGAGGCGACGTAAACGTCTTATCCGGCCTACAAATCACAAATGACAGGGAGTAGGGGCTATGGGAATTAACGAAATCATCATGTACATCATGATGTTCTTTATGCTGATTGCCGCCGTGGACAGGATCCTGTCGCAGTTCGGCGGTTCGGCGCGCTTCCTCGGTAAGTTCGGTAAGAGCATTGAGGGATCGGGCGGTCAGTTTGAAGAAGGCTTTATGGCAATGGGCGCGCTGGGCCTGGCGATGGTCGGTATGACCGCGCTGGCACCGGTACTGGCGCATGTGCTCGGGCCGGTAATTATTCCGCTGTACGAAATGCTGGGCGCGAACCCGTCGATGTTTGCCGGAACGCTGCTGGCGTGCGATATGGGCGGCTTCTTCCTGGCGAAAGAACTGGCGGGCGGCGACGTGGCGGCGTGGTTGTACTCTGGGCTGATTCTCGGCGCGATGATGGGACCGACGCTGGTGTTCTCCATTCCGGTTGCGCTGGGAATTATTGAACCGTCTGACCGTCGTTATCTGGCGCTGGGCGTGCTGGCCGGTATTGTCACCATTCCGATTGGCTGTATTGCGGGTGGTCTGGTCGCGATGTACTCCGGCGTGGAAATCAACGGTCAGCCGGTGGAGTTCACCTTTGCGTTGATCCTGATGAACATGATCCCGGTGCTGATCGTAGCCGTGCTGGTGGCGCTGGGACTGAAATTCATCCCGGAAAAAATGATCAACGGCTTCCAGATCTTCGCCAAGTTCCTGGTAGCGCTGATCACCCTCGGTCTGGCTGCGGCAGTCATCAAGTTCCTGCTCGGCTGGGAGCTGATCCCAGGTCTTGATCCTATTTTCATGGCGCCAGGCGACAAGCCGGGTGAAGTGATGCGCGCCATCGAAGTTATCGGTTCTATCTCCTGTGTGCTGCTGGGTGCCTACCCGATGGTGCTGCTGCTGACCCGCTGGTTTGAAAAACCGCTGATGAGCGTCGGCAACCTGTTAAAAGTCAATAACATTGCGGCTGCGGGTATGGTGGCAACGCTTGCCAACAACATCCCAATGTTCGGCATGATGAAAAACATGGATACCCGCGGCAAAGTGATCAACTGCGCCTTTGCGGTTTCCGCGGCCTTCGCTCTGGGTGACCACTTAGGTTTCGCCGCTGCCAACATGAACGCCATGATCTTCCCGATGATTGTCGGCAAGCTGATCGGCGGCGTGACGGCGATTGGCGTGGCTATGCTGTTAGTACCGAAAGACGAAGATGTTCCGGCACCAGCAGAAACCAATCCGGAGGCGCAATCGTGAATACTCGCCAGCTACTCAGCGTCGGTATCGATATCGGCACCACCACCACTCAGGTGATCTTCTCGCGCCTTGAGCTGGTTAACCGTGCGGCAGTGTCGCAGGTGCCGCGCTACGAATTCATCAAACGCGAAATTAGCTGGCAAAGCCCGGTGTTCTTTACCCCCGTTGATAAGCAGGGCGGGTTGAAAGAGGCCGAACTGAAAGCACTGATCCTCGCCCAGTATCAGGCGGCGGGGATTGCGCCAGAGACCGTCGATTCCGGCGCGATCATCATTACCGGGGAAAGTGCCAAAACGCGCAACGCGCGCCCGGCGGTGATGGCGCTCTCCCAGTCGCTGGGGGATTTCGTGGTTGCCAGCGCCGGTCCGCATCTGGAATCAGTGATTGCCGGTCACGGTGCGGGGGCGCAAACCCTGTCCGAGCAGAAGTTGTGCCGCGTACTGAATATCGACATCGGCGGCGGTACGTCGAACTACGTTCTGTTCGATGCCGGAAAAGTCAGCGGATCGGCCTGTCTGAATGTCGGCGGACGGTTACTGGAAACGGACGGTCAGGGGCGCGTGGTGCATGCGCATCAGCCGGGACAAATGATTGTGGATGACGTATTTGGTCCAGGCACTGATGCCCGAACCCTCAATGCGGCGCAGCTTGTTCAGGTGGCCCGACGGATGGCGGCGCTGATTGTGGAGGTGATTGACGGCACGCTTTCACCGCTGGCACAGGCGCTGATGCAAACCACTCTGTTACCGGCGGGCGTGAAGCCGGAAGTGATTACGTTGTCCGGCGGGGTGGGCGAGTGCTACCGCAACCAACCTGCCGATCCGTTCTGTTTTTCCGACATTGGGCCGCTGTTAGCGACGGCGCTGCATGAACATCCGCGCCTGCGTGAGATGAACGTGCAGTTCCCGGCGCAAACCGTGCGCGCCACGGTGATTGGCGCCGGTGCGCATACGCTGTCGCTTTCGGGCAGCACTATCTGGCTGGAAGGTGTGGCGCTTCCGCTGCGCAATCTGCCGGTGGCGATTCCGGTTGATGAGGCTGATCTGGTGGCCGCCTGGCAACAGGCGCTAATGCAGCTCGATCTGGACCCACAAACGGACGCCTACGTGCTGGCGCTGCCCGGTTCTCTGCCGGTGCGCTACGCCGCGCTGTTAACGGTGATTGATGCGCTGCTGGCCTTTGTCGCGCGCTATCCGAATCCGCATCCCCTGCTGGTGGTAGCCGAGCAGGATTTTGGTAAGGCCCTGGGCATGCTGTTACGCCCACAGTTACAGCAACACCCGCTGGCGGTCATCGATGAGGTGGTTGTCCGGGCGGGGGACTATATCGACATTGGTACGCCTCTTTTTGGCGGATCGGTTGTGCCGGTGACGGTGAAATCACTCGCATTTCCTTCCTGAGGGAACGACTTATGAAACTAAAGACCACATTGTTCGGCAATGTTTATCAGTTTAAGGATGTTAAAGAGGTGCTGGCAAAAGCCAACGAACTGCGTTCGGGGGATGTGCTGGCAGGTGTCGCTGCAACCAGTTCGCAGGAACGCGTGGCGGCCAAGCAGGTGCTGTCGGAAATGACGGTAGCGGATATCCGTAATAACCCGGTGATTTCCTATGAAGAGGACTGCGTGACGCGTCTGATTCAGGATGACGTCAACGAAACGGCCTATAACCGCATCAAAAACTGGAGTATCAGCGAGCTGCGCGAGTACGTGCTGAGCGATGAAACCTCTGTTGATGATATTGCGTTTACGCGTAAAGGGTTAACGTCGGAAGTGGTCGCTGCGGTAGCAAAAATCTGCTCTAACGCGGACCTGATCTACGGCGGTAAGAAAATGCCGGTGATCAAAAAGGCGAACACCACCATCGGTTTACCGGGCACCTTTAGCTGCCGTTTGCAGCCGAACGATACCCGTGACGATGTACAGAGTATTGCGGCGCAAATCTATGAAGGACTGTCCTTCGGAGCGGGCGATGCGGTGATCGGTGTCAACCCGGTCACAGATGACGTGGAAAACTTAAGCCGCGTGCTCGATACCGTGTATGGCGTTATCGACAAGTTCAATATTCCGACCCAGGGCTGCGTACTGGCGCACGTCACCACCCAGATTGAAGCAATTCGTCGCGGTGCGCCGGGCGGGCTGATTTTCCAAAGTATCTGCGGTAGCGAAAAAGGCTTAAAAGAGTTTGGCGTTGAGCTGGCCATGCTGGATGAAGCGCGTGCAGTGGGTGCTGAGTTCAACCGTATCGCCGGGGAAAACTGCCTGTACTTTGAAACCGGGCAAGGGTCAGCGCTCTCCGCTGGCGCTAACTTTGGTGCCGATCAGGTGACGATGGAAGCGCGTAACTACGGGCTGGCGCGTCACTACGATCCGTTCCTGGTGAACACCGTGGTGGGCTTTATCGGGCCGGAATATCTCTACAACGACCGTCAGATTATTCGCGCGGGCTTAGAAGATCACTTCATGGGCAAACTGAGCGGCATCTCAATGGGCTGCGACTGCTGTTACACCAACCATGCTGATGCTGACCAGAACCTCAACGAAAACCTGATGATTCTGCTCGCCACCGCTGGCTGCAACTACATCATGGGCATGCCGCTCGGTGACGACATCATGCTCAACTACCAGACCACCGCCTTCCACGACACCGCGACCGTGCGCCAGTTGCTGAACCTGCGCCCGTCGCCGGAGTTTGAACGCTGGCTGGAAACCATGGGCATTATGGCAAACGGTCGCCTGACCAAACGGGCGGGCGATCCGTCACTGTTCTTCTGATGACGCGGGGATGACACACGATGGATCAAAAACAGATTGAAGAAATTGTACGCAGCGTAATGGCGTCAATGGGAGAGCCGCAGGTTCAAGCGCCATCAGCTGAAGTGAAATGTAGCACTACGCAGTGCGCCGCGCCGACCGGTGAAAGCTGTGCGATGGACTTAGGTTCAGCTGAAGCGAAAGCGTGGATTGGCGTTGAGAATCCGCATCGTGCAGAGGTATTGACCGAACTGCGCCGTAGCACCGCTGCGCGTGTATGTACCGGTCGTGCCGGTCCACGTCCGCGTACCCAGGCGCTGCTGCGCTTCCTTGCTGACCACTCGCGTTCGAAAGATACGGTATTGAAAGAAGTGCCGGAAGAGTGGGTAAAAGCCCAGGGACTACTGGAAGTGCGCTCGGAAATCAGCGACAAAAACCTGTATCTGACGCGCCCGGACATGGGACGTCGTCTGAGTGCGGAAGCCATTGAAGCACTGAAATCACAGTGTGTAATGAATCCGGATGTGCAGGTGATTATTTCTGATGGCCTGTCTACTGACGCCATCACCGCCAACTACGAAGAGATCCTGCCGCCGCTGTTGTCGGGTTTAAAACAGGCCGGATTGAAGGTCGGGACGCCGTTCTTTGTTCGCTATGGGCGCGTGAAAATTGAAGATCAGATCGGCGAACTGCTGGGTGCAAAAGCGGTGATCCTGCTGGTTGGTGAACGTCCGGGCCTTGGCCAGTCGGAAAGTCTTTCTTGCTACGCCGTCTATTCGCCGCGTGTGGCAACCACCGTTGAGGCTGACCGTACCTGCATCTCGAACATTCACCAGGGCGGTACGCCACCGGTTGAAGCGGCGGCGGTGATTGTGGATTTGGCCAAGCGCATGCTGGAGCAAAAAGCATCCGGCATCAATATGACCCGTTAAGGAGGCATCATGCCAGCATTAGATTTGATTAGACCTTCAGTCACCGCGATGCGTGTGATTGCCTCGGTAAATGACGGTTTTGCCCGCGAACTTAAATTACCGCCACATATACGTAGCCTCGGACTCATCACAGCAGACTCTGATGACGTGGCGTATATTGCCGCAGATGAAGCGACAAAACAGGCGATGGTGGAAGTGGTTTATGGCCGCTCGCTGTATGCCGGTGCGGCGCACAGTCCCTCTCCAACCTCGGGCGAAGTGCTGATTATGCTCGGTGGACCAAACCCGGCCGAAGTTCGCGCGGGTCTGGACGCGATGGTGGCCAATATTGAAAGCGGTGCGGCATTCCAGTGGGCGAATGACGCAGAAGATACCGCCTTCCTGGCGCATGTGGTTTCGCGTACCGGTTCGTATCTTTCCGCGACCGCGGGATGCCGACTGGGCGATCCGATGGCGTATCTGGTAGCACCGCCGCTGGAAGCGACATTTGGTATTGATGCCGCGCTGAAATCTGCCGATGTACAACTGGTAACCTATGTACCACCGCCGTCAGAAACCAACTATTCAGCAGCGTTTTTGACCGGTAGCCAGGCCGCTTGTAAAGCCGCATGTAACGCCTTTGCCGATGCCGTTCTGGATATTGCCCGTAATCCAATCCAGCGCGCGTAAGAGAGGTAGTGATGATCAATGCACTGGGATTACTGGAAGTGGATGGCATGGTGGCTGCCGTGGACGCGGCCGATGCCATGCTGAAAGCCGCGAATGTGCGCCTGCTTAGCCACGAAGTGCTCGATCCTGGTCGGCTGACGCTGGTGGTGGAAGGCGATCTGGCGGCATGCCGAGCAGCGCTGGATGCTGGCAGTGCAGCTGCAGCGCGTACAGGCCGTGTTATCAGCCGTAAGGAAATAGGCCGGCCGGACGATGACACCCAGTGGCTGATCGGCGGTTTTAAACGCCAGCCGAAGAAACCAGAACCGAAGAAACCAGAGCAGAAGCCTGAAGTGAAGTCAGATGTGGCCCCAGAGAAGACGCAGGAAGCACCTGTGTCATCTGAATCCTCTGATGAATTGCTGGCGCTGTTAACATCGGTCCGTCAAGGAATGACGGCAGGGGAAGTGGCTGCCCACTTTGGCTGGTCACTTGATGAAGCCAGAAATGCGCTGGAACAGCTCTTTTCTGACGGAGCGTTGCGTAAACGCAGTAGTCGCTATCGCTTAAAAAATTAACCTGTCGGAGGGCCGGGGGCTTCGTTGAAGCTTCCGGCTTAAAAGATCATGAAAAAGAACCGTACTGCAAACTTGCACCATCTTTATCATGAAGTATTACCCGAAGACGTTAAATTGACGCCGAAAGTGGAAGTGGACAACGTTCATCAACGGCGAACAACGGATGTGTATGAGCACGCGCTGACGATTACAGCCTGGCAGCAGATCTACGACCAGCTGCATCCGGGAAAATTTCATGGCGAGTTCACGGAAATCCTGCTCGATGATATTCAGGTGTTCCGTGAATACACCGGACTGGCGCTGCGTCAGTCATGCCTTGTCTGGCCAAACTCATTTTGGTTTGGCATTCCGGCCACGCGCGGCGAGCAGGGATTTATTGGTACCCAGTGTTTGGGTAACGCTGAAATTGCCACCCGCCCAGGCGGGACGGAGTTTGAACTAAGTACGCCGGATGACTACACCATTTTGGGGGTCGTCATTTCTGAAGAGGCCATTGCCCGTCAGGCCAACTTCCTGCATAACCCGGAAAGGGTGTTGCATATGCTGCGCAACCAGTCGGCGCTGGAAGTGAAAGAACAACACAAAGCCGCGCTATGGGGCTTTGTGCAGCAGGCGCTGGCGACGTTTAGCGAAAACCCGGAAAACCTTCGCCAACCTGCGGTACGCAAAGTGTTGGGCGATAACCTGCTGCTGGCGATGGGGACTATGCTGGAAGAAGCGCAGCCGATTATGACTGCGGAGAGCATCAGCCATCAGAGCTATCGTCGCTTGCTGTCGCGTGCGCGAGAATATGTGCTGGAAAATATGTCAGAGCCGCTGACCGTGCTCGATTTATGCAATCAACTGCACGTTAGCCGCCGGACGTTGCAAAATGCCTTTCACGCCATCCTCGGTATTGGCCCGAATGCCTGGTTGAAACGTATTCGCCTGAACGCCGTGCGCCGTGAGTTGATAAGCCCGTGGTCGCAGAGTGCGACGGTGAAAGACGCCGCCATGCAGTGGGGATTCTGGCATTTAGGGCAGTTTGCTACCGACTACCAGCAACTGTTTGCGGAGAAACCGTCGTTGACGCTGCATCAGCGTATGCGCCAGTGGGCGTGATGGTATAGCTTGAGTAGGCCTGATAAGGCGTTAGCCGCCATCAGGCAATTGTGCTTGCTGCGCTGCCGGATGGCGACGCCTTGCGTCTTATCCGGCCTACGAATTGTGTCGCTATCAGGCCATTACACCCAGTCGCGGACCTGAATAAACTCGCTAAGGGCGGCTTCCGGGCTGTTCGCTTCTGGCTGCCAGTCATACTCCCAGCGTACCAGCGGCGGCATCGACATCAGAATCGATTCCGTGCGCCCGCCGGTTTGCAAACCGAATAATGTGCCGCGATCCCACACCAGGTTAAATTCCACATAGCGTCCGCGACGATAAAGCTGAAAATTGCGTTCACGCTCGCCCCAGCTCATTGCTTTGCGGCGCTCAACGATGGGCAAATATGCCTCGGTATAACCCTTTCCAACAGCCTGCATAAAGGCGAAGCAGTGCTCGAAATCTGGCGTATTCAAATCATCGAAGAACAGCCCGCCAATGCCGCGCTGCTCGTTGCGGTGCTTGAGGAAGAAGTAGTCATCGCACCACTTTTTGTAACGGGGATAAACATCTTCGCCGAACGGCTGGCATAGATCCCGCGCCGTGCGGTGCCAGTGAACTGCATCCTCATCAAAGCCGTAGTAGGGTGTTAAGTCAAAGCCGCCGCCAAACCACCACACCGGGTCGGCGCCCGGTTTCTCCGCGATAAAAAAACGTACGTTGGCATGGCTGGTCGGAATGTAAGGATTCTGCGGATGCACCACCAACGAGACGCCCATCGCTTCAAAGCTACGCCCGGCAAGCTCCGGGCGATGTGCAGTAGCCGAGGCCGGCATTGCATCGCCATGGACATGAGAGAAGTTGACGCCTGCTTGCTCGAAAATACCGCCGTTACGCAACACTCGACTGCGCCCGCCGCCGCCCGCTTCGCGTTGCCAGTTATCCTCAACAAATTCGGTGCCGTCTATGGTGGATAACTGCTGACAAATCTCATCCTGCAAGTTGAGCAGGAACTGTTTTACGCGTTGTACATCGGGCTTCATGGTTAACGTTTCTTCGAGTGTGCTTTCTGGTTATCAAACCAGTGGAAATAGCTGATGATGCCATTGGCGATAGCGGTGGCGATTTTCTGACGAAACGCAGCCGTCCCCAGTAATCGTTCTTCTTCCGGGTTGGTGATGAACGAGGTTTCGACCAGGACCGACGGAATCGAAGGTGATTTTAGCACCACGAAGGCGGCTTGTTCCGTGCTGCGACTGTGCAGACGGTGTACCGGCTTGATCTTCTTAAGAATATGCGAGCCTAACGTCAGGCTGTTTTTAATGGTGTCAGTTTGCACCAGATCGAACAGCACCTGCTGCAACAAATGATCTTTGTCGGTGGCCTTCTTCCCGGCGACTTCATCGGCCCGGTTTTCACGATCGGACAGATATTTCGCCATGGCGCTACTGGCACCGCGATTGGATAAGGCAAAGACCGAAGCACCCGCAGCGCTCGGATTGGTAAAACCGTCGGCGTGGATCGACATGAAAAGATCTGCGCCATGTTTGTGGGCGATCTCGACGCGATCGTAGAGCGGAATAAACGTATCGCCGGAGCGGGTCAGGCGTGCATCAATCCCCTGGTTGCGTAGGATTGAGCGCACGTTTTTGGCAATCGCCAGCACCACGTGCTTTTCTTTCGATCCGTTGCGACCAATTGCGCCGGTATCAATCCCGCCGTGCCCCGGATCAAGAACAACAACACGCTTAGCGCCTGATTTTTTCGCTTTCGGTTTGCTGTGTCCATTACTGGTCTTTAGCGCTTCTTCTTTAGCGATGGCTTGCGACATGCCTGACAGCGTCAGGGCGGCCAGCCCGGCTTTCAGCACCTGGCGGCGCGATGTGAGTGTTTTTAGTGGTTTAAAAGTGCTCATACGGCCTGAGTTGTAAAAAAAAGGTTCTAAACGTTATATCGTATCGCGTAGTCCGTTGCGACGGATCGAGATAAGAATTGTTTTACTTTTCATTTCAATACGTGACAATTCCGTATTATGCCATTTTTTCCGCCGCTTCGCGTCAGATATTGGCTAAATCAGCCGTTCGCGCCATAATCGCTTTTTAACGTCCTGAAAAGGTAACCAATACCATGGAAATACGCGTTTTTCGCCAGGAAGATTTCGAAGAGGTGATTACCCTCTGGGAGCGTTGTGATTTGCTGCGTCCATGGAACGACCCTGAAATGGACATCGAACGTAAAGTCAATCATGACGTCAGCTTGTTCCTCGTCGCTGAAGTGAACGGTGAGGTGGTCGGTACGGTGATGGGCGGATACGACGGGCATCGCGGTTCCGCCTATTACCTGGGCGTGCATCCTGAGTTTCGCGGTCGCGGTATCGCCAATGCGCTACTCAACCGGTTGGAGAAAAAGCTCATTGCCCGCGGTTGCCCGAAGATTCAAATCATGGTGCGTGACGATAACGATGTTGTTCAGGGCATGTATGAACGTCTGGGCTATGAACATGCGGATGTACTCAATCTGGGCAAGCGTTTGATTGAAGATGAAGAGTACTGAGTTTCATCCGGCCGACTATGACGGTCATGGGCGTCTGCGCCTGCCTTTTCTCTTCTGGTGCGTACTGTTGTTACAGGCACGCACCTGGGTTTTGTTTGTGATAGCCGGTTCTTCTCGTGAGCAGGGCAACACGTTGCTGAATCTGTTTTATCCCGATCATGACGCATTCTGGCTGGGTTTGCTCCCCGGCGTTCCCGCCGTGTTGGCGTTTTTACTCAGCGGGCGACGCTTTGCGTTTCCGGTAATCTGGCGCTGGCTGCGCGGATTATTGATTCTCGCTCAACTGGTGCTGCTGTGCTGGCAGCCGGTGATGTGGCTGACAGGCGATCCGCTCAACGGTGTCGGGCTGGCGCTGCTGGTGGCGGATATCGTCGCACTGATCTGGCTGTTAACCAATCAACGTCTGCGCGCCTGTTTTTCCCTTGAGAAAGAATAACGGCACTTTTTGGGGAAACCGGACTCCAAGCAACGTTGATAAATAAGGAAGGAAGTGAAATGAAATCACTGCGTTTGACTTTATGCGCGATGCCGCTGCTACTGGCCGGATGTTCAACGTTGTCCTCGGTGAACTGGTCTGCCGCTAATCCGTGGAACTGGTTTGGTTCTTCAACGCAGGTCACAGAGCAGGGCGTCGGAGCGTTAACGGGCGCGACACCACTGGATGAAAAAGCCATTGCTGATGCGCTGGACGGTGATTACCGCCTGCGTAGCGGGATGAAGACTGATAACGGAAATGTGGTGCGCTTCTATGAAGCGATGAAAGACGACAAGCTGGCGATAGTCATCAATGGCAGCCAGGGAACCATTAGTCGTATTGATGTGTTAGACCACGATATTTCGTCAGTCGCGGGTGTCGAAATCGGTACACCGTTTAGCGACCTTTACACTAAAGCTTTCGGTAATTGCCAAAAGGCAACCGGCGATGACAGCGCGGGCGTTGAGTGTAAAGCTGAAGGAAGTCAACATATTAGCTATATTTTTTCCGGTGAATGGAGCGGGCCTGAGGATATAATGCCGTCTGACGACACGCTGAAAGCGTGGAAAGTAAGCAAAATTATCTGGCGGCGTTAATTTGCGTCTGAACAAATCGGCTTGTTAAAAAAACAGGTAGAATAGCGCCAATCAATGCCACGATGTCGTGGCATCTTTTTTTCAGGAGGAACAATGTCTCAGGTTCAGAGTGGCATTTTGCCAGAACATTGCCGTGCGGCGATTTGGATTGAAGCCAATGTTAAAGGCGACGTTGAGGCCCTGCGTGCGGCCAGCAAAACCTTCGCCGATAAGCTGGCGACCTTTGAAGCTAAGTTCCCGGATGCGCATCTGGGCGCGGTTGTCGCTTTTGGCAACAACACCTGGCGTGCATTGAGCGGCGGCGTCGGTGCGGAAGAGTTAAAAGACTTTATCCCTTACGGTAAAGGTCTGGCACCTGCAACCCAATATGACGTGTTGATCCATATTCTCTCTTTGCGTCATGACGTGAATTTCTCCGTTGCGCAGGCGGCAATGGAAGCATTTGGCGACTGTATTGAAGTCAAAGAAGAAATCCACGGTTTCCGTTGGGTCGAAGAGCGCGATCTCAGCGGCTTTGTTGACGGTACGGAAAACCCGGCAGGCGAAGAAACGCGCCGTGAAGTCGCCGTTATCAAAGATGGTGTGGATGCCGGTGGCAGCTATGTGTTTGTGCAGCGTTGGGAACATAACCTGAAGCAGCTTAATCGCATGAGCATCCATGACCAGGAAATGATGATTGGCCGAACCAAGGAAGCCAACGAAGAGATCGACGGTGATGACCGTCCGGTCACCTCTCACCTGAGCCGTGTTGACCTCAAAGAAGACGGTAAAGGGCTGAAAATTGTACGCCAGAGCCTGCCATACGGCACTGCCAGCGGCACGCATGGTCTCTATTTCTGCGCCTACTGCGCCCGTCTGCACAACATTGAACAACAGTTGCTGAGCATGTTTGGTGACACCGACGGTAAGCGTGATGCAATGCTGCGCTTCACCAAACCGGTAACCGGCGGCTATTACTTTGCACCGTCGCTGGACCGTTTAATGGCGCTGTAATGGCGATCTGATCCTGTTATCGGCCACGAAATAGACATCCCCGCATCGTCGGGGATTTTTTTTACCTGAGATTAACCTGATTTAGTGAGCTATTCCTCAGCACTAATTTGTTATTGCTGTATCTTCTGCGTGAATGAAGCGAAGGCTTCATATTCAAAAGGAGAATATTGAAATGGGAAAACTCACGGGCAAAACAGCATTGATTACGGGCGCATCTCAGGGTATTGGCGAGGGTATCGCCAGAACGTTTGCCCGCCATGGTGCGAACTTAATTCTGCTGGATATCTCCGATGAGATTGAAAAACTGGCGGATGAGTTGGCTGGGCGAGGGCACCGTTGCACAGCCGTTCACGCTGACGTCAGAGATTTTGCGTCGGTCAAGGAAGCGGTGATGCGTGCGAAGCAGATTGAAGGCAAAATCGATATTCTGGTGAACAATGCCGGCGTATGCCGCCTCGGCAACTTCCTTGATATGAGCGATGAAGATCGCGATTTCCACATTGATATCAACATTAAAGGCGTCTGGAATGTGACGAAAGCCGTTCTGCCGGAGATGATTGCGCGCAAAGACGGGCGCATCGTGATGATGTCATCGGTGACCGGCGATATGGTTGCCGACCCGGGCGAAACGGCCTACGCACTGTCGAAAGCCGCAATCATCGGTTTGACCAAATCCCTGGCGGTAGAATATGCGCAGTCAGGCATTCGCGTTAATGCCATTTGCCCAGGCTACGTTCGTACGCCGATGGCGGAAAGCATTGCGCGTCAATCTAACCCGGAAGATCCTGAATCCGTTTTAGTCGAAATGGCGAAAGCGATCCCGATGCGTCGTCTGGCCTGTCCGCTTGAGGTCGGTGAACTGGCGGCGTTCCTGGCCTCGGATGAGTCCAGTTACTTAACTGGCACGCAAAACGTGATTGATGGCGGTAGCACCCTGCCTGAAAGCGTTAGCGTCGGCGTCTGATTGATGCCGGTCTCCTCCTCACTCGGTGTGGGGAGGGATTCTCTTATTCTCTTTTCAACTTTCAAATCATCAAACGGTATATAAAACCGTTACTCCTTTAGCACTGGTTATAAATATGATGACCATAAGAAAGTCATTAAATTTATAAGGGTGCGCAATGGCCGTTAACTTACTGAAAAAAAGAACACTGACGCTGGCAGCCATGCTGTTGCTGGTGGGGCAGGCGCAGGCAACGGAACTGCTGAACAGTTCATACGATGTTTCCCGTGAGCTTTTTGCCGCCCTTAATCCACCGTTTGAACAGCAATGGGCGAAGGATAACGGCGGTGACAAACTGACGATTAAACAATCTCATGCCGGGTCATCAAAACAGGCTCTGGCGATTCTGCAGGGGCTGAAAGCCGATGTGGTGACCTATAACCAGGTCACCGACGTGCAGATCCTGCATGACAAAGGCAAACTGATCCCCGCCGACTGGCAAAGCCGCCTGCCGAATAACAGCTCGCCGTTCTATTCCACCATGGGTTTCCTGGTGCGTAAGGGGAACCCGAAAAACATTCATGACTGGAATGACCTTGTGCGTTCTGATGTGAAACTGATTTTCCCGAACCCAAAAACCTCCGGTAACGCGCGCTATACCTATCTGGCGGCGTGGGGTGCTGCGGATAAAGCCGACGGTGGTGATAAAACCAAAACCGAACAGTTCATGACCCAGTTTCTGAAAAACGTCGAAGTGTTTGATACCGGCGGTCGCGGTGCTACCACCACCTTTGCAGAGCGCGGTCTGGGCGATGTGCTGATCAGCTTCGAATCAGAAGTGAACAACATTCGTAAACAGTATGAAGCGCAGGGTTTTGAAGTGGTTATCCCGAAAACCAATATCCTCGCCGAATTCCCGGTGGCCTGGGTAGATAAAAATGTGCAAGCCAACGGTACTGAAAAAGCAGCTAAAGCGTACCTGACCTGGCTGTACAGCCCGCAGGCGCAAACCATTATTACCGATTTCTACTACCGCGTGAATAACCCGCAGGTGATGGACAAACAGCAAGATAAATTCCCGCAGACCGAATTGTTCCGTGTGGAAGATAAGTTTGGTTCGTGGCCTGAAGTGATGAAAACACACTTTGTCAGCGGTGGAGAGCTGGACAAACTGCTGGCGGCGGGGCGTAAGTAAATGTTTGCTGTTTCTTCCCGACGCGTGCTGCCCGGCTTCACTTTGAGCCTGGGTACAAGCTTACTGTTTGTCTGCCTGATATTGCTGCTGCCGCTGAGCGCGCTGGTGATGCAACTGGCGCAAATGAGCTGGGCGCAATACTGGGATGTGATTACCAATCCGCAGGTGGTGGCGGCTTATAAAGTGACGCTGCTGTCGGCGTTTGTGGCGTCGATTTTTAACGGCGTGTTCGGTTTGCTGATGGCGTGGATCTTAACCCGCTATCGCTTTCCGGGCCGTACGCTGTTGGATGCACTGATGGATCTGCCGTTTGCGCTGCCTACAGCGGTGGCGGGTCTGACGCTGGCGTCGCTGTTTTCGGTTAATGGCTTCTACGGCGAGTGGCTGGCGAAGCTGGATATCAAGGTGACCTACACCTGGCTTGGTATCGCGGTGGCGATGGCGTTTACCAGCATTCCGTTTGTGGTGCGTACCGTCCAGCCGGTGCTGGAAGAATTAGGTCCTGAATATGAAGAAGCGGCGGAAACGCTCGGTGCTACGCGCTGGCAGAGTTTCCGTAAAGTGGTGCTGCCGGAGCTGTCCCCCGCGCTGGTGGCGGGCGTTGCGCTTTCGTTTACCCGCAGCCTCGGTGAGTTTGGCGCGGTTATCTTTATCGCTGGGAACATCGCATGGAAAACGGAAGTGACCTCGCTGATGATTTTTGTTCGCTTGCAGGAGTTTGACTACCCGGCCGCCAGCGCGATTGCTTCTGTGATCCTCGGGGCTTCGTTGTTGCTGCTGTTTTCAATTAACACCCTGCAAAGTCGCTTTGGTCGACGTGTGGTAGGTCACTAATGGCAGACATTACCCAATTGAAACGCTATGGCGCGCCCCGCATCAACTGGGGGAAATGGTTTCTGATCGGCACGGGCATGCTGGTCTCCGCGTTTATTTTGCTGGTGCCGATGATTTACATCTTCGTGCAGGCGTTCAGCAAGGGATTAATGCCGGTATTACAGAACCTGGCGGATCCGGACATGCTGCATGCCATCTGGCTGACGGTGCTGATTGCGCTGATTGCGGTGCCGGTGAACCTGGTGTTTGGTGTGTTGCTGGCCTGGCTGGTGACCCGTTTTAACTTCCCAGGACGCCAGTTGTTGCTGACCTTACTGGATATTCCGTTTGCCGTCTCGCCGGTGGTTGCCGGCCTGGTATATCTGCTGTTTTACGGCTCTAACGGTCCGCTGGGTGGATGGCTGGATGAGCATAATCTGCAAATTATGTTTGCCTGGCCGGGGATGGTGCTGGTGACGGTATTCGTGACCTGTCCGTTTGTGGTGCGCGAGTTGGTGCCGGTGATGTTAAGCCAGGGTAGTAATGAAGATGAAGCGGCTGTGTTGCTGGGCGCGTCCGGCTGGCAGATGTTCCGCCGCGTTACGCTGCCGAATATTCGTTGGGCGCTGCTGTACGGCGTGGTGTTGACCAACGCCCGTGCGATTGGCGAGTTTGGCGCGGTGTCGGTGGTATCCGGCTCGATTCGCGGCGAAACCCTATCGCTACCGCTACAAATTGAATTACTGGAGCAGGACTACAACACGGTCGGCTCCTTTACTGCCGCGGCGCTATTAACGCTGATGGCGATTATTACCCTGTTTTTGAAGAGCATGTTGCAATGGCGTCTGGAGAACCAGGAGAAACGCGCGCAGCAGGAGGAAAATCATGAGCATTGAGATTGCCAATATTAAGAAGTCTTTTGGTCGCACCCAGGTGCTGAACGATATCTCGCTGGATATTCCTTCAGGTCAGATGGTCGCGCTGCTGGGGCCATCCGGCTCGGGCAAAACCACGCTGCTGCGCATTATTGCCGGGCTGGAGCATCAGTCCAGCGGGCATATCCGTTTTCACGGCACCGACGTCAGTCGTTTGCATGCTCGCGACCGTAAAGTGGGATTCGTATTCCAGCACTATGCGCTGTTTCGTCATATGACCGTTTTCGACAATATCGCGTTTGGTCTGACGGTCCTGCCACGGCGTGAGCGCCCGAATGCGGCGGCCATCAAAGCAAAAGTCACCAAACTGCTGGAGATGGTTCAATTGGCTCATCTGGCGGACCGCTTCCCAGCGCAGCTTTCTGGTGGGCAAAAGCAGCGTGTGGCGTTGGCGCGTGCGCTGGCGGTAGAGCCGCAGATCCTGCTGCTCGACGAGCCGTTTGGCGCGCTCGATGCGCAGGTACGTAAAGAACTGCGTCGTTGGCTGCGTCAGCTGCATGAAGAGCTGAAGTTCACCAGCGTGTTTGTTACCCACGACCAGGAAGAAGCGACGGAAGTTGCCGATCGCGTGGTAGTGATGAGTCAGGGTCATATCGAGCAGGCCGATGCGCCCGATCAGGTATGGCGCGAACCAGCTACCCGTTTTGTCCTGGAATTTATGGGCGAGGTTAACCGCCTACAAGGAACGATTCGCGGTGGACAATTCCACGTGGGCGCACACCGCTGGCCGCTGGGTTATACGCCTGGTTATCAGGGACCGGTGGATCTGTTTCTGCGTCCGTGGGAAGTGGACGTCAGCCGTCGTACCAGCCTGGATTCGCCGTTGCCGGTACAGGTACTGGAAGCCAGCCCGAAAGGACACTACACCCAATTAGTTGTCCAACCGCTGGGGTGGTATAACGAACCGCTGACGGTCATCATGCAGGGCGATGATTCCCCAAGCCGCGGCGAGCGGCTGTTTGTCGGGCTGCAAAATGCGCGTCTGTATAACGGCGACCAGCGCATTGAAACGCGTGAAGAGGAACTTGCTCTGGCGCAAAGTGCCTGATAGGTTAAAAAGTATGTTTATCGCCCGGTAAGCGCTGCGCCCCCGGGCTTTTTTACGAGCTCAAAACGTGAACACATTAGAACAAACAATTGGCAATACGCCTCTGGTGAAACTACAACGTCTGGCGCCGGATAACGGCAGTGAAATTTGGGTCAAGCTGGAAGGCAATAATCCCGCGGGTTCGGTGAAAGACCGGGCTGCGCTGTCGATGATTGTCGAAGCGGAAAAACGTGGAGAAATTAAGCCTGGTGATGTGCTGATCGAGGCTACCAGCGGTAATACCGGAATTGCTCTGGCAATGATCGCCGCGCTGAAGGGCTACCGCATGAAGCTGCTGATGCCAGACAACATGAGCCAGGAGCGCCGAGCGGCGATGCGTGCTTACGGGGCTGAACTGGTTCTGGTGACCAAAGAGCAGGGGATGGAAGGCGCGCGTGACTTAGCTCTTGAAATGGCGCAGCGCGGAGAAGGTAAACTTCTCGACCAATTTAATAATCCGGATAACCCGTACGCGCATTACACCACCACCGGACCGGAAATTTGGCAGCAGACGTCAGGTCGTATTACCCACTTTGTCTCCAGTATGGGAACAACAGGCACTATTACCGGTGTGTCGCGTTTTCTGCGTGAGCAAGAAAAAGCGGTTACCATCGTTGGCCTGCAGCCGGAAGAGGGCAGTAGTATTCCGGGAATTCGCCGCTGGCCTGCGGAATATATGCCGGGCATTTTTAACGCCTCGCTGGTGGATGAGGTATTGGATATTCATCAGAACGATGCGGAAAACACCATGCGCGCGCTGGCGGTGAAAGAGGGTGTATTCTGCGGCGTTAGTTCCGGCGGCGCAGTAGCCGGAGCGATTCGCGTGGCCGAACAAAATCCGGGAGCGGTGGTGGTGGCGATCATCTGCGATCGCGGCGATCGCTACCTTTCAACCGGCGTGTTTGGCGAAGAGCACTTTAACCAGGGATCAGGGATTTAGTTTGTAGGCCTGATAAGCATAGCGCCATCAGGCAAACGTACGGCACGATCGCCGGATGACGACGTAAAGCGTCTTATCCGGCCTGCCATAATCAATCGTTACGTTTTTCCACAAGCTTATCAAGGAATTGCCACAGCTTCTCATTCATCTGCTGATAATCCCATGCGCGCATCTCTTCAACGGAGCGGATGAAGCGCTTGCCTTTAGCTTCCGCCAGTTCTTGTTCGGAGTGTTGAATAAGCCCTTCTATAGCATCAGCCGTAAATTCCATATGGCACTGAAAACCATAGACGAAATTACCGTATTGTACGATTTGTCGCGGGCAGCCCTCGCTTGTGGCGAGAATTGTCGCCTGGTCGGTTAATCCAGGCATATCGTTGTGCCAGTGACCGACGGTAAGCGGTGAACCAAAATGGCTGAACAACGGATGCTGTTGGCCTGCTTCGGTCAGGGTGATCGGGTAGTGACCAATCTCTTTTTCCGGACTCTGGCACACCTTCGCACCCAGCGCTTCGCCGATTAACTGTGAACCCAGGCAGATCCCCACCACAATTTTACGTGCCGCAATCGCCTGATTGATCAGATGCTGCTCAGCCTGAGAATCAAAGTACGGGCACTCTGCCAGCGTGGTCCGGGGGGACTGCGGACCGCCAAACACCACCAACATATCGAAGCCATCCGCGTTCGCAGGGACCGCTTCCCCGGCGTAAACGTGCGACCAGGTGATGGTATAGCCGCGTGATTCAGCCCACGGCAGATACGCGCCAGCAGATTCAAAAGACTCATGAATAACAAAATGAACTCGCACTTTTTCTCTCCTGTTAGCGCTTTAGCGCCTGATGGATATCAGTCGCCAGCTTATCAATGTCGCTGTCTGATAATGTTGACAGCGTAATGCGCAGGCCGTGCGCAGGCGTATTGACGCCAAACACTTCGCCTTCGCGTACCAGCCAGCCGGACTTTGCCAGCGCAAAAGCGATCGCCTGGCTGTTATCTTCCAGCGGTAGCCACATATTCAGACCGTCACCAACGGGCAACTCAATGCCATGTCGCCGCAGAGCTGCCGTCAACTTTTGCTGCTGGGCGGCGTAAAATTGCTGAGTTTGCGCCAGCGTGTGTTGGTAAGTCTCGTCATTCAGGCAGGCGCAGGCCAAATCCTGCAGCAGATGGCTGACCCACTGACTGCCGGAGTTAAGCCTTAAACGTAGCTTCCCTGAAGTGAGCGGATCGCTGGCCACAATGGCCAGGCGTAAATCTGGTCCTAACGTTTTTGACATCGAGCGGACAACCGCCCAGTGCGTGGTTTCCTTCGCAATCACCGGATACCAGTGGCAAGCAGATAGCAGCGCAAAGTGGTCGTCGACAATCACCAGCGTCTGCGGATAGCGGGCCAGAATTTCCTGCAATTGCGCCGCGCGTGAGGCGCTCAGGCTGCATCCTGTCGGGTTATGCGCGCGCGGTGTCAGAATTACTGCCCGCGCGCCTTTCTGTAGCGCGAGTTCCAGCTGGTCCGGCAGCATGCCTTCGCGGTCAACGCTGGCCGGGTTTGCTGAGAACCCGGCATAGCGCAGCATGTTGATGCTGCTTAAAAAGCATGGATCTTCTACGACAACGCTATCACCAGGCAGCAAATGGGCGCACAGTAGCCGTTCGATAGCATCAATGGCACCGCTGGTAATATCAATTTCCCCTTTGCCGGGCATTGCATTTTGCATCCATTCTGATGCCCACGCCTTAAGTCCAGGTGACACAGCGGCATCGCCGTACAAGCGCGGACTCTTATTTATCTTCGCAAAATAATTACTCAGGTCAGGAAGTCGCGAGGGCGCTGGATTACCGCCGGAAAGATCGATAAGCGGGGTATCCGGATTACCACCTTCCAGTGCTACGGGGGCAGTAATCCCCTTAATCACCGTACCGTTGCGTCCCAGGCTCTGTGCCAACCCGGAGGTGACCAGGCGTTTGTAAGCCGCCGCGACAGTATTGCGGTTCACGTTTAATTCCGTTGCCAGTTCCCGCACTGGCGGTAACGTTTCTCCCACTGCCAGCGTGCCTGTAGTGACATGTTGACGGATACTGTCAAAAATTTCGTTAGCGGTTTTTCCGTCGATCATTATTGACCTATGACAAAATGAATTTTAGCATATGACGATAATAGTGAGGCGTAGACCCGCTGTCCAGCGAGAGGAGAAATTTATGGAGCAGGAGAGTGATATCCAGTCAGTGCTCTTCGACGACACGCATCGGGCGTTACAGACCGATATCGTCGCCGTTCAGTCACAGGTGGTTTATGGCAGCGTAGGTAACAGCATCGCCGTCCCGGCCATTAAAGCGCAGGGATTACGCGTGACGGCAGTACCTACGGTGCTGTTCAGTAATACCCCGCATTATGAAACCTTCTACGGCGGCGTTATTCCAGCAGACTGGTTTAGCGGTTATCTCCGCGCCTTAAACGAGCGTGATGCCTTGCGCGAGCTAAAGGCGGTGACTACAGGTTACATGGGCAGCGCGGAACAAATCGCCTTGCTGGCACAGTGGCTGAAAACCGTTCTGACCACGCATCCGGACCTGTGCATTTTGGTCGACCCCGTGATTGGCGATACGGATAGCGGTATGTATGTTAAAGCCGAAATTCCGGAGGCTTATCGTCAGCACCTGCTGCCGCTGGCTCAGGGGCTGACTCCAAATGTGTTTGAGCTGCAAATGCTGAGCGGAAAGCCGTGTCGTACGCTTGATGAAGCCATTACGGCGGCACAATCACTGCTCACCGACACCCTCAAATGGGTGGTGATCACCAGTGCGCCGGGGGATACGGAAGAGATTATTCATGTTGCGGTGGTGACGGCTGAAACGGTTGAGGTGTTAGCTCATCCGCGAGTGAAAACGGATCTGAAGGGGACTGGCGATCTGTTCTGTGCCGAGCTGGTGAGCGGCCTTGTGATGGGGAAAGCGCTGACGACCGCGACGCACGATGCTGCACAGCGGGTGCTGGACGTGATGACGTGGACGCACCAGTGCGGTTGTGATGAATTAATTCTGCCACCGGCAGGGGAGGCGCGATGAAGAGTTACCGGCTGGTAGTTCGCCAGAATGGGCGTATGGTTGGACACTTTGATACCTGCGGGACAGCGGCACTGGAAGATATCTGCGTGGCGCGGGCTATGTTCGGCATTGCGGGTGGTTACGACTGTGAGTTGTTAGTGGCGGATTCGGAACGACGGATGCTGGAGAGCGGGCCGGAGGGCATGAAAATCCTGATGCGCGAGGCGTGTTATCGCCCGGTGACTGCACACATTTAATGGCGGATGAAGTGTATAAAAAAATGGCGCCAATCGGCGCCATTTTTCTCTGCGGCAAGAATTACTTCTTGATGCGGATAACCGGGGTTTCACCCACGGTCACGCTACCGGACAGTTTGATCAGTTCTTTGATTTCGTCCATGTTGGAGATAACAACCGGAGTCAGGGTAGACTTGGCTTTTTCTTCCAGCAGCGGCAGATCGAATTCAATAACCGGGTCGCCCACTTTCACGCGCTGACCTTCTTCAGCGATGCGTTTGAAGCCTTCGCCTTTCAGTTCAACGGTATCAATACCGAAGTGAACAAACAGCTCAATGCCGCTGTCGGATTCGATAGAGAAAGCGTGGTTGGTTTCAAAGATTTTGCCGATGGTGCCGTCAACAGGAGCAACCATTTTGTTACCGGTTGGTTTGATAGCGATGCCATCACCAACGATTTTTTCAGCAAAAACTACATCCGGCACGTCTTCGATGTTGACGATCTCGCCAGAGAGCGGAGCAACAATCTCAATAGTTCCGGTGTCTTTCTTATCATCAGAAACCAGAGATTTCAGTTTATCGAACAAACCCATGATCTTCTCCTAAGCAGTAAATTGGGCCGCATCTCGTGGATTAGCAGATTGTTTTTTCTTCAATGAACTTGTTAACCAGCGTCATTAACTCGTCCGTTGTCGGTTGAGCAAGAGCCTGCTCTGCTAACACCTTCGCATCTTCGAAGTTCGTGTTACGGATAATCTTCTTAATGCGCGGGATAGAAATGGCGCTCATAGAGAATTCGTCCAGACCCATCCCCAGCAACAGAAGTGTAGCACGTTCGTCGCCTGCAAGCTCACCACACATGCCAGTCCATTTGCCTTCAGCATGAGAAGCATCAATAACTTGCTTGATCAGCGTCAGCACAGATGGCGACATCGGTTGGTAAAGGTGTGAAATCATATCATTACCACGGTCAACTGCCAGGGTGTACTGCGTTAAATCATTGGTGCCGATACTAAAGAAATCAACTTCTTTGGCTAAATGACGCGCAATTGTTGCTGCAGCCGGTGTTTCCACCATCACGCCAATCTCAATGCTCTCGTCAAATGCTTTACCTTCGTCGCGCAGTTCCTGTTTGTAGATTTCGATCTCTTTGCGCAGTGCACGCACTTCTTCAACAGAGATGATCATTGGGAACATGATGCGCAGTTTACCGAAAGCAGAGGCGCGCAGAATCGCGCGAACCTGGTCACGCAGGATCTCTTTACGATCCATGGCGATACGCACGGCACGCCAGCCCAGGAACGGGTTCTCTTCTTTCGGAAAATTCATGTACGGCAGTTCTTTATCGCCGCCGATGTCCATGGTGCGAACGATGACCGCCTGAGAGCCACAGGCTTCAGCAACGGCTTTATACGCAGCAAACTGTTCTTCTTCAGTTGGCAGCGATTCACGGTCCATGAACAGGAATTCGGTGCGGTACAGACCCACACCTTCAGCGCCGTTACGTTCAGCGCCTTCAACGTCACGAACGGTACCGATATTGGCGCAAACTTCAACCTGATGTCCGTCCAGCGTGATAGCCGGCAGATCTTTCAGCTTAGCGAGTTCCGCCTTCTCGGTTGCAACCAGCTCCTGAACGGCACGCAGTTGCTCGATAACGTCGTTGGTCGGATTGACGTAAACCTGATTGTTTACGGCATCCAGAATCAGATAGTCGTCGTTTTTAACCTGAGAGGTGACGCTACCCGTACCGACGATGGCAGGCAGTTCCAGAGAACGCGCCATGATAGAGGTATGGGAGGTACGTCCGCCCGCGTCAGTAATGAAACCCAGCACCTTGTTCAGGTTCAGCTGTGCGGTTTCTGACGGGGTCAGGTCTGCGGCTACCAGGATAACTTCTTCCTGAATAGCGCTCAGGTCGATAATTGCCAGACCCAGGATGTTACGCAGCAGGCGTTTACCGATGTCACGTACGTCAGCCGCACGTTCTTTCAGGTATTCATCATCCAGCTCTTCCAGGGCTGTGGCCTGACCTTCGATAACTTCATGCGCGGCTGCATCAGCCGTCATGTGCTTATCTTTAATCAGGGCTATGATTTCCTGCTCCAGCTCCTCATCTTCGAGCAGCATGATATGCCCTTCAAAGATGGCTTCTTTTTCTTCACCGAACGTTTCACCAGCTTTGGTTTTGATCGCTTCCAGTTGCGCAGATGCCTTGGCACGACCGCTCAGAAAACGTTCAACTTCCTGATCAACCTTGTCGGCAGAAATTTTTTTCCGGTCAATGACGATTTCGTCTTCTTTCAGTAGCAATGCTTTACCGAAAGCGATACCCGGGGATGCTAAAATGCCTGAAATCATAACCCTACCTTACTTGTGACTGATATTTAAAAGAACTCGTTGAACTTACTCGAGTTCAGCCATCAGTTTAACCAGATGCTCAACTGCTTTCTGCTCGTCTTCACCTTCTGCGGACAGGGTAACAACGGTACCCTGAGTCAGGCCCAGAGTCTGCAGTTTAAACAGGCTTTTGGCGCTAGCGCTTTTGCCGTTGGAAGTCACAGTAATATCAGAAGTAAAGCCTTTTGCTTCTTTAACAAACTGAGCAGCAGGGCGAGTATGCAGACCGTTCGGAGCGGTAATGGTAACTTCTTGCTGGAACATTATATTTCCCCAACTTATAGGTTTAGTGTTGTGGAACTAAAGTCTAGCCTGGCGGTTCAACTTTAGCCTGTATTGTTAGCATCGGCGTAAACTGGACGCGACACAAAAGGAGTTCGGTGCAATCCGTTGCTGGCAACTTCTTGCCGCTGACGTTTCGTTCGTCATTAAACATTATGCCGCGAAAGGAAGAGTTGAACCAAATCATAAAATCGATTCAGCTAGCGCTTTTCCTGTAACGATTAATTTCGCGCATCAAAATAATTAGCTTGGTTAAATACCAGTTCTGGTGGGTTGAATCAATGCCAGGCGAGTTGAAACTTTGAAGCAGGCCACAAAAAAGCACCCAAATGGGTGCTTTTTTACGCGTTTTTAACATGCTGGCATTACTGTTGCAGTTCTTTCTCTGTGAAGAGATCGGCAAACAGTGCAGTGCTCAGATAACGCTCACCCGATGACGGTAGAATAACCACTATATTCTTATTGGTAAAGGTTTCATCTTCCTGCAGCTTAAGCGCGGCAGCAACAGCAGCGCCGGAAGAAATGCCCGCCAGAATACCTTCTTCTTCCATCAGGCGACGCGCAGTAGAGATTGCTTCATCATTGGTGATGGCGACGACTTTATCGATAAGTTTCAGATCAAGGTTGCCTGGAATGAAACCCGCGCCAATCCCCTGAATTTTATGTGGGCCCGGTTTAAGTTCTTCACCCGCCAGCGCCTGGGCGATAACCGGGGAGTCGGTAGGTTCAACCGCGACGGTGATCAGATCGGTTTTACCTTTAGTGCCTTTGATGTAACGGGTCACACCAGTCAATGTACCGCCGGTACCGACGCCGGAAATAAAGACATCAACCTGGCCATCGGTATCTTCCCAGATTTCCGGGCCGGTGGTTTTTTCGTGAATTTCCGGGTTCGCCGGGTTGCTGAACTGCTGCAGCAGCAGGAACTTCTCCGGATCGCTGGCGACAATTTCTTCCGCTTTCTGGATTGCACCCTTCATCCCTTTTGCGCCTTCGGTCAGCACCAGATTCGCACCCAGAGCTTTCAACAGTTTGCGGCGCTCAATGCTCATCGTTTCCGGCATGGTCAGAGTCAGTTTGTAACCGCGGGCTGCGGCAACGTAGGCTAGCGCAATCCCCGTGTTGCCGCTGGTCGGTTCTACCAGCTCAACACCCGGTTTAAGTACACCACGTTTTTCGGCATCCCAAATCATATTGGCACCGATACGGCATTTGACGCTAAAGCTCGGGTTACGAGATTCCACCTTCGCCAGAATGCGTCCGTTACCGATACGGTTCAGTCGAACCAGCGGCGTATGACCGATAGTCAGCGAGTTGTCTTCAAAAATCTTACTCATGGCCTGTCCTTAACTGTATGAAATTGGGATACCGCTTCAGCATACCTGTTGAGAAAGTATGGGGAAGTAAGGAAATCGCATATCTATATGCTGATGGGAAATAATGCCTTGCAGTATGGAATAAGAGCGGGCATAAGCCAGCCCGCTTTTACACATTTTTGCATTACTTCCATAACGCGTGCTTAGCACGATAGCAGTCTACCCACATCGCCGTGGCACCACAAACCGCGACCGGCATGATGAACAGATTGAGCACCGGAATCATGGTGAACAGGCTGGTCAGCGCGCCGAACTGCATATTGGTGACCTTGCGTGTACGCAGCGCGACGCGCATCTCCTTAAAAGGCACCTTATGGTTATCAAACGGATAATCGCAGTACTGAATGGCCAGCATCCATGCGCTGAACAGGAACCACAGCACCGGGGCGACGGTCTGCCCAATACCCGGAATGAAATAGAGGATCAGCAACACGATGGCGCGCGGGAGATACCACGCCAGCTTTTGCCATTCACGTTTCATAATACGGGGAACATCTTTCATGATGCCGAGAACACCGGTGTCAGGCGGTGTTGCGCCCGTTAAGCGCGCTTCCAGTTGTTCAGCCAGCAGACCGTTAAACGGCGCGGCAATCCAGTTGGCTATGGTGGAAAAGAGGTAGCCGAACACCAGTAGTACGGAGATAGTGACAATCGGCCACAGCAAGTAGCTAAGCCACTGAAGCCAGTCAGGGACGTGACTCATCAGCGCGGGGATCCAGCTATCGAGTTGTGTGAATAGCCACCAGAATGCGCCGCCCATCAGCAGGATATTCACCAGCAAAGGCAGGATGACAAAGCGACGAATGCCCGGTTGGGTGATGAGCTTCCATCCCTGTGAAAAGTAATAAAGGCCGCTGCGAGGTACGACTGCAGATGATGAAACCATGGTCAGGACATACTCCTTGTTATATAAGCTCTGGTAAACTTTGCGTATCTTACCGGGTTGTTGAGCGTTAAGCTGTTCAGAAATGTTCGAAAAAACAGCAAAAAGCACAATTTTGTTCATCTTTATGCCGTGAAAGCCAAGAGTGCACTTGCACTTGGCGTAATCGACAAATACTCTTAGTGAGTAAATGTTTGCCGTGGTGGCAAGGTGTTAGAACAACAGAGAATATAATGATGCAGGATTTGCGTCTGATATTAATCATTGTTGGCGCGATCGCCATAATCGCTTTACTGGTACATGGTTTTTGGACTAGCCGTAAAGAGCGGTCTTCTATATTCCGCGATCGCCCACTGAAACGCATGAAGTCTAAACGTGAAGACGAGGATTCGTTCGACGACAACGTCGAGGAAGACGAAGGCGTGGGCGAAGTTCGCGTTCATCGTGTGAATCATGCTCCCGGTAACGCGCAGGAACATGGTGTTCCTCCTCAGTCGCCGCAACACCAGTACCAGCCGCCTTATGCGTCGGCTCAGCCGCGTCAACCCGCGCAGCAGCCTGCACAAGCGCCGGTACCGCCGCCGCATGCTCAGCCGCAGCCTGTACAACCGCAGCGGCCGGTGCAACATCAGCCTGTTCAGCAACAACCTGTACAGCAGCCGATGCAGCATCAGCCCGTTGCTCCGCAGGTTCAGCAGCCCGTGCAGCAAGCACCGCAACCTGCGCCGCAGACTTTCCAGCCCGCAGAGCCTGCCGTTGAACATCAACCGCAGCCTGAGCCGGTAGTTGAAGAAGCGCCTGTTGCTGAAAAACCTCAGCGTAAAGAAGCGGTCATTATTATGAACGTTGCGGCGCATCACGGTAGCGAGCTCAACGGTGAAGTGCTGCTCAATAGCATTCAGCAAGCCGGTTTTAAATTTGGCGATATGAATATTTTCCATCGTCATTTGAGCCCGGATGGCAGCGGTCCGTCGCTGTTCAGCCTTGCCAATATGGTTAACCCAGGAACGTTTGACCCCGAAATGACGGGTGATTTCAGCACCCCTGGCGTAACTATTTTTATGCAGGTTCCGTCCTATGGGGACGAGCTGCAAAACTTTAAGCTGATGCTGCAGTCCGCACAGCACATCGCCGATGAAGTGGGTGGTGTGGTGCTTGACGATCAACGTCGCATGATGACGCCGCAGAAACTGCGCGAGTATCAGGACCGCATCCGCGAAGTTAAAGAATCTCGCGCCTGATTCTCCTTTGGCGTGACATCTCCTTGCTAAACCCCCGCCTGTCGGGGGTTTTTTATCATTGATGGTGCGATATGGAATCAATCGAACAACAACTGACAGAACTGCGAACCACGCTTCGCCATCATGAGTATCTCTACCATGTGATGGACGCGCCGGAAATTCCCGATGCGGAATACGATCGTCTGCTGCGCGAACTCCGCGAGCTGGAAGCGCAGCATCCGGACCTTATTACCCCTGACTCGCCAACCCAACGCGTTGGCGCCGCCCCGTTAACGGCGTTCAGTCAGATTCGCCATGAAGTGCCGATGCTGTCGCTGGATAACGTGTTTGATGAAGAGAGTTTTCTCGCCTTTAACAAGCGCGTACAGGACCGACTGAAGAGTACGGACAAACTAACCTGGTGCTGTGAGCTGAAGCTTGACGGGCTGGCGGTGAGTATTCTCTATGAAAACGGCGTGCTGGTTAGCGCCGCAACGCGCGGCGATGGCACCACCGGGGAAGACATTACCTCGAACGTGCGCACCATTCGTGCGATCCCGTTAAAACTGCGCGGCGATAACATTCCGACGCGTCTGGAAGTGCGCGGCGAGGTGTTCCTCCCGCAGGCCGGGTTTGAAAAAATCAACGAAGAGGCCCGCCGTACTGGCAACAAAGTGTTTGCTAACCCGCGAAATGCGGCGGCTGGGTCATTACGCCAGCTCGATCCGCGTATCACAGCGAAGCGACCGCTTACTTTCTTCTGCTATGGCGTTGGTGTGCTGGAAGGTGGTGTGTTGCCCGATACCCATCTGGGCCGTCTGCTGCAATTTAAAGAGTGGGGATTGCCGGTGAGCGACAGAGTGGCGCTTTGCGACTCTCCGGAGGAAGTACTTGCTTACTATCATAAGGTTGAAGAAGACCGACCGACGCTGGGCTTCGATATCGATGGTGTGGTGATCAAAGTCAACTCCATGGCCTTGCAGGAGCAACTGGGTTTTGTTGCCCGCGCGCCGCGTTGGGCGGTGGCCTTTAAGTTCCCGGCACAGGAGCAGATGACCTTTGTCCGCGATGTTGAGTTTCAGGTTGGACGTACAGGGGCGATTACGCCTGTCGCCCGCCTTGAGCCAGTTCAGGTTGCCGGGGTGTTGGTCAGTAACGCCACCTTGCACAATGCGGATGAAATTGAGCGTCTTGGTTTGCGTATTGGCGATAAAGTCGTCATTCGCCGTGCGGGCGATGTCATCCCGCAGGTAGTGAACGTCGTGCTTTCCGAGCGTCCGGACGATACCCGCGAAATCGAGTTTCCCACCCACTGTCCGGTATGCAACTCTGACGTTGAGCGTGTGGAAGGCGAAGCGGTTGCTCGCTGTACCGGAGGTTTAATCTGCGGGGCACAGCGGAAGGAATCATTGAAACACTTCGTTTCCCGCCGTGCGCTGGACGTCGACGGCATGGGCGACAAAATTATCGATCAACTGGTCGAGAAAGAGTATGTCCACACGCCAGCGGATCTCTTCGCGCTGACCGCAGGTAAGCTGACCGGTCTTGATCGCATGGGGCCGAAGTCGGCGCAAAA
Organism: Citrobacter sp. KTE30; assembly: GCF_000398825.1. Lineage (NCBI taxonomy): Bacteria > Pseudomonadati > Pseudomonadota > Gammaproteobacteria > Enterobacterales > Enterobacteriaceae > Citrobacter > Citrobacter sp. KTE30. Next base: position 3,171,064 of record NZ_KB976055.1, on the reverse strand, counting down.
CGTAGTGAATGCGCTGGAAAAAGCGAAAGAGACCACGTTTGCCCGTTTCCTCTATGCGCTGGGTATTCGTGAAGTCGGCGAAGCGACGGCTGCAGGTCTGGCGGCATATTTCGGCACGCTCGACGCGCTGGAAGCCGCCTCTGTTGAAGAGCTGCAAAAAGTGCCGGATGTCGGCATCGTGGTGGCGACCCACGTGTTTAATTTCTTTGCCGAAGAGAGTAACCGCGAGGTGATCGTCCAGCTTTTGGAGCAGGGGATTCACTGGCCAGCGCCGGTGGTTATCAACGCTGAAGAAATCGACAGCCCCTTTGCGGGTAAGACGGTGGTGCTGACCGGGAGCCTGAGCCTGATGTCACGCGATGATGCCAAAGCACGACTGACCGAGCTGGGGGCAAAAGTGGCCGGTAGCGTGTCGAAGAAAACCGATCTAGTGATTGCGGGGGAAGCGGCGGGCTCTAAACTGGCAAAAGCGCAGGAGTTGGGCATTGCCGTTATCGACGAAGCTGAAATGATCCGCTTACTGGGTGCCTGAGATGGAAAAAGAGCAGCTGGTTGAAATCGCCAATACCGTGATGCCCTTTGGCAAATATAAAGGGCGTCGGCTGATTGATGTACCGGAAGAGTATCTGCTGTGGTTTGCCCGTAAGGATGAATTCCCGCCGGGCAAGCTCGGCGAACTGATGCAAATCACGCTGCTGATTAAAACTGAAGGGCTGACGCAACTGGTGCAGCCCCTGAAACGCCCACTTTAAGCCTTTGCGGCGCGGCTTTTCTGCTGCGCCTGTAATGCGTCCGTCTGTTGCTTGTAGCGACGTGCCAGCACCGCACAAACCATCAACTGAATTTGATGGAAGATCATCAGCGGCAGCACCATCATTCCTATCACTGACGTCGGGAACAGAATATTTGCCATTGGGATCCCATTCGCCAGGCTCTTTTTCGATCCGCAAAAGACAATGGTGATCTCATCGGCCTTGTTGAAGCCGCATTTACGCGCAACAAAGACGTTGATGCCAATCACGATTGCCAGCAATACGATGCTGACCACCACGATAAACAGCAGTGAGCCAATCCCCACTTTGTGCCAGATCCCGTTAACCACGGCTTCACTGAAGGCGGAGTAAACCACCAGTAAAATGGATGATTGATCCGTTTTTGCAATCCATTTTTTATGTCGGGACACCCAGTTACCAATCCACGGACGCGAAAGATGTCCCAGTACGAACGGCAGCAGCAGCTGCAGCATGATTTTCCCCACCTGCTCCAGGCTGCCTTCTGCGCCATGCATATTCATGACCAGGCCAACCAGCAACGGCGAGAGAAAAATACCCAGCAGGCTGGAGGCCGAAGCGGAACACACGGCGGCGGCAACGTTCCCCCCCGCCAGCGACGTAAAGGCGATTGCCGACTGCACCGTGGCCGGCAAAATACACAGGTACAGGAAACCGGTGTACAGCATCGGGTCAACATTAACCGGCGCCCACCAGGCGAACAGAACGCCCAGCACCGGGAAAACAACAAACGTGCTGCACATCACCCACAGATGCAAACGCCAGTGACTACCGCCGGCAATAATTGCCTCACGAGAGAGCTTGGCCCCGTGCATAAAAAACAGCAGGGCAATGGCGGCGGTGGTTAAGCCTTCAAAGAAAGGCACAAAGCCACCTTCGGCTGGGAAAAAGGACGCCAGTAATACGACCGTAATCAACGTAATCGTGAACGGATCAAGGATACGAAAAAGTTTCATAAAAGCTCCTGAAATTCAGTAGCAACATTTTGCGTTTTTCCATTTGAGAAATAAAATTGATTTATTGCATCCATATATGAATCGAATAGATGAATTACTCTCTGCGTCAGCTCCGTATCTTTGTTACCGTCGCTCAGGCCAAAAGCTTTAGCCGGGCGGGGGATATTATTGGCTTAAGCCAGTCTGCGGTCAGCCACAGCGTTAAAGAGCTTGAAGCTCAGACGGGGGTGCGGTTGTTAGATAGAACAACGCGGGAAGTGGTTCTGACGGAAGCGGGGCACCAGTTGGCGACGCGGCTGGAACGTATTCTGGATGAACTGCACAGCACGCTGCGTGAAGCAGGCCAGGTGGGGACACAGTTAACCGGAACGGTGCGTGTTGCCGCCAGCCAGACAATCTCTGCTCACCTTATTCCACAGTGTATTGCCCAGAGTAATGAGCTTTATCCTGCGATCGATTTTGTGCTGCACGACAGGCCCCAGCAGTGGGTGCTGGAAAGTATTCGCCAGGGAGAGGTGGATTTTGGCATTGTGATAGATCCTGGTGCTGTGACCGACCTGCAGTGTGAAGCCGTACTGTCCGAACCGTTCCTGCTGCTGTGTCGCGAGGATCATCCGTTAGCCCAACGTGAGTGGGTGAACTGGCAGGATTTGTATAACGAACGTTTGGTGTTACAGGATTACGCTTCCGGTAGTCGACCGCTGATCGATGCGGCGTTGGCCCATTTTTCCATTGATGCCAACATCGTTCAGGAGATTGGTCATCCCGCCACGCTGTTCCCGATGGTGGAGGCGGGGATTGGCATCAGTGTGCTGCCCGCGCTGGCGCTCCCCTTACCGCAGGGCAGTCACTTGCAGGTTAAGCGCCTGACGCCGGTAGTTGAACGGCAACTGATGCTGGCTCGACGTAAAAACCGCTCTTTATCAACCGCGGCTCAGGCGCTGTGGGACGTGGTGCGTATGCAGGCCAGTGAATTAACCGCTGGTCGTGCCCGTGATCCGTTGTATCAGATTTAAATATCTGCCCGACTGGGCTAATGTGTTAGAACAAGTATTTAAGAGAATAAATAATACCGTCCTGCAGGAATGATTCTCCCAGTTTATTATCTGCGTAACGATACTGAATACCTGCGGTAAGATGTGGCGTCGCGTTCCACCAGAAAGCGACTGCGCCGTTGATTCCGTCCTTACCGCCATTACCTGCCGCGTAGGTTTCATTGCGGTCAAATTCGTATTCATTCCAGTTCGTTACGCTGAATTTCTCGCTGCCAAGCGAGAAGCTATATCCGGCCACCCAGCCCATTACATAACCATTATCCCCAGTATAATATGTCTGATCGGTATAACGTTTGGCAAAGAAGGGCTTAAACCAATAACCATTGCCTGTGAAATTATAACCTAACCCATAGAGAAACATATCATCATGGAAGTTAGCACGATTCGGCGAACCATAAGTTCCGTAAGCATGCAGATAGAGATTTAACCCCGTATCACCAAGATATATACGGTTGGTATTTTTGAAAGTGTAACGCTGTTCGCTGCCGGGTTTAGCGTGACGACCATTGTAGAAATTCTCCCAATCGAAGAAGCCGTACATTTCTCCCCAGCTAAAGTTCGCTCCGCCTTCAAGCTCCAGATAACCAAAGTCATCTTTATGTGATTTTTTACTGGTTTTTTCTGTAGTCTCTGATGTCCAGTCGAGATAATGCAGGCCGATATCGGCAAATCCACTTTTATATTCCGCATGGGATAGTGCGGGAATAATGAGTAAAGATGACAGCGTCAGAGTAAAGAATTTTTTCATAGCATATTTCCCTATGCCAATAGTTATTAATAGATTAATTAAAAATAAGTGATTTATAAAAATACAAACAGCATATTGTTATGATAAAGAGTAGATAACTACCAATACTGTTTTGTATCTTTATTAATACAGAAGCGATCTAAATCCATCGATATCAAATGACTATTGATAGCACCTGAAAAGTGTATTGGTCAGCACAGGTCGAAGGTCGTTATAAAAAGGAGTCAAATTTAATCCGATAGAACAAGGATATTTATGTCTCACGCTCTTTTTTCTCATAATCCTGAGTATTGTGTTGATATTATTCGTGCATATGCACCGGAGTTTACCCCGCGAGTTGCGTTTATTTTGGGTTCTGGACTAGGTGCGCTGGCGGAGCAAATTGAGAATGCGGTCGCCATCTCCTATGAAAAACTTCCCGGTTTTCCTGTGAGCACCGTTCACGGCCATGCTGGAGAACTGGTGCTCGGTCATCTGGCAGGTGTTCCTGTTGCTTGTATGAAAGGGCGTGGACATTTTTATGAAGGTCGGGGTATGAAGGTTATGACCGACGCCATTCGCACGCTGAAATTGCTGGGTTGTGAAGTATTGTTCTGTACAAATGCGGCAGGATCACTACGTCCTGAAGTTGGCCCAGGAAGTCTGGTGACGTTGTGTGATCACATTAACACTATGCCGGGTACGCCGATGGTTGGAGCGAATGATGAGCGTTTTGGCGATCGCTTTTTCTCGCTGGCAAATGCTTACGATGCAGATTACCGAGCCATTCTTCAGGCCGTTGCGGCAGAGGAGGGATTCCCTCTCACCGAAGGCGTATTTGTTTCTTATCCGGGGCCGAACTTCGAAACTGCGGCAGAAATACGCATGATGCAGATTATTGGCGGCGATGTGGTCGGAATGTCAGTGGTGCCGGAAGTTATTACCGCACGTCATTGTGGTCTCAAAGTTGTTGCCGTCTCTGCGATCACCAATCTGGCGGAAGGGTTAGGAGATGTAAAACTGTCCCATGCTCAGACACTGGCTGCGGCTGAGTTGTCCCGTCAGAACTTTATTAATCTGATTTGCGGTTTTTTACGCAAATTGGCCTAAACACACAATAGCAAAGGTTCCTTTTGGGAGCCTTACCTCACGGCAAGGAATAAAAAATGGGTATTACGTCCCGCTTAAAAATCATGTCGTTTTTGCAATATTTTATCTGGGGTAGCTGGCTGGTTACCCTGGGTTCTTACATGATTAACACCCTGGATTTTACCGGCGCGAATGTGGGTATGGTCTACAGCTCGAAAGGGCTGGCAGCGATTATTATGCCAGGCATTATGGGGATCATCGCCGATAAGTGGCTGCGTGCCGAACGTGCTTATATGCTGTGCCACCTGGTGTGTGCTGGCGCGTTACTCTATGCCACCACGGTTACTGATTCTGATACCATGTTCTGGGTGATGTTAGTTAATGCTATGGCCTATATGCCGACGATTGCGTTATCGAATAGTGTTTCCTACTCCTGCCTGGCAAAAGCCGGCCAGGATCCGGTGACGGCATTTCCGCCTGTACGTGTTTTTGGCACGATAGGTTTTATTGTGGCCATGTGGACGGTGAGTCTGATGGGCCTGGAACTCAGCAACGCGCAATTGTATATCGCCTCTGGAGCTTCGCTGCTGCTGGCTCTGTATGCGCTGACGTTGCCGAAAATTCCGGTTGCAGAGAAAAAAGAGTCCGCCACGCTGGCCAGTAAACTGGGGCTGGATGCGTTTGTTTTGTTTAAAAATCCGCGCATGGCAATTTTCTTTTTGTTTGCCATGATGCTGGGGGCGGTGCTGCAAATCACCAACGTCTTTGGCAATCCGTTTCTGCATGATTTTGCCCGTAACCCTGAGTTTGCCAACAGCTTTGTGGTGAAATATCCCTCCATTTTGCTGTCAGTTTCGCAGATGGCGGAAGTGGGTTTTATCCTCACTATTCCATTCTTCCTTAAACGCTTTGGCATTAAAACAGTGATGCTGATGAGTATGCTGGCGTGGACGCTGCGCTTTGGCTTTTTTGCCTTTGGCGATCCGTCTCCGTTTGGCTTTGTGCTGCTGCTGATGTCGATGATCGTTTACGGCTGCGCGTTTGATTTCTTCAACATCTCCGGATCGGTATTTGTCGAGCAGGAAGTTGACTCAAGCATTCGCGCCAGCGCCCAAGGGTTGTTTATGACGATGGTAAATGGCATTGGCGCGTGGGTTGGTTCAATCCTGAGCGGGATGGCGGTGGACTATTTTTCTGTCGATGGCGTCAAGGATTGGCAAACTATCTGGCTGGTGTTTGCCGCTTATGCTTTGGCATTGGCAATTGTTTTTGCGTTGTTCTTTAAATATCAACACCATCCAGAAAAATTGTCGACTAAATCATTGGCTCATTAAAATTATTTAACTGGCGAGGGGATGCTCGCCAGTTCATTTCACAAACAAGGATTCCACGTGAAAGAAATCATTCTATCCTCAGGCATTGGGGCATTATTTACTTTATGCCGAATACCCATTCCTGCACCAAATGTTTTACCTGGGGTTTTATCTATTGTGTTTATGTATATTGGGTATCTTGTCGTTAAATCTATTTTTTACTAAGCAATGTGGTAGATTCCAGACGTTATCCCTTATACCTGGAGTGCAACAGTGATGGAACGAGCTCACCGAATCGATCTGAAGTTATTGCGTTATTTTCTCGCTGTTGCAGAAGAATTGCATTTTGGCCGGGCTGCTGCCCGGTTAAATATGTCACAACCTCCCCTGAGTATTCATATCAAAGAACTTGAACAGCAACTTGGTACCTTGTTATTTATTCGCCATTCTCGCAGCGTTGCGTTAACTCATGCCGGGAAAATTCTGATGGAGGAGTCGCGTCGTTTGTTAGCCAATGCAAATCAGGCTATGGCGAGAGTGGAGCAGATTGGTCGCGGCGAAGCGGGGCGTATTGAACTGGGTGTGGTTGGTACGGCGCTGTGGGGAAGAATGCGTCCTGCAATGCACCATTTTTTGAAAGCAAATCCCAATGTTGAAGTACTGTTTCGCGAAAAATCGCCAGGTATGCAAATGGCGTTATTAGAGCGTCGGGAGCTTGATGCAGGGATCTGGCGTATGGCTATTGAACCAACGGTTGGTTTTACCAGCTTACGTCTGCATGAATCTTCATTCATGGTTGCAGTACCGGAAGATCACATTCTGGCCTCCAGGGATGCTGTTCCGCTGGCGGCGCTGCGCAACGAATATTTTGTCACGCTTCCATCCGTACATTCCGATTGGGGATTTTTGCAACGCGTATGTCAGCAGGCAGGCTTCTCGCCAATGATTATTCGTGAGGTTGTTGAGCCCCAGACAGTACTGGCAATGATCAGTATGGGAATCGGGATTACGTTAATGGCTGATGGTTATGCACAAATGAACTGGCCTGGCGTAATATTCCGGCCATTAGAGGAACGTATTCCGGCGGATTTGTATATTGTGTATGACCAACAGCAGGCGACACCCGCGCTGGAGAAACTGGTAGCGGCATTGACGATGTGATATCTGTGCCGGATGGCGACTAACGTCTTATCCGGCCTACGAGGGGAGTATTGTCGGTAGGCCTGATAAGCGTAGCGCATCAGGCAGTTGTATAAATCGCAGATAGCAAAAAGGCGCCGCCAGCGCCCTTTTTACATTGGTGGGTCGTGCAGGATGACTCGCTTCGCTCGCCCTTCGGGCCGTCGCCGTAACCGGCTCCGTTGTTTCGCTGCGCTCAACACCGAACCAGCGGCAGGTTCGAATCTTACAAATCGCAGATAGCAAAAAAGCGCCTTTAGGGCGCTTTTTTACATTGGTGGGTCGTGCAGGATTCGAACCTGCGACCAATTGATTAAAAGTCAACTGCTCTACCAACTGAGCTAACGACCCGAAGTGGTGGGTGATGACGGGATCGAACCGCCGACCCCCTCCTTGTAAGGGAGGTGCTCTCCCAGCTGAGCTAATCACCCACTTCGGTACTTCAATTTTATCGTAAGAAATCCAGCTGGCGAGAAAGTGGTGGGTGATGACGGGATCGAACCGCCGACCCCCTCCTTGTAAGGGAGGTGCTCTCCCAGCTGAGCTAATCACCCACTTCTCAATTTCTTACTCTACACGGCGGAGACTACA
>NZ_KB976055.1:2407685-3163303 GCF_000398825.1 Citrobacter sp. KTE30 | reverse complement strand
GGAGACTACATAAAGTAGTTGGTGGGTGATGACGGGTTCGAACCGCCGACCCCCTCCTTGTAAGGGAGGTGCTCTCCCAGCTGAGCTAATCACCCCCGCTGTGTGGAGTCGCATTATAGGGAGAGTTGAAAATGAGTCAACGCATTTTCTAAAGAATTTGTTCGTTCGTCGTAAATTTAAACAAAACGATCGCAAATCAATCCATGCAGCATGATTTGTATACGAAAATGGCAAAGCGTGATGTTCCAACCTGAACAACATTGAGGAATCAGACCACAGTGATAGAATACGAGCCTGATAATCTTCCCTGGATTTGCCGGTTGTCGGCATCTTTATAAACGTAAGGCCATTTCATGAAAATCAAAACTCGCTTCGCGCCAAGCCCGACAGGTTACCTGCACGTCGGTGGTGCGCGTACTGCTCTATATTCCTGGCTTTTTGCACGTAACCATGACGGTGAGTTTGTGCTGCGTATTGAAGACACCGATCTCGAACGCTCCACTCCGGAAGCTATTGAAGCCATTATGGATGGCATGAACTGGCTGAATCTGGAATGGGATGAAGGCCCGTACTTCCAGACCAAACGTTTTGATCGCTACAACGCCGTGATTGATGAGATGCTGGAAGCCGGTACCGCGTATAAATGCTACTGCTCCAAAGAACGTCTGGACGCGCTGCGTGAAGAGCAGATGGCAAACGGTGAGAAGCCTCGTTACGACGGTCGCTGCCGCCACGGTCATGAACATCATGCTGATGATGAACCATGCGTGGTGCGTTTTGCCAACCCGCAGGATGGATCCGTTATTTTTGATGACCAGATCCGTGGGCCGATCGAATTCAGCAACCAGGAGCTGGACGATCTGATCATCCGCCGTACCGACGGTTCCCCGACCTACAACTTCTGTGTGGTGGTCGACGACTGGGATATGGAAATCACTCACGTTATTCGTGGTGAAGACCATATCAACAACACTCCGCGTCAGATAAACATCCTGAAAGCGCTGAATGCGCCGGTGCCGGTTTATGCACACGTGTCGATGATCAACGGCGACGATGGTAAAAAACTTTCTAAACGTCACGGTGCGGTCAGCGTTATGCAGTATCGCGACGACGGTTACCTTCCGGAAGCGCTGCTGAACTATCTGGTGCGTCTGGGCTGGTCCAGCGGCGATCAGGAAATCTTCACCCGTGAAGAGATGATCAAACTGTTTTCCCTTGGTGCGGTGAGTAAGTCTGCCAGTGCGTTCAACACCGAAAAACTGCAGTGGCTGAACCATCACTACATTAATGCGCTGGCACCGGAATATGTGGCAACGCATCTGCAATGGCACATTGAGCAGGAAAATATCGACACTCGCGTCGGCCCGCAGCTGTCTGAGCTGGTTAAACTGCTGGGTGAGCGCTGCAAAACGCTGAAAGAGATGGCGCAGAGCTGCCGTTACTTCTACGAAGATTTTGCTGAGTTCGACGCGGACGCCGCGAAGAAACACCTGCGTCCGGTAGCACGTCAGCCGCTGGAAGTGGTTCGCGATAAACTGGCTGCTATCAGCGAGTGGACGGCAGAAAACGTGCACCACGCGATTCAGGCGACCGCTGATGAGCTGGAAGTGGGTATGGGTAAAGTTGGAATGCCGCTGCGCGTAGCCGTAACCGGTGCGGGTCAGTCTCCGGCGTTAGACGTCACAGTGCATGCGATTGGTAAATCCCGCAGCATTGAGCGTATTAATAAAGCGCTGGCGTTTATTGCTGAGCGTGAAAGCCAGCAGTAAGCTCGGTTGAGCGATGAAACAACGGCAGGAGCGCATCCTGCCGTTTTTTTTGCCTGTTATTCAGACTCATCAATACCCAGACGGGTAAGGAAAGTGCGAATACCTTCGCGAGAAATATACATTGCCAGCTTTTCTTGTTCCGTTGGGGACATGTTGTCCAGTGCGCTAATTATCTGGCGACAGGCGTGGCTACGCACCACGTGGTTGTATTCTGCCAACGGTTCCTCTGCCTGATAAATTTCAGGTACTTTGCGAAAAGCCGGAATATTGAGCAGAAACGTGCGGACGCTGGAGTCGATATGAATCAGCCTTGCACGACCCCCTTTAACGCCGGGAAACTTTTCGGTGGTCCAGTTTTGTTCTCTGATCCAACGATTGACGGTTTGTTTGGCAACTCCGAGACAGTCCGCCAGTTCTTCGGTCGTCATTTTGCTGCGTAATTTTTTCATATTATTTGTTGTCGCGGATCCCTAAGCGTTGTAATAAACCCGTAATGCCTTCACGCAGGATCAGTGACGTAAACATTTTCTGTTCTGACGGAGTCATCTCTTTGGCGAGCCTAATCAGTAGAGCTTCGATAGAGGTATCGCCTGATAACGATAAATTATCTGATAAACCTTCGGCTGAACGCTCAGCACTGCGAATGTATTCACGAACTTGTTCGGTGACGTGAACCAGACGCGCTTTACCGCCCTGTACGCCTGGTTTTGGTGATGTAGCCCAACCCTCCTTACGCACCCATTTATTGATGGTCTGTCGGCTGTATCCGGTCAGATTAGCAAGTTCTTCTGGCGTCATCCGTTCCTTGAACATAACGATTCCCTGAATAGTCGTGGGGTTAATTAGTGGCTCATTTTATAGCACCATTTTAGTAGAAACCGTGACGCGTTTAACTACTGAATGCGAGTTGTTACGCAATGTTCTTCATTTGACTGCTTTTTCAGCGATTGAATTCTATGAGTTAATTTTGCCGTTGACACACGCGAAGGGAATTCATATGATGCCGCCCGTCAACTCGACAAGCTTTACGTAATGGGGCTATAGCTCAGCTGGGAGAGCGCTTGCATGGCATGCAAGAGGTCAGCGGTTCGATCCCGCTTAGCTCCACCAAAATTTAAACCCTCGCTGAAAAGCGGGGGTTTTTTGTTTCTGCATCCTGTCGATTCTTACCGATATCTCTCTGCTCTGCTGAATAGCAGGCATAAAAAAGCCGGGGAAATTCCCCGGCCTTATTACTACGACGTTGTCTTACGCTTACAGCACCAGTGCTGCGATAGATGCAGACAGTACGCTCACCAGCGTAGAGCCGTACACCAGCTTCAGACCAAAGCGGGAAACTACGTTACCTTGCTCTTCGTTCAGACCTTTAATCGCACCGGCGATAATACCGATAGAAGAGAAGTTAGCGAAGGAGACCAGGAACACAGAGATGATGCCTTCAGCGCGCGGAGAGAGCGTAGAGGCGATTTTCTGCAGGTCCATCATCGCAACGAATTCGTTGGAAACCAGTTTTGTCGCCATGATACTGCCCACCTGCAGCGCTTCGCTGGACGGTACACCCATTACCCATGCAACCGGGTAGAAGATGTAACCCAGGATGCCCTGGAAGGAGATGCTGTAGCCAAACCAGCCGGTCACGGTGGCAAACAGGGCGTTCAGGGCAGCGATTAACGCGATGAAACCAATCAGCATCGCCGCAACGATAATTGCCACTTTGAAACCCGCCAGGATGTATTCACCCAGCATTTCGAAGAAGCTCTGACCTTCATGCAGGTTAGACATCTGGATATTTTCTTCGCTGGCATCAACGCGGTAAGGGTTGATCAGCGACAGCACGATAAAGGTGCTGAACATGTTCAGTACCAGCGCCGCAACAACGTACTTCGGCTCCAGCATGGTCATGTACGCGCCGACGATAGACATGGAAACGGTAGACATCGCCGTTGCAGCCATGGTGTACATACGGTTGCGAGACATTTTGCCGAGAATATCTTTATAGGCGATAAAGTTCTCGGACTGACCCAGGATCAGAGAGCTGACGGCGTTGAAGGATTCCAGCTTGCCCATACCGTTCACTTTGGAAAGCAGGTAACCAATTGCGCGGATGATAACCGGCAGCACACGGATATGCTGAAGGATACCGATCAGGGCGGAGATAAAGACGATAGGGCACAGCACTTTCAGGAAGAAAAATGCCAGGCCTTGATCATTCATGCTGCCGAAGACGAAGTTCGTCCCCTCGTTGGCAAAACCGAGCAGTTTTTCGAACATTTCGGAGAAGCCTTTTACGAAGCCCAGGCCGACGTTGGAGTTCAGGAAGAACCACGCCAGTAACACTTCAATAACAAGCAGTTGAATAACATAACGAATGCGAATCTTTTTACGGTCACTGCTTACCAGCAGCGCAAGGATCGCAACAACGGCCAATGCCAATACAAAATGAAGGACGCGGTCCATATTTGCTCCAAATATGAGGCAGGTTTAGTTTTCGTGCACATTCTATGTAACAACCATAAAGAAAACGAGATCAAACACACACTATAATAAGGACCTGTGACGAGATTCAAAATTAGTGATCGGTGATACACTTCCGTTATGCTTTGTATCGAAGTGAAAAGTTATGTCATTGTGCTAATCTATAACAATAATTAAACATTTTACCGTTTTTCCCAGAATCCTTATCGATCCATAGACAAACACTATCAGAGAAATCAACTTCACCCATCAAAATGAATTTGATAATCATTCTCAATAGGCGTAGCTTGAAACATAGCAAAGGCTATGTTTCTGAGGCACTAAAATGACTAACGATCGCGTTGAGAGTAGCAGTGGACGGGCAGCGCGCAAGTTGAAGCTCGCATTAATGGGACCTGCGTTCATCGCGGCGATCGGCTATATCGATCCGGGCAACTTCGCCACCAACATCCAGGCAGGGGCCAGCTTTGGCTATAAACTGTTGTGGGTGGTGGTCTGGGCAAACCTGATGGCGATGCTGATCCAGGTGCTATCGGCAAAGCTTGGCATTGCCACGGGTAAAAATCTGGCGGAACAAATTCGCGATCACTATCCTCGTCCGGTGGTGTGGTTCTACTGGGTGCAGGCCGAAATTATCGCCATGGCGACAGACCTTGCTGAATTCATTGGTGCCGCGATTGGCTTTAAGTTGATCCTCGGCGTGTCGTTATTGCAGGGGGCCGTGCTCACCGGTATCGCGACTTTTTTGATTCTGATGTTGCAGCGCCGCGGGCAAAAACCGCTGGAAAAAGTGATTGGCGGCTTGCTGCTGTTTGTAGCTGCGGCTTACATTGTGGAATTGATCTTTTCCCAGCCGAACTTCGCGCAACTTAGCAAGGGGATGGTTATCCCGAGCCTACCTAATTCCGAAGCGGTGTTCCTCGCCGCTGGCGTGCTCGGCGCGACTATCATGCCGCACGTCATTTATCTGCACTCTTCCTTAACCCAGCATCTGCACGGCGGAACACGTCAACAGCGCTATGCGGCCACGAAATGGGATGTGGCTATCGCCATGACGATTGCCGGATTTGTCAATCTGGCGATGATGGCGACGGCTGCCGCTGCATTTCATTTTAGCGGGCATACCGGTATTGCCGATCTCGATCAAGCCTATCTGACCCTTGAACCGCTGTTGAGTCACGCTGCGGCGACAGTGTTCGGTTTAAGCCTGGTGGCTGCGGGACTTTCTTCTACTGTGGTCGGTACGCTGGCGGGGCAGGTGGTGATGCAAGGGTTTATCCGTTTTCACATTCCGCTTTGGGTTCGCCGTACGGTCACCATGATGCCATCCTTTATTGTGATTCTGATGGGATTAGATCCAACGCGTATTCTGGTGATGAGCCAGGTGTTGCTCAGTTTTGGTATTGCACTGGCGCTGGTGCCGTTGTTGATTTTCACCAGCAACAGTCAGCTGATGGGCGATTTGGTGAATACCCGATGGGTAAAACAGGTAGGCTGGGTGATTGTTGTGCTGGTGGTGACGCTCAATATCTGGCTGTTGGTAGGAACCGCGCTCGGTTTGTAAAAACAAAAGGGCCTGCGGGCCCTTTTGTTACATTAATGATGGTGGCCATGACCTCGGCCCTTTCCGCGACCGCGGTGGTCGTCACGGTCATTCCAGCCTTCACGGTAGCCGCGCTCATAAGCTTTGCGTTTATCCCAACCGCGATGATAGCCATTGTCATGACGCCACCAGCGATTTTTGCGCCACTCATAGTTATGGTGCCAGTAATCCCGGTCGCGCCAGCGGCCGCCATCCCAGTAGTTACCGTAGTTATCGCGATCGCCAATTTGCAATTTTATTGATGGCAGCAGGGTGATTTCGCCGGCGTTCGCGGCCAGCGGTGTAAAAGCCAATAAGACTGCCGCCAGAATCAGTGACCTGAACATGTTTTCTCTCCTTCACGATCGAGCCGTAGCCGGCCTGTTAATACAATATTACGGGGCAGTAAAGCCCCGTTTCATCGCCTTAACTCTTAAATCGCAAGTGAGAGCACTTTTTGTTAATAAATGTGTCTTTATTTCAATCAACTCAGGATAGCATCAATCTCCGCGCACTCTTCAGACGTAAAGTGACGGTTTGCCAGCATGCCGACAGCGTCTTCAATCTGCGCCGTTTTACTCGCGCCAATCAGCACTGACGTGACTTTGTCATCCCGTAACACCCATGCCAGCGCCATCTGGGAAAGCTTTTGCCCGCGTCGTTCTGCCAGCGCATTCAGCGCCCGCACCTTCTCCAGTTTCTCTGGCGTAATGTGATCCGGGTTCAGGAAACGGCTGCCGCTTGCCGCACGAGAATCCGCAGGAATGCCGTTCAGGTAGCGGTCGGTTAACTGCCCGCCTGCCAGCGGTGAGAAGGCGATGCTGCCGACACCTTTTTCCTGTAACAACGACAGCAGACCGCCTTCGACCCAACGTTCAAACATGGAATATTTGGGCTGGTGAATAAGGCATGGCGTACCTAAATCGTCGAGTATTTCAATCGCCTGCCTGGCAAGATCTGCCGGATAGTTAGATAACCCGACGTACAGGGCTTTGCCCTGACGGACGATGTGATCCAGTGCGCGCATGGTTTCTTTGAGCGGTGTTTCAGGGTCGGGGCGATGGTGGTAGAAAATATCGACATACTCCAGTCCCAGGCGCTTCAGGCTTTGATCGAGACTGGCAATCAGATATTTGCGTGAACCCCAGTCACCGTAGGGACCTTCCCACATGGTGTAGCCCGCTTTAGTGGAGATAATAAGCTCATCTCGCCACGGTAAAAAATCTTCCTGCAGGATCCGACCAAAATTCCGTTCTGCCGAACCCGGCGGTGGACCATAGTTATTTGCCAGATCAAAATGGTTGATCCCCAGATCGAATGCGCGCTGTAACAATGCCCGACTGTTTTCGACCTGTGTGGTATCGCCAAAATTGTGCCACAAACCCAGCGAGACAATCGGCAGTTTAAGGCCGCTCTGACCGCAGCGGCGGTACTCCATTGTCTGATAACGATTTTCATCTGCGTGATAAACCATGTCACCCCCTTCCACAATGCGTGTATCTTTCAGTGTATACGGTTACACCGTCTATTCTTCAATGAATTTTTACCGCCAAAACTGTAAATCCTGCTTTCCACCCCTTCACAGCGACTTTCCTGGACAGTCATCACAGTTCTTCGATACTCAACATGAGGTTACCGTCAGAAGGATAGCTGTCATGCAAACCCCGTATTCCGTTGCTGATTATCTGCTGGACAGGCTGGCAGGCTGTGGCGTCGGCCATCTCTTTGGTGTGCCAGGCGATTATAATTTGCAGTTTCTTGACCACGTGATTGAACATCCCAACGTATGTTGGGTCGGGTGTGCGAACGAGTTGAATGCGGCTTATGCGGCAGATGGCTATGCACGGGTCTCCGGGGTAGGGGCGCTGCTCACCACGTTTGGTGTGGGCGAGTTAAGTGCGATTAACGGTATTGCAGGAAGTTATGCGGAATATGTTCCTGTTTTGCATATTGTTGGCGCGCCCTGTCGCGGTGCACAGCGTCGTGGGGAGTTGATGCATCACACGCTGGGTGATGGTGACTTTCAACATTTTTACCGTATGCAGCAGGCGGTGACGACGGCGAGCGCGGTACTGGATGAACAAAACGCCTGTTATGAAATTGACCGCGTGTTGCGAGCAATGCTCATCGAACGCAGGCCGGGCTATCTGATGTTACCTGCTGATGTGGCAAAACAGCCCGCTACACCACCGAATGACATCCTGATTGTTCCTCTGAGCGAGCCGGAGAGCAGTGTGGCAGAAGCGTTTCGCTATCATGCCCGTGAACGATTGCTGGACAGCCCGCGCGTCGCGCTGCTCGCGGACTTTCTCGCGCTACGTTTTGGTTTGCAGCCGGTTTTACAGCGCTGGATGGCAGAAACGCCGATGGCCCACGCCACGTTGTTGATGGGCAAAGGGCTGTTCGATGAACGTCATCCGGCGTTTGTTGGCACATACAGTGCCGGAGCCAGTAGCGATTATGTTCGTCTGTCTATCGAAGATGCCGACACGATATTTTGTGTCGGCACACAATTTGTCGACACCCTGACCGCCGGGTTTACGCAACAGCTACCGCAGGAGCGCACCATTGAGGTTCAGCCACATGCCTCACGGATTGGAACCAGCTGGTTTAACATCCCGATGGAGCAGGCGGTCACCACATTGCGGGAGCTGTGTCTGGAAATGTCGTTTTCACTGCCGCCAGAACGTCCGCCAGTTGCGCGCATTCAGGTTGAGAAGGGGCCTCTGACGCAGGAAAACTTCTGGCATACGGTGCAGCAGTATCTGGCGCCTAATGACATTATCCTCGTCGATCAGGGAACCGCCGCCTTTGGCGCGGCTGCGCTCTCGCTACCCGGCGGGGCGGAGGTGCTCGTTCAGCCTCTGTGGGGATCGATAGGCTATGCGCTACCGGCGGCATTCGGCGCGCAAACGGCCTGTCCGGACCGTCGGGTGATCCTGATTATTGGCGATGGCGCGGCGCAGCTCACCATTCAGGAGCTGGGCTCCATGCTCAGAGACGGGCAATCACCCGTTATTTTACTCCTCAACAATGACGGCTATACCGTGGAGCGGGCCATACACGGGGCAAATCAGCGCTATAACGATATCGCCGCCTGGAGCTGGACGTTAATGCCGCAGGCGTTTAGTCGTGAATGCCAGGCGGAATGCTGGCGGGTGAGGCAGGCGGTACAGCTGGAGGAAGTTTTGGCCAGGCTGTCCCATCCGCAACGATTGTCGTTAATTGAGGTAGTGCTACCGAAAGCCGATCTTCCTGAATTATTGCGCACGGTGACCCGTGCGCTGGAATCTCGCAACGGCGGATAGCTATTTATCAGGGCGCTCAGCGACCATCAACGGCTTGCCTGCCAGCAGCAGCCAGGCGGGCAGCATGACGATGCACAGCAGCGGCAGCAGGGTGGTATCTGGTACCACCACTGCTGCCATAAACAGGCTCAGCCAGGCGTCGCGGGTGACGACCAGCACCAGCCCGAGGATAGAGCAAGAAACCGTGATGGCAGCCGGCACCGCTTCAACATGGGCGTGCAGCATCAGACCCAAGGCGACACCAACGAATACCGCCGGGAATATTCGCCCTCCGCGAAAACCACTCGCTGCCGCAACTACTAACGCCGCCAGCTTAATTACGGCGAGCATGAAATAATCCGATGTCCCCAGCGTTTGGCTAAACGCCATCTGCTGCATTTCGTCCAGTCCCTTAAACAAGGTAAGCGGCCCGCCGATAACACCCAAAATTCCAAGGATAAAACCGCCTGCCCCGAGGATCAGTACCGGGTGTTTTAATCGATGCATTAAATGGTGCAAACGTGGCAGACACCAGACGGCTACCATTCCGGCAGCAATAGCGATTGCGGCAACAACCGCGCCGCTGAGGATATCGATCAAGTGCATCTGCGTGTAGTGCGCGATGGGCAGTGAAAAATGGGGGTGAAAAAACAGGCTGGTGGTTAGCGAACCCGCGGCCGCGGCCATTAACGGCGCGAACAGGCGATCCCACAAGGGCACATCGTTTGAGCTATTCAGCGTTTGCGAAAATATCAGCGCAGCGGCAACGGGGGTGCCAAATAGCGCGCCGATGGTGCCGGCAGAGGCGAGAATGGTCCAGTCCAGTTTCGCAATGCGGGGAAACATGCGGCTACCAAGTGCCACTGCCAGAGCGATATTTACGGTCATGATGGGGTGTTCCGGACCCAGACTGACGCCACCCGCGAGGCCAAGGATTAGCGCTGCCAGCAGGCCCGGTAGTGCTGACGTTGGCACCGGCATACCAATTAACGGTTCACAGGCCGGATCCGGACCTGCGTGACCATGGCTGTAACGGATAACTAACCCGACCATGATCCCCGTGAGCGTCAGCATACCGATAATCCAGACCGGAGAGTCCTGGGCTATACCGATGCTAACAGGCAGACGTTCCCACAAAAACTGCTGTAAAACGGAAGCCACTTTCATCACAACGATCAACACCAGGCTGGACGCTATGCCAATGATTAGCGCTGGGGTTGATAGCAAGAGCATCGTTCTGGCTCGCGGATGGAGCATTTTCTATTCCTTAAAACAGAGTCATAGACATAGTTTGCACAGCCTGCCTGACGACATCGCTGCAAATGGTGCTGAAACGATAAAGTAATTGTGTGATCTGGATCGATTTTCCACGGGCATCAGCCTTCAGACCGTTGTTGTTATGTCCCCATGAATTTACAGTGTGGCAAAGATTTAATCTGACTTTAGCGGAGCAGTGGAAGAATGACAAAATATGCTTTAGTAGGGGATGTTGGCGGCACCAACGCGCGTCTTGCTCTGTGCGATATTGCCAGCGGCGAGATTTCGCAGGCAAAAACCTATTCCGGGCTTGATTACCCCAGTCTGGAAGCCGTGGTGCGCGTGTACCTGGATGAGCATAGCGTCAGCGTCGAAGATGGCTGCATTGCCATTGCCTGTCCGATTACTGGCGACTGGGTGGCAATGACCAACCATACCTGGGCATTCTCTATTGCTGAGATGAAAAAAAATCTGGGCTTTAGCCATCTGGAAATCATCAATGATTTCACCGCCGTGTCGATGGCGATCCCGATGCTGAAAAAAGAGCATTTGATCCAGTTTGGTGGCGCGGAACCTGTTGAAGGTAAACCGATAGCCGTCTATGGCGCAGGAACCGGGCTCGGTGTGGCGCATCTGGTGCACGTGGACAAACGCTGGGTAAGCCTGCCCGGTGAAGGCGGTCATGTAGATTTTGCGCCTAACAGCGAAGAAGAAGGAATTATCCTTGAAGTCCTGCGCGCCGAAATTGGCCATGTTTCCGCAGAACGCGTGCTGTCCGGTCCGGGGCTGGTGAATCTGTATCGCGCCATCGTCAAATCAGACGGGCGGTTGCCGGAAAATCTGCAGCCGAAGGATATCACCGCACGGGCGCTGGAAGATTCCTGCATTGACTGTCGTCGGGCGCTGTCGCTGTTCTGCGTCATTATGGGGCGTTTTGGCGGCGATCTGGCGTTAACGCTGGGCACGTTTGGCGGTGTGTACATCGCTGGTGGTATCGTACCGCGCTTCCTCGACTTCTTTAAGGCTTCAGGCTTCCGCGGTGGTTTTGAAGATAAAGGCCGTTTTAAAGCCTACGTGCAGGATATTCCGGTGTACCTGATTGTGCACGATAACCCTGGACTACTTGGCGCAGGTGCGCATTTGCGTCAGACGCTGGGCCATATTCTTTAATTCTTCAATCAGAAATCTGCAAAACCGCGTAAATCACGCGGTTTTTTTATGCCTGCCGCCCACCTTTCCGACCTTCGTCACACTTCCTGATTGCTGGATTATTTGTCCAGTAAAAGCATTATTTGTCTGATAACGGTTGTTACTTTCCTCGGACCATAATTTCACTCGTTAACTATTACGAGGAAATGATTATGAGCAAAAAATTAATTGCCGTCTGCGCGTGCCCAATGGGGCTGGCTCACACCTTTATGGCGGCTCAGGCGCTGGAAGAAGCCGCGGTTGAAGCCGGTTATGAAGTGAAAATCGAAACCCAAGGCGCTGACGGAATACAAAATCGCCTGACGGCGCAGGATATTGCTGAGGCGACGTTAATCATCCATTCAGTTGCCGTAACTCCAGAAGATAACGAGCGTTTTGAGTCGCGTGATGTCTACGAAATTACGCTACAGGACGCGATAAAAAATGCTGCCGGCATCATTAAAGAGATCGAAGAGATGGTTGCCGCTGAACAACAATAATCATCGACAGGGAATTACATATGGCCATTAAAAAACGCAGTGCAACCGTTGTGCCTGGCGCATCTGGTGCGGCAGCGGCAATAAAAAATCCACCGGCCTCCCGCAATAGCTTCTGGGGCGAACTTCCGCAACATGTGATGTCGGGTATTTCACGCATGGTGCCGACGTTAATTATGGGCGGGGTAATTCTCGCCTTCTCGCAACTGATCGCCTATAGCTGGCTCGATATTCCTGCTGACACTGGCATCATGGATGCGCTGAACAGCGGAAAATTTACCGGTTTTAATCTCTCATTACTGAAGTTTGCCTGGCTGTCGCAATCTTTTGGCGGCGTGCTGTTTGGTTTTGCTATTCCGATGTTTGCCGCGTTCGTTGCCAACTCCATAGGCGGCAAGCTGGCGTTTCCGGCGGGGTTCATCGGCGGGCTGATGTCTACTCAGCCGACACAGATACTGAATTTTGACCCATCAACGCTGCAATGGGTAACCAGTGCTCCGGTTCCGTCAACCTTTATTGGTGCGCTGATTATCTCGATTGTCGCCGGGTATCTGGTGAAGTGGATGAACCAAAAAATCCAGCTGCCTGATTTCCTGCTGGCATTCAAAACCACCTTTTTACTGCCCATTCTCTCCGCCATTTTCGTCATGCTGGCGATGTATTACGTGATAACGCCGTTTGGCGGCTGGATTAACGGCGGGATCCGTACTTTGCTGACGGCGGCTGGCGAGAAAGGCACGCTGATGTACGCGATGGGGATTTCCGCGGCAACGGCGATTGACCTCGGCGGCCCGATTAATAAAGCCGCAGGTTTTGTCGCCTTCAGCTTTACTACCGATCACGTTCTGCCGGTCACCGCGCGCTCTATTGCGATTGTCATTCCGCCGATTGGCCTCGGACTGGCCACGCTTATTGACCGTCGCTTAACCGGCAAACGCCTGTTCAGCGCACAGCTTTACCCGCAGGGGAAAACGGCAATGTTCCTCGCATTTATGGGCATCAGCGAAGGGGCGATCCCGTTTGCACTGGAAAGTCCCATCACCGCAATTCCTTCTTATATGGTTGGCGCCATTGTCGGGTCGACGGCTGCCGTCTGGCTGGGGGCCGTGCAGTGGTTCCCGGAATCCGCTATCTGGGCGTGGCCGCTGGTGACTAACCTCGGCGTCTATATGGCGGGGATCCTGTTAGGCGCGGTGATTACGGCGCTGATGGTGGTGTTCCTTCGCCATCTGATGTATCGCAAAGGCAAGTTGCTGATTGAAAGCCTCTGATTAAAAGGATTGTAACTATGAGCTTACTTGCTTCACTGCGCGACTGGTTAACGACGCAACATCTCGACGCGATGCTGTTGTCATCACGGCAGAACAAACAGCCGCATATGGGGATCTCCAGCAGTTCAGGGTTTGTGTTTATCAGCCATGAAAGTGCGCATATCCTGGTTGATGCCCGTTACTACACCGATGTTGCCACGCGTACTCAGGGTTATCAGATCCATCGGCTCGATGGAACGCAGACGCTGTATTCGCAGGTGAATCACATTATTGCACACGAAAAGCTGCAGGCGGTGGGATTCGAAGGTGAGCAAGTAAGCTGGGAAACGGCGAACGCGTGGTCGGAAAAACTGCGCGCCCGACTGGTGAGCGCCGTACCGGATGTGCTCCGGCAGGTGAAAACGGCGCAGGAAATAGCCTGCATCCGCGAAGCCTGCCGGATAGCTGACCTCAGCGCGGAACATATACGACGCTTTATTCAACCCGGTCTCAGTGAGCGCGAAATTGCCGCTGAACTGGAGTGGTTTATGCGCACGCTCGGCGCAGATAAACCTTCTTTTGACACCATTGTCGCCAGCGGCTGGCGCGGTGCGCTGCCACACGGCAAAGCCAGCGACAAACATGTTGAGGCGGGTGAGTTCATCACGCTGGATTTTGGCGCGCTGTATCAGGGTTATTGTTCGGATATGACGCGAACCTTTCGCATCCCCGATGCGAACCAGCCAGCGGAAGAAAGCGCGCTGTTTGCCGTGTACCAGATTGTCCTTGCGGCGCAGCGTGCCGCGGTGGCGGCAATTCGACCAGGTGCGCGATGCAATGAGGTAGACGCCGCAGCCAGGCGGGTCATTACCCAGGCGGGCTATGGCGATGCATTTGGTCACAACACCGGACATGCTATCGGCATTGAAGTGCATGAAAACCCACGTTTTTCCTCCGACGACACAACACCTCTGGTCGCTGGCATGCTGCTCACCGTTGAGCCGGGTATTTATCTGCCGGGGCAGGGGGGTGTGCGTATTGAAGATGTTGTGCTGGTTACGCCTGACGGCGGCGAGGTGCTCTATACCATGGCGAAAACATTGCTACACACGGGAGAGGCGTAATGGATTTATCGTTACTAAAGGCGCTGAGCGAGGCGGACGCGATCGCCTCGTCAGAACAGGAAGTGCGGCAGATCCTGCTTGAGGAGGCGGATCGTCTTAATAAAGAGGTGCGCTTCGATGGTCTGGGATCGGTGCTGATCCGTCTCAATGAATCAACCGGTCCGAAGGTGATGATCTGCGCGCATATGGATGAAGTGGGATTTATCGTGCGTAGTATTTCCAGCGAAGGGGCGATCGATGTATTGCCGGTGGGAAATGTGCGTATGGCGGCCAGACAACTGCAGCCGGTGCGGATCACCACCCGTGAAGAGAGCAAAATTCCCGGTCTGCTCGACGGAGAGCGCTGCGGTAATGAGGTCAATACGCTGCGGGTAGATATTGGCGCGCGATCTTATGATGAGGTACTCCAGGCCGGCGTACGCCCCGGCGATCGCGTCACATTCGACACAACCTTTCAGGTCTTGCCGCACCAGCGAATCATGGGCAAAGCCTTTGATGACCGTCTTGGATGTTATTTGCTGGTGGCGCTACTGCGTGAATGGCATAACGCCATCCTTCCTTGCGAGGTCTGGCTGGTGGCCAGTTCCAGTGAAGAAGTGGGACTGCGCGGAGGACAAACGGCTGCACGCGTTGTCGCACCGGATGTGGCATTTGTGCTGGATACCGCCTGCTGGGCCAAAAACTTTGATTACAGTGTGGCCAACCATCGGCAGCTCGGCAAAGGTCCGATGCTGGTGCTGAGCGATAAATCGCTGATTGCACCGCCAAAGCTGACGGTGTGGGTTGAAAGCGTGGCCGCTGACGCGGGTATTTCCCTGCAGCTCGATATGTTCAGTAACGGCGGCACCGACGGCGGGGCGGTGCACGTAAGCGGCACAGGGATCCCAACGGTTGTCATGGGACCTGCCACACGGTATGGACATTGCGCGGCGTCGATTGCCGACTGCCGGGACATCATCCAGACGCAGCAGCTGTTGTCGGCTCTTATTTCACATCTTACGTGCGAAACCGTGGCTCATCTGACGGATTTCAGGTGCTGATTTCGCGCTAATCAGGAGTTGTTATGCTAACGATTCAATTTCTTTGCCCGTTACCCAATGGTCTGCATGCGCGTCCGGCGTGGGAGCTGAAAGAACAGTGCAGCCAGTGGCAAAGTGAGGTGGTATTTATTAATCATCGCCAGAATGCGCGGGCGGATGCGAAAAGCTCGCTGGCGCTGATAGGTACCGGAACGCTGTTTAACGACAGTTGCAGCCTGACCATTACTGGTCGCGATGAAGAACAGGCCCGGCGAGCGCTGGAGGAGTACCTGCAGCACCGGTTTATTGACAGCGATAGCGTTCAGCCGACCCCGGCGGAACTGGCGGCGCACCCGTTGCCGCGTTCGCTGATTCGCCTCAACCCGGACCTGCTGTACGGCAGCGTGCTGGCAGGGGGCGTGGGAGCAGGTACGCTCACGCTTTGGCAGAGTGATAACCTGGAAAGTTATCGTGCGATTGCGGCGAGTGCGGAAGACAATACCCGGCTGGAGCATAGTCTGGCGACGCTTGCCGAACAGCTCAATCAGCAGCTGCGCGAGCGCGACGGCGAGAGTAAAACCATCCTTAGCGCGCATCTGTCTCTGATTCAGGATGACGAGTTTGCCGGGAATATTCGCCGCTTAATGCTGGAGCAACATCTGGGGCTAGGGGCGGCAATCATTGCCAATATGGAGCTGGTGTGCGACAAGCTGTCGGCCTCCGGTAGTGATTACCTGCGCGAACGCGTCAGTGATATCCGTGATATCAGCGAACAGTTGCTGCACATCACCTGGCCTGAAAGACGACCGCGTAATGCGCTGGTGCTGAATAAACCGACGATTCTGGTTGCTGAGGATTTGACGCCCAGCCAGTTTTTAAGCCTCGATTTGCAGCATCTGTCTGGCATGATCCTGGAGAAAACGGGGCGCACTTCACATACCTTGATCCTTGCCCGTGCGTCAGCTATTCCGGTACTTAGCGGCTTGCCGCTGGCGGCCATTAACCGGTATTCCGGGCAGCATGCGGTACTGGATGCCCGATGTGGGGTATTAGCCATCAATCCAGACGATGCCGTTCGCGGCTATTACGCGATTGCGCAGAAGCTGGCCGATGAATGCCAGCGGCGGCAGGCGCTTGATGCCGCCCAGCCTGCGTTGACCAAAGATCATCAGCGTATTGACGTTGCAGCGAATATCGGTACCGCGCTGGAAGCGCCGGGAGCGTTTGCCAATGGTGCGGAAGGGATTGGGCTGTTTCGTACTGAAATGCTGTTTATGGACCGCGACAGCGCACCTGATGAGCAAGAACAGTTTGAAGCCTACCAGCAGGTCTTACTGGCCGCGGGCGACAAGCCGGTTATCTTTCGCACCATGGATATCGGCGGCGATAAGAACATCCGCTATCTTAATATTCCGCAGGAAGAGAATCCGTTCCTGGGCTATCGCGCGGTGCGGATTTATCCGGAGTTTGCCGGGCTTTTTCGCACTCAGTTGCGCGCGATTTTACGGGCGGCGACCTTCGGCAATGCGCAACTGATGATCCCGATGGTGCACAGCCTCGACCAGATTTTATGGGTAAAAAGCGAACTGCAAAAAGCGTTGGTGGCGCTGAAAGCGGACGGCTTACGTCATGCTCCGACAATCTCATTGGGGATTATGGTTGAAGTCCCTTCGGTGTGTTACATCATCGACCATTTCTGTGATGAGGTGGATTTCTTCAGTATTGGCTCAAATGACATGACCCAGTACTTGTACGCCGTTGATCGCAATAACCCGCGCGTTTCGCCGCTGTACAACCCGATTACGCCGTCGTTCCTGCGCATGTTACAGCAGATTGTTCGCGTGGCGCACGAACGCGGTAAATGGGTGGGTATTTGCGGCGAACTGGGCGGTGAAGGACGTTATTTACCGCTGCTTCTGGGCCTCGGGCTGGACGAGCTGAGCATGAGCAGCCCACGTATTCCGGCGGTAAAAAGCCAGCTTCGTCAACTGGACGGTCGGGCATGTCGTGAGCTCGCCATGCAGGCCTGCGAATGCCGTAGCGCTCAGGAGATAGAAGATCTGCTAAACCAGTTTGCACCGCAGAAAGATGTGCGTCCGCTGCTGGCGCTGGAGAACATCTTTGTCGGCGAATCTCTGAGTAACAAAGAGCAGGTGATCCAGTTCCTGTGCGGCAATCTTGGCGTTAATGGACGGACTGAACATCCGTTTGAACTGGAAGAGGATGTCTGGCAGCGCGAAGAGATCGTCACCACCGCCGTCGGCTTCGGCGTGGCTATTCCGCACACGAAATCCCAGTGGATCCGCCATTCCAGCATCAGCATTGCCCGGCTTCTGCAGCCCGTTGACTGGCAGTCTGATATGGGTGATGTGGAACTGGTGATCATGCTGACGCTGGGTGCTGATGAAGGCATAAACCACGTGAAGGTCTTCTCGCAGCTGGCGCGCAAGCTGGTGAACAAGCAGTTCCGCCAGTCGTTGTTTGCCGCTGAAAATGCTGAGAGCATTCTTGAGCTGCTGGAGGCAGAACTGACGTTTTAAGTTTGACAGCAAGAGTGGATAAGAGGGGCAGAAAGGGAAATTATCAATCAGAGAACGGTAGTTTCCCGGCCCTCAACAACGTCATCTCTTGTTTGCAGAGCAGAACTACCGCCTGGCGACCTTTAACACGGCGGGAGGTCAGGGCTCTTTTCACGGTCCGACGATCCGCACCTGATTCCAGCATCTGAAAACACATCAGGGAGAGTGCACGTCTGTTCTTCATCGTATATTCACTTTATTGAGTAAGCCTGCAGGGTTTAGCTAAAGGCCGTTATTTTACAACGATCCTGGCTGAGATTACGAATCGTACAATAAATGACCGCTGCTGATATAATTTAAGAGCGGCCATGCGCGTAATCAACCTAAGGAGGTGCGCAATGGACAAAGCAGAAGTGAAGTCATTTGGTCTTCCAGACGAAGTTCGTGAGTTCCCTCACGGGCGACTGGAGCTTCTCGATGTGGGAGGTGCAATCGTCGGCCGTGCTGTCCTGGAGCCAGGCTGGCGGTGGTCTACGTCAGTTCAACCTATCGCTGGAACGAAGAGTTGCGAAGCCCCTCATTTTCAGTACCACGTTTCCGGTGTGCTGCGGGTAAAAATGGATGATGGCAGCGAATTTGATTGTAAGCCCGGTGAGCTGTCGCGCATTCCTCCAGGCCATGATGCCTGGGTGGTTGGCGATGAATCCGTGGTGATTGTTGATTTCCAGGGAATGGTCAATTGGGCTAAACACACAGACATCGGCTGTAACGACTCACCATAAAGCAAAGATGCGGCGGCCCTGGCAGGTGTTGATATAATCAACGCGCTGACTGAAAACGCGCGCCGTACTCTCCCGGCGTCAGGCCAAACTGACGCCGGAACAGGCGGCAGAAATAATCACTGTCATGGTATCCACACCGCTGTGCGACTTCGCTAATCGACAGATGGTATTTCTGCAAGATAATGCGCGCCTTCGCCATTCTTACCCACCGCAGATACTCGACGAACCCCATAGTGCCGTGCTGGGCAAACACTTTTGACAGGTGATTGGGTGTGATATTAAAAAACTGCGCCACGCTTTCGCGAGTCAGCGGCTGGGCATAGTTATCTTGTATCCAATTACACATACTATGATAGAGAAATTCAGCGCGTGGGCGCTCTGTGTCTGGGCGGGTATTCACCACGCTACGACACAGATGCAGCAGACTAAGCACCAACGGCTGAATGATATCCTGGGCCAGAGGAGAGCGGCTTAAATGCGTCAATGCGGTGAGCATCGCCTCGCCTTCGCCGCGCTGTGGATGGGGTAACTCAATACGGCGTACCGGACGAAGCAGCGATGCGGTTCGATTATCGTAAAAAGAGAGTCCCAGCCATGCCGGAGAAAAAACCAGGCTCAGCAGCATCACGGGTTTGTCGCCGCCGGGCAGATTGGCCGCTTTCGCCGGGATAAACAGCATGTCGCCTTCTGCCAGGCTATGCTGCTGTTTTTGCAGTTGGTTGCTGTATTCCCCACGTAGCACGATATCAAGGCGCGGAAGATCAATACATAAACTGCCGGTCGGTAACGTGGTGGGCTGGGTTGCGAACCACACGTGCCCCAGACGCTGTGGGTTTAACACCAGGCCACTGAACAGATCGGCGAAAAACTGTTGGTCTGCGGGAAGGCCTGGCTCTTTCATCGCTCTTTCTCTGCGCTATAAGTGCATTAACTGTCTGAACTCTTTCACTTTACTCCGACTAACCGGGATTTCAAATTCCAGATCTTTTAAGCGCAAAATATAGGTATTGTTAAACCAGGGTTCGATCTCGCGGATTTTATTCAGATTCACACAGAACGAGCGGTGGCAGCGGAAGAAATGCGAAGCCGGCAGTTTGCTGCAAAATTCGGTGATGTTCATCGGCATCACGTACGATTCGCGCCGGGTGTAGACAAACGTCATCTTTTCATGGGCTTCTGCGTAGTAGATGTCGTTGATCGGGGTCACGATGATCCGCTCATCTTTGAGCAGGTTGATCGTATCGTTTTCGCGGGCCACCGGACTGGCGGGCGAAGTTCCAGTTTGCTGCTGTTGCCAGGCGGCTTCCAGCTTTTGCAGCATGCTGACAATGCGTGATTCCTGGTACGGCTTCAGAATGTAGTCAAAAGCTTCCAGTTCGAAGGCTTCAACGGCGTGTTCTTTCCACGCGGTAATAAACACAATAAAGGGTTTATGCGCGAACTGGCTGATATTTTGTGCCAGCAATACGCCGTCCAGCGAGGGAATATTAATATCCAGAAAAATGGCGTCAACGCGGTTGTGCTGGAGATATTTCAGCACGTCCAGACCATCGTCAAACGTGCCGACAATCTCCATCTGGCTGTGCTCTTTTATCAGCCAGCTCAGTTCCTGTTGGGCCAGGAATTCATCTTCAACAATGATGACTTTCACGACTTCACTCCTGGTTAAAGCAACAATGTGGCCGGTGCGGCTGCGGGCGAATGCTGATTCGGTACATAAAAGGCAATCTCAGTGCCTGGCTCCAGACGGCGGATATGTAATCCCTCACCGTAGAGCAGCTTAACGCGATGGTGCACATTCAACAGACCAATTTTATTGCCCGGCATTTCATTGGATTCGACCCGTTCAATCACTTTTGGATCGATACCGTGGCCCGTATCCCGCACGGCTATCCGTACCCGGTTACCACACTCCGCCACGCTGATGGTGACCACACCTTTCCCTTTGCAGGGCTGAATCCCATGGACGATAGCGTTTTCTACCAGCGGCTGAATCAGCAGGCTGGGAATATAACAGCTTACCTCTTCATCGATATCATAAATAACCGTTAGTTTGTCGCCAAAACGCGCTTGTTCGATGGCGATGTAATCCTTGATTTGATACAGCTCTTTTTTGATATCGATCTGCTCATCGTCTTTTAATTCGATATTGTAGCG
This sequence comes from Citrobacter sp. KTE30, assembly GCF_000398825.1. NCBI lineage: Bacteria > Pseudomonadati > Pseudomonadota > Gammaproteobacteria > Enterobacterales > Enterobacteriaceae > Citrobacter > Citrobacter sp. KTE30. The sequence continues at coordinate 3,142,397 of NZ_KB976055.1, read as the reverse complement.
AAGATAACGCGACAAATTAAAAATGAGCTGGCGTGCGGTGTCCGGGTTAAGTCGTACCGAGGATGAAATCGCGTTCAGGGCGTTAAACAGGAAATGAGGATTTATTTTACTTTGTAGTGCGCGTAGCTCTGCCTTATTTGCCATTTCGCGTAGCTGTTCCGCTCGGGAAACTTCAAGCTGAGTCGAGATAATTTGCGACAGACCAATAGCCATTTCCTGCAGCGAGGAGGTTATCTGGTGGGCGTGACAGTAGTAGATTTTTAGCGTACCGGTGACAACACCTTTCTCCCACAGCGGGATCACCAGCATGGAGTGTATTTCCGGTGTGCGATGCGCTTCATCATTGTTTTTAATGATGATTTTTCCGTAATTGATCGCCTGCTGCGTGGTAGGACTGACGAAATCATCGTTATCACGGTAGTTAAGTTCCCCCACGCCAACGTAGGCCAGAACGTGCTGGGTATTGGTAATTGCGACGGCGTCCGCATGGATGTCATGGCGAATAATTTCGCATACCTGGCGGAGCGACTCGCTGTTAACCTGCCGAAAAAGCGGCAAGGTTTTGTTGGCAATATCCAGCGCCAGCTTAGCCTGCTTCGCAGCGCTGGCCTCTTTCTCACCCTCCACGCTTTGCACTAGCATGACGATAAAGCCAATGCAGACGCTGCCCAGGATCATTGGGATACCGATTTTTGAGACAATATCCAGCCCCAGTGCGGTAGAGGGGGCCCAGACGACGACGAGGATCATCGTCAGGGATTCGCACAGCATTCCGCCTAAAATGCCCGCTCGCCAGTGCTGTGCTTTAGGGATCTTACGGTTGATCCACCCGGCAATACAGCCTGCCAGAATACTGGTGATAAAACAGGGCAGGGCGGTGACGCCGCCGATGTCGATAAGATAGCGGTGGGTACCTGCGATGAGGCCCGTAATGATACCGACCCACGGACCAAACAGAATCCCCCCTGACATGACCGCGATAATACGCACGTTAACCAGTGAGCCTTCAACCGGTACGCCGGACCAGGTACTGAACAGGGCAAACATTGAGAAAATCGCGGTAACGGCGAGCAGCTCTTTTGGGGAGTGGGCTGATTTGTGCAACAGTTCGCGGAACAGGCGGATACGAATCAGGAAAAACAGACAGAACAGCATCAGTGCTGCCCGGTCAAATACCGCCAGCAGCATATTGAATATTTCGTGCACGGGTGACTCTTGCGCAAGGGTTAAACCTCTATGATAGGTAACCTGGGCCAGGATGACCAGCACCCACGCAGCCTGTGCCTAATGAGGAAAAACCATAACATTAAAAGGGGATTGTTGCATGATTGTTGTATTTACAATACCTGTCCTGTCAGCGCTGCATTCAAGGTAATGTATTTAACAACAAAATGTTAAATGATGGTAATTTTAAGCGGATTGTGAAAATGAATATTTCCTCATTTTACTATGTTGTTCCTCTTTTTTGTCAGGAAAAAATATTTTGTTTTGCCTCTCGACAGAAGGAAATTATTCAGGCTATTTTCTAAACGTGCCACCATCGTGGCAGCGTCGCTCGGACGGTCCGGGCGCTAACGTTAATCTGAGGATATTATGGCTGACTCCCGCCCTGAACGTCGCTTTACGCGTATTGATCGCCTTCCCCCGTACGTTTTTAACATCACGGCTGAACTGAAGATGGCTGCGCGTCGGCGCGGCGAAGATATTATCGACTTCAGCATGGGGAACCCGGATGGGGCCACGCCTCCTCACATTGTTGAAAAACTGTGTACCGTGGCTCAGCGCCCGGATACGCACGGTTATTCCACCTCTCGCGGTATTCCGCGTCTGCGTCGGGCGATTTCCCGCTGGTACCAGGAACGCTATGACGTTGAGATCGATCCTGAATCCGAAGCCATTGTGACCATCGGTTCCAAAGAGGGACTTGCGCACCTGATGCTGGCAACGCTCGATCACGGTGATACGGTCCTCGTACCCAACCCAAGTTATCCCATCCATATTTATGGCGCGGTGATTGCCGGCGCGCAGGTACGATCTGTGCCGCTGGTCGAAGGCGTCGATTTCTTTAATGAGCTGGAGCGCGCGATTCGCGAAAGCTATCCGAAACCGAAGATGATGATCTTAGGTTTCCCGTCGAACCCGACGGCACAATGCGTTGAGCTGGAGTTCTTCGAAAAAGTTGTGGCTCTGGCTAAACGCTATGACGTGCTGGTGGTTCACGACCTGGCCTACGCTGATATTGTTTATGACGGCTGGAAAGCGCCATCGATAATGCAGGTACCGGGCGCTCGCGATGTCGCAGTTGAATTTTTCACCCTGTCGAAAAGCTACAACATGGCGGGCTGGCGTATCGGTTTTATGGTGGGCAATAAAACGTTGGTAAACGCGCTGGCGCGAATTAAGAGCTATCACGATTACGGAACCTTTACACCGTTACAGGTTGCGGCCATCGCCGCGCTGGAAGGCGATCAGCAGTGCGTGCGAGATATTGCAGAGCAATATAAACGTCGTCGTGATGTGCTGGTCAAAGGGCTGCATGAAGCTGGCTGGATGGTCGAGGTGCCAAAAGCCTCGATGTACGTTTGGGCGAAAATTCCAGAGCAATACGCCGGGATGGGGTCACTTGAGTTTGCCAAGAAACTGCTGAACGAAGCGAAGGTATGCGTTTCACCGGGGATTGGGTTTGGTGATTATGGTGATACGCATGTGCGTTTTGCGTTGATTGAAAACCGTGACCGTACCCGCCAGGCTATTCGCGGTATCAAAGCAATGTTCCGCGCAGATGGCCTGTTACCGACCAGTGCAAAATCGACTTCTGAAAGTACCGACTGACCGAATGTTCCCCCAAAATGCAAACAGGAGCCTTATGGCTCCTGTTTTTTGCTGCGTCTTTTAATTTAGATCATCAGGGCGAAAGTACCGGCCCAAACGATGACCATAAAAGAAATGCCCATAAAGAAATATTTCACTTTTCATCTCTCCGCATACCTTGGGTATGTCTAAATGAACATATGCTTACCTGACAGAGAGCTGATGCACGCATAAACGAAATGGAGAATTCCCCTCGTTTACTTGGCTGCATCACCTCAGAATTCTGAGCTTTAATGCTCCAGACGGCGCTAATGTACGCCTAAAAATGAGGTGAGACAAGAGGCATTTTTTTATTTAATTTTAATAACTTACAAGTGTCGTGATTCGGCGACAGTTTAATTTCTTTCGGTAATAAATTGCTATTGAGCGACGGAATGCTTACTCGGATAGTTCTCATATCGCCATGATGTTAATGCGGTTAATTTTTCGCGGAATTTAATAATGAAAAGGTTAAAAATGACCAGGTTAATGATGTTAGCACTCGCTCTTACGCCGTTGACGTCGATGGCGGCCTCGCCGCTGGCGTTCAATTTCAGCTGCGCAAGTATTGGTGGTGTGAATAGTGATGGTAAAGGCAATGTCTGGATCGATGGCGCGAAGGCGACGGTGAAGGCTTTCAATAAAAACTATTGGGAGGCGACAAGTGGTAAAAATACCGTTTCTATCTCCCGCAAAGATGACGGAAATCCGGACGTATCCTGGACTGGACCTAATCGTAAGCACGGGGTTTGCCTGCCGGAGGATAATATTGATTATTCTCCAGCGAAAAAATCGACCAACGCTGGTCCGTCTTACTCCTGCTCTGCTGTTCAAAAGGGAAGTGCGGAAGATATTATTTGCCAGAGCCCATCGCTCTCTGCAATGGATCTGAAATTGAACGAAATTTTTAAACAGGCACTGGCTAAATCGAAGAATGATCCGATGTTAAAAGCAGAGCAGCGCGGTTGGATCAAAGGACGCAACGAGTGCTGGAAGGAGAAGGATGATGAGCCAGCCTGCATTGCCCGAAGCTATAACGAACGAATGACTGAACTCCACAATAAATGGGGCGTGAAGTAATTCAGCCGTAGAAAAAAAGAAAGGCCTTGCGGCCTTTCTTTTCAGATATACAACGAGGCTTCACCCATCGGGCGCGTTTTGAAGCGACGGTGGATCCAGAGATACTGCTCGGGGGCGCGCATGATCTCTTTTTCGATAATTTTATTCATATAGGCCGCTGCCTGGCACTCATCAGCCGGGTAACCTTCCATTTCAGGCGTGATGAACAGGCGATAACCTGAGTTATCTGCTTTTCTCACCATGGTTACGGTCAGCATCGCTGCACCCGACAAACGCGACAGCACATAAGTACCGTTGGTGGTTGCCACATCTTTGACGGCAAAGAAGGGGGCAAACGAGCTTCCTTTACGACCGTAGTCCTGATCGGGGGCAAACCATACGGCTTCTCCTTTTTTGAGAGCGCCGACAATACCACGCAGATTATTTCTGCCGATCATCGCCTTGTTGGAGCGCATACGACCACGGGTTTGGATCCACTCCATCAACTTATTGTTGTGCGGGCGATAGGTCGCCATCATTGGCTGACAAAGCCCCATTACGCGGCCACCCAACTCAAGCGACATAAAGTGTACGCCGACAACCATCACGCCACGATTTTGCAACTGGGCGCGCTTCAGGTTGTCCAGTCCTTCTACATCAAACCATTTACGCACCCGACGGTCCGGCCAGAACCAGGCCATACCTGTTTCAAGTAGCCCCATGCCGAGTGAACGGAAATTCTCATCGACCAGTTTGTCTCTTTCTTCCTGCGACAAATTTGGGAAACAGAGTTCGAGATTTTTACGTGCAATAGATTCACGGCGTTTTAAAAATGGACGAGCCAGCGTTCCTGTACGGGTACCAAGAAAACACAATACGGGATAGGGAAGCTGTACCAGTAACCAGAGCACTCCAACACCAAACCACGTGAGCCAGTAGCGCGGATGCAAAAACGCGCGTGAAAATTTACATTGGGGGAACATAAGCACCTGTTGTTGATACGAAATAGATGTATCGCGAAGATTCTTTGTCTTTCGCTTTACACTCTGTACTGATCGTTAGGCCGCCATGAACGACATTGGTTCCTGTAAAGAGTGTAAAACTGAGTCAGGACAAAACCACGAGGGGGCATGAATGATCGGACGCACAATGTACACCCGAAAATTAATGTCAGCCAGAAATAATTACTCAAGATTCGTAAATGTTTTTAAGGCGATTAAGAACAAAAATTAACCTATATATAATCCGTTGTTTTTATGCAGATTAAATAAATGTCTGCCCGAGAGAGTAATAGTATGCAGGTGAAGGATTTTTGTAACTAAGATGTTGCTGAAATTGCACGAGGATAGGAATTGTCTTAGAATATAAAGTTAAGGGAGTGTAAGGACTTACGTTAAGTTTACGGCAAACAGGAGGTATCGCTATGCTCTATTTCTGGATCTTTCTCGCTCTGAGCATTTTGTGCGTCAGTTGCTATATCTGGCAGGTTATGGGCGCTGCGGCGTCAATCAGCGCTTTTCTCGGCATGGCCATCCTTACGGCATTAATTTACTTTTTTACTATGCGATTGACCAATGGTAACGAAATGGTAACCGGGTTATTCCTGTTTCTTGCTCCTGCTTGCGGTTTGATTATTCGCTTTATGGTGGGTTACGGTAAGCAATAATTTGGAATGTTACGTTTAGCAATAAATTATCACGTTGAGCTTTTTTATTTATCTGAGTTATTGAAGTGCCAGCATCGCTGGCACTTTTTTGTGAGAGCGAAATGAATTACCGGGCATCCGCCAACTGGAGTGAGGCTTCCTCTTGCTGAGCATTTTTTCGCTGCTGTTCGAGCTCCAGCGCGCCACGATGAGAGAGGTAGCAAAACAGGATGCAGCAGACAATCCCACCCATCAACAGATAGAATCCGCCATGCCATCCCATTTTGTCGACCATTACGCCAAACAGGCTGGTTCCCAGCGACGCGCCAAAAATGTAGCTCATAAATCCGCGTAAACCTACCGCTGACCCCACTGCGAAGCTGGGGACGATTTCCATCGTCTGAACAGAAGCGAGGAACTGTGGAACATAGATCAGGCAACCCACAATGGCGGCAAAAATAGTGACCATCAGCAGGGATTCACTTTTCCAGTAGCCGATCAAACAGACGAAAATCAGCGCCATACAAATCATGGCCAGCGGCATGCGACGGCCTTTAAACAGTTTATCGGTAAGCCAACCCGCCAGTAATGTGGAAGGGATTGCCGCCCATTCAAAAAACAGAAAAGCGATGCTCATTTGCTCTTTCGAAAAATGTTTTTCGGTTAACAGATAAATAGGCAACCAGCTAATCATGCCAAAACGCACCATATAGACGAAGACATCTACCAGTGATACATACCAGGCATTCTTATTACGCAGCACATAGGTGCAGAAGATCTGGAAGGCACTCATATTTTCTGGCGCCTGGACAGTGTGTCGGGAATTTAATACGACTTTTTCTTCCGGCATCATTTGTTCCAGAGCCGGTAAGCCTTCCTGGCGTGGTGAACCTTTCCCGAGCATTAGCACAATAAAAGCGAACAGGACGGCCACACCGGCCGGAACAATATAGCTAGCACTTTGCCAGTGCTCGCTCCCCAAAATGGCAAATGCGGCACCCACGATCGGGGCAACAATACCACCGCCAACATTGTGAGAGATATTCCAGAATGCGCCAACGCGTCCACGTTCTTTACGCGGAAACCAGTTGGCAATGGTAATAAATGAAGGGCCAACGCCCATACCCTGGAACAAACCATTGAAAACGACCAGAGCGGCAAAAATCCAGAATCCGGTACTGAATCCTAAACCGACGTTTACAATGGCGCACAGAATCAGGCCGCATGCCATAAAGACCTTAGGGCTGGCCTTGTCTGCCAGGCTGCTCATAATGCCTTTACTGATCCCATAAGCAATAAGCATGCAGCTGCTGAGTAGACCAATTTGTGTGGCACTGAGATCCAGATGTTCCTTCAGGTATGGTGTTGAGAGCGTGAAGTTATTGCGCACAATATAGTACGCAAGATAGCCAAGAAATACGCTGAGTAATGCCTGAATGCGGTATCGGCCATACGTTTCCTGGACTTTCTCCGCCGGGACTTTATTTGCCGCTGGCCCTGCTTTAAATATTGATAACATATCATCACCTAAATTTATATTGATGTGAGTATCAGGATTTTTCGCAGTGAAGAGTGAAATAGACGGCAGAGAAACTCAAGTTGATGAAATGAGTCACTATTGACACAATTTGTGGATTGCGTGGCTGATTTTGACTCTTTTTAAATAATGGATTTTCAATTCTATTCTTTTACGGACGTTTTTATCATCGGCGTGTGCGGATATTAACAAATTCAGGCTGCATTTTCGGGTATTCTTTACCGATGCCGTCACTTTCCGTTTGGTTATTCTACGAATAACCTTATTCTTCACTCTGGCAGTGATAAACGGGTAAGTTTTGTCTCAATATTATTTTTTGCACATGTTGGTATTTATGAACGGGATCACAAACAGACTTTTGGACCGGGGGCGTTGTTGGGCGATCTCGCTCTGTTTTATGTCGCTGTCGGTGAGTTGTCTGGCGCAGGGTAAAGAGCTGGTAATGGCAACAACCTTTTCACCGGGGGCAACGGCCTGGATTATTCAGCGTTGGCAGACGGAACCGGGGTCGGTGATGATTCGCACATTAAACCGGACCAGCAGTTCACTGGAACAACTGCTTGATACTGCCAATGCGGAGAACGTCGATTTGATTTTGACCTCGTCGCCCATGCTGTTGCAGCATCTTCAGGAGCATCAGAAGCTGGCGCCCTTCGATAATGTGCTGCCGGAAAGCCAGCGGCTGGTGCCGGACTCGATTCGTTCTACCTCCGTGGCTGTTGCGATATCTGGTTTTGGCCTGTTGATTAACCGTTCTGCGCTGGCGGCGCGTCATTTGTCGCCTCCTGCTGACTGGGGGGATTTAACGCATCCTAAATATCAGAACGCTTTGTTAATGAGTAGCCCATCGCGTTCCGATACCAACCATCTGATGGTTGAATCGTTGCTACAGCAAAAAGGGTGGGAAGAGGGCTGGGCGACATTACTGGCGAGTGCTGGAAATTTGGTGACGATTTCATCACGCAGTTTTGGCGTAGCCGACAAAATTAAGAGCGGCCTTGGCGTTGCGGGGCCGGTCATTGATAATTATGCCAACTTGCTGCTTAACGATCCTCACCTGGCATTTACCTATTTTCCACGCTCGGCGGTATCGCCAACCTATGTTGCTGTTCTCAATAACAGCCAGCACCCCAATGAAGCGCGTCGTTTTATCCGCTATTTGTTAAGCCCGGAGGGACAGCGGATCCTTGCGGATGCGAATACGGGGAAATACCCGGTAACGCAGCTCGCATCTGATAATCCCCGCGCCGCTCAGCAGGCCATTTTAATGAACCAGCCTGCGCTTAACTATCGGCTGATCCTTAAGCGGCAACAGTTGGTGCAGCGGATGTTTGATACCGCCATCAGTTTTCGTCTTGCGCAACTAAAGGATGCATGGCGGGCGCTATACAGTGCGGAAGCTCGCCTGAAACGCCCGCTACCCGAAATCAGAGCCTTACTGACCAGCGTTCCGATAGATGCCAAAAGTAGTGAAGATGAAGCCTGGCTTGCGCAGTTTGATAATAAAAGCGTTGCCGAACAGCAGATGATGGAGTGGCAGCTCTGGTTTCTTAAAAATCAGCGTCAGGCGATATCAAAACTGGAAGAATTAAAATGAAAGGTGGATCGATACTGCACCGTCTGCGTCAGCTCAGCATCAGCAGCAGTCTGCGAGGAGCCTTTCTGACGGGTGCATTACTGACGTTGAGCGTAAGCTGCGTCAGTCTGTATTCCTGGCATGAGCAGAGCTCGCAGATACGCTATTCGCTTGATGATTACTTCCCGCGCGTGCATTCCGCTTTTTTGATTGAAGGGAATCTCAACCTGGTTGTGGACCAGCTTAATGAATTCCTGCTGGCTCCCAATACGACTGTAAGGCTGCAACTGCGCAATCAGATAATCTCGCATCTGGATAAAATCGAAGTGCTGAGCAGGGGGTTGCAACCAGCAGAACAGCAGCAACTGGCGGTGATTTTGCAAGACAGCCGGGCGCTGATGGCGGAACTGGATCGGGTGCTCTACAACATGTTCCTAGTACGCGAAAAAGTGAGCGAACTTTCCGCGCGCATTGATTGGCTACATGATGATTTTACTACTGAGCTGAATTCACTGGTGCAGGATTTTACCTGGCAGCAGGGGACGTTGCTGGATCAAATCGAGGCCAAAAATGGTGATGCGGCGCTGTATCTCAAACGTGCCCGAGAGGTGCAAAACGAGCAGCAGCAGGTTTACACCCTGGCAAGAATTGAAAACCAGATCGTTGATGATTTACGCGACAGGCTTAATGAACTGAAATCGGGCAGCGACGACGGAATGCTGGTGGAGAATCACATCCGCTACCTGGAAAATCTGAAGAAAACGGCGGATGAAAATATCCGTACCCTTGATGACTGGCCCAGCACTATCACACTGCGACAAACTATCGATGAGCTGCTGGAAATCGGGATGATGAAAAATAAAATGCCCGATACCATGCGCGATTATGTCGCCGCGCAAAAAGCGCTCGTTGATGCCAGCCATGCCAGAGAGGCCACACTTGGGCGCTTTCGAACACTGCTTGAAGCGCAACTGGGGAGTAGCCATCAGCAAATGCAGACGTTTAATCAACGGCTGGAACAGATTGTTCGTGTCAGCGGTGGACTTATCCTGCTGGCGACGCTGCTGGCGCTACTTCTCGCCTGGGGGCTTAATCACTACTTCATTCGTTCGCGTCTGGTGAAACGTTTTACTGCGCTCAACCAGGCCGTGGTGCAAATTGGTCTTGGCAGAACGGATGCCACTATCCCGGTATATGGACGCGATGAACTGGGGCGTATCGCAGGCTTGCTGCGCCATACTCTGGGCCAGTTGAGCGCGCAAAAAAATCAGCTGGAGCAGGAAGTGACTGAGCGCAAAGAGATTGAATCCGATCTTCGCGCAACGCAGGATGAGCTGATCCAAACCGCAAAACTGGCGGTGGTCGGCCAGACTATGACCACGCTGGCGCACGAGATTAATCAACCGCTGAATGCGCTGTCGATGTACCTGTTTACGGCGGGGAGGGCAATTGAACAGGGGCAATCCGCTCAGGCCAAAAGCACATTAACCAAAGCGGAGGGACTGATTACTCGCATTGATGCCATTATCCGTTCGCTGCGTCAGTTTGCGCGCCGGGCCGAGCCAGGTACGCCTCTGCATCCGGTCGATCTCCGACAAACGTTCAACGCTGCCTGGGAACTGTTGTCCATGCGGCATAAGCCACAGCAGGGTACTCTGACGCTCCCAGACCGTAGCGTGTGGGTGGCTGGTGATGAAGTGCGTATTCAGCAGGTGCTGGTAAACGTCCTGGCAAATGCGCTGGATGCCTGTCCGGTAGTGGCGAAAATAGATGTTCACTGGCAGGCCGAAGGCAGCCGGTTGTGCGTATTTATCAGCGATAACGGCCCCGGCTGGCCTGGGGCATTATTACCATCACTGTTAAAACCGTTTACCACCAGTAAGGATGTTGGCCTCGGTATTGGCTTATCGATTTGTGTATCGTTAATGATGCAAATGAACGGCGAACTGCGCCTGGCGTCAACCCCGGGGCACAATGCCTGCGTCGTTCTGCAATTTAATCTGACGGATGTAAACGATGTTGAGTGATGAATATTCTGTTCTGCTTATTGATGATGATGCCGATGTTCTCGACGCTTACACCCTGTTGCTTGAACAGGAGGGATATCATGTATTCGCATGCAGTAACCCTTTTGATGCCCGAAATTGGTTGCAGGCCGACTGGCCAGGGATTGTCCTGAGCGATGTGTGTATGCCTGGCTGTAATGGAATCGACCTGATGACGTTGTTTCATCAGGATGACAATCAGCTTCCGATCCTGTTGATCACCGGGCATGGCGATGTTCCGATGGCGGTGGACGCGGTGAAGAAAGGGGCGTGGGACTTTCTGCAAAAACCGGTTGATCCTGGCAAACTGCTGGTGTTGGTAGAGGATGCGTTGCGTCAGAGAAAATCTGTGATTGCACGTCGTCACTATTGCCAGCAAAAGCTACAAGTTGAACTGGTCGGCTACAGTGACTGGGTTAATCAGTATCGCCAGCGTTTACGGCAACTGGCGGAAACGGATATTGCCGTCTGGTTTTATGGCGAGCCGGGAACCGGGCGTATGACCGGGGCCCGTTATTTACATCAACTTGGGCGCAGCGCTGAAGGCGCGTTTATTCGCGGTGAATTGACGCCCGGGAACTCTGAACAACTCAATGACCTTATTGCCCAGGCGCAAGGGGGAACGCTGGTTCTGAGCCATATTGAGTGCCTGACGCGTGAACTGCAGCACCATCTGGTGCATTTGCAAAGCCAGGAGCGACGTCCGTTTCGCTTAATTGGCATTGGCGCCACTTCGTTGGTGGAACTGGCGGCAACCAACCAGATTGTGGCCGAACTCTATTACTGTTTTGCGATGACGCAAATTGGTTGCCAGCCGTTGTCTCAGCGCCCGGATGATGTTGAACCGCTGTTTCGCCATTATCTGCAGAAAGCCTGTCTGCGTCTGAACCATCCTGTGCCTGAGATTGACGGGGAATTACTAAAAGGTATGCGGCGTCGCGTGTGGTTAAGCAATGTTCGGGAACTGGCCAATGCCGCCGAGCTTTTTGCCGTTGGGCTATTGCCACTGGCTGAAACCGCGAATCCGCAACTGCATTTGCCTCAACCGACACCGCTCGATCGTCGGGTCGACGAGTACGAGCGGCAGATCATTACTGAAGCGCTAAATATCCATCAGGGGCGTATTAATGAAGTCGCGGAGTATCTACAAATCCCGCGTAAAAAACTCTATTTACGCATGAGAAAATACGGACTGAGCAAAGAACACTATAAGTTTTAGCAGGCGGAATGTGGGGATGAAGAGACGTTGACAGTATTTCGGTGGCGGCGTGAGCGTTCACCGAAATATGTGACGAAATTCCGGGTGATTATTGAGGGGGGGGGCTTACCACATCAGATCATCAGGAATGACAAAATCAGCATACGGATCGTCTTCATCCTTAGCTTCCTGGCTCAGTTCGCAATTAAGCACGATATAGCTTGCATCGCGCTGGGCAATCTTGTCGGCGACGACTGCCGGAATGATGGCGTATTCGCTCTCGCTACCACTTTCAGCCGTCAGACGGGCAATAGCCAGACGGCCCTTGATCAACTGAGACTGAGTCACCTTATCAACATAGACTTTTTTGATCAGATTATTGTCAGTAAAGTTGTAACCAATATCGCCACGGGTAATGGTGATTTTATTCATTTCAATTAGTTGCTTGATCTGCGCTTTATACTCTTTAGACAACGTGGCCTGCTTCTGTTGTTCGCTGAGTTGCTTATCACGCTCGATCTGCGCTTTTTTATTCTCTTCAACCGCTTCTCTGGCTTCACGAGCCTGAACGCGCGATTTTTTCGCCGTTCTCTGCACTTTCGCCATTTTTTTGCTGCTGACCAGACCCGCTTTAAGCATCTGTTCTTGTAGGGTAAGTTTTGTCATTGTCGCTTCTAATCCAAAAAATCATTGTAAGGATTATAACCTTAACGTTCGGTGGGACGCCAGAATGATGGCCGCAGTCACGGCTGTTATCTCGGCTGCTATCACTGTCCTGAGTCTCTCTCCCTTGCTGAATCAGTTGATGATTACCTGATTTTTTTAATAAAAAATAATATGCCGAATAAGTTAATAAGATGGAGCATAGGTTTGCAGATTCACATTAGACAGCGTTTTATTCTGATTGAAGTAATTAAATAGAGTTATCCTGGTAAATATTTAATCTAAAAAACAAACAGTTGCCCATTGCTCAAATTTAAAGAGCCGCTTCTTTACGCCGATAACCATAATGAAAATATGGACAATGGAGGGAAGTGGCATGTGGTGGGTTTATCGAATGCCGATGAAAATGAAGTTAATAATCGCGCTACAACCACTATTACTGGCGTTGTGTTGGTTTGCAGGTTCAGGAATATTGACGCGTATTGAGACAGAACGGCAGATGGAGAATATTGCCCAACTGACAGCGCTCGCACGCAGTGCCGGAAATGTGGTGCATGAACTGCAAAAAGAACGGGGAATGAGTGTCGGATTTCTGGGGGCTGCAGGGACTACGTTCAAAGATGAGTTAAACGCGCAGCGGGCTTTGACCGATCGCGAGATCGAGGTATTCGTGCGCTCGTTGTCCGATACTGCATTACCGGAAGGGGATGTTGCTACCTCTGTCGCTGCGTTTAAGAAAAACATTCTTTCACTCGCCACCATCCGGGAAAATGTCACGCAGTTGGGGCTTCCGGCCGCAGATGTGGTTAAGTTTTACACCAACGTCATTGCTGATGTGCTGAGTTTTGTCGGCAAGTTGGGGCAGTTGACGGATTCTGGCGAAATGGCAAACGCATTTGCCGCCTACTACAATCTGCTGAATTTGAAAGAACAAGCGGGTATTGAACGGGCACTGTTATCAAATATCTTTTCCTCCGGTCATTTCGCCGACGGACAGTTACATCAGCTCAGTGATGTCGTCAGTAAACAGAACGTCTGGCTGGCACAATCGTTGCGCCTGAGCTCGCCGGAACAGGCGGCCATGTTGAAAAATCGCTTACAATCTGCAGAAGCGTCAAAAGCCCTCTCATTTCGTGAAACCGCGTTTAATCATGTCGAGAACGGTGGATTTGGTGTCGCTCCTACTACCTGGTTCAAAGTACAAACTCAGCGTATTGAAGTGATGCGGCAGATAGAAAATGTGACGGCGAATCTTCTGTTGGCGAATGCAGAAAAACTCGCGCAGGATGCACGAAAAAACTGGCAAATATATATGGTCGTCAGCTTGTTAGCGCTACTGGCATCATTGACCTTCGCGGGAGCCATCGCAATCAATATGCATCGCCAATTCAGCGACACGCTGCGCAAGATTGCGGGGATGAATGGCGATCTGACTCAACGTCTGGCGACGCCGGGTAAAGATGAGCTTTCCTCACTTAATCGTGCTTATAACACGATGCTGGAAAGTATTCAGCATATCGTACAGGAGATTAAACAAGGCGCCGTGGTTTTGTCCGATGCCAGCAGCAGTATTACGGTGGGAAATCAGGATTTGGCTCAACGTACAGATGAACAGGCTGCATCAATAGTACAAGCCGTGGCCAGTATGGAGCAGTTATCAACTGCGATTACGCAAACAGCGGATAATGCCCGCGAAGCGGAGCATCTGACAATCAGGTTGGAAAAAGAGGTCCGACAGGCCAGTAACGTTGCCAGTGCGGCGAACCAGAGTATGGGGGATATTCGCGCTTCCAGTGAGAAAATATCGAATATTGTGACCTCAATTGATGATATCTCGTTTCAGACTAACTTACTGGCGCTGAATGCGGCAGTGGAAGCTGCGCGGGCAGGAGAGATGGGCAGGGGGTTTGCGGTTGTGGCCAGTGAAGTGCGGAATCTTTCGCAGCGTTGCGCCAAAGAAGCTAACCAGATCCGCGAGCTGGTTGCGCAGAACATGGTTAAAATTAGTGAGGGCGTTGAGCGGGTCACGGCATCAGCTACCGCGCTGGAAGCGGCAGCGGACAATACCACCAGTATGAAGCAATATATTGCGGATATCGCGCGCGTGGCGACGGAACAGTCGCAAGGGGTAACCCAGATAAACCAGGCTCTGCGACCGATGGAGCAGGTTACGCAGCAAAATGCGGCGCTGGTTTCTCAGGCCGCGAGCGACAGCCAGCGGCTGGACAATCTGTCGGTCACCATGAAGGGGCTGGTCAATCGTTTTGTTGTCTGACATGACGCCGCTGTACCGATCCGGTAAACGCGCCGGATCGGTCAGTTGTCGTCATCTTAGTGTGATGGTATGAAGCAAATATTGGGCGGGTTAAGCAAAGATTCCTGACATAGCAATCTTGTCGCTGGTAAAGTGAACAACCGATACCGAGATGTGGCCAGAAGGGAATTCCGTGTGACTGAACGTATTGATTATGAGACTGAAAAATACAGCTTTACTGAGGCGACTGAGAGTTCCCGCCTTACCGGCCAGTGGGCTGATGTTATTACTGAATGTCGCGAATTGAAGGCGGGACCGCAAGAGCGTCTGCGTATTGCTTTATTGAATGTGGACTACGTGACCAGTTTTGAGTTGCCTTTCCGCCTGTTATTACTCCGTACCCCGCAACTGATTGCCAGCGTGCGTGAAGAGCTGCAGCTTAGTCAGAAAAACGTCATCTTTAACGGCAAACGCTTTGGCTGTGTTTACAGCCTGAAAGCGAGTCTCGGTGGGATACCGGATGAATTTCAGTACCGCCTGTCGCATCGAATCCGGCGCATTAGTCCTGCAGGTTCAAGCGAAGCGCCATATCAGCAGATTGCTAAAACAGTAAAAGCACCACGCGAACGTCTGAAGCTGGCACTTGAATCGGGCCTTGATGTCACTGCGCTGGATGGGCTTTTCTGGTTTGGCAGCCAGCGTATTGCCGCTGATGTGTTGAGGCTGAGAAAAGCAGGGATGCGGATAGCTACCAAGCAGACAATGGTGTCCGACAATCTTACTGCAACAGTGAGGAATGTGCCGTTCTACCGCCTGGCCCAGTGATGAACTGGCTGGTAATTGATTGGATTTAAACAGGATGCATTAATTTCAGAGTGTCCCCTGCAGGAATCGAACCTGCAACTAGCCCTTAGGAGGGGCTCGTTATATCCATTTAACTAAGGGGACGAAGCGGCACGAGTATAGCGTTTTTTACTCACAACGGTAAGTCTCAGGCCGCCCGACTGCTCAAACAGTCACCATTCAGGCCTGTTTTTTCTGGTTTTTCTGCGTTTGCTCATCACGCTTTGCTTGTAACCGGGCTTCTTCCTTGCGTTTGTTGCTCATATCATTGCGGATCTGCGCATGGCTCATCAGCGCGAAAATAAACGTTCCGCCACAGATATTCCCGGCGAGCGTTGGTAGCGCAAAGGGCCAGAAAAAATCACTCCAGTGCAGCGTGCCATTAAAGACCAGATAGAGAATTTCCACCGAGCCAACGACGATATGCGTGGTATCGCCTAACGCAATCAGCCAGGTCATCAGAATAATGACCACAATTTTTGCCGCCCCGGCGGCGGGGAACATCCACACCATCGTGGCAATTAACCAGCCAGAAATGATGGCGTTGGAAAACATCTCCACAGGAGAGTTTTTCATCACATCCATGCCAATCTTGACGAAAGCATCGCGGGTCTCTTCATCAAAAATCGGCATATGTTCAAACGCCCATGCTGCAACCCCGGTGCCAATAATATTACCCAGCAGTACCACGCTCCACAGGCGCATCAACAGGCCAAAATTGCCGAGGGTAGGGTTTTGCATCACCGGCAGTACGGCGGTGACGGTATTTTCGGTAAAGAGTTGTTGGCGGGCCATAATGACAATAATAAAGCCGAAGGTATAACCGAGGTTCTCGAGTAAAAATCCCCCTGGCACACCTTCCAGCTGTACGTGAAAAATCCCTTTAGCCAGTAGCGAGGCGCCCATCGACAGTCCTGCTGCGATGGCTGACCACAGCAGGGCCATTGCGTCGCGCTCCATCTCTTTCTCCCCATCCTGGCGAATATGTTCATGGATCGCCATGGCGCGGGAGGGGAGTCTGTCCTCATCAAGCTCTATCTTTTTCCCTGTTAGTTTTTCATCGCTTTCCACTTCGAGTTCGTCGCTGTGTCGATCAATCTTATCTTTCTTGATGTCATTCATGGCCGAATCCTGAATAAGCACGTATTGCTAAAGCGTAGCGGCTTTTCTCTGAAAATCAGCGGGAGAAAGTCTGAGATAGCAAAAATAGTAACGTTTGTTTTTATCGGGTTAGTTAGAATAGAACCGCCGCGGAGTGCGTATTACCAGGCTATGATCAAATCAGTAAGACAGGGTATATAGACATCATTTGACGTGCTGTTACAATCGCTCACATCTAAACAGGCGGATACGTCATCGTTCCGTCATGGATGGCAATCAGCGATAGCCATAAAACACAGGGAGATACTTATGAAGCTTCGCCTGTCGGCGCTTGCGCTGGGAACCACACTTTTGGTGGGGTGTGCGAGCTCCGGTACTGAACAGCAGGGGCGTTCGGACCCATTTGAAGGGTTCAACCGTACCATGTACAACTTCAACTTTAACGTGTTGGATCCCTATGTTGTTCGACCGGTAGCAGTGGCCTGGCGTGATTATGTTCCGCAGCCGGCGCGTAATGGTTTAAGCAACTTTACGGGGAACCTTGAAGAACCGGCCGTCATGGTCAACTATTTCCTGCAAGGCGATCCTTATCAGGGGATGGTGCACTTTACCCGTTTCTTCCTGAATACCCTGTTAGGTATGGGCGGCTTTATCGATGTGGCAGGTATGGCTAATCCGAAGTTGCAGCGCGTTGAACCACACCGCTTTGGCAGTACGTTAGGCCACTATGACGTGGGTTACGGGCCGTATATGCAGCTTCCGTTCTACGGTAGTTTCACACTGCGTGATGACGGCGGCGATATGGTCGATACCCTGTATCCGGTACTGTCCTGGCTGACCTGGCCGTTGTCGATAGGCAAATGGACGGTTGAAGGGATTGAAACTCGCGCGCAATTGCTCGACTCTGACGGTCTGCTGCGTCAGTCTTCCGATCCTTACATTATGGTGCGTGAAGCTTACTTCCAGCGTCATGACTTTATTGCGAATGGTGGGAAACTCAAACCAGAAGAAAACCCGAACGCGAAAGACATTCAGGACGATTTAAAAGAGATCGATTCTGAGTAAGGAATTGGGCAAATAAAAAGGTGAGCTAAAAAGCTCACCTTTTTTACGTCTGAAGAAAATCAGAATGCGTAGTTGAAGTTTGTACCAAACAGCCAGGCTTTACCTTCAGAGTCGAAAGTATACGGGCCTTCTTTAACGGTCACTTTCTGGCCGTGCATATAAGAAACGCCGACGTCAATGGATGCGTCATCATTGAATGCGTAAGTCGTACCCGCACTCAGCCACAGACGATCCTGGTCCGGAATGGAGATGGAACGCTTGCTTGCTGGAACCGGGCTATCGTCATAAGCAATACCGGTACGGAACGTCCAGCTTTTATCCATATAGTAAGTTGTACCCAATGCAATGCGGTAAGAATCTTTGAAGCCTTCTTCTTTATAGAACAGTGTCTGTCCATTGGAACCTGTGGCTTTCAGCTCCTGGAACTGACTCCAACTGGTATAGGCCATGCTGTAGTGGATAGCCCACTGTGGTGCAATACGGTTATAACCTGACAATTCCCACATTTCAGGCAGGTTAAGTGTCAGAGAACCCGGGACGGTGGCATTGGTCGTTCCCCATGGGAATGTAGTGCCAGCGCCAGGTATGGCGTTCGCTTGGGTACGGATGCCACTCTTATAATCGCCATCAAAATCAATTTTAACTTCAGAACGGTACGTTAAACCATAACGGTTATTTTTATCCAGTTCGTACAAAATCCCGGCGTTCCAGCCGTAGCCCCATTCGTCCCCTTTCAGGCTGGCAATTTTGTTGCTGACCTTCGGTAATGCAGCCGTTTGCTCACCAGAATAACGTTCAATTTTTGCATCAGCATAAACGGCGTTAAAACCGAGACCGAAGCTCCAGCTATCATTCAGACGGTAGGCACCGCTCAGGTTAAGGTTGACCGTTTTAAGGTCGGTCTTACCGCCGTATTCACCAACGATGTAGCTGTCGTTAAATTCGGTAGCCAGACCATAGTTTGAGGTAACGGAAGCACCCCAACCAAACTGTTCGTTGATAGGCATCACGAAGTGAGCATTGGGAACCCACGCCGTAGGCGCGATGTTGTCCGCATCAGTGCTGCGTCCGGTGTATGGCGATTTACCGGAAATATTAACGTCTGGATCGATATACACCGCACCTGCTGAGAAAGTAGGGCGATCGAACATCATAATCAGTGCCGGGTTACGACTGGCGTTTCCTGCATCATCCGCAATTGCGCCTTCACCCGAATATGCCCGGCCAAGGCCAGAGGAAGAAAATTCGTTTAACTGAAAGCCTGCAGACCAGGCCTGTGTGGAGATAATTGCCACTGCGACTGCGAGAGCAGACTTTGTAAACAGGGTTTTCTGGCTCATGACCATAACCTCATAGATTTATTTTTATACAAACAATGTTACATACCGTAACAGGAGCGCGAAGTGTAGGGTCTGAGGTACGACTTAGAAATCAGACCAGTGGCGTGAGTATAGGTCGGACCAGCTGGAATGTTGCAAGTATGTTTATAAATATTTTCAAATTTGATCAGAGAAACGCGATCCAGCTGGCAAAATTGCGGAGGTGCGCACTCACCTGTTTGGGCGATTTTTGTTTTAGATCATTTTTAAGTGTGATTTCGGTCACTTATCGCATTTCGTACAATTAACGACTGGAGAGGCGAATAATGGGAGCGTAAAATATCCCTATCGTTTATCTGGCACCTCAGGTGCGAATACAGAGGAAATCTACAATGAGTAAATGCAGTGCTGATGAAACCCCGGTTTGCTGCTGTATGGATGTTGGCACCATCATGGACAACTCCGATTGCACCGCGTCCTACAGCCGTGTGTTCGCGAATCGCGCAGAGGCAGAAGAAACACTGGCCGCTCTGACTGAAAAGGCACGTGGTGTGGAATCTGAGCCTTGCCAAATCACTTCGACCTTTACTGAAGAGTCAGAAGGTGTGCGTCTGGATATCGACTTTGTTTTTGCCTGTGAAGCTGAAACGCTGATTTTCCAGCTGGGCCTGCGTTAATCCCCCCTCTGCAAAAGCCCTTGCTATCAGATAGCAAGGGCTTTTTCGTAACTGTCAGTGATTATTCACTGTGTCTTAGCTCCCACTTTCTTTTCTCCCCGCTTGGCTAAATGTAAAAAATTGGTTAAGACTATGATCAGGTCAGACCACTTATTTTATTTTTTACAGGGGAGTGTTATGAGTCAGGCTTTACCGCTGGTTACCCGCCAGGGCGACCGTATTGCCATTGTAAGTGGATTGCGTACGCCATTTGCTCGTCAGGCTACCGCGTTTCATGGCATTCCCGCCGTTGATTTAGGAAAAATGGTCGTCGGTGAGCTGCTGGCGCGCAGCGAAATTCCTGCCGATGTGATCGAGCAACTGGTTTTTGGTCAGGTGGTGCAAATGCCTGAAGCACCAAATATTGCTCGTGAGATTGTGCTGGGAACCGGCATGAATGTACATACCGATGCATACAGCGTGAGCAGGGCCTGCGCGACCAGTTTCCAGGCGGTGGCGAATGTCGCGGAAAGCCTGATGGCGGGGTCTATTCGTGCTGGAATTGCGGGGGGTGCGGACTCCTCGTCAGTCTTGCCTATTGGCGTTAGTAAAAAGCTGGCGCGGGTGCTGGTGGATGTCAATAAGGCCCGGACAACCGGTCAACGCCTTAAACTCTTTTCCCGATTGCGCTTACGTGACCTGATGCCTGTGCCGCCGGCCGTCGCCGAGTATTCCACCGGTTTGCGTATGGGGGATACGGCTGAGCAAATGGCCAAAACCTATGGTATTACCCGAGAGCAGCAGGATGCTCTGGCGCACCGCTCTCATCAGCGTGCCGCTCAGGCATGGGCTGAAGGAAAGCTGGCAGATGAGGTAATGACTACCTACGCGCCACCGTTTAAAGATCCTTTTTCAGAAGATAACAACATTCGCGGTAACTCTACGCTGGCCGATTACGCCAAACTACGTCCGGCGTTTGACCGCAAGCACGGCACCGTCACCGCGGCAAACAGTACCCCGCTAACGGACGGCGCTGCCGCCGTGATCATGATGACGGAGTCGCGTGCGAAAGAGTTGGGGCTGGTGCCGCTGGGGTACTTGCGTAGTTTTGCTTTTACCGCCATCGATGTCTGGCAGGACATGCTGCTGGGACCGGCGTGGTCAACACCGCTTGCCCTGGAGAGAGCCGGTCTGACGATGGCAGATTTAACCCTGATCGATATGCATGAAGCCTTTGCCGCGCAAACGCTGGCGAATCTTCAGCTGTTGGGTAGCGAACGTTTTGCCCGCGACGTGCTGGGCAGGAGGCATGCCACTGGCGAGGTTGATGACAGTAAATTTAACGTGCTGGGCGGATCGATTGCCTATGGACACCCCTTTGCTGCCACCGGTGCGCGCATGATCACTCAAACCCTCCATGAGCTGCGTCGTCGTGGCGGCGGTTTTGGTTTAGTGACAGCCTGTGCAGCTGGTGGTCTGGGTGCGGCAATGGTTCTGGAGGCGGAATAATGGAAATGACATCGGCTTTTACACTAAACGTACGTCTGGATAACGTTGCTGTTGTCACCATTGATGTGCCCGGAGAGAAAATGAACACCCTGAAAGCAGAGTTTGCTTCTCAGGTGCGGGCCATTCTGAAACAAATCCGCGATAACAAAGCATTGCGTGGTGTGGTGTTTATTTCGGCTAAACCCGATAACTTCATTGCCGGGGCGGATATCAACATGATTGGTAGCTGTCGCAGCGCGCAGGAAGCCGAAACGCTGGCCCGTCAGGGGCAGCAGATGATGGCGGAAATTAATGCTTTACCGATCCCGGTTATCGCCGCGATTCATGGTGCATGCCTCGGCGGTGGCCTGGAGATGGCGCTGGCGTGCCACAACCGTATTTGTACCGATGATGCTAAAACCGTACTGGGTTTACCGGAAGTACAACTTGGCTTGTTGCCCGGCTCCGGTGGTACGCAGCGGCTGCCGCGCCTGATTGGCGTCAGTACCGCACTGGATATGATCCTCACCGGAAAACAATTACGCGCAAAACAGGCGCTGAAAGTTGGTTTAGTGGATGAAGTTGTACCGCATTCCATTTTGCTGGAAGCGGCCGTTGAACTGGCTAAAAAGGACAGTTCTGCGCAACGAACACTGCCCGTGAGAGAGCGAGTGTTGGCGGGGCCGCTGGGGCGGGCGCTGTTGTTCCGCATGGCCAGTAAAAAGACGGCGCAAAAAACGCAAGGTAACTACCCTGCAACAGAACGTATCCTTGAGGTCATCGAAACCGGGCTAGCGCAAGGCAGCAGTAGTGGTTACGACGCAGAGGCCCGCGCGTTTGGTGAGCTGGCGATGACATCCCAGTCTCAGGCGCTACGGCACATCTTTTTTGCCAACACCGACGTGAAAAAGGATCCGGGAAGCGATGCGAAGCCCGGTCCGCTGGACAGCGTTGGCATTTTGGGCGGCGGTCTGATGGGGGGCGGTATTGCTTATGTGACGGCCTGTAAAGGCGGCTTGCCTGTGCGAATCAAAGATATAAACGCTAAGGGAATCAACCATGCGCTGAAGTATAGCTGGGATCAGCTTGAAACGAAGGTTCGCCGCCGTCATATCAAAGCCAGCGAACGCGATAAACAACTGGCGCTGATTTCGGGATCGATCGACTACCGTGGCTTTGCGCATCGCGATTTGATTATT
Source organism: Citrobacter sp. KTE30 (assembly GCF_000398825.1). Classification (NCBI taxonomy): domain Bacteria; kingdom Pseudomonadati; phylum Pseudomonadota; class Gammaproteobacteria; order Enterobacterales; family Enterobacteriaceae; genus Citrobacter; species Citrobacter sp. KTE30. Next base: position 3,119,899 of record NZ_KB976055.1, on the reverse strand, counting down.
GAAGCCGTGTTTGAAGATTTGTCGCTAAAACAACGGATGGTGGCAGAAGTTGAGCAAAATTGCGCACCTCATACCGTTTTTGCTTCTAACACCTCATCTTTGCCCATTGGCGATATTGCTGCGAATGCTACCAGGCCTGAACAAGTGATTGGTTTACACTTTTTTAGTCCGGTGGAAAAAATGCCGTTGGTCGAAGTGATCCCACATGCCACGACCTCCGAGCAGACGATTGCAACTACCGTTAAGTTAGCGAAAAAACAGGGCAAAACACCGATAGTGGTCAGAGATAAGGCCGGCTTTTACGTTAACCGCATTTTAGCGCCTTACATTAACGAAGCGATTCGTATGTTGACCGAGGGCGAGCGGGTCGAAACCATAGACGCCGCGCTGGTTAAGTTTGGTTTTCCAGTTGGGCCAATCCAACTTTTGGATGAGGTCGGAATTGATACGGGCACTAAAATTATACCAGTGCTTGAGGCTGCATATGGAGAACGTTTTAGCGCGCCTGCAAATGTTGTTGCTTCAATTTTGAATGACGATCGCAAAGGTAGAAAAAATGGTCGGGGTTTCTATCTTTATGGTGTGAAAGGGCGTAAAAGCAAAAAACAGGTCGACCCTGCAATTTATACGCTTATTGGCGTTCAGGGTCAGGGACGACTTACCGCTACACAGGTAGCAGAGCGGTGCGTCATGTTAATGCTCAATGAAGCTGCTCGTTGTTTCGACGAGAAGATAGTCCGTAGCGCACGTGATGGCGACATCGGCGCTGTATTTGGTATTGGTTTTCCGCCATTCCTCGGCGGCCCGTTCCGGTATATGGATTCACTCGGCGCGGGAGAAGTGGTTGCGACTCTGCAACGGCTGACCACGCAATACGGCTCGCGGTTTGCGCCGTGTGAACAGTTATTGCAGATGGCGGCACACAGTGAAAAATTCTGGAATATTGGGGAAACTGACCTGAATTCATGAGGTCAAAGGTAGGATGAATCCGCACTGAATGTATGGCTCGCGCTCAAAATGTAAACAGAGATTGACTATACTTACGCCGTTGAGGTAAAAAACAGCGTTTCATTCGGTGAATGGATAAGGCACAATGCCGGCCACCATATCGTTAGCACGGCCAATAGGGGCTGTGAATAAAGGTATTGGTGATTCTGGTTAACAAAAGCGGTGCAATATGCAAGTTTTTATCATGCGTCACGGCGACGCGGCCCTCGATGCCGCCAGTGATTCGGTTCGTCCCTTAACCTCCTGTGGTTGTGACGAATCTCGCCTGATGGCGAACTGGCTGAAAGGTCAAAAAGTGGATATCGAACGTGTTCTGGTGAGCCCGTTCCTACGAGCCGAACAAACGCTGGATGTGGTGGGGGAGTGTATGAACCTGCCAACCGGTGTGGATGTTTTGCCGGAGTTGACTCCTTGCGGCGATGTCGGTCTGGTCAGTGCCTATTTACAGGCTCTGGCCAATGAAGGTATCGCCACGGCACTGGTTATCTCTCACTTGCCTTTAGTGGGGTATCTGGTGTCTGAGCTTTGCCCAGGTGAAACACCGCCGATGTTTACCACATCAGCGATTGCCAGCGTAACGCTTGATGAGAGCGGGAAGGGGACTTTTAACTGGCAGATGAGCCCGTGTAACCTGAAAATGGCAAAAGCGATTTAAAAAGGTTGGTATCGGATAAGGCGCAGCCGTCATCCGAAAATGCAAAGAGCCGCAAACGCGGCTCTTTCTGTTTTTCTGCATCACGGAAGTTCGGGCGGTAGCCACTCTTCTACTTCAATTAGCACCAGCAGCGCGGCGTCGCCACCGTACTCTTTCGGTGCCTGATGAAAAGCCATCACGTGCGGATGCTGGGCCAGCCAAAGCGGCGTTTGCTGTTTCAAAATATGTTTTCCGTGGCCATGCATCACGCAGGCGCAAAATACATGCTCACGACGACAGGCGGCAATCAGCGCGCCTAACTCTTGTTTGGCCTGCTGCTGGGTCAGCCCATGCAGATCGAGAAACAGCTCCGGAGAGTAATCGCCACGGCGCATTTTCTTCAGTTCGAAATGGCTGACGTCGGCACGCAAGTATCTTACCGGGCCGTCCGTATTCAGCAGCGGCTGAAACTCATCCGAGAAATAGTGGCTGGCATCAGCCTGCTCCTGTAGCAGTCTTTTAACCGGAACCTCGGCAATTTTTTTACGTGGAGGTCGGTGAACAATGGTGTCCTGTTTAATTTTACGCGTGCCGGTCATCAGCTGGCGAAACAGCGTCTGATCCTCCTCGCTGAGCGATGTTTTCTTTTTCATTCGAGAGTCTCAACTTTTATTTTCCATTAGTTTAACCCGACTCGGCGGGCATCCGATCGCTTAAAACGCAATTTTCGCGCTCAGGCCCTGTGTGAATGCTGATTTATCGCCGTCTTCGTGGCAAACTAGCCGCCGAAATTAATACGAGCATGCCCTGGAGGAATACGTGGATAAAATTTTCGTCGATGAAGCAGTGAGTGAACTGCATACCATTCAGGACATGTTGCGTTGGGCGGTCAGCCGTTTTAGCGCGGCGAACATCTGGTATGGCCATGGCACGGATAACCCATGGGACGAGGCCGTACAACTGGTGCTGCCGTCACTTTATTTGCCGTTGGATATTCCGGAAGACATGCGTACCGCGCGTCTGACCTCGAGTGAGCGTCATCGTATTGTTGAACGCGTGATTCGCCGCGTCAACGAGCGCATTCCGGTTGCTTATCTGACCAACAAAGCCTGGTTTTGCGGGCATGAGTTTTATGTTGATGAACGCGTGCTGGTTCCGCGTTCACCGATTGGCGAGCTTATCAATAACCGCTTTGCGGGCCTTATTAATGAGCAGCCGCAGCATATCCTCGATATGTGTACCGGCAGCGGTTGTATTGCCATTGCCTGCGCGTATGCCTTCCCGGAAGCCGAAGTTGATGCGGTGGATATCTCCACTGACGCGCTGGCGGTGACCGAACACAATATTGAAGAACACGGCCTGATCCATCACGTCACGCCGATCCGTTCCGATCTGTTCCGCGATCTGCTGAAAGTCCAGTATGACCTGATTGTGACCAACCCGCCGTATGTCGATGCGGAAGATATGTCCGATCTGCCAAACGAATATCGTCACGAACCTGAGCTGGGTCTGGCGTCCGGCAGTGATGGGCTGAAACTTACCCGCCGCATCCTGGGGAACGCCCCAGACTACCTGTCAGATAACGGTATTCTGATTTGTGAAGTCGGAAACAGCATGGTACATCTGATAGAGCAATATCCGGATGTACCGTTCACCTGGCTGGAGTTCGACAACGGCGGTGACGGCGTATTCATGCTGACCAAAGAGCAGTTAGTTGCTGCTCGTGAGCACTTCAGCATTTATAAAGACTAATTACACGCGCACATACACAACACTCATAACGGAGCCGTGATGGCAGGAAACACAATTGGGCAACTCTTTCGCGTAACCACTTTCGGCGAATCACACGGGCTGGCGCTCGGTTGTATTGTCGATGGTGTTCCGCCGGGCATTTCTCTGACAGAAGCTGACCTGCAGCACGATCTCGACAGACGGCGTCCAGGCACATCGCGATACACTACGCAGCGTCGTGAGCCGGATCAGGTGAAAATCCTCTCCGGGGTGTTCGAGGGCGTTACCACTGGCACCAGCATTGGCCTGCTGATCGAAAATACCGATCAGCGTTCACAGGATTACGGCGCGATTAAGGACGTTTTTCGTCCAGGACACGCCGACTATACCTATGAGCAGAAATATGGCCTGCGCGACTACCGTGGTGGCGGGCGTTCGTCCGCACGTGAAACAGCGATGCGCGTGGCGGCCGGAGCGATTGCCAAAAAATATCTGGCGGAAAAGTTCGGCGTTGAGATTCGCGGTTGCCTGACGCAGATGGGTGATATTCCGCTGGAGATAAAAGACTGGTCCCAGGTGGAACTTAACCCGTTCTTTTGTCCGGACCCGGATAAACTCGAAGCGCTGGACGAACTGATGCGCGGGCTGAAGAAAGAGGGCGATTCCATCGGGGCGAAGGTGACCGTTGTTGCAAGCGGTGTGCCTGCGGGTCTTGGCGAACCTGTATTCGACCGCCTGGATGCCGACATCGCCCATGCGCTGATGAGCATTAACGCCGTTAAGGGCGTTGAGATTGGCGACGGATTTGACGTTGTTGCGCTGCGTGGCAGCCAGAACCGAGATGAAATCACCAAAGAAGGTTTCCAGAGTAACCATGCGGGCGGCATTCTGGGTGGGATCAGCAGCGGGCAACAAATCATTGCTCATATGGCGCTGAAACCGACGTCCAGTATTACCGTTCCAGGGCGCACCATTAACCGCTTTGGTGAAGAAGTCGAAATGATCACTAAAGGTCGTCACGATCCGTGCGTTGGGATCCGCGCCGTACCGATCGCCGAGGCGATGCTGGCGATCGTATTGATGGATCACCTGCTGCGTCAGCGGGCGCAAAATGCGGACGTGAAGACCGATATTCCACGCTGGTAAGAGATGAAAAAAACGGCACTTGCGGCGCTGGCTCTGTTTGCCAGTACCGCCTGTCTGGCGGCGACGCCCTGGCAGAAAATTACCCATCCGGTTGCGGGCAGCGCGCAGTCTATCGGCGCGTTTTCCAATGGCTGTATTGTTGGCGCAGATACGCTGCCTGTACAGTCAGAACATTATCAGGTGATGCGCACCGATCAGCGTCGTTACTTTGGCCATCCGGATCTGGTGAGGTTTATCCAGCGTCTGAGTAATCAGGCTAATAGTCAGGGGCTGGGCACGGTGTTAATCGGCGATATGGGTATGCCGGCCGGTGGGCGATTCAATGGCGGTCACGCCAGCCACCAGACGGGACTGGATGTGGATATTTTCCTGCAACTGCCGAAAACGCGCTGGACCCAGTCGCAACTGCTGCGGCCGCAGGCGTTAGATCTGGTCTCACAGGACGGCAAACGTGTTGTGCCATCACTGTGGAAACCGGAGATTTTTAGCCTGGTAAGGCTGGCTGCAAAAGATAATGAAGTAACGCGTATTTTCGTGAATCCGGCGATTAAGCAACAACTTTGTCTGGATGCAGGGACCGACAGGGACTGGTTGCGTAAAGTGCGGCCATGGTTCCAGCATCGTGCGCATATGCACGTGCGGTTACGTTGCCCTGCCGACAGCCTTGAGTGTGAAGATCAACCGTTACCGCCACCGGGTGACGGCTGTGGCGCAGAGCTGCAAAGCTGGTTCGAACCTCCAAAACCTGGAACCACCAAGCCTGAGAAGAAGACACCGCCGCCGTTGCCGCCTTCCTGCCAGGCGCTACTGGACGAGCATGTACTCTAATGGATCATTTTGCCTCTCTGTTTATGGTGTCGCCACTGCTGCTAGGTGTGCTGTTTTTTGTGGCGATGCTGGCAGGTTTTATTGATTCTCTGGCCGGAGGCGGTGGTCTACTCACCATCCCGGCATTGATGGCGGCCGGGATGCCACCTGCGCAAGCGCTGGCGACCAATAAGTTGCAGGCCTGTGGGGGATCTATCTCTTCCTCCCTCTATTTTATTCGTCGTGGCGTGGTTAATCTGGCGGATCAGAAGCTCAATATCTTCATGACGTTTGTCGGATCAATGAGCGGGGCGCTATTGGTTCAGCACGTGCAGTCAGATGTTCTGCGCCAGATCCTGCCGGTTCTGGTTATATGTATTGGCCTTTACTTTCTGTTGATGCCGAAAGTGGGGGAAGAGGACCGACAGCGTCGATTGCACGGTTTACCTTTCGCGCTGGTGGCGGGAGGCTGCGTCGGTTTTTACGATGGCTTTTTTGGTCCGGCGGCAGGGTCGTTCTACGCGCTGGCCTTTGTCATGCTGTGCGGATACAACCTGGCGAAATCGACGGCCCACGCCAAAGTATTAAATGCCACATCGAATATCGGTGGGTTGTTGTTGTTTGCCCTCGGCGGCAAAGTGATTTGGGCGACAGGTTTTGTGATGCTCATTGGCCAGTTTATTGGCGCACGGATGGGCTCTCGACTGGTGCTCAGCAAAGGACAAAAACTCATTCGGCCAATGATCGTTATTGTCTCCGCCGTGATGAGCGCCAAGCTACTTTATGATAATCATGGACAGGAGATTCTCCACTGGCTGGGGATGAACTAATGAATAATACGCATCACTACGAACAGTTAATTGAGATTTTTAACGGCTGCTTTGCCGATGAATTTAATACCCGTCTGATTAAAGGCGACGACGAACCGATCTATCTTCCTGCGGATGCGGAATTACCGTATCACCGTATCGTTTTTGCGCATGGTTATTACGCCAGTGCGTTACACGAAATTTCACACTGGTGCATCGCCGGTAAAGCCCGTCGTGAGCTGGTCGATTTTGGTTACTGGTACTGCCCGGACGGACGCGACGCGAAGACACAATGCCAGTTTGAAGATGTGGAAGTGAAGCCGCAGGCGTTTGACTGGTTGTTTTGCATGGCGGCGGGGTACCCGTTTAACGTCAGTTGCGACAACCTCGAAGGGGACTTTGAACCAGACCGCGTGGTATTCCAGCGCCGTGTTCATGCTCAGGTAATGGAGTACCTGGAAAAGGGGATCCCTGAACGTCCGGCGCGTTTTATTAACGCGTTACAGAATTATTATCACACGCCTGAACTTACGGCGGAACAATTCCCGTGGCCCGAAGCGCTCAACTGAAGCTGCTGCCACGTTTACAATGAGGAAAGAAGATGATCGCGGAGTTTGAATCACGCATTCTGGCATTAATCGACGATATGGTAGAGCACGCCAGCGATGATGAGTTGTTTGCCAGTGGCTATTTGCGTGGACACCTGACGCTGGCTGTGGCTGAGTTGGATGCTGGCGAGGACCATTCCGCTGAGGCATTGTACGCCAATGTGACCAGCAGCCTGGAAAAAGCCATCAGCGCAGGCGAACTCTCGCCGCGTGACCAGGCGTTAGTGAAAGAGATGTGGGACACTTTATTTCAAAAGGCAACGCAATAATAATTGCAGTGGATTGTGCCGGATGGCGACGCGAAGGCGTCTTATCCGGCCTACGTGGACGGGGATTGTTGGCCTGATAAGCGTAGCGCCATCAGGCAATGATGAGATGGTATCTTATTTCACCGCTTTACCCTTCAATAACTTCCTTACCCACAGACGATTCGGATTCAGCGCAGCCAGCGTGCTGGCATCCATAGGGATAGGTTCATCGCTCATTTGCGATGCCAGAATTTCTGCACACAGCGGGGCAGTACACAGCCCGCGCGAGCCCAGCGCACCCAACATAAATAAATCGGAATAAACCGGGGCGTTTACGGCGTGCTCTCTGTCTTCGGCAAGAGTGGCATACTGGCTGAGCGTGGCGTCATAATCCGCGACGTTGCCGACCATCGGCATGTGATCGCGCGTGGCGCAGCGCACTCCACAACGTGCGGCATTGCCACTAACGTCTACTTCTTTTGCCCACGCGGCATTCGGGAAACAATCTATTAAGCGCTGACGGTTTTGCTGCTGATCGTCAGCACGATACACCGTTTCTTCACTTCCGCGATGATAGCTGGCACCAATGCAGTGCTGCTGGTTTTGCGGGTTGTGCGGCGTGAGGTAGCCGTCATAGCACAGCACCTGACGCAGCGCTGAAAGCGAAGGCGTAGTAGGAATGTGACTCACCTGACCGCCTACAGAGTACACCGGTAGCGACTGCGTCTGTTCAACGCTGTTAATGCGATGCCCGTTAGCCAGAACTACCGCAGCGTGAGTGGCGGTTGCTCCACTGGCAAACGCCAATTTCCAGTTTTCTGTCTGTCGAGACAGTGAGGCCAGCGTATGTTGATACCGGGTGCGTAATCCCAGCGTTGCGGCATAGTCGAATACGGCGGCGGTTAACTGTGCCGGACATAGCCATCCTCCGGCGGGGTACTGAATCCCGCCGCATCCGGTTTTTACGCCTGTCGTTTGTAAAACCTGCTCTGCGTCAACCCCGACGGCGAGCGCATCGGGCAATTCAAGGGACAACATTTGGTCGATTTTTTGCTGGCTTTTCTCATCCCACGCCAGTTGCGTCACGCCGCACCAGTCATGCGCGAACTCAACGGGGAGGGCGTCATACAGCCGGCGGGCGAAGGTAAACGCGGTGGGGAAAAAGAGATTAATGGCCGCGTCATGTTTGCTCAGTAGCGGATAAAGAGCGCCCTGGCGATTGCCGGATGCACCCCCGGCTGGGTTATCGTCGGCGCAATAGAGCGTGACCTGCCAGCCGCGGCGCAGTAACGCCAACGACAGCAATGCGCTGGCAATCCCCCCGCCAATAATGGCGGCTTCGCGTTTATCTGTTCCGGTACGTGCAAACCAGGGTGCCGAGGAGGGGAGCGCCAGCGTCTTATCCATTACGCCACAAAGCATTTCTCGTTTGCGACCAAAGCCTTTGCATTTTTGCATCGTAAACCCGGCTTCCTGCAATCCCCGACGCACAAAGCCTGCTGAGGTGAAGGTCGCCAGCGTGCCGCCGGGGCGAGCCAGACGGGCCATTGCGTTAAACAGCGTTGGCGTCCACATATCCGGATTTTTTGCCGGCGCGAAACCGTCCAGAAACCAGGCATCCACTTTTTGATTCAGGGAGTCATCGAGCTTGCTGGTCAGTTCATTAATATCACCAAACCACAGATCCAGCGTGACGCGTCCTTCATCAAGGAGCAGGCGATGGCATCCCGCTAACGGCAGCGGCCATTGCTCTTGTAGCGCCGTGGCCCACGGAGCAAGTTCTGGCCAGTGCTGATGGGCTAAGGTCAGATCTTCACGCGTCAGCGGAAATTTTTCAAAACTGATGAAATGTAATCTTTCCAGGGTAGCGTCAGGGTGGGTATCGCGGAATTCGGCAAATGCCTGCCAGAGTGTCAGGAAGTTAAGTCCGGTGCCAAACCCGCTTTCTGCCACCACGAAGAGGGGACGTGAATGCGCAGGGAATCGCTGGGCGAGATGATTCCCGCCGAGAAAGACGTAACGTGTCTCTTCCAGCCCGTTATCATTAGAAAAATAGACATCGTCAAAATCTCGGGAAACAGGTGTACCCTCAGCGTTGAATTCAAGGTTGGCAGGTTGTATAGCGTATTGTTTCACGTAAGTTACTCGTCTGGCAGGCTGTGCCCCGATCTTAGCGATGAGTGCCTGGCTGCGCAAATTTCCACATTAAATGGCTGATCGGACTTGTTCGGCGTACAAGTGTACGCTATTGTGCCACTCGAAACTTTAAAATAGTGCGACTTACAGAGGTATTGAATGAAACGTGCAGTGATTACTGGCTTGGGCATCGTTTCCAGCATCGGTAATAACCAGCAGGAAGTCCTGGCATCTCTGCGTGAAGGACGTTCAGGGATCACTTTCTCTCAGGAGCTGAAGGACTCCGGCATGCGTAGCCACGTTTGGGGCAACGTAAAACTGGATACCACTGGCCTCATTGACCGCAAAGTAGTGCGCTTCATGAGCGACGCATCCATCTATGCATTCCTTTCTATGGAACAGGCTGTGGCTGATGCCGGCCTTGCAGCAGAAGATTACCAGAACAACCCGCGCGTTGGCCTGATTGCAGGTTCCGGCGGCGGCTCCCCGCGTTTTCAGGTGTTTGGTGCTGACGCAATGCGTAGCCCGCGTGGCCTGAAAGCGGTTGGCCCGTATGTGGTCACCAAAGCGATGGCGTCCGGCGTTTCTGCCTGCCTCGCAACGCCGTTCAAAATCCACGGCGTAAACTACTCTATCAGCTCTGCCTGTGCGACATCTGCGCACTGTATCGGCAACGCAGTAGAACAAATTCAGCTGGGCAAACAAGACATCGTTTTCGCTGGCGGCGGCGAAGAGCTGTGCTGGGAAATGGCGTGTGAATTCGACGCCATGGGCGCGCTGTCTACCAAATATAACGACGATCCATCCAAAGCTTCCCGTACCTATGACGCACACCGTGACGGTTTCGTTATTGCTGGCGGCGGCGGTATGGTCGTGGTCGAAGAGCTGGAACACGCTCTGGCACGTGGCGCGCACATCTATGCGGAAATCGTCGGTTATGGCGCAACGTCCGATGGCGCAGACATGGTTGCTCCGTCTGGCGAAGGCGCAGTACGTTGCATGCAGATGGCGATGCACGGCGTAGACACGCCGATCGACTACCTGAACTCCCACGGTACTTCTACTCCGGTAGGCGACGTGAAAGAGCTGGGTGCGATTCGTGAAGTGTTTGGCGACAACAGCCCGGCAATCTCCGCAACCAAAGCCATGACCGGTCACTCACTGGGCGCGGCTGGCGTTCAGGAAGCTATCTACTCTCTGCTGATGCTGGAACACGGCTTTATCGCGCCAAGCATCAACATTGAAGAACTGGACGAGCAGGCGGCAGGTCTGAACATCGTGACCAAACCGACCGAGCAGGCGCTGACGACTGTTATGTCTAACAGCTTCGGTTTTGGCGGCACCAACGCTACGCTGGTTATGCGTAAGCTGTAAGCGTAAGACTGAAAGATTGTGCAAGAGGGGAGCCTGATGGCTCCCTTTTTTATATCGTTGACAACCGCTCTGGTTTACAGGCAGACTCCAGCTTCAACATTATCCTCTTGATAATGCGTAAGCGTTTAACGTTATCCAACGCACCTTAATCCTGATAGTCAGGTAGAGGGGGCGTGGGCATTCCTCGCCTTACTCTGCATTTTGGAGTAACGCATGACAGCTGTAACCCAACAAGAAAAAACACCTTCGGCGAACGTTTCGCTGTTTCGCATCGCTTTTGCGGTTTTCCTGACCTATATGACGGTCGGTTTACCTTTGCCCGTCATTCCTCTGTTTGTGCACCAGGAGCTGGGCTATGGCAATACCATGGTCGGCATCGCCGTCGGCGTACAGTTTCTGGCGACGGTATTAACACGCGGCTACGCCGGGCGGTTAGCCGATCAATATGGTGCCAAACGCTCGGCGCTACAGGGGATGTTTGCCTGTGGGCTGGCGGGTGCGGCGTGGCTTTTAGCCGCGCTATTACCTGTTTCTGTTCCCGTAAAATTTGCGTTGCTAATCGTCGGTCGTTTGATCCTCGGTTTTGGCGAAAGCCAACTGCTCACCGGAACGTTGACCTGGGGGCTGGGGCTGGTCGGCCCAACACGCTCCGGTAAGGTGATGTCATGGAACGGAATGGCGATTTACGGCGCGCTGGCCGCCGGTGCACCGTTGGGCCTGTTGATCCACAGCCACTTTGGCTTCGCGGCGCTGGCGGGAACCACGATGGTATTACCGCTGCTGGCATGGGTATTCAACGGCACCGTGCGTAAAGTGCCTGCACATGCAGGAGAACGCCCTTCGTTATGGAGCGTGGTAGGGCTTATCTGGAAACCGGGCCTGGGCCTGGCGCTGCAGGGCGTTGGCTTTGCGGTGATCGGTACATTTATTTCACTCTATTTTGTCAGCAACGGCTGGACGATGGCGGGGTTCACCCTGACCGCGTTTGGCGGGGCGTTTGTGCTGATGCGCATTCTGTTTGGCTGGATGCCGGACCGGTTTGGCGGCGTGAAGGTTGCCGTTGTCTCTTTGCTGGTGGAAACCGCAGGACTGATTCTGCTGTGGCAGGCCCCAACAGCCTGGGTTGCACTGCTTGGAGCGGCATTAACCGGGGCCGGGTGTTCGCTTATCTTCCCGGCCTTGGGCGTCGAGGTGGTGAAGCGAGTACCCGCGCAGGTTCGCGGTACGGCGCTTGGCGGTTACGCCGCATTTCAGGATATCTCCTACGGCATAAGCGGGCCGGTCGCCGGGGTGCTGGCCACCGCGTACGGTTATCCCTCAGTGTTCCTTGCCGGGGCGATATCCGCCGTGGTGGGGATTATTGTAACGTTGCTTACGCTGCGTAAAGGTTAAGCGACCAGCCAGAAAATGGCTAACGCAATCATCAATGCAACAAACAACAGTCCCGGTCGTGCCGACAGAGATTTAACCGTTTCAATCATCGGCGCGAACGGGCTGTAAATGGGCTGCAGATGACGCGGATCGCTGAGCTCGCGTTCTCGTTCCACGCGACGCAGGAAAATTTGATTGAGCAAGTCCTGCACCTGCACCGTGGTCAGAATCGATTGTGGTTGGATCTGATACGTCTGCTGCGCGTACTCTTTTATTGCTGTCAGCTCATTCGGCTCTAATGGCAACTTCAGCGCAGCCTGGAGCGTTTGTAGCGTCGGGGCGCTTTGCAGGCTGAGCGTCTGGCGCGCCTGCAGCCAGGTGACCAGGTGCGTAAACTGTTTGGCAGGGATCAGCTCACCGCTTTTTACGCCAGACAACTCCAGCATCGACTGCCAGATCATCTTGCCGGATTCCCCGGTAGCCGCCGCCAGTTTAGTCACCAACTGGTTCAGCGTATTGTGCTCTGCGGGGAGCAACGGGCGATCGGTTGCCGGGCGCTGCTGCGGCTGTGGTATCGACAGCTGCCCTTGTTGCAGCAGCGTGAGCACGTTTTTCAACTGCTCAGGCGTGAGCTGGCTGAGCGCCGTTTGCCCATACTGCTGACGGATAAAATCACTCACCGCCTGGCGATTATTTCCCTGGCTCAGTAATTCAGTGAGCTGCGAAAGCACCTGACGATTAACATGATTTTGCTGAGCAACTCCCAGCCGTTGGTTAAGGTTTTGCTCAGCGGCTGGAAAGTGACGTGACTGCAGCGGAGTATCACTTTTGACGCCCAGATCGTGCTTCATTCCGGCCCACACCTCAGCACTTTGCTGCTGGGTGAGTGAAATCAAACGGGTAATTAGTCGTTCCAACACAGTACGTTGTTGCGTGGATAACGGTTGTTCACCCGCAGCGGAAGGGGCATTTTGGCCTTCGCCGGGAGGGCGTGCGGGCGTACCTGAAATGGGCTGCATCATCTCTGTTCCTTAAATCTGTGCTGACCAGGTCTCGCAGTATGCCTGGCGGCGAGATTATGGCACACTTGCCCGGTTAACTCTCGTTCTCAAACAGGTGCGAAAGACGTGAAAATCCTCGTTGATGAAAATATGCCCTATGCCCGCGAACTGTTCAGTCGTTTGGGGGAGGTCAAAGCGGTTCCCGGTCGTCCGATTCCCGTTGCTGAACTGGATGATGCGGATGCTTTAATGGTGCGCTCGGTGACGAAAGTAAATGAATCACTGCTTGGAGGAAAACCGGTTAAATTTGTCGGTACGGCAACCGCTGGCACAGACCATGTGGATGACGCCTGGCTTGCGCAGGCTGGGATCGGTTTTTCCGCCGCGCCCGGTTGTAACGCGATAGCGGTCGTAGAATATGTTTTTTCAGCGTTGCTGATGCTGGCGGAGCGTGACGGGTTTGCGTTACGCGATCGCACCGTAGGCATTGTGGGTGTGGGCAACGTGGGTGGGCGTTTGCAGGCGCGTCTGGAAGCGCTGGGGATCCGCACGCTGCTGTGCGATCCACCGCGAGCCGATCGCGGTGACGAGGGTGATTTCCGCTCGCTGGACGAACTGGTAGAGCAAGCCGATGTGCTGACTTTCCATACGCCACTGTTTAAAGACGGACCCTACAAAACGCTGCACATGGCGGATGATGCGCTGATTAGCCGACTGAAGCCGGGCACTATTCTGATCAATGCCTGCCGTGGGCCGGTCATCGACAATACAGCATTGCTGAACCGGTTGAATGCCGGTCAGTCGCTGAGCGTTGTGCTGGATGTCTGGGAAGGAGAGCCGGATCTCAATGTGGCGTTGCTGGAGAAAGCCGATATCGGCACGGCGCACATTGCCGGGTATACCCTCGAAGGAAAAGCGCGTGGCACCACGCAGGTCTTTGAGGCCTATAGTAAGTTTATTGGTCACGAGCAGCACGTTGCGCTCAGTACCCTGTTACCCGCGCCGGAATTTGGTCGTATCACCCTGCATGGCCCGTTAGATCAGCCAACGCTGAAAAGGCTGGTGCATTTAGTGTATGATGTGCGCCGCGATGATGCGCCGCTGCGTAAAGTCGCTGGAATTCCGGGTGAGTTTGATAAACTGCGTAAAAATTACCTTGAGCGTCGTGAATGGTCGTCTTTATATGTGATGTGTGACGACGCAACGACTGCTGCCTTATTGTGTAAGCTGGGTTTTAACGCTGTTCATCATCCGGCACATTAATGTCTTCTTAATGCTCCCTGTCGAATAATGCGACAGGGACGCTTACGTATTTCTTGGAGTAAATCACCATGTCTGAAGGCTGGAATATTGCCATTCTGGGCGCAACGGGCGCCGTAGGCGAAGCCCTGCTCGATACGCTGGCTGAACGCCAGTTCCCGGTCGGTGAAATTTATGCGCTGGCGCGTAATGAAAGCGCCGGTGAGCATCTGCGTTTTAACGGTAAATCGGTCATAGTGCAGGACGTTGCAGAATTTGACTGGACGCAGGCACAGTTGGCATTTTTTGTTGCGGGCACTGAAGCCACCGCCGCATGGGTAGAAGAAGCAACAAATGCGGGTTGCCTGGTGATTGACAGCAGCGGTCTGTTCGCGCTTGAGCCAGACGTTCCGCTGGTGGTTCCGGACGTTAACCCGTTCGTGCTGGCGGATTACCGTAACCGCAATGTGATTGCGGTACCAAACAGCCTGACAAGCCAGTTGCTGTCAGCGCTGAAACCATTGATTGATGACGGCGGGCTGTCACGGATTACGGTGACCAATATTATTTCGGCTTCCGCTCACGGCAAAAAAGCCGTAGACGCACTGGCCGGACAAAGCGCGAAATTGCTTAACGGCATCCCGATTGACGAAGATGATTTCTTTGGTCGCCAGCTGGCGTTCAATATGCTGCCGCTGCTGCCCGATCGCGAAGGCAGCGTGCGTGAAGAGCGTCGTATTGTTGATGAAGTGCGCAAAATTATGCAGGATGACGGTCTGCTTATCTCAGCCAGCATCGTGCAGTCCCCGGTGTTTTATGGCCATGCGCAGATGGTGAATTTTGAAGCCCTGCGCCCGTTGGCGGCGGAAGAAGCACGTGATGCGTTTTCACGCGGCGAAGATGTGGTGTTGTCGGAAGAGACCGACTTCCCGACTCAGGTTGGCGACGCGTCAGGTACTCCGCACCTTTCTATTGGCTGCGTGCATAACGATTACGGTATGCCGGAGCAAGTTCAGTTCTGGTCTGTGGCAGACAACGTACGCTTTGGCGGCGCGTTAATGGCGGTGAAAATTGCGGAAAAACTGGTGCAGGAGTACCTGTACTAATGTCTGACCAGCAACAGCCGTCAACCCATAAAATTGCGCTGGGCATTGAGTATGACGGCAGCAAATATTATGGCTGGCAGCGCCAGAACGAAGTGCGTAGCGTTCAGGAAAAACTGGAAAAAGCGCTTTCTCAGGTGGCGAACGAACGCATTAATGTTTTTTGTGCAGGTCGCACGGATGCGGGCGTTCATGGCACTGGGCAGGTCGTGCATTTTGAAACCACTGCCCAGCGTAAAGATGCGGCCTGGACACTGGGGGTAAATGCGAATTTACCTGGTGACATCGCCGTGCGCTGGGTGAAAGCTGTACCTGATGATTTTCATGCCAGATTTAGCGCTACGGCTCGCCGTTATCGCTACATCATCTACAATCATCGGTTGCGCCCTGCGGTTTTGGGTAAAGGGGTAACCCATTATTATGAACCGCTGGACGCTGAGCGTATGCATCGTGCAGCCCAGTGTCTGATTGGCGAAAATGATTTTACCTCGTTCCGTGCGGTACAGTGCCAGTCGCGCACACCGTGGCGTAACGTGATGCACATTAACGTCGAACGTTTCGGTGCATATGTGGTGGTGGATATTAAAGCGAATGCCTTTGTACATCATATGGTCAGGAATATTGTCGGCAGCCTGATGGAAGTTGGCGCCAACAACCAGCCGGAGAGCTGGATAGCAGAACTGTTAGCGGCAAAGGACAGAACGCTGGCAGCGGCAACGGCGAAAGCGGAAGGACTGTATCTGGTTGCAGTAGATTACCCGGACCGGTTCGACCTGCCAAAACCGCCTATGGGCCCGCTATTTCTGGCGGACTAATTTGAGTCGTATAAAGGCATAACTATGGACCTGATTTACTTTCTTATTGATTTTATCCTGCACATTGATGTGCACCTGGCGGAGCTGGTCGCGGAATACGGTATCTGGGTATACGCCATTCTGTTTCTGATCCTGTTCTGTGAAACCGGGCTGGTGGTGACACCGTTCCTGCCGGGAGACTCGCTGCTGTTTGTTGCTGGTGCGCTTTCTGCGCTGCCGACCAATGATCTCAATGTTCATCTGATGGTGGCGCTGATGATTGTGGCGGCGATTGTGGGCGATGCAGTGAACTACACGATTGGCCGATTGTTCGGGGAAAAACTTTTCAGTAACCCGAACTCCAAAATTTTCCGTCGCAGCTACCTGGATAAAACCCATGCGTTCTACGAGCGTCATGGCGGTAAGACGATTATCCTGGCGCGTTTCGTGCCTATCGTGCGCACATTTGCGCCGTTTGTTGCCGGTATGGGACATATGTCCTACCGTCACTTTGCGATGTATAACGTCGTAGGTGCATTGCTGTGGGTATTGTTGTTCACCTACGCAGGCTACCTGTTCGGCGATCTGCCGATTGTCCAGGAAAACCTGAAATTACTGATTGTGGCGATTATCGTCCTTTCCGTATTGCCGGGGGTGATTGAAGTAATTCGCCATAAACGTGCTGCGTCACGGGCTGCAAAATAGAAAGTAACTCAGCGGTTCGACCACTTTTTTATCCAAAGTTTCGGGCTGTTATGTTTTAATGTGCAACATTCATGGTCTGTTAGGGGCAAAAATGGCATTATGCGCCCCTTATAACAAAGCTGACTAGGGTTCAGGCAGAAAGGTCACCAATGAGCTGGATTGAACGAATTAAAAGCAACATTACTCCCACCCGCAAGGCAAGCATTCCTGAAGGGGTGTGGACCAAGTGTGATAGCTGCGGTCAGGTTTTATACCGTGCTGAGCTGGAACGTAATCTTGAGGTCTGTCCGAAGTGTGACCATCATATGCGCATGTCGGCGCGCAATCGCCTGCATAGCCTGTTAGATGAAGGTTCTCTTGTGGAACTGGGTAGCGAGCTTGAGCCGAAAGACGTGCTGAAGTTTCGTGACTCCAAAAAATACAAAGACAGACTGGCTTCTGCGCAGAAAGAAACCGGCGAGAAAGATGCGCTGGTGGTGATGAAAGGCACGCTGCATGGTATGCCGGTCGTCGCTGCGGCATTCGAGTTCGCGTTTATGGGCGGCTCCATGGGCTCTGTGGTCGGTGCGCGTTTTGTCCGTGCCGTTGAGCAGGCACTGGAAGACAACTGTCCGCTGATCTGCTTCTCCGCTTCTGGCGGGGCGCGTATGCAGGAAGCGCTGATGTCTCTGATGCAGATGGCAAAAACCTCTGCTGCGCTGGCGAAAATGCAGGAACGCGGTTTACCGTATATTTCTGTACTGACCGACCCAACAATGGGTGGTGTTTCCGCAAGCTTCGCGATGCTGGGCGATCTCAATATTGCAGAACCGAAAGCACTGATCGGCTTCGCGGGTCCGCGTGTTATCGAGCAAACCGTACGTGAGAAACTGCCGCCGGGATTCCAGCGCAGCGAGTTCCTGATTGAAAAAGGCGCTATCGATATGATCGTCCGCCGTCCGGAAATGCGCCTGAAACTGGCAAGCATCCTGGCGAAGCTGATGAATCTTCCTGCGCCGAATCCGGATGAGCCGCGTGAAGGCGAGGTGGTATCTCCGGTACCCGATCAGGAATCAGAAGCCTGATAACTTACTCTATGGATTTCGAGTTGCAGGAAGACGGCAAGAGAGTGAACCCTGATGAGCTTGCACGGGCAAGTGATTCGGGTGAGCGAGAGCAGCCAACACACCTGCAGCTTGAAAGACGACGAGTAAAAAAGGGCAGGGCCAACTGGCGCTGCCTTTTGCTTTAATCTACGTAATAAAATTACAGGCATCATGGACAATAAACGTATTCCTCAAGCCGCGTCGCCCCTGGCGTCGTGGCTTTCTTATCTGGAAAACCTGCACAGTAAAACCATCGATCTTGGCCTTGAACGCGTAAGCCAGGTAGCGCGCAAACTGGGTGTATTGAAACCCGCGCCATTTGTGTTTACGGTGGCTGGAACCAACGGAAAAGGCACGACCTGTCGTACGCTGGAATCTGTGCTGACTGCGGCAGGATATAAAGTTGGGGTATATAGTTCGCCTCATCTGGTGCGCTACACGGAACGCGTACGCGTGCAGGGGGGGGAACTGCCGGAATCAGCCCATACCGCCTCGTTTGCTGAGATTGAAGACGCTCGTGGTGATATTTCCCTGACTTACTTTGAATACGGTACGTTATCGGCACTCTGGCTGTTTAAACAGGCCCAACTGGATGTCGTTATTCTGGAAGTGGGATTAGGCGGCCGCCTTGACGCCACCAATATCGTCGATGCCGATGTCGCTGTAGTCACCAGTATTGCGCTTGACCATACTGACTGGCTGGGCCCGGATCGTGAAAGTATTGGTCGTGAGAAGGCGGGCATTTTCCGTGCAGAGAAACCGGCTATCGTCGGCGAGCCTGAAATGCCTTACACCATCGCGGATGTCGCGCAAGAGTGCGGGGCGATTTTGCAACGCTGCGGCGTAGACTGGCGCTATGCGGTTACTGAGAACGACTGGTCGTTTACGGATGCTCATGGAACGTTGGCGCATTTGCCGTTGCCGCAGGTGCCACAACCTAATGCTGCTACCGCGCTGGCCGCGCTGCGCGCAAGCGGGCTGAACGTTAGCGAGCAGGCGATTCGTGACGGCATCGAACGCGCGATTTTACCGGGGCGCTTCCAGATTGTGAGCGAGTCGCCGCGAGTGATTTTCGATGTGGCCCATAACCCGCATGCGGCAGAGTATCTGACCGGACGTCTGAAAAAGTTAGTGAAAAGCGGGCGTGTACTTGCGGTTATCGGTATGCTACATGATAAAGATATTGCCGGTACGTTAGCCTGGTTAAAAAGCGTGGTTGACGTCTGGTACTGTGCGCCCCTGGAAGGGCCGCGTGGCGCAACGGCAGAACAACTGCTGGAGCACCTGGGCAAAGGCAACGCTTATGACAGCGTGGCGCAGGCATGGTCTGCAGCACTTGCTGAGGCGAAGCCAGAAGATACCGTGTTGGTGTGTGGATCCTTTCACACTGTCGCACATGTCATGGAAGTAATAGACGTGGGGAGAAGCGGTGGCGAGTAAGTTTCAGAATCGATTAGTCGGCACAATTGTGCTAGTCGCGCTCGGGGTAATTGTGCTTCCCGGGCTGCTTGACGGGCAGAAAAAGCATTATCAGGATGAATTTGCAGCGATCCCACTGGTGCCTAAACCCGGTGATCGCGATGAACCAGACATGATGCCTGCAGCAACGCAGGCGCTGCCGACTCAGCCGCCGGAAGGGGCGGCAGAAGAGGTGCGTGCGGGTGATGCTGCCGCGCCATCGTTGGATCCGTCACGTTTGACGACGGCAAACAGCGTGGAATTAGATCCTGTCCCTGCGCCTGTGGAACCACCGAAACCTAAACCGAAACCGCAGCCTGTTGCCGTTGCTCCGACGCCTGCGCCGAAACCGGCCGCTGAAGAAGCGCCAGCCCCAACCGGCAAAGCGTACGTTGTACAGCTCGGTGCACTGAAAAATGCGGATAAGGTCAATGAGATCGTGGGTAAACTTCGTGGCGCGGGCTTCCGGGTATATACTTCCCCGTCAACGCCGGTGCAGGGTAAAATAACCCGCATTCTCGTCGGGCCGGACGCCTCCAAAGATAAGCTAAAGAACTCGCTGGGCGAGCTGCAAAAGATCTCTGGTCTGAGTGGCGTCGTGATGGGGTACACCCCTAATTAAGGGATTGCGCTGTTTACGGCGCAGCTCTGATTCAGGCCGGATACGGTGTTTTTACCGCTATCCGGTAGTGCCCGAAGAGGCATAAAACGGTATGGCGTTGAAGATTTTTTCAGCGCCATTTTTATTTACGCGTGGAAAGGAAATCCCTACGCAAACGTTTTCTTTTTCTGTTAGAATGCGCCCCGAACAGGACGACAGGGCGTAAAATCGTGGGACACATATGGTCTGGATTGATTACGCCATTATCGCGGTGATTGGTTTTTCCTGTCTGGTTAGCCTGATCCGTGGCTTTGTTCGTGAAGCATTATCGTTGGTGACTTGGGGTTGTGCTTTCTTTGTCGCCAGCCATTACTACACTTACCTGTCTGTCTGGTTTACGGGCTTTGAAGACGAACTGGTTCGAAATGGGATTGCTATCGCGATACTGTTCATCGCGACACTTATCGTCGGCGCTATCGTTAACTTTGTGATAGGCCAACTGGTAGAGAAAACAGGACTGTCGGGTACCGACAGGGTGTTGGGGATCTGCTTCGGTGCTTTGCGTGGAGCGTTGATCGTTGCCGCCATACTGTTCTTTCTCGATACCTTTACCGGTCTGTCGAAAAGTGAAGACTGGGGTAAGTCGCAGCTGATTCCGCAGTTCAGTTTCATCATCAGATGGTTCTTTGACTATCTGCAAAGCTCGTCAAGTTTCTTGCCCAAAGTATAAACTTTGGGTCGTTGCTGAACGAGGAAAAGACGTATGTGCGGTATTGTCGGTATCGCCGGTGTTATGCCGGTAAACCAGTCGATTTATGACGCGTTAACGGTGCTCCAGCATCGTGGTCAGGATGCTGCGGGCATCATCACCATTGATGCCAACAACTGCTTCCGCTTGCGTAAAGCAAACGGAATGGTGAGCGATATTTTTGAAGCGCGCCATATGCAGCGTTTGCAGGGCAATATGGGCATCGGTCATGTGCGTTACCCAACGGCTGGCAGCTCCAGCGCCTCCGAAGCTCAACCTTTTTACGTCAACTCACCGTATGGCATCACTCTTGCCCACAATGGCAACCTGACCAACGCGCATGAGTTGCGTAAAAAGCTGTTTGAAGAAAAGCGCCGCCACATCAATACCACTTCAGATTCTGAAATTCTGCTGAATATTTTCGCCAGCGAGCTGGATAACTTCCGCCATTACCCGCTGGAGGCCGACAATATTTTTGCTGCCATTGCGGCTACCAACCGCCAGATTCGCGGCGCCTATGCCTGCGTGGCGATGATTATCGGTCACGGTATGGTTGCCTTCCGCGACCCTAACGGTATCCGTCCGCTGGTAATGGGCAAACGCGATATTGGCGATGGCCGTACCGAGTACATGGTGGCGTCTGAGAGCGTAGCGCTGGACACGTTGGGCTTTGAATTCCTGCGCGACGTAGCTCCTGGCGAAGCGGTGTATATCACCGAAAAAGGCCAGCTGTTTACCCGTCAGTGTGCTGATAACCCGGTGAGCAATCCGTGTCTGTTTGAATACGTATACTTCGCTCGTCCTGACTCCTTTATCGACAAGATTTCCGTCTACAGCGCCCGTGTGAATATGGGGACTAAGCTTGGCGAAAAAATTGCCCGTGAGTGGGAAGATCTGGACATCGACGTAGTAATCCCAATCCCGGAAACCTCCTGCGATATCGCGCTGGAAATTGCCCGTATTCTCGGTAAGCCGTACCGTCAGGGGTTTGTGAAAAACCGCTATGTGGGACGCACCTTTATCATGCCGGGCCAGCAGTTGCGCCGTAAATCAGTGCGCCGTAAGCTGAACGCTAACCGTGCGGAATTCCGTGATAAAAACGTGCTGCTGGTGGATGACTCCATCGTGCGCGGCACCACTTCAGAACAGATTATCGAGATGGCGCGTGAAGCCGGAGCGAAGAAGGTGTATCTGGCCTCTGCCGCCCCGGAAATTCGCTTCCCGAACGTTTATGGCATCGATATGCCTACGGCGACGGAGCTGATTGCGCATGGTCGTGAAGTGGACGAGATTCGCCAGATAATCGGCGCAGATGGTCTGATCTTCCAGGACCTGAACGATCTGATTGAAGCTGTCCGTGCTGAGAATCCGGATATTCAGCAGTTTGAATGTTCAGTGTTTAACGGTGTGTACGTCACCAAAGACGTCGACCAGCAATATCTCGATTTCCTCGACTCCCTGCGTAATGATGATGCTAAAGCGGTATTGCGTCAGAACGAAGCGGAAAACCTTGAAATGCACAACGAAGGTTAATGTTTGCTCGCAAGCAAGGGCGCAACCTGCACCCTTGCTTGCAACTCACCGTAATTTCCTGCAAAGTCGGCCCTGAGCAAGTAAGGGCTATTACACATGAAACGACTCATCATTGGTATTTCTGGCGCAAGCGGGGCAATTTACGGCGTGCGCCTGCTGCAGGTTTTGCGTGACGTTACCGATGTGGAAACCCATCTGGTGATGAGTGCCGCTGCCCGGCAGACGCTGGCACTGGAAACGGACCTCTCTGTGCGCGACGTGCAGGCGCTGGCAAATGTGAATCATGATACGCGCGATATCGCCGCCAGTATCTCCTCCGGCTCTTTTCAGACCGCCGGCATGGTTATCCTGCCGTGTTCAATCAAAACCCTTTCCGGCATTGTCCACAGTTACACCGATGGGTTGCTTACCCGTGCGGCAGATGTGGTGTTGAAAGAACGTCGTCCGCTGGTGCTGTGTGTACGCGAAACGCCGCTGCATCTGGGGCATCTGCGCCTCATGACCCAGGCGGCAGAAATTGGCGCAGTGATTATGCCACCAGTCCCGGCGTTCTATCATCGTCCACAAACGCTCGATGATGTGATTAATCAAACGGTTAATCGCGTGCTTGACCAGTTTGATATTACCCTTCCGCAGGACCTGTTCACCCGCTGGCAAGGGGCGTAAGCCGTTCCATCAGCGTGCAAAGAAACATCCGTTGCCCTGTTTCAGGGCAATTTTGTAACCGCGATCATATCCTCAACATTTAATTCGTTAAAACTCAACGAAACGCTGCGGTTCGACCGTCAGACCTGCTATCTTCAAAATCAGGACATTATTGCAACGTTTTATTAACATATTTAACGTCGAATATCCTCATCGACGCGAAAATGGCATAAGACCTGCATGAAAAAGTCTGCAAACACACAACACAACGTAAAACATAATAAAATTACGCCACTTGAGGGTTATGTATGAAGAAGACGGTTCTTGCTTTGTCTTTGCTGGTAGGACTCTCCGCCACCGCGGCCAGCTACGCAGCACTTCCGCAGACGGTTCGTATTGGTACAGATACAACGTACGCACCTTTTTCCTCTAAAGATGCCAAAGGCGACTTTGTCGGCTTTGATATCGATCTGGGAAATGAGATGTGTAAGCGCATGCAGATCAAATGTACCTGGGTTGCCAGCGACTTTGATGCGCTGATCCCGTCGCTGAAAGCGAAAAAAATTGATGCCATTATCTCCTCGCTTTCTATCACCGAGAAGCGTCAGCAAGAGATTGCATTCTCAGACAAACTTTACGCAGCAGACTCACGGCTGATCGCCGCGAAAGGTTCCCCAATTAAACCGACTCTGGACTCCCTCAAGGGTAAACACGTTGGCGTGCTGCAAGGCTCTACTCAGGAAGCCTATGCCAATGACAACTGGCGTAGCAAAGGCGTGGATGTGGTGGCCTATGCGAACCAGGATCTTATCTATTCTGACCTGACGGCGGGTCGTCTCGACGCAGCGCTGCAGGATGAAGTCGCGGCCAGCGAAGGCTTCCTGAAGCAACCTGCCGGTAAGGACTACGACTTTGCAGGTCCTTCGGTGAAAGATAAAAAATACTTTGGCGACGGAACCGGGATTGGTTTGCGCAAAGATGACACCGAGCTGAAAGCCGCTTTTGATAAAGCGCTGGGTGAACTGCGCAAAGACGGCACCTACGACAAAATGGCGAGCAAATATTTTAATTTTAATGTCTACGGCGATTAATACAGCGGCGTGGGGAATTGACTGCACCATTGCGGGTAACCATTACGGTGCATAATACATTCAGTGCACTGTTTTGGTGCTTTTATCGCTGACTTAATAAGCATGAGTGCATACTTAAGCGCTTTTCATGCAAATAAATACCGCCGGCAGGGTAGAATACTTTGCCTTGTCGGCCTGATTAATGGCACGATAACTGCACCTGGTCCTGTAAAGATCCCCTATAAAAGACAGTCTGTTGAGGATAGTTATGAAAAAACTGGTGTTGTCTCTTTCTCTGGTTCTGGCTTTCTCCAGTGCTACCGCAGCATTTGCAGCCATTCCGCAAAAAATTCGTATCGGTACCGATCCTACTTATGCGCCGTTCGAATCTAAAAATGCACAGGGTGAATTAGTCGGTTTTGATATCGATCTGGCTAAAGAGCTGTGCAAACGTATTAATACGCAATGTACTTTCGTGGAAAACCCGCTGGACGCGCTGATCCCTTCGTTAAAAGCGAAGAAAATCGATGCCATCATGTCCTCGCTTTCCATTACTGAAAAACGTCAGCAGGAAATCGCTTTTACTGACAAGCTTTATGCAGCCGACTCGCGTCTGGTTGTCGCTAAAGATTCAGCTATTCAGCCGACCATTGAGTCGCTGAAAGGTAAACGTGTTGGTGTGCTGCAGGGCACCACCCAGGAAACGTTCGGCAACGAACACTGGGCGCCAAAAGGTATTGAGATTGTCTCTTATCAGGGGCAGGACAATATCTATTCTGACCTGACTGCCGGGCGTATTGACGCCGCGTTCCAGGATGAAGTCGCGGCCAGCGAAGGCTTCCTGAAACAGCCAGTCGGTAAAGATTACAAATTCGGCGGTCCGTCTGTGAAAGACGAGAAGTTGTTCGGCGTGGGTACCGGGATGGGGCTGCGCAAAGACGATAACGAGCTGCGCGAAGCGCTGAACAAAGCCTTTGCCGAAATGCGAGCTGATGGGACTTACGAGAAGCTGGCGAAAAAGTACTTCGATTTTGATGTTTACGGCGGTTAATTACCGCAGGTGCTGATAAAGCCCGTAGATTTTTGATCGACTTATTGCCTGATGGCGGCTGCGCCTTATCAGGCCTACGACGAAAGCTTGTAGGCCTGATAAACGAAGCGCCATCAGGCATAAAGTGACGAGACAAAATATCAAAAGAGGCTTACTACTCCACCACACACGACAGGACAGGCAGCATGTTGTATGGCTTTTCAGGTGTTATTTTACAGGGCGCAATTGTTACGCTGGAGCTGGCACTCAGCTCGGTGGTACTGGCGGTTCTGATAGGTCTTGTCGGCGCGGGAGCTAAGCTGTCGCAAAGCCGGGCAATGGGGCTTATTTTCGAAGGGTACACAACCCTAATCCGCGGCGTGCCCGATCTGGTCTTAATGCTGCTCATCTTCTACGGATTACAAATCGCGCTGAATACCATTACCGATGCCATCGGTATCGGCCAGATTGATATCGATCCGATGGTTGCGGGCATTATCACCCTTGGATTTATCTACGGCGCCTACTTTACCGAAACTTTTCGCGGTGCGTTTATGGCTGTACCAAAAGGCCATATTGAAGCCGCGACGGCGTTTGGCTTTACCAGCTCACAAATATTTCGTCGCATTATGTTCCCGGCGATGATGCGTTATGCCTTACCGGGAATCGGTAATAACTGGCAGGTTATTCTTAAGGCCACGGCACTGGTGTCGCTGCTCGGCCTGGAAGACGTGGTGAAAGCGACCCAGCTTGCCGGGAAGAGTACCTGGGAGCCGTTCTATTTTGCCGTGGTGTGCGGGGTCATCTATCTGGTGTTTACCACTGTTTCTAATGGTGTGCTGCTGTACCTTGAGCGCCGCTATTCCGTGGGTGTGAAGAGGGCTGACCTGTGATCGAGATTATTCAGGAATACTGGAAGTCCCTGCTGTGGACCGACGGATATCGCTACACTGGCGTCGCTATCACCCTGTGGCTTTTGATTTCGTCAGTAGTGATGGGCGGAATACTTGCGCTCTTTTTGGCTATTGGCCGCGTTTCCAGTAATAAATTTATCCAGTTCCCTATCTGGCTGTTCACCTATATTTTTCGTGGCACGCCGCTGTACGTTCAGCTACTGGTGTTTTATTCCGGAATGTATACGCTGGAGATAGTCAAAGGCACGGACT
The DNA here is from genome assembly GCF_000398825.1 of Citrobacter sp. KTE30. Classification (NCBI taxonomy): domain Bacteria; kingdom Pseudomonadati; phylum Pseudomonadota; class Gammaproteobacteria; order Enterobacterales; family Enterobacteriaceae; genus Citrobacter; species Citrobacter sp. KTE30. The sequence goes on along the minus strand of NZ_KB976055.1, from coordinate 3,093,849 downwards.
TCCTCAACGCGTTTTTCCGCAGCGGGTTGAATTGCACCGTGCTGGCACTGACGCTGAATACCTGCGCCTATACCACTGAGATTTTCGCCGGGGCTATCCGTTCCGTGCCTCACGGTGAGATTGAGGCTGCTCGCGCATACGGTTTCTCGTCATTCAAACTGTATCGATGCATTATTTTACCTTCCGCGCTGCGTATTGCGCTGCCGGCTTACAGCAATGAAGTCATTTTAATGCTGCACTCCACGGCGCTGGCGTTTACCGCAACGGTACCTGACCTGTTGAAAATCGCCCGCGATATCAACTCGGCAACGTATCAGCCGTTTACCGCCTTCGGTATTGCCGCTGTACTGTATTTGATTATTTCGTATTTCCTGATCAGTCTGTTCCGTAAAGCGGAAAAACGCTGGTTGCAGCATGTATCCTCTAAATGATTCGAGTAACACGATGTCTGAAAATAAATTAAACGTTATCGATTTACATAAGCACTACGGCGAACATGAAGTGCTGAAAGGGGTGTCGCTGCAGGCCAACGCGGGTGATGTTATCAGTATTATTGGCTCGTCAGGTTCCGGTAAAAGTACCTTCCTGCGCTGCATTAACTTTCTTGAGAAACCAAGCGCCGGGTCGATTGTAGTCAGTGGTCAGAACATTGGTCTGGTGCGCGACAAAGACGGTCAGCTCAAGGTTGCGGACAAAAATCAGCTGCGCCTGCTGCGCACGCGTCTGACAATGGTCTTTCAGCACTTTAATCTGTGGAGCCACATGACGGTGCTGGAAAACGTCATGGAAGCGCCGATCCAGGTGTTGGGGCTGAGCAAACAGGAAGCCCGCGACCGTGCGGTGAAGTATCTGGCTAAAGTGGGCATTGATGAGCGCGCGCAGGGCAAATATCCGGTGCATCTGTCCGGTGGTCAGCAGCAGCGTGTTTCCATTGCCCGTGCGCTGGCGATGGAGCCGGAAGTGTTGCTGTTTGATGAACCCACGTCGGCACTAGATCCTGAGCTGGTGGGTGAAGTGCTGCGCATTATGCAACAGCTGGCCGAAGAGGGGAAAACCATGGTGGTGGTGACTCACGAAATGGGGTTTGCCCGTCATGTTTCCACGCACGTGATTTTCCTGCATCAGGGGAAAATTGAGGAAGAGGGCGACCCGGAGCAGGTATTCGGTAATCCGCAAAGTCCACGTTTGCAGCAGTTCCTCAAAGGTTCGTTGAAGTAAATCACCTGCCCGGAGGCGTTACGTTTTCCGGGCTTACAATTTTAGCGCGTCGCGCTCCAGCCGAAACACCCAGTCGTCGTAGGCGATGCCATCAATCTCATACGCCTTTTCCAGTACCTGGGTACGCACAAACCCCGTTTTTTCCAGAATACGAACAGAACCCTTATTCTCCGCGAGTGCGTAAGCGTTTATCGCCGTGACGTCCGTGCGCTCGAAAGCGTACTGGCACACTGCCGTCACGGCTTCGCTGGCAATCCCTTTCCCCTGAGCTTCAGGCAAAATGGCGTAGCCGAGGTCGGCCTCGTGTGGGTATAAATGGCTGATTTGCAAACCAATATCACCGAGAGGCGTTGATTTGTTATGCTCGCGGATGACAAAAGTATGCTGTGCAGCCAGACGTCTGGCGAATAACAGCCGCGTGTCTTTCGCTGGGGCAATATCACCCATATAGCGCATGACTTCCGGGCATTCACGTAATCTCTGGAAAAATGACCAGTCAGAAAATTTAAATAAGGAGAGGGTAAGTCGGGGAGTCGAAATTATCGCCATAACGTCGCCATTGCGGAAATCTGGCCTATAACCTTACCACCACAACAGCGACCGTGAATAGAGCTACGGGATTATCGGATCACATCTGCCAGCGCTTCTTCTAAATCGTACCAGCGAAATGCAAAACCGGACGCTTCCAGGCGTTTGGGTAATGCGCGTTGACCACCAAGGACCAGTACTGAAGATTCCCCCATCAGCAGCCGCATAGCGGTGGCGGGAATGCGCAGAATGGCAGGGCGGTTTAGAGCGTGTCCCAGCGCGTGGGCAAACTGCTCATTGTGCACCGGGTATGGCGAAACCATATTGAAGGGACCGCGTAGATCATTATTCAGCAGCCAGATAATTCCGTTGACCATATCATCAACATGGATCCAGGCCATATACTGTCGTCCGTTACCGATTGGGCCGCCTAAGCCAAGACGAAATGGCGGGACCATTTTCGCCAGAATACCGCCAGCAGAGGCTAGTACCACGCCGGTACGCAGCATACACACGCGGGTTTTGTCGCTTTGCGCAGTGCTGGCAATTTGCTCCCAGCGGGCGCAGAGCTTATGGGTAAATTCGTTATGCGGTGGCTCTTCTTCCGTAACCACAACTTCTCCCAAATCGCCGTAGTAACCGATAGCGGAACCGGAGATTAACACTGAGGGCGGCGTCTCGCTGGCATTGATTAAATCGACCAGTTTCTGCGTAATGCCCCAACGGCTCTGGCACAGGCGTTCCTTTTGCTGTGCGCTCCAGCGCTTATCTGCAATAGGTTCTCCGGCAAGGTTAATCACGGCATCAATGTCATTGAGATGCTGCCGCTCTTCCAGTCCTTTCCATAACGTGACCCGAGAGTCGAGAATCTGACGAGCCTTATCAGGGGTACGTGTCACTACAATTATCTGATGCCCCAGTTCCAGCAGGCAGGGGATCAGATGACGTCCAATCAGGCCAGTACCGCCGGTAATCAGAATCTGCATGTCGCCTCCCGGGTTACGTTTTAGCGCTGCCAGCTCAGCGTCATAGAAACTGAGTCGGCGTAACGCAATGCGTGAAGTTTATCTATCTCCACTTCAGCATAAGTGACCCAGTGATGTTCGCGTGCGATATCGAGCACATCTTGAGTTAATTTTTCTAATAATGAGAAGCGGTTACCCTCCACGTGGGCAATGATGCTTTTGGTGATTGTGCGATAATTCAGCGCGTCGTTGATATCTTCGCTGGTACGGGCTTTGTCTGCCGGATAGTGAATGGCAATGTTGATGACGATATCCTGGCGGTTAAGGATCTCCTCTTCTTTGATGCCGATAAAAGTGCGCAGACGAAGGTTTTTTATACGAATAATAGCGTCAGGTTGTGACATTGCAGGTTTCCTCCATGTATGAACCTTTGCATGATACACGAGAACCGAATTGCGTCATCGCTTCTCGCTTTGTGCGTGCTGCATGGCGCGTTCAGTCGCGGGACGCGTACGGATGCGTTCGTGCCAGTTATTGACCGCCGGATAGTTGTCGAGGTCGATGCGCTGACGCTGATGGGCGTGGATCCACGGCCAGCTGGCAATGTCGGCAATGCTGTAGTGATCGCCTCCCAGCCAGGGTGACGATTCCAGACGTTTATTCATCACGTTGTACAGGCGCTGGGTTTCAACCTGGTATCTTTCAATGGCGTAAGGGATCGTTTGCGGAGCGTAATGACTGAAATGATGATTCTGCCCCAGCATAGGACCCAGACCGCTGACCTGCCAGAACAGCCACTGCAGCGTGGTGTGGCGTTCGCGTAATTCACCGCTGAGCAGCTTACCGCTCTTTTCCGCCAGATAGAGTAAAATTTCTCCGGACTCAAACAAGCTGATGGGCCTTCCGCCGTCCACCGGGGCATGATCGATAATGGCCGGGATTTTATTGTTCGGCGAGATCTGCAGAAAATCGGGGTGAAACTGGCTACCTTTGCTGATATCGATATGAATCAGACGGTATTGCAGCTGCGCCTCTTCAAGAAACAACGTGATTTTGTGACCGTTTGGCGATGGCGTGTAATAGAGATCGATCATTTTCAGCATCCGTTTTGTCATGAACCGGGTCATAACAAGTATAGAGCCTGTTGGCGTGCTTGAGTTTTCATCAAGTGACAGCGAGAGAAAGACTCTATATTTTGAAGGCAAGCTAATACACTTCAGAGGACATTATGAGCAAACCTGCAATTACGCTGTGGTCAGATGCCAATTTTTTCTCCCCTTACGTGCTGTCTGTTTATGTCGCTCTGCAAGAGAAAGGGCTGCCTTTTACGCTGAAAACTGTTGATCTCAACAGTGGCGAACATTTGCAACCTTCATGGCAAGGTTACGCCTTGACGCGCCGCGTGCCGGTTCTTGAGATCGATGGTTTTGAACTGAGCGAATCATCAGCGATTACGGAATTCCTGGAAGAGAGCTTCGCGCCGCCACAGTGGGAGCGTATCTATCCGCACGATGTGCAAAAACGCGCGCGGGCGCGCCAGGTTCAGGCGTGGATCCGCAGCGATTTAATGCCTATCCGTGAAGAACGCTCAACGGATGTCGTTTTTGCTGGCGTGAAGAAAGGACCGTTAAGCGAAGCGGGAAAAGCCAGTGCGGAAAAATTGTTCGCTACTGCCGGCAGTTTACTGAGCCACGGTAAGCAGAATTTATTTGGCGAATGGTGTATCGCTGACTGTGATTTAGCGCTAATGCTTAATCGCCTGGTCCTGAATGGCGATGAGGTTCCGGAAGCGCTTGCGGAATACGCCACCTTCCAGTGGCAGCGCGCTTCAGTACAGCGTTTTATCGCGCTTTCAGCGAAGCGTTCCTGCTGAAAAACGGGCCGTAATCCAGTATCATTACAAGGTACTTTTCAGCGAGGAGTGAGTGATGAAACTGATGTTCGCATCGGACATTCATGGTTCGTTGCCAGCCACGGAACGCGTACTCGAACGGTTTGCTGCAAGCGGTGCGCAATGGCTGGTGATATTGGGTGATGTTTTAAACCACGGGCCGCGTAATGCGCTTCCAGAAGGCTATGCACCTGCGCAGGTTGCAGAACGGCTGAATGAACAGGCATCGCGAATTATTGCGGTGCGTGGTAATTGCGACAGCGAAGTGGATCAGATGCTCTTGCATTTTCCGATGACTGCGCCGTGGCAGCAAATTCTGACAGAAAACCTGCGGCTCTTTTTGACGCACGGACATCTTTTTGGCCCGCAAAATATTCCGGCGCTCAATGCGGGCGATGTTCTGGTTTATGGGCATACTCATCTGCCGGTTGCTGAGCTGCGCGAGGATATCTATTATTTCAATCCCGGCTCGGTAAGCATCCCTAAAGGGGGTTTTGCGGCAAGTTACGGGATCCTGGATGATAATGTTCTCAGCGTAATGGCACTCAATGATCAAAGTGTTATTGCACAGGTCGAGATTAATCCGTAATTTACCCCACAAACATAAACGCGCCGTAAGAGCGCCAGAAAAAAGAAGGTTTCCTGATGGTGGAACAGCGTCGTTTGGCAAGTACTGAATGGGTGGATATTGTGAATGAAGACAACGAAGTCATTGCACAGTCCAGCCGGGAACAAATGCGGGCGCAACGCTTACGCCATCGTGCAACGTATATCGTTGTGCATGATGGTATGGGCAAAATTCTGGTTCAACGTCGCACTGAGACAAAAGATTTTTTGCCCGGTATGCTGGATGCCACCGCAGGCGGTGTGGTTCAGGCTGACGAGCAGATGCTGGAATCAGCGCGTCGTGAAGCAGAAGAGGAACTGGGGATTGCGGGCGTGCCGTTTGCCGAGCATGGTCAGTTTTACTTTGAAGACCAGAACTGTCGCGTATGGGGCGGGCTGTTTAGCTGTGTTTCCCACGGACCGTTCGCGCTGCAGGAAGAAGAAATTAGCGAAGTTTGCTGGCTGACGCCGGAAGAAATTACCGCGCGCTGCGACGAATTTACACCGGACTCCCTGAAAGCCCTGGCGCTGTGGATGACCCGCAACGCCAAGAATGAAGGTGCGAAAGCCGAAAAGCAGGAAGAAGCTGAGTAACCTCTGTTCATCCGGCCTACTGCGTCGAGAAATCGAGTAGGCCGGACGCGCGCTTTTTAATGGTAACCCATTATCTGCGCACCAATCACCACCACGCTGGACATAATAAACAGCAGCCCCAACAGCGTAGCACCTACCTTCAGCCAGTTACGAAAATCCACCCGACAAACACCTAACGTAGCCATCAGAGATGCCGATGTCGGATAGATAATATGGCTGAATCCGTCGCCAAACTGGAAGGCCAGCACGGTAACCTGACGGTTGACGCCAACCAGATCGCCCAGCGGCGCTAACAGCGGCATGGTCAATGCTGCCTGACCGGAGCCGGAGGTGACGAAGAAATTAAACACCGCCTGGAACAACAGCATAAACCACGCCGCTATGGCGTTATCCAGCCCGCTAATGCCGTTGGCAATACTGTGCAGCAGAGTGTTTAACACGCTGGCTTCACCCGCCTCTCCATTACCGACCAGCAGTAAAATGCCCTTGGCAAAACCAACCAGCAGGGCAGGGGCAATCATCATTCGTGCTCCCTCAGTGAATGAGGAGGCCATGATGTTGACCGTCATGCCGTTGAGCCGAAACACGACGCCGATAATGCCAATCACCAGGCCCATCGTGAAGAACTGACTGGCGATCTCAGGAATAAACCATGCGTGGACGATAACGCCCCAAATGACCCACACGATCACGCCCGTCAACACCATCAGTACCAGCCAGTCACCGAGCGTGAAGCGTCGTTCCACGACCTCGTCCTGCTGCTCGCGAAAGAAGCGGTCGGATTCATGTACCCGGGACAAAAGCGGATTCTTTTTGATGCGTGCCGCATAGGCCAGCGTGAAGGTTAGTCCTATTAGCGTAGCGACCACCCAGACCACGATGCGCAGACCGGAACCAGAGAGCACTGGCACCCCCGCAATACCTTGCGCGACCACCACGCAAAATGGGTTCATCCATGAGCTGGCGAAACCAATCTGAGTCGCGATATAGGTAACCAGAACGGTGGTGATACTGTCGTAACCTAGCCGGACCATCAGCGGCGCGATGATAATGGCAAAGGCAACCGCCTCTTCCCCCATGCCAAACACCGCGCCGCCTAAGGAGAAGAGAATAAACAGCACTGGGATAAAGAGGACCTCGTTGCCCCGCGTATGGCGGATGAGCGCCAGGATGCCGTTATCAATGGTGCCGGTACGCATAACGATGCCAAATGCGCCGCCAATGACCAGCATAAACATAATGATGCCGACCGCAGTGCCGAATTTCGAGCCGGAGGTTAAGCCTTCGAACGGAAAATTCATCAGGCCTGGGCGCTCATCTCCGGTGGTAAAGAACTTAACCGGGTGATACTGCTCTTCACCGGCTTCATTGGTCAGAATGCGGAAAGAGTGGGGATCAACGACTTTACGGGTTTTGGTTTGTCCATCAACCTGATATTGCACTTCCTGGCTGTCGAACATCCCGACGGGAACAACCCATGTCGCCAGACTGGTTAAAATGGCGACGAAAAAAATAATCACCAGCGTGTCGGGCATCGCCCATTTTTTGGCTGGCTGTGATTCTGTTACTGCTGACATGAAAGACTATCCCTGTTGCAATGCAAAAGAGGGTAAGTATGCGAACAGAAGAATAGTTATTCATTGATGCAGCGCATTCAGGCAAATATTTCAGATTATGCCAAAGGGGAAACAGACATAAAAAAACCGGAAATATCAGCTATTTCCGGTTTGATAAGTAGATATGTTGCCGGATAAGAGATCCGGCACACTCGGCAGATTACTGCTGCTGCTGGGAAGACTGGATCGCGGTCAGTGCGATGGTATAGACGATATCGTCTACCAGCGCGCCACGAGACAGGTCGTTCACCGGCTTGCGCATACCCTGCAGCATCGGCCCGATGGAGATCAGGTCGGCAGAACGCTGTACCGCTTTGTAGGTGGTGTTACCGGTGTTCAGATCCGGGAAGATGAACACGGTAGCGCGACCTGCAACCGGAGAGTTCGGCGCTTTGGATTTCGCAACGTCAGCCATAACGGCGGCGTCGTACTGCAGCGGTCCGTCGATCATCAGGTCAGGACGTTTTTCCTGCGCCAGACGAGTCGCTTCACGAACTTTCTCTACGTCGCTACCTGCACCAGAGGTACCGGTGGAGTAGGAGAGCATCGCAACGCGCGGTTCGATACCGAAGGCAATCGCGGATTCAGCGGACTGAATAGCGATTTCTGCCAGCTGTTCTGCGGTTGGATCCGGGTTGATCGCGCAGTCGCCGTAAACGTAAACCTGATCCGGCAGCAGCATGAAGAACACAGAAGACACCAGGGAACTACCCGGTGCAGTTTTGATCAGCTGCAGCGGTGGACGAATGGTGTTCGCAGTAGTGTGAACGGCACCGGAAACCAGACCGTCAACGTCGTCCTGTTCCAGCATCAGGGTACCGAGAACGACGTTGTCTTCCAGCTGTTCGCGGGCAACGGTTTCGGTCATGCCTTTGTTCTTACGCAGTTCGACCAGACGAGCAACGTAGCTTTCGCGAACCACATCTGGATCAACGATTTCTACGCCAGCGCCAAGTTCAACGCCCTGAGAGGCCGCAACGCGGGTGATCTCATCCGGGTTACCCAGCAGTACGCAGGTTGCGATACCACGTTCAGCACAGATGGCTGCCGCTTTAACGGTACGCGGTTCGTCGCCTTCCGGCAGAACAACGCGTTTGCCCGCTTTACGTGCCAGCTCGGTCAACTGATAACGGAACGCTGGTGGAGACAGACGACGGCTGCGCTCAGATGTTGCGGTCAGAGATTCAATCCAGTCAGCGTTGATGAAGTTAGCAACGTATTCCTGAACTTTTTCGATACGCTCGTGATCGTCAACCGGAACTTCCAGGTTGAAGCTCTGCAGGCTCAGAGAGGTCTGCCAGGTGTTGGTGTTTACCATGAATACCGGCAGGCCGGTTTCGAATGCACGTTCGCACAGTTTGGTAATGCGCGCGTCCATTTCGTAGCCGCCGGTCAGCAGCAGGGCGCCAATTTCTACGCCGTTCATCGCTGCCAGGCATGCAGCAACCAGCACGTCCGGACGGTCAGCGGAGGTCACCAGCAGGGAACCTGCGCGGAAGTGTTCCAGCATGTGCGGAATGCTGCGTGCGCAGAAAGTCACAGACTTCACGCGACGGGTATTGATATCGCCTTCGTTTACGATGGTGGCGTTCAGGTGACGCGCCATATCGATTGCACGGGTAGCGATCAGATCGAAGCTCCATGGCACCGCGCCCAGAACCGGCAGCGGGCTGGATTCTTGCAGTTTAGCCGGATCAACTTTGATCACTTTCGCTTTGGAAGAGTCGTCGAAAATCTCGGACAGATCCGGGCGAGTACGGCCCTGCTCATCAACCGGTGCGTTCAGTTTGTTAACGATTACGCCGGTGATGTTGGTGTTTTTCGCGCCACCGAAGCTGCTGCGAGTCAGTTCAATACGCTCGTTCAGTTGTTCCGGGGTATCGGTGCCCTGAGACATAACGAAGACGATTTCTGCATTCAGCGTTTTCGCGATTTCGTAGTTCAGAGACTGCGCGAACTGATGTTTACGGGTTGGGACCAGGCCTTCAACCAGGACAACTTCAGCGTCTTTAGTGTTCGCGTGGTAGTTCGCGATGATCTCTTCCATCAGCACATCTTTCTGATTGCTGGACAGCAGAGATTCAACGTGGCTCATCTTCAGCGGCTCAGCGGCTGGCAGAGAAGAGTTAGCACGGACGATGCTGGTAGTCTGGTCTGGCGCATCGCCACCGGCACGCGGTTGAGCGATCGGCTTGAAGACGCTCAGACGAACGCCTTTGCGTTCCATTGCGCGGATCACGCCAAGGCTGACGCTGGTCAGACCGACGCTGGTTCCGGTAGGGATCAGCATAATAATACGGGACACGGTTTATCCTCTTTCGTTACCGCCCGTTTCAGGCGGGTTACAAAACAGCACCGCCAGCTAGGCTGGCGGTGTGAAATCAGGCGGTCAGACGGCTCGCGTCTTGCGCGATAACCAGTTCTTCGTTGGTTGGGATAACCAACGCAGGACGGGTACCTTCTTTGTTGATGAAACCAGATTTGCCGAAACGCGCGGCCAGGTTACGTTCGTGGTCTACTTCAAAGCCCAGAACGCCCAGTTTGCCCAGAGACAGTTCACGAACCATCGCGGCGTTTTCACCGATACCACCGGTGAAGACAACGGCATCCAGACGACCATCCATCAGCGCAGTGTAAGAACCGATGTATTTCGCCAGACGGTGGCAGTAAACGTCCATTGCACGTTTAGCGTCTTCTTTAGTCGCGTAGTTATCTTCAACATAGCGGCAGTCGCTGGTGACTTCGGTCAGACCCAGCAGGCCGGACTCTTTGGTCAGCATTTTGTTGATCTGGTCAACGCTCATGCCCAGGGTGTCGTGCAGGTGGAAGATGATCGCCGGGTCGATGTCACCGGAACGCGTACCCATCACCAGACCTTCCAGTGGGGTCAGACCCATGGAGGTATCAACACATTTACCGTTACGGATAGCAGATACAGAACCGCCGTTGCCCAGGTGGCAAGTGATGATGTTCAGCTCATCAACCGGTTTGTTCAGCACTTTAGCCGCTTCCTGAGTAACGAAGAAGTGGCTGGTACCGTGCGCGCCGTAACGACGAACGCCATGTTCTTTGTACAGGCTGTACGGCAGGGCGTAGAGGTAAGATTCTTCCGGCATAGTCTGATGGAACGCGGTGTCGAATACGGCCACGTTTTTGTCTTTCAGATTCGGGAAGGATTTCAGCGCTTCAGCGATACCGATCAGGTGTGCAGGGTTGTGCAGCGGTGCAAAAGAGGCTGCATCTTTGATACCCTGAATAACGGAATCGTCGATAACTACAGAGCCGGTGTATTTTTCGCCGCCGTGAACAACACGGTGACCAATCGCAGTCAGCTGAGCAGACAGTTCTGGTTTTTGTGCCAGAATAGTATTAACGATAAAATTCAGCGCTTCACTGTGAGCGGCGCCTGCACCTAAAGCCGCTTCTTGTTTACCGCCATCCATTTTCCATTTGATACGTGCTTCTGGGAGATGGAAACATTCGGCTAAACCAGAAAGGTATTCTTCACCGTTTACTGCATCGATGATGGCAAATTTCAGTGAGGAGCTACCGCAGTTCAGAACCAGTACTAACTTACTCGACATGGAAGTACCTATTTATGATACGTGGCTAAAAAAACGTCAGGGAGTCATAGAGCGTAGCGCATGATGACACCGACGTTTATGATTAACATCATGCGCCATGGTCTTTTTGGGCACGATGGAATAAATACCTTTGAGTCTATGTCATTTTGCGTATTTTTCAGCCAATGGCATACTATGTGTCAATTTGACGACTCAATGATTTTGGACTAAAGGCCTTACAGGCCGGCACAGGATACCTGAATGTGGGTATCAAAGACAAAATGTTTTGAACGATGTCCCTTGTAGTTGTTGTTTTGCACAAATTTTTTAATTTTTATATGTGAAGTTGAGGTAACCGCCATGTCGACACCGGATAATCGTTCCGTCAATTTTTTTAGCTTGTTTCGCCGGGGGCAGCACTACGCGAAGACGTGGCCAATGGAAAAGCGCCTCGCGCCCGTGTTTGTAGAGAACCGCGTGATCCGTATGACACGTTACGCAATCCGTTTTATGCCGCCTATCGCCGTCTTCACCTTATGCTGGCAAATTGCGCTAGGGGGACAGTTGGGACCGGCCGTGGCGACCGCGCTGTTTGCGCTCAGCCTGCCGATGCAAGGCATGTGGTGGCTGGGTAAACGTTCCGTAACGCCGCTGCCGCCTTCAATACTCAACTGGTTCTACGAAGTTCGGGGTAAATTGCAAGAAGCCGGGCAGGCGCTCTCTCCGGTAGAAGGAAAGCCGGATTACCAGGCGCTGGCTGACACGCTTAAGCGCGCCTTCAAACAACTGGATAAAACTTTCCTTGATGATTTGTAATTGACCCCTGATTACGCATATAAAAGAAGGCACAAGATGCCTTCTTTTTTTTCATCGCAGTAGTAGTGATACAGGAGTCCCAAATGGAAATGACCAACGCTCAACGTCTGATTTTGTCGAATCAGTACAAAATGATGACTATGCTCGACCCAACTAACGCCGAGCGTTATCGTCGTTTGCAGACGATTATTGAACGCGGTTACGGCTTGCAGATGCGTGAGCTGGATCGTGAGTTTGGTGAACTGACGGAAGAAACCTGTCGTACGATTATCGATATTATGGAGATGTATCACGCATTACATGTGTCCTGGACTAATCTTAAGGATGCACAGGCTATTGATGAGCGCCGCGTGACTTTCCTCGGTTTTGACGCCGCAACGGAAGCCCGTTTCCTCGGATACGTTCGCTTTATGGTGAATGTGGAAGGTCGCTATACCCACTTTGATGCGGGTACGCATGGCTTCAACGCCCAGACCCCGATGTGGGAAAAATATCAGCGTATGTTGAACGTCTGGCACTCTTGCCCGCGCCAGTATCACCTGAGCGCGAATGAAATTAACCAAATCATTAATGCCTGAGGGGGCGAGCGTGCAGTGCAAAGGTTTTCTGTTTGATCTGGATGGAACGCTGGTCGATTCCTTACCCGCAGTAGAGCGTGCGTGGTGCAACTGGGCCGATCGTTTTGGCCTCGATCACGCCGAGGTGCTCGGCTTTATTCATGGCAAGCAGGCCATTACCTCCCTGCGACACTTTATGGTGGGCAAATCTGAGGCAGAGATCGCCGCGGAGTTTACCCGTCTGGAGCAGATCGAAGCGACGGAAACCGCCGGGATCACTGCGTTGCCTGGGGCTGTTGATTTACTCAACCATCTCAATAAAGCGGGTATTCCATGGGCGATTGTGACCTCCGGCTCTATGCCGGTCGCACGGGCGCGCCATCGTGTTGCTGGGCTTCCTGCTCCTGAAGTGTTTGTCACCGCCGAGCGGGTAAAAAGAGGGAAACCAGAGCCAGACGCGTATCTGTTAGGCGCTCAGCTTCTGGGCCTGGCACCGCAGGAATGTGCCGTGGTGGAAGATGCCCCCGCCGGGGTGCTTTCAGGACTGGCAGCTGGGTGTCATGTCATCGCGGTCAACGCGCCAGCGGATACGCCGCGTCTGAACGAGGTTGATTTTTCGCTGACCAGTCTGGAACATATTTCTGTGACCAAACAACCCAACGGAAATGTGGTCGTTATAAGAAATACCTGATCATGATTTAGCCCCAGATTGTTGGGGCTTTTTTATGGCAGAATCAGTCCATCCCTCTCATTTAACAAGGATATGTTGTGAACGGTGAATTGATATGGGTTCTCTCATTGCTGGCGATTGCCGTCGTCTTGTTTGCAACTGGCAGAGTGCGTATGGACGCGATCGCTTTGCTGGTCATTATTGCCTTTGTTCTGAGTGGAACATTGAGCATCACAGAGGCTTTTTCCGGGTTCAGCGATCCTAACGTTATTTTGATAGCGGCTTTATTCATTATCGGTGACGGTCTCGTGCGTACCGGTGTGGCGACAGTAATGGGCGCCTGGCTGGTGAAGGTCGCCGGTAGCAGTGAAGTCAAAATGCTGGTGTTGCTGATGATAACCGTAGCTGGACTCGGTGCATTCATGAGTTCGACCGGTGTGGTCGCCATCTTTATTCCGGTTGTCTTAAGTGTTTCCATGCGCATGGAAATTTCCCCTTCACGCCTGATGATGCCGCTAAGTTTTGCCGGCTTGATAAGCGGCATGATGACGCTGGTGGCAACGCCGCCAAACCTGGTCGTCAACAGTGAGCTGTTACGTGAAGGACTTAATGGTTTTAGCTTTTTTAGCGTAACCCCACTGGGATTGGTGGTGTTGGTACTTGGCATAATTTATATGCTGGTGATGCGTTTTATGCTGAAGGGTGAAGACTCCGGGCAGCCGGGCGACGGCTGGAAGCGCCGGACTTTTCGCGATCTGATTAAAGAATATCGCCTGACCGGGCGCGCGCGTCGCCTGGCGATTCGCCCGGGTTCTCCTATGATAGGCCAGCGTCTGGACGACCTGAAACTGCGTGAGCGCTACGGGGCAAACGTGATTGGCGTGGAGCGCTGGCGTCGCTTTCGTCGCGTGATCGTTGACGTAAACGGGGTTTCTGAGTTTCGTGCTCGTGACGTATTGCTGATTGATATGTCTGCGGCCGATGTCGACCTGCGTGAATTTTGCGCTGAGCAACTGTTGGAACCGATGGTGCTGCGTGGAGAATACTTCTCCGAGCAGGCGCTTGATGTGGGCATGGCCGAAATCTCTCTGATCCCTGAGTCGGAATTGATCGGCAAAACGGTACGGGAAATCGCTTTTCGTACGCGTTACGGGCTGAATGTCGTTGGGCTGAAGCGCGATGGTACGGCGCTGGCCGGGGCGGTGGTTGATGAGCCGCTGTTGATGGGCGATATCATTTTAGTGGTGGGCAACTGGAAGCTGATCACGCTGCTTGGACAAAAAGGGCGCGATTTTGTGGTGCTAAATATGCCTGTGGAAGTCAGTGAAGCTTCTCCGGCGCACAGCCAGGCGCCGCATGCGATTTTCTGTCTGGTACTGATGGTCGCGTTAATGCTCACCGATGAAATCCCTAATACGGTTGCCGCGATTATCGCTTGTTTGCTGATGGGAAAATTCCGCTGCATCGATGCCGAAAGCGCCTACAAAGCCATTCACTGGCCAAGCATTATTTTGATTGTCGGGATGATGCCTTTTGCGCTGGCGTTACAGAAAACGGGCGGCGTCGATCTGGTGGTGAAAGGGCTAATGGACGTTGGTGGTGGGTACGGCCCGTATATGATGCTGGGCTGCCTGTTCGTGCTGTGCGCGACCATTGGGTTATTTATCTCTAACACCGCGACGGCGGTACTGATGGCGCCGATTGCGCTGGCGGCGGCAAAGTCGATGGGCGTTTCGCCGTATCCGTTTGCGATGGTGATTGCGATGGCGGCTTCCGCAGCCTTTATGACGCCAGTGTCTTCACCGGTAAACACACTGGTGCTCGGGCCGGGTAACTACACCTTTAGCGACTTCGTGAAGATTGGCGTACCGTTTACGGTGATTGTCATGGCAGTGTGCGTGGTGATGATCCCGATGCTGTTCCCGTTTTGACCGCCGCAGTAAACGCCTGATGGCGCTGCGCTTATCAGGCCTACGGATATCACGTTACCTGTAGGCCGGATAAGGCGTTAGCCGCCATCCGGCAAAATCGTTTAAAGCGGTGAATCCTGGCTGATTTCATCTAATGAAAGGTGAAAGCTTGGGACAAACACGTCCATAAAGTAGTCCATCTCTTCGCTGCGTCGTGACTCCAGCGTTTTTTCCAGACGTGTTTTCGCCAGCAGAAATTCGTTGTTACCGGCGGAGAGTTCTTCCAGGCACTTCAGATACGCGCACAGGGCATCGGCCTGTTTAACAATCGATCTTTCTTCTTCACTCAAGGCATGTTCATCAATGAGCGGTGCAAAAATATCGCGCAACTCATCGGGAACCATATCGACCAGTTTTTGCTGGGCAATTTTCTCTATCGCTTTATATTCCTGAGCAATCTGCGAGTTGAAATATTTCACTGGGGTAGGGAGATCGCCGGTTAACACCTCTGACGCATCGTGGTACATCGCCAGCAGGGCAATACGCTCAGCATTTACCTGACCACCAAATTTACGGTTTTTGATCGCGGCCAGCGCATGAGAAACCATGGCAACCTGCAGACTGTGTTCGGACACGTTTTCGGTGCGCACGTTGCGCATCAGCGGCCAGCGGTTAATGAGTTTCAGACGGGAGAGGTGGGCAAAAAAGTGGCTCTGCTTCATAACGACCCTTACTCAGTGACTTCAGTAACGGTATTTTGCGCAGAGAGTGCTACCGGATGCAAACCCGGTAGCACTTTGCGTGGTTACAGCTGGCGATACCCTGACAGGAAACGCTCAAATTTACTCAACGACATTTCGATATCATCAATTCGCGGCAGCGTAACGATGCGGAAATGATCCGGCCATGGCCAGTTGAATGCCGTCCCCTGAACCAGCAGTACTTTTTCCTGCAACAGGAAGTCGAGCACCATCTTCTGGTCGTCATGAATATTGAAGCGCTTGGCGTCAATTTTCGGGAACATATACAGTGCACCGCGCGGTTTTACGCAAGAGACGCCAGGGATATCATTGAGCAGTTCCCAGGCGCGGTTACGTTGCTCATACAGACGTCCGCCAGGCATGATGAATTCGCTGATGCTCTGATATCCGCCCAGCGCGGTCTGAATGGCATGTTGTGCAGGGACGTTCGCACACAGGCGCATAGAAGCCAGCATCTCAAGGCCTTCGATATACCCTTTGGCATGTTTCTTCGGTCCGTTCAGTACCATCCAGCCCTGACGGAAACCGGCAACACGATAGGTTTTTGACAGGCCGTTAAAGGTAATAGTCAGCAGATCCGGGGCCATTGCCGCTATCGAGTGGTGCTCGGCGTCATCGTAGAGAATTTTGTCGTAAATCTCATCTGCAAAGATGATGAGGTTGTTCTGGCGAGCAATCTCAACAATCTCCATCAGCAGCTCTTTAGAATAAACAGCGCCGGTTGGGTTGTTGGGGTTGATGATGACGATCCCACGCGTGCGCGGCGTAATTTTGGCGCGGACATCATCCAGGTCCGGGAACCAGTCTGACGATTCATCACACAGGTAGTGCACGGCATTACCACCAGAGAGCGAAACCGCCGCCGTCCACAGTGGATAATCAGGTGCAGGAACCAGCATTTCGTCCCCACTGTTCAGCAATGCCTGCATGGCCTGCACAATCAATTCGGATACGCCGTTACCGATATAGATATCTTCTACGGTTACATCGCGCATCCCGCGGGCCTGGTAATGCTGCATGATTGCTTTGCGGGCTGAATAAAGGCCTTTGGAATCGCAATATCCTTGCGCAGTTGGCAAATTGCGGATCACATCCACTAAAATTTCATCTGGTGCTTCAAACCCGAAAGGCGCAGGGTTGCCGATGTTCAGTTTCAGAACTTTGTTGCCTTCTTCTTCCAGGCGCTTTGCTTCCTTCAGAACCGGGCCGCGAATGTCATAACAGACGTTTTCTAATTTGCTGGATTTTTCAATGGGGGACATGAACGTTGACCTTTTTAGCTGTGAATGCCACTCCCTGCCGTGGAAGTCAGCCCAGCACAATGTACTCCCACGACGGTGAGTTTTGAAGGGTCTTTAGTAGAAGATTTTGGAAAGCAGGAGGACGATAATTAACTTTTAATAACTAAATTATGCAATTATTACAGTGTAATAATCTGGATTATTGTGTTTTTATGGTTTATGTTTTGCTTTGTTGGCTTTAGTATGGTGATTTGTCTGGTCGAAAAAAGTTACCCCTATAAAACAAAATGCAGTCGATATCTGTGTGATACGGCGCGATTCGAAAATACTGAGGTTTCATCAACGAATTCTGTTATCGGTCTGATCCCTACGTGATGCGGTGTGAATCCATTGTTAAGCATAATTAATGAATTGAGAGATTCTTAATTAATTATTATTTATTATTTAAACGACATCAAATTGAGTGGGCTAATAATACGAAAACCGTTGTACTGACATAACACCAATTCGCCCGGAATTATTCGCAATAACACTTATAAATATAGTGGTTTTAGGTTAAGATAACTCCTATGAAATGGTTTGTAGTACGAGTTTTACGATAATTCAAATGTTTGTTGGTTGTTCATAACATACTGAAAAGTTAGTTTTTAATGTGTAAATTATTGTTCGTTAACTATTTTTTAAATTTACAAAATTTACATGTTTTCCATTAGTCAGAATCATACGTCAGCTAAAAATACGGCTCTTTCTCGTTGCTATATTCCGATGAATATCACGGGTTTTAAAATAGCTCAGAAAGAGAATTGTTTCGTTTGTTAAACCAAATACATCCTTATTTTCACTTGGTTACACTAAGCGAAACTGAAGGGAGGCACATTACAAATGGAGTTGTTTGATTCTGAATGCACAGCATTAACCCGGTATGACCCGCGAGTAAGTGAAAAACTATGATAAATGCAAATCGTCCGATAATTAACCTCGACCTCGATCTGCTGAGAACCTTTGTTGCTGTTGCCGACCTAAATACCTTCGCGGCTGCGGCAGCTGCGGTATGTCGAACTCAGTCTGCGGTAAGTCAGCAAATGCAGCGCCTTGAGCAACTTGTGGGGAAAGAGTTGTTCGCGCGTCATGGACGCAACAAACTGCTGACCGAACATGGTATCCAGCTGTTGGGTTACGCCAGGAAAATACTGCGATTTAATGATGAGGCATGCTCATCATTGATGTTTAACAATCTTCAGGGGGTGTTAACTATCGGTGCTTCTGATGAATCCGCCGACACCATACTCCCATTTCTGCTTAACCGCATTAGTTCGGTTTATCCGAAACTTGCGCTTGATGTAAGAGTGAAACGCAATGCTTACATGGTGGAGATGCTTAAGTCGCAAGAAGTGGATTTAGTGGTCACCACGAATCGCCCTGACGATTTTGAATGCCTGAATTTGCGGACTTCACCGACGCACTGGTATTGCGCAGCCGAATATATCCTGCAAAAAGGCGAACCGGTGCCGTTAGTTCTGCTGGACGATCCCAGCCCGTTTCGCGATATCGTGCTGGCGACGTTGAATGCCGCACAGATCCCGTGGCGTCTGGCTTATGTCGCTTCAACATTGCCTGCGGTCCGCGCGGCGGTAAAAGCAGGGCTTGGCGTCACTGCGCGTCCTGTAGAAATGATGAGCCCGGATTTACGCGTACTGGGTGCGGCGGACGGATTGCCACCTCTGCCTGATACCGAGTATCTGTTGTGCAGCGATCCGGCCACGCAAAATGAATTAGCTCAGGCTATCTTTAAGTCGATGCAGACATATCAAAATCCTTGGCAATACAATCAGTTTACCCCTGAAGGGGGAGATGACTCGCTGATTGTTGAAGGCGACTTTGAGTAAAGCGTCACAAAAAAACGTTTAAAAATGTAAGTGTAAAAAAGAGCCACTGATGATGAAAAAACATCCAGCGGCTCTTTTTTTATGCAAATATTACTGCTTTCTGTTCATTCATATACTAAAACTTAACAAAATCAGCAGGTAAAAAAACAGACTGACAATAGGGTGAAAAATAATCAGCCGCGTTGCTAAATGTTTCCATGTTAAAAAACTAGAGAAATTGTTGCTGTTTTTTATGGTGAATTAACAAAAGCGTGTCACAGATCAAGAAAATACTCCCATTTAGGGGGAGGCATCTGGGTGAATTCCTGTCAAAATAGACGTGTATTATCTTTTTTACTTCACTACGGACACGATTCAACAACATTAAAAATGACCGATGATGCAATCGAAATGGGTCTAAAGAGCACTTTATGTTAATGAAGTTGGAGTAGTGTAAAATAATGTGAGGAAACTTTTGTTAAAGTTGACAAAAGGTTATAGAAAGGAGTAAAAAACCCCATCAATTAGCTGTATAAAATGATTTTTCACAGTGATTGTAAGGTTTTTTTTATTCCTCCCCATGAATCGATGTGGCGTTCATCTGCCGAAAAGAGCAGAGAATTTGGCGCTACTTTTGATGAGTAAGCAATGAGTATGTCAACATCCACTGAAATCATCGCTCATCACTGGGCATTCGCTATCTTTCTTATCGTTGCCATTGGCCTGTGCTGCCTGATGCTCGTCGGCGGCTGGTTTTTAGGGGGTCGCGCACGCGCGAGATCTAAAAACGTGCCGTTTGAATCAGGTATCGACTCGGTCGGCACCGCCCGCCTGCGCCTGTCTGCCAAGTTTTATCTGGTAGCCATGTTCTTCGTTATCTTCGACGTTGAAGCGCTGTATCTGTTCGCATGGTCAACTTCTATCCGTGAAAGCGGTTGGATTGGCTTTGTGGAAGCTGCAATTTTTATTTTTGTGTTACTGGCAGGTCTGGTTTATCTGGTGCGTATTGGCGCGCTGGACTGGACGCCCGCGCGTTCACGCCGCGAGCGTATGAACCCGGAAACGAACAGTATCGCTAATCGTCAACGCTAACCGCGAGGCATTAAGATGGATTATACGCTCACCCGCATAGATCCTAACGGTGAGAACGACCGTTACCCCCTGCAAAAACAGGAGATCGTAACCGACCCCCTGGAACAAGAAGTTAACAAAAACGTGTTCATGGGCAAACTGCATGACATGGTTAACTGGGGCCGTAAAAACTCAATTTGGCCATATAACTTTGGCCTTTCCTGCTGCTACGTTGAGATGGTGACCTCGTTTACCGCCGTGCACGATGTGGCCCGTTTTGGTGCGGAAGTACTGCGTGCATCGCCGCGTCAGGCTGATCTGATGGTCGTAGCCGGAACCTGCTTTACCAAAATGGCGCCAGTTATTCAGCGCCTCTACGATCAGATGCTGGAACCGAAATGGGTTATTTCCATGGGCGCATGCGCCAACTCCGGCGGGATGTACGACATCTATTCTGTGGTGCAGGGCGTTGATAAATTTATTCCGGTCGATGTGTACATCCCGGGATGTCCGCCGCGCCCAGAAGCGTATATGCAGGCTCTGATGCTGCTGCAAGATTCCATTGGCAAAGAACGCCGTCCGCTCTCCTGGGTGGTTGGCGATCAGGGCGTTTATCGCGCCAATATGCAGTCAGAACGCGAGCGTAAACGCGGCGAACGTATTGCTGTAACGAATCTTCGTACACCAGACGAGATTTAATTTGCGCCTGTCGGCAGCAGCACTTCCTTCGCTTATCACTACATAAATAGCGCGAAGCACTGCCGACCACCACGGACCATTTGCAATGGTGAACAATATGACCGACTTAACCGCGCAAGACGCCGCATGGCAAACACGGGATCACCTTGATGACCCGGTCATTGGCGAACTGCGCAACCGTTTTGGGCCGGATGCCTTTACCGTTCAGGCGACTCGCACCGGGGTACCCGTTGTTTGGGTCAAGCGTGAACAACTACTGGAAGTTGGCGATTTCTTAAAGAGACTGCCGAAACCTTACGTCATGCTGTTTGACTTACACGGCATGGACGAACGTCTGCGTACGCACCGCGAAGGGTTACCCGCCGCGGATTTTTCCGTTTTCTATCACCTGATCTCCATTGAACGCAATCGCGATATCATGCTCAAGGTGGCTTTGTCTGAAAACGATCTGCGCGTACCGACTTTCACCAAACTGTTCCCGAACGCCAACTGGTATGAGCGTGAAACCTGGGAAATGTTTGGCATCGACATCGAAGGTCACCCGCACCTGACGCGTCTGCTGATGCCGCATACCTGGGAAGGCCATCCGCTGCGTAAAGACTACCCGGCGCGTGCGACTGAATTCGACCCGTTTGAGCTGACTAAAGCCAAACAGGATCTGGAAATGGAAGCGCTGACCTTCAAACCAGAAGATTGGGGCATGAAGCGTAGCACCGAAAATGAGGACTTCATGTTCCTCAACCTCGGTCCTAACCACCCATCTTCCCACGGTGCGTTCCGTATTGTGCTGCAGCTTGATGGCGAAGAAATCGTCGACTGCGTACCTGACATCGGCTACCACCACCGTGGCGCTGAAAAGATGGGCGAACGTCAGTCCTGGCACAGCTACATTCCGTACACCGACCGTATCGAGTACCTCGGCGGCTGCGTTAACGAAATGCCTTACGTACTGGCGGTTGAGAAACTGGCAGGCATCACCACGCCGGATCGCGTCAACGTGATTCGTGTCATGCTGTCTGAACTGTTCCGTATCAACAGTCATCTGCTGTACATCTCCACGTTCATTCAGGACGTCGGCGCGATGACCCCGGTATTCTTCGCCTTTACCGACCGTCAGAAAATCTACGACGTCGTGGAAGCGATCACCGGTTTCCGTATGCACCCGGCCTGGTTCCGTATCGGCGGTGTGGCACACGATCTGCCGCGCGGTTGGGACAAACTGCTGCGTGATTTCCTCGACTGGATGCCAAAACGTCTGGATTCTTACGAGAAAGCCGCGCTGCGTAACACCATCCTGAAAGGCCGTTCGCAGGGTGTTGCCGCTTACGGTAAGAAAGAAGCGCTGGACTGGGGTTGTACCGGTGCTGCGCTGCGTGCGACCGGTATTGATTTCGACGTGCGTAAAGCGCGTCCGTACTCTGGCTATGAAAACTTTGACTTTGAGGTCCCGGTTGGCGGCGGTGTGTCCGACTGCTATACCCGCGTGATGCTGAAAGTTGAAGAGCTGCGCCAGAGTCTGCGCATCCTTGAGCAGTGCCTCAATAACATGCCGGAAGGCCCGTTCAAAGCGGATCACCCGCTGACGACGCCGCCACCGAAAGAGCGCACGCTGCAACATATCGAAACCCTTATCACCCACTTCCTGCAGGTTTCGTGGGGTCCGGTTATGCCGGCAAACGAATCCTTCCAGATGGTGGAAGCGACCAAGGGTATCAACAGTTACTACCTGACCAGCGATGGCAGCACCATGAGTTACCGTACCCGTATCCGTACCCCGAGCTATGCGCACCTGCAGCAGATCCCGGTAGCGGTACGTGGCAGCCTGGTGTCCGACCTGATCGTCCATCTGGGTAGTATCGATTTTGTTATGTCAGATGTGGACCGCTAATTATGCACGAGAATCAACAACCACAAACCGAGGCTTTTGAGCTGAGTGCGGCTGAGCGTGAAGCGATTGAGCACGAGAAGCACCACTACGAAGACCCGCGTGCGGCGTCCATTGAAGCGCTGAAAATCGTTCAGAAACAGCGTGGCTGGGTGCCGGATGGGGCGATCTATGCGATCGCTGATGTGCTGGGTATTCCGGCAAGCGACGTAGAAGGTGTTGCTACGTTTTATAGCCAGATCTTCCGCCAGCCGGTAGGTCGCCACGTGATCCGCTATTGCGACAGCGTGGTGTGCCATATCAACGGCTACCAGGGGATCCAGGCCGCGCTTGAGAAAAAACTCAACATCAAGCCGGGGCAGACGACTTTTGATGGTCGCTTTACGCTGCTGCCGACCTGTTGCCTGGGGAACTGCGACAAAGGGCCAAACATGATGATCGATGAGGATACTCATGCTCATCTGACCCCGGAAGGCATTCCTGAACTGCTGGAGCGGTATAAATGAAAGACATTATCCGTACTCCCGAAACCCATCCGCTGACCTGGCGTCTGCGTGATGACAAACAGCCAGTCTGGCTGGACGAATACCGTAGCAAGAACGGCTACGAAGGTGCGCGTAAGGCCCTGACCGGGCTGTCACCGGACGAAATCGTTAATCAGGTAAAAGACGCTGGCCTGAAAGGGCGCGGCGGCGCGGGCTTTTCCACCGGTCTGAAGTGGAGCCTGATGCCGAAAGACGAATCCATGAACATCCGTTACCTGCTGTGTAACGCCGATGAAATGGAGCCGGGCACCTATAAAGACCGTCTGCTGATGGAACAGCTGCCGCACCTGCTGGTGGAAGGCATGCTGATTTCCGCGTTTGCGCTGAAAGCGTACCGTGGTTACATCTTCCTGCGCGGTGAATATATCGAAGCAGCCGTGCATCTGCGTCGCGCGATCGCCGAAGCGACCGAAGCCGGTCTGCTTGGCAAAAACATTATGGGCACCGGTTTCGACTTCGAACTGTTTGTCCACACTGGGGCAGGGCGTTACATCTGCGGTGAAGAAACCGCGCTGATCAACTCCCTCGAAGGTCGCCGTGCTAACCCACGCTCCAAGCCGCCGTTCCCGGCAAGCTCTGGCGCATGGGGTAAGCCGACCTGCGTAAACAACGTCGAAACCCTGTGTAACGTACCGGCTATCCTCGCGAACGGCGTGGAGTGGTACCAGAACATTTCGAAGAGCAAAGACGCGGGCACCAAGCTGATGGGCTTCTCCGGTCGTGTGAAGAACCCTGGCCTGTGGGAACTGCCTTTCGGTACCACCGCGCGTGAGATCCTCGAAGATTACGCGGGTGGCATGCGCGATGGCCTGAAGTTCAAAGCCTGGCAACCTGGCGGCGCGGGGACTGACTTCCTGACCGAAGCACACCTCGATCTGCCGATGGAATTCGAAAGCATTGGTAAAGCAGGTAGCCGTCTGGGCACCGCGCTGGCAATGGCTGTCGATCACGAGATTGGCATGGTTCCTCTGGTGCGTAACCTCGAAGAGTTCTTTGCCCGCGAGTCCTGTGGCTGGTGTACGCCGTGCCGTGATGGTCTGCCGTGGAGTGTGAAAATTCTGCGCGCGCTTGAGCGTGGCGAAGGCCAGCCTGGGGATATCGAGACACTTGAGCAACTGTGTCGTTTCCTCGGCCCGGGTAAAACCTTCTGTGCACACGCACCGGGTGCAGTGGAACCGCTGCAGAGCGCCATTAAATATTTCCGCGAAGAATTCGAAGCTGGCATCAAGCAGACCTTCAGCAATACCCACGCTATTGGTGGTATTCAGCCGAACCTGCTGAAAGAGCGCTGGTGATCACAGGGTTAGCCCTGTGTCGCGATAAGAAATTCGATTAACGCTCGGTTACGACCGAGCCAACTGGAAGCATGCTGACTATGGCTACGATTCATGTAGACGGCAAAGAATATGAGGTCAACGGAGCGGACAACCTGCTGGAAGCTTGTCTGTCTCTTGGCCTTGATATTCCGTACTTTTGCTGGCACCCGGCGCTGGGAAGCGTCGGTGCTTGCCGCCAGTGTGCGGTGAAGCAATATCAGAACGCGGAAGACACGCGTGGTCGCCTGGTGATGTCTTGTATGACACCGGCCACCGAAGGCACCTTTATTTCTATTGATGACGAAGAAGCGAAGCAGTTCCGCGAAAGCGTCGTGGAGTGGTTGATGACTAACCACCCGCACGACTGTCCGGTCTGTGAAGAGGGCGGCAACTGCCACCTGCAGGATATGACCGTCATGACCGGTCACAGCTTCCGTCGCTACCGCTTCACGAAGCGTACTCACCGTAACCAGGACCTGGGGCCGTTCATCTCTCACGAAATGAACCGCTGCATCGCCTGCTATCGCTGTGTACGTTACTACAAAGATTACGCCGATGGTGCGGATCTGGGCGTGTATGGCGCACATGACAACGTCTACTTCGGTCGTCCGGAAGACGGTACGCTCGAAAGCGAATTCTCTGGCAACCTGGTTGAAATTTGTCCAACCGGCGTCTTCACCGATAAAACGCACTCCGAGCGTTATAACCGTAAATGGGACATGCAGTTTGCGCCGAGCATTTGCCAGCAGTGTTCCATCGGCTGTAACACCAGCCCGGGCGAGCGCTACGGTGAACTGCGTCGTATCGAAAACCGTTATAACGGTACCGTTAACCACTACTTCCTCTGCGACCGTGGTCGTTTCGGCTATGGTTACGTGAACCTGAAAGACCGTCCGCGTCAGCCGGTACAGCGTCGTGGTGATGACCTGATCACGCTGAACGCCGAGCAGGCGATGCAGGGCGCGGCAGATATTCTGCGTCAGTCGAAGAAAGTGATTGGTATCGGCTCCCCGCGCGCCAGCGTTGAAAGTAACTTCGCGCTGCGTGAACTGGTCGGTGCGGATAACTTCTATACCGGTATCGCTCAGGGCGAACTGGATCGTCTGCAACTGGCGTTGAGCGTACTGCGTGACGGCGGGATTCATACTCCGGCACTGCGCGAAATCGAATCTTATGATGCGGTTCTGGTGCTGGGCGAAGATGTCACCCAGACCGGCGCACGCGTTGCGCTGGCGGTGCGTCAGGCGGTGAAAGGTAAAGCGCGTGAAATGGCGGCGGCACAGAAAGTGGCTGACTGGCAGATCGCAGCAATCCTTAATATCGGCCAGCGTGCTAAGCATCCGCTATTCGTTACCAACGTCGATAACACCCGTCTGGACGATATCGCCGCTTGGACCTATCGTGCACCGGTTGAAGATCAGGCGCGTTTAGGTTTCGCTATCGCCCACGCGCTGGATAACAACGCGCCGGCGGTTGACGGTATCGACCGTGACCTGCAGAACAAAATTGACGTTATCGTTCAGGCACTAGCCGGGGCGAAGAAACCACTGATTATTTCCGGCACCAACGCCGGTAGCGCCGAAGTGATTCAGGCGGCTGCCAACGTGGCGAAGGCGCTGAAAGGCCGTGGCGCAGACGTTGGCATCACCATGATTGCTCGCTCGGTTAACAGCATGGGCCTCGGCATGATTGGCGGTGGTTCCCTTGACGATGCGCTGACCGAGCTGGAAACAGGCCGCGCTGACGCTGTTGTGGTGCTGGAAAATGACCTGCATCGCCATGCTTCAGCCGCTCGCGTTGATGCCGCGCTGGCGAAAGCGCCGCTGGTACTGGTCGTTGACCATCAGCGTACGGCAATTATGGAAAACGCCCATCTGGTGCTTTCCGCTGCAAGCTTCGCCGAAAGCGATGGTACGGTGATTAACAACGAAGGCCGCGCCCAGCGTTTCTTCCAGGTTTATGACCCATCCTACTACGACAGCAACACCGTAATGCTGGAAAGCTGGCGCTGGCTGCACTCGCTGCACAGCACCGTGCAGAGCCGTGAAGTGGACTGGACGCAGCTCGACCACGTTATCGACGCAGTCGTTGAGAAGTTGCCGCAGCTGGCGGGCATTAAAGATGCCGCGCCGGACGCAAGCTTCCGTATCCGTGGACAGAAGCTGGCGCGTGAACCGCACCGCTACAGTGGGCGTACCGCAATGCGCGCCAACATCAGCGTACACGAACCGCGTCAACCGCAGGACAAAGACACTATGTTCGCTTTCTCTATGGAAGGGAACAACCAGCCGTCTGCACCGCGTTCACAAATTCCGTTTGCCTGGGCTCCGGGCTGGAACTCCCCACAGGCGTGGAACAAGTTCCAGGATGAAGTGGGCGGTAAACTGCGTCATGGCGATCCGGGCGTGCGCCTGATCGAAGCTTCTGCGGATGGTATGGATTACTTCACTACCGTTCCGGCGAGCTTCCAGGCTCAGGATGGTCAGTGGCGTATCGCGCCTTACTATCACCTGTTTGGCAGTGACGAAATGTCCCAGCGTGCGCCGGTCTTCCAGACCCGTATGCCGCAGCCGTACATCAAACTCAACCCGGCTGATGCCGCGAAGTTGGGTGTTAATGCCGGTACGCGCGTTTCTTTCAGCTACGATGGCAACACGGTTACGCTGCCGGTTGAAATCGCTGAAGGATTAACGGCAGGGCAGGTTGGTTTACCGATGGGCATGCCTGGCATCGCACCGGTTCTGGCAGGTGCGCGTCTTGAGGATCTGCAGGAGGCACAACAATGAGTTGGATTACACCCGATCTGATTGAGATCCTGCTGAGCATTCTCAAAGCGGTGGTGATCCTGCTGGTGGTGGTCACCTGCGGGGCATTCATGAGCTTTGGCGAACGTCGTCTACTGGGTCTGTTCCAGAACCGTTACGGACCGAACCGTGTTGGCTGGGGCGGTTCGCTGCAGCTGGTTGCGGACATGATCAAGATGTTCTTTAAAGAAGACTGGATCCCGAAATTCTCGGATCGCGTCATCTTTACCCTGGCACCGATGATCGCCTTCACCTCGCTGCTGCTGGCTTTCGCCATCGTGCCGGTGAGTCCGAACTGGGTGGTTGCTGACCTGAACATCGGGATCCTGTTCTTCCTGATGATGGCGGGCCTCGCGGTATACGCGGTGCTGTTCGCCGGCTGGTCCAGTAACAACAAATACTCCCTGCTCGGTGCGATGCGTGCGTCTGCGCAGACCCTAAGCTACGAAGTGTTCCTCGGACTTTCCCTGATGGGCGTGGTGGCGCAGGCCGGTTCATTTAACATGACCGACATCGTCAACAACCAGGCTGATATCTGGAACGTTATTCCGCAGTTCTTTGGTTTTGTCACCTTTGCCATCGCGGGCGTGGCGGTGTGTCACCGTCACCCGTTTGACCAGCCAGAAGCCGAGCAGGAACTGGCCGACGGTTACCACATTGAATATTCCGGTATGAAATTCGGTCTGTTCTTCGTGGGTGAATACATCGGTATCGTCACCATTTCTGCACTGATGGTTACCCTGTTCTTCGGTGGCTGGCATGGCCCGTTCTTACCGCCATTCGTCTGGTTCGCGCTGAAAACCGCGTTCTTCATGATGATGTTCATTTTGATTCGTGCGTCGTTACCGCGTCCTCGTTATGACCAGGTAATGTCCTTCGGCTGGAAAGTCTGTCTGCCGCTGACGCTCGTCAACTTGCTGGTAACTGCGGCTGTCATTCTCTGGCAGGCGCAATAAGGGACACAAAGACCATGACCTTAAAAGAATTGTTCGTAGGTTTCGGCACCCAGGTACGCAGTATCTGGATGATCGGCCTGCATGCGTTCGCGAAACGCGAAACGCAGATGTACCCGGAAGAGCCGGTCTATCTACCGCCCCGTTTTCGTGGTCGTATCGTTCTGACTCGTGATCCAGACGGTGAAGAGCGCTGCGTTGCCTGTAACCTGTGTGCGGTAGCGTGTCCGGTAGGTTGTATCTCTTTGCAAAAAGCAGAGACCAAAGATGGCCGCTGGTATCCGGAGTTTTTCCGCATTAACTTCTCACGCTGCATTTTCTGCGGCCTGTGCGAAGAAGCCTGTCCGACAACGGCTATTCAGCTGACTCCAGATTTCGAGCTGGGTGAGTACAAGCGCCAGGACCTGGTTTACGAGAAAGAGGATCTGCTGATCTCCGGTCCGGGCAAATACCCGGAATATAACTTCTACCGGATGGCAGGTATGGCAATCGACGGCAAAGATAAGGGCGAAGCAGAGAACGAAGCCAAGCCTATCGACGTCAAGAGCCTGTTACCGTAAGGAGAGGGGCAATGGAGTTCGCTTTTTATATCTGTGGCCTGATAGCCATTC
This sequence comes from Citrobacter sp. KTE30, assembly GCF_000398825.1. Classification (NCBI taxonomy): domain Bacteria; kingdom Pseudomonadati; phylum Pseudomonadota; class Gammaproteobacteria; order Enterobacterales; family Enterobacteriaceae; genus Citrobacter; species Citrobacter sp. KTE30. Next base: position 3,065,164 of record NZ_KB976055.1, on the reverse strand, counting down.
TCGCAACCTTGCGGGTGATCACCCACACCAATCCGGTACACGCGCTGCTGTATCTGATTATTTCGCTGCTGGCGATTTCCGGGGTGTTCTTCTCGTTAGGCGCTTACTTCGCCGGTGCGCTGGAAATTATCGTCTACGCGGGCGCTATCATGGTGCTGTTCGTATTCGTGGTAATGATGCTCAACCTCGGTGGTTCTGAAATTGAACAGGAACGCCAGTGGCTGAAACCTCAGGTGTGGATTGGTCCGGCGATTCTGTCGGCCATCATGCTGGTGGTCATTGTTTACGCCATTCTGGGCGTAAACGATCAGGGCATCGACGGGACGCCAATTAGCGCGAAAGCAGTCGGTATTTCCCTGTTCGGACCGTATGTACTGGCGGTCGAACTGGCTTCGATGCTGCTGCTGGCGGGCCTGGTTGTGGCCTTCCACGTGGGGCGCGAAGAGCGTTCAGGTGAAGTGCTGAGCAATCGCACTGATGACCGCGCGAAAAGAAAAACGGAGGAGCACGCATGATCCCCTTACAACATGGACTGATCCTCGCTGCGATTTTATTCGTCCTGGGTTTGACCGGTCTGGTTATCCGTCGCAATCTGCTGTTTATGCTGATCGGGCTGGAAATCATGATTAACGCCTCCGCGCTGGCCTTTGTGGTCGCCGGAAGCTACTGGGGCCAGACCGATGGTCAGGTGATGTACATTCTCGCCATCAGCCTTGCGGCTGCGGAAGCGAGCATTGGACTTGCGCTGTTGCTGCAACTTCATCGCCGTCGCCAGAACCTGAACATCGATTCAGTAAGTGAGATGCGTGGATGAACATGCTTGCCTTAACCATTATTCTGCCATTTATTGGCTTTGTATTACTGGCGTTTTCCCGTGGTCGTTGGTCAGAAAATCTGTCCGCTACCGTGGGTGTCGGGTCGATTGGTCTGGCCGCGCTGGTGACTGCGTTTGTTGGCGTTGATTTCTTTGCCAATGGCCAGCAGGCTTACAGCCAGCCGCTGTGGACCTGGATGTCAGTCGGCGACTTCAACATCGGTTTTAACCTGGTGCTGGATGGCCTGTCGCTGACCATGCTCTCCGTGGTGACCGGCGTTGGTTTCCTGATCCACATGTTCGCCTCCTGGTATATGCGCGGAGAAGAGGGCTATTCTCGTTTCTTCGCCTACACCAACCTGTTTATCGCCAGCATGGTGGTTCTGGTGCTGGCGGATAACCTGCTGCTGATGTACCTCGGCTGGGAAGGCGTGGGCCTGTGCTCCTATCTGCTGATTGGTTTCTACTATACCGATCCGAAGAATGGCGCTGCGGCAATGAAAGCCTTTGTGGTAACCCGTGTTGGTGACGTATTCCTGGCGTTCGCGCTGTTCATCCTCTACAACGAGCTGGGCACGCTGAACTTCCGCGAAATGGTGGAACTGGCGCCTGCGCACTTTGCAGATGGTAACAACATGCTGATGTGGGCAACCCTGATGCTGCTGGGCGGTGCGGTCGGTAAATCTGCGCAGTTGCCGTTGCAAACATGGCTTGCTGATGCGATGGCCGGCCCGACGCCTGTCTCTGCGCTTATCCACGCTGCGACGATGGTTACCGCCGGTGTCTACCTGATTGCACGTACGCACGGCCTGTTCCTGATGACCCCAGAAATCCTGCACCTGGTGGGGATTATCGGTGCCATCACTCTGGTGCTGGCGGGTTTTGCTGCGCTGGTACAGACCGACATCAAACGCGTTCTTGCGTACTCCACCATGAGCCAGATTGGTTATATGTTCCTGGCTCTCGGTGTACAGGCGTGGGATGCGGCGATTTTCCACCTGATGACGCACGCCTTCTTTAAAGCGCTGCTGTTCCTGGCATCCGGCTCGGTTATCCTGGCTTGCCACCACGAACAGAACATCTTCAAGATGGGCGGACTGCGTAAGTCAATTCCGCTGGTGTATCTCTGCTTCCTGATCGGTGGCGCGGCGCTGTCGGCTCTGCCGCTGATTACCGCTGGCTTCTTCAGTAAGGATGAGATTCTGGCCGGTGCAATGGCGAATGGTCATATTAATCTGATGGTTGCAGGTCTGGTCGGTGCGTTCATGACCTCTCTGTACACCTTCCGTATGATTTTCATCGTGTTCCACGGTAAAGAACAAATTCACGCTCATGCAGGGAAGGGGATTACCCATCATCTGCCGCTGATTGTGCTGATGATCCTGTCCACCTTCGTTGGCGCGCTGATTGTGCCACCGCTGCAGGGTGTACTGCCTGCGACGACCGAGCTTGAGCATGGTCGCGTTATGACGCTGGAAATTACCTCCGGTATCGTAGCGATTGCGGGCATCCTGATCGCAGCATGGCTGTGGCTGGGTAAACGCCAGCTTGTGACATCGATTGCCAACAGTGCGCCGGGCCGCCTGCTGGGTACCTGGTGGTATAACGCCTGGGGCTTCGACTGGCTGTACGACAAAGTGTTCGTCAAGCCGTTCCTGGGTGTTGCCTGGTTGCTGAAACGCGATCCGCTCAACTCAATGATGAACATTCCGGCGATCCTTTCCCGCTTTGCAGGTAAAGGCCTGCTGTTGAGCGAGAACGGTTATCTGCGCTGGTATGTGGCATCAATGAGCATCGGCGCCGTCGTTGTGCTGGCACTGTTGATGGTACTGCGTTGAGTTTGAGGATTGTGGGGTTGATGTCGGATGGCGCTCGCGCTTATCCGACCTACGGGAATCTGTAGGCCCGGTAAGCGTTCGCGCCACCGGGCAAAAAAAGCCGCAATCCGAAGTGAATTTTCTGTTTGAGAATTCGTTGAAAATCAGGTCCTGATGGGACTTTAACAAGGAATAAAGATCGCCATGTTACTACCCTGGCTAATATTAATTCCCTTTATCGGTGGCTTCCTGTGCTGGCAGACCGAACGCTTTGGCGTGAAGGTGCCGCGCTGGATCGCGCTGATTACCATGGGATTGACGCTGGCGCTTGGCCTGCAACTGTGGTTGCAGGGCGGCTATTCACTGACGCAATCCGCTGGCATTCCGCAGTGGCAGTCTGAGTTTGTCCTGCCGTGGATCCCACGTTTTGGCATCTCTATTCATCTGGCTATCGACGGTCTGTCGCTGCTGATGGTAGTGCTGACCGGTCTGCTCGGTGTTCTGGCGGTACTTTGCTCCTGGAATGAAATCGAAAAATACCAGGGCTTCTTCCATCTGAACCTGATGTGGATCTTAGGCGGCGTGATCGGCGTGTTCCTTGCCATCGACATGTTCCTGTTCTTCTTCTTCTGGGAAATGATGCTGGTGCCGATGTACTTCCTGATCGCGTTGTGGGGGCATAAAGCCTCTGACGGTAAAACGCGTATCACGGCGGCGACCAAGTTCTTCATTTATACCCAGGCGAGTGGTCTGGTGATGTTGATTGCCATCCTGGCGCTGGTGTTTGTGCACTATAAAGCGACCGGTGTGTGGACCTTCAACTATGAAGAGCTGCTGAATACCCCGATGTCCCACGGTGTGGAATATCTGCTGATGCTGGGCTTCTTCATCGCCTTCGCGGTGAAAATGCCGGTGGTTCCGCTGCACGGCTGGTTGCCGGATGCACACTCCCAGGCGCCGACCGCAGGTTCCGTTGATCTGGCGGGGATTTTGCTGAAAACCGCGGCTTACGGTCTGCTGCGCTTCTCCCTGCCGCTGTTCCCGAACGCGTCGGCGGAGTTTGCACCTATCGCAATGTGGCTGGGTGTTATCGGTATCTTCTACGGCGCGTGGATGGCCTTTAATCAGTACGATATCAAACGCCTGATTGCTTACACCTCCGTATCGCACATGGGCTTCGTACTGATTGCTATCTACACCGGCAGCCAGCTGGCTTACCAGGGTGCGGTTATTCAGATGATCGCGCACGGTCTGTCCGCAGCCGGTCTGTTCATTCTGTGTGGTCAGCTGTACGAACGTCTGCACACGCGTGATATGCGTATGATGGGCGGCCTGTGGGGCAAAATGAAATGGTTGCCTGCGCTGTCAATGTTCTTCGCCGTGTGTACGCTGGGTATGCCGGGTACAGGTAACTTCGTTGGCGAATTTATGATTCTGTTCGGCAGCTACCAGGTGGTTCCGGTCATTACCGTGATCTCGACCTTTGGTCTGGTGTTTGCCTCTGTTTACTCGCTGGCGATGTTGCATCGCGCTTACTTCGGTAAAGCGAAGAGCCAGATTGCCAGTGTTGAACTGCCAGGGATGTCGCTGCGTGAGCTGTTTATCATCCTGTTGCTGGTCGTGCTTCTGGTACTGCTTGGCTTCTATCCGCAGCCGATTCTGGATACCTCGCATTCTGCGATGAGCAACATCCAGCAGTGGTTTGTTAATTCCGTTACTACTACAAGGCCGTAAATCGCCATGACAATAACTCCACAACACCTGATTGCGCTGCTACCGCTGCTGATCGTCGGCTTGACGGTGGTGGTTGTGATGCTCTCCATTGCGTGGCGACGCAATCACTTCCTCAATGCCACGTTATCGGTCATTGGGCTTAACGCCGCGCTGGTTTCGCTCTGGTTTGTTGGCCAGGCGGGCGCCATGGACGTTACCCCGCTGATGCGGGTTGACGGTTTCGCCATGCTCTACACCGGACTGGTGCTGCTGGCCAGTCTTGCCACCTGTACCTTTGCTTACCCGTGGCTGGAAGGCTACGACGACAACCGGGAAGAGTTCTACCTGTTGGTGCTGATTGCCGCACTCGGCGGTATTCTGCTGGCTAACGCTAACCATCTGGCGGCGCTGTTCCTTGGTATTGAGCTGATCTCTCTGCCGCTGTTTGGTCTGGTTGGCTATGCGTTCCGTCAGAAACGTTCGCTGGAAGCCAGTATCAAATACACCATTCTGTCTGCCGCAGCGTCTTCCTTCCTGCTGTTCGGTATGGCGCTGGTGTACGCGCAGTCTGGCAATCTGTCGTTTGTTGCGCTCGGTAAGAGCCTCGGCGACGGCATGCTGCACGAACCGCTGCTGCTGGCGGGCTTCGGTCTGATGATTGTTGGCCTCGGCTTTAAACTTTCGCTGGTTCCGTTCCACCTGTGGACGCCAGACGTTTACCAGGGCGCTCCGGCTCCGGTTTCCACCTTCCTGGCGACGGCGAGCAAAATCGCTATCTTCGGCGTGGTGATGCGTCTGTTCCTGTACGCACCGGTAGGGGATAGCGAAGCGGTACGTATCGTACTGGGCGTGATTGCCTTTGCTTCCATCATCTTCGGTAACCTGATGGCGCTGAGCCAGACCAATATTAAACGTCTGCTCGGTTACTCTTCTATCTCTCATCTCGGCTACCTGCTGGTGGCGCTGATTGCTCTGCAGAGCGGTGAGATGTCGATGGAAGCGGTTGGCGTTTACCTGGCCGGTTACCTGTTCAGCAGCCTCGGCGCGTTCGGTGTGGTCAGCCTGATGTCCAGCCCGTACCGTGGCCCGGATGCGGACTCCCTGTTCTCCTACCGTGGTCTGTTCTGGCATCGTCCGATCCTCGCGGCAGTGATGACGGTAATGATGCTGTCTCTGGCCGGTATCCCGATGACGCTGGGCTTTATCGGTAAGTTCTACGTACTGGCAGTCGGTGTGCAGGCTAACCTGTGGTGGCTGGTTGCCGCTGTGGTGGTCGGTTCGGCGATTGGTTTGTACTACTACCTGCGTGTTGCCGTGAGCCTGTACCTGAGCGCACCGCAACAGCTGAACCGCGATGCGCCGTCTAACTGGCAGTACAGCGCGGGCGGTATCGTAGTGCTGATTTCTGCACTGCTGGTACTGGTGCTGGGTATTTACCCGCAACCGCTGATCAGCATTGTGCAGTTAGCGACTCCGCTGATGTAAGGCTACATGCAGTAACGAAAAAACCCGCCTCGGCGGGTTTTTTTATGCGTGAAATACGGGTCAGTTCAATAGCTGACGGCTTACCAGCGGACCGCTGATGCCTTTTGCTGTGCGATCCATCACTTCCTGGATCACTGAAGAAAGCTCATTGACTTCGAATTTGGCCACGTAGCCATCCGCTTTTACTCGGCGAACGTGATCTTCGTTCGCACTACCGGAAAGCGAAGAGTGGATAACGACCGGGATTTTCTTCAGGCGTTCGTCGGTTTTTATTTTGCGGGTAAGCGTAAAACCGTCCATCTCCGGCATTTCGAGATCGGTGAGTACCAGGGCGATCTTCTCGCTAATAGGCTTGCCCTCCGCCAGTGCTTCTGCGGAAAGCTGCTGTATTTTTTCCCACGCATCCTGGCCCGTTACATGCATCAGATGCGGGATTTCCATGGCGTTAAGCCCTTTTTCCAGCATTGCACGGGCCACTTTTGAATCATCTGCCACAATCGCCACCGCACCCGGCGTGATGTTGAATTTATTGGTTTTCAGATCGGTTGCGCGCAGGTCGTGGTTCGCCGGTACGATGTCGTACAAGATCTGCTCAACGTCGAGCACCAGCGCCAGGTTGTTGGTCTCTTTGTTGTCGTCCAGGCAAGCGATACTGGTGATATAGCGACCATTGACGGCTTTCTCGGCGGTATGCACCTGTTGCCAGTCCAGGCGCATAATGTTTTCCACTGACTCCACCGCAAACGCCTGGACGCTGCGGGCATATTCTGTGATCAACAGGATGTTGAGTCCGGTCTCTGGTTTACAGCCCGCGACGGCGGGCAGGTCAATCACCGGGATCACCTGATCGCGAATATTAACCATACCCAGCAGCGGGGCTTTCATACCAGCCGGACGCGTAAAGGTCGGCATCGGCACGATTTCACGCAGCTTGAATACGTTGATGCCAAATAGCTCTGATTTCTGCTCCTCAACAGATTTGCCGAGGCGAAATAGCAGTAGTTCAAAACGGTTAGACAGGGTTAGGTTTGTCCTGTCATCAATATCTTTCTGGAAATTGTTCATCCTGTCCTCAGTGTGAAAGCCAGCCTTTCCACTGTTATCGGCACTGAGGCGGAAAAATAAAGCGTTAAACGCTGAAAATGGCGAAATCGTGTGCCAGTTCCGTGTCTGGAAAAATCGCTTTGCACTCTTCAAGCAAACGCTGACAGCCTTTTTCATCATAGCGTGAGCTAACGTGGGTCATGATCAGGCGTCCCACTCCGGCATCCAGCGCCAGCTGTGCGGCTTGTCGGGTTGAGCTGTGCCCGCGACTGTTCGCTTTCTCCTCCATTGAGGCATCCAGCGTGGTTTCGTGTACCATGACATCTACACCTCGAGCCAGTTCAATGGCGGACGCGCAGGGTCCTGTGTCACCGAAAATAGCGACTGATTTTCCCCTGGTGGCCGGGGCGAGGAAGTCGGCGCCGTGGATCGTACGTCCATCCTCCAGCACGATAGTTTTCCCGGCTTTAAAATCCTGAAACCACGGGCCCGCTTTAACACCTGCCGCCTTCAGGGCGCTAGCGTCAAGCGCACCGGGTTTGTCATGCTCTTGAATGCGAAAACCGTAGCACTCCAGCGGATGCGCCAGCGGGTACGCCGTGACTTTACGCAGGCCGTCATCGACAATCTCACCTGCGGTGATTTCCACAATTTCCATCGGATAATCGGTCCAGGAGCCGCTCAGACGTAATGCGGTTTCGGTAAACTCTCGCAACCCTTTTGGCCCGTAAAGCGTCAGAGGCTGGACATTGCCGGCCATTGAGCGACTGCACAGTAGTCCCGGTAAACCAAACAGGTGATCGCCGTGCAGATGGCTGATAAAAATACGATCGAGTTTTCCTGGATTGAAAGGGGTGGTCAGCATCTGATGCTGTGTCCCTTCACCGCAATCAAAAAGCCACAGCCCCGCCTGAGTCGGGTGTTGCAGATTCAGTAAAATTGCCGTTACATTGCGTGAGCGAGTGGGGACTCCCGCTGACGTGCCTAAAAATAGTAATTCCATCTTCGCGTTACACTTTTCGCCATCAATAAGGCAGGGTGTTCAGGTTATCACAACATAGGGGCAGACAATGATTCACTGGCAAGATCTCCACCATGCAAAGCTGAGTACCCAACAACTGTACGCACTACTTCAGTTGCGATGCGCGGTGTTTGTAGTTGAGCAACAGTGTCCGTACCAGGATGTGGATGGCGATGACCTGGTTGGAGAGAATCGCCATATTCTGGGCTGGCATAACGATGAGCTGGTGGCGTATGCGAGGATTCTGAAAAGCGATGACGAGCTGGAGCCGGTGGTGATTGGTCGGGTGATTGTAAGCGAAGCGCTGCGTGGTGAAAAACTGGGGCAACAGCTGATGGCCCAGACGCTGGCATCCTGCGCGCAACACTGGCCACACAAGGCGTTATATCTGGGCGCGCAGGCGCATCTGCAATCGTTCTATGCGCGCTTTGGCTTTGTTCCGGTAACGGATATCTATGACGAAGACGGTATTCCACACGTCGGAATGGCGCGGGAAGCACATCAGGCGTAAACAGGCACAAACAGTCCAGGTTGTCTATAGTTAGCGGGTACGTCAATTGAAAGGGAGAATAAAATGTCTTTTCATTCTTATGAATCACGTATCGATGATGATCTGGAATTATTGAGTGAAACGCTGGAAGAGGTGCTGCGTTCTTCTGGCGACCCAGCAGATCAAAAATACCTTGAGTTAAAAGCGCGGGCAGAGCGGGCGTTAGAAGAGGTGAGAAATCGCGTCAGCCATGCTTCTGATAGCTACTATTACCGAGCGAAAAAAGCTGTTTGTCGGGCGGATGATTATGTGCACGAAAAACCCTGGCGCGGGATCGGCGTTGGCGCCACAGTCGGTTTAGTGATGGGATTATTGTTAGCACGGCGATAAATTCCGTTCTGTCATCGCATTTGTACGTACTCCCTAACTGGGGGTACTGCTTTTTCTGCTCAGTACCCCGTATAATGTGAGGTTTTTAACAGGGAGAGGTCCGCGTGCATTCAATCACTACTGCGCTGGAAAGTCTGATGCGTCATTTATCGCAAGAGATGCCAGCAGCACCTGGAATTCGTATTTACGATATACCTTTCCCACTGAATGATGCGTTTGACGCTTTAGGATGGCTGGCCAGTCAACCCGTCTGGCCCCAGTTTTACTGGCAGCAGCGTAACGGCGACGAAGAGGCCGCCGTATTAGGGGCCGTCGCCGCATTTTCCTCGCTGGAATCGGCCCAGCAATTTTTACACCAGCATGATAATCATCCCGACCTGCGCATCTGGGGCCTGAATGCCTTTGAGCCACAGCGTGGCAATTTGCTGCTGCCGCGGCTGGAGTGGCGACGTTGCGCCGGAGTGGCGAGCTTACGCTTACATCTCTATAGCGACGTGTCGCTACGTGAAGACGCTGCACATGCGATTGCCTTTATCTCATCGCTTGCTCCTGTAAAACCGCTTCCTGCATTGCGCTTGAATTTGACGGGAGAACAGAACTGGCCGGATAAAGCTGGCTGGACAAATCTGATAAAACTCGCCACGCAAACAATCGCAGGAGAAGACCTCGATAAGGTTGTGCTGGCACGGGCGACCGACTTACAGTTTTCTCAGTCGGTTAATGCCGCGGCCGTGATGGCTTCCAGCCGTCGCTTAAACCTGAACTGCTACCATTTCTTTATGGCATTCTCTGCCGACTCCGCTTTCCTTGGCTCTTCCCCTGAGCGTCTGTATCGGCGGCGAGACACGGCGCTGCGCACCGAGGCGCTGGCCGGAACAGTGGCCAATCATCCAGAGGATCATCGGGCCTGGCAGTTGGGTGAATGGCTAATGAAAGATGATAAAAACCAGCGTGAGAATATGCTGGTGGTTGAAGATATTTGCCAGCGCCTGCAAGGCTGTACGCAAACTCTCGACGTGCTGCCGCCACAGGTGCTCAGGCTGCGTAAAGTGCAGCACCTGCGCCGTTGCATCTGGACGGAACTGAATCAGGCCGACGATACGCTTTGCCTGATGCAACTCCAGCCCACGGCGGCTGTCGCCGGTATTCCGCGAGAGCTGGCGCGTGAATTCATCCAACAAAATGAACCCTTTGAACGTGAGTGGTATGCCGGTTCTGCGGGTTATCTTTCACGGCACCAAAGTGAGTTTTGCGTGTCACTACGTTCGGCGAAAATTAGCGCAAACGTGGTGCGCCTGTATGCCGGGGCAGGGATCGTACGTGGTTCAGATCCTGAGCAGGAATGGCAAGAAATAGACAACAAAGCGGCGGGTTTACGTACTTTATTACAGATGGAAGCCTAATGAGTCACACATTACCGACTCATATCAAAAATCCATTTATTCGATTCTTTATACTGTGTCGCAATATTGATACCGGACAATCTCATGTCAGTAAGCGCATTTAACCGACGCTGGGCGGCGGTCATTCTGGAAGCACTCACTCGCCACGGCGTCAGGCATGTCTGCATTGCCCCTGGCTCTCGTTCTACACCGTTGACGCTGGCGGCAGCGGAAAACCCCGCATTCATCCATCACACCCATTTTGACGAGCGTGGTCTTGGGCATCTGGCCTTAGGTCTGGCAAAAGTTAGCCGTCAGCCTGTCGCCGTGATTGTGACGTCCGGTACCGCGGTGGCGAATTTATATCCCGCGTTGATTGAAGCGGGCCTGACCGGTGAAAAACTAATTTTACTTACGGCAGACCGACCGCCAGAGCTTATCGACTGTGGTGCGAACCAGGCGATTCGTCAGGCCGGAATGTTTGCCTCGCATCCATCGCAAACGCTCTCTTTACCGCGTCCGACTCAGGACATTCCGGCAAGCTGGCTGGTGTCCACTATTGATAATGCGTTAGCAACCCTGCATAGCGGGGCGGTTCATATCAATTGCCCGTTTGCGGAACCGCTGTATGGCGATATGGACGAAACGGGGATTGCCTGGCAACAGCGCCTCGGCGACTGGTGGCAGGACGATAAACCCTGGCTGCGAGAAGCGCGTCGGCTGGAAAGCGACAAACAGCGCGACTGGTTTTTCTGGCGACAAAAACGCGGCGTAGTCATTGCGGGCCGCATGAGCGCTGAAGAAGGTAAGAAGGTTGCGCAGTGGGCGCAGACGTTAGGCTGGCCGCTGATTGGTGATGTTCTGTCGCAAACCGGACAACCGCTGCCGTGCGCCGACCTGTGGCTGGGAAATGCGAAAGCGGTAGCTGAGTTACAGCAGGCGCAGATTGTGGTGCAACTTGGCAGCAGCCTGACCGGAAAACGACTCCTGCAATGGCAGGCCAGCTGCGATCCGCAGGAATACTGGATTGTCGATAATATCGAAGGCCGCCTCGATCCGGCTCACCATCGTGGCCGCAGGCTGGTGGCGAAAGTTGGCGACTGGCTGGAGCTGCATCCGGCGGAGAAACGTCAGCCCTGGTACGTGGAAATCCCTCGTCTGGCACAACTGGCCTGGCAGGCGGTAGAAGCCCGTCGTGAGGCGTTTGGTGAAGCGCAATTAGCCCACCGTATTCGCGAATACTTGCCGGAGCAGGGGCAGCTGTTCGTGGGTAACAGTCTGGTGGTACGCCTGATTGATGCGCTGTCGCAGCTTCCGGCTGGTTACCCGGTCTATAGCAACCGTGGCGCGAGCGGTATTGACGGCCTGCTGTCAACGGCTGCAGGTGTACAGCGTGCCAGCGCGAAATCGACGCTGGCGATTGTTGGCGATTTATCTGCATTGTATGACCTGAATGCGCTGGCGTTATTGCGCCAGGTTTCTGCACCGTTTGTCCTGATAGTGGTCAACAATAACGGCGGACAGATTTTTTCTCTGCTGCCGACGCCAGCCAGCGAACGCGAACGGTTCTATCTGATGCCGCAGAACGTACATTTCGAGCATGCTGCCGCCATGTTTAACCTTAAATACCAGCGCCCGGAAAACTGGGAGCAGCTGGAGAGCGCGTTGACTAACGCCTGGCGTACTCCTGCGGCCACGGTGATTGAGCTGGTGGTGAATGAAACTGACGGGGCGCAAACCTTGCAGCAACTGCTGGCGAAGGTAAGTCATCTATGATCCTGCATGCGCAGGCGAAAGAGGGCCAGACGGGATTTCCCTGGCTGGTTTTCCTGCACGGTTTCTCTGGCGATTGTCGGGAATGGCAGACGGTCGGCGAAGCGTTTCAGGATTATTCGCGGCTATACATCGATCTGCCGGGACACGGTGGCTCTGCTGACATCAGCGTGAGCGGATTCGATGACGTAAACGTTTTGCTGCGTAACACTCTGCTTAGTTACAACATACACAACTACTGGCTGGTGGGATACTCTCTTGGTGGCAGAGTCGCGATGATGGCGGCCTGTCAGGAGATGCCTGGGCTTTGTGGTCTGGTGGTTGAAGGTGGACATCCAGGCTTGCAAGGCGAAGAGGCGCGCGTTCAGCGTCGTCTCTCGGATGGCCGCTGGGCTGCGCGTTTTCGCGCAGAGCCGCTACGTGAGGTGTTTAATGACTGGTATCTACAGCCCGTTTTTTCCTCGCTGAACACGGCACAAAGAGAGGCGCTGGTCGCTCTGCGTAGCCAGAATAATGGGCAAACGCTGGCGGCAATGCTGGAGGCCACCTCGCTTGCCGTACAACCTGATTTACGTGCGCAACTCACGACGCGCACATTTCCGTTTTATTATTTATGTGGTGAACGTGACGATAAATTCCGCGCTCTGGCGGCGGAAATATCAGTACCAAACCATGTGATTCGTAATGCCGGACACAACGCGCATCGGGACAACCCCGCGGGTGTAGTGGACTGTCTGGCTCAGATTCTGCGTCGCTGACTATAGGACATTTTATGATCTATCCTGATGAAACAATGCTTTACGCACCGGTAGAATGGCACGATTGCTCTGAAGGCTATACCGACATTCTTTACGAGAAATCCACCGACGGTATCGCAAAAATCACCATTAATCGTCCGCAGGTACGCAATGCCTTCCGTCCGGTCACCGTGAAAGAGATGATCCAGGCGCTGGCGGATGCTCGCTATGATGACAACATCGGCGTGATTATTCTGACCGGTGCGGGCGATAAAGCGTTCTGTGCAGGCGGCGATCAGAAGGTACGTGGCGACTACGGCGGATACCAGGATGACTCCGGTGTGCATCACCTGAACGTACTGGACTTCCAGCGTCAGATTCGTACCTGTCCGAAACCGGTAGTAGCGATGGTTGCAGGTTTCTCCATTGGCGGCGGTCATGTGCTGCACATGATGTGTGACCTGACCATTGCGGCTGAAAACGCCATCTTCGGTCAGACCGGTCCAAAAGTCGGTTCCTTCGACGGCGGTTGGGGCGCTTCCTATATGGCGCGCATCGTCGGTCAGAAAAAAGCGCGTGAAATCTGGTTCCTGTGCCGTCAGTACGATGCGAAACAGGCGCTGGATATGGGGCTGGTCAACACCGTGGTTCCGCTGGCGGATCTGGAAAAAGAGACAGTACGCTGGTGTCGCGAAATGCTGCAAAACAGCCCAATGGCGCTGCGCTGCCTGAAAGCTGCACTGAACGCCGACTGTGATGGTCAGGCAGGTCTGCAGGAGCTGGCAGGTAACGCCACTATGCTGTTCTACATGACGGAAGAAGGTCAGGAAGGCCGTAACGCCTTTAACCAGAAACGTCAGCCTGATTTCAGCAAATTCAAACGGAATCCGTAATGCGTAGCGCGCAGGTATACCGCTGGCAGATCCCCATGGACGCGGGGGTGATTCTGCGCGACAGGCGGTTAAAAACGCGTGACGGGTTATACGTATGTCTTCGTGACGGTGAGCGTGAAGGGTGGGGAGAAATCTCCCCGCTGCCGGGCTTCAGTCAGGAAAGCTGGGAAGAAGCGCAAACCGAGTTGCTGGCTTGGGTGAAAGGCTGGCTGCAAGGGGATGCCTCCTTACCGCAACTGCCTTCAGTCGCCTTTGGCGTAAGCTGTGCGCTGGCCGAACTGGCTGGCGTATTGCCACAGGACGCAGACTATCGTGCTGCACCGCTGTGTACGGGCGATCCTGACGATCTGGTACTGCAACTGGCGGACATGCCGGGCGAAAAAGTGGCGAAGATTAAGGTCGGTCTGTATGAAGCGGTTCGCGACGGCATGGTAGCCAATCTGTTACTTGAGGCGATCCCGGAGCTGCATTTGCGACTTGACGCCAACCGGGCCTGGACGCCGTTGAAAGCTCAGCAGTTCGCGAAATACGTTAATCCGGAGTATCGCGGACGCATTGCCTTCCTCGAAGAACCGTGCAAAACCCGTGATGATTCTCGTGCCTTCGCGCGTGAAACCGGCATTGCCATCGCCTGGGATGAAAGTCTGCGTGAAGCGGATTTCACCTTCGAAGCCGAAGAGGGCGTCAAGGCTGTGGTTATCAAACCTACGCTGACCGGCAGTCTCGATAAAGTCCGTGAACAGGTGGCAGCGGCGCATGCGCTTGGTCTTACTGCCGTTATCAGTTCGTCAATCGAGTCGAGTCTGGGCTTAACCCAGCTGGCGCGAATTGCCGCCTGGTTGACGCCGCAAACCATCCCGGGTCTGGATACCCTGAGCCTGATGCAGTGCCAGCAGGTACGCACCTGGCCCGGTAGCGCGTTGCCGTGTATCGACGTTGATGCGCTGGAACGTCTGCTATGACCCAGCAGGAAAGGCCCGATAGCGTGAGCTTATCGGGCCTGATACAACCCAGTGACTGGCCGTGGCGTCACTGGCGACAGGTTCGTGCGAAGGCGCCAGCCTTACGCCTCAACGATGAGGCATTAAGCTGGAGCGAGCTCTGCGCGCGCATCGACCATCTGGCCAGCGGTTTTGCCGCTCAGGGCGTGGAAGAAGGCGATGGCGTCCTGCTTCGCGCCTGGAATCATCCGCGCGCTTTGCTGGCCTGGCTCGCGCTGCTGCAGTGTGGGGCGCGGGTTTTACCTGTGAACCCACAGTTGCCTCAGTCGCTGCTTGATGCGCTGGTCCCGGACTTAACGCTACGTTTTGCGCTGGATCTGGAGGCTGCTATCGCACTCCCGGAACTCAGTCCGTTACAGATGAAGTCGTTGCCAGGCTATCACGCCGCTGCATGGTTGCCCGAGCGTTTGAGCACGATGACGTTAACCTCAGGTTCTACCGGATTACCAAAGGCGGCGGTGCATACCTGTCAGGCGCATCTGGCAAGCGCGCAGGGCGTACTGTCATTAATGCCGTTTGGTGCTGAGGATGACTGGCTGCTCTCACTGCCGCTGTTTCATGTTTCCGGGCAGGGCATTTTGTGGCGATGGTTGTTCGCCGGGGCGCGAATGACCGTGCGCGACAAACAGCCGCTGGATCAAATGCTGGCTGGATGCACTCACGCTTCACTGGTGCCCACGCAACTGTGGCGCTTACTTGTTAATAACACGCCAGTCACGCTAAAAGCGGTGCTGCTGGGCGGTGCGGCAATTCCTGTTGAGTTGACGGAACAGGCGCGTGAACAGGGGATTCGTTGCTGGTGCGGTTACGGATTGACGGAGTTTGCTTCTACGGTTTGTGCGAAAGAGGCAGATGGCCTGGCGGATGTGGGCTCTGCTTTACCGGGGCGGGAAGTCAGGATCGTTAATGACGAAGTTTGGCTACGAGCCGCCAGCATGGCGCAAGGTTACTGGCGTAACGGACAGCTTATGCCTTTAGTGAACGCGGAAGGCTGGTTTGCAACCCGCGATCGCGGCGTGTTGAAGGACGGCAAGTTAACCATTGTCGGTCGTATGGACAATCTGTTCTTTAGCGGCGGGGAAGGCATACAGCCGGAAGAGGTGGAACGCGTGATTGCCGCACATCCACATGTTCTGCAGGCCTTTATTGTGCCGATAGAAGACAAAGAATTTGGCCATCGCCCGGTGGCGGTCGTTCAGTATGACGCTAATGCTGGAGAAACTAATCTGGCAGAGTGGGTAAAAGATAAGCTGGCACGCTTTCAGCAACCGGTATGTTGGTTGACATTGCCACCCGAGCTTAAAGCCGGAGGGATTAAAATCTCGCGTCGTGCGTTGTCGGATTGGGTAAGTGCTTCATCATTAACATTAAGAAAGCATTAATTACATTTCTCATTTTTGTCATTCCGCAGCTATTGTCCTTTTGTTTATCTGCTGAAGTGTAACCTATTGTGAAATTTTTTAACAAAAGGTGCGCTATGGAATGGCATGTGAAGAAGTCTTGCTGTCACAAGAAAGCAGAGAGGCTCTATATCGTACTTTGCGATAGTGGTGGTTCGCTTAAGATGCTCGCTGAGGCGCAATCTTTCGAGCGGGTTAAACCTGGCGATCTTCTTTCACCGCTGAAAGATGCGCAGTATTGTGTTAATCGCGATGTATCCCGCGTGATTAAAATAATCGATGCCAGACAGTACATATGTGACGAATGGGAGCGCCTGTTACGACTGTCGGCAGATAAATGAGCTCAGCGCCGGTGCTTGTCTGCAGGCAGAAAAATCGTCATTAAACCCGCCATGATGCACAGTACCCCAACCAGCGCCTTTACTGAAAATGTTCCCTGCCAGCCGGGCAGAATCATTGATGCAACCCAAACCAGCACATAGCTCAGGCTGAGCAGGGCATAAGCTTTGCTCAGCGCGAGCTGGTGCAGGGCTTTATGCCAGCAAATAACCGACAGCAAATAGCCTGCCAGCCCGGCAGATAAAGCAAACGCTCCAATACTGAGAGATAATACGGCGGAGATGAACTCCAGCAGCTGCATCATTGGCGGCAGATTATCCATTGCGAAGCCGAGGCTCAACTGGGCTGCAGAGGTGATAATAACGCTACATAATCCCCAAAAGATGCCCATTACACTGCGCTCCCAAGAATAAAGATGCCGGTAATGATCAGCCCAACCCCCAGCCAGTGGCGTGTAGTGACGGGTTCGCGCCAGATTTTCCACGCGGCCAGCGTCACCCATACAAAGTTAAGACTCAGCATGGGGTAGGCGATACCGACAGGAATGTTCTGCAGTACCGCCAGCCATAGCAGCATGGCCAGACCGAGGCTTGCCAGAGCAAGCCCAATCCATTGCGTGACGTGGCGTTTTCGCGCACGAACGGACACCGGTCGGGTCGCCTGCTTCTGGCATAGCTGGCCGCAGACGCTGAGCAGGCTGGCGAGAACTAAGGCTATCCAGATCATTTTGGCCGATACTGAATCAGGACCAGTCGCCCCTGATTATCAATGTAATCAGCGGGAGGGAGAGCGAGATGATTAATATCTTCATCCTTATCAATCGTGAGCACGAGCGTAATATTTCCTTGCTGACGATGTTGCGCTAACCAGTCGGCAAAGTCTTCCCGACTAACAAAGCGCCCCTGAGCATCCGGGTAGTTGAGGCCATATTTTAACTCTCCCGTTTGGCCGTACATCATGATGTCGTCACGCTTCAGGCTCCAGGCCAGCCCTGCGGCAACGCCAACGTTGTCGGTGAGAATGTAACGGCTCGACTCCAGCGACTCTTTAGTCATCTCGACAAAAAACTGCGGCTGTTTAGACTCCATCACCCGGTCAGGGACTGAGAAACCAAACAACAGCGCGAGTCCCAGCGGGCACAGCGCGGCGAATTTCCAGTTCTTCTCGCGGTTATTTAGCGTATACCAACCGAACAGTGCCCAGGTGATAAAAATGCCCCACGCGCAAAACACCTTATACGTTTCGATATGCGACCAGACTGGCGTCTTTAACGGACCCAATGTGGAAACAATAAATGTGGCGACAATGCCGGTCACGCCGAACAGCACGTTGATCCAGCCATTCACACGCAGTGCGGCGGAGCCTTTTTCCGCGGCCTGCAGGCCGAAACGCGCCGTTAATATCGCCAGCGGGGCGAAGCAAGAAAGAATATAGGTTGGCAGTTTTCCTTTGGCGATGCTGAAAAACAGGATTGGCATGACAATCCAGCTTAACAGGTACAGCGCGCTGCGCGGAACATCCCGCTCACGCCAGCCCGTACGCAGCGCGCCGGGGAGCAGCCCGAGCCATGGTAATGCGCCAGCCACGAATACCGGAATGTAGTACCAGATGGGAGCCTTGTGTTGGGCATCATCCTGTGCGAAGCGTTGAATATGTTCAACCCAGAAGAAGTAATGCCAGAAATCCGGCTCACGCTGGGCAATCGCTATTCCCCACGGCAGCACAATCACGACGCAGCCGATAACCGCCAGCAGACCGTAGAGCATGAGATCTTTCCAGCGCTTTTGCGCGAAAACCCACGGCAGTACGCTGAGCACAGGAACGGCAAGCGCCAGGAAGCCCTTGGTCATCACGCCCATACCGCAGGTTAACCCTAACAGCAAAAAAGCGATGATTTTGCGCGTTCTGGTGGTGGCCTGCATGCCTTCCCAAAAACAGCACATGCCCGCCATCAGCCAAAGCGCAATTATGGGATCAAGTACCGCGTAGGTACCGATGCTGTAAACTGAAAAGAACGTTAAAAAGATAGCAGAAGAGAGTACGGCGGTACGCTTATCCTGCCATAACCGCATGGCAAGCCAGGCTACCAGTAGCGCCGTCAGCAAGGTGGCAAAAATAGCCCCCGCTCTGACGCCAAAATTATTAGCACCAAATAGCCATTGTCCGATGCTGTTTAACCAATATCCGGCAATCGGTTTTTCGAAGTAACGGAGTCCTAAAAAGTGCGGCACGATCCAGTCGCCGGACGTCAGCATTTCCCGACTGATTTCGGCATAGCGCGTTTCATCAGGCTGCCAGAGCAGGCGACTGTTGATAGGGAGAATAAAATACAGCGCAATAAACGCGATACAGGCCAGAGTGTAGCGGGCAGCAGGTTTCATTGTGTCGCACTCACCGGTTGTTGGCAGCCGAGCCATCCCTCTCTGCCCGGTATTTTTCCCCGCACGATCTGCCCTGTTGGCAGCGTGCTGATATCGTCTGGTAACAGCTCGCCAAGCGGGCAAAATGTCATCCCCATGTCGGCGGCGCGAGTAAGCAGCTCGTCAAAATTCTGATGAAAGGCGATGCCTTCAACTTCCGCATGAATGGTGTACACCGGTGTTCCTCTGCTCATCTGGATGTGGGAGATAATATAAGCGTTGAAGTCCACCGCCTGGACCTCCTGACCAACCACTTCATCCCATGTTGGTAACGTGACGGGAATTTGCGGCGTACCTGTTTTCCCGGACGCCAGTACAGGACGAAATAAAGACGTTCCCCGACAGTCGCTGTTATAGCGTAAATGGAACGTTTCTTTTGCCTCGACGACGCGGTTGTCGGCACGCCATCCGGCAACCGCAGAACAGGTAACCGGTTGTCCGATGATGGCTTCAAGGGCGGTAATGCCTCGTGAAATATCATCAATCAGCTGTTTATCATTCCAGTTTCCGCTTCGCGCTTGCCAGGCATGGTGATCCCAGGCATGCAAACCGGTTTCATGAATCAGGGCGGTTTGCGCAATGATCGCCGCATTGGCCTGGCCAATCTCTTTTCCCGGCCATGCGGTTCCCGCGAGCAATATATCCCATCCGTAGAGCGATGCTGCGTTTGAGCGCAGCATCTTCCACAGAAATTGTGGCTTCACAAGACGCCAGAGATGGCGCCCCATGTTGTCAGGTCCAACGCTAAAGAAAAAACTTGCCCGAACGTTATGCCGGTTCAATGTCTCCAACAGGCGGGGCACACCTTCGCGCGTCCCCCGGAAAGTATCGACATCAATGCGCAAGCCTACTTTGGTCATGATGTGTGTTCCGTGATATCCACACTGCGTAAGAAGAAGTCCAGCGTCTCTTCTACCGTTTCCTGCATCTCAATGGTGGGCTCCCAGTTCAGGCAGCGTTTTGCATTACGAATGTTGGGCTTACGATGCTCAACGTCCTGATAACCTTTACCATAGTAGCTGCTGCTTTCGACGTCACGGAAACCGGCAAACGGTGGGAAGTGGTTACGCAATGGATGTTTTTCAAAACAGGTAAGCAGCATTTCTGCCAGTTCCTGAATACTGGCCTCATTCTCCGGGTTACCGATGTTGATAATTTCGCCATCGCAGCGTCCGCCTTCGTTTTCAATGATGCGGTACAGGGCTTCGATACCATCGCGAATATCAGTAAAGCAGCGTTTTTGCTTACCGCCTTCAATCAGCTTAATCGGTGAACCTTCCACCAGATTGAGGATCAGTTGGGTAATGGCGCGTGAGCTGCCGATACGCGCGGCGTTAAGGCTGTCCAGACGCGGTCCCATCCAGTTAAACGGACGGAACAGGGTGAAGCGCAATCCCTCTTTTTCGCCGTATGCCCAAATTACGCGGTCCAGCAACTGCTTGGAAACGGAGTAGATCCAGCGTGGTTTATTGACCGGACCGACGATCAGGTTCGAGCTGTCTTCATCAAAAACTTTGTCGGTACACATGCCGTAGACTTCGGAGGTTGACGGGAAAATGATGCGCTTACGGTATTTCACGCAGTAGCGAATGATTTTCAGGTTCTCTTCAAAATCGAGCTCAAACACGCGCAGCGGGTTGCGGGTATATTCGATTGGCGTGGCGATCGCTACCAGCGGCAGCACGACGTCGCATTTTTTCACATGATATTCAATCCATTCGGAGTGAATGCTGATATCGCCTTCGACGAAATGGAATCGTGGATGCTGCAGAAAACGACTAATGGCGTCGCTGCCAATGTCGAGTCCATACACTTCGTAATTGTCTTCTTGCAACAGGCGTTCGGTCAGATGGTTACCAATGAAGCCATTGACGCCAAGGATCAGCACGCGAGTACGGCGTTTAGCGGTAGTAACTGACTGGCTGTTCAGGCGAGAACCTGGTACCAGGCCCAGAACCTGCGCCAGCTGTGACCCCTGCATGGCAATACCATCGCCAGCTTGCCCGGTAATAATCTCCAGTGCGCCATCAGCGCATGCGATCAGCAAAGGAGAAACGGAGATGACGGTTCCTGGCCGGGCTGCGCGGTCATTTTTGCAAACACGTGACGACCAGACGGTGAATTTTTGCGTACCAACATAGCTAAATGCGCCCGGCCATGGATCGCTGACGGCGCGTACCTGGTTATGCAACTCTGCGGCTGGTTTGTTCCAGTTGAGGAAGCTATCTTCCGGCGTACGGCGACCAAAACAGGTCGCCTCTGCTTCCTGTTGGGGGTGTTCTGCATAATCTCCCGTTTTAATCGCGGGCAGCGCCTCTTCGAGTAACTGACGCGCTGCCTGGCACAATTTATGGTGCAGCGTTAACGCCACATCATCGGGCGAAATAGCAACCCGCTGCTGGGCAACAATGGCACCGGCATCCGCGCGTTTGACCATCCGGTGAAGCGTGACGCCGGTTTCGGTTTCACCATTGACCAGTACCCAGTTCAGCGGTGCGCGGCCACGGTATTTGGGCAGTAGCGAGCCGTGCAGATTAAATGCACCCTTAGGGGCAATGCTGAGGATCTCATCACTCAGTAAATGGCGATAGTAGAACGAGAAGATAACATCAGGTGCCAGTTGGCTAATGCGCTCAATCCACAGGGGATGATTAACCTCGTCCGGGGCGTAAACCGGAATACCGGCGCTGGCCGCGAGGCGGGAAACAGATCCAAAAAACGCCTTTTCACCCGGATTGTCGGTGTGCGTAAAAATGGCAGCGATTTCATAACCTGCATCCAACAAGGCCTGGACACCCTGACATCCCATATCGTGATAGGCAAATACGACGGCTTTCATGCGCGGTTTTCCTCGGTTGACTGCGTGGTTTGTGGGCGGATAACGTGTTGAACAAAATAGCGGGGGCGGGCGCGGACATCGTTATAGATGCGACCGATATATTCGCCGAGTAAACCCATGCCAATAAACTGTGCGCCGATAAAGGTAAACAGGACGGCAAACAGCATGAATACCCCTTCCGCGGCCCACTGTGGGCCGAGCGTCAGGCGCAGAACAACAAGCAAGACTGATAAGGTAAAGCCCGTGGCGGCGATCACGCTGCCCAACAGACTCAGCATGCGAAGCGGTGTTGTGGTAAGGCAAGTCACCAGGTCATACATCAGGTTGATCAGACGCATGAAGCTGTATTTGGAATCACCAAATTCGCGCTCTGCATGATGTACCGGGATCTCCGTAGCGCGACGGGCAAAAATGTTGGCCAGAATAGGGATAAAGGTGCTGCGCTCCTGGCAATGCAGCATGGCATCGACGATGTGACGGCGATAGGCGCGTAGCATGCAACCGTAGTCACCCATCGCTTTTCCGGTGGTGCGCTGAATCAGATGGTTGATCATGCGTGAGGCGGTCTTACGAAATACGCTGTCCTGACGATTCTGACGTACCGTTCCCACCACATCGAAGCCTTCATCTGCGGTGGCAACCAGCCGTGGGATCTCCTCCGGCGGGTTCTGCAAATCGGCATCCAGTGTGATGATCAAGTCCCCGGTGACATGGCTGAAACCGGCCATAATCGCCGAGTGTTGCCCGTAATTGCGATTCAGCAAAATAGAAACAATATGGCTGTTTGGTGCCTGAGAGGCGTCCATCATCAACTGAGCGGAATTGTCACTGCTGCCGTCGTCGATTAGCAGAATTTCATAGTCTTTACCCAATTTCTCGCAGGCGGCGCTGGTGCGTCTGATTAACTCTGGCAGGCTTTCCTGTTCATTAAAAACGGGAATGACCACCGAGACTTTTTTGATTGGTGCTGCTTCAAACATGGTTATTGTCCTGCAATCTCGCGAAGTGCCGTAATGACCCGCTGGGTATCCGCTTCGGTCATGTCTGGGAATAACGGCAGCGAGCAGATGCGCGCGCTGTTCCATTCAGTATTTGGGAGCGAAAGGGTAGTGAAGCGTTCGCGATAATATTTTTGCGTATGGGCTGCACGAAAATGCAGACCGGTGCCGATATCTTTAGTCTTCAGCGCTTCCATCAGGGCATCTCTGCTCAGCCCGCAGCGGGTTTCGTCAACACGAATGATGAATAAGTGCCAGGCATGAACGTGCGGCCACCGGGGCAGGTCCAGCGGTTGAAATGGCGTATCAGCCAGCGCCTGCTGATATTGCTGGGCAATTTGCGCCCGGCGTGAATTCAGTTGCTCCAGCTTATTCAGCTGTACCAACGCAATAGCGGCATTGATATCCGTCAGGTTGTATTTGTATCCTGGCGCAAGCACTTCGGCCTGCGGTGCCCGGCCATAGGTTTGTCGATCAAAAGCATCAACGCCCAGACCGTGAAACTTCAGGCTGCGAAGCCGCTGGGCAAGCTGGCTGTCGTCGGTAACAATCAGTCCACCTTCTGCGCAGGTGATATTTTTGATGGCGTGAAATGAGAAGATTGCCGTGCCGCGCGCGCCGACATGGCGGCCTTTATACTGCGTTCCTACGGCATGGGCTGCATCTTCTATGACCGGAATACCATACCGCTCGCCAATGGCATAAATCGCGTCAAGATCGACGGGGGCGCCTGCGTAATGTACTGGAACAATGGCTTTAGTTCGTGGGGTAATAGCGGCTTCAATTTGCTCAGGTGTGACCATAAGTGTATCGCGGTCGACGTCGACCATGACTGGCGTCGCACCCAGCAGGACAATCATGTTGAGGGTGGAAACCCACGTCATTGACGGCGTAATGACCTCATCGCCTGCACCTATGCCCAACGCCATCAGTGTGATGTGCATACCTGCCGTGGCAGAGCAGACGGCGACAGCGTGTTGATTTCCTGTGAGCTGACAGAAGGCTTCTTCCAACTGTTGGTTCTTCGGGCCAGTGGTTATCCATCCAGAGTCCAGCACCGCTTTTACAGCGGCAAGCTCTTCAGCACCCATTGCCGGGCGAGAGAAAGGCAAAAAGTCAGACATCATTATTCCTTCAAGCCATTTAACGCTACCGAAGTTTTATTTTTGGGACTAAACAGGGGCGTCGTTAATTATTTCATCAGGCTACAAAGGTTAATGGCCGAAGGTTAATTTATCCTTAAGGGTTTAAGGTTTGGGATATAATAATAAATACAGTAGTGATTGGTTTATTTATTTGAATATAAAAGATTTTTAGTCATTTTGGCGGTATTGCTCTCTGTTGCTGAATGCTGAGAGCAATACCGCTAATGTGATCATTGTTTATATTACGTTTAAACTCGGGGGACTTACAGTAACCCTTTCAAGGTTAACGTTTTACGTGTGGCGATATTTAAGTCGTAGGTGCCGAGATCTTCCGCTTTAACCCAGGCGAACGCCTGGAACTCTTCGTTAATGTTCACTTCACGATTAGCTGCCACACAATCGAAGATGAGATAAATCATATAAATCTCTTCCTGGCTGCCATCCGCGTATGTTTTGGTACGAATATCGTCACTGAAAGTCCATGGCGTAATTTCTGATAACACCAGCTGCTCGCCCAGCTCCTCTCTCACTTCCCGGCGCAAAGCTTCTTCGATGCGCTCACCCGGCTCAACGCCACCGCCAGACAGCGCCCACTGACCGGGAAACACGCCGCGGTCGTCAGCCATTTTGCAGAGTAAATAGCAGCCATCGTTTTGAATTAATGGGCAAACAATTGTTCTTTGGCGCATAGGTCAAGTCCTTGCAGGGGCGGGTATTAAGAATTCCATCATCCACCTATCTTACCTTTTGCTGGCTGGAGAAAAAACGCTTCATCGACGATTAAGTCCGTACGGGCGAGGAAAAATTGATTGTTGTTGAAAATGGCGTTCAGGGATGCGAACGATAGATTACATACAAAAATTTAACCTTATCTAATCTCATTAAGTAGTATTTAGTTACAATATGGTCTTGCATCGCTTTTTTAGCTCATTGATTCCTCGTCATCTGACAGTACAATTCACCGGTTTTGGGGCTATGTTTTGATTCTTGCAGGAAAGGATAGAAAATGAAAAAAAGTTTACTGTTGGGTTTTGCCGGAATACTGTTCGTTTCTGCTTCGGCAAACGCGATTAGCATCAACGGTCAGGCTGGCGAAGACTACACCAACCTTGGATTCGGTATGGGTACTGAGACCACCGGTCTGGCCGTCAGCGGCAACTGGATGCATAATGATGACGACGGCGATGTTGCTGGGCTGGGCCTGGGGCTGAATATCCCGCTGGGTCCACTGTTGGCGACCGTTGGTGGTAAAGGTGTATATACCAATCCAAACGATGGCGATGAAGGTTATGCTGCGGCTGTCGGTGGTGGTTTACAGTGGCCGATCGGCGACAGCATTCGTCTGTTTGGTGAGTACTATTACTCTCCTGATTCGCTTTCCAGCGGTATCGACAGCTATGAAGAAGCAAATGCTGGTGCACGTTTGACTATTATGCGTCCGCTGAGCATCGAAGCCGGTTATCGTTACCTGAACCTGGCAGGTAAAGACGGTAACCGTGATAACGCAATTGCTGATGGCCCGTACGTTGGGGTTAACGCCAGCTTCTAACATTTCTGGCGCGGCGTTCAGTCGCGCCTTCCCCCCTCCATGCGTTATAGTGTTTTCATCATAAAAGCAGGAGAACACGATGTTAAACGTGGAGATGCTATCCACCGGGGATGAAGTGTTGCACGGACAAATCGTCGACACCAATGCCGCCTGGCTGGCCGATTTTTTCTTTAATCAGGGTTTACCGCTAACACGCCGCAACACGGTAGGTGACAATCTTAACGATTTAGTCGCCGTTTTGCGTGAGCGTAGCGAACACGCCGATATACTGATCGTTAATGGCGGTTTGGGGCCAACCAGCGATGATTTGAGCGCGCTGGCAGCGGCAACGGCAAAAGGCGAAGGGCTGGTGTTGCATGACGCATGGCTCGCCGAGATGGAGCGATATTTCCGCGATCGTGGCCGCGTGATGGCGCCGAGCAACCGCAAACAGGCTGAACTTCCCGCCAGCGCGGAGTTTATCAATAATCCGGTGGGTACCGCGTGTGGGTTCGCCCTGAAGCTTAACCGCTGCCTGATGTTCTTTACACCGGGTGTACCGTCAGAATTCAAAGTCATGGTTGAGCATGAGATTCTGCCGCGTTTGCGTGAGCGTTTCTCTTTGGCTCAGCCCCCGTTATGCCTGCGATTAACCACCTTTGGCCGTTCTGAAAGCGAGCTGGCACAAAGCCTGGATCCACTAACTTTGCCACCGGGTGTAACAATGGGATATCGCTCCTCAATGCCGATTATTGAGCTGAAGCTGACCGGGCCGGATTCCCAACGTGAAGCGATGCTGGCGCTGTGGCCAGAAGTTAAGCGAGTTGCCGGACAGAATATGATTTTCGAAGGTACGGAAGGCTTGCCCGCACAAATTGCCCGCACGTTACAGGAACGGCAATACAGCCTGACGCTGAGCGAACAATTTACCGGTGGTCTGGTCGCGTTGCAGCTTTCTCGCGCTAATGCTCCGTTGTTGGCGAGTGAAGTTGTTCCGCCCCAGGAAGAAACGCTGGCGCAAACGGCGCATTGGGTAACCGAGCGACGTAGCAAACATTATGCCGGGCTGGCTTTGGCGATATCAGCTTTCGAAAACGAACATATTAACTTTGCGCTGGCCACCCCCAATGGGACATATGGTTTGCGCGTTCGGCTGAACGCTAATCGCTACAGCTTGTCGATTCGTCAGGAAGTGTGCGCAATGATGGCGCTAAATATGCTGCGCCGTTGGCTTAACAATCAGGATCTTGCCAGCGAGCACGGCTGGATCGAAGTGGTTGAGTCGCTCACGATTTAATTATTAACAGGGAAGGTTACAAACCTTCCCAATCTGACTCATTCTGTGACATCGTCAGGCAATAGCCCAGTAATTAACCGAACCAAATCACGATCAATTCCATTTTCCAGCATCATGCGCGCGATACGTAAGGCTTCTTCTTGTGTACCTTTCTGTACTCCTTGCGCTAATCCTTGTTGTATCCCTTGTTGTAGCCCATTGTGGTGACCTTCTTGTTTTAGCCTCTCTGCGATTGTCATCAACCTCTCCTTATGATGGGGGGAACGTTCGGCAACTTCATGGATAAATTCGCTGACGTGAGAAACGTCACCGTACCGTAGCAGGTAATTAAATAGCGTTTGTAGCTGGCTGTCATTAGCAGTGCTTGTAACTAATGGTGCTTGTAACTGATAGAGAAGATGGCGTGACGGTATCCACTTTTAATATGCGCTGCATGCGGGAAATGGGGTCTTTGCGTGGATGAATCAGAGATAAATATGTCCGACTGCAACGTATTCAATCAAGCGGAACGGGCTACGCAAAAAATGCCCGGTAGCAAATACCACCGGGCAACAGGTTTAACCCAACGCTTTGGCAAGCAGGGTGATAGGATGTTCGCAACGCTTACTGGTAGACATCTCAATCTGCCATTTACAGGTTTCGCAGTCGGTGACGACGATATCAGCGCCGCTTTCTTCAATTTGGCGGAATAACGGTGCGCCAATAGACTGTGAAGTCGGATAGTTTTCCTTTTTAAAGCCGTAAGTCCCGGCAATCCCACAACACTGAGAATCCAGCACCGTCAGCTCCAGCCCCGGAATTTGTCGCAGTAGCTCCAGCGTGTAAAGCGTCCAGCCCATTTTCTCCATATGACATGGTGTGTGATAGACCACCTTCAGTGGCAGCGTTTTCAGCGGCAGCGTTTTACCTTCATCCAGCTTGCGCCACAGCCAGCGGGTTGCCAGTTCAATGTGTTCTCGCAGGCCTGAGTTGTCGACATCCAGCACTTCCGGATATTCATCACGTAGCGCAAAGGTACAGGTTGATGAGGTGGCGATCACCGGAATGCCTTTGCCATCAATCGCTTCCCGGAGTGAGGCCACGTTGCTGACCGCCTGCTTACGCGCTTTATCTGTAAATCCGTTAGCAATCAGCGGCACGCCACAGCATTTCTCTTTACTCAGCAGTTGCACGCCGGTTCCCATCGCATTCAACACCTTGATCAGGTCTTTGCCAAGCTGGGGATGGTTGTAATTCACAAAACAGCCGTGGAAAAAGGCGACCTGATCCTGATACTGCGCCTGCTGTGCGGCAATGCTGCGATACCAGCGGCGGAAGGTGCCAAAGGAGTACTTCGGCAGCGTACGGCGATGATCGATTTTTAGCGCGTAATCCAGCAACTGACGTACCGGTTTTAGTGAGGTGGCGGTATTCACTATTGGGGCGAAGGGGGTGGAAACGCTCCCCATTAAATCGGTATGGCTTAAGACGAAGTTACGCAGCGATGGGCGCGTCGTGTCGTATTTGGCGCGCGCGCGCTGGATGATATCGCCGATTTTCACGTCTGACGGACAGGCCACTTCGCAGCGTTTACAGTTGATGCAGTATTTCAGCGCATCGTCATATAGCGCGCCATCTTTCAGGCGCAGACGTTCACCGTCCGGGCCGGCCTGCTTAGGGCCCGGGTAGCTCGGGTTGACGCGGCTTACCGGGCAGGCGGTGGTGCACACCGTACATTTGATACAACTTTCAAAACGTGTGTCGCTCATTGCTGTCCTCCTGCACGTTTCGCAATATGATGTGCGGCATGTAAGGCGCTGACTGCGCACACGCCGCCTCCGCAACCCTGGGCGATAGGGTCGAATCCGCCGAGGACGGAACCGATGGCGTACATGTTCTCTATTGTTTTTCCCGCCAGTGATGGGCGCAATGTGGCATCGGTTGTGACGCCAAACAGTTGCCACGGTTGTGGGTCGAAAACGTCACGCTGATACCACTCGGCGCGGGTAGCTGTTTGCTGTACATCCAGTCCCAGGATTGGTTCGTGGATTGCCTCACGCGTGGCGACCAGCCCGCTGCTGAAAAAACTGCCGCTGGCGAGCACGGCGAAACGTGGCCGCAAGGGGATATCGGCATGATTTCGGGTCCAGATTTCGCTGACCACGCCGTCCTGACAGGTGATTTTCTTCACTTCATCACCCGGCATCCACACACCGCCCTGGCGCACAAACTGGCGCTGCAATTTGTTGTGTAAACGCATGCCCAGTACCGAAGGAGGTAGGGTCGGTAACAGTGTCAGCGAGCAGGGGAGGCGCTCGTTAAGCCACTGCCAGAGTCGCTCATCTGCCAGACCAAAGCAGGCCGGCATGATTATCATGTCGCAGGTTTTTGCCATTGGCAGCAATGCGTCATAGAGCAGCGACCATTTATCTTCGTTATCCAGCAGGCGCGCAATATTAACGGCGCGAAACTCAGTTGGGTTATCACGCAGGACATCCAGTTCCGGCAGTTCGATTTCAGCCGTCTCGACGCTGAGATTACGTTGGCGTAATGACGCCGCGGCGAGATGCGCCTGAAAATCCAGTAACCCGCTAATCCCTACAACGCATATACGCTGCGCGGACAGCGGCCAGACCGGCACTTCCGGGGAACTTAACCAGGTTGAGCGCAGGGTGCCCAGCGGGGTAACACGTTGATGTGCCTGATGCACGTTGCCTTGCAAATGCGTTCCGCATTCTTCCAGTAAATTTTGCGCCTGCTGGGCCAGTTCCAGAACGTTCTGCGTTCCGATGGTGCTATACGGATGTGCGGGTGCCTGAGTGCGCAGCGCATTCAAACCCGCTTCTATATCCGTCACCGGTTGACCATCGGGTAAGCTGCTGAGCAAATCCAGTGAGCCGGAGGAAAAATGCAGGGCGCTTTGGCCGCGGGTAACAATCGTGCAGCGCAGTCCGCTTTTTTGCAGTTGCAGGCCGCATAGCAGTCCAGCGAGGCCGCCGCCGATAATGACGGTATCAAATTTCATCCTGGTGCTCCTTTTCCAGACCACACAACCCTTGATAAACCCAGCGAGTGAATTCGCTTTCGCGCAGTGCATCTCCCCAGGCGATAGGCTGCACACCTTTCCAGCGTTCGTTGAGGAAGTCGGAAAGCTGAGTAATGGATTGTGCTGCGGTAGTGACATTAAAACGTTGCAGCAAACCTGCAGCGCGACAGGCACACAATTCGCCCTGGCAGGTCCCCATTCCGACGCGGGTACGGCGACGTAAATCGAGCAGACTGTTGACGGTTAGATTCTCGACGGCGTATTGCACTTCGCCTGCGGTGACCGCTTCGCATTCACAGACCAGGCTGCGATGTTGACGGCCTTCGCTCAGCCACGCTGGGGTACGATCCCCATGGCGATAGACTGCCGAACCGCGTAGCGGCGCAGGTAACGAAATAACGCGTTTAAGCGTATGCTCGGTAGATTCCTGTGAGCCAGGCAACGCGGTGTCTGCGGTTGTGCAAGGCTGGGTATTGCCCAGCTTACGGCAAACAGCATCGGTAGCCCATTCCGCCATCAGGCGGTAAGTCATCAGTTTGCCGCCGGTAATGGTGATAAACCCTTCCAGTCCGTCACGCTCTGCGTGATCGAACAGCACAATCCCACGGCTGACGTTACGACCGGTGGGATCGTCATCGCTGGCCACCAGCGGACGCACGCCGGAGTAGGCGCGTAAAATGCGCGTTTTCGCCATAATCGGCGCCAGTTTCTCGCCTTCACGCAGCAGAATGTCGACTTCTTCTGCGGTGACACGGTTGCTGTCGATATCATCGTAATCAATGTGCTGCGAGGTGGTACCGATCAATGAGATGGTATCGCCTGGCACCAGAATATCGGCGTCAGACGGTTTACGGCAGCGGTTGATGACATGCTGGTTAATGCGATGATCCATAATCAGCAACGAACCTTTGGCCGGGAACATACGGATGCTCAGATCGGCATATTCCGCAATGCGTTGACCCCAAATCCCGGCGGCGTTAACGACAACCGGTGCATGCAGGGACTGCATTTCGCCCGTCAGATGATTGCGCACGTTAACGCCGCAAACCGTCGCGCCTTCGCGAATCAGTCCTGTCACTTCATGCGCCGTTAAGATAACCGCGCCATGCTCACGCGCATCCAGCATGTTGGCGGCGGTTAAGCGGAAAGGATCAACCGTGCCGTCCGGCACTTTTACCGCACCAATCAGCTGTGGATTCACGGAAGGTTCGATGATACGTGCCTGCTGAGGGTCAATCGCTTCTGCGCGAATCCCTGCTTCTTCACAGGCGCGAATAAAGGTCGCCTGAAAGGAGAGCTCATCCTCCGGCAGGGTAATAAACAGACCGTCCGTTGGCTCAACGCAATGGCGGGCGATACGTTTCAGAATTTGGTTTTCGCTGATGCACTCACGGGCAGATTCAGCATCGGTGACGGCGTAGCGTGCACCGCTGTGCAGCAGGCCGTGGTTGCGCCCGGTCGCACCTGTGGCGATATCGTGGCGTTCCACTAAGATGACGCGCAACCCGCGCAGCGCACAATCGCGTGCGATCCCTGCACCTGTTGCTCCTCCACCAATGATAATCACGTCACTTGTTTGCGAGTCGCGAGTTTTCATTGTTTTTCCTCACAGTTCGTTTTTTATCATTTAGCCACATAAAAAACATGGATTGTTTGATTTCGCGCATAATCGCTCATTATTCGAAAATGAAACGTGATTTCGTGCGCCTTTATGAACATTTGTCATAAATCTGTAACAATATGTGCTGCGTTTCACATTTTTGTTATGTATCTTTCCTTAACATCGCGGCCACACTGGGAGCGGTAGGGTAGTAATGACGAACTGCAGTGTTTACTTCGAATGAAAGACGGCCACGGAGGCTACACTATGTTGAGCATTTTTAAACCAGCGTCACACACGGCGCGTTTGCCTGCAGCGGAGATCGACCCGACATATCGTCGATTACGTTGGCAGATTTTTCTGGGGATTTTCTTTGGTTATGCCGCGTACTATCTGGTACGTAAGAACTTTGCCCTTGCGATGCCGTATCTGGTTGAGCAGGGGTTCTCGCGTGGCGATCTGGGTTTTGCGTTGTCCGGTATCTCCATTGCTTACGGATTTTCGAAATTCATCATGGGGTCCGTTTCGGATCGCTCGAATCCGCGCGTTTTCCTGCCTGCGGGTCTGATACTGGCTGCGGCAGTGATGTTGTTTATGGGCTTTGTACCGTGGGCGACATCGAGCATTGCGATTATGTTTGTGCTGCTGTTCCTCTGCGGATGGTTCCAGGGGATGGGATGGCCGCCGTGTGGTCGTACCATGGTGCACTGGTGGTCGCAGAAAGAGCGTGGCGGCATCGTTTCCGTTTGGAACTGTGCGCATAACGTGGGTGGCGGTCTGCCTCCTCTGTTGTTCCTGCTGGGTATGGCCTGGTTCAATGACTGGAAAGCGGCGCTGTACATGCCTGCTTTCGGTGCGATCGTTGTCGCGCTGTTTGCTTTTGCTTTGATGCGTGATACGCCACAGTCCTGTGGTCTGCCGCCAATCGAAGAGTACAAGAACGATTATCCGGACGATTACAACGAGAAAGCGGAAGAAGAGCTGACTGCGAAGCAGATCTTCATGCAGTACGTACTGCCGAACAAACTGTTGTGGTACATCGCTATCGCCAACGTGTTTGTTTATCTGCTGCGCTACGGCATCCTGGACTGGTCGCCGACTTACCTGAAAGAAGTGAAGCATTTTGCACTGGATAAATCATCCTGGGCCTACTTCCTGTATGAATATGCGGGTATTCCGGGCACGCTGCTGTGTGGCTGGATGTCGGATAAAGTCTTCCGTGGAAACCGTGGCGCGACCGGCGTGTTCTTTATGACGCTGGTGACGATTGCGACCATCGTTTACTGGATGAACCCGGCAGGCAACCCGAACGTAGATATGGCTTGTATGATTATCATCGGCTTCCTGATCTACGGCCCGGTCATGTTGATTGGTCTGCATGCGCTGGAACTGGCACCGAAAAAAGCGGCAGGTACGGCGGCTGGCTTTACTGGTCTGTTCGGTTATCTCGGCGGTTCTGTGGCTGCGAGCGCCATTGTCGGCTACACCGTTGACTTCTTCGGTTGGGACGGCGGCTTTATGGTGATGATTGGCGGTAGTGTGCTGGCGGTTATTCTGCTGGTAGTCGTCATGATTGGCGAAAAACGCCATCACGAAGAGATCCAGCTCAAGCGTAACGGGGGCTAATAGATGAAAACCACATTGAAAAGTCTCAGCGTGGCGCTGATGCTGGCAGGTATGGTTGTGAGCAGCGCGGCGGTTGCCGCAGATAAAGTCGTGATTGCGCACCGTGGCGCCAGCGGTTATCTACCGGAGCATACGTTACCTGCGAAAGCGATGGCCTATGCTCAGGGAGCGGATTACCTGGAACAGGATTTGGTGATGACTAAGGACGACCATCTGGTTGTCCTGCATGACCACTATCTTGACCGCGTCACCGATGTTGCCGAGCGTTTCCCGGATCGCGCGCGTAAAGATGGGCGTTACTACGCTATCGACTTTACGCTGGATGAGATCAAGTCGCTGAAGTTTACTGAAGGCTTTGATATCGAAAATGGCAAAAAGGTCCAGACCTACCCGGGGCGTTTCCCGATGGGTAAATCTGATTTCCGTGTGCACACTTTCGAAGAAGAAATTGAGTTCGTTCAGGGATTAAATCATTCAACCGGTAAAAACATCGGCATTTACCCGGAAATGAAAGCGCCGTGGTTCCATCATCAGGAAGGGAAGGACATTGCGGCTAAGACGCTGGAAGTACTGAAAAAGTACGGGTACACCGACAAGAACGACAAGGTCTATCTGCAGTGTTTTGATGTCGCAGAGTTAAAGCGCATTAAGAATGAACTGGAACCGAAGATGGGGATGGATCTCAATCTGGTACAGTTGATTGCGTACACTGACTGGAATGAAACTCAGGAGAAAAAGCCAGACGGCAGTTGGGTTAATTACAACTACGACTGGATGTTTAAACCGGGTGCCATGAAGCAGGTTGCGCAGTATGCGGACGGCATTGGGCCGGACTACCACATGCTGATTGATGAGAAGTCGAAGAAGGGCAATATCTCGTTAACAGGCATGGTGCAGGACGCACATCAGAATAAGATGGTGGTGCATCCTTATACCGTTCGCGCCGATCAACTGCCGGATTACACCACTGACGTAAACCAGCTGTATGACATTCTTTATAACAAAGCGGGCGTTGACGGGCTGTTCACCGACTTCCCCGACAAAGCAGTGAAATTCCTGAATAAAGAGTAATGGCATAAGGCCTGTGATGCACCTCCGGTCACAGGCCTTATTGGACGAAACGTGATTAACTGCTAGATAAGGCCGTCTGCTGTTAACGTTTTCCTACATGCCTGCAGGAGAAATAAAGGGCTGCCGTTCATCGGCGGCTCTTTTACCAGTAACAATTTTTATCCCGCCTTGCGTTACAGCTCTATTTCAATATCGCCTTTTGCCCGGCAACAGCAGGGCAATATTTCACCCGGTTGAATGAAGGCCAGAGGTTCGGCAATCCAGTCAACCTGTCCCGCCACCAGGCGGGTACGACAGGAGCCGCAGTAGCCTTCACGACACTGATATTCGACTTCAACATCGTGCGACTCGAGTGCGGCAAGTAGGGAAGGATGTTCATCCTGGCACAGCAGTTGTGTGCCAGAGATGCGCAAAGTCACGCGGCCCATCAGAGCTGGAAGTTACTCAGGTCGTCGGTATCAACTTCCGAATCGATCTGACCGACCAGATAAGAGCTGACTTCCACTTCCTGCGGTGCGACCTGGACGTTATCAGACACCAGCCAGGTATTGATCCACGGGATCGGGTTAGAGCGGGTCTGGAAAGGCAGATCGAGTCCGACAGCCTGCATACGGATGTTGGTGATGTACTCAACGTACTGGCACAGAATGTCTTTGTTCAGGCCAATCATTGAGCCATCACGGAACAGATAATCCGCCCACTCTTTTTCCTGCAGCGCGGCCTGTACGAACAGGTCGTAACATTCTTGTTTGCACTCTTCGGCAATTTCCGCCATCTCCGGATCGTCTACACCGCTGCGCAGAAGGTTCAGCATATGCTGAGTACCGGTCAGATGCAGGGCTTCGTCGCGGGCGATCAGACGAATAATTTTCGCGTTGCCTTCCATCAGTTCACGTTCGGCGAATGCGAAGGAGCAGGCGAAGCTGACATAAAAGCGGATCGCTTCCAGCGCGTTGACGCTCATCAGGCACAGATACAGCTTCTTCTTCAGCTCACGCAGGTTTACGACAACCGTTTTGCCATTAACGGTATGCGTACCTTCACCGAGCAAATGCCAGTAGCTGGTCATCTCGATCAATTCGTCGTAGTAGCTGGAAATACCTTCTGCGCGTTTCTGGATTTGCTCATTAGTGACGATATCGTCAAACACCACCGCCGGATCGTTAACGATATTGCGAATAATATGAGTGTAGGAGCGGGAATGGATTGTTTCAGAAAACGCCCACGTTTCCACCCAGGTTTCCAGTTCAGGGATCGAGATTAACGGCAGCAGCGCGACGTTTGGACTACGTCCCTGAATGGAGTCCAGCAGCGTCTGATACTTCAGGTTGCTGATGAAGATATGTTTTTCATGTTCCGGCAATGCCTGGAAATCGATACGATCGCGAGAAACATCGACCTCTTCCGGACGCCAGAAGAAAGAGAGCTGCTTTTCGATCAGTTTTTCAAAGATGTCATATTTTTGCTGATCGTAGCGGGCGACGTTCACCGGCTGGCCGAAGAACATCGGTTCCAGAAGCTGATCATTTTTCGTCTGTGAAAAAGTGGTGTA
Organism: Citrobacter sp. KTE30; assembly: GCF_000398825.1. NCBI lineage: Bacteria > Pseudomonadati > Pseudomonadota > Gammaproteobacteria > Enterobacterales > Enterobacteriaceae > Citrobacter > Citrobacter sp. KTE30. The sequence continues at coordinate 3,029,764 of NZ_KB976055.1, read as the reverse complement.
TGCCATTGATGTGAATCCTGTCTGGAATGTACTGCCGGATGCGCTTTGCTTATCCGGCCTACAATACCGCGAATTAATTTGTAGGCCGGGTAAGCGCTACGCCACCCGGCAAAAGATTAAATCTTACATGCGCCGCTTTCGCAGCCATCGTCCTGAATGGACGGTACCAGATCGTCCTGAGAGTCTTCCGCACCGTCACGGGTGTTCTGATAATACAGCGTTTTGACACCAAATTTGTAGGCGGTGAGCAGGTCTTTCAGCAACTGCTGCATCGGTACTTTTCCGGACGGGAAGCGCGACGGATCGTAGTTGGTGTTGGCAGAAATCGACTGATCGATAAATTTCTGCATGATACCTACCAGCTGCAGGTAGCCGTCGTTGTTCGGCATTTCCCACAGCAGTTCATATGCGTCGTGCAGGTGTTCGTAGTCCGGCACGACCTGACGCAGAATTCCATCTTTCGATGCTTTGATGCTCACGTAACCGCGTGGTGGTTCAATACCGTTGGTGGCGTTGGAGATCTGCGAAGAGGTCTCGGACGGCATCAGAGCGGAGAGCGTGGAGTTACGCAGACCGTGAGTTTTAATTGATTCGCGCAGGCTTTCCCAGTTGTAATGCAGGGATTCGCTGACGATAGCATCCAGGTCTTTTTTATAGGTATCGATCGGCAGAATGCCTTTCGCATAGGTGGTTTCGTTAAACCACGGGCATGCGCCTTGCTCTTTCGCCAGCTCGTTAGACGCTTTCAGCAGGTAATACTGAATCGCTTCAAAGGTTTTGTGAGTCAGGTTATTGGCGCTGCCGTCAGAGTAGCGTTTACCGTTTTTCGCCAGCCAGTAGGCATAGTTGATAACGCCAATACCCAGCGTACGACGCCCCATCGCACCGCGTTTGGCGGCCGGAATCGGATAATCCTGGTAATCGAGCAGCGCATCCAACGCACGTACCGCCAGTACGGCCAGCTCTTCCAGTTCGTCCAGACTTTCGATAGCGCCCAAGTTAAATGCGGACAGCGTACACAGCGCAATTTCGCCGTTTTCATCGTTAACGTCGGTCAGCGGTTTGGTCGGCAGGGCGATTTCCAGGCACAGGTTGGACTGGCGTACCGGCGCGACAACCGGATCAAACGGGCTATGGGTGTTGCAGTGGTCAACGTTCTGAATATAGATACGACCAGTAGAGGCACGTTCCTGCATCATCAGTGAGAACAGCTCAACCGCTTTCACGCGCTGTTTGCGGATGCTGTCGTCGTTTTCATATTGGGTGTACAGACGTTCGAACTCATCCTGATCGGCGAAGAACGCGTCATACAGACCCGGGACGTCGGACGGGCTAAACAGGGTGATGTCGCCGCCTTTCAGCAAACGGGTGTACATCAGTTTGTTGATCTGTACGCCGTAGTCCATGTGACGAACGCGGTTGCCTTCGACGCCACGGTTGTTTTTCAGGACCAGCAGGCTTTCAACTTCCAGGTGCCACATAGGGTAGAACAGCGTGGCTGCACCGCCGCGTACGCCACCCTGAGAGCAGGATTTCACCGCAGTCTGGAAATGCTTGTAGAACGGAATACAGCCGGTGTGGAACGCTTCACCGCCGCGAATCGGGCTACCCAGCGCACGGATGCGACCGGCGTTAATGCCGATACCGGCACGCTGAGAAACGTATTTCACAATCGCGCTGGAGGTTGCGTTGATGGAGTCAAGGCTGTCGCCGCACTCGATCAGTACGCAGGAGCTGAACTGACGCGTTGGGGTACGCACGCCGGACATAATCGGCGTCGGCAGCGAGATTTTGAACGTAGAAACGGCGTCGTAGAAACGTTTTACATATTGCAGACGTGTTTCACGCGGATAGTTAGAAAACAGGCAGGCTGCTACCAGAATGTAGAGGAACTGTGCGCTTTCATAGATCTCACCGGTAACACGGTTTTGCACCAGATATTTGCCTTCTAACTGCTTCACCGCAGCGTAGGAGAAGGTCATATCACGATCGTGTACGATGAACGAGTCCATCTGCTTGAACTCTTCTTCCGTGTAGTCTTCCAGCAGATGATTGTCGTATTTGCCCATTTCAACCATTTTCACGACATGGTCAAACAGTTTTGGCGGTTCAAACTCGCCATAGGCTTTTTTGCGCAGATGGAAAATCGCCAGACGGGCGGCCAGATACTGATAATCCGGCGCTTCGCGGGAGATCAGGTCGGCGGCAGCTTTGATGATTGTTTCATGGATATCGGAGGTCTTGATACCGTCATAAAACTGAATGTGGGAGCGCAGCTCGACCTGAGAGATCGATACGTTATTCAGTCCTTCTGCCGCCCAATCCAGAACTCGGTGGATTTTGTCGAGATTGATGCGCTCTGTACTACCATCACGCTTTGTCACCAGCAGACTCTGATTCATGTGGTTTTTTACCTGTCCGTGAAAGAAAAAATATCCCCCATATTATCCACAGAGTCATGTTGTGACTAAGTCTGTGGATAAATACTATATGTAGGGGTTGTTTGATAAAATAGACGCTATATGGTGAGTATTCTAGTAGGGATTCTTTTCAGCACAAGAGTTGATTTTGAGGTTAAATTGAGGTTGCAAAAGGGTGAGAATCGCTAAGTGCGCGTCTTATAAGGCCTGGCGGGGATGTCAATAATTGAGAAAAAAAATAGAAATTTTGATCGAGTGCTGATTTCTTCATCTAAGGTAAGGAAAGTTCTTATGATCTGGCGCAAAAATTGCTGTACCGGTACTACTCAGGATTGGTAGGCGATGCGTAATAACGTAGGCCTGATAAGCGAAGCGCCATCAGGCGTTAAAGCCCGGAGTCGTGCCGGATGGCGGCGCTGGCGCGCTTTATCCGGCCTACAATCCAGCGTCATAAGGCCATGAGCGCTGGTTTATTCGCTTTTGGCGGTGGTATGCACCATATAGTTCACATCAACGCCCGGACCGAGTTTGAAGGTGTTGGTGATGGGGTTGTAGTGCAGGCCGGTCATATGACGCTCTTTCAGCACGGTCTGGTCAACCCACTCTAACAGTTCAGCGGGCTTAATGAATTTTTTCACATCATGCGTTCCTTTCGGCACCATCCGCAGAATATATTCCGCTCCGACCACCGCCATCAGCCAGGATTTGCCGTTGCGGTTAAGCGTGGAAAAAAAGACTTCGCCGCCCGGTTTAACCAGTCTGGCGCAGGCCCTGACCACCGACTGCGGATCTGGTACGTGCTCCAGCATTTCCATGCAGGTCACAACGTCATACTGATGCGCATGCTTATCCGCATGTTCTTCGACAGTTTCTTGTACGTACTCCACCTGGATGCCGCTCTCCAGCGCATGCAGTTTTGCGACTTGTAACGGTTCAAAGCCCATGTCCAGCCCGGTGACGGTTGCGCCTTCGCGCGCCATGCTTTCCGCCAGAATGCCGCCGCCGCAGCCGACGTCGAGAACCTTTTTACCAAACAGGCCACCTGAGCGCTCAGTAATGTAGCCCAGACGCAGCGGGTTAATACGGTGCAGTGGCTTAAATTCACCCTCAAGATCCCACCAGCGTGACGCGACTGCTTCAAACTTGGCAATTTCTTCATGGTCAACGTTGTGAGTAACCGGGGGTTTTTCGGCATTCATTGGGGCTTCTACTCCTAAATTTGCGATGCAAATGAGTATATCAGCCTGACGGGATGAATAAAGCCTCTGTCAGGGGGAATCCATTTACCTGAATCTTCACGTATGTGTTATAATTTGCGACCTTTGAATCCGGGATACAGTAGAGGGATAGCGGTTAGATGAGCGACCTTGCGAGAGAAATTACACCGGTCAACATTGAGGAAGAGCTGAAGAGCTCCTATCTGGATTATGCGATGTCGGTCATTGTTGGCCGTGCGCTGCCAGACGTCCGAGATGGCCTGAAGCCGGTTCACCGTCGCGTACTTTACGCCATGAACGTATTGGGCAACGACTGGAATAAAGCCTATAAAAAATCTGCCCGTGTCGTTGGTGACGTAATCGGTAAATACCACCCTCATGGTGATACCGCCGTTTACGACACCATTGTTCGTATGGCGCAGCCATTCTCCTTGCGTTACATGCTGGTAGATGGTCAGGGTAACTTTGGTTCTGTCGATGGCGACTCCGCAGCGGCGATGCGTTATACGGAAATCCGTATGTCGAAAATCGCCCATGAGCTGATGGCTGACCTGGAAAAAGAAACGGTTGATTTCGTCGATAACTACGACGGCACCGAACAAATTCCTGACGTCATGCCGACCAAAATTCCTAACCTGCTGGTGAACGGTTCGTCCGGTATCGCGGTAGGTATGGCGACCAATATTCCGCCGCACAACCTGACTGAAGTGATCAACGGTTGTCTGGCATATATTGACGATGAAGACATCAGCATTGAAGGGCTGATGGAACACATTCCGGGTCCGGACTTCCCGACTGCAGCGATCATCAACGGTCGTCGTGGTATCGAAGAAGCCTACCGTACCGGTCGTGGCAAAGTGTACATTCGCGCACGCGCGGAAGTCGAAGCGGATGCCAAAACGGGTCGTGAAACCATCATCGTCCACGAAATTCCGTATCAGGTAAACAAAGCGCGCCTGATTGAGAAAATCGCCGAACTGGTAAAAGACAAACGCGTTGAAGGTATCAGCGCGCTGCGTGACGAGTCTGATAAAGACGGTATGCGCATCGTGATTGAAGTGAAACGCGATGCGGTCGGGGAAGTGGTTCTGAACAACCTTTACTCCCAGACCCAATTGCAGGTTTCCTTCGGTATCAACATGGTTGCATTGCACCATGGCCAGCCGAAGATCATGAACCTGAAAGATATTATTGCCGCGTTCGTACGTCACCGCCGTGAAGTCGTAACTCGTCGTACTATCTTTGAACTGCGTAAAGCCCGCGACCGTGCGCACATCCTTGAAGCGCTGGCAATTGCGCTGGCGAACATCGATCCGATCATCGAACTGATCCGTCGTGCGCCGACCCCGGCAGAAGCGAAAGCCGCGCTGGTTGCGCGTTCGTGGGAACTGGGCAACGTTTCCGCCATGCTGGAACGTGCTGGTGATGACGCCGCGCGCCCTGAATGGCTGGAGCCGGAATTTGGCGTGCGTGACGGTCAGTACTACCTGACTGAACAGCAGGCTCAGGCTATTCTGGATCTGCGTTTGCAGAAACTGACCGGCCTTGAGCACGAAAAACTGCTCGACGAATACAAAGAGCTGCTGGAACAGATCGCTGAACTGCTGCACATTCTGGGCAGCGCAGATCGTCTGATGGAAGTTATCCGTGAAGAGATGGAGCTGATTCGTGAACAGTTCGGCGACGCGCGTCGGACCGAAATTACCGCGAACAGCGCTGACATCAACATCGAAGATCTGATTAACCAGGAAGATGTTGTCGTGACCTTGTCTCATCAGGGCTACGTGAAATATCAGCCGTTAACCGATTACGAAGCGCAGCGTCGTGGCGGTAAAGGCAAATCTGCAGCACGCATTAAAGAAGAAGACTTTATCGACCGCCTGCTGGTGGCCAACACCCATGACACGATCCTCTGCTTCTCCAGCCGTGGTCGTCTGTACTGGATGAAGGTTTATCAACTGCCGGAAGCGAGCCGTGGTGCGCGTGGACGTCCAATCGTTAACCTGCTGCCGCTGGAAGCGAACGAACGTATCACCGCAATTCTGCCGGTACGCGAGTACGAAGAGGGCGTCAACGTCTTCATGGCAACCGCCAGCGGTACCGTGAAGAAAACGGCATTGACCGAATTCAGCCGTCCGCGTTCTGCCGGTATTATCGCCGTCAACCTGAACGAAGGCGACGAACTGATTGGCGTTGATCTGACGTCCGGTAATGACGAAGTTATGCTGTTCTCTGCTGCCGGTAAAGTGGTGCGTTTTAAAGAGAACGCAGTTCGCGCGATGGGTCGTACGGCGACCGGTGTTCGCGGGATCAAACTGGCAGGTGAAGACTCCGTTGTTTCCCTGATCGTTCCACGCGGTGAAGGGGCAATCCTGACCGTCACGCAGAACGGTTACGGTAAGCGTACAGCGGAAAGCGAATACCCAACCAAGTCTCGTGGTACGCAGGGTGTTATCTCCATCAAAGTCACCGAGCGTAATGGCTCCGTTGTTGGCGCAGTACAGGTTGAAGATACCGACCAGATTATGATGATCACCGATGCAGGTACGCTGGTACGTACTCGCGTGTCGGAAATCAGCGTGGTAGGGCGTAATACCCAGGGTGTTATCCTTATCCGTACTGCGGAAGACGAAAACGTTGTGGGTCTGCAACGCGTTGCTGAACCGGTTGATGATGAAGAGCTCGACTCCATCGACGGAAGTGCAGCTGAAGGTGACGAGGATATCGCGCCTGAAGCGGAAAGCGATGATGATGCAGCGGATGACGCTGAAGAGTAATTAAAACGTAATAAGAAGGGCCGGAGAACTCCGGCCCTTTTTTTAATGGCATTGCGACAAAAGACATTTATCGCTACCTTAACCACACTCTATTAATGCCCTGAGGCGGAGCTTCGCCCCTTTGAAATACCTTGCTTCCGTTCATTCAACCCTAAAAGTCTCACGCTACCTGTTCAGAGCGCTGGCGCTCGTTATCTGGTGTCTGATTGCGTTTGCCTCCGTGTTTTACATTGTGAATGCGCTGCACCAGCGAGAGTCTGAAATCCATCAGGAGCTTAATCTCAGCTCCGATCAGGCCCAACGTTACATTCAGCGCACCTCTGATGTGATTAAAGAGCTGAAATATATTGCCGAAAATCGCTTAACAGCGGAAAACGGCGTGATGTCGTTGCGGGCGCGAGATGATAAAACCGTCGTGCCTAATTTTGAGCCGCTGTTTGCCGACTCCGACTGTTCCGTAATGGGTAACGCCTGGCGAGGTTCTCTGGAATCACTGGCATGGTTTATGCGCTACTGGCGCGACAACTTTTCCGCCGCTTATGATTTAAATCGAGTGTTCCTGATCGGCAGCGACAACCTCTGTATGGCCAATTTCGGTTTGCGTGATATGCCCGTCGAACGAGACGAGGCCCTGAAGGCTCTGCATGAGCGCATTATTAAGTATCGCAATGCTACGCAAGAAGATAACGGCAACAACTTGTTCTGGATTAGCCAGGGGCCGCGTCCGGGGGTAGGGTATTTCTATGCACTGACGCCGGTTTACCTCGCCAATCGTCTCCAGGCGCTGTTGGGCGTAGAGCAACCTATTCGCATGGAGAATTTCTTCACGCCGGGCAGTTTACCGATGGGCGTGACCATCCTCGACGAAAATGGCCATGCGCTAATTTCTCTCACCGGCCCTGAAGGGAATATTAAGGCTGAGCCCCACTGGATGCAGGAGCGCTCCTGGTTTGGTTACACGCCGGGTTTCCGCGAGCTGGTATTGAAGAAAAATCTGCCTCCGTCCTCCCTGAGCATCGTGTACTCCGTTCCTGTTGACCTGGTGCTGGAGCGGATCCGCATGATGATCCTGAACGCTATATTGCTGAACGTGCTGGTCGGGGCGGCATTGTTTATGCTCACGCGCATGTATGAACGGCGCATTTTTATTCCAGCGGAAAGTGATGCTCAGCGGCTGGAAGAACATGAGCAGTTTAACCGTAAAATCGTGGCTTCTGCGCCGGTGGGTATTTGTATTCTGCGCACGATGGATGGCATTAATATCCTGAGTAACGAACTGGCGCACACCTATCTGAACATGCTGACGCATGAAGACCGTCAGCGGTTAACGCAAATTATTTGCGGCCAACAGGTCAATTTTGTTGATGTGCTGACCAGCAACAATACCAATCTGCAAATCAGCTTTGTGCACTCGCGCTATCGTAATGAAAACGTGGCAATTTGTGTCCTTGTTGATGTCAGTGCGCGCGTTAAAATGGAAGAGTCGTTGCAGGAGATGGCACAGGCGGCGGAACAGGCTAGCCAGTCAAAATCGATGTTCCTTGCGACGGTGAGCCATGAGCTACGTACCCCGCTGTATGGTATTATCGGTAACCTTGATTTGTTGCAAACCAAAGAGTTACCGAGTGGGGTGGATCGTCTGGTAACGGCGATGAATAACTCTTCCAGCCTGCTGCTGAAAATTATCAGCGATATTCTCGACTTCTCAAAGATTGAATCTGAACAGCTGAAGATTGAACCGCGAGAGTTTTCACCGCGTGAAGTCATGAACCATATTACGGCTAACTATTTGCCGCTGGTGGTCCGCAAGCAGTTGGGGTTGTACTGCTTTATCGATCCGGATGTGCCTGTGGCGCTGAATGGCGATCCGATGCGTTTACAACAGGTGATTTCTAATCTACTGAGTAACGCAATCAAGTTTACCGATACCGGTTGTATTGTGTTGCACGTGCAGTGCAGCGGCGACTACCTGAGCATTCGAGTGCGTGATACGGGTGTAGGGATCCCTGCCAAAGAGGTGGTTCGGTTGTTCGATCCTTTCTTCCAGGTGGGGACTGGCGTACAGCGTAATTTCCAGGGAACGGGACTTGGTTTGGCGATCTGTGAAAAACTGATCAGCATGATGGATGGGGATATTTCCGTCGATTCCGAGCCGGGAATGGGGAGCCAGTTTACGCTGCGTATTCCGCTTTATGGCGCACAGTATCCGCTGAAAAAGGGTGTTGAAGGATTGGCTGGCACGCGTTGCTGGCTGGCAGTACGTAATGCGTCACTGTACCACTTTCTCGAATCCAGCCTGACGCGTAATGGGATGAAGGTGCTGCGATATGAGGGACAACAGCCCGATGCGGATGACCTGTTGGTGGCCGACGATGTGCTGGAACAGGCCTGGCAGGGGCGAGCAGCGGTGATTTTCTGCCGCCGACATATTGGCATTCCGCTGGAAAGAGAGCCTGGAGAATGGGTACACAGCGTGGCGTCACCGCACGAACTGCCTGCGCTGTTGGCACATATCTACAGTGTAGAGTTGGGGAGTGAAGATCTCTCCACGGCGCTGCCAACCCCGGATAAAGCCGGTGCGACGAACGATGACATGATGATCCTGGTTGTTGACGATCATCCTATAAACCGGCGCTTACTGGCCGATCAATTGGGATCGTTGGGATATCAGTGTAAAACCGCGAATGACGGTGTGGATGCGCTCAATGTGCTCAGCAAAAATCATATCGACATTGTGCTGAGTGACGTCAACATGCCAAACATGGATGGTTATCGCCTGACCCAGCGTATCCGCCAGTTAGGGTTAACGCTGCCGGTTGTCGGCGTGACGGCCAACGCGCTGGCCGAAGAGAAGCAGCGTTGCCTGGAATCGGGTATGGATAGCTGTCTGTCTAAGCCAGTGACGTTGGATGTATTGAAGCAAACGCTGACGGTCTATGCGGAAAGGGTGAGGAAGGCGCGGGAATAACAGATGCCGGATGGCGGCGCTTGCCTTATCCGGCCTACGGAACACGCACCACGCAGTGTCATTCGTAGGCCTGATAAACGGCGTGCCATCAGGCACTTTGGTGTTAAAAGAATTACTCTTTGTCTGAGGGACTCAGCGTTACGGAAGAGAGGTAATTCAACAGGGCGATATCGTTTTCCACACCGAGTTTCATCATTGCCGACTTTTTCTGGCTGCTGATGGTTTTAATACTGCGGTTGAGTTTTTTCGCGATTTCAGTAACCAGGAAACCTTCGGCAAACAGACGCAGAACTTCACTCTCTTTCGGTGACAGACGTTTGTCGCCATAGCCGCTGGCGCTGATTTTTTCCAGCAGACGAGACACGCTTTCCGGGGTGAATTTCTTACCTTTCTGTAGTGCGGCAAGCGCTTTCGGCAGATCGGTTGGCGCACCTTGCTTCAGTACAATCCCTTCAATATCGAGATCCAGTACCGCGCTCAGAATAGCCGGATTGTTGTTCATGGTCAGAACGATAATCGACAGGCTCGGGAAATGACGCTTGATATATTTAATTAACGTGATCCCATCACCGTATTTATCTCCCGGCATGGAGAGGTCGGTAATCAACACATGCGCATCCAACTTAGGCAAATTGTTGATCAGTGCAGTGGAGTCTTCAAATTCGCCGACAACATTTACCCACTCGATTTGCTCAAGTGATTTACGAATACCGAACAGTACAATCGGGTGGTCATCGGCAATAATTACGTTCATAGTGTTCATGTATTGGGCTACCTTGCTACAGCAAGCTCTTGACGTAAACGTCAATGTCGCTGATGTATTTTTCTATACCTGGAGCATCTTTCTCTTGAATAAGATGTTCCAGCGCTTCACATAACTGCTTGCCGGGTACCAGATTAAGCATGGCAAACACGCCTTTCAGGCGATGGGCCGTTTGGGCTAACGCAGCGAAATCGCTGATAGCCGCCTCAGTATACAACCTCTTAACATCATCCGGTACTGTGTCTACAAAGAGAGCGTAGTAACCACTGGCATGAAGTTCGGCGTTTTCATCTCCGCCGAGGGGGAGTTCCTGGAACCCTTCTTGCGCCAGTTGCTCTTCAATCAGCTCAAGGACAGCTTCCTGCATAGCATTGCTCATATTAAAGTTAACGCGCAGTTGGCCAGGGCCAATTTTCCGCACGCCAGACTCATCATCGCTTAAAAGTAGGCCTGAAGCAGTAAGATTAGACGGATTATCCGTTAAAAAGAGATCATATTCTTGACTATTCAACCGTTCATCGGGCGTGATGCAGGTTGCCCCCCAGTTTTCCAGCTGACGTAATACAATGCTACGTACGTCATTTGAGGTGACATCAACCATTACGCAGACGTCATCCAACAGGCGCTCTTCACTATCAGCATGTTGATCGTGCAGTGGCATTTTAACATGGACTATATAACGTGTTCCAAGTTCTTCCCGCGCTTTGATATTCAGGTGTCCGCCAAGCTTACGGGCTAACTGATCGCACAACCAGAACGTCAGAGGGTTGGCTTTGCCATACCGATCGCCCTGCGTGTCATTGATGAACGGGAAATGGAGATTATCAACTTCATTCAATGTGACGCCTTGCCCGGTATCCAGAATGCGGAAGGTCAGGCGTTCAGCCTCTGACTCATCCTGGTCGACTTCCAGCGTGATTTTACCAATCTGCGTGGTGGTTACCGCATATTGGATCAATAGCAGCAAAATACGGCGCAAGGCATCGCGATCGCCACGGCGTTCATCATGGGCGCTAAGGTGATTTTTAATCAGTAGCTGCAGCCCCTTACGCTTAATGGCTGGCAGAACCTCCGGAACTACGTCGTCAATTAATGCCTGCACGGAAAACAGTGTGGATTCACCTTTCCAGGCATCGTTCTCCAGCAGGTTGGCTAGCTGGATTTCGTCCACCATTCGCACCAGAACGTCGGCCTGATTTGCCAGTTTCTGGCTGTCCGGTGTATTGAGCGCGGCGGCATTGGCAGCCAACGTTTTCGCGGGGTCTTTCAGCGCGCTGCCAATATTCTGCATAAAGGCCGCGCGGGCCTGCTGATTTTTCTCATACAGCCGCTGCGCTTGTTTCAGCTTCTTATTGACCAGCACTTCGCGGTCCTGGTCACGAATGATAAAGATCTGCGTTCTCGGGGAGATCTGGCTGCGAAACAGTCTTATTTCATACAGTTCATTATTGATGGTGGCCTGAATGATTCCCTGATGCTGCTCTGCCATGTTGGTAATGTTTTGCAGATTTAAATGCGGCAGCAGGTGATCGGCAATTTTGTTGCTGATAACCGTACGATTTGCTTCCTGATCGTGTACCAGTAATCCCAGCGGCAGAAGGGAAACAATCTCTTCATTGATTGCGCGAAGAACGCGCAGTTCATTATTTGCCGCAAGGTTTGGCGCCACTTGGGTGGAACGGACTGGGAGGTGGCGAAAAGTGGTGTAGCCAAACAGCGCCAGGGCCAGCAACGCAATGTTCAGCAAAAGCGGTAGCAGAATGCTTTGCAATGTGTCGAGCAGCAATGAGCCAAACGGAACCTGCCATACCAGCCGCATATCCGTTGAGTTTAGCGCTGAAGAGATCTCAATTTTACTGTTGTTGAAATTAATGCTGACGCTGTCAGGCGACTCTTTTTCATTCAGGTGCTCGGTCGTTGAGGTGGCATCAGGTTCCAGATAGAAACTGTCCAGCGGCATACCGGGCGGGATCAAGTCATTAATCGGCAGGTCAAAGGCGACAACCGTTGCCAGATGTCCTGGCTGATTAAAGGTCGTGCGTAGCGTGAAGTAATGCCCGTTCTGCCAGGCCAGACGGCGTAGTGAAGAGAAGCTTTCACGTTCATCTAGCGCATTAGCCTGTTGCAGCATCTCAGCGCGCCGGGAATCGACAATATTCCCAATCGTCGATTCTTTAAAACCGGAGGTAAGATCTTTCAGCGGTAACGTCGAGATTAGGATCAGGCTGTTGTCCTGACCATTCAGGTAATACATTGACCATGGGACATTCTCTGCGCCCCACAACGTATCCAGATATGTTGAAATGCGCTGGGTCATTTCCAATGTAGAACTGTCATGCGAGCCGAAAATCAGCGCCTCGGTCTTTCTGCGTGGCTTCTCAAGATAATAGACATCTTGTTTCAGACGCGTTTCCTGCAGCCCTTCTGCACCCGGCGAACTGGTTGAGGCGGCAATGTTGTCATAGATTTGCCAGGTCACGTATCGCCAGGTATCGACCCTTTTATGAATGGCATGGGTAATATCGACGATCTGATAGCTCTTATCTTTTAACCAGGTGTTGACGGCGCTCTGGACCATAACACCCATCATCACCAACAGCACAACGATCAGTAATAAGAAGAAACGGGTAATACTTCCTGGCAACAGGGAGAATCGGGTGGAAACCGTTGTGTCAGACTGACTCATTCGTGTTTATGACCTGTTAAACGACGCGAAAGATGAAGGGGCAGTATAAAGGGTAATGTATGAATTACCACACTTACACCGCGCGGCAGAGGTTGCATTTTTTACGCCTCATTTGGTTGCACCCGTGACGGTGCAAAGGTGTACAGTGGATAACGGCGGGTACAAATATTCGTACGGAAAGTATACATTTAGCATTAAATAACAATCAATTATTTGTCAGGCTTATATCTGAGTGCAGTGCTATGAGATAGTTAATAGTCGTTATAGTTTTGCATCGGTAGCACAGAAAGGTAAGTTTTGTGTAAAGAAGGGTAAAAAAAAACCGAACGCTGAGCATTCGGTTGAAATAGGGGTAAACAGACATTCATAAATGAATGACGGTAATAAATAAAGTTAATGATGATAGCGGGTCTATTTTAGTTGCGAGTGAAGATTTTTTTTTGTCATTCAGTGCTATAAGATTTTTTCGTGTAACTTGTTGATTTTAAATGGCATCAATATGATTCTTGATTATTTGTGCTTATTTTGCCTATTTTTTGATTTTAAAAAAGTTCCCTTGTATTAATATTTTGAAACATCTATGCAGATAAATGAAACACCTTAAAAGTTTTAGTATCATATTCGTGTTGGATTATTCTGTGTTTTTGCGGAGAATGAAGTTGCCGACTGGTTAATGACCTTAATCAGTATGCAGTGGCATAAAAAAGCAATAAAGGCATATAACAGAGGGTTAATAACATGAAAGTTAAAGTACTGTCCCTCCTGGTACCAGCACTGCTGGTAGCAGGCGCAGCGAATGCGGCTGAAATTTATAACAAAGACGGCAACAAATTAGACCTGTACGGCAAAGTCGACGGTCTGCACTATTTCTCCGATGACAAAAGCGCTGACGGTGACCAAACCTATATGCGTATCGGCTTCAAAGGCGAAACTCAGGTTAATGACCAACTGACCGGTTACGGCCAGTGGGAATACCAGATTCAGGGTAACTCCGCAGAAAATGAAAACAACGCCTGGACCCGTGTGGCGTTTGCGGGTCTGAAATTCGCAGACGTGGGTTCATTCGACTACGGTCGTAACTACGGCGTAGTTTACGATGTAACGTCCTGGACCGACGTTCTGCCGGAATTCGGCGGCGACACCTACGGTTCTGACAACTTCATGCAGCAGCGTGGTAACGGCTTCGCGACCTACCGTAACACCGACTTCTTCGGTTTGGTTGATGGCCTGAACTTTGCCATTCAGTACCAGGGTAAAAACGGTAGCGTGAGTGGCGAAGACGATACCGGCAGAACTTTCACTGGCGTGACCAACAACGGTCGTGAAGCACTGCGTCAGAATGGCGACGGCGTTGGCGGATCTATCACTTATGATATCGGCGAAGGCTTCTCTCTGGGTACTGCAGTCACCAGTTCCAAACGTACCGACGAACAGAACCGTTTGAACTTCGGTACCGGCGACCGTGCTGAAACCTATACCGGTGGTATTAAATACGACGCGAACAATTTCTACTTTGCAACTCAGTACACTCAGACCTACAACGCAACGCGTGCAGGCTCCCTGGGTTGGGCTAACAAAGCACAGAACTTCGAAGCGGTTGCTCAGTACCAGTTCGACTTCGGTCTGCGTCCGTCCGTGGCTTACCTGCAGTCTAAAGGTAAAGACCTGGGCCGTGGCTATGGCGACGAAGACATCGTGAAATATGTTGATGTTGGCGCGACTTACTACTTCAACAAAAACATGTCCACCTATGTTGATTACAAAATCAACCTGCTGGATGACAATCAGTTCACCCGTGACGCAGGTATCGGTACCGATGATATCGTAGCGCTGGGTCTGGTTTACCAGTTCTAATCTACATTTATTGTTATCAAAGGCCCTGCGGGGCCTTTTTTAATGCTGTTTTTCCGCCGTACAAACAACGATTTTTGGTGTACTCTTGCGCGCGTTCGCATGAGGATAATTACGTATGGAAATGAAATTTTATCGCGCAGCGCTGCTGGCGGTGACGATTTTTTTTGTCGGGTGCGATGAAGCCCCGAAACCTGCTCAGACCACAACGCCAGCCACCGTTCTGGAAGGTAAAACCATGGGCACTTTCTGGCGGGTCAGTGTCGTGGGCGTCGATGCAAAACGCGCCGCAGAACTACAGGTGAAGATCCAGACTCAGCTTGATGCCGATGATCAACTGCTCTCCACCTATAAAAATGACTCTGCATTGATGCGCTTTAACTTATCGAATAGTTTGTCACCATGGCCGGTTAGCGACGCCATGGCGGATATCGTGACCTCGGCGCTACGCATTGGCGCAAAAACCGATGGGGCTATGGATATCACCGTGGGGCCGTTAGTCAATCTGTGGGGCTTTGGCCCAGATCAGCAACCGTTGCATATTCCCACCCAAGAGCAAATTGACGCTGCAAAAGCGAAAACCGGACTTTCACATCTAAAGGTTGTGAATGAAGCGCATCAGAATTACCTGCAAAAAGACTTGCCGGATCTGTATGTGGATCTCTCTACCGTTGGCGAAGGGTACGCCGCCGATCATCTGGCACGATTAATGGAGCAGGAAGGGATCGCCCGTTATCTGGTTTCCGTTGGTGGTGCGCTAAACAGCCGCGGTATGAATGCTGAAGGGCATCCGTGGCGAGTCGCAATTCAGAAACCGACCGATCGTGAAAACGCGGTGCAGGCGATTGTAGACATAAACGGGCATGGCATTAGCACCTCCGGCAGCTACCGTAACTATTATGAGCTGGATGGCAAGCGTCTTTCCCATGTTATCGATCCACAAACCGGTCGTCCGATTGAACACAACCTGGTATCCGTAACGGTGATTGCGCCAACGGCGCTGGAAGCTGACGGCTGGGATACTGGATTGATGGTGCTCGGCCCGGAAAAGGCCAAAGAAGTTGTGCGTCGTGAAGGGCTGGCGGTCTATATGATTATGAAAGAGGGCGAAGGGTTTAACACCTGGATGTCGCCGCAGTTCACAAGCTTTCTGGTCAGCGGAAAAAATTAAAAAGCAAGATTGCGGGTTTTTGTATCCGGCTATGGGGACACACTGACGCTAAGCGCTATGCTTAACAAAGGAGTCCGAAATGAAAAATCGTTTACGCATCACTGACGATGACCGTTGGCAGTCCGTTTTGGCTCGTGACGCCGACGCCGACGGTCATTTTGTTTTTGCCGTCCAGACCACCGGTATTTTCTGCCGTCCGTCCTGTCGGGCAAAACATGCGCTGCGCAAAAATGTCTGCTTTTTCTCTGATGCTCAGCAGGCGCAGGCTGCCGGGTTTCGCCCCTGTAAGCGCTGCCAGCCGGATAAAGACAGCGCGCAACAGCATCGACTGGACAAAATTGCCCGCGCCTGCCAGTTGTTGGAGCAAGAGTCACCTCTTACGCTGGACGAGTTGGCACAACAGGTGGCAATGAGCCCGTATCACTTACATCGCTTGTTCAAAGCTACGACAGGCATGACCCCGAAAGCGTGGCAGCAGTCCTGGCGTGCCCGCCGTCTGCGCGACGCTCTGGCGAAAGGTGTTCCGGTTACGCAGGCGATTCTCAACGCCGGATTCCCCGACAGCAGCAGCTATTACCGCAAAGCGGATCAGACATTAGGCATGACCGCAAAGCAATTTCGTAAAGGTGGCGACAACGTTTTTGTACGCTATACCCTCGCAGATTGCGCTCTGGGTCGTTGTCTGGTGGCAGAAAGCGAGCGGGGTATCTGTGCGATCTTACTTGGTGATGATGACGCCACGTTAGTTGCGGATCTGCATGAGCTGTTTCCCGCCGCGCAGGATGTTCCTGCAGATGCCGATTTTCAGCAGCGCGTGCGCGAAGTGATCGCCGCGATCAACTCGCGTGACGCGTCGCTATCGCTACCCCTGGATATCCGGGGCACCGCATTTCAGCAGCAGGTATGGCAGGCGCTGCGCGCAATTCCGTGCGGCGAAACAATGAGCTACCAACAGCTGGCCAGCGCCATCGGCAAACCGAAGGCGGTACGCGCGGTGGCCAGTGCCTGTGGGGCCAACAAACTGGCGATTGTTATACCGTGTCACCGGGTGATCCGTGGTGATGGCGCACTTTCGGGCTACCGATGGGGTATTGCGCGCAAGGCGCAGTTACTGCAACGGGAAACTACTGGCGAGGAAACATAATGCTCGATCTTTTTGCGGATGCTAAACCCTGGCAGGAGCCGCTGGCTTCAGGTGCGGTTATTCTGCGACGTTTCGCTTTTGACTCTGCACCCACTTTACTGCAGGCGATAGCGGCTGTCGCCAGACAGTCGCCGTTTCGTCAGATGGTAACGCCCGGCGGCTATACGATGTCGGTGGCAATGACCAACTGCGGCCATCTGGGCTGGACGACGGATCAGCATGGCTATCTTTATTCTCCGTTTGATCCACTCACCGGCGTGCACTGGCCGCCGCTGCCGGATGCATTTGCTGACCTGTGTCAACAGGCGGCGACGGCGGCGGGCTATGCTGATTTTCAACCCGATGCCTGCCTGATTAACCGCTACACGCCAGGGGCAAAACTGTCCTTACATCAGGATAAAGACGAGCCCGACCTGCGGGCGCCGATTGTCTCTGTATCGCTGGGGCTACCGGCCATCTTTCAATTTGGCGGATTGCGCCGTAATGACCCTTTAAAGCGTTTGCTGCTGGAGCATGGCGATGTCGTGGTGTGGGGCGGTAATTCGCGGCTGTTTTATCATGGGATCCAGCCGCTTAAAACGGGGTATCATCCGTTGACCGGAGACTGTCGTTACAATCTGACGTTTCGTCAGGCAGGTAAAAAAGAATAAAAATAAGAATTATTATTGCTGTCAGCGAAGAGATGTTTAAACTGCGGGCTGTTATTACTTGCCCGGGTTGTTCGCATGGAACTTTTACTTCTTGTCTGGCGGCAGTATCGCTGGCCATTTATCAGCGTGATGGCGCTCAGCCTCGCCAGCGCCGCGTTGGGGATTGGGCTGATTGCGTTTATCAACCAGCGTTTGATTGAAACGGTCGACACCACTCTGATGGTGCTACCGGAGTTTCTTGGCCTGCTGCTGTTATTGATGGCCGTCACCCTCGGTTCACAACTGGCGCTCACCACGCTGGGACACCACTTTGTCTACCGACTGCGTAGCGAATTTATCAAACGGATTCTGGACACCCACGTCGAGCGTATCGAACAGCTTGGCAGCGCCTCGTTGCTGGCGGGTTTAACCAGCGACATCCGCAACATCACCATCGCCTTTGTCCGCCTGCCTGAGCTGGTACAGGGGATTATCCTGACCGTCGGATCGGCGGCGTATCTGGCGATGCTGTCGACTAAAATGCTGCTGGTGACGGCAATCTGGATGGCAATCACCATCTGGGGCGGATTTGTGCTGGTGGCGCGGGTGTATAAACACATGGCTACCTTGCGCGAAACTGAAGATAAGTTGTACAACGATTATCAAACGGTGCTGGAAGGGCGCAAAGAGCTGACGCTCAACCGTGAGCGTGCCGAGCATATCTTTAATCAGATGTACGTCCCGGATGCCAAAGAGTACCGTCACCATATTATTCGCGCCGATACTTTCCACCTGAGCGCAGTCAACTGGTCGAACATTATGATGCTGGGCGCCATTGGTTTGGTGTTCTGGATGGCTAACAGTCTGGGATGGGCCGATACCGCCGTAGCGGCGACCTATTCGCTGACGCTGTTATTCCTGCGCACGCCGCTGCTCTCTGCCGTTGGCGCGCTACCGACGCTGCTCACCGCGCAGGTGGCCTTCAACAAGCTGAACAGGTTTGCCCTTGCGCCCTTTAAGGCCGAATTCCCGCGTCCAAATGCGTTTCCGAACTGGCAGACGCTGGAGTTACGTAACGTGGTATTCCACTATCAGGATAACGCCTTCTCCGTTGGACCAGTGAATCTGACGATTCATCGCGGTGAACTGATCTTTCTGATTGGCGGTAACGGTAGCGGGAAATCTACGCTGGCGATGTTACTGACCGGTCTATACCAGCCGCAGTCAGGCGAAATATTGCTTGATGGTAAGGCCGTTGCCGTTGAAAAACCGGAAGACTACCGCAAGCTATTCTCCGCCGTGTTTACTGACGTCTGGCTGTTCGACAAACTGCTGGGGCCGGAAGGTAAAGAGGCTAATCCGCAGTTGGTTGCGAAGTGGCTGGAACATCTGAAGATGGGGCACAAGCTGGAGCTGAGCGATGGCCGTATCCTCAATCTGAAACTGTCGAAAGGGCAGAAGAAACGCGTGGCGCTGCTGCTGGCTCTGGCGGAGGAGCGCGACATCATTCTGCTGGACGAATGGGCTGCCGATCAGGATCCCCATTTCCGCCGGGAGTTCTATCAGGTGCTATTGCCTTTGATGCAGGAAATGGGCAAAACCATTTTCGCCATTAGCCACGACGATCACTATTTTATTCACGCCGATCGTCTGCTGGAAATGCGTAACGGACAGTTGAGTGAACTGCTGGGCGATGAACGTGAAGCCGCCTCGCGTGACGCGGTGGCTCGCACAGCCTGATCCCACGTGCCGCCGGTTTTTTAGCCACCCGGCGGCACTGTTTATTGTTATTTACATAAATCGGCATCATGATTAATGATATTTCATATCATGGATTTATGATTAATGTCCGTAATAAACAAAAACAGCGCCAGGCTGCGTGATGAAGAGCGTGCGCGCCTTATCTGGCTGCTGACCACTGATAAAGCCATTATTTCAACACTGTTGGGCAAGCTTACCCTGGCTGAGCAATATGACGTCGGTACGTTAGCCGACGATATTGCTGAGGTAGGGGCGCTGGTCGCCCACCTGCCGCCTCCCGATTTAGCCGATACCCTCGAAGCATTACCTTCAGAAGAGCGTCACGCCCTGTGGCGACTGGTCGAAAATGAAAAGCGCGGTAACGTCCTGCTTGAGGCGTCTGAAAACGTCTGGGACGACCTGATCGATGAGATGAGTGACCGCGAAATACTGGATGCGCTGCAATATCTCGATATCGATGAACAGATTTATCTGGTGCAGCATCTCCCGCGTAACCTCACTGGACGGTTGCTGGCGACGTTACCAGCCGAAGAGCGGGCGCGTGTCCGCCAGGTAATGCATTACGAGAAGAATCGCGTCGGCGCGATTATGGAGTTCGAAGTCATCACCGTGCGTCCGGACGTGACGCTGGAAGTGGTGCAACGCTACCTGCGACGGTTGGGCAAAATGCCGGAGAACACCGATAAACTCTTCGTGACCGATCGCAATAAAGTGCTGGTTGGCGAATTGACGCTAACCTGTATTCTGCTCAATGATGTGCAACGCAAAGTCAGCGAGGTGATGGAAGATGACCCGCTCACCTTTTCTCCGGACGATATCGCTGAAAACGCTGCACGTACCTTCGAACGTGACGACCTGGTCAGTGCTGCAGTCGTTGACCCTTCAGGCAAGCTGATGGGCCGCTTAACTATCGATGAGATCGTCGATGTGGTTTATGAAGAAACTGATACCGATTTACGTCGAATGGGGGGCTTAAGCGCCGGAGAGGATGTGTTTGCGCCCGTTACCAAAGCGGTAAAAACCCGTTGGGCGTGGCTGGCCGTTAACCTCTGTACCGCCTTTATCGCCTCGCGGGTGATCGACGGTTTTGAACATACGATTTCGCAACTGGTGGCGCTGGCCTCGCTGATGCCAATTGTGGCGGGAATTGGCGGCAATACCGGGAATCAAACCATCACCATGATCGTTCGCGCGCTGGCGCTACAAAATATTCAGCCGGGGAACCTGACGTTTTTGATCCTGCGCGAAATGGGCGTGGCAGTGATTAATGGCCTCGTATGGGGCGGAATTATGGGCGGTATTACCTGGTGGCTGTACGATGACATGGCGCTCGGCGGAGTAATGACCCTGGCGATGATGCTTAATTTGTTGATGGCAGCATTAATGGGGGTCATCATTCCGATGACGATGGTGAAGCTCGGGCGCGACCCGGCGGTCGGCTCGAGCGTCATGATTACGGCTATTACCGATACCGGCGGTTTCTTTATTTTTCTCGGTCTGGCAACGCTGTTTCTGATGTAGCTGCGCGTTTGTTTCTGACGATACGCGGCAGAATGAGCATCGCCATTACCCCGGCAACCACGCCAATCGCCAGGTTGCCGGTGGACACCGTGGCAGCGACGGTCACCAGCATCACCAGCGTTTCAGTGACGGGGAGTTTCCTCAGCGTGGTGGGCTGAATGCTGTGCCAACTGAAGGTTTTTACCGCCACAATCGCCATAATTCCCGCCAGCACCGACATGGGTATTTCTGCCATCACTTCGCTTAATCCAGTGACTAACAGTAGTAATACCAGTCCGGCGGCAACCGTCGAGACGCGGCTGCGTCCTTTGCCCATCTCGACGTTAACGATGGTTTGACCAATCATCGCGCACCCGGCGATGCCGCCATAAAATCCGGCCAGAATATTGGCTATCCCCAGCCCAGCACTCTCGCGATTCTTATTCGACGGCGTCACCGTCAGGTCATCCACCAGACGGGCAGTTAACAGCGACTCCATCAAACCAACAAAAGCGATGCTCAGCGCGCAGGGCCAGATAATCGCCAGCGTTTGCAGGTTGAGCGGAACCAACAACTGGGTGAAACCCGGCAGGCCGCCGCTCATCGAACCTTCGTCACCGACGGTCGGTAACAGTTGCCCGCTGGTGACAGTGAATAAGGTCAGTAGCACGATGGCGATAAGCGGTGCGGGGATGGCTTTAATAAACCGCGGAACCCACAGCACAATCAGCAGCGTCAGGACAAACAGCCCCCAGATGAGCGGGCTTTTCCCCCAGAAATGAGGGACCTGGGCAAAGAAAATCAAAATACCTAGTGCGTTGACAAATCCGGTCATCACGGCCGTAGGGATGAATCGCATCAGACGTGCCATTCCCAATACACCAAACGGGATCTGAATCATCCCGGCCAGCACCACTGCAGGCAGGATGTATTGCACGCCGTGTTGATGCACCATCGGACCAATCACCAGCGCAACCGATCCTGCAGCGGCGGTAACCATTGCGGGACGACCACCTAAAAAGGACATCGCCAGGCACAGTACGACGGAGGCGATCAGACTGACTTTAGGATCAACGCCTGCGATAACGGAAAACGAGATCACTTCCGGGATCAGCGCCAGGGCGGTTACCACACCGGCCAGTGTTTCGCGAACCAGCAGACGGGGTTGGCGGAGCACGGCACGGGTCGCGTTTTCCGCGACTGCGACAGAGGAATGTTGAGTTGCAGACATAGTTACACTCAGGTCAAAAATGGCCTGATACAGCAGACCGACAGGCATCCGTGCGGTGAATAGCAAAGCGCAGCATAGTACCCGTCTGACGGACTGGTTTCCAGAAATGATTGTCAATAACCATATAAACTATCAACGTATTAATAACATTTTTAAAAATTAAATATAATTTATAAACAATATTTAATTATTTTTACTTAAGTGTTACCGTTGATGCCGCTCGATTTTCACCTGCATTAAAAGCAAAAAAGCGATACTAAAAGTAAGGCATTAACATTATGAAAAAAGTGACTGCCATGCTCTTCACCATGGCTGTAGGGCTGAATGTTGTCTCGATGGCGGCAAAAGCGAAAGCGGCGGAAGAGCAGGAAACGGATGTACTGTTGATTGGCGGCGGCATCATGAGCGCCACGCTGGGAACCTATTTACAGGAGCTGGAGCCGCAATGGTCAATGACCATGGTTGAGCGACTGGATGGTGTAGCGCAGGAAAGCTCAAATGGCTGGAATAACGCCGGAACGGGACACTCCGCACTGATGGAGCTGAACTACACGCCTAAAAAGGCAGACGGTAGCATCAGCATTGAAAAGGCAGTCGACATTAACGAAGCCTTCCAGATTTCCCGCCAGTTTTGGGCATATCAGGTTAATAATGGCGTGATGCATGAACCACGCTCGTTTATCACTACCGTTCCGCACATGAGTTTTGTCTGGGGTGACGAGAACGTCAACTTCCTGCGTGCCCGTTACGCCGCATTGCAACAGAGCACGTTATTCCGCGGTATGCGTTATTCTGAAGATCACGCGCAGATTAAAGAGTGGGCGCCGCTGGTCATGGAAGGTCGTGATCCAAAACAGAAAGTCGCAGCAACGCGTACCGAGATTGGTACTGACGTGAACTACGGCGAAATCACGCGCCAGTTGATTACCTCATTGCAGAAAAAGCCCAACTTTGCGCTGCAGTTGAGCACCGAAGTGCGCGGTTTTAAGCGTAATGCCGACAATAGCTGGACGGTCACGGTCGCCGATCTGAAAAATAACGAAGCGGAACATGATATCAAGGCGAAGTTTGTCTTTATCGGTGCCGGTGGTGCTGCGCTGAAGCTGTTGCAGGAAACCGACATTCCGGAAGCGAAAGGCTATGCCGGATTCCCGGTGGGCGGGCAGTTCCTGGTTGCGGACAATCCGGACGTAGTCAACCGCCACCTGGCGAAAGTGTACGGTCAGGCCTCCGTTGGCGCGCCGCCGATGTCCGTACCGCACATCGACACGCGTATCCTTGATGGCAAGCGCGTTGTGCTGTTTGGGCCATTCGCGACATTCTCCACCAAGTTCCTGAAAAACGGTTCATTGTGGGATCTGCTCAGCTCGACCACCACGTCGAACTTTATGCCGATGGTCAACGTGGGTCTGGATAACTTCGATCTGGTGAAATATCTGGTGAGCCAGGTGATGCTCAGCGACGACGACCGTTTTGCTGCGCTGCAAGAGTACTATCCGCAGGCGAAAAAAGAAGACTGGCGTTTATGGCAGGCGGGCCAGCGTGTGCAGATCATCAAAAGCGATGCGGAGAAGGGCGGCGTGTTGCGTCTGGGTACTGAAGTCGTCAGCGATAAAGAAGGCACGATTGCTGCGCTGCTGGGAGCTTCTCCGGGCGCATCAACCGCGGCACCGATCATGCTGCATCTGATGGAAAAAGTGTTTAAAGATAAAGTGGCCAGCCCCGAGTGGCAGGCGAAGCTGAAAACCATCATTCCGTCTTATGGTACTAAGCTGAACGGTAACGTTGAGGCTACGGAACAAGAGTTGCAGTACACCAGTGAGGTTCTGGGTCTGAAATATGACAAGCCGCAGGTTGCTGATGAAGCACCGAAACCACAGCTGAAACCTCAGGCACAACCGCAGCCTGAACAGAAAGCCGTCGCGGATATCGCACTGTAAATACAATGCCGGATGGCGCTGCGCTTATCCGGCCTGTTTTATGCGTCTGTAGGCCGGATAAGGCGGTACGCCGCCATCCGGCACATCCTGACTTAGCGCGCGACTGCGTCCTGAATTTTATCTTCTGCTTTCCAGATACGGTATTTAACGTCCACGTTTTCCGGGGTGTAGACCACAATCGGCAGCTTGCTGTTGTAACGGAGCATGCCGTCATCACCCAGATACGCAGTAATGAATTTCTTCTCTTTCTTACCGTCCGGGCAGGCCATCATGGTTGAAACCGGAGATGTGACTTTGTCGAAGACGTAGTAGTCATATCCCCAACCTTCCAGCGTTTTGCTGTCCAGTTCGCCACCCAGGCGGTGTTGGTTGCAGTCAACTTCCAGCGTTTGTCCGATCAGCAGTTCTACTTTCAGAGTAGATTCATCTTTCTCAGGGGTAAGCTGGATAACCTGGCGCTTCATACCCTTTTCCGCCTTAGGATAAGGGGCGACTTTTTCCAGCGGTTGAGCGCCGGCTTCGTTACTGGCAGCCCATGCAGAGGTGCTGGCAAAGGCGGCGAAAAGTACGGCAGGGACAATTGTCTTCATCTTATTGTTCACAGTGTTTCCTTTCTTCTGTCTTTTGAACGAGTCTGGGGCAGGTTAACATATTCGCATCATCAATTAATCTGTATTTACTTATATTTTAAGTGTATCTAGCAATGGTTTACGTTCAATGTAGTGATATATTCTAAGAATTATCTTAAATGTAAGATTATTCTCTTAATATTGATACGCTATATACATGGCTATATAACTCATTGAAATGTGAGCAAAAGCGCATTTTTTCCCGCCAACTCAACACTCCTTTGATCCGGCAACAGCATTTACCCCAATTGGGGTATGCACCTCTAACACATCCTGAAATATCTTACGGCTAAAAATAACTACTCATAAATAGTGCAGTTTTTTATGTCGTTCAACCCGCCGAGGGAGGGCGTCATTATGGAAGGACAATGTCATGGTTGATTTATCCCTTCGAGGCATGTTGACAGGCAGTTGGCGAAACGCCAGCTCAGGGATCCGTCCGCCGTGGAGCAAGGAAGACTCTCACTTTCTGGCCCATTGCCTCCGTTGTGACGCCTGCATCCAGGCGTGCGAAACCGACATCCTGCAGCGAGGCCAGGGTGGTTACCCGAGCGTAAATTTCAAACACGGCGAGTGCAGCTTTTGCTATGCCTGCGCAGAAGCCTGTCCCGAATCACTTTTTCTTCCGCGCCACACCAGGGCATGGGATCTGAACTTTACGATTGGGGAAAACTGTCTCGCACATCAGTCCGTTGAATGTCACCGCTGTCAGGATAGCTGCGAGCCCATGGCAATAACCTTTCGCCCCACGCTGTCCGGCATTTATCAGCCGCAGCTCGACAATCAGGACTGTAACGGATGTGGCGCCTGTGTCGCTATCTGCCCGGTATCAGCCATTAACGCGGAGTACAACCATGGACAATAACTGGCAGGTCTGCAGCCTGGTCGTTCAGGCCAAAAGCCAGCATATCAACGATATCGCCACGCAGTTGCGTTCCTTTCCCGGTTGCGAAGTTGCCCTCAGCGATGTGGAAAGTGGTCAGTTGATTGTGGTGGTGGAAGCTGAGCAAAGTGAAACGCTAATGAAAACAATTGAGTCAGTGCGCAACGTTGCGGGCGTGCTGGCGGTGTCGCTGGTTTATCACCAGCAGGATGAGCAAGGTGAGGAAACACCATGAAACTCAGTCGTCGTAGCTTTATGAAAGCTAACGCCGTTGCGGCCGCTGCGGCGGCTGCCGGGTTAAGCGTGCCGGGCGTTGCCCGCGCGGTAGTCGGTCAGCAAGAAGCCATCAAATGGGACAAAGCCCCGTGCCGTTTTTGCGGGACGGGCTGCGGCGTATTGGTCGGAACGCAGCAAGGGCGTGTTGTGGCATGCCAGGGCGATCCGGATGCGCCGGTTAACCGTGGGCTTAACTGCATCAAAGGTTACTTCCTGCCGAAAATCATGTACGGACAAGACCGTTTAACGCAGCCGATGCTGCGCATGAAAGACGGCAAATATCACAAAGAAGGCGAGTTCACCCCGATTAGCTGGGACCAGGCTTTTGACGTGATGGAAGAGAAATTCAAAACGTCGATGAAAGAGAAAGGCCCGGAATCTATCGGCATGTTCGGCTCTGGCCAGTGGACGATTTGGGAAGGTTATGCTGCTGCCAAATTGTTTAAAGCGGGTTTCCGTTCCAATAACATCGACCCGAACGCACGTCACTGCATGGCCTCAGCGGTAGTCGGCTTTATGCGTACCTTCGGTATGGATGAACCGATGGGCTGCTATGACGATATCGAACATGCAGACGCCTTCGTCCTGTGGGGTGCGAATATGGCAGAGATGCACCCGATCCTGTGGTCGCGCATCACCAACCGT
This sequence comes from Citrobacter sp. KTE30, assembly GCF_000398825.1. NCBI lineage: Bacteria > Pseudomonadati > Pseudomonadota > Gammaproteobacteria > Enterobacterales > Enterobacteriaceae > Citrobacter > Citrobacter sp. KTE30. Next base: position 3,003,273 of record NZ_KB976055.1, on the reverse strand, counting down.
CGTCTGTCCGATCCTAACGTCAACGTCGCGGTTCTCTCCACTTTCCAGCACCGCAGCTTTGAGCTGGCGGATAACGGTATGGTCTTCACGCCGCAAACCGATCTGGTGATCCTCAACTACATCGCGAACTACATCATTCAAAACAATGCGATTAACCAGGATTTCTTTAGCAAGCACGTCAACCTGCGTAAAGGCGTGACGGACATCGGCTACGGTCTGCGTCCGACCCATCCGCTGGAAAAAGCGGCGAAAAACCCGGGATCCGATGCCTCTGAACCGATGAGCTTTGAGGATTACAAAGCCTTCGTTGCTGAGTACACGCTGGATAAAACCGCCGAAATGACCGGCGTACCAAAAGATCAGTTGGAACAGCTGGCACAGCTGTATGCCGATCCGAAGAAAAAAGTCATCTCCTACTGGACGATGGGCTTTAACCAGCACACCCGCGGCGTATGGGCTAACAACCTGGTCTATAACCTGCACTTGCTGACTGGCAAAATCTCCCAGCCAGGCTGTGGCCCGTTCTCTCTGACCGGCCAGCCTTCCGCCTGCGGCACCGCGCGTGAAGTCGGTACATTCTCCCATCGTCTGCCTGCGGACATGGTGGTGACAAACGAAAAACACCGCGATATCTGCGAGAAGCACTGGAATATTCCGTCAGGGACCATTCCGGCAAAAATCGGTCTGCACGCCGTGGCGCAAGACCGCGCGCTGAAAGATGGCAAGCTCAATGTCTACTGGGCGATGTGTACCAACAACATGCAGGCTGGTCCGAACATCAATGAGGAGCGTATGCCGGGCTGGCGCGATCCGCGCAACTTCATCATTGTCTCCGATCCGTACCCGACGGTCAGCGCCTTGTCTGCTGACCTGATCCTGCCGACTGCGATGTGGGTAGAGAAAGAAGGTGCCTACGGTAACGCTGAACGCCGTACACAGTTCTGGCGTCAGCAGATTAAAGCACCGGGCGAATCGAAGTCGGATCTGTGGCAACTGGTGCAGTTCTCTCGTCGCTTCAAAACAGAAGAAGTGTGGCCCGAAGAGCTGCTGGCACAAAAGCCGGAGCTGCGTGGCAAAACGCTGTATGACGTGCTGTTTGCCACGCCAGCAGTGACAAAATTCCCGGTGACTGAACTGGCTGAAGATCAACTGAATGATGAATCCCGCGAGCTGGGCTTCTATCTGCAAAAAGGGTTGTTCGAAGAGTACGCCTGGTTTGGTCGCGGCCACGGGCATGACCTTGCGCCATTTGACGATTACCACAAAGCCCGCGGTTTACGCTGGCCGGTCGTTGAAGGCAAAGAGACCCAGTGGCGCTACAGCGAAGGCAACGACCCTTACGTGAAAGCAGGTGAAAGCTACAAGTTCTACGGTAAACCGGACGGTAAAGCGGTTATCTTCGCGCTGCCGTTTGAGCCTGCTGCTGAAGCGCCGGATAAAGAATATGACCTGTGGCTATCCACCGGACGTGTTCTGGAACACTGGCATACCGGCAGTATGACGCGTCGTGTGCCTGAACTGCACCGCGCTTTCCCGGAAGCTGTGCTGTTCATCCACCCGCTGGATGCAAAAGCACGCGATCTGCGTCGTGGCGATAAGGTCAAAGTGATTTCCCGTCGTGGCGAAGTGATTTCGATTGTTGAAACACGCGGTCGTAACCGTCCGCCGCAGGGGCTGGTGTACATGCCGTTCTTCGACGCCGCACAGCTGGTGAACAACCTGACACTGGATGCGACGGATCCGCTCTCAAAAGAGACGGATTTCAAGAAGTGCGCCGTGAAACTGGCGAAGGTGTAACGCGTTATGTCCCGGTCAGCAAAACCCCAAAATGGCCGCCGCCGCTTTCTGCGCGATATGGTTCGCGCAGCGGGCGGGCTGGCCGTCGTTGGCGTGGCGCTGGGGTTGCAACAACAAACCGCACGCGCAACCGGCGTGCGGTTGCGCCCGCCTGGTGCACTGAGCGAGGAGGCATTCGCCAGCGCCTGCGTACGTTGCGGTCAGTGCGTTCAGGCATGTCCGTATGACACGCTGAAGCTGGCGACGCTGGCCTCCGGGCTGGCGGCTGGTACGCCATATTTCATCGCCCGTGATATTCCCTGCGAAATGTGTGAGGACATTCCATGCGCCAAAGTCTGCCCCAGCGGCGCGTTGGACAGAGAAATTGAATCCATTGACGATTCGCGTATGGGGCTGGCGGTACTGCTGGATCACGAAAACTGCCTCAACTATCAGGGATTACGCTGTGACGTTTGCTATCGCGAGTGCCCGAAAATCGATGAGGCGATCACCCTGGAGCTGGACCGTAACATGCGTACCGGCAAACATGCGCGGTTTATTCCTACCGTGCACAGCGATGCCTGTACCGGCTGCGGGAAATGCGAAAAAGTCTGCGTACTGGAGCAGCCAGCAATAAAAGTGCTGCCGTTGTCGCTGGCGAAAGGGGAGTTAGGACACCATTACCGCTTCGGTTGGCTGGAGGGGAACAATGGCAAATCGTAAACGTGATGCCGGGCGTGAAGCGCAGGCAAAAAAAGGATGGTGGAAGAGTCATCGTTGGCTGCTGCTGCGTCGTCTGAGTCAGTTTCTGATACTGGCGATGTTCCTTAGCGGCCCGTGGCTTGGTGTTTGGATCCTGCATGGCAACTACAGTAGCAGCCTGTTGCTGGACGCTATCCCGTTCACCGATCCGCTGATTACTCTGCAAAGCCTGGCCAGCGGGCATCTGCCCGCGACGGTGGCATTAACGGGGGCAGCCATCATTACGGTGCTGTATGCCCTGGCCGGTAAACGACTGTTTTGCAGTTGGGTTTGTCCCATGAACCCGGTCACCGATTTAGCCAGCTGGCTGCGCAGAAGGTTTGACCTGAATCAGTCTGCGACCCTGCCGCGCCATATACGGTACGTCCTGCTGGTGGTCATTCTGGTCGGTTCAGCGCTGACTGGTACGCTGCTGTGGGAGTGGATAAACCCGGTTTCTTTGCTGGGACGTAGCCTGGTAATGGGATTCGGTAGCGGAGCGTTGCTGATCCTCGCGCTGTTTTTATTTGATTTACTGGTCGTTGAGCATGGCTGGTGCGGGCATCTCTGCCCACTGGGTGCGCTGTATAGCGTGGTGGGAAGCAAAGGTGCATTAACCGTTTCGGCAAAAGAACGTAACAGATGTAACCGCTGTATGGATTGTTTTCATGTTTGCCCGGAACCGCATGTGCTACGTGCGCCGGTGCTGGATGAGCAAAGTCCGGTGCAGGTAACCAGTCGCGATTGCATGGCCTGCGGTCGCTGTGTGGATGTCTGTTCTGAGGATGTTTTTACAATAACAACACGATGGAGTTCGGGAGCGAAATCATGAAAAGCCATGACCTGATTAAAGCGCTGAGTCAATGGATGGCCGCGCTGGCCTTGCTAGTCAGTGGGGCAGTTTGGGCTGCAAACGGAGTGGATCTGAGCCAGTCACCGGAAGTCTCAGGAACACAGGAAGGGGCGATTCGCATGCCGAAAGAGCAAGTGCGTATGCCGCTGAACTATGTGAATCAGCCGCCGATGGTTCCGCACAGCGTTGAAGGATATCAGGTGACGACTAACACCAACCGCTGCCTGCAATGCCACGGTGTGGAAAGCTATCGTACCACCGGTGCGCCGCGCATCAGTCCGACGCACTTTATGGATAGCGACGGCAAGGTATTGGCTGAAGTCGCGCCGCGTCGTTATTTCTGTCTGCAATGTCACGTTCCGCAGGCTGACGCCGCGCCGATTGTTGAAAATACCTTCACCCCCTCGAAAGGTTACGGGAAATAAGAGGTCATTATGGAAAATTCTAACCGTAAACCAGGCTGGATTAAGCGCGTCTGGCAATGGTGGCGTCGCCCCAGCCGTCTGGCGCTCGGCACGCTGTTGTTAATCGGCTTTGTGGGCGGCATTATTTTCTGGGGCGGCTTTAATACCGGTATGGAAAAGGCCAATACAGAAGAGTTCTGCATTAGCTGTCACGAAATGCGCAATACGGTGTACCAGGAATACATGGAAACCGTACACTACAACAACCGCAGTGGTGTGCGAGCGACTTGCCCTGATTGCCACGTCCCACACGAGTGGGGCCCGAAAATGATCCGTAAGATCAAGGCCAGTAAAGAGCTGTACGCGAAAGCACTGGGGTTAATAGATACACCGCAGAAATTTGAAGATCATCGTTTAACGATGGCGCAAAATGAGTGGCGGCGTATGAAAGATAACAATTCGCAAGAGTGTCGAAACTGTCACAACTTCGAGTTTATGGATTTAACCGCCCAGAAAGGCGTCGCGGCCAAAATGCACGACCAGGCCGTGAAAGACGGGCAAACCTGTATTGACTGCCATAAAGGGATAGCGCACAAACTGCCTGATATGCGCGAAGTCAAACCGGGCTTTTAACAGGATGTAGATAACCAGGTATGCTTGAAGCCAGAGAATTACTTTGCGAGCGGGATGACAGAATACTGTTCAGCGAGTTGTCATTTCGCGTCAACGCAGGGGAATGGGTACAAATTACCGGCAGCAACGGCGCAGGGAAAACCACTCTGCTGCGGTTGCTTACCGGGCTGGCGCGTCCCGACGCAGGGGAGGTTTGCTGGCAAGAGCAACCGCTGCATCACGTGCGGGACAGCTACCATCAGCAACTACTGTGGATTGGACATCAGCCGGGGATAAAAACCCGGCTTTCGGCGTTGGAGAACCTGCGTTTCTTCCATCATGACGGCGACATCGCGCAGTGTCTGGCTGCGCTGGCGCAGGCGGGACTTGCCGGATATGAAGATATCCCAGTAAACCAACTTTCCGCCGGACAACAGCGGCGCGTGGCGCTGGCCCGTTTGTGGCTGACCCGCGCCCGACTGTGGATCCTCGATGAACCCTTTACCGCCATTGATGTTAACGGCGTTGAGCGACTGACTCAGCGTATGGCGCAGCATACGGAGCAGGGCGGTATTGTTATTCTCACCACCCACCAACCGCTCAATGTTGAAACCGATAAAGTGCGACGTATTGCGCTGACCAGTGAGAGGGCAACGCAATGATGTGGCGAATCTTTCGTTTAGAACTGCGAGTTGCGTTTCGTCATAGTGCGGAAATTGCTAATCCTTTATGGTTCTTCCTGATTGTTATTACGCTGTTCCCCCTGAGTATTGGGCCGGAGCCACAGCTGCTGGCGCGCATAGCGCCGGGCATCATCTGGGTTGCGGCGCTACTGGCGTCATTGCTGGCGCTGGAACGGCTATTTCGTGATGACTTACAGGATGGCAGCCTTGAGCAACTGATGCTGCTGCCGTTACCGCTACCGGCCGTGGTGCTGGCGAAAGTGATGGCGCACTGGGTCGTGACAGGTCTGCCGCTGCTGATCCTCTCGCCGCTGGTGGCGCTGTTGCTGGGCATGGATATGTACGGCTGGAAAATTATGGCGCTGACCTTGTTACTCGGAACGCCGACGCTGGGTTTTCTCGGCGCGCCGGGCGTAGGGTTGACGGTGGGCTTAAAGCGCGGCGGCGTGCTGTTAAGCGTGCTGGTACTCCCGCTCACCATACCCTTACTGATTTTTGCGACCGCCGCGATGGATGCGGCTTCTATGCACTTACCGGTTGAAGGGTACATGGCGATTCTGGGTGCGTTGCTGGTCGGCAGCGCCACGTTAAGCCCGTTTGCCACAGCCGCGGCGTTACGGATAAGCGTGCAGTAACGAGAATTAGATGTGCATGCCGGGCAAGGCGCTCCGGCACAACGGATTTTAATTTATGGAGTCTGGTGACTGAACTATGTGGAAAACACTTCATCAATTGGCGATGCCCCCTCGGCTCTATCAGATCTGTGGCTGGTTTATCCCGTGGCTGGCGATTGCCAGCGCGGTGGTACTGATAACGGGATGGGTCTGGGGCTTTGGTTTTGCGCCTGCAGACTATCAGCAGGGGCAGAGCTATCGCATTATTTATCTGCACGTTCCGGCGGCAATCTGGTCGATGGGCATTTACGCCTCGATGGCCGTTGCCGCGTTTATCGGCCTGGTCTGGCAGATGAAAATGGCCAATCTGGCGCTGGCTGCGATGGCGCCGATTGGTGCAGTGTTTACCTTTATTGCGCTGGTGACAGGTTCCGCATGGGGCAAACCGATGTGGGGAACCTGGTGGGTCTGGGATGCCCGACTCACCTCTGAACTGGTGCTGCTGTTTCTCTACGTTGGCGCCATTGCGCTGTGGCATGCCTTTGACGACCGCCGTCTGGCAGGTCGTGCCGCCGGTATTCTGGTGCTGATTGGCGTGGTCAACTTGCCGATTATCCACTACTCGGTTGAGTGGTGGAATACGCTGCATCAGGGTTCTACCCGCATGCAGCAAAGCATCGATCCGGCGATGCGTACGCCTCTGCGTCTGGCGATCGTCGGCTACCTGTTACTGTTTGTCACGCTGGCGCTGATGCGCATGCGTAACCTGATTTTGATGATGGAAAAACGCCGCCCGTGGGTGAGCGAACTGATCTTAAAAAGAGGCCGCCAATGACCCCTGCATTTGCATCATGGAGTGATTTTTTCGCGATGGGCGGCTACGCCTTGTATGTCTGGCTTGCCGTAGCGATGAGTGTTATCCCGCTGGTGGTGCTGGTAGTGCATTCCACGTTACAGCATCGCGCAATTTTACGCGGTGTAGCGCAGCAGCGGGCGAGAGAAGCACGTATGCGTGCGGCGCAAGTGCAACGGGAGGCGGCGTGAATATTCGACGTAAAAATCGGTTATGGATAGCCTGTGCGGTACTGGCGGGTCTGGCTTTGACCATTACGCTGGTGCTTTATGCGCTACGTTCCAATATTGACCTGTTCTATACGCCGGGAGAGATACTCTACGGTAAGCGCGAAACGCAGCAGATGCCTGAAGTCGGTCAGCGCCTGCGCGTGGGCGGTATGGTGATGCCCGGTAGCGTAAAGCGCGATCCGCAGTCGTTGAAGGTGAATTTCAGCATCTATGACGCCGAAGGTGTAGTGGATGTAACCTATGAAGGTATTCTGCCGGATCTGTTCCGCGAAGGGCAGGGTGTTGTTGTTCAGGGCGAACTGAACGAGGGAAATCATGTACAGGCCAAAGAGGTTCTGGCCAAACATGATGAAAATTACACCCCGCCGGAAGTTGAAAAAGCGATGCAGGAAAACCATCGTCGTCCGGAAAGCGTGTATAAGGATAAAACGTCATGATGCCTGAAATTGGCAATGCGCTGTTGTGCCTTGCGCTAGGCGTGGCGTTACTGCTGTCGGTCTATCCGCTGTGGGGCGTAGCGCGCGGCGATGTGCGGATGATGGCTTCCGCGCGGCCCTTTGCCTGGGTGTTATTTATCTGTGTGATGGGCGCGTTCCTGATTCTGGTCAACGCCTTCGTGGTTAATGACTTTACCGTCACCTACGTTGCCAGCAACTCCAATACCCAGCTTCCGGTCTGGTATCGGGTGGCAGCAACCTGGGGCGCGCATGAAGGCTCTCTGCTGCTGTGGGTACTGCTGATGAGCGGCTGGACGTTCGCCGTTGCGGCATTCAGCCAGCGTATGCCGCTGGACATCGTCGCCCGCGTGCTGGCGGTGATGGGGATGGTCAGCGTTGGCTTTCTGCTGTTTATTCTGTTTACCTCCAATCCATTTGCCCGTACGTTGCCCAACTTCCCTATTGAAGGGCGCGACCTGAACCCGCTGTTGCAGGATCCGGGGCTGATTTTCCATCCGCCGTTGCTGTACATGGGGTATGTCGGTTTCTCCGTGGCCTTTGCGTTTGCGATTGCCGCGTTGATGAGTGGCCGACTGGACAGTACCTTCGCCCGTTTTTCGCGTCCGTGGACGCTGGCGGCGTGGGTGTTCCTGACGCTGGGTATTGTGCTCGGTTCCGCCTGGGCCTATTACGAGCTGGGCTGGGGCGGCTGGTGGTTCTGGGATCCAGTTGAAAATGCCTCGTTTATGCCATGGCTGGTGGGAACGGCGCTGATGCACTCGTTGTCGGTCACCGAACAGCGTGCCAGCTTTAAAGCCTGGACGCTGCTGCTGTCAATCTGCGCATTCTCGCTTTGCCTGTTGGGGACTTTCCTGGTGCGCTCCGGCGTGCTGGTGTCGGTGCATGCTTTTGCCTCCGATCCGTCGCGCGGGATGTTTATTCTCGCCTTTATGGTATTAGTGATTGGCGGCTCCCTGCTGCTGTTTGCGGTTCGCGGTCACAAGGTCCGCTCGCGGGTAAATAACGCGCTGTGGTCGCGTGAATCTCTGCTGTTGGGCAACAACGTTCTGCTTATTGCCGCCATGCTGGTGGTGCTATTGGGTACGCTGCTGCCGTTGGTGCACAAACAGCTGGGGCTGGGCAGCATTTCGATTGGCGAGCCGTTCTTCAACACCATGTTTACCTGGCTGATGGCACCGTTCGCGCTGTTGCTGGGAATAGGGCCATTAGTGCGCTGGGGCCGTGACCGACCGCGTAAACTGAAAACGTTACTGATTATCGCGTTTGTCACCACGCTTGTTATGTCGCTGCTGCTGCCGTGGCTGTTTGAGGATCGCATTGCCGCTATGACGGTGGTGGGTCTGGCGATGGCATGCTGGATATTCGTGCTGGCGGTGTCCGAAGCGTTCCTGCGTGTTTCCCGCGGAACGAAGTTAACACCAAGCTATTGGGGCATGGTGTCGGGCCACGTTGGGCTGGCGATTACTATTGTCGGTATTGCCTTTAGCCAGAACTACAGTGTTGAACGCGATGTGCGCATGAAGGCAGGTGATAGCGTCAGTATCCATAACTATCAGTTCACGTTCCGCGAAGTGAAAGATATTACCGGACCTAACTACCGGGGCGGTGTCGCCATTATTGGCGTTACCCGAGATGGTAAACCAGAAGCCACGCTGCATGCGGAAAAACGCTTCTATAACAGCACCAGTTCGATGATGACTGAAGCGGCAATTGACGGCGGATTCACACGCGATCTGTACGCTGCGCTGGGTGAAGAACTGGATAACGGCGCATGGGCTGTGCGTCTGTACTACAAACCGTTTATTCGCTGGATTTGGGCCGGAGGATTGCTGATGGCGCTGGGCGGATTGTTCTGCCTGTTTGATCCACGCTATCGTCAGCGCACGCGTCCTCGCGCCGCGGTGCAAAAAAATGCGTCGGAGGCTGTATGAAGCGCAACGCACTGTTAATTCCGTTTATTATTTTTCTGATCATTGCGGCGGCGCTGCTGTGGCAACTGGCGCGTAACGCTCAGGGGGACGATCCCACTAATCTGGAGTCGGCGCTGATCGGCAAACCCGTTCCGACATTCCGCCTGGAGTCGCTGGAAAATCCGGGGCAGCATTATCAGGCCGATGTGCTGACCCAGGGCAAACCGGTACTGCTTAACGTCTGGGCGACCTGGTGTCCGACCTGTCGCGCCGAGCATCAGTACTTGAATCAACTGTCTGCGCAGGGCGTGCGGGTGGTGGGTCTGAACTATAAAGACGATCGTCAGAAAGCCATTGTCTGGCTGAAAGAGCTGGGCAATCCTTACTCATTAAGCCTGTTTGACGGCGACGGTATGCTTGGTCTGGATCTTGGTGTGTACGGCGCGCCGGAGACGTTCCTGATCGACGGGAAAGGTATTATTCGCTATCGCCATGCCGGCGATTTGAATGCCAGGGTGTGGGAGAGCGAGATCAAACCGTTGTGGGATAAGTACAGTAAGGAGGCTGCGCAATGAGATTTTTACTGGGCCTGCTGATGCTGGTTATCTCTGGATCCGCGCTTGCGACCATCGATGTGATGCAGTTTAAGGATGAAGCGCAGGAGCAGCAGTTCCGTCAGCTTACCGAACAGTTGCGCTGTCCTAAATGTCAGAACAACAGTATTGCCGATTCTAACTCGATGATTGCCACCGACCTGCGTCAGAAAGTGTACGAACTGATGCAGGAAGGAAAAAGTCAGAAAGAGATTGTCGACTACATGGTGGCGCGCTACGGCAACTTCGTCACTTACGATCCGCCGTTGACGCCGCTTACTGTACTTTTGTGGGTGATGCCGGTGGTTGCGATTGGTCTGGGTGGCTGGATTATTTTCGCCCGTACTCGCCGACGTGTCCGGGTAAAACAGGAAGAGTTTCCTGATGAAGTTATCCCGGATGGTAAGCGCGGTGGGTTCGGGTTGTTTGTGCCCGGCATCGTGGTGGCGCTGGGGGTTGGCGCAGTGAGCTATTATGAAACCGGCAACTATAAGCAGGTTCAGGTCTGGCAACAGGCCACCGCTCAGGCTCCGGCGCTGCTGGAGCGGGCGTTGGATCCAAAAGCTGATCCGCTCAATGAAGAAGATATGACGCGTCTGGCGTTGGGTCTGCGCACTCGCTTACAAGCCGATCCTGCCAACGTTGAAGGTTGGATCATGCTTGGGCGCATTGGCATGGTACTTGGTAACGCCAGTACGGCCACTGAAGCCTATGCCAATGCTTATCGACTGGATCCGAAAAACAGCGATGCTGCGCTGGGCTATGCGGAAGCGCTGACCCGTTCTTCCGATCCTGATGATAACCGTCGGGGAGGGGAGCTGCTACGCCAGTTGGTACGCGGCGAACATGCCAACGTGCGGGTTCTCAGCATGTATGCGTTTAACGCTTTTGAACAGCAGCGCTTTGGCGAGGCGGTTGCGGCGTGGGAGATGATGCTGAAATTATTACCGGCCAATGATACCCGTCGGGCGGTGATAGAACGCAGCATTAAGCAGGCGATGGAGCAGCTAACGCCGCAGGAGAAGTAAGAGTGGAAGATGCCGGATGGCGACGCAAAGCGTCTTATCCGGCCTACTGATGCACGTGACTTGTTGGCCCGATAAGCGTAGCGCCATCGGGCAATATCTGATTACTGCATGCCGCGTGTTTGTAAAAATAGAATGGTGGCAGCTACACGAGAACGCACGTTGAGTTTGCGCAGCAGATTGCGAATATGCACCTTCACCGTCTGTTCAGAAATATTCAGCACTGATGCAATCTGTTTGTTCGATAGCCCCTGAGCAAGTTCATGTAACACATCCAGTTCGCGTTCGGTGAGAACGCTGAATGGGTCTTCCTGGGCGCCAAACAGGTCGCGCTCGCGCAAATATTCGCTGACGCGGGTACTAAAGGCTTTACCACCTTTGGCACCACTGCGAATAGCCTCCAGCAGGACTTCAGGATCGCTGTCTTTAAGCAAATAACCATCCGCGCCGGCATCAATTAGAGCGTACACATCGTTGGCGGCATCCGATACGGTAAGAATAATAATTTGCGCGGTGACGCCATCCCGACGCAGCGCATTCAGGGTATCCAGTCCGCTCATCCCTTTCATATTGAGATCCAGTAGGATCACATCAAGGTCCAGGCGGTTTGCCAGGTCGATAGCGCTGGCACCATCACCCGCTTCCGCGACTACGTTAAAGGCGGGATCAAGTTGCAATAATTGACTAATTCCTCGCCGCATCAGTGGGTGGTCGTCAACAATCAGCACCCGAAAAGGCGTTGCTTCAGGCATACTATTCTCCTGAGTTTTTATTAGTATCATTATTGTTTTCAGCGCATCAATCGTCCAGATTCATCACGCTGATGAGAGGATAAATTTTACCCCAATTTGTGCATGGGTAAGTAGTAAAACCTGTACTGAAAGCCGTAGTAATACTCAGGAATGATGAATCTCAGACATAAAAAAACCAACCCTAAGGTTGGTTTTTTTGGGGATTTTTGGTCGGCACGAGAGGATTTGAACCTCCGACCCCCGACACCCCATGACGGTGCGCTACCAGGCTGCGCTACGTGCCGACGCTATGGCTGCTAATACTACTGCTTTCCGCTACGAATGCAAGAGCATGTCTCGCTAACTGATTTATAATTAATCAGTTAGCAATAAATCGCTTCTCATCCGTCAGAACCTGTAACAGCAGACTTAGCTGCGGTTTCTGATCTTTTATTTTCTCGCCGCGCAAATTATAGGTCTGATAATTACCGTTGTTGTTCAGCACCAGCGTCATCTCGGGTGTGGTAACGGCCATCGTGCTGCCGTCAGCGGCAGTAACCCAGTAATGGCGGCGGGTTGCATTGAACAGATCCTGCCCCTGCGAGTATTCGTTAGCAGGTGTACTGACGTGCAGCAGGCGCTGCATCAGCGTTGTCATCAGGTCCGTATGATCGGTCAGGCTATTGATGCGCTGAGCAGGCGTTCCCGGCCAGTGAATAACCAGAGGAACCTGCAGATGGCCTCGCGACCAGGCAAAGCTGTTCTCTTCCTGCGTCAGCGGCACGCCCCGACCAGCGGTAATAATCACCACCGTGTTGTTCAGTTTGCCGGAGTCGCGCAGGGCGCTCAGAATGCGGTTAATGTTGGCATCCACATCCTGAGCGGCGCTGGCATAGCGTTTGGCAAAATTCTTCTGGTTACTCTCATCAAGGTTGGTCCCGTTAAAGGAGACCCACGAGAACCAGCGGTTATCTTCCTGCGCGTAGCGTCCCAGCCAGTTAATCCACTGGCTTGCGGTTTGGTCGTCAGATTGCGTCTGCACGCTTGGCATGGAGAAATCTGACAGCAGCGCCTGGCGATAAAGCGGGCTGGTAAAGCCATCCGAGGAGAATAGCCCTAACTGATAGCCCTGCTGGTTCAGCGCGGAAATCAACGCCGCAGGCGTTCGGGTCGATAAAATCCCATCCATGTAGCTTGGTGAGACGCCGTAAAACAGGCCAAAAATCCCGTTATCCGTGGTGTTGCCAGTGCTCATGTGACGCGTAAAGGAGATATTCTGCCCGGCGAATTCAGCCAGCGCAGGCATCTGCTTTTCAAAGCGTGAATAGTTCAGGCCGTCGACGGTGATCAGCAGGACGTTCTGGCCGGTGCCCATATCGCGATAGCGCAGTTCGCTCAGCGGGTACTGCACGGAAACTGCTTCCGGATTCCCCTGCTCGATCAGGCGACGCTGATACTCTTGCGCATCCAGCAGACCATGTTTTTCCAGGAACTTACGCGCCGTCATCGGGTAGGAGAGCGGCAGATTCGCGCGCTGCATGGTAATCGGGCGATAGAAATTGGCATCCGCCCAGATATACACCACGTGCGAGGCGATAAAGCAAATGAAGAAGAATGCGGCTAACGGTTTGGCGAAGTGGCGACGACGCGTCAGGCTACGCAGCTTTTGCCAACTCCAGGTCGCAAACAGCATTTCAATTAACAGAATCACTGGCACGCTGATAAACATCAGTTGCCAGTCACGCGCCGCTTCATTCTGGTCAGGGTTGATGACCAGTTCCCAGACGATCGGGTTGAGGTGCAAATGGAAGCGGGTGAAAACTTCGCTGTCGATTAGCAACAGCGTCATGCCCACTGTCGCCAGAATAGCTGATAAGAATCGCATCAGCCTCTGGGACATGACGATAAACGTCAGGGGAAACAGGATTAGCAGATAGGTGGCAAACACCAGAAAACTAAAATGTCCGACCAGGCTTACATAGGAATAAATACGACCTGCAAGCGTTGTCGGCCAGTCGGCGACAAACAGGTAACGGCTACCGAGTACCACGGCCAACAGGATGTTGAACAAGGCAAACCAGTGCCCCCAGCTAACCATCTGGGAGACTTTCTCACGGTAGCGCTGACGATGAGTTACCATAAACTGTTGTTCGTTTCCCCGGAGCAGGCTCTTAATGCGCTTGGTCGTCGTTTACCGAAGACTGTAATGCGCGGGCAAAAGAGTTGGCAATCGCCTGGCGCTGGGCCGGTGCGATGCTTGTATTGATAAGGTTAGTCACCATATTTCCCAGTACCATCAGGGAAAGGTCGGTCGGCGCCTTATGTTTTTCCAGTACGTTGAGCATCTCATTCAGCAGTTGTTCAACGTGTTCGTCACTATAGCGGGAAATTTGTGGCATAAATCGAAATCAGTCTGTTCATGAAAGGGCAACATATTACCGTACAGACAGTTTTTTTTCTGCTTTTTTATCTTCTATTGCGTCACTGCCCGGCAGGTGGTTGAATACCGCCCGGTCTAAAAGGAGAGTTTATCATGAGTCTGGATATCAACCAGATTGCCCTGCACCAGCTTATCAAACGTGACGAGCAGAACCTTGAGCTGGTCTTGCGCGATTCATTACTGGAACCGACAGCGACGGTTGTCGATATGATGGCTGAGCTGCATCGGGTATATAGCGCCAAGAATAAAGCTTATGGCCTGTTTAGCGAAGAGAGTGAACTGGCACAAACGCTGCGTTTACAGCGTCAGGGCGAAGAGGATTTTCTGGCATTTAGTCGTGCCGCGACCGGACGCTTGCGGGACGAGCTGGCGAAATATCCTTTTGCCGACGGCGGCATTGTCCTGTTCTGCCATTACCGCTATCTGGCGGTAGAGTATCTGTTGGTCGCCGTGCTGAACAATTTAAGCAGCATGCGCGTCAATGAAAATCTGGATATCAATCCGACGCACTATCTGGACATCAATCATGCGGATATCGTGGCGCGTATTGATTTAACCGAGTGGGAAACCAATCCGGAGTCCACGCGCTATCTGACGTTCCTGAAAGGGCGGGTAGGGCGCAAAGTCGCCGATTTCTTTATGGATTTCCTCGGTGCCAGCGAAGGTCTGAACGCCAAAGCGCAAAACCGTGGCCTGCTGCAGGCGGTCGATGACTTTACTGCCGAGGCGCAGCTCGATAAAGCTGAACGCCAGAACGTGCGTCAGCAGGTGTACAGCTACTGCAACGAACAGCTACAAGCCGGTGAAGAGATCGAGCTGGAGTCGCTGTCCAAAGAGCTTTCCGGCGTCAGTGAAGTTAGCTTCAGCGAATTTACCGCTGATAAAGGCTACGAGCTGGAAGAGAGCTTCCCGGCAGATCGCAGTACGCTGCGTCAGTTAACCAAATTTGCCGGAAGCGGCGGTGGGTTAACCATCAACTTCGACGCCATGCTACTGGGTGAACGTATTTTCTGGGATCCGGCTACAGATACTTTGACCATCAAAGGTACGCCGCCGAACCTGCGCGACCAGCTGCAGCGTCGCACGTCGGGCGGGAAATAAAACCGTTTGCCGGGTGAGAGCGTAAACGCCTTATCCGGTCGACGAGAACCATCAGTATCGATTACAAAATCCCATAAAAAAACCCCGCCTTGGCGGGGTTTTTCTTCAACTTGTTTGCGATTACGCGCGAACGAAGTCGATGTGAGACAGCTTCGGCTTGAACGGGTGACGCTGTACAGCCTGAGCTTTAACTTTAACTTCTTTACCGTCAACAACGATGGTCAGAACTTCGCTGTAGAATTCAGCTTTAGCTTGCATGTTCATAACTGCATCGTGATCCAGTTCGATAGCAATCGGGGCTTCTGCGCCACCGTAGATGATTGCCGGGAACTTGTTAGCGGCACGCAGGCGGCGGCTCGCACCCTTACCCTGCTCTTTACGTACTTCAGCGTTGATAGTAAACATTTAAATCTCTCTTTAATAATTCCTGCTACAGGCGACCCAGCAACAGGTAAGTGATCTGCTTTGCGTATGCAAAAGCGGGCGAGATTCTATACTCAAACAGCTGGTACATCAATCAAAAGTACGATTAACCGCGTAATTCATGTGCCCGACGAAAGCGTCCTTCATAATCGAAGACCTTTTCACGGACCTGCCAGTACTGACCTTTCATGCGCGCGACCACGAAATCAGGATGACGTAACAGCGCCTGCTGGGCGAGGATATCGGCGGCGGTTATCCAGCGTAAGGGAATGCCAGGCGTTCGGGTATGCGGGCGAATAAACAGTTGCTCGAAGGCTGTACGCTGCGCGGGAGTATGCAGGCGAAAGCGTTCGCTGACGTCAGCGCCATCTTCATCGTAATAGGTAATTTTCAGCCATTCGCCTTTTTCATCCTGCCCATTTTGTAGCGCCATCCCGCTGCAGCGCAGAACCAGCGCATCTTTAAGCCTGAGCGCGGCTTTCAGCATGTCATCCGGGTCAACCAGTACCGCGTCGCACTCCCTACAACGGCGGGCGGCGATGTCATTTTCCGCGTTGCACTGCGGGCAGTTTTTAAAACGGAAACGAAAATCGCACTGTTCGCGATGGCCGTCATCATCTTCAAACCATCCCTGACAGCGGCGGCCAAAGTGCTCAATCAGCGTGCCGTCGGCCGTTGTTTTGCCCCAGAAGGTGTTGGCAAAGCCGCAGGCAGGACAGAACACCTGTACCGGAACGTTGTCGCTTTTCCCTTTCGGCGCACCAACTTCCGGCGCGTACAGGTCGTGCGGGTTACCAGCGTAATCGAGGATCAGACAGTCGGTTTTATCCGGCGCCAGGCGCAGCCCACGACCGACAATTTGTTGGTAAAGGCTAACTGACTCGGTCGGGCGAAGAATGGCGATAAGGTCGACGTGCGGGGCATCGAAGCCAGTGGTCAGGACCGACACATTCACCAGATAGCGAAAACGTTGGGCTTTGAACTCTTCAATCAGCACGTCGCGTTCGGCGCCAGGCGTGTCTCCGGTGATAAGTGCGGCGTCGTCAGCAGGTAGCAGACCCAGAATTTCTTTGGCGTGTTCAACTGTGGCGGCGAAAATCATCACCCCTTTACGCGTCTGGGCAAACTCGACAATCTGGCTGATGATATGCGGCGTTATTCGCTGCTGCTTTTTCAGTTCCTGATTCAGGTCCGCTTCGCTAAACAGGCCGTTACTTTGCGCCTGCAGGCGGCTGAAGTCATATTGCACTACCGGCATGTCGAGGCGTTCTGGCGGTGTCAGGTAGCCGTGTTTAATCATGTAGCGCAGCGGTAATTCATAAATGCAGTCGCGAAACAGTGCTTTTTCATCGCCGCGCACCATTCCGTGATAATGAAAATGATAAATCCAGCCTTTGCCCAAACGAAAAGGTGTGGCGGTAAGTCCGAGCAGGCGTAAGTGAGGATTTACTTTGGTCAGGTGAGTGAGGATTTGCTGATACTGACTCTCTTCATCATCGCCAATGCGATGGCATTCATCGACGATAAGCAGGGAGAATTCTCCCTGAAAGGCGTCCAGATTACGCGCTACCGACTGTACGCTGCCAAATACCACTTTCCCGTGGCTCTCTTTACGCTTCAGGCCTGCGGCAAAAATATCGGCTTCCAGCCCCAGCGCACAATATTTCGCATGGTTTTGTGCGACCAGTTCTTTGACGTGCGCCAGTACCAGTACGCGACCACGCGCCACGCGGGCCAGCTCGGCAATCACCAGACTTTTGCCCGCGCCGGTTGGCAGGACGATAACCGCCGGGGTGCGGTGGTGGCGAAAATGGTTGAGCGTGGCGTCCACGGCTTCTTTTTGGTACGGGCGAAGAGTAAAAATCATGGGCTCACTATAATAAACAATAACAAGGAGTAGTATGCCATGAATCATTTCTCTTGAGGGATGGTGTAACGCCGCTATACTGGGCGGATAACGGTCCCACTTTTCGGGCGTAAACCCGATTCTCGTATTTTTACAGGCAAAATCACACACATGCGACTTGATAAATTTATCGCTCAGCAACTCGGCGTCAGCCGCGCTATTGCCGGGCGTGAGATCCGTGCTAACCGCGTTACCGTCGACGGTGAAATCGTCAGAAATAGCGCTTTTAAGCTGCTGCCAGAACACGACGTAGAATATGACGGTAATTCCCTGGTTCAACAAAATGGCCTGCGCTATTTTATGCTGAATAAGCCTCAGGGTTATGTTTGCTCAACGGATGATCCCGATCACCCGACGGTGCTCTATTTCCTTGATGAACCGGTTGCCTACAAACTGCATGCGGCAGGGCGTCTGGATATCGACACCACTGGACTGGTGCTGATGACCGATGACGGACAGTGGTCGCATCGCATCACCTCTCCTCGTCACCATTGTGAGAAAACCTATCTGGTGACGCTGGAGTCGCCAGTGGCAGATGATACCGCCGAACAGTTTGCCCATGGCGTACAGTTGCACAATGAGAAAGACCTGACCAAACCGGCCTTGCTGGAAGTGATTACGCCAACTCAGGTGCGTTTGACCATCAGCGAAGGGCGCTATCATCAGGTTAAACGTATGTTTGCCGCAGTGGGTAACCACGTTGTGGAACTGCACCGTGAACGGATTGGTGACATCAGGCTTGATGAGGATCTGGCGCCAGGTGAATACCGTCCTTTGACTGAAGAAGAAATCGCCAGCGTTAACTTAACCCCGCGTTAATTTCAGGAGCTAAATGTGACCACCCGGCAGAACTCGTCAATTGCCATTGTCTTTATCCTTGGCTTGTTAGCCATGTTGATGCCGTTGTCGATTGATATGTATCTTCCGGCGCTGCCTGTTATCTCTGAACAGTTTGGTGTGCCAGCAGGTAGCGCGCAGATGACCCTCAGTACCTATATTCTGGGGTTCGCAGTGGGGCAACTGTTCTATGGGCCAATGGCAGACAGCCTTGGACGCAAGCCAGTGATCCTGGGCGGGACGCTGGTGTTTGCGGCGGCGGCAGTGGCCTGCGCACTGGCGCAAACCATCGATCAACTGATCGTGATGCGTTTCTTCCACGGCCTGGCTGCGGCGGCGGCGAGCGTGGTTATCAACGCCCTGATGCGTGATATCTATCCGAAAGAAGAGTTTTCGCGCATGATGTCATTCGTCATGCTGGTCACGACAATTGCGCCATTAATGGCACCGATTATCGGTGGCTGGGTGCTGGTATGGCTGAGCTGGCACTATATCTTTTGGATCCTCGCCATGGCAGCTATTCTGGCGTCGGTGATGATCCTTACACTGATCAAAGAGACTCTGCCGGTAGAGCGTCGCCAGCCATTTCGCCTGCGTACTACTATTGGCAACTTTGCCTCGCTGTTTCGTCATAAACGTGTGCTGAGCTATATGCTGGCCAGCGGATTCAGTTTTGCCGGGATGTTCTCGTTTCTGAGCGCCGGACCCTTTGTCTACATTGAGATCAACCACGTTTCACCGCAACATTTCGGTTATTACTTCGCACTGAACATCGTATTCCTGTTCGTGATGACTATCATCAACAGCCGCTTTGTGCGTCGGGTTGGGGCATTGAATATGTTCCGTACCGGTCTGTGGATCCAGTTCGTGATGGCAGGCTGGATGGTCTTTAGCACACTGTTTGGGTTGGGGTTCTGGGCCCTGGTCGTGGGCGTTGCGGCGTTTGTTGGCTGTGTGTCGATGGTGTCATCTAACGCTATGGCGGTTATTCTGGATGAATTTCCACATATGGCGGGAACGGCGTCATCGCTGGCAGGGACATTCCGCTTCGGCATTGGTGCCATCGTTGGGGCGCTGTTGTCTCTGGCGACCTTTAACTCGGCCTGGCCAATGATATGGTCGATCGCATTTTGCGCTACCTGTTCAATTCTCTTCTGTCTTTACGCCAGTCGCGCCCAAAAACGGTGATCTATTACACATCCTGGGGGCCTTAAGGCCTCCAGAGTTGATATACATCAACCGCAAATCTATCATTTCCCCTGGTTATGTTTATTTTATGTAAAATCAATTTATGTAAAAAGTCACATCATTGTAGTTAAAAAGGTTGAGTTAGATCGCAGAAACGAGTACATATAGCCCGGAAATATGCCAGAACCATTGAATAATTTTAATTACCTGGTTCGGAAAGCGGCATAAAGACAGGGTGTAAACGTTTACCAACTGTCTGAAGACGTATTGTCAATGATGTGTTAATATTGATGTAAAATAATTGTGAAGTGATTGTGCTTCCAGGGAAAGAAAGTGATGACATTACAACTCTCAATCGTTCATCGTCTGCCGCAGAGCTATCGTTGGTCGGTGGGTTTCGCAGGTTCAAAGGTTGAACCGATTCCGCAAAACGGTCAGAGCAATGAGAACAGCCTGGTGGCGCTCAAATTGCTCAGCCCTGATGGTGACAGCGCATGGTCAGTCATGCATAAGCTCAGCCAGGCCCTTAGCGACATTGAGGTTCCTTGTTCCGTACTGGAATGCGAAGGGGAGCCGTGCCTGTTTGTGAATCGCCAGGATGAATTTGCCGCGACCTGCAGACTGAAAAACTTCGGCGTGGCCATCGCAGAGCCGTTTTCAAATAACAATCCGTTTTGAGCGTCAGCTTAGCGCAAGCAGCTGACGCGTATAGGCTTGCTGTGGCGCGTTAAATACGTGCTCGCATTGCCCTTGCTCCACAACCTCTCCCTGACGTAGCACAATAACCTGATGGCATAACGCACGTACTACGTGCAAATCATGGCTGATAAAAATATAAGCCAGCCTATGCTTTTCCTGTAAGGACTTTAACAACGTCAGGATTTGCGCCTGTACGGTTCTGTCAAGCGATGATGTTGGCTCATCCAGGATAATCAAGGAAGGTTTGAGAATCAATGCTCTGGCGATGGCAATACGTTGGCGCTGACCGCCGGAAAACTCAGCCGGGTAACGATGCCGCGTTTCGCTATCCAGTCCCACTTCCGTCATCACCGCTTTCACCTGCGCTTCGCGTTGTTCGGCTGACAGGGTTGGCTGATGAACGCGTAACCCCTCCTCGATAATCTGTAGCACGCTCAGGCGTGGGTTAAGCGAGGAGTTGGGATCCTGAAATACCACCTGAATACGGTGACGGACCGGCAACAGCTGGCGACGATTTAAGGTATGCAGTGCCTGACCATCGAATACAATACTGCCCTGTGAGGAGATTAACCTCAGGAGCGCCAGTCCGGTAGTGCTTTTCCCCGACCCAGACTCACCTACCAACCCCAGCGTTTCACCGGGCCGCAGAGAGAAACTGATATTGTTAACCACGACGTTGTGGTCCACCACACGCCTCAGGATACCTTTGCGGATGGGGAAGGCGACGTGCAGTTTTTCCACTTCCAGCAGCGGGGCTTGTCCGGCCGGTAAAGGTACCGGGTCGCCGGAAGGTTCACTGTTTAGCAACTTCTGCGTGTAGGGATGCGTGGGCGCAGTGAGCAACTGTGCTGCTTTATTTTGCTCAACGCACTGACCGTTTTGCATGACCGCCACGGTATCGGCCAGCTTTTTCACAATGCTGAGGTTGTGGGTGATGAACAGTAATCCCATGTTCAGCTCGCGCTGTAGTTCCCTCAGCAGTTGCAGGATCTGTGCCTGAACGGAAACGTCCAGCGCGGTAGTCGGTTCATCGGCAATCAACAGCTCCGGTCGTGTTAGCAATGCCATGGCAATCATCACGCGCTGGCGTTCCCCGCCGGACAGTTGGTGCGGGTAGTCTGCGAGACGTTTGGCCGCCTGACGGATGCCGACGCGATCCAGACAGGTCAGGATTTCTGCTCGCGCGGCCTCCCGACGCATTCCCCTATGCAGCGACAGCACTTCATAAAGCTGTTTTTCCAGATTGTGGAGCGGGTTCAGTGACACCATTGGTTCCTGGAAAATCATGGCGATTTTATTCCCCCGCACGCCGCGAAGCGTTTGCTCATCGGCGTGAAGTAATGATTCACCATGAAAACGGATGTCGCCGGAAAGGTAGACGACCGGAGGGGAGGGCAATAACCGTAAAATAGATAGCGCGGTCACGCTTTTACCTGAGCCGGACTCACCCACCAGTGCCAGCGTTTGTCCGGCATCAACGCGCAGTGACAGACTGTTGACCACGATGCGCACGGTCTCTTGTTGACGAAAACCTACCGATAAATTGTCAATAGCTAACAGAGGTTGTGTCATCTTAAATCGCCTTGTTGGGATCGAACGCGTCGCGTACCGCTTCACCAATAAAGATCAGAAGCGATAAGAGCAGGGCAACGGAGATGAACGCGGTAATGCCAAGCCACGGTGCCTGCAGGTTGTTTTTACCCTGTAACAGAAGTTCTCCGAGCGATGGCGAGCCAAGCGGTAAGCCAAACCCAAGAAAATCCAGCGAGGTTAGAGTGGTTATCGAGGCGCACAAAATAAACGGTAAAAAGGTCAGAGCGGCAACCATCGCATTGGGTAGCATATGGCGCAGAATAATACTGCTATCGCTCACGCCTAGCGCCTGAGCGGCACGAATATAATCAAAGTTTCGGGTACGTAAAAACTCCGCGCGCACCACGCCAACCAGGCTCATCCAGCCAAACAACACCGTAATACCCAGCAGCCACCAGAAGTTAGGCTGGACAACGCTCGACAGTAGAATGATGAGAAACAGCGTTGGCATACCGGACCAAACTTCAATGAATCGTTGCCCCCACAGGTCCACCTTGCCGCCATAATAGCCCTGTATTGCGCCAGCCATAATGCCCATCACGCTCGAACACAGGGTGAGCATTAAGCCAAATAAGACCGAAATACGTGTGCCGTAGAGGATCCGTGCCAGTACATCACCGCCGTTGGCGTCTGTTCCCAGCCAGTTTTGTGCAGAAGGCGGGGAAGGGAAGGGCTTATCGGTGGCAAAGTTAATGCTGGTGGCCCCAAAGCGTATTGGTGCCCACAGGATCCAGCCCTGGTTTTCCAGGCGCTGCTGTAGCCACGGATCCTGATAATCAGCCCGGGTCGCCAGCGGTCCGCCGAAGTCGCTTTCACTGTAGTTTTTGAACAGGGGGAAATACCAGCTATTGTCGTAGCGCACCAGTAACGGCTTATCATTGGCAATCAGCTCTGAACACAGACTAAGACCGAACAGCACCAGAAAAATCCACAGCGACCAGTAGCCGCGACGGTTGTGGCGAAAGCGCGCCCAGCGGGCCTGATTGACGGGGCTTAATCGCGACATTAGCGTCCCTCAAAATCAATACGGGGATCGACCAGCGTATAGCTGATGTCGCTGAGGATATTCAGCAGCAGACCGATCAGGGTGAAGATATAGAGTGTGCCAAACATTACCGGGTAGTCGCGTGATACGGTGGATTCATACCCCAGTAGTCCCAGACCGTTAAGCGAGAACATCACTTCAATCAGCAGCGAACCGGTAAAAAACATGCTGATAAACGTCGCCGGGAAGCCGGCGATCACCAGCAACATGGCATTGCGAAACACATGTTTCCACAGAATATTTTTCTCGCTGACCCCTTTAGCGCGTGCGGTGACGACATACTGTTTGCGCACCTCATCCAGAAATGAGTTCTTGGTCAGCATAGTCAGCGCGGCAAACCCACCAACTACCGTCGCCAGCACCGGCAGGGTAATATGCCAAAGGTAGTCGGTCACTTTCTGATACCAGGGCAGGGAGTCAAAATTGGCGGAAACCAGCCCGCGCAGCGGGAACAGGTCGTAGTAGCTGCCCCCGGCAAAAAAGACGATCAGCAAAATGGCAAACAGAAAGGCCGGAATGGCATAGCCAATAATAATAAATGCGCTACTCCAGACATCAAACCGGCTGCCGTTGTGAACCGCTTTGCGGATCCCAAGGGGTATCGACACCAGATAGATGATGAGCGTACTCCATAGGCCCAGCGTAACGGAAACCGGCAGGCTGTCTTTGATAAGCGTCAGCACAGAGGCGCTACGAAACAGGCTGTCGCCGAAATCGAAACGAATATAGTCCCAAAGCATTTTGAAATAACGCTCATGAATGGGCTTATCGAACCCGTAGCGCCGAGTGATTTCCGCGATGACTTCCGGGTCCAGACCCCGGCCGCCGCGATAATTACTGTCGCTGATGTTACCAACGCCGGTTTGCGCATGGCTGGCGCGAACGCCTTCGCTACCCGCGCCAGGTAATGCCCCGCTTTGCCCGAACTCAATGGCGGCGACGGCCTGTTCAACCGGACCGCCGGGGGCAATTTGCACGATAAAAAAGTTGATGGTGATGATGGCCCAAAGCGTTGGGATCACCAGCAGCAGACGTCGAATCAGATAAGCGCCCATCTATTCTCCCTGCCGTCTGGCTGCGGGCAGTTTCGCCGCTTTGTTGACGTCATACCACCAGTTGTCGAGGCCAATGGTATAAATTGGGCGAATAGCCGGATGCGAAAATTTGTCCCACCAGGCGATACGATCCTCGGCCATAAACCACATCGGCAACATGTAGTAATTCCAGGTTAAAACTCTGTCCAGTGCCCGGCCGAGTGGGATCAGTTTGGCTTTATCACCTTGCGCGGCAATGATTTGACCGATCAGCTTATCGATAACCGGGCTTTGCACACCGGGGGCGTTATAGCTGGAGTCAATATATTGAGAAGCCCACAGAATTTGCAGGTCTGAACTCGGCCACGGCATTGCGCGATACAACCTTGGCATCATGTCATAGTCGCGACTGCGTAAGCGGTTGGTAATTTGTGAGTTATCAACCTGGCGGATGTTCATGGTAATGCCTAAGCGTTGCAGGTTGTGCTGGAACGGCAACACCCACTGACTGTTGCTGCCCGCCGGGAGCAATAGTTCAAAGCTCAGAGGTTTACCGCTGACGCTGTTTACGCGCTGCTGCCCCTTGAGTACCCATCCGGCTTGTTCCAGTAAGGTATCGGCTTTCAGCAAGTTCTCACGATCGTAGCCATCGCCTTTTGATTTTGGCGGCTGATAGATTTGGCTGAAGACCTCAGGAGGGAGATCTTTTTTCAAGGGCGCGAGTACCACCAGTTCATCTGCATCGGGGTATTTTGTCGCAGCATATTCGGTATTCTGAAAATAGCTGTTGGTCCGGCTCCAGGCGTTATAGAACAGGGCTTTATTCATCCATTCAAAATCAAAGGCCAGCGTGATGGCTTCCCGCACCCGTCGGTCACTGAACACCGGACGCTGAATATTAAAAGCCAGCCAGCGCGTATCCTGGGCGGATTCATTTTTTTGTTCATCTTTGATGATGTAATGATTCGCAAAATTTTTCCCGGTATAACGCGTCGCCCAGTTTTTGGCATCATTTTCAAGACGCAGATCAAACGCACCGGCCTTAAACGCTTCAAAGGCGACGTTATCATCCAGATAATAGTCGTAGCGGATGGTATCGAAGTTCCAGCGTCCACGATTGACGGGTAGATTAGCGGCCCAATAATCTTTGACGCGCGAATAGACAATATACTGGCCCATCTTCCATTTGGTAATGCGATAAGGGCCGCTGGCGAGCGGTGGCGATGATAAGGGATCGCTGAGCTTATGGTCTTTCCAGTACTTCTCTGGCATCACGGGTAATGAAAACAGGCTGAGCATGTCCTCTTTACTCGGTTTGGCTAATTCAATGCGTACGGTTAATGGCGCGATGGCTTTTACCGTTGTTCCCTTGTAGACCAGACGAAACTGTGGCACGCCTTCAGTCATAAATTTGTGGAAGGTGAATGCGACGTCGCGGGCGGTAATGGGTGATCCATCGTGAAAACGCGCTCGTGGATTAATGGCAATTTCTACCCAGGAATAGTCGTCAGCATAGCGTGCGCTGTCGGCAATGAGCGGGTAATAGCTACCAGGCTCATCGTCAGAGGTTGTAAACAGCGTATCGTAAAGCGTTTCGGTACGTGCGCCTGGATTACCGCGCATTGCATAGCGGTTAAAGTTGTCAAATGTGCCAATGGCGGAGAGGGTGATTTGACCACCTTTAGGGGCTGCGGGATTAACATAATCGAAGTGATTAAAGTTAAACGCGTACTTCGGTTCACCCAGCACGGCAAAAGCATAGCTTTCTTTGATGGATTGCGCCTCGGCGCTAAACCCGATGAGGGCGATAAACAGCAGCAATACGCGAGGGATCATTAAAAGCGATTTCCTTTTCCTGCCACAACCCGACGGGCATCATGCCTGAAAGATAGGAGATGTAGCGGCGAGTGAGAATATATGAATCGCATACTGCGATCACCACGTCGGCTTATTGGGCTGCGCCATCCAACGCACGAAATCAGCAAGCTTTAATGGGCGGCTAATCCAGTATCCCTGGAAAAAATGTACTCCACGTTCGCGCAGCCAACGGGCTTGCTCAGGTGTTTCTACCCCTTCAGCAACCGTCAGCATATTAAGACGTTTAGAGAGTGTCAACACAGCGTCCAGAACCGGAGAGGTCAGGGTTTCCGTCCCAATGGCGTTAATAAAGCCACGATCGATTTTCAGGTAGTCAACGGTAAAGCGTTCCAGATAAATAAGCGCACTATGACCGGTGCCAAAATCATCAATGGCAATCTCAAAACCTGCTGAATGCAGCCATTCAAATAGCTTTGTCGCCTCGTGCTGATTGAGCATATCTCGTTCAGTGATTTCCAGTACTATCTGAAAATAGTTTGCGGGAAGCGAAGCGTGCAGGTGCCGAATGTCGTCCTTAAACGTCTCGCCGTGTAAGTGCGTTGGCGCGATATTGATCCCCAATTTTGCGCCAGCGGGTAACACTTTTTGCAGCGTCGGCGCGTCCTGGGCTATCAGCTTGAAGAGGTGCTGGGTTAGCGGCACAATCATTTTCTGTGATTCAGCGTAATGAATAAAGGCATCCGGTGGGATCTCACCCGTTGTTGGGTGATGCCAGCGTAATAGTACCTCAACGCCTTTCACCTCCAGCGTTTGCATCTCTACGACTGGCTGGTACACCACATAAAACTGGTTATGTTTAATGGCGTTGAGGATATCTTTGCCTGGGCGTAAACGGATGCTGTAGATGTAGTACCAGAGAAGGAGGGCGGTCATGATCCCGGCCATGCATCCGAGCATGATGGCGTATCCAACATCTTTATACGTCCACCGATCCGCGTAAAAACGCACCTCCAACGGGAATGTAGACAAGGCTGCATTATATGATGGGAGAGCAGGGAGTTCAGACATGGGGATTAATTGTTTGGAAAACGTGGTGATAGCCGTCTTCCCGACGACGAGTGCCACACCGTTGAAATCATCTTGCCGGGCGTTATAGAGAAGATAGGGTGCCAGGTTAACATTCAGGGTGGCAAAAACGCCGCTGTTCTGTAATGAATGATTGCGATACCAAATGAGTATTGCCGGTTTATTCGGCATCATTGGCGTACCGGGCTGGAGATCCATATCGATATCTTTCGTCATGTCCAGCACGGGAACCAATTGCTGAAGAGGCGTATTCATTGAACCGGTTGCTGAAGAGCAGAAAGCGATACCGTCTTTTACCAGCAAAAAGGCCCGCACATTCAGGCTAAACGCGGCGCTGGAAGTGAGTTGAGCTGAAGCTTGCGAGCAGGTGTCTTTTACCAGAGGTTGCAGTGTGTTGGTGGTGGTTTCAAGGTCAGCGAAGAAACTTTCAATATAGTTTTGTATGTTAGACGTTAGCGTGTCGTACTTTGCGTTTCGTTGATGCCATGACATAAAAAACTGCAGTGAGCTGACGAGTAACGCGACGACTATCCCCGTTATAACGCAGGTGAGCAGGAGTTTCCGATCGGAAGAAGAGGAGCGCCTTAACATAGTTCCTTATGTTTACCTGAAGTAACCACTTATCCTGTATGAATATAACCTGAAATGACTCATGTTGTGAGATTTTTCTTAGTCACAAGGGCAAAGCAAAAAAAACACCGCCGTAGCAGTGCTTTTTTATATGTCTCATCAGGATAGCCAAGGGATAGCTGCCAAACGAAATTAACTGCGGCTCAGAACCCGGCGAGCTTCGTTGTAACGTTTTTTCCAGTAAGGCTCGTTCATGCTGGAAATGATAACGCCACTGCTGGTCGAGGCATGTACAAACTGGTTGTTGCCGATATAAATACCGACGTGTCGGCCAGTAGAACCAGCACGGAACAGAACCAGATCGCCTGTACGCAGATTAGTGCGCGAAACGGATTTACCCGTTTCCTGTTGTTC
Organism: Citrobacter sp. KTE30; assembly: GCF_000398825.1. NCBI lineage: Bacteria > Pseudomonadati > Pseudomonadota > Gammaproteobacteria > Enterobacterales > Enterobacteriaceae > Citrobacter > Citrobacter sp. KTE30. The sequence goes on along the minus strand of NZ_KB976055.1, from coordinate 2,975,636 downwards.
ATAGGTTGAGCGAGGAAGCTCTAAACCAAATTGCTCACGAAACGTACGCTGTACGAAGCTTGAACAATCAATGCCTTTTTTGGTGCTGCCGCCAAGGCGGTAACGCACGCCTTTCCAGTCAGCATATTGGTCCATAATACGTGATTTAACATCGATATTACGTACCATATTTTCAAATTCATCCTGAGAGGCTTGCAGTGAAGAGTTATCTCCATTGCCCACAGCATGCGTCTCAGAATGCATATTCCTGGCGGTGTTCGTTGTGCTACATGCAGAAAGCAGAACCGCAACTGCTATCGCGGGTATGCCCCGCAAGATATATCTCAAAATCGGTTGAGATTTGACCATTTTGTTTGTTTTCCCTTGAAGTCCTTAACGATAAATATCGTTATAAAAAATGCCAAACGTGACGAGACTAATTACCATCGCACGATGAGACAATTCCTTAAGGTCAAATCTGTGGCAGAACGCACAAATTTATTCAGAAAGGGAATAATTATCCCGCGAGGCAAAACGTGTTCGAGATTACCCTATCGTTCCGGTCAATGCGAGTGATTTTACGTGATTTCTTATAAGAAAAATTGATACAGAAAGTGAATAAACGGCATTGTCTAAATTAAGAACAATCAGGGTAAAAAACACGCAACTTACTCATTTTAAACATGAATAAGATGACAGGAGAATGACAATCAGAATGATGAAATATTGCCAGGCATCATCAGGGAATCAGAAGTATCCCTGATGATGTTAATTACTCTGCGTTATTTGTTTAAAAATTGTTTGTTTTTGCCGGGTAGATAATTCACGAACAGAGTGACTAATCGGTCGCTTAATGGCGTCATTAGCCACCAGGGAAGGCCAATCAAGACCACCGTCATGGAACCAACCACGATATCGGTGAGCCAGTGGGCGCCAATCATTACGCGTGGGAAGGCAAAAACCACAGCGATAATAAGGCCGATTATTCCTGCGACTTTTCCGAAATAACGCAGCATGAATGCGGAAAAAATAAGCAACATCATGCCGTGATCGCCAGGAAAACTGTCTTTCGACGCATCTTTGGTCGGAATATGCAGCAGTTCGCTGACGCGATAATTATTATCCAGCATCAGGGTTGGGCTGGCACGTTTAACGGGAATAAGCGCCTGGCCCAGCTGATTTAATATCACTGCGGTAAGCAGCATAACCAAACCGATAGCCACAATGCGTCGGCGACCTTCCGATGTCTCTTTGAGCCAAAAGTGCAGCATCAATGCGCCCATTGCCAGCAATGAGCAGCCATCAAATGCCCGGTTATTGGTTATAGCAACAACCCATAAGAACAGCGGACTTTCCACTAGTTTATGATTAAAGAAGCGGAAAACGCCCGTATCCAGTGAAGACCAGAACCCATGCCCGGCTGGAATATACCAGGACAGAAACAGTGCCAGGCCCACAATATTAAGCAGGAGGATTAGAGGGTATCGGGTTTTCATCGTCGTTTACCATTGCTAAAAAACGAAGGCAACCTTACGCGCTAGCGCCTAAACGAAGTCTCAACAATGCGCTCTGTAGCGCATTCCAGTCGGTCTCGGTATCGGCGATGAGTTCAATACGACTATCTGGTGGCGCGACGTTTTGCGTCTCTATATGCCAGTCGTCTCCCTGGCGGTTAATGCGTACCAGTCCTTCTTTAATACGCATTACCCCCTTCACTCGTCCAACAGGAGCAAGACGCGACCATTCCAGCAGACCGATAGTATCGAACACAGTATCGGCGTCAAAAATCCAACCGCAGGCCTGATGGCCCTGTCCGCTGTTCAGGCTACGACGCCAGCGCTGCTGTGCGGGTAGACTCAACGCTGCTAGCCCCTTTTTGTCGGCATGACTATGGGCGTGCTCCGCGCTTGCAGGAAGCTCTGCCAGGTTTAGTCGGGGCAAATCCAGTAGCTGTCCGTCAATTTGTCCATGGTCGGCATGAACTAACTGGCGATTACCTCCATAGTGTTGCCACCAGCTTTGCAGGGCGTCTTCGCTTTCCGTCGTGGCACGGTCGGTTTTGTTGGCAACAATGATATCTGCGGCGGCCAGCTGGTCGCGGAAATTGTCATTGGCGACGCTTTTTTCATCCAGTAACAGCCGCGGGTCAAGAATACAGAGGGTCGCACGCAGATCGATCCACGGTTCGTAAACCGGTGCGGTGAGTAAATCCAGAATCTGTTTAGGGTGGCCGAGGCCGGTGGGTTCAATGAGCAGACGGTCAGGTTTTCCCTGACGTAGCAGCGTATTGAGACCAACCTGCATCGGCAGACCGTTAACGCAGCACATACAGCCGCCGGGGATCTCTTTTAACAGCGCACCGCTGTTAGCCAGTAGCGCGCCATCAATGCCAACTTCGCCAAACTCATTAACCAGCACGGCCCACTTCTCAGCAGGATCTTTGTTTGCCAATAAATGAAGAATAGAGGTGGTTTTGCCACTGCCGAGAAAACCGGTGATGAGATTGGTTTTAGTCACATTTACTCCAGATTCATAAATTACCGTAATGGCATTTAACAATCCTGGCGAAAAACGGTGAAAAAGAGAAGGGGTGAGAGGACGAAGACGCGCTTCGTCCTGTTTAATGGCAGAAATCGTTAACTTTTTAACGTATCAATGACAGCCTGATGCGCACCGTATTGGGCAATGCGTTGCCAGGCCTGCTGAATGGCCGCGACAAACTGCGGATTCTGGACGAGATCGGTGGCGAAAATCTCGCGCAGCGAAAGCAGGGCGCTGACACGTTCTGACTCTGTGCTCTGTTTAACCAGAGCGGCAATTTTCTCACTTAGTGGGTCACGAATATCAATTGCGGCGCCTGAGTCATCCACGCCGCTCACATAACGCATCCAGCCTGCGACACCGAGCGCCAGCAGCGGCCATTCGCTTTGGCGGGCTAAATGTACGCGGATCCCTTCCAACATGCGCTGGGGTAATTTCTGGCTACCGTCCATCGCAATTTGCCAGGTTTTATGTTTCAACGCTGGGTTGGCAAAACGCTCCAACAGGCTTAGGGCATACTGGTCTAAATCAACGTCGGTAATTTGCAGCGTAGGCGCCTGTTCGTTGAGCATCAGACGGTAGGCGGCTTCACGAAATGCGCTGTCCTGCATACAGTCGCTGATGTGCTGGAACCCGGCCAGATAACCGAGATAAGCGAGAAACGAATGACTGCCGTTCAGCATCCTCAGTTTCATTTGTTCCCACGGCAAGACGTTTTCGACCATCTGGACGCCCGCCGTTTCCCATTCTGGGCGGCCACACACAAAATTATCTTCAATCACCCACTGGATAAACGGTTCGCAGCTGATTGCGCAAGGATCGGCAACGCCCAGCTCGCGTGCGATTTCAGCCAGTGACTCTTCGGTAGCGGCAGGAACAATGCGATCCACCATGGTACCCGGGAAGCTGACATGCTCCTGAATCCAGGTTGCCAGTTCTGGTGAACGTTTTTCCGCCATTCCCAGTACGGCGTTTTTTACCACATGACCATTGTCCGGGATATTATCGCAAGAGAGGACGGTAAACGGCTGTAGCCCGCGTTCACGTCGGCGGTGTAGCGCTTCAACAATAATTCCTGGGACAGAGTGCGGTTCAGTCGGTGTTTGCAGATCGTGAGCAATACGTGGATTACTGAGGTCTAACGAGCCTGTAGCCGGATCGATGCAGTAGCCTTTTTCCGTAATGGTTAACGAGACAATAGCCACCTGAGGCTCGCAGAATTTTTCAATAATAGCCGCCAGTGAATCCAGCCTGGCGTTGAGACATTCGTTGACGGAGCCGATAACAATCGGTTGGTTGCCGTTGGCCCCTTTCTCCAGCACGGTAAATAAATGATCCTGTTCGCGCAGTTGGCTCATCAGTCGATCGCCGCTGAACAGACTGATCTCACAAATACCCCAGTCTCCACCCTGCGCATTCAGCACCCTGTCGGTGAGTAACGCCTGATGGGCGCGGTGAAAAGCACCGAAACCAAAATGTACAATCCGCGTTTTTAATTGCTGGCGGTCGTACTGCGGCATCATGACATTTTCCGCCAGTGGCGCTGAGGCAATAGTTTTCATTAAATACACCTGATTAACCATTAATTAACAATGGCAGTATAAAGTTATATGACAGCAAATTGAATTGGTGTGCCTCATTTATCCGGGGAATGTGAGCTTGATCAACCAATCATCGGCAATGTGTTGATCATCTAACGGATGCCTGTATGGTAGTCATCATTAAGGTGATTTAATTTGGTATAACAACTTGTGGGGTGAAACAATGGAACAAACCTGGCGTTGGTACGGACCTAACGATCCGGTATCGCTTGATGATGTGCGTCAGGCTGGCGCAACGGGTGTTGTAACCGCCTTGCACCATATTCCTAACGGTGAAGTGTGGCCGGTAGATGAAATTCAACAGCGCCAGGCCATTTTGGCTGAAAAAGGGCTGACCTGGTCGGTGGTGGAAAGTATCCCTGTCCACGAAGATATCAAAACGCGTTCAGGTCAGTATCAAACGTGGATTGCCAACTATCAGCAGAGTATCCGTAATCTGGCGACCTGCGGCATCGATACCGTGTGCTATAACTTCATGCCGATCCTCGACTGGACGCGTACCGACCTCGAATATCAGCTGCCGGATGGTTCCAAAGCGCTGCGTTTTGACCAGATTGCCTTTGCAGCTTTCGAGCTGCACATTCTGCAACGCCCGGGAGCTGAAGCGGATTATACCGACGAAGAACAACGCCAGGCGCTGGACTACTTCAATGCCATGAGCGATGCAGAAATTGAAAAGCTGACACGCAATATTATTGCTGGCCTGCCTGGTGCAGAAGAGGGCTATACGCTGGATCAGTTTCGTGCGCGCCTTGCTGAATATGACGGCATCAGTAAAGACGATCTGCGCGAAAATATGGCGGTATTCCTGCGGGCGATTGTGCCAGTGGCAGAAGAAGTCGGCGTGCGTCTGGCCGTGCATCCTGACGATCCGCCGCGCCCGATCCTCGGTCTGCCGCGTATCGTTTCGACTATCGAAGATATGCAGTGGCTGAAAGAAACCGTCGACAGTATTAATAATGGTTTCACCATGTGTACCGGTTCTTACGGCGTGCGCGCTGATAACGATCTGGTGAAAATGATCGAAACCTTTGGCGATCGTATCCACTTCACGCACCTGCGCTCGACCTGTCGTGAAGATAACCCGAAAACGTTCCACGAAGGTGCGCACCTGCAGGGTGATGTGGATATGGTATCGGTGGTGGCTGCCATTTTGAGCGAAGAGCAGCGGCGTAAAAAGGCGGGCGACCTGCGTCCTATCCCGATGCGTCCGGATCATGGACACCAGATGCTTGACGATCTGCACAAGAAAACCAATCCGGGCTACTCGGCGATTGGTCGCCTGAAAGGACTGGCAGAAGTCCGCGGCGTTGAGCTGGCGCTGAAACAAACGCAGTTCCGCGACCTGCTGTAAGTCTAACAACAGGGATTGCGCTACAGGTGCAATCCCTGTTGTTCATCAAGGCTGCGCGAGCGCCTGCTCCAGCACTGTCAGCACTTTATTGATCTGCTGTATCTGCAATCCACCAAATCCAAAAAACATAACAGCATCGCTGTTTTCTTTGCGCCATGCGGCTTCTGATCCATTTTCTATATCCGACAGAGTGTCGAAACGGATCCCAGCCAACAGGCAGCTTTGTTGCAACCTGGCGATGAATTCGGTATGTCTGGCAATGCGTAACGAGAGGTGCAGACCTGCCGTTGCGCCAGCGATTTTCCCTTCGGGAAACAGAGTGGACAGGCCATCGCGTAACAGAGTGAGGCGCGTCGCATAGCTGCAGGCCAGCTTGCTGATATGCGTATAAAAAACCTGATTTTGCATCAGTTCGGCTAAAAATTGCTGCAACAACCACTGACTGCCGTTGTTATTGAGCGCTTTCATATTCTGTACCGCCGGAAGCAGTTCATCAGGGCAAATAAGATAGCCAAGCCGTGCGCCTGGCCCCAGCGTTTTAGAAAATGTCCCCATATAGATAACCCGGTTGTGATAATCCATGGCTTTCAGCGCGGGAAGGGGATTGTCCCCATAGGTAAAAACGGCATCGTAATCGTCTTCAATGATGTAAGCGCCGACGCGTTGCGCCCACGTTAATAATGACTGACGGCGCTCCAGCGAAAGCACACTTCCCATCGGATACTGATGAGCTGGAGTAACATAACAAAGCTGGGTTTCATACTCGGGTAAATTATCTGTTTGCAGCCCGTGGTTATCTACGGCAATTGACGTAATGTCTGCACCGTAATAATTAAAAAGATGCCATGCGCCAGAATAACAAGGGGATTCGGTCACAATATGGCACTTTTTTTGCTGACTGACAGCATGATGAATAATAAATATTTGGCTGAGCAGTGATAATCCTTCCTGAATCCCGTTGGTAATGATGATGTTCTCTGCTCGGGTATTAATTCCGCGGGATAAATTAAGGTATCTGACCAGTTGCTCACGTAGTGAAAATAATCCATTTGGTGAATGGTACCGGGTAAATAATTGTTCTTTAAGTATGCTTGGAGCATTATTCCATTTCCGCCAGCTTGACCAGGGAAAAGCGTTGGGGTCGGGGACGCCCATCCGGCAGTAGCACTCTCGTCCAGGCTCGGCGTAAACATCGGTAGAGACCCCGGCAGCTTTAGGTTTTACCGGTGGGGAGCCTTGGGTTACGGGCACATGAGTTGGGGTTATACGTACAGGCGTGGTGAATATCACTTCATAGCCAATGCCGTGTCGGCTCTTGATTAACCCAGCCGCCATCAGCTTATCATAGGCCATCACTACCGTTATTTTAGCAACGTGCAATACCTGAGCCTGCTCACGAATAGAGGGGAGTTTGTCTCCACAAAGCAAATCACCCTGCTGAATTGCCTGGAAATAAAATTGAAATATCTGCAGTTGCAGCGGAGTACGGCTTTCTCTATTGAGCGTCAGTGTTAGCATAAGAAATTCCTTATTTACAGATGGTCACTATATTACGAATTTCTGATCTTTACTATTTGACTCACCTCATAGAGTGGATGCTGTTCCTATAATCTGCTTTCGCTGTCTCTATTTTTGATTTTTATTATCCCTTAGCGTGTCGCTATTAAAAAATGGAGGCAAGCATGTCGTGGATAAGAAAGAACGCATTGTGGTGCGCATTCGTCGGGGCGTTAGTAATGGCCTTGGCTATTTGGGGAACGTGGCAAGGCGTTCATTACACCAGTACCACCGAATTTTGTTTATCGTGTCACTCGATGCGCACGGCTGGAGAGGAATATAAAACCAGCGTGCATTTTCGCAACGCGTCTGGCGTGCGGGCTGAGTGTAAGGATTGTCATATTCCACCGGGCGTTGTGCCAACGCTTATTCGTAAAACTGAAGCCTTAAACGATCTCTATCACACCTTTATTTCTCCTTCTATCGACACTCCGGAAAAGTTTGCTGCCAAACGCTCGGAGCTGGCCCAACGGGAGTGGGCGCGCATGAGCGCGAATAATTCAGCGGCGTGTAAATCCTGCCATAGCTATGAGGCAATGGATCATGGCAAGCAATCGGCAAATGCGGCGGCGCAAATGACCGCGGCGGCAGCAAAAGACAGTAACTGTATCGATTGCCACAAAGGAATAGCCCATCACAAACCCGATATGAGCTGCGGTTTTCGCGATCGCTTTAAGCAGCTACAGCGTCAGGGAGATACGCCAACGGATGCGTCCACACTGTTCTCATTAAGCGAAAAATCATTGGCGGCAACGGCAGAAAGTCCGGCAGGGAAGGCGCTGTTATTTCCCGCCACCGAGGCCAAGGTGCTGAAAAAAGAAGGCAGTAACGTCCAGCTCGAAATTACGGGCTGGCGTGAAAGCAAAGGGCGTGGACGGGTGATCACCCAGTATATGGGGAAACGCGTTTTCTCCGCCGTGCTCGATGAGCCCCTGATGGCGAACGTAAAAGTGCTACAAACCCAGGTCGATCCTGATTCACATCAGGAATGGCAGCAGGTGAGCGTCACCGCCTGGACCACCGATCAGGACTTTATCAGCACACTTGCGCCAATCTGGGAGTACTCAGATCAAATGCTGCAATCCACCTGTAGCGCCTGTCATAGCACTCCTCCTACGACCCGATATACCGCTAATGGCTGGATCGCTGGATTGAAAGCCATGTCGACCTATTACCGGCTTAATCCGGTGGAGGAACGTACGTTGTTGAAATACCTCCAGACCCACGCCAGCGATGTGTCTGACACCAACAAAAAGTAAGGATAATGTATGGATATTCATGACTTTAATCCGTCCCGCCGCCGTTTTCTCAGCGGTATGTTGGCGGTGGGTGCTGCCAGCGCACTGGCGCCTAATCCGCTGATATCAAAAGTGTGGGCGGCGGGGGAAAATCCCGAACAGTGGATTCAATCAGGTTCGCACTATGGCGCTTTTGAAGCCAAAGTGGTCAACGGTGAGTGGACCGAAACCCGTCCGTTCAAACATGACAAATATCCCTGCGATATGCTGAACGCGGTGCGTGAAGTGGTCTACAACCCGTCGCGGGTGCGCTACCCGATGGTGCGTCTGGACTGGCTGCTTAAACGTGAGAAGTCGGATCGCAGCCAGCGCGGAGATAACCGTTTTGTACGGGTCAGTTGGGATCAGGCGCTGGATTTGTTTTACGAAGAGCTGGAGCGGGTGCAAAAAACCTATGGTTCATCAGGCGTATTTACCGGGCTTGCTGACTGGCAAATGGTAGGCAAATACCATAAAGCGGGCGGGGCGATGGACCGGGGACTTGGCCTGCATGGTAGCTATGTGACAACTGTCGGCGACTATTCTGCGGCAGCGGCCCAGGTCATTTTACCGCATGTGATTGGTTCACTGGAAGTTTATGAGCAGCAGACGTCACTCCCGCTGGTGATTCAAAACAGCAATACCATCGTGTTGTGGGGTTGCGATCCGATCAAGAACTTGCAGATCGAGTTTTTGGTTCCCGATCACGATGCGTTTGGCTACTGGCAGCAGATTAAAGAGGCGGTAGTGCAGAATAAGATGCGCGTTATCAGCGTTGATCCAGTGCGTAGCAAATCTCAAAACTATCTTGGCTGCGAGCAATTGGCGTTGCGGCCACAAACCGATGTCGCGTTAATGCTGGCACTGGCGCATACCCTGTACGAAGAAAAACTGTATGACACGGCGTTTATTACCGATTACACCGTCGGCTTTGAACAGTTTTTACCGTACCTGCTGGGCGAGAGTGATAAACAGCCGAAAAATGCCGAATGGGCGGCAGAAATCTGCGGGCTGACAGCAGAGCAGATCCGAGACTTCGCCCGCCTGTTGGTGAAAGGCCGGACACAGTTTATGGGCGGTTGGTGCGTACAACGCATGCACCACGGTGAGCAGTATCCGTGGATGCTGGTGGTACTGGCCAGCATGGTCGGTCAAATTGGTTTGCCCGGCGGCGGGGTCGGATTTGGCTGGCACTATAACGGCGGTGGGACGGTAACATCGACCGGGCCAGTGCTCTCTGGGCTGGGGAGTATTACTAATCCCCCGCAGGCGAAGTACAAAGCGGATTTTCGCGGCGCATCGGAGCATATCCCCACTTCGCGTATCGTTGACTGCCTGCTTGCGGCAGGCAACAAGATTGCCTTCAACGGTGAGACGTTAACGTATCCTGACATCAAAATGGCGATCTACAGTGCGGCCAATCCATTCCACGCCCAGCAGGACAGGAACCGTATGATTGAGGCATGGAAGAAGCTGGAAACCGTGGTGGTGTTAGATCACCAATGGACCGCGTCGTGCCGTTTTGCCGATATCGTTCTGCCTGTGACTACCCGTTTTGAACGTAACGATATTGAGCAGTTTGGCACGCATTCGAATAAAGGGCTGATGGCGCTGCATCAGATTGTTAAACCGCAATACGAAGCGCGGCATGATTTTGACATCTTTGCCGGGCTGTGTAAGCGATTTGATAAGGAAGCGGTGTACCGTGAAAACCGGAATGAAATGCAGTGGATACAGGCGCTTTATGACGAAGGTGTGAAGATGGGGGCGTCGCTCGGTGTTACCTTACCGGACTTTACAACGTTCTGGCAGGGTGACGGATATATTGAATATCCGCCGGGTCAGCCGTGGGTACGTCACGGTGAGTTTCGTGAGCAGCCAGACCTGAATCCGCTGGGAACGCCGTCAGGTCTTATTGAAATCTACAGCAAAACCATCGCGGGCTTTGCCTATGAGGATTGTCCGGGGCATCCGGTGTGGATGGAACCCTTTGAGCGTACCCATAGCGGCAAAAAAGATAAATACCCGCTGCATTTGCAATCCTGCCATCCGGATAAACGTCTACATTCCCAGTTGTGCTCAAGCGAGGCGTTTCGCAACACCTATGCAGTTGCCGGAAGAGAGCCGCTTTATATCAGCGAACAGGATGCCACCACTCGTGGCTTAAAAGCCGGTGATATCGCCCGCGTTTTTAACGCTCGTGGTCAGGTACTGGCTGGCGTGGTAATCAGTCCGGATTTTACCCCTGGCGTGGTCCGTATTCATGAAGGCGCGTGGTACTCCCCGCAGGAAGGGGGGAAAGCCGGGACATTATGCACCTATGGCGACCCGAACGTGCTGAGTGCGGATATCGCTACTTCACAGCTGGCCCAGGGGCCTTCAGCACATACCGTGCTGGTGGAGGTCGAGCGTTATCAGCAGAAAGCCCCGCAGGTGACGGCTTTCGGTGGTCCGCAGATTGTGAAAGAGGAGGGGACCAGTGCAGCATAATCAAATTCATCAGCAGCGGGCGGCTGTGTACCAGTGGTTTTCGCAACTGTTATTTCGTGAGCTGGATGAAAAACAGCTCGCCAGTCTGGAAAATGGCAATAGCCAGGCATGGATTGCCTCACTCGAGGCGATCCCCGGATTATCTGCCAATGTTAAACGTTTTGAGCGTAGCCTGGGCCGGGTTCTGCGGCGCGACTCCCGACAGCTTGAGTTGGCCGCAGATTTTGCCTCGTTGTTTCTGCTGGCCCCGCCGGCTAGTGTTTCTCCCTATGCGGGGCACTATCCACACACGACGGCGGCAGAAGAACGTCTGCAAATGAATGTGCTGCTGGTTGAGCAAGGGCTGGCGGCTCGGGAGAATGAACCCTCCGATCATATTGCCGTACAGTTGGCATTAATGGCGAGGATGGTTGCTAAAGAGGAGAAATTCTCCGCGCAGTATTACTTTTTGCATCATCATATTCTGTGCTGGGCACCGTTATTTCGCGACGCTTGTCTGGTGCGGGATAACGAGGGGTTTTATCCTCAGGCGGTTAATCTGATAGTGCGTTTTATGCAAGAGGATGAACAGTATCTGGAGTCGCTGCTGATGGATGATTTTTATTTCAGCAGTCAGCGCTGAAAATGACAAAGGGACAGCCTGCGCTGGCGGAGGTAAAGAACAGGCTATCTCGGAGAAAGAGTTCCGTTCACCTCATGTTCATCGTTTCTCTGAAATCCGGATTCCTGTGAACGTGTAAAGGGCGTTCTCCGCCACGCCCTTTACAATCCCGGCTCCCGGCGGGAAAATTGTTGCTACGCAATACCCTCCGCTTATTCCTCCAGGCTATCGGGCCGGGCGCGAGGAAGCGTCCTTGCAAAGCGCGCCCTGAGCCAGCATCCATGCTGGCTCTCCCGGCCTTACGGAAACACGTCGGCAATTTTCAGCCGGACCAGCCCACACCTAACCACCTGTATTTTTATTTGAATATATCTGAACAGCAAAACAAATTTAACTGGAAGTCAGAGCTGTGCAGCGGTGACCACGGTCCGGCTGAAAATCGATGAGGCGTTGACGGCTGACCGGGGCTGCCCGCAGGGATGCGGGCAGAGGGGACGGCCTGCAGGGATGCAGGCTCGGCACCGACCCGACAGGCAGACGACATAAGACGAATAACTCGCGTAGCGACGATTTTCCCGCCGGGAGCCTGGGTTGCAAGGGAGGCGGCGGTGAGCCTCCCTTGCACGTTCACGGGTATCTGCGCTTCAGAGAAATGATGAGCATGAGGTGAACGTAACCCTGAGCCGGAATCACATGTTCACCATATATGCTTAAAAGACGAGCTGTCCCTTATCGTCAGCGAGCGGTAGAAAATTAATCTGCGCGGCCCATATAGCGACGCTCTTCGATATGAATACGGATTTTTTCACCCGCACTCAAATACTCAGGAACCTGGATCACCAGACCGGTGCTCAGGGTTGCTGGCTTGTTGCGCGCACTCGCTGAAGCACCTTTAATACCCGGTGAGGTTTCAACGATTTCCAGGTCTACGGTCTGCGGCAGTTCAAGCGCCAGCAGTTGGCCGTCCCAGGTCAGTACCTGCATATCCGGCATACCGCCTTCCGGCATGAACAGCAGCTCTTCTTCAATCTGGTCTTTGGTGAAGGTATACGGGGTATAGTCTTCTTTATCCATAAAGATATATTCGTTGCCATCGACGTAGGAGAAATCAACCCCGCGGCGGCTCAGGGTGACGGTATCCACGATATCGTCGCCTTTGAAGCGCTCTTCAACTTTCAGACCGGTACGCACATCAGAAAAACGCATTTTGTACAGCGTAGCTGCACCACGTGCGGACGGTGATTGAATATCGATATCTTTTACAATCAGCAGTTTGCCGTTGTAGTTCAGTACCATACCTTTTTTAATTTCGTTCGCTCTTGGCATCGAAAAGATCCTGTAGTGAGGAGTGTCTAAAATATCGCGTAAAACTACTCGCGCCGGGGCATTCAGGCAAGCGGAATTGATGCTTTTGCTGGTGCCAAAAAGGTGGTACTGTGCGCTTTCCGCACAATCCGATGGTTTACGATAAAGAGAGTACTGTATGGAATGCCGTCCGGATTGTGGTGCATGCTGCACCGCGCCTTCAATCTCCAGTCCCATCCCTGGCATGCCTGATGGCAAACCTGCTAATACGCCATGCGTTCAGCTGGATGAATCCCTGCGTTGCAAAATTTTTGCTTCGCCGCTACGACCAAAAGTGTGTGGCGGTTTACAGCCCAGTGCGGAAATGTGCGGACAGACGACGCACCATGCCATGGTTTATCTCATCGAGCTTGAAGCGCTGACCGCGCCTTAAACGTCCTTGATGCGCGCAAGGCACACGACGGTGGCGACGATCATCACCAGCGCAAACCAGAACACCGCGTGATAGTTCCAGATTTCAGCGGCAATCCCCGCCAGCGATCCGGCAATAATCCAGCCCACGCGAATGGTATTCGTATACAGGGTCGTTGCTGAGCCTGCCTGTCCTGGCATCAGATCCTGGAAATAGAGCATGCCAATTCCGCCGAGGATGCCGATGTAAATCGCATTCAGCAGCTGTAAGCCAAGTAATATCGCCGGAGAGTGAGCCAGCAGCATACCGGCATAAAAGAAGAATCCGGCGACGACGGCAATTCTCATCAACAGACGTTTGCCCAGACGCTTTGCAAAATAGCCAGCAATCAACATGGTCGGGATTTCCAGTCCGGCAGCGGTACCCATCATGATGCCAGCCAGTTTTTCCGGCAGATGCAGTTCGTTGATGATAAACAGCGGCATATTAATGATATAGAGACTATTAGTGCCCCACATTAATGTGCAGATAACAAACAGCAGCAGCGTGTCGCGTCGATTGCGGCGCGGGGCTTCAACTGCGCCTGTTGCGAGCGGCACGTTTTTACTCATCGAGGGTAAAAATAACCAGACCATTACGCCGCAGACAACAAACGCCACCGCTGCGCTGAGATACATCACCGTAAAGCTGAACCCCATGGCCAGCGCGTAGGCCAGCGGTGGGCCAATTACCCAGGCCAGCGAAACCTGCGCACGTAATATTGAGCTGAACATGACGGCTTCCCGACCTGTGCGATCGGCGTGTTCACGGGCGAGAGCAAACATTTGCGGGTTGGCAGTCGATCCAAAGCTGCTGAGGAATACCCCGATAAACAGCAGAATAAAATAGTTACGGTTCCAGGCGAACAGCACGCAGGCCAGCATCCCCAGCACGCAGCAAAACACAATCAGGTTTTTGCGATCGCCTTTTTTATCCGAGCGCCCGGCCAGAAACTGACTCACCAAAATGCCGATCACGGCGCTGCCGGTAAAAAAGAACCCGACCATGCCGGGACGGGCATGGACTTCATCCGTCAGAAAAAGGCTAAGCGTTGGCGTCTGCAACGCACCGGCGATACCCGTCAGAAATGCGACAAGCAGGAACGCCGAAGACGTTAAATCAAACGCCTTGGGTGTGGCGGCTACGGGGGTGTTATGCATGTTTTGATATCAATGATGTGAAGAGACGCGGAGTTTACGCCGCTTGTCAGAAAATAAACAGGGAGCCAAATCAAAATCGGCATCAAAAATCAAAATAGCATTTCAGTCAAAGAATGCTGTTTGCTGACGTTGCTGAATCTGACAAGCTGACGCCGTTTTTCCGTCAGCAGTTTTTTCTCCTTCGCAGAGAAAATGTGCGTTATCTCTAAATTCAGCAAGTAATTTGTCAACTTTACTTGTGTGCTGAAGAAAAAAGAGCAAGACTTCTTGAAACGTTTCAGCGTCATCTCGCCATAACTGATGGAGTCAGGTGACGCCTTTTTTCTCATGTTAGCTGAATCGTTTCAAATCAGCGGGAGAGGAGAACCATGTTCCAGTTATCTGTTCAGGATATTCACCCGGGCGAACAGGCCGGGAATAAAGAAGAGGCTATTCGCCAGGTTGCCGCTGCCTTAGTGCAGGCGGGTAACGTCGCGGAAGGCTACGTCGATGGCATGCTGGCGCGCGAACAACAGACGTCCACGTTCCTCGGCAACGGTATTGCGATTCCTCACGGTACGACGGACACGCGCGATCAGGTGCTGAAAACCGGTGTGCAGGTTTTTCAGTTTCCGCAGGGCGTGACCTGGGGCGAAGGGCAGGTTGCTTATGTGGCAATCGGCATCGCCGCAAGCTCTGATGAACACCTCGGTTTACTGCGTCAGCTGACACACGTGCTGAGCGATGACTCCGTCGCTGAACAGCTGAAATCTGCGACCACGGCGGAAGAACTGCGTGCGCTGCTGATGGGCGAAAAGCAAAGCGAACAGCTGAAGCTTGATAACGAAACGCTGTCGCTGGATGTCGTGGCCAACTCGCTGGTGACGCTGCAGGCACTCAACGCGGCACGACTGAAAGAAGTCGGTGCAGTTGACGCCACCTTTGTGACCAGAGCAATCAATGAGCAGCCGATGAATCTCGGTCAGGGGATCTGGCTGAATGACTGTGCTGAAGGCAACGTGCGTAGCGCTGTTGCGGTCAGCCGTGCAGCAACAACGTTCGATGTACAAGGTGAAGCGGCAGCCCTGCTGGTGACCGTCGCCATGAATGACGATCAACCGGTTGCCGTGCTGAAGCGCCTTGGCGATCTGCTGCTGAATAATAAAGCTGACCGTTTGTTGAAAGCCGATGCGGCAACGGTGCTGGCGCTGCTGACCAGCGATGACGCCTTAACTGATGATGTACTGAGCGCCGAATTTATTGTGCGCAATGAGCATGGGTTACATGCCCGCCCGGGCACCATGCTGGTGAATACGATTAAACAATTTAACAGTGAAATTACCGTGACAAATCTTGATGGAACCGGCAAACCGGCGAATGGACGCAGTCTGATGAAAGTTGTGGCATTAGGTGTGAAAAAAGGACATCACCTGCGCTTTACCGCCCAGGGCGAAGATGCTGAACAGGCGCTGAAGGCGATTGGAGAAGCCATCGCGGCAGGTCTGGGGGAGGGCGCGTAATGAGCAGACGTGTTGCGACTATCACCCTTAACCCGGCTTACGACCTGGTGGGCTTTTGCCCGGAAATTGAACGCGGTGAAGTGAACCTGGTTAAAACCACCGGTCTGCACGCGGCAGGGAAAGGAATTAACGTCGCTAAGGTTTTGAAGGATTTAGGTATCGATGTCACTGTGGGCGGCTTCCTGGGTAAAGACAACCAGGATGGTTTTCAGCAGTTGTTCAGCGAACTGGGTATTGCCAACCGTTTTCAGGTTGTCCAAGGGCGTACCCGTATCAACGTCAAACTGACCGAAAAAGACGGTGAAGTTTCTGACTTTAATTTCTCCGGCTTTGAAGTCACCCCGGCTGACTGGGAACGCTTTGTGAATGACTCGCTGAGCTGGCTGGGCCAGTTCGACATGGTGTGCGTCAGCGGCAGTTTGCCGACCGGCGTGAGCCCGGAAGCCTTCACCGACTGGATGACGCGCCTGCGCAGTCAGTGTCCTTGCATTATCTTTGATAGTAGTCGTGAAGCGTTGGTGGCGGGTCTGAAAGCGGCACCGTGGCTGGTGAAACCAAACCGTCGTGAGCTGGAAATCTGGGCAGGCCGCAAACTGCCGGAAATGAAAGATGTGATTGATGCGGCGCATGCGCTGCGCGAGCAGGGTATTGCTCACGTGGTGATTTCACTCGGCGCGGAAGGTGCGCTGTGGGTTAACGCTTCAGGTGAGTGGATTGCTAAACCGCCGTCAGTTGAGGTGGTCAGCACCGTCGGCGCGGGTGATTCAATGGTTGGCGGTCTGATTTACGGCCTGCTGATGCGTGAGTCCAGTGAACATACCCTGCGTCTTGCGACGGCTGTTGCCGCCCTGGCAGTAAGCCAAAGCAATGTAGGCATTACCGATCGTCCTCAGTTGGCCGCAATGATGGCGCGTGTCGACTTAAAACCGTTTAACTGACAGCAGGAGAGGCATAATGAAAACGCTGCTGATTATTGACGCTAATCTCGGCCAGGCTCGCGCTTACATGGCGAAAACCCTGCTTGGAGCGGCGGCACAGAAAGCACATCTGGAAATTATTGATAATCCGAATGATGCCGAACTGGCAATTGTTCTGGGCGATACGCTTCCTGCCGACAGTTCGCTGAACGGCAAAAAAGTCTGGCTGGGCGACATTGGTCGTGCGGTTGCGCACCCTGAACTGTTCCTCAGCGAAGCGAAGGGCCATGCAAAACCTTACAGTGCCCCGGTTGCAACAGCACCTGTGGCCAGCAGTGGTCCAAAACGCGTGGTGGCAGTGACGGCGTGTCCGACCGGTGTTGCTCATACGTTTATGGCTGCTGAAGCGATTGAAACAGAAGCGAAAAAACGTGGCTGGTGGGTGAAGGTTGAAACTCGAGGTTCTGTTGGCGCAGGCAATGCCATTACGCCGGAAGAAGTGGCTCAGGCGGATCTGGTGATTGTGGCAGCTGATATTGAAGTTGATCTGGCGAAGTTTGCCGGCAAACCGATGTACCGCACCTCTACGGGTCTTGCGTTGAAGAAAACCAAGCAGGAGCTGGACAAAGCGCTGGAAGAAGCAACACCGTACCAGCCAACCGGTAAAGCGCAGACTTCAGCAACCGAAAGTAAGAAAGAGAGCGCGGGGGCATATCGTCACCTGCTGACGGGCGTCTCTTACATGCTGCCGATGGTGGTTGCTGGCGGTCTGTGTATTGCACTCTCGTTCGCTTTTGGTATCGAAGCGTTTAAAGAGCAGGGTACGCTGGCGGCGGCGCTGATGCAGATTGGCGGTGGTTCAGCTTTTGCGCTGATGGTGCCGGTTTTGGCAGGTTATATCGCGTTTTCCATCGCTGACCGTCCTGGTCTGACGCCGGGTCTTATCGGCGGTATGCTGGCGGTGAGCACCGGTTCCGGCTTTATTGGCGGGATTATTGCTGGTTTCCTTGCCGGTTATGTGGCGAAGCTTATCAGCACGAAGTTGAAACTCCCGCAGAGTATGGAAGCGCTGAAACCGATCCTGATCATTCCGCTGTTCTCAAGCCTGGTGGTTGGTCTGGCCATGATTTACCTGATCGGCAAACCGGTGGCTGGCATTCTGGAAGGTCTGACCCACTGGCTGCAAACCATGGGTACGGCGAATGCGGTGCTGCTTGGAGCGATTCTTGGCGGCATGATGTGTACCGATATGGGTGGTCCGGTTAACAAGGCGGCGTATGCTTTCGGTGTGGGTCTGCTGAGTACGCAAACTTATGCGCCGATGGCGGCCATCATGGCGGCAGGTATGGTTCCCCCGCTGGCTCTGGGTTTGGCAACGCTGGTTGCGCGCCGTAAGTTCGACAAAGCGCAGCAGGAAGGCGGCAAAGCAGCGCTGGTACTGGGCCTGTGTTTTATCACCGAAGGGGCTATTCCATTCGCTGCACGTGACCCGATGCGCGTTCTGCCTTGCTGTATCGTTGGTGGTGCGATTACCGGTGCTATCTCGATGGCAGTGGGTGCGAAACTGATGGCGCCACACGGCGGGCTTTTCGTCCTTTTAATTCCAGGCGCAATTACGCCGGTACTGGGCTACCTGCTGGCCATTATTGCCGGTACGCTGGTAGCCGGTCTCTCCTACGCGGTGCTGAAGCGCCCGGAAGATGAGGTTGTGGCAAAAGCGGCATGATTTAATGCTGACATCAGGGGCAGAGATTTCTCTGCCCCTTTTTTTATCGATTAACTGCTGCCTGAAGATAGATATGTAAAACGGTTCAGGCAATCATTGGCGCGATGATAAAACCAAAGGCCACGCCAGCAATGATCCCACCCAGTCCTGGCAGCATAAACGGATGGTTTAAGACATACTTGCCCACGCGTGTTGTCCCTGTGGTGTCGAACTCCATTGCCGCCAGCGAAGTCGGGTATGTTGGTAGAACAAACACCCCGGTTACCGCCACATAGGAGGCCAGAATCGCCCATGTAGGTGCGCCAAGTGCAACGGCCAGAGGGATAATCAGCGGCGTTGTGGCGCCTTGCGAGTAGAGAAGTGCGCAGGTACCAAACAGCACCAGCGCCAACAGCATCGGATAAGCCCGTAGAATATCGCCTGCGATATCCTTAATCTCCGCTAAGTGGGCATCAATGAAGGTCGTTCCCAATGTAACAATCCCGAGAATGACGGCCAGTGAACTCATCCCTGCTCGAAATGTGGAGGTCAGGACAATAGCATCGGTTGATGTTTTGCATAACACCACCATCAGGCAAGCGGCAGATAACATACAAATAATGATGATATCCCGGGTATTCATTGGGTTGCCGGCATCAAATCCGGGGCGTAGCTGCGGGCAGGCGGCAAGAATAACGATGACGACCGTTGCCAACATGAACAGGGCGACTGAGAGTTTGGCACCCGGTACAGTGCTGTTTTGCCCTTCATATTTACGCACCAACCCTTTTTGCAGGCGTTCAAGATAGACTTCATCATCTTGTAGCTCGCATCCCTGACGTGAGGCGATAAAAGCGGCGGCCATCGCGGCAACAAACGAAGCTGGCAGACATACCGCCATAACCTGGATAAAGGTGACACCGTTGCCTTCCATAATGGTCAGCATCGCCGCCATTGCGGCACTGATCGGCGAACCGGATATCGCCACCTGAGAGGCGACCACGGAGCCGGCGAGCGTACGAGAAGGGCGGATACCGGACTCTTTGGCGACTTCGGCAATCACCGGTAGGGTAGAAAATACAATGAACCCTGTTCCGGCCATAATGGTCATCGACCAGGTGATAATCGGTGCAATAATATTGATATATTTAGGATTACGCCGCATGAAATTACCGGCTACGCGAACCAGATAATCCATACCTCCGGCGGCCTGTAGCGCCGATGCTGCCACGACAACTGTCATAATAATGAGAATAACGTCAACGGGGGGCGAACCAATTTGTAGATCAAATCCCAACGTTAAAATAGCCAGCCCCAGCCCGCCGCATAAACCGATACCTATTCCGCCGAGGCGGATACCAAAAAATATTGCACCCAACACGACGATAATTTCTAACCAAACCATAATGGCCTCCGCCAGAGAATAATTTGTTATTAAAATAAGTGTTTGTTTAATGCTTTATTAATCTGGTGACGGCTGTTATTGCGCCAGAAGATGATGTTTACCAACCCGTTTTTCGTACCATTTAATACCGGCGCGTACTAATGAACCGGTTGAGTCAATATATTTATCTGGGGAGTTTTTGACTGCGTTGGCAAGAATGACGGGGACTTCAGTACATCCCAGTACAATGACTTCTGCACCGCGTGAAAAGAGCATTTCAGCCTGTTCATTCATCAGCGTTTGTGCCCGCTTAAGATCGCCGGCTTTTAAGCAATAAATACTATCCATGACTTTTTCCTGACCGGATGAATCAGGGCTGACACAGGTTAAGCCAAGAGATTCTATGCCTTTTTGGTAGAGTCCCATGTAAAGGGTGGCGTTGGTAGCAAGTAAACCGATACGTGATTTTCCGCAGTTTTTGACTTCATCCATGGTGGTTTCAACGATACTGAGTAACTCTGTATGACAGCACTCTTTTAATTCATTAAACCAAAAGTGGGCAGTATTACAGGGGATCACAATACACTCCGCACCAGCATCTTCCAGTTTATGCATATAATCACGCATTGCCGGAAGTGGGGAATGACCATGATGCATTAACGCATCAGTTCGATCTGGAATATCAGGGATGGATGAAATAATTAATGGGATATGTTCCTGATCGCGTTGCGCTGCGGTAAAGGTGACGAATTTATTAAAAAGATCGACGGTTGCAGCAGGTCCCATACCACCAAGTACGCCAATTAAACCTTTCACGATATATACCTCTATTACCGATATTTAATATCAGGGCTGGTGTGTGTCTGGTGTCTATGTTTAACAGCAGTGTGTCGTGAGGAGAAATGCAATAATGTATGGTTCAATGCAAAAACTGCATGGGTGCAGTTTCTTTTGCCACCTCAGCAGGCCAGTAATCAGGCAGGTGTCTGAAATTCCGCGGCGATAAGCGGTCGTGGTCGATGGGTAAAGAAACAGGTTAATGTCAAAAACGAAGGTGTTATGCAAAAAACGAATCACCAGATGCTGATGTTGAATATCATCTCCGGGCATATTCAGGCATGATGCTGAAGACTAATTGACATATTTAAACATCCGCGTGACAGGCATGAAAAATATCGAGACAAAATGGTTATATGACTTTTTGACGCTGGAAGCGTGTCGTCATTTTTCCCAGGCCGCGGAGGAGCGCAACCTATCCCAACCGGCATTTAGCCGGCGGATCAAGGCGCTCGAATCCGCCGTTGGGGTGTTGCTGTTTGACCGTACGACGAGTCCACTGCAGTTGACGGAGGAGGGTAAGTTATTCCATTCGCAGACCCGTAGCCTGCTGCAACAGCTGGAATGTAACTTAGATGAGCTTAGTGGTCACAACCTGCTTGGCGTTCCCAATATCAAAATAGCGGCAGCGCATTCTCTGTCGCTGACGATGTTGCCCAGATTAGTACATTCAATGTCAGCATGGGGCGAGGAGTTTGTATACCACGTCGAAGCGATTGACGTAGTCCAGGCAGTGAATACGCTGCGCGAGGGGAAAAGTGATTTCATTATCTCCTTTCGCGATGAAGACTTAATGCAGTCACCTTTCTGCGGCTTGAAGGTGTTTGAGTCTGAGCTGTATCCCGTCTGTGCTGCGGATTCACAGGGTAAGGCGTTGTTTGATATCTATCAGCCGCAGGTGCCGATACTGAACTATACCAGCACATCCTACATGGGAAGATTGGTTAACCGTCACCTGGCGGAGGTGGGTAGTATTTCGGCGCGTACGCTGTTTATGTCTTCGATGAGTGAGCTATTGAAGAATATGGCATTGGATGGGCATGGTATTGCCTGGCTGCCAGCGTGGACGATCGTGAGCGAACTACGGGATAAACGCCTGGTTTGTCTGGACACGCCGGAGTTGATGGTGCCTATTCAGGCCTATATTTATAGAATGGATACCCGCCTGAATAAAACGGCTGAGCACTTCTGGCGGATTTTGTACAACCATATGCCAGAGGATCTGGTTTCGCTTAGTTGATACGCGCCAGTTCGCCTGGCGCGTCTGAAAAACCTTCGGTTATGACCAAAGATGCTTTTTAACCTGATCAATTTGTGTACTACCTCTCATTTTCTCTCTCCCTGACAAACTGTATCTATAAAAAATTGTGATTCTGTTCATATCTATCGACTTTATAGCTTGTGGATGGATTTACTTTGTCAAAAACACGCCTACTATGAACATGTGTTTGATAGTGAACATGTGCTCTAATAACCTAATGTGTGGCGTTGGTTATTTTTAACGAACTCATTTTTGGCAAATTAATTGCCAGGGGACGTGCTATGCGTGAAAAGGAATACATCGTAACGATTGGCTCGGCCAATATGGATGTTGCTGGGTATTCGCATGCTTCTCTAAATTATGCGGATTCGAATCCAGGTAAGATAAAATTCACTCCCGGTGGCGTTGGACGCAATATCGCACATAATCTCGCGCTGCTGGGTAAAAATTCTTGGTTGCTAACAGCGGTTGGTAACGATTTTTATGGTCAATCATTATTGGCACAAACTAATCAATCAGGAGTACATGTCGACAAGTGTCTTATCGTTTCCGGAGAGAATACATCCAGTTATTTATCGCTGCTTGATAATACTGGTGAAATGCTGGTGGCTATTAATGATATGAGTATCACCGAGCATATTTCAGCAGAGTTTTTATCACAGCATTTTGATTTTATTCGGCAGGCAAAAGTCATTATCGCCGATTGCAATATCAGCGAAGACGCTCTGGCATGGGTACTGGAAAACGCCGGAGATGTTCCGGTGTTTGTTGACCCGGTGTCGGCCTGGAAGTGCGTAAAAATTCGCGGCCGCCTTGCAAAAATTCACACCCTCAAACCAAACCGCCTTGAAGCCGAAACGCTCAGCGGTATTGCGCTTTCTGGGCGTGATGACGTTAGCAAAGTCGCCGCGTGGTTTCATGATCGCGGCTTAAACCGGCTGGTGCTCAGCATGGGCGGCGACGGCGTTTATTACAGTGATATTGCGGGGAGTTGTGGTTGGTCGCTCCCCATTAAAACTCGCGTCATTAATGTCACAGGGGCTGGTGATGCGATGATGGCTGGACTGGCCGCCTGCTGGGTAGACGGCATGCCCTTTATTGATTCGGTTCGATTTGCGCAGGGGTGTTCATCAATGGCATTAGCCTGTGAATATACCAATAACCCTGATTTGTCTGTTGCGAATGTTAGCTCAATAGTGGAGAACACAGAATGTCTGAATTAACTCTTTCCTCTGAATTATTACAAATATCACCAGAAGTCCAGGAAGCATTAAACAGTAAAAAACCGATTGTTGCGCTTGAATCAACCATTATTTCTCATGGAATGCCATTTCCGCAGAATGCTCAGACAGCGATTGAAGTAGAAGAGACTATTCGTAAGCACGGCGCTGTTCCTGCGACCATCGCCATTATCGGCGGAATAATGAAAGTAGGTTTAAGTAAAGATGAAATTGAATTGCTTGGACGAGAAGGACATAGCGTTACGAAAGTAAGTCGTCGTGATTTGCCATTTGTGGTCGCGGCAGGGAAAAATGGTGCCACCACCGTTGCCTCTACGATGATTATTGCCGCGCTGGCTGGAATTAAAGTATTTGCGACCGGGGGAATTGGTGGCGTTCATCGTGGTGCTGAACATACGTTTGATATTTCCGCGGATCTGCAGGAACTGGCACATACCAATGTCACGGTAATTTGTGCTGGTGCTAAATCTATTCTGGATCTTGGCTTAACGACTGAATATTTAGAAACCTTTGGCGTGCCGTTAATTGGATATCGAACCCAAGCGTTACCGGCATTTTTCTGTCGTACCAGTCCGTTTGAAGTCAGTATCCGTCTGGACAGCGCTAAAGAGATTGCCCGCGCGATGGCGGTGAAATGGCAAACGGGTCTTAATGGAGGCCTGGTTGTCGCTAATCCAATCCCGGAGCAGTTTGCCATGGCAGAAGAGAAAATTAATGCGGCAATAGATCAGGCGGTAAACGAAGCGGAAGAGCAGGGCGTCGTGGGTAAAGAAAGTACGCCGTTCCTGCTGGCGCGAGTTGCGGAGCTGACCGGTGGCGACAGCCTGAAATCAAATATTCAACTGGTGTTCAACAACGCAGTGCTGGCCTGTGAAATTGCGAAGGAGTATCAACGCCTCGCCTGACAGAATTTCCCGGGCAGAATGCGGTCGCCCGCGAATATCAAACCTACCAAAACCTGGCGATAACGCCGGGTTTCCTGGCATGAAGGGAATTTCATTATGGATATAATGAGAAGTGTTGTGGGTATGGTGGTATTACTGGCCATCGCGTTTCTGCTGTCAGTAAATAAAAAACGTATTAGTCTGCGCACCGTTGGGGCTGCGCTGGTACTGCAAATTGCCATCGGCGGTATTATGCTCTATTTCCCGCCGGGAAAATGGCTGGTTGAACAGGCCGCGCTCGGCGTCCACAAGGTGATGTCATATAGTGACGCGGGTAGCGCATTTATCTTCGGCTCCCTGGTTGGGCCAAAAATGGATGTGCTGTTTGACGGGGCAGGGTTTATCTTCGCCTTCCGGGTGCTCCCGGCCATCATTTTTGTGACCGCACTCATCAGTCTGCTCTATTACATTGGCGTGATGGGGCTATTGATCCGCATCCTCGGCGGTATTTTCCAGAAGGCGTTGAACATCAGTAAGATCGAGTCATTTGTCGCAGTAACCACGATTTTCCTCGGGCAAAACGAGATCCCGGCAATCGTGAAACCGTTTATTGACCGCCTTAATCGTAATGAACTGTTTACCGCTATTTGTAGCGGGATGGCCTCGATTGCTGGCTCAATGATGATTGGTTACGCCGGAATGGGCGTCCCGATTGACTATTTGCTGGCGGCATCATTGATGGCAATCCCT
The DNA here is from genome assembly GCF_000398825.1 of Citrobacter sp. KTE30. Classification (NCBI taxonomy): domain Bacteria; kingdom Pseudomonadati; phylum Pseudomonadota; class Gammaproteobacteria; order Enterobacterales; family Enterobacteriaceae; genus Citrobacter; species Citrobacter sp. KTE30. Next base: position 2,950,842 of record NZ_KB976055.1, on the reverse strand, counting down.
GGCGGTATTTTGTTCGCGCGTATGCTGAGTCCGGCAACGGAAGAATCTCGCGTCACCTTTGAAAACCTGTCATTTACTGAAACACCACCGAAAAGCATCATCGAAGCGGCGGCCAGTGGGGCTATGACCGGGCTGAAGATCGCCGCAGGCGTTGCGACGGTGGTAATGGCATTTGTCGCCATTATCGCGCTGATTAACGGCATTATCGGCGGAATTGGCGGTTGGTTTGGTTTTGGCCACGCCACTCTGGAAGGGATCTTTGGCTATGCGTTAGCCCCGCTGGCGTGGATTATGGGCGTGGACTGGAGCGATGCGACGCTGGCAGGTAGTCTGATTGGACAGAAGCTGGCGATCAACGAATTTGTTGCTTATCTCAACTTCTCGCCGTATCTGCAAACGGGCGGAACGCTGGACGTGAAGACCATCGCGATTATCTCGTTTGCGTTGTGTGGTTTCGCGAACTTCGGTTCGATTGGCGTCGTGGTCGGGGCATTTTCGGCGATTGCGCCACAGCGTGCGCCGGAAATCGCGCAACTTGGAATGCGTGCGCTGGCAGCAGCAACGCTATCAAACCTGATGAGCGCCACAATAGCCGGTTTCTTTATCGGACTGGCATAAAATAAAGTTTGTAGGCCGGATAAGCGTAGCGCTATCCGGCAGACATTCAAGCTGTTTGCAGCAAATACAGAGCGTTATCCGCAGAGAGCGTTGGGTTGTTGATACTGACGCTGGCCCGCGATAATGCCGCGCAGGCCATGGCAAAGCGTGCGCTTTCACGAAACTCACTGCCTTCCAGAAAACTGTACAGTAATCCCGCCATAAAAGCGTCATCGGCACCAAAACTGTCTACCACCGTATGCTCAGGCGGCGTCAATAAAAACTGTTCGCCGTCCTTTTCGCTGCAAAAAACGGATTCATCTTCCAGGCAGACAAAAATGCGTTTTACCCCTTGCTGATGCAGGCTATTGACGGCCAGTACGCGATCCGCATCAGTATGAATAGGTTGGCCCCATAAAATCGCCAGCTCTTTCTGCGTGGGTTTTAGCGTATGAATATGCGTAAACCAGGTTTTCATTTTTTCCGCTTTGAACTCTGAAACGGTGTCAATGAATACCGGAATATCATCGGCAATAGTAAAGACCCACTCAATGGCTTCGGCGGTCAGATTGCAATCGGCCAGTACGACACCGGAATGGCGAATCAAATCTCGCGAACCGTTAAGCAACTGCGGCGTCAATTGTTGCAGGATATGGGTATCGTTAATGGCCAGTACGGTCTCTTCCTGTTGATTAGCGATCGACAGGTAGGTTGAGGTGTTGTGTCCATGCAGACGAATGCAGCTGGAAACGTTAACCCCAGCCTGACGCGTTTGTTCCAGCAATGTTTCGCCATAGAAGTCACTGCCAACAGCGGAAATTAAATGTACGTCGCGGCCCAACAGCGCCAGGTTGTGGGCGATGTTACGTCCTACACCGCCTGCTGAGCAATGAATGCTGCCAGGGTTAGAGGCTGCCTGCGGATAATGGATGTCTGCAACACCCCGGATATCCATGTTGATAGCACCGACAACCACGCAATAATCCTGTTCGGTAAGGATATAACCTTTACCTTTGATCATGCCTTTACGCATTAAATCCATAATATGCGCAGCGACGCGTGAACGGCTGATCTGCAAAATATCGGCGATTTCATTCTGCTGAATCAACGGATTGCGGCGCAGGATCTTAAGGATCTGCTTTTCCCTGTCGTTCATGATTAGGCCACCGCTTTTTCAGTTTGCTGGGCTTTCAGCCAGGCAATCTCTTCTGCCCAAATGTCCGGATTAATGGTTTCCAACACCAGCGGAATGCCGTCAAAACGATTGTCTTGCATGATCCAACGGAAGGCATCGTGGCCAATATTGCCTTCACCTAAGCTGTGGTGACGGTCAACGCGGCTGCCAAACGTGCTCTTGGCGTCGTTCAGGTGCATACCGCGCAGATACTTGAAGCCGACAATTCGTTCAAATTCCGCAAAGGTCTTTTCGCATTCCTCAACGGAACGCAAATCGTAACCGGCCGCGAAGGCGTGGCAGGTATCAATACAGACGCCGACACGGGATTTATCTTCTACGCCGTCGATAATGGCGGCCAGGTGCTCAAACTTAAAGCCAAGGTTGCTGCCCTGTCCGGCGGTATTTTCAATGACCGCCGTAACGCCCTGGGTCTGGGCGAGGGCGATATTGATCGATTCCGCAATGCGCGCCAGACATTCATCTTCCGGAATCTGCATCAAATGGCTGCCCGGGTGAAAGTTAAGCAGGGATAAGCCAAGCTGTTCGCAGCGTTGCATTTCATCAAGAAACGCGTCACGGGATTTTTCCAGCGCATCGCTGACCGGGTGGCCGAGGTTAATCAGGTAGCTGTCGTGAGGCAGGATTTGCGCGGAAGTATAGTGATACTTCTCGCAGGCAGATTTGAAATCATCAATGATTTCGGAGGTCAGCGGCGCGGCACGCCACTGACGCTGATTCTTGGTGAACAGGGCGAATGCGGTCGCTTCGATTTCTGCGGCTCGAATAGCGGCGTTAGCCAGACCGCCAGCGGCGCTTACGTGCGCTCCGATGTATTTCATAAATTAAACCCGCCATACTCAAATGCAAAAGGAGGAAGTATAGCGGGTTAATGGAGGTGAGTCGTGCTCGTTTATGCCATCAGCGCATGGATAGCGAGGTTAATCGCGCCACCGCCTACAATCAGCCAGACAAACAGCAGCAGGGCCATCAGTAACGGTTTAGCACCGGCTTTTTTCAGGGCGCTAACGTGAGTGGTCAGCCCCAGTGCGGCCATCGCCATTGCCAGCAAAATGGTATCCAGTGTTACCAGCATGTTCACTACCGACTGCGGCAGAAAGTGGAACGAGTTAAAAATCGCGACCACAATGAACAGGATGGCAAACCACGGAATGGTGATTTTGCTCTTCTCACCACCGGAGGCCGGAGACAGCTGTTTAACGCGGGCGGCCAACAGGATAAGAAACGGTGCCAGCATCATGACGCGCAGCATTTTGGCAATAACTGCGGCATTTTCCGCATCCGGGTTAATGGCGTGCCCGGCAGCCACTACCTGTGCCACTTCATGCATGGTGGAACCAATGTAAATGCCGTAGGTTTCCGGGCTAAACCAGTGTGCCAGCAGCGGATACATTGCCGGATACAGGAAGATAGCGATGGTACCGAAGATCACTACGGTGGCGACAGCGACGGTTACCTTACTGGCTTCCGCTTTCACTACCGGCTCGGTTGCCAACACGGCGGCGGCACCACAAATGCTGCTCCCCGCGCCAATCAGCCAACTGGTGTGGCGGTCCAGACCAAACACTTTTTGCCCCAGGAAACAGGCAATCATAAAGGTACTGCTTAGCGTTAACACATCAATCACGATACCGCTGACGCCGACGTCAGCAATTTGCGCGAAGGTGAGGCGGAAGCCGTAGAGGATGATCCCCAGACGTAATAAATGTTGTTTAGCAAACAGCACACCGCCGTCACAGCTTTTCCAGATGTGCGGATAGACGGTGTTGCCGAGAACCATCCCCAGTAAGATTGCTAAGGTGAGGGCGCTGAACCCGGCACCTGCAACGGCGGGAATGGATCCACCCCATAAGGCGACCCCAGTGATAACTGCACTCAGGGCGAGCCCCGGAATAAAATGCCACGCTGTACGACGATGAGTCTGCAAGGTGAGTTCTGTCATATCCTTCTCCTTTATCTGGGTAAAAGAGTACGGCGAAGTGGTTTAAAAATAAAATTGATTATATATTTATAATTAATCTATATAAGTGGTATACCCGTCATACTTCAGGTTGCATGTGCGCTGGCTGCAACTCGAATTATTTAGGGTATAAGTAACGGTTATCCGGTGGAAAACGACTATGCATATCACCCTGCGACAACTTGAAGTGTTTGCTGAGGTATTAAAAAGCGGCTCAACGACCCAGGCGTCTGTCATGCTGGCATTGTCGCAGTCGGCGGTGAGTGCGGCACTTACCGATCTGGAAGGGCAACTCGGCGTGCAACTGTTTGACCGTGTTGGTAAACGACTGGTGGTCAACGAACACGGGCGCTTGCTCTACCCACGGGCGCTGGCGCTACTTGAGCAAACGACCGAAATCGAACAGCTTTTCCGCGAAGATAATGGCGCTATCCGGGTTTATGCCAGTAGCACCATTGGCAACTATATTCTCCCTGCCATGATCGCCCGCTATCGGCATGATTTCCCCGATTTGCCGCTGGAGCTTAGCGTGGGCAACAGCCAGGACGTGATCAATGCGGTGCTGGATTTCCGGGTAGACATCGGGCTGATTGAAGGGCCGTGTCACAGTACGGAAATTATCTCTGAACCGTGGCTGGAAGACGAGCTGGTGGTGTTCGCCGCACCGTCGTCACCGCTTACAAAGGGACCCGTTACGCTGGAACAACTGGCTGCTTCGCCGTGGATCCTGCGTGAACGAGGATCGGGTACGCGTGAACTGGTGGATTACCTGCTGTTGTCTCATTTGCCGAGATTTCAGATGGCAATGGAGTTGGGTAACTCCGAGGCCATTAAGCATGCAGTGCGCCATGGCCTTGGGATCAGCTGTTTGTCACGGCGGGTCATTGCCGAGCAGTTACAGGCGGGAACGCTGAGCGAAGTTCCTGTGCCGCTTCCACGTTTGGTCCGCACGCTGTGGCGTGTTCATCATCGACAAAAACATATCTCCAATGCCATTACGCGCTTTTTGCACTACAGCGACCAGGTAGAGCAGGGGGAATAGGACGTTCACTGTCGTAGCGACTCCTTTTTGCATAATGGCGGTTACGTTTTAACCGCCTTGCACCCTCTATTTTCTGCTTTACTTATAATCCGCGGCCAGTCATGAAGGTCTCTTATAACAGCGCATTTGTGCCGGAAGAATGCCGTTTCGTCTGCTACAATCGCGCCTCATTTTTTGGATGGATAGCATTTTCACATGGTTTCCGAAACTAAAACCACAGAAGCGCCCACGCTACGTCGTGAACTGAAGGCGCGTCACCTGACGATGATTGCCATTGGAGGCTCCATCGGTACAGGTCTTTTCGTTGCATCTGGTGCAACTATTTCTGCAGCGGGTCCTGGCGGCGCGTTGTTCTCTTATATTCTGATCGGTCTGATGGTGTATTTCCTGATGACCAGCCTCGGTGAACTGGCGGCCTATATGCCGGTTTCTGGCTCGTTTTCCACCTACGGTCAGAACTACGTAGAAGAAGGCTTTGGCTTCGCGCTGGGCTGGAACTACTGGTACAACTGGGCGGTAACGATTGCCGTTGACCTGGTGGCCGCACAGCTGGTGATGAGCTGGTGGTTCCCGGACACGCCGGGTTGGATCTGGAGTGCGCTGTTCCTCGGCGTGATCTTCCTGCTGAACTACATTTCTGTTCGCGGATTTGGTGAAGCGGAATATTGGTTCTCACTGATCAAAGTTACCACCGTCATTATCTTCATCGTAGTTGGCGTAATGATGATTTTCGGTATCTTCAAAGGCGCTCAGCCGGTGGGCTGGAGCAACTGGACGACCGGTGATGCACCGTTTGCCGGTGGTTTTGCTGCGATGATTGGCGTGGCGATGATCGTCGGCTTCTCCTTCCAGGGGACGGAACTGATCGGTATCGCGGCAGGTGAATCTGAAGATCCTGAAAAGAACATTCCACGTGCGGTACGTCAGGTATTCTGGCGAATCCTGCTGTTCTATGTGTTCGCGATTTTGATTATCAGCCTGATTATTCCGTACACCGATCCGAGCCTGCTGCGCAACGATGTGAAAGACATCAGCGTTAGCCCGTTCACGTTGGTATTCCAGCATGCGGGTCTGCTGTCTGCGGCAGCGGTGATGAACGCAGTTATCCTGACGGCGGTGCTGTCTGCAGGTAACTCCGGGATGTACGCTTCCACGCGTATGCTTTACACCCTGGCATGTGACGGTAAAGCGCCACGTATTTTCGGTAAACTTTCTCGTGGCGGCGTACCGCGTAACGCGCTGTATGCGACCACCGTGGTGGCGGGGCTGTGCTTCCTGACCTCGATGTTTGGCAACCAGACCGTATACCTGTGGCTGCTGAATACTTCCGGGATGACGGGCTTTATCGCCTGGCTGGGGATCGCCATTAGCCACTATCGCTTCCGTCGCGGTTATGTACTGCAGGGCCACGATGTGAAGGATCTGCCGTACCGTTCTGGCTTCTTCCCGCTGGGTCCGATCTTCGCCTTTGTGCTGTGCCTGATTATCACTCTCGGCCAGAACTACGAAGCGTTCCTGAAAGACAGCATTGACTGGGGCGGCGTGATGGCTACCTATATTGGTATCCCGCTGTTCCTGATTATCTGGTTTGGCTATAAGCTGACCAAAGGAACCCATTTTGTTCGCTACAGCGAAATGAAATTCCCGGGTCGCGTGAAGAAATAACAGTATAAAAAGCATAACAAAAACCCCGGCATGATGAGTGCCGGGGTTTTTTATTGCGTCAGACTTAGAAGCTGTAAGTCATGCCAACAGTGTAACGACGACCATCGAGAACGGTGTCGTAGGTATCGTAATCGATTTGCTTATCCAGCACGTTATACACGCCAGCGGTCATCAACAGATCCTTGGTGGCATAGTAACGTAAACCCACATCGACCTGCGTATAGGACGGCGTACCCTGCGCCATGGAAGTACGGCTCAGGTATTCAGACGTTTTTCCACGCAGATTCAGGCGGCTCCAGAAACCGAGATCCTGCGTGGCCTGCCAGTCCAGCGTCGTGTTAAACATATGCTTTGGCATTTTGTTCAACGGCTGGCCGGAGAACTGACCGCTTTTCTGCTCAGATTCCGTGTAGGTGTAGTTCGCAGTCCAGTTGACGTCAGAGGTTATTTTCCAGCCGAAGGTGGATTCTACGCCACGCATATTGGCTTTATCGACGTTAACGCGATCGCTGACGAAGTCATAATGGGTATTGCCGATGGTGCAGGCCGGATCGGAACTGCTGTTACAACGGCGCACTTCAGTGATTTTGTTCTTGAAGTCGGTATTGAACAGGGTGACGCCTGCGTTGAGGTTATCGCCGTTATCCCACAGTAAGCCGATTTCTTCGCTGAGGCTTTTCTCCGGCTTCAGGTCCGGGTTGCCGACAATGATTCCGTTCAGACGACCGCCACCGGTGACCTGTCCCCAGTTTGCTGATGACTGGCGCAGGTCTGGCGCACGGTAGCCCGCCGAAACGCCGCCTTTTAAGGTCCATTGATCGCTCAGATGCCATACGCCATAGCCGCGTGGCGTCCAGTTGTCACCGTAGTTCTCATCTTTATCCATACGCAGACCGCCGGTCAGCGAGAAGGTATCGGTAACGGCCCATTCATCTTCAGCAAACAACGCCCAGCTCCAGCGGGTCAATTTGTTCAGCCCATCAGCCGCTTGCAGCTGGTTGCCGTTATCACGCAGTTTCTCATAACGGTATTGCCCACCTAGCGTCAGGGTATGCGCCCCAAGGAAGACCTGGTTCTGGCTATTGAAAATCGTATTGTAAGACTTCATTTTGCGACCCGGGTTTTCGCTCTCTTCCTGCTGGACATAGCTGGTGGAGTTGAAGTCATCGTAATAACCGCTATGGGTTAAAGAATACGTCGTGTGCAAATACTTGCTTTCGCTTTTGCTGTTCGGCTTACAGCTTCCGTTACGACAGTTTTCCTCAGCCATAGATTTGCCTGGGGTACTGTCGCGATCCTGCAATTCACGTGCGTAATCGAAATCGATATCGTTTTTATCGTCTGGCGTAAAGTTCAGGGTTAAGCCCCCGTTACGCATACGCTGTTCATTGTAGCCATTGAGGATTTTATCTTCCGCCCGATGGGAGAATAACCCGGTCACCTTCGCGCCAAGTAATCCGTCAATCAGTGGCCCAGACGCATAGGCGTTGGTCTGGTAAATATCGCCGGAGTCTCTGTCTTCCTGGAAAGTGGCATCGCCGTGCAGAGAACCGGTCCAGGCTTTGGTATTCGACACTTTCTTGGTGATGACGTTAATGACACCGCCCATCGCGTCGGAGCCGTACAGGGATGACATCGGGCCACGGATGACTTCGATACGCTCGATGGATTCAAGCGGCGGCAGCCAACCTTGTTCAATACCTGAGTTGTCGCTATTAGGACGTGTGCCGCGGGTGCTGATGCGTTTACCGTTGACCAGGAAGAGCGTGTATTGCGAAGCCATACCGCGAATACTGATATCGCTGCTGCTCCCCCCGCCGGTGACGACGACGCCAGGGACATCTTTTAGCGCATCGGTGACATCGCGATAGGCTTTGTCCTCAATCTGCTGCTTGGTAATAACAGATATCGAAGCCGGGGCATCCTGAATTTTCTGCTCAAAGCCGGTAGCGGTAACGACCACGGTATCTTGTTCAGCGGCATGGCCGAGTGATGGGAGACTGGCGACGCATACTGCGGCAGCTACAGCCTTAACGTGAGGTATAGTCATTTGTATCATTCCATTTAAATGAATCAAACTGCGCGTCATGTGAAAGGCCATGACAAATGTATGTATTTGTCTTTTAAGGACTCTTTTCAGTAAAGAAGCGGGGGGATTGTACAAAAGTATGAATATTTGTAAACACAAATGATAATAGAAATCATTTGTGTTTGATGTGATTTGGGGTGAAATGCTTTTTTAATCAATAAGATAGTGAAGGAAGAAAAAAGGAGAAAAAGTGAAGGAATGATGGAGGGATGAAGAAGATGGACACCTTTTTGACGCTGAAAGAACCCAACCGAAAGACAGCGGCGATGGCGCCACTGTCCTGTTATGGTTGGCTTATAGTCTATGGAATTTGGCGAGTAAGGCCAGTGACAAGGTGGTTAACAGGATTGCGATCACGGCATAGAGATAGACTCCAGACCACTCCCAGTTGTTCTTCACTAATATCACCGGTACGCCTGCTAACGCCGCGCCGACATAGCTAAACAATCCGCGGAAGCCAGTTATCGATCCCGCCGCATCTTTGTGAGTGACGTCCAGACAACCTACGGCAAAAAGCATATGCGGCCCGTACAGGGCGAAACCCATAATGGTGAAGAGAATGGCCGTAATGGTATATGAGGTATCCTGAACCAGTGGGATTAAGGTAATACATACGCACAGCATTAATGCGAATATTAAGCCTGTCATCCAGCGGTTACTTTTAAACATAAAGTCAGATAAGTAACCCGCCAGTAGCCCTCCGGCAAGTCCACCGGCTTCAAACCACGAGATAATGGAGTTGGCTTTAATCAGACTCCAGCCATGCACCTGAGAATAGTAAATTTGCGGCCAGTCATTGAGGATGGTGCGGGCAATATAAACGGACATATCGCCAATGATAATAATCCACACTAATGGGTTAATCAGGATATATTTGACGAAAATCTGCCAAAAGGAGAGATTTACCGGACTGGCTTTCACTTGGGCAAGCTCTGTTGGATCCTTACGCCATTCGCCAACGTTAGGCAAACCTAAGGTCCCGGGACGGTCTTTAATCGTAAAGAGCGCTACGAGCCCCATCAGCAAGGAGATTGCGCCCGGTACATAAAAACCCATTTTCCAGCTACCGCTCCAGACAATCGCGAAACTTGTCAGCAGTGGGGCGAGACTCCCGCCAATATTATGCGCCGCTTCAACGACCGCCCACCAACGTCCGCGTTCATTCTTGGAAAACCAGGATGCCATGATCTTTGCCATTGGTGGAAAACTGGTGCCCTGGAGGATAGCATTGAGGCTGTACAACACATAAAACGCGGCAACGCTGTCGGAAAAACCAAACAGAATATTAACGATCCCCACGCCAATGAGCACCGGGCCGGTCATGGCTTTCGGATTGATTTTATCAACCAGCATGCCGCCAACAAACTTCATTGAGCCATACAGGATGTAAAACAGTGAAGACATGATGGCAAAATCTTCTGCGGTCAGAGTGGTATCTGACAGCATGGCCGGCATGGCGGCTGAGAAGTTTTTACGTGTTAAATAAAAGACCGCGTAAGAGATAAAAAACGAGGTAATAATCTCTATCCTGAATTTTTTGTAAGTATGGTCAATCTCTTTTTTTTCTTTTACAACCGGCTTATCAGCCTGGCTGAATATAAATGATTTCAAGCTCATATGATCTTCCCTTCAGACAGTGCTTGTGGGGTTATAATTCATTTTCGATAAAGAACAAAAGCGACTCGAATCCGTGAAAATTAATCTGATTTGTAATTAAATTTCTGACCGCGGGTTTTGCTCGCCAGGCAATACCAGTGCCAGCATACGTGAGCATGGGAATATCGTTGGCGCCATCACCGCAGGCGATAATATTATGCTGAGGCATCTGCAGAGAGTCGGCAAGCATGGCCAATGTTTTTTGCTTATTTTCTGCATTCATAATTGGCGCGGAAATATTATCTGTCAGCATGCCATTCCTGACTTCAACGGTATTTGAAAATATATAGTCCAACTGATATTTCTGTTGTAAGCGGTGGGTGAAAATATCCAGTCCGCCGGAAATGATCGCTGTTTTAAATCCTTTCTGCTTGAGGAATGGCAAAATGGTGGTAATGCCGGGAGAGGCCGTCATCCGATCGCATACGGCATTAATGACATGGATGTGTGTCCCTTTTAACATTCCGATGCGCTGGGTGAAACTGTTATTGAAATCCAGTTTTCCTTCCATCGCTTGCTGCGTCAGTTTCGTTATCCGATCGGTGATGCCTAGCGCGCGGGCAATCTCATCCACACCTTCTTCCTCGATAAACGTCGAGTCCATGTCAAAGGCGATGATCCCGTTAATCGGGATGATTTGCGGTTTTAGGAAAAAATCAAATTGCTGAGTGAACGATGTAGCCCTTAGTTTCTTGTATATGTCATCGGTGAATATTTCATCGGGTATTGATAATTTTAAATACGGTTTATTGAATGCGGCTATAGATAATTGTTCCAGTGCGCACGGATATTGTTTGGTCTCGGTATTTAGAAATGTATTGTGCAGCCATGCCTGAAGTTTTTCAGGATCTTTTGCACTAATAAAATAAATAATTGCCATTATGTCACTCCTGTAAATTAAGGTTATTTTAATAGTAGGGGGTGACGATTGAATCCTGCTTTATCACAGATGTGAATGTTAAAAAAAAGATAAAATAGTATTGTTTTTTATACCAAGAAATAAACAAAGTCTGAAAGGTATCATTTTTGATATACGCGTCACGGTCTGTTGTTACTGGCGGTATATTCTATTTTAACTAACAGGGATGGGTCTAAAATGGAAAGTTGTATTGATATTTTTAAAGTCGTCATAGGGCCTTCCAGTTCAAGAACAGTAGGGCCAATGCGTGCCGCGTTTAACTTCATTTCACAATTAAAGCTACAGGAGATCTTACCGCTAACGCGAGAAATCGAGGTTGAGCTATACGGCGCGCTCTCATTAAGCCGCAAGTGTCATAACGTTGATATCGCTCTTTATCTGGGGCTGTTGGGCAATCAGCCGGATGATGTTGATTTACTCCAGCAGATGGATCTCATTAAACGTGCTGAACAGGACGGCACCCTGACGCTTTCTCCTTCAGTTACCGTGACGGTCGCGATTAAGCCGAATCAACAACCGCATTCTGGCCATCCCTATGCGATGACGTTTCGTGCCAGGGATGATTATTTTACGTTGTATGAAGAAACATGGTTTTCAACCGGCGCCGGCCAGGTTCGCAAACCCGGCGAGCCGCCGCCCGAGAGAGCCGCGCAAAAAAACGCATTTCCTTTTGCGTTTCAAAATGCCGCGCAGCTGCAGGAACTGTGTCAGCGTAATGGACTATCCGTTGCGGCATTAATGATGAAAAATGAATTACAGGTGCATTCCCAGGCGGCGTTGCATGACTATTTCGCGTACGTTTGGGCGATAATGCAGCAGGCCGTCCATCGTGGTCTGCATACTGAAGGCCTACTGCCAGGCTCGTATCAGGTGCCGCGCAGGGCCTGCTCGCTCTATAAATTACTGGCAATGAAACCCTCTGCTAACGACTTTCTCACCAACCTCAACTGGGTGAATGCGTTTGCGATTGCCGTCAGCGAGGAAAACGCCGCTGGAGGGCGAGTGGTGACCGCGCCGACCAATGGTGCGAGCGGTATCATCCCTGCGGTCCTCAGTTGGTACGATAAGTTTGTCTGTAAGTTGGATAGCGCATCGGTTATCCGCTTTTTCCTCACCGCTGGCGCCATCGCGCTACTGTTCAAACAAAACGCGTCTATTTTAGGTTCTGAGGTTGGGTGTCAGGGAGAGATCGGCGTGGCCAGTTCGATGGCCGCAGCCGGATTAGCGGAACTGATGGGGGCGTCAGTTGCTCAGGTGCTGAATGCCGCAGAAATCACCATGGAGCACCATCTCGGACTGACCTGCGATCCGGTTGGCGGGCAGGTACAAATTCCCTGCGTCGAACGAAACGCGATTTCGTCCGTAAAAGCGATTAACGCCGCAACGATGGCGATGAGCCGTGTCAGCGAGCCATGCGTTTCGCTCGATGAGGTGATTGCCGCCATGTATGAAACGGGTAAAGACATGAGCGCGAAGTACCGTGAGACGTATCACGGCTGCCTTGGGAAAATTCAGCCCAAAAATCGGGGAGGGCGGCATGAAATATAACACCATGAATAATGATGAAATCATCTTGTCATTATGCGCTCGTATCAGAGAAACGCGGATTTCTCTGGCGCTAACGCAGCAGCAACTTGCTGACCGCGCACAGGTCGGCATTGCGACCATTAAACGCATTGAGAAAGGCGGCGGCCTCAATCTGGACACGCTTATCTCCCTGTTGCGTGCACTGAATAAGTTGCATCACCTGGATGCAATCTTATTCGAGTCTGAAGTGCGTAATTTTAACGAAGGTTATGAAGGCGGTGAGAGCGTGGGGCGATTACAGGTACGCCAACAGGCGGCCGATCTAAATCGTAAAGCGTCCGCGCCGCAGTCAGAAGAGATGAGCTACAGCGCGGCAATAGAAAAGACGCTTTACTGGTGATCACTTCAGCAAATACTGGGCATGAAAGCGCAGGTGATCCTCAATAAACGACGCAATAAAGTAATAGCTGTGGTCGTAACCTGGCTGGATACGCAGTGTCATTGGCCATGCGGTTTGACGGGCTATTTCGGCCAGCACTGCGGGCTGCAACTGATCGGCAAGAAACTGATCGCTGTCTCCTTGATCAATTAGCGTCGGAATCGCGTCAGTGGGCTTACTGGCCAGCATTAACGCGCAGCTATCCCACTCAGCCCATTGTGTTTTATCTTCACCCAGATAAGCGCTAAAAGCCTTCTCGCCCCACGGAACGCGACAAGGGTTTACGATCGGCGCAAAGGCTGAAACGCTGGTGTATCTCCCGGGATTTTTCAGCGCCATAATCAATGCGCCGTGACCGCCCATGGAGTGTCCGCTGATGGCGCAGCGATCGCTGACATTAAACTGCGAATGAATCAGTGCCGGAAGCTCATCACGCAGATAGTCATACATGCGAAAATGCGTTGCCCATGGCTGCTGAGTGGCATTGAGGTAAAATCCCGCGCCCTGGCCTAAATCGTAGCCATCATCGTTGGCAACCTGCTCGCCGCGCGGGCTGGTGTCTGGCATCACCAGGACAATGCCGAGCTCAGCCGCGATGCGCTGTGCGCCGGCTTTGGTGGTGAAGTTTTCATCATTGCAGGTCAGGCCCGACAGCCAGTACAGCACCGGAGGCGGGGCGTTATCGCGGGGTGGTGGAAGAAAAATACTGAAGGTCATGGCGCAATTTAACGTGGTGGAGTCGTGACGCCAGCGTTGCTGCCAGCCTTCAAAACAGCGGTGCTCTTCAAGCATTTCCATGCGTGGCTCCTTGTTGTGTTGAACCTGTATGTGTTTGCGAACTCACCATAATACAGATTATTCATTGCACTGTGAGTAACTTTCACTTCCGCATTGAGCAAACATACTTCATCATCTATATAACTTTACATTAACACTCGACGTCACCGGGCTGAACAGAAAGTGAAGTTGCTACAGCTGAAAGGCTGTGCCAATTTCAATAATTATCGCGGTGAATACTGGATTATGTGCGCCGCCTCACGCACAATGTTCTGGCTGTGATACAGCCTAAAAACTTTGCCCCATGCAGGGCAGAGGCGCCCCACCTGCAGGAGAAGAAGAAATGTCATCACTCAGTAAAGAAGCGGCACTGGTTCATGAAGCGCTGGTTGCGCGTGGTCTCGAAACCCCGCTGCGCCCGCCCGTGCAAGAGATGGATAACGAAACACGCAAACGTCTTATCTCTGGCCATATGACCGAGATTATGCAATTGCTCAATCTCGATTTGAGCGATGACAGTCTGATGGAAACTCCGCATCGCATTGCGAAAATGTATGTCGATGAGATTTTCTCCGGCCTCGATTACGCCAACTTCCCGAAAATCACCGTCATTGAAAATAAAATGAAGGTGGACGAGATGGTCACGGTCCGCGATATTACGCTGACCAGCACCTGCGAACACCACTTTGTCACTATCGATGGCAAAGCGACGGTGGCGTATATTCCGAAAGATTCGGTTATTGGTCTGTCGAAGATTAACCGCATTGTGCAGTTCTTCGCCCAGCGCCCACAGGTACAGGAACGCCTGACCCAGCAAATTCTCACCGCGCTGCAAACGCTGCTCGGGACGAATAATGTGGCGGTGTCGATTGATGCGGTGCATTACTGTGTGAAAGCGCGCGGCATTCGTGATGCGACCAGTGCGACCACCACCACTTCTCTTGGTGGATTGTTTAAGTCAAGCCAGAACACGCGTCAGGAATTCCTGCGCGCAGTACGTCATCACAACTGATTAGGGCAGGAACCATGGAGCGTAATGTCACGCTGGATTTTATTCGTGGCGTCGCCATTCTTGGTATCCTGCTTCTCAATATTAGCGCCTTTGGCTTGCCAAAGGCGGCATACCTCAATCCTGCCTGGTATGGCGACATCACCTTATCCGATGCCTGGACCTGGGCGCTGCTCGATCTCTTTGCGCAGGTAAAATTCCTCACGCTGTTTGCGCTGCTGTTCGGTGCCGGTTTGCAAATGCTGCTCCCACGCGGTAAACGCTGGATCCAGTCACGGCTTACGCTGCTGGTGTTATTGGGTTTTATTCACGGTTTACTCTTCTGGGATGGCGATATCCTGCTGGCATATGGCTTGATCGGCCTGATTTGCTGGCGGCTGATCCGGGATGCGCCGTCGGTAAAAAGCTTATTTAACACTGGTGTGCTGCTGTATCTGGTGGGCGTTGGCGTACTGCTGCTGTTGGGTGTGATCTCCGGGAGCGAAACCAGCCGCGCCTGGACGCCGGATGCTTCAGCGTTGCTGTATGAAAAATACTGGAAAGTGAACGGCGGAATGGAAGCAATCAGCAATCGCGTGGATATGATGTCCAATAGCTTGCTGGCGTTGGGTGCTCAGTACGGCTGGCAACTGGCGGGGATGATGCTGCTCGGCGCGGCATTAATGCGCAGCGGTTGGCTAAAAGGGCAGTACAGTTTGCAACACTATCGACGTACCGGCGTGCTGCTGGTCATTATTGGGATGGCGATCAACCTGCCTGCTATCATCGCTCAGTGGAATCTGGACTGGGCCTACCGCTGGTGTGCTTTCCTGTTACAAGCCCCGCGAGAGCTGGGAGCGCCGATGCAGACCATTGGTTACGCCGCGCTGATGTACGGTTTCTGGCCGCAGCTTAGCCGTTTAAAATGGGTCATTGCCGTCGCCTGTGTGGGACGCATGGCATTAACCAACTATCTGTTACAAACCTTAATCTGTACCACGCTGTTCTATCAATTCGGCTTATTTATGAAATTCGACCGACTGGAGCTGCTGTATTTCGTCATCCCGGTCTGGGTCATTAACTTACTTTTCTCCGTGATATGGCTACGTTATTACCGCCAGGGCCCGGTGGAATGGCTGTGGCGTCAATTAACCCTGCGTGCTGCAGGGACATCATTACCGCGAACATCCAGATAACGATCTGGATCACATTCATTAACAAAATGGATGTAAGCGCTTTCATTCCTGTGACATCACTCACGCAGTCCGTTTCATTGTGCTGACAAAATACCCAGCCTGGGGTGTCTGTGGGCAGCCGCAATCTAAAACAGGGCAGTGAATATGGTAACCATTCGTGATGTGGCACGGCAGTCTGGCGTTTCTGTAGCGACCGTTTCCCGCGTACTGAACAACAGTGCGCTGGTGAGTCCCGATACGCGTGAAGCGGTAATGAAAGCAGTCACTCAGCTTGGCTATCGACCTAATGCCAACGCACAAGCGCTGGCGACGCAGGTAAGCGACACGATTGGTGTTGTCGTCATGGATGTATCAGATGCGTTTTTTGGCGCGCTGGTAAAAGCCGTGGATATGGTTGCCCAACAGCATCAGAAGTATGTCCTGATTGGCAACAGCTACCATGAGGCGGAAAAAGAACGTCATGCCATTGAGGTGTTGATTCGCCAACGCTGTAACGCATTGATTGTACACTCTAAAGCACTGAGCGATCGGGAACTGGCCGAGTTTATGGATCAAATTCCCGGCATGGTGCTTATCAATCGCCTGGTACCGGGTTACGCCCACCGTTGCGTCTGCCTGGATAACATCAGCGGCGCTAAAATGGCGACCCGTATGTTGCTGAATAATGGTCATCAACGCATCGGTTATCTGGCATCAAGCCATCGCATTGAAGATGACACCATGCGCAAAGAAGGGTGGTTAACTGCTCTGAAAGAGCAGGGGATTGTTGCGGCAGAAAGCTGGGTCGGCACCGGTTCGCCCGATATGCAGGGCGGAGAGTCTGCGATGGTGGAACTGCTGGGGCGCAATTTACAACTGACGGCAGTCTTCGCTTATAACGACAATATGGCCGCTGGCGCGCTGACCGCGCTAAAAGATAACGGTATCGCTATTCCATTACACCTTTCAATCATTGGCTTCGATGATATTCCCATCGCGCGTTACACCGATCCGCAGCTAACCACCGTGCGCTATCCCATTGCCTCTATGGCAAAAATGGCGACGGAGCTTGCACTACAGGGCGCGGCTGGCACGTTGGATCCGCAGGCGACGCATTGCTTTATGCCGACGCTGGTACGTCGCCATTCAGTGGCGCTGCGGCAGAATGCGGCACCGATCACTAACTTATAACGCAGCGCGATGTAACCGCTTTCAATATGTGAGTAAATTCACAGTATATTAACAATGCGATAGCTATGATGACACTGTTTGTTGCGCTGTAACTACTATGTAGCGGTGAATAATCACTTTCATCGAGGTATAGCTGCCTTAAACGATAATTAAAGCCTGTTTTGGGAGCGTTGCCAGACACGGAAGAAATATTTTTAAAAGTGAGCTTCGGCGTTCAGTAACACTTCAGTAACGTTCTGCCTGCCGAGCATTTATCTCAAGTACTACCCTGCATAATAAAACCGGAGATACCATGAATAAGAAGGTGTTGACCCTGTCTGCTGTAATGGCAAGCATGTTATTCGGCGCGGCTGCGCACGCTGCTGATACCCGTATTGGTGTGACTATCTATAAGTATGACGATAACTTTATGTCAGTGGTACGTAAGGCTATTGAAAAAGATGCCAAAGCGGCGCCAGATGTACAACTGCTGATGAACGACTCGCAGAACGACCAGTCCAAACAAAACGATCAGATCGACGTGCTGCTGGCAAAAGGCGTTAAAGCACTGGCGATTAACCTGGTTGACCCGGCAGCTGCAGGCACGGTCATTGAAAAAGCACGCGGACAGAACGTACCGATCGTGTTCTTCAACAAAGAACCTTCTCGCAAGGCGCTGGACAGCTATGACAAAGCGTATTACGTCGGTACTGACTCTAAAGAGTCCGGTATTATTCAGGGTGATTTGATTGCCAAACACTGGGCAGCTAACCCGAACTGGGACCTGAACAAAGACGGCAAAATTCAGTTTGTTCTGCTGAAAGGCGAACCGGGACACCCGGATGCTGAAGCACGTACTACTTACGTGATTAAAGAGCTGAACGACAAAGGCATTAAAACTGAGCAACTGCAGTTAGATACTGCAATGTGGGATACCGCTCAGGCGAAAGATAAGATGGATGCGTGGATGTCCGGTCCGAACGCGAACAAAATTGAAGTGGTTATCGCCAACAACGATGCGATGGCAATGGGCGCAGTTGAAGCGTTGAAGGCACACAATAAAACCAGCGTACCGGTATTTGGCGTGGATGCCCTGCCTGAAGCACTGGCGCTGGTGAAATCTGGCGCTATGGCCGGTACCGTGCTGAACGATGCTAATAACCAGGCGAAAGCCACCTTTGATCTGGCGAAAAACCTGGCTGATGGCAAAGGTGCGGCAGATGGCACTAACTGGAAAATTGAGAACAAGATTGTTCGCGTTCCGTACGTAGGTGTCGATAAAGATAATCTGGCCGAGTTCACCAATAAGTAAATACTCCGTCTGTGGGCGCAATTTCATTGCGCCCTTAATAACGCACTCTGCAAGGCCAACAAGGTATAATTATGGTCAGCACACATACTCAGTCGTCAGGCGAATACTTGTTGGAAATGACCGGCATCAACAAGTCCTTCCCCGGCGTTAAGGCGCTTGATAATGTCAATTTAAAAGTCCGCCCGCATTCTATTCACGCCTTAATGGGGGAGAATGGCGCGGGGAAATCAACATTATTGAAATGTCTTTTCGGCATCTATCAAAAAGATTCCGGCAGTATTTTATTTCAGGGTAAAGAAATCGACTTTCATTCTGCTAAGGAAGCGCTTGAGAATGGTATTTCGATGGTACACCAGGAATTAAACCTGGTATTACAACGCTCTGTGATGGACAACATGTGGCTGGGACGCTATCCCACCAAAGGCATGTTTGTCGATCAGGAAAAAATGTACCGCGATACCAAAGCGATATTTGATGAACTGGATATTGATATCGATCCGCGTGCGCGCGTCGGCACATTATCCGTTTCACAAATGCAGATGATTGAAATTGCGAAGGCGTTCTCCTATGACGCCAAAATCGTCATCATGGATGAACCAACGTCATCGTTAACCGAGAAAGAAGTTAATCATCTGTTCACTATCATCCGTAAGCTGAAAGAGCGTGGATGCGGTATTGTTTATATTTCTCACAAAATGGAAGAAATCTTCCAGCTGTGTGATGAAATTACCGTACTACGCGACGGCCAGTGGATTGCGACCCAGCCGCTGGAAGGGCTGGATATGGATAAGATCATCGCCATGATGGTTGGGCGTTCACTGAACCAACGTTTTCCGGATAAAGAAAACAAACCTGGTGAAGTCATTCTGCAAGTGCGTAACCTGACCTCGCTGCGTCAGCCGTCGATTCGTGATATCTCGTTTGATTTACACAAAGGGGAAATTCTCGGGATTGCCGGTCTGGTCGGCGCAAAACGCACGGATATTGTTGAAACGCTTTTTGGTATTCGTGAGAAATCATCGGGTACGATTACGCTACATGGCAAAAAGATTAATAACCACAGTGCAAATGAAGCCATCAACCATGGTTTTGCGCTGGTCACGGAAGAGCGCCGCTCAACCGGTATTTATGCGTATCTGGACATTGGTTTTAACTCGTTAATTTCTAATATCCAAAATTACAAAAACAAAGTCGGGCTGTTGGATAATTCCCGCATGAAGAGTGACACCCAGTGGGTAATTGACTCCATGAGGGTGAAAACACCGGGCCATCGTACGCAAATTGGTTCACTTTCTGGCGGTAATCAGCAAAAGGTGGTTATTGGTCGTTGGTTATTAACGCAGCCAGAAATTCTGATGCTGGATGAACCGACGCGTGGAATCGATGTTGGCGCGAAATTTGAAATTTACCAGTTAATTGCCGAACTCGCGAAAAAGGATAAGGGGATTATTATTATTTCCTCTGAAATGCCGGAGCTGCTGGGTATTACCGATCGTATTCTGGTGATGAGCAATGGTCTCGTTGCCGGAATTGTTGACACTAAAACAACAACGCAAAACGAAATCCTCCGTCTTGCGTCTTTGCACCTTTAAGATTAGGGGCTCCTCATGAGTGCGTTAAATAAGAAAAGTTTTCTTACTTACCTGAAAGAAGGCGGAATTTACGTTGTTCTTTTGGTTTTGCTGGCGATTATTATTTTCCAGGATCCCACTTTCTTAAGCTTACTGAACCTGAGTAATATTCTCACGCAATCCTCGGTGCGTATTATTATCGCATTGGGTGTGGCTGGACTGATTGTTACCCAAGGGACCGACCTGTCGGCGGGGCGTCAGGTTGGCCTGGCGGCAGTGGTGGCAGCGACTTTGTTGCAGTCGATGGAGAATGCCAACAAGGTGTTCCCGGAAATGGCGACGATGCCGATCATTGTAGTGGTGCTGATTGTCTGCGTGATTGGTGCCATTATCGGTCTGGTGAACGGTATTATCATTGCTTACCTGAACGTGACGCCGTTTATTACCACCCTGGGTACGATGATTATCGTTTACGGGATCAACTCCCTGTACTACGACTTCGTCGGCGCATCGCCAATCTCTGGCTTTGACAGCGGATTTTCAACCTTTGCACAGGGCTTTATTGCACTGGGCAGTTTCCGACTCTCCTACATCACCTTCTACGCGCTGATTGCCGTGGCCTTTGTGTGGGTGCTGTGGAACAAGACCCGCTTCGGTAAAAACATTTTCGCCATCGGCGGAAACCCGGAAGCTGCGAAAGTGTCTGGGGTAAACGTTGCGCTGAACCTGTTGATTATCTATGCGTTGTCTGGCGTGTTCTATGCCTTCGGTGGTTTGTTGGAAGCCGGGCGTATCGGCTCGGCGACCAACAACCTCGGCTTTATGTATGAGCTGGATGCGATTGCGGCGTGCGTGGTTGGTGGCGTGTCGTTCAGCGGCGGGGTAGGTACCGTGTTTGGCGTGGTGACCGGTGTGATTATCTTCACCGTCATCAACTACGGTCTGACCTACATCGGCGTAAACCCTTACTGGCAGTATATTATCAAGGGCGGCATTATCATCTTCGCGGTCGCGCTGGACTCACTGAAGTACGCGCGTAAGAAGTAATCGTACAATGTAAAAAGCCCGGAGCAGCGCAACCTGCACCGGGCTTTTTTATCCGCGTTACAACGTTAACGCATGTTCTTTCTCTCCGGGTTTAAATTTCACCTCGCCCAGATCAATACAGGCTACCGGGCAAACGTGACCGCACAATAAACATCCCACACATTTTTCTGTATTGCAGTGCGGTGTACGGGTTTCCTCATTCCATTCCATCGCCTGATGCCCGCCGTCATAGCAGGAGATGTAGCAACGACCACAGCCGACGCATTTATCAAGATGGATGTTCGGATAGACAATGTAGCTACGGTCAAGCTCCTCGGCGGGGATGATATTGGCATTGGCCAGACCCACCATCTCCTCCAGTGAGTCAAACCCTTGATCGGCGAGGTAATGTGACAGCCCGCTGATCATGTCTTCCACAATCCGATATCCATACTGCATGATCCCGGTGGTCACCTGCAGCGTGGCCGCGCCTAACAGTAAAAACTCGGCGGCATCTTCCCAGGTCTCAATTCCTCCAATGCCGCTAATCGGAAAATCCCGCAGTTCAGGGTGCATGCGTAGTTGTTGGATAAATCGCAGGGCGATAGGTTTAACGGCCTTGCCGGAGTAGCCGGAAATACTGGATTTACCGTTGACGACCGGCATCCCGATTTTCCTGTTCAGGTCGATATTAGTGATGGATTTAACCGTATTGATGGTCGCGATACCGTCGGCTCCTCCGCGTTTTGCCGCCAGCGCCACCTCACACATATCACCAATATTTGGTGTCATTTTAGCCAGCATTGGCAGGGACGAACCGCGTTTAACCGCCCTACAGTATTTTTCAACCAGCTCAGGGCTTTGTCCTACATCGCTGCCCATAGCATGCGAGGTCATTTGCGGGCAGGAGAAGTTACACTCGATCATATCTGCACCCGCTTCTTCAACCAGGCGGGCCAGTTCCTGCCATTGCTGCTCATTTTCCCCCATGATCGACGCAATCAGGACCTTATCCGGGTAGTCTTGTTTCAGTCGCCGAATAGCAGCCAGATTCTCCTCCAGCGGATGCTCGGCAATTTGCTCCATGTTTTTGAAGCCAATAAAGCCCGTATCTTCTTTGCTGAGATGGTCAAAGCGCGGGGAGACTTCATTCGCAATAAAGAACCCGATCGTTTTAAAAACAATGCCGCCCCAACCGCTATCATAGGCTTTGGCGCACATTTCATAGCAGTTGCCCACCGGAGAGGAAGAGAGGCAGAACGGGTTGGGAAATTTGACGCCGCAAAAGGTAATAGAAAGATCTTTCGTTAACATGAGCAAGCTCCCTCTAAATAGTGATGAATGGCCTGAGCGGCTTCTTTTCCGGTTTTCACGGCGTAAACGACCGTTTTATCGCCTTCAACAATATCGCCTGCAGCAAACAGAACCGGATCGGCGGTTTGGTAGTTTTGCGTATTGATTAGATTGCGCTGTGGCTTTAACGTGGCGAAATTATCAAGCTGAGCGTGTTGACCGACGGCAAGAATAATGTGCTCGGCTTCTAGCATGAGTTCGCCTGGCAGGCGTACGTGCTTAAAGGTAACTTGATTTCCGCTTACCGCCACGGGCGTGAAACCGTCAATAATCGACACGCCTAATGCCTGGGTGCTGCTGAATTCTTTATCGCTGGCCGGAAAATCAGCCAGTTCTTCACGCGCGACACAGGTGACTGACGGGCAGCCCAGCAGTTTCAACGTACTGGCGACATCCATCGCCACATCGCCACCGCCGATGATCAATACACTTTTGGCGACGGTAATATCGCCGCTGGCTTGTCGGGCGCGTTGCAGAAAATCGACGGCAATTTCAACGTGATTCGCTTTCTCAAAAAGAGGCAATGTTGAGCCGTAAGACATACCTGGGGTAACCAGTACGGCGCGATATTCTGCTTTGAGTTGCTCAACGGAAAGGGCATTGCCGACTTCACAATTGCACTTGATGGTCACGCCCATTTCAACGATACGGGCAATTTCATGATCCAAAACCGAATGTGGCAAACGAAACTCTGGGATGCCATAGCGCAACCAGCCGCCTGGCTGAGCCTGTTTTTCGAAGATGGTTACGTCATAACCAAGATTGCTCAGCGTTACGCTGGCCTGTAATCCTGCCGGACCTGCACCGATAATGGCGACCTTGCCCAGCGTTTTTGTTGCCGGTTGATAGATTTTCATCGCGGTCTGCTGTTCAAAATCGGTAATAAAGCGCTGCAGACGCGCAATATCGATAGGTTTATCAATTCCTGAACGCGTACACCCGCGCTGGCATAATTTTTCGGTTGGGCAAACTCGAGCGCACACCGCACCGAGCGCATTATTTTCGCGGATAGTTTCGGCTGCGCCTTTAAAATTACGGAAATAAATGGAGCGAATAAATTTCCCCGGGTCGGTTTGCGCCGGGCAATCCTGACTACAGGGGGCATCGTGACATAATAAACAGCGGGAAGCCTCTTTTATTGCTAATAATGGGGTAAAAGCAGGCGTGAGCTCATCCAGATAATTTTGTTGTGGCATATTTTCTTCCTTAATGCTTGAGTAAATTAAGGCAAACCGTTAATAACAAAATATAAAAAGTGAAAGGCTATTCTTAAGGCTAAGCACTGCAGGAAGAGTATTCTGTGAAAGGATTCACAAATAGAAGATAGTTTGAGGGAAATGCTGACGGGCAGCATTAATCCCTTATCTTGAAATGGTAACTATTATCAAAATATTAGCTATTCTCAAACGCTAATATAAAGGCAAATGCGTTATCGATAAAAAACTAAGTAAATAACCATACCGAAGGATAAGCACCCGCATCCAGCATAAACCAGTACGTAAGACCAAAATTGCAGCGGCTCTTGATTGCGATAAGCGAAAACCGGTTCGCGCGCATTCTTTTTAATTTTATCTACGGCTCCCGAGCGCCAGCCTTTCCAGGCTTCACGAAAACAAAACACGGGAATGAGCAGAAAGGCCAACACGACGAAAAGGGTTTGTACATCCATGCTTATTTTCCTTGTTTCTTTTGTAATTCGAGCAGTTGTTCAGGCGTGACTGCCGGATATCCCTGTGCATCGTCCGGTACCTGATGCATGGTAGGGATAGGGACCAGTGGGCCTAAAAAGCGGGGTTCACGTTTAAAAATGTAGAGATCGGCAAGTGCGCCAAAACGGGCGCCAAATTCACGTACCCGCACGGTGAGCATATCTTTTGGCGAAGGTACGGCGTAGCACTGGGCCTGGATACCCATATGGAGCGCAATAAACAAGGCACGTTCACAGTGGAATCGCTGGGTAATAATGATGAAATCGTTGGTATCGAACACCTTACGGGTACGCACGATGGAGTCGAGCGTTCGGAACCCGGCGTAATCAAGCACGATGTCAGCGGGATCGACGCCTGCGGCAATCAGATCTTTACGCATCGTCATGGGTTCGTTGTAGCTTTGCTGCGCGTTGTCGCCGCTTAACAGCAGATAGTTTACCTTCCCGCTGTTATAGGCGTTCAATGCGCCCTGAATACGGTAGCGGTAATACTGATTGATGACGCCGGTGCGGTAATACTTCGCCGTGCCCAGAACCACACCTACCTGGCGGTAGGGTAAATCCTGCAGTTCGTCGTAAATGTAGGGAGCAGTCTTCCAGCTCATCCACCGATCGAGTCCAAGCACAGTCAAAAGCAGCAAGCCTAGCAGGACTAACAGGCTGTAAAACACGCGCTTTAACATGCAGAAAACTCGTTATTTGGATGGAATTTCAATCAGGCTACTTTACCCGAAGACGTAGCGCAAGAAACAGCAATCTGATTGAGGGGATTTTAGTCACTGTTGCCCGATGGCGTTACGCCATCGGGCAACAGTGACTTAGTCGAGTAGCACGCGCTCTATATTGTCGCAGCCCAGTGCTTTCAGCGTGGCAGATGTCGCATCCCACTGAATTAACGGCGCATCGGCTTTTTCAGCCAGCACGGCGCGTTGGATATCTGGATAATCATAACCGTTCAGATTCAACAGGTTCAACGCGCCTTGCAGTGGTGGCAGGGTTGGGTTAAAAGCAGCATTTTCAGCATAGCTGCCGCTAAAAATACGACCATCTTTACACTCCAGCGCCACGCCGCTTGGGGATTTGCTGTACGGCATATGACATCTGTTGGCAGCGGTGATTGCTGCCTGGGTTAACGCATCGCCCTGCAGTGCGAAGCCGTGATCCTGATCGTCCATCAGCAGCGTTTTAATCTCCAGATCCTTCGGGCCGAAGGCATCTGGCAGGTAATCGCGTAGTACGTGTGGCGCACGTCCCGGCAGATGAATACGTAAATCCAGTCCGCTGTTTAGTTCATTCATAAACTGGCGACAGTGGCCGCACGGCGTGTAGTTGACGGTGATGGCGGCGAGCCCTTTTTCACCGCGCAGCCAGGCGTGGCTGATAGCGCTTTGCTCGGCATGAACAGTTTGCTGCATGGTCGCGCCCAGGAACTCCATGTTCCCACCGAAGTACCAGTTGCCGCTGATGCCGCGAGAAATAGCCCCAACGTTGAAATTGGACAGTGGAGTACGCGCGCAGGCCGCAGCCAGCGGCAGCAGAGCGAATGCCAGCGCGTCTTCGTCCAGTCCCGATTCGCGTTTCAGCAAAGAGACCTGCTCAGCAGTCAGCATGGCGGGGAAATGCGCATCCGCCAGAACAGGGGCCAGGGCTGATTGCAAGTTATCCGCGAGTTGGGCAAAAGCAGTTTGAAAACGTGGATGCATGGCGATGCCTCATAACAATGTAATGGAATCGTAGTTTACGGACCTGTTATGGCTTTATATGTGATCTAAATCCCATTACATATGCAACTTATGAAACTTAAATGAAAAATGTGCAACGCATCGCAAATAAATAGCTAAAAAATGAAGGTTAACCCACCACCGCCAGAATAATCGGGAACAGGAATGGGGCAACCAACGAGGTGATAATGCCGCAAATAACCAGCGCCAGAGAACTAAACGCGCCTTCCTGGTAGTCCAGTTCTGCACAGCGTGCGGTACCCAGGGCGTGCGACGCGGTGCCCATTGCCAGCCCCCGAGCGGCCTTGGTGCGAATGCGCATCGCATTAAGCAACGTATGACCAAATACTGCCCCGAGGATACCGACAAAAATAACGCATACGGCGCTGATAGCCGGAATGCCGCCAATACTGCCTCCCACGGCCATAGCGATAGGCGTGGTGACCGATTTTGGCATGATAGACGCGGCAATTTGCGGTGATGCGCCCATCAACAAAGCGATTGTTGTACCTGTTACCATTGCCACAACGCTCCCGGCAAAACAGATAGCAATGATTGATTTCCAGCGGGCGCGAATTTGGTGCAGCTGTTCGTATAACGGATAGGCCAGCGCGACCACGGCAGGTTGCAGTAAATCGTTCAGTACTTCGCTGCCTTTGAAATAGTGATCGTAGGGAATGCCGGTCAGCAGCAGAATGGGAATAATCACCACCATGGCAACCAGCAGCGGGTTCAATAGCGGCATTTTAAATCGTGCAGCCAGCTTACGTGCGCCAAAAAATACCGCCAGCGTAAGAGGTAACGACCACCAGATATACGACATCATTCTTTAGACCCTTTTTGCCCAACGATTTTGCGTTCACCGTGCACAATGTGCGAGCTCCAGCTCACCACCAGGAAAACGACCAGCGTACTGATGGTACAGGACACCACTACCGGACCAAATTGTGCGCGGAGCAGGTCAAAGTACTGCATGATCCCCACGCCAATCGGGACAAACAGCAGGGCCATATAACGAATCAGCACGTAGCAGCCAGGGTTAACCCATTTTGCCGGTAACACCTGCAAAGCCAGTAAGACAAACAGAATCAGCATGCCGATAATGCTGCCCGGAATGGTGATAGGAAGTAGCGACGCAAGAAAAATACCTGCGTAGAGGCAGGCATAAATCAGGACGAATGCGCGCAAATATTGCCAGATAACGTTCAGTGCTTTGCTCATAGTTGAAACCCTTGACGAGACTGATTCATCATACAATTAAACTTAAAAACGTGCTACCGATCACATCATGAATTCTAAGCATAGAGGAAATAGATATCTGGAACATCGGGCGATGGCCCTAACTCTCCGCGCTAAGCCTGTGCCAGATAATACAAAAAACGATTCAGGGCGGTAGTAGGTGTTTCGTTGTTGCGCCAGAAGACGCCGACGCTGCCTTTTTGTTCAATCTTCGGCAGATTCAGAATAGCCAGCTGTCCCTGGGCGGCATACCGTTGTGCCAGACGCAAAGAAAGAATAGAGATCATATCGCTACTTTGCAGCAGGTTGGTACTGACGTTGATCGACGCCGATTCAATGATGTTTTCCGGCAACATGACGCCGTTATCAACCAGCGCGTTATCAATGCTTATCCGGATAGGGGTTCCTGTTGGCCAGACAATCCAGCGCCAGTTCGCCAGATCGTGCCAGGTGAGCAAGGGATATTTTGCCAAGGGATGATCGGGACGGGCGACGAAACAGACCGGCTCGGTATACAGCACCTGGTAATTGAGCGGCAACTGAAGCGCCCGGCCACCGACGCGACCGACGACGACATCCACCGAACCCGCGAGCAGATCGTGCAGCAGCGGGGTCATCACTTTCTCTTCGATATTAAGGTTCAGGGTTGGCAACTCTTTGAGCAAACCCAGTATTGCCAGTGAAACGCAGTCGGTCGCCACGGGTGAGCAGCCAATCTTCAGACTTCCCACCAGGCCGCCTTGCTTAAAACGGGCGATTTCATATTGCGAACGTTCCATATCATTGAGCAGGCGTTGGGCATGCTGCAGTAGCAGTTTGCCGCCTTCGGAAGGACGCAAGCCTTTGCTATGACGTTCAAAGAGGGTGATGCCAATCTCATCTTCGAGCTGTGATAACCATTTTGACAACGCTGGCTGGGTGATATTCATCATCCGTGCGACGTGAGTCAGATTTCCCTGTTCGCCCAGCGCGATAAGCGTTTGCAGGTGTTGCAACTTAAGTTTCTGCGCCCAGTTTGCCATTTGCTATAACCTCCAGGTTATGCCTCTGCATGAAAAGCCATTGTACATTTCATCTCCAAACATACAAAGTCGCAACATACCTAAAACAAAACAGACATCTACTCTACCTGCACTGAGGCATTCACTATGACTCATCAACGTGATCTACAAGCACTGATCGATTCCGCTCCCGTCGGTAAGACCCAGTGGCGCGTTATCATTTGCTGTTTTCTGGTCGTCATGCTCGACGGATTTGATACCGCAGCTATTGGCTTTATCGCTCCCGACATTCGTACTCACTGGCAGCTGACTGCCGGCGATCTGGCGCCGTTGTTTGGCGCAGGCCTGTTGGGGCTAACCGCTGGCGCATTGCTCTGCGGCCCATTGTCTGACCGTTTTGGCCGCAAACGGGTGATTGAACTCTGCGTGGCGCTGTTCGGCGCCCTGAGCCTGATTTCGGCTTTTTCTCCCGATCTACAAACGTTGGTTATTTTGCGCTTTCTTACCGGGTTAGGTCTGGGCGGCGCGATGCCAAATACCATCACCATGACGTCAGAGTACCTGCCAGCGCGGCGGCGTGGCGCGCTGGTGACCATGATGTTTTGTGGATTTACCCTGGGGTCGGCGATGGGTGGAATTGTGAGCGCGCAACTGGTGCCGGTCATTGGCTGGCACGGCATTCTGGTGCTGGGAGGCGTTCTACCACTCATGCTGTTTGTGGCTCTGCTGTTTGCGCTTCCAGAATCCCCGCGCTGGCAGGTTCGTCGCCAACTGCCGCAAAACGTGATTGCCAGAACCGTTAGCGCCATCACCCGGGAACGTTATGACACTACCCATTTTTATCTCAACGAGGGCACCGCGATTGCTAAAGGAAGCATTCGCCAGCTGTTCGTCGGGCGACAGCTGCCTATTACCCTGATGCTATGGGTAGTGTTCTTTATGAGCTTGCTGATTATTTATCTGCTCTCCAGTTGGATGCCAACGCTGTTAAACCATCGTGGAATTGATCTGCAGCATGCCTCATGGGTAACTGCCGCCTTCCAGATTGGAGGAACGCTGGGGGCGCTGGCGCTGGGCGTGCTGATGGATAAATACAATCCTTTCCGCGTGCTGGCCGTGAGTTATGCACTGGGCGCAGTGTGCATCGTCATGATTGGCCTGAGCGAGAACGGTCTGTGGTTGATGGCTCTGGCTATTTTTGGCACCGGCATTGGTATCAGCGGTTCTCAGGTTGGTCTAAATGCGTTAACCGCCACGCTATATCCGACACAAAGCCGGGCGACGGGCGTCAGCTGGTCTAATGCGGTGGGGCGCTGCGGCGCGATTGTCGGCTCGCTTTCTGGCGGCGTGATGATGGCGATGAATTTCTCATTCGATAACCTGTTTTTCATTATTGCCGTCCCGGCGGCCATCAGCGCGGTGATGCTTACGCTGCTGACGGTTGTTATCCGCCAGTCGGCCTCTGCCTCAAATACTCTGCCTCGCGCAGGTGTTGTGAATGAATAAGGAGAATCCCTATGTCTGAACTGAATCAGGATGTTAAGAACAGCCGTCAGCAGTTTTACCAGCATATTTCCGGGCAGAATCTGACCCCGCTGTGGGAGTCGCTGCACCGCCTGGTGCCGCCAACACCGAACGCACATTGCGCGCCTGCGTACTGGAACTATCAGGAGATCCGCCCTCTGCTGTTAGAAAGTGGCGATCTGATTGGCGCGAAAGAGGCGATTCGCCGCGTGCTGGTGCTGGAAAACCCAATGTTGCGCGGACAGTCTTCAATCACCCCAACGCTGTACGCAGGATTGCAGTTAATTATGCCGGGCGAGGTTGCGCCGAGTCACCGCCACAACCAGTCTGCGCTGCGCTTTATTGTCGAAGGGAAAGGGGCATTTACCGCTGTGGATGGCGAGCGCACCCAGATGCATGAAGGCGATTTTATTCTGACGCCGCAGTGGCGCTGGCACGATCACGGCAACCCGGGCAGTGAACCGGTGGTGTGGCTGGACGGTCTGGATCTGCCGTTGGTGAACCTGCTGGGCTGCGGCTTTGCGGAAGACTACCCGGAAGATCAGCAGCCGGTCACGCGCCAGGAAGGGGATTACTTACCGCGCTACGCGGCCAATATGCTGCCGCTGCGCCATCAGAAGGGTAACTCATCGCCGATTTTTAACTATCGCTACGATCGCAGCCGTGAAGCGCTACATGACCTGACCCGTATGGGCGACGCCGATGAGTGGGACGGTTACAAGATGCGTTACGTCAACCCGGTAACCGGCGGTTATCCCATGCCTTCGATGGGAACCTTCCTGCAACTGTTGCCGCAGGGCTTTTCCTCACGAATGGCGCGTACCACTGACAGCACTATCTATCACGTGGTGGAAGGAAGTGGGCAGGTCACCATCGGTAACGAGACCTTCAACTTTTCGCCAAAAGATATTTTTGTGGTGCCGACCTGGCACGGCGTGTCGTTCCAGACCCACGAAGATACCGTCTTATTCAGTTTTTCGGACAGACCGGTTCAGGAAGCGCTGGGGCTGTTCCGTGAAGCACGCTATTAATTTGGGAGAGAGAAAATGACGCAATATGTATTCGAACCACAAGCGCCTGTTACCGTTCCGGTGGTTGGTAGTGATGAACAATTTCCCGTACGCCGCGTTTATTGTGTGGGCCGTAACTATGCCGCTCATGCGCGTGAAATGGGCTTTGATCCGGATCGCGAACCCCCGTTCTTCTTCTGTAAACCTGCTGATGCGATAGTCCCGGTGGCAGCTGGTCAGATCCTTGAACTGCCGTACCCATCGCAGACCGATAACTATCACTATGAGATAGAGCTGGTGGTGGCGATTGGTAAAAAGGGCAGCGATATTCCGCTGGAAAAAGCGCACGAATATATCTGGGGCTATGCCACCGGTCTGGATATGACCCGCCGTGACCGGCAGATGGAGATGCGTCAGATGGGGCGTCCATGGGAAATCGGCAAAGCGTTTGATCTCTCCGCGCCCATCGCGCCGTTGCATAAAGCCAGCGAAAGTGTGGATGTTAACCATGCGCCAATCTGGTTGCAGGTCAACGGCGACGATCACCAGCGTAGCGATATTCGCCACCTCATCTGGTCTGTGAATGAAACCATCAGCTATCTGTCAGGCTTTTTCGAACTGCAGCCAGGCGATCTGATCTACACCGGTACACCCGAAGGCGTAGGGGCGGTAGTGAAAGGGGATGTGATCACCGGAAACGTAGACGGTTTAACCCCCATCGCCGTGAAGATTGTCTGAGGTGGATAATGAAGCTGTACAGTTTCTTTAATAGCTCCGCGTCATATCGTGTACGCATTGCGCTGGCGCTGAAGGGGCTCGATTACCAGACGGTGGGCGTCAATATTCGCATTGGTCAGCAGAACGAACTGGCATACCGGCGGATGAACCCGTTGGGGCTGGTGCCAACGCTGGTCACCGATGATGGCGAATCGCTCGGACAGTCTCTGGCGATAACCGACTGGCTGGATGGCCACTTTCCGCAGTCGCCGCTGCTGCCTGCTGACTTCCCGACGCGCAGTAAGGTGCTGGAAATTGTTTATGCCATCGCCTGTGATATCCACCCCGTGAATAACATGCGGGTGCTGCGCTACCTGAGCGAAGAGTTAAAGGTCAGTGAAGAAGATAAAAAACGCTGGTATGCGCACTGGATCCAGCAAGGGTTAAGCGCGGTGGAACAAATGCTGCGCCAGAGTCACTCGGGGACGTTTTGCGTGGGGGACGCACCGACGCTGGCGGATTGTTGTCTGATCCCGCAGTGGGCAAACGCGTTGCGGATGGGTTGCGATCTGAGCGGATATCCGCGCTGTCAGGCGGTATATGATGCCTGTACTCAACTTCCGGCGTTTATCGCCGCCGCGCCCGAGAATCAACAAGACAAAATTCCAGCCTGATAAGGAGAACGACAATGGCTAAAGTGACACGCGCAATTATCGTGGGTGGCGGGATTGGCGGCGCGGCGACCGCGCTATCGCTGGCCCGTCAGGGCATTAAAGTGATGTTGCTGGAGAAAGCGCACGAGATTGGTGAAATTGGCGCAGGTATTCAGCTCGGGCCGAATGCATTCTCTGCTCTGGACAGCCTTGGTGTGGGGGAAGTTGCCCGTCAACGCGCCGTTTTTACCGACCACATCACGATGATGGATGCGGTAAATGCGAAAGAGGTAGTACGGATTGAAACCGGGCAGGCGTTCCGCGATCACTTTGGCGGTCCTTATGCGGTTATCCATCGAGTTGATATTCACGCCAGCGTTTGGGAAGCGGCGCTGGTGCATCCTAACGTTGAGTATCGCACGTCAACTAACGTGGTTGATATTCGCCAGACAGAGAATGACGTGACGGTATTTGACGAGCACGGCAACAACTGGACGGCGGATATTCTGGTGGGCTGTGACGGTGTAAAATCGGTTGTTCGTCAGTCTCTGATTGGCGATGCTCCACGGGTTACCGGGCACGTGGTCTATCGCGCCGTGATTGATTGCGATGATATGCCGGAAGATTTGCGCATTAACGCGCCGGTATTGTGGGCCGGACCGCATTGTCATCTGGTACACTATCCACTGCGCGGCGGCAAACAGTACAACCTGGTGGTGACCTTCCACAGTCGTCAGCAGGAGGAGTGGGGGGTGAAGGATGGTAGCAAAGAGGAAGTGCTCTCCTATTTTGCGGGTATTCATCCACGCCCCCGTCAGATGCTGGATAAACCGACGTCATGGCGGCGCTGGTCAACCGCCGATCGTGAGCCGGTAGAGAAATGGGGAACCGACCGCATCACGCTGGTGGGAGATGCCGCGCACCCGGTGGCGCAATATATGGCGCAAGGAGCCTGTATGGCGCTGGAAGATGCTGTCACGCTAGGTAAAGCGTTACAGCAGTGTGACGGCGATGCGGCTGATGCCTTTGCGCTGTATGAGTCGGTGCGTATTCCGCGTACCGCACGCATCGTCTGGTCAACGCGCGAAATGGGACGCGTCTACCATGCCGCAGGCGTCGAGCGTCAGGTGCGTAATCTGTTGTGGAAAGACAAATCGCAGGCGGAATTTTATCGCGGTATGGAATGGTTATACGGCTGGAAAGAAGATAACTGCCTGCTACCACGCTGAGCCTCTTTAATCTCCCGAACGGAGGCGCTACCATAGCGCCTCTTTTTTTACGGGTGACGATATGCGTGTTTTACTGGCGCCGATGGAAGGCGTGCTCGACTCACTGGTGCGCGAGCTGCTGACTGAAGTGAATGATTACGATCTGTGCATCACCGAGTTTGTGCGCGTGGTGGATCAGCTCCTGCCGGCAAAAGTATTTCATCGACTCTGCCCGGAACTGCATAACAACAGCCGGACGCCATCCGGCACGTTGGTTCGCATTCAGCTGTTGGGGCAGTACCCGCAATGGCTGGCGGAGAATGCCGCGCGTGCGGTAGAACTGGGATCGTACGGTGTCGATCTGAACTGTGGTTGTCCGTCGAAGCTGGTGAATGGCAGCGGCGGTGGCGCAACGTTACTGAAAGATCCTGAGCTTATCTACCGGGGCGCAAAAGCTATGCGCGAGGCGGTCCCGGCTCATCTCCCGGTGACGGTGAAAGTGCGTCTGGGCTGGGATAACAGCGATCGGCAGTTTGAAATTGCCGATGCCGTGCAGCAGGCTGGCGCCAGCGAACTGGCGGTGCATGGTCGAACCAAGGAACAGGGCTATAAGGCAGAACATATTAACTGGCAGGCGATTGGCGAGATCCGCCAGCGACTGACTATTCCGGTTATCGCGAATGGCGAAATCTGGGACTGGCAGAGCGCCCAGGATTGTATGGCCATCAGCGGATGCGATGCGGTGATGATCGGACGTGGCGCATTAAATATTCCAAACCTGAGCCGCGTGGTGAAATACAACGAGCCGCGTATGCCGTGGCCTGATGTCGTGACGCTGTTGCAAAAATATACCCGTCTTGAAAAGCAGGGGGACACCGGGCTGTATCATGTAGCGCGGATTAAGCAGTGGTTAGGGTATCTGCGAAAAGAATATTCAGAGGCAACCGCGCTGTTTCAGGAAATTCGTGCGTTAAACAATTCGCCGGATATCGCGCGTGCGATTCAGGCTATTACCCTTTGAACACAGCTGATGCGCCAGACCGGATTAAATGCTAATGCCTTATCCGGACTGGCTGATAGGCAGCAATATCAAAAAATCATCTTAAACACGCCTGTTACCACCAACAGTCCAATCAGAAAAATAATCAGAATAACCCACAGCAGAATTTTCATTAACTTTCCTTTTTTTGGTAAGTTCAGATTGAGTATAGGAAAGTATTAATCATTCTGCCTGGAGGCGCTGTTATGCTGGTTTACGTGCGCTGAGCAGAAACACCATCGGCCGCTCTTTTTCTTCATCTAACGCTGGGTTTTCAGCAATCTGTTGCGCGGAAGGTCCCCACTCATCGACACAAACGATGTCGA
Source organism: Citrobacter sp. KTE30 (assembly GCF_000398825.1). Lineage (NCBI taxonomy): Bacteria > Pseudomonadati > Pseudomonadota > Gammaproteobacteria > Enterobacterales > Enterobacteriaceae > Citrobacter > Citrobacter sp. KTE30. Next base: position 2,916,235 of record NZ_KB976055.1, on the reverse strand, counting down.
ATCCGGCCCCAATCAGCGCATTAATCCAGGTCGCCAGCTTACGATGCTGTTTTTTGACGCCCTCAGCAAACCAGTTACTGATGCGCTCACCTTCCTGCTGATAATGATTAATCGGCCAGGAGAGTTGCCCGGTTTTATCTTTGATCCAGCCCTGGTTAAGCGGTGCGGTATAAATTGGATGCTCAGCAGAGAAAACCAACATGCCTCCCGGTGTTAATGACTGGTAAATGGTTACGAATAATCGTTCTATATCGTGCAAATAGTGCAGGGCAAGCGAGCTATAAACCAGATCAAAGGAATTTGGGGGCAAGGTAAGCGTTTCGAGATCTTCACGCTGATAAACGATGCCATTACCCTGCGTCATACTGTGCGCCTGAGTTAACATTTTTTGTGAAATATCCAGTCCCACTACACTGGCAGCCTGATTATCGCGTGCGTAGCGGCAAAACCAGCCATATCCACAGCCCAAATCAAGAATGTTTTTGCCTTGAAGAGAGGGGAGCATCGCTTGTATTGTCGGCCATTCTGGCGCGCCGTCGAGCCCCTTTACTGAACGATCCAGCGTGGCATATCCGGCAAAGAACTCAGGATCGTCATAGATATTCTGTGACATAAAATCTCCATCCATTAATTATTAAAACTATTTAACCTATATTATTCGCGAGGTGTATATTTTTCTGATTTTATATTTTTATTGCCAAAGATGTATTGCCACGCGTAACTAAAAAAGCAAAAGCGACAAGTCGTAATCTCTGCACATCTTTTCTTACCTGTATATCTCCATGAATCGTAATTCTGTGTTTATCACCACGGCATTGTTGCCGCTTTTTGTTCTGATGACAGACTGTGCGCCTATGCATGATGACCGCCAGTCTCTGTCACAGCAGACCCCTGCTGCGAATGTCGATACCACATTGCCTGCCGCGTTAAAAAATGGCTGGCCGGACAGCCAGTGGTGGAGGGCATATCACGACCCACAACTTAATGCGTTGATTGACAGCACGTTGCGAAATTCTCCTGATATGCAGGTAGCGGAACAGCGCATTCAACTGGCGGAGGCGCAAGCTAAGGCTGTGGAAGCACAGGATGGCCCGGAGATCGACTTCTCCGCAGACGTTGAGCGTCAGAGAATGTCAGCTGAGGGGCTGATGGGACCGTTTGCCATTACCGATCCGGCCGCCGGAACAACAGGACCGTGGTACACCAACGGAACCTTTGGTTTAACTGCTGGCTGGAATCTGGATCTGTGGGGTAAAAATCGGGCTGAAGTGACGGCGCGCATTGGGGCCGTTAAGGCACGTGAGGCTGAGCGCGAGCAAACCCGGCAGTTGCTGGCGAGCGGTGTCTCCCGCCTTTACTGGGAATGGCAGACGCAGGCGGCGCTGAAAACTGTACTGACGCAAATCGAAAACGAGCAGCAAAATGTGATAACCGTCGATCGTCAGCTGTATCAAAACGGTCTAACTTCTTCAGTGGAAGGCGTTGAAACTGATATTGATTCCAGCAAAACAGAGCAGCAGTTGAATGATGTCAGCGGTAAAATGAAGGTGATTGAAGCACGGCTGAGCGCGCTGACCAATGCCCAGTCCACTGCCCTGAAGCTCCATTCGACCCCACTGCCCGCGGTCGAAAGCCAGCTCCCGTCACAATTGGGTTACTCGCTACTGGCCCGTCGCCCGGATTTACAGGCGGCGCACTGGTACATTGAATCATCGCTGAGCAGCATTGATGCGGCGAAAGCGGCGTTTTATCCCGATGTGAATCTGATGGCATTTTTACAACAGGATGCGTTACATCTGAGTGACCTGTTCCGCCATTCCGCGCAGCAAATGGGCGTAACCGCCGGGCTGACACTGCCTATCTTTGACAGAGGCAGGCTGAACGCGAATCTCGATATTACGAAAGCGCAAAGCAATCTGACGGTGGCGAATTACAACAAAGCGGTGGTGGATGCGGTGAATGACGTGGCACGTGCCGCATCGCAGGTAGAAACATTAGCGCAGAAAAATCAGCATCAGCAGCAGATTGAACATGACGCTCAGCGCGTAGTGGGGCTGGCTCAGGCACGCTTTAATGCGGGTATTATTGCGGGCTCCAGGGTCAGCGAGGCAAAGATCCCGGCATTACGTGAGCAGTGCAACGGTCTGCTTTTGCAAGGCCAATGGCTGGATGCCTCAATTCAGTTGACCAGTGCGCTGGGCGGCGGTTATCACGCGTCCTGATTAATCGGCCCGACGGTGTTCCGCTGTCGGGCCATCTTCATTGCGCTTTACGCGTGCTTCGCCGTTTCATCCACCAGCGGACGCCCGCGACAATCCCGATAACCAGCACCAGCCAGATGCCATGCTTGATATGCTGGTCAAGGCTGTGCAGCCACGGCGCTATCACTTCACCACCGATGTAGCCCAGAGTAGTAAATAACGATGCCCAGACAAACGCGCCAAGAATATTTAGCGGTAAAAAGATCTTCGGCGGCAGGTGACTGGCGCCAATCAGTAAGGGACCAATAACGCGAAAGCCGTACATAAAGCGCGTACCGACCACAAACAGGTAAGGACGTCGCTGGATCATCTTCTGTGCGTAATCAATTTTCGCCTGGTGGCGCGAGAAACGCTGCAAAATTTTGCCGCCAAAACGACGTCCGAGTAAATAAAGCAACTGATCGCCAATCATCCCGCCCAGCGCGACCGAGAGTACCACCAGGGGAAATTTCAGGACGCCCTGATGCGCCGCAACGCCGCCTAACAGGGTAATGGTTTCGCCTTCCGCCAGACTGCCGATGATTAACGCAGCATAGCCGTATTGCGCAACATAATGATTTATATCCATACGATTGTATGACCTCCACTGCTAATAGCATACACCCTATGATTATTTGATGCCGGAAAAGCCGCGTAGTAGCGCTTAAGGTCGCTCAGCTCTCCAATGCCTGATGGCGCTTCGCTTATCATGCCTACGCCTGAACAAACTTTTTACCCGGCGCTTCGGTATTTTTTCTGTGTACATAAAATAATCAAAAGCTGAATTATACTTGAAGTGTTGAGGTCCGGAGCTGACAACAAGGGGGCGGTATGAACCATGTCTGGGGGCTGTTTTCCCATCCCGATCGTGAAATGCACGTGATCAACAGCGAAAACGAAAGCGTTTCGCATCACTATACCCACCATGTACTGCTGATGGCGGCAATCCCGGTGGTTTGCGCATTTATCGGCACCACGCAAATCGGCTGGAATTTTGGCGATGGCAATATTCTGAAGCTATCTCTGTTGACCGGATTTGCGATGGCAATTCTGTTTTACGGGGTGATGCTGGCGGGCGTCGCCGTTATGGGGCGGGTTATCTGGTGGATGGCGCGTAATTACCCGCAGCGCCCGTCGCTGGCGCATTGTATGGTTTTTGCAGGATATGTCGCGACGCCTCTGTTTTTAAGCGGACTGGTCGCACTTTATCCGCTGGTCTGGCTGTGCGCATTGGTGGGGACCATCGCGTTGTTTTACACCGGCTATTTACTTTATCTCGGTATACCTACGTTCCTGAATATCACACGCGAGGAAGGGTTAAGTTTTTCCAGTTCGACGCTGGCGATCGGTGTGCTGGTACTGGAAGTTCTGCTGGCTATTACGGTAATTCTGTGGGGTTACGGCTACCGATTATTCTGACGGATAAACCTGTCTGCGCTGCGTTGTTGACGTAAAAGTCAGCAACGCAGCATTTCGAGACGATTCTCCTGTGGCGGCAAACCTGCCGGATCGCTATGATGCCTGAGCTAGCTTGAGATAATACTTAGTCTCTGGCGGTGTGCGTTGTGACGTGCGTGAACCATTATCAGAAATCTCATCATGCTGAAATTCCGAGTTTCATTATTAAGCCTTGCCCTGGTGCTGGCCGTTCCTTTTGCACCCCAAGCCGTGGCGAAAACGGCAACTACCGCAGCGGCTTCTCAACCTGAGATAGCGTCCGGTAGCGCGATGATTGTTGATCTGAATACCAACAAAGTTATCTATTCGAACCACCCGGACCTTGTGCGTCCGATTGCGTCGATTACCAAGTTAATGACCGCGATGGTGGTGCTTGATGCACGACTGCCGTTGGATGAGAAACTGAAAGTTGATATCAGTCAGACACCGGAAATGAAAGGCATCTACTCTCGTGTGCGACTGAACAGTGAAATTAGCCGTAAAGACATGCTGCTGCTGGCGCTGATGTCGTCAGAAAACCGTGCGGCAGCCAGTCTGGCGCACCATTACCCTGGCGGTTATAACGCGTTTATTAAAGCCATGAATGCCAAAGCGAAAGCGCTCGGCATGACTCAGACACGCTTTGTGGAACCAACCGGCTTATCGATTCATAACGTCTCGACAGCTCGTGATTTAACCAAGCTGCTGATCGCCAGCAAGCAGTATCCGCTGATTGGCCAGTTAAGCACTACGCGTGAAGATATGGCGACCTTTGCCAACCCGGCTTATACGCTGCCATTCCGTAACACCAACCATCTGGTATACCGCGATAACTGGAATATTCAGTTAACCAAAACCGGATTTACCAATGCGGCGGGCCACTGTCTGGTGATGCGCACCGTGATCAATAACAAACCGGTGGCGCTGGTGGTGATGGATGCGTTCGGTAAATATACCCACTTTGCCGATGCCAGCCGTTTACGCACCTGGATTGAAACCGGCAAGGTGATGCCGGTTCCGGCAGCAGCGCTGAGCTACAAAAAGCAAAAAGCGGCGCAGATGGCGGCGGCAGGTTCAGCTACGGGTGAGCAAACCGCGCAGAACGATTAAACCGTAGGTTGGCCAAGCGAAGCGCCCCCGGCAACGTGCCCGATGGCGCTTACGCTTATCGGGCCTACGATTCTTTCCAGAACTTTTGCTTACTCGTTTTACCAATACCCGGATTCATACTGTTGGTGGGGTCATTCTCGCGGTAAAAACGGGTTAATGTTTCCGGTGCTTTATACAGATGTCCGACGTTATGCTCTGCCGGATACTGTGCTCCGCGTTCGTGCAGAAGCTCCAGCATCTGCTCTTTCAGCGCATGTGCATCCACGCCTTTTTTCACGATGTAATCCTGATGGAATACATAGCACATAAAGTGACCGTAATAGAGCTTATGCACCAGTTGACTGTCGATTTCTGGCGGCAGATGCTCATACCATTCGGTGTCGTTACGACGCAGCGCGATATCCAGCGCCAGAATATCTTCTACTTCATCGGCATGTACGGCCTGATAACGAATCGCCGCGCCAGCAGCCGCAAAGCGATGCAAAAACGCCTTACTGCCTTCTTCTGGGGTACAGGCAAAGAAGTCGCCTTCAGCGGTTTTGAAATATTCGCTGAGCCAGTTTTGCGCTTCAGCCACGCCGCCGCCAGCCATTTTTAACAGCAGGTGATGCTCGTACTTATCGCGCCAGCTTTTCATGCGTGCCGGTAAGTGACTGGGGAACAAATGACCAAATTTCTGCATTGCCCGGTCGGTGAAATGCGGACGGAAAATTTTCACTTTTTCCAGCATCGCATCGGTGCGACCTTTCAGGGTGAAAAAGAACGGCATTTTGTCGGTGCCGAGCTTGTCGATCATTAGAAACGTATCTTTGCCATATTGCTCGGCGATGTCGTAAATATCGCGGTGCATATATTCACCGGCGACCGGCAGGTGCTCAAATTTTGCCAGAATATGACGGCGGATTTCTGTCAGCACTTCAGGCTGATTGGTACCGATGTAAAAGACCTGCTGATTTTTTTCGGCTTCGAAGGTGTCCAGACGCACGGCGAAAACCGCGAGCTTACCTGCACAACCGGATGATTCAAACAAGCGATCCGGGTCGGCGTTATAGCGGGCGGGCGTGTCCGCCTCAATATCTCTGACGCGGGTGACATAGTCGTGATCGTGCGCGTGTCGCCCGTCGTGGCGGACATCGTCATCTTTAATCCGCTCGTCATCAAGTTTGCTCAGGATCTGTTCCGGGGTCTGGCCCAGCTCGATACCCAGATGGTTGACCAGCTGCAATTTACCTTGTTCGTCAATACGCGCAAACAGCGACATCTCGGTATATGCCGGGCCGCGCTGTACCAGCGAGCCGCCGGAGTTGTTGCAAATGCCGCCAATTACCGAAGCGCCAATACAGGATGACCCGATCACAGAATGCGGCTCACGGCCAAACGGTTTGAGCGCCTTTTCCAGCGAATACAACGTTGTACCGGGATAAGCCAGCACTTGTTCGCCTTTGCCGATGACGTGCAGTTTATCCAGGCGCAGGGTGCTGATAATGACAATTTCGCGGTCGTAATCATTTCCGCTCGGCGTAGAGCCTTCGGTCAGGCCGGTATTGGCGGCCTGCATCAGGATAATTTTATCTGCGGCGACGCAAGCATTGAGAACGCGCCACAGCTCTAAAAGCGAGCCGGGGAACACAACGGCGAGCGCTTCGCCCTGGCCGGAGCGGAATCCCTTGCGATAGCGGGCCGTTTTAGCAGGTTCAGTGAGCAGGTGAGAATGACCAACCAGACGGGTCAGTTCATTCAGGAAAGCTTTATTATCTGTTGTAATGGAAGACATTCTCCACTCCTTGTGGTGGGACTCAATATCAGGAACAAGCATAGCGCTTTGTATGACAATACGCTTTCTCATTCATATTGTCTCTGGTTCGTCTTCTAATGATTTGCGCTGGTTTTGAAAATTAGGAGAATAACCTTAGCTTTCTTTATCGCTCCCGTTTAGTCTTACGGCAAACTGCGGTTTTTGTTATATTTTCGCTGCCTCGTCGGGAAAAAATAAAGAGAGAATCAACATGAAATGGCTATGTTCTGTAGGTGTCGCGGTGAGTCTGGCGTTGCAACCAGCGCAGGCGGACACGCTGTTTGGTAACCATCCTCTGACGCCAGAAGCGCGGGATGCATTCGTTACCGATTTACTTAAACAGATGACCGTGGATGAGAAAATTGGGCAACTACGCTTGATAAGCGTCGGGCCTGATAACCCGAAAGAAGCCATCCGCGAGATGATCAAAGACGGGCAGGTTGGGGCAATTTTTAACACCGTCACGCGCCAGGATATCCGCAAAATGCAGGATCAGGTGATGGAACTCAGCCGCCTGAAAATTCCTCTCTTTTTTGCCTACGACGTATTGCACGGCCAACGTACCGTGTTCCCGATAAGTCTCGGCCTGGCGTCCTCTTTTAATCTCGATGCGGTCAGAACCGTTGGCCGTATTTCCGCGTATGAAGCCGCCGATGATGGTCTGAATATGACCTGGGCGCCAATGGTCGATGTCTCTCGCGATCCGCGTTGGGGCCGTGCTTCAGAAGGTTTTGGTGAAGACACGTATTTAACGGCTACGATGGGTAAAACCATGGTTGAAGCGATGCAGGGTAAAAGCCCGGCGGATCGCTATTCGGTGATGACCAGCGTCAAGCACTTCGCCGCTTATGGCGCGGTTGAAGGTGGCAAGGAATATAACACCGTCGATATGAGCCCACAGCGTCTGTTCAACGACTATATGCCGCCGTATAAAGCCGGGCTGGACGCTGGTAGCGGTGCGGTAATGGTAGGACTTAATTCGCTAAACGGTACGCCTGCAACCTCAGATGCATGGCTGCTCAAAGACGTGCTGCGTGATGAATGGGGCTTTAAGGGTATTACCGTTTCCGATCACGGCGCGATTAAGGAACTGATTAAGCACGGTACTGCCTCCGATCCTGAAGATGCGGTGCGTGTGGCGATCAAGTCCGGCATTAATATGAGTATGAGCGATGAGTATTACAGCAAATATCTTCCGGGCTTGATTAAATCCGGCAAAGTGACGATGGCGGAGCTGGATGACGCCGCGCGCCACGTGCTGAACGTGAAATATGATATGGGGCTGTTTAACGACCCGTACAGTCATCTGGGGGCCAAAGAATCTGACCCACAGGACACCAACGCGGAAAGCCGTTTGCACCGTAAAGAGGCGCGTGAAGTAGCGCGAGAAAGCCTGGTGCTGCTGAAAAACCGTCTGGAAACGTTGCCGCTGAAAAAATCCGCCACCGTGGCAGTCGTCGGTCCGTTGGCCGACAGCAAGCGTGATGTGATGGGCAGTTGGTCCGCTGCCGGTGTTGCCGATCAGTCGGTAACGGTACTGACTGGGATTAAAAATGCCGTCGGCGATCAGGGCAAAGTGCTGTACGCCAAAGGGGCGAATATCACCAACGACAAAGGCATTGTCGATTTCCTCAATCTGTATGAAGAGGCGGTGAAGGTTGACCCGCGCTCGCCGCAGGCGATGATCGATGAAGCCGTGAACGCAGCGAAGCAGTCTGACGTGGTGGTTGCGGTAGTCGGCGAAGCGCAAGGTATGGCGCATGAAGCTTCCAGCCGCACCGATATCACTATTCCACAGAGTCAGCGTGACCTGATTGCCGCGCTGAAAGCCACCGGTAAACCTCTGGTTCTGGTACTGATGAACGGACGTCCGCTGGCGTTGGTTAAAGAAGATCAACAGGCCGATGCGATCCTCGAAACCTGGTTTGCCGGGACGGAAGGCGGTAACGCCATCGCCGATGTGCTGTTTGGTGATTACAACCCGTCAGGCAAGCTGCCGATGTCTTTCCCGCGCTCTGTCGGACAGATTCCGGTCTATTACAGCCATCTCAATACCGGTCGTCCGTATAACGCAGATAAGCCGAACAAGTACACGTCGCGCTACTTTGATGAAGCGAATGGTCCGTTGTATCCCTTTGGTTATGGCCTGAGTTACACCACGTTCACGGTTTCTGATGTGAAGCTCTCTTCTCCAACGATGAAGCGTGGCGGGACCGTGACGGCCAGCGTGCAGGTGACCAACACCGGCAAGCGCGAAGGTGCGACGGTGATTCAGATGTACTTGCAGGACGTGACCGCTTCCATGAGTCGTCCGGTAAAACAGCTGAAAGGTTTTGAGAAAGTGAATCTTAAGCCGGGTGAAACCCAGACCGTCAGCTTCCCGATTGACATTGAGGCGCTGAAGTTCTGGAATCAGCGTATGCAATACGATGCAGAACCTGGCAAATTTAACGTTTTCATCGGCGTGGATTCCGCCAGAGTGAAGCAGGGCGAATTTGAACTGCTGTAATTGATTAGCGAGTAAAGGCCGGGTTTCCGGCCTTTATCTTTAGACGTACGCGCCGCGTCTGCTTCTTATTTCTCATCACGTTATTGCTAACGAATCCCTCTCTTACTCCCCAATTGCCAGGTTAAGCCCTGATTTTTCGACTATGCTTTTTCCTCAAGTCTCTGAAAAGGGCCGCAAAAGGATGAGGAGTACAGCATGATAATCTCAAAAGTATCGGTGGGTTCGCTGGCGCTGTTAGCTGCGATAAGCCTACCCTTACAGGCCGCGTCACCCGTCACGGTCGGTTCAAAAATAGATACCGAAGGGGCGCTGCTCGGCAACATTATTTTGCAGGTGCTCGAAAGCCATGGCGTGAAAACCGTCAATAAAATACAGCTTGGTACCACCCCAGTGGTGCGTGGGGCAATCACCTCCGGTGAGCTGGATATTTATCCGGAATATACCGGTAATGGCGCATTCTTTTTTAAAGATGAAAATGATCCCGCGTGGAAAAATGCGCAGGCTGGATTCGACAAAGTGAAAAAGCTGGATGCAGAGCAAAATAAGCTGGTCTGGCTAACCCCTGCACCCGCCAACAACACCTGGACTATTGCAGTACGCCAGGATGTCGCGCAAAAGAACAAACTTGAGTCCCTTGCTGATTTAGGCCGTTACCTGAAGGACGGAGGAACGTTCAAACTTGCCGCCTCTGCGGAATTCATCGAACGGGCTGACGCGCTGCCAGCGTTTGAAAAAGCCTATGATTTCAAACTGAATCAAAATCAGCTGTTGTCGCTGGCTGGGGGGGATACCGCGGTAACGATTAAAGCGGCGGCGCAGCAGACTTCTGGAGTCAATGCGGCGATGGCTTATGGCACCGATGGCCCGGTTGCGGCGCTCGGTCTGCAAACTTTAAGCGACCCAAAAGGTGTCCAGCCCATTTATGCGCCAGCACCCGTCGTACGTGAATCGGTGCTGAAAGACTATCCGCAAATGGGAGAGTGGCTACAGCCGGTTTTTGCCAGTCTGGATGAAAAAACGTTGCAGCAGCTGAATGCCAGTATTGCCGTGGAGGGGCTGGATGCGAAAAAAGTCGCAGCAGATTACCTGAAGCAAAAAGGATGGGTGAAGTAACGGCGTTTGCAGCGGGTGGGTGTTTTGTCGAATATTTCAGTTAATCGGGTGCTGTTGCTGCTGGTGCTTCTTACTTTCGCGGCGGCAGCGCTGCCTTTCATTAGCTATGCACCTAATCGCCTGGTGTCCGGCGAAGGTCGTCAACTCTGGGATATCAGCTCCGACACGGCATGGGGATTGGCGGTGGCCTGTTTGCTGCTGTGTCTTCTGAGCGTTGTACCGGGAAAGCCCGGCAATATATTGGCGCTTATCGTTTGCCAACTGTTGGTGATCGCCGCGCTGGTAACCGCAGGTACAACGGCAACGTATCTGGCGAAGACAGGGAGTCCGCTGGCCAGAACCAGTCTGGGCAGTGGATTCTGGTTGGGCGTGGGGCTGATGCTGCTGGCCGCCAGTGACGCTATTCGTCGCATCACCGCTCAGGCACTGTGGCGTTGGGCGCTGCATGTTCAAATATTCATTGTGCCGCTGGTGCTTTTGTTCTCCGGCACGTTTAACGATCTATCCCTGCTTAAAGAATATGCCAACCGCCAGGATGTCTTCAACGACGCCCTGGCGCAGCATCTGACAATTCTGTTCGCTACCGTGGTGCCCGCGCTGCTCATTGGTGTGCCACTGGGCATCTGGTGTGCTTTCTCTGTCGCCCGTCAGGGGCCGGTATTTGCACTACTGAACATCATCCAGACCATTCCCTCCGTCGCGCTGTTTGGCCTGTTAATTGCGCCACTTGCCGGGTTGGTGAAGCACTTTCCTTTATTGGGCAAGTTCGGCGTCGCGGGAACTGGTATGACGCCTGCGCTTATTGCGTTGGTGCTGTATGCGTTGTTACCGCTGGTACGTGGCGTTGTGGCTGGGTTGAATGAGGTACCGCGGGATGTACTGGAAAGCGCACGAGCGATGGGAATGAACACTTTCCAGCGATTTGTCTCGGTGCAGTTCCCCCTGGCGCTGCCGGTCTTCTTACGCAGTTTACGGGTAGTGATGGTCCAGACGGTGGGGATGGCCGTGATAGCCGCTCTGATTGGCGCAGGGGGATTTGGCGCGCTGGTCTTTCAGGGATTGCTCAGTAGCGCCGTCGATTTAGTGCTGTTGGGCGTGATCCCGGTCGTTGTGCTGGCAGTGTTGATTGATGCGCTGTTTGATTTAGGTCTCGCGCTGCTAAAGGTATCGAATAATGATTGAATTTCGCCACGTCAGTAAAACCTATGGTCAGCAAAAAGCCGTTGATGACCTTAACCTGCATTTAGGGGAGGGCAGCTTTTCGGTGTTAATCGGCACGTCGGGTTCGGGGAAGTCCACCACGCTAAAGATGATCAATCGGCTGGTTGAACACGACAGCGGGCAGATCCGCTTTGCCGGAGAAGAAATTCGTAGCCTGCCGGTGCTGGAGCTACGACGGCGCATGGGGTACGCGATTCAGTCTATTGGCTTGTTTCCCCACTGGACCGTCGCGCAGAACATCGCCACCGTACCGCAACTGCAAAAGTGGTCGCGCTCACGTATTGATGACCGAACAGATGAACTGATGGCGCTGCTGGGTCTTGAGGAAAGTTTGCGCCACCGTTATCCGCATCAGCTTTCCGGCGGACAGCAGCAGCGGGTCGGGGTTGCGCGTGCGTTGGCGGCGGATCCGCAGGTGCTATTGATGGATGAGCCTTTTGGCGCGCTGGACCCGGTCACCCGCGGTGCGCTGCAGCAGGAGATGACGCGTATTCACCGTCTGCTCGGGCGTACCATTGTGTTAGTGACGCATGATATCGACGAGGCGCTAAGACTGGCGGAACATTTGGTGCTGATGGATGCAGGAAAGGTCGTGCAGCAAGGCACGCCGCTGTCGATGCTCACTGCGCCAGCGAATGATTTCGTACAAACCTTTTTTGGCCGCAGTGAACTGGGCGTACGTCTGTTGTCGCTGCGTACGGTAGGCGATTTTATCCGTCGAGGAGAACACTCAGACGGCGAGCCGCTGGTGGATGAGATGACGCTTCGTGATGCGTTATCGGTGTTCGTGGCGCGCGGTTGCGACGTTTTACCGGTCGTGACGCTGCAGGGGTTACCCTGCGGAACGCTCCATTTTCGCGATTTGCTTTCGGAGATGCCGACCCGTGAAACGTCTTGCTGATCCACTGCTGTGGCTTGTTACGTTGTTTCTGATCCTGTTGGTTGGATTGCCTCACAGTCAGACCCTGTTTAGTTCGCTGTTTCCTGAGTTGCCACGTCCCGTGTATCAGCAGGAAAGTTTTACGGCGCTGGCTTTGAGCCATTTTACACTGGTGGGGATCTCAAGCCTTATCGCCGTATTGATTGGCGTTGGGGCGGGAATTGCGGTAACCCGGCCCTGGGGCGCGGAATTCAGGCCGGTAGTGGAAACGATTGCCGCCGTGGGGCAGACCTTTCCGCCAGTTGCAGTGTTGGCGATCGCCGTACCAGTGATGGGGTTTGGTCCTGAACCGGCAATTATTGCGCTGATCCTGTATGGGGTATTACCGATCTTGCAGGCAACCCTGGCGGGACTCGGCGGTATTTCTCCCAGCGTGATTGAGGTAGCCAGCGGAATGGGCATGAGTCAGGTGCAGCGGCTGCGTAAAGTAGAGTTACCGCTGGCCGCCCCGGTTATTCTGGCCGGGATTCGCACGTCGGTGATTATTAATATAGGCACCGCAACCATCGCCTCAACCGTTGGAGCGAACACGCTGGGTACGCCGATTATTATCGGGCTGAGTGGGTTCAATACCGCCTATGTGATTCAGGGGGCGCTGTTGGTCGCGCTGGCAGCGGTAATTGTTGACCGCGGTTTTGAGAAATTAGCGAGACATCTTACCCGGCACGTAAAATAAAGGTATAACCTGCCAGCATGACACCGCCGATACCGCCGATGGCCATCAGCAGGAAGAGGGTAATGACACCGATTTTAGCTGCGCTCATTATGCACTCCTTATGTGAATCCAAGGATTGTACACGTTTGTTAATAGAATATTAAATACCGAGTGGATAAATATCGTGACCTAACGCGCGCCATTCATTCAGCTGTTGTTGCTGAGCGGGCGTTTGGTTCTCGCCGCACCAGACAAGCAAGGTGCGACCTTCAAACAGCTCCGGTCGCAGTTGGTTCAGCGAATGGGCAAGGACGTCAATGCGCCACCCCTGCTGGCTGGCGACCCAACCTTCCAGCCATAAGCGGGTCGTATCCTGAATGTTCCAGCCAACCACCAGAGCATCTTTGCCCTGTTTCTTGCGTGCTGAGGCAAGACAAATCGCGATGTAGTTGATCAGTACGCCGTCGAGGATCCCCAGTAACGCCTGGAGGATCGGCTGCTGACATTGCAGACGTCGGCGTAACGGAATGAATAAATGGGTGTTGAGCGTTTGTGCGGGATAATCCTGACCACGCTCTTTTATCCACAGTCTGAGGCTATGCAGATTATTACTTTGCAAATAGTTCAACAGCGTCTCTTGTTGTTCACGCCAGCCGTTATGCACATCAATGCTCTCATTGCTGAGCAACATTTTAACCTTGCTGACCTGGACACCGTTGTTGATCCAGCGTTTTATCTCACGGATCCGATCGATATCCGCGTCGTTAAACAGGCGATGTCCGCCGTCTGTCCGTTGCGGTTTCAGTAATCCGTAACGCCTCTGCCACGCGCGTAAAGTGACAGGGTTGATATCACAAAGCAAAGCCACTTCACCTATTGTGTAAAGCGCCATCGTCGTCTCACTTATGCTTGCGAGGTCCCAGTTTTACTTTAGACGCTCTTTTGCGAACCAGGTAGTTTTGCCTGTTTTTTGATCAATAAATGGGTGAGTTTGTAGTCATGATCGCGCTTTCGAGTGATCGTTCTCACAAATTCCTTTTTTTTTGCAACACTTCAAAGAAAGTTACGCGCAGCCCATGTATGTTACGCGCTTTTAAGAGATGTGTGGTTGGCGGGTATGTACGAGTTTAATCTGGTGTTGCTGCTGCTTCAGCAGATGTGCGTGTTTCTCGTTATCGCGTGGCTCATGAGCAAAACGCGTTTGTTTATTCCGCTGATGCAGGTGACTATCCGGCTGCCGCACAAACTGCTTTGTTACGTTACCTTTTCCATTTTCTGCATTTTGGGCACCTATTTCGGGCTGCACATTGATGACTCCATTGCGAATACTCGCGCTATTGGTGCGGTAATGGGCGGGCTGCTTGGCGGCCCTGTGGTTGGCGGCTTAGTCGGTCTGACCGGTGGTTTACATCGTTATTCAATGGGCGGAATGACGGCGCTTAGCTGCATGATCTCGACCATTGTGGAAGGGTTGCTCGGCGGACTGGTGCACAGCGTGCTCACCCGTCGTGGTCGTACCGATAAAGTATTCAGCCCGCTGACGGCGGGCGCCATTACCTTTGTTGCTGAACTGGTGCAGATGTTGATCATCTTATTGATCGCCAGGCCGTTTGATGATGCCTATCGACTAGTCAGCAATATTGCCGCGCCTATGATGGTGACCAATACCGTCGGTGCCGCCTTATTTATGCGTATTTTGCTCGATAAACGGGCGATGTTTGAAAAATATACCTCCGCTTTTTCCGCCACCGCGCTCAAAGTTGCCGCTTCAACGGAAGGGATTTTGCGCCAGGGGTTCAACGAGGTTAACAGCATGAAGGTTGCTCAGGTGCTGTATGAAGAGCTGGATATCGGTGCGGTGGCGATTACCGATCGTGAGAAACTGCTGGCATTTACCGGTATTGGTGATGACCATCATCTGCCGGGCAAACCTATCTCTTCCTCGTACACCCAGCGGGCGATTGAAACCGGAGAGGTGGTTTATGCTGACGGCAATGAAGTCCCTTATCGCTGCTCTTTGCATCCGCAATGCAAATTAGGTTCGACGCTGGTGATCCCCTTGCGGGGTGAAAACCAGCGGGTGATGGGGACCATCAAACTGTATGAAGCCAAAAACCGTCTCTTTAGCTCAATCAACCGCACGCTGGGGGAAGGGATCGCCCAACTGCTTTCGGCGCAGATTCTGGCCGGACAGTATGAGCGGCAAAAAGCGATGCTCACGCAGTCGGAAATAAAACTCCTGCACGCCCAGGTCAATCCCCATTTTCTGTTTAATGCGCTCAACACCATCAAAGCTGTGATCCGACGTGATAGCGAGCAGGCCAGCCAACTGGTGCAGTATCTGTCGACGTTCTTTCGTAAAAATTTAAAACGCCCGTCGGAAATTGTGACGCTGGCCGATGAAATTGAACACGTTAATGCTTATCTGCAAATTGAAAAGGCACGGTTCCAATCGCGTCTTCAGGTGACCTTGACGGTGCCAGAAGAACTTTCGCATCAGCAATTACCCGCTTTTACTCTGCAACCCATCGTGGAGAATGCTATCAAACACGGTACTTCTCAGTTATTAGATACCGGTGAAGTATCGATTACCGCCCGTCGAGAAGGGCAATATCTGATGCTGGATATCGAAGACAATGCCGGGCTGTATCAGCCAACATCAGAAGCCAGTGGACTGGGTATGAATCTGGTCGATAAACGACTGCGCGAGCGGTTTGGCGATGATTTTGGCATTAGCGTAGCGTGTGAACCTGACCGCTTTACCCGAATCACTTTACGACTTCCTCTGGAGGAACTGGCATGATCAAAGTGCTAATTGTCGATGACGAACCGTTAGCCCGGGAGAATCTGCGGATCCTGTTGCAGGAGCAAAGCGACATCGAGATTGTCGGCGAATGTTCGAATGCGGTGGAAGCCATTGGCGCGGTACATAAATTGCGTCCGGATGTTCTGTTCCTTGATATTCAGATGCCGCGAATCAGCGGCCTGGAAATGGTTGGCATGCTTGATCCCGAGCATCGTCCGTACATTGTTTTTCTGACCGCCTTTGATGAGTATGCGGTGAAAGCCTTTGAAGAACATGCGTTTGATTATCTGCTCAAGCCGATCGAAGAAGCTCGGCTGGAAAAAACGCTGATCCGTTTGCGTCAGGAGCGCACGAAGCAGGATGTATCACTCCTGCCAGAAAATCAGCAGGCGCTGAAGTTTATTCCGTGCAGCGGTCACAGCCGAATTTATTTGTTGCAAATGGATGACGTGGCGTTTATCAGCAGCCGTATGAGTGGCGTATATGTGACCAGCAGTGATGGTAAAGAAGGCTTCACTGAGTTGACGCTCAGGACGCTGGAGAGCCGTACTCCTCTGCTGCGTTGTCATAGACAATATCTGGTAAATATGGCGCAATTGCAGGAGATCCGTCTGGAAGACAACGGCCAGGCAGAACTGATTTTGCGTAACGGGCTGACTGTTCCGGTGAGTCGTCGTTATCTTAAAAGTCTAAAAGAGGCGATTGGACTGTAAAACTGATACACTGCGCGCCATTGCATCACCGACAGTTGAAGGCTCTATGCTAAGTAACGATATTCTTCGTAGCCTGCGCTACACCCTGAAAGCGAACAATAACGACATGGTGCGTATTCTTGCGCTTGCTGACATGGAATCCATCTCCGCAAATTTCGATACCTGGACGACAAAAGAAGATGAAGACGGGTTTGTTCGCTGCCCGGATATCATTCTCTCCGGTTTTTTAAACGGTCTGATTTATCATCTGCGTGGTAAAGATGATTCTGCACCGGAACTGGCGCTTGAGCGTCGTGTTAACAATAATACGGTGCTGAAAAAACTGCGTATCGCTTTTTCACTGAAAACCGATGATATTCTGGCAATTATGACCGAGCAGAAATTCCGTGTGTCGATGCCGGAAATTACCGCCATGATGCGCGCGCCGGACCATAAGAATTATCGCGAATGCGGCGATCAGTTCCTGCGTTATTTTCTGCGTGGTTTAACGTCGCGAGAGCATAAAAAGAAAGCGTAAAGCAGCGCTGGCGACCACGATCAAAATCGGGTCGCCGTTGCTTTACTTCACTTCTTTAAAACCCGTCGATTCCATTACCGTTTGCATTTGCTTCATGCTGATGTTTTTATCGGCGTTTTCAGATAGTTTCATCCCTGAAATGGCCTGCAACGCTTTTATATCAACTTTTTCCATATCGATAGTGACATTTTCTTGCGCGTAGGTATCTGAATAGGTGAGTTTTTCTTCTATACCAGTAATGTTTTGATATTTGGCGCTTAATGCGTCGAATACTTTTGCTGCTTCTTCTTTATTGCTGGCACCGACTGACGCATAGCTGATTTTACTTTCAGAGATTTGCTTCAGGACCTTATCACCTTTATAGGTGTAAGAGACAGTGATATCCGAACCGTTGAGGTTGGCATTAAATGTTTTTGTCTCTACTTTATCACCGCATCCTGCCAGGGAAAAAAACACAACCGATACCACGGCGAGAGTGAAAAATTTATGTAACGCTTTCATGTAAAACTCCATTTCATGAATATCGGATGTTAAACAATAACCTCCACGAATCTGGTAAGCCCGGACTATCTTGATCCCAGTGCAGTATAGAATAAATCTAATATTAACAACTGAGCAGTCCGAAAATGGATTAAGGGTTAAGATTAGAGGAAGCACTCACGTAGCAAAAAAAAAGCGCTGCGGTTGCAGCGCTTGAGATACTTGACTTACTTCACCTGTTGGCCTGGTTTTGCACCTTCATCCGGGCTTAACAGGAAGATATCTTTCCCGCCAGGACCTGCGGCCATTACCATCCCTTCAGAAATGCCGAAGCGCATCTTACGAGGAGCCAGGTTAGCAACCATAATGGTCTGGCGGCCAATCAGGGTTTGTGGATCCGGATACGCAGAACGAATACCAGAGAAGACGTTTCGTTTCTCACCACCGAGATCCAGCGTCAGACGCAGCAGTTTGTCGGAACCTTCCACGAATTCGGCGTTTTCAATCAACGCTACGCGCAGGTCAACTTTGGCGAAATCGTCAAAGGTGATGGTTTCCTGAATCGGGTCATCCGCCAGCGGACCGGTTACTGGTGCGGCAGCGGCTTTCACTTCTTCTTTCGACGCTTCCACCAGCGCTTCAACTTGTTTCATGTCGATGCGATTGTAAAGCGCTTTAAAGGTGTTGACCTTGTGACCGAGCAGTGGCTGCTCAATGGCATCCCAGCTCAGTTCGCAGTTCAGGAACGCTTCCACACGCTCAGCAAGCGTTGGCAGAACCGGCTTCAGGTAGGTCATCAGCACACGGAACAGGTTAATGCCCATGGAGCAAATTGCCTGCAGGTCGGCATCGCGGCCTTCCTGTTTAGCCACAACCCACGGTGCTTGTTCGTCAACGTAGCGGTTTGCCACGTCGGCCAACGCCATGATTTCACGAATAGCTTTACCAAATTCACGGCTTTCCCATGCTTCGCCGATCACTGCTGCTGCGTCGGTGAAGGTTTTATACAGCGCCGGGTCGGCCAGCTCAGTCGCCAGAATGCCGTCAAAACGCTTAGCAATAAAGCCTGCATTACGGGATGCCAGGTTGACTACTTTGTTGACGATATCGGCATTAACGCGCTGGACAAAGTCCTCCAGGTTCAGGTCGATGTCATCAATACGTGAAGATAGTTTCGCCGTGTAGTAATAGCGCAGACTGTCGGCATCGAAGTGCTTCAGCCAGGTGCTTGCCTTAATGAAGGTGCCACGAGATTTAGACATCTTCGCGCCGTTCACCGTCACATAACCGTGGACGAACAGGTTGGTCGGCTTACGGAAGTTACTGCCTTCCAGCATGGCAGGCCAGAACAGGCTGTGGAAGTAAACGATATCCTTACCGATGAAGTGATACAGCTCGGCGTCGGAATCTTTCTTCCAGTATTCATCAAAGCTGGTGGTGTCACCGCGCTTATCGCACAGGTTTTTGAATGAACCCATATAGCCAATTGGCGCGTCCAGCCAGACGTAGAAGTATTTGCCAGGCGCATTCGGGATTTCAAAACCGAAGTACGGGGAATCGCGGGAAATATCCCACTGTTGCAGGCCGGATTCGAACCATTCCTGCATTTTGTTGGCGACCTGCTCCTGTAACGCGCCGCTGCGCGTCCACGCCTGCAGCATTTCGCTGAATGACGGCAGATCAAAGAAGAAGTGTTCGGAGTCACGCATCACCGGCGTCGCGCCAGACACAACGGATTTCGGCTCGATAAGTTCGGTCGGGCTGTAGGTTGCGCCGCAGACTTCACAGTTATCGCCGTACTGATCCGGAGACTTACATTTCGGGCAGGTGCCTTTAACAAAACGATCCGGCAGGAACATGCCTTTTTCCGGATCGTAAAGCTGGGAGATTGTACGGTTCTTAATAAAACCGTTTTCCTTCAGGCGCGTGTAAATCAGCTCAGACAGCTCACGGTTCTCTTCGCTGTGCGTCGAGTGGTAGTTGTCATAGCTGATGTCAAAACCTGCAAAATCAGTCTGATGCTCCTGACTCATTTCACCGATCATCTGCTCTGGCGTGATCCCAAGCTGCTGTGCTTTCAGCATGATTGGCGTACCGTGTGCGTCGTCCGCGCAGATGAAGTTAACCTGGTGGCCGCGCATTCGCTGGTAACGGACCCAGACATCAGCCTGGATGTGCTCCAGCATATGGCCGAGGTGGATTGAGCCGTTGGCGTACGGCAGCGCGCACGTTACCAGAATTTTCTTCGCGACTTGAGTCATAGTGGGCAATTACTTCTTTTGTAGTGAAAAGGGCTTTGATAGTACCAAAATGGTAATTACTGCGCCAAGCGATAAGGGCATTTATCCGTAAATGAATAATTGTTGCGGTTGGAGTAAACTACCTGGTGACTATTGTATATTCAGAACAACAAAAAGGAGTCGGGATGAACGCACAATCCCAGGCCAAATCACCAGAGACCCTGCGCGCCATGGTTGCCGGGACGCTGGCGAATTTTCAGCATTCAACCCTGAAGCATAATCTGACGACGCTTAAAGCGTTGCACCACGTCGCCTGGATGGATGACACGTTGCACGTTGAGCTGGTCATGCCGTTCGTTTGGCATAGCGCGTTTGAGGACTTAAAAGAGCAATGTAGCGCCGATCTGCTGCGTATTACCGGCGCGAAAGCGATCGACTGGAAACTGTCGCATAACATCGCGACGCTGAAACGCGTGAAAAATCAGCCAGGTATTAATGGTGTGAAAAACATCATCGCCGTCAGTTCAGGTAAAGGTGGCGTGGGTAAATCCTCTACCGCCGTGAACCTGGCGCTGGCGCTGGCTGCAGAAGGGGCGAAGGTGGGGATTCTGGACGCCGATATTTATGGTCCGTCTATCCCGACAATGCTTGGCGCGGAAAACCAGCGTCCAACCTCGCCAGATGGTACCCACATGGCGCCGATCATGTCTCATGGTCTGGCAACGAACTCCATTGGTTATCTGGTCACTGACGATAACGCGATGGTGTGGCGCGGCCCGATGGCCAGTAAAGCGCTGTTGCAGATGTTGCAGGAAACCTTATGGCCGGATCTTGATTATCTGGTACTGGATATGCCGCCAGGCACTGGTGACATCCAGTTGACGCTGGCGCAGAACATTCCGGTAACGGGCGCGGTTGTTGTCACTACGCCGCAGGACATCGCGCTGATCGATGCGAAAAAAGGCATTGTGATGTTCGAAAAAGTCGAAGTGCCGGTATTGGGTATTGTTGAGAATATGAGTATGCATATTTGCAGCAATTGTGGCCATCATGAGCCAATCTTTGGCACCGGTGGCGCGCAGAAACTGGCCGAGCAGTACCACACCCAACTGCTGGGACAAATGCCGCTGCATATTTCTCTGCGTGAAGACCTCGATCGCGGTACGCCGACGGTTATCAGCCGTCCAGACAGCGAATTTACCGCCATTTACCGCGACCTTGCAGGGCGTGTGGCGGCACAGCTGTATTGGCAGGGAGAAGTTATTCCGGGCGAGATTGCTTTCCGCGCGGTGTAATTTATAGCGTTACAGATATTCACCGCATTAATGTATTATTGATGCGGTGAATATATTAAATTTAAAAATATTACGATATTGTTCATTCTGTGTTTATAATTCATACCTTTTTCCGAATAAATCATCTCAATGCATCATTGTAATTGATCAAATCTATCTCATTAATCTACAATTTCAATTGGATTGAACAGCGCGTTTTGCCCGTATTACGCTGACAGGCCATCTGCATGTTATTTGATGTTAACCACAGAGGTGACGATAAAAATGAAAATTAGCTCGCTGATGGGAACTATCATTCTGACTTATGGAATAAGTGCATCTGCGTTTGCTTCCGATACCGCGACCTTAACAATCAGTGGACGAGTAACCAAACCAACCTGTAGTACCGATGTTGTGAATAACGACGTGCAACAGCGGTGTGGCAAGACACTTCATTTTTCAACTGTTAACGATATTGCTTCTTCACCTGCGCGCGGGGTGGTGACGGAAGTGGTTACAGTCCCTGGCGATACCACGCGACAGATCGTACTCAATCGCTACGATTAAAAAGAACGCCTTTATTAACCACATATCATTTTAATGAATGATATGTGGTTTTTTATGCATAGAATAAATCCTTCCTGGCAGTTAATTGCATAGATTTATTAATTCTGAAAATAATACAAATCCTGATTTATTTGTTGCATGTATATTGCGATTTGTAACTTGTTTTAAATCAATAAAACAACGTGTTTACATTGCGGCAACGTTTCAGCTGTGAGAATTTCTTTTCAAGAGATAACTGCTCTTAACAAATCGAAATTAATTCATTAGGGAAGATATTATGAAACGTTCAATTATTTCTGCTGCTGTTCTGTCTGTTGTATTTATGAGCGCTGGGGCTTTTGCTGCTGATACCGATCAGGGTGAATTAATTATTACGGGTAAGGTGGTTGGAACTACCTGTAAATTTACTGGTGATTCCACCGCGACTATTGGTATGAACCAAATTGGTGCTGACAGATTAAATGCTTTGAGTGCTGGTGGTGTTTATGATGGTTACACAAATAAAACTACTGTACCACTGACAGTAGAGTGTACGGGGACTGAAGCACCGAAAATTACTTTTTCCAGTTCTCAATTCGACAGCACGAATAAATACATTACACGAAATACTGCCTCGAATAACGGTGCTGGTTTTGCAGTCTATTATGGTAATGAACAGGTTAATCCTGAGTCTGGTATTCAGTTAACCAAAACAGCCGACAATAAATATGTTCTGGACTTTAGTGCGCGTTATGCGAAAGTTGGAACTGGTATTGTCGAGAGTGGTGATGTTGCCTCTTCGCTTACGATGACCGTAGTTACTGATTAAGATTACTATCCTGTTTGTCGGCGGCTGCGGCCGCCGATTATTTCTGTAGTAAGGATAATTATAATGAAAAAGATATTAGCATTATTTTTGGCTGGCACAGTATTGCCTGCGTGGGGTGGGATTTATATTTACGGTACGCGTATCATTTATCCGGCGCAGAAAAAAGAGATTACCGTGCAGTTAATGAATGAAGGCAATCGCAGTGCACTCGTCCAGTCGTGGATTGATGATGGTGACACCGACCTGCCGCCGGAGAAAATTCAGGTACCGTTTGTGATGACACCGCCGGTGGCAAAGGTGAGCGGTGGTTCTGGCCAACAGCTGAAAATTAAGCTGTTGCCAAATACGTTGCCGAAAGATCGCGAAAGTTTATTCTTCCTTAACGTGCTGGATATCCCACCGAACTCTGCGGATTCCGAAGGTAAGAACATCATTAAATTTGCGATGCAAAACCGTATTAAATTTATTTATCGCCCACAGGGAATTGCCGGCGTTGATAAAAATAGCTTTACCCAACTGAACATCAGGAATAGTGGTAGCGGTATTACAATCAAGAATAATTCGGCTAACTGGATAACTATCCCTGAGCTTAGCGGTAAAGCGAAACTTAATAAAGAAACTATGCTGTTGGCACCGTGGTCAGAAAAAATGCTGAGCACTGCTGCTATTGTGAGTCATTACAATGTTACGCTTATTGATGATCACGGCAATTATTTGAGTGAAAAAATCAAAACTGAAAAATAGCTCAAGGACTGGCTATGTCAAAGATTAATTCGATTACACTGGCCATTTTGTCGGTGCTGGCGACTTCATCATCTGTATGGGCTGAAGAAGAAACGTTTGACACCCACTTTATGATTGGTGGTTTAAATGGTGAAAAAATATCACGCTATCTAATTGATGGTGATAAGCCCATGCCAGGCATGTACGAGATGGACGTTTATCTGAATAATCAGTGGCGTGGTCAGTATGATATTAATATTAAAACCGATCCCGATGAAACATGTTTATCCTGGGCACAATTACAGCAGATAGGCATTCGTACCGACGGTATTAAAGCGGATAAAAGCGTGGATTGTGTTTCGCTACGTTCAGCAGTCCAGGGCGGCAGCATAGGGTATGATATTGGGCAGTTTGCATTAAATCTGAGCGTACCTCAGGCATTTGTGAACGAATATGAACCGGGTTATATGCCTCCAGAAACTTGGGATCGTGGAATAAATGCGTTTTATACGGCTTATTATGTCAGCCAGTATTACAGTGATTATAAACACGGCGGTAATGATAAAAGTAGCTATGTTAATCTGAACAGCGGATTGAATTTGCTTGGCTGGCAGTTGCATTCGAATGCCAACTATACCAAAGGCAACGAAGGTAGCGGTGAGTGGAAAAGTAATACGTTATATGTGGAACGTGGTATTCCGTCAATTCTCGGTACATTGCGCGCCGGGGACATGTATACCGGGGCAGATATTTTTGACGCGGTACGCTTTCGCGGGGTGCGTATCTGGCGTGATATGCAAATGTTACCGAACTCAAAACAGAATTTTACCCCTGTAGTACGTGGTATTGCCCAGAGCAACGCGCTGGTAACCATCGAACAAAACGGTTTTGTGATTTATCAAAAAGAGGTCTCTCCAGGCCCATTTGCTATTGATGATTTGCAGCTTGCCGGCGGTGGTGCAGATCTGGATGTGAGTGTTAAAGAGGCAGATGGTTCGATAAGACATTACCTGGTACCTTATTCATCGGTACCGAATATGTTGCAGACGGGTGTGGCGAAATATGATTTAGCTGCCGGACGTAGCGATATTGCAGGTGCGAGTAATCAGTCTGATTTTATGCAGGGTAGTTATTTTTATGGCTTGAACAATCTGCTTACAGTTTATGGCGGCTCAATGTTATCGGATAACTATTATTCATTTGTGCTTGGCACAGGATGGAATACGCCAATTGGTGCGGTTTCGGTAGACGCCACACGATCGCACAGTGAGCAGGATAACGGCGTTTTTGACGGACAGAGTTATCAGGTAGCATGGAATAAATATGTTGCACAGACCGGAACTCAGTTTGCGCTGGCGGCCTTTCGCTACTCTTCGCGGGATTATCGTACCTTTAACGATCACGTTTGGGCGAATAACAAAAATAGCTACAACCGCGATGAAAATGATGTTTATGACATTGCTGATTATTATCAGAATGACTTTGGCCGTAAGAACAGTTTTTCCCTGAACATCAATCAGGCATTGCCTGGCGACTTGGGATTTCTGGCCGTAAGCGGTTTGTGGCGTGATTACTGGCAACGCAGCGGAACGGGTAAAGATTATCAAATAAGTTATTCGAACTCCTGGCAACGTATAAGCTATACCTTTGCCGTTAGCCAAACGTACGATGAGAATAATCACGAGGATAAGCGTTTTAACCTGTATATCTCCATCCCATTCTCGTGGGGGGACGGGATATCTACCCCTCGCCGCGATCTGTTTGTCTCTAACTCAACGACATTCGATGATGACGGTTATCAGTCGAATAACACCAGCTTAAGCGGGGTGGCGGGTAATCGCGATCAGTTTAGCTACGGCGCCAACCTCAGCCATCAGCGGCAGGGGAATGAAACAACTGCGGGCGGTAATATGGCTTGGCGCGCGCAGATAGCGACCATAGGCGGCAGCTACAGCCAGTCGAATAAGTATCAACAGGCCAGCGGTAATATTCAGGGCGGTGTTGTGGTGTGGTCTGACGGCGTGGCGCTGACGTCCCGGCTTTCCGATACTTTCGCCATTGTTAAAGCGCCGGGTTTACAGGGGGCGGCGGTGCAGGGACATCGTTACTTAACAACGGACAGCAAAGGTTACGCTGTGTATGACAGCCTGACGCCGTATCGTGAAAATATGCTGATGCTGGATTTGTCCGACAGTAAAAGCGACGTGGCGCTGCTGGGTAATCGTAAAGCTACTGTCCCTTATCGCGGCGCGGTCGTGATGACGGAGTTTGAAACCGATCGGCGTAAACTATGGTATTTCCTCGCCCAACGACCAGACGGCTCTCCGTTATCGTTCGGCTATGAGGTTGAAGATAGCGCAGGTAATAACGTCGGTCTGATCGGCCAGGGCAGTCGGTTATTTATTCGCACCAACGACATTCCCGCATCGGTACGCGTCGTGGTTAATAAAAAGCAGGGACAATTCTGCACGATTATCTTCGATAAGGTGATTGATGAGAATAAAGTCTATATTTGCCGATAAGGGATTCGTTTATGAAAAAATATTGGGTTTTAATTTTATGGTTGCTTCCTTTCTTGGGGCAGGCTAAATGTACCTTAGGTTCGAATACATCAGCACAACAAACGATAGAGCTGGACATGACGACAGTAAAGGTGGGTTCTCCTGTTCGTCTTTTAATAAACACAAACCTAAACGATACTTTTTCATGTAATGAAAATACAGATTTTATGGATTATACGACGCCATTTCAAAACTATGTCATAGAATTGAAGGAGCCCGGTGCGAATAAATCTATTTTTCTAAAATTTAACATGCTCGAAAATACTGAATTTCCTGTTGCGACGGGTAATGGGGGAGGGGTAATTGCCTCAAAATCATATACAACACAAGAGGCGTTTAACTCAAAACCATTTATTCTTGAAGTTTCATATATAACACCTGGCAGTGCTGATTTAGCGATATCTAGTGGTAATACGATAAATTTGGGGCGTCCGGCAATCAATATTTTAGCTGATAATTCATGTCGGAAGAGTCTTGGGGCGTGGCTATGGTGTTGGTTGACAGGTAAACTGAGCGGTAAAAACACTTACGCACAAAATATTACATTTACCGTCAAGCACAAACCAACAACCTGTCGTTTCTCCCAGTCGACATACGAAATTAAGATGCCGAATACGACGCTAAAAGAAATGTTAAGCGCAAACAATACTAAATCTGGTTCCACAGAACTGGAACTGAAATGCGAAAGCATCAATAACGTCACAACCAATCCAGTGAGTTTTAAAGTGGTACGCGGCGACTGGGATAGTAGTGGAACGATACTGAAAAATACCGTAATGAATGGCGCAAAGGGAGTGGGTTTCCAGATTTTTAACGGCAGTGCGACATCGCCGTTGAAATTGGGGGATACGCTGATGAACAAAATAGCTAAACTGACTGAAATAAAAAGTAGTTACACTTTTCCCATCACTGCGAAATATGTTCGCGTAACAGGAGAATCACTACAGCCTGGTGACGTACAAAGCAAAGTGACCTTTGCGGTATCTTACGACTAATTGATTGGTGGTTATCTCACGTACTTTCTTGCTGAAAGTACGTGTTTTTATTCGATTAACGGTGATAAAAAATCTCGCCATCGTAAGCTTTAATGATCTTAGCATCGGCATCATTGACCAGCACATACGCGCCGCCCATGTAGGTCCAGTGGGTGCCTGCCGTCGGCGCGGGCAGATTGCGTAGATTCCACTGTTTAATGGTGTATTCTTCGGTGAGATACAGTGGTGGAACCTTGTCACCGGGTTTGAAATGGGTGAAGTCAGCAATAAAGCTGCTTAGTTCATACTTATCGATACCGGTGGGGGCAGCTGTTGCGGTTGGCGCGGCCCAGACGACGCTGCTTGCAAGCAGAAGTGCACCCAGCAACATTTTATTCTTCATACCCATCCTCTCTACCTCTTCGGGTCATCAAAATCAGTCATGTATCATTCCTGGCATACCGGATGTCTGACAAGCACTATTTTGTGATCACTCCAGTCATTTCGTAAAAAGTGTAAATGAAAGTACAGAATTGCAGCAACCTTGACCAGTAGTTTCACTGTGAGGGCGGGTAGTACGCCAATTTACATCGCTAAGCACAGGCAGTATCCTGTTACTGAAACCAGCGTATTACGTTTGTGTTTCAACGACTCGGGGTGCCCTTCTTTGTGAAGGCTGAGAAATACCCGTACCACCTGATCTGGATAATGCCAGCGTAGGGAAGTCTGACACTGCCCGTGTCCCTTCTTCGCGCGGGCAGGAGCTGAACCATGCAGCCTGACCTGCACAGCCGCGCGCTCGCGGCTCACACTTTGCACCAATTTAGAACCCTATCCCCGCTCACACACTGTATGACCAATGAGGTCGTGCAAAGCTTTACTGCCAATACATTACTGGCGCTGGGCGCATCGCCGGCGATGGTGATCGAACCTGAAGAAGCCAGCCAATTCGCCGCTATTGCCAGTGCATTGCTGGTTAATGTCGGCACCTTAACTCAGGAGCGGGCCATGGCGATGCGCGCCGCCGTTGAGCGGGCTTATCATGCTAAAACCCCGTGGACGCTCGATCCCGTTGCCGTAGGCGCGCTTGAGTTTCGCCGCCGCTTTTGTCTGGATTTATTGTCGCTACAGCCTGCTGCTATTCGTGGCAACGCTTCGGAAATACTTGCTCTGGCCGGCATGAACGGTGGGGGACGCGGCGTGGATACAACCGATACAGCTGTCGCTGCGCTTCCGGCAGCGCAGGCGCTGGCTCGTCAGATTGGGACCATTGTCGTGGTTACCGGCGAAGTGGATTACGTCACCGATGGTCAGCGTACCGTTGGCGTGGACGGCGGCGACCCGTTAATGACTTGCGTGGTGGGCACCGGATGCGCGCTATCAGCGGTTGTTGCAGCCAGTTGTGCCTTGCGTGGTGACCGACTTGATAACGTCGCCTCCGCTTGTAGCTGGATGAAACAGGCCGGGCAAATCGCCACCGAGCAATCAAACGGGCCGGGCAGCTTTGTCCCGGCATTTCTCGACGCCCTCTATAACCTGAACGCCCAGGAGTAAGCATGAAACGGATTAACGCATTAACGATCGCCGGAACCGATCCAAGCGGTGGCGCGGGTATTCAGGCCGATTTAAAAACCTTCTCGGCGCTGGGCGCATACGGCTGTTCCGTTATTACGGCGTTGGTGGCGCAAAATACGCGCGGGGTGCAGTCGGTGTATCGTATTGAACCTGACTTTGTCGCTGCGCAGCTGGACTCTGTGTTGAGTGATGTGCGTATCGACACCACAAAAATTGGTATGTTGGCGGAGACGGATATTGTTGAAGCGGTCGCCGAACGTTTGCGTCGTCATCGGGTACAAAATGTGGTGCTGGACACGGTGATGTTGGCGAAAAGCGGCGATCCGTTGCTGTCACCCTCGGCGGTAGAAACGCTGCGTACCCGTTTGCTGCCACAGGTTTCGATTATCACCCCTAATTTACCCGAAGCTGCTGCACTGCTCGGGGCATCGCATGCGCAGACTGAGCAGGAGATGTTAGAGCAGGGAAGAGCGCTACGGGCGCTGGGTTGCGAGGCGGTGTTGATGAAGGGCGGTCATCTGGATGACGCGCAAAGCCCCGACTGGCTCTTTACTCGCGACGGCGAGCAGCGTTTTACCGCGCCGAGGGTGATGACCAAAAATACCCATGGCACCGGTTGTACGCTATCGGCGGCGTTGGCAGCCCTGCGTCCGCGCCATAACAACTGGTCCGATACCGTACAGGAAGCCAAACTGTGGCTTTCAGCGGCGCTGGCACAGGCAGACACGCTGGAGGTTGGCGAGGGAATTGGTCCGGTGCATCATTTTCACGCGTGGTGGTAATGGGTATACTGGCTGCAGAAACGGCGGCCAGGGAAAAGATAAATGGAACAAGCGCATACCCAGCTTATCGCACAACTGAATGAACGTATTTCAGCGGCGGATAACACGCCGCTGTATATGAAATTTGCGCAGACGGTGAAGAATGCTGTGCGCAGTGGGATCCTGGAGCACGGCAATATCCTGCCCGGCGAGCGCGACCTCAGCCAGTTGACCGGCGTTTCTCGGATTACGGTACGCAAGGCGATGCAGGCCCTGGAAGAAGAAGGTGTAGTAACACGTGCCCGCGGTTACGGAACGCAAATCAACAATATCTTCGAGTATTCGCTCAAAGAAGCGCGCGGTTTTTCTCAGCAGGTGGTGTTGCGTGGTAAAAAACCGGATACGTTGTGGGTTAACAAAAGAATTGTACCTTGCCCGGAAGAGGTGGCACAGCAGTTGGCAGTTGTCACAGGAAGTGATGTCTTTCTGCTCAAACGCATTCGTTACGTTGACGAAGACGCAGTATCTATTGAAGAGTCTTGGGTACCCGCACATCTAATTCATGATGTGGATGCCATTGGTGTTTCTCTGTATGACTATTTTCGTAGCCAGCATATTTTCCCACAGCGTACGCGCTCACGCGTTAGCGCCAGAATGCCGGATGCAGAGTTCCAGGCGCACATTCAAATGGATAGTAAAGTGCCGGTACTGGTGATCAAGCAGGTAGCGCTTGACCAGCAGCAACGGCCTATTGAATACAGCATCAGTTACTGTCGTAGCGATCTATACGTTTTTGTGTGCGAGGAGTAGCGCCTCGCGTGATGGGGCGCAATCGCCGCCACGATGCCCAACTACCCAGGACGCCACCGCGTTACCTAACAGCACTGAGTCGGCCAGCGTCCAGCCAGACGCTAGTCCGGCCAGCATGCCGCCGGCATGGCTGTCTCCTGCGCCGATAGTATCAATGACCGCCGTTGCAAATGCCGGTACGCAGCCGGATGTCTGTGCGCTGAAATACCATGCGCCGTCTTTATCGTGACGCACGACCACCGGTGCGGTGAAACGCTGCACCCATTCTGCGCCAAAACCTTCCACATCCTGACTCAATGCAAATCGCTCGGCAGCAATTTCCGCCTCCTGACGATTAAGTGACACCAGCGGACGGCAGGCCATAATTCGTACCAGTAAGGGCTCGGGAATGTCGCCGATGCGCGGGCCAAAATCGATAAACGGTGTCACCTCTTCCAGTCCTTCCAGCCACTGCACCAGCAATTCACCGCACGGGGACGCTAGCTGATAACCCGAGAGATACACCAGGCTATGACGCGGGATATCCAGCTGTGCCAGCCAGGCGGCATTCCACTGATTCTCAACGCCGCTAAAGGACATAAAGGTACGTTCGCCATCCGGTTCCACCAGCGCCAGACACCAGCCGTTATCGCCTTCGGCGTTGTCGATCAGGCTGTGCAGCCCCTCTTTTGCCATCCGATTGCGGATAATGTCGGCCCACACCCCCTGACCCAGCGGTAACGCATTACTGGCGTCGATACCTAAACGCTTGAGCGCTACGGCAATATTGAGTGCGCAGCCGCCAACGTTCACGCCTTGCTGTTTGAGTTCGATATCACAGCCTCGCCAGGGGAGGGCATACGCATCGGCAATGACATCAATCACCGCTGCACCCACCACCGTTACTGGCCGCTGTGTTC
The DNA here is from genome assembly GCF_000398825.1 of Citrobacter sp. KTE30. Classification (NCBI taxonomy): domain Bacteria; kingdom Pseudomonadati; phylum Pseudomonadota; class Gammaproteobacteria; order Enterobacterales; family Enterobacteriaceae; genus Citrobacter; species Citrobacter sp. KTE30. The sequence continues at coordinate 2,885,507 of NZ_KB976055.1, read as the reverse complement.
GTAACTGCGAGAGAAGTTGTTGCAGGCGCATGGTGCTCATAGCGCCTCCCGCTGCTCACGCAGTCGTATTAACCCGTTGGCGTAGCGGGTAAAGTCCAGCTCATTAACCGCATCCAACTCCTGCTTCAATGCCGGGTCAATCGCGTCGACGCCGTGCAGCGCGCCACAAATGGCGGTTGCCATCGCTCCGATGGTATCGGTATCGCCGCCGAGGTTCGCGCACAGAATGGCGCAGCGGTTGGGATCGGTCTGCGCCAGTTCGACCATCGCGATGGCGCAAGGCACAGACTCAATGGTGCTGGTTCCTGCCCCCACAACCTGATACAACTGCTCGCTGGCGGACTCAATGCCGTCGGCGTTACGGACGATTTTCAGCGCCATCTCAAGGCGTGCAGAGAGAGAGGCGCTAAAGGTAGTGATCCGCTTTTGCTGCGCATGCAGGGCAATGGCAGGCAGCGCATCAACAATCTCTGACCATGTTCCTCCGTCGATGGCGCGCGATACCGCCCACGCGACGACAACGGCTCCCGCGATAGCCAGATCCGATTTATGCGTCGGGCTGGAGGCCAGTGCCACATCATCGATAAAGGCATCAAGATTGCGAGCGGGTAGCAGGCATCCCAGTGGCGAAACGCGCATTGCCGCACCGTTGGTCACGCCATTATTCTCCAGTTCGGCGACAGGTTTGCCGTCGCGAATGGCTTTGAGCGCAATTTTTGAGGTCGGACCGAGCACGTTTTTATTAAAGGCATCAAAACGCTCTGCCCAGGCCAGAATATTGCGACCAATAACGTCGGGTACAATCTCTCCGTCGCACTCAAGCAGGGCATCTGCCAGACACAGCGCCATAGACGTGTCATCAGTAAACTCTGCCTGGTTAAAGTAGCAGGCAGCATTATTTTCCGCCGGACCAGGCAAAAAACTGTCGATCCAACCGAAATGGGCTTTAACCCGGGTTCTTGGCCACAGTTCCGACGGCATGCCCATCGCATCCCCTAACGCCTGCCCATAAAGAGCACCGAGAATACGTTCTGCTTTCATTTTACTTCCCCTTGTTTCAACGCTACATCGCGATCGTCCACCTTAATGGCGGTGATTTCTTTGTCAGATTCGCGAAAGAAAATCATAAACATCACGGCAATGACGGCAATCATGACCGCGCCAAATCCCCACATGCCAGCCCAGTTAAAGGTGAGACCATTAACCGGTTCCTGGTAAGCAAACATTTTTTCCATCATCACGCCGCCCAGGCGGTAACCGAGCAGGCTGCCGAATCCCTGACAGCAGAGGGTGATAAGCCCTTGCGCTGCGGTGCGCATGTGAACCGGCGCTTTTTTATCGACATAGATGTAGGCCGTGACGTAATAGAAGTCGTAACTGACGCCGTGCAGCAGAATGCCGAGAAACAGCAGGGCGTAAGTGAAATATTCTTCCGCACCGCCGTAAACGAAAAATCCGTAGCGGATCGCCGCAGTAATAAGACCAAGTAACAATACCTTTTTAATGCCAAAGCGTTTGGTGAAAAATGGTAGCGCCAGCATAAAGAAGATTTCAGAGAACTGGCCCAGCGTCATCCAGCCGGTGGCGTTTTTCATTCCGACCTCTGTCAGGTAGCCGTTGGCGAAGATGTAATAGAACGCCAGTGGCATCGCAAACAGGAAAGAGCAAAAGAAAAAGACGAGGAAATTTTTATCGCGCAGCAGGATCAGCGCATCCAGACCCAGCATGACTTTGAAATCCATTTTGCCGGTACTTTTTGGTGGCGTATCCGGTAAGAAGAACGCAAAGACGCCCAACAGTGCAGAGCTTCCGGCAGTGATCAGCAGGGGAATATTGGTGGGTGAAATGTCGCTATAGCCAAGCATTTGCGGTAAGAAACCACAGGCCAAACCAGAGGCAATCCAGCCGATGGTTCCCATCACTCGTATGCGCGGGAAATCACGCTCAACGTCCGGTACGTTGGCAAAAGCAATACTGTTAGTCAGCGCAATCGTCGGCATATAGGTCAACGAATAGGCCAGTAACAGCGGGAAGAATCCGTTGAAGGTTGTTTGCTGGGCGGCGAAGTACATCAGAATAGCGCCGACGAACATCAACACCGCCAGCACTTTTTGCGCGGAGAAAAAGCGGTCAGTGATTGAACCGACCAGAATGGGCGACAGGATCGCGGCGATCGCGGTACAAGCGTAGGACCAGCCGATCTCCCCGGCGCTAAAGCCGCTTTTACTCAGCCACAGCCACAGCGGTACAAACCAGGCGCCCCAGATAAACCACTCTACAAACATCATGAACGACAGCTTAACTGTAGTTTTCATCTTTAAATCCTTCATGACAGGTAAGGTACGCATTGATAGTACCATTAGGTAATACCTTTAAAATACCTTTGTGGTCTAAATTTGACCGCCTTAACATTATTTCTTCCTGAATCGAGCCAGCAGAAGTTGCTGAAAAGTGCGCTAAAGATGGAAAAAATACGCAGTCGGTACCAGGCTTAATGCTGCCCGCAAAAAGGCGGGTCAGGACAATCCACATTCCGGTTTCAAATCGGAAATTACGGGAGCATAGCTATGACTGATATTGCGCAGTTGCTTGGCAAAGACGCCGACAACCTTTTACAGCATCGTTGTATGACCATTCCTTCTGATCAACTTTACCTGCCTGGACATGATTACGTCGACCGTGTGATGGTGGATAACAACCGGCCGCCTGCCGTGCTGCGTAACATGCAGACGCTGTATAACACCGGGCGACTGGCCGGGACAGGGTATCTGTCGATTCTGCCGGTGGACCAGGGGGTGGAGCACTCCGCTGGCGCATCGTTTGCGGCTAACCCGCTGTACTTTGATCCGAAGAATATTGTGGAGCTGGCTATCGAAGCTGGGTGTAACTGCGTGGCATCGACCTATGGCGTGCTGGCTTCTGTCTCCCGTCGCTACGCGCACCGCATTCCGTTCCTCGTTAAAATTAACCACAACGAAACGCTGAGTTATCCGAATACGTTCGACCAGACGCTGTATGCCAGCGTAGAGCAGGCGTTCAATATGGGCGCGGTTGCGGTAGGGGCAACCATCTATTTCGGTTCTGAGGAATCTCGCCGCCAGATTGAGGAGATTTCGGCCGCGTTTGAGCGCGCCCATGAGCTGGGTATGGTCACCGTGCTGTGGGCGTATCTGCGTAACTCCGCGTTTAAAAAAGATGGCGTGGATTACCATGTTTCTGCCGATCTTACCGGACAGGCTAACCATCTGGCTGCCACTATCGGAGCGGATATCGTTAAGCAGAAAATGGCGGAAAATAACGGTGGGTATAAAGCGGTTAATTTTGGCTACACCGACGATCGCGTCTACACCAAGTTGACCAGCGAGAATCCAATTGACCTGGTACGTTATCAACTGGCGAACTGTTATATGGGGCGCGCCGGGTTAATTAACTCCGGCGGCGCGGCTGGCGGCGAAACCGATCTTAGTGATGCGGTACGTACGGCGGTGATTAACAAACGAGCAGGCGGCATGGGGCTGATTCTTGGACGCAAAGCATTCAAGAAAACCATGGCCGACGGCGTTAAGCTGATTAACGCCGTGCAGGATGTTTATCTGGACAGCAAAGTTACCATCGCCTGATTACAGCCGGGGTGTCGTTGTGTTAGCGCAACAGTGGACAACCCGGCGGCAGTCTGCAACGTAACGCCTCAGGCAGGATTTCAATATGAAACTCCTGTCCGCTGAGCGGTTCGCCGTCAAGATTAAAGGTAATTTCGTGTGGGGCGCGGATATCAAACCACGATGATGCGCCCTCGATGATGTTAGGGTTGTCTTCGGATTGCGTTAACGCCGAAAGCAGCCCTGGCAACAGTTCTTCGCCGGTAAAAATGCGCAGTTGCAACAGACCATCGTTGATCAGCGCCGTTGGGCAAAGCTGTTGCCCGCCTCCAGCCTGACGACCATTACCGATACCAATCACCAGCGCCTTACCTTGCCAGTGAAAATCTTCCCCACGAATATCGCAGACGTCGGGTTTGAGCGTATCCATGCGCATTAATCCGTGGATAAAGTATGATACGCCACCCAACGCAGCTTTGAGTTTTTCCGGCGTTTCGGTAGTGATACGTGTGCCGAAGCCGCCGGTCGCCATGTTGATAAAACAGGTTTTATCATTGACCTGCACCATATCGATCGCTGTCGCATTTGCGGCAATAGCCAGCTTTAACGCCTTATCAAGGTCGTCGGGTATCCCCACGCTGGTGGCAAAATCATTTGCCGTTCCCAACGGTAAAATACCCAGCGCCGGAATATTGTCGCCCTGCGACTGGATCAGCGCCGTCGAAACTTCGTTGATGGTGCCGTCGCCGCCGCCGGCAATCACCGTTTCAACGCCTAGCTGACGAGCTTCATCAACGTAGCGTTGGGCATCGCCTTTTTCCCAGGTCACGCGAACATGGATTTCCACGCCTTCATCGCGAAGCTTCGCAATGGCATCACGCAGGGGGAGATTATCAGCACTTTTTCCATTGAGGATCAGTAAACTGGCAGGGAACGCTATCATCCGTTTGCCTCACTTTTTTTCGTTTTAACAAGTGTATGCCAGGAAAGTGTTTATGGCGTAAGAACTGACTGAAAGCGCAGGCGAAGAGATAAAAAAAGCCGCAGAGCGCGGCTTTTCAGATTGGGCAGACGTTACTGCGGGAACCACTGATCGCTGATTTTCTGGTACGTGCCGTCAGCTTTGATTGCCGCCAGCGCGCTGTTCAGTTTTTCCAGCAGGGCTTTGTTATCCGGGCGAACCGCGATGCCAAGGCCAGTACCGAAGTATTGCGGGTCGGTTACTTTGTCAGTGGCTACGCCTAACTGCGGGTTGGTTTTCAGCCACTCGTTAACCACAGCAGTATCGCCAAATACGCCATCAATACGGCCATTTTTCAGGTCGATAATCGCATTCTGATAGCTATCGTAGGCCACGGTTTTCACCTCAGGATGTTTATCCTGCAGGTATTTCTGATGGGTGGTGCCGTTTTCCATACCGATGCGCTTACCTTTCAGGTCGGCAAAGGTTTTATAGGTGTCTTTTTTCGCAATCACCAGCGCGGAGTTGGCATAGTAAGGCTGAGTAAATGCAACCTGCTTGCTACGCTCAGGTGTGATATCCATTCCGGAAATAACCGCATCATATTTCTTGAATTTCAGCGCGGGGATCAGGCTATCGAAAGCGTGATTGGTGAAAGTACATTCTGCCTGCATTTGTTTGCACAGCGCCGTTGCCAGGTCGATGTCAAAACCGACAATTTTATTACTAGCGTCCAGTGATTCAAATGGCGGATACGTGGCTGATACACCGAAACTAATTTTATCAGCAGCTGAGGCGCCAGCGGCGAAAGTAGCAAGTAATGCGGCCAGTACTAACTTTTTCATGGTGGAACTCCCGTCTGTCAATCTTATGATTATTTACCGTGTCTGCGGCGTGGATTAACAATGCCATTTAATGAATTTATATGCAATAAAAATGATTAAATATTTTTAATGGCATAAAAAAAGACGGACAATTTAGGTTGTTGTCCGTCTTTATATTTTTTGCTTATGCACATTTTTCGGATGGCGGTATTAGACCTTATCCGACCTACAAAGGCACAAATACCGATTTAATTCCGATGTTCAAACGCCAGCGCTTTACGCTCTATTAAGCGCATCATCAGCGTCAGCAAGCCGTTGACGATCAGGTAAATCACACCCGCAGCACCGAATACCATAACGTCATAAGTACGGCCGTACAGCAGCTGGCTATAACCCATGACTTCCATCAGGGTGATGGTGTAAGCCAGTGAGGTACTTTTAAATACCAGCACCACTTCGTTGGAATATGAGGAGAGGGCGCGTTTAAAGGCGTACGGCAACAGAATAGCCAGCGTATCCTTTTTGCTCATCCCCAATGCACCGCAGGACTGCCACTGGCCTTCCGGGATTGCACGGATAGCGCCGTAGAACAGTTGCGTGGTGTAGGCCGCACTGTTTAACGACAGCGCAATTAAGGCGCATAACCAGGGTTCAGAGAGCAGATGCCACAGTACCGGATATTCTTGCAATGCCGGAAACTGTCCTGGTCCGTAGTAGATCAGGAAGATTTGCACCAGCAGCGGTGTACCGGTGAACAGCGTGATATAAGCGCGAACCAGCCACACCAGTACCGGCGTTTTCAGCGTCAGGATGACGGTGAAGATCAGCGCCAGTACCAGAGCAACCACGATGGAGGCGACCGTCAGCGTCAGGCTGGTATGCAGCCCTTTCAACAATTCAGGTAAATACTCAAGCATCATCCTGGTCTCCGCTCAAAACGTGTCGCGCGCAGGTCAATGCGTTTGAGAATGTACTGACTCACCAGCGTAATCACCAGGTAAATAGCGGCCGCCACAATGTACCAGGTAAACGGCTCCTGGGTACGGGTAGCGATGCTCTTGGTTTGCAACATCAGATCGTTCACGCTGATAAGGCTGACCAGCGCGGTATCTTTCAGCAATACCAGCCACTGGTTACCCAGTCCCGGTAAGGCATGACGCCACATCTGCGGCATCACCAGACGAAAGAAGATCGCGGCTTTAGACAAACCTAACGCCTGACCTGACTCCCATTGCCCGAGTGGCACGGCCTTCAGCGCGCCACGCAGCGTTTGCGACGCGTAAGCGGCATACAGCAATGACAGTGCAATGACACCGCACAGGAACGGGCTGACGTCGAAGTTTTCGATCTGCATCTGAACCGGGATTTGTACAAACCCGAGATTGATCGTAAAGCCATCGGCCAGCGTCAGCAGCAGTTGTGAGGATCCGAAATAGATAAACAAAACCACCAGAATTTCTGGCAGACCGCGCAGGATGGTGACCAGGGCCGAGCCCGCCCATGCCACCGGGCGCCATTTTACTGACTCCCAGACGGCAAAAAACATGGCGAGCGCAAGGCCAATGATCAGCGCACAAACGGCAAGGCCGACGGTCATCCCGGCGGCGCTTGCTAAAGGAAAAAATTCATTCATCAAATATTACTTCTGGAACCATTTGTTGTAGATGGTCTCGTAAGTCCCATCTTTCTTCACTTTTTCCAGCGCAGCGTTAAATTTCTGCTGCAGCTCAGTATTGCCCTGGCGCACAGCGATGCCCAGACCAGTACCGAAGTAATCTTTATCCGTGACTTTGTCGCCAACCGCGGCCAGTTTTGGATTGTCTTTCAGCCACTCTGTCACTACTGCGGTATCACCAAAGACGCCGTCAATACGACCGTTTTGCAGATCGAGTTTGGCATTCTGATAGCTGTCATACGGCACGGTAGTCACTTCCGGATGTTTATCCATGATGAATTTCTGGTGCGTCGTTCCGTTTTGAACGCCGACTTTTTTGCCTTTCAGCTGATCAATGCTGGTGTATTTACCCTGTTGGCCAACAAACAGCGCAGAGTTGTCGTAGTAAGGGGTGGTGAACAGAACCTGTTTTTCACGCTCAGGCGTGATGTCCATACCGGCCATCACCGCGTCAAAACGACGGAATTTCAGGCTCGGGATCAGGCTGTCGAAGGCCTGATTGGTGAAGGTACAGGTAGCGTCAATCTCTTTACACAGCGCATTCGCCAGATCAACGTCAAACCCTACGATCTTGTTGTTAGCATCGATCGATTCAAACGGAGGATAAGACGCTTCGGTGGCGAAACGAATGGTTTGGGCTGCGGTAGCGGAAAGGCTAAAACCTGCGATTAGCGCGGCAATCAGAACTTTTTTCATTGTATTGTCCCGAATCTTAGTGAGAAAGATAGTTTTTAAACGCTTCGGTTTGCGGGTTGGCAAAGCAGCTCGCATCCCCAAACTCGACGATATGACCGTTTTCCATGTACACCACGCGACTGGCCGTTTTACGAGCAACTTCCACTTCGTGGGTGACGATCACCTGAGTAATATTGGTTTCCGCCAGCTCACGAATGATGCTGACGATTTGGGCGGTGATTTCCGGGTCAAGCGCTGCGGTAGGCTCATCAAACAGCAGCACCTGTGGTTCCATCATCAACGCGCGGGCAATGGCCACACGCTGCTGCTGGCCGCCGGACAGATGCAGTGGATAGCGATCGCTGTACGGCTTCAGACGCAGTCGTTCCAGCAGTTTCTCGGCACGCGCCATCGCTTGCTCTTTTGTCAGACCCAGTACGCGGCAGGGCGCTTCAATCAGGTTCTGCACCACCGTGAGATGCGGCCAAAGATTATATTGCTGGAAGACCATGCCCACGTTTTGACGCAGATACCGAATGGCTTTATCTGACGGGGTTTTCGTGAAGTCGAAACGGTTACCCGCAATAGAGAGCGTGCCCGAGCGCGGCATCTCAAGCAGGTTGAGTACGCGCAGTAGCGAGCTTTTCCCGGCTCCACTTGGGCCAAGTAACACCAGTGTTTCACCCTGAGGGCAATCCAGCGTGATATCGAACAGCGCCTGATGCGCGCCGTAGAAGCAGTTAATGCCGTTTAATTGAATACTCATTGACACTCGATACTGGCAGTCTGATAGCTATTGAAGCCGCAGATACTACCTTTGACAGAATAGTTATGCAATATTTATGCGTTAAAAGTTAAATGCAAACCGCATTCTTCTCTAAACATAGCACAAAATAGCGGGGCCACCAGTGGGCAAGAATAATTGTCGGCATTCTATGCAGAATGCCAGACAATTAATGGGGGTTATGATTTGGGCGAGTAAATGGCGCGATTAACGGTTTTCGACAGACTGGCGCAACGTCCCGGCTGGCGCGTGTACGCTGCCGCCCAGATAGCGGACATCATCAACGACCCAGCACTGGCCTTCGCGGATCATCAGCACTTCATCACGCCAGCTCTGGTCACCCTGTTTCAGCTCTACGCGTAGCGGAATGTTGCGTGCATCACTATTCGGAATAGTCGATGCGCTGGCGACGCTGGCACTGTCCGGTAACGTAGCCCGACTGGAGAACGGATCGCTGTTAAACAGGTCGCGGTGTGCATTATCGCGGCTGGCGTCGGTCAGCAGTTTAGCCAGGTTGTCGCTAAGGTATGGACGAAGTGGGGTAAGATCATTGTTTCGATGCTGAATACGGTAATCATAGAATTGTTGAGCCACGCTGTCTGGCCCGCCTTCTACGCATGAACCGCTACGCGTGCCGTTATCTTTATAGACCGGCGTCACGGTCGTACAGGCGCTGAGAAGGAGTGCACAGGGAACCAGCAGAGAGAGTTTCGAGTAGCGCATAATGATTTCCTTATTAGCTTTCTACTATTAGTGTTCTACGTTGATAGAATATATCCTTTCAATGATAGTGGATCGGTTCGATAATGCTTTTGAGATCGTGCTCTTAGCGCAAAAAGGAGATTAACCATGCAGTTTTCGACTACCCCTACGCTGGAAGGGCAGAGCATCGTGGAATACTGCGGTGTTGTGACTGGCGAAGCCATTTTAGGCGCGAATATCTTCCGCGATTTTTTCGCCGGCATTCGCGATATTGTCGGCGGTCGCTCCGGCGCGTATGAAAAAGAGCTGCGTAAAGCGCGTGAAATTGCTTTCCAGGAGCTGGGCGAACAGGCCAAAGCGCTGGGTGCTGATGCGGTGGTCGGTATTGATATTGATTACGAAACCGTGGGCAAAGACGGCAGTATGCTGATGGTGAGCGTCAGCGGTACCGCGGTGAAAACTCGCCGATGAAGCGTCTGTTGTGTCTGCTGGCATTTACGCTGTTGCTGGTGGGATGTGCTGGCGAAAAAGGGATAGTCGACAAAGACGGGTATCAGTTAGATACCCGCCGTCAGGCACAGGCTGCTTATCCACGCATTAAAGTGCTGGTTATCCATTACACGGCCGATGATTTTGACTCTTCTCTGGCTACGCTGACCGATAAAAACGTCAGCTCGCATTATTTGATCCCGGCTGTGCCGCCGCTCTACCACGGCAAACCGCGTATCTGGCAACTGGTGCCGGAAAAAGATCTGGCCTGGCATGCGGGGATTAGCTTCTGGCGTGGCGCTACGCGTATTAACGATACCTCAATTGGCATTGAGCTGGAAAACCGCGGCTGGCAAAAATCGGCAGGGATAAAATATTTTGCGCCGTTTGAACCCGCGCAGATTCAGGCGCTGATCCCATTGGCGAAAGATATTATCGCCCGCTACGACATAAAACCGCAGAACGTGGTAGCCCATGCGGACATCGCGCCGCAACGTAAGGACGATCCTGGACCGCTTTTCCCATGGAAAGTGCTGGCCGAACAGGGAATTGGCGCGTGGCCGGACACTCAGCGCGTAGCGTTTTATCTTGCCGGGCGAGCGCCTCATACGCCGGTAGCAACCGAATCTTTACTCGATCTGCTGTCGCGTTACGGCTATGAGATAAAATCTGATATGACGCCGCGCGAACAGCAGCGGGTGATTATGGCCTTCCAGATGCACTTCCGCCCGACGCTGTGGAACGGCGTGGCGGATGCAGAAACTCAGGCGATTGCCGAAGCGTTACTGGAAAAATACGGGCAGGGTTAACGCAGAATATCAATGCCTGATGGTGCTTCGCTTATCAGGCCTACGGCTAATTTAGGCTGGATTTTGTAGGCCGGATAAGGCGCTTGCGCCGCCATCCGGCAATGGTTAACGCGGCAGCTTACCGTGGTCGCGCAGCCAGGCCGCGGTACGTTCAATCCCTGCATCCAGCGTCACAATGGGCTGATAACCCAACTCTTCCTGAGCGCGGGTAGTATCCAGCGTAAAATCAAAATTTAGCTTCGAGACGCCGTAATGCGTCAGCTTTGGCTCTTTTGCCGATTTATTGCCTAAACGCTCCATGCTGCGGGCAATCATGTCCAGCATCGGGTAGGGAACGGAGCGGATCCGACAATCAATATTCAGCTCGTCGATGAGCTTCTGCACAATGCTGCGCAGAGTGCGATGCTCGCCGTTGGTAATGTTGTACGCGCGACCTGACGGCAGCTTATCGCAGGCTTGCTGACTTGCCAGCCACATCGCGTGCACTGCATTTTCGTAGTAGGTCATATCTACCAGCGCACTTCCGCCGTGCGGCAACAGGATGCTGCCATAGTGGTACATCATATGGGCCAGGCGCGGGATAAAGACCTTATCGTGTGGTCCGAACAGGCTTTGCGGACGCAATACCGTAAAACGCGTCTGCGGGTTGGCCTGCGCCAGCAACGCGATCACGTCTTCGCCAGCTGCTTTGCTGCGGGCAAATTCATTGGCGAAGCGGTGCGGGCGAAAGTCCTCTTTGATATCGCGATGGTGGTGATAATCAAAATAGAGCGACGGCGAGGAGATATGAATGAAGTTGCGAACGCCCCAGGCCACGGCCCACTCGCCCAGACGGCGAGTTGCGCGAACGTTGGCCAGATCGAAGGCTTCCTGAGTTCCCCACGGTGAGGTAAAACTGGAGCAGTGCCACAGCGTGTCGATGCCGGCAAGCATCACTTTTGCTTGCGAAGAAACCAGCTCGGTCAAATCCGCATGCACAAACTCTGCGCCCATTTTCTCCAGCAGCTTGCCCATCGCTTCGTTGCGACCGGTGGCTCTGACGCTGACGCCTTTGCTGCATAAAAATTCAACCGCGTTTCGGCCCAAGCCGCTGGTGGCTCCGGTAACCAGTACCTTCATATCAATCCACTGTGTTTAAAAAACGTCGTGCGCATTCTTCCGTGAAATACGCATGTATGCAATGGGAAACATGAAAGAATACAGGCTCTTTTTATCATTAGTCTGTGATTTGTTCTGCAAGTTTGGCTATACGCTTCGCCATCCCCCTGAAAATGAACAGGTGGGCGGGGATCATCAACAGCCAGTAGAAGAGGCCAGGCATACCGTGTGGATGCCACCAGGCGCGTACATCAATGCGTCGATGATCGCCTTTATCTTCCAGTGTGAAGCTCAGGCGACCCAATCCCGGTGCTTTCATCCCAAACAGCAGCGTCAGCTGTTTCTCCGGCTCAACGATGATGACTTTCCAGCTATCAACGGTGTCGCCAACTTGCAATAGTGGGTGTTCGGGACGACCTTTTGCCAGCTTATGGCCGACCAGCAGGTCCAACGCCGCGCGCGTCTTCCATAGAATATTGCCAAAGAAATAACCTTCTTTGCCGCCGAGTCGATTCACTACCTGCCACAGTGCTTTTTTGCTGGCGGAGGTTTCAACGCTAAAGCCAGCTTGTTTGGCGAAATAGCCATATTCTGGACGCCAGCGGGCAAACGCCTGTGCGTCGTAACCCCAGTCGCTGGAGTTGACCAGCTTTTCTTCTTCCTTCAACGTACTGCGCACCGCGTCATCAAAGGCAATCAGCTTTTGCGGGATCAACGCACGTAGTTCGGTGTCATCGGCCAGCAGGTCGTGTTTTAAGCCCTGGATCAGCGCTTTGGCCGTGGTTGGCGGCACTGACGTAATGACGTTTAAAAACCAGATCGAAATCCAGCGGGTAGGGAAGGGGATGGGGATGAGCAGGCGATGTTTACCGCTGACCGCCATAAAATGCTCGAACTGTTCCTGATAGCTCAACACCTGCGGGCCGGCTGCTTCGAGTACGCGGTGATGTTGCGTGGGATGATCCAACAACGCCACCAAGTAGTACATCAAATTCTCCAGCGCGATAGGTGTGGTGCGCGAACGTACCCAGCGCGGAGGGGTGAGTACCGGCAGGTTGTAGACCATGTCGCGCATCACTTCAAAGGCAGCGGAACCTGCCCCCACGATAATGCCCGCACGCAATTCCGTCATTGGCACGCCTGATTCACGCAGAGTATCTGCCGTTATCTGTCGCGCACGCAGATGATCGGATTGTTCATGCCGGGGAGCCTGTAATGAGCTCAGGAAAATAAGCTGTTTGACCGGTGTATTACGCAGTGCATCGCGGACGTTCATCGCCACCTGACGTTCGTGGGCGATAAAATCACCGCCTTCACCCATGCCATGGACCAGGTAATAAACCGTATCAACACCCGCCAGCAGCGGGGTGAGATTATCTGGCCAATTCAAATCGACTTTATGGCAACTGACGTTGGCCAGTTGCTGCTTTTCCAGTCGTTCAATGCGACGTGCCGCAGCCAACACCTGATGCCCTTGCTGACTGAGCGCCTGTACCAAATGCTGACCAATGTAGCCACTGGCGCCAAGAACCAAAATCCGTTGCGGCACGCCCATCTCCTTATTGGGTTAAAAAAGCGCGCCAGTGGGCGACGACTTCAGCAAGTTGTTCACGTGATACGTCCAGATGCATCACCAGGCGCACAATCGGGGAGGCGTTAATCAGCACACCCTGCGCTTTCATATATTCACCCAGCGCGGCCGCGTGCTCTTCGCCAACGCGAACAAACAGCATGTTGGTGTCGTGGCGCATGACGTCCGCCCCTGCTTCGCGCAGTTGCTCCGCCATCCAGGCGGCGTTGTCATGGTCTTCCTGCAAACGCGCCACGTTATTTTTCAGTGCATACAGTCCGGCCGCCGCCAAAATACCCGCCTGGCGCATGCCGCCGCCGGTCATTTTGCGCCAGCGAATGGCACGCTTGATGTACTCGTGGCTGCCGACCAGCAGCGAGCCTACCGGCGTTCCCAGACCTTTGGAAAGACAAATGGTGAACGAGTCGCAGTATTGCGTGACATCTTTAAGCTCACAGCCATAGGCGACGATGGCGTTAAAAATACGCGCGCCGTCGACGTGCAGGGCAAGATTGCGCTCCCGGGTGAATTCCCAGGCCTCTTTCAGATACTCGCGCGGCAGCACTTTGCCGTTATGCGTGTTTTCCAGACTGAGCAGACGGGTGCGGGCAAAATGGATATCGTCTGCTTTGATTTTTGCTGCCACTTTGTCCAGCGGCAGGGAGCCATCCGGCGCGGCATCGATGGGTTGCGGTTGAATGCTGCCGAGCACCGCTGCGCCACCCGCTTCGTAGAGATAGTTATGCGCGCCCTGACCGGCGATATACTCTTCGCCGCGCTGACAATGGCTGAGCAGTGCCACCAGGTTAGCCTGAGTACCGGTAGGTAAGAAAATGGCGGCTTCTTTGCCAGAAAGCTCGGCCGCGTATTGCTGGAGGGCATTAACGGTAGGATCATCACCGTAGACGTCGTCCCCGACCGGGGCGGCCATCATCTCTTCGAGCATGGCGCGACTGGGTCGGGTGACGGTATCACTGCGTAAATCAATCATGGTATCTCCTTATTACACTTCATCCTTCAAGCTGCCTCGGCGTTGGCCGCACCCTCAAACCCCAGTCACATAGTATTCCTATGCTCCTGGGGATTTTCGGGCTTGCCGCCTTGATGCATCATGAATGATTTTGTGTGTGGTTTAATAAGGATGTTTTACCTGAGCCAGTTAGTTTTCGCCAGTTCGATCACTTCATCACCGCGTCCGCTGATGATTGCGCGCAGCATATACAGGCTAAAACCTTTGGCTTGTTCGAGCTTGATCTGCGGCGGGATCGCCAGCTCTTCTTTCGCCACCACCACATCGACCAGCACCGGACCGTCAATTGACATCGCCCTTTGCAGCGCCTCATCAACCTCTGAAGATTTCTCCACGCGAATGCCCGTGATGCCACAGGCCTCGGCAATCCGCGCGAAATTCGTGTCGTGCAATTCGGTGCCGTCAGTCAGATAACCACCAGCTTTCATCTCCATCGCCACAAATCCCAGCACGCTGTTGTTGAAGACAATAATCTTCACCGGTAACTTCATTTGTACCACCGACAGAAAATCGCCCATCAGCATGCTAAAGCCGCCGTCACCGCACATTGCCACAACCTGACGTCCTGGTTCGGTCGCTTGTGCGCCGAGTGCCTGCGGCATGGCATTAGCCATCGACCCGTGGTTAAACGATCCGAGCAGGCGACGTTTGCCGTTCATTTTCAGATAGCGTGCTGCCCACACCGTTGGCGTGCCAACGTCGCAGGTAAAGATGGCATCGTCAGCGGCAAAGTGGCTGATCTGTTGCGCCAGATATTGCGGGTGAATAGCTTTATCGCTGGGCTTGGCTAAATCATCCAGCCCTTTGCGCGCCTCGCGGTAGTGCTCCAGTGCTTTGTCCAGGAACTGCCGCTCGGTTTTCTCTTCCACCAGAGGTAGTAGGGCACGTAACGTGGATTTAATATCGCCTACCAGCGCCATATCAACTTTACTGTGCGCGCCAATACTCGCCGGATTGATATCAATCTGAATAATTTTGGCGTCGGTGGGGTAGAACGGGCGATAGGGGAACTGGGTACCGAGCAGGATCAGCGTGTCGGCATTCATCATGGTATGGAAGCCGGATGAAAAGCCAATCAGCCCGGTCATACCCACGTCATAGGGGTTATCGTACTCAACATGCTCTTTCCCGCGCAGAGCGTGCACGATCGGGGCTTTGATTTTAGCCGCAAACTCAACCAGCTCTTTATGCGCACCGGCGCAGCCGCTGCCGCACATCAGGGCGATGTTGCTGGAGTAGCGCAGCAGTTGCGCTAGTTTTCTCAGCTCTTCCTCTTCCGGGGTAACTACCGGGAGCGGCGCATGATACCAGTGCGTGGTGGCGCTTTCAGGGGCGGGCTTCAGCGCCACGTCGCCGGGTAATACCACCACGGAGACGCCACGGTTGAGCACCGCTTTACGCATAGCTATAGCCAGCACCTGGGGGATCTGCTCAGGGCTGGAGACCAGCTCGCAATAATGGCTACATTCACGGAACAACTCTTGCGGGTGGGTCTCCTGAAAATAACCGCTGCCTATTTCACTGGATGGAATATGCGCGGCGATTGCCAGCACCGGAACGTGGTTGCGGTGGCAATCAAACAGGCCGTTAATCAGGTGCAGGTTGCCAGGCCCACACGAGCCTGCGCAGACGGCCAGCTCGCCCGTCAACTGCGCTTCAGCGCCCGCGGCGAAGGCCGCAACCTCTTCATGACGGGTTGGCATCCAGTCAATTGTTCCCATACGATTCAGACTATCACTCAGACCATTTAGCGAGTCACCCGTTACACCCCAAATGCGTTTTACGCCAGCCTGTTCGAGTGTTTTAGCAATAAAAGCGGCAACCGTTTGTTTCATGGTTTTCCTTCTCCTCTAATGTGATACCGGTTACAAGTTTAGATGAAGATAATCGTTATGCTTCTCATTTCCCCCTTATTTCCGGCAGGTTTCATTTAACCTGTATTAAGCGTAGTTTGTTATTGGACATGGTGAAACAAGGAATAAATTCAAATGGTTATAAAACTATTAAATTCAGTTAACCGGGTACTGACTCACGAAGATTTTGGCAAGTTTTTGTTACGCCTTGCCGTCGGTGGGCTGATGCTGTTTCATGGGCTGCATAAACTGTTTGCTGGTATTGATGGCATCAGCGGCATGTTGATAGCGAAAGGTTTCCCGGGCTTTATTGCGTACGGCGTTCTGCTGGGAGAGGTTGTAGCGCCGTGTCTGATTATTCTAGGCATCCTGACGCGTCCGGCGGCGTTGGGGCTGGCGTTTACGATGGTTGTGGCATGGCTGATGGTCGGGATGGGCGAAACCTGGACACTGGATAAAACCGGTGCATGGGCGATTGAAAGTCTGGTGTATTTCTTCATCGGCGCGCTGGCCGTGGCGTTTTTGGGGGCGGGGCGTTACTCCGTTGCAGGAAATTCTGCCTGGCGATAGTTACCATTTGAGAGTCAATACCGAGGCGGGGGTGCGCTAACGGTTTGCCCGCCTCGTCGTTCAATCTGTCGCTAATCTATATGTCATCACTGTTCCATAGTTTGTGCCGACGTCTCAGCGCTCGCTGCGTCAATGCCCTTGCCATCGCGGCGCCTATTTCAGCACTGACAACCAGTCCCTGAATAAACGGACGATCGTGCATCAACCACGGCAGCCCGCCAAAAGCGATGCGATTGCGGGCGTTTTCCGGCGCTTGCAGCGTGTAATCTTCGCCGATATCCGGGATCTCATCGCCACAGGCCAGCAGTTGATCGCGTAGCGTTGGGAAAGGGACATCTTTGCTCTGCAATGCCCGTTGCCCTCGGGCGTCAATAAACACATCGAATTCGCTGCGTCGACCGTGGTGGTAAATTACCGTCATTTCCTGCTCATTCGTACGCTCATAATCCGCACCAAGTGTGAGGATCTCAATCATCCCGGCGTCGTGCAGCGCCAGCAGTCGGCGGACTGATTCAGACGGGATTGCCGCATAATTATCGATAAACACGCGCGCCAGTCCTTGCTTAAAGCGCTTTTCATCAGGCGGATCAAGATGTGGGACGATCTCTTCGATTACCTCGTGTAGCCGCAGCAGTGTATAGCGCCACGCGACGGTACGCTGTTCCTGTTTGTTGCGTTCAACTTCAATCAGGTTGCGCTTCGCCCATTCAAAAGGTTCGTGCTCAAGCCTGTCGGCAAAGTAGGCCTCGGGGAATGTATCGGCGTTGAGCGTCTCAAGTGCTATCTCTTGGCTCCATTGCGGGGCTGCATCTTGCAGTTGTTGTACAATAATCCGGAAAATGCGGTCCAGTAATCCTTTTTGCCCATGGACAATGACGTCTTCAATTGCTTCAGGCGTTGCGATATTCAACGATTCATAGGGCAGAGGGCAGTAAAAATCCGCTTCAGGCAGCACACCGCTGCGCGACATTAGGGTCAGCTTCAGGCTTTGGCTGTCGGATTTACAGATAAACTGGAGTGCGTTATCAGCCCCGGTGGTGAAGTCACCGTGTTGGCAGGCCACGGCCATCGCTGCGTCAATCGCGCTGAGCGAGGTGCCGAGAATTCCTACCCGGCAAGCGCTAATCTGGACGTCCATCAGACCGGTCCACGGGCTGGGGAAAAACTTCCGTGTCTGTACATCCGTTTCAGGCCACAGATGACCGGTGGCGATAGCGGCGAAGTCCACCTCGACAGGCTGTAAAGCATGATTGATCCACAGAGAGACCCCATTCGGGTTTGCGCGCAGGTCGGTGACTTCGCTTGATTCGTTTATGCTAATCGCGAAGCCTGAGCCTCGCGCTTTCTCGACGATAGCGAATAAACGATCGCGATAATAGTCACCGAGGATCACGCGGGGCAAAAATTGCCGTTCATGCAAAGAATTACGTTCAATCCGAAACTGCGCCAGATAGTCATCACTTTGATTCTGTAGCCACGTCAGATAACTGATATAAATCGGTGGGATCTCTATGCTGGCTATATTTGCCAGCATGAAGTCTGCGTTGTTGTCGCTGTTATAAGGCATGCCAACGCCCGCCTGTTCAGCTTGCTCATAAAGCTCTATTTCCAGCGGTTCACCGCGCTCAACCAGGGCATGAAACGTATAAATGCCGGTGGGACCGACGCCGACAATGGCCACTTTTTTCATGGGGATCCTTGTAGAAAGTTCGACGTGGTAGTCGGGGATTATGCTTAATCTGCGAAGGGTAAGTGTGGTCGATAATTCACGGGGGGAAGGAGGTATTTTGCCGGGTAGAGTGAAAATATCAGAATTTTGCAGCGCCTGAGAGCATAAAAAAAGGCCACCCGGTACAGCCAGGCAGCCTTTTGCACATCAGATACCGGCCAATTACGCCAGCACTAAATCACCCTGCGGATGGCAGGAACAGGCCAGCACATAACCTTCAGCGATTTCTGCGTCGGTCAGCGTCATGGTGCTGCTGACCGTGTAGTTACCGTCAACCACTTTGGTTTTGCAGCAGCCGCAAACGCCTGCACGGCATGCGGCGACAACCGGAACCTTGTTGCTTTCCAGCGCTTCCAGCAGCGTACTGCCCACCGGCGCATAGAACTCTTTCGCCGGCTGTAGCTTGGTAAACTTCAGACCACTGGTGGCGGCTTCGGCAACAGGTGTGAAGAACTGCTCTTTAAAGAAGCGCGTCACACCCAGTGCTTTGACTTCTTTCTCGACCAGATCCATATACGGTGCCGGGCCACAGGTCATCACGGTACGCGAGGTCAGATCCGGTACGCTTTTCAGCAGTTCGGTAGTCAGTCGGCCGGAAACAAAACCTTCGGTGGCATTGTTTTCAGCAACTAATGTCACCGGATATTCACGCCACTCGTCGGCAAAAATGACATCTTGCGGCGAGCGCACGTTAAAGATTACCTGTACATCCGCTTGCGGGCGGTACTTTGCCAACCAGCGACGCATTGACATGATTGGCGTAACACCACAGCCTGCGGCCAGCATCAGGAACTTGTCTTCCGCTTTATCTTCACAGGTGAACTCACCCATGGCATCGGACAGCCAGATATAGTCGCCGCGCTTCACGTCGCGGGTTAGCCACTGTGAACCTGCACCATCGTCAATCCGGCGGATGGTCAACGTAATGTACTCGCTAACGCCCGGCGTTGAGGAAATGGTGTAAGCACGCAGCGTATCCGCTGAATTACGTACGCTGACCAGTGCATACTGCCCGGCGCGGTAAGGATAATAATCGTGGCACAGCAACGAAATTGTCCATACATCCGGCGTTTCCTGATGGATGTGGTGAACCTGCATCCGCCATGGGCACTGATGAGTTGGCATTGTCATTCTTTACTCCTTACGCGCTCAGCAGTTGCTTCATGTCTTCTTCAACGGTGGTCACGGAACGCAGACCAAATTTCTCGTTGAGAACTGCCAGCAGATCCGGTGTGAAGAAACCAGGCGCAGTCGGGCCAGTTACGATGTTTTTCACGCCCAGAGACAGCAGGGTCAGCAGAATAACAATCGCTTTCTGTTCGAACCAGGAGAGCACCAGAGACAGCGGCAGATCGTTCACGCCACAGCCCAGTTTCTCTGCCAGGGTGACCGCCAGGATAATGGCAGAGTAGGCATCGTTACACTGACCGGCATCGACCAGACGCGGCAGACCTTCGATATCACCGAACTCCAGTTTGTTGAAACGGTATTTACCGCAAGCAAGGGTCAGGATCAGGCAGTCGTCCGGTACGCTGGTGGCGAAGTCGGTGAAGTAGTTACGTTCACCACGTGCGCCGTCACAACCGCCAACCAGGAAGATGTGACGCAGTTTTTCGCGGCTCACCAGGTCGATCAGGGTATCAGCAGCGCCCAGCAGGGTCTGACGACCGAAACCTACGGTGATCAGGTGCGGAATTTCACTGTACGGGAAGCCAGCCATCTGCTGCGCCTGTGCGATAACCGGACCGAAATCGTCACCTTCAAGGTGGCTCACGCCCGGCCAGCCGACGATGCTACGGGTCCAGATACGGTCGTCGTAGGCGCCAACGGTTGGGTCGATGATGCAGTTAGAAGTCATCACGATTGGGCCAGGGAAGCGGGCGAATTCAACCTGCTGGTTCTGCCAGCCGCTGCCGTAGTTACCGATTAGGTGTTTGAACTTACGCAGTTCCGGATAGCCGTGTGCTGGCAGCATTTCACCGTGGGTATAAACGTTAACACCGGTGCCTTCAGTCTGCTCAAGCAGGTTGTACAAATCTTTCAGGTCGTGACCGGAGATCAGGATGCACTTACCTTCGGTTGCTTTTACGTTGACCTGAGTCGGGGTCGGGTGACCGTATTTAGTGGTTTCACCGGCGTCCAGAATGCTCATCACTTTGAAGTTCATCTGGCCGATTTCCATTGAACACTCCAGAAGAGCGTTCATATCGGAAGGCCAGGTACCCAGCCACGCCATGATTTTGTGGTACTGAGCATAGATATCGTTGTCGTACTGACCAAGAACGTGGGCGTGCTCCATGTAAGCTGCCGCACCTTTCAGGCCGTACAGACACAGCAGACGCAGGCCGAGGATATTATCGCCGATGGTCGCTTTGTCTTTATTCGGGGTGAATTCAGCGGCCTGACGTTGCAGGTCGCCCAGATCGTCGCTGACCAGTTGCAGATCGGCCATCGGGTTGGTGACAGCTGCGTTCGCGTCGATGTTCAGGCATTGTGCTTTCAGGGCGTCGCGCATGGCGATAGCTTCACGGGCATAGCCAACAATACGCGGGGAATCGAAGTTTACGTTAGTCAGCGTGGAGAAGAACGCACGCGGCGCAAAGTTATCAACCTCATGGTCGATGATGCCGTATTCACGTGCTTTAACAGCCCATGCAGACAGACCTTGTAGGGAAGCAATCAGCAGATCCTGCAAATCGGAGGTTTCAGCCGTTTTACCGCACATACCCTGCGCGTAAGAGCAGCCGTTTCCTGCCGGAGTACGGATGGTTTGTTCACATTGCACACAAAACATGGTCACACCTTTTAAAGTTATATTTAATATACATGTTTAAGATTATGCCTGTGCGTGTAGGGATAAAAGGGATTTCTGCTACTACTTGCAGGGAGATTGATTTAGCGCAATTTTGGCGGTAGCTGACTACCGCCAGAGAGGTATTTGCCCTGGCGTCAGGCGGAGAAAAACGCCATCAGCAGAGGCACTAACAGACTCAAAATAAAGCCGTGGACGATGGCTGCCGGGACCATTTCCAGGCCGCCACTGCGTTGTAAAACGGGCAGGGTGAAATCCATTGATGTCGCGCCGCATAATCCCAGCGCGGTAGAGCGGCTGCGGCCCACCATTCCTGGAATCAACATAATGGCGATCAGTTCACGGGCCAGGTCGTTAAAGAAGGCGGCACTACCAATTACGGGTCCGAACGATTCGGTCAACAGAATACCGGACAGGGAATACCAGCCAAAACCTGATGCCATCGCCAGCGCGGTTTTCAGCGGCAGACCGAGGATCAATGCATTGATAACCCCCGCCAGCATCGAACTGGCGACGACGACGACGGCTACGATCATCCCCCGACGGTTCAGTACAATTTGCTTTAAGGTCATACCGCTGTTGCGCAGTTGGATCCCCACCAGGAACAGTAAAAAGATTAACGTATATTCGCTGGCTTCGGTGGCATGCTGCAGAATGGGAAGCCCAGTGAGGCCGAGCAGGAAACCGATGACGACGACGCCGCAAAGCTGGAGCGACTCAAGCGCCATTGCAATTCGCGAGGGGAGTTTTTCTTGCTTGTGGTTGTGTCTCCAGGGCAGCGAACGCTCCAGCCAGAACAGCGCCGCAATATTACACAGTATAATGACCGTCACGCTGACCGCAGAATAATGAAGAATAGCTAACAGGTTGCTGGCGAGATTATCCAGAAACGCCAGGCTAATACCCATAAAAAAGAGAATAAGGTAGACGATCCAGCTCAACAGGCGATTGATAAGTTGTAATGCAGTCCTGTGCCGGAGCGGAATAAGGTAGCCCACAATAAGGGGAACCAGAATGATTAACAGCCCTGAAAACATGAAAACCAGATCCTTGCTGAGAAGTAAGACGAAATGCGCTAGCACACACTACTCAAAGCAAAGAGGGGAGTAAAGTTGCAAATAAAAGGAAATATAGAGAGTCTAAAAAAGACCTGACTTGCGCCAGGCCTTTTTTGTTAGCGATTAAGCGCGTTTTTCCAGCAGAGTGCGGTAAATAAGGCCGCCGAGTACCCCACCGATAATCGGCATAACCCAGAAGAACCACAATTGTTGCAATGCCCAGCCGCCCTGGAAAATGGCTACTGCGGTACTACGTGCCGGGTTTACGGAGGTGTTGGTGACTGGAATACTGATCAAGTGGATCAAAGTTAACGCCAGACCAATTGCGATAGGTGCAAAACCTGCCGGAGCATGTTTATCGGTCGCGCCGTGGATCACTAATAAGAAGCCTGCGGTCAGAATAATTTCAATGACGACGGCAGAAAGCATGGAATAACCGCCTGGTGAATGTTCACCAAAGCCGTTTGATGCAAAACCACTGGCCGTTGCATCAAAACCCGCTTTACCGCTGGCAATAAGATACAGTGCCGCTGCTGCAACAATACCGCCTACAACCTGAGCAATAACGTAACCAATAACATCTTTTGCCGGGAAACGACCGCCAGCCCATAAACCGAAGGTTACCGCCGGGTTAAAATGCCCACCTGAAATATGACCCACGGCGAATGCCATGGTTAATACGGTCAGGCCGAATGCCAGCGCGACACCGGCAAATCCAATTCCCAATTCCGGGAATGCGGCTGCCAGCACTGCACTACCGCACCCACCAAAAACGAGCCAAAACGTACCGAAGAATTCAGCTGCTAATTTCCTGAACATAACCACCTCAATTAAAAGTTCCGGGTTCGTATTCCTTGCCCGGTAATTCATCGCTAAAAGGGACGATGATGAAAGAGCGGGTATTTTAGAAAAAAATATCATCCCTTCGCCAGTTAAATTGATGAAAAAATTTGATTTAAGGCAATATGTTGCGATTCCTTTTTGAATCTTGGGTGAATGAAGCATAGTCCAATTAGCGAAAGGACGATGATTAAGTTCTGAAATTATATTCAGGAGAAAACATAAGAAGAATATTCTTATTTTTTTTGCTTTTGCGATTCACGCCAGATTGATATCGGGTGTCCTGAGCCCCCGCTTGCCGTTATACTCCTGATAACTTGAAGGAAAAAGTTAGCATTTCCGGAGGCTATATGATTCTCGAACGCGTTGAGATTGTTGGATTTCGTGGTATTAACCGTCTGTCGTTGATGCTGGAGCAGAGCAACGTGCTGATTGGGGAGAACGCGTGGGGTAAATCCAGTCTGCTGGATGCCTTAACCCTGCTGCTGTCGCCGGAGCCAGACTTGTATCATTTTGTCCGCGAGGATTTCTGGTTCCCGCCGGGCGACATACAGGGCCGGGAACACCACCTGCACATTATCCTGACGTTTCGTGAATCCCAGCCGGGGCGTCACCGGGTACGTCGCTATCGCCCTCTGGAAGCCAGCTGGACGCCGTGCCAGGATGGCTATCACCGCATTTTTTATCGTCTGGAAGGCGAGTGTGCGGATGACGGTAGCGTTCTGACCTTGCGCAGTTTTCTTGACGGCGACGGCCATCCATTACCTCTCGATGACATTAACGATCAGGCGCGGCATCTTGTGCGCCTGATGCCGGTACTGCGTCTGCGCGACGCGCGATTTATGCGCCGGATCCGCAACGGTACCGTGCCGGATTCGGCGGACGTCGAAGTCACCGCCCGCCAACTGGATTTTCTGGCGCGTGAGCTGGCTACCCGACCGCAAAACCTGACCGACGGACAGATCCGCCAGGGGTTATCGGCCATGGTGCAGTTGTTGGAGCACTATTTTTCCGAGCAAGGGGCTGGCCAGTCCCGCTACCGTCTGATGCGCCGTCGCTCCAATAACGAACAACGGAGCTGGCGCTATCTGGACATTATTAACCGCATGATTGATAAACCCGGCGGACGTACGCACCGGGTTATTCTGTTGGGCCTGTTTTCGACCCTGTTGCAGGCCAAAGGCACGCTGAGGCTGGATAAAGACGCCCGACCTTTATTGCTGGTGGAAGATCCGGAAACGCGTTTACATCCCATCATGCTGTCGGTGGCCTGGCACTTGTTGAATTTACTGCCTCTGCAGCGAGTGGCGACAACCAATTCCGGTGAGCTGTTGTCCCTTACGCCCGTGGAACATGTTGTTCGTCTGGTTCGTGAATCATCCCGCGTCGCCGCCTGGCGGCTGGGGCCGGGTGGGATCAGTGCAGAAGATGGTCGGCGAATCGCATTTCATATTCGTTTTAATCGTGCGTCATCGTTGTTTGCCCGCTGCTGGTTGCTGGTAGAAGGCGAAACGGAAACCTGGGTTATTAACGAACTGGCCCGTCAGTGCGGACATCACTTTGATGCAGAAGGGATTAAAGTTATTGAATTCGCCCAGTCCGGCCTTAAGCCGCTGGTTAAATTCGCCCGCCGGATGGGTATCGAGTGGCATGTGCTGGTCGATGGTGATGAAGCCGGGAAAAAGTATGCGGCCACGGTGCGCGGTTTGTTGAATAACGACAGAGAGGAAGAGCGCGATCATTTAACCATGCTCCCCGCGTTGGATATGGAACACTTTATGTATCGCCAGGGGTTTGCTGATGTCTTTCACCGGGTGGCGCAAATCCCGGAGAACGTGCCCATGAACATGCGCAAAATTATCTCCAAGGCGATACATCGTTCGTCAAAACCGGATTTAGCCATTGAGGTAGCGATGGAAGCCGGGCGGCGCGGCGTTGACGCAGTGCCAACGCTGCTGCGAAAAATGTTTTCCCGCGTGCTGTGGCTGGCACGCGGCAGAGCGGATTAGTGGTGAAACATCGACGACAGCTGCGAATGGATGCTGTCCAGTAGCTGATAGCGGCGGCGGTATTCTGCGCGTTTTTTGCTGGCAATATCCGCCTCGCTTTTTCGCGCCAGCGTGCGCGGAATATGATAGTACCCGTGTCTGTCGCACTCGCCGCCAACCGATTCCCAAAATGCGTTGTAGTCGGAATGAATTACCTTATTTTTATCGTGGTAGCGTTGGCTGCGAAAGATATGCTGTTCATTGCTGACTGCCATAACATTATCGATATTCAATCGCTCTGCTAACCGGCAAATGGCTTCCATTACAATACGTTTTGGGAATATCCCGTGACAAGACTTGGTCGCTTTTTGGATTGCTTCGTGAGGAAGTTGCGCATTGCCCTGCACACCGCCAATAAATAATGTACTTTTGCCATTATATTCGCAGAACGTAAACGTCATTTTAGTCAGTACGTCGCCGTCGCCATTTTGCACCTGAATAGTGCTCTCTCCCTCTTTATCCAGCACCGGGAACATCATCATGGTTACGGTAAATATATCGCCATCTTTGCCTTCAATTTGCGCCAGTTGTAAGCCGTCATTGCTTAATAAGGCGTTAAATTCTGCGGGTAAAAATGCATGGCGGATAACATTATAATGAAAACGCACCGCGTCTAAACGCATTTTACGGGTGAAGTTTGCGGCAAGGTAAGGACGATGCAAACGCACCGGCAATCGGGGTTGGTGGGATAGCAGGTTTTCAAGATCCGGCCATTGGGACAGTTCTGTCATCCATTCCTGGGTGAGGCGAGGTATCAAGAGTGAGCGCCAGATAAACTTACGACGAAAGCTCCGCTTATCCCAGCAATGTGCGGGACGTAAATGACCGCTGCTCAGGCTGTAAAAAAGACCAAAGCTGGTGACGGGTTTGGTGGAAAGAAAAGTGCTTTCAGTTAGTTGACTCATAATATAAATCCGATTGATACCCTGGTACTAATTTCAGCACAGCGGATCTTAACCATTCATCAATAACTCTGTTATTCTTGCGCTTTTCAACGGCGATTTATTTAACGTTGATGTTTAGCACTCCACTCTGGTGGACGTATTGGGGGAATTGGGACATTTATGAAGCTCAAGGGAAAAATCAAAAAACGCTATTTTCTGTTCGCCATCATCCTTATTGTGGCGGTAATTGCACTTTGGCGAACGCTTAATGCGCCTTTACCTCAGTATCAAACATTAATTGTTCGTCCGGGCGATCTGCAGCAAAGCGTGCTGGCTACCGGTAAACTGGATGCGCTGCGTAAAGTTGACGTCGGGGCGCAGGTCAGCGGGCAGTTAAAAACGCTGTCGGTCGCGATTGGCGATAAAGTCAAAAAAGATCAGTTGCTCGGCGTAATCGATCCTGAACAGGCGCAAAACCAAATCAAAGAGGTTGAAGCGACGCTAATGGAATTGCGCGCCCAGCGTTTACAGGCAGAAGCTGAGTGGAAACTGGCGCGGGTGACGCTTTCCCGTCAGCAACAGCTGGCAAAAACCCAGGCCGTTTCACAGCAGGATCTCGACACGGCGGCCACCGAAATGGCGGTCAAACAGGCGCAAATTGGCGCAATTGACGCGCAAATTAAACGTAATCAGGCTTCTCTCGATACGGCAAAAACCAACCTTGATTACACCCGCATTGTCGCGCCAATGGCAGGCGAAGTAACGCAAATTACTACCCTACAAGGGCAAACCGTTATTGCCGCTCAGCAGGCACCTAATATTCTGACGCTGGCGGATATGAGCACCATGCTGGTAAAAGCGCAGGTTTCTGAGGCTGATGTAATTCACCTGCAACCTGGGCAAAAAGCCTGGTTTACCGTACTGGGCGATCCGCAGACACGCTACGAAGGCACGCTGAAAGATGTTCTTCCGACGCCAGAGAAAGTGAATGATGCGATTTTCTACTATGCCCGCTTCGAAGTTCCCAATCCGAAAGGGATCCTGCGTCTGGATATGACCGCGCAGGTCCATATCCAGCTCACTGATGTCAAAAATGTTCTGACGATCCCGCTGTCGGCACTGGGCGATCCTATTGGTAACAACCGCTATAACGTCAGGCTACTGCGTAACGGCGAAACCCGCGAACGTGAAGTGGTTATCGGCGCGCGGAATGACACCGATGTGGAGATCGTGAAAGGGCTGGAAGAGGGTGATGAAGTCATTACCGGCGAGGGCAACGCTGGAGCTGCAAAATGACAGCATTGCTTGAACTGAGCCATATCCGCCGCAGCTATCCCTCAGGTGAAGGCCAGGTTGAGGTGTTGAAGGACGTATCCTTGAGCATTCAGGCCGGGGAAATGGTGGCGATTGTCGGGGCGTCGGGTTCGGGTAAATCGACGCTGATGAACATTCTCGGCTGTCTGGACAAACCTACCAGCGGTACGTATCGGGTTGCCGGACGGGATGTCTCCACGCTGGATAGCGATGCGCTGGCACAGCTGCGCCGTGAGCATTTCGGCTTTATCTTCCAGCGCTATCATTTGCTGTCACATTTAACCGCGGCGCAAAATGTCGAGGTGCCTGCGGTCTACGCTGGCACCGAGCGTAAGCAGCGCCTGGCGCGTGCGCAGGAATTACTCCAGCGGCTGGGTCTGGGCGACAGGGTTGATTATCAACCTTCTCAACTTTCCGGTGGTCAGCAGCAGCGGGTCAGTATCGCACGTGCACTGATGAACGGGGGACAGGTTATTCTTGCCGACGAACCCACCGGTGCACTGGATAGCCATTCCGGCGAAGAGGTGATGGCGATTTTGCATCAGCTGCGCGATCGCGGACACACGGTAATTATCGTCACGCACGACCCGCAGGTTGCCGCACAGGCCGAGCGGGTCATTGAAATTCGTGACGGCGAGATTGTGCGCAATCCGCCGCCACAGAAACCCTCTGGTGGACGCGATATCGCGGAGCCAACGGTGAAAACGGCATCCGGCTGGAGCCAGTTTGTCAGCGGATTTCGTGAAGCGCTTACCATGGCCTGGCTGGCAATGGCTGCGAATAAGATGCGAACGCTACTCACCATGCTTGGGATCATCATCGGTATTGCTTCTGTGGTGTCGATCGTGGTGGTAGGCGATGCGGCTAAACAACTGGTACTGGCAGATATTCGCGCTATTGGTACTAACACCATTGATATCTATCCTGGCAAAGATTTCGGCGACGACGATCCGCAATATCAACAGGCATTGAAGTATGACGATTTGACGGCGCTACAGAAGCAGCCCTGGGTCAGTTCGGTAACACCTGCAGTGTCGAAGAACCTGCGGTTACGCTATGGCAATATCGACGTTGCTGCCAGTGCTAACGGCGTTAGCGGCGACTATTTCAACGTCTATGGCATGACATTTAGCGAAGGGACCACCTTTAACGCCGAGCAACTGGCGGGGCGCGCTCAGGTGGTGGTGCTCGACAGTAATACCCGGCGCCAGTTGTTCCCCAATAAAGCGAAAGTTGTCGGCGAAGTCGTGCTGGTGGGAAATATGCCGGCCAAGGTAATTGGCGTTGCAGAAGAGAAACAGTCGATGTTCGGCAGTAGCAAGATCCTGCGGGTCTGGCTGCCCTACAGCACCATGTCCGGACGAATTATGGGGCAGTCGTGGCTGAACTCGATCACCGTGCGAGTAAAGGATGGTTTTGACAGTGCCCAGGCCGAACAGCAACTGACCCGACTGTTGACGTTGCGCCACGGTAAGAAGGATTTCTTCACCTGGAATATGGACGGTGTCTTGAAAACCGCTGAAAAGACCACACGTACATTACAACTCTTCCTGACGCTGGTGGCGGTGATTTCGCTGGTGGTTGGTGGGATTGGCGTGATGAATATTATGCTGGTTTCGGTAACCGAACGAACGCGTGAGATTGGCATTCGTATGGCGGTAGGCGCGCGTGCCAGTGATGTGCTGCAACAGTTCTTAATTGAAGCGGTGTTAGTGTGTCTGGTTGGCGGCGCGTTGGGCATTAGCCTGTCGATGCTGATCGCCTTTACACTTCAGCTATTCCTGCCGGGCTGGGAAATTGGATTCTCACCCGTCGCGCTGTTGACGGCGTTCCTGTGTTCGACTGCAACCGGGGTGTTGTTTGGCTGGCTACCGGCGCGGAATGCGGCACGTCTGGATCCAGTAGATGCTCTGGCGCGGGAATAATGCCACAGAGATAAAAATGCCAGCCGCAAAGGCTGGCATTTTGACTGCAGGATGTACACAATGAGACAGAAGAGCTATGCGACAGCTTCTGCTTCAATGACAGGCACGATGACACTGGCATGATTGCCTTTTGGCCCCTGGTGGACATCAAACTGGACAGACTGTCCGGCTTTTAGCGTTCTGTAACCATCCATCTGAATGGTGGAATAATGGGCGAAAATATCTTCGCCGCCGCCTTCGGGGCAAATGAAACCAAACCCTTTGGCGTTGTTGAACCACTTAACAGTACCCGTTTCCATACTTCGACATCCTTCGTAAATCTTATATAAGTAAGATGGAATGAACCGGTGGCGGAGTGGGGGCTGTTCAAAACCTCGCCAACTCTCGAAACTACAATTTAGAGAAATCAGGCGGGGCGTCAAGCGCCAGGCAGACAGAATAGGGTAAAAATGCATCAAAATTTGAAGCAGTTAACGCTATTGTCGGTTATGTGACAGATGTCGCGGATGGCACTAATAGATGATAGTTATCTAATACTTGAGGTAGATTGATTGTGCGCATAGGCTGCTTGTCAGCGGCAAAATTTTCTGCCGGAAACCGTAACTGAAGATGACGACTGACAATGGGTAAGACGAACGACTGGCTGGATTTCGATCTGCTGGCGGAAGACAAATTGCGCGACGCGCTAAAACCGCCATCTATGTATAAAGTGATATTAGTCAATGATGATTACACTCCGATGGAGTTTGTTATTGACGTGTTACAAAAATTCTTTTCTTATGATGTAGAACGTGCAACGCAACTGATGCTTGCAGTTCACTATCAAGGCAAAGCGATTTGCGGCGTGTTTACTGCCGAAGTGGCTGAAACCAAAGTAGCGATGGTGAACAAATATGCGAGGGAGAACGAGCATCCGTTGCTGTGTACGCTGGAAAAAGCCTGAATGCAGGCATAAACATTGGGGGAGGTGCCTATGCTCAATCAAGAACTGGAACTCAGTTTAAACATGGCTTTCGCCAGAGCGCGCGAGCACCGACATGAGTTTATGACCGTCGAGCACTTGTTACTGGCGTTGCTCAGTAACCCGTCGGCCCGCGAAGCGCTGGAAGCGTGTTCTGTGGATCTGGTGGCGCTCCGTCAGGAACTCGAAGCCTTCATTGAACAGACCACACCTGTATTGCCTGCCAGTGAGGAAGAGCGCGACACGCAGCCGACGTTGAGTTTTCAGCGTGTACTGCAACGTGCGGTCTTTCATGTTCAGTCCTCCGGACGCAATGAAGTTACCGGCGCAAATGTGCTGGTTGCTATCTTCAGCGAGCAGGAATCTCAGGCGGCTTATCTGCTGCGTAAGCATGAAGTAAGTCGTCTTGATGTGGTGAATTTTATCTCTCATGGCACGCGTAAAGACGAACCCAGCCAGTCTTCTGACTCTGGGAATCAGCCAAATAACGAAGAGCAAGCTGGCGGGGAGGACCGTATGGAGAACTTCACGACTAACCTTAACCAGCTTGCCCGAGTGGGCGGAATTGATCCGCTCATTGGCCGGGACAAAGAGCTGGAGCGCGCCATTCAGGTACTGTGCCGTCGCAGAAAAAACAACCCGCTGCTCGTGGGAGAGTCCGGTGTCGGTAAAACCGCCATTGCCGAAGGCCTCGCCTGGCGTATCGTCCAGGGTGATGTGCCTGAAATCATGGCTGATTGTACCCTTTACTCCCTGGATATCGGCTCGCTGCTGGCAGGCACTAAATATCGCGGTGATTTTGAGAAACGCTTTAAGGCGCTGCTGAAACAGCTGGAACAGGATACTAACAGCATTCTGTTTATCGATGAGATCCACACCATTATCGGTGCGGGTGCGGCATCGGGCGGCCAGGTGGATGCGGCTAACCTGATCAAGCCGTTGCTCTCCAGCGGTAAGATCCGTGTTATAGGCTCCACAACCTATCAGGAATTCAGCAATATCTTTGAAAAGGACCGCGCGTTAGCGCGCCGTTTCCAGAAAATCGATGTCACTGAGCCATCGGTAGAAGAGACCGTGCAGATAATCAATGGTCTGAAGCCGAAATACGAAGCGCACCATGACGTCCGCTATACCGCCAAAGCGGTGCGTGCAGCGGTCGAACTGGCGGTGAAATACATTAACGATCGTCATCTGCCGGATAAAGCGATTGACGTGATTGATGAGGCGGGCGCACGTGCGCGTCTGATGCCGGTCAGCAAGCGCAAGAAAACCGTCAACGTGGCGGATATTGAGTCCGTAGTCGCCCGCATTGCGCGGATCCCGGAGAAGAGCGTATCGCAGAGCGATCGCGACACGCTGAAAAACTTGGGCAACCGTTTGAAAATGCTGGTATTCGGACAGGATAAAGCCATTGAGGCGCTGACTGAAGCGATCAAAATGAGCCGTGCCGGTCTGGGACACGAGCATAAGCCTGTCGGTTCGTTCCTTTTTGCCGGACCAACTGGCGTCGGTAAGACCGAAGTCACGGTGCAGCTCTCCAAAGCCCTCGGCATTGAACTGCTGCGTTTTGATATGTCCGAGTACATGGAACGCCACACGGTCAGCCGTCTGATTGGTGCGCCTCCAGGATATGTCGGTTTTGACCAGGGCGGTTTGCTGACTGATGCTGTTATTAAGCATCCGCATGCGGTACTGCTGCTGGATGAAATCGAAAAAGCGCACCCGGATGTCTTTAACCTGTTGCTGCAGGTGATGGATAACGGCACGCTGACCGACAATAACGGGCGTAAAGCGGATTTCCGCAACGTGGTGCTGGTCATGACCACCAACGCTGGTGTACGTGAAACTGAGCGTAAATCGATTGGGTTGATTCATCAGGACAACAGTACTGATGCGATGGGCGAAATCAAAAAAGTGTTTACGCCGGAATTCCGTAACCGTCTCGACAACATTATCTGGTTCGATCATCTCTCTACCGAGGTGATTCATCAGGTTGTTGATAAGTTTATCGTCGAGCTTCAGGTTCAGCTGGATCAGAAAGGTGTCTCTCTTGAAGTGAGTCAGGAAGCACGTGACTGGCTGGCAGAGAAAGGCTATGACCGCGCAATGGGCGCACGTCCAATGACGCGTGTTGTCCAGGATAACCTGAAAAAACCATTGGCTAACGAACTGCTGTTCGGTTCGCTTGTGGATGGCGGTCAGGTGACCGTTGCGCTGGATAAAGAGAAAAATGAGCTGACCTATGGTTTCCAGAGTGCACAAAAGCACAAGCCAGAAGCAGCACATTAATCTTTAATCACCTAATGAGCCGGGCGTAATGCCCGGTTTTTTTTCGCCTGAAAGTAAAGATTTGAATTGGGGAGATTCGGAGAGTTTAAATGGCAGGCAAAAAATAAGCCTGCGTAAGGGAGATTACGCAGGCTAAGGAGGTGGTTCCTGGTACAGCTAGCATTTATGGGTTATGTTTTTCAGCGGAGGGGATAATACCCTTAATGAACGAAACGGTATGTGATCGATTTCTAAGAATCTTCCGAACGCTGAAAAATAACCGTAATTAACTACTTAGCATGCGGGTTTCGTGTGGACTCGCTGGCAAAATTACGCATCAACAATGCATAATTCAGATCGATATCCTCTGGTACAGGCATCCACACGGTGTAACCATCGCCCGGCGCAACTGGCATGGCTTCGCCTTTCGCGTTTTCCATCTGCTCGAGAGTAAAGTTGATGTTGCCCTGTGGGGTCATCAGCTCCAGGCTGTCGCCGACGGTGAATTTGTTTTTTACCTGCACGGCCGCCAGTTCACCTTTACGTTCGCCGGTGAATTCGCCGACAAACTGCTGACGCTCGGAAACAGAGAAGCCGTATTCGTAGTTTTGATAGTCGTCATGTGTATGGCGGCGCAGGAACCCTTCGGTGTAACCACGATGCGCCAGGCCTTCCAGCGTTTCCAGCAGTTGCGGGTCGAACGGTTTACCGGCTGTGGCATCATCAATGGCTTTACGATAGACCTGCGCGGTACGTGCACAGTAATAGTACGACTTGGTGCGGCCTTCGATCTTCAGGGAATGCACGCCCATCTGCGTCAGGCGCTCAACGTGGGCAATGGCACGCAAATCCTTCGAGTTCATGATGTAAGTGCCGTGTTCGTCTTCGAATGCGGTCATGTACTCACCCGGGCGCTGGGCTTCCTCAATCATAAAGACTTTGTCTGTTGGTGCGCCAATACCCAGCGTGGGTTCGACGTTTTGTACCGGGATAGGCTCGTACTTATGCACGATATTGCCCACTACATCTTCTTTCCCTTCCTGCACGTTGTATTCCCAGCGGCAGGCATTGGTACAGGTACCCTGGTTTGGGTCACGCTTGTTGATGTAGCCAGAGAGCAGGCAACGGCCGGAGTAAGCCATGCACAGCGCGCCGTGAACGAAGATCTCAAGCTCCATATCCGGCACCTGGGTGCGGATCTCTTCAATCTCTTCCAGCGACAGCTCACGGGAGAGGATCACGCGGGTCAGCCCCATCTGCTTCCAGAATTTCACCGTCGCCCAGTTTACGGCGTTAGCCTGTACCGAAAGGTGAATGTCCATGTCAGGGAAGTTTTCGCGCACCAGCATAATCAGACCAGGGTCTGACATGATCAGTGCATCCGGCCCCATTTCCACCACCGGTTTCAGATCACGAATGAAGGTCTTCAGCTTGGCATTATGTGGGGCAATGTTAACCACCACATAGAATTTTTTACCCAGTTCATGGGCTTCATTAATACCGAGCTGCAGGTTTTCGTGGTTGAATTCGTTGTTGCGTACGCGCAGTGAGTAACGCGGTTGGCCCGCATACACAGCGTCTGCGCCATAGGCGAAAGCGTAACGCATGTTTTTCAGCGTTCCCGCCGGGGAAAGGAGTTCCGGTTTAAACATAATTTTCTCGTTCTGATGACAGGTCAGACTCGCCTCACTCAATGAGGCGGTTAGGGGAGTGCCCCCATATTAAGGGCGGGCATTGTAGCGCTGCAGGGAAGGCAGGTAAAGAAAAACGCCGGGCGACAGCGTTGCGTTACCCGGCTGAGCGAGTAATTATCAGGTCTTATCTTTTATCGTCTGACTGACACCATTGGTCTTAACCGAAGTAATACCGGTCTCGCGTGACTGTTCATTTGCATACAGTTGACCGCTACCAATAATCTGGTGGTTTGCAGCTTTCAGGTTGAAATGTAATTTTCCATTAGCCGCTGTTTTTTTCTCATAACGCTCATCCAGAGGGCTGTTAGCCTGGACAGATGCGATCCCTTTTTCCGCAGCGCCTTTGGTAGTGTAAAGCTCGCTGGTAAGGATTATTTCCCCGTTCCCAGCTTTAAGAACAAAGCGGTACTGATCATCGCTACTTTTACTTAATTCAAACCAACCAGCCATATGAACTCCTTGATTAAAAGTTTTAGATCAAACAGTTATTGACGACAGTGTTGTCAGAAAGAGTATGAGCGATATTTGGAGAGTTGCTAGTCACCAGGGCCCCATGGAGCAGCGGGCCCTGAAGGGCAGGAGTGTTTAAGCAATTCGGCAGGCGTCGGCTTCCCAGCGATACCCCACGCCATAGACCGCGCGGATAAACGACTGCTCAGCATCCAGCGACTCCAGCTTGCGTCGCAGGTTCTTAATATGGCTGTCGATGGTGCGGTCGGTAACGACGCGATAATCGTCATAGAGATGGTTAAGTAATTGTTCTCGGGAGAATACTTTTCCCGGCTCATGTGACAACGTTTTAAGTAAGCGGAATTCGGCGGGCGTTAAATCGAGCATCTTCCCACGCCAGGAGGCCTGAAAACGGCCTTCATCGACGATAAGCGGGCTTTCTGCATCCATTTGTTGTAGTTCGCGCTGCGGTTTGCATCGGCGCAGGATCGTTTTAACACGCGCGACGACTTCGCGCGGGCTGTACGGTTTACAAATATAATCATCTGCACCGATCTCCAGCCCCAGCAGGCGATCAATCTCTTCGATTTTAGCGGTTACCATCATGATGGGGACTTCTGAGAAGCGGCGGATTTCCCGACACAGGGTCAGACCATCGGTACCGGGCAGCATCAGATCCAACAAGATCAGATCGGGCGGTGTTTGGCGCACGTAAGGCAGAACCAGGTCGCCGTGGCTGATGAGCGTAGGAGCGTAGCTCGCTGCCCGCAGGTAGTCGATGAGCAGTTGCCCCAGCTTGGGTTCGTCTTCCACGATCAGAATACGCGGTGTGTTTTCATCAATGGGTAACTCAGTCATACATCTCTCTGTAAATCGCGTTCCAGCGGTAACTCTACTGTAATGCTAACCCCACCAAAAGGCGAATGGGCGGCGCGGATCAGACCATTATGCGCTTGTACGATATTGACGCAAATCGCCAGCCCCAGTCCGGAACCTCCGCTGGCGCGGTTACGCGAGCCTTCGGTGCGATAAAATCGTTCAAACAGCTTCTGTAACTGCTCGTCACTTACGCCGGGAGCGGAATCTGCGAAGGTTAATAACACCATACGTTCGCGTTGTTCGGCGCTGATGTGCAGCCCGCCACCGCTGTCGGTATAACGCAGACTGTTTTCCAGCAGATTGTTGAACAACTGCATCAGACGATCCCTGTCGCCAAATACCGTCATGCTGTCCGGGAGCGAGAGTTGAAGCGTTAGTCCACGACTGGCAAAGCGTTCACGAAATGCGCCGCTTGCCACCTCAAGCAGCGGGATAAGATCCAGCGATGATTTCTGATAGGCCAGCGCACCTTCATCTGACATGGAGAGCTGATGGAGGTCGTCAACCAGTTTGGTGAGCGTACCCACTTCAGCCTGCAAAGAGGCAACGGAGTCGGGCGTGAACTGGCGGACACCATCCTGAATGGCCTCCAGTTCACCGCGCAACACCGCCAACGGCGTGCGCAGTTCGTGAGAAATGTCGGCCATAAAGTCACGACGCATCTGCTGGTTTTTTTCCAACGTACTGGCGAGCTGGTTGAAGTCCTGAGCCAGCTTGCCTAGCTCATCCGTACTGGTTGGCGTAACGCGAGTGGTGAAATCGCCCGCCGCCAGTTTGTGCGTGCCTTCTACCAACCGTTTAACCGGGGCCAGCAGGCTGCGCGCCAGCGTAAACGTTGCCAGTGCTGCCAGGATCGTGGAGAGCGCGACAATAAGCCAGCTGGAACGTCTTTGCTGCATGTCGAAATTGATATCGGTATTACGCGTTAAACGCTCCACCGGAGAGGCAATCACAGCACCCACTTCGCTACCGTTGACGCGGATGGGATGGCGCATACCGTCGCGGGGGACAGGAGCCCGCGGGCCGACCAGTACGTGGGCATTTTGATCGACAACCCAAAACTGTGTACGCCAGCCGTGTGGCGGCATGCCTGGACCCGGTTTATCATCGTCGTTGTCGTGTTCAAAAGAGCGCAGGATCTGGAAAACAAAACGATCGTTATTGCGTAAGAATCGCCAGTTGCCGTGCTGCGCGTACTGCTCGCTTAACGCGTCGCTGAGCATTTGCAGCCGCTGTTCGTTACCGTGCTTAATATAGTCGATAAAACCGCGTTCGAAGCTTATGCGTACGGCCCAGTGCATGCTGATCAGCAACACAATGCAGGTGGCGAAAATCGCCAGAAACAGTTTGCCGGTGATACCGGGCCGCCAAAACTTCATCAGATGCTCCTTTTGCGTCGTGAAATCACCGCATTGGTTTGCGTGTCGTTCGGCACGCGGGCAAAAATAATGGCGGGCAGCGCAATAATGAATGCAATGCACAACCAGGTATACATAAAGACGCTATGCGTACTACCGCTGTCGATGGCGATATGCTGCTGGCCAAACATGCCTAACAGCAGGCCCGCGATGGTCACCCCGATACTCATCGACAGCTGCATGATCATCGACAGCAAGCTGTTGCCGCTGCTGGCGAGATCGTCAGGCAGATCTTTTAACGTCAGGGTATTCATGGATGAAAAGCGCGTTGAGTTGACCATTCCCTGTAAAAACAGCACGAAGGGCAGGGCGTAATACCAGCCCAGCAGTGCCGTGGTCATTAGCAACAGACTGACCAGCGACAGGCCAAGCGTGGTGGTAATCAGTACGCGACGGTAACCAAAGCGGTTAACGACCTGCACCACAATGCGCTTCATGCCCATACTGCCCAGCACCATCGGGATCATCATCAGTCCGGCATGAAACGGTGAAAAACCGAGGCCAATCTGTAAAAACACCGGCGTCATAAACGGCAGCATACCGCTGCCGATGCGTCCGGCAAAACTGCCGAACAGACCTAGCGAGAAGGTCGATGTGCGAAACAGATTCAGGCTAAACAGCGCGCGGGGATTTCGATGGGCGTGTTTCAGATACAGCGCAATAGCCAGCACCCCGCAGATGACCAACGCCGCCAGCGTGATACTGGAGAGTCCGGTTCCTTTGCTGCCATCGAGCGCCAGCGTCAGAACCGCCATACCGACCGCCAGCATCGCGAATCCGGAGAGGTCGAAGCGTCGGGTTTGCATGGTGTAGTTGGGCATCAACATTAACGTCGCTATCGCGCCGACAATGCCTACCGGAATGTTAATCAAAAAGATCCAGTGCCAGGAGGCGTATTCAACCAGAATTCCGCCTAACGCTGGGCCCAGCAGCGGGCCGATTTGACCGGGTAAAGTGACAAGCGTCATCGCCGCCATATATTGCTCACGCGGGACGATTTTCATCACCGTCAGCCTGCCGACTGGCACCATCATCGCACCGCCAACGCCTTGTAAGACGCGCGCCATCACCAGCTCGTTGAGCGTGCTGGACCAGGCGCAAAACAGCGAACCAAGCGTAAACAGGATAATGGCGGTGAAGAAGATATTACGCACGCCAACTTTGTCCGCCAGCCATCCGCTGGCGGGCAGCATCACGGCAACGGTTAAAACATATGACACTATGACCATATGCATGTGTAACGGGCTTTCCCCGAGGCTTGCCGCCATCGAGGGAAGCGCGGTATTAACGATGGTGGTATCCAGCGACTGCATAAAAAAGCCAAATGCCACAATCCAAAGTTGCCAGCGGGTGCTGTCGGGAAGTTCTGTCATAACTCTGCTACCGGTTTGCTGTTTTTACGCGAAAAACGCAGACGCAGACGGTCGAAAAAGAGATAGACCACAGGCGTGGTGTACAGCGTCAGGAGCTGGCTCACGACCAGTCCACCGACAATGGTTATCCCCAACGGCTGGCGCAGCTCGGAGCCATCCCCTGCGGATAACACCAACGGCAGTGCACCAAACAACGCCGCCAGCGTGGTCATCATTATTGGGCGAAAGCGCAACAGGCAGGCCTGGAAAATAGCTTCTTCCGGCTGCAGCCTACCGTTTCTCTGCGCTTCCAGCGCAAAATCGACCATCATGATGGCGTTTTTCTTCACAATTCCAATTAATAGCATGATCCCTATCAGGGCGATTAGGCTGAACGGGGCATTGAACAGCTCCAGCGCCAGCAAAGCCCCGACCCCTGCCGAAGGTAGCGTGGAGAGAATGGTCAGCGGATGTACATAGCTTTCATACAGCATACCCAGCACAATGTAGACTGTGGCGATGGCGGCGATTATCAGGATCACCTGCGAGTTCATAGTGTCCTGAAATACCTGGGCGGTACCGGCAAAGCTGCCACGAACCGTGGAGGGGACGCCGAGCTGGGTCATGGTTCTGTTGATGGCCTCTGTCGCTTCTGACAGTGAAGAACCTGTCGGCAGGTTAAAAGAAACGGTTGAGGCGGCGGACAAGCCCTGATGGTTCACAGACAGTGGGGCATTCGCTGGCTGCCATTTGGCAAAGTACGATAACGGGATCGCTTTACCGTCATTGTTGATGACGAACATTTTGTCCAGTGCGCTGATGTCCTGGGTGTAACGTCGATCGACCTCCATCACCACTTTGTACTGGTTCATCGGCTGATAGATGGTTGAAATTTGTCGCTGACCAAAGGCGTTATTCAGCAGGCTGTTGGCGGCTGCCACGTCGATCCCAAGACGAGACATGGTGTCGCGATCGTAAATCAGATTCATCTCCGCGCCATTGTCCTGCTGATCGGAGTTGACGTCCGCCAGTTGGGGCAGGGCGGCAAGCGCCTTACGGATCTTCGGTTCCCACTCACGCAGCGCCGCCAGATCGTCGGACAGCAATGTGTATTGATAGCTGGCGTTGGCCTGCCGTCCGCCAACGCGGATGTCCTGCACCGCCATCAGAAACAGATTCGCACCTGGTTCTTTTGAAAGCGCAACGCGTAGGCGGTCGATCACCTGCTGAGCGGTTTCACGGCGCTCATCGCGTGGCTTGAGGGTAATAAACATCATTCCGCTGTTAACCCGTGACCCACCGGTAAAGCCGGTGACATTGTTCACCGCGGGATCGTCGCGGATGATCTTCATAAAATCCTGCAGTTTACCGCGCATCGCCTGGAAAGAGATGCTCTGGTCAGCCTGGATCCCTCCCATCAATACGCCCGTATCCTGCTCCGGGAAGAAGGTTTTGGGGATGGAAATATAAAGCCAGATATTCAGCGCAATGGTGCCGAGTAATACCACGCCGACCAGTCGCGTGTGGCGCAGTACCCATTTAAGTGAAGTGCCGTAGCTTTGCTGCAGCGCTACCAGCACGCGACCAAATCCCCGTTTACGCGACTGTTCACGCGGGGCGCTGGATTTAAGCATCCAGCCGCACATCATTGGCGTTAATGTCAGCGACACCAGAAGCGAGATACCGATGGCAACCGACAGCGTGACGGCAAATTCGCGCAGCAGGCGTCCAGGCAATCCGCCCATTAACAGCAGCGGCAGGAATACCGCCACCAGCGACAGGCTCATGGAAAGCACGGTGAATCCCACTTCGCGCGTACCCTGTAACGCCGCCTGGAGTGGCTTCATTCCCGCTTCCAGGTGGCGGGCAATATTTTCCAGCACCACGATGGCGTCATCTACGACAAATCCCGTGGCAATGGTTAACGCCATCAACGACAGGTTGTTCAGGCTGAATCCGCACAGATACATGGCGGCAAAGGTACCGATCAGCGAGACCGGAACCGCTACCGCGGGGATCAGAGTCGCACGCCCGGATCGCAGGAAAACAAAGACCACCAGGATAACCAGCGCCACGGAGATAATCAGCGTCTGTTCGACTTCCTCTAGTGAAGCGCGAATGGTCGGTGAACGGTCCTGGGCGATTTGCAGATCGATGGCGGCCGGGACCAGCGTTTGTAACTCCGGTAATTTGGCGCGAATGCTATCTACCGTCTGAATAATATTGGCTTCCGGTAGCTTGCGGATCATCAGCAGAATGGCCGGTTTGGCGTTGGTCATCCCCGCGTTACGAACGTCCTGTACAGAGTCGGTTATAGACGCAACATCACCCAGTCGCACCGCTGCGCCGTTGTTATAGTGGATGATAATAGGTTGATATTCGGCGGCGGTTTTCAGCTCATCGTTAGTTTGTACCTGCCAGCGATGGGTATCATTCTCGATAGCACCCTGCGGCTTACGCACGTTGGCATTGTCGATCGCGCTACGCACGTCGTCCAGCGACACGCCCTGGTTAAACAGCGCCTGCGGGTTGAGTCCTACCCGCACGGCAGGCAGAGAACTGCCTCCAACGTCCACGTCGCCCACACCGTCGATTTGCGCGATGGTCTGCGCCAGTTGTGTTGATGCGAAATCGTACAGTTCACCCTGCGAGTAAGTGTCCGACGTCAGCGTCAGGATCATGATTGGCGCATCGGAAGGGTTAGCTTTGCGATACGTTGGTCGGCTCGGCATCCCGCTGGGCAGCAGGCTTTGCGCGGCGTTAATCGCGGCCTGAACGTCCCGCGCCGCGCCATTGATGTCACGGTCGAATTTGAATTCGAGAATAATACGCGTACTGCCAAGCGAACTACTCGAAGTCATTTCGTTTACGCCCGCGATGCGGCCCAGCGAGCGCTCCAGCGGAGTTGCGACCGAAGACGCCATCGTTTCAGGGGAGGCACCGGGTAATGATGCGCTGACCATAATCACCGGAAAATCCACCTGCGGCAGCGGAGCGACCGGCAGCAGACGAAAGCCCAGAATACCGCACAGGGTGATAGCCACCGAAATGAGAATGGTCGCCACCGGCCGATGAATGAAAAGCGCGAAAAATTTCATTTACGCTTCCTCTTCCTGACGCGGGAAACGGCTTTTCACATACAGCGACAGACGGTCAAACAGCAGATAAATTACCGGAGTGGTAAACAGGGTTAATACCTGACTCACAAGCAGTCCACCGACCATGCCAATGCCTAACGGACGGCGTAACTCTGCGCCCACGCCGGTACTTAACATCAGCGGCAACGCGCCGAGCAGTGCCGCCAGCGTAGTCATCAGAATTGGGCGGAAACGCAGCAGACAGGCCTGGAAAATAGCATCGCGCGGCGCCATGCCTTGTTCGCGCTCCGCGGCAAGGGCAAAGTCGATCATCATGATGGCGTTTTTCTTGACGATACCGATGAGCAAAATAATGCCAATAATCGCGATGACGTCCAGTTCGCTGCCGGCAATCATTAACGCCAGCAGTGCCCCGACGCCCGCCGTCGGCAGCGTGGAGAGAATAGTAATTGGGTGAATAAAGCTCTCATACAGCACGCCGAGGACGATATACATCGCGACAACCGCAGCCACAATCAACCAGATGGTATTTCCCAGCGCGGCCTGGAAGGCGAGCGTGCTACCCTGGAACTGGGTCGTAATATTTGCGGGCAGGTTAAGCGTTTTTTCGGCGTCCAGAATCGCCTGTACCGCATCACCCAGCGAATGTTCGTCTGGCACGTTGAACGAGATGGTGGTGACCGGGAACTGATCGAGGTGGTTAATCGACAGCGGGGCAAAACGCTGTTCAATACTGGCGATCGCGCTGAGCGGTACTATGCCACCGTCGCTACTGGTCAGACGTATTGTATCCAGTGCCGCAAGCCCCGGCGTATTGTTGGTGTTATGTTCTAACACCACGCGATATTGATTTGCCTGGGTGTAAATAGTCGAAATCAAACGCTGGCCGAAGGCGTTGTACAGGGCGTTGTCGACATCTGACATGCTGATGCCCAAACGGCTTGCACTGTCGCGATTGACGTTCACATACGCTACCAGCCCTTTGTCCTGCCAGTCGCTGCTGACGTCGGACAGTTGCGGTAGCTGATTTAGTTTTGCTATCAGCTGTGGCACCCAGGTGCTGAGGGCATCAAGGGATGTCGCTTGCAGCGTGAATTGATATTGCGTCCGGCTCACCTGAGTATCAATCGTCAGATCCTGAGTAGGCTGAAGATAAAGGTCAACTCCGGGAACCCTGTCAACCGCGTCCTGTAAGCGCGCAATCACTTTCTGCACCCGATCGTCACGTTCATCCAGTGGTTTAAGGTTGATTTGCAAACGCGCACTGTTCAATGCCGGATTAGTACCATCCACACCGACAAAAGCGGTCAGGCTCTCTACCGCCGGATCTTTAAGGATGACATCTGAAACCTGACGCTGGCGCTCGGCCATGCTGGCGAATGAGCTGGACTGCGGTGCCTGTAGCGTACCCTGGATAATGCCGTTGTC
Organism: Citrobacter sp. KTE30; assembly: GCF_000398825.1. Lineage (NCBI taxonomy): Bacteria > Pseudomonadati > Pseudomonadota > Gammaproteobacteria > Enterobacterales > Enterobacteriaceae > Citrobacter > Citrobacter sp. KTE30. Next base: position 2,842,710 of record NZ_KB976055.1, on the reverse strand, counting down.
CTGGATTGGGAAGAAACCTTTGGGGATGAAAACCCATAGCATGACGCTCAATGTCAGCGTGCCGAGCGCTACGCTCAGCGTCAGCCACGGGTGGTTAAGTACTTTTGCCAGCCAATGACCGTACCCGGCGATGACGCGATCAAACATTCGCTCTGAGGCGCGGGAGAAGCGATTTTGCTTACGCAATGAGGCCTGATTCAGCATACGCGCGCACATCATCGGCGTAAGAGTGAGCGAGACAACGGCAGAAATCAGAATCGCCACCGCCAGCGTAACGGCGAATTCACGGAACAAGCGCCCGACGATATCGCCCATGAATAGCAGTGGGATCAATACCGCAATCAATGAAAACGTCAGAGAGATGATGGTAAAACCAATCTCGCCTGCGCCCTTCAGGGCAGCAGTCAGCGGTTTTTCGCCTTTTTCGATATAGCGTGAAATATTCTCGATAACCACGATAGCGTCATCCACAACAAAGCCTGTCGCGATGGTTAGCGCCATTAAGGTCAGGTTGTTGATGGAGAAATCAAGAAATACCATCACCGCGAAGGTGCCGATTAACGACAACGGTACGGCAACTGCAGGAATAATCGTCGCCGGAACATTGCGCAGAAACAGGTAGATAATCATCACCACCAGCGCTATCGCCAGCATCAACTCGAACTGGGTGTCTGCAACAGAGGCACGAATATTGGTGGTACGATCGGAAAGTACGCTGACCTTAACCGATTTGGGCAGGCTTTCGGTGAGTTGTGGCAGCATCTGGCGGATACTGTCTGCCGTGGCGATGATGTTCGCCCCAGGCTGGCGCTGCACATTCATCACTATAGCTTGTTGCTTATTTGCCCATGCACCCAGCCAGCTGTTTTCTGCTCCTTGTTCGACGGTAGCGACATCGCCCAGACGAACCGGCGCACCGTTTTTATAGGCAATAATGAGCTGACGATATTCATCTGCGGACTGCATCTGGTCGTTAGCTGAAAGGGTAACGGCGCGCGTTGGGCCATCAAGACTCCCTTTTGCTGAATTGACGTTGGCACCGGTAATGGCCGTACGGATGGTTTCGCTGGTCAGACCGAGTGCGGCAATGGCCTGAGCGTTAAGTTTCACGCGGACCGCCGGACGTTGCCCACCGGAAAGTGTTACCAGACCCACGCCGGATACCTGAGAGATTTTCTGCGCGACGCGGGTTTCGACCATATCTTCCACCTGCGTCATCGGCATGGCGCTGGAAGTGACCGCCAGCGTCATGATCGGCGGATCTGCCGGGTTTACCTTGCTGTAGACCGGAGGGTTAGGTAGATCGCTAGGTAATAAATTGGTGGCGGCGTTAATCGCGGCCTGAACTTCTTGCTCGGCAACATCCAGCGGGAGCGTCAGTTGAAACTGTAACGTAACGACCGATGCGCCACCGGAGCTTTGTGATGACATCTGTTTTAAGCCAGACATCTGGCCAAACTGACGTTCAAGCGGCGCGGTTACCGCCGAGGTCATAACGTCCGGGCTGGCGCCAGGGTAGAGCGTAACGACCTGAATCGTGGGGTAATCCACTTCAGGTAAGGCGGCGATTGGCAGGAAGCGATAACCGATAATACCGGCAAGCAAAATCGCGACCATCAGCAGCGTAGTGGCGACGGGGCGCAGAATGAACAGGCGCGATGGTCCGCCTGTGTTGTCCGGAGGTAACACCTGCATCAGGAGTTGGCTCCTTTTTTGCCGTATCCGCGTGGCGCTGTTTTCTCATCGGAAACAGAGGCGTCGTGCGCCTCAACGACTTCGACTTTTGCGCCTTCCGTCAGACGGTCAATACCGTCAGTCACGACCCGATCGCCTGCGGACAACCCAGCGGCGATCACCACTTTTTGGCTGTCCTGAATACCCGGTTTAACCAGATGCTTGCTCACTTTATTGTCGCTGTTCAGTACCCAGACAAAGTGCCCTTCGTTGCCCATCTGCAGGGCTGCTGTTGGGATCACAACGGCATTTTGCTGTGTGTCGACCAGCATGCGGGCGTTGACGAACTGGTTAGGGAATAACGCATCATCCTGATTGTTAAAACGGGCTTTAACTTTGATGGTTCCTGTAGTGGCATCAATCTGATTGTCGAGACTGAGCAGGACGCCTTCACTCAGTTTTTGTGAATTGGTTCGGTCCCAGGCTTCGACCTTCAGCTGGCTCCCCGATTTTTGTGCCTGCAACACGGTAGCAATGTCGTTTTCAGGCAAAGTAAATATCAGGTCGATGGGATGAGTTTGCGTAATGACGACGATCCCGGTGGTATCGCCGCTGGAAATTTGGTTACCGACATCGACCTGCTTCAGGCCGACACGACCATCGACAGGTGCGGTTATCCGGCTCCAGTCGAGCTGCAACTGAGCGCTGGCGACACTGGCTTCATCCGCTTTGATTGTGCCTAACGTCTCATTGACCAGCGCCTGCTGGGCATCCAGCTCCTGGCGGGAGACCAGATTGGTTTTAACCAACTGTTGATAGCGGGCAAGATCGCGACGGGCATTCGCCAGCGTGGCTTTATCTTTTGCCAGTTGTCCCTGCGCCTGAGCCAGAGCGACTTTGAACTGGCTGGGATCTATCTCTGCCAGCAGGTCGCCGGCTTTTACCTGTTGTCCTTCCTCAAAGTGTAAGGCAATGAGCTGACCGTCCACCCGGCTACGTACCGTGGCGGTATTGGCGGCAGTAATGGTACCCAGCCCTGTCAGGTAACGTGGAACGGCTTCCTCGGTGGCGGTGGCAGCCTGCACGGGAGCCAACGGTCCGGAGCGCATTCCACGGCGTGCCGACCCAGGCGTGTGCTGCGCTGGTTTGGTAGCGCCCGGTGCGGTTTCCTGGGAAGCGCTGCGGCTTTGCCAGAACCAGATGGCGGTGACGGCGGCCACGACGATCACGATTGCTATCACCCAGCGGGATTTATTACTGCCTTTCATTGTTATGAGTTTCTCATCCTGAAACGATTCGCGGAATGATACTAGTTTAGCCAGCGAACAAGGGAGAAAAATGGAGGAATTATGAAACACTGTCGGGATTCGTCTGAATGCTGACGCGGCTTTGCGAGGCGTTACGCAACAATTTGCGGCGAAAATAGCGAATGCGTCATTGCGCGTTAGAGTGCGGTCAAGGCAAAAGGAGGTAAGCCAGAGATTTCAGCGGGACGCTGGAACGGGAAAGCCCCTCCCGAGGAAGGGGCCAAAATAAGGAAAGGGTTATGATGAAGTACGTCATCATACTGGTGATACTCTTAGTCATTAGCTTACCGGCTTACTAAGACACCAGGGGGAGGGGAAACCTTCCCTAACCCTCACTCCTGAAAATAAGCCACAGCAACGGTGATGTCAATACGCACACCTTTCAGCTTGCGAGCCGCTTAGCGGAAAACAACCTCAGCCCAGCGGGCCAGACCGGCGGTGACAGAACCGAAGTCATCGCCACCCGCGATAGGGATCCCTGGAAGCTGCTGGGCGAGGGCTTTTTTAATCAGCGGTGAACGCGCGCTGCCGCCGGTCAGATAAATCACGTCCGGTTTTTCCTGCGCGTTGTCCAGCGCCAGTTTGACCTGCTCCAGAATGCGCGCCAGGGGCTGATTGAGCGCGGCCTCCAATCCATGTTGACTAATATCGGTTGCCAGCGTGTCGCTGATAAACGGTATCGCAGCCGTTACAATGGTCTGGTCGGAAAGCGCGATCTTGCTCTCTTCTGCGCTGCGCACCAGGCGATAGCTCAGACGCTCGCGCCAGACTTTAAGCAGCAAGGCTACTTTATCGGCTTCTTTCGCGTCGCGGACAAGATCGTTCAGTAAACGACCGTTGGCGCTGCTGTAGAAATCACTTTGCGCGGGAACATCGTTGATCGCGACCGCGTTCCACCAGGGGAGAATCGGTAAGGCGATCCCTTTTTCAGTCTCACCGCCCATACCTAGCAGCGGCATCAGGTGTTTAAACGCCAGCGCGATATCCAGATCGTTCCCGCCTACACGGCAGCCACTGTGTCCCAGCAGGCTGTTTTCGCGATCGGCGCGCTGATGCCATTGCGGCCCCATCAGCAGTAGTGAACAGTCGGTCGTACCCCCGCCAATATCTACCACCAGCACGCGTTTCTCATCCTGCAGTGTGGCTTCGTAATCCAGCCCCGCTGCTACCGGCTCGTACTGGAAGACGACATCCTGAAAACCGGCTCGTTTGGCTGCACGTTCAAGAATCCCCTGCGCCTGGGTGTTGGCGTCATCGCCGCCTAATCCCTGGAAGTTGATGGGGCGACCAATTACGGCCTGAGTGATAGCTTCCGGCAGTTGGCTTTGCGCCTGGTTGCGAATGTGCAGCATCATTGCACAGACGAGATCTTCAAACAGCGCAACTTGCTGCGGCTTCAGACCGCTGGCGCCCAAAAATGATTTTGGCGATTTAACGAAGTACACCTCTTCCGGGTCTTCAATATACTGACCCAGCGATGTCAGACCGAACTGCACGCTGTTGGCGTTAACGTCGATGTCCTCTTCGCGATTGTAGCGCATCGCACGGCGAAGCAGCGCCTGTGTTTCATCGTCCGTGGTTGGAACGTCGTGATGGCGATACAGCCACTCGCTAACCGCTTCGCGCGTTGGTGCACACAGCATTGAGGGTAGCAGCGTGCTGTTATTTTCCATTTTGAGCAGGTGGGGCTGCCCATCACGCATAACGGCCACTGAACAGTTTGCCGTACCGTAGTCAAAACCAATAAACACCGTAAAAATCCCCATGCCAGTGAAGAAGGGGCGTGACTTTAACGAATAGTTGACGCCCCGACAACTGGAATATGAAAGCAAGGCGTACTGATTGAATACCGTTTATGCTGTAAGTTTGCTTTAAAAGGAAAACCGAATGTTCACGCTGAGCTGGCAACCGCCTTATGACTGGCCCTGGATGCTGGGATTTCTTGCCGCCCGTGCGGTTGAAGGTGTCGAAACCGTAGAAGAACTGAGTTATGTCCGAAGTCTGTCCGTAGGGGAGTATCGTGGTCTGGTAAGCGTTGTCCCGGATCTGCACGCCAACGTGCTACACGTGACGTTGAGCTCAGGGTTACAGCCTGTAGCCTCTGAGTGCCTGGCAAAAATAACGCGCTTGTTCGATCTTTCCTGTTGCCCGCAGCAAATTGTCGGCGCGCTGGGTAACCTCGGCGCGGCGCGTCCGGGATTGCGCCTGCCGGGATGTGTCGATGCTTTTGAGCAAGGGGTACGGGCGATTTTAGGGCAGTTAGTCAGCGTGGCGATGGCCGCAAAACTGACAGCGAAAGTAGCGCACGCTTATGGCAATACACTGGAGGATGCGCCCGAGTATGTGTGTTTTCCCTCTCCAGAAGAGCTTGCCAACGCCGATCCGCTGCACCTGAAAACGTTAGGAATGCCGCTCAAACGCGCTGAAGCGTTGATTCACCTTGCTCATGCAACCCTTGAAGGAACGCTCGCGACAACAGCCCCTGCCGATATCGAACAAGGCGTTAAGCAGCTACAAACATTTCCCGGGATAGGGCGCTGGACCGCCAACTACTTTGCGCTGCGCGGCTGGCAGGCGAAGGACGTTTTTCTGCCGGATGATTATCTGATTAAGCAGCGTTTTCCCGGCATGACACCAGCCCAGATCCGGCGGTATGCAGAGCGCTGGAAACCCTGGCGCTCCTATGCGCTGTTGCATATCTGGTATACGGATGGTTGGCAACCGTCAGTTGATGGCGAAATTGCTGGTATTCAGTAGCAGATCCAGCGGTTGGGCGTCGGCAATAATATCGCCATAAATCATATCAATACCGATGCCAGAAAGCGTATCCATGATGAGCGGCAGTTGCACCGGACCGGCGATGGTTTTAATGTCCAGGCGCTGAGCATGACCCTGGATAATGGACACCCACATTTCGTCGATCAAGTTGCCGGGAGCGCTGGCACTTAGCTCGCTGTCGAGTAACAGGTAATCGACAATGTGATATTTCAGGTTGTCAAAAAGCTCTAAGTCGCGACCAACCTGACTTAACACAATTCGACAACCGTACTGGCGCAGTCGATGCAGGGCGGATACCGCCTGCGTTGGGTTTGTTTTGATGACGCTTGATGGAACGGTCAGATGCAGCAATCGTGGCGGTAGCGGGCTGCGTTGCAAGTGCTCCAGCAGCTCATCTACCAGCTCTGTGTTGAGCAGGCCGGCGGCGGAAAGGGGCAGGGCAATACTGAGGCCCTTGTTGGCGACAGCAGGGGCAGCACTCTGGAAGAACTCGCCGAACACCCGACGATCGAGCGCCTGACTCAACGTGGGATCGACCAACCCGGCATGGAAGGCTTGATCTTCAATGACTTCACCCTCAGCGGTGCCTAAGCGAAGCGAGATAATCCAGAAGCTAAAAGTCTCCGGTATACGCGGAGAAGCAACACCTCTGGCGATCATCAGCATAGGGTTGTGTGTAATAGTGTGTCTTTGTTCATCCAATGACAGTTGGCTACGCGCGGCATGGGCCTGGCTTTGCTGAGGTTCATAGACACAGACTCGCCCACGGCCGCTGTTTTTCGCCGCGTAGCAGGCGATATCGGCCTGAGACATAACGTCAGTCGCGACATGGTTTTTCTCATCAATCAGCGTAATTCCCGCACTGGCGCCAATACGGTGCAAACGGCCTTCCCACATAAATTGGTAATTGTTAATAGCACTGATGATGCGTCCTGAGATAAAGCGGGCGCTTTCGATATTACAATCCGGCAGCAACAGACCAAACTCGTCGCCGCCAAGGCGCGCCAGCATATCGCTGGATCGCAACATGCTGAGCATAAGCGCAGAGAGTTCACGCAGCAGGGCATCGCCGGCGGCATGACCCGCGCTGTCGTTCACCGCTTTAAAACGATCCAAATCGATAAAAACCAGTACATGGCACTGGCGCGTGTCGTGTACTGAATGCAGCAATTGTTTTAGATGGTTTTCGAAGCTGACCCGGTTTGCCAACTGCGTCAGGTCATCATGTGAGGCACTGTAGCTAAGCTGGCGGAGCATCTTCCGTGACTCTGTGACGTCCTGAATGACTAACACCGAACCAATGCTGCCGCCGTCAAGGGTGCTGAGGGGCGTGATGCTGTACTGGATGTCATAACTGTTGCCGTTACGACAATGCAGGACCACTTCCTGCTCGATTGCCGTACGCGACATGTCAGCACTGTAGATATTTTCCATCAGCGGACCGTTCTCGCCAAAAGTAATATGTAGTACCGTCAATAGCGGAATGCCGATGGCACTGTCCTGCTGCCAGCCGCTCATTTTCTCAGCGACCGGATTCATAAAGGTCACGTTCATATAGACATCAATACAAATTACCGCTTCGCCGATTGAGTCCAGCGTAATGTGCAGGCGCTCTTTTTCCTGATACAGCGCTTCGTTAAGCTGCTTCACTTCGGTCATATCCATATTGATACCAAGTAAGCGTTCAACTTCACCGTCTTTATTCAGCACCCGGTTGGCCAACGAGCGGATATGGCGTATGCCATCTTTTACTGCGATACGAAACTCAAGCTTAAACGGAACCCGCGCGGCCAGCGAATCACGAATCACATTTTCGGCGTACTCGCGATCTTCGGGTACAACGCACTCATACCAGACTTGCCAACTGGGTTTGATATGTGCGGGAACTTCATACAGATCGAACATCCGTTTATCCCAACTGATCACGTCAGGCTGCAGTTCCCATTCCCAAATCCCAATACCCCCGGCTTCATTGGCGAGGGTAATGCGTTCCATCAACCGTTTGTTAATCCACTCGGTATGCTTCAGGTCGTTAATGTCCTCAACCTGCGCGATAAAGTAGAGTGGAGTGTTGTCGCTATGACGCACCAGCGAAACGGCCAGCAACGCCCAGACGACGTCGCCCGCGCGGGTGTAATAGCGTTTTTCCATGGAATAGCTATTAATCTCTCCGCGTGCCAGCATGTTGAGCTGTTCAAGGTCGTTGTTCAGATCTTCCGGCCAGGTTAACTGCTGGAAGGTCAGCGAACGTAGCTCCTCCTGGCTATAGCCCAGAAACTGGCACAAGGCTTTATTGGCCTGTAGCCATTGCCCCTCGGTGCCAACCAGTGCCATGCCAATCGCGGAATATTCCATGGCGTTGCGAAAGCGTGACTCGCTTTCTGAAATGTTCTTGCGTTCGGCTCGAAACGCGTACATCACCATGGTCATCATGTTGGCGGGCAACAGGATCATCAAAAACGGCAACCAGGGGATGTCCGTCATCATGTTCTGTTTCGGGGTGTAAAGCAGTGAAGGGGCGGCGGCCAGCATCAGCGAAACCATCATCACGGTGCTGAGGAATATTAAAAACGCCTCCATACGCGGCAGACGGACAGCGCTCCACATCAGCAGGACAATAACGCAGGTAAATGGCCATGGAATGTACATCATGGATAGCCAACTGAACGTTAAGGTCACCAGAAGCGTAATCAGGGTCTCAAGCAATAATCGCGGGTCGCGATGGCGCAGCAGGTAATGTGGTTTAAACAGCAAACCTAACGGCACCAACGCCAGTGCGCCAATGGATTCTGACAGTACCCAAATGAGAAAGGTATTTAACGTAGTTTCCTTCGGCAACAACATCCACATCAATACGCCGCCCAGCAGTGGCGGAACAACCGCGCTGCCAAATGCCAGACGCGCCCAGTCGTTAAGATTTTGTAAGGGATTGTACCAGGGCAGCAGTTTACGCAATAACATTGCGCCAACAACAGCCTCAATAATGTTAATGACCGTATAGGAGAAATTAAGCGACTGTCCGGGGAAGAAGAGTAAAGAGGCGCCGATGCTACCGAATGAGCAAGCCAGCGCGATCCCAGGCCACATCTTTCCAGCGTGACGGTAAAAAGCCACCATCATGATAGAGGTTGGAAACCACAGCGGTGCAAGCTGTGCGCCGTAACGTGACAGTTCCAGCGAAAACAACGTAAAGATGAAAGCCACCAGACCTAAACTGGCCAGGCGCAGTAGAGGATGGGGTAAGGTAACTAAAACATGTTGGGATTGTTTACTCATTACCACTCTACCCAAATAGCCGTTGTCGCCCAGCAGAGATGCCGGACGCATCACATTTAATCTGGGATTATGCTAGTACAAACAATTTACAATTTATACGCCAGCTGCTCATAAATTAACACTCCCAAGCTATTAATTCCTAAGGCAGGTGAATAAATATAGCGGCTGTTCTAAATCTGACCATTTTAATTTGCGACAGGGACAGCATTGGTGCAGCCTGGGGTGGCATCGCGCCGCTGAAATCCCTATAATTGCCGCGTTTGGCGTTTCGGCGCCGCCCTTCCTTACATCCAGGTTAATCAGGTCGCTAAATTTATGACTGATCAGTCCCATCAGTGCGTCATTATCGGCATTGCCGGCGCATCGGCTTCCGGCAAGAGCCTTATTGCCAGTACTCTTTATCGCGAATTGCGTGAACAAGTCGGTGACGAACATATTGGCGTTATTCCCGAAGACAGCTATTACAAAGATCAAAGCCATCTGTCGATGGAAGAACGTGTAAAAACCAACTACGACCATCCGAACGCGATGGACCATAGCCTGCTGTTTCAACATCTGCAAACGCTGAAACGCGGCTCTGCCATTGAGCTGCCGGTATATAGCTATGTTGAGCACACGCGTACGCAAGACACTATTCATATCGAACCCAAGAAAGTCATCATCCTGGAAGGCATTTTGCTGCTGACGGATGCGCGTTTGCGTGACGAGATGAACTTCTCTATTTTTGTTGATACGCCGTTGGATATTTGCCTGATGCGCCGTATCAAGCGGGATGTGAACGAACGTGGTCGTTCAATGGATTCGGTGATGGCGCAATACCAGAAAACCGTCCGCCCAATGTTCCTGCAATTTATTGAGCCTTCAAAACAATACGCCGACATCATTGTGCCGCGCGGGGGTAAAAACCGCATCGCCATCGATATTCTGAAGGCTAAAATCAGTCAGTTCTTTGAATAAGTTCAGCGAATTGTGTACCGTTCAGTGATAACCTGGTTCACCCTTAACGCACCTGGCATTAAGGGTTTGAAGCACGAAAGGAGAAAGTGCCATGCGTTTATGTGACCGAGATATTGAAGCCTGGTTGGATGAAGGTCGCCTGTCGATCAATCCACGCCCTCCTGTCGAGCGAATCAATGGCGCCACGGTAGATGTGCGCCTTGGCAACAAATTCCGTACGTTCCGCGGTCATACGGCGGCGTATATCGATTTAAGCGGACCGAAAGATGAAGTCAGCGCCGCGCTGGATCGCGTGATGAGTGATGAAATCGTCCTTAAGGACGGCGAAGCCTTTTTCCTGCATCCGGGGGAACTTGCACTGGCGGTAACATTCGAATCCGTGACACTGCCTTCCGATCTCGTCGGTTGGTTAGATGGCCGTTCTTCGCTGGCTCGTCTGGGACTGATGGTACACGTCACCGCTCACCGTATCGATCCGGGCTGGTCTGGCTGTATCGTACTGGAGTTTTACAACTCCGGAAAATTACCGCTGGCTCTGCGTCCGGGGATGCCGATTGGCGCGTTAAGTTTCGAACCGCTTTCCGGTCCGGCAGCGCGACCCTACAACCGTCGTCAGGATGCGAAATATCGCGACCAGCAGGGCGCCGTTGCCAGCCGGATCGATAAAGACTGAGTGTTTATCAGTCCATTGGGGATAGCATGAGACGATTTCTGACGACGCTGATGATTCTTCTGGTCGTGCTGGTGGCCGGCTTTTCTGCGTTAGTACTGTTGGTGAATCCGAATGATTTCCGCGCGTATATGGTCAAGCAGGTTGCCGTACGTAGCGGGTATCAGCTGCAGTTGGATGGCCCCCTGCGTTGGCACGTATGGCCGCAACTGAGTATCCTCTCAGGGCGAGTGATGTTAACGGCTGAAGGCGCCAGCGAACCCCTGGTTCGTGCTGATAATATGCGTCTCGACGTTGCATTGTGGCCGCTGTTGAGCCACCAGCTCAGCGTGAAGCAGGTGATGCTCAAAGGCGCAGTGATTCAATTGACCCCGCAAACTGAGGCGGTACGCGGCAAAGATGCACCCGTTGCCCCAAAAGACAATATGTTGCCCGATCTGGCGGAAGACAAAGGATGGTCGTTTGATATCGCCCGTCTGCGTGTTGCCGACAGTGTTCTGGTGTTCCAACATGAAGACGATGAACAGGTTACCGTTCGCGATATTCGTCTGGAGATGGAACAAGATAGCCAGCACCGCGGCACGTTTGATTTCTCCGGGCGTGTGAACCGCGATCAGCGCGATCTCGCGTTATCCTTTAACGGTACGGTCGATGCCTCCGATTATCCGCACAACTTATCTGCGAATATTGAACAGTTAAGCTGGCAACTGCAGGGGGCCGATCTGCCGCCGCAGGGGATCAACGGTCAGGGACATCTTCAGGCGCAATGGCTGGAAGAGAAAAAACAGCTTTCATTTAGCCAGATAAATTTGACCGCTAATGACTCTTCTTTCTCCGGGCAAGCGCATGTGGCCTTGTTGGAAAAACCGGAATGGGCCGTTGACCTAAAATTTGGTCAGCTCAATCTGGATAACCTGCTCGTACAACATGACGCAGCGGTGACAGCAAAAGGTGAAGTTCAGCAAGGTCAGAGTCAGTCAACGCTGGCGCGCCCCGTTATTGCTTCCCAGGTTGATGCTGTTTCGTATCAGGGACTCAAGGGTTTTTCGGCAGACATCGCTTTGCAGGCTGACAAGGTGCTGTGGCGGAAAATGGCGTTTGAGAATGTCTCGGCAAAAATAGACAACCGGTTCGGCTTACTGAACATTGCACAGTTGCAGGGAAAAAGTGATGGCGGGCTGATCTCATTGCCCGGTACGCTGGATGCCAGAAAGGGAGAACCGCGAGCGGTATTTCATCCGCGCCTGGAAGGTGTTGAAATTGGCACTATTCTGAAGGCCTTTGATTACCCCATTGCACTCACCGGCAAGCTGTCGTTGGCGGGAGATTTTTCCGGCTCGGATATTGACGCCCAGGCGTTTCGTCACAGCTGGCAAGGGCAGGCCCATGTCGAAATGAACGATACGCGAATGGAAGGGATGAACTTCCAGCAGATGATACAGCAGGCCGTCGAGCGTAGCGGTGGAGATGCTAAAGCCCAGCAAAATATGGAGAACGTGACCCGTCTGGATCGTTTTGTAACCGATATGACGCTGGATAACGGTGAGGTGACGCTGGATAACATGGTAGGGGAGTCCGCTATGTTGGCACTGACCGGCAAAGGAACGTTAGATCTGGTGAAGCAGAATTGCGACACGCTGTTTAACATTCGCGTTCTGGGCGGTTGGGATGGCGAAAGTAAGTTGATTAATTTCCTGAAGGCCACCCCGGTTCCTCTCAGAGTCTATGGTCAATGGCAATCACTGAACTACAGTCTGCAAGTTGATCAGCTTTTGCGTAAACATCTGCAGGATGAAGCAAAACGTCGCCTGAATGACTGGGCCGATCGCAATAAAGATTCCCGCAACGGCAAAGATGTTAAAAAGTTGCTGGATAAGCTCTGATTTATATTGCCGGATGGTGGCTAATGCCCCATCCGGCTCGTGACTTACACCTCGTAATCCATCTCTTCTTCACTGTGTAGCGGTATCAGCTGGACTTTTTGCACGCGATGATTTTCCACCTGCAGGGTTTTTAGCCGATAGTCGCCAACCTGGACTTCCTCCCCGGTTTTTGGGATGCGCTGCAAATATTCCATTAAAAGCCCGGCAATGGTGTGATACTCACGTTTTTCATCTAATGGGATAGGGACGTACTGCACAAGGTCTTCCAGCGGCATATGCCCGTTAGCGGTCCATGAACCATCGGCGTTTTTCTGAATATCATGGCGGGCGTCGATTTCCTCTACCTCGTTTGGCAGATTGCCGGCGATGGTTTCCATCACATCACTCAGCGTCACAATCCCTTCGACGGAACCAAATTCATCGGCTACAAACGCGAAGTGCGTCCGGGCGTTTCGGAACTGCTCAAGCGCCGGAAGTAGCGGCAGAGTTTCCGGGAACACCAGCGGCTGGCGAATCAGGACGCGCAGGTCGAGCGGCTCGCCGCGCAGAGACTGTTGCAGCAAATCGATGACATGCACCACGCCAAGCAGTTCTTCCTGCCCGTCTTCGCCAGTGACCACCAGACGCGTATGCTGGTTTTTTTCCAGTAAGGCGCGGATTTCTGCTTCGGGAGCATTGAGGTCGATGTGTTCAATATCGTGACGCGAGGTCATGATACTGCTGACGGTACGCTGATTAAGGTTCAGCACACGTTCAATCATCCTCCGCTCCTGAGGCGCGAAAATCTGACCTTCATGATGGTCCGCCAGCATTGCCGCGGTTTCGGCATCCAGTTCGGCATCTTCTTTTTGCCCGCTCAGCAGCCGCATTACCGCTTCGGCGGTGCGCTGGCGCAGAGTATGGTTGGCTGAGAGGAAGCGACGACGGTTAAAAATAGCCAACTGGTTCAATGCTTCGATCATCACCGAGAAGCCGATGGCCGCGTACAGGTAACCTTTCGGGATATGGAAACCAAACCCTTCGGCCACCAGGCTAAAACCAATCATCAGCAAGAAGCTCAGGCACAGAATAACGATAGTTGGATGACTGTTGACAAAGCGCGTCAGCGACTTGCTCGCCAGCACCATCAGGCTGATGGCAATAATCACCGCAGCCATCATCACGGCCAGGTGATCGACCATCCCAACAGCGGTAATGACGGAATCGAGAGAGAATATGGCGTCCAGCACCACGATCTGCGCGACCACACCCCAGAACTTAGCGCCTTTACGCTGGGTGGGGTTATCGCTGTCTTTTCCTTCCAGCCGTTCGTTGAGCTCCATAGTGGCTTTAAACAGCAGGAAGAAACCACCGAACAGCATGATCAGGTCGCGGGCGCTGAAGCTGAGATCGCGAATGCTGAACAGCGGTGTGGTCAGCGTTACCAGCCAGGATATTGATGCCAGCAGCAGCAGGCGCATAACCATCGCCAGCAGTAGCCCGGTAATACGCGCCTTATCCCGCTGGGCAGGAGGTAGTTTCTCCGCGAGGATGGCAATAAAAACAAGATTATCAATGCCAAGAACAAGTTCGATCACGATTAACGTGACCAGTCCGGCCCAGATTGACGGATCGGCAATCCATTCCATAGTAAATGCTATACCCATAGTTGTATGACAATTGTCACAATTCGATCATGGGTAAAACTGGCGAAAAATGCAATGGCGAGAGGGGATTTCTCTGTCGGTTATATCAGAACAGATGCAGGATAATAGCCTTAATGTCACTACAGGAAATTATTTTATTAATCTAGATATATTTAGGAAATATCGCAGGTGGGATGTTTTTATATCAATGTTGTCAACATCAATAAAATCCTAAAAATATACAAATCCAACGCTTAATATTAATCTTAAAAGCTTGGTATCGGTGGTTTGTTATCTTGCCTGATATTCGCTTAGCTGCAACAATTCTTGCGGTAATAATCAAAAGATAAATATTCCCTCATTAACCAGTGGTACGTATTCCCGATGCGTTGCCGCGGTAAATGTGATGAAAATAAAGGAGAAGATAAAAATTTAAATTAATCAGTGCATTGGTAGCTAGTGAAGCCAGGGGCGGTAGCGTGTCTGGTCGCCTGAAACAAGCCTAAATTATTCTGTCAAGAGACCGCAGATGAATTCATTTTTTTTAGGACTGATGCCAGTTAAATTCCATTTCAATTAACGGCAAGGTAAATACATACAGGCGAAGTCGCTATTTAGATTGCATGTGATAATTACTCTGCCAAAGTGATAAATAATCAATGATGAAATCCAAACTTAAATTGATACCAGTATTGGTATCGGTAATCTTGATAAACGGTTGTACCGTGCTTCCGGGCAGCAATATGTCTACGATGGGCAAAGATGTGATTAAACAGCAGGACGCTGATTTTGATATCGATCGCATGGTGAATGTTTATCCACTCACCCCACGACTGGTAGAACAATTACGTCCTCGACCAAATGTTGCACAACCTAATATGTCGCTGGACCAGGAGATTGCCGGGTATCAGTACCGGGTCGGTCCGGGGGATGTCCTGAATGTGACAGTCTGGGACCATCCTGAACTCACCACACCAGCCGGGCAGTACCGTAGCTCAAGCGATACCGGTAACTGGGTGCAACCTGATGGCACGATGTTTTACCCCTACATCGGCAAAGTCAGCGTGGTAGGGAAAACGTTGGCAGAGATTCGTAGTGATATTACCGGGCGCTTAGCGAAGTACATTGCTGACCCGCAGGTGGACGTTAATATCGCCGCTTTCCGCTCGCAGAAGGCCTATGTCTCCGGACAGGTGAACAAATCCGGTCAGCAGGCCATCACCAACGTGCCACTTACCGTTCTCGATGCCATTAACGCCGCTGGCGGTCTCACCGAAGCGGCAGACTGGCGCAACGTTGTGCTGACTCATAAAGGGCAGGAGCAACGCATTTCACTGCAAGCACTGATGCAAAATGGCGACCTGAGCCAGAACCGACTGCTCTATCCTGGCGACATTCTGTTTGTCCCGCGTAATGACGATCTGAAAGTCTTTGTAATGGGGGAAGTGAAAAAACAGAGCACCCTCAAAATGGACTTCAGTGGCATGACGCTTACCGAAGCGCTTGGCAATGCCGAAGGTATTGACCTGACCACCTCCAATGCCAGCGGTATTTTCGTTATTCGACCATTGAAAGGCGAGGGCGGGAACAACGGCAAGATCGCCAATATCTATCAGCTTGATATGTCCGATGCGACGTCGCTGGTGATGGCAACATCATTCCGACTCCAGCCATACGATGTGGTGTACGTCACTACTGCGCCGGTTGCTCGCTGGAACCGTTTGATCAATCAGTTGCTGCCGACTATTAGCGGTGTTCGCTATATGACGGACACGGCCAGCGACCTTCACAACTGGTAATCGTCATGTTTAACAAAATCTTAGTTGTCTGTGTGGGGAACATTTGCCGTTCTCCGACGGCAGAGCGCTTGTTAGGGCAATTTCACCCGGCGTTGACGGTCTCTTCTGCCGGTCTTGGGGCGCTGGTGGGGAAAGGCGCGGATCCGTGCGCCATTAGCGTGGCGCAGGCGCACAACCTGTCACTGGATAATCATTGTGCCCGGCAGATCTCGGGACGAATGTGCCGGGAGTATGACCTGATCCTGGCCATGGAAAAGCGCCATATCTCTGCCCTGTGTGAAATGGTGCCGGAGATGCGCGGCAAAGTGATGCTTTTTGGTCACTGGGACAGCGAGCGCGAAATTCCCGATCCATATCGTAAAAGCCGTGATGCGTTTGACGCGGTGTACACATTACTTGAACGGTCTGCCCGCCAATGGGCTCAGGCACTGAACGCAGAGCAGGGAAAACGATGACAGAAAAAGTAAAACAGTCTGCTGCGCCGGTAACGGGCAATGATGAAATCGATATTGGTCGTCTGGTCGCAACGGTGGTGGAAGCCCGCTGGTGGGTACTTGGCATTACCGCGGCTTTTGCATTGTGTGCCGCGGTCTACACACTGTTCGCCACCCCCATCTATAGTGCGGACGCGCTGGTGCAAATTGAGCAAAATACTGGAAATTCACTGGTGCAGGATATTGGCTCGGCGTTGTCGAACAAACCCCCGGCCTCGGAAGCGGAAATTCAGCTCATTCAGTCACGACTGGTATTAGGGAAAACGGTAGACGATCTCAACCTCGATATCGGCGTTACCAAAGATACGTTCCCTATTTTTGGCGCGGGCTGGGACCGGCTGATGGGCCGTCAGAACGAAACGGTTAATGTGACTACCTTCACGCTGCCAAAGGCAATGAATGAACAGACCTTCACGCTCAATGTGCTGAATGACAAAAGCTATCAACTGGTGAGTGACGGGGGTTTTAGCGTTCGGGGGCAAGTCGGCAAGGTGTTGGAACACGATGGCGTGACGATGCTGGTTAAGGCGATTCATGCCAGCCCGGAGAGCCAATTTACTGTCAGTAAATTCTCCACGCTGGGCATGATAAACACCCTGCAAAATAATCTGATGGTGGCGGAAACAGGCAAAGATACCGGTGTATTGAGCCTGACTTTTACCGGTGAAGACCGCGAGCAAATCCGCCAGATCCTCGACAGTATTACCCGTAACTATCTGCAACAAAACGTGGAACGTAAATCCGAAGAGGCCGCCAAAAGTCTGGCGTTTCTGGCCAAGCAGTTGCCCGAAGTGCGTAACCACCTGGATGTTGCTGAAAACAAGCTGAACGCCTTTCGTCAGGATAAAGACTCCGTGGATTTGCCGCTGGAAGCCAAAGCGGTGCTGGATTCGATGGTGAATATCGACGCGCAGCTGAATGAACTGACCTTTAAAGAAGCGGAGATTTCCAAGCTGTTCACCAAAGCGCACCCGGCGTACCGCACGCTGCTGGAAAAACGCCAGGCGCTGGAAGATGAGAAAAGTAAGCTTAACGGGCGTGTAACGGCGATGCCGAAAACACAGCAGGAAATTGTTCGCCTGACGCGTGATGTGGAGTCCGGTCAGCAGGTCTATATGCAGTTGCTGAACAAGCAACAGGAACTGAAGATTACCGAGGCCAGTACGGTCGGTGATGTGCGCATTGTCGATCCCGCGATTGCCCAGCCTGGCGTGCTGAAGCCGAAAACGGCGCTGATTATTCTCGGCAGTATCATTCTCGGTTTAATGCTTTCGGTGGTGGGCGTACTGCTGCGTTCTCTGTTTAATCGCGGTATTGAAAGCCCCCAGGCGCTGGAAGAGCATGGTATCAGCGTGTATGCCAGTATTCCGCTGTCTGAATGGCAAAAAGCGCGTGATAACGTTCAGACCATTAAAGGTGTGAAACGCTACAAGCAAAGCCAACTGCTGGCCGTGGGGAATCCAACGGATCTCGCCATAGAAGCGGTCCGTAGCCTGCGTACCAGCCTGCACTTTGCCATGATGCAGGCGCGTAACAACGTATTGATGCTGACCGGCGTCAGTCCGTCGATTGGGAAAACGTTTGTCTGCGCTAACCTGGCGGCAGTTATTAGCCAGACTAACAAACGCGTGCTATTGATCGACTGCGACATGCGCAAAGGCTATACCCACGAACTGCTGGGGACCAATAATGTTAACGGCCTGTCTGAGATCCTCATTGGCAAAGGGGATATTTCATCCAGCGCTAAACCGACATCGATTCCGCATTTTGATCTGATCCCTCGCGGTCAAATTCCTCCCAATCCTTCCGAACTGTTGATGAGCGAGCGCTTCGGCGAACTGATTGCCTGGGCCAGCTCGCACTATGACCTGGTGTTGATTGACACCCCACCAATTCTGGCGGTGACCGATGCGGCTATCGTAGGGCGCCACGTCGGAACCACGCTGATGGTAGCGCGTTATGCGGTCAACACGCTGAAAGAGGTGGAAACCAGCCTGAGCCGCTTCGAGCAAAATGGCATTCAGGTGAAAGGGGTGATCCTCAACTCGATCTTCCGCCGCGCCAGCGGGTATCAGGATTACGGCTACTACGAATACGAATACACGTCGGATTCGAAATAACTAACAGCAACGCATATCGAATGTAGGCCTGATAAGCGTAGTGCCATCAGGCAACTTTTTTTGGAAACGAAAATGACCACAGAAAACCCGCTAATTTCAATTTACATGCCAACCTGGAACCGCCAGCAGCTGGCCATTCGGGCGATTAAATCGGTGTTGCGGCAGGACTATCCTCACTGGGAGATGATCATTGTGGATGATTGCTCTTCCTCATATGAGCAGTTGCAGCAGTTTGTTGAGGAACTCAACGATCCGCGCGTGTCGTATACGCATAATTCCACCAACTCCGGGGCCTGCGCGGTACGTAATCAGGCCATTATGCAGGCCAACGGGCAATACATTACGGGGATTGATGATGATGATGAATGGACGCCGAACCGACTGAGTGTATTTCTCAACTATCGCCATCATTTGGTCACGCGGGCGTTTCTGTATGCCAATGACTATGTCTGTGAGGGCGAAGTGTATTCGCAGCCGACCAGTCTGCCGCTCTATCCGAAGTCCGTTTATTCACGCCGCAGGTTTTATAAGCGCAACATCATTGGTAATCAGGTATTTACCTGGGCATGGCGGTTTAAAGCATGTCTGTTCGATACCACGCTGAAAGCGGCGCAGGATTACGACATCTTCCTGCGCATGGTGGTGGCGTATGGCAAACCGTGGAAGGTCAAGGAGGCAACGCAGATCCTGCATGTGAATCACGGTGAGATGCGCATTACCTCATCGCCAAATAAATTCTCCGGCTACTTTCAGTTTTACCGCAAGCACAAAGGCAAATTTGACCGGGCCAGCAAGAAATATCAGCTGTTTACCCTCTATCAGATCCGCAACAAACGGATGAACTGGCGCACGCTGCTGACGCTGCTTTCTGTTCGCAACAGTAAGCGTCTGGCCGACGGACTGCGAGGACGCTAATTATGCTGGAAGATTTACGCGTGAACGGCTGGAGTCTGCGCCCCTGCTGCATGGTGGTGGCCTATCGGATTGCCCATTTTTGCTCCGTCTGGCGTAAAAAAAATATCATAAACAACCTGTGGGCCGCCCCGGTACTGGTGATGTACCGCCTTATCACCGAATGCCTGTTTGGCTATGAGATTCAGGCTGCTGCATCAATCGGTCGTCGTTTCACCATCCATCATGGCTATGGGGTGGTTATCAATAAACACGTGGTTGTGGGGGATGATTTTACCCTACGCCACGGCGTCACCATCGGCAATCTTGGCACCAACGATTTGTCCTGCCCGGTAATCGGTAACAGCGTTGAGCTGGGGGCCAATGTCACTCTGCTTGGCGACGTTGCTATTGGCGATAACGTGACGATTGGTGCCGGGAGCGTCGTGGTGGATAGCGTTCCGGACAATGCGCTGGTCGTGGGCGAGAAGGCACGGGTGAAGGTAATAAAATGAAGATATTACAATTTAATGTGCGACTCGCAGAAGGTGGGGCGGCAGGCGTGGCGTTAGATTTGCATCTGAGGTCGCTGGAAAAAGGGCTGTCGTCGCGTTTTGTCTATGGCTATGGCAAAGGCGGTAAAAAAAGCGCCAGCCATGCGAAATACCCGCAGGTTATCAAATATACGCCGCGCCTGACGTCGGCGGCGAACATTGCGCTGTTTCGTTTCGCGAACCGCGACATGTTCGGCAATCTCGACAAGCTATATCGTACGGTTACCCGCACTAACGGCCCGCTGGTACTGCATTTTCATGTGTTGCACAGCTACTGGTTGAACCTGGAAGAGGTAGTCTCCTTTTGCCAAAAAGTGAAAGCGCATAAACCGGATATCACCTTCGTCTGGACGCTGCACGATCACTGGAGTGTGACCGGGCGCTGTGCCTTTACCGATGGCTGCGAAGGCTGGAAAACGGGCTGTCTGCAATGCCCAACGCTGAGCAACTATCCGCCGGTAAAAATCGATAAAGCCCATCAACAGTTGCCCGTTAAGCGGCAGATGTTTCGTGCGATGCTGGCGCTGGGTTGCCAGTTTATCTCGCCCAGTCAGCATGTGGCCGACGCATTCAACAGCCTGTATGGCGCGGGACGTTGCCGCATTATCAATAATGGCATTGATGTGGCAACTGAAGCCATTCTTGCCGAACTACCCGCGATGCCTGAGGAGAGCGGTCGGCCGAAAATTGCCGTGGTGGCTCATGACCTGCGCTATGACGGCAAAACCAGTCAGCAACTGGTGCGAGCGATTACCGCGCTCGGAGACAAAATTGAGTTGCATACCTTCGGCAAATTTTCGCCATTTGCGGGAGATAACGTCATCAATCACGGTTTTGAGAGCGATAAGCGCACGTTGATGAGTGCGCTTAATCAGATGGATGGACTGGTGTTCAGCTCCCGTGTCGATAACTACCCGCTGATTCTGTGCGAAGCGCTGTCCATCGGCGTACCGGTAATAGCCACGCACAGCGATGCCGCGCAGGAAGTGCTGGCTAAATCAGGCGGAAAAACGTTCAGCGAAGCTGAAGTGTTGCAACTGGTGCAGCTGAAAAAATCAGACATTGCGCAGGCGGTTTTTGACACGTCGCTTGCCGCATTTAGCCAGCGCAGCCGATTGGCATACAGTGGACAACAGATGCTGGAGGAATATGTCTCGTTCTATCAGAATCTGTAGCTATCTGGTGCTACCGCTGCTTTATCTGCTGGTAAACGTCAAACTCGCCCAGCTTGGCGAGAGCTTCCCGATCACTATCGTTACCTTTTTACCCGTTCTGCTGTTGCTGTTTATCGAACGCATCAATATCAAAAAATTAATGATCGCGCTGGGCGTAGGGGGCGGACTGACGGCATTTAACTATCTGTTCGGTCAGTCACTGGATGCCAGCAAGTACGTGACGTCCGCCATGTTGTTTATCTATACCGTGGTGATTATTGGCATGGTATGGAGTATTCGCTTCAAAACCATTTCATCGCATAACTACATTAAAATCTTGCGCTTTTTCTGGCTGGTTGTGGGACTGGTGGTGGGGTTAGCTGCAGCTGAAATGGCGCAGATAATTCTCAGCGGCGGCAGCAGTTTAATGGAAGTTATTTCGAAATATCTTATTTACAGTAACAGCTATGTTCTGAACTTTATTAAGTTTGGTGGGAAACGAACCACCGCGCTCTATTTCGAACCGGCATTCTTCGCTCTGGCATTAATCTCAATTTGGCTCAGTATCAAACAGTTTGGTATCAAAACACCTAAGTCCGATGCTATGATTCTGGTAGGGATAATATTATCGGGATCGTTTTCAGGAGTAATGACGTTTATTTTGTTTTACCTCCTGGAATGGGCGTTTCAGTACCTAAATAAGGATGCGATAAAAAAGAAGATACCTCTGGCGATAATCTCATTAAGCGTGTTTTTAGTTGGTGTGATATTTGCTTTTCCGTACATCGCAACGCGGCTTGGTGATTTAGGAACTGAAGGTTCGTCATCGTATTATCGTATCGTAGGACCATTAGTGATGGTCGGTTATTCGTTACTGAACGTTGATGGCGTAGTGAGATTTGGCTCACTTTATGAATACGTCGCGTCATTCGGAATTTTTAACGGTGCAGATGTCGGTAAAACAATAGACAATGGCTTGTATCTGCTGATTATTTATTTTTCATGGTTCGCGGTGATATTAGCCCTATGGTACATGGGGAAGGTCATGAAAATGATGATCAATGCGTTTGGCGATAATCAGAATTATCGGGTGCAGCTTTATCTTTTTACACCATTGTCACTGTTTTTTACAGGTTCAGTATTTAGTCCGGAATACGCATTTTTAATTGTGTGTCCGTTTATTTTGCGCAAGGCGCTGAATATCGCGAGGTAACTCACATGCTGCTCAGTATCATTACCGTCGCCTTTCGCAATCTGGAAGGGATCGTCAAAACTCACGCGTCGCTGGCACATCTGGCGCAAGCGGGTGATATCAGTTTTGAGTGGATTGTTGTTGATGGCGGCTCCTCGGATGGTACGTCGGCGTTTCTTGAAGGACTCAGTGGAGAACACCGGTTACGGTTTGTCAGCGAGCCGGATAACGGCATCTATGATGCGATGAACAAAGGCATCGCCATGGCGCGCGGGCGGTTTGCACTGTTCCTCAACTCCGGGGATATTCTGCATGCGAATGCGGCTTGTTTTATCCGCCAGCTAAAAATGCAGAGTGACCAAACTATGGTCATTGGCGATGCGTTGCTGGATTTCGGCAATGGCAACAAAATTAAGCGTCGGGCAAAACCGGGTTGGTATATTTATCACAGCCTGCCAGCCAGCCATCAGGCAATATTTTTTCCGCTCTCAGGACTGAATGTCTGGCATTATGATTTGCAATATAAAATATCGTCAGATTACGCGTTGGCAGCCAAATTATACAAGTCCGGTTACGCTTTTAAAAAGCTGCGCGGGTTGGTTTCGGAATTTTCTATGGGCGGAGTGTCAACGACGAATAATCTGGAATTGTGCCGGGATGCCAAAAAAGTACAGCGCCAGATATTACACATGCCAGGTTTTTGGACCGGTTTGTCAGAATATTTACGTCTGCGCACAACCGATAAAACAAAAGCCTTATATGGAAAAACGTAAGGGCACAATATGCAAGACTTAAGCGGATTTAAAGTGCCTGGCGGTTTTCGCGGCGGCGGCGCTATTAAAGTGCAATTATGGTGGGCGGTGCAAGCAACATTATTTCGCTGGTCTCCACAGGTCATGTATCGCTGGCGTGCTTTTTTATTACGGATGTTTGGCGCAAAAATAGGAAAAAACGTAGTCATTCGGCCTTCAGTAAAAATTACTTATCCGTGGAAACTAACTCTGGGAGATTATGCCTGGGTGGGTGATGACGCGGTTTTATATACGTTAGGTGATATTACGATTGGGGCACACGCAGTTATTTCGCAAAAAAGTTATTTATGCACCGGGAGTCATGATTATGCCAGCCAACATTTTGATATTAACGCCACACCGATAGTGGTTGGCGATAAATGCTGGCTGGCGACAGATGTCTTTGTCGCGCCTGGCGTGACGATTGGCGATGGCACCGTTGTCGGGGCACGAAGCAGCGTATTTAAATCGCTGCCAGCAAATGTCATTTGTCGGGGAAATCCCGCAGTAGTCACGCGCGAACGCGTCGAGAAAGTTACTCCCTGAGGGGATCACTGAAGAGGTTATAACATGTCAAAAGTCGCTCTCATTACTGGCGTAACCGGGCAGGATGGTTCTTACCTGGCAGAACTCCTGCTGGAAAAAGGGTACGAAGTACACGGTATTAAGCGTCGCGCTTCATCATTCAACACCGAACGTGTGGACCACATCTACCAGGATCCGCATTCAGGCAATCCCAAATTTCATCTGCACTATGGCGATTTGACGGACTCCTCCAATCTGACCCGTATTTTACAGGAAGTCCAACCGGATGAAGTCTATAACCTGGGTGCCATGAGCCACGTTGCGGTGTCGTTTGATTCACCGGAATACACCGCAGACGTTGATGCGATCGGCACCTTGCGCTTGCTGGAGGCGATCCGCTTCCTTGGTCTGGAAAAAAAGACCCGTTTTTATCAGGCGTCCACCTCTGAGCTGTACGGTCTGGTTCAGGAAATCCCGCAGAAAGAGAGCACGCCGTTCTATCCGCGTTCACCGTATGCCGTTGCTAAGCTGTATGCCTACTGGATAACCGTCAACTACCGTGAGTCTTACGGGATGTATGCCTGTAACGGCATTCTGTTTAACCACGAGTCTCCGCGCCGCGGCGAAACCTTTGTCACTCGCAAAATTACCCGGGCGATCGCCAACATCGCTCAGGGGCTGGAGTCTTGCCTGTACCTGGGCAACATGGATTCACTGCGCGATTGGGGGCATGCCAAAGATTACGTCAGGATGCAGTGGATGATGCTGCAGCAGGATAAGCCGGAAGATTTCGTGATTGCCACCGGCGTGCAGTATTCCGTGCGCCAGTTTGTAGAAATGGCGGCAGCTCAGCTGGGGATTAAATTGCGCTTTGAAGGTGAGGGCGTGAATGAAAAAGGCATCGTGATTTCCGTGACCGGACATGATGCGCCGGGCGTGAAGCCAGGCGATGTCATGATTGCCGTTGACCCGCGCTACTTCCGTCCGGCTGAGGTGGAAACGCTGCTGGGCGATCCGGCCAAAGCACATGAAAAACTGGGCTGGAAACCGGAAATCACGCTGCGCCAGATGATCTCGGAAATGGTTGCTAACGATCTTGATGCGGCGAAGAAACATTCCCTGCTTAAGTCGCACGGTTACGAGGTTGCCATCGCGCTGGAGTACTGAGGATGAAGACACAACGTATTTTTGTGGCGGGCCATCGCGGGATGGTGGGGTCCGCCATCGTCAGACAATTGTCGCAGCGAAATAATGTGGAGCTGGTGCTGCGTACCCGCGACCAGCTTAATCTGCTGGACGCCAGTGCGGTGCAGGCGTTTTTTGCCGCTGAACGTATTGACCAGGTTTATCTGGCGGCGGCAAAAGTAGGGGGGATTGTGGCAAACAATACTTATCCTGCTGATTTTATTTATGAAAACATGATGATTGAGAGCAACATTATTCATGCTGCACATCTGCATAACGTGAATAAACTGTTGTTTCTCGGGTCATCCTGTATTTATCCCAAGCAAGCTACCCAGCCAATCGCCGAGAGTGAACTGTTGCAGGGGACACTTGAACCGACCAATGAGCCGTATGCGATTGCCAAAATTGCCGGTATCAAGCTGTGTGAATCGTATAACCGACAGTATGGCCGTGATTATCGCTCGGTGATGCCGACCAATCTGTATGGGCCGCATGACAACTTTCATCCGAGTAATTCGCATGTGATCCCGGCGCTGCTGCGCCGCTTTCATGAAGCTCGCGGGCAAAATGCGCCGGATGTGGTGGTATGGGGCAGCGGGACGCCAATGCGTGAATTTCTGCATGTCGACGATATGGCGGCGGCCAGTATCCACGTGATGGAGTTGGCTCAGGAAGTGTTGCAGGAATATACCCAGCCGATGCTGTCGCATATCAACGTGGGTACCGGCGTGGACTGCACCATCCGTGAACTGGCGCAGACTATTGCGGAGGTCGTGGGTTACAAGGGGCGCGTGGTGTTTGACGCCAGCAAACCGGACGGCACGCCGCGCAAATTGCTTGACGTTACGCGTCTGCATCAG
Source organism: Citrobacter sp. KTE30 (assembly GCF_000398825.1). Taxonomy (NCBI): domain Bacteria; kingdom Pseudomonadati; phylum Pseudomonadota; class Gammaproteobacteria; order Enterobacterales; family Enterobacteriaceae; genus Citrobacter; species Citrobacter sp. KTE30. Next base: position 2,816,975 of record NZ_KB976055.1, on the reverse strand, counting down.
TTGGGCTGGTATCACGAGATATCTCTGCAAGCGGGACTTGCCAGTACATATCAGTGGTTTCTTGAAAACCAGCAGCGTTACCGGGGGTAAGCATGTTTTTACGTCATGAGGATTTTGCCACCGTTGTACGTTCAACTCCGCTGATTTCCATCGATTTGATCGTGGAAAACGCCCACGGTGAATTTCTGCTTGGCAAGCGCCTCAATCGTCCTGCGCAGGGGTACTGGTTTGTGCCCGGCGGTCGGGTGCAAAAAGATGAACCGTTGCACGCGGCCTTTGAGCGGCTTACTGAAGCTGAGCTGGGGTTACGTTTACCGCTGTCCGCTGCGCAGTTTTACGGTGTCTGGCAGCACTTCTATGACGACAACTTTTCCGGGGAAGATTTCTCAACGCATTACATCGTGCTGGGATTTCGTCTGCGGGTGTCGGAAAACGACCTGCAACTGCCTGACGTTCAACATGACGCGTACCGCTGGCTGGCAATTGAAGAGATTCTGGCCAGTGACCACGTGCACGACAACAGCCGGGCTTACTTCTGTGAGAAGAGTCAGGCCGGAGCACCCGGGCTATGAAGATCCTTGTGTATGGCATCAACTATTCGCCGGAGTTGACCGGTATCGGTAAATACACCGGTGAAATGGTGGAATGGATGGCGCAACAGGGGCATGACGTACGGGTGATCACTGCGCCGCCTTATTATCCGCAGTGGAAAGTCAACGGTCGCTATTCATCCTGGCGCTACCATCGTGAAGAGGGCGATGCCATCGTCTGGCGTTGCCCGCTGTATGTGCCTGAGCAGCCCTCCACGCTCAAGCGTCTACTGCATTTAGGCAGTTTCGCCCTGAGCAGTTTCTTCCCGCTGCTGGCGCAGCGCCGCTGGAAGCCGGATCGCATCATTGGGGTAGTACCGACGCTGTTTTGTACGCCGGGAATGCGCCTGCTGGCGAAGCTGTCCGGGGCGCGCACGCTACTGCATATTCAGGATTACGAAGTTGATGCCATGTTGGGACTTGGCATGGCGGGCAAAGGCAAGCGCGGCATGGTGGCAAAACTGGCCAGCGCCTTTGAGCGCAGTGGGCTGTTGAATATGGATCATATTTCGACCATTTCTCGCTCAATGATGAATAAAGCACAGGAAAAGGGCGTTGATGCACAGAAGGTTATTTTCTTTCCGAACTGGTCAGAAGTAGCGCGTTTTCGCGATGTGGACGCCGCCGATGCTCTGGCGTTGCGCCAGCAACTGGGCTTGCCTGATGGAAAAAAAATCATTCTCTACTCTGGCAATATTGGTGAAAAGCAAGGGCTGGAGAGTGTGATCGACGCAGCGGCCTTGTTGAGCGAGCGGCCCTGGCTGTTTGTGATTGTCGGGCAGGGCGGGGGTAAAGCGCGGCTGGAGAATATGGCCAGCGAACGCGGCCTGAACAATGTGATGTTCTTTCCGCTGCAATCTTATGACGCGCTGCCTGCACTGCTCAAAATGGCGGACTGTCATCTGGTGGTACAAAAGCGCGGTGCGGCGGATGCCGTACTGCCTTCCAAACTGACCAATATCCTCGCCGTTGGTGGTAACGCGGTGATTACCGCCGAGCCGGAAACCGAGCTGGGGCAGCTCTGTAACATTGTTCCAGGCATCGCAGTATGCGTGGAGCCGGAATCGGTAAATGCGCTGGTTTGCGGTATCCAACAGGCGTTGAGGATGCCAAAAGTCAATACGGTGGCACGTGACTATGCTGAACGCACGCTGGATAAAGATAACGTGCTTAGCCAATTTATTGCTGATATTCGGGGTTAATGATGAGTCAAAGCAAACTCTTTCCGGTAGTGATGGCCGGTGGCTCGGGTAGCCGTTTATGGCCTCTGTCCCGCGTATTGTATCCAAAGCAGTTCCTGTGCCTGAAAGGTGATCTCACTATGCTGCAGACAACGATCTGTCGTCTGAACGGCGTGGAGTGTGAAAGCCCGGTGGTTATCTGTAATGAACAACACCGTTTCATCGTCGCGGAACAGCTACGGCAACTGCACAAGCTGACTGAGAACATTATTCTCGAACCCGCCGGACGTAACACGGCACCGGCGATAGCGCTGGCCGCACTGGCGGCAAAACGTCAAAGCCCGGAGGAAGATCCGCTGCTGCTGGTATTGGCGGCCGATCACATGATTGCCGACGAAGAGGCATTTCGCGAGGCGGTTCGCAATGCTATGCCCTATGCCAGTGCGGGTAAGCTGGTGACGTTTGGTATCGTGCCGGACCAGCCGGAAACGGGCTATGGCTATATCCGACGTGGCGTGGTTTCGCCAACGAATACCGACGCCGTGGCGTTCGAAGTGGCGCAGTTTGTTGAAAAACCCAATCTGGAAACCGCGCAGGCTTATGTGGCGAACGGCGATTACTACTGGAACAGCGGCATGTTCTTGTTCCGCGCCGGACGTTACCTGGAAGAACTGGAAAAGTACCGCCCCGACATTCTTGAGGCTTGTGTGAATGCCATGAGTACGGTCGACCCCGATCTCGATTTTATCCGCGTTGATGAACAGGCGTTTCTCGCCTGTCCGGAAGAGTCTGTGGACTATGCGGTAATGGAACGTACGGCGGATGCGGTGGTAATGCCCATGAACGCAGGCTGGAGCGACGTTGGCTCCTGGTCATCGCTGTGGGAAATCAGCGCCCATACTGCTGAAGGCAATGTGCATCATGGCGACGTCATTAGCCACAAAACGGAGAACAGCTACGTGTATGCCGAATCTGGCCTGGTGACGACCGTCGGGGTGAAGGATCTGGTGGTGGTGCAGACCAAAGATGCGGTGCTGATCGCCGATCGCAACGCGGTGCAGGACGTCAAAAAAGTGGTGGAGCAAATTAAAGCTGACGGACGACATGAACACCATATTCACCGTGAAGTTTACCGTCCGTGGGGCAAGTATGACTCCATTGATGCCGGAGACCGTTACCAGGTGAAGCGAATTACCGTTAAACCCGGTGAAGGATTGTCCGTGCAGATGCATCATCACCGGGCTGAACACTGGGTAGTGGTGGCCGGTACCGCGAAAGTGACGATCAATGATGACATCAAACTGCTCGCTGAAAACGAGTCTGTCTATATTCCGCTTGGGGCGACCCATTGTCTGGAGAATCCCGGGAAAATCCCGCTCGATCTGATTGAAGTGCGCTCCGGATCTTACCTCGATGAGGATGATGTGGTGCGGTTTGCGGACAGATACGGGCGTACCTGATGCCGGATGTGCTTCGCTTATCCAGCCTACAACACCGTAGGCCCGGTAAGCGAAGCGCGCCGGGAAATGCATTTAACACTCATTAAAAGGCTCATTAAGAGTCAGGGCCTCCTGTTGCCTGAAGAAGGGTAAATCATGACGAAATTAACCTGTTTCAAAGCCTACGATATTCGCGGCAGGCTGGGCGAAGAGCTGAATGAAGATATCGCGTGGCGTATTGGCCGCGCTTACGGCGAGTTCCTGAAGCCAAAAACGATTGTCCTCGGTGGTGATGTGCGCCTGACCAGCAAGACGCTAAAGCTGGCGTTGGCGAAAGGACTTCAGGATGCGGGGGTGGATGTGCTGGATATTGGCATGTCGGGTACCGAAGAGATTTATTTCGCCACCTTCCACCTGGGTATTGACGGCGGTATTGAAGTGACCGCCAGCCATAATCCGATGGATTACAACGGCATGAAGCTGGTGCGGGAAGGGGCACGGCCCATCAGCGGTGATACCGGTCTGCGCGACGTACAGCGCCTGGCGGAAGCCAACGACTTCCCGGCGGTTGATGAGACAAAACGTGGCCGCTACCAGCGTATTACTACCCGTGATGCCTACATTGACCACCTGCTGGGTTACATCAATCCCGCCAATCTGAAACCGATGAAGCTGGTGCTCAATTCCGGTAACGGCGCGGCAGGCCCTGTAGTGGACGCCATTGAAGCCCGTTTTAAAACATTGGGCGTGCCGGTCGAGTTCATCAAAATCCACAACACGCCGGATGGCAACTTCCCCAACGGTATTCCCAATCCTCTGCTGCCGGAATGTCGGGCTGACACGCGCAATGCGGTGATTGAACATGGCGCCGATATGGGGATTGCCTTCGACGGTGATTTTGACCGCTGCTTCCTGTTCGATGAAAAAGGTCAGTTCATTGAGGGCTACTACATTGTCGGCCTGCTGGCGGAGGCGTTTCTGGAGAAGAATCCGGGGGCGAAGATTATCCACGACCCGCGCCTGTCCTGGAACACAGTGGACGTGGTGACGGCGGCAGGCGGTAAACCGGTGATGTCAAAAACCGGACACGCGTTTATCAAAGAGCGGATGCGCCACGAAGATGCCATTTACGGCGGTGAAATGAGTGCGCATCACTATTTCCGTGACTTTGCCTACTGTGACAGCGGCATGATCCCGTGGCTGCTGGTGGCTGAACTGCTTTGTCTGAAAGGACAGTCGCTGGGCGAACTGGTCCGCGACCGGATGGTGGCCTACCCGGCAAGTGGTGAAATAAACAGCACGCTGGCAGAGCCGGCGGCAGCGATTGCGCGCGTGGAGCAGCATTTTTCCCGTGAGGCGCTGACGGTAGACAGAACGGACGGTATCAGCATGTCGTTTGTCGACTGGCGCTTCAATTTACGCTCTTCCAATACCGAACCGGTGGTGCGCCTGAACGTGGAATCGCGCGGAGATATTCCGTTGATGGAAGCGCGAACGCGCACTCTTCTGGCGTTACTGAATCAGTAATGCTGGTGCTTCCTTTGCCCGATTCTGGGCAAAGGGTGACTAACAGGAACCACGATGACACATCTAAAGAAGCGCGAGCGCGCCAAAACCAATGCGTCGTTAATTTCGATGGTGCAACGCTTTTCAGATATCACCATCATGTTTGGCGGGTTGTGGGTAATCTGCGAATTTAATGGTTTGCCTTTCCTGTACATGCACCTGCTGGTGGCGCTGATCACGCTGGTCGTTTTTCAGATGCTCGGTGGCATAACGGATTTTTATCGCTCCTGGCGTGGTGTCAAAATGACCACTGAGCTGGTGCTGTTGCTGCAAAACTGGACGCTGAGCCTGATTTTTTGCGCAGGTCTGATCGCCTTTAATAACGATTTTGATAACCGCCTCGCCGTCTGGCTGGCATGGTATCTGCTGTCCAGCGTCGGCCTGGTGTTGAGCCGGTCGTTTATTCGCTACGGCGCGGGATGGCTGCGTAATCGCGGTTACAACACTCGCCGGGTGGCAGTGGCAGGGGACCTGCCAGCTGGACAAATGCTACTGGACAGTTTTCGCCATGAACCGTGGCTGGGGTTTGAAGTAGCAGGTATCTATCACGACCCTATCCCTGGAAAAAACTCCCGCGACTGGGCCGGTAATCTGCAACAACTGGTGGATGACGCCAAAGCCTCACGCATTCATAACGTTTATATCGCCATGTCGATGAGCGATGGTGCCAGCGTCAAAAAATTAGTGCGCGAGCTGGCCGATACCACCTGTTCAGTGATCCTTATTCCTGATGTCTTTACCTTCAACATTCTGCATTCACGGATTGAAGAGATGAACGGCATTCCGGTGGTGCCGCTGTATGACACGCCACTCTCGGGAATTAATCGTCTGTTGAAGCGCGCGGAAGATATCGTGCTGGCTTCACTGATCCTGCTACTTATTTCCCCGGTGCTGTGTGGCATAGCACTACTGGTAAAACTGACCTCCAAAGGACCGGTGATTTTCCGCCAGACTCGCTATGGCATGGATGGGAAGCCGATCAAAGTCTGGAAGTTTCGCTCAATGAAAGTGATGGAAAACGATGCGGTGGTGACGCAGGCCACGCAAAACGATCCGCGCGTTACTCCTGTGGGGAATTTCCTGCGTCGGACGTCGCTTGATGAACTGCCGCAGTTTATTAACGTGCTCACCGGGGGGATGTCTATCGTCGGACCACGTCCGCATGCGGTGGCGCATAACGAACAGTACCGCCAACTGATTGAGGGATACATGTTACGCCATAAGGTGAAACCGGGTATTACCGGCTGGGCGCAAATCAACGGCTGGCGCGGTGAAACCGATACGCTGGAAAAAATGGAGAAACGTGTGGAGTTTGACCTCGAATACATTCGCGAGTGGAGCGTGTGGTTCGATATCAAAATTGTTTTTCTGACGATATTCAAAGGCTTTGTTAACAAAGCGGCGTATTAACATGAGCTTACGAGAAAAAACGCTTAATGGCGCAAAGTGGTCGGCGATTGCCACGGTGATCATTATTGGGCTCGGACTTATTCAGATGACCGTCCTGGCGCGAATTATTGATAACCACCAGTTCGGGTTGTTAACCGTGTCGCTGGTGATCATAGCGCTGGCCGATACACTGTCGGATTTCGGTATCGCCAACTCAATTATTCAACGCAAAGAGATTGGTTATCTGGAGCTGACAACGCTGTACTGGCTCAACGTTGGGCTGGGTATCGTGGTATGCGTGGCGATGTTTCTGCTGAGCGAGACGATTGCCCATGTGCTCAATAACCCAGAACTGGCACCGCTCATCAAAACCTTATCACTGGCGTTTGTGGTGATACCGCACGGGCAGCAGTTTCGCGCGCTGATGCAAAAAGAGCTGGCCTTCAACAAAATTGGCATGATTGAAACCAGTTCGGTGCTGGCTGGATTTACCTTTACCGTGGTCAGCGCCCATTTCTGGCCGCTCGCGCTGACGGCCATTCTTGGGTATCTGGTGAATAGTACGCTACGTACGCTGCTGTTCGGCTATTTTGGCCGCCGGATTTACCGACCCGGGCTGCATTTTTCGCTGGCATCCGTTTCGTCGAACCTGCGTTTTGGCGCATGGCTGACGGCAGACAGCATCATCAATTACATCAATACCAACCTTTCCACGCTGGTTTTAGCTCGCACGTTGGGAGCTGGCGTGGCGGGCGGATTCAATCTCGCCTGGAACGTGGCGGTTGTCCCGCCGATCAAACTGAACCCGATTATCACCCGCGTGCTGTTTCCGGCGTTTGCCAAAATCCAGGACGACAGCGAAAAACTACGGGTGAATTTTTACAAGCTGCTGTCAGTGGTTGGGATTATCAACTTCCCAGCGCTACTGGGACTGATGGTGGTGTCGAATAACGTGGTGCCGCTGGTATTCGGCGATAAGTGGAACGGCATTATTCCAGTCCTGCAATTGTTGTGCATTGTGGGTTTGCTGCGATCCGTGGGGAATCCAATAGGATCGCTCTTGATGGCGAAAGCCCGGGTCGATATCAGCTTCAAATTCAATGTTTTCAAAACCTTTCTGTTTATTCCTGCCATTTTCATTGGCGGTCATCTGGCAGGGGCGATTGGCGTGACGCTGGGCTTTCTGTTGGTCCAGGTGATTAACACGATCCTCAGCTACTTCGTGATGATCAAACCTGTTCTTGGCTCCAGCTACCGTCAGTACATGCTCAGCCTGTGGCTGCCGTTGTATCTCTCCTTACCAACCCTTGTGGTGAGCTATGTGTTGGGCTTAACCCTGCGTAACCTGATGCCATTAAGCGCGCTGCTGGGGATCCAGATAGCGGCAGGAGCACTGGTGTTTGCGCTAATGATTGTGCTGTCGCGCCATCCGCTGGTGGTGGAAATAAAACGCCAACTCTGTCGCAGTGAAAAAATGAAAACCTTGCTCCGTGCGGGATAAGAACAACGTTTTAAGAGGTCATAATGAAATTACTAATTTTAGGCAACCATACCTGCGGGAACCGAGGGGATAGCGCGATCCTGCGCGGTTTGCTGGATGCCATTAACGCGTTGCGTCCCGAGACCGAAGTGGATGTGATGAGCCGTTACCCGGTGAGCTCTTCGTGGTTGTTAAACCGCCCGGTGATGGGCGACCCGCTGTATTTGCAGATGAAGCAACATAACAACGCAGCGGGTGTTATGGGGCGCGTGAAGAAAGTGCTGCGTCGTCGCTATCAGCATCAGGTACTGCTCTCGCGTGTTACCGATTCCGGTAATCTGCGCAATATCGCTATCGCCCAGGGCTTTACCGATTTTGTCCGTCTGCTGTCGCGCTATGACGCCATCATCCAGGTCGGCGGATCGTTCTTTGTCGATCTGTATGGCGTACCGCAGTTTGAACATGCCCTGTGTTCGTTTATTGCGAAAAAACCGCTGTACATGATTGGTCACAGCGTGGGGCCATTCCAGGATGAGCAGTTTAATCAACTGGCGAACTACGTGTTTGGCCACTGTAATGCGCTGATTTTACGTGAATCCGTCAGTCTGGATCTGATGAAGCGCAGCGCAATTATCACGGATAAAGTCGAAACAGGCGTAGATACGGCCTGGCTGGTCGACAATCATCATGAGGATTTTGAGCCCGGTTATGCGGTACAGCACTGGTTAGACATGGCGGCTAAACAGAAGACCGTTGCCATTACATTGCGTGAGTTGGCGCCTTTTGATAAGCGTCTGGGGACAACGCAGCAGGCCTATGAGCAAGCCTTTTCCGGGGTGGTGAACCGCATCCTTGATGAAGGTTATCAGGTGATTGCACTGTCAACCTGCACCGGTATTGATAGTTACAACAAAGATGATCGCATGGTGGCGTTAAACCTGCGCCAGTATGTTAACGATCTTACCCGATACCACGTGGTGATGGATGAACTTAACGATCTGGAGATGGGGAAGATTCTGGGCGCCTGCGATCTGACGGTGGGGACTCGCTTGCATTCTGCCATCATCTCGATGAATTTTATGACGCCTGCCATCGCCATTAACTACGAGCACAAATCGGCCGGGATCATGCAACAACTGGGGTTACCGGAGATGGCTGTTGATATTCGTCATCTTCTCGATGGCGGTCTCGAAGGGAAGGTTGCCGATACTCTCGGACAGTTACCTGAGCTGCGCATACGTCTCGGCGACGCGGTTATGCGCGAACGCGAACGTGGGGTACGCATGGTGCAGTCGGTTTTAACGCGTATTGAGGGGGAAAAATGAAGATTGGTTTTTTTCTGCTTAAATTTCCGCTCTCCTCCGAGACATTTGTACTCAATCAGATAACCGCATTTATCGATATGGGCTACGACGTGGAGATTGTCGCTTTGCAGAAGGGCGATCTTGAAAATACTCATGCCTCCTTTAATACCTACCGTCTGGGTGAAAAAACGCGCTGGTTGCTGAATGAACCGGAAAGCAAACTGGCGAAACTGAAATATAGGGCAGCGGCGGCTCTGCACGGTATTACCCGCGCAGCGACCTGGAAAGCGCTTAATGTTGCACGCTATGGTGAGGAGGCGCGCAATCTGATTTTGGCAGCTATTTGCGGCGGGAATCCGCGAGCGTTTGAGGCGGATGTTTTTATTGCTCATTTTGGGCCCGCAGGCGTAACGGCCGCCAAGCTGCGTGAGCTTGGGATGATCCGCGGAAAAATCGCCACGGTATTTCATGGGATTGATGTTTCGCACCGGGGCGTTTTGGCCCGCTATACCCCTGAGTATCAGCAGCTGTTTCAACGCGGTGATTTAATGTTGCCCATCAGCAATCTCTGGGCCGGACGGTTAAAAAACATGGGATGTCCGCCGCAAAAAATTGCCGTCTCGCGTATGGGAATCGATATGACACGCTTTACGCCACGCCAGTTGAAATCGCCAACTGCACCGCTGGAAATAATCTCTGTTGCCCGGTTAACCGAGAAAAAAGGACTGCACCTCGCCATCGAAGCTTGTCGTCAGTTAAAAGAGCAGGGCGTTTCATTTCGTTATCGAATTCTGGGTATAGGCCCTTGGGAGCGTCGTTTACGTACGCTGATCGAGCAATATCAACTCGATGGCGTTATTGAGATGCCCGGCTTTAAGCCCAGTCATCAGGTAAAGGAGATGCTTGAACAGGCGGATGTATTTTTGCTGCCTTCGATCACCGGAAGAGACGGCGATATGGAAGGGATCCCGGTGGCACTGATGGAGGCGATGGCGGTGGGTATTCCGGTGATTTCCACCGTTCACAGCGGGATCCCGGAGCTGGTCGAGTCGGGTAAATCAGGCTGGCTGGCACCGGAAAACGACGCGCAGGCACTGGCAGAGCGTTTAGCGGCATTTAGCCTGCTCGACAGTGAGCAGGTACAGTCGATTGTGCAGTGTGCGCGCGAAAAAATTGAAAATGAATTTAATCAGTTAGCTATCAATAAACAGTTAGCCAGTCTGCTGCAAACGATGTAAATCGAGGTTGTATGTCAGAGAACAAACTCTCACGCCGTACTTTTCTGACGGCGGGCTCTGCGCTTGTCATGCTGCATTCTCCCGTTGTTCGCGCGCTTGAATCATCGGGCAGCGTCAACATTCAGGATTACAACCCACAGGATTGGGTGGCCTCTTTCAGGCAGGCGTTCAAAGAAGGGCAAATGGTCGTCGTACCAAAAGGCCTGGAATGTAAGGATCTCAATACTGCTATTGTTATTCCGCCAGGCAAAACGCTCTTCATACAAGGGCGAATAAGTGGCAATGGCCGTGGGCGCTTTATTTTACAGGATGGATGCAACGTTGTGGGCGAGCAAGGCGGGAGCCTGAAGAACGTTACCCTGGATGTACGTGGTTCGGACTGTGTAATAAAAGGGATTGCCATGAGCGGTTTCGGTCCGGTGACGCAAATTTATATCGGCGGTAAAACTTCAAGGTTGATGCGTAATCTGATTATTGATGATATTACTGTCACACGCGCTAACTATGGGATTTTACGTCAGGGTTTTCATAACCGAATGGATGGCGTAAAGATTACAAACTGCCGATTTAGCGATCTCCAGGGAGATGCCATTGAGTGGAATGTGGCTATCAACGACAGCAACATCCTCATTTCTGACCATGTCATTGAACGTATTAACTGTACCAATGGCAATGTGAACTGGGGCATCGGTATCGGGCTGGCGGGCAGTACCTATGACAATAGCTATCCCGATGAACTGGCGGTAAAAAACTTCGTGGTGGCGAACATCACCGGTACCGACTGTCGGCAGTTAGTTCATGTGGAGAACGGCAAGCATTTTATCATTCGTAATATTACCGCGCGAAATATCACACCGGATTTCAGTAAGAAAGCAGGCATTGATAATGCGACGGTTGCTATTTATGGATGTGATAACTTCGTGATTGATAATATCAATATGGAGAACAGCGCAGGTATGCTCATTGGTTATGGCGTCATCAAAGGTCGATATTTATCCATTCCACAAAACTTTAAGCTAAATAATATCCATCTCGATAACACCAAACGTGAATACAAATTACGCGGAATTCAGATCTCCTCTGGTAATGCAACGTCATTCGTGGCCATCACCAACGTGGAGATGAAGCATGCCACGCTTGAGTTGCACAACCAACCGCAGCACCTTTTTTTACGTAACATCAGGGTGATGCAGCAATCGGCTACGGGTCCCGCACTTAAGATGCACTTCGATCTGCGCCAGGACGTACGCGGTAAGTTTATGGCCAGGCAGGACACATTACTCTCACTGGCCAACGTACATGCAGTAAACGAAGCTGGGCAAAGTTCAGTTGACATCGACCGTATAAACCATCAGGTAGTGAATGTAGAAGCGGTGAATTTTCGACTACCGGGGCAGGGGGGGTAACTTTGCGACCATTCCTGGCTCAAGTCGCACATACTTGAGCTTAAGATTACTGCATTCTACAGATAAGCGGCGTAACATACGCGGCAACTGTACAATGTAATTCATACTGGCTAAAACAAGCTAAAAAGCTATAATTCAGCAACTAATGAATAGGTGAATGACTTAATGATTAATTTGAAAGCAGTTATTCCGGTAGCGGGTCTGGGGATGCACATGTTGCCAGCCACTAAGGCAATCCCTAAAGAGATGCTGCCGATCGTAGACAAGCCGATGATTCAATACATTGTCGACGAAATTGTAGCTGCAGGTATCAAAGAAATCGTTCTGGTAACTCATGCGTCTAAGAACGCGGTTGAGAACCACTTCGACACCTCTTACGAACTCGAATCGTTGCTTGAGCAGCGTGTTAAGCGCCAGTTATTAGCCGAGGTGCAGTCTATCTGTCCTCCGGGCGTGACTATCATGAACGTCCGTCAGGCTCAGTTACTGGGTCTGGGTCACTCCATTCTTTGTGCTCGTCCTATCATTGGTGATAACCCGTTTGTCGTGGTATTACCTGACGTTATTCTGGATACCGCAAGTGCGGATCCGCTGCGCTATAACCTCGCTGCTATGGTTGCTCGTTTTAATGAAACCGGGCGCAGTCAGGTGCTGGCTAAGCGTATGGAGGGCGATCTGTCTGAATACTCTGTTATTCAAACCAAAGAGGCTTTGGACAACGAAGGTAAAGTCAGCCGTATCGTTGAGTTCATCGAAAAACCGGATCAGCCGCAGACGCTGGATTCCGATCTGATGGCTGTAGGCCGCTACGTACTTTCTGCTGATATCTGGGCAGAACTGGAAAAAACTGAACCAGGTGCCTGGGGACGTATTCAACTGACTGATGCCATTGCCGAGTTGGCTAAAAAACAGTCTGTTGATGCCATGCTGATGACGGGTGACAGCTACGACTGCGGTAAAAAAATGGGCTATATGCAGGCATTTGTAAAGTATGGACTGCGTAGCCTGAAGGAAGGTCCGAAGTTCCGTAAGAGCATTGAGAAGCTTCTTAGCGAGTAGCGATTTACAGGTCTTTGTGACGGTAAGCCAGAAAAAATAGCGGCAGCTAACACCCCTGAGTCAATGCTTTATGCTGTGGGGTGTTACTGTCGCATTTTTATGAAAAATGACCAATAACAACAAGTTAACCTACCAGGTTTAATCATGGCTTTGTCAGATTTTTTCTTGTTTCTGGTGGCATTTGGTAAGACAATTAGCGTTTGAATTTAACAGAGTTTTGCGATAGCTGGCGGGGCTGGTTACATCTTTGGAATTTAGGTAGTGCTCTGGTAGCTGCAAGGCCAGGGGCGGTAGCATACCTAAAAATGTGCAGGCTTCTGCAGGTTTTCAAAAAATAGAGTTATGAGTCTAATAAAGAATAGTTTTTATAATTTGGCAGGTTTTGCAATTCCAACATTAATTGCTGTACCTGCCTTAGGTTATCTTGCTAGAGTTATAGGCGTCGAAGCTTTTGGTATATTCACATTGGCATTTGCAATTGTGGGTTATGCTAGTATTTTTGATGCAGGGCTCAGTCGTGCTGTCATTCGAGAAATTTCTATTTATCGTGATGACTTGCAAGAACAGTATAAAATTATCGCCACATCAGGTATAGTAGTATTGTTTATGGGCTGTACGGCCGCAATTCTTTTATTACTGAGTGTACCGCATCTTAATTCGTTTTTAAAAGTGTCAGTAGATATGAGAGATGAAGTTCGTCAGTCTTTCATATTACTGGCATTTATTATTCCAATTTATCTATTAAATCAGATATGGTTAGCATGGTTGGAAGGCCATGAGAAATTTATTAACATTAATATACAGCGTTCAATTAGTAATTCAGCAATTGCTGGGCTCCCTGCTTTATGCTGTATTTTCCAGCCTACATTAAAATCCGCGATCATTGGTTTAATATTCGGTAGGTTAATTTCATTTATAATTACATGTTTTATTTGTAGAAAAATAATAATTTCCAGTGGTATAAATTTTAGCAGGAAAACATTTATACGGCTTATAAAATTTGGAGGATGGCTAACGATTAGTAATATAATCAGCCCTATGATGGTCTATTTTGATCGGTTTGTAGTGTCAAATTTATTAGGCGCGGGTAAAGTCGCTTTTTATACTGCCCCCTCAGAGGGCATCGGTCGACTATTAAATATTCCAGCTGCTTTAGCAAGAGCCTTATTTCCTAAGCTTAGTTATGCGCAATCAGCTGAGGAAAGAATAAAGCTTGAAAAGCAAAGTATTCTATTGATGTCTATTATTTGTGTTCCCGTGGTCATCATATGCTTGTTCTTTTCAAAGCAGCTAATGTCCTTATGGATGGGAGAGGAGTTTGGCATTCATTCAGCGCACATCTTACAGGTCCTAATTGTAGGGTTTTATTTTAACGCCTTAGCTCAGATCCCATATTCACTAATACAGGCCGCAGGAAAAGCTAAGTTTACAGCATTTATTCATCTTTCTGAGATAATCCCGTATCTTATCATTCTGTATGTTTTAACTTTACATTATGGATTATTAGGTACAGCTATCGCTTGGACAGGCCGAGTAGCTTTAGATGCGCTGTTGCTAAAGATTGTATCAAATAAATTACGAATTTATAAAAGATAAATTAATATGGACTACAAAATATTTGCAATCATTGTCACCTATAATCCGGATAATTCAGTACTTGATGAGTTTGTCAGAAAAATAACACATCAGGTATCTAAGGTGATTATTGTTGATAATAGTGAGCCTTCACAAGTTAATAGCTACAAGGATGTGGATATTGTTCGACTGAATGACAATGTCGGTATCGCTGAGGCGCAAAATATAGGGTTGCAGAAAGCGATGGATGAAAATTGTGATTTTATTTTTACCTTTGATCAAGACTCGCAGATTTCAGATTCATACTGCAAAAAAATGATTGCTGAGTATAATAAATTTAAAGATCAGTATCCTATTGCTTGCATAGGTCCAACAATTAATCAGCAATCAACAGATCATCAACCAAAAAATTTGGGACTAGCTGAGAAAGATTTTATTATTTCTTCTGGCGCTCTTTTTCCTCTACATGCCTTTCAAACCGTGGGGATGTTTAAAGCCGATTGGTTCATCGATATGATTGATGTTGAGTGGAGCCATCGTGCACGAAAGAAAGGATATCTTTCTTTTGAAACTCCACGTGTAATAATGAACCATAATATTGGTGAAAACGAGTATCCAAAACTCTTTATTTGGGAGGTTAGAATAGGCTCGCCTGTACGACAATATTATCTTGTACGAAATTGGATTTTCTCATTAAAATCAAAGAGTTTTGACATGAGGAGCAAACTTATAATTATTTTTCTTTTGCTAAAAAAAATACCTCTTTTTGCGATTATGACACCCAAAAGGAAACGAATTAAATTTATTTTGCAAGGTATTTGGGATGGAGTTATAGGCAAAGGAGGAAAATACTCATATTAAAATGAGTGTTTAAATAACTATGAATCAGGATATCCATGTTGATGTTATTCTTGCGGCTCATAATGGTGCCAAATTTATTCAGCAGCAAATTTTTTCTATTTTGGAACAATCGCATACGGCGCTAAATTTAATTGTTACAGATGACGGGTCTTCTGATGGTACAGTTGACCTTATTCATAATATTTCGAAGCAAGATCCTAGGGTTAGTTGTCATGTTTGTAATAATGCCGCAGGAGTTGTGAAAAACTTCAATAATGGAATCCAATTCAGTACAGCGGATTATATTCTTTTTTGCGATCAAGACGATGTGTGGGAAAAAGATAAAATAGAACTGATGCTTAATGAGATTCGTAAACAAGAGATAATCAACGGAGAAAAAGTCCCTTGTTTAGGCTTTTCAAACCTTAGAATAGTTGATGAAAATCTTAACTTAATAAATGATGATTTTTACAATTATTCAAAACTTGATCCGAATAATAATTTGGCATTAAATTATTTAACTTGGCGATCGTCGGTTTATGGCTGTACCGTTATTATGAATTCAATACTTCTCAAAATGGCCGGAATGGTGCCTGAGCATATTGCAATGCATGATCACTGGTATGCTTTTCAGGCTGCGAGGAGTGGGAAAATATTTTATCTGGCTCGGCCTCTTGTTAATTATCGCCAACACTCAGCAAACGTTGTAGGTGCCCAACAACGTAGTACCTTCGCTAGAGCTAAAAGAGTGAAAAAGACCTTATCAGGAATTAAGCGCTCAGTCGTATCGGCGCGAATAATGCTTAATCTGTTAGAAAATAATGAATGTAAAAGGAAATTAACTTTTTTACAAAAGATACGTTTCTTGCATAAATATGTTAAACCCTATTATACTGAGAGGTTTGCCTACAGTGCAATTTTCTCAATACTTTGGTTGATTTATGAATAAGCTAATTGTTCTTTCCGGTGTTAATATGGTTGAAGGCGGTATTTTGACCGTATTCAGGACGATGATCACTACATTTAGCAAAGTCTCTGGGGTGAGGTTAATTTGCTTGGTTCACGATGTCAATCTATTTGAACAATTTAAGTCACAAGAAAATATTGAATTTTATGAGTATAAAAATATTAAAACAGGCTGGCTTAAAAGACTCAAGTTTGAATATATAACTAGCTTTACATTGAGTAAAGAACTAAATCCAGATGCTTGGATATGTCTGCACGATATGTCTGCACGGGTAGCTACGGCCAACCAATTTGTGTATTGCCATAACCCATCTCCATTTTATCAGGCAAGTCATCTCGATCTTAAGTATGATCGAACTTTTTTCTTGTTTACCAAACTTTACAAATATTTGTATCGCGTTAATATCAAATCTAATAAGCTAGTCATTGTGCAACAGCAATGGATTGCAAAGTATTTTAAGGAAAACTATAGTATTAATAATTTGTTGGTTGCCCGCCCTGAGGCAGAAAATATAAGAAACCGTGAAACCGCTCAATGCAACTCAGTGTCTACTGGAGTAAAAAGATTGCTGTACCCAGCATTTCCAAGAACTTTTAAAAATTTCAATATACTTCTTGATGCGATGGCAATCTTAAAAAAACAACAAATACATATCTATAATAAATTAAACATAATATTGACCTTTAATAAAGGAATGACGAAATTTGGAGATTTTATTATTTTTGAGTGTGAAAGGCGTGGGTTGCAAAATATACATTTCATTGGTCTGAAAAGTAAAGAAAAATTAGATGATATATATCGCAATGAAACCGATGCTCTAATTTTCCCTTCTAAGCTTGAAACATGGGGACTTCCTCTTTCTGAAGCAAAAGAGTTTAAATTACCAATTCTTTCTGCCGATCTACCCTATGCTCATGAGACAATAGGAAATTATGAAAGAGTGAACTTTTTCAAACCTGATGATGCTGTTTTGTTGGCCGAAAAATTAGCTGCCTTTTCCCAAGGTGAAGATATTTTCGGGCCGACTACATTTACTGATGATCCTGCATATTTGGTTAGTCACAGTTGGGCTGAGTTAGCGAAACAGATTATTGATTCTTTGGAAATGAAATAATGAGCTCTACTTTAAAAATTGGTATTGCGGTAGTGACTTATAATGGTGGGGAAATTTGGGAGAAAGCGGCGCAAGCTATTCATCTAAATTGTCAACCCGGTATTGATGTCGTGGTTGTGGACTCACAAAGTAAGGACAACACCCAAGCAGTTGCCCAACAGTATGGATTTATTGTCCATGAGATCCAGCAGCATGATTTTAATCATGGTGGTACTCGTAATCTAGCTATGGATATTTTTCATGATAAGGATTATGTTATTTTTCTGACTCAGGATGCTATTCTTGAAACTAGAAATAGTGTGGCTACATTAATCAATTTTATGGTCGAAAATGATCTATGCGCTGCATATGGTAAGCAACTTCCTCATATTGATGCTAATCCAATAGCTGCCCATGCACGTGAATTTAATTATGGATGCGAGTCGTTGATAAATCAGCTAGATTGTATCCCTATTCGTGGCATCAAAACTGCTTTCATGTCTAATTCATTTTCCGCTTATAAAGTAGATGATTTTCAGCGTATTGGTGGTTTCCCAACGGACACTATCCTTTGTGAAGATATGTTTTTTGCGGCGAAAGCTATTCAACATAATCTAAAAACAGGCTATTGCTCTGAGGCTGCAGTCCGTCATTCACATAATTACTCAATTATCGAAGAATATAAGCGTTATTTCGATATTGGTGTTTTCCATCAAGATGAACCGTGGATTCAGAAAAAGTTTAATGGAGTATCGTCAGAAGGTAATAGATTTATTAAATCAGAGGTGATTTATCTAATGAAACATAATCCATTGTTAATTATTAAAGCATTTATGAATAATGTGGCAAAATTAATTGGATACAAAATTGGATTAAGATATAAAAATCTCCCGCTTAGTGTCATAAAAAAAATGAGTATGCACAGGAATTACTGGAAGAATTCTTATAATAGGTGAGTCATGTTAAAGAATAAGTTTAAGCATAATGTACCGAAATATGTTTTCGCAAGTGTTGATTTTTTTGTCTATATATCCTCTCTTTTTGTAGCAATGATGCTTACCAAGCATTTTTTTGGCGGTGACTTATCACCTTTTCTGCCTGGGGAAGATTATAATTACCGAGTACTCTCTCACTTCATTCTTGGATTCGTCGCTGTAGCGTGGTTTGGAATTCGCTTACGCCATTATACATACAGGAAACCATTCTGGAATGAGCTAAAAGAAATACTACGAACAGTCATCATTTTCGCTGTAATAGATTTGGCGATCGTCGCGTTTTCAAAATGGCATTTTTCTCGCTATCTTTGGGCTTTTACTTGGTGTGGGATTTTTATATTTATACCGGTCGGCCGAAATTTAGTTAAGCGATTCCTAAAAAAGATAGGTATGTGGAAAAAGAAAACTATTATTCTAGGTGGCGGTGTTAACGCTTATGATGCATATCAAGCATTAATGAGTGAAAAGAACTTAGGCTATGATATTCAATATTTATATACTGTCAATGGCAAAGTTGAACCTATTAGTGAAGATATTAAGCTTCTTACAGAAGAGGAAGATATCTACAAAATTGAAGATTTTAGAAACATCCAATTTATCCTTGCATTTGATGATGGTGATTATCAACAATTAGATCGATGGCTTAAAAATCTCACAAAGAAAAAATGTCGTTCGATTTCAGTAATACCTACAATTCGTGGTGTGCCATTGTATGGAACAGATATGGCATTCATCTTTAGCCATGAAGTCTTATTACTTAGAGTAAATAACAATCTAGCTAAACGTAGTTCTCGTTTTGTTAAACGAACTTTTGATATTATAGTCTCTAGCTTTCTTTTAATTTTACTTTCCCCACTACTTATTTATCTGAGCCTTAAAGTAAAGAAAGACGGTGGGTATGCTATTTATGGGCATGAAAGGGTCGGTCGAAAAGGAAACTTATTTAAATGTCTTAAATTTCGCTCAATGGTGATGAATTCGCAGGAGGTGCTACAAAACCTGCTTGAAAGTGATTCTCAAGCCAGAGATGAATGGGAAAAAGACTTTAAGTTACGAGATGACCCTCGAATTACCCCAATAGGAAAATTTATTCGGCGTACCAGCTTGGACGAACTTCCGCAACTCTTTAATGTTTTGAAAGGTGAGATGAGCTTAGTAGGTCCGCGACCAGTTATCGCTGAGGAACTACTACGCTATAACGATGAAGCTGATTACTACCTCATGGCAAAACCAGGTATGACAGGTTTATGGCAGGTAAGTGGACGAAATGATGTCGATTATGAAAAACGTGTATATTTTGATTCATGGTACGTTAAAAACTGGTCTCTATGGAATGATATCGTTATTTTATTTAAAACAATTAGTGTCGTTTTAAAACGCGACGGTGCTTATTAATCTTATTAAAGGTGCGATGATGAAAGTTATTGATACTAAGATCAATGGTGTTAAGATCATAGAACCCAAAGTATTTGAAGATGTACGTGGTTTCTTTTTGGAAACATTTAACGCCCAGCGTTATAAGAAAATGTTAGATATTGAACATGATTTTATCCAGGATAACCATTCACGTTCAGTCAAAAATGTTTTACGCGGCTTACATCTCCAGACCAATAATCCACAAGGCAAGTTAGTTCGTGTGGTCCATGGAGAAGTACTTGATGTGGCCGTTGATATCCGTAAAAATTCACCAACTTTTGGTCTTTGGGAGTCAGTAATTCTTAGCGAAAGCAATAAAAAACAATTTTGGATCGCGCCAGGACTTGCTCATGGTTTTGTTGTTCTCTCTGATGTCGCTGATTTTGAATATAAGTGTACAAATTATTACGATCCTGCAAGTGAAAAATGTATTTTATGGAATGATGCTGATCTGAATATTGAATGGCTGGTATCCGATCCTATTCTTTCTGATAAGGATATGAAAGGATTAACTTTTAAAGAATATGCTTCTCAACTTTAATTTATAGGTCTATTTGATGAAAATTCTGGTAACAGGCGGTGCGGGCTTTATTGGTTCTGCAGTGGTTCGATATATTATAAATAATACCGCTGACTATGTTGTCAATGTTGATAAATTGACCTACGCAGGTAATCTAGAATCGTTAAAAAGCATTGCTGATAATGAGCGTTATTCTTTCGAGAAAGCAGATATTTGCGATAAAGCTGACATTGAACGCATTTTCGAACGTCATCAACCTGATTTAATTATGCATTTGGCTGCAGAAAGCCATGTAGATCGCTCAATTTCTGGTCCGGCAGATTTTATTGAAACGAATATTGTAGGTACATACACATTGTTAGAGGTGTGTAGAGCTTACTGGAATAACTTAGAAAGTTCACGTAAAGAAGCGTTCCGATTTCATCATATTTCAACTGATGAGGTTTACGGTGACTTACCGCACCCGGATCAATGGGAAGGCGATAATGATTCATTACCGTTGTTCACCGAGGAAACAGCTTATGCACCAAGCAGCCCATATTCAGCTTCAAAAGCATCCAGTGATCATTTGGTGCGTGCGTGGAAGCGGACTTACGGTTTACCGACAATTGTTACTAATTGCTCTAATAACTATGGTCCATATCACTTTCCAGAAAAACTTATACCTCTGGTGATACTGAATGCCCTTGAAGGAAAACAATTGCCAATCTATGGCAAGGGTGATCAAATTCGAGACTGGCTATATGTAGAGGATCATGCACGTGCGCTCTATTGCGTATTGACTAAAGGCACGCCAGGAGAAACCTATAACATAGGCGGGCATAATGAGAAAAAAAATATTGAAGTGGTTCATGCAATTTGTGATTTACTTGATGAACTCGTTCCATCTTCAACTTCATACCGTGAACTAATTAGCTGGGTTGCAGATCGACCAGGCCATGACCGTCGTTATGCTATAGATGCGGATAAAATCAAAAATGAACTTAATTGGTCCCCTCAGGAAAGCTTTGAGTCTGGGATTCGCAAGACTGTCCAGTGGTATCTCGACAATACAGAGTGGATAAATAATGTGAGAAGCGGGGAGTATGCTAACTGGATTAAGCATAACTATAAGGATCGAGTGTAATGAATATACTATTATTTGGTAAGGGCGGGCAGGTAGGTTGGGAGCTACAGCGGGCATTGGCCCCTTTGGGTAAATTGACTGCACTAGATTTTAATTCTAGTGAGTATTGTGGTGATTTTGCCAATCCCGAAGGGATTGCCGAAACTATACGCCGAATCAAACCTGATGTTATTGTTAATGCTGCTGCATATACCGCAGTTGACAAAGCAGAGTCCGAATCTGAGTTGGCGTATATAGTGAATGCCGAGAGTGTTGGGGCTATTGCATCGGAAGCCAAAAAGATCGATGCTTGGGTTATCCACTACTCCACTGATTACGTTTTCCCTGGTGATGGTGACATTGCAAAGAAAGAAACTGACCCGACGAATCCGCTCAATGTTTATGGTGAAACCAAACTAGCTGGTGAGCAATTATTGCAGCAACATTGTGAAAAATATCTTATATTTCGTACTAGCTGGGTCTATGCTGGTAAAGGGAATAATTTTGCCAAGACTATGCTAAGATTGGCAAAAAAAAATGTGACTTTGTCGGTTATCTGTGACCAATTTGGTGCACCGACTGGTGCTGAGTTGCTTGCTGATTGCACTGCTCACGCCATTATCACCGCACAAGCTAGGCCAGAAGTCGCTGGCTTATATCATTTGGTTGCATCTGGGGTTACAACTTGGGCTGATTACGCTGAATTGGTTTTTGCTCAAGCACGTAAAGCAGGGATTGAATTAGCTGTTAAGGATGTTAGAAAAATATCAACGAGTGAATATCTGACACCAGCTTGCCGTCCTGGAAACTCCCGTCTTTCAACGGAAAAATTTCAGACGACTTTCAATCTGCAGTTACCACAATGGCAGGTTGGTGTGGAGCGGATGTTGGCTGAACTATTTACCGCATCGTCACTTTGATCCCTATTTTTTGGCATAAACACTATTTGAGATAAAAAATGACAACTCGTAAAGGTATTATTTTAGCTGGTGGTTCAGGAACACGACTTTACCCAGTTACAATGGCGGTGAGTAAACAATTATTACCGATCTATGATAAACCGATGATTTACTATCCACTGACCACTTTAATGCTGGCAGGGATTCGAGATATACTTATTATCAGCACACCCCAGGATACGCCTCGATTTGAACAACTGCTAGGTGATGGGAGTCAGTGGGGACTGAACTTAAAGTATAAAATACAGGATAGTCCTGATGGTCTGGCTCAGGCTTTCATTATTGGTGAAGAGTTCATAGGTGATGATAGTTGTGCGCTAGTGTTAGGTGATAATATTTTCTACGGTCATGATTTACCAAAATTACTTTCAAACGCAGTGAAAAAAGAATCAGGTGCGACTGTTTTTGCTTATCATGTCAACGATCCAGAGCGATATGGCGTAGCCGAGTTTGATGAGGCAGGCAAGGCTATCTCCTTAGAAGAGAAGCCCGCAAAACCCAAAAGTAACTATGCAGTGACTGGACTTTATTTCTATGATAATAGTGTAGTTTCCCTAGCTAAGACCCTGAAGCCTTCGGCGCGTGGTGAGCTAGAAATCACAGATATTAATCAACTTTATCTGGAGCAAGGAAATCTCTCCGTTGAGATGATGGGACGTGGTTATGCGTGGCTTGATACTGGTACTCACCAGAGTCTCATCGAAGCTAGTAATTTTATTGCAACTATTGAAGAACGTCAGGGGTTAAAAGTTGCTTGCCCGGAGGAGATTGCATTCCGTAAAGGATTTATCACTGCTGACCAGGTTCTCAAACTTGCTGAACCGATGGCAAAGAATAACTATGGACAGTATTTGAATAAATTAGTTAAATAGTCACGGGTTATTAATTATTTGACGATGTTCAATGTAAAAAAATGACTTTATTTTTATTTCATATCATAATATAAAGATATAAAAAATACAGGGCGTCGCTTCATTGACATGAAGTGACGTATTTTTAATTTTTCTAATATTGTATTTTTTCCTGATGTTGTCTTCTGACAATATCTGGAGGACCGATGTTTAAATTTTTAATCTACCCTCTCAATACAGCGTTGATTCTAACATTGAGTTTATTTTTTTCGTTGTTGAATTTATCTTGGTTTTATGCGGAACCAGATGAAATAGGAATATTATATCTATTGATTATAATTTTTTTTCATCTGTTTTTGAGTACAATTAGCTATTGGTTGCCAAAGTCAGAATTAAAAAACTATGGGATTAATAAGAATACCTATCGCTATATGTTGTATATAAGTTTGGGTGGTTTTTTTGTTGAGTTCGCATTGTTGGGTATACCCTTGTTATTTGATGGTGGGCGTGATAATTACATCTCATTACCAGTGCTACATGTTGTATTTTATTCTTTGTTATTGTGTTCTGCTATTTTTGCCGCTTTATATTCTAGCACCAAAGAATTGATAATATGTCTGGGTTGCATTTTTATTGTCGCTATCTTATTGTTATCCCGACAAATGATAATGATGTCGAGTATTATGACGGTAATAGCATTGTCTCTGCGATATAAAGTCTCATGTAAGGCTGTAATAAAGTTTGTCTGCTATGGTTCTCTGCTAATAATAATTTTTGGTGTGCTAGGTAATTTACGACAGCAACTATCTGGTGATTATGTAGATGGTTATATTTATATAGTTGGTGGAGCGAATGGTCGTGGTGCTTTGTTATGGGAGTCGATCTATTGGATTTGGTTATATATTGCCAGTCCGATATATAATCTACTACTTAACTTCAGCAGTTATGATAATTATGGTCATGCCTGTAATACAGCCACGAATTTTGGTTCGTGTCAAGGTGACTATATAAGTAATGTTATTTTACCGAATACATTTACAAAATATCTAAACCTTGAGCCGTTTGAAATTGACCTTGTAGTCAAACATTTAAACGTGGGTACTGGATATGCAGCAGCTGCAAGGATAATGGGGGTTTGGGGGGTAGTGATACAACTTGTTTTTCAGTTGCTATTGTTTTTGATCGGCTATATCATTACGCCTAAACATATCAAAGAAGTTTTTGTCGTTTACTTCTCGACGTTATCATTCTTTATGCTTTTCGATAATTTATTTGTTAAAGGGGAGTTCTTTTTTGGCTTTGTTGTGATATTAGTTGTTGGTTTTTTGACCAGGCCAGTCGGCAACAAAGGGAAGTGTGCGTGATTAAGTCTGATTGACGATGAGTTATTATTTACTGCATCAGATGAATTGATTTAACGAATATTCTGACTGAATGCTGCGCAGCTTCATGATATACATATTCTAATATTTTAGCTTTGCTAAAAAAACTATACTAATGATACTTTGGCAAGTTTAAATCCTACCCAATATTGCTAATATTGAGTTAATATTTAGCTCACATTCAAGCCGCGCACATGCCGCGGTGACCACACCTGACAGGAGTATGTAATGTCCAAGCAACAGATCGGCGTCGTCGGTATGGCAGTGATGGGGCGCAACCTGGCGCTCAACATCGAAAGCCGTGGTTATACCGTCTCCATCTTCAACCGCTCCCGCGAGAAAACTGAAGAAGTTGTTGCCGAGAACCCGGGTAAGAAACTGGTTCCTTATTACACGGTGAAAGAGTTCGTCGAGTCTCTTGAAACCCCACGTCGTATCCTGTTAATGGTGAAAGCGGGTGCTGGCACCGATGCTGCCATTGATTCCCTGAAGCCGTATCTGGATAAAGGTGACATCATCATTGATGGTGGTAATACCTTCTTCCAGGATACCATTCGTCGTAACCGCGAACTGTCTGCTGAAGGCTTCAACTTTATCGGTACCGGTGTTTCCGGCGGTGAAGAGGGCGCCCTGAAAGGCCCATCTATCATGCCTGGCGGCCAGAAAGAAGCGTACGAACTGGTTGCGCCGATTCTGACTAAAATCGCCGCTGTTGCTGAAGATGGCGAACCGTGCGTGACCTATATCGGTGCGGATGGTGCAGGTCACTATGTGAAGATGGTGCACAACGGGATCGAATACGGCGATATGCAGCTGATTGCTGAAGCCTATTCCCTGCTGAAAGGCGGCCTTAACCTGTCTAACGAAGAGCTGGCAACTACTTTCACCGAGTGGAATGAAGGCGAGCTGAGCAGCTATCTGATCGACATCACCAAAGATATCTTCACCAAGAAAGACGAAGAGGGTAAATACCTTGTTGATGTGATCCTGGACGAAGCGGCGAACAAAGGCACCGGTAAATGGACCAGCCAGAGCTCTCTGGATCTGGGCGAACCACTGTCGCTGATCACCGAATCCGTATTTGCTCGCTACATCTCTTCTCTGAAAGACCAGCGCGTTGCGGCATCTAAAGTGCTGTCTGGCCCGCAGGCTAAACTGGCTGGTGATAAAGCAGAGTTTGTTGAGAAGGTCCGTCGCGCGCTATATTTGGGCAAAATCGTCTCTTATGCTCAGGGCTTCTCTCAACTGCGTGCCGCATCTGACGAATACAACTGGGATCTGAACTACGGCGAAATCGCGAAGATCTTCCGCGCGGGCTGCATCATTCGTGCGCAGTTTCTGCAGAAAATCACCGACGCCTATGCTGAAAACAAAGGCATCGCGAACCTGCTGCTGGCTCCGTATTTCAAAAATATCGCTGACGAATATCAGCAAGCGCTGCGTGATGTAGTGGCTTACGCTGTGCAGAACGGTATTCCGGTACCGACCTTCTCTGCAGCAGTAGCCTACTACGATAGCTACCGTTCTGCGGTACTGCCGGCTAACCTGATTCAGGCCCAGCGTGACTACTTCGGTGCGCACACGTATAAACGCACTGATAAAGAAGGTGTGTTCCACACCGAATGGCTGGATTAATCTGATTTAGTCAAACTGTGAATCCAGGCCCGGAGCGCTCCTCCGGGCTTTTTTATTGCCAAAAAATGGGATTCAGTCAGGTCCGATATCCGGTGTTGTAGCAAATCACGATATACTGGCGCAATGCAGAGCCGATGCGCCACGTTGTTGGCAGCGTGTTCACCCTCAAATGTTCAACCGGAAGAAGTTACACAGCGAATGAAGATAACTATCTCAGGAACAGGTTATGTAGGTTTGTCGAACGGTATTCTGATTGCCCAGCACCACGAAGTGGTCGCTCTGGATATCGTTCCGACGAAGGTCGAGATGCTGAATCAGAAAAAATCGCCGATCGTTGATAAGGAGATCGAAGAATATCTGGTGACAAAACAGCTGAATTTCCGTGCAACGACCGATAAGTATGATGCTTACCGCGACGCGGACTACGTTATTATCGCGACACCGACTGATTACGATCCGAAAACCAACTACTTTAACACATCGAGCGTCGAGTCAGTGATCCGCGATGTGGTCGAAATCAACCCAAATGCGGTGATGGTAATTAAATCAACGATTCCGGTTGGCTTTACGAACTCGATTAAAGAACAGTTAGGTATCGACAATATTTTCTTCTCGCCAGAATTCCTGCGTGAAGGTCGTGCGCTATACGACAACCTGCATCCGTCCCGTATCGTTATTGGTGAACGTTCCGAACGCGCCGAGCGTTTTGCCGCGTTGCTGCAGGAAGGTGCGGTTAAAAAAGACATTCCGACGCTGTTTACTGACTCGACTGAAGCCGAAGCCATTAAGCTGTTTGCTAATACCTACCTGGCGTTACGCGTGGCTTACTTTAACGAGCTGGATAGCTATGCAGAAAGTCTTGGCTTGAACTCACGGCAGATTATTGAAGGTGTGTGCCTGGATCCGCGTATCGGTAATCACTACAACAACCCGTCATTCGGCTATGGTGGCTACTGTCTCCCGAAAGATACTAAGCAGTTGCTGGCTAACTACGCGTCTGTACCGAATAACATTATTGGCGCGATCGTTGATGCGAACCGTACGCGCAAGGACTTCATTGCAGATTCTATTCTTGCGCGTAAGCCTAAGGTGGTCGGCGTGTACCGTTTGATCATGAAAAGTGGTTCCGATAATTTTCGGGCATCATCAATTCAGGGCATCATGAAGCGCATTAAAGCCAAGGGTGTGCCCGTTATTATTTATGAACCCGTGATGGAGGAAGATGAATTTTTCCACTCTCGGGTAGTACGTGATCTTAATGCGTTCAAAAATGAAGCAGATATCATTATTTCTAACCGCATGACGTCAGAATTAGTTGATGTTGCCGATAAAGTTTATACCCGCGATTTGTTTGGTAGTGATTAATCTCGTCTCCATAAAAAAGGCCTTATAAAAGGCCTTTTTATTTTAATCAGGTCAGTAATTAAACTTTGTAGAAATTACGATACCAGTCAACAAAGTTCTTCACCCCATCTTTTACCGTGGTTTCAGGTTTAAAACCAATTACCTCATACAGTGCTTTAGTGTCTGCGCTGGTTTCCAGTACATCACCTGGCTGTAGTGGTAGCATGTTTTTCTTCGCTTCAATACCCAGAGCATCTTCCAAAGCCTGGATATAGTCCATTAGCTCCACCGGTGAACTATTGCCGATATTGTAGACGCGCCAGGGCGCAATGCTGGCTGCTGGCGTACCTGTCTCAACCGTCCACTGTGTGTCTGCGTGTGGAATGACATCCTGCAGGCGAATGATTGCTTCTGCGATATCATCGATATAGGTAAAGTCACGCTTCATTTTGCCGTAGTTATAGACGTCAATACTTTTCCCTTCCAGCATCGCTTTGGTGAACTTGAACAGCGCCATATCCGGTCGACCCCATGGGCCGTATACGGTGAAAAAACGCAACCCGGTGGTGGGCAATCCGTACAGGTGGGAATAAGTATGAGCCATCAGCTCGTTGGCTTTTTTGGTTGCTGCATACAGCGACACGGGATGATCGACGGAATCATCCGTAGAGAAAGGCATTTTGCGATTCAGGCCGTAAACTGAACTGGATGAGGCATAGAGTAAATGCTGAATTTTATTATGGCGACACCCTTCCAGTATGTTCAGAAAGCCTGTGAGATTTGAGTCTGCATAGGCATGCGGGTTTTCGAGTGAATAACGTACGCCAGCCTGTGCGGCAAGATGAATGACACGTTCAAAATGCCCGGATGCGAAGAGTTCAGCCATGCCTTCCCGGTCGGCTAAATCAATTTTATGAAAATGGAAACCAGGCTGTGCCAGTAATTCCAGACGAGCTTGTTTAAGACTGACGTCGTAGTAATCGTTCAGATTATCAATACCGACTACTTGATGGCCAGCCTCAAGGAGGCGTTTGCTAACGTGGAAGCCGATGAAACCAGCGGCACCCGTAACCAGGTATTTCATGTTTATTCCTCTTTTTGGCTAAATAATAGCCAGGCACCAACAGGCGCTACTAAAAAGTGGAATGATACCGTTAGATGGTAAAAAAGCTAATTGTTATATTTTTTACGCTTACCATTTTTACTGGTCAGACGGTAAAGATTCATGACATGGATTCATTAAAATGAATTGTAAAGGGCAACGATTGGCGGACATGAAATCTGATTGTTGCTGTTTTTTTGCTCATGAAAGTGTTCTTTGAGTAATTACACTTTTGTTTAATCGTATTGATTTTCAGTAGTGATTGAAATACCAATCAAAATCCCTCAAACAATTTGATTTTTTATCATTAATCCTATGGCATTGCTTCAATTTATAGCTAAACTAATCCCAGTTTAAGGCTTTCCTTATCTAGGGTTTCTATGTCTGTAAGTGATAATAACATGTCCGGGCGCAGTCATGATCCGGAACAGATTGATCTGATTGATTTACTGGTACAGTTGTGGCGCGGGAAAGTAACAATCGTTATTGCGATTGTTATTGCTGTAGTGCTTGCTGTGGGCTACCTGGCAGTTGCTAAGGAGAAATGGACTTCAACAGCCATTATCACTCAACCGGATGTTGGTCAGATAGCCACATATAACAACGCCCTCAACGTGTTGTATGGTGTTAGCGCCCCTAAGGTTACTGAGTTACAGGCAAACGTGATTGGCCGTTTTAGCACGTCATTTTCTGCATTGGCGGAAACGCTGGATAATCAGGAAAAGCCTGAAAAACTATCGATTGAGCAGTCTGTAAAAGGGCAACCATTACCGTTGGCGGTTTCTTATGTGGCTGGCTCACCAGAAGACGCTCAGCGTCAGCTGGCTGAATACATTCAACAAACAGATGAAAAGGTTGCCAAAGAGCTGGAACTTGACCTGGTTGATAACATCAAATTGCAAACAACTACGTTGCAAGATTCTCTGAAAACTCAGGAAGTGGTCGCGCTGGAGCAAAAAGATCTGCGAATCAAGCAAATCCAGGAAGCGCTGCGTTATGCAGAACAAGCCGGGGTGATTAAGCCGCAGATTCAGCAAACTCAGGATGTTACGCAGGACAGCATGCTACTATTGGGTAGCGATGCCCTGAAGTCCATGATTGAGCACGAATCTACGCGTCCGTTGATATTATCTGACAACTACTTTCAGACTAAGCAAAAGCTGTTGGATATCGAAAATCTTAAGCTTGAGGGGGCCGAGTTACACGCCTACCGCTACGTGATGAAACCAACGTTACCGGTTCGTCGTGACAGTCCGAAAAAAGCGATTACCCTGGTGCTGGCGGCTCTGCTCGGCGGGATGATTGGGGCTGGCGTGGTGCTGGGGCGAAATGCGCTGCGCAGCTACAAAGGCAAAGCAGAGTAAGCGCTCATCTCCATAAAAAAAACCGGGCTTGCCCGGTTTTTTTACATCCACAAATTACTGATGTCTTTTGCGTAAATTCTCTATCACTGTCGTCAGGTCGAGGTCCTGATCCTGCAGCAGCACCAGCAGGTGATACATCAGATCAGAGGCTTCATTTGTCAGCTCAAAGCGGTCGTTCACCGTCGCAGCCAGCGCGGTTTCTACGCCTTCTTCACCCACTTTCTGTGCGATGCGTTTGGTGCCGCTGGCATACAGTTTCGCAGTGTAGGAACTGGCTGGGTCAGCAGTTTTACGTTCGGCCAGCAGTTGCTCAAGCTGATACAGGAACAGCCACTGGTGGCTGGTGTCGCCAAAGCAGCTTGAGGTGCCTTTATGGCAGGTCGGGCCAATCGGATTAACCAGGACGAGCAGGGTGTCGTTGTCGCAGTCAGGCGCAATGCTCACCACATTCAGGAAGTGACCTGAGGTCTCTCCTTTGGTCCACAGGCGCTGCTTGGTCCGCGAGAAAAAGGTCACTTTGCCACTTTCGAGCGTTTTTTCCAGCGCTTCCGGGTTCATATAACCCAGCATCAGCACTTCGCCGGAAACCGCATGCTGCACTACTACCGGCATCAGCCCGTCGGTTTTTTCCCAGTCCAGCTCGCGGCATTGTTGCTTCGTTAACATATCCTGATCTCC
This sequence comes from Citrobacter sp. KTE30, assembly GCF_000398825.1. Lineage (NCBI taxonomy): Bacteria > Pseudomonadati > Pseudomonadota > Gammaproteobacteria > Enterobacterales > Enterobacteriaceae > Citrobacter > Citrobacter sp. KTE30. The sequence continues at coordinate 2,786,497 of NZ_KB976055.1, read as the reverse complement.
ACGCCCTGTGTTGCCAGGTACGCTTTTAATTCGCCAATATTGATGATTTGCTTGTGGAAGACGGAGGCGGCAAGCGCGCCGTCAACGTCGGCATCCCGGAAGGCTTCGAGAAAGTGTTCCATGGTGCCCGCGCCGCCGGAGGCAATCAGCGGGACGTGACAAACGTCACGTACTTTTTTCAACTGTTCCAGGTCATAGCCATTACGTACGCCGTCCTGATTCATCATGTTCAGGACGATTTCGCCCGCGCCGCGTTTTTGGACTTCCTGCACCCAGTCCAGTGTTTCCCATTGCGTGACGCGGGTACGGCTTTCATCCCCGGTATACTGATTAACGTGATATTTGCCGGTTTCGGCGTCATACCAGGTATCAATGCCCACCACGATGCACTGCACGCCAAAGCGATCCGCCAGACGGGTGATAAGTTCCGGTTCGGTCAGCGCCGGGGAGTTGATGGAGATTTTGTCCGCCCCGAAAGAGAGGATACGTGCCGCATCGTCGATGGATTTAATGCCACCGGCAACACAGAACGGAATATCGATCACTTCCGCTACGCGTGATACCCAGCTTTTATCCACTACGCGGCCATCGCTGGAAGCGGTGATATCGTAGAACACCAGTTCATCTGCGCCTTCATCGGCATAGCGTTTTGCCAGTGGGACAATGTCGCCAATAATCTCATGATTGCGGAACTGGACGCCTTTTACCACCTGCCCGTCACGGACGTCCAGACAAGGAATTATGCGTTTTGCCAGCATTGAATGGCCTCCTCAACGGTGAACTTTCCTTCCAGCAGGGCCCGTCCGACGATCACTCCGCGAACTCCGGTCCCGCGCAGGGCCGCTACGTCCTCGATTCCACCAATACCACCAGATGACTGAAACGCCACCTGCGGATATTTGGCGCACACTTCTTCATAAAGCGCGACGTTTGAGCCCGTCAGCGTGCCGTCGCGGGAGATATCGGTGCACAGCACGTGCTTCAGGCCGACGGGTAAATAGGTCTCAACCAGTTCTTCCAGTGAAACCCCGGAATCTTCCTGCCAGCCGCTAACCGCTACCTGTTTGTTCCCGCGCTCGTCAATACGAACGTCCAGTGCCAGCACCAGCGCATCGGCACCAAAACGAGCAAACCAGCTTTTGACTTCTTCGGGGGATTTTACCGCCGTCGAACCCACCACCACGCGCGCCACGCCAGCGTCAAGCAGCGCCGCCACGTCTGCTTCCGTACGCACGCCGCCGCCAACCTGTACCGGAACATTGACGCCAGCGACCAGCGTTTTGATCAGCGGGATTTGCCGCTGCGCCGGGTCTTTCGCGCCGGTTAAATCAACCAGGTGCAGTACTTCGGCCCCCTGGGCTGCGTAATCCTGCAAACGGGGGAGAGGATCGTTACCGTAATCACGTTGCCTGGCGTAATCGCCCTGATGAAGACGCACCACCGTGCCGTCGATTAAATCTAATGCCGGAATAATCATTACATCTCCAGAAAGTTTTTCAGCAACTGCGCTCCAGCCGCGCCCGAACGTTCAGGGTGGAACTGCACGCCAAAGAAATTGTCCTTTTGTACTGCCGCGGTAAACGGCTCGCCGTAATGACACTGGGCGATGGTCCACGGGTTCACCGGCATAGCATAGCTGTGTACAAAGTAGAAATACGCACCATCTTCAATGCCCTGGAACAGACGATTTCCCGCCTGCGGATAGACCCGATTCCAGCCCATGTGCGGCAGCGGCAGACCGAAATCGGTCATCTTCGGGACATCCTGCTCAATAATGCCCAGCAGTGATACGCCGTTACTCTCTTCGCTGCGACGACCAAGCAGTTGCATGCCTAAGCAGATCCCCAGCACTGGTTGCGTACAGGCTTTGATCAGCTCAATCAGTTCACGCTCGTGCAACTGGTCCATCGCCGCTTGGGCGGTACCGACGCCCGGCAGAAACAGTTTATCGGCGCGCAGCACCACGTCCGGGTCACGGCTGACAACCGGGTCGTATCCGTGGCGTGCGACGGCGGATTTTACCGAGTGCAGGTTGGCGCAGCCGGTGTCCAGAATCACCACGTCCATTACAGCACTCCTTTTGAAGAGGGCAGCGTGTCGCCTTCGACGCGAATCGCCTGACGCAGCGTACGGCCAAAGGCTTTAAACAGGCTCTCCACACGGTGGTGGTCATTTTTGCCTTTGGTTTTCAGGTGCAGGGTGACGCCCATGGTGTAAGAGAGTGAGCGGAAGAAGTGTTCGATCATCTCTGTGCTCAGATCGCCAACGCGCTGGTAGGTAAACTCCGCGCGGTATTCCAGGTGCGGGCGGCCGGAGATATCCAGTGCGCAACGCGCCAGGCACTCGTCCATCGGCAGCACAAAACCAAAACGATTGATGCCGCGTTTATCGCCTAATGCCAGCTTTAAAGCTTCACCCAGCGCCAGACCGGTATCTTCAACGGTGTGGTGATCGTCTATATACAGATCGCCCTTGACGGCTATCTCCATGCGAAAACCGCCATGGGTGGCGATTTGATCCAGCATATGGTCAAAGAATCCCACGCCTGTGTTGATTTTGCTTTGGCCTTCACGGTCCAGCCAGACTTTGACGTCAATCTGCGTTTCTTTAGTATTACGCTCAACGTGTGCGTAGCGGTCACGTTTGGTCAGCTGCTCGCCGATCATCGCCCAGTTCAGGGTGTCGCGATGGTAACGCAATCCGCTAATGCCCATGTTTTCAGCGAGCTGAATATCGGTCGCCCGGTCGCCAATGACGTAGCTGTTCGCCATATCCATGGCCTGTTCAACCAGATACTGTTCAACCAGCTTCACTTTTGGCTTACGGCAATCGCACTCGTCCGCTGGCAGGTGCGGGCAAATCAGTACCTCATCAAATGTCACACCCTGAGAGGTGAAAATTTGCATCATCAGGTTATGCGGACCGTCAAAATCAGCCTGTGGGAAACTCTGCGTTCCGAGTCCATCCTGGTTAGTGATCATAACCAGCTTAAAACCTGCTTTTTGCAGTTTCAGCAAAACGGGAACAACTTCCGGCTCGAAGGCGAGTTTGTCAAAGCGATCGACCTGAAAGTCACTTGGCGGTTCGGAAATCAGGGTTCCATCACGGTCAATAAAAAGATACTTCTGGCTCATACTTGCTCCGCACGTAAGGCGTCAATGACGCGCTGGCTCTCTTCACGGGTTCCGACAGTAATTCGCAGGCAGCCGCTTAACGAAGGTTGTTTATTCTGATCTCGTAAGATAATGCCCTGATCCCACAAAGATTTAAATACGCTACTTGATGCGGTGAAGCGCGCCAGAACATAGTTGGTTTCAGAGTCGAAAACCTGTTCTACACAGCGAATCGTTTTCAGGTTATCTACCAGATACTGACGCTCTTCCAGGATCTGCTCTACGCGTTTACGCATGGCGGAAATCCCTTGCGGCGTCAGGGCCTGGGCGGCGATATCTGCTACCGGCGTAGAGAGTGGGTAAGGGGCAATCACCTTTAACAGCAGATTGATAACCTCTGCATTCGCCAGCGTAAACCCGCAGCGTAAACCGGCGAGAGCAAACGCTTTTGACAACGTGCGTAATATCACCAGATGCGGATACTCAGACAGCCAGCCTGCGAGCGTGGCCTGCGGGCAAAACTCAATATAGGCCTCATCAGCGACCACAATAGCTTTACCCTGCGTCATTTCGAGCAGTGAACGCAGATCCTGCGGGTTAATCAACTGGCCGGTTGGGTTATTAGGGCTGCAAACGTAGACCACCTTCACGCCATCAATCTTGTCCGCGATGCCTTGCAAATCCAGCTGCCAGTTATCAAGGGTCGGAACGGTGCGGCATTCGACGCCAATCGTTTCGGCGCTGACGCTGTACATGCCGTAAGTCGGCGGGCAGTAGAGAATGGCATCTTTACCGGGTTCGCAAAACGCGCGCACCAGCAGCTCGATCCCTTCATCTGCGCCGCGGCTAACCAGCACCTGCTCCGGTTTGACGCCAGCATACTGCGCGTAATTCTCAATCACCGCTTTCGGCTGACACTCCGGGTAGCGGTTCAGCGTTTGTTGACTGAGCTGGAACTCCACGGCGGTGGGATATTCATTCGCGTTGAGCCAGACATCGCCGTTACCGCCGAGACGACGGGCAGACTGATAGGGCGTTAATTCGCGAACATTCTTACGGGCTAAATCAGTGACGCTGAGAAAGTTGTCAGTGCTCATGCTTGCTCCTTCAGGGCGTTAACGCGCAGGGTAACGGCATTTTGGTGGGCAGTCAGTCGTTCAGCAGCGGCCAGTATTTCAATGGTTGAGGCCAGGCCAGAGAAACCTTGTGGGGTTAATTCCTGTACAGTCATCCGTTTCTGGAAGTCAGCCAGCCCAAGACTTGAGCACGTCGCGGTATAGCCGTAGGTCGGAAGAACGTGGTTGGTGCCAGAAGCATAGTCGCCTGCGGATTCCGGCGACCAGTCGCCGAGGAACACCGAACCGGCGCTGGTGATCTCATCAACCAGTTCACGTGCGTTGCGGGTCTGAATAATCAGGTGTTCCGGACCGTAGGCGTTAGAAATGGCCACGCACTGCGCCAGATCTTTGGCGATAATCAGCCGACTGGCACTGAGCGCCTGGCGGGCGGTCTCAGCGCGGGAAAGCTCAGCGAGCTGGCGCTCTACGGCTTTGGCAACGCCTTCGGCAAGCGTAGCGTCTGGCGTCAGTAGGATTACCTGCGAGTCCGGGCCGTGTTCTGCCTGAGAAAGCAGGTCAGAGGCAACAAAGTCCGGCGTCGCGCCGCTGTCGGCGATAACCAGCACTTCGGACGGACCAGCAGGCATGTCGATGGCCGCGCCGTCAAGACGCTGGCTGACCTGACGTTTGGCTTCGGTCACATACGCATTGCCCGGCCCGAAGATTTTATCGACCTTAGGAATAGATTCGGTGCCCAGCGCCAGCGCGGCAATAGCCTGAGCGCCGCCCACATTAAACACCTCTTTTACACCACACAGTTGCGCGGCGTAGAGAATTTCATCGGCAATCGGCGGCGGTGAGCACAGCACCACTTTTTTGCAGCCGGCGATACGCGCCGGGGTCGCCAGCATTAATACGGTAGAGAACAGCGGCGCTGAACCTCCTGGAATATACAGGCCCACGGAAGCGATAGGGCGGGTAACCTGCTGGCAGCGCACACCCGGCTGAGTTTCAATATCCACCGGTGGCAGGATCTGCGCGGTGTGGAAAGTATCAATATTACGCACCGCTGTCTGCATAGCTTGTTTCAGTTCGTCGCTCAGGCGACTACTGGCTTGCTGGATTTCTTCCTCGGTGACGCGCAGCGCGCCGACCTCGGTTTTATCAAACTTCGCGCTGTATTCACGCAGCGCCCGGTCGCCGTTATTTTTGACGTTCTCAAGGATCTCGGCCACCGTACGGCTGATGCTTTTCGAGGCGGAAATAGCCGGGCGCATCAGCAGTTCGCGTTGCTGCTCGGGGCTACAGCTATTCCAGTCAATCAGGGTATTGAAGCTCATGGCTATCACTCCATCATCTTCTCAATTGGCAGCACCAGAATTGAGCTGGCACCGAGCGCTTTCAGTTTTTCCATTGTTTCCCAGAACAGGGTTTCGCTGCTGACCATGTGCATGGCAACACGCTGCTGGTCGCCGGCCAGCGGCAGAATGGTCGGGCGCTCAGCGCCAGGCAGCAGGGCGATAACTTCGTCCAGACGCTCGCTCGGCGCGTGCATCATAATGTATTTGGATTCGCGTGCCTGAATCACCCCCTGGATACGGGTCAGCAGTTTGTCGATCAGTTGTTGCTTGGCGTCGGCCATTTCGCCGTCGCGCTGAATCAGGCAGGCTTTAGAGCGGTAAATGACTTCCACTTCACGCAGACCGTTGGCTTCGAGCGTTGCGCCGGTGGACACCAGATCACAAATCGCGTCGGCCAGACCCGCACGGGGAGCGACTTCTACAGAGCCGTTTAACAGACAGGATTTAAACGACACCCCTTTTTGATCGAGATAACGTTTGAGCAGGTGTGGGTAAGAGGTAGCGATACGCTTACCGTTCAGCGCTGCCGGGCCATCCCAGGCTTCATCAACCGGGGTAGCCAGCGAGAGACGGCAGCCGCCGAAGTCCAGACGGCGCAGGGTAAAATAGCGAGGGTCTTCACCCTGTGCGCGGCGGTTGAGCAGTTCCTCTTCGAGAACGTTTTCCCCGATGATGCCGAGGTCAACAACGCCATCCATCACCAGACCCGGGATATCGTCATCACGTACGCGCAGAATATCGATAGGCATATTCTCTGCCATTGCAATCAGGCGCTGGGTGTGAAGATTAATTTTAATGCCGCAACGGGCCAGCAATTCGCGTGAATCATCGCTTAAACGGCCAGATTTCTGCATAGCTATGCGTAAACGGGTGTTGTCTAACATTCTTTATTCCTCGTTATCCTGTCTGAATCAGTTTGGGTCACGCACAAAAAAAAGCCCCCGAAAGAAATCTTCCGGGGGCTTTCTCATACGCTCATGCACCGCTGGAAGATTTAAATGTCTCCCAGCACACATCGCCTGAAAGACTAGTCAGGATGATGGTGATGATGGTGTTTGAATTGAGCGCGTGTCATAAATTTTCTCGATGAATGTTTATTCATTTGATGTCTTTTAACCTAAACCACTTTAGCTACGGAAAGCAAGGGCTTTTTTTGATCATTAATTCATTTCATATTGATACTATGAATTGTCAGCCACCGTGGGCTGGCGTAGCCTTGCGTTATAGGCCAAAAGTCAGGAGAGAAGGCATGAAAAAGGTCGCAATTGTCGGATTAGGTTGGTTAGGCATGCCGTTAGCCATGTCGCTGGCGGCGAGAGGCTGGCAGGTTACCGGCAGCAAAACCACATTGGATGGGGTGGAAGCGGCCCGCATGAGCGGTATCGAGAGTTACTCGCTGCGCCTGGAACCTGAACTGGTCTGTGAGGCTGACGATCTCGACGCACTGATGGACGCCGATGCGTTGGTTATTACGCTGCCTGCACGCCGTAGCGGTCCTGGGGAAGCATTTTACCTGCAGGCAATGCAGGAACTGGTCGACAGCGCGCTGGCGTATCGGATCCCGCGGATTATTTTTACCAGTTCGACGTCAGTCTATGGTGACGTTCAAGGAACAGTGAAAGAGGGGACGCCGCGTAATCCGGTCACGGCAAGTGGTCGTGTTCTGAAAGAACTTGAAGACTGGTTGCACAATTTACCTGGCACGTCGGTGGATATTTTGCGTCTGGCCGGGTTAGTTGGTCCGGGAAGACATCCTGGTCGCTTCTTTGCCGGCAAGACGGCACCAGACGGACATCATGGCGTCAATCTGGTGCATCTGGACGATGTGGTTTCTGCCATCACGTTACTGCTGCAAGCGCCTAAAGGGGGACACATCTATAATATATGTGCGCCTATGCATCCGGCGCGTAACGTGTTCTATCCGCAGATGGCCCGCCAGTTGGGGATGGAGCCGCCGGAATTTCGCGACGGTACGGATAACGGTAAAGGTAAAGTCATTGATGGCAACCGTATTTGTAATGAGCTTGGGTTTGAGTACCAGTATCCTGATCCGCTGGTGATGCCGATGGAGTGACAAGCCAGCAGAGTGCCGCTGTATACCGCCAGGGGGCGAGTATGAAACCACTGCTGGACGTTCTTATCATCCTCGATGCCTTAGAAAAAGAGGGCAGTTTCGCGGCGGCGTCGGCAAAATTGTTTAAGACGCCGTCTGCGCTTAGCTACACCGTCCATAAGCTGGAAAGCGATCTTAATATTCAGATACTCGATCGCAGCGGGCACCGGGCTAAGTTCACCCGCACCGGACAGATGCTGCTGGAAAAGGGGCGGGAGGTGCTGCATACCGTCCGTGAACTCGAAAAGCAGGCCATTAAACTACACGAAGGCTGGGAGAATGAACTGGTTATTGGCGTAGATGATACCTTTCCCTTTTCATTGCTGGCCCCACTCATCGAGTCTTTCTATCAACATCACAGCGTGACGCGTCTGAAATTTATCAATGGCGTGCTGGGCGGCTCATGGGATGCCCTTACTCAGGGCCGGGCGGATATTATTGTCGGTGCCATGCATGACCCCCCTGCAGCGAGCGAATTTGGCTTTGCACGGCTGGGGGTTCTGGAACAGATATTCGTGGTTGCGCCGCATCACCCGCTGGCGCAGGAACAGGAACCGTTAAATCGTCGCACTATTCGCCGTTTTCGCGCCATTGTAGTGGGCGACAATGCGCAGCATGCCAATGTCTCAGGTTCTCAGGTGCTTGACGATCAGGAAGCCATTACCGTTTTTGACTTCAAAACCAAGCTGGAACTACAAATCAGCGGCCTGGGATGTGGCTATATTCCGCGCTATCTGGCGCAGCGATTTCTGGAGAGCGGCGCACTGATTGAGAAAAAAGTGGTCGCGCAAATTGTCCTTGAACCCGTGTGGATAGGCTGGAATGAACAGACCGCCGGGTTGGCCAGTGCCTGGTGGCGAGATGAAATTTTAGCAAATAGTGCTATTGCGGGGGTGTATGTTAAAACGGCTGCTGACAAATCAATCAGTTAAGAAAAAATATTCTTTTGTGGCCACTTCAATCTCTTGTTATTTCTCCCCAATTTAGTGCAAAATACGCCGCTTGCAAAAAATGACATTAACCGACGTTTTAATACGCGTCGGTTATTTTTTTGCATCAAACCAATCATTCATAAAAGAGGCCGGGCTTCGTACCGGATAGATACTTACTTAAAAATCGACAGTTGTTGTCGCTGAGGATTAACAAAAAATGGGGCAATTTTTTGCTTACGCGACGGTTTTCGCCGTAATGGGGGATAACCATGTCGCATAACGCTACTCCAAACACCTCTCGCGTGGAATTACGTAAAACGCTTACGCTGGTTCCGGTTGTCATGATGGGCCTTGCCTATATGCAGCCGATGACGCTGTTCGATACATTCGGTATCGTATCAGGAATGACCGATGGTCACGTCCCGACAGCTTACGCCTTTGCACTGATCGCCATCCTTTTTACCGCACTGAGCTACGGTAAACTGGTACGCCGCTATCCGTCTGCAGGCTCTGCCTACACTTACGCCCAGAAATCCATTAGCCCGACCGTTGGCTTTATGGTGGGGTGGTCATCACTGCTGGACTACCTGTTCGCCCCGATGATCAACATTCTGTTGGCGAAAATTTATTTTGAAGCGCTGGTGCCCTCGATTCCATCGTGGATGTTCGTGGTGGCGCTGGTGGCCTTTATGACCGCCTTCAACCTGCGCAGCCTCAAATCCGTTGCGAATTTCAACACCGTGATCGTGTTGTTGCAGGTGGTGCTGATTGCGGTGATCCTCGGCATGGTCGTTTATGGCGTGTTCGAAGGGGAAGGTGCCGGTACGCTGGCGAGCAGTCGCCCATTCTGGTCCGGTGATGCGCACGTGATCCCGATGATCACCGGTGCGACCATCCTGTGCTTCTCGTTCACCGGTTTTGACGGTATCAGCAACCTGTCAGAAGAAACCAAAGACGCTGAGCGCGTGATCCCGCGTGCGATTTTCCTGACTGCGCTGATTGGTGGCCTGATCTTTATCGTCTCCACCTATCTGCTGCAGTTGTACTTCCCGGATATTTCGCGCTTTAAGGATCCAGATGCTTCGCAGCCGGAAATCATGCTGTATGTTGCCGGTAAGTTCTTCCAGGTCGGCGCGCTGATTTTCTCTACCATTACCGTACTGGCGTCCGGTATGGCGGCGCATGCAGGCGTTGCGCGTCTGATGTACGTGATGGGTCGTGACGGCGTATTCCCGAAAAGCTTCTTCGGTTATGTACACCCGAAATGGCGTACTCCGTCCATGAACATCATTCTGGTTGGGGCGATTGCTCTGTTGGCAATCAACTTCGACCTGGTGATGGCGACGGCGCTGATTAACTTTGGTGCGCTGGTGGCATTTACCTTCGTTAACCTGTCGGTAATCTCCCAGTTCTGGATCCGTGAGAAGCGTAACAAGACGCTGAAAGATCACTTCCAGTACCTGTTCCTGCCAATGTGCGGTGCGCTGACCGTTGGCGCGCTGTGGGTGAACCTGGAAGAAAGCTCAATGGTCCTGGGCCTGATCTGGGCGGGTATCGGTCTGATCTACCTTGCTTGCGTGACCAAAAGCTTCCGCAACCCGGTCCCACAGTACGACGAAGATATCGCGTAATAACTGCATTTAGCTGAAAAAAAACGGAGACATGTTCTCCGTTTTTTTATACGTGGGATTTATACAATCTCTTCGGCATACTGCCAGAGTGATTTCAGCAGCATCAACTTTTCTTTGTTATCCGCATATTGCTGGCTCAATAGCTGCAATTCATTGGCATAATTTTGCAAAAACTCCGGTGTGAATACCTGGCGACGATGGTCCAGCCAGCGCTGCTGTTCAGCTTCGTCCAGCGTTCCCGGGAAGTTACGTGCACGGTAATTAAACAACAGTTTTTCAATGCGCTTATCGACAAAGGAGATATCCAGCGCCGGTAAATTGCGTGGTTCGGTTTCCAGAACGATTTTCATCGCCGCACGGTCAGCATCGCTGAAAAAGCCGTTGTACAGTTGGGCATCCACGTTATCTGATGGAGTAAAGGGTTCCGCATCGGCAAAGATCGCGACCACTTTGTCGCGTATCTGCGGGTTTTCGCGCAGAACTTTAAGATTATCCAGACAATGCTGGCGGTTAATGCCAAGACGGTCGGCGTCTTCCGGACGCAGGGTATTCGCCTGTGCCAGTACCGGGCATTTGTTGATGTGCACCAATTTAACCGGTACGGCCGGGTTATCACCCAGATCTGCTTTAGACGTGTAGAGCCGCTCGCGCAGGGCGTCGCTGTCGAGTTCGAGCAGCGGCGAAATATCACCAGCTAAGTCGACCATAATAACCGCGTTACGATTCTCCGGATGCCACGCCAATGGCGCCACCCAACTGGTGTTACCGCGCCATGCGCCGAACATACCAGAGACATGGACCAGCGGTTTCATTTGCGGGACATCAACCAGTGCGGCCAGCTTGTGCTTATTACGATGGCTGTAGAGATAATCAAACAGACGCGGCTGGCGCGACTTCACTAATTGCGCCATTGCGATCGTGGCGTATACGTCCGCCATCGCATCGTGAGCATTGGCATGCTCAATACCGTTGGCTTTAGTCAAATGCTCCAGGCGGAAGCTGGGTAAGCCGTCGTCGTTTTCCGGCCAGTTAATGCCTTCAGGGCGCAGGGCATAGCAGGCGCGCATCACATCCAGCAGATCCCAGCGCGAATTATCGTTCTGCCAACTCCAGGCATAGGGATCGTAGAAATTACGATACAGGATGTTGCGCGTCACCTCATCATCGAAGCGCACGTTGTTATAGCCCAGGATACAGGTTTTCGGCACGGTGAACAGGGCGTGGATGCGCGCGGCAAAAGCGGCTTCATTCTCTCCCTTTTCACGTGCTTCCTGCGGTGTGATACCCGTAATCAACACCGCCTCAGGCTGCGGCAGATAATCGTCCGCGGGTTTGCAATAAAAGACTTCTGGTTCACCGATGATGTTGAAATCATTATCTGTGCGGATAGCCGCAAATTGCGCGGGTCTGTCCAGCGCCGGATGGGTGCCAAAGGTCTCGTAATCGTGGAAGAGAAAACCAGGTTGCTGCTTGCCGTCATTCATTGTTCAGTTATGTCCGGGATCAATTTAGCGCTCGTCCAAGAATACCAAAAAATAGTGAGATAATCAGCTATGGTATTATCGAAGCTGGATTGTGTACGCAATAAAGTTGAGATAAACAGGACTTTTATAGAATTAATAAATAAATTCCGCACTGTTAAAATAAATTACGGAAATAAAATATCTTGGAGTTGCGGATTTGTAAACAATCTAATTGATAACCATTATTGTTATTTTCTTCTTCTTTTATTGTGTTCTGGAAACTTTAAAAGTCTTTTATAAACAAAGAGTTTTTATTTATGTCAATTGGCTGTCATGCATTGTAATGAAATGTGATTGATGTAAAAAATAAATATTCTAAACGCCATATAATCATTGGATATATCTAATAACAGGAGGTTATATGAGCATTAGTCGGCGTAATTTTTTGCGAGGAGTGGGTATAGGCTGTTCAGCCTGTGCGATAGGCAGTTTTCCGCCAGGCGCACTGGCGCGTAATTCTCCAGAGAGCATTAAGGGGAAAACATCCCTGACGCCAAGTTTGTGTGAAATGTGTTCTTATCGTTGCCCGATACAGGCACAGGTAATTAATAATAAAACGGTTTTTATTCAAGGGAACCCTAATGCGCCCCAGCAAGGGACACGTGTCTGCGCTCGTGGCGGCAGCGGCGTTAGCCTGGTCAACGACCCGCACCGTATTGTTAAACCCATGAAACGCACAGGACCTCGCGGGAGCGGAGAATGGCAGGTTATTAGCTGGGAACAAGCGTATAAAGAAATTGCCGAAAAAATGACGGCAATCAAAACGCAGCATGGTCCTCAGGGCGTCGTGTTTTCTTCTAAATCCGGTTCGCTTTCAGGGCATTTATTTCAACTGGCGACGGCTTTCGGATCGCCAAACACCTTTACGCACGCGTCGACATGCCCGGCCGGAAAATCGATTGCCGCCAAAGTGATGATGGGCGGCGATTTGGCCATGGATATCGCCAATACCCGTTATATGGTCTCTTTTGGTCACAACCTTTATGAAGGAATTGAGGTTGCCGAAACGCATGAACTGATGATGGCGCAGGAAAAGGGCGCAAAAATGGTCAGCTTCGACCCTCGTCTGTCCGTCTTCTCCAGCAAGGCGGATGAATGGCATGCGCTCAAACCGGGCGGCGACTTGCCGGTGTTGATGGCCATGTGTCACGTCATGATCAATGAAAAATTGTATGACGCGGACTTCGTTGCGCGCTACTCCACAGGGTTTGACCAACTGGCAGAAGCAGTACAAGAGACCACGCCGGAATGGGCGCAAAAGCAAGCTGATGTGCCTGCTGATGTCATTGTTCGGGTCACCCGAGAAATGGCCGCCTGCGCGCCTCATGCTATCGTCAGCCCGGGCCATCGTGCGACGTTCTCGCAAGAAGAAATTGATATGCGGCGCATGATTTTTACCCTCAATGTGCTGCTTGGCAATATTGAGCGTGAAGGCGGTTTATACCAGAAAAAAGCGGCGGCAACTTATAATAAGCTGGCCGGAGAGAAGGTCGCTCCGGTGCTGGCAAAACCCGATGTCAAATTACCCAAGCCAACGGCGCAGCGTATCGATCTGGTAGCCCCGCAGTTTAAGTACATCGCGGCGGGCGGTGGTGTGGTGCAAAGCATCATTGATGCTGTGTTAAACCAGACGCCTTATCCGGTGAAGGGATGGATTATGTCCCGACACAACCCTTTCCAAACCGTTACCTGCCGACCGGATCTGGTCAAAACCGTTGAACAGCTCGACCTTGTGGTCAGTTGTGATGTTTATCTAAGCGAAAGCGCAGCGTATGCCGACTACCTTTTGCCTGAATGTACTTACCTTGAGCGCGATGAAGAAGTTTCAGACATGTCGGGTCTGAACCCAGCCTATGCCCTGCGCCAGCAGGTAGTAGAACCTATTGGTGATGCGCGTCCAAGCTGGCAAATCTGGAAAGAGTTGGCCGTGCAGTTAGGCCTTGGGCAATTCTACCCATGGCAGGATATGCAAACGCGTCAGTTATACCAGCTTAATGGCGATCATGCGCTGTCTGCTGAACTGCGTGAGAAAGGGTATCGGGAGTGGGGTGTTCCGTTACTGCTGCGTGAACCTGAAGCGGTGCGTCAGTTTGTGGAACGCTATCCGGGTGCGGTGGCGGTTGACAGCGACGGTACCTATGGCGAGCAACTGCGCTTTAAATCCCCTTCAGGAAAAATAGAGCTTTATTCTGAAGAGCTGGAGACGCTCCTGCCTGGCTACGGTATTCCGCGCGCGCGCAATTTTGCGCTCAAAGGCGATAGTGAGCTCTATTTTATCCAGGGAAAAGTGGCGGTTCATACCAACGGTGCGACGCAATACGTGCCACTGCTTAGCGAGTTGATGTGGGACAACGCGGTGTGGATCCACCCGCAAACGGCCCGTGAAAAAGGCATCAAAAGCGGCGATGACATCTGGCTGGAAAATGCGACCGGCAAGGAAAAAGGCAAAGCGCTGGTCACCGCCGGAATTCGGCCCGATACGCTGTTTGTTTATATGGGGTTTGGCGCCAAGGCGGGAGCCAAAACCGCGGCGACAACGCACGGTATCCATTGCGGTAATTTGCTTCCGCATGTCACCAGTCCGGTTTCCGGTACAGTGGTGCACACCGCTGGCGTTACGCTTCGTCGGGCATGAGAAAGGAGAACATCATGAATCAAGCAACAAACCCTTATGTCATGCTGCATGACGAGAAACGCTGTATCGGCTGTCAGGCATGTACGGTTGCCTGCAAAGTTTTGAATGACGTGCCAGAGGGATTTAGCCGTCTACAGGTGCAGATCCGTTCACCCGAACATGAACCCGAGGTGCTATCCCACTTCCAGTTTGTTCGCGTTTCCTGTCAGCATTGTGAAGATGCGCCGTGTGTCAGCGTTTGTCCGACCGGTGCGTCATTTCGCGACGAAAATGGCATTGTGCAAGTGGATAAGTCTCGCTGTATTGGCTGTGACTATTGCGTTGCCGCTTGTCCGTTCCACGTTCGTTATCTCAATCCGCAAACGGGAATTGCCGACAAATGTAACTTCTGTGCAGATACCCGACTGGAGACTGGACAATCGCCCGCCTGCGTTTCCGTTTGCCCGACGGATGCGCTGAAATTTGGTCGTCGTGACGACCCGGAAATTCAGCACTGGATAAATCAAAAAGAGGTTTATCGCCAGCAGGATACGCGTAGCGGCCCGGTGAGTGTTTATCGGCGTAAAGAGATCCATCAGGAGGGTAAAGCATGAATTCTATCTGGGGAGCAGAGCTTAACTATGCGCCGGACTACTGGCCGCTGTGGCTCATTTATGCAGGCGTTGTTATTGTGCTGATGATTGCGGGCCTGGTTATACACGCGCTGTTACGTCGGATGTTGTCACCCAAAACAGCTACTGGAGAAGAACATCGGGATTACCTCTATTCGTTGGCAGTTCGCCGCTGGCACTGGGGTAATGCGCTGCTTTTTATCCTGCTTCTGCTGAGTGGCCTGTTTGGGCACTTCTCTGTCGGACCGGTGGCATTGATGGTGCAGGTACATACCTGGTGCGGTTTCGCCCTGTTGGCCTTCTGGGTTGGTTTTGTGCTAATCAACGCAACCAGCGGCAACGGTTGTCATTATCGGGTGAAGTTTAACGGGTTGATATCACGCTGCTTGTTGCAAACGCGCTTTTATCTGTATGGCATCATGAAAGGTGAGCCGCACCCGTTTGCAGCAACGGCAGAGAGTAAATTCAACCCGCTACAACAGTTGGCTTATCTGGCCATCATGTATGCGCTGGTTCCGCTGTTGATCATTACCGGGTTGTTATGTCTCTACCCGCAGGTAATAGGGGCAGGGCCTGTGATGCTGGTGCTGCATATGGTGTTGGCGATTGTCGGCTTACTGTTCATCTGTGCACATATTTACCTGTGCACGCTGGGTGACACACCGGGGCAAATTTTCCGCAGCATGATAGATGGCTATCATCGTCATCGCAGCCATCACTCAGAGACAGCACCGCGCAAAGGCTAATGCCCGCCGCGGTTGATATCTGAAAACCTTTCCTTACAGCAAGAAAATGTGCCTTATGTCACATTTTCTTGCAATTTATCCATGTTTGTTCGCCAGAACTTCCGTAAAAAGAACGGCTATTTTTCCATTTCCTGAGGACATGCTGTTGAAACGCCGTTTGTTTATTGCCGCTTCACTCTTTGCGATGAGTTTTTCGCCCGCGTACGCGACCGAGGTCGTAAGCTTTTCCCCACTGCCACCTGCGATTAATGCCGGAGCGTGGGTATTAATGGATTACACCACGGGCCAAATCCTGACAGCCGGAAATGAACACCAGCAGCGCAACCCTGCCAGCCTGACCAAGCTGATGACTGGTTATGTTGTCGATCGCGCAATCGACAGCAAGCGTATTAGTCCGACAGATATTGTCACCGTTGGGCGCGACGCCTGGGCGAAAGATAATCCGGTATTCGTCGGTTCATCCTTAATGTTCCTGAAAGAAGGGGATCGCGTTTCTGTGCGCGACCTGAGTCGCGGGTTAATTGTTGATTCCGGTAATGATGCCTGTGTGGCGCTGGCGGATTACATCGCCGGAGGGCAGCCACAGTTTGTCGCGATGATGAACAACTATGTGCAAAAGCTGAACCTGCGTGACACGCATTTTGAAACGGTACATGGTCTGGATGCGCCAGGTCAGCATAGCTCAGCTTACGATCTGGCCGTGCTGTCGCGAGCTATCATCCATGGAGAGCCGGATTTCTACCATATGTACAGTGAAAAAAGCCTTACCTGGAACGGAATCACGCAGCAAAACCGTAACGGTTTGTTGTGGGATAAAACCATGAACGTCGACGGTCTGAAGACTGGGCATACCTCCGGCGCTGGATTCAACCTGATTGCTTCTGCTGTTGATGGGCAGCGCCGCCTGATTGCGGTTGTGATGGGGGCGGAGAGTGCGAAAGGACGTGAAGACCAGGCGAGAAAATTGCTGCAATGGGGACAAAAGAACTTCGATACCGTGCAGGTTTTACGTAGCGGTAAGCAGGTCGGTATTGAACGGATCTGGTATGGCGATAAAGAAAAAATTAGCCTTGGCACAGAGCAGGATTTCTGGATGGCCCTGCCTAAAGCCGAAGTCGCGAATATCAAGGCAAAATATGTTCTTGATAAGAAAGAACTGGTCGCCCCCATCGCTGCCCATCAACGTGTGGGGGAAATTGAACTCTACGATCGGGATAAACTGGTGGCGCACTGGCCTCTGGTTACGCTGGAGTCTGTCAACGAAGGTGGCGTCTTCTCGCGTCTGAGCGATTACTTCCGCCATAAGGCGTAGTTTTTCCTGATGTGCCTGACTGGCAAGAGTGCGAATCTGCTCACATAATAATCACTGATTCCTTGTGGCCGTCATACCTAAAAATTACACTGTATATAAATACAGTGTAATAACGGAGGTTATATGGAGTACGAGATAAAGCAGGTCGAGAAACGCATAATTGCCGGTTTCCATATGGTTGGACCGTGGGAACAAACGGTAAAGCAAGGTTTCGAACAGTTAATGATGTGGGTCGACGGTAAGCAGATCGTACCGCTGGAATGGATAGCCGTTTATTACGACAATCCTGACGTTGTTCCGGCGGAAAAACTGCGTTGTGATACCGTGGTGTCTGTGCCTGAAGGTTTTGAGATCCCGGAAAACAGTGAAGGGGTGATCCAGACCGAGCTGGCAGGTGGCGACTATGCTATAGCCGTTGCGCGCGTTGAAAATCATGACTTCGCGACGCCGTGGTATCAGTTTTTTGAGCGCCTGATGCAGGATTCGACGTATGCGATAGCCGCTAAACCCTGTTTTGAAGTTTATCTGAACAACGGCATGGAGGACGGTTACTGGGACATTGAAATGTACGTGCCGGTACAGTTGAAGTAACTGTTTTTGGTGCAAATCAGGATGAATGTCCTGGTCATCAGGATGATGTTTTCACCGTAAAAACAGGTACAATTCGCTTTTTTGCTATTCCCTGACGGAGTGCATGAGTGCGTGCAGATAAGTCGCTGAGTCCTTTTGAAATTCGTTTGTATCGTCATTATCGTGTGGTGCATGGCATTCGCATTGCGCTGGCGTTTCTTCTTACTTTTCTGTTGGTACGCCTGTTAAACATTCCCGAAGGTACATGGCCTCTGATCACGCTAGTGGTGATTATGGGGCCAATTTCTTTTTGGGGTAACGTTGTTCCCAGAGCGTTTGAGCGTATAGGCGGAACGATCCTGGGCTCGGTGCTTGGATTGATTGCCCTGCGTCTGGAACTCTTTTCGCTTCCGCTAATGCTGATCTGGTGCGCGGTGGCGATGTTTCTCTGTGGCTGGTTGGCATTGGGTAAAAGGCCGTATCAGGCGCTGCTGATTGGCATTACGCTTGCCGTGGTCGTGGGGGCGCCTGCCGGAGATATGAATACCGCGTTATGGCGCGGTGGCGATGTTATTTTGGGTTCGTTACTGGCGATGTTGTTTACCGGCATCTGGCCGCAGCGGGCATTTATACACTGGCGTATCCAATTGGCACATTGTGTGACGGGATATAATCGGGTGTATCAGGCCGCGCTATCCCCTAATTTGCTTGAGCAACCGCGGCTTGAGAAGCATTTACAGCAGCTCTTAAGCGACGTTGTCAAAATGCGCGGGCTCATCGTTCCCGCCAGTAAAGAAACCCGTATTCAAAAATCCATTTTTGAGGCTATTCAAACGGTTAACCGCAATCTGGTCTGCATGCTTGAGCTGCAAATTAATGCACTTTGGGCCAGCCGCACCAGCCACTTTGTCATGCTGAATGCGCAAACTTTGCGTGAAACTCAGCTCAGGACGCAGCAGGCGCTACTGACCATAACCCACGCCTTGTACGAAGGGAATCCGCAGCCGGTGCTTGCCAATACGGAAAAGCTCAATGACACCGTGGCGGAGTTACGTCAGCTCATTGCTGAGCATAAAGGCGATTATGTCGCAGAAACGCCCATTCACGGCTACGTTTGGTTGAACATGGAAATGGCGCGACAGCTGGAGTTGCTCTCACATTTAATCTGTCGCGCGCTGCGCAAATAAAGAGCAGATGAGGCGATAGGTTCTACTGCTGCTTCGATTCAGCAAAGATTAGAGGTATGATACTGAAAAAGGCTAAAACCATTGGTAACTGCAATGGCTTTACCCTCGATAATTCAGGTTTCAACCATGCATTGTCGATGCAGATGCAACTTGAAGTATGGCGGGCATGAAAGTAATGTTGACCCACTTTAGCCGTTGTTTTAACGAATCCGAATCTCACATTATCAGGGGTGTAAAAATGGAAACTACCAAGCCTTCTTTCCAGGACGTGCTGGAATTTGTTCGTCTGTTCCGTCGTAAAAACAAACTGCAACGTGAAATTCAGGACGTTGAGAAAAAGATCCGTGACAACCAGAAACGCGTTCTGCTGTTGGACAACCTGAGCGACTACATCAAGCCTGGAATGAGCGTGGAAGCGATTCAGGGCATTATCGCCAGCATGAAAAGCGATTATGAAGATCGTGTTGATGATTACATCATCAAAAACGCTGAGATCTCTAAAGAGCGCCGCGACATCTCTAAAAAGCTGAAAGCGATGGGCGAAGTGAAAAACGCCGATGCGAAAGCTGAGTAACGATTTTATGCTCGTTTGGGTCGCTGCTTAGCGGCGGCCCTTATTGCAGTTCGACCCCGCCAGTTACCATCCGCAACAAATGTTGTTCCGGCCAGTGCAATGTTAATTTTTTCTGTGTCAGCATCCATTTTATGTAGTCCACATCATGACGCCTTCTGTCGAGCATCAGACCGACGACGCTGCCGCTGTGCGCGACGTTGACGCCATATAAATCACATTCTTCTACCAGTGCTAATAGTGAATCAAAATCTGGTTTAGGTAACAGCAACTGGCTGGCGATCGCGCTCAGCGTGGCGGCTTCGCCCATCCGATAAGGGTTTTGACTGATACAGGCTTCCTGTAACTTTTCCCATGCGCGTTTCAGAGCTGGGGAGCCCGCCAGTAGCCCTGACTGACGTGGAGTACGGTGATAATCAGCAGTAAGCAAGGTTTCCGGACTTTCGAGAACCAGCAGATCGAGTTGAGGCTGGGATTCACAGGCAATTTGCGTGGAGGCGTCGTTATGATCGAACAGCGTAAGCTGGCGGAAAACGGTGCTGTCGGTAGGTTCCAGCGAAACGCAAAGCTGCGCCAGAGTGGATTCGTCTAGCTGATGCCCCAGATACTGTGCCGTGGCGATTGCCGTGGCGGCGATATCCGCTGTGCTGCTGGCCATCCCTTTAGCGACAGGAATGGTTGACTGGACATCTATTCGGATATCCTGACTCATGTGTGCCGGGTATTGCCAGTGCAGCAATAACCTCTCAACCATTGCCCGCGAAAGTGGACGTTCATCTGTCAGCGGTGAACCTGAAGTGACCTCAACGGTGCTATACCATTCAACCGGGCAGGAGACCAATTTCTCACTGCCCAGAATCCAGCCCTGGATAAGTTCTCCGCACGATGCGGGACATTGCGCAACAGCCACGTCTTCACCTATGTGATCAGCAATCCTCGGCGCATAGTGTCATGGCGATCGCGCTATTACCATGATTTGCCGCAATTTGCGGTGCGGCAGTATTATGCAGGAATGCCCAATGTCACAGTTTCAGATATCGCTAAACGCAAAACGTCTTGCGCAATCATTAGCTCTTCATTGGTATTAATCACTGCTACTTTGACCATCGCATTTTCCGTTTGAATGAAGGTGGCATTACGCTGATTTTTTTCCTCATCAACGGCCAGACCCAGGAAATTCAGGTTACGGCAAATCGCAGCGCGCGCCCGTGCGGAGTTTTCGCCAATACCACCGGTAAACACCAGGGCATCCAGACCGCCCATCTGCATAATATAGCTACCAATGGTGGCACGAATGCGCTCAGCAAAAAGCGTCAACGCCAGCGCAGCCTGGTGATTGCCCGTATCTGCGGCATGTTCAACGTCGCGGTAGTCAGGTGAGATGCCAGAAACACCGAGCAATCCGGACTCATTGTTGAGCAATTGGTTGAGCTGCTGGGGTGTTTTGCCTTCTCGCAGGGCTATCCAGGGCAAAATGGATGGATCAATATCGCCACTTCGCGTGCCCATCATCACGCCAGACTGTGGTGTAAAGCCCATTGACGTATTCACCGATTGTCCGCCTTTGATCGCGCAGATGCTGCTGCCGTTGCCCAGATGACAACAAACAACGCGCAGGGCGCTGAGTGGCACACCCAGTTTTTCAGCAAGCTGTGAGCTAACGTATTTGTGGCTGGTACCATGAAAACCGTAACGACGAATACCCAACTCGACATAGTAACGCCAGGGCAGGGGATAGATGAAAGAAGGCTCATCAAGCGTTTGATGAAACGCGGTGTCGAACACCGCAACGGCTGGCGTTTTGGGCAATAGCTGGCGGAATACCGCGATCCCCAACGCATTTACCGGGTTATGCAGAGGAGCCAGTTCCGCGAGGCGCTCGATTTCTGCCAGCGTTTCATCAGTTACCAGGGCGGAGTCTTTAAAGGATTCCCCGCCGTGTGCGACGCGGTGGCCCACGCCGTCGATCTCTTCCAGACTGCTGATAATGTGGTGGTTGAGCAGTTTTTCCAGAAGCAACGTTACGGCTTCACGGTGATCGGCTACGGGCAAAGTCTCCTGCCATTTCTGCGCTGGTGTTTTTAGGGTGACCTGTGCATCAGACAAACCGATACGTTCTATCAACCCCTGGCAGATCATTTCACCCTGCGGCATCGCCAGTAGTTGAAACTTAAGCGAGGAACTACCTGCATTAATGGCCATTATTTTGTGAGACATGAAGGTTCCTTTGCATTCAGAAAAATGAACATCTCATCGACCCCGGTATTCTCCAGCGCGCTGGTGACAAATACTTTTTGCGCGCCAGCCTGAACTAACCAGCTCTCCACAAGAGAAATACGCTGCGGGTTGGCTAAATCGGCTTTGGTAACGAGGCCAATAACGGGTCGGTTCATTGGTCCGGTAAAACCGGGAGAAAATGGTGACCACGGCGCGTCAGCATTGAGTACCAGCGCAATAATGTCCGCTTCACAGGCGCTGGCCAGTAGCGCACTGTACAGGCAGCGGTTCTCAAGATATTCACCCGGTGTGTCTATTGTCGTAGGAGACCAGACTATGGCCTGGGTCTTCTGATAGTGAAGCACCTCTCCGCGCATGCACTGCGTGAGCGACGTTTTACCGCACTGGCTGGGGCCAATTAGCATGATACGTTTCATGAGATTACGTCCGGGTGATGGGACACGCGGTAAAACGCATCATTTCGCCCAGCGTTCGGGTTACCTGTTTCAGCGCGTACTCAACGGCTGAAACATCGCCCGTCAGTACCACCGCGCCGGTAAACCGGTCGAGAAAACCAATCTCTACCGCCCCTGATTTCGTGGCGATATCACAGGCGATGATTGAGGCTTCGCTAGGGGTAATGGTCAGAATACCGATCGCAGAAACCGAATCTGGTAATCCCAGTTTCTTGAACAAATCCTTACCCGGATTAGCGATAAGATGCGCTAATGTGACCTGTTTGCCAGGTACATATTCCTGAATCATTCGATCCGTGGTGGGTTGCCTTTCCATTATCCCTCCACCATCTGTCGCCACATGCTTTCATGCGGGCGAGGAATGACCGAGCGGTAAACCAGCAGGCCTTTTTCACCCGCACTTTCACTGGCAACCGTCACCGCGTTATTCACATCGGATACATCGCCGGCAACGACCATGTAGCACTTGCCGCCAATACCAAATGCCATATGGACGCGTACCAGCGTGACGTTGGAGGCTTTAACAGCCCGGTCGGCGGCGCAGATGCAGGCAGCAACGCTCCATGTTTCGACAATACCAACTGCCTGACGCCTATCTACGCTGTTTAGTCCGCTGATTGCGGGGAGTACGCTGGCATGAATGTTGGGGAGTACCAGACTATCAACGAGCATATCGCCAGCAAGAGATGTTCCAGTGGCAATCGCCTGTTGTACGGCACCTACGTCACCACCGAGCATGAGTAGAAATTTTCCCGGGCAGATGGTCTTGCTGACCAGTAAATTCACATTCGCGCTTTTTAACATGGCATCGCCAGCTTCCATTCCTTTGGCAATGCTGGTGAGTTCTAAAATCCCTATAGCCTGAGACATGATTAACCTCTTATTACCGTGATGGATTGCTCAGTGATCTCGCTGACAATACCGTCAATACTGGCGTGAACAGGCGCGCCTAATGCACCGGACGGCACATCGGCAACGCATTGACCGCGAACAACGCGTTCGCCTTGTTCTACACATGGGATAGCGCTGGCACCTATATGCTGGCGTAACAACAGCGTCGTTTTGTCTGTGGAGTAGTCAGTCTCAGCCAGTGGCGCATCGTGATACCAGTCGCTAAGGCCCAGTTTGGTAATAAGGCGCTTAACCGGGATCAGCCGGTACTTCGCCATTTCATCCTCAGGATTTAGCGGCCCTTCATAACGATGGTTGAGCGCCCGCAGCTCGCGTTTAAGCATGCGGTTGATTCGCATCGGCGAAATCCCAACCGGACAGGCAACGCTTTCACACACATTGCATTCTGAGCAGGTCAGGGCCGTGAGCAGTAGCTGCGGCGTGGCCGCCTGCTGATAATTAACCGCACGAACCAGCAGATGCGGGGATAATTCATGACCGATCAAATGCCTTGGGCACAAATCCGTACACAAACGGCACTGCTCGCAAACGGTTTTTGCAACAGAAAGCACAGTGCGTTCATCCTGCATCCGCCGCTGAATCAACGCATGAGACTTAGGCAAAACCAGCAGGCCCCCGGTGGTCTTGCTGACTGGGGTATCCAGTGAAGTAATCAGGCCGCCCATCATCGGACCACCGTTAATAAAGCCGGGATCGTCAACGGTTGCACCCCCGGCCAGCGCCAGAACGTCACGTAAAGACATGCCGACAGGGACTGTGAGTGTGATGGGACTGGCGACTGCGCCGTTAACGGTCAAGGTACGACGCGTAACGGGGTACTGCTGCTCAACTGCTCTCGCGATGTTGAGCACGGTCTGGACGTTATTGACCACTACGCCGACGCTGACCGGCAGCGCGGCAGGCGGAACTCTCCGGCCTGTTGCCATCCAGATGGTCAGAACCTCGTCACCTGCCGGGTAGACATCGGGCAAAATATGTAAGCGGATCCCGGCAGGCAGAAGGGGCGTTAATGCATTGATAGCCTGTTGGTATTTCTCTTTGAGCGCAATAATTCCGGAACTGGCTCCGGTAGCCGTCATGGCATATTGAACGCCGTGGATAAGTCGCTCAGCCTGGACGGCCATCAACTGCTGGTCAACTTTCAACATTGGCTCACATTCAGCCGCATTGACCAGAAAAGTATCGACCTGCGCCTGTAATTTTACGTGAGCAGGAAAGCCTGCGCCTCCGGCTCCGACAACGCCCGCTGCGCGAACGCGTTCGCGAATTGTCTGCGCATCATAGAGCGTGGACTCTGCCGTCATGGCTGTCTTCATAATAATTCCTCAAGCAGTTCCTGCATGGCACTGGCGTCGGCAACACGAGGATTGGTTTGCAGCGTGACATCAGCCAGCGCGGCCTGAACCATCACCGGGATACGTTGCGACCAGGCTTGCTTTCCGTCTTTAAGTGCGTCAACTAAAGAAGGCAACGCACACTGTTTTTTGAGTAGCTCGATATGATGAATGAGCGCATTCAATGCCGCTGTATCGTTCGCGTTATCCGGGCATAAATGGCAGGCTTTAGCGAAACGGGCATAGCGCTTCGCAGCCCGCGGATCGCGAGCATTAAAATGAATGACATGGGTCAGCAGCAGCGCATTGGCAAGTCCGTGTGGCAGATGAAACTGACCGCCCAACTGATGGGCAATCGCATGATTGATCCCCAGTCCAGCCTGACTAAATGCCATTCCCGCGAGCGTTGACGCATTGTGCATTTTCCCTCTGGTTGCCAGGCATTCGCCTTTGCTGACGGCGACAGGCAGATACTGGAAGACGATTTGAGCCGCTTTTTCAGCCAGTGCATCGGTGAAGTCGCTGGCCTTCGTGGACACGTATGCCTCCAACGCATGCGTTAACACGTCCATGCCGGTATTCGCGGTTATGGCTGGCGGTACGCTGACGACCAGCGTTGGATCAAGGATGGCCATGTCTGGATAAAGCGCATTATTAAACAATGGATATTTAATGCCTTTATCCGGATCGCTAATCACGCAGGCGCTGGTTACCTCGGAGCCCGTACCGCTGGTAGTGGGAATTGCGACACAGGTTTCAATTTCAATACCGAACTGTCGGCTGAACCAGACGATGGCTTTTGCGGCGTCCAATGCTGAGCCGCCACCAAAACCCATCACGACGTCCGGCCGCAGGGACTGCATTTGTGCAATCCCTTGAACTACAGTGCCGATGGTGGGATCGGGGGTGATATCGCTGAAAATGCTGATGCGGTTATCCGCTGGCAGAGCGTTGCGCAGCTTTTCAATCAGGGGAGAACGCGCGAGAAAACCATCGCAAATAATCCAGATATGCTTATTCGTGAAGCGCTTGAGCACATCCAGACTTCCCTGGCCGCTGTACAATCGAGTTTGCAGTGAAAAGCTATTCATAACGGCCCCATTAACGAATAGAAAAACCGTTTGTCAGCACGCAACGACGAGAGCGTGCGAAAGTGCGCGCAGATGTTGTTCCTTCACCGGTTGGCGTCGCAATAGTGAAGGTTGTAAAGCCTTCACCACCAACGCCGATCCCGGCGTAAGAGGGGCCATTTTTCACAAAGATGGAGGTCTGAAGCGTGCGCGCGGCAAGGTTCAAACGTGACACATTTTGCGAATGCATAATGGCCGTGTGATGCAATCCCTCTTCAACCTTCAGGGCCAACGTTAATGCACTATCAAAATCGCTCACCGTTACGACGGGGAGCATTGGCATCAGTTGCTCGCTGGTAACCCACGGGTCGTCCGCCTGGACGATGCCTATCAGTAATCGAGGTGCTTTTGCCGGAACTGGTATTCCTGCTGCTTCCAGTAAGGTTGCCGGGCTTTTACCTACCAGTTTTTTATTGGCTATGCCTTCTGGTAGACAGACGGCTCGCAGTTTGTCTACCTCTTCTCTATTGAGAAGCATCGCACCAAAAGACTGCATCTGTTGAACCAGTCGTTCGGCAACGGCATCAACAACAATCAGGCTCTTCTCAGCAATGCAGGGGAGGTTGTAATCAAAGGATGCGCCATTGATGATATCTTCCGCCGCCTTAACCAGGTCGGCCGTTTCATCAACAATGCAGGGGGGATTTCCTGCGCCTGCGCCGATGACTTTTTTCCCGCTTTTCATGCCCATAGCAACAATGCCTGGGCCACCGGTAATCGCCAGAACTGCGATTTTAGGGTGCGCCATCATCTGCCGGGTAGCCTCAAAAGTGGGTTCTGTGACCGTGACGACAAGATTACGAATTCCGCAGCAACGGAAAGCGATATCTTCAATCATGGCAATCAGCTTGAGTGAAACCTTTTTAGCACCCGGATGCGGACTGAAATAAACGCTATTCCCTGCCGCCAGCATGCTGATGCTGTTGTTAATAATGGTCTCTGTCGGATTAGTACTGGGGGCGACAGAACCAATCACGCCAAACGGTGAATACTCGAATAACACCATGCCGCCATCGCCGGTTAGCGCCGTGGTGGTGAGATCTTCGATACCCGGAGTGTTGTCCAGCGCGGCTTTATTTTTAAGGAACTTATCCTCTTTGTTGCCCATACCCGTTTCGGCAGCGCTCTCAGCGGCCAGTGAAGCAAGATGAGGCGTCAGTTCTTCGCGTAGGGCGTTTATGATGGCGCTGCGGGTTTTCAATGGACATTGCTGGTAACGCAGAAAAGCCTGATGAGCGGTATCGATCGCTTCGCCAACGGACGGAAAAATACCGTTACCCTTAACTTCTGCTTTTGCCGGGGCGAGTTGCTCACTCAAAATGTTACGAATAAGGGTTTCAAGTTCTGAAGTATTCATTGATGTGTTCTCACGTTAATCGCCGCAATGGCCGTTTCTGCAATGTCCATATCCTGTTCAACGCTTCCTCCGCTGATGCCAAGACCCCCGAGGAGTAAACCCTCACGCCACAATGCGTACCCGCCACCGAAGGTGACGACTTTTCCCTGCATATGGCTTTCCAGACCGTAAAGCGCTGCGCCTGGTTGTACTACTGATGTCAGCTCATGAGTGGCGGTTTTCATCGCCACGGCAGTCCAGGCTTTTTTCGGTGCCAGTTCGCTACTCACGAGTAATGCGTCAGGCATGCGCCAGGCCACCGTTTGGGTCCCGTTCGCATCAACAATGCTAATGACGACCGGAACCTGAAGTTCTTCTGCTCTCGTCACCGCAGCGCGAGTGAGTTGGTGGAGCTCCTGAAAAGACAGAGACATAGTCGGCTCCTTTGTGGCTGGTGGTTGAACGGCAGCGAGATAGCGCTCAGCCACTTTCTCAATGATTTCGTTTTGATGGGCGTCATGATCTTCTGCTCGTGCAAGCGCATATAAGCAGTCGGACAGGCGGTTGATATAACGCATCAGCACGTGTCTGACGGAGATCTCGGTGGACAGCTCGACCAGTCGTCTCTCTGCGCGGCGTGCCAGAGTTCGGGCAAAGTGCAGTCGGCTGGCGGCTTCGCTGCGGCCTGGTAAAATAAAGCTGCGCAGGGGCGGTACTCTTCCCATTGCGATATCGATGGCACCTTCCAGTGCCGCAATTTCTTCTGAGCTGATGTAGCGCTGCTCTGGCGTCGGTTCTTCGCTTTCGCTTGCCAGTTCGGCGCTGAACCAAAAAAGCTGCAGCTGGATATTTTCAAGTAACTGCCGGTGCTGAGGGTTTTTCGCCGCGCAAACGCACAGGCTAAGCGCCGCATTCAGTTCGTCCAGCGTACCGTAGGCTTCCACGCGCGGATGCGTTTTGCTCACGCGCTGTCCGGTAAATAGGGCTGTTGTTCCGGCATCACCTGTGCGGGTATAAATCGCCATAGTTCCTCCTAACGAGAAAGCGTGTCGACAATGCCGACGATAGCCAGATCAATGGCCTCATTAGGGCCGGAGAAAACGTGTCTGGCGCTGGACCCGCTGCTGAGTAATACCAGTTCGCCGGTCCCCGCGCCGACAGAATCAACAGCGACTTCATCTCCACTCACTGGAGACGCAGGAAGCTCTCCGTCAGCACTTACCCGACGTACCAGCAACAGTTTTTTTCCCACCAGTGATGGAGATTTTTGCGTGGAAACCACAACGCCTGTAACCCGTGCCAGATGCATAGCTCACTCCTGCTTAATTAGTTGGACATTTCGCAGACTGACAGCTTCCTGAGCCAGAGCCGTCACGACACATCGACGGCGTAGCACCAGTACGCCATCCCTCAATTGGGCGACGTCGGCATAGCTGAGAAGCTTCTCAGGATGCAAAAAGATGATTCGCCCCAGTTCGTCACTGAATTCCAGCGGCAGACGCGCTAGTTTTTTCACGGGGATTGCGGGTAACAATCGGTGTTGTAGTGAAATCTTCACGCGGACTCCGCATGCCAGCACGTCGTGAATCGTTACCACCGACATGTTGACTGGGCAGCCTTCGGCAATTTGCTCCAGTAATGGCAGGTCCACTTGCTGGAGATGGAGCGACGAGTACTGGCAGCATACTGTCCGTGAATCGATTTCCCGTAACTGCGCGACGCTAAGAGTGAGCGTGCTTTCCGCGCGTTTTTTTAATCGGGAAACAACCTCCTCGATAATGCGTTGCAGCAGTTCGTTGTTCATCGTGAGGTCACCAGTGTGGCGAATGCCTGGGGATTATCAGCGCCTGCAGCATTGGCTTCGTCTGTATCGATATGCATTTCGAGGCGCATATCCGGCGAAACGCGTACGGCGACGTTATCGAAAATCAGTCGACGTTCATCGCCATTAATGGCGACCGAGACTTTATCACCATGGGAAACTCGCAGAATCAGAGCATCGAGCGGCGACATATGGATATGCCGTTGGGCAACGATCACCCCGGATGCTAAGTCCAGTTCAGCAAATGGGCTGACAAGACGAACACCGGGTGTGCCCTGAATATTGCCCGACATCCGCAGCGGAGCAGCAATTCCCAACGTGCGGGCGTCGGTACGGGAAATTTCGACCTGGCTGGTATTGCGCAGCGGGCCGAGTAAACGCACATTTTTTAACTGACCTTTTGGCCCCACCAGCGTGACAGTCTGCTCTGCTGCATATTGCCCTGGCTGCAGCAGCTCTTTTTTCTCACTAATTGGGTGATTGGGAAACAAGCGACAGTAATCTTCAGCGCACAGATGAATATGCCGATTAGAGATCCCCAGCGGAATCGGGCGCTCGCGCATTTCATCCAGAACCTTAGCGACAGTGGTTTCCAATTGCTGTTTATCCATCACGCTTCACCTCGTTTGCCGGAGTGAAGACAAAGTGTGCGCGGCTCACCTTTTTGGCGAGGGCAGGCAGGATCAAGACACAAATTGCAGCTAATCAATTCTGCATCTTGCGGTGCTTCGGGTGCCGCATGGTCTACAAATATCTCTTCATGCGGTATGGCTGGTATGGGTTCGGGCGTTGGTTCAGGCTCCAGGACAACGCTATGCGACAGGATCCCGTCCCCGGGTCTGGAAATGACTTTGTGAGCCACCAGTCCATCTCGCTGGTCAGCGAAACTGACACCGGTGGAAATGGCCGCCTGGACGGAGGCCACATCCCCGATTATCTTGATCACCGTCCAGCCTGAGCCGTTGGTTTTTTCGAGGCCCACCAGCGTGATGGAGGCGGCTTTCGCCATGACGTCCGCGCAACTGATGGCTAATGCCAGACCACTAACTTCAAGTAATCCCAGTGATTGCTTCACGCTGTGCTCCTTGGTTGCAACGACTTATGCGGATTTAGGTAAAATGGCTTCAACGTCGCTGTGCGGACGCGGGATAACGTGGCAGGATTTCACCTCGCCAACGGCGCTTGCGGCTGCGCTTCCAGCATCTACGGCTGCTTTCACCGCGCCGACATCACCGCGAACCATAACGGTGATGAGGCCAGAGCCGATTTTTTCGTAACCAACCAACTGCACGTTTGCGGATTTCACCATGGCATCAGCGGCTTCAATAGCGCCGACAAGCCCTTTTGTTTCAACCAGTCCCAGTGCGTTATTCATACTGCTTTTCTCCTGTGGGTTATGAGTGGCATTCCCGGAACGGAATGCCTTTAACCAGCCGCGCAGCGTTGTTACCAATGCTGCGGCGATCGTGGCTATTTTGTTGATACGTCAGCGTAAAAAGCGGTGCTGATGAGGGTAAGTTTTTGTAGTGAACGACCAGTTTTTCACGGCTACAGCCAATACCAACCAGCAATGGTGATTGGCAGGCAGCCAACCATGCGTTGTGGATAACGTCAGTTGAGTCATTCTCCTGAATCACAAAGGGGATCCCTTCTTCTTCAATACCCAGCAGTACGTCATTCCAGACGTCAGCGCAGTCAGCACTGGTGAAGATAACGATGGCTGGCGTGGTGAGATTACTTTCCATGAGCGAATGCCTTATGCCAGGAGAGAATCAGCCCTGTCGCAACCGCATTGCGCGGACCTTCGGTACCACGAATATTGCCGCGCCCGGCAACCAGTCGATAATGCGCCAGAGCATCGGTGACCAGCTGCGGAACTTCAAAATCCAGGGATGAGCCGCCAACCAGTACCACAAAGGGAATATCCCGAATGTTCCCGGTCGGACTCACCTGACGTAGCGCTCTGAGTGCGTTAGTAACGAAAACGCGTTCCTTAGCACTTCGACGAATGGCTCGTACTTTCTCCAGCGCCAGTTCACCCGGCAGTGGCACCAGTTCATCGGGCTTCACTACGCACACGCGCGCAAAAACCGTTGGCGGGAGAGGCGTAGGGAAGAACTGAACGCTGCCGTCTTCGTGGCGAAGATGGAACAAGCTCTCAACTTTCGCCAACGGATACTTTTTAATCTCTTCCGCGAGATAACGGTCATCCAGACCCAGTTCACGGGCAATGATCATCGTGACCATATCGCCTGCACCCGCCAGGTGCGTGGCAATAATTTCGCCCTTAGGATTGATGATAGAAGCGTCGGTTGAACCCGCGCCGAGGTCCAGAATAGCCAGTGGTCGCGTGGTGCCCGGAGTAGTTAAGGCCCCCAGAATGGCAGCTTCGGCTTCGGCCCCGCCAACCTGAACGTCAATGTTGAGCTTTTGCGTGATCTCCTGGGCAATCATCGCCATTTGCAGGCGGTCTGATTTCACCATGGAGGCTATGCCGACAGCTTGTTCCAGCGAGAACTCACCGGCAAGTCCACCCGTCACGCTGACAGGAACCGAGGTATCGACCGCCAGCAGATCCTGAATAAAAATTTCATGACTGGGTTTATTGGTTAATTCAGCCATCGTCTGGCGCACATGCTCCAGCATGCCGCCAATATTGGTGCCAGCTTCTCCGGTAACGTTATCCAGTTTTGGGCATTCACCAACCGCTTTCATAATCGCTTCGGCGCCCGCTGCAACGTCGACCCGTACTGTACGACCCTGAGACTGTAGCTCCAGATTTCCGGCAGGAATCGCTCGCGCTTTCACATCCCCTGACGGCGTTTTCACCACCACGGCTGAACGGTTGCCGATCAGCGCCCGTGCCATCGGAACAATGTTTTTAGTCTCATCGGCATTGAGGCCAAAGACGGTTGCAATACCATAGGGGTTAGAAAGCGTTTCAATGACCTTTCCTGGTACGGCGACCTCAATGGCAGCCAGCATCCCCAACGGGATACGGTCAATATGAAGGACTTCATCGACGATGGGCAGGGGATGAGTCAGACGATTACTGACCAACACACCATCGTCCTGCTGCAAAATAACGCCAGTCAACTGGTATCCGGCACCGACGGAAGCATTAATCATCGTAGCAACATCGGCGAAATCAAATGCCGATGACACCACCAGAATATAGGGCGTATCCGCCGGGCGACTGAGAAGGTCTTCCGGCGTAATAGTGACACCCACGCCTAACCCGACGCCGCCCGGTGTTTTAGGGTTATGGCCGATCATGGTGGATTCAGTGATGATGGTTTCGGTTATTGTTTCCATCGCCACGTCGCCAATGACCGGGGTGGCTTCGTTAATACGGATGAGCGAAATATCGCTGACATTGATACCGGCGTTTTTTGCCGCCAGCGTAAGGGCCTCCTGAATGCCAAACACATTACGTAATGTGCCCTTAATTCCGGTGGTTTCTGCCAGCGCGCTGCCGGTGATGCTCAGCACGCCAGACTCATCCAGAGTAGCCAGAGCGACTTCCGTTGATGAGTTGCCTATGTCAATGCCAGCTATATATCGCATGATCCTGTCCCTGAGTTAGTCGTCGCCTTTGAGTTTTTTACGCTCAACGTACAGCGCTGCCGCTTCACGAACGAAAGCTGCACAGATTTTTGCCTGATAACGATTTTCGAGATCGTCGGCGATAGCCATCAGCTCATCTTTTGTTGAGCGGTACGGGCGCAGCGCGTTGTAGATCTCAAGAATGCGATCGTCAGGAACAGCGGTTAGCTCGGCAGCGCGCTCAAAGTTCATCGCCAGCCTGTCACGTCCGGCATCTTTGGCGATTTCCGCCTGGAGGCGCAGTGTTTCAGGAGTGATGCGCATGTCCTGCGCGGTCACTTTGTTGCTCAGAACATTTTCAAGCGTGAAGTCGTCCAGCGTTTTGTTGGTCGCAGTTTTTACCCACTCAGGATGTTTATTCGCGAGAGGGTAATCCGTGACTTTCGCGGTATGTGCTGATGAACTTGCCGCGGACGGAGTCGCGGACTCGCCTTGCAGGCTGTTCATCCGGCTCAACACATCCCGAACCATCGATTCAATTGCGTCGGTATTCATGGAGGTATCCTTTATCAAAGCGCCACGCGCAGTTCCTGCGGGTTTTTGCCTGTCACAACGTATTTGGTCTCTTTAATGTGCAGAATGGCTGATTTCGCCTGGTACTTAGGACGAGCCATCTGGTCATTCAGCGTAGGGACCGGTTGCGGAGATTCACGCTTGGCATAACGCGCGGCGTTTTTACCGATCTGACGATAGGTTTCTAGCGTCAGAAGCGGTGCCTGAGGGAACAACTCCAGGTTTGAAAGCGGCGGTAACCCCTGCTGGTGGATAACCGTCGTGCCTTTTGACTGGATACCGATAGAGATCCCGGAACCGCTCAGACGGTTACCCTCAACGGCAACAAACGCCACATCGGAGGATTTAAAGCAGCGGATAACGCGCGCTTTTATGCCTTCTTCTTCAATACCGGCAATCACTTCGCGCAAGATATTCTTATGCGGGATCCCAACAATATTGACGGTTTGTGACAGGCCAAACGCCGGCCCTACGGCAATAATCACTTCGTCCTGTTGCTGGCCTTGTTTGGCTTCACCAATCTCGGTCAGAAAGCTGTCGCCCTGTGCCGTAGTAGCCTGAGGTGCGCTTGCCGCTGTAGATGCACGGAAAGAGACGGGTTTGTCGCTGGTCTGCATTTCAGACAACACATCTTCAATTATCTGGCGCAGCAGTTTTTCATTAATTTCCATTTTTCACCCCTTAGCCAAGCTCGTTGGGATCAAGTGCGCCAGGGATGTTTTTGATCTCTTCCCAGCGTTCGCCTTGCAGGCGATAACCTGTTGCCGGACCGGCATAGTCGTTAACATCATTGACAGCGGATAGCACCTGTCCGTCGCCAACGATAATGGCGGAGGTATGCAGGTAATCCCCGGTTAACTTGGCTTTCTGGATGTTGAGCATGTCCTGAGCGACATCGGTAAATCCGCCCTGAGCAAGGGCTTTCACCACTTCCAGACCGTTACGGTTTTTGTTGATGATCTCTTGTGCAAACTTGATATCTTCAACGATGTTACGTTCCGGCATATCTTTCGAACCGTGGGCGTAGGTCGCCGCTTCCACTTCTTCATCAGTGATTGGCGGTAATCCCATCCCGGCAAAGACGGCCTGCAGCGCACGCGCCGCTTTGTTACGAATGGCGATAACGTCTTCTTCACGAACCGGGCGCAGACCACCGTCTACTTTCAGGTCACGCTGGAGAACGTTGTAGTCGTCAAAATCTTCAGCATCCTCGTTCGAACCCGCAAACATGTTGTCGTAGTTCGGCACTGCGGAATAACCAGAAGAAATGAAATCAGTACCCGGCAGGAACTGCATCAGCAGACGCGCAGTACGACGCATATCCGAGTGGGTAAAGGTTTGGTCGTTGCTGGAGGCGCATTCCAGATCCAGAGAGGAGCAGATCAGGTTTTCAGCCAGCACTGCACGAATTCCTGACGGCACGGCGGAAGGGACTCCGATACAGCTTACGGAACCGTTTTGCAGACCCTGTACGCCAGCAGCTTTGGTGATGTAAATACAGCGGGCTTCCAGATAAAGCATCGATTTGCCTTCGGCGTAACCCATCTGAACTTCTGAACCAGAGCCGGAGGTAAAGCGCATTTTCAGACCACGGGATGCGTAGGATGAGGCGAGGAAGCCTTTAGACCATGGCGTGTCATCGCCGTCGGTAAAGACGGGTTCAGTACCATAGACGGAGATGGTTTCAGCGTAGCAGGTGTGGCCTAGCATCCCGAGTTTGAGTTCGGTTGCTTCTTCCAGAGAACACTGAGTTAACACGCCCGGGCGTCCAACCTGTGAGCCGACTAACAGCGCAATGGCGTTAAATGGCGCATAACGCGCAACGGCAACGGTCGTTTCCTGTTCGTCAAATCCACGCCATGCGCCTTCAGCGGCATCAGCGGCAATTTGCACGGGGTTATCTTTGACATTAGTGACGTGCGCTTGTTGAGATGGTGTACGACGAGCACGCATTTTCTGCATGGCCATCATCATCTCAACGACGTTCATATGGGACACGACTTCGACAATTTTTGCCGGCGTCATTGCGGTGGTCAGCGGCACAATGTCTTTGCGCTTCACGTTAGGATCGCAAAGCATATTGGCCAGTTTGACCGAATCCATCGCCATGACTTCTTCAGCGCGCGCCAGGTTAATGCCATAGCGGGCAATAAAATGGTCGATTAAGTCAAATTCACTAGCGGATTTACCGTCCAGTTCAGTGACTGTACCGTTGACGATTTTAATCGACGGTTTGGGGTCGTTCGGGCTTTCCATCGCAATGAAGCCTTCTTCGATCCACTCCTTAACGAAGCCATCCTGATTCACAGGGCGCTTCGCCAGTGCTTCAAATCTTTTCGATCTCATGAATCAGCCTCACTGATATCAGATGTAGGACGGACGATCGTTTTTCGGCTCTGAGCCGAGGGTCCCGAGTACGGTTTTACCGATTTCACGGGCGGA
The DNA here is from genome assembly GCF_000398825.1 of Citrobacter sp. KTE30. Taxonomy (NCBI): domain Bacteria; kingdom Pseudomonadati; phylum Pseudomonadota; class Gammaproteobacteria; order Enterobacterales; family Enterobacteriaceae; genus Citrobacter; species Citrobacter sp. KTE30. The sequence goes on along the minus strand of NZ_KB976055.1, from coordinate 2,751,346 downwards.
GATAACAGCCTGACGAACAGCGCCAGAGTCACCCGAAATAACCAGAATGGCTTCGTTACTGAAGCTGGTGCCATGAGCAGGGGAGCTGTAAGCCACAACTTCCACGTTGGCGGATTTCAGGGCAGTATCAGCCATCAGGACACCAACGGATGCTGGTGCGCCGACGATGACGCCACAGGCACGACCAATCGGTGCGCCAAAGGCTTTTTCCAGCGCGTAGCTGGCGCGTGCGGTGTACTGCATTTCGATGTGACCGGCTTCGTTGGCATAAACGTCGCCAAAGGTGCGATCCAGTTCTTTCAGTGCAACTTCAATGCCGCGTTTCACGTCGGAAACATCGTTGCCGCCAAGAATAATCAGCGAGCCATGACCTGCGCCGCCTTTGGTATCACGTGGTAACTCAATACTGACGACTTCAGTATTGGTGGCTTTCACCGCTTCATCAGCGGCCATGATGTGTGGACCCGCACCAGTACGGGCGCCAAGGATGCCAATGGAGCGATAGCGTTTTTCAAGTTTCATTGCGTCCAAGAGGGCACTGTCTACGTTGGCGATTACCAGACCGACGGTGTCGCCAATCGCGGTACCGACAAACTCCGTTAAACTGCAGCTTTTCTCTGCCATAGCCGTTTCTCGTGTTGGGTGATTATTTTCTGGGATAGCCTGCTGTTCCGGCGTTGCCACGCGAGCAATCACCTGCGCCATGATCTGTTCAACCAGTTCATTGCTGCTCATTAGCTAATTCCCTTCGGTAAGATTTTTTCTACATCGGTATGCGGGCGTGGGATAACGTGTACGGCTTTCACTTCTCCCACATTACGGGCTGCGGCGGCACCGGCATCTGTTGCTGCTTTGACTGCGCCGACATCGCCGCGGACAATAACTGTTACCAGCCCCGAACCAATTTTTTCGTAGCCGACCAGCATTACATTGGCTGACTTCACCATTGCATCTGCGGCCTCTATGGCTGCAGTTAAGCCTTTGGTTTCTACCATTCCTAACGCTTCTTGTTGCATAAAGACCTCGCCTGGGTTGTCCCGATTTTCATGACTATAAAAAGAAGCGAGGAAAAAGAATGGCTGAGTTGAAAGTAAGAGTGAAAAAATAGTGGGGTTACGGTGAGATAAAATTGCTGTTTGTTATTGTAATATGCTGTTTTTATTGATTATTTTAAGATTTGTCGATATGACTATTTGGTTATGTTAATTCCATATTTACACTTTTCTGAGTGACAGTTTAAATATCATTTGCTATGCGAGAAAAATGAAATTGTGATGATTGTTTGAAAATGGCATTCTGCTTTTCGCAATATTTTATTATTTTGAAAATGTACTTTTAATAGGGTGAATCCTCGTTTTGTCACCTGTTTTAATAAAGGTGATAGCAAAATTTTGCTATCACAACACGATTTTTAAGGGTATGTCGCTTGCAGATTGCCAACAATTTGCCGATACAGATTTTTATAGTAAGTCTTGAAGTAATCTTCCTGCCAGCAAGGAGTCCGCTGGTAAAGACACGAACTCTGCTTAGAAGGTGTCACAATGAACGATTCACTAAGAGCGCAATGTATTGCTGAGTTTTTGGGTACCGGGCTATTTTTGTTTTTTGGTATTGGGTGCCTGAGCGCCCTTAAAGTCGCGGGTGCTAGTTTGGGATTGTGGGAGATCTGCATCATATGGGGCTTGGGGATCTCGCTTGCAGTTTACCTGACAGCCGGGATTTCTGGGGCCCATCTCAATCCCGCTATTACCATCGCACTTTGGTTGTTTGCCTGTTTTCCTGGCCGTAAAGTACTGCCTTATTCTGTCGCTCAGATAGCGGGTGCCTTTGGTGGCGCTATGCTGGCCTATTTGTTGTACGGCAGTTTATTTATTGAGTATGAATCAGCCCACCAAATGGTACGCGGCAGTCTGGAAAGCCTGCAACTTGCCAGTATTTTTAGCACGTATCCTGCCGCCGCACTGAGTGTCTGGCAGGCCGCACTGGTTGAAGTGGTGATTACCTCCATTCTGATGGGGATGATTATGGCGCTAACGGACGACGGTAACGGCGTTCCCAAAGGCCCTCTGGCACCACTGTTGATTGGTATTCTGGTTGCTGTTATCGGCGCATCAACCGGCCCACTTACCGGCTTTGCGATGAACCCGGCACGTGATTTTGGTCCTAAATTGTTTGCCTGGATGGCCGGGTGGGGTGATGTTGCGATGACCGGCGGGCGCGATATCCCTTATTTCATCGTGCCGATTGTGGCTCCCATCATCGGCGCCTGTGCGGGCGCAGCAATTTATCGTTATTTTATTGGCAAAAATTTACCGTGTAATTCGTGTAAGTTGGAGGAAAACGAGAGCTAGCTTCATGAAAGATGTTTATTATTGAAAGGTAAAAACTGTTTTCGTGATCCGGTTTCCTGAACGGCTTAAAAAGTCTCCCAAGAATGGGAGACTTTTGTTATGTTCAATGCTGACTTTCATCAGAGCGCTGGATCGCGAGATGAAAATGAATGTGTGAATAATATGTTTTATTTATAACAATAAATTAACTGAGAGGTTTTATCATGATTTCTGCGAGTGCCCTGAACTCAGAACTCATTAATAAAATCGCACAGGATTTTGCACAGGCCACCAGTCTGGCTGTTGTGGTTGTCAATATTCACGGTGATGAAATTTCTGAGCTTTTTAATTTCACTCCTTTTTGCCAGTTGATGCGCCAGCATCCTCAGCATAGTACGCGTTGTCGTATGAGCGACCGCTGTGGCGGGTTGGAAGCCTCTAAGTCCGATCAGCCCTGCATTTATCGCTGCCATGCCGGGCTTACCGATTTCTCAATTCCGCTGGTCATCGCGGGACACCTGGTAGGGTTTGTGCTTTGTGGACAAGTACGCTTAAGTAACGATGTAGGCCTCGTTGATATTCTGAACGTCGATGACCGCTGGCAAGCCGATCCAGAGCTGGTCAACGAGTTCCGTAATGTACCTGAGATGGACTATTCTCGTGTCATTGCCTCAGCGGATTTACTCAAGCTCATCGTCGAAAATTGCCTTAAGAAACAACTCAATTTTGTTGTTATCAAAGATAACCCGCAGCAGTCAGAGCCGGTACGCGCTAACCGCAGTACCAACCCCCATGACAGTAAAATGAAAAAAGCCCTGCGCTATATTGATGCGCATTTATCAGACGAGCTGCGTCTGGAAGATGTTGCCTCTCATGTTTTCCTTAGCCCGTACTATTTCAGTAAATTGTTCAAAAAATATCAGGGTATCGGTTTTAACGCATGGGTAAACCAACAGAGAATGGCAAGTGCCAAAGAGTTGCTTTGCCACAGTGACTGGAGCATAGCCAGCATTGCGCGTAATTTAGGCTTTTCGCAAACCAGCTATTTTTGCAAAGTGTTCCGTCAAACGTATCAGGTTACGCCGCAGGCATTTCGCCAGCAAATTAATGTCATTTCACGCGGAGAGTCCGCTTAAATAGCAATATTTTGCTATTGCCGATTTTTGATATGTGGTGCTATGCCCGTCATTATAAAATGAAAAATAATGACAGCTGCCAATAAATTGTCATAGCGCAACAAAATAATGGTATTAGAGGGATAAACTGCACCAGTTTTTATTTTTGTGATGAGATACAGTGTCTGTGTGAATGACTTTCTTTATTCTTAGCTGATACTTTCATTCAAAAAGTGAACGTATGAATATGTGGGAAAAGGCCAGGAAATTGGCTGAATGAATTCGGAAAGATATTAAACTGAATTATTGTCATGAGGTCGTGAATTTACCTCATAACAGAGAGCTTAATTAACCAGGCTCTTGAACTGACAGGTTTGCCACATTTGTGGTAGGGAAGGGGGTGAGAATCCCCCGCAGCCCCCGCTGCTGTGATGCTGACGACCCCGTATGGACCACTGATCGCAAGATTGGGAAGGACGGGTGAGGATGACGCTAAGCCAGAAGACCTGCCTGTCAGTGACTACCAACAACTTCGGTGGGAAGTGGGTGGTTCAGATGCATACAGTCGAGAGACTGGGTATCTCTACACCCCTACCACCCTGAACAGGATCAGGGTATGGCGGCCAATTTTCACGCATTTGTTCTTGCAGGTACTGGAAGCGGCTGTGGTAAAACCACGGTGACGCTGGGCTTGCTGAGCTTGTTGAAAAAACGCGGTTTGCGCGTCCAGCCTTGCAAAGTGGGTCCTGATTACCTTGATACCGGCTGGCATACAGCGGTATGCGGTACTGCTTCCCGCAATCTTGATAGCTTTATGCTTCCCGTCCCCACGCTAAACGCTCTATTCAATGAGCAGATGCGACATGCGGATATCGCCGTTATTGAAGGTGTGATGGGGTTGTATGACGGCTATGGTACAGACCCAAACTACTGCAGCACCGCCGCGATGGCTAAACAGTTAGGCTGTCCGGTCATCTTACTGGTTGATGGCAAAGCCGTTTCCACCTCAATCGCCGCAACAGTAATGGGTTTTCAGCATTTTGATCCCACCCTGAACATCGCCGGCGTTATTGTTAATCGGGTTAACAGCGAAACGCATTACCAGTTACTGAAAGTCGCAATCGAACGTTACTGCGATGTACCCGTCTTAGGTTACGTACCCCGTATGGATGGGGTTGCCCTTCCCGAACGACATTTGGGTTTAGTCACCGCACGTGAGTCGGTTATCAATCAGCAACCGTGGCAGGAGTTTGCTGCCACGCTGGAGCAAACCCTTGATATTGACGCACTGCTGACATTAAGCCAGTCAACCAATCTTCCTGCTGGCGAATGGCCCGCGCTGCCTGCCGCAGATGCTGGAGCAGGGCTAACGCTTGCAATTGCCGATGACGAAGCCTTCAACTTCTACTACCCGGACAACATTACGCTGCTGGAACGTACGGGGCTTAATATTGTTCGTTTTAGCCCGTTGCACGACACCTGCTTACCCGACTGTCAGATGATCTGGTTAGGTGGCGGATATCCTGAGCTACACGCTGCGGTGCTGGCTCGCAATGTCTCGATGCTGAAGCAACTGCGAGCGGCACATCAACGTGGCGTCGCGATTTACGCAGAGTGTGGGGGGCTGATGTATCTCGGCAGTTCGCTTGAGGACAGTAACGGCGATACCTGGCTGATGGCGGATATCATTCCCGGCCACAGCAAAATGGGAAAACGTCTGACCCGATTTGGCTACTGCGAAGCGCAGGCCGCACAGCAAACATTATTAGCAGCAGAAGGGGAAGTGCTGCGCGGGCATGAATTCCACTATTCTGATTTTACCCCTGAAACGCCAGCGGTGATGAACTGTCGCAAAGTGCGCGATGGTAAAACGCTGCAAGCCTGGTCCGGCGGCTGGCAGGTCGGAAACACCTTCGCCAGTTATCTACACGTTCATTTTGCTCAACGTCCGCAGATGCTTAACCACTGGCTGACAGCCGCGAGGAGCGCGCTATGACGATCCTTGCGTGGTGTGTTGCCTGGTTGCTTGATTTTATCATCGGCGATCCGCAGAACTGGCCGCATCCGGTGCGCTGGATTGGCAATCTGATTTCTGCAGTGCAGCGAATTATTCGGCGTTATTGTCATAGCGACCGTGCGCTGCGCATTGGTGGCGCGGTGATGTGGATTGTGGTGGTTGGTCTGACCTGGGCTGCGTCCTGGGGCGTGCTGGTACTGGCAAAATCTGTTCATCCCTGGTTGGGTTGGGTGGTAGAGGTATGGATGATCTTTACCGTGCTGGCCGGGCGATGCCTGGCGAATGCCGCACAGGATGTCGAACGTCCTCTACGGGCCGGTGACCTTGCTGCGAGTCGGGAAAAACTGTCGTGGATAGTGGGGCGTGATACCTCGCAACTGCAACCGCAACAGATCAATCGTGCGGTGGTGGAAACCGTGGCTGAAAACACCGTCGACGGCATTATCGCGCCGCTGTTTTTTCTCCTTCTCGGCGGTGCGCCCCTGGCGATGGCCTACAAAGCGGTAAACACCCTTGACTCCATGGTGGGCTACAAAAATGAAAAATACCGCGCTATCGGTATGGTCAGCGCGCGTCTGGACGATGTCGCGAACTTTATTCCTGCAAGACTGAGCTGGCTGCTGCTGGGCGTGGCGGCATTTTTATGCCGTAAAGACGGCTCGCGAGCTTTACAGATTGGCTGGCGTGATCGCTACAACCACAGCAGCCCAAACTGCGCGTGGTCAGAGGCATCCGTAGCCGGTGCATTAGGCATTCGTCTGGGTGGTCCTAATGACTACTTTGGCGAGCGCGTTGAGAAACCGTGGATCGGTGATGCGCAACGCGACATTTCGGTAGACGACATTTCCCATACGATTCGACTGATGTGGGTGGCATCGACGCTGGCACTGGCGCTGTTTATTGCGCTGCGGTGGCTGTGGGCCGGTGTAGCCTGAGGACAACATAATGCAATATATCCAGCAACCCCAGGCGATTGAAGCCAAAAGTTTCGACATTATTGGCGAGATCATCCGTGAAACCCGTCCGGACTATCAGTTTGCCAGTCCGTTACATGAAGCCATTATCAAGCGGGTCATTCACACGACGGCAGATTTCGACTGGCTGGACATTCTGTGGTTTTCCAGTGATGTGCTGGAGCAGTTTTGTGCGGCGCTTAGCCGTTCGAGCGTGATTTATACCGACACCACGATGGCGCTTTCCGGGATCAATAAAACGCTGCTGGCAAAATTCGGCGGTGAATGCCGCTGTTACATCAGTGACCCGAGAGTTGTGCGTACGGCAAAAGAGCAGGGGATTACCCGGTCCATGGCTGCTGTCGACATTGCGGTGAAGGAAGAGGGGGAAAAGCTGTTTGTCTTTGGCAACGCGCCAACAGCGCTGTTTCGCCTGCTTGAGCATGATGTCGCTGTCAGCGGTGTGGTTGGCGTACCGGTTGGGTTCGTTGGTGCAGAAGAGTCGAAAGATGCATTGACCCAAAGCAAGTTGCCCGCCATTGCCGCGTTAGGCCGTAAAGGGGGGAGTAATGTCGCTGCCGCTATCGTCAACGCCATGCTTTATCACATGCAGGGGGCGCGATGAGCGAGGCCTTCGATACGCCGGTGTGGCACAACGGTAAAGCGCTGCGTAAAGGATATACCACGGGATCGTGCGCCACGGCGGCGGCAAAAGTGGCAGCGTTGATGGTATTGCGCCAACACCTCATCCATCAGGTTTCCATCGTCACGCCTTCCGGGGTGACGTTGTGCCTGAACGTTGAGTCGCCACATATCGAAGGGCAGCAGGCGATAGCCGCCATCCGCAAAGACGGTGGTGATGATGTGGACGCCACACATGGGATGCTGATTTTTGCGCGCGTGACGTTAGACGATAGTGGCGTGATTGCCTTACAGGGCGGTGAAGGGGTTGGTACGGTAACCCGCAAAGGGATTGGCCTACCGGTCGGTAGTTCGGCGATTAACCGTACACCTCGCCAGACCATTGAATCTGCCGTCCGCGAAGCGATTGGCCCAAATCGTGGGGCGCAGATTGAAATCTTCGCGCCAGAAGGTGAAGAACGGGCGCAAAAAACCTACAACTCCCGCCTTGGCATTCTGGGCGGCATTTCGATTATCGGCACCACGGGTATTGTCACGCCGATGTCGGAAGAGAGCTGGAAACGTTCGCTGTCGCTGGAGCTGGAAATTAAGCGGGCGGCTGGGCTGGAGCGTGTCGTACTGGTGCCGGGAAACCACGGCGAGCGTTTTGTGCGCGAGCAGATGGGTATCGACACCCAGGTTGTGGTCACCATGAGCAACTTTGTCGGCTACATGATAGAAGAAGCCGTACGTCTTGGATTCCGGCAAATTGTGCTGGTGGGACATCCCGGTAAGCTCGTCAAAATCGCGGCGGGGATCTTCCATACCCATAGCCATATTGCCGATGCCCGCATGGAAACGCTGGTGGCCCACCTCGCATTACTTGGCGCACCGCTGGAACTGCTGACGCTGGTCAGCGAGTGCGATACCACCGAAGCGGCGATGGAACATATCGACGCATACGGTTTCCAGCACATTTATGACCATCTGGCTCAGCGCATTTGTATGCGTGTTCTGCAAACATTGCGCTTTACCAAAAATCCGCCGACCTGCGATGCCATCATGTTTTCCTTTGATAATCAGGTTCTTGGCAGTAATCGTCCGGTCGCAGAAATTGCTGAGGAGATGCAATGTTAACCGTTGTAGGGATGGGCCCCGCCGGTTTGCATTTGATGACGCCTGCGGCACGTGAAGCGGTCGCGGCGGCGGATGTTCTGGTCGGTGGAAAGCGGCATTTGCAGCAATTCACGGATTTTGCCGGTGAACAGTTTGCTCTTGGCGCCAATATCCCGGAACTCCTGAGCTGGATTAGCGCGCACCAGGAGAAGCATGTTGTGGTACTGGCATCTGGCGATCCGCTGTTTTACGGCATCGGGACGCGCATGGTGGCGCATTTTGGTATTGAGAATGTGCGGATTATTCCCGGCATTAGTGCGGTGCAGTACCTGTGTGCGCAGTCCGGTATTGATATGAACGATATGTGGCTGACCAGTAGCCATGGCCGCAGCGTCTGTTTTGATGAGCTGGCGCGACATAACAAGGTAGCGATGGTGACTGATGCGCTGTGTGGCCCGCGTGAAATCGCGCAGCAGCTCATTGCCCGAGGCAAGGGGCATCGCTGGATGGTGATTGGCGAAAACCTGGCGATGGAAAACGAAAAGATCCATTTCCTGCCTGTGCGTGAAGTTAACGCCGACTATGACATGAATGCAGTGGTGATCCTCGATGAAAGATGAGCTGTTTCTGCGTGGAGAGAAAGTGCCGATGACCAAAGAAGCGGTACGCGCACTTGCCCTCTCAAAACTTGAATTACACCGCGCCAGTCACCTGATTGATATAGGCGCCGGAACCGGCAGCGTGTCGATAGAGGCGGCGTTGCAATATCCCGGATTACGTGTCACGGCCATCGAACGTAACCCGGCGGCGCTCAGGTTGCTGGACGAAAACCGCCAGCATTTTGCCTGCGCAAATATCGATATTTTTCCCGGCGTTGCTCCCATGACCATCGCGGAAAAAGCCGATGCCATTTTTATGGGCGGCAGCGGTGGTCATCTGACCGACCTGATTGACTGGTCGATGCGTCAATTGCATCCCGCAGGGCGTTTGGTGATGACATTTATCCTCCAGGAAAACCTCAACACCGCGCTAACACATCTGGACCATCTTGGCGTACAGGGAGTGGATTGCCTGCAGCTACAGGTTTCCTCGCTTACCGCGCTTGGCAGTGGTCACTATTTTAAACCGAATAACCCCGTATTTGTTATCGCCTGTCAGAAGGAAGGAAACCATGTCTGAGATTTTTGATCCCCGTAGCGTGTGGTTTGTTGGCGCAGGTCCTGGCGATCGCGAGCTGATTACCCTCAAAGGTTACCGGTTGCTGCAACAGGCGCAGGTTGTTATCTACGCCGGATCGCTGATTAACACCGAACTGCTGGAGTATTGCCCTGCTGGTGCTGAATGTCACGACAGTGCCGAACTGCATCTGGAGCAGATCCTTGATCTGATGGAAGCCGGAGTGAAAGCGGGTAAGACCGTTGTGCGTCTGCAAACCGGCGATGTCTCGTTGTATGGTTCCGTGCGCGAGCAGGGCGAGGAGCTGACCAAACGCGGGATTGACTGGCAGGTGGTGCCCGGCGTCAGCGCGTTCCTCGGCGCGGCGGCGGAGCTGGGTGTTGAGTATACCGTGCCCGAAGTGTCACAGAGCCTGATCATTACGCGCCTGGAAGGCCGCACCCCGGTACCAGAGCGTGAACAGCTGGAGTCTTTTGCCAGCCACCAGACATCAATGGCGATATATCTTTCCGTCCAGCGTATTCATCGGGTGGCTGAGCGTCTGATTGAAGGCGGCTATCCGGCGACCACTCCCGTGGCGGTGATCTATAAAGCGACCTGGCCGGAAAGCCAGACCGTGCGCGGGACCCTGGCGGATATTGGCGACAAGGTTCGCGATGCTGGCATCCGTAAAACGGCCCTTATTCTGGTCGGTAATTTCCTGGGCTCGGAGTATCACTACTCCAAACTCTATGCGGCGGACTTTAGCCATGAATACCGTAAAGCCTGAGTCAATTGCGCTTTTTTGCCTGACTCCTGGCGGCGTTGTGCTGGCGAAACGTCTGGCAGCTATGCTGCCGGTAACCTGTTTTACCAGTGAAAAGCTGCTGGAGGAGGGGTTTATTCCCTTCGAAAACGGCTTTGCGAATACCGCTCGCGAAGCGTTTACGAATTATTCGGCGCTGATTTTTATCGGGGCGACCGGCATTGCGGTGCGCGTACTGGCCCCGCTGGTCAACGACAAGTTTTGCGATCCGGCGGTGGTGGTCATTGATGAACGTGCCCAGCATGTCATCAGCCTGCTCTCCGGTCATGCGGGCGGTGCTAATGCGTTGGCTCGTTATCTGGCGGGCATGTTGGGCGCCGACCCGGTTATCACCACCGCGACGGATGTGAACGATATGGCGGCACTGGATACGCTGGCATTTCAACTGAATGCCCGAATGAGTGATTTCCGTTCGGCGGTGAAGATCGTCAATCAGATGTTGGTCAGCAATAAGCGGGTTGGGCTGTGGTGGGATGACGAACTGACGCAGGATGTCAGCCATTGCGACCGGCGCGGATTTATTACGGTCACCGATCTCAACCAGCTCCCTGAACTGGATGCGGTGGTGTGCATCACCTTACGCACCAATTTACCTGAGCTGCCTGTTCCGCACTGGAAGCTGGTGCCGCAGCGGGTTGTGGCCGGAATTGGTTGTCGCCGTGATACGCCGTTCCCGCTGCTGGCTGCGCTGCTTGCCCGCCAACTCGAAGCCCAACAGCTCGATCCGCTGGCGCTAAAAGCGATTGGCAGCATCACGCTGAAAAAAGATGAACAGGGACTTATCCAACTGGCTTCATGCTGTCGCGTTCCTTTCGAAACCTTTACTGCTGACGCGCTGCGTGAGCATGAGCACCGTTTTCCGGCCTCATCGTTTGTTCGCAAAACGGTGGGTACAGGAAGCGTTTCTGGTCCTGCAGCCTGGCTGTTGAGCCACGGACAACTGTTAGGCGAGACCCTGCGAGAACAGGGCGTCACTATCACTTTGGGAGTTTCACACTGATGTTAAGCGTAATTGGAATTGGCCCTGGCTCGCAGGCAATGATGACCATGGAAGCCGTTGAAGCACTGCAGGCAGCGGAAATCATCGTTGGCTATAAAACCTACACCCATCTGGTAAAAGCGTTCACTGGCGACAAGCAGGTGATCAAAACCGGGATGTGCAAAGAGATTGAACGCTGTCAGGCGGCGATCGAACTGGCGCAGGCGGGGCACAACGTGGCGCTGATCAGCAGCGGTGACGCGGGGATTTACGGTATGGCCGGGCTGGTGCTCGAGCTGGTCAGTAAGCAAAAGCTGGACGTTGAGGTCAGGCTAATCCCAGGGATGACCGCCAGCATTGCCGCCGCCTCTTTGCTGGGTGCGCCGTTGATGCACGATTTCTGCCACATCAGCTTAAGCGATCTGTTAACGCCGTGGCCGGTTATCGAAAAACGCATCGTTGCCGCCGGTGAGGCCGATTTTGTTATCTGTTTCTACAACCCGCGCAGTCGGGGTCGCGAAGGACATCTGGCGCGCGCATTTGAGCTGTTATCTGCCAGCAAGAGCGCACAAACGCCGGTTGGTATTGTGAAGTCAGCCGGACGTAAAAAGCAGGAAAAATGGCTGACCACGCTGGGTGAAATGGACTTTGAGCCGGTTGATATGACCAGTCTTGTGATCGTGGGCAATAAAACAACCTATGTTCAGGACGGCCTGATGATCACGCCACGAGGTTATGTGCTGTGAATTATGGTGATGTGCTGGTCATGGGCGGCACCAGCGACGCGCGCATGCTGTGCCAGCAACTGGATGCAGCAAACGTGGCCTACACCCTGTCCGTTGCGACCCCGACGGGAAAGCAGCTGGCGGGAGACATCAAAGGCCAGGTGCGCTGCGGGCGTCTGGAACGTGAACAAATGATTGCCTGGCTACAGGAAAATCAGACGCGCTGGGTGATCGATGCCTCGCATCCGTACGCCGAGGTGGTGAGTCGCAACATCATGAATGCCTGCGAAGCGGCGGGCGTACTGCTGAGCCGCTACCAGCGCCCTGAGCAGTTGAGCGGATTAACTCACCCGCAGCTTTATACCGTACAAAGTATTCCGCAAGCCTGTGAGGTGGCGCGACGCTTCGGCGATCGCGTGCTGTTGACGACTGGCAGTAAAGATCTGGCCATCTGGCGCGAAGGGTTGCCTGAAAAAACGCTGCTGGCGCGCGTTCTGCCTGTACCTGAGGTCATTCAGCAATGCGCGGATCTGGGATTTGGCGTCGGTGAAATCTTCGCACTGTGTGGGCCGTTTAGCGCCGAGTTCAACGCCGCGTTTTATCGCCAGTGTCAGGCTGATGTGGTGATCACTAAGGCTTCAGGCGCTGAAGGTGGTTATCAGGAAAAAGTTCAACCCTGTCTGGATGCCGGTATCCCCTGCATCGTGATTACACGTCCGGCACCGTTGGTGACGGGAGACGAGTTACTGGAAAGTCAGGCCGCCTTTGCGGCGCGTTTAACGCGCTGGCTGGCCGCGGCTTAAGGAGTTAAAGATGAAAAAGGCGCTTCTGGTGGTCAGCTTTGGCACCAGCTATCACGACACCTGTGAGAAAAATATTGTGGCCTGTGAGCGCGATCTTGCAGCCAGTTGCCCTGACCGCGACCTGTTCCGGGCGTTTACCTCCGGGATGATTATCCGCAAGCTCAAGCAGCGTGACGGCATTGAAATCGACACACCGCTGCAGGCGCTGCAAAAACTGGCGGAGCAGGGGTATCAGGATGTGGCTATTCAGTCGCTGCACATTATCAATGGCGACGAATACGAAAAAATTGTCCGCGAAGTGCAAAGTATGCGTCCGCTGTTTTCACGCCTGACGCTGGGTGTACCGCTACTGAGCAGCCATGAAGATTACGCCCAGCTGATGCTGGCGCTGCAACAGCAAATGCCGACGCTTAGAGAAAATGAAAAAGTGGTGTTTATGGGACACGGCGCCAGCCATCATGCCTTTGCCGCCTATGCCTGTCTCGACCATATGATGACGGCGCAGCGCTTTCCGGCGCGGGTTGGGGCGGTGGAAAGCTATCCGGAAGTGGATGTGCTGATTGAAAGTTTATCTCAGGAAGGGGTGGCGGCGGTGCATCTGATGCCGCTGATGTTAGTTGCTGGTGACCATGCCATCAATGATATGGCCTCTGACGAAGATGATTCGTGGAAAACATTGTTCAATGCGGCCGGGATAAAGGCTACGCCATGGCTCAGTGGACTGGGTGAGAATCCGGCGGTTCGCGCCATGTTCGTGGCACATTTACAGCAGGCGCTTAATGTGGCGCTGGAGGAAGCAGCATGAGCGGGAAACTGTACGCATTAAGCACCGGACCTGGCGCTTCCGATCTGATCACCGTACGTGCTGCACGTACGCTGGGCATACTGGATATTCTCTATGCGCCTGCCGGGCGTAAAGGCGGCGATAGCCTGGCGCTGTCGATTGTACGGGAGTATATCGGCGAGCAGACCGAGGTCCGCTGCTGCCATTTTCCCATGAGTGCCGACAGCGCGGAAAAAGAGGCCGTCTGGGATGAGGTTGCAACCGCGCTGGTTCAGGAAGTCGAAGCTGGAAAAAAAGTAGGTTTTATTACGCTCGGCGACGCCATGCTGTTCAGTACCTGGGTCTTTTTACTGCAGCGCATTGGTTCGCCTGACTGGTTAGAAATCGTCCCGGGCGTGACTTCTTTCGCTGCGATTGCCGCGCGTTCGAAAACCCCGCTCGCCATGGAGCAACAATCGCTGGCAGTGGTCTCCTGTACCGCGCCGGAAGCTGAAATTCAGCAGGCGTTAAAGCAGCATGACAGTCTGGTGTTGATGAAAGTGTACGGTCGTTTTGCGCGTATCAAAGCGCTGCTGCAACAAGAAGGTTTGTTGGGCTGCGCATTAATGATGTCTGAAGCCACGCTGCCAGGTGAACAGTGCTGGCGTCATCTCGATGAGGTGAGCGACGATCAGCCGCTGCCTTATTTTTCGACCATTCTGGTCAACAAACAGTGGGAGTATGCACAATGAAGCTTGAACAACAGCTAAAACAGCTGTCTTTCAGCGGGTTGGCTGCGGCGCTATTACTGATGATTGTTCCTGAGCAAGCGTTCGCCATGCACATTATGGAAGGCTTCTTGCCGCCGATGTGGGCGCTGGCATGGTGGCTGCTGTTTTTACCCTGCCTGTGGTACGGGCTGGTGCGCTTGCGCCAAATCGTGCAGGAAGATAACCACCAGAAAGTTTTACTGGCACTGTGCGGCGCCTTTATTTTTGTGCTGTCGGCGCTGAAAATTCCTTCCGTTACCGGAAGTTGTTCACACCCTACCGGCGTAGGCCTGGCAGTTATCCTGTTTGGACCTGGCGTAGTGGCCATCCTCGGGGCGATCGTTCTGCTGTTCCAGGCACTGCTGCTGGCACACGGTGGTTTAACGACGCTTGGCGCGAACGGCATGTCGATGGCGGTAATTGGCCCGGTAGTGGGTTACATGGTGTGGAAAATGGCCTGCCGTGCAGGGCTGCGTCGTGATGTTTGCGTCTTCTTGTGCGCGATGCTGGCGGATCTCGTCACCTATTTCGTGACGTCGGTACAGCTGGGCGTGGCGTTCCCGGATCCCTCTGCTGGCGCTACCGGTTCAATCATTAAGTTCATGGGGATTTTCTGTCTGACGCAGATCCCAATCGCGATTGCGGAAGGGTTACTCACCGTGCTGATTTACGATCAGCTAACCAAACGCCAGTTAATAACCGCACAAGGACATTAACGATGAAAAAGACGCTGATTATATTGGGCATGGTAGTGGCGCTGGTGATCCTGCCGTTCTTTATCAACCACGGTGGAGAGTACGGCGGTTCAGACGGTGAGGCGGAGAGTCAGATTCAGGCTATTGCCCCGCATTATGAACCCTGGTTCCAGCCGCTGTATGAACCGGCAAGCGGTGAAATTGAAAGTCTGCTGTTTACACTTCAGGGATCGCTGGGCGCAGCCGTGATTTTCTATATTCTGGGTTATACCAAGGGCAGGCAACGCCGTGATGACCGGGCTTGACAGGCTTAGCTATCAAAGCCGTTGGGTTCATGTCTCGCCAGTGCGGAAATTTCTGCTCTGGCTGGTGATGATGATTCTGGCGTTTACTCTGCCCCCGTTGGGGCAGGGTATTGAGCTGTTATTGATTGCCGCGCTGAGCTGCTGGCTGCTGCGTATTTCCTTCTGGCGCTGGTGCCGTTGGATGGCATTACCGTTTGGTTTTCTGGCGGTTGGCGTAGTGACCATCCTGTTTAGCATCAGCCGCGATCCACAGACGCTGTTGGCCAGCATACCTGTGGGAAGTTACTGGTTGGGGATCAGCGCACCAGGTCTGGTGACAGCGAATGAAACATTCTGGCGCAGCCTTGCTGCGCTGGCGGCAACCTTCTGGCTGGTACTGAATCTGCCGTTTCCGCAATTAATTATCCTACTCAAACGCGCGCACGTTCCTCGCCTGCTAACTGAGCAGATCCTGCTGACCTGGCGGTTTATTTTTATTCTGTTAGACGAGGCGCTGGCTATTCACCGCGCACAAACGCTGCGTTTTGGTTATCGTAGCTTGCCGTTGGGCTACCGCTCTCTGGCAATGCTGGTGGGATTGCTGTTCACTCGCGTGTTGATCCGCTACCAGCAAATGACCACCACACTGGATATCAAACTTTATCAGGGTGATTTTCACCTGTAAGGAAAAGTATGCTTGCCACCTCAGCGCTTTGGTTTCGCTATCAGGATGACCCGATCCTCAAAGGGCTAACGCTGGATTTTTCTACGCATGCCGTCACCGGGTTGGTAGGCGCTAATGGTTGCGGGAAATCCACGCTGTTTATGAACCTGAGTGGCTTATTGCGCCCACAGCAAGGCGCGGTGATGTGGCAGGGTAAACCGCTGGATTACAGCAAACGCGGCCTGCTGGCGCTGCGTCAACAGGTGGCAACGGTATTTCAGGACCCCGATCAGCAAATCTTTTATACCGATATCGACAGCGATATCGCCTTTAGCCTGCGCAATCTCGGGGTGGATGAGGCTGAAATCACCCGACGCGTGGAAGATGCGCTTACGCTGGTCGACGCCCAGCATTTTCGCCATCAGCCCATTCAGTGTTTAAGCCATGGGCAAAAAAAACGCGTAGCGATAGCCGGGGCGTTGGTGTTGCAGGCGCAGTATCTGCTGCTGGATGAACCTACTGCGGGCCTCGACCCGTCAGGCCGCACACAGATGATTGAGATTATCAAACGCATCGTAGCGCAAGGAAACCATGTCGTAATTTCAAGCCATGATATCGATCTTATCTATGAAGTCAGCGATGCGGTGTACGTTTTACGCCGGGGCGAAGTACTCACGCACGGCACGCCAGGCGACGTTTTCGCCCGTACGGATCTTATTGAACAAGCGGGATTGACTCAGCCCTGGCTGGTGAAGCTGCATACCGAGTTGGGCTTCCCGCTGTGTAAAACAGAGGCTGAATTTTTTAGCTGTATGCGAGAGAACGCACTGAAGGAGGCGTCATGACGCAGGCAATAATGTTGCAGGGAACGGCATCTGATGTGGGTAAAAGCGTATTGGTCGCCGGGCTGTGTCGTATTTTTTATCAGGATGGACTGCATACCGCACCGTTCAAATCGCAGAACATGGCGCTGAACTCTGGCATTACGCCAGAGGGAAAAGAAATGGGCCGCGCGCAAATTTTTCAGGCTGAAGCCGCAGGTATTACGCCAGATGTGCGTATGAACCCGGTTCTGCTTAAACCGACCAGCGATCGCAAAGCGCAGGTAGTGCTGATGGGCAAAGTAGCGACTGATATGGACGCGGTGAGTTACCACGAGTACAAACCTCGTCTGCGGGAACAGATCCTGTCAGTTTATAACAGCCTGGCGCAGGAGTTCGATGTGCTGGTGCTGGAAGGTGCGGGGAGCCCGGCAGAGATTAACCTGCGCGATCGCGATATCGTCAATATGGGCATGGCAGAAATGGCGCAGTGCCCTGTCGTTTTAGTGGCGGATATCGATCGTGGTGGGGTATTCGCCTCCATTTACGGCACGCTGGCGCTGTTGCACGATCACGAACGCGCACGCGTAAAAGGGGTGATCATCAATAAGTTTCGCGGTGATGTGACGCTGCTGCACTCCGGTATCGAGCAAATTGAAGCGCTGACCGGTGTTCCGGTGCTGGGCGTGATGCCATGGCTGGATGTTGATCTGGAAGATGAAGATGGCGTTGCACTGCAAAAGGGCAAGTATTTGCGCACTGATAAACGCGACATCGACATCGCCGTTGTGCAAATCCCGCACATTTCTAACTTTACGGATTTCAATGCGCTTGCTGCGCAGCCGGATGTGCGTGTGCGCTATGTTCGCCAGCCTGAAGAGCTGGCGGGGGCCGATCTGGTGATTTTGCCCGGCAGCAAAAATACCCTTGGCGATCTGGTGTGGCTGCGTGAAAGCGGGATGGCGCATGGCGTCGTGCAATTGCATCGTAATAACGTACCGGTGGTGGGGATTTGCGGCGGTTATCAAATGCTTGGCGATACCATCATTGATGAAGTGGAGTCAGGACTCGGTACGCTGCCGGGGCTGGGTTTGCTCAATACCGTAACCCATTTTGCCCAGCACAAAACTACGACCCTGGTTGAGGGGCAAATGTCCTCATCGCTGCCTGACTGGCTGGCGGGCACGGCGGGGTTATCCGTTCGCGGTTATGAAATTCATATGGGCGAAACAGCATTAACCGATGAATGTCAGTCGGTGATGACGTTGCACAAAGACGGCTGCAACGTTGTTGACGGCGCGGTCACTGCGGATGGTCTGGCGTTCGGCACCTATCTTCACGGTCTTTTCGACAGCGATGATTTCACCCGTGCGTTGGTCAATGGCCTGCGAGAACGTAAAGGGTTAGCTCCGCTGGATTCCACCTTCCATTACGCGCAATATAAATCGCAGCAGTTTGATCTGCTGGCGGATGCGATGCGGCAACACATCGATATTGAGAAAATTTATACCATCATGCAGCAACACCGGGAGCCAGTATGATGATTCTGGTTACTGGCGGCGCGCGAAGCGGTAAGAGTCGGCATGCGGAAGCGCTGATCGCTGATTCCCCAAACGTTTTGTATATTGCGACTTCGCAGATTTTTGATGAGGAGATGGCTGCGCGAATTCAGCATCATCGCGATGGACGTCCTGCGCACTGGCGTACAGCCGAACGTTGGCAACATCTTGATGAACTGATCACGGCCGCGAACGATCCTCAGGAAACCATTCTGCTTGAATGCATCACTACGATGGTGACCAACCTGCTGTTTGCTCTGGGCGGTGACAGCGATCCGGACAGCTGGGATTACGCGGCGATGGAGCAGTCTATCGAAGGTGAAATCCGTTCGCTGATTGCAGCCTGTCAGCGCTGCCCGGCAAAGATCGTGTTGGTCACTAACGAAGTGGGAATGGGGATTGTGCCGGAGAACCGTCTGGCGCGGCATTTTCGTGATATTGCAGGACGCGTGAACCAGCGACTGGCGGCGGCGGCTGATGAGGTCTGGCTGGTGGTATCAGGAATTGGAGTCAAAATTAAATGAGTAAGTTGTTCTGGGCAATGCTCTCTTTTATCAGTCGCTTGCCCGTTCCTGCTCGCTGGTCGCAAGGACTGGATTTCGAGCACTATTCCCGCGGTATTGTGATGTTTCCCCTGATTGGCGTCGTGTTGGGAGGGTTGACGGGGCTGGTCTTCATGGCGCTCCAGACCTGGTGCGGTATACCGTTGGCCGCTCTTTTTGCGGTGCTGACGCTGGCGTTATTGACCGGGGGATTTCATCTGGATGGTCTGGCGGATACCTGTGACGGCATTTTTTCGGCGCGTCGACGCGAGCGGATGCTGGAAATCATGCGCGACAGTCGTCTGGGAACCCACGGTGGACTGGCGCTAATTTTCGTTTTACTGGCGAAGGTGCTGGTGGTGAGCGAACTGGCTTTGCGTGGCACGCCGATGCTGGCTGCGCTGGCGGCGGCATGTGTCGCCGGGCGAGGAACGGCGGTGTTGCTGATGTATCGGCATCGCTATGCCCGCGAAGAAGGGCTGGGTAACGTTTTTATTGGTAAAGTCACCGGGCGTCAAACCTGCGTTACGTTGGGATTGGCGGCGATCCTTGCCGCCGTGCTGCTTCCCGGCATGCGCGGCGTGGCAGCGCTGGTTGTCACAATGGTGGCGATTTTTATTCTTGGGCAGTTATTAAAACGCACGTTGGGTGGGCAAACCGGCGATACGCTGGGCGCTGCCATTGAACTTGGCGAGTTGATTTTCTTGCTGGCTCTGCTCTGAGTCAGCCCACATACTGGAACCCTTATGCAGACTTTAACCTCTTTACTCCGCGCGATCCCATTACCTGACAGTGCCGCGATGCTGCGCGCGCAGCAGCATATCGACGGCTTGCTTAAGCCGCCGGGAAGCTTGGGGCGACTCGAATCTCTCGCCGTGCAAATGGCCGGGATGCCTGGCCTGAAGGGTGTGCCGCATGTGAATGGCAAAGCGATGCTGGTGATGTGCGCCGATCACGGCGTGTGGGATGAAGGGGTTGCCGTTTCACCTAAAGTTGTCACGGCTATACAGGCTGCCAATATGACGCGTGGAACGACCGGCGTCTGCGTCCTCGCCGCTCAGGCGGGGGCGAAGGTCCATGTGATAGATGTGGGGATTGATGCTGAACCTATTCCCGGCGTGGTGAATATGCGCGTGGCACGCGGCTGCGGCAATATAGCCGAAGGCCCGGCAATGAGCCATTCGCAGGCCGAGGAGCTGTTGCTGGAAGTCATTCGCTATACCCATGAACTGGCCAAAGACGGCGTAACGCTGTTTGGTGTCGGTGAGCTTGGTATGGCAAATACTACACCTGCGGCGGCCATTGTTAGCGTGCTTACCGGCAGTGATGCTGAGGAAGTCGTGGGTATTGGCGCTAACCTTCCTCTTTCTCGGGTGGGGAATAAGGTAGACGTTGTGCGTCGGGCAATTGCCGTCAATCAGCCAGATCGCCATGACGGTGTCGATGTGCTGGCTAAAGTTGGTGGGTTCGATCTTGTCGGCATGGCAGGGGTAATGTTGGGGGCGGCCTCCTGCGGCCTGCCGGTCGTGCTGGATGGTTTTCTTTCTTATTCCGCTGCGCTGGCGGCCTGCCAGATTGCACCACAAATAAAACCCTACCTAATCCCGTCACATTTCTCCGCTGAGAAGGGCGCCCGTACCGCGCTGGCGCATCTTGAATTGGATCCATATCTGAATATGGGGATGCGTTTGGGTGAAGGCAGTGGGGCCGCGTTGGCGATGCCTATTGTTGAGGCTGCTTGTGCGATGTACAACAATATGGGGCAGTTAGCCGCCAGTAACATCGAGCTTCCGGATGGTAAGGAAGCGTAGTTACCGCTCAACCTGAACCTCGCCTGTTGGCGAGGTTTTTTTATGCGCAAATATGTCGTAACCCACTAAAACAGATAATAAAAGCTATAATTAACGGATATCTGCTGCGACGAAGGAAAGGAAAAAGATGCGTCGTGTAAAACTGCTTTGTTCACTCATTATGCTGCTTGCGAGTCAGGGCGCGCAGGCGGTGAGTTATCCACTGCCGCCAGAGGGCAGTCGCCTGGTGGGTAGCCCTTTGACTGTTACGGTTCCACCAGGAAATACCAAGCCGCTGGAGGCATTTGCCGCTCAGTACGGGCAGGGGTTGAGCAATATGCTTGAAGCCAATCCGGGCGTCGATGTTTTTCTGCCTAAATCGGGTTCAACGCTGGTTGTGCCGCAGCAACTGATATTACCGGATACCGTACGCGAGGGGATTGTCATCAACGTCGCCGAGATGCGGCTTTACTATTATCCTGCTGGCAGCAATACGGTTGAGGTTTTACCCATTGGCATTGGTCAGGCGGGTAGAGAAACGCCGCGCAACTGGGTGACGGCGGTAGAGCGTAAGCAGGAAGCACCAAGCTGGACACCGACGCCAAATACCCGACGCGAATACGCCGCTCGCGGGGAAAGCTTGCCAGCATTTGTTCCTGCCGGGCCAGAAAATCCGATGGGCCTGTATGCAATTTATATCGGCAGGCTTTATGCCATTCACGGGACAAATGCCAATTTCGGTATTGGTCTGCGGGTAAGCCAAGGGTGTATCCGTTTGCGGAATGACGACATCAAGTACCTGTTTGATACGGTGCCTGTAGGGACCCGTGTACAATTAATTGACCGGCCGGTGAAATACAGCGAAGAGCCGGACGGTAGTCGTTGGGTGGAAGTGCATGAGCCGTTGTCGCGAAATCGTTCGGAATACGAGTCTGACAGAAAGGTACCTTTGCCAGTCACTCCCGCTCTGCGTACCTTTATCAACGGGAATGACGTGGATGTGAGCCGTGGGAACCAGGCACTGGAAAGACGTTCCGGTATGCCGGTGAACATCAGCCTGGTACAGAAACATTATTAATTTTCAGGGCGACTCTGGTGACCTTCAGGTCGGATGGGTCGCTTTTTTTATTTGATACTGCCCCATTTTTACCACGCCAATATGGTCTGCCATTAGTTGAGCTTCGTGTTCACTGTGGGTAACCAACAGCGCCGTTTGCCCTGCGGCGCGCAAAATATCCCGTACCTCGTTGCCAAGACGTTCACGCGTGCGCTTATCAAGGCTGGAGAAGGGTTCATCGAGCAACAGGATTTCCGGATGTGGCGCCAACGCGCGCGCAAGGGCGATACGCTGTTGTTGCCCGCCTGAAAGCTCATGCGGATAGCGGTTGGCATGGCTGTGTAACTCCACCATTTTCAGCAGCTCAGTCACTCTGGCCTGTTGATCCTCACGCGGCATGCGACGCAATCCAAAGGCCACATTTTGCTGCGCGGTCAGATGGGGGAATAACGCATATTCCTGGAAGACCATGCCGACATGACGTTTTTCCGGTGGCAGATGAATGCCGGGACCGGCAACACGGCGCTGTGACACATAGATCTCTCCGTTTTGCAGGCGTTCAAATCCGGCAACTGCGCGTAGCACCGTGGTTTTCCCGCAGCCTGAAGCGCCCAGCAGACAGGCGATTTCACCTTTATGTACCGACATTGAAAATCCGCTCAGTACCGATTGCTGGCTGTTGCCATAAGTAACGTGTACATCCTGGAGTCGTAATGCAATTTCTGACATTGTTGCTCTCTTAACCACGGCGAGTCATTTGATGACGCACCAACAAAATAACCGGTAGCGTGCCAGCTAAAACAATCATTAGCGCGGCGATAGCACCTTCTTCATAGGTTCCACGGGCTGCTTCCGCATACAACAATGTTGCCAGCGTTTCGAAATTGACCGGGCGCAAAAGCAACGTTGTTGGCAGTTCTTTCATGGCATCGGCAAAAACCAGCAGGGCACTGCTGACTAACGCTGGGCGCAGCAGGGGAAAATGGACCCGTGCAAACGTCCCCGCGCCATTCTCACCCAACAGACGAGACGCCTGTTCCAGTGAGGGGGGGATACGGCCCAGACCAGAATCCAGTGCGCCAATGGCAATCGCCTGGAATCGCATGGCACAACAAATTACCAGCAGGATCCCGGCGGACATCAGCGGCAGACCACGAACATCCAGTAAATCGGCCAGCCAGCGGTCTACCGCCATGGCGGGGGTCAAAAAACCAATTGCCAGAATTGTGCCGGGAACCGCATAGCCTAAAGAAGCCAGACGCATCACGCCGCGACGAAATCCTGGCATGGCGTTGTCGGCGGCGCTATGACGCGCGCTCCAGGCCACTAACATACTGACGCAAACCACCACCAGCGTGGTTCCCGCCGCCAGCGATAGCGTATTTTGTAATGCTGATAGTAACGAAGAGGAAAGCGGATTCTCATCACCTATGCGTTTGGCGCTTTCCCACATTAAAAACAGAACCGGAGCCAGAAAACCCAGCAGGACAGGCAGTGAAATAACGCCACCAAGCAGCCAGCCACGCCAGCCCTGCACGCGCGTAGGTTGAATTTCCCGTAGGCTGCGACTGCTGAATCCTTGTTTTCTGCGACCATAAAATTCCAGCGTCAGAATAAGGAATATAAACATCAGCATCATGCAGGCAATTTGTGCCGCGGCAGATAAATCAGAACGCGAGATCCATGTGGTGTACACGGTAACGGTTAACGTCTGTACCCCGAGAAACTCCGATGCGCCAATATCGTTGAGCGTTTCCAGCAGTGCAAGGCTGATCCCAACGGCCAGTGCCGGACGGGCCATGGGCAATGCAACACGAAAGAAGGTTCCGGTCGCGCTGCATCCCAGCGTGCGTGCGGCTTCCAGTAAATGGGCCGGTTGGCTAATAAACATGGCACGGGTTGTCAGATACACGTATGGGTAAAGCACCAATCCGAGTAGGATGATTGCGCCGGAAAGTGAGCGTAAATCTGGCAGACGGAACTGTCTTGGGCTGTCAAAACCCAGTAAAAAACGGATAAAGGTTTGCAGGGGGCCAATCGGATGCAGCAGATCAAGCCACGCAAAGGCCACAATGTAGGTCGGCATCGCCAGCGGCAACAGTAACGCCCAGCTAAGTATTTTACGTCCGGGGAAATCCCATGCCGTTACCGCCCATGCGCTGCCTACGCCAATCACGCCGACCATCACCGCGACACCGGCTAATAACAGCACGGTATTTTTTAGTGCGGCAGGTAGTACATACGTCAGGAGATTACCCCAGTGAGATAAATCGGCCTGGGTAGCCTGCCAAATCAGCGCTATGATCGGTGTCAGAACGCCAAGCGCCACGCACAGTGCGCCAAGATGTAGCGGCGTTAATAATGACTGCGGCCCGGAAACCAGGCCGCGTAACGTCGGAAACTGCAGAGGTTTATTGATCGAATCCAACTTTATCTACCAGCAGACTAGCTTGTTTACGATATTTAACGATTTCGGTTAATGGTGTTTTATCGACGTCGATTTCGCCAATAGTTGCGTTGATAACCGGGTCAAGCGTCACGCCTTTCAGTACCGGGTATTCGAAGTTCGCTTTCGCATATTGCTGCTGGGCAGGTGCGGAAACCAGATATTCCATCAGCTTAACGGCATCGGCTTTATTTGGCGCATAGCGGGCTACAGCTGCACCACTGATGTTGACGTGTGTACCGCCATTTTCAAAGGTAGGTTTAACGACTTTAATCGCATCGCCCCATTGACGCGCATCGCTGCCTTCTTTGGCATTTTTCATATGGCCGACGTAATAGGAGTTGGCGAGACCAATATCGCAAATGCCGCCGAGGATATCGCGAGCAACATCGCGATCGCCACCAGTAGCTTTACGCGCCAGGTTAGCTTTCACACCGCGCAGCCATTCTTCGGTCTTTGCTTCGCCGTGATGAGCAATCATTGCGGCGATCAGCGCCGTGTTATACGGGTGCTGTCCGGAACGAATACAGACTTTACCTTTGTACTCAGGGCTGGCGAGTTGTTCGTAATGCCAGTTATCGATTGGCAGTGACTTCTCGGCATACAGCACGCGGGCACGCATCGATAGCGCAAACCACTGATTATCTGCACCGCGCAGATTAGCCGGAATCGCGGTTTTCAGTGCTTCTGACTCTACTGGCTGAGTTACACCCGCTTCCACTAAATCAATGAGATTACCGGCATCGACGGTCATCAGCAGGTCGGCAGGTGAATTTTTACCTTCAGCTTTAACGCGCTCAAGCATACCGTCCTTGATATAGACCGTACTGACTTTGATGCCGCTGGTTTTGGTCCAGCTATCAAGCAAAGGCTGGATTAGACCCGGTTCACGGGTTGTATAGAGCGTTAACGTTTCCTGAGCGAAAGCCGGTAGGCTAACTGAGAAGACCAGGGAAGAGGCAAGTGTGATACGGCGCAGTCCGGCGCGAGGCAGAGAATTCATCGTTTATATCCCAGAGTAATTGGAACGTACAGTGAACCGAGCGAGGGCTCGTTCCTTTGGCTCGCGTACAATAAATGATAATCACTAGCACTTACAATAATTGCAAAGTTTAAACGATTTACATTTACATAACTTTAATCAACGTTGTGATGCGGCATGTAACGGGGTGCAGAGCAGGCTGGGTGCTTATGAGAGGGGATTTTATAGCGACCGAAAAGCAAAAAGCCTGCTTAGTTTCCTAAGCAGGCTTCTTAAATATGGCTCCTCTGACTGGACTCGAACCAGTGACATACGGATTAACAGTCCGCCGTTCTACCGACTGAACTACAGAGGAATCGTGTGAACGAGGCGCATATTACTGACCTCGCCATGAGGTGTCAACAGTAAAATTAGCGCGTCATTTCAATTGCTTAATTAATCTTCAAATTCAGCGTTAATGCACATTTGGTGAGCGATAATGACCATCTTAGCGGGTATCGCGTAACCGCTCCATGGGGTTCTGGCGGTAAAACTGAATAAAACGCTGCCATAAGGCCGGAAAACGTGGCGCAAATAATTCAGGAGCACTGAAGAAATACTCCGAAAGAACGGCAAAGCATTCGGCCGGGTCGGTTGCTGCGTAAGCATCTATACTGCACGCGGTTTCACCGACCAGATCAATTTCATCCTGAATGTTATTCATTGCGGCATACAGGTCGTGCTCCCAACCGGCAATATCTCGCAGAGGGATCGCCGGAATACCGCTGGCGCGGTCGCCATTACGCATATCAAGCTTATGTGCCACTTCATGGATGATCAGATTAAAGCCGGAGGCATCAAAAGAATCCTGAATGTCGAGCCAGTTAAGGATTATCGGACCTTGCTGCCAGCTCTGCCCGGACTGTAGAACCCGTTGATTATGCACCAGCCCAATATCGTCTTCCCATTCATCGTCCACGACAAACGGGGCAGGGTAGATGAGAACTTCATGAAACCCGTCGAGCCACTCGACCCCTAATTCCAGGACAGGCAAACAGAAAAGCAGCGCAATGCGCGTACTTTTCAGCGGGTCAAGTTCAAACCCCTGAAGCGCTACCAATCTTTTTTGCTGTAAAAAGCGCTCGGCCAGGGCGATAAGTCTGGCTTGTTCTTGCTCGGTGAGATTCACCAGAAGAGGAATAGCCAGGGCGTCGTCCCACGGCCAGTCGTCACTCCGGGTTGTTTCTTGCTCTTTCCAGGGCCACTTAATCATCGTTTTGCTCGCAAACTCGTCACTTGAACGAAATTGACGGAACGGGGTCTGTTAAAATGCCAAATTACCTGGCATCATGGCAACCGCCAAAACGGAGAGATGCCAGAGCGGCTGAATGGACCGGTCTCGAAAACCGGAGTAGGGGCAACTCTACCGGGGGTTCAAATCCCCCTCTCTCCGCCACTATTCAAACACTTAGCTCAATTCCTTTCAACGACTCATGTCACACTTGGTATAGTGTTGATATATTCGCTTAGTATAAAGCTCGCCATCATCATGTTCTGATTTGCCCAATACTGGAAGATCCAGTGTGGGGGAAATTTTCACTTTTCTGTCATAAACCGCAACCTGGCGTTCAGTTTTGTGATCTGAGAATAGTTGTTTGTCCTTTCTCGTTTCTATCAAGTTTTTTTTCCTGCGGCTCAAAGTTAAACCAGGGGCAGGGTAGCTAAAGTTATTTTGGTTTTTATCCTAGAAGAAGATAGCCCCAGAAACCAGGCCGTTAGAGAAATTAGCAACAAGCCTCGAGAATAAATCTGGCAGTTATCTTTGAGCGATGAGCGGACGCACAAGACGGTGACAAGATTGCAATATTTGTTGGGGTTATGCCCACGACTTGTTTTGGATAAACTCACTTAACCCTTTGTGATACGATAATTATCTTAGATTGTCACATGGGGCCAGATTTTGAATTCATACATTTTCCTTGCCGGGGCCATTGTAGCTGAAGTAATAGGTACAACCCTGATGAAGTTCTCTGACGGGTTTACACGTCTATGGCCATCTGTCGCAACCATTGTGTGCTACTGCACTGCTTTTTATCTTCTCGCTCAGACGCTGTCGACGATTCCAACGGGTATTGCATACGCAATTTGGTCAGGTGCTGGAATCGTATTAATCAGCCTTTTGGGCTGGTTGGTAAGTGGGCAAAAGCTGGATTTCCCAGCGATCGCAGGCATGTTCCTGATTTGCGCTGGGGTTCTGGTTATCAATATTTTTTCAAAATCTTCCCCGCATTAATTCTAAAAGAATGTCGGATATCTGGCGCTGTTAGCAGAGCTTATTCCTGTGCGGTGAAAAAGCCCGCTTGGTATGAAGCGGGCTTGCGTATTTTTGTCGTAATTAGAACTGGTAGACTAAACCAACGGCAACGATGTCGTCAGTTGCGATACCATTGCTTTCATAGAAGCTGTCGTCTTCGTCCAGCAGGTTGATTTTATAATCAACGTAGGTGGACATGTTTTTGTTGAAGTAGTAAGTCATACCCACATCAACATATTTGACCAGATCTTTGTCGGTGTAGCGTGGGGTGCCATTGCTATGGTGATCCCAGCCACCTAAGTCGACACCTTTAGATTGCAGGAATGCAACGGACGGGCGCAAACCAAAGTCAAACTGGTATTGTGCAACAACTTCAAAGTTCTGCGTTTTGTTGGCGATACCGCCTTTGTCATCACCATAAGCGGTCATATTGCGGGTTTCGGCATACATTGCAGCCAGGTACACGTTGTTAGCGTCATATTTCGCGCCAACAGTCCATGCATCTGCTGTTTCACCACCAGCATATTTACTGGTGTAGCTACGATCATTGCGACCTTCAGCGACTTGGTTGTTAGTACGATCAGAACTGGAGTACGCTGCACCGAGACTTAAACCGAAGTCGAAGTCATAAGAGGTGGACATACCGAAACCGTCGCCGTTTTCTTTCGCCAGTTTGCGGTTTTCACTATTACCAGAACCTTCCTGACCTACGCTGCTACCTTCATTATTCCCCTGATATTGCAGGGCAAAGTTCAGGCCATCAACCTTACCAAAGAAGCCTTTATTACGATAGGTAGCAACGCCGTTGGTACGGCCCAGCATGTAAACGTCGGTCTGAGTGTAGGTATCACCACCGAATTCTGGCAGCATATCGGTCCAGGCTTCAACGTCGTACACGACGCCGTAGTTACGACCGTAGTCGAAAGTACCGTTTTGACCAAAACCTAAACCGGCAAAGGCCAGACGAGTCCATGAATCGCCTTTGTCACCTTCGGTACCGTTGGCCTGAATGTTATATTCCCACTGACCATAGCCAGTCAGCATATCGTTGATCTGCGTTTCGCCCTTAAAGCCCAGACGCGCATAGGTCATGTCGCCGTCGCTGCCTGCATCATCAGAGAAATAACGCAGACCATCGACTTTTCCGTACAGATCCAGTTTATTGCCGTTTTTATTATAGATTTCAGCCGCATTTGCTGCGCCTGCAGCTAATAAAGCAGGGAGAAGCAGTGCCAATACTTTTCTTTTCATTATGTATTCCCTTTGCATGATAATTAAAATGAATATGTAGTACTATCCAAGAAACTACATTTGGATACTATCCATGAAGTTCATTTAATTTAAAATATAACATGTAACAAATGTATTTAAAATATTTCTAAATGTTTCATAGATGTGTTTTTATAACTATAAATATATGTTAGTTAAATTATTATTTGTCACATAAATTATTTTTAATCAATATCTTATGTGTATCGTGCTATTTATTTGAAACTTGAATTTTATTTGTGTGGAGTATTTATTTTTGTTATTCATATAATATAGTTGTTGATATTGAAATTATGGTTTTTATAAATTCATGTGGATTTTGTTTTCGGTGTGATAATAAAAGTTAATTATGTAATGGGGCAGGCAGTGGTTTGCAATGAAAATTGTTGCTAAGGTGATTTTCTTTCTACAAAGGGAGATAGCATGAAACTGCACGACTGGCAGTCGCAATTTGAAGCTTGGTTAGCTGATAACCATTCCGGACAAGATGCCGCGCATGACATCTTTCACTTTCGTCGTGTGTGGATGACGGCGCAAAAGCTGAGTACAGATGCTACTGTAGACTGGCTAGTGGTGTTGACCGCGTGCTACTTCCATGATCTCGTCAGCCTGCCAAAGAACCATCCTGAGCGTCATCGTTCGTCGGTACTGGCAGCTCTGGAAACGCGTCGCATTTTGATGCGCGATTTTCCGGATTTTCCACAACAAAGAATACCTGCCGTGTGCCATGCCATTGAGGCGCACAGTTTTAGCGCCAAAATTGCACCAGAAACCCTTGAAGCGAAAATCGTGCAGGATGCGGACCGGCTTGAGGCGCTGGGGGCTATCGGTCTAGCGCGCGTATTTGCCGTTTCAGGGGCGTTGGGGGTTGCGCTGTTTGATGCGGAAGATCCGTTTGCCCGAAAGCGTAGCCTTGACGATAAACAGTACGCGCTCGATCACTTCCAGACCAAGTTATTGACGTTGCCGTTGATGATGCAAACCGAACAAGGGAGGCATTTGGCACAACATAATGCGGATTTTTTACTGACGTATATGGCGAAGCTGAGTGCGGAGTTAAAAGGAGAGTATGAAATGCTGGATCTTGACGCGATTCAACCCTTTAAAGCGCGCTAGTCGCCTGTACGGCTGAAACGTCAACCGTGCTAATTTATGTTAATCTGTCGGTTATCCATTTCTGCCGGTTAAATGTATGCAGGATAATTTTTCAGTAGCAGGCTCCATGAACCCGATGACAGATGATAACAAGGCCGCCGCGCAGGTGATTTTGGCTAAGTTGCTTGAAATATATGACGTGAAAACCCTGGTTGCTTATCTGAACGGTGTTGGCGAGAACCGCTGGAGTCCGGCCATCTTTAAGCGAGTGGTGGCGAACGAAACATGGCATCGCCTCAGCGACAATGAGTTTACTTATCTGAATTCCTTGCTGCCGACGCCACCTGCGCATCATCCGTATTATGCCTTTCGATTTATCGATCTGTTTGCCGGCATTGGCGGGATTCGTCGCGGCTTTGAGGCAATTGGTGGGCAGTGCGTGTTTACCAGCGAGTGGAACAAGCATGCGGTGCGCACCTACAAAGCGAACAACTTTTGCGATCCCTTCCAGCATCACTTTAATGAAGATATTCGTGATGTCACGCTGAGCCATCAGGATGGGGTGAGCGACCAGCAGGCGGCAGAACATATTCGCCAGCACATTCCAGAACATGATGTACTGCTGGCGGGATTTCCTTGTCAGCCCTTCTCCCTGGCCGGAGTGTCAAAGAAAAATGCGTTAGGGCGGGCCCACGGTTTTGCCTGCGATACACAAGGCACACTCTTTTTTGACGTGGTGCGCATTATCGACGCTCGTCGACCAGCAATATTTGTGCTCGAAAACGTCAAAAACCTGAAGAGTCACGATCAGGGCAAAACGTTTCGCATCATTATGCAGACGCTGGACGAGCTGGGTTATGACGTGGCAGATGCGGCAGATAACGGTCCGGATGATCCGAAAATTATCGATGGGCAACATTTTTTGCCTCAACATCGCGAACGTATCGTGCTTGTCGGTTTCCGACGCGATCTGAATTTGAAATCAGACTTCACGCTGCGGGATATTGTCACGCGTTATCCGCAGCGGCGTACTACGCTGGCGGAACTGCTTGAGCCGAACGTCGATGCGAAATATGTGCTGACGCCGGTGCTGTGGAAATACCTCTACCGCTATGCGAAAAAGCATCAGGCGCGGGGAAATGGATTTGGCTATGGCATGGTGTATCCCGGTAACCCTGATAGCGTAACGCGCACATTATCTGCGCGTTATTATAAGGATGGGGCGGAGATTCTGATTGACCGTGGCTGGGATATGGCGCTGGGTGAAAAAGATTTTGACGATCCGCAGAATCAGCGACACCGCCCACGCAGACTTACGCCCAGAGAGTGCGCGCGCCTGATGGGGTTTGAATCTCCGCAAGGCTATCAGTTCAGGATCCCCGTGTCAGATACTCAGGCTTATCGCCAGTTTGGTAATTCGGTGATCGTTCCGGCATTTGCGGCGGTGGCCAGGCTGCTGGAGCCAAAAATCAGGCAGGCAGTTGCTATTCGCGAGAAAGAGAACCTGCATGGCAGACGTTCACGATAAAGCAACACGCAGTAAAAATATGCGGGCGATAGCCACCCGCGATACCGCAATTGAAAAACGCCTTGCCAGCGTGCTGACAGAGCAGGGGGTAACGTTTCGCGTGCAGGATGCGACGTTACCCGGTCGCCCCGATTTTGTGGTGGATGATTATCATTGTGTGATTTTTACTCACGGTTGTTTCTGGCACCACCACAATTGCTATTTGTTTAAAGTCCCCGCGACACGAACGGAATTCTGGCTGGAAAAAATAGGCAAAAATGTCCAACGCGATGCGCGGGATTGTGAAAAATTGCAGGCTCTTGGCTGGCGCGTACTGATTGTCTGGGAGTGCGCCCTGCGTGGTCGCGAAAAGCTGGATGATGAAGCGTTATCTGAACGTGTCATCGAGTGGATCTGCGGCGGTGGCGACACCGCGCAGATCGACACTCTCGGTATTCATTTACTGTAATGTTTTTTCCGACGAACTCGCGACGGCATCCGCTTTAACAGGGAACAGGTATTTCCCCAACGTTACCAGCACCACAGCAAACACGATCACGCCGAGCGCCAGCCATTCGATAGGGGCCAGTCTTTCTCCCCCCAGACCGGTACCTAACAGCACCGCAACAACCGGGTTGACGTAGGCGTAGCTGGTGGCTAGCGCCGGGCTGACATTGCGGATCAAGAACATATACGCATTAATGGCAATAATGGAGCCAAACAGGGCCAGGTAAGCCACCGCCATAAAGCCTGAAAATGTTGGCATGGTGGTCAGTTTTTCCCCGGAGAGTAACGATGCGCACATCAGCACAATACCGGCTGCTAACATTTCAATGGCTCCGGCCATCATGCCAACGGGTAGCGTAATGCGTGAACCGTACACCGAGCCAAACGCCCAGCTTATCGAACCGATCAGGATTAAAATAGCGCCCCACGGATTGCCACTTAAATTGCCTCCGCTGTTCAGCATGATGATCCCTGCGAGCCCAATCGCTATTCCCAACCATTCCAGTTTGCGCGTTTTGATGCCAAAAAAGTGGCTAAAACACAGCGTAAATAGCGGGACGGTGGCGACCACCACGGCGGCAATACCGGAAGGGACATTTTGATGTTCTGCGACGGTGACCAGTCCATTACCCACAGCCAGCAGCAGGATACCAATTAACGCGGCGTTCAGGATTAAGCGTAAGGGGGGGAGCTTATGCCCGCGAATAAGTAAAAAACTTGTTAATAAAATTCCCGCAGAGAGAAAACGTACGGCTGCCATCATTAACGGCGGCCAGCTTTCAACACCAATGCGAATAACGAAGTACGTGGAACCCCAAATGATGTACAGCGCGAATAGCGCACTGAAAAGCGGTAACAATTGCCTGAAACGCATAATCCCTCACGGTAGAAATAAAAAGGTGCAACATAGTAAACGTCAAAACTATCTTACTGGCGAGATTTATAATTACGTGTCGATGTTAAAAACTTGTTGACCAGAAAGGTCAGTTTCAGCATGGCGTGTTTTACTTCATACTTATGACTGCAAAAAAATAATATTGAGGGTCAAAATTTTGGCAGGAAGTAGCTTACTAACCTTACTCGATGATATCGCCACGCTGCTGGATGATATATCAGTGATGGGAAAATTGGCCGCGAAAAAAACCGCGGGCGTGCTGGGAGATGATCTGTCGCTTAATGCGCAGCAGGTATCGGGCGTGCGGGCGAACCGTGAACTCCCGGTGGTCTGGAGCGTGGCGAAGGGGTCGTTTGTAAACAAAGTTATCCTTGTACCGTTGGCGCTATTGATAAGCGCATTTATTCCCTGGGCGATCACCCCATTATTAATGGTAGGTGGGGCGTTTCTCTGTTTTGAAGGGGTAGAAAAGGTTCTGCATACCCTGGAGGCGCGTAAGCACAAAGAAAGCCCGGAAGAGCGTCAGCAGCGTCTGGCTGCTCTGGCCGCACAGGATCCACTCACCTTTGAGAAAGATAAAATCAAAGGGGCAATACGTACTGACTTCATTTTGTCTGCCGAGATTGTTGCGATTACGCTGGGTATTGTAGCGGATGCACCTTTGCTGAATCAGGTGTTGGTGTTATCGGGTATCGCGTTAGTGGTGACCGTGGGCGTGTATGGCCTGGTCGGGATTATCGTTAAGCTTGACGACATCGGGTACTGGCTGGCAGAAAAACGTAGCCAACTTGCCCAGTCGCTGGGGAAAGGGTTGCTGGTGGTTGCCCCCTGGCTGATGAAAACACTTTCTGTGGTCGGTACATTGGCGATGTTTTTGGTGGGGGGCGGTATTGTGGTACACGGAATATCACCGCTGCATCATGCGATTGAACATTTTGCTCAACAGCAAAGTACATTGATTTCGCTAATGCTTCCGACCCTGCTTAACCTGGTGCTCGGCTTTATCATCGGTGGGATTGTCGTTATGCTGGTGAAAGCTGTCGCCAGACTGCGCGGAGTTTCGCACTAATTGTTACAGGACTGATTATGCAAAACGCCTCTTTGTCATCTAAGGTGTAAAGGTTTCTCTTGATACAGGAGGCAGGTATGGTCTTTTCTGTCAGTGAGGAAGTCACCTCCAAAGAGGGTGGCCCACGTATGATCGTTACCGGGTATGCCAGCGGAATGGTGGAGTGTCGCTGGTACGACGGCTTTGGCGTTAAACGGGAAGCATTCCGTGAAGATGAACTGGTGGTGCCGGGCGAGCGAAGACAGCTCTGTCAGGATGCCTGAACATTTGACTCGACCGTAACCTGGTGATCTCTCACCCATTAGTTATATTTATCATTTTGGTGAGAATTATTTACTTGTCAGGCAAAAAAATTGCAGATAAGGTTTGGTTCACATCAGATTTTCTGGTGTAACGAATTTACAAGTGCTTCTTGCATAAGCAAGCTTGATCCCGACCCGATAAGGGCCGGGATTTTTTTCGCCCTCAGTCAGCGATTGATCTCCGATACGCTAAAGTCATGGATATCAAGTTCGAACGCGTCGGCCAGTTCATGCCATGTATGGTAATCTCGGCCGTCGACGCTAACGCGCTCCGGGTCATCCTGGCTGCGATGAATTTCACTCTCGCAGATTTCGTTGATTGCCTTTAGCAACGCGTCGACATCGACGCTGACTTCACGTTTGGCCGTATCGCTGTACTCTTTCGCGGTTTTCATCCTCATACCTCTCAACCGTTAAGGATACCGGGGGAGCGTACCCAAACATCAGATACGCACAACTTAAGTATAGACCGTCGATAAAACCCGCAATCGCGCGTGCAGAGCGCTGCCAGAAAAAGGAATTTGTTCTACACTGGCACAAAGCCACAGGAGGAAAACTATGAAGGTGAATGATCGGGTCACAGTCAAAACGGACGGCGGTCCTCGTCGACCGGGCGTGGTACTGGCAATCGAAGAGTTTAGTGAAGGCACCATGTACCTGGTTTCGCTGGAAGACTACCCGCTCGGTATCTGGTTCTTTAATGAATCAGGTCATCAGGATGGTATCTTTGTGGAAAAAGTGGAGTGAGATGAGTTCCGCTGTTTGATTCTGACTGGTGGAGTCGCCACCAGTCAGAACGTCTTAGCGCATATTCACAAAGATACCATTGGTGACGTTATCCGTAAGCCTCACAACGTGATAGATAACTTGCTTATTATGCGTCTTAATCTTTCGTTTTATATTCCCCTTATGGGATGACACCGTCTTGGCTTTGATATTCATTTGATCCGATATCTGTATTGTTCCCTGACCCTCCATCCACATACGCAGCATGCTGGATTCGGTTCGACTTAATGATAATGTCGGCAGATTCACATCAATAGCAATATCTACTTCTTTTTTCAGAATATCGCCAAGTAGTTTATCCAGTGAGTCAGGTTTAATCGATTTAGAACTAATCAATAAGTTTTTTCTGACGAGTAGATATTCATCAAAATGCACGTTGGCAATTGCCATAAACACAATAAATAATGTGCTGGGATGCTGATTAATGATTTGCTTTATTTGCTGGCTATTAGCAGGATCGTGGATAAAGCAGTCCTCATTAATAAACACCACAGCGGGTTGTTGAGAGACACAGGCGAGACTGAGTTCATCAACGTTGGAAATGTTGTTGATTTCCCTTTTTTTCACTCCCCGACTTACCAGATACCCGGTTAACCCTAGTCGGGTGTAACTGCATAAATCCATAATAATCGTTGACATGGCATACCCTCACTCAATGCGTAACGATAATTCCCCTTACCTGATTATTTCATCACAACTAAACGGAATAATAACGACCCAAGATGACGCTTTCGCTGTTTTTCAGGCGAATTTACTATCCCGTAAAGTTGCGTATAATTTGCCAGGAAACATCTTAAAGTAAAGTGAATGTTGCGTTATGTGAGTGAGGCAAAAACAAATAAGCCGCGACAGAGATATCTTGGTGGATGTTGTCACTTTTTAAAATTAGGACAATCCTTAGTAAAACAGGATAAAAATTAAGGGTTATTATTTTCCAGGCATTTCGCTAACGATATCGGCCAGTAAATTAAAAATCTCACTGAATAATCGTTCGCAGAATGGCGCAATTAATGGCATTAGCGCCGCCATCAGTGAAATACCTACGGTCAGAGTGAGAGGAAAGCCGATGACGAAAACCGACAGCTGTGGCGCCATGCGATTTAACAAACCAAGTGCGAGGTTCAGCGTGAGTAGCAGCGTCATTACCGGCAGGGCCAGCATTAGCCCGTTGAGGAAAATCAGGCTGCCCGCCCGTGCCAGCGCGAGAAACGCATTGCTGTTCACCGGATTGCCACCGATGGGCAGAGTATGAAAAGTATCTACCAGCAGCGAAATCAGCCATAAATGACCGTTAAAGGTCAGGAACAGCAGCATGGCGAGCATGTCGATCAGTCGTGCCAGAACCGGCATATTCAGACGGCTACCGGGATCGAAGAACGTCGCGAAGGAAAGGCCCATTTGCAGGCCAATTAATTCCCCGGCGGTACGTACTGCGGCAAACGCAAACTGCATGGTGAAGCCTAAAGCGATACCGATCAGGATTTGTTGCATTGCCTGCCATAGTGCGCCGATCGAAAAGATGGGGACGTCAACGGCGGGAATTGACGGGGCGATAACGACGGTTATCATCAACCCCAGCCCCAGCTTTACCCGTTTGGGGATGGCTCGTTCACTGAGGATGGGGGCCGTTGAGATGAGCGCCAGTATGCGCAGCAAAGGCCAGAAGTATAAATTCAGCCAGTGGAGCCACTCAACGCTGGTCACCTGCAACATAACGTTGTCTACCCGATGATATAGGGGATATTGCTGAACAGCGTACGCACGTAGTCGAGCAGCAGGTTAAGCATCCACGGGCCAGCAACAATGATGGCAATAAACACCGCGACAATTTTGGGAATGAAGGACAGCGTCATTTCGTTAATCTGGGTCGCCGCCTGCAGAATACTGATGATAAGACCTGTGACGAGAGCGACCAACAGCAAAGGCGCAGCAAGGGCCAGGGCGACTTTCATCGCCTCTGTGCCCATCATCATGACCGATTCAGGAGTCATTTCGCGCCTCTAACTGTAAAAGCTTTGTGCCAGCGAACCGACAAGTAGCTGCCAACCGTCTACCAACACAAACAGCATCAGCTTAAACGGCAACGCGATTGTGGCTGGCGGTACCATCATCATCCCGAGCGCCATCAGTACGCTGGCGATCACCAGGTCGATAATCAGAAACGGAATAAAAATGGTAAAACCTATCTGGAATGCTGTTTTCAACTCACTGGTGACATAAGCGGGTAGCAAAATTCGCATCGGCACGGCTTCTGGTCCCTGTAATGGACCGCTGTTTGCTAAGCGCGCGAAGAGGGCCAGATCGGCTTCGCGGGTCTGGCGTAACATAAACTCACGCAGCGGCTGGGCGCCTTTCTCCATAGCTTCCTGCATGGAGATCTTCTCTTCGCTGAACGGTTGATATGCGTCGACGTAGATTTTATCGATCACCGGCGACATGATGAAAAAGGTCAAAAAGAGCGCCAGGCCCAGTAGCACCTGGTTAGGTGGTGCAGAGGGGGTACCCAGCGCATTTCGCAGGAGACCGAAAACAATGATGATGCGGGTGAAGCTGGTCATCATCAGCAAAATTGCAGGCAGGAACGTCAGCGAGGTGATGAACACCAGTGTCTGCACGGGCAAAGACCAGCTTTGTCCGCCGCCCGGCAATGGCTGACTAACCAGACCCGGGAGTTGGGCGAGGGCAACGGGACTGAAAAGCCACAAGCCTGCCAGCGTGAGGGATAACAAACGGCGCATCAGGATCTCCCAGGACGCTTAAGCAAACTCTTCATCATGGCCTGGAAATCCGCAGGGGAGGCCGTTTTTTCTTCTGCATCGGCAGGTGCCGGGGGCAGGGTGTGCAGGACGTTAATCTGCGAGGCTGTGACACCCAGTACCAGACGGGCATCTTCGACCTCGACAATCACCACGCGCTCACGTGGACCCAATGAGGTGCTGGCTGCGACTTTCAGCCCGCGAGTACCGGCACTTTTGGGGGCAAATCCCAGACGTTTAATGACCCAGGCCACCGCCAGGATCAAGACGATGATCCCGAGCAGCGCGCCGCTTACCTGCACCAGCGGTGAACCGGGAACGGCGGCGGGTTCAGAAACGGTAGCCTGGGTATTCATGATTAACGGCTCAGACGGCGCATACGTTCAGACGGGGTGATAATGTCAGTGATACGCACACCGTATTTATCCGCGACCACGACGACTTCGCCCTGGGCAATCAGATAACCGTTGATCAGGATATCCAGCGGTTCGCCTGCCAGACCATCCAGTGCGACAACCGACCCCTGCGTCAGGCGCAGCAGCTCTTTGATGGTCATGCGGGTACGGCCCAGTTCGACGGT
Organism: Citrobacter sp. KTE30; assembly: GCF_000398825.1. Taxonomy (NCBI): domain Bacteria; kingdom Pseudomonadati; phylum Pseudomonadota; class Gammaproteobacteria; order Enterobacterales; family Enterobacteriaceae; genus Citrobacter; species Citrobacter sp. KTE30. The sequence goes on along the minus strand of NZ_KB976055.1, from coordinate 2,713,274 downwards.
CAGTTTGACCGGAATGTCCATGATCAGGTCGATGTCCTGCAAAGCACCGCTGACGTCGCCGCCACCTAACTGCTGGAATACCGCATCGGCCGCACTTTTGGTGGGCGTGGTTTTTTGCTCGTTTAACGCGTCAGCCCACAGATCGTCCAATGCGCCAGTGTTCTCATCGGACGGATTATTCATATCACTCATTTGGGCTGTTCCTCATTCAGCGAATTCAAAATCGGGTTTATCAGATGTTCTACGCGTAACGCATACTGACCGTTTACAGTGCCATACTGGCTGGTCAGCACAGGCACGCCGTCCACATGAGCAATAATGCGGTCGGGTTTTTCAATCGGCAGTACATCGCCGGGTTTCAGTTTTAAAATCTGGGATAGCCGCAGCGGAATGTCGGCAAAGTTTGCCACCAGCTCCAGCTCAGAATGCTGAACCTGACGCACCAGATTATTGCGCCAGTTCTGATCTTCATTACGCGAGTTTTCCAGCGGCGGATTCACCAGCAGCTCACGCAACGGCTCAATCATGCTGAATGGCAGACAGATGTTAAATTCACCGGTCAGGTTGCCAATTTCAACGTGGAACGGGGTGTTCACCACAATGTCGTTCGGGGAGGTGGTGATATTGGTAAATTTCACCTGCATCTCAGAACGGACGTATTCCACTTCCAGTGGGTTGATGGCCTTCCACGCGTCGCTGTAGCTTTCCAGCGCCAGCTTCAGCATGCGGTTGATAACGCGCTGTTCCGTGTGCGTAAATTCGCGGCCTTCCACTTTCGTCGGGAAACGACCGTCACCACCGAACAGGTTGTCTACGGCGATAAATACCAGACTTGGTGAGAACACCACCAGACCCGTACCGCGCAGCGGCTTCAGGTGGATTAAGTTCAGGTTGGTCGGAACCGGCAAGTTGCGCGCAAATTCGTGGTAAGGCTGGATACGGATCGCCCCCACGGTAATATCTGGGCTACGGCGCAACAGGTTAAATAACCCCATACGGAACTGGCGCGCGAAGCGTTCGTTAATGATCTCCAACGCCTGTAAACGCTCACGTACTACGCGACGCTGAGTGTTGGGATCATAAGGACGAATATCGCTTTCTTTTGCGATACCTGAAATGGGTTCGTCTTTGGTTTCGCTATCGCCGTTCAGCAATGCGTCGATTTCTGCCTGAGAAAGAATACTGTCGCCCATGTCTTTACCGCAGAATAAAAGCTGTATAAAGAACGTCGGTGACAACCTGTTTCGGTTGTCCAACAACAAGCGGAGTCGCCAGCGTCTCTTTGATGGCGGTAATCAGCTGTTGCTTACCTTCCTCGGTGGCGAGTGTGGCCGCATTCTGACGAGAAAATAGCAGCAGCAAGCGGCTGCGCACTTCCGGCAGATATTCGTTAAGACGTGAACGTGTCGCCTCATCTTTCATGCGCAGTGTGATACCGATATACAGCACACGGTCTGCATCACCCAGATTGACGGTAAAGGTATCCAGCGCAAAGAACACCGGGGCTGGCGGTGGAGCCGGTTCCGCTTTGACGCTGGCGGAAGGCTGCTGCTGCATGCGCCAGTAGCTATAACCTGCAGTTGCGCAGGCGGCGAGGGTAATTAATACCAGCAGAGGGATCCAAATAGCGCGTTTACTTTTTTTGTTAATCGCGGAGTCAGTCATCAGATACGGGCTTCCTGTTTCGGTACAGCTTATGGGCTGATTATCCCGTGTCCTGTCCACGACAAAGCGTGGAAAAGACGCGGATAATCATGCTACCTCTGGCGTTAGGCGAAGATGTCTACTGCGCCATCGCCGCGGGCAGTGGCTTGCAGCGAGGCTGGGGTTGCCAGTATTGCGTCATCTTCAGCGGCAAAAATGTCTTGTCCTTGAGCGCGACCAGACTGCTGTTGCTGTCCGGAAGACTGCTGATGGCCAGCGAAGCTTTCACTGCTGATGTTGCTTTGCCCCAGTTGGATCCCGCTTTCAGCCAACTGTGTACGCAGCATCGGTAATGCGGCTTCCAGTGCGGCGCGCACGTGACTGTGCGGTGAAACCATTTGTAACTGTGCGAGGTTATCGTCCAGCTTGAGCGAAATATGTACCTGACCCAGGTCCTGCGGATGCAGACGCAGCTCTGCGCTTTGCTGGCCCTGGCGCGTGAACAAGGTGACGTGCTGGCTCAGCGATTGCTGCCATTCATGGCTACCTAACGGAGCGCTTAACACCGGCGCGGCCGTCGGTAACGGTTGTGCATGTGTTTGTGGACCACTTAGCGGGGCCGCAGTCATGCCAATGCTGGTCGGTGACGGGGTGCTGTCGATTTCAGCTCTGGCGTTCACTGCTGCCGTCAGCGGGGTTAATGTTGGATTGTTTGCCTGATTAGCACCACCGCCAGCAATCGTGACATCCGCTTTGCCTTTTTTGGCATCGCCCGGCAGTAATTCGTCTGCATTATCAGTCGCCGCGCCGTGTACCGCGCCTCGTGACAATGCGGAAAGCGCCGCATCAACAGGGGCTGGTGCGCTGTCGACGGCAGGCGTAGCCAGTGGTTGTCCTGGCAGCATGGCGAACAACGCGCTCAGGTTGGCGAGATCGTCATCACTCAGCGTAGTGTTTTTTTCGTCCTGCTGTGCGACTTTGCCCAGTGTCGTCAGGGCATTCGCTTTCAGTGAAGGCGTGAGAGCGGACAACAGTTGCTGAGCGTCAGTCATGTCGGCAAGAGAAGTCTCGGTTTGCAGCTCCTGTTGCGCCAGCAGATCGGTTAATTTGACCGACGGTGTGGCATCGCCATTTTTTTGCAGCAACCCTTTTTGCAGCTTACTGCTGGCCGCCTGTAAGTCGGCAAGCGACAGCGGGGCGTCTTTACCTTGTGCGTCGCCCGCACCTAATGCGCCAGCCAGTAGCGCTAAAAAATCCTCGGGTGAATCTACCGCTTTGCCTGACTGAAGACCTGCGGCTACATCGGTGTCGGTGGTAATCAGTTGGGGTAAAGTAATCATTCGGGTTTCCTCATAGCTGCGCGCTGAGCAAATTCATCCATTTTTTTCTGATCCAGACGGTTTTCGGCCAGTAACGCCGCCGAGGTTTGTCTGTCCTGCAACGTCTGCCACGCCTGTAATCGTTGTTTTTTGTCGCGCCAACTGTTCAATGCCTGGTCTACTTTCTGTGTCCATTGATTGAGCTGTTGGCGATGTTGCTCAATCGCTTTTTCCAGCGTCTGAATAAATTGTTGGTAATTGATCCAGCGATTGCTGGTAATACCCTGGCCCATATCGGTATTCAGATTGTTGCGATACTCATGCTGATAATCGATCAGCATTTTTAACTGTTCTTCCGCCTGCTGACAGCCACGACGCATCTCTCCCAATAAGACAGCAGCGTCATCTACCTCTTTTTCAGCCAGGTCTTTCAATGTTGCTAATGCACCATGTTGTGCCATGACCTATGCTCTCCTGCTTAATCACACACCAGGGAAAATCAGTTCCAAAGCTTGTAGAGAATCTTCCCAGTCAGCCCGTTCAAAAATACCTTGCTGTAAGAATGCTTCCAGCTGCGGCCATAAGGCTATGGCTTTATCCAGCATCGGATCGCTGCCTTTCGCATACGCTCCTACGCTGACCAGATCGCGGTTACGCTGGAAGCTGGACAGCAACTGTTTAAAGTTACGCACCCGTGCATAGTGTTTTTCACTAATGAGCGCGGTCATGGCGCGACTGATCGAGGCTTCAATATCGATGGCCGGATAGTGACCCGCCTCGGCCAGATGACGAGACAGCACAATGTGACCGTCCAGAATCGCGCGCGCGGAATCGGCAATCGGGTCCTGTTGGTCGTCACCCTCGGTCAGTACCGTATAAAACGCGGTGACTGAACCGCCTCCGTGGATACCGTTACCGGCCCGTTCGACCAGCGCCGGTAACTTAGCGAATACTGAGGGTGGATAACCTTTGGTTGCCGGTGGCTCGCCGATCGCCAGGGCTATCTCACGTTGTGCCATCGCGTAGCGGGTGAGGGAGTCCATAATCAGCAATACATGCTGTCCGCGATCGCGAAAATCTTCGGCGATGCGCGTGGCGTAGGCCGCGCCTTGCATACGTAACAGCGGCGAGACGTCCGCCGGAGCGGCAATCACTACCGAGCGTGCGCGACCGTCAGCGCCGAGAATATTTTCAATAAAATCTTTAACTTCGCGACCACGCTCGCCAATCAGACCCACGACGATAACATCGGCCTGGGTATAGCGCGCCATCATGCCGAGCAGGACGCTTTTACCGACGCCGGAACCGGCGAAAAGCCCCATACGCTGGCCGCGGCCAACGGTTAACAACGCGTTGATGGGGCGTACGCCGGTATCCAGGACGTGTTCAATTGCGGTGCGTTGCAGGGGGTTAAACGGCGGTGTAATCAGCGCGCCGGTTTCGGTGGTATCCGGGGCGGGCAGTCCGTCGAGCGGTTTGCCGCTACCGTCCAGCACACGACCCAGCAGAGCAGGGCCAAGCGGTAATTGCTTCCCGCTTTGCAGACCTTCTCCGGCAATGTTCTTCGCGTATACGCGTGCGCCGGGCAGAACGCCTTCGACCTCTTCGAGCGGCATCAGAAACAGACGTTGACCGTTAAAGCCCACGACTTCGCTTTCGACCTCCTGGGTTTCGTTGCCGTCCTGACGTTCAATGACGCAGGTGGCACCGAGCGGCAGCTGTAACCCCGTGGCTTCCAGCACCAGCCCGGTTGCGCGGGTCAGGCGACCATAACGACGCACCGCAGGCAGCAGTGACATTTTCTCTTCGAAGTTGTCCAGCGTATTGAGCCAGCGAGTCAGGCGAGTGGTCATTACACGACTCCCGGCGCTGCCAGACGGCAGAGTTCTTGCCAGCGCGTGGCGACGCTGGCATCCAGATCGCCTTCATCAGCTGAGACTTTACAACCGCCGTGATGCAGCGTGGGATCGCCGCGTAGCCGCCAGCCGTGCAGGCTGAGAGTGGCACCGAGCATCTCCTCCACACGCTGGAGATCGTCCGGATGTACGCGCAGCTGCGGTTTACCGCTAAACAGCGGTTCCTGTTGCAATAACTGTTGGATTTGCTTAATCAGCGCCGCGTTATCCACGATTGGCGTCTGACCAATCACCTGACGGGCAGCTTCCAGCGCCATTTGCATCAGTCGCGAGGCAATGACGCTATCCAGCGCGTCCAGCGTATTCTGAAACTCACTCACCAGCTGCTGCATGCGGGCATGGATCGGCGCATGCTGTGCTCGCGCCTGGTTCTGGCCTTGCTCCAGCCCCTGGCTCAGACCTTCCTGATAGCCTTGTTCGTGACCTTTTTGTCGACCTTCCGCCAGCCCCGCGTTATACCCTTGCTCATGGGCCTGCATTTGCAGCTGTGCGAGCTGCTGTTCAAGCTGTTGCTCTGCGGAAAGCTGTGGCTCTTCAGCTTCTTCTGACAGCGGCGTTTCGCTGTGGTCGGCCAGTACGAACTCCGCCATCGGTGGGGCGAGGTCGTCCGGAGTCCAGACTTTCCACGGCAGTTCGTTAGACATAGGTATCCTCGCCGCTGCCTATCACCATCTCGCCGGTTTCCGCCAGACGACGCACAATAAGCAGAATGGCTTTCTGTTCGTTTTCCACTTGCGACAAACGCACCGGGCCGCGGTTGGCAAGGTCGTCGCGCAGAATATCGGCAGCACGTTGCGACATGTTGCGCAGGAACTTCTCGCGTAGCGGCTGTTCGGCACCTTTCAGGGCAATCAGCAGCGATTCGGAATCCACTTCCTGCAACAGGCGCTGGATACTGCGATCGTCGACGTCCACCAGGTTTTCGAACAGGAACATCTCGTCGATAATTTTCTGTGCCAGCTCGCCGTCGAATTCGCGTACGGCGGTAATAACCGCTTCTTCCTGCTGAGTTTTCATCAGGTTGATAATTTCTGCTGCCGTTCTCACGCCGCCCATTTTGCTGCGCTTGAGGTTCTGACCATCGAGCAGACCGTTCAGTACCTCGGTCAGTTCTGCCAGCGCGGCAGGCTGCACGCCGCCGAAGGTGGCGATACGCAGCATCACGTCGTGACGTAAACGCTCGTCGAACAGCGCCAGAATATCGGCGGCCTGGCCCCGTTTGAGGTGCACCAGAATGGTGGCGATAATCTGTGGATGCTCGTCGCGGATAAGGTCGGCGGCGCTTTGTGGTTCCATAAAGTTGAGCGTTTCAATGCCGCTGGTGGTATCGCGGGTTTCCAGAATATCTTCCAGCAGGCTGGAGGCGCGTTCCTCGCCCAGCGCTTTCACCAGCACGGAGCGCAGATATTCGTTGGCGTTGATATTCAGCGCGGCAAACTGTTCTGCTTCTTGCTCAAACTCGGCCAGCACTTCCGTCAACTGTTTGTTGGAGATCTGGCGTACGTTCGCCATCGCTGTACTGAGCGCCTGAACTTCGCGCGTGGAAAGATGTTTAAACACCTCAGCCGCGCGATCTTCGCCAATGGTCATCAGCAGGATGACGCTTTTATCGGTACCGGTAAGGGCATTACTCATGATCGTTACTCATCCACTGGCGAATGACCAGCGCCACGACGCGCGGATCGTTATCTGACATTTCACGAATACGCTGGCTCATCACTTCTGCACCCAGACGTTGATTCGTACGACGCTGCTGGGTTTGTTCGTCTTTGCTGAGGCGAACTTCTACCGCTTCTTCGGTTTCCTGACGGATACGCGTTTGTTCTTGTACCGCTTTTGCTTCTTCGCTGCGGCGAACCAACTGCGGGCGAACAGCCTTACGCCACAGGATCCAGGCAACAAGCAGCACCAGCAACCAACGGCCAGCGGTCATCAACTGTTCAATAAAGACCTGCTGTTTCCAGAACGGCAGTTCGCCAATGGAATCGTCGGTCGCCGTGAAGGGTGAATTCACCACGTTCAGGGTATCGCCACGCTTGTCGGAGAAGCCCATCGCTTCGCGGGTCAGGTCCTCAATCTGTTTCATCTGATCGGCGGTTAACGGCAGAGGTTTACCGTCCGGCAACGTTTTATAGTTGACCACCACTGCAACCGAGAGACGCTGTACATCGCCGACGTTCATTTTGGTGTGGCGAATGGTACGGTCGACTTCATAGTTGCTGGTTTCATTACGCTGCGTACTGCGTGGACCAGCATTATTGTTGTTATTTGCCGTTTGCGTGGTTTGCGCATTTTGCTGATTAGCCGGAGGGGTGGCGATTGGCGCGGTATTAGCCGGTGCTGGTTGATTAGACAATGCGCCCGGTACGCCGCCTGGCGCTCCGCTCCCGATCTGCTCGCTGACGTTTAACTGGCGTGAACGCAGCACGGCCTGGGAATCATCACCGTTTGGACGGTACTGTTCTTCGGTTTGCTCTTTATTAGCAAAATCCAGTTGCGCGGTGACCTGCGCATGTACGTTACCGTTGCCGACAATCGGCGACAGGATCGATTCGATACGACGTTGAACGCGCCCTTCGACATCGCTCGCGTATTTCAACTGCGCATCGTTAAGATCGCGGCTGCTGGTGTTCGACTGAGTTAACAGATGACCCGCCTGGTCGACCAGCGTAACGTTGCCCGGCGGCAAGCCTGCAACAGCGCTGGAAACCAGATGCGTGACCGCACTGATTTGACCTTCATCCAGTGCGCGGCCAGGTTCAAGGTTAACGGTCACGGAGGCTGAAGGTGCTTTTTGCTCACGCACAAACAGCGACGGTTTTGGCATTGCCAGATGCACGCGGGCGCGTTTTACCGGTCCCAGCGTTTCAATGGTACGGGCTAATTCACCTTCCAGCGCACGCTGGTAGTTGACCTGCTCGCTAAACTGGCTAATACCAAACTTTTCCTGATCCAGCAGCTCAAAGCCAACGGCGCCGCCCTTCGGCAGACCTTGTTGTGCCAGACGTAACCGCAATTCGTGAACTTTATCGGCAGGAACTTCTATAGCACCGCTTCCCTCAGTAAAACGATAGGGAACGTTCATCTGCGTCAGTTGGGTGACAATCGCGCCACCATCCTGATCGGATAGGTTGCTGAACAGTGTGCGGTAGTCAGGTGTTTTGGCCCACAGGACCATCGCCACGATGATAGCGACGGCAGCGGCTCCCGCCACAATCAGAGGAATTCTGGGATTCGCGCGCAGGCGGTTTAACCACTCGAGAGGTTTAAGCTGGGTTGCAGTCGATGCTGTCGCACTCATCTCGCACCTCGTGGCTTATCGTGGACGGCGTTTTTTGCAAAGTGGAACAAGACTCACTCCCGGGTCAGCAAACTCGAAAAATTGACGGTCTCATTATTTGCGGTTTCGAATTTTTCTATGCGTTAAAAACCGTGGTTTTTTATCGTTATTTAACGCCTTTATCTTATTGACTAACTGGTAATCTCAGCTAAGTAAAAAATCATCCAGGGGATCAGAATGTCGGCAATACAGGGGATTGAAGGGGTCATCAGCCAGTTACAAGCCACGGCGATGTCAGCAAAAATGCAGGATATGCAGCCACAACCGACCGTGAGTTTTGCCGGTCAACTGCATGCGGCGTTAGACAGGATCAGCGATGTGCAAACCGCGTCCCGTACGCAGGCTGAGAAATTTACCCTCGGTGAACCGGGTATTGCGCTGAATGATGTGATGACCGATATGCAAAAAGCGTCGGTATCAATGCAGATGGGTATTCAGGTACGTAACAAACTGGTGTCGGCGTATCAGGAAGTGATGTCGATGCAGGTGTAGGTTTAACGTGCAGAGATTGTTTGCCGGATAAGCGCAGCGGCCATCCGGCAACCAGTTACTTCTGAATCAAATAGCGGATCGTTGGACCATCCTGCTGAATATCCAGCACCGTATAGCCGTGATTACGCGCATCCAGTGGAATATTGTTGATTGACTGCGGGCAATCGCTCACCACTTCCAGAATTTCACCTTTCTTCAATTGCGGCATCGCTTCCAGCGTGGCGACAGCCGGGTATGGACACGGTTCTCCGACCATATCGAGGCGATAATCAGGCACGATATTTTTCATACAGACTCCTTGGCAGGCGTTAGCCCTGCGCGACGGAAGAAGCGTTTTTCCCAGCCGATAATGAGCATCAGCGCGGCAAACAACAGCAGATAGGTTACCAGCAGACCGCCGAGTGGACCGAAGGTGTTGAGCAGATTCACTTTGTCCCAGTTGGTGGCAAGCGCGGGAGCAAAATCATCCCAGTAGTAGGCCAGAATGGTCGAGCCAATAACGTTGCCCAGACCAACCCACCAGTAATGCACCTGGCCTTCAACGGCGCGGTACATCCAGCCGGTTTCGCATCCGCCCGCTAAAACGATGCCAAAGCCGAACAGCAAGCCGCCGATCACCGCATTTGGACCCGCCCACATGATTTTAGGCTCGACGCCCAGTTGCACGTAGCTAAAGATACCGATGGCGCTGACCGCCATCCCGAAGATGATTGCTTTTGCCATATGGGTGCGACCGGAAATCCACAGGTCGCGGAAGGCGGAGGTGAAGCAGATTTGCGCCCGTTCAATCAGCAGACCGAACCCAACGCCAAATAGCATCGCCAGACCGAGCTTGGGTTTATCCATCGCGGTGAGCAGCGCCCAGCCGATCATGCCGATAAACACCAGCATGCCAAGGCGGAAACGGCGACGGGCCTGATCCGGCTTTTGCGTCAACGGCGAAGCGGCGGAGACTTTCTGCATTTTGACCGGAATACGAAACATCGGCAGCAGGGTAAAGCGTGCGCCAAACCATGAGCCGATTGCCGTTGCCAGCGCGAAAAACCAGGCATGTAGCGAGAACTGTGGAATGCCGGTGAAGAATGCGGCCAGGTTGCAGCCCATCGCGAGCCGGGCGCCGAATCCGGCGATCATCCCGCCAACAATCGCCTGCATAATGCGCACCCGACTGCGCGGCATGCGTAACTTGACGTTGTTAGCCCACAGCGCGGCAGCAAAACAGCCGCCGAACATACCGAGGATCATCATGCCGTCAATGCGGGTCAGGGGCGAGCCTTCGAGATGAATCAGCTTGTAGTATCCCCACTCTTCGGCGTGCACGCCAAACAGTTGCAGGATTTGCCCACCCCAACGGGTGAATTCACCGGTAACGGCCCAGAAGGTTCCCGTAATGCCGAAATAATAAGTGGAGAGAATACCCGCTGCGATGACCGCAGGGGCGGGGGCCCAAAATTTAATTAACCAGGCCTGTTTGAAGTGTTGCCATGACATGCGTTGCGCCTCTGAACTCAGAAGGTATGTAACAAGAAGTGTGGATACTACACCGTTCATAATTTTTGACTATGAGTAATAAGAGGTAATACCGTCTGGATCAATCTTTCTCAACGCTGCCGAAAGGCTGGCGACATCAGGCCTTTAATGCCACAATCCCATTTTCTTCGCATGCAGGATGAATGATGAAAAAATTAGCAATCGTTGGTGTATTTCTGGCGCTTACCGGATGCGCCGAAGTAGAAAATTATAACGACGTGGTGAAAACGCCAGCGCCAGCCGGTCTGGAAGGATACTGGCAGTCAAAAGGTCCGCAACGCAGTCTGGTAAGCCCGGAAGCGATTGCCAGCCTGGTGATAACGAAAGAGGGCGATACGCTGGATTGTCGCCAGTGGCAGCGGGTGATCGCGCTGCCGGGGAAACTGACGATGCTCTCTGGCGATCTCACCAACGTGACGGTGAAACGCGAACTGTATGAGATCGAACGCGAAGGCAATACGCTGGAATATGACGGTATGACGCTGCAACGGGTGGATCGCCCGACGCAGGAATGTGCTGACGCGTTAAAGAAAACGCCGCTGGCCACACCGCTGCCATAAACCGTACGCCCCGGTAGCCTCTGGCCACCGGGGTTGAACTTTACAACACGTCCTCAATCACCCACACGCTGACGCTCCCGCCGTTACAGAAAAACGTTGCTTCACCGTTTTCATCGGTGACCACGCTTTCCTCGCGATTTCCCAGATAGTCACGCCAGGTTTTATTGCCGTAATTCGCGCCGAGATTGATGGTCTTTTCCCCGTCATCGCCGTTTGACAGTACCACCACACAGCCGGGATCGTCGTCCGTTCCGCTGCGGCTAAAAGCGATACAGTTAGGATGATCGAAAAAGAGCGTCTGTACCCCGTGTGCGAAGCGCTGGCGCGCGAGGATCAGTTCATCAAGCTGTTCAATGATCGGCATGTCGATAGGATAGGTTTCGCCATCGCCGCCGGTGTCTTCGTAATGCGCTCCGTAGAGGTCAGGGTAAAACACCGACGGTACGCCATTTTCACGCAGCAAGATCAGCGCATAGGCCAGCGGCTTAAACCACGGCTCGACGGGGGCTTCGAGTGCCTGTAAAGGTTGGGTGTCGTGATTGGCCACCAGCGTGACGGCATGAAACGGATCTGCTTCTACCAGGGTATCGGTGAAAATCTGGCTCATGTCATAATCGCGGCCCTGACGGGACGCTTCGTGAAACTTCATCTGTAGGGGGGCGTCGAACAGCATGGTTTTCCCCTCTACCTGGTTGATGTAGGTTTGTAGCTTATCGACTTCGTGGGACCAGTATTCCGCGACGATAAACAGCGGTTTTGGCGCGACTTCCTGCACGTGCTCAATCCACTCTTTATAAAACCAGGCCGGAATGTGCTTGACGGCATCCAGGCGAAAGCCGTCGCAATGGGTTTGATCCATCACCCAGCGCGCCCAGTATTTGATTTCCTCGGTGACGGCGTGATTACGAAAGTCGATGTTCTCGCCCATCAGGTAATCAAAATTACCCAATTCATCATCAACCTGGTCGTTCCAGCCTTCGCCGGTGTAATCGTTAACGATTTTAAAAATCCCGTCTTCGGTGGGATTCTCGATATGGTCAATGCCGCTGAAGCATTTGAAGTCCCATATGAATTGCGAGTACTGGCCTGCGCGGGCAGGGAAGGTGTAGCGCGTCCAGCCTTCGCATTCGATAATCTCATCGTCTATTTGCGTGCGATCCTCGGCGTTAACCTGTTGGACGCGGATCTTTTCTTTCTCATCTGCGCCCATTTTGTGGTTAACCACCACGTCCAGCAGTACGGCAATATCATTGTGCTTAAGCGCGTCTATCGCCGCCAGCAGCTGGTTTTTATCGCCGTATTTGGTGGCGACGGTTCCCTTTTGGTCGAATTCGCCCAGATCAAACAGATCGTAGGAGTCGTAGCCAACGGAATAGCCGCCGGACGCGCCTTTATAGGCGGGGGGCAACCATACCATGTTGATGCCGATATCATTGAGTCCACCTGCGCGTTCGGCAAGTTCGGGCCAGAGTTGGCCGCCATCAGGGTAATACCAGTGGAAGTACTGCAATAATGTGGGATTTTTCATCTTCCGTGCTCCAGAAGTCGTTTGGCCGACCTCTGGAGTATGGAAGATAATTCAGACGAGACGGGAAATTATTGTGGCGTAGTGGGGGCGTCGGGTACCAGCAGCATGCCGGAAAGACGTCCATAGGCGTTATTCAGCGTCTTTTGGCGTGTCGACTGGCCGATGAGGTTGCTGAGTTCATCCAGGCGCTGCTGCAACAACGTTTTGAGTAATTGTTCATTATCCAGCGTCTGTTTAATATACCCGGCCACTAAATCCTGAATACTTCGCGTAATTCCCGGTGGAGTTTGCTCTTCCATGACCACTTCAATACTTTGCAGATAGGTAACTTCCTGTTCCAGTAAAAGGTCCCATTCACCGCGCTGCGCCAGTTCCAGCAGTGAGTGACTGAGCAACGCGATGCGCTGCCAACGGTTGATAAACTCCACGGCTGAGGTCATTAACGAGACTCCTGGGAAGATGCTTTCGGTGAGATCTGTTTCCAGGCATCTGCAATGTTGCCGAGTAATTCTTCGACTTCTTCAATGGCCTGACAATCATTACGCAAGTTGGCTTGCAGTAAACGGCGGATCATATAGTCATACAGCGAGGACAGGTTAGTGGCGATTTCACCGCCATTCTCCTGATCCAGGCCTGCTTTCAGACCATTGTCGATAATGTTAATGGCTTTGCTTAAGGCCTCGCCTTTGGCGACGATATCACCCTGCTGCATAAACAGGCGAGCGCGCACCAGGGCGCTGTTCGCGCCATCAAACAACATTTCGATCAGCTGGTGTGGACTGGCGCTCATCACGCCACTCTCTATGCCGACCTGTGCATAGGCTTTGGTACCGCTCGCGGTATACATACTTACCTCGTGTTATCAGGATTTATTCATCGCTGTAAATTGCTGGCCCAGATAGGTACTGGTGTTATTCAGTTTGCTCATCATGCTATCAAGCTGGGTAAACTGCGCCGTATAGCGCGCAACCATGTCATCAATGCTGGCGCTCACAGACAGGTACTGTTTGGTCAGCTTTTTCAACGTGGCATTAATGCTGTCCTGCGCGCTGTCAATAATACCGTCATCAGCCAGGTAGCTTTTAACTTCAACTGCAATCTTGGTAGTAATACCGGTTTCTTTACCATCGCCAGCCAGCAGTTCACGTACCGAAGCGGTGTTTTCGTCCAGCGCTTTTTTCAGTTTGGTATCATCGATGGTCATCTTGCCGGTTTTGCCATCTTGTTTAATGCCGATTTCATTCAGGGTCTTAAAGGCGCCTTCGCTACCAGAGTTAGCAAACTGCGCACGGATACCAGTCTGGATCATACGTACTACGCTATCACCCACCAAGGCACCGTTGTCTTTGTCCTGTCCTTCAGCACCTTGATCAACGGCTTTATATTTGGTCAGCGTATTAAAGGTATCGATCAGTGAGTTATAGGCATCCACCCAGCCTTTAATCGCTTCCGTGGCTTTGTCATTGCTTTTGGTCACGGTCACTCGGGCGTCGGTGACTTTTTTGGTCAGCTCAAGCGTAACACCTTGCGGGGCATCGGTGACTTTGTTGCTTTGACGTTCAATATCGATACCGTTCATCGTGAGCTTGGAGTTTTGGGCCTGAACCAACTCGGTCATTTTCCCAGCACCGGTCTTACTGTCGTAGGCCAGCAGATCGTTCAGCTTACTGTCGCCGTCAACGGAGATGGTCATCTTGCTGTCCAGACCTTCGGCTGCGGTGAGTACCAGTTTGAACTCACCGTCTTTCACCTTGACGATACTGGCGGAGATACCGCTGTCGGTATCGTTAATTGCCTTGCTGATATCATCCAGCGTGGTCTTATCTTGCGAGAGTTTAATCTCCAGCGGCTCTTTCCGACCCGTCTGTTCAATTTTAATAGTACGAGTACCAGAACCATCACCCAGGGCCTCTTTGCTGGAAGTAACCGATGAGGTGCTCAGAGACTGTGCCTGGGCCAGCTGCGTGACGCTGATGGTATAAATACCCGGTGCCGCGCCGGCTTCGGTGGTAACTTTCAGATCTTCGGTACTGCTGGTCACATTACTGCTTCTGAACAGTTCTGGTTTATTTAACGCAGTATTGGCCGTCTGGAATTTTTCCAGCGCACTCTTAAGCGTACCGTAGGCCGTCAGGCGGGCGGTATTGTCGGTTTGTTGCTGAGTGATTGGGTTTAAACGTTTTTTTTCCGCGATAGTCAGGTTGTTTAGCAACGTATCCAGTGGTAAGCCTGAGCCTACGCCCAATGATGTAAATGAAGCCATGCCCGATTCCTTGTGATTGCAAACAATTGTTAAGCGGGTTATCGGCAATCTGCGCGCAAAGTTTAATGATAGTTTTGTAATAATAATGCGCAGAATAGTGGGGCATATTGCGGGTAATTCTGGGGCTAAGAAAAAAGAGGGCGGAAAGTAAAAAATTTCTAAAGTTCGAATTTAAGGTGCCGATACATGGGTTACGGTGAGAAACCGTGGGCAACAGCCCAATAACATCAAGTTGTAATTGATAAGGAAAAGATCATGGCACAAGTCATCAATACGAACAGCCTGTCGCTGTTGACCCAGAACAACCTGAACAAATCTCAGTCTTCCCTGAGCTCCGCTATCGAGCGTCTGTCTTCCGGTCTGCGTATCAACAGCGCGAAAGATGATGCGGCTGGTCAGGCGATCGCTAACCGTTTCACTTCTAACATCAAAGGCCTGACTCAGGCTTCCCGTAACGCCAACGATGGTATCTCCATCGCGCAGACCACTGAAGGTGCGCTGAACGAAATCAACAACAATCTGCAGCGCGTTCGTGAAT
This sequence comes from Citrobacter sp. KTE30, assembly GCF_000398825.1. Lineage (NCBI taxonomy): Bacteria > Pseudomonadati > Pseudomonadota > Gammaproteobacteria > Enterobacterales > Enterobacteriaceae > Citrobacter > Citrobacter sp. KTE30. Next base: position 2,698,144 of record NZ_KB976055.1, on the reverse strand, counting down.
TGGCTGTTCAGTCTCAGAATGGAACAAACTCAGATTCTGATGTTCAATCTATTCAAGAGGAAATTCAACAACGTTTAGCTGAAATTGACCGGGTCTCAGGTCAAACTCAATTTAACGGTGTTAAGGTATTAACCTCAGACTCAAAACTTAGCATCCAAGTTGGCGCTAACGATGGAGAGAAGATTGATATCGATTTGAAGAAAATAGACACAGGAACTCTCGGTTTAGCAAACTTCTCTGTTGATTCAAAATTTGATGCAACAAGTGCTAAAGATGTTGCTGCTGGTGCTGATATCGTTCTGTCCTCCAAGACTGTTAAAGCAGAAATCCAGATTGATAGTGAAACTACTACTCCAAAAGCGGCAAACGGTTTGTATGCTCTGAAGGACGGTAGTGGATATGTAGTAAAAGATGAAGACGGTGTATATCATGCTGCTACTAAAAATGCTGATGGCAAGGTTACCTGGAATTCAACTACGGCCGCAACAACAGCAACTGATGTTGATGAAACGACTAAAATTACAGAGTTCAAGGAAGTAGATAAAAAGGTTGCCGCTGATATATCCGGACTTGCTACTAACCAAAAATTGCATTCTTACAAAAAAGATAATGGCGATCTTGGATATGTGGTTAAAAATGCTGATGGTTCTTTTAATCGCGCTAATGTCGATTCTAAAACGGGTGTTGTGTCTGTAGGAACTAAAATTTCCACAAGTCCTGATGTCTTAGCTACTATCGATAATGCTTTGAAGATTGTTGACTCCCAACGTAGCTCATTAGGTGCAATCCAGAACCGTTTCGATTCAGCTATTACCAACCTGGGTAACACCGTCAACAACCTGTCTTCTGCACGTAGCCGTATCGAAGATTCCGACTACGCGACCGAAGTGTCTAACATGTCTCGTGCTCAGATCCTGCAACAGGCGGGTACTTCTGTTCTGGCACAGGCTAACCAGACTGTAAGTAGCCCGCATAATCGTGCCATTCACATTTAGAGATCATCCGGCATAATCAATCTGCCAATGAAGGAGATCGCTATGCGTAAAGCCCGTTTTACTGAGCATCAGATTATCGCTGTGATTAAGTCGGTTGAAACCGGACGAACTGTTAAAGATGTCTGCCGGGAGGCCGGTATTTCTGAAGCCACCTACTACAACTGGAAGTCCAGATACGGCGGCATGGAGGCTTCTGATATTAAAAAGATCAAAGATCTTGAGGACGAGAACCGACGTCTCAAACAGATGTTTGCCGACCTGAGCCTTGAGAACCGGGCGCTGAAAGACGTTATCGAAAAAAAGCTTTAAAACCAGCCTTTAAGCGTGAGCTGGTCACTCATCTGGTAACGACATTCGGACTCAGTATCCGTCAGGCCTGCCGGAGTCTGAACCTGAGCAGAACGGTTTACCATTACCGCCCGGATCCCACGCGTGACGAACCCGTTATTGTCGCGTTACAGGCAGTGGCAGAGCGATACCCACGATACGGTTTTCCAAAACTTTTCCAGGTGTTGCGGCGGCAGGGACACCCGTGGAATCACAAAAGGATCCATCGTATTTATTGTCTGCTGAAGCTGAATTTTCGCCGAAAGGGCAAACAGCGGTTGCCGGTGCGTAATCCTTCGCCACTGGCCACGCCGGAAGCACTGAACCAGAGCTGGTCTGTCGATTTTATGCATGATGCCCTGGTCTGTGGCCGTCGTTTTCGCACGTTCAATGTCGTTGATGACTTTAACCGTGAGGCGTTGTCGATTGAAATCGATCTGAATCTGCCAGCTCTGCGCGTGGTCCGTGTACTCGACAGGATTGCGGCAAATCGCGGCTATCCGGTCATGCTACGTATGGATAACGGTCCGGAATTTATCTCACTGGCACTGGCTGAATGGGCAGAGAAACATGCAGTAAAACTGGAGTTTATCCAGCCGGGTAAGCCGACGCAGAACGCTTTTATTGAGCGCTTTAACCGAACATACCGTACAGAAATACTCGATTTTTATCTGTTCAGAACGCTGAATGAAGTGCGGGAAATCACGGAAAGATGGGTGTCAGAATATAACTGTGAACGCCCTCATGAATCACTGAACAATATGACGCCGGAGGAATATCGGCAACACAATCATTTGGCCGGGATCTCAAAAAATGCATGGAACTAAAACGGGTCTATTTACAAGACCACGCAGAACGTTCTGTCTCTGCTGCGTTAATTTACGCTTATCGCGCAAACCCCGCTCCGGCGGGGTTTTTTACATTCGGCTTTACCCGTAACCCCTAAATAACCCCCCATTTCACCCACTATTCACCCGATTAAAACCCCTGCAGAAACGGATAATCATGCCGATAACTCATTTAACGCAGGGCTGTTTATCGTGAATTCACTGTATACCGCTGAAGGTGTAATGGATAAACACTCGCTGTGGCAGCGTTATGTACCGTTGGTGCGTCACGAAGCATTGCGCCTTCAGGTGCGTTTGCCGGCGAGCGTAGAACTGGATGACCTGCTACAAGCGGGCGGCATCGGGTTATTGAATGCCGTTGACCGATATGACGCTTTGCAAGGAACGGCATTTACTACTTACGCAGTGCAGCGTATTCGTGGAGCAATGCTGGACGAACTACGTAGCCGGGATTGGGTGCCGCGTAGCGTTCGGCGCAATGCTCGCGAAGTGGCACAGGCGATGGGACAACTGGAGCAGGAATTAGGACGCAACGCGACGGAAACCGAAGTGGCGGCGCGTCTGGCTATTCCTGTACAAGAGTATCGTCAGATGTTGCTCGATACCAATAACAGCCAACTCTTCTCTTATGACGAGTGGCGGGAAGAGCATGGCGATAGTATTGAGCTGGTGACGGAAGAACATCAGCAGGAAAACCCGTTACAACAGCTTCTTGAGGGTAACCTCCGCCAGCGCGTGATGGACGCGATCGAGGCGTTGCCGGAGCGCGAAAAGCTGGTGTTAACGCTGTACTACCAGGAAGAGCTGAATCTGAAAGAGATTGGCGCAGTACTGGAAGTCGGGGAATCACGGGTCAGCCAGTTGCACAGTCAGGCCATCAAACGTCTACGCACCAAGCTGGGTAAGCTATAGGGGTACATTATTACCCCTGAACAATGCCGCATTACGAATTGACTACCAGGAGTTCTCATGACGGTGCAGCAATCAAAAAGACGGCCTCTAAGCCGCTACCTCAAAGATTTCAAACACAGCCAGACGCATTGCGCCCATTGCTTTAAGTTGCTCGACAGGATCACGCTGGTTCGTCGCGGGCAAATTGTGAATAAAATCGCTATCGCCCGCCTGGACACTTTGTTGGATGAAGCCGAGTGGGAGCAGGAGAAAAAAGAGTGGGTGGCACTGTGTCGTTTTTGCGGTGATTTGCATTGCAAAGAGCAGAGCGACTTTTTCGATATTATCGGTTTTAAACAGTTTTTATTTGAGCAGACCGAAATGAGTCACGGTACGGTACGTGAATACGTTGTCCGTCTGCGTCGCCTCGGGAATCACCTGACCGAACAAAATATCTCTCACGATCTGCTACAGGAAGGGTTCCTCGACGAAAACCTTGCCCCGTGGCTGCCGGAAACCAGCACCAACAATTACCGCATCGCCTTACGTAAGTATGAGCAGTTTAAAGCCCATACGCATATAGGGCATATGCAGAAATCCTCCTGGACAGCCAGTTCTGATATATATTAAAAACGAATAAGGTGTAACAGAGTCGTGTTTGTGGATCACAGCAAACGTTTTACACTGTAGTCATAAATGATAGTCACTAATGACAATATTCGGGGTAACTATGAAATTAGCACTTCTGGGACGTCAGGCTCTGATGGGTGTAATGGCTGTTGCACTTGTCGCCGGAATGAGCGTAAAGACTTATGCAGATGAAGGTCTGTTAAATAAAGTTAAAGAGCGCGGCACGCTGCTGGTGGGCCTGGAAGGGACCTATCCCCCGTTTAGTTTTCAGGGCGATGACGGCAAGCTGACCGGTTTCGAAGTGGAATTCGCTGAGGAACTGGCCAAGCACCTTGGGGTGAAAGCTAACCTGAAGCCGACCAAGTGGGACGGTATGCTGGCCTCTCTTGATTCCAAGCGCATTGATGTGGTCATCAACCAGGTGACCATCTCTGACGAACGTAAGAAAAAATACGATTTCTCTACCCCGTATACGGTTTCTGGTATTCAGGCGCTGGTGAAAAAAGGCAATGAAGGCGTTATTAAGACCGCTGCCGATCTGAAAGGTAAAAAAGTCGGCGTTGGTCTGGGCACCAACTATGAAGAGTGGCTGCGCCAGAACGTGCAGGGCGTGGATATTCGTACCTATGATGATGACCCGACCAAATACCAGGATCTGCGTGTAGGCCGTATCGACGCCATTCTGGTTGACCGTCTGGCGGCGCTGGATCTGGTCAAGAAAACCAAGGATACGCTGGCTGTGACCGGTGAAGCGTTCTCCCGTCAGGAGTCCGGCGTGGCGCTGCGCAAAGGCAATGAAGATCTGCTGAAAGCGGTTGATGCGGCCATTGCTGAAATGCAGAAAGACGGTACGCTGAAAGCCCTGTCTGAAAAATGGTTTGGAGCGGATGTGACGAAATAATCGTCATCCGCTGAAAAAAAGGCGCCTTTAACAGCGCCTTTTTTTATTTCATTGCGCCTGAACGTGCATAATAAAAAGAACATCACAACAACGAATACCGGAGGCTGTATGCCGCTGCATAACTTAACGCGCTTTCCACGTCTGGAATTTATTGGCGCGCCAACGCCGCTCGAATATCTTCCACGTTTCTCCGACTACCTTGGGCGCGATATTTTCATCAAACGCGATGACGTCACGCCGATGGCCATGGGCGGCAATAAGCTGCGTAAGCTGGAGTTCCTGGCCGCAGACGCACTGCGTGAAGGCGCTGATACGCTGATAACCGCGGGTGCCATCCAGTCTAACCATGTTCGCCAGACGGCGGCGGTAGCGGCTAAGCTTGGCCTGCACTGCGTGGCGCTGTTGGAAAATCCGATTGGCACCACGGCGGAAAACTATCTCACCAATGGCAACCGTCTGCTGTTGGATCTGTTTAATACGCAGATCGAAATGTGTGACGCGCTAACCGATCCGAATGCGCAGTTGCAGGAGCTGGCGACGCGCATTGAAGCGCAAGGGTTCCGCCCGTATGTGATCCCTGTTGGGGGCTCTAATGCTCTGGGGGCGATGGGTTATGTGGAAAGCGCGCTGGAAATTGCCCAGCAGTGTGAAGGGGCCGTTTCGCTCTCTTCCGTGGTGGTCGCGTCGGGCAGTGCGGGAACGCATGCCGGGCTGGCGGTGGGGCTGGAGCAACTGATGCCAGACGTCGAGCTTATCGGCGTGACCGTTTCGCGCAGCGTCGCCGATCAAAAACCAAAAGTTGTCACGTTGCAGCAGGATATTGCCCGTGAACTGGAGCTGACGGCCTCAGCGGATATCCTGTTATGGGATGATTATTATGCGCCGGGCTACGGTACGCCAAACGAAGAGGGCATGGAGGCGGTAAAACTGCTGGCGCGCCTCGAAGGCATTTTGTTGGATCCGGTGTATACCGGTAAGGCGATGGCGGGTTTGATTGACGGCATCAGCCAGAAGCGCTTCAAAGATGAAGGGCCAATCCTCTTTATCCATACCGGTGGGGCGCCTGCACTGTTTGCCTACCATCCTCACGTGTAACAACCAGGTCGAAAAACGCTAATGCATGAAAGTATCCAACTGGTAATTGATTCCCTGCCGTATCTGCTCAAAGGCGCGGTTTTTACGCTGCAACTGAGTATCGGCGGGATGTTTTTTGGCCTCGTGCTGGGGTTTATCCTGGCGTTGATGCGTCTGTCGCCGCTGCTGCCTGTGCGCTGGCTGGCGCGTTTTTATATCTCTATCTTTCGCGGAACGCCGTTGATTGCCCAGCTGTTTATGATTTATTACGGTCTGCCGCAGTTTGGAATTGAGCTTGATCCCATCCCGGCGGCGATGATTGGCTTGTCGCTTAATACAGCCGCCTACGCTGCGGAAACCCTGCGTGCGGCAATCTCTTCCATCGACAAAGGACAGTGGGAGGCGGGTGCCAGTATTGGTATGACGCGCTGGCAGACCATGCGCCGGGCAATCCTGCCACAGGCTGCGCGCGTTGCGTTGCCGCCGCTGAGCAACAGCTTTATCAGTCTGGTGAAAGATACCTCTTTGGCCGCCACTATTCAGGTACCGGAACTGTTCCGTCAGGCGCAGCTGATTACCTCGCGTACGTTAGAAGTCTTTACGATGTATCTGGCGGCCTCGTTGATTTACTGGGTGATGGCGACGGTGCTTTCTGCGCTGCAAAACTATTTTGAAGAACAACTGAACCGCCAGGAGAGAGAGCCGAAATGAGTGCTATCGAAGTCAGAAACCTGGTCAAAAAATTTCATGGGCAAACGGTGCTGCATGGGATCGATCTTGACGTCAAACCTGGTGAAGTAGTAGCGATTATCGGGCCGAGCGGATCGGGCAAAACCACGCTGCTGCGTAGCATTAATTTGCTGGAGCTACCGGAGGCGGGCACCATTAAAGTAGGTGAGATTACCATTGATACCGCGCGTTCGTTGACCCAGCAGAAAGGGCTGATTCGTCAGTTACGCCAGCACGTCGGTTTTGTGTTCCAGAACTTTAATTTGTTTCCCCATCGGACAGTGCTGGAAAACATTATTGAAGGGCCGGTGATAGTCAAAGGTGAACCAAAAGCTGAAGCGACAGCTCGTGCGCGTGAATTGCTGGCGAAAGTCGGGATGGCAGGTAAAGAAACCAGCTATCCACGGCGTTTATCGGGTGGACAGCAGCAGCGCGTAGCGATTGCCCGAGCGCTGGCGATGCGACCTGAGGTTATTCTTTTTGATGAACCGACCTCCGCGCTTGATCCTGAATTGGTTGGCGAGGTACTTAATACCATCCGCCAACTGGCGCAGGAAAAACGCACCATGGTAATTGTGACGCATGAAATGAGCTTTGCTCGCGATGTCGCCGATAGAGCGATATTTATGGATCAAGGACGGATAGTCGAGCAGGGACCAGCAAAGTCCTTATTCACGCACCCGCAGCAGCCACGTACCCGTCAGTTTCTTGAAAAGTTTTTGATGCAATAAATAGTGTATATGGCACTCGCCGGGATTGTTTCTGGCGAGTGCTCTTCGCATAACTATTTATAATTATTGCTTTATTATTAACATTTGATTCTGTTACTTACTTCCGCTGTTGAGTAATACTCAAGTAATTGTTCATTTGTCCGATAATTTGCATATATAAAATACATTTATGTGTTAGCTTGTTTCATATGTTTGGATGATTATCAATCTCAGGGGCATTACCACTTAGTATGCAGGATCTTGATTTCTTCACCTGGCGACGGAGCATGCTGTTACGCTTTCAGGAAATGGCGACGGCAGAGGATGTCTATACGGAATTGCAACAACAGACGCAGCACTTAGAGTTTGATTTTTACGCGCTCTGTGTTCGTCATCCGGTACCTTTTACCCGACCTAAAACGTCACTTCATACGACCTATCCCAAAGCATGGGTGGCGCATTATCAGTCCGAAAATTATTTTGCCATTGATCCGGTGCTGAAACCTGAAAACTTCAGTCAGGGGCATTTACCCTGGAACGATACTCTGTTTCGCGATGCGCAACCTTTGTGGGACGCCGCGCGCAATCACGGTTTACGCAAAGGGATGACGCAATGCTTAATGTTGCCTAACCGGGCGTTGGGTTTTTTATCTGTATCGCGTGCAAGTATCCGTAACAGTCGCCTTGCGAGCGATGAAGTGGAGCTCAGGATGCAGCTTTTGGTACGGGAAAGTCTGTCTGTACTGACGCGACTGGAAGATGACATGGTTATGGCGCCAGAGATGCGTTTTAGCAAGCGGGAAAAGGAAATATTGAAATGGACGGCAGAAGGGAAGACCTCTTCAGAGATAGCCATCATTCTGTCGATTTCTGAAAATACCGTGAACTTCCACCAGAAGAATATGCAAAAGAAATTCAACGCGCCAAACAAAACGCAGATAGCCTGTTATGCCGCGGCAACCGGGCTTATCTGAGTAAATTATCGTTCTGAGTGTCAGACGCAAAACCGGCTGAGAGCATTGCTATCAGCCGGTTTCTTATTACTGGCGGTAAGCTTGTTTAATTTGCTTAACCGTGTTGGAAAATACCGCAGCCTGTGATTGATCTTCAATCAGCGCGAGCTGTTTTTCCATTTTAAGAATCACGCGGCCTGCATCGGCTTGACCCATTGCCTGCAGCATCAGCGTTAACATGGCTTTCAGGCAGGTGACTTCATTGGCCAGTTCCTGGTTATTCTCAGCAGTGGAAAAGTCAGGCGTACTCATTTATTTTCCTCGTTATGTTTCAATGAAAAAGTGCGATGTCAAATCTTAAGGCGGCGGAGTATACCATAAGCGAGGCTAAAAATATCTGTGGTTGTTTTTTGCGCGGACCAATGTTGTGGACATTAAAATAAACAACATGTTGCAGTGCATATATTTTCTCCACATGTTGTTTATTTCGAGTATTTTCCTCGTTAATTATTGTTACAACTTTGACTGCCTGGTTTGCATTCAGCGAAGGAATATGATCTTTTTGTCACCATTATGAAACAGCTATGCAGATATAACCTTGGCAGAAGGCTGTCAGGACTGAAAGTTTCCACTCGTCGTACAATCTAATTTCCAAAAACGAGAGCAAAATCGAAAGTCGGGCGTTTTTTACATTTCAAAGTTGAGATAAAACCCGTTAACATAGGACCGATTAACTATCGGTAGCGTTATCCCTATTCTGGAGATATTCCTTTGATCAACGTTTTTCTTGTTGATGACCACGAACTGGTGCGCGCAGGGATACGACGCATTCTGGAAGATATAAAAGGCATAAAAGTTGTCGGCGAAGCGTGCTGCGGTGAAGATGCGGTAAAATGGTGCCGCTCAAATTCCGTTGACGTTGTGCTGATGGATATGAATATGCCCGGTATTGGCGGTCTGGAAGCAACCCGCAAAATTGCGCGTTCCACGGCAGACATTAAAGTGATCATGCTGACGGTACACACCGAAAACCCATTACCTGCAAAAGTTATGCAGGCAGGGGCCGCAGGGTATCTCAGCAAAGGCGCCGCCCCCCAGGAAGTAGTGAGTGCGATTCGTTCGGTTTTTTCCGGGCAACGGTATATTGCCTCCGATATCGCTCAGCAAATGGCGCTCAGCCAGATTGAGCCTGAGAAAACGGAAACCCCGTTTGCCAGTTTGTCTGAACGCGAGTTGCAGATTATGCTGATGATCACCAAAGGTCAGAAGGTTAATGAGATCTCAGAGCAACTGAATCTTAGTCCTAAAACGGTGAACAGCTATCGCTATCGAATGTTCAGTAAATTAAACATTCATGGCGATGTAGAGCTGACTCACCTGGCAATTCGCCATGGCCTGTGTAATGCGGAGACATTAGCAAGCCAGTGACAGATCAGTTTGATGCCAAAGCGTTCCTGAAAACCGTGACCAGTCAGCCCGGCGTCTATCGTATGTATGATACCGCCGGAACGGTTATCTATGTCGGGAAAGCGAAAGACCTGAAAAAAAGGCTTTCCAGCTACTTCCGTAGTAATCTTGCGTCACGCAAGACCGAAGCGCTGGTCGCGCAAATCCAGCAGATTGATGTCACGGTAACGCACACTGAAACCGAAGCGTTATTGCTTGAGCACAACTACATCAAGCTATATCAGCCGCGTTATAACGTATTGCTGCGTGATGATAAATCCTACCCCTTTATATTCCTTAGCGGCGATACCCACCCGCGTCTGGCGATGCATCGTGGGGCAAAGCATGCCAAAGGCGAGTACTTTGGACCGTTCCCTAACGGTTATGCGGTGCGTGAAACGCTGGCGCTGTTGCAGAAAATATTCCCTATCCGCCAGTGCGAAAACAGCGTTTATCGCAACCGTTCTCGACCTTGTCTGCAATATCAGATTGGCCGCTGTCTCGGCCCGTGTGTCGCGGGTCTGGTGAGCGAGGAAGAGTATGCTCAGCAAGTCGAGTATGTTCGTCTGTTCCTGTCCGGAAAAGACGATCAGGTATTAACACAGCTGATCACCCGCATGGAAAAGGCCAGCCAAAATCTCGAATTTGAAGAGGCTGCGCGAATTCGTGACCAAATCCAGGCCGTACGCCGCGTGACCGAAAAACAGTTTGTCTCTAACACCGGAGACGATCTGGACGTCATTGGCGTGGCGTTTGACGCCGGCATGGCCTGTGTGCACGTTCTGTTTATTCGCCAGGGTAAAGTGCTGGGCAGCCGCAGCTATTTCCCTAAAGTACCCGGTGGTACGGAACTCGGCGAGGTCGTCGAAACCTTTGTCGGGCAGTTTTATCTGCAGGGGAGCCAGATGCGTACCTTACCCGGGGAGATCCTGCTCGATTTCAATCTTAGCGATAAAACCCTGCTGGCAGACTCTCTGTCTGAACTGGCCGGACGGAAGATTAACGTGCAGACGAAACCGCGAGGGGATCGCGCGCGTTATCTGAAGCTGGCGCGGACCAACGCGGCAGTGGCGCTCACCACGAAACTTTCTCAGCAGTCGACGATTACGCAACGTCTAACGGCGCTGGCCTCCGTATTGAAGTTACCTGCGGTGAAGCGTATGGAGTGCTTCGACATTAGCCATACGATGGGGGAACAGACGGTAGCCTCCTGCGTGGTTTTTGATGCCAATGGCCCGCTGCGTGCAGAATATCGGCGTTACAATATTACCGGCATTACGCCGGGTGATGATTATGCGGCGATGAATCAGGTCTTACGTCGGCGTTATGGTAAGGCGATTGAAGAAAGTAAGATCCCGGACGTCATATTGATCGACGGCGGTAAAGGTCAGTTAGGGCAGGCGAAAGCCGTTTTTGCTGAACTGGACGTTCCCTGGGACAAACAGCACCCACTTTTGCTGGGGGTGGCAAAAGGGGCCGATCGTAAAGCCGGTCTGGAAACACTGTTCTTTGAGCCGGAAGGTGAGGGCTTTAGTCTGCCGCCGGATTCGCCTGCATTGCACGTTATCCAGCATATCCGCGATGAATCTCACGATCATGCGATTAGCGGGCATCGTAAAAAGCGGGCGAAAGTGAAAAGTACCAGCACGCTTGAGACCATCGAAGGTGTCGGGCCAAAGCGTCGCCAGATGTTGTTGAAATATATGGGAGGTTTGCAAGGTCTTCGTAATGCAAGTATCGAAGAAATTGCAAAAGTGCCGGGTATTTCGCAAGCTCTGGCAGAAAAGATCTTCTACTCGTTGAAACATTAGGCCCTCTGTAGCAACATAGGGGTAATTTCACTGACAACAGATAGTTATCCGTCATATGCAATTTAATATCCCTACGTTGCTCACGCTGTTTCGCGTCATCCTGATCCCATTCTTTGTATTGGCTTTTTACCTGCCATTCACCTGGGCTCCTTTTGTTTGTGCGCTGATCTTCTGTATCGCAGCGGTCACAGACTGGTTTGACGGTTTTCTGGCTCGCCGCTGGAACCAAAGCACGCGTTTTGGCGCCTTCCTCGATCCGGTCGCTGATAAAGTGCTGGTAGCTATTGCGATGGTACTGGTGACAGAGCATTACCACAGCTGGTGGGTGACGCTCCCTGCCGCAACAATGATTGCGCGTGAAATCATCATCTCTGCACTACGTGAATGGATGGCCGAACTGGGTAAACGCAGCAGCGTAGCCGTATCCTGGATTGGTAAAGTGAAAACCACTTCGCAAATGGCTGCACTGGCCTGGCTGCTGTGGCGTCCAAATATCTGGGTTGAGTATGCTGGGATCGCACTTTTCTTCGTCGCCGCGATACTGACTTTGTGGTCAATGTTCCAGTATTTGAGCGCTGCACGTGGAGATTTGCTTGATCAGTGATCGTTTCGACGCAAATTTCAGCAAACGATCGTTAGTGGTGAAAAATATCGTTGACTCATTGCGTCAGGTAAGTAGAATGCAACGCATCGAACGGCAGCACTGATTGCCAGACGATAACAAAATCAAGTGATTAACAAAGTTACTTGGTGATGCGGGAATAGCTCAGTTGGTAGAGCACGACCTTGCCAAGGTCGGGGTCGCGAGTTCGAGTCTCGTTTCCCGCTCCAAATTAGAGACATCGGCAATCGCGGATGTCGGCTGTAAAGCCAGAAGATTTCGGCGCGTTAGCAAAGCGGTTATGTAGCGGATTGCAAATCCGTCTAGTCCGGTTCGACTCCGGAACGCGCCTCCAATTTCTTCCCGAGCCCGGATGGTGGAATCGGTAGACACAAGGGATTTAAAATCCCTCGGCGTTCGCGCTGTGTGGGTTCAAGTCCCACTCCGGGTACCATGGGAAAGAACAGAATAATCAAAGCAATAAGCAGTGTCGTGAAACCACCTACGGGTGGTTTTTTTGTGCTTGTTTTTTACAAGCATAGAACTCACTATTGCTCATCAATCTATCGCCGAATAGGCGCGTTAAACATAAAGCCCCCTCGGGCAGGGTTGTTGATAAAACCATCGCGGGCGGGATTATAGTTGTGGTCCTGGAAACCATTCATCAGGATGGGATCGCCAAAGTCATCCTGTATCGCCAGGTGTCTGTGGATTCGGTTTCGTGCCCTGAACGTGAAAACGAAATCATCCGTCCCGCCAATGATGATCACGCCATTACCGGCTCGAAGTGCCGCGCTTAACTCTTGCTCTCTGACGGCCTGGTTTTGTAACGCGCTGGATGTGGCAGAAGATGACGACAGCAGCAGTAATATAAGAACGGTGCATGAAAATACCGATGGCAGTTTCATGATTAATACCTATTAAAAGTATGGCTATTAAAGTATAGCTTTATGTTGTCATCTCAACTAAAAAGAAAACCAATAATTTAAACCTGCTGCCCATACTGAGTCTGAGGGGCCGGAAGAGTAGTGCCGCGCAGTTAAGAACTATAATAAAAACAGTCGGCAGGTGATAACTCCTGTTTGCCAATCGCGCTGGTTCAGGGAGCAGCTATGAACATTTCATCTTCTCCGATAGTCATGTTCGCAGCATTGCTCACCTTTAGTTGTGCAGCATATTCGGTGGAAAAAGGGAATATCTTTTCGCAGAATGCCAGGTCTATGGATCCCATCGCATTTTCTCAACAGTCATTTAATAACCTGACGTCTTATCAGGTCATGATGCGCTCTTCGTCGCCATCCGATGAAAGCAAAATTATTCGCTATAGCTTTCAAAAGCCTGGGTATGTGCGGATGGATTTTACCCAACCGCATTCAGGAGCGGTGCTTATCTTTAATCCTGTCAGCGGTAAAGTGACGTTATGGCCATTTGGTGTGGGTTCTTTGCCCATTTTGCACCTGTCGCCTACTAATTCATTGATCCAGGATGAGCGTGGTCATCGGGTGGATCGCTCTGATATCGGCGTGTTGTTGGGCAATATTCGTCATCTGCAACGCGAAGGGACAATGACCACTGTTGCTAAGGAAAACCTTGCAGGACGGGCGACGACGCACGTATATGTGGTTGGGCCTGGAACAATGGTGGTTGATGGTGTTCACCGCTATGACGTCTGGCTGGATAATTATCACGGACTCCCTGCCAAAGTGATCAGCTATGCGCCAGATGGGCAGCGATTAGAAACCGTGCTTCTGGATGCTATGGTCATTAACATCCGTTTTCCCGCTAATTTCTTCTCACCCTGAAGGAGGCTGTATTATGGCTGACTATCAGTTTTCCACCGTCTGGCGGGTTGAGGCTTCTATTCAGGAGGTATGGGATGTTTTTTCTCATCCCGATCAGTGGCCTGAATGGTGGGAAAGTCTGGAACGCATTGTTGAGATTAAAAAAGGTGATGTACAGGGCATTGGGGCGCTGCATCGTTATACCTGGAAAGGAGCGCTTCCCTATCGCTTAACCTTTGACATCAACGTGTTAAATATTCTGCCTTGCTCGCTGCTTGAGGGACAAGCCAGTGGGGCGGTAGAAGGGCGAGGTGTGTGGTATTTTTCTGCCAGTGGCGCTGAGACCATCGTCAGATATGACTGGAATGTTCGCACCACGATTCGTTGGATGAATTACCTGGCCCCGCTGGCGGCACCCGTTTTTCGCTGGAATCACGATACGGTCATGCGCGAAGGGGCCAGAGGATTAGCCCGCAAACTGGCAACGAATGTACATATATTTTGAGTTCAGTCAGCGTTGAGGATTAATTAGCGTCCTGATATTTAAAATTGCCTCCACTACTGATTAATAACTTAGCGATCTCAGTCAATTTCTTATCATACACGGCGGCATTTTGTAGGCCTGCCTTGCGCAGAAGTTCTAAGTTTTCACGCGATGCGTTATCCAGCGTTGGATCGGCGCCGTATAGTTCAGGCTGAATTCTGTAGTATTTAGAGTTTTTTACCGTTGAGGCAATTTGTTGCAGATAATATGCGGTCATCTGTGGCCCCCCCTCTAGCGCGATATCAATAGCCGGTTTTGCCCAGCCAAAGGGGCCCCAGTCCTTAACTTCGGAATAAGAATACCCCTGCAATTTCTTGCCGGTGCCCAGTGAGACAATAATCATATCCTTAATGCCAGCGACATTACTGAATTTAATCGCTTCGGAATAGGCGCAGAGCGCCGGGTCGTTAGCCACCACACCGCCATCAACCAGGACAAATTTTTCGGGTACCGGGGGTAGTGAATAAATACGCGCTGCCTCGAAATAGGTGGGAGCTGCTGAGGTACCCCGTAAAGCATCCCTGACCAGGAAGTCCCGATTCTTGGCGAGGGCGGAGTGTTGTTTGAAAATGACAGGAAGACGACTGCTCACGTCATAAGAAACAAAGCAGGTTGGTCTTAATAATTCACTGATTTTTGTTTCACCAAATGCTGTTTTTAATACCCTCTCCAGCTCCTTTGCAGAATATTTTTCATCGCTAGCACCACCCAGTGAACTGATTGTTTTCCAGATGCCGACATCAAAAATTTCATCCCCATCCTGAAGGTAGAAATTGACGGCTTCCTGAGCGGAGAACTTGGGCTTTCCTTTCGCATCAGGGCAAACGTAAGCAGAACACAGAATGGCCCCGGTACTGGTACCGGCAACGAGATCGAAGTAATCCGCAATTCTGGCGGCAGGATTTTGTGATATATCCTGCAATTTCTTCTCCAGTGCCACAAGTAGCATACCCGGAAGGATGCCTCTGATCCCGCCACCATCGATAGACAGTATTCTCATTGCCATTTTTATGTCCTCCAAAGATAAGAAACGGGATTTAGGGGTAGGGTTGTTTCCGCTATGGCTGCAGTTAAATATAGACAGGATTTACGCTGAGTTTGTTTCATAAGAAGGGGGCTGGCAGATTGATATCCGCTCACTGCTGTACTTTTTTGCCTGCAAATGGCTTAATAGCGACCTTGTAGTATCTTATTTCATTCACAGTTAACAGGTCTGTTATTGATGAATAACCTCCATCGGCTCACCTTTTTATGTCAGCGTCTGTCTGCTGTGATGATCGTATACGGTTTTTACCTGCTTAGCCGTAGTTCAACTCTTACAACATGGACAGACAGCAATGCAACGTCGACAATTTCTCAAAAATAGCGTTCTCCTTTCGGCCGCCGGTTTAGTCGGTCCTGCGGTTATTAGTCAGACGGTTCGCGCCGCTGAGCCATCCGTTGCACCAGTCGCGCGTCGGCGCTTTGTGTTATCCCAGACCTATAAACTTAACCCTCCTAAGGGCTCGAGCGGTGTAGTAAAACTGTGGATCCCGCTTCCTGTAGATACCGCGTTTCAACAAATGACGGCGCTTGCCTTTAGCGGAAACTATAAGCAAGCGTATGTCACCACTAATAATACTTATGGCGCGAAAACGCTGTTTGCCACCTGGCCTGACTCGCAGGGCGAACTGTTGATTAACGTTGATATCGACATTGAAACCGCCGACTGGGAACCGCTGAAGCAGGACGCGTTGAAAACCTGGCAAGCGCCGGAGCAGATTATTTACCCGCTGGATGTAAAACCGTACCTTTTGTCGACGGCACATACCCCAGTTGATGGGCTGGTTCTGGAAACCGCACGTAAAATCACCGGTAATGAGCAGGATCCGCTGAAAAAAGCACGCCTGATTTACGAGTGGGTGAGTAGCCATATGGAGCGCGATAACGACGTTATCGGCTGCGGCACGGGGGATGTAGCGGAGATCTTAAAAAGCGGTAAGCTCAAAGGAAAATGCACCGACATGAGCTCCGTTTTTGTGGCTCTGGCGCGTGCCAGCGGCATTCCGGCGCGTGAACTGTTTGGTATCCGTCTGGGCAAAGCCAATAAGCTCGATCGTTACTCGAAAAGTGCATTTGGCAAAGCAGACAGCGCAGGCGTTGCTGATGTGAGCGGTGGACAACATTGTCGTGCCGAGTTCTATCTGGCCGGTTACGGTTGGTTACCTTGCGATCCTGCTGATGTGACCAAAATGCGTCTTGCAGAGAAAAAATCGCATCAGGACGCCGATGTCCAGGCGGTAAACACTTACCTGTTTGGCAACTGGGAAATGAACTGGGTTGGATTCAACTACGGGCGTGATTTCGAGCTGTATCCGGCAACGGAGCAGGGAGCCATGAACAACTTTGGCTATCCTTACGCTGAAGTCGATGGCGATCCGATCAATTTCTACGATCCTAAAGCGTTCTCCTACAGCTATGTCGCCACAGAACAACGCTAAAGGGGCGGGACTCACCCTGTTGACGGCTGCGGTAGCTGCCGTCACCGCGGGCTTATGCTGCGTTGGACCGCTGCTCTACCTGCTGTTTGGTATTTCGGCGGCGAGCTTTGCTGTTTTCACCCAGTTTGAGTTTTTGCGAATTCCCTTGATGCTGGTGTCATTGGGCTTATTACTGCATGTTTTCTGGCGGCTCTATTTCTCCAGGCGGCTGTGGTGCTCCGGGTGGCTAACTCTGAAGCAAGCGCGCGTTCTCTACTGGTGCGCACTGGCATTGATTTTGCCAGTGTTATTTTACCCAACGCTTGTTGCCTGGTTTTATGAGGTATTTGAATGAAAATCTTCACATTAGTTGCATGCTTGTTGCTGCCGCTGTGGGCTCAGGCGACCAATCAAAAAGTGGTGCTGGATATACAAAATATGACCTGCTCGCTATGCGTTATTTCGGTCAATCAGGCGCTACGTGAAACCGACGGCGTGATTAAAGCAAAGTCCTCCCTAAAAACCCGACAAGCAGAAGCGATTGTGCCAGAAGGTTTCCCAACCGATACTTTACTTAACGCGGTAGCGAAAACGGGCTATACCGCAACGCTCAACCGCATTGAACAACAGTAAATCACCTGCGGGTGGTTTTATTGTGTTTTCCCGGTATGATGCCCGGCGGCTTCGTGTTCTCTTTTGTGCGTTAACTTCCGGAATTCCCCTCGTTTCCTGTTAACCTGAACAGGCGGCAACTGTATGCCGCATATGCCCATTTGTATCTGTTATCCCTCCAGCCATGTAGGATGATCACAGGCAAGATTTTTTGACTAAGGAAAAGCGTTATGAAAACGGGACCATTAAACGAGAGCGAACTGGAATGGCTGGATGATGTACTGACTAAGTACAATACAGACAAGGCTATTCTGGATGTGTCAGAACTGGATGGTTTGCTGACGGCGGTGCTGAGTTCACCGTATGAAATTGAACCAGAGCAGTGGCTGGTCGCTATTTGGGGGGGCGCGCAGTATGTCCCTCGCTGGTCCTCCGAAAAAGAAATGACGCGTTTCATGAACCTGGCGTTTCAACATATGGCGGATACGGCCGATCGTCTGGATGAATATCCTGAGCAGTTTGAGCCGTTGTTTGGTTTGCGTGAAATTGACGAGCATGAACTGACCATCGTTGAAGAGTGGTGCTTTGGTTATATGCGCGGCGTTGCACTGTCAGACTGGTCCGCGTTACCGGACACGTTAAAACCAGCACTTGAGGCTATTGCGCTGCACGGTACGGAAGATAACTTTGCGGTGGTTGAGAAATTGACACCTGAAGCGTTTGAAGAGAGCGTCGATGCCATCCGCCTGGCTGCGCTGGACCTGCATGCTTACTGGATGGCGCATCCTCAGGAAACGCCGGTCAAAGTACCGGTGAAAGTGGATGCCAAAGTAGGGCGCAATGACCCTTGCCCCTGTGGCAGCGGCAAGAAATATAAGCAGTGCTGTTTGCATTAACAGAAAGGGGCGAAAGCCCCTTTGTTTTAACCCACTTCTGGTAGTAATCCTGCTGCAATAGAAAACTGTACTGCTATCACCACAATGCCGCACAAAAATACCAGTGCCAGCGCCGGAGCACCGCCGGCTACGCGGTAGTTGGCCTGCGGATTATGTTTTCTGCTCTGCCAGGCCAGCATCGAGGGAATGAGCAGCGCCAGCACCGCCAGGGCAACGCCCGCATACCCTAATGCCATGACAAAACCACGCGGATAGAACAGCGCGAATGCCAGCGGCGGCAGGAAGGTCACCACGCCGGTTTGCATTCTTCCCGCTACGGTATTGCGGCGCTGGAAGAGGTCGGCCAGGTAGTCAAATAATCCCAATGCAACGCCGAGGAAAGAGGTTGCCAGCGCGAGGTCGGCAAACAGATGTACCGCCAGTTCGACGTGCGGCGAAGCCACGACTTCACGCAATGCCTGCAATAAGCCGTTTAAGCCTGCGTGGTTGGCTAAAAGCCCCATGAACGTTGTCGAGTTAATGCTGCCAAGCGTCGCCAGTTGCCAGAAGATATAGGCGACCAGTGGAATAGCGCTACCCGTAATAAACACCCAACGCAGTTTACGGATGTTACCGTTCATATAGCTGACGATACTGGGGACACTGCCGTGAAAACCGAACGAGGTGAAGATGACCGGGATTGCGGAGAGCGCCAGCCCCTGTTGCAGCGGCAGCGTAAGCAGGTTCACTTTATGGATATGCGGCATTAACAGAGCCAGCATCGCCACCAGGAAGATTATCTTGGCGCTGAATAGCAGACGGTTGAACAGATCGACCAGCGAGGTCCCAACACAAACCACGCCACCGGCAACAAAGGTGAACAGCAGTACGCCTGTTGTCGGAGATATATTTGCTCCGGTCCAGTCGCTGATGCTGGAGGCCAGCAGTTCACCTGCACCACTGATGTACGCCGCCGTCAGGGCATACATTAAAAACATCATGCTAAAGCCCGTTACCCATTGTCCGTAACGACCAAGATACCGTTTTGCCAGCGTACCCAGCCCGGTGTCTGCCGGGACATGTTGATATACTTCAAGCAGCAGCAGCGCGGTGTAGCACATCAACGCCCAAAGACTGGCTAACAATACCAACGTGACGCTAAACCCCACGCCTGCCGCAGCCAACGGCATTGCCAACATACCGGCACCAATCGTGGTTCCCGCCACGATAAAAATACTACCCAGGGTTCTGTTTTTCACGCTTTCCTCTGTCCCAGAGATAATCAACGGTTATATCTGCGGCGCAGGTTAAGGCAAAACGCTATGCTCGTCAAATCGTCGTTACAATGGTTGTACATTAATGTTTACGATATTTTTGACCATTAAGATGTATAACAAATGACATTTATCTGCGGATAAACCTGCGTTAGCGCAAAGCAGCGCCGTGCGGTTCACATTAGGCTACGGTCTTTATTGAGGAGGTAGTATGGAATCTATTCACGGTCACGAAGTGCTCAACATGATGATTGAATCTGGCGAGCAGTATTCAAATGCCAGCCTTGAAGCGGCAATTACGGCACGTTTCGGCGAGCAGGCACGTTTCCACACTTGTTCTGCGGCAGATATGACGGCAGGCGAGCTGGTAGCGTTTTTAGCGGCGAAGGGAAAGTTTATTGCAAAAGAAGACGGCTTCTCTACGCACGAAAGCAAGATCTGCCGTCACTGATTTTAATGGGTAATGATGGCGGGTTGCCTTCATTACCCCAAAATATTAATTCTGCGTATCAAGCGTAGCCAGTTCTTTATCGATGAAATAAAGACCTTCGCCGCTTTTCCCTGCCAGCGACAGCTTATCAATAACAGATTTAAATAATTTCTCTTCTTCATGCTGCTCGGCAACATACCATTGCAGGAAATTAAAGGTTGGATAATCCTGGTGGGTCATTGCCGCGTGTGCCAGCTCATTAATTTTCTGGGTGATCAGCTGCTCGTGTTCGTAAGTGACACGGAACAGTTCATCCAGAGACGCATATTCAGCAAAAGGGGAAGAAACGGTATTAATACGCGGCAAGCTGCCGGTATCGGTCAGGTAATCGAACAGACGCTGCATGTGCGTCATCTCTTCCTGAGCGTGACGGCGCAAAAACGCGGCGGCACCTTCGAAGCTGTGATAGCTGCACCACGCGCTCATCTGTTGGTAGAGCAGAGATGAATATAATTCAAGATTCATTTGCTCATTCAGTTGGTCGATCATTTCTGTTTTCAGCATGGTTCTGCTCCACAAACATTATTATATATTGACGTGGCGTCACTATAATTTGTTATTTAATTATTTGCAAAAGGTAAAATAATAAATTTATTTATTAAAAATGCGAATGGGAATAAAACGCATTAACGATATTAAGCGGGGGATATAAATAATAAAGTGGTTAAAGACCAGCAAAAATGTGCTGGTCGGAAATATTAATAATTGAATGAGGGGGATTGCGATACCGCGACACCATGACACTGCCAGGCGAGTGTAATTTTGGTATTTAAGCACAGAGAGCCTGCATATACGCTGCAGGTTGACACCGGCTGACCAAACGCTTCAGCGCTGGCATAGCCCAGGCGCTGACACTCTTTGGTGGCTGTCCCTTGGGTAACGTAGTCATCGGTACGTGCTGTTTGTAACATGGCCTGATTATAAGTCAGGCGAACCACACCAGTGATGGCGCTGGCTTCGCTGACCTGCGCCTGTTTTGTAATTGTGCATCCTGTCAGCACGAGCGGCAAAAGCGCTAGGATAAAGGTCTTCATGAGATCGCTCTGAAAGTTCGAAGATACACTATCATGGCATACAGAGGCCCTCATCAATGGCTTGAATAGCCCGAAGATCACCTGTGATTAATCACAACGAGGTCATTCGTTTGAGGCAATTCTGAACTTTTCAGACAAGAATGTGAGCGCAACTTTGTTTTTTAAAACTAAATTTCATTAAATTTGAAAGTGTGATTGAAAAATAGTAATGTGGCTGAATGTTATGACTTTCAGCGGGCTACCGCAGTGCATTCAGGAGAGTACAGAATGAAAATTGCATTGATGATGGAAAACAGCCAGGCAAGCAAAAACGCCATCATCCATAACGAGCTTAAAGCCGTTGCGGATGAAAAAGGTTTTCCGGTCTATAACGTTGGGATGAGCGATGAAAATGATCATCATCTGACCTATATCCATTTAGGAATTATGGCCAGCATCCTGCTTAATTCCAAAGCGGTTGATTTCGTGGTCACCGGTTGCGGCACGGGCCAGGGGGCAATGATGTCACTGAATATCCATCCGGGTGTGGTGTGTGGTTATTGCCTCGATCCTGCAGATGCGTTCTTGTTCTCTCAGATCAACAACGGCAACGCACTTTCTCTGGCATTCGCCAAAGGTTTTGGCTGGGGTGCTGAGCTGAATGTGCGCTATATGTTTGAAAAAGCGTTCACCGGGCGTAACGGGGAAGGCTACCCACCGGAGCGTAAAGAGCCGCAGGTACGTAACGCCGGTATTCTGAATCAGGTGAAAGCGGCTGTGGTAAAAGAAAATTATCTGGACACGCTGCGCGCTATCGATCCTGAACTGGTGAAAACCGCTGTATCAGGCCCGCGCTTCCAGCAGTGCTTCTTTGAAAACTGCCAGGACAAAGCAATCGAAGCGTTTGTACGCGAGGTAATTGGCTAAATCCTGTTGGCCCGGCAGCGTTCACCCTCCGGGCTACCTGTTCTTGTTCGATACTGCACTTCCTGCATCACGGGTGAGCCGCAGCGTATCCACCATACCTACCAGGCAAATAATGGCAATAGCGACAAAGGCCAGCCGGAAACTGATCCCTGGAATATTGCCCAATGCCAGCCTTTCACTGACCACATCGCCAATGCGGATCCCAATAGCGGCTAAAGAAATGCCCAATCCTACCGCTAATTGTGTCGCTGTACTGAACAGCGTATTAGCGTAGCTCATTTGTGCCGCGGGGACGTCCGCGAAGGCAAGCGTGCTCACGCCGGTAAACTGAATTGAGCGGAACACACCGCCCAGATACAACACCAGCAAAATAACCCACACGGGGGTCTGCGGCGTAATTAATGCACAGGCCAGCAGCGCCAGAACGTTAAGCGCACCGTTAATCAACAGCAGTTTCTTAAAGCCCAGCCAACGTATCAACGGTGTGGTGGCCGGTTTAATCGTCAGATTGCCCACAAATACCGCCAGCACCAGCGAACCCGCGTGGAAAGCGTTCATGCCAAAACCTACCTGAAACATTAACGGCAGCAGAAACGGCACGGCGCTGATAGAGGCACGAAACAGCGATCCGCCATACATGGTGACGCGAAAAGTAGGGACGTTCATGGCATCAAGGCGAATCATTGGCCATGCGGCGCGACGAAAATGATGCAGGGCAAACAGAAATGTCACTGTTCCTAGCGCCAAAAGTCCGGCGGTCAGCCAGCCCTGAGGCTGTTGGGTTCCCAGTAACTCCATGGCATACACCAGGCTTACCATCGCTACAGAGGTTGCGATAAATCCCGTTATATCAAATGGGCGGCGCTCGTCGTCATGAATATCCGGGATAAAACGTAGCGCCAGCGCAATCGCCAGTATCCCGAGCGGTACATTGATGAAGAAGATCCAACGCCAGTTGGCATAGCTGGTAATGAATCCGCCAAGGGGAGGGCCAATGATGGGGGCGACTAACGCGGGCCAGGTCAGGGTCGCAATAGCGGTGATCAACTGATGTTTAGGCGTGGTACGCAATACCGCAAGTCGGCCAACCGGAACCATTAGCGCGCCACCTACACCCTGTAAGATTCGCATGGCGACAAAGCTCTCAAGGCTTTCGGACAAACCGCATAAAACCGAGGCGAGAGTAAATATCGCCAGCGCCAGGGTAAACACCTTTCGGGCGCCGAAGCGATCCGCAATCCAGCCGCTGGCGGGAATCAGCACCGCGAGGGTGATCAGATAGGCGCTGATACCTATGTTCAGGTCTACCGCTTGCACGGCAAAACTCTTCGCCATGTCGGGCAGTGCGGTGGCAATCACCGTGCCGTCAATAAACTCCATAAAGAAAGCCCCGGCAACAAGTAATGCAGCCGGGGATAGACCGCGTTTGTTCTCAACCGCTATATGTTCACTCATGTTGTGCTTGCCATCTCAAAAGAAACTGACTGGATCTATTTTTATTTTCCAGCGCATTCGTAATGCATGCGCGGCTATCGTTTCGTTCGTTGAATAGGTACTATGACGACCTTTCTATAAGGAGCTCACTATGTCCCAAACACTGAATGCCGATCAGGAACTGCTCTCGGACGTTGTTGCCTGTCAGCTGGTTATCAAGCAGATTATGGATGTTCTTGATGTTATTGCCCCAGTAGAAGTGCGGGAGAAAATGTCCAGCCAACTGAAAAGCATCGATTTCTCCAGCCATCCTGCGGGCGCCGATCCGGTTACTATGCGCGCAATACAAAAAGCAGTTGCCTTGATCGAGTTGAAATTCACGCCGCAGAATGAATCTCACTAAAATAAACCGTTGTTTCAGGTTTTAGAAAGGTTTTTTTGCGCCTCGCAGAATGAGAGGCGTGAGCGTAGAGAAAATTAAGCACCAGCCGGATAAGGTGCGTCGCATCGTTATCCGGCATTAACACGATGAAAATTGAAGATTAGTGATGTTGATAATTCACGACGTTCAGCAGATGCTTATCGGTTTGCGCCATGCACAGTCCCGCACGTTTAGCGCTGCGGACTTCATCAAGAATCGTTTGTAACAGCACGCCATCCTGCTGCTGCTCTTTTTCCAGATCGTGAAGAAAATCAATGGTTGTTGCATCATTCAAGGCTTCTGCTTCATTGGTCAAGCGTGATAGCTTGCTGTAACGCTGTTGGTATTCATCCAGCGTTTTCTGAAACAGTTCTTCAAGAGAAGTTAGTTCATCACCCGGAACATCAATAGCCTTGACGATGGGGTTAGCCCCGGCACTTTTCATAAAATTGAACATACGCATCATTTGAGTCACGTTACCTTGTGCCTGAGTGCGTAGAAAGGTTGCGGTGCCAGTCAGGCTGTGTTCGTAACACCATTCACTGAGATGCAGGTAAAGATTCGATGCGTAGAACTCGAGGTTCATTTGTGTGTTGAGTTTATGAACAATTCCAACTGCAGCCATATCAATATCCTTATTTCCAGAAAGGGGGATGTACGTTACTTACGTCAGTGCAACGGGCTGCCGCTACACATCACCTCTACGTACAATTAAAACTGTTAGCAGAATAAATCCGTTCCGCCGGTCCTTTAGTGATCACGAATTATATTCGCTCCCGATCGAGATTCAGCATAACTCCTGTTCCGACTTAAGAAAATCCTTAAATCTGCGTATTTATGATTTTTTACATATTGTCATAGCAATATTAGTGATTTTTCTGCTTGTGTATATAAGTGGTGTGAATATAAGAGATTGATATTTATGGGATTAAATCCAAGTATTAATATTGAAATGATGTTTCATATCACGAAATGGAATTTCACAATCAGGTATTGTCTCTCACCGGATGATTATCCGGCCTTGGGATGGAGAAATTTCATTATCGGGACGTGTCAGTGAACGTTATCTGCTGGCTAATTTTTTGCGCCAGATCAGTTTTGTGGAAATTAATAAAGTTAAGCGCCTGAATGATTCGGCATTTATGGTTTGGTGTATTTGGAAAAATCGAGGAGTGTGTATGAAAAAGGTTGCCGTGCTACTGGCACCTGGTTTTGAAGAGGCGGAAGCCATTGTTACCATTGATATTCTGCGCCGCCTGCAGATCGAAGTTGAAACACTGGCCTGCGCCGAGTCCCGTGCGGTGGTGAGCTATCATGACGTGCCGATGGTGACGGACAGCACGCTGGCTGCGCGTCAGACGGATCTTTACGATGCCGTTGTGTTACCGGGCGGGCCGCAGGGCAGCGTTAATCTTGCCGCCAGTAAGGCTGTCATCCAGTTTATCGCTCGCCATGACGAGGCAGGAAAACTCATTTGCCCGGTGTGTTCCGCGGCTGCGCGCGTGCTGGGTGGCAACGGCCTGCTGAAGGGGCGTCGCTACGTGTGTTCGGGGGATCTGTGGCAAAACGTAACGGATGGGGAATATATCGATGCGCCGATTGTGGAAGATGGCAACCTGATTAGCGGTAAAGGGTTAGGGCATATTTTCGATTTTGCATTGACGCTTGCGGCGCGTCTATTGGGAGATGATATTCCGGTTCGCGATCACGCTGATCACATTTATTACCGATGGTAAGCATTTTCCCGAATACTCCGGTATTCGGGAACAAGGATTCGTTGGCTGATGTTATGGACTAATCTGCTATTCCTCTTTTTTCCCGTCGACAAAACCGCGTTTTTTTATGTCATTTCCCGCTGAATTTATGTACGCAATTACTGTAATTCTGTGGTGTGATGCCGCTCTCTTATGGAGAATCAATTTCCCGCTACAAATACTCTCAGCACTGGCATTGATCTTATCAATAAAAGGTAATGCCTTGTTTTACGTCCGAATTACAAAAAATCGTCTGATTTTACCCTACATAAAAGAACGTTAAAGCTGGAGTTAACCATGCACAAATTCACTAAAGCGCTTGCTGCCATCGGTCTGGCGGCCATTATGTCACAATCCGCTATCGCTGAATCCATGAAGCTCGGTTTCCTGGTCAAACAGCCGGAAGAACCGTGGTTCCAGACTGAATGGAAATTTGCCGATAAAGCCGGTAAAGACCTTGGTTTTGAGGTGATTAAAATTGCCGTCCCGGATGGTGAGAAAACCCTTAACGCCATCGACAGCCTGGCTGCAAGTGGAGCAAAAGGGTTTGTTATTTGTACGCCAGACCCAAAACTGGGGCCAGCCATTATGGCTAAGGCGCGTGGCTACGATATGAAAGTCATTGCCGTCGATGACCAGTTTGCCAACGCCAAAGGTAAGCCGATGGATACCGTACCGCTGGTGATGATGGCGGCAACCAAAATTGGTGAGCGCCAGGGCCAGGAGCTGTACAAGGAGATGCAAAAACGCGGTTGGGATGTGAAATCCACCGCCGTAATGGCCATTACCGCCAACGAACTGGATACCGCACGTCGTCGTACTTCTGGTTCAATGGAAGCGCTTAAAGCCGCAGGCTTCCCGGAAAAACAGATTTACCAGGTCCCAACAAAATCGAATGACATCCCCGGCGCATTCGACGCCGCTAACTCCATGCTGGTTCAGCATCCTGAAGTCAAACACTGGCTGATTGTCGGCATGAACGACAACACCGTGCTGGGCGGCGTACGTGCAACCGAAGGGCAGGGCTTCAAAGCGCCAAACGTGATTGGTATCGGGATTAACGGCGTTGACGCGGTTAGCGAACTGTCTAAAGGCGAAGCGACCGGGTTCTACGGTTCACTGCTGCCAAGCCCGGACGTTCACGGCTACAAGTCCAGTGAAATGCTCTACAACTGGGTAACGAAAGGTGCAGAGCCACCGGCATTCACTGAAGTGACGGATGTGGTGCTGATTACCCGCGATAACTTCAAAGAAGAGCTGGCGAAGAAAGGCTTAGGCGGTAAGTAACACAAATGCCGGATGTGACGTCAACGCGTCTTATCCGGCCTACGAATTGCGTCCTCAGAAGGCCGGATGAGGCAAAGCCCCCTCCGGCATAAAGATCTGACTCACGGAGACGTTATGCAACAGTCTACCCCGTATCTCTCATTTCGCGGCATTGGCAAAACGTTCCCCGGCGTTAAGGCGCTGACGGATATCAGTTTCGACTGCTATGCCGGACAGGTGCATGCGCTGATGGGCGAAAATGGCGCCGGGAAATCAACACTCTTAAAAATTCTCAGCGGTAACTATGCGCCAACGACGGGATCATTGACGATCCGCGGACAAGAAGTTTCCTTCGCGGATACCACTGCCGCGCTCAGCGCCGGCGTCGCCATTATTTATCAGGAACTGCATCTCGTCCCGGAAATGACCGTTGCCGAGAATATTTATTTAGGGCAGTTACCGCACAAAGGCGGGATTGTGAACCGCTCGCTGCTGAACTATGAAGCAGCAATCCAGCTGAAGCATCTGGGCATGGATATCGATCCCGATACCCCATTGAAATACCTCTCCATTGGTCAGTGGCAGATGGTGGAGATTGCAAAAGCGCTGGCGCGAAACGCCAAAATTATTGCGTTTGATGAACCGACCAGTTCCCTGTCAGCACGTGAGATTGAGAATCTGTTTCGTGTCATCCGTGAGCTGCGCAACGAAGGACGCATCATTCTGTACGTTTCGCACCGTATGGAGGAGATTTTTGCTCTCAGCGATGCCATCACTGTGTTTAAGGATGGTCATTACGTCAAAACGTTCACGGATATGCAGCAGGTCGATCACGACGCGCTGGTGCAGGCGATGGTCGGGCGCGACCTCGGGGATATCTATGGCTGGAAATCCAGACCGTATGGCGCAGAGCGTCTGCGGTTGCATGAGGTAAAAGCCCCGGGCGTGCGTACACCAATCAGTTTATCCGTGCGAAGCGGTGAAATTGTCGGGCTGTTTGGCCTGGTGGGGGCCGGACGTAGCGAATTAATGAAAGGACTGTTCGGTGGTACGCGTATCACGGCGGGCCAGGTATTTATTGATGAACAGCCTATCGATATCCGTAAACCAAGCCATGCCATTGAAGCAGGGATGATGCTGTGCCCGGAGGATCGCAAAGCCGAAGGGATCATTCCGGTCCATTCAGTGCGCAACAACATCAACATTAGTGCACGACGTAAGCATGTTCTGGGGGGATGCGTGATCAACAACGGCTGGGAAGAGACCAATGCCGATCACCATATTCGTTCACTCAACATCAAAACACCGGGTGCAGAGCAACTGATCATGAATCTCTCCGGCGGTAATCAACAGAAGGCTATCCTCGGTCGTTGGTTATCGGAAGAGATGAAGGTGATTTTGTTGGATGAGCCTACACGCGGCATTGATGTAGGCGCCAAGCATGAAATTTACAACGTGATTTATGCCCTCGCAGCGCGCGGTGTGGCCGTATTGTTTGCTTCCAGTGACCTGCCAGAAGTGCTCGGTGTCGCCGATCGTATTGTGGTGATGAGAGAAGGCGAAATTGCCGGTGAGTTACTTCATGAACAGGCGGATGAGCGCCAGGCGTTGAGCCTTGCTATGCCTAAAGTCAGCCAGGCTGTAGCCTGAATAAGGAGAGTATGATGTCTTCCGTTTCTACATCGGGTTCTGGCGCAGCGAAGTCGGCGCTAAATCTGGGCCGCATTTGGGATCAATACGGTATGCTGGTGGTGTTCGCCGTGCTGTTCCTCGTTTGTTCCCTGTTTGTGCCAAACTTTGCCACCTTCATCAATATGAAGGGACTGGGGCTGGCAGTATCGATGTCGGGTATGGTCGCGTGTGGGATGCTGTTTTGTCTGGCATCCGGTGATTTCGACCTGTCTGTCGCATCTGTGATTGCTTGTGCTGGTGTTACCACTGCCGTAGTCATTAACATGACTGAAAGTTTGTGGATTGGCGTGGCTGCCGGACTTCTGCTCGGTATTCTGTGTGGCCTGGTGAATGGGTTCGTGATTGCGCGGTTAAAAATTAACGCCCTGATCACTACTCTTGCGACGATGCAGATTGTACGTGGTCTGGCTTATATTATCTCCGACGGTAAGGCAGTCGGGATTGAAGACGAGCGTTTCTTTACACTCGGTTATGCTAACTGGTTTGGTCTGCCTGCGCCTATCTGGATCACTGTCGTTTGTTTCATTGTCTTTGGTTTACTGCTGAACAAAACCACGTTTGGTCGTAATACGCTGGCCATTGGGGGCAATGAAGAGGCGGCGCGCCTGGCAGGGGTTCCGGTTGTTCGTACCAAGATTATTATCTTTATTCTTTCCGGTCTGGTATCCGCCATTGCCGGGATTATCCTCGCATCGCGTATGACCAGCGGCCAACCAATGACCTCAATCGGTTATGAGTTGATCGTGATTTCAGCCTGCGTGTTAGGGGGCGTTTCGCTTAAAGGTGGCATCGGAAAAATCTCATATGTGGTGGCCGGGGTGTTGATCCTGGGTACGGTTGAGAATGCGATGAATCTGCTGAATATCTCTCCGTTCGCGCAGTATGTGGTACGTGGCCTCATCCTGCTGGCGGCGGTGATCTTCGACCGTTACAAGCAAAAAGCGAAGCGTACCGTTTGATGATTTAAACCCTAACTTTTTAGTCTAGCTTCTGCCCATCGCCAGCCGCTACCCGGCTGGCGATTGTTTTTCCAAATGGCGAGCATGGTCACACTGTCTATACTTATATCCGTCATACATCATCTATACGCCGCGATCCGCGTGGCGTTCTGACCATGATGAGGAGGATAACCGGGTGACAGCATCACTGATCTTACCCCCTGAACAATCTGTAAACTGTGCTTACTTTTTTGATCTCGATGGGACACTTGCTGAGATTAAACCCTTTCCCGACCAGGTCGTTGTCCCTAAGGCAATCCTGCAATGTTTACAACAGTTAGCGACGCATAATGCGGATGCGCTGGCATTGATTTCAGGGCGCTCAATGGTTGAGCTTGACGCACTCACTACTCCGTTTCGTTTTCCGCTTGCCGGAGTGCATGGGGCAGAACGCCGTGACATCAATGGTCAAACGCACATAGTACACCTGCCTGAAGGTATCGAGCGTGAAGCTGGGGCTTTATTACACGCAGCGTTAGTGACGTTACCGGGGACAACGCTGGAAACCAAAGGCATGGCTTTCGCGTTGCACTATCGCCAGGCACCCGAACACGAAGCTGCGCTGATTACCCTGGCTGAACGCATCACGCGCAGATGGCCGCAGCTTGCTCTGCAGCACGGAAAATGTGTCGTGGAAATAAAGCCTAAGGGCAGCAATAAAGGCGACGCGATAGCTGCATTTATGCAGGAAGCGCCTTTTGCTGGCCGGATCCCTGTGTTTTTCGGTGATGATCTGACAGATGAAACAGGATTTGCTGTGGTTAACCGCGCTGGCGGTATTTCCGTGAAGGTGGGGATCGGGCCGACGCAGGCGACATGGCGTCTGGATGGCGTCAGGGATGTCTGGCGCTGGTTGGAGCAAATTAACTCTTCGCAGCAAGAATCGAAAGCAACGAATAACAGAAGAGGTGGCTATGAGTCGTTTAGTCGTAGTATCTAATCGTATCGCCTCACCAGATGACAAAGGGAGCGCGGGTGGGCTCGCGGTCGGTGTACTGGGTGCGTTAAAAGCTGCTGGTGGTCTGTGGTTTGGCTGGAGTGGTGATACAGGTAATGAGGATAAACCGTTAAAAAAAGTCACGCGTGGCAATATCACCTGGGCCTCGTTTAATTTGAGTGAGCAAGATTACGAAGAGTATTACTGCCAGTTTTCAAATGCGGTTTTATGGCCCGCATTTCACTATCGACTGGATTTAGTTCAGTTTCAGCGCTCTGCCTGGGAAGGCTACCAACGGGTTAATGCCTTACTGGTAGATAAACTTCTGCCGCTGCTTGGCGATGACGACATCATCTGGATTCATGATTACCATCTATTGCCGTTTGCCTGCGAGTTACGTAAGCGCGGTGTGAATAACCGCATCGGTTTTTTCCTGCATATTCCTTTTCCGACGCCGGAAATTTTTAATGCGCTCCCTCCACATCTGGCGCTACTTGAGCAAATGTGTGATTTTGATTTGCTTGGTTTCCAGACTGAAAACGATCGCCAGGCTTTTCTGGACTGTCTCGCAGCCCAGACTCGGGTGTCCACGCATAAAGATAAGCAGCATCTGGCATGGGGAAAAGCGTTTCGCACTCAGGTCTATCCCATCGGTATCGAACCTGATGAGATTGCACGACAGGCGTCCGGACCGCTGCCGCCAAAACTGGCGCAGCTAAAAGCGGAGCTTAAAAATGTGCAGAATATTTTCTCCGTGGAGCGTCTGGATTACTCCAAAGGCTTGCCGGAGCGCTTTCAGGCCTACGAGGCCTTACTGGAACATTATCCGCAGCACCACGGTAAAATTCGCTATACGCAGATAGCGCCGACCTCGCGTGAAGAGGTGCAGGCCTATCAGGATATTCGCCACCAACTGGAAACAGAAGCAGGGCGAATCAACGGCAAATATGGGCAACTGGGCTGGACGCCGCTTTACTATCTGAACCAGTATTTTGATCGTAAATTGCTGATGAAGATCTTCCGCTACTCTGACGTAGGATTGGTGACCCCGTTGCGCGATGGTATGAACCTGGTGGCGAAAGAGTTTGTGGCCGCACAGGATCCTGCTAACCCTGGCGTGCTGGTTTTATCGCAATTTGCCGGGGCGGCGAATGAGCTAACCTCTGCGCTTATTGTTAATCCTTATGACCGGGATGAAGTGGCAAGCGCATTAAACCAGGCGCTGACGATGCCACTTACCGAACGCATTTCGCGCCACGCTGAAATGCTTGAGACTATCGTTAAAAACGATATCGACAACTGGCAGGCGACGTTCATTAGTGATCTTAAAGCAGTCACGCCGCGTCGGAGTCAATGCCAACTGCCAGACAATATTTCATCCTGTTCTAAACTCGCATGAAGTCCTGGCGCTGTGTATTAATCTCCGGCTAGCGGAACCAGAAGAACGTCCACCTGGCTGGTATGAATGACGCTTTTCGCGGAACAGGAAGCGCGTGAAAAAAAACTGTGGTTATGGTTGCCGTAAATGACCAGATCAATGGCGTATTTGCGGCATACATCCAGGATATGTTCATTCAGAGCCCCATAGGTAATAAAGGTATGCTCAATGGGGTATTCTGCTTCTTTGCTAAGTTTGTCGATAAAATCCTGAGTTTCTTCCTGCATGACTTCACGCAGGTCTTCCAGCATGGGGGCAGCAAACTGGTTATAAAGTTCGGGGTCTGAGACCAGTGTAATCAGGCTAATTCGGGCGTTGACAGGGCGAGCGATAGAAACCGCCTTGTCTAACAACTGCTGACTTTCAGGGGTGGCGGCAACAGCAACAAGAATGTGCGAATAGCTCATAACTCGCTCCTTTTTTTCAAGAATTATGAGAGGGCTTTTCAGCTTTACTCAGCTTACTCCATACTGCAACGTTTCCTTCCTTCATAGTGTGAATGTCATCATGATTATTCATTAATTATTCTTATAAATAGAATAATCGATTCATATTGGTTGCAGATATGTTCAGGTAACTTAAGTAAAACCCACGGCTAATGAAAACAATGTGTTAATAAAAAATAAACATACATTAACATTTGCAAGGTCGTCACATCGCGGTATTAATTAATCGCTCTAAATATTTAAGTCATTGTTTATAAAGTATTTAATTAAAAAAGTTTTTTGAGTTAAATATGTGATCCAGCTCGCTATTTCATGGCGTGATATTAACGGTCGTGAACATAATACTATTCGCTTTTATTGCAAGAATATTCGTACATCAGGAATCGAAATGGATAATGGAAGGTCAAGAAATAAACAAAGTAAAAGCCACGCTGATGGATTTATGTTAAGTGTTTGGCTGGTTTATGTGATCTTGATCACATATTCTTTAAATTCGCAGCATAGCTCCGTTGTATGTGTAACTGACGGCGGGTAGAGTTGCGTCGAATTAGGAAAAATCTTAGACATTTGTAAGAATTGATGTGAGCTTGTAAGGGACGCTGCCTTCTTAAAAGGGAATGTTTAGACGACGCGTAAGTGTCGTTACGTTGCTATGTATTTGACCTTTTGCTTTTTTTTACCGGGCCTTCCCGGCGACATCACGGGGTGCGGTTTTACCGCATGAAAACAATGTTGGTTATTATGGATGCAAATAATGCATACATCCGAGTTGCTGAAACACATTTATGACATCAATTTGTCATATTTATTGCTTGCACAGCGTTTGATCGTTCAGGACAAAGCATCTGCGATGTTTCGCCTTGGTATCAGCGAGGAAATGGCGGACACGTTGGCAACATTAACACTTCCTCAAATGGTCAAACTGGCCGAAACAAACCAACTGGTATGTCATTTCCGTTTCGACGATCACCAGACTGTTACTCGCCTGACGCAAGACTCCCGCGTTGACGATCTTCAGCAAATTCATACTGGTATCATGCTTTCAACACGCCTGTTAAGCGACATCGATGATGCAGCACGTAAGAAAAGGGCTTGATGATGAGCGAAAAAAGCATTGTTCAGGAAGCGCGTGATATCCAGTTGGCAATGGAATTAATCACATTGGGCGCCCGTTTGCAAATGCTGGAAAGCGAAACGCAATTAAGCCGTGGTCGATTAATCAAGCTGTACAAAGAATTACGCGGTAGTCCTCCGCCAAAAGGGATGCTCCCGTTTTCCACCGACTGGTTTATGACGTGGGAACAAAATATTCATGCGTCGATGTTTTGCAATGCATGGCAATTCCTGCTCAAAACGGGTCTCTGTAGCGGCGTGGATGCCGTAATTAAGGCGTATCGGTTATATCTTGAGCAGTGTCCGCAGCCTGAAGAAGGGCCATTGCTGGCGTTAACTCGCGCGTGGACGCTGGTGCGATTTGTCGACAGCGGATTGCTGGAGTTGTCCCAATGCAATTGCTGCGGTGGGAATTTTATCACCCATGCACACCAACCCGCAGGCAGCTTTGCCTGTAGTTTATGCCAGCCGCCATCAAGGGCCGTAAAAAGACGTAAACTTTCCCAGAATGCTGCCGATATTATTCCACAACTGCTGGATGAACAGATCGAACAGGCTGTTTAACTGATACGGTGTGGATGAACACTCCAGCAGCGGTAAGCGATTACCGCTGCTTTTTTTTGTCCTGACCTTACGTTAATTGCCCGACTGCGCATCCTGTCATAGTCAATTGCGAAAGGATGATGTCGTGCTTATCTTATTAGGTTACCTGGTTGTTATTGGTACAGTTTTCGGCGGTTACATGATGACCGGCGGACACCTTGGGGCACTCTATCAACCGGCTGAGCTGGTGATTATCGGTGGCGCGGGTATTGGGGCATTCATCGTCGGCAATAATGGGAAAGCCATCAAAGGGACGATGAAAGCGATCCCGTTGCTTTTCCGTCGTTCGAAATACACCAAAGCGATGTATATGGATCTGCTGGCGCTCCTGTATCGCCTGATGGCCAAGTCACGTCAACAGGGCATGTTCTCGCTTGAGCGCGACATCGAAAACCCAAAAGAAAGTGAAATCTTCGCTAGCTATCCGCGCATTCTTGCCGATGCCGTAATGCTTGATTTTATTGTCGATTATCTACGCCTGATTATCAGCGGCAATATGAATACGTTTGAAATTGAAGCGCTGATGGACGAAGAAATTGAGACTCATGAGAGTGAGGCCGAAGTTCCGGCGAATAGTCTGGCGATGGTCGGCGACTCACTGCCGGCATTCGGGATCGTCGCGGCCGTTATGGGTGTTGTGCATGCACTGGCTTCTGCCGATCGCCCGGCAGCAGAGCTGGGGGCGTTGATTGCGCATGCGATGGTGGGAACATTCCTCGGTATTTTGCTGGCCTATGGATTTATTTCTCCGCTTGCCAGCGTTCTGCGCCAGAAAAGCGCTGAAACAACCAAAATGATGCAGTGCGTGAAGATAACGCTGCTCTCCAATCTGAATGGCTACGCGCCGCCGATTGCCGTTGAATTCGGTCGTAAGACTCTGTACTCCAGCGAACGTCCTTCGTTTATCGAACTGGAAGAACATGTTCGTGCGGTGAGAAATCCAACTGCGCAACAGACGACCGAGGACGCATGAAAAATCAGGCCCATCCCATTATCGTTGTAAAGCGACGCAAACATAAGAATCACGGTGGTGGGGCGCATGGCTCGTGGAAAATCGCCTACGCCGATTTTATGACCGCGATGATGGCCTTCTTTCTGGTGATGTGGCTCATTTCTATATCCAGCCCTAAAGAATTGATCCAGATTGCCGAATATTTCCGTACACCGCTGGCCACCGCGGTGACCGGGGGAAATCGTATTTCGAATAGCCAAAGCCCGATTCCAGGCGGCGGGGATGATTACACCCAGCAGCAGGGTGAGGTGAACAAGCAGCCGAATATTGATGACCTGAGAAAACGTATGGAACAGAGCCGCTTGAGCAAACTTCGTGGCGATCTCGATCAACTGATTGAATCCGATCCCAAACTGCGAGCGCTGCGTCCGCATT
This sequence comes from Citrobacter sp. KTE30, assembly GCF_000398825.1. NCBI lineage: Bacteria > Pseudomonadati > Pseudomonadota > Gammaproteobacteria > Enterobacterales > Enterobacteriaceae > Citrobacter > Citrobacter sp. KTE30. Next base: position 2,662,764 of record NZ_KB976055.1, on the reverse strand, counting down.
TAAAGATTGATTTAGTTCAGGAAGGGCTGCGGATACAGATTATCGACAGTCAGAATCGCCCAATGTTTAAGACCGGTAGTGCTGAAGTTGAGCCGTACATGCGCGATATCCTGCGCGCGATTGCACCAGTGCTCAACGGGATCCCTAACCGGATCAGCCTTTCCGGTCACACGGATGATTACCCTTACGCGAATGGTGAGAAAGGGTACAGCAACTGGGAATTGTCTGCCGATCGCGCAAATGCATCGCGTCGCGAGCTGGTTAGCGGCGGTCTGGATGATGGAAAAGTATTACGTGTGGTAGGTATGGCCGCCACGATGCGTCTGAGCGATCGCGGTCCTGAAGACGCTATCAACCGCCGTATTAGCCTGCTGGTTCTCAATAAGCAGGCAGAAGAGGCCATTTTGCATGAAAACGCTGAAAGCCAGAATGAGCCGGTAAGTGTCTTACAACGGCCAGCGGAACTCCCGCCGGTAAGCGTTCCCACATCGCCACCAGCCAATCCGAGGTGATAGCGTGAGCATGGATATTAGCGATTTTTATCAGACATTTTTTGATGAAGCTGACGAACTGTTGGCAGATATGGAGCAACACCTTCTTGATTTGGTTCCTGAAGCCCCGGACTCCGAACAGCTGAATGCCATTTTTCGTGCAGCGCACTCAATTAAAGGCGGGGCGGGCACCTTTGGCTTTACCATTTTGCAGGAAACGACCCATCTGATGGAAAACCTGCTGGATGAAGCGCGGCGTGGCGAGATGCAGCTCAATGCCGACATTATCAACCTGTTTTTGGAAACGAAAGATATTATGCAGGAACAGCTCGACGCCTATAAAAGCTCAGTGGAGCCTGATGCCGACAGTTTTGAGTACATTTGCCAGGCGTTACGGCAGTTAGCGCTCGAAGCGAAAGGTGAAACCGCACCGTCAGTTGTCAACTCAGCAAAACTGAGCGTTGTTGATAGCACCGCGATGCAGGAAGAGGCGGTTGCAAAGCCTGAACTCGCCAGTGAAGAGAGTAAAAAACGCATTACTCTCTCGCGTCTGAAAGCCAGCGAAGTGGATTTGCTGGAAGAGGAACTGGGGAATCTGGCGACCTTAACCGATGTGGTAAAAGGAAGCGACACGCTGTCAGCTACGCTTGATGGCAACCTCGCAGAAGATGACATCATTGCAGTACTCTGCTTTGTCATTGAAGCTGACCAAATTGAATTCGAAACCGTCAGCGCAGCGCCCGCGACCGTTGAAACTGAAGAGGTAGCCGTTGTCGCGAAGCCGCAGCCGGTTGTCGTTGCGCCAGCGGTGAAAGCCGCCGCCAGTGAAGCGCCACATGGGCGCGCGGAGCGTGAAAAACCAGTCCGCGCCAGCGAGTCGACCAGCATCCGCGTAGCGGTTGAGAAGGTCGATCAGCTCATTAACCTGGTCGGTGAGTTGGTGATCACCCAGTCGATGCTGGCCCAGCGATCTAACGAACTGGATCCCGTCAATCATGGCGATCTCATCACCAGCATGGGTCAGTTACAACGTAACGCCCGCGATTTGCAAGAGTCGGTGATGTCGATTCGTATGATGCCAATGGAGTATGTGTTCAGTCGTTTCCCTCGTTTGGTGCGCGATCTGGCCGGTAAGCTGGGTAAACAGGTCGAGCTGACGCAGGTAGGTAGCTCAACCGAACTCGATAAGAGCCTGATTGAACGCATCATCGATCCGTTGACGCACCTGGTGCGTAACAGCCTCGACCATGGTATCGAACTGCCGGAAAAACGCCTTGAATCCGGCAAAAGCCCAATCGGCAATCTGACGCTTTCCGCGGAGCACCAGGGTGGGAATATTTGTATTGAAGTGACCGATGATGGCGCTGGCCTGAACCGCGAACGTATCCTGGCCAAAGCTATCTCCCAGGGCATGCCGATCCACGAAAATATGAGCGATGACGAAGTGGGTATGTTGATCTTCGCTCCAGGCTTTTCGACCGCCGAACAGGTGACGGATGTCTCTGGACGCGGCGTGGGTATGGATGTGGTGAAGCGAAATATCCAGGAGATGGGCGGCCATGTTGAGATCCAGTCCAAACAGGGACAGGGGACCACTATTCGCATTCTGCTGCCGCTGACGCTGGCGATCCTCGATGGGATGTCCGTGCGTGTGGCGGATGAGGTCTTCATTCTGCCACTAAATGCCGTTATGGAATCGCTGCAACCGCGCGAAGAAGATCTCCATCCGTTGGCCGGAGGCGAACGCGTTTTGGAAGTGCGTGGCGAATATTTACCGCTGGTTGAGTTGTGGAAAGTCTTTGAGGTTGAAGGCGCTAAAACTGAAGCGACTCAGGGCATTGTGGTTATTTTACAAAGTGCAGGGCGTCGCTATGCGCTGCTGGTCGATCAGTTAATTGGCCAACACCAGGTAGTGGTCAAAAACCTGGAAAGCAACTACCGCAAAGTGCCAGGTATTTCTGCAGCAACGATCCTCGGCGACGGCAGCGTCGCGCTGATTGTCGATGTCTCTGCATTGCAGGGATTAAACCGCGAACAACGTGTGGCGATCACAGCCGCCTGATTGAGTGAGAAGGGAATAATATGACCGGTATGAGTAATGTAACTAAACTGGCCGGCGAACCGTCAGGTCAGGAATTCCTCGTGTTTACACTGGGGGATGAAGAGTACGGTATCGATATCCTGAAAGTGCAGGAAATCCGTGGTTATGATCAGGTGACGCGCATCGCTAACACGCCTGCGTTTATCAAAGGCGTCACGAACCTGCGCGGTGTGATTGTGCCTATCGTCGACCTGCGCGTGAAATTTAGCCAGAGTGATGTGGATTACAACGAAAACACCGTGGTGATTGTGCTGAACCTGGGTCAGCGGGTGGTTGGGATTGTGGTGGATGGCGTTTCGGATGTGCTGTCTCTGACAACGGATCAAATCCGTCCGGCACCGGAGTTTGCGGTCACGCTGTCGACGGAATATTTGACGGGATTGGGTGCGCTGGGTGACCGGATGCTGATCCTGGTCAACATTGAGAAGCTGCTGAACAGCGAAGAAATGGCGCTGCTGGATATTGCCGCATCGCATATGGCATAAAGGTAGTCAATATTATCATTCTCTGTAATATTTAGCTGGCAGTTATTAAACGCCCTCCACAATATGGAGGGCGTTTTGCTTTTAATTTTGTGTGTAGGGAAGCCAAGTAATAATGGTTGTTTTATTTTAGTTTTGAATGTTTATTGTTATTTCATTTGCTTGGTTTATTTGTATTTTTTTTCTTTAATTAAAACTGGCAAGTCCTTATAGTATCTATTGTTTGCTGGCGCATATAATATAATCTACAAGTGCAATATATAAATTATTAATTGGTTGAAATAATTTATATTGTTCATGAATATATAATGAATTTGTGCCTCCTGATTTTTCTATTGGCGTAGAGGGAACTAAATATGAATGCTATATATAATATAGTCTGGAGTACGGCGCGTAATATGTTTGTGGTTGCTGGTGAGTTTTCCCGCGGTAATAATGGACTGCGTAATAGCATCAAAATAACAGGCCTGGCAACATTAATAAGTACTGCTGCTGTTAATGCTGCAGAGTTAGGCCCACAAAACGGTGCATCAATTATTTTGAGTGATAATGAAGTCGTTACGGCTAGTGGACAAACAAATACCACGGGTGTTGAGAGCATCACGACCGGCGGTGATGGCTTACAGATTGAAGGAAAAGCAACTATCAACGTATCTGGTGAAACTCTGTCTACCGGGGTTTCACTGGATAATGGCACCAAAAATGATTTAGGCACGAATACCGAAGTTCATGTCGCCGATACGGATGGCACACAAAATTCAAGTAAAAATACTACCGGAATTTTGATTTCAGCTAATAACCCGGGTACAGAGGTAAAAGCATCTGGTATTAATATCGACGTTTCGGGTAAAAATAATGTTTATGGATTTAAAAATATAGGGAAAGACAGTAACGTCGATCTTGGTAGTGGAAGTTCTATTACAGCCATAACCGAAACTGATTATAGTATTAGTGGGATAGGTGATGCCCGCGGTGTTTATTTATTAGGCGGGAGTGGTACTTTCACCATGGATAATGGTTTTATCCATGCTACGAGTAAAGACAACACCGCTTGGGGGATTCAAAGCACGGGTAATGCTAAAATTGATTTAGGTAAAAATAGCCAGGTGGTTGTAGAGGGCAATAATATTGTAACCGGTATTGAGATAGGTACTGATGGTGTATTAGATGCCGATCAACTCACTATCACTGCAACAGGACTGGCAACAGATTATGGTTCTGTGACAGGTTTAAAGTTGGGTAAAAATAATCATGTTGATTTGGGAAATAACAGCAGAGTAACTATCAATGGCACCTCCGATCTTGCTGAAGGTATCTCGGTTATGGGTCCTGATGCTACGTTAATCGCCAATAATATGGATATTAATATCAGTACGACTCTGGACTGCCGCACAGGAGGGTGTACCACGCGTGGTATCGCTATTAATGAGGCCGGATCACGCATTGATTTGGGCAGCGGATCGACCATCTCAATCACCGGGTTCTATGATGGGGCTGGAGTAACGATAAACCCCGCGGCAAAAGGTTCTGAATTTATTGCTGATAATCTAACGATTGATGTAACAGGGTCTCAGGTAAATGCAATATCAATGAACACAGGTTTTATGGATTTAGGCCAAAACAGCATCATAAGCGCAGCCGGAGAGGCGACGACTCTCTGGGTGACGGGGGGCGAATTCCACGCGGATGCACTTATCGTCAATACCGCCCAGTCTGTGGGCATCATTGCGCAGGGGGGCGATGTGATGATTGGTGCAGGCAGCGTTGTTGACGGCAGAAGTTCAGCCAGGTCGGGCTCTGCGACCAGCGGTATCGCTGCGGCCTCCGGGAGTACTCTTGATTTTAAAGGGGATGCCGACAATCGAAATGTTATTTACGCGATCGATGGTTACGGCGTGTCATCCCAGTTCTACGGCGCAACGGTTAATATCGCGAATACCGATATTATCATGAGTGGGCAAAATAACCCTTACGGGCTTTGGGCGATAGGAAGTAATAATTTAAACCGTCCGGGAATAATTAATGGTGAAAACCTGACCATTGATGTGACAGCGAGTGGGGAAAATGGTTATGGCGCGGTGGTTCAGCAGGGCGGGGCAATATCGCTGATCGGTAACACCACCATTAAAACCCAGGATGGTGTCGCTATTTTTGTTCCGGTTGTTACCGACAGTGCGGGAAATCTCTTACCCGGCGGGACCGTGACTGGTTCAGGTGTAATGGATATTACGGGCAATATCATTAGCGCGGGCGAAGGCAGTATTTCACTGGATATGGCGTCTGGTTCGCGGTTTGTGGGGGAAACGTTTGTTAACACCGAGCCAACGGTAGACTCTTCGCTGAATCTCTCACTGGCTGAACAGACGCAATGGACAATTACCGGTGATTCTTCTTTAACTCAATTAAATAATGCCGGAGATATTGTATTTGATACTCCTTCACATAACGGACAGTTCAAGACGCTGACGATTAATGGAAATTATCATGGTGATAACAGTAATCTTTATCTGAACACGCAGTTAGGGGATGACAATTCACCGACGGATAAAGTGATTATCACAGGTGATACTTCCGGTAGCACGACGCTCTATGTCAATAATATCGGGGGAGAAGGGGCGTTAACAACGAAAGGTATTCAAGTGATTGATGTCGGCGGTCAGTCTGATGGCGTTTTTACTCAGGGTAATCAGGTGCAGACAGGTTTGTATGAATACCGATTGTATGAAGATGGCGGTGACTGGTATTTGCGTTCGCAGGCTGTCCCGCCGATAGACCCGGATGATGGCGACGATGTTACACCGGTAGACCCGGATGATGGCGACGATGTTACACCGGTAGACCCGGATGATGGCGATGATGTTACGCCGGTAGACCCGGATGATGGCGATGATGTTACGCCGGTATACCCGGACGATGGCGGTGATGTCACGCCGGTATACCCGGACGATGGTGGTGATATTAAACCGGTAGAACCGCAATATCGGGCTGATATTGGCGCTTATCTGGGCAACCAGTGGATGGCGCGTAATCTGCAAATGCAGACCCTTTATGATCGCGAAGGGAGTCAATTACGTACAGGTGACGGCGGTATGTGGCTGCGCTTTAAAGCGGGTGAAGCGTCGTCAACAGCTGCAGACGGTCATGTGGATATTGACAACACTTATTCGCAACTGCAAATCGGTGGTGATGTGCTTAGCTGGGATAATGGCGAGCAGAGCCTGAAGGCGGGGCTGATGGTGAGTTATATTCACGCCGACACGGACAGTACGGGTAACCGTGGTGCAGATGGGAGCCGGTTCTCTGCCAGTGGTAACGTAGCCGGTTATAATCTTGGCGCTTATGCCACCTGGTTTGCGGATGCGAAAAATCACAGCGGCCTGTACGTGGACAGTTGGTACCAGTACGGGCTCTACAATAACAGCGTCGATAACGGCGATGTCGGGTCAACAGATTATGATTCGGCGGCGAGCGCGGTCTCTCTGGAAACGGGCTATCGGTACGACATCATACTTGCAAACTATAATGTCGTCAGCCTGACGCCGCAGGCTCAGACGACATGGCAGCAATTTAAAGCGGATGCTGTCGCACAGAATGGAACGCGTATTGATGGACAAAACGGGGACAGCTGGACCACGCGCCTCGGACTGCGGGTAGATGGCAAGCTGCACAAGAATACGACGTCGGTGATCCAGCCGTTTGCAGAGGTGAACTGGTTACACACCAGTGATGATGTTGGCGTAGCATTTGATGGTGCTGAGGTGAAGCAGGATCTTCCGGCAGATCGCGCCGAGGTGAAAGTGGGTATCCAGGCGAATTTGAATAGCCAGTGGAGTATCACTGGACAAGTGGCGGGTCAAAAAGGACGTAATGACTATGGCGATCTCAGCGGTAGTTTGCTCGTACGTTATAGCTGGTAATTGATGTAAATTATCATCCAGGTATTGTTGAAATACCCCAGTCTATGGCTGGGGTAATCTTTGTTGATTTGCTGCTCTTGTTTACTTAGCTTGCTCTTGTCTTAAAAAAGCTAAGCCTTAATTTGTTCTGTGATGTTTTCTGAAGACTTGCTTTCTTCCAGTAAACCTTCATCCTGCGCCAGCATCGCCGTTGCAATCCCGTTACCTAATACGTTGATTGCTGAACGTCCCATATCCAGGAAGTGGTCAATACCCATCAGTAGCAGAATTCCGGCAACCGGAATATTGAAGCTCGGGATGGTTGCCGCCAGCACCACCAGTGCTGAACGTGGCACACCGGCAATTCCTTTGGACGCCAGCATCAGCGTCAGCATCAGGACGGTGATTTCTGCGAAAGAGAGGTGAATATTATAGGCCTGCGCGATAAACATGGAGGCAAATGAACAATAGACCATGGAACCGACCAGGTTGAACGAATAACCGATAGGCAGCACGAATGACACGATGTTGGGTGAGCAGCCAAATTTGGTTAATTGCTCCAGCGTTTTCGGATAAGCGGCCTCAGAGCTGCTGGTGGTGAATGCCACCAGAACCGGGTCTTTCAGCATGCTCACCAGGCGAAAGACCTCTTTTTTCAGCATGACATAACCCACCGCCAACAGAACCAGGCAGGTCAGCAAAATCGCCACATAGTAGCCGCCGATAAACGATGCATAGTTAAGCAGGATCCCCAGACCCTGGGTAGAGATTACGGAAGAGATGGCGGCAAAAATTGCCAGCGGCGCGACGTACATCACGTAGCCGGTCACTTTCAGCATAATGTGGGAAACCACATCCAGCGCGGCAACCAGCGGAGCGTTAAATTTCTCTCCGAGCGATGCTCCACCAATACCGAAAAACATTGAGAACACCACGATTTGCAGGATCTCATTGTTAGCCATTGCCTCGGCTATGCTGGTTGGAATGGTATGTGTCAGAAAACCTTTCAGGCTCATGCCGCCTACGGCCAGACCGGTGTCGGTGGCTTCCAGCGGGATCGTAAGGTTTAACCCGCTCCCGGGTTGCTCAAGGGAAACCACAAACAGACCGACCAGAATAGACAATACAGAAGAGCTGATAAACCAGACCATCGCTTTGCCGCCCACGCGACCGATGGTGGACGTTTCCCCCAGGCGCATAATACCAACGGTCAGGGTGCTGAATACTAAAGGCGCAATCACCATTTTAATCAGACGTAAAAAGATGTCGGTGAGAAGCGTAATATTATCGGCCCAGGCGGTCACAACGCCGGGGGAGGCATAAGAGTGGATCACCGCACCCGACAGGATCCCCGCCAGCATGAAGATCACGATAAACAACGTGAGTTTGTTTGCATTTGCCACTAAAAAGCCCTCAGTAAGGATTTAACATTTATTGATCGGTTACTCATTTTTTATACTTATTAAGTGGTAACGAAGTATTCATCATATAAATTGGATTAAAGCGTAAACGGATACAACTTTTTTTAATTTTTTATCCATTTTGTTGTGGTATTTACGATGCGTATGTGTGATCCAAATCACACAAAAAAGTGTATTTCAGCCAATCAGGCCGTGCTCACTGATGAGTATGAATGTTATTTGCATGATAATTATGGTGTTTTTATGTGAATAATTTGTGGTTGCTGCACACCCGTTTTACCTTCCCCTCGCCAGGCTTCACATCCCTTCAGGATTTCCTTTTTGCAAACGTAAAGTTATCTCTGCCACTGCCGATAACGTTGGTAACTCGTTTTCAGGAAGGTGCCTTATGTTTAACCGTATCCGCGTTGTCACAATGCTGATGATGGTGCTGGGGGTTTTCGCACTGCTACAGCTTGTTTCCGGTGGTCTGTTGTTTTCTTCATTGCAGCAGAATCAGCAAAGTTTTGTTATTTCTAACGATCTTCGACAGCAGCAAAGTGAACTCACCTCAACATGGGATCTGATGCTGCAAACACGAATCAATTTAAGCCGTTCTTCTGCGCGCATGATGATGGATGCGTCTAACCAGCAAAGCAGTGCCAAAAACGATCTGCTGAAGAATGCGAAAGCATCGCTGGCGCAAGCTGAAACGCATTACGCAAAATTTAAAAACATCACACCGTTGCCGGAAATGGCAGAAGCCAGCGGCAACGTTGAGGAAAAATATCAGCAGTACCATGCGGCCTTGGCAGAACTGGTTCAGTTTCTGGAAAGCGGCAATATGGACGCCTACTTTGCGCAGCCTACGCAGGGAATGCAAAACGCACTCGGCGAGGCGCTGGGCAAGTACGCCAGCGTTAGCGAAAAGCTTTACGTTCAGGCATTTGATCAAAGCGCGCGGGATTACCATTTCGCCCAATGGCAGCTTGGCGTGCTGGCCGTGGTGCTGGTGCTGATTCTGGTGGTGGTCTGGTACGGCATCCGTCATACCCTGCTTAATCCTCTGTCCCGTGTTATTGCCCATATTCGGGAAATCGCCAGCGGTAACCTGACCGCAACTCTTGCCGTTAGTGGTCGTAACGAAATCGGCGAGCTGGCCAGTACGGTTGATCATATGCAGCGCTCGCTGACGGAAACCGTCACTCTGGTGCGTGAAGGCTCTGATGCGATTTATTCCGGTACCAGCGAAATTGCCAGCGGAAACACGGACCTCTCATCTCGTACGGAACAGCAGGCGTCTGCGCTGGAAGAGACTGCAGCCAGCATGGAACAACTGACCGCAACCGTGAAGCAAAACGCGGACAACGCGCGTCAGGCCTCACAACTGGCGAAAAGCGCCTCGGACACCGCGCAGCATGGCGGCAAAGTGGTCGATAGCGTGGTGAACACCATGCACGAAATTGCCGATAGCTCGAAGAAAATTGCCGACATTATTAGCGTCATCGATGGCATTGCCTTTCAGACCAACATTCTCGCACTGAACGCGGCGGTTGAAGCTGCCCGCGCCGGTGAGCAAGGCCGCGGCTTTGCCGTGGTGGCGGGCGAAGTGCGTAATCTGGCAAGCCGCAGTGCGCAGGCGGCGAAAGAGATTAAAGCGTTGATTGAAGATTCCGTTTCCCGGGTTGATACCGGTTCTGTACTGGTAGAAAGCGCTGGGGAAACGATGAACGACATCGTCAATGCCGTGACGCGGGTGACCGATATCATGGGTGAGATTGCCTCGGCCTCCGACGAGCAAAGCCGGGGGATTGATCAGGTTGCGCTCGCGGTCTCTGAAATGGATCGCGTTACGCAGCAGAACGCCTCTTTGGTACAGGAATCGGCTGCCGCAGCGGCCGCTCTTGAAGAACAGGCCAGTCGCCTGACGCAGTCGGTATCGACTTTCCGTCTTGCATCACGTCCGGCCTCGACAAAACCACGCGATACACGATTACCTGCAGCGCCGAGCGCATCCTATCCGCGCCAGAGCATTGAACAAGATACGAATTGGGAAACATTTTGACTGACAGTTAAACCGCGGCCAGTGCCGCCCGATGGGAGCGTTGATGTTTAATCGTATTCGAATTTCGACCACGCTGTTTTTGATTTTAATCCTCTGCGGTGTTTTGCAGATTGGCAGTAATGGCTTGTCCTTCTGGGCATTTCGGGACGGTTTTCAGAACCTGAATCAGGTCGAACGGAGTAATCAGCAACGCGCTGCGCTGGCCCAAACCCGCGCTGTGTTATTACAGGCCAGTACGGCCCTTAATAAGGCAGGGACGCTGACCGCCCTGAGCTATCCGCCAGAGGACATCAAAACCCTGATGACCCTTGCGCGCGACAGCCTGGCGCAGTCTGAATTGATGTTTAAACGCTTTATGGCGACGTCGGATTCGACGGAACAAGGCAAGGCGCTGTTTAGCGCGACGGAGAAAAGTTTCAACCAGTGGCACAGCGATCTCGCGCATCAGGCCACCTGGCTTGAAAACAATCAGTTGTCAGATTTTCTGACCGCGCCGGTGCAGGCGGCTCAAGATGCTTTTGATGCGAATGTGAATGCGTGGCAGAGCAACATCGACCGCGTGTTGCAAACGGCAGGAGAGCAGAGTCAGCGCAATTACCATATGTCGGGGGTGATTTTCGCCACTATGGTGGTCCTGGCAGCACTGCTCACCAGCGGTGCGCTGTTCTGGTCACGCAAGATGATTGTTCAGCCGCTGGCGATTATTGGCAGCCATTTCGACAGTATTGCCGCTGGGAATCTGGCACGGCCAGTAGCGGTTTATGGGCGCAATGAGATCTCGGCCATTTTTGCCAGCCTGCAGAAGATGCAAAAGGCATTACGCGAAACAGTAAATGACGTTCGTCAGGGCAGCTCAGCCATGCATAGCGGTATTTCAGAAATCGCGATGGGCAATAACGATTTATCTTCGCGAACCGAACAGCAGGCGGCCGCGCTGGCACAAACGGCAGCCAGCATGGAACAACTTACCGCCACTGTCGGCCAGAACGCTGATAACGCGCGCCAGGCGTCAGGGATCGCCAAAAGTGCGGCAGACACAGCGCATAAAGGTGGCGAGCAGACGTCCCGGGTTGCCAGCACCATGCATGAGATTTCTGCCAGCTCGCAGAAAATCGGCGACATCATCGGCGTGATTGACAGCATTGCCTTCCAGACCAATATCCTGGCGTTGAATGCCGCGGTCGAGGCCGCCAGGGCAGGGGAGCAAGGGCGTGGTTTTGCCGTCGTCGCTGGTGAAGTGCGTAATCTGGCAAGCCGTAGCGCGCAGGCGGCGAAAGAAATTAAGGGGCTCATTGAGGAGTCAGTCACCCGGGTGCATCAGGGCTCGCAACTGGTGGATATGGCGTCGCGCACGATGACGGAAATTGTCAGTTCGGTGACCCGGGTTAACGACATAATGGGCGAGATTGCCTCGGCATCCGCTGAACAGCGCAGAGGCATTGAGCAGGTGGCGCAGGCCGTCAGCCAGATGGACTCAGTGACGCAGCAAAACGCCGGGCTGGTGGAAGAAGCCGCATCCGCCACCGGACAACTCGCTACACAGGCCGATAATCTTTCCGCCTGTGTCGCATTTTTCAAGCTTGAAGAGCAAACCGTAGCAAAACAAGAGTTGGCGCAGCCGCAGGTTGTGCCCGTTGTATCCTGAATGTGATTGAGAAGGCGCTATGACATCATCTCTGCCCACCGGGCAAACGTCATTATTGTTACAGATGACACAGCGCCTCGCGCTGTCTGACGCGCATTTTCGTCGGATATGTCAATTAATCTACCAGCGTGCGGGGATCGTACTGGCCGACCACAAGCGGGATATGGTTTATAACCGCCTGGTCCGCCGTTTGCGTACCCTGGGGCTGGATGACTTTGGTCGCTATCTCAGCATGCTGGAAGCTAACCAGAACAGTGCTGAGTGGCAGGCTTTTATTAACTCCCTGACTACCAACCTGACCGCATTTTTTCGCGAAGGGCATCATTTTCCGGTGCTGTCAGATCATGCTCGTCGGCGCAGCGGTGAATACCGCGTCTGGAGCGCGGCGGCATCAACCGGAGAAGAACCCTACAGCATTGCGATTACGCTTGCCGATACCTTAGGTATGGCACCGGGCCGCTGGCGTGTTTTTGCCAGCGACATTGATACCGAAGTGCTGGAAAAGGCCAGAAACGGCATTTACCGCCTCGATGAGCTAAAGACGCTGTCACCCCAGCAGTTGCAGCGTTATTTCATGCGCGGCACCGGGCCGCATGAAGGGTTGGTACGCGTTCGGCAGGAACTGGCAGGTCATGTTGAATTTTCCAGCGTCAATTTACTGGATAAGCAGTACAACGTGCCAGGCCCTTTTGATGCCATATTTTGTCGTAACGTGATGATCTATTTCGATAAAACGACGCAGCAGGACATTTTGCACCGTTTTGTTCCACTTCTTAAACCTGACGGACTGCTGTTTGCAGGTCATTCAGAAAACTTTAGCAACCTTGTGCGCGAGTTTAGCCTGCGTGGACAGACCGTGTATGCGCATGCGCCAGGTAAGGATAAAGCATGAGTAAAATCAGGGTGTTGTCGGTAGATGATTCTGCATTGATGCGTCAAATCATGACCGAAATTATTAACAGCCACAGTGATATGGAAATGGTGGCGACGGCGCCGGATCCGTTGGTCGCCCGGGATTTAATCAAAAAATACAATCCCGACGTCCTGACGCTGGACGTGGAAATGCCGCGCATGGACGGCCTCGATTTCCTTGAGAAGTTGATGCGCCTGCGTCCGATGCCGGTGGTTATGGTTTCTTCACTGACCGGTAAAGGTTCTGAGGTCACGCTGCGGGCCCTGGAACTGGGGGCGATTGACTTTGTCACCAAGCCTCAGTTGGGGATCCGCGAAGGAATGCTGGCGTATAGCGAGATGATTGCGGAGAAAATCCGCACCGCATCGCGGGCAAAACTGGCCGCCCACAAACCCTTGGCGGCACCGACGACCTTGAAAACGGGGCCATTACTCAGTTCAGAAAAACTGCTGGTCATCGGCGCCTCAACCGGAGGAACAGAGGCAATTCGCCATGTACTCCAGCCATTGCCGCTTTCAAGTCCCGGTATTCTTATTACCCAGCATATGCCGCCAGGATTTACCCGTTCGTTCGCCGAACGTCTGAACAAACTGTGTCAGATTACCGTAAAAGAGGCAGAGGACGGAGAGCGCGTTCTCCCTGGGCATGCGTATATCGCGCCTGGCGACAAGCATATGGAGCTGGCGCGCAGCGGCGCGAACTATCAAATCAAAATTCATGACGGTCCGCCGGTTAACCGGCACCGGCCCTCAGTGGATGTGCTGTTTCATTCGGTGGCGAAACATGCGGGGCGTAATGCCGTTGGGGTGATCCTGACCGGTATGGGCAACGATGGCGCAGCCGGAATGTTAGCGATGAACCAGGCGGGTGCCTGGACCATTGCGCAAAACGAAGCAAGTTGTGTGGTGTTCGGCATGCCGCGCGAGGCCATCAATATGGGTGGCGTAAGCGAAGTGGTCGATCTTAGCCAGGTGAGCCAGCAAATGCTGGTGAAAATTAGTGCCGGACAGGCAATACGTATTTGAATCAGGAGTTTATTTTTATGGCGGATAAAGAGCTTAAGTTTTTGGTTGTGGATGACTTTTCCACCATGCGTCGCATCGTGCGTAACCTGCTTAAAGAGCTGGGATTCAACAATGTTGAAGAGGCTGAAGATGGCGTGGATGCGCTGAACAAGCTGCAGGCAGGGGGATTCGGTTTTGTTATTTCTGACTGGAACATGCCGAACATGGATGGACTGGAACTGCTGAAAACCATCCGTGCAGATGGTGGGATGGCTTCTCTGCCGGTGCTGATGGTCACGGCAGAAGCGAAAAAAGAGAACATCATTGCGGCGGCACAGGCAGGCGCCAGTGGCTATGTCGTGAAACCGTTCACGGCGGCGACGCTGGAAGAAAAACTGAATAAAATCTTTGAGAAACTGGGCATGTGAGGGTGTGATGATGATGCAACCACAAATTAAACCTGCTGACGAACACTCTGCAGGGGACATCATCGCGCGCATCGGCAGTTTGACCCGAATGCTGCGCGACAGCCTGCGTGAACTGGGGCTGGATCAGGCTATTGCCGAAGCGGCAGAAGCAATTCCCGATGCCCGCGATCGTCTCGATTACGTTGTACAGATGACCGCTCAGGCGGCAGAGCGCGCGCTGAACAGCGTCGAAGCTTCGCAGCCGCACCAGGACGCGATGGAAAAAGGGGCCAAAGACCTGACCAAACGCTGGGATGAATGGTTCGAAAATCCGATCGAACTGTCAGACGCTCGTGAACTGGTCACCGATACCCGTCAGTTCCTTGGTGATGTGCCCGGACATACCAGCTTTACCAATGCCCAGTTGCTGGACATCATGATGGCGCAGGATTTCCAGGATCTCACCGGACAGGTCATCAAGCGCATGATGGATGTTATCCAGGAAATTGAACGTCAGCTGTTGATGGTTCTGTTGGAAAACATACCGGAACAGGGCGCTCGTCCTAAACGTGAAAACGAAAGCTTGCTGAACGGCCCGCAGGTTGACGCCTCGAAAGCTGGCGTAGTGGCAAGCCAGGATCAGGTTGACGACCTGCTGGATAGCCTCGGGTTCTGATGAGTATTTGCCGGATGTGAGGCGTGGCCCTCTCATCCGGCTTACGCGCAATTCTGCTTAAAGCCATAAATCCCGTCTTTTTTACCGCTTACTCTTCCCATTGCTGGATAGCTGTTCTGGCATCATTCTCGCCTATATCTCTATCCAGGGTCTGATGCGTGGCAGAAGAAAGCGACGACGACAAAACAGAAGCCCCCACACCCCACCGACTTGAAAAAGCGCGGGAAGAAGGGCAGATCCCCCGATCCAAAGAGCTAACCTCGCTACTTATTTTGTTGGTGGGCGTGTGTATTATCTGGATTGGCGGGGAGTCGCTTGCCCGCCGGCTGGCCGGTATGCTGTCGGCCGGATTACGTTTTGACCACAGTATGGTCAACGATCCAAACCTGATCCTCAGCCAAATCATCCTGCTGATTAAAGACGCGATGATTGCGCTGTTGCCGTTGATTACCGGCGTCGTTCTGGTGGCATTAATCTCCCCGGTGATGCTTGGCGGCTTGATTTTCAGCGGTAAATCCCTGCAACCCAAATTCTCTAAGCTGAATCCGTTGCCGGGCATAAAACGCATGTTTTCCGCGCAAACCGGCGCAGAACTGCTCAAAGCGATACTGAAGTCGACGTTAGTGGGCAGCGTGGCCGGGTTTTATCTCTGGCACAAGTGGCCAGAGATGATGCGGCTGATGGCGGAATCTCCGATTACGGCGATGGGCAACGCCCTGGATTTAGTCGGCATGTGCGCGTTGTTGGTGGTGCTTGGCGTCATTCCGATGGTGGGATTCGACGTTTTTTTCCAGATTTACAGCCATCTGAAAAAGCTGCGCATGTCGCGCCAGGATATCCGTGACGAATTTAAGCAAAGCGAAGGTGACCCGCACGTTAAGGGCAAAATTCGTCAAATGCAGCGCGCGGCCGCTCAGCGTCGCATGATGGCGGATGTACCAAAAGCAGACGTTATTGTCACTAACCCTACGCACTACTCAGTGGCGTTGAAGTATGACGAGAACAAAATGAGTGCGCCGAAAGTTGTCGCTAAGGGGGCCGGGCTGGTTGCGCTGCGCATTCGTGAAATTGGCGCAGAGCACCGTGTCCCTACGTTAGAAGCGCCGCCACTGGCGCGTGCGCTCTATCGCCATGCTGAAATTGGTCAGCAAATACCGGGTCAATTATATGCCGCCGTTGCCGAAGTGCTGGCATGGGTATGGCAGCTGAAACGCTGGCGTCTGGCTGGCGGCAAACGTCCACCACAACCTGAAAACCTTCCGGTGCCTGAAGCACTGGATTTCATGAACGAGAAGAATACTGATGGCTAATCTGGTCGCGATGCTGCGCCTGCCCAGCAACCTGAAATCCACGCAATGGCAAATCCTTGCCGGACCGATCCTCATCCTGCTGATCCTGTCGATGATGGTGCTGCCGCTGCCGGCTTTCGTCCTCGATTTGCTGTTCACATTTAACATTGCGCTGTCGATCATGGTGCTGCTGGTGGCGATGTTCACCCAGCGTACGCTGGAATTTGCCGCATTCCCGACGATTTTGCTGTTTACCACATTATTACGCCTGGCGCTGAACGTCGCGTCGACCCGTATCATTTTGATGGAAGGACACACCGGCGCGGCGGCGGCGGGGAAGGTGGTTGAAGCTTTTGGTCACTTCCTGGTGGGCGGTAACTTTGCGATCGGCATCGTGGTCTTCGTGATTCTCGTCATCATTAACTTTATGGTAATCACCAAAGGTGCAGGGCGTATCGCCGAGGTTGGCGCGCGCTTCGTGCTGGATGGTATGCCCGGCAAGCAGATGGCGATTGATGCGGATTTGAATGCCGGTCTGATTGGCGAAGATGAAGCTAAAAAACGACGCTCGGAAGTGACCCAGGAAGCGGATTTTTACGGCTCAATGGACGGTGCGAGTAAATTCGTCCGTGGAGACGCCATTGCCGGTATTTTGATCATGGTGATCAACGTAGTCGGCGGTCTGTTAGTTGGGGTGTTGCAGCATGGTATGAGCATGGGCAGCGCTGCGGAAAGTTATACCCTGCTGACCATCGGTGACGGGCTGGTGGCACAAATTCCTGCGCTGGTTATCTCTACCGCGGCGGGCGTTATCGTGACCCGCGTGAGTACCGACCAGGACGTAGGCGAACAGATGGTGACCCAACTGTTCAGCAATCCTAGTGTCATGTTGCTCAGTGCGGCGGTACTTGGACTTTTGGGCCTGGTTCCGGGCATGCCGAACTTGGTGTTTCTGATGTTTACTGCCGCATTGCTGGGCTTGGCCTGGTGGATGCGCGGTCGTGAGCAAAAAGCGCCAGATGAACCGCAGCCGGTGAAAATGCCGGAAAACAACTCCGTGGTGGAAGCCACGTGGAACGACGTGCAGTTGGAAGATTCGCTGGGAATGGAGGTTGGTTATCGCCTGATCCCAATGGTGGACTTTCAGCAGGATGGCGAGTTACTGGGACGAATTCGCAGTATTCGTAAGAAATTCGCTCAGGATATGGGCTTCCTGCCGCCGGTGGTACACATCCGTGACAATATGGATCTGCAGCCGGCCCGCTATCGAATTTTGATGAAAGGGGTAGAAATTGGCAGCGGTGATGCCTATCCGGGACGCTGGCTGGCCATTAACCCAGGTACTGCTGCCGGGTCGCTGCCAGGCGAGAAAACGGTCGATCCGGCTTTCGGACTGGACGCTATCTGGATTGAAAGCGCATTGAAGGAACAGGCGCAGATTCAGGGCTTTACGGTGGTTGAAGCCAGTACTGTTGTTGCTACGCATCTAAATCACCTGATTGGCCAGTTTGCCGCTGAGCTGTTTGGCCGTCAGGAAGCGCAGCAGTTACTGGATCGAGTGTCGCAGGAAATGCCAAAGCTGACGGAAGATCTGGTGCCGGGCGTTGTGACGCTCACCACGCTGCATAAAGTGCTGCAGAACTTACTGGACGAGAAAGTACCGATTCGTGATATGCGCACCATTCTTGAAACGCTGGCGGAACATGCGCCGCTGCAAAACGATCCGCATGAGCTTACCGCGGTCGTCCGTGTTGCGTTGGGACGCGCCATCACTCAGCAGTGGTTCCCGGGTAATGAAGAGGTTCAGGTTATCGGTCTTGATACTCCGCTCGAGCGTTTGCTGCTGCAAGCGCTGCAGGGGGGTGGTGGCCTGGAGCCTGGGCTTGCAGACCGCCTGCTGGCCCAAACACAGGAAGCGCTGTCCCGGCAGGAAATGTTGGGCGCGCCGCCGGTCTTGCTGGTTAATCACGCGTTGCGTCCGCTGCTGGCGCGGTTTTTACGTCGCAGCATCCCGCAGTTGGTGGTGTTATCGAACATGGAGCTTTCCGATAACCGCCATATCCGTATGACAGCGACCATTGGAGGTAAATAATGCGCAAGTTACTGTGGTTGTTGTTTTTTCCTCTGGTGGCGCAGGCCGCCGGAGAAGGGGCCTGGCAGGCAAGCGGTATGGGGATCACCTTAAATCACCGTGGCCAGTCAGCCTCGTCTGAGCCTTTGGTTCCTGGCCAGCCGGTCTCAGGCTTAATGACGCTGGTAGCCTGGCGCTATGAGCTGAATGGCCCCACGCCCGCAGGTCTGCGGGTACGTTTATGTTCTCAGTCCCGTTGTGTCGAGCTGGACGGGCAAAGTGGGACCACCAACGGGTTCAATAATGTTCCGGCCATTGAACCGATGCATTTTGTCTGGGAAGTCCCCGGCGGTGGTCGCCTGATCCCCGCGTTACGCATTCAGAGCAATCAGGTGATTGTGAACTACCGTTAACACCCTCCGTCATTCAGACCAGCAGTTGAAACTGCTGGTTGTTTCAACATTCCAGTCTCTCATTCAATTAAATAGAAACGCAGTTTTATAAAATAAGTGACGTACGTTGCCGGACTCTTTGTATTGTTGCCATTCCACGAACCCTTCTGGCAGAAATAGAAAGGTTTCACTTCCTGTTTGCTTTTACTGTGCCCCTATAAGGATGCCCATTGTCAAAGCGAGGATTGCGGGGCCTCCCAAATAAAGCTGCTGCGCCGCAACAGGGGCAGGTCACAGCATTGAATCCGACATTGACAGAGGTTAAGTAAATGATTGTTTACCAGGTTAAACATAGCCCGTTGTTGCGCCAGCCAGAACATTTTATTGCCAGGGATGAATTAAAAACGCTGATCAAAAAGGTGACGCATAACCTGGTCAATATTCATGACGAAACTGGTGAGTTCTTGCTGCGTCTGGACGATGGACGCGTAATTGATACCAAAGGCTGGGCGGGATGGGAGTGGACCCACGGCGTCGGCTTGTACGGGATGTATCAGTACTATCTGCAAACCGGTGATGAAACGATGCGCGATATCATCGATAGCTGGTTTGCCGATCGCTTTGCTGAAGGTGCAACTACCAAAAACGTTAACACCATGGCGCCATTTTTAACGTTGGCGTATCGCTATGAAGAGACGCGTAATCCGGCGTATCTACCGTGGCTCGACAGCTGGGCTGAGTGGGCAATGCATGAGATGCCGCGTACCGAGTTCGGCGGTATGCAACACATTACGCTGGCGGAAGAAAACCACCAGCAGATGTGGGATGACACGCTGATGATGACGGTTCTACCGCTGGCGAAGATTGGCAAGTTACTCAATCGCCCTGACTACATCGAAGAGGCAACGTATCAGTTCCTGCTGCACGTGCAAAACCTGATGGATAAAGACACGGGGCTGTGGTTCCACGGCTGGAGCTATGAAGGAAATCATAACTTTGCCAATGCCCGCTGGGCGCGTGGCAACAGTTGGTTAACTATCGTGATCCCGGACTTTCTCGAATTACTTGATTTACCAGAAAACAATGCCGTTCACCGCTATCTGGTACAGGTCCTGAACGCACAAATCGCGGCGCTGGCGAAATGCCAGGATGAAAGTGGGTTGTGGCATACCTTGCTGGACGACCCGCAGTCGTATCTGGAAGCATCGGCAACTGCCGGATTTGCTTATGGGATCCTCAAAGCTGTACGTAAACGCTATGTTGGGCAAGAGTATACGCTGGTGGCCGAAAAAGCCATTCGTGGCATTGTGCAGCATATTTCACCGGAAGGTGAACTGCTGCACACCTCGTTTGGTACCGGGATGGGACACAATCTCGATTTCTACCGCAACATCCCTCGGACTTCTATGCCTTACGGACAAGCGATGGCGATGCTGTGTCTTACCGAATACTTGCGTAAGTATTTTTGATATCGGTATTCGATGGCGCTTCCGCTATCGGACCTGATGGTTGAGTCGTCACTGTGTGTACCGTGTTGTCCTGCGGGGCAAAGAGATGATCCATGATTTGACGCATAACCGGCGCGGCGGTGACACCATCGCTGCCGCCGTTTTCCAGAATTAACGCCACCGCGACCTTCGGGTTCTTATAGGGCGCAAATGCGGTATAGAACACGTGGTCGCGCAAGCGGACAGGGATCATCTTCGCATTGTAGGTCTGATTTTCTTTCAGGCTAAAGACCTGCGAGGTGCCGCTTTTCGCCGCAATGCCGTAAGGTGCGGTGTGAAAGAACTTATAACCTGTACCATTTGGTTCATTCGCCATGCCGAACATCGCCTGACGCACCAGTCCCCAGTAGGGTGACGAGGCTGAGGCGATTTGTGACGGTGCTTCTGGAGCCTGATACGGCGTGAAGGTTTTGCCATTTTCTTCATCGAGTAGCAGGTGAGGGACGATAACCTTGCCGTTGTTAATCAGTGCGACCATGGCTTTGACCATCTGGATAGGAGTGGCAATCCAGTAGCCCTGGCCGATGCCAACTGAGATAGTATCCCCCTGATACCAGGCTTTTTTATGCACTTTTTGCTTCCATTCACGGCTCGGGAGCAGGCCGTTATACTCCTCATCAAGATCGATGCCGGTCGGTTTACCGTAACCAAACTGGCTGAGCATGCTGTTAATCCGGTCGATCCCCATCATATACGCCACCTGATAGAAGAACGTATCGGCAGACTCTTCTATCGCTTTGGTGACATCCAGCATACCGTGGCCCGTTTTTTTCCAGTCACGGTAATGTCGCTCGGTGCCGGGTAGCGTCCAGGTAGGAGCACCGAAGAAACTGGTCTGCGGCGTGATCACACCGTTTAGTAATGCTGACATCGCCATATACGGTTTGACCGTTGAAGCGGGGGGGTACAATCCCTGTGTGACGCGGTTGATTAATGGCAGGTCTTTATCCTGGAGTAGCTTGTTATAGTCCTGATAGCTAATGCCTTTGACAAACGGATTCGGGTCATAGCTAGGGTTTGAGACCATCGCCAGTACAGAACCGTCGTGTGGATCTTCAACCAAAACGGCGGCACGCTGGCCAGCCAACAAGCTCTCAATATATTGCTGTAAATGTAAATCCAGCGTCAGATGGATATCTTTACCGGCAACGGGCGGCACATCTTTGATCAGGCGTACGATGCGTCCGTGGTTATCTACTTCCACCTCCTGATAACCGGTCTTTCCATGCAGTTCATTTTCGTAATAGCGCTCAATACCTTGCTTACCGATATTATGATCGGCGGCGTAGTTCTCTGCCTGACCCTTTTGATCCAGTGCTTTCAGGTCGTTGTCATTGATTTTTGAAACATAGCCAAGGACATGTGCCAGCGCCGCGCCATAGGGATACTGGCGGTCTTCGTAGCTATTAATGTTTACGCCGCTAAAATGAAACTGGTTTACCGAGAAACGGGCGATTTCCACATCGGTAAGTGCATTTTTTAGCACGACCGGACGATAACGGCTGCTGGCTTTTAGCTCATGGCGAAACTGATCAATATCATCAGGAGTGAGGTCAACGATGGGCGTGAGCTGCTGGATTAACGCATTCATATCGCTGATTTTATAAGGCGTAACGGAAATATCGTACCAGGTGACGTTGCGCACCAGCGGGATGCCGTTGCGATCGTAAATCATGCCACGTGTGGGGGCGACGGGTAGCATTTTGATGTCGTTTGCATTCGACCGGGTGGTGTAATACTGGTGCTGACAGATTTGTAAGTTATACAGATTGTAAATCAGGATGCCAAAACAGATGACCACCAGGCCAAAGGCCACCAACACACGCCGCTGAAAGAGTTTTTCTTCCGCCTCAAAATCTCTGAATGTCATTGACCCGTACCCGATTAATTCGCCGCCTAATGATACGGAGGCTTAAACGGGATGACAGGCAAAAAATGTTCCATATCTCTAGGGAAATGTGTCATTCCTTGTGGGCTGTTACAAATTACAGTGAACGTCGCCGCTTCTCGTAGGCCTGATTGCGCTGCCATGAGAACGGGTCAGGGAAAATAAAAAAGCCCGCGACATAGCGCGGGCTTCCACATTACTTGAAGTAATTACATACGTTCTACGGTTTCGATACCCAGTGTATCCAGACCCAGCTTCAGGGTTTTCGCCGTCAGCTGTGCCAGTTTCAGCCGGCTGTTACGAATCTCTTCGTTTTCAGCGCTGAGGATAGGGCAGTGCTCGTAGAAGCCAGAGAACAGACCGGCAACGTCGTACAGGTAAGCACACATCACGTGCGGTGTACCTTCACGCGCAACGACGGTCAGCGTTTCTTCAAACTGCAGCAGACGCGCAGCCAGCTGAGCCTCGCGATCTTCGTTGATAATCACCTGCGCATTTGCCAGCGCGCTTTCGTCGATATCCGCTTTACGGAATACGGACAGTACGCGGGTGTAAGCATACTGCATGTACGGCGCGGTATTGCCTTCGAACGCCAGCATGTTGTCCCAGTCGAAGATATAGTCGGTGGTACGGTTTTTGGACAGATCCGCGTATTTCACCGCGCCGATACCGACCGCATTTGCCAGCTTTTCCAGCTCATCGGCAGGCATGTCCGGGTTCTTCTCCGCGACCAGACGACGTGCGCGCTCCAGCGCTTCATCCAGCAGGTCGGCCAGTTTAACCGTGCCGCCAGCGCGGGTTTTGAACGGTTTACCGTCTTTGCCCAGCATCATACCGAACATGTGGTGTTCCAGCGGCACCGAATCCGGCACATAACCAGCTTTACGTACGATGGTCCAGGCCTGCATTAAGTGCTGATGCTGACGAGAGTCGATGTAATACAGTACGCGATCGGCATGCAGGGTTTCGTAACGATACTTGGCACAGGCGATGTCGGTTGTGGTGTAGAGATAGCCGCCATCTTTCTTCTGAATGATAACGCCCATCGGTTCGCCTTCCTTGTTTTTATACTCATCAAGGAATACGACGGTAGCGCCTTCGCTTTCAACAGCCAGGCCTTTGGCTTTGAGATCGGCCACGATGCCAGGCAGCATCGGGTTGTACAGGCTCTCGCCCATGACGTCGTCACGGGTCAGGGTAACGTTGAGGCGATCGTAGGTTAACTGGTTCTGTGACATGGTAATGTCGACCAGTTTACGCCACATCTCACGGAAGTATTCGTCGCCGCCTTGCAGCTTCACGACATAGCTACGAGCGCGTTCCGCGAAGGCTTCATCTTCGTCGTAATGTTTTTTCGCGTCACGGTAGAAACCTTCCAGGTCAGCCAGCGCCATCTCTCCGGCATTTTCCTGCTGCTGTTTTTCCAGCCATGCGATGAGCATACCGAACTGAGTTCCCCAGTCGCCGACGTGGTTGGCGCGGATAACCTTGTGACCAAGGAATTCCAGCGTACGCACCGCCGCGTCACCGATGATGGTGGAACGCAGGTGACCAACGTGCATCTCTTTCGCTACGTTAGGCGCGGAGTAGTCAACCACGACGGTTTGTTTAGTCGGTTGGGTGACGCCCAGACGATCGGAAGCCAGCGCCTGCTGAACGTGCTGCGCCAGAAATGCCGGGTCGAGAAAAATGTTGATAAAGCCCGGGCCTGCAATTTCAACTTTGCTGGCAATCCCGTTGAGATCCAGATGAGTCAGCACCTGCTCAGCCAGTTGTCGCGGCGCCATACCCAGTTTTTTAGCGACAGCCATCATGCCGTTAGCTTGATAGTCGCCGAACTGTACTTTTGCTGACTGACGAACCTGTGGTTCGCAATCTGCAGGCGCGCCTGCAGCAATCATGGCCTGACTGACTTTTTCTGAGAGAAGAGCCTGAATATTCACCGGAATACCTTACATTTATGAAGCGGTCTAAAATTCACCGCACCAGTTTAAGAATTAAGGGCAGGAGTATACTGCAAATGCCCGTTGCCGTCAGCATTGTGTGTACCGCCAGTAGCCTGAAATATAAACCATGCAATGGCGTAAATTTATCCATGATGTGTTCGGAGAAAACAGCGGTTGGATGGCGCAGCGCAACAGAGTAAATTAGCGACTTTGAACATGGATATGAGCTTTTAATATGGCGAACTGGCAAACCGTTGCAGAACTACAGGATATTTCTGCAGATTTATCGCATTTCACGCAGGCATTAACGGAACTTTCTACCCGTCTTGGGCTGGATATCACAGGCCTGGAAGCCGATCACATTTCCTTGCGTTGCCATCAAAATACCACTGCAGAACGCTGGCGTCGTGGGTTTGAACAGTGCGGTGAATTGTTGTCAGAAAACATCATTAACGGCAGACCTATTTGTCTTTTTAAACTGCATGAGCCGGTTTGTGTGCAACATTGGCAATTTTCCATCGTCGAACTGCCGTGGCCGGGCGAAAAACGTTACCCACATGAAGGCTGGGAACATATTGAAATTGTTCTGCCGGGTGAGGCACAAACGCTGAATGCGCGAGCGCTGGCGCTGCTTTCCGATCACGGTCTGAGTCAACCTGGTATATTTGTGAAAACCAGCTCGCCAAAAGGAGAACGTGAACGTTTACCGAATCCGACGCTGGCGGTTAGCGATGGTAGCGTGACGATTAAATTCCACCCTTGGTCGATTGAAACCATTGTGGCAAGCGAGCGTCAGGAGTGAGCATGACTATACTGGAAATCTGCTGTTACAGCATGGAGTGCGCGCGCACGGCGCAGCAAAACGGCGCGGATCGTATTGAGCTTTGCTCGGCACCCAAAGAAGGGGGCTTAACGCCTTCACTGGGCGTCTTGCGTTCTGTTCGCCAGCACATTTCGATTCCCGTCAATCCCATTATTCGCCCACGTGGAGGCGACTTTTGTTACACCGAAGGTGAATTCGCTGCAATGCTGGATGATATAGCGATGGTCAGAGAACTGGGGTTCTCAGGGCTGGTGACCGGCATTTTAGATGCGGATGGCGATGTCGATATGCCGCGCATGGAGAAAATTATGATCGCCGCCGGTTCACTGCAAGTCACTTTTCATCGTGCCTTTGATATGTGTGCTAACCCACTCAATACGCTTAAAAAATTAGCTGATTTGGGCATCGCCAGAGTACTCACCTCCGGGCAAAAATCAGATGCGGCGCAAGGTTTAACAAAAATAATGGAACTTATTGCGCAGCCTGGTGCTCCAATCATTATGGCCGGAGCGGGGGTTCGCGCCTCGAATTTGTCCCTGTTCCTTGATGCTGGGGTGCAGGAAGTCCATAGTTCTGCCGGAGTATGGCTGGCTTCACCAATGCGTTATCGCAATTCGGGGTTGTCGATGTCTTCGGATGCGCAGGCGGATGAGTATTCTCGCTATGCGGTAGACGGGGCGGCGGTTGCTGAAATGAAAGCAATCATTGCACACCATCAGGCCAGCTGATTTTACCGTTGCATCATGTCGCCCAATATGATGCTTGCTCGTACCAGGCCCCTGCAATTTCAACAGGGGCCTTTTTTTCTCCTTCTCCTGCATATTTCGGTCTGCAACTGTGTTGGCTTTCCTCGCTCACCCCGGTCACGTAGTTATCTACGCTCCCAGGGATTTGCTGCGTCGCCGCCTTGTTGCAAACCGAACTATTTTGGAGAAATGGTGCTATACGTAATAGTCATTTGGCAAAAATGACTACGGTTTACGCGCAATCAATACCGCACGCAGTGGGGCGGGGTAGCCTTCTACCGTCTTGCTGTGGTCGTTCGGGTCAAGGAAGTCGGCCAGCGATTCGGTAATCATCCATTCGGTGCGGCGCTGTTCTTCGGTAGTGGTCACACATACGTCGGCAATGCGCACATCAACAAACCCGCATTTTTCCAGCCAGTTTTTTAGCGCCAGTGCAGACGGGATAAAGTAAACGTTACGCATCTGGGCGTAGCGATCGCCCGGCACCAGCACGGTATTTTCATCGCCTTCGACGACCAGCGTTTCCAGTACCAGTTCGCCGTCTTTAACCAACTGATCCTTTAACTGCCACAGGTGTTCCAGCGGCGAGCGGCGGTGATAAAGCACGCCCATGGAGAATACGGTATCAAAGGCGTTGAGCGCCGGAAGCTGTTCAATACCCAGCGGCAGCAGATGGGCGCGCTGGTCATTGCCCAGCAGTTTACGCACCGCCTCAAACTGGCACAGGAAGAGTTGGGTCGGATCGATACCGACCGCCAGATGTGCGCCCGCGCCAATCATGCGCCACATGTGATAGCCACTGCCGCAGCCGACATCAAGAATGGTACGTCCGGTGAGATCAGACAAGTGCGGTAGGACACGATCCCACTTCCAGTCGGAACGCCATTCGGTATCGATATTGACGCCGTACAGCGAGTAAGGTCCTTTACGCCATGGCATCAGGTTACGCATCAGGGTGTCGATACGTTTAAGCTGACCTTCGCTTAGCGGCTCTTTGCTTTCTGCGGTAACGCTGTGAAGTAAGTCCAGACGATGCGGCGTTAGCTCGGGCAGAAACTCGACGGCGTTTGACCATTGTTTAAAAAGACCGTGCTGATCGCGCTGCCAGGCAGCGATTTGCGCCGGAAGTGTTTCCAGCCAATGGGACAGATGATTTTTGGCAATCAACTGATAAAAGTTACCAAAATCGATCATGCGCTAACCTCAGCCTTCAACGCCACCAGAGAGCCAAAGTTGAAGCACTGGAACCACAACTCACTGTGCTCAAAGCCGGCCTGATGCAGTCGCGCTTTGTGCGTTTCGACCGAGTCGGTGAGCATCACGTTCTCCAGCATGCTGCGTTTCTGGCTGATTTCCAGTTCGCTATAGCCATTGGCTCGTTTGAAGTCGTGGTGCATGTTGAACAGCAACTCGCCTACGTTCGCGTCTTCGAAGCTGAATTTTTCAGATAGCACCAACGCGCCACCGGGATTCAGCCCCTGATAAATCTTATCCAACAACGCTTGGCGCTCAGGTGGCTCAAGGAATTGCAGGGTAAAATTCAGCACCACCATCGAAGCATTTTCGATAGTAATGTTGCGAATATCGCCTTCGACAACCTCAACCGGAGTCGGTGCTTTATAAGCGTCGATGTGACGACGGCAGCGCTCAACCATCGCCGGGGAGTTATCGACAGCAATAATTTTGCAATTCTCGTGATGAATATTGCGACGCACCGAGAGCGTCGCCGCGCCCAGAGAACAGCCCAGATCGTAGACCTGCGTGTTGGGTTGTACGAAACGTTCGGCCAGCATGCCAATCATAGAAATAATATTGGAATAGCCAGGAACGGAACGCTGGATCATATCCGGGAAGACTTCAGCTACCCGTTCATCAAAGGTCCAGTCACCCAGACTGGCGATAGGCGCAGAAAAAAGCGTGTCGCGGTGAGACATAACGTAAAAATCCGGGAAAAATAAAGTGGCGTATTGTGCGCTAATGCAGGGAGAAAACCAACTCCCAGGGCATATACCAGAGATTCGCCAGCACCATTAGCAACAGCGAACACCAGGTTGCGCTCATGCCTGAACGGCGCCAGCGGAAAAGCCGGTGGTGGAATCCGTAATAATGCATCAGACGTCCGGCAATCAACATCAGCCCGCAAAGATGCACCATCCACGTCTCTGCGCCGTTCATTTCCATAAATAACAGCAGCACTAACGCGACGGGAATATATTCCACCGCGTTACCGTGAATGCGGATAGCGCTTTGCAGTTCGCTAAAACCTCCATCGCCATAGGCAACGCGATATTGCATGCGCAGGCGAACAACGTCAAAGGAGAACTTTATTAACAATAACGCACCCAATACGGCATAAAGCGCGCTTACCATACAAACTCCCTTTTAAAATGGCTGCTGGCATTGACTATGATAGGTGGCATTTTCAGAAAAGAGAAGATTGCTGTGGAATAGACGGCGCTGATCCGATCTCTGGCAGAGCATTGCGTAAATCTGCCCATAGCGTATCAACAAGCTCCGGGGCCTGCGCGATGTCCGGCGTATGCAAAAACAGATACGGCGTCGTGGTGTGATGCCATAGCGACAGCTTGGTCAGCCAGACGGCAAAAAGCGCGCTGTTTTGTGCCATATCATCGCTACCGATAAAGCGTACCATCGGATGGTTTGCCGTCACCACCGCATGCACCGGAACCTTCGGTTTCTTGCGCTGGGCGTCACGTATCGCTTCGGTATGTGGGATTGCGGCATGTACCGGGCGGCTGTCCAGAATCACCCGGTTTACTCCACGCTCGTGTAACCCGCGATTAAATAGCTGTTCGGCTTCGCCTTTGGCAAAGAAGTCTGGATGGCGAACTTCCACACCGTAGGTAAAGCATTTGGGGAGCGTGTCGAGAAACTGCCACAGGGCAGGCAGGTCGCGTGGGCTAAAAGTCGCGGGTAATTGCAGCCAGTATTGTCCAATGCGCGATCCCAGCGGCGACATGCGCGTAAAAAATTCCTGCACCAGGTCATCACAATTACGCAGCGCGGCCTTATGCGAAATGGTCGCCGGAAACTTAAAACAAAATCGAAACGCATCGGTGGTCTGTGCCTGCCAGCGGGCAACAATATCGGCTTTAGGCAGCGCATACAGCGTGGTATTGCCCTCCACGCAGTTAACATGACGGGCGTTAGGGGTTAACTTACTGATTTTAATAATCCTCCCGTACTGCTCTCGTGGCTATGGGGCATCAATGGGGCAAAATCTGCCAGCTTCTGATTCAGCATTGCGATCTGCTCTGCGCTGCTGTCAGCCATCCATGCACCGTAAACATTGAACACCATCTGCGCGCTCGCATGCCCCATCTGACTGGCAATAAAACTAGGGTTTGCACCAGCTGATAATGACCAGCACGCATAGGTGTGTCGTGACTGGTACGCCTTTCTGTGTCTGATCCCCGCACGCTTAAGTGCCGCTTCCCATGAGTCGCCTACTGAATCGACCCGGTAGATAAATCCGACCTGCTTACTGCGTCTGACCACATGCGGATTAAAGACGAATGTACACTCATGGTTCACCGAACGGCCGTACTCACGTAACTGCACTTCAATGTGATATTGCCTGCCCAGCCTTGTCATTTCAGCCTGATTTTTCAGGATACTGATTGCGGGCTGGATAAGATGCACCACTCGATCTGTGCTTGCCTCGGTTTTCGGTAGAGTGAACTCACCAAGTTTCGTATAATTACGTCTGACGGTAATTGTTCCAGCCTTCAGGTCGATATCTTCCCAGGCCAGGGAGACCAGTTCCCCGTGACGCATTCCTGTGTACACTGCTAATGACCACAGGTTTTTCGTCTGCTGATGCCGGCATGCATCTATCAGGCGAATAAATTCATCACGAGACAGAGGATCTGGCTCTGCCCTGGCTTTTTTCAGAGGCTTAATTCCTTCGAATGGGTTCACCTCTAAGTAACCGTGATCCGCAGCAAACTGAAACATTCCGGCCATTGTCGTCATGTAATAGTTCACAGTAACAACGCTTCGCCCTTTTGTCGGGGCTTTGTTTTTCGTCGGATTCTGGTAACCGGTCAGCAAATCTTTCCTGAGATACAGCAATTCCTCTTTGGTTACTGCTGACGCCAGGCGGTTACCACCGATCCTCGGAACCATATTCCTTGCGACAGACTCATAGCGATTGAATGCGTTCGCGCAGATTTCCATCCGTTTCAGATCCAGCCATTTTTCTTCAAGTTCTTTCACTGTAATGTCTTTTTTACTTACACCAAAAGCCTTGAGGTTAGGGGAGTCAGGAAACTGGGTTGCATAATCAAAGGTTCCTGTGCGGATGGCAAAACATACTGATGTCCGCAGTTCCCCGGCTATCTTCCTGTTCTTAGCGGTGTCAGGGACACCGAGACTTTCCCTGACACGCTTACCTTTAAAATTAAACCAGATGCGTAATGTGCCACCGTGGTTTTCGACGCCTGTTGGATATGTGATTTTATCCATTGGTGTTACCTCCAGACGCCCAAGAGCGATATGAGCTTACCTTTTTCATGGCATCAAATCACCCTGGCTGTTTGTTTTTCATCGAAGCTACCCAGGCATCGACCGCTTTACGGTTATACATGCATTCACTTGATGGTTTTGGGTTACCATCTGGTGAAACGTGGATATACTCCCTCCCAACCATCCAGCATTCTTTTCTGGCCCGGAGGATGGTACCGGGCTTGAGCCCGGTCACCGCGATCAGAACACTTTCACAAACCCAATCGTTAGGAGCTAACTGAATAACATTGCTCATATACCCGCCTCACACCAAGTCAAGGCCACGGCAGTGGCGCCACACATCAAACATCCGCTTTACCACTTCCCTACAGTAAAAACCGTCGCAATCTCGCGTAAGGTCGTAACGGCTCCCGTACCGTTGGCGCACCCATATTTCAAATGCTTTGTGCATTACTTCACCTCTGCAGATAACGTCGTCACAATGACATGCTGGCGCGCCTTGGGTTTTATCAGAAAAATAGCCTTGTCATGCCTGAGCCCGTATCCACCTTCACGTTCGCAGCGTGCGACTGAGGCGCACAAAGAGCGGGGAATACCTTTCTTGCTGACATCAAATACCCAGGCGTTTTTGAGATCGAGGATCAGATTTCCTACATCGCCACCAATGCGTTCGATATAGCGTTCAATAGCGTGAACAGTCACCATGTAGTGGCGAAACTGCACACTTCCTGAGGCGGTCATTATTGGTGTAGTGGTGGTCATCACTTCACCTCCACGCCGATCCCGGCAATGACACAAGCTCGCTCGATAGCTTCTTTCACCCAGCGCTTATAGGTTTCCGGATGGAATACTTCGCTTTTCCCGGTATCGCTCCAGAACGCTTTTGACGTAATATCTGGCAGGGTGATGGTCAACGGTTTACCAGAAGTGACATCGCTAACCACTCTCTCCCAGCGGTCGCCAGTCTGCTATTCAAGACGCTGAATTAACTCCCCAATACTTAAAGGGGCGATCAACTGCTGGCGTAAGCGCTGAATCTCCTCAGCCATGTAGTAGCCTGTTTTGCTCCAGGTATCCACATCATCACCGACCATTTCTGGTTCCATGGTCGCCATCAGAACGGCGTCGTGATAGTTCTGGCTGCCACTGGTAATCGCAACAGCGTAGGTGTCACTGTTTTCGCGCTTATGGATAAGCACGACAGGGTTAGTGATTTTGTTCATTCCGCTGTCTCCCGCTCAGCTTCGATGATGGCATCTACAGCCATCACCAGGGTTTTGGCGAGGTCGTCGTAATCCTGCCATGCATCATTGCTAAAAAAATTCGTGAGCATTACTGGCGCTATCTGCACAACGAGGTGCTGGCGATAGGTCATGCCACGGGGAGTATCGATGCGCGGGCATGGGTAAGCTGAATGCTGGCCTTTGCTCATCGTGTCGCCTCTCGTTGAATTGTCTTGTAGGCTCGCAACATATCGCGAGATTTTCCGGACAAAACCGTCTTCATGAAGAACATTCCACTACGGTTTGCAACTATTCCTGGTGTGCAGAGCAGCGTGGCGTCTACCACGCGGTTATGTTTACGGAACTCAAACACAGTGCTGTTGATCACGATGTTCGCTACGGCGCCATAGTCCTGATATTCGATTTTCATGCCAGATGCTCCTCAATAATTTTGAAAGCATCATCACGGCATGGCATCACGACGAACTCAGGATTACCGTATGCAGTGTTGATCACTGGATCGAACTGAATGCGAACCGCTCCAGCCTCACCGGAAGGGCGTAACTGGATGGGAATAAACTTCCGCTCGCGACCAAACATCTTTTCCGGATAACTGAGGTATTCAGCCTGGATAACCGGATTGATACTGAAATCCACTTTTTTCGGGATGACGCGTTCCATATCAGGAAAGCGACCATCAACAAGTTTGATGCCGGTGATCGAAATCCGGCGTTCGAATGCGTCTCGGTGAATGGCAAACGCTTCTTTGTTAAATACCAGTTCAGTGGTTTCCGCTTTCGCCGGAACCGGCCCTTCAAACTGGACGATGATGTTTTTCTTCGTCCGGATGCCGTGCTCCATGCGCAGGGCTACATGCCCGTTAGTCGACTCGATATATTTCGGAGTGATGTGCACACCATTCAGGTAGTAACGGACATCATTTTTTGCTGCGCATACCAGAGCTGCGCGAATAAGTTTCGACTGGAGGATCATGCTTCCACCTCCACGAAGATCTCTTTCGGATCCTTACGCAGAACGAAGCCACCAAATTCAGGATGTTGCCAGCGCTTGCGTTTACCGCTTGGGCGAACGGATTCTTCCAGCAGCACCTGAAATGCGTGAATGAACGATTCATGATGTACGCACAGCCCACGAACTCCCGGCAACTGTCTGGAGGGCAGGTTTGCGAACTGAACAAGACGACGGCACGAAGGATCGGACAGACTGGTTTCCCATGACACTTTGTGTACCGGAACGAATTCGGCATCGGTATTCACGAATTCAGTCGAACTAATGCGCCGTTGTGGTAGAGAGGAAGATACAGGCGAAGCAGCAACCAGGTTGGCGCCACTCACTTCCATTACTGCTTTCATCGTCGCTGATGCGGTTGCTTCGGCCACAACGCGGGCCAGTGAAAGAATGTCATGGTTCATGCTGATTTCTTGCTGGTGTGATTTAGCTACTGGCACTTCTTTGCTGTATGTGCCTGTGGTCATGATGGCAGGGAGTACATCCTCACAAACCCAGTCCTGTACGCGTTCAGCCGATGGAAGCTGGCTTCGCAGGATAAGGCGGAACAAGTCGGCCTGACCCGCCAGCTGAGTACCGCGCGGTTTTTCACCAAAACCCAATTCTAACGATTCGTTATAATCAAGTTTAATCAACGCCTTGCAGTGGTCTTTCAGGGCTTTTGCCGGGTTCGTATAACCGAGGGATTTAGCCAGTTCTACAGCGTCAAATGCTGGCCTTCCCTCATAAAGAATTCCGCTCATCGAAAAATTGAGTTCTTCTGAGCTAAAGGTCATAAGTTGTTTATTCATCGTTATTTCCCTCAGTGCATAACTGGCATTTCTGGCATGCCGTTGGCGTTAATCTCTCCGATGTAGTCATCGTGAAGCATCTCAAGTCCTTTTCGCCCAAAGGGTGACATCCTGAATCCGCACCCAGGATCCGCAATCACCATGTCCTGATACATGCGAAGGGCTAGGGCTGAACCCTCGCAAACGCCATATTTCTCTATGGCGATGCTTTCCACATGGTTAGCGAGAGAAAAACGCAGTGGACCGGGGTAGATACTCAAATTTCCTTTCTTACCCGAATAAATAACTGCGATATCAACGCCGCCGTCACCGTTAGGAACCTCAACCATGCCGTTCTTATCCTTCTCTTCATTGATGAATACTGTTGCCACCAGCCAGCGCCAAAGGGTGAGTTGTTTCTCTGCGGTCAAAGTTATCCAGCCCGCCATCGCTGCTTCCCATATGCAGGCCAACATTCGCATCCCCTTAGAGTTCCTTAGGTCATATCGACCATTGTCCAGCCCACTGATCACCACTTGATAACCGATAGTTCGACGGCCAATTTTTATGCCAATTGATGTTGCTTCCGGGATGATTTTGTTATCTCTCATCGGATCCCCTCCGGCTTGCAAGCCTGCAGCTCATCGACCTCTTTGGTGTATCGGTCGTGCATTGAGTCCCATTTCTCACACCATTTCGTCATGTCACGCTTAATGGCCAGAATGCGACGAAGACGTCGAACACAGCGCTGGTGGGCTCCGATGTACTCAACTGTTACACCTCCTCGCTGCCAACAATTCAGTTCTGGATTGAGATGGTGGACGGCCTGCACATCCGGGTAGCGCTGCTCGAAGCTGGAACGACTGAAAGCTTCGGTGGTCATGAAGAACGCCAGATAGCGGATCGCCGTATCCCGTGTGAAGCATTTTTTAGTGCGCCCGTGTCGTACTGCCACGAACAAAGGGCCAACTGGCGTATCATGTTTCTGTAACGCGAGGTCTATCGCGCTTACGGTACGGTTGTCAGTCATTCGATATTTCCTCAAGACGTAGCTCCATTTCGCGAGCCATTTCGATAAAAGTGTCCAGTGCGCAAATATGTTCGTCGTCGAGCAGCCGGCGGTCGCATGTCACACGCCATTTTTCGATGTAAAGAACCACGCGTCCGGTGAAATCCGGAAGCACATGCAGATCCACGTTGAGGACTTGGGGGTGGATCTGCATTTCGTGCATAATTGTTTGTTGTGAGGCCATCAGTTAATTCCTCCACATACGTATTTCTCTTTCGCGTGTTTAATTAATTCCGCAAAAATCTCGTCAACAATCATCTTTCCTGTTTCGGTCAGATATTCGGTGTGTCCATTGATATCGACGCTTTTCATATACGTCTGGCGAAGAAATGTTTCCGCTTCTGTGTTGAATTCAGTCCGAGCCTGTTTTTCGAAGCGCAGCAAAAGTTTCATCATTGATTCTTCGTTAATCTCGATAACCTGAATATTGTTATCGGGCATATTTACGGATAGGCAATAACCTCCTGTCTTACGCTTCATTCGATTTAATGTCGCAATAGCAATGCGGCGGCGATAAATTTCAATGGTGTTGTTTTTCATTGTCATTACCGCCCGTAAGCCTTGCGCAGAAAAAGGTTTGCAATATGCAGATAACTATTTCCATAAGAGGCAAAAAGTTTTGCTGTGTTGTGTGCTGCTTTATCTTTCAGAAACGTCATTATTGCCCCCCCCTTTTTTTGAGGTGTTCTCCATGGTCATTTTGGTCATGAAGCAAAGCTCATTAAGTAACGAGGTGAATCTTCCTGCTACCTTCACATCAGTGCGTGTGATTGCGGGCATAAGTAACTGGGTAAATTCAGCACGCAGCTCATGCGCATATTTATTGGCACACTCTGCTGTTTTGTGGGCTTTATTTATGTAAAGAAAGTCGCCATCCTGATTGGCTGGATGGACTTTGTTATTCACGATTTCACTTCTGACGATAATATTCATTTGCATTTCCTCAGGGTGAGTGATGCCACACCAGTTAAGGCGTTAATTATTTATTTGTTAATTACGAGTTTATTTTTTCAGCTTTCTTGCTGATTACTTCTTGTAGCTCGTCGAGCTTTTCAAAAACGATAGTCAGAGTTCCTATTGCAGATAATTCCTGCGGAATGCAGTCCATCGCATTACAAACCGCCATTTTGCAGTTTCCGGCTTCTGTAGCCCAGTTGTTAAGCACGCCAGATGTTAATCTCTTGCTTGCACCTGCGGATAAATTATTGGCGCTGGCGTTCCGGGTAATGCTTTCCGGGGGTAGCATAGTGACGTATTCATTAACACCATCCAGTGTTTTCTGCATTGAGCGAATAAGGCATGCAATTGCGTTATCGGCTTCTGGCGGAAGCTCGTAGTTACGATAAATAACCTCAAGTAACGAGGTGTTTTCCACAATATCAGCTGCGACACTTTCGACTATTTCGACGGGAGTTTTCATTTTCTATTCTCCATTGCGTGATCATGAGCAGCCTCAGCGTATTGCTTTGCTAAGTAAAAAATACAATCACCAAGATCCGATTTTTCTTCTATATCGATAACCGAAATAATTAATCCAGTTTCAATCATCGCGGCTATCTGACGAAAAGCGGTTTCCGGCTCTAGGGTGAGCCCTTTGAAGGTTTTCATTGGCGTTTCTCAGATTCGTTCTGGTGGGCCTCATTTGCATAATTACAAACAAATGCAAGGAGGGTGTCGCTGATTTCACGATACTTGTCATCGTTAGTTGCAGATAACAAACTAGCAGCTTCAATGATTAAGGACATATTCTTGAAAGCATCGCGTGGGCGAGTGGATAGCCCCTTAAATGTTTTTATCGCTTCTGTCATTTCCTATCACCTCTACGTTAACTTGATGGGTGAATGATAGAACTTGCTATTACTTATTGCAATAGGTATTGCTATATGTATTGCTATTATTTTTTATGTGATTGATATCAAAAATAAAAAACAGGTATTGGCATTTGTTGAATTGCGGATAGCGTCCAACGTTGTGAAATTATGGGGAGCTGAATAGGTAGCGAGTGAGGTAAATAAAAACCCGGCACGGCGGCCGGGTTGGACTCTATTCACTTTCTGTTGCTGGGAGTGTCATTGTCTTTTCCCTGGTTTAACCATGCTTTCTGTACGTCTGTGGCATGCTGCCGATCACCTTTCCGAATATGAATATTTTGTTCATCTCTTCTTTCTCGATTGGGTCCCATGGTCGATAGGTATGGTTGTCAGAGATAACCAAGAGCTTGTCTTTCATCTTCTGCAAACGCTTAACGTGCGACGTATCGTCGTATATGAATGCGTAAATACCGTCGCCGTCAAAGTGTTGAACGCTGATATCGACGAAAAGCAGATCACCAGGTTCAATTGTTCCGGACATGCTATCGCCGCGAACGTTGATGATGCGTATCTGTTCCTGTTTTCGTCCGTTAAACATTTGACGTGCATCTTCAACTGAGTATTCCACGGAGCGCAACACCTCCACGAATTCGCTGTTAATTATTCCTGGGCCTGCACTAACCGTGAGGTCTAGTACGTCAACTCTGAAGATGTTTGGGTCTGTTTTGTTGGTAATTTCGGAGGTTGCTCGTTTGGCATCAACTCTCATTGGACCAGTCCCGTTTGACAACCACTCCGAGCGAACACCTAAAGCATTCGCTATTTCAACGATTTTTGTTGTTCCTCTGGCATTGCCAGATGTTATGCGCCATATGGTTGGCTGAGCCATATCTGCTGCTTTGGCTAATTGCCCTTGGCTCATGCCCATCTCATTCATTGCGTAATTAAGTCTGTCAGCCAGTGTCTTAAGTTTACTCTCTTGCATTTTTATAGCCTCCGCTATTGCATTCTAGTCTCGCATGATAAACAAGTCTATTGCTCATTCCAATAGCAATTGCTATTATCAATCGATAGCAATCATATGGAGTGGGTAAAGAAAATGAAATCAGCAATTGAGAGAGCTATTGACGCTGCTGGCGGGGTTAATGCTTTAGCCCGCGCGATAGGTGTTAAGCAGCCATCCGTTTCTCGCTGGAGGAAGGTTGGTGTTGTTGGGGTGGATCATGTGCCTGATGTTTCAGCTTTGACTGGAATCCCAGCGTATGAGTTAAGGCCGGATAAACCTAAATTATTCCCACATCCCTCCTCAGAGGTGTGACATGTCACACGCGAACACATCACAAGATCCGATTAAGTCACTCGATATCGATTATCGCGATCCGCGCGGTGTTGTTGTGCATGTCACTGGCTGGAATCGTGATAAGCAGCAGGTGTATTTCACCAGGCAGAATTACCCGCATGAATGCATGCAGCCTGTCTGGAAGTTTCAACAATATTTTACGAAGGTCTCGGAGGCGCAAAATGCGTGATTACGGAAAGGTGTCTCCTCACTTCTGGATTGGCAGAACAGGTAAAGAACTGCGCCAGGCTGGGCCTGAGTCCCAGCTTGTGGCTTTGTACCTGCTTACCAGTCCGCACGCCAATATGATCGGTCTTTATTACATGCCCCTTGCGTTCCTGTCTCATGAGACTGGACTAACCATAGAAGGGGCTAAGAAGGGGCTTAATAGCGCCATTAAAGCCGGGTTTTGTAAGTACGACGAGCATTCTGAAATGGTGTGGGTTATCGAAATGGCAACGCACCAAATCGGCGAGGCATTGAAACCCGGAGACAAGCGTTGTGCTGGGGTGCAGAACGAGTACAACAAAGTGTCAGATAATCTTTTCCTTTCAGAGTTTTACGAGAAATATTCGAAGCAATTCAATATGACTTCTTCCCGCAATAGTGAGGCTCAGATCCCGCAAGAAGTCGAAGGGGCTTCTAAGGGGCTTGCAAGCCAAGAGCAGGAACAGGAGCAGGAGGAAGAACAAGATCAAACTAATTTGTCCGATTCGAATCGGACCGATGTTGATAATTCTGGCGAATCGAAAGCTCAGCCTGCACAGGAAAAACCTGATTCAGAATCTGATGGTGCTGAAGAATCAGATCCAGTCGATGCCGCTTTCGAAAATATTTTTTGGGGTGCAGGCCTGAGGAAAGATGCCAAGGTCAAGGCCCGATCCGCCTTTAAAACCAAATACCGTGACTGGAAAAAAACAAACCGAGGTACTCCTGATAGCTTCGCCGTAATGCTGGCTGAAGATATCCGGATCCGGGCAAAAGCGCAGCAAATGGGATTCGACAAACTCCTCCCAGCCTCATACCTGAACGGTGAACGCTGGAACGACGAAAAACCAGCGCCAGAGGATGTGCAGGCTACATCGAACAGTTCCGACGGGCAGAACAGGGAATCCTGGGCAACACAGTCCACCGACGGATCCGCTGAAGTGTTTGTTAACTACGCAGCCCTTGAACGAGCTAAGCGCGGGAGTTATCGCCCATGAAATCATTCCTCAAGCGTGTGCTGGTGGCTGGATATAATCACGGCGTTCTGAGCGAGGGATTCGTGACATGGTGTTTTGTTAAATTTGATTTACGGAGTGAGTGAGCATGACGCCCGCCGAACTTTCAGAAAAATTATGGGACAACGCCGAAAGGGTTGCAAAGTACCTGCTGCCAAAAGGTCACCTGGAAGGCAAAGAATGGTGTGTTGGGAATACCAACGGTGACGCCGGAAAGAGCCTTAAAATTAACATCGGTGGCAAAAAAACGTGGGCAGACTTCGCCAGCGGCGACAGTGGTGATCTGCTTGATTTGTGGGTGTTGGTACGCAACTGCCAGCTGCATGATGCGATGCGTGAGGCAAAAGAATTTCTCGGTCTGAAAGACGACGATCACCATTTCGAGGCGAAGAAAAAAACATTCTCCAGGCCGACGAAGAAGGGCGTGAAAAAAGCGAGCAATTGTTACGATTACTTGGCTACGCGTGGAATCACCCGCGAGACGGCGGATCTGTTCCGTGTGTCTGATGCGGTGGTCTGGTATCACGATGAAAATCGCGAGGTGCCCGCGGTTGCATATCCTTACATCCGGAATGGGGAATTATTGCAGGTTAAGCGCATTGGCACCGAACGCCCGAATGGTAAAAAACTGATCATGGCTGAGGCGGATTGTGAACCCTGCCTCTTCGGCTGGCAGGCCCTGGACAAATCCACGCGTCTGGTCGTTCTGTGCGAAGGCGAGATTGATTGTATGACCTTCACGCAGCTTGGTTACGACGCACTTTCTGTTCCCTTTGGCGGTGGCAAGGGTGCCAAACAGCAGTGGA
The DNA here is from genome assembly GCF_000398825.1 of Citrobacter sp. KTE30. Lineage (NCBI taxonomy): Bacteria > Pseudomonadati > Pseudomonadota > Gammaproteobacteria > Enterobacterales > Enterobacteriaceae > Citrobacter > Citrobacter sp. KTE30. The sequence continues at coordinate 2,623,263 of NZ_KB976055.1, read as the reverse complement.
TTGAATATGAGTACCACAATCTGGATCGCTTTCAGGAGATCTGGCTTTGCCTGGATAACGACGATGTCGGCCGTGAAGCTGCAAAGGAAATTGCCAGACGACTTGGCGAGCATCGCTGCCGCCTGGTTGAACTCCCGCACAAGGATATCAACGATTGCCTGATGAGCGGCATGGACAGTGAGTCCATCCTGGAGCACATGGAACGCGCTAAATTTTTCGATCCAGATGAACTGTGCTCGGCAGGTGATTTACTTCAGGAAACCATTGAAGCGTTTGAGCATCGAGATGTTGGCTTGTTTACCAGCCCATGGACCTCGCTGAATTACAATTTCAAATTTCGCGCCGGAGAACTGACGCTGGTAAATGGCGTGAATGGTCACGGCAAGACCGAACTGGTTGGCCATATCGCAGTTGCTGCTATGAATCAGGGGATTCGGACGTGCATCGCCTCTCTGGAACTGAAGCCAGGGAAAATGTTGGCCCGTCTGACGCGGCAGACTATCTGTACCGCATCACCGAAGCGCGAAGAAATCGTTATGACGAACGAATGGTTCTCCGATCGTCTGTGGGTGTTCAAACTCACCGGCACCGCGAAAGCTGGCCGTCTGCTGGAAATCTTCGCCTATGCCCGGCGTCGGTATGGAATCGATCTGTTCGTTATCGACAACCTGGCGAAATGCGGGCTCGATGAGGAGGACTACGGCGGACAGAAAGAATTTATCGACACCCTGTGTGACTTCAAAAACGAACATAACTGTCACGTCCTTCTGGTGACGCACGCCCGCAAAACCAACGAAGCGGCACCGACCGGGAAAATGGACGTCAAAGGCACCGGCGCATTAACCGATATGCCTGATAACGTTATGTCCGTCTGGCGCAACATTCCCCGCGAGCTGGCACAACGTAAGGCTGAAAAAATGGGATACGAAAGCCTGGATAAGGATGAGCAGGCAGCGATCCAGATGCCAGCTTCAATGATTCGTCTGCTCAAACAACGCGAAGGTGAGGGGTGGGTTGGTGATATTGGCGCAAATTTTGATACCCGTTCACACCAGTTTCTGGAAGGAGAAAAACAACCATTTAACTATCTGGTCGGTAAGCCTCAGAGCGAGGTGGATCTGGAATGGGAAGCAGGCAACGTGACGAGGTACTGAGCATGACAAACGAAATTTTAAAAGAAGCTATTGAAAACTATCAGCACCTGAAAGCGCAGGTTCGCCAGCAGGAAGAAGAAGACGATGATGACATTGAGTCTTTCGGTGGGGTTGATACGGATTTATTTGAACGGTTCATGTTTGCCAAAAGTCAGCTCCAGGAGCTGATTAACCCCGATGATTATTTTTCGATGAAGGATAAGGTGTCGCACCTTAACAGCGAGATCGGGGCGCTGATACTAGAAAATATCATTCTTAAAAATGAGGTAGCTAGGTTAGGCGGCGCTCCTGATTTTTTGGGCAATGTGGACGTTGAGGGGAAAGCATGAAACTGGAAGCATCACTCAAACATTTCAGCCCTCAGGGTATGCACATCAGCGACGACGTGAAAGGAACAGGAGCAAAAGACAATGCGTGATATGTATGAGCTAATGGACCTCTGGGGGGCTTGGGCTGCGGCAGACAGTAGCGGTGTTGACTGGCAACCTATTGCCGCTGGGTTTAAGGGGCTACTACCTCACGGCAAAAAATCACGTCTTCAGTGTAACGATGATGAGGGCATCATGATTGACGGTTGTGTGGCTCGTCTGCGGAAATATAAGCCAGAAGAGCATGAACTGATTATTGCTCACTTTGTTATCGGTATCTCATTACGCACGATTGCGAAAAAGCGGAAGTGTTCTGATGGGACGGTCAGGAAGGAATTGCAAACAGCATTAGGATTTATAGATGGGGTGCTGTCAACTTTCGGTTAGAAGGGGGGGGCTATAGCCCCCCTCTAATTCAACGGCTAAAAAAACTTTGTTGGAGGTATTTGCTGCTGTTCTTATCGTTACTCAAGCGTTTTGTCGACGGAGTTATGGTTTTAACCGGCTGAGAAGGGTTAAATTTTTTCTGCCATTCGCGTAGTTCAATGTTTGTTTGAAGCTGAGTAGACATGGTTTCCCTCATTAATTCCTATTAAAGTACTGATAGTTAAGCTCTTTATCGAAGTAATGTTTTCGCTTAACCCAGACAAAACCGTCACCTTTAGATATTATAGCAACATCGATTGGACCGCCAACAGTTTCACTATCGTTTGAGATTTTTCGTTTGAAAGCGGTGAGGTTAACCAACGACTCTGCCATGTATCCTAGATCTTGCTTTGGAAGGAACTCAATCATCTCCACAACTTTGCTAATGTGGTTTTCGATTATGTATTCCCGTATCTCACCAGTTGTTTTCGTCCAATCTTCATTTGCAAAATTCGTAATATCGGCAATTAAAGCATCACTTTCATCAGTCGGAAGTGAAGATTGTTTAATTCTTTCAATTACATCGTTTAAGATGCTATCTGTTCCTTTTTCAATTTTAGGGAACATGAAATCTTGAAGCTCACCACTTATTCCTGTCATGAAGGCACTAACTTCATCTTCTTGAGCGTAAGCTGTGACACCACTTTCTCCACCACTTGTACTTTTATCCATATTTGGTGAATAGCGAAGTTTGTTTCCAAAAAAACCGATCACATCATATGCTAAAATACTTGGGAAAAACTCCTTTTCTCCATAACCGGCAATAACTAGGCCAGTATTTGTTCCAAATGGAGATTTTCTGCATATAATATGTGCGAACATCGTTGAAAGTGCATCTATAAGTGTGCTTGGTAACTCTACTCCATCTTCTTGATATAGTATTGCTTCGCAAGCGTCTTTCGCAATCGGTGTGGAAAAATCAATGGCGCTAGTCAAATCTTGGGAATCAAACCCTTCATAAAAATTACTTGAGTTAAAGTTATTAACGAACTCTCTACACGCATTTTCCAAAATATTATAAGTTTCTAATGTGCTGGGTTGATGTTTGTTCTGCTCAATAAAACCTTTTATGTGATTATCTTGAATGTGTTGCATGAAACCAGGGAATACATTGTAAAGAAGGATATCTTCTAAGTGATTTTTTTTAATATCATCAGGGATTATGTGATCACATTCACAAAGAAAGTTCCAAAAATTTGCAGCGTACTGTTCAACTGTATCATAACTTTTGTTGCCTAACTGACGACGATACTCTTTAATAATCATTTCCCAAGGAACACCACATAAGCTTCCTGCTCCGTAGACCATCAGACCTACAGGATGATGTTTACTTAATGCAAATAATTTCTCTGCACCATTATTTATTTTTACAGTATTTCCACCTGTTATAGTGACTGCGGAATCAGCCGCAAGTGAAACTGCAAGTTTGTTATATACTGCTATTTCAGCTGTCATTGGCATCACTCGAAAAAATAATTAATTAGTCTGTTTATCCTACATGCTGGCAGGTTTTTCAAGGGAAAATAACTAACGCGTACGCAAAAAGTATCGTAACATGATAAGAGTGGTCACTTCGACACATAGCTTAACAATCGAAGCCCTGCCAGAAATGGTGGGGTTTTTGTTTTTCGCACTCAGTGTAAGTGAAATATAACCATGTGCTTTCAGGGTGAGTTACTATGCAGATTCCTTTCAAAAGTTGTCTGGAGAGTGGCATGGAATTAACATTTAAGGATCTGAAAGAAAAACGCACTAAACTGGTCGAGGCGCAATGGAAGTTACAGGATAAACTTCAGGAGAAGGCGAGCGAACTACTACGAGAGTATTCAGGTTCTCTTGATCTTACATCTCGTGAGTGGACTGGTTCTGACGGAACAAGATGGCCTTATGTGGACATTGGTATTTGGGAGGAGGAGGGGAAGTTCTTTCCTGTCTTAATCCCCCAACTCAATATGGACAGCCGTTACCACTTGAATTTCGTGATTGCAACCACTCTTGATGATTCTCCGCTAACAGGTGGCTACAGGCAGGGCGTAAGCATCTCACTCTGGTATGAGAACTCATCATTTTATGCTGAAGTAGGCTCAGGAGACGACGTCTCCCGTTTTTCTGTCTCATCTCAGCTGGGTGGATTTTATCAGGTATGCAACGCTATTAAGGCGTTAATTAGCTCTTCTATGGATCGCGCCATGCCAGATATTCCAGCGAATTAATAAAGCATAAACATCTTTCAGGGCTATGCAAATGCATGGCCTTTTCTATATCCCGTTGTGAAATGTTCGTGAGGCATGGGTTGTCAGCCAAAGGATCACCGGGAGACACCCAGCACCACGCATCCATTATTGCATAGCAAAAAGGCTCACAACGGTGGAACTTTTAGCAGGGCGAAAAAAAGCCCGCATTGGGTTGCGGGCATAACAGAGAACAAATAGCTAATATTCAAGTTGTCTTTCATCAACTTGTCAGAAGAATTTAACCTTAAGAAAAATTGATGTAAAGACAATATTGATTTCTGGTTACAGGCTGCGCATTTGCGTGGCCTTTTCTATTTCAGGCTCACGGGAATCATCCGCTACGTGCTTTGTTGATAAATCCAGCCCGTGAAGCCTGACCTTTTCATCACACACAGCGCCATCCGAAAAATCGGAGGTGAGGCTATGACCAGAATGAGCACCATTTACAGCAGACTTTCATATGGAACAGGAACCACGCTGACCGGCTGCGGTGTATCAGCGAAGGCATATGCCGAAACAGCTAAAACAGCAAAAGAGGTGTCCTGGATGTTGGCCGACAGAATTGCAGGGTTAAGCCTGAGCGACTGGGCAATTATTGTCGGTATCGCATGCACAGTTATCACCTGTGCAGTGAACTGGTACTACAGGCAAAAGGAAAGGGAGGACCGGCTTAATGGCAATGTCACCAAAGCTGAAGAATAAACTGAGTGCAGCGGTCGTTGGTTTAATTCTTGCGGGGGCTTCCGCGCCCGTGATTCTCGATCAGTTTCTGGATGAGAAAGAGGGTAACAGCCTGACGGCGTATCGTGACGGCGGCGGAATCTGGACCATTTGTCGTGGCGCCACGATGGTTGATGGCAAGCCAGTAGTTCAGGGCATGAAGCTGTCAGCTGAGAAATGTGCCCAGGTGAACGCCATTGAACGCGACAAGGCGCTGGCATGGGTTGAACGAAATATAAAAGTTCCGCTGACCGAGCCGCAGAAAGCAGGTATCGCTTCTTTCTGCCCTTATAACATCGGCCCCGGAAAATGCTTCCCGTCTACGTTCTATAAGCGCATCAATGCTGGCGACCGTAAAGGCGCATGTGAGGCGATTCGCTGGTGGGTTAAAGACGGTGGCCGCGACTGTCGTCTGACCAAAGGCCAGAAAAATGGTTGCTATGGGCAGGTAGAAAGACGGGACCAGGAAAGCGCGCTGACGTGCTGGGGGATAGACCAGTGAAATATTTACCATCTGCAATCTGCTTCATTGTCGCCGGAATACTCGCATGCAAGGGGATGACTGGTTGGGGATGGTTCTTGTTTGTGGGAGTGATATTGCTATGAGTTTTCGCTCTCAGATCATTATCGCCGCGCTTCTGGTATCCGTCGCATTCATCGGCGGAAATGTCTGGAGTAACCGAGGCTGGGAAAAAAAGTGGGCGGAACGTAATAGCGCGGAATCATCGCGAACAGCGAACGCGCAGACCGCCGCCCGCATGATTGAACAAGGGCGTATTATTGCCCGTGATGAGGCTGTAAGAGATGCACAAGCACAAGCCGCAAAATCTGCTGCCACTGCTGCTGGTCTGTCTGCCACTGTTAGCCAGCTGCGCACCGAAGCAAAAAAACTCGCTACCAGCCTGGACGCCGCAAAGCACACCGCAGATCTTGCCGCTACCGTCCGAAGCAAAACAACCAACGCCGACGCCAGAATGCTCGCCGACATGCTCGGAGATATTGCAGCAGAAGCTAAACGTTATGCTGGAATCGCTGACGAACGCTACCGCGCCGGAATGACGTGTGAGCGGATTTACGACTCGGTGAGAGAGTCAAACAACAACCCCATAGCCTCGCAATAGCGGGGCTTTTTAACAACTGAGGAATGAGTATGACAGTAGTTCTTACAGCTAAGCAGATTGAAGACCTGGCAGCCTTCGCGAAAGATGATGGTCAGCCCCAATACACCATCACCACTGGCACAATCCCGGAATTCGAAGCGGATGATGGCGAGATTATCCCTGAATACACAGGGCTGATCGCTTACTCAGAGTCACTTGAGCACGGTGTGTTGCAACTCGACGACTAGTGGCATTACAGCAGGCATTCACTGAGTGCCTGTGATAATGCTCTTGCGCACAGTTATTGATATACTCCTCACATGGATAAAAATGAGGGGTAAAGCGTGTCAGCAATAAATCACATAAAAAACCCACTAACAATTATTGGCATTTTTGCTGGGATAGTAGAGGTTTCAGCTAACTTTGTTCTTCCATTTCTGGAGGAAGGTCAACAGGCAACATATATATGGTTTTTGATGTTGTTCCCGGCTGCTTTAGTGGTTCTTTTCTTCATAACGCTAAACTTTAATCATGTAGTGCTTTATGCCCCTAGTGATTATAAGGATGACCAAGGTTTTATGAGGGCTAATGGGAAAATGGATAACAACGCAGTAGTGGGTACTGATCCAACACAGGGGTTTGATTTATCATGATGCGATTCATATCGAGTACGTTTAAAAATACAACGGTAGACCTTGATGGTGCGCATTATGAGAATTGTACTTTTCAGAATTGCGACATTCGTTTTCGCGGGACAGCTCTTTTTGGTTTGGTAGGGTGTAAGTTCGAGTCATGTAAATGGTCTTTAGACGGGCCTGCTGCCAATACAATCCAATTTTTACGTTTAATGTATAAAGATATGGGTGACTTTGGTAAACAAATGGTTGAAGCGACGTTTGAAAATATAAAGAAATGACGCCAGCATCTGAATAATATTTTTGTAAAAAGCCTCGCACCCGCGGGGCTTTTTAATGCGCATCGCACGTGCACATCAAAGAGAGTCTTTTCAGTAGTGAGCCTTGGTAATCCGTTAACTCTTGGCGGCTTTGCCGTGCGACAGGCTCACGTCTAAAAGGAAATCGTTATGAAGTTTCAGATTGCTAAGTTGTATCGCGGAGAGCGCTTTATGGGTTATGGCATTGCTGTGAATGGACAGCTTCTTGATAACCAGGTATCGACGGTTATAGATACTCAGTGTAGAGAACTCCCCACCGTAACAGTGGTATTTAATCTTGATAAAAACCACGCTGAAAATCAAATCACTATTGATTTGCGTAATGGTGAACCATGCCAGCATTAATACCCCGTGCCTGTCGCAAGAGAGGTTGTGCTGGCACGACTACGGATCGCTCAGGTTACTGCGAGCAGCATCGTAATGAGGGCTGGCAGCAGCATCAACAGGGTAAGAGTCGCCATGAGCGTGGCTACGGCGGAAAGTGGGATATCAAGCGCGCCCGCATCCTGAAGCGTGATAATCATCTGTGTCAGAACTGCCTGCGTACTGGACGTGCTGTCGCGGCCACAACCGTTGACCATATCAAGGCTAAGGCACATGGGGGTACCGATGATGATTCGAACCTTGAAAGCCTGTGCTGGCCTTGCCACCGCTCGAAAACGGGGCGTGAGCGTTTCAAATGATAGTAATTATCATCAACAGGCGTAGAGGGGAGGGGGAGGTCAAATCCCTGTAGCCGGGCGCCCAAAGGACCGCCGCCTAGCCTTTCTTCACATCGCCGCAGGTTAGAAAACTTTTTTTGGGGTACCCCAGCCGATGATTAATAGGAGTTTTCGATTATGTCTGGACCGCCGAAAACCCCTACCCATCTGCGTTTGGTGAGGGGTAACCCATCCAAACGACCAATCAACAAAAACGAGCCGCAGCCACCTAAAGGGGTCCCCCCAGTTCCCAAGCATTTCGACAAGCAGGGGAAGTACTGGTTTAAGCGGATGGCCGAAGAACTTGATGCCATTGGCGTCATATCTCAGCTGGATGCCAGGGCTCTGGAGTTGCTGGTAGAGGCATATACGGAATACCGCCATCATTGTGAAACGCTGGATCGGGAAGGTTATACCTATGCGGTATACAGCGATGATGATGCTGATGAAGGGAAAGAGCGTGAAATACGCATGATCAAGCCGCATCCGGCAGCCATGATGAAAGCTGATGCCTGGAAGCGACTTCGCGCGATGTTAGCGGAGTTTGGTATGACTCCTTCCAGCAGGTCTAAGGTCAGTAAAGACAAACCAGACGATGATGACCTGTTAAGTCAATTTCTTAATTCGAGGGACTGATGGCTAAAGTTTCTGATGGCATACGTTACGCCGAACGCGTCGTTGCCGGGGAGGTTATTGCCTGTGAATTTGTCCGTCTTTCCTGCCAGCGATTTCTTGATGATCTGAAGCACGGTGGAGAACGTGGCATCTATTTCAGCGAGCCCCGCGCACAACATATCCTCAATTTCTATAAATTCGTGCCTCATGTTAAAGGAGCACTGGCAGGACAGCCGATTGAGTTGATGGACTGGCATGTTTTCATTCTGATCAATATCTTCGGATTTGTTATACCTCTGATAAATGAACAGACAGGTGAAGTTGTGCTGCGCAACGATGGCAGTGAACGCCCGGTGATGGTCCGCAGGTTTCGTACTGCATATAACGAGGTAGCCCGTAAAAACGCCAAGTCGACACTTTCTTCTGGTGTTGCGCTCTATATGGCTGGCGCTGATGGTGAGGGTGGGGCAGAGGTTTATTCCGCAGCAACAACCCGTGATCAGGCCCGAATCGTATTTGATGATGCAAAAACGATGGTCAAAAAAGCCCGACCTACTCTGGGCCGGTTGTTTGAATTTAACAAACTGGCTATCTACCAGGAGCAGACCGCATCAAAATTTGAACCGCTTTCTTCTGATGCCAACAATCTGGATGGTCTCAATATCCATTGCGCCATCATCGACGAACTGCACGCCCATAAAACCCGTGATGTCTGGGACGTTCTGGAAACGGCGACGGGCGCGCGACTGCAACCTTTGCTGTTTGGTATCACCACGGCCGGTTTCAATAAAGAGGGCATTTGCTACGAACAGCGTGATTATGCGATTAAGGTATTGCGCGGTTTCAACAGCAATGTTGAAGGAGCCGTTAAGGATGACAGCTATTTTGCCATTATCTTCACGCTGGATAAGGATGATGATCCGTTTGATGAAACGGTCTGGCAAAAGGCTAACCCCGGGCTGGGTATCTGTAAGCGCTGGGATGACCTTCGACGCCTGGCAAAGAAGGCCAAAGAACAGGTTTCCGCCAGAGTTAACTTTTTCACCAAACACATGAATATCTGGGTGACCGCTGAGTCAGCCTGGATGGACATGATTAAGTGGGAAAAATGTGAGTTTATAGCCCCCCGTCATGAGCTGAAAACCTACCCGATGTGGGCTGGCGTGGATCTGGCCCACAAGATTGATATTTGCGCAGCAGTAAAACTCTGGCGGGCAGACAACGGTCACGCGCATGCAGACTTTAAATTCTGGTTACCCGAAGGGCGGCTGGAAAAATGTTCCGCTCAAATGGCGCAGATGTATCGCAAATGGGCTGAGCTTGGGAAGCTGGAACTGACCGATGGTGATGTTATCGATCATGCGCAGATTAAAGCTGATTTTCTGGAATGGATTAGTGGCGAAAACCTGAAGGAAACCGGATTCGACCCGTGGAGCGCAACGCAGTTTAGCCTCGCTCTGGCAGAAGAGGGCGTGCCGCTGGTGGAAGTTCCGCAAACGGTCAGAAACTTTTCCGAGTCAATGAAGGAGGTTGAATCGCTGGTTTACGGCGGGCGCTTCCATCACAGCAATCACCCTGTAATGAACTGGATGATGTCTAACGTCACCGTCAAGCCTGACAAAAACGACAATATCTTTCCGAACAAATCCACGCCAGAAGCGAAAATAGACGGGCCTGCCGCCTTGTTTACCGCAATGAGCCGCATGCTTGTAAACGGCGGCGAACAACAGGACAGCCTCTCTGACCATCTGGAAAGTTACGGCGTCCGTTCATTATAAAGAGGCAGTTATGATCCTGATGATTCTCGCCCCGCTGATCGGGGTGATGGGCGCTATTTTGCTTTCGTTTGGTGTATGGATGATTTATCCGCCAGGAGGCTTAATCAGTGCGGGTATGCTTTGCCTTATCTGGTCATGGCTGGTTTCCCGCACGCTTTCGCTGGCCGGGAAAACATTGCGAGGAGGGACTGACTGATGTTTTTCCCCGGAATGTTCAAAAAAAGTGACGCCCCTGTCACTACTCCGGCAGAACTCGCTGAGGCAGTGGGAATGACTTACGACACCTATACAGGGAAAAGGGTAAGCAGCCAGAAAGCCATGCGGCTTACAGCTGTTTTCGGTTGTATCAGGGTTCTTGCTGAGTCGATGGGCATGCTGCCCTGTAACCTGTACAAGATAACCGGAAGCAGTAAACAAAAAGCGACTTCCGAAAGGCTGCATAAATTACTGACGATGAAGCCAAATGATTACATGACCCCCCAGGAGTTCTGGGAACTGGTCATTGTCTGTCTTTGTCTTCGCGGTAATTTTTACGCCTACAAAGTTAAAGCGCTTGGCGAGGTGGTGGAGCTTCTTCCCATTGACCCCGGGTGTGTTGAACCAAAGCTTAACAGTCAGTGGCAGCCGGTTTACCAGGTAACATTCCCCGATGGCTCAACAGATGTGCTTGGGCAGGATGATATCTGGCATGTCAGAACGCTTACCTTTGACGGGCTGGTGGGGCTGAACCCTATAGCCTATGCAAGAGAAGCAATATCTCTGGGAATGGCAACAGAGGAACATGGGGCGCGGTTGTTCTCAAATGGCGCGGTTACCTCCGGCGTACTCCGCACTGAGCAAACGCTCACTGACGCTGCTTACGCAAGGCTGAAAAAGGATTTTGAGGATCGTCACCTCGGGCTGAGCAACGCGCACCGACCAATGATTCTCGAAATGGGACTGGACTGGAAGTCGATGGCGCTCAATGCGGAAGACAGTCAGTTCCTTGAGACCAGGAAATTCCAGCTGGAGGAAATATGCCGCCTGTTCCGGGTGCCGATGCACATGGTGCAGAACACTGACCGCTCGACGTTTAACAATATTGAAAACCTCGGCATGGGGTTTATCAATTATTCACTCGTTCCATATATGACCCGCATTGAGCAGCGAATCAACATCGGGCTGGTGAAGGAATCAAAGCAGGGTGTGTACTACGCAAAATTCAACGCCGGCGCATTGCTGCGCGGGGATATGAAGTCGCGATTTGAGGCGTATTCAACAGGCATTAACTGGGGTATTTACTCACCAAATGACTGCCGGGAACTTGAAGAACTTAACCCACGCGCAGGCGGAGATATTTACCTTACGCCAATGAACATGACGACGAAGCCGTCAGACAGCAGCAAGAACAAAACAACAGAGGAACAACATAATGCCGATGACTAAACAGCGGCTGGACATTCCGCTACAGCTAAAGTCTGTCAGCGACAGCGGGGAGTTTGAAGGCTATGGCTCTGTTTTTGGCGTAAAGGACAGCTACGATGATGTTGTCGTGCCAGGCGCTTTTTCGGCCTCCCTTCAGGCATGGAAAGAAAAGAATGCTCTCCCTGCATTACTCTGGCAGCACCGTATGGATGAACCCATCGGTATTTACACTGAGATGAAAGAGGATGAGGTTGGTCTTTATGTTAAAGGCCGGTTACTCATTGATGACGATCCCCTTTCGAAACGCGCACACGCCCACATGAAGGCCGGTTCTTTAACCGGCCTTTCTATTGGTTACATGCTGAAAGACTGGGAGTACGACCGTGTTAAGGGTGTGTTCCTTCTCAAAGAGATCGACCTCTGGGAAGTCAGTCTCGTCACGTTTCCGTCGAACGATGAAGCGCGTGTAAGCGATGTCAAAAGCGCATTTTCCCGCGGAGAAATCCCTTCTCAAAAAAGTATTGAACGAGTCCTGCGCGATGTTGGGCTCTCACGCACCCAGGCTAAAGCATTCATGGCCGGGGGTTATAGCTCACTTTCACAGCGTGATGTTGATGAGGTGAGTACCGCACTGGATGCACTGAAAAACATCAAATTTTAATCAGGAGTTAATTATGTCAGTTGACGTTAAAGACGTAGAGCAGGTCGCGCAGGAACTGCAGGCGAAGTTTGATGCGTTCAAAGAAAAGAACGATAAGCGCCTGGAAGCAGTTGAACAGGAAAAGGGCAAGCTGGCGGGGGAGGTTGAAACCTTAAACGGCAAGTTGTCTGAACTGGATGAGCTTAAATCTGCGCTGGAAGAGGAACTGAAGCAGGTTAAGCGTCCAGCCGGTGGTCCTCAGAGCAAAGCCGCAAGCGAACATAAAACCGCTTTCATTGGCTTTATGCGCAAGGGTAAAGATGACGGGCTGCGCGAACTTGAACGCAAAGCCCTGCAGGTCGGTGTGGATGAAGATGGTGGCTATGCCGTGCCGGAAGAGCTGGATCGCACGATCCTTAATCTTCTGAAAGATGAAGTGGTGATGCGCCAGGAGGCGACAACCATCACAGTCGGCGGCGCTAACTATAAAAAACTGGTTAATCTCGGCGGTACGGCTTCCGGCTGGGTTGGTGAAACTGATGCCCGCCCGGAAACCGATGCGTCTAAACTCGGTCAGATTGAGCCGTTCATGGGAGAAATTTACGGTAACCCGCAGGCGACTCAAACCATGCTGGATGATGCCTTTTTCAATGTCGAAGACTGGATCAACAGCGAACTGGCAATTGAGTTTGCAGAGCAGGAAGAAATCGCCTTTACCAGCGGTAACGGGACGAAGAAGCCGAAAGGTTTTCTGGCATACGCTTCCACGCTTGATCCGGACAAGACTCGTGCATTTGGTACTCTCCAGCACATTCTCTCTGGCGCTGCGGCAGGCGTAACGGCTGATGCGATCATCAAACTGGTCTACACGCTGCGTAAAGTGCATCGTAATGGTGCTAAGTTCATGATGAACAATAACAGTCTGTTTGCTATCCGAATCCTGAAAGATTCAGAAGGCAACTACCTGTGGCGTCCTGGTCTGGAACTGGGTCAGCCTTCCTCTCTGGCCGGGTACGGTGTGGCAGAGAACGAACAGATGCCGGATATCGCTGCTGATGCTAAAGCAATTGCATTTGGCAATTTCAAGCGTGGTTACACCATTGTTGACCGCATCGGCACCCGCATTCTTCGTGACCCCTACACCAAAAAACCATTCGTTGGTTTCTACACCACCAAACGAACCGGGGGAATGCTGGTGGATTCTCAGGCCATTAAACTGCTGCAGATCGGCACTGGCGCTTAATTCTCTGGGGCTTCGGCCCCGATTTTTCGAGGTAATTTATGCCTGAATTATTGCGTGAACTTAAGTGGTCCCCAGATGGTTGTATTGTCGAATCCATTCCCGCAGGGGTGTATTCGGACGGTGAGCTACCTGCCCGCGCTGAGGAAATTGCTGCCGAACTTGGCATTATTAAATTTGGTGGTGGCGATGTTCATGTCGCTGCAGAGTCAGATCCAGAGCCAGCGGTAACAAAACGCGGGAAAACCAAATGAAGCCATCCATACAAGAGCTTCGCTACCAATGCCGCATCGACAGTGATGACGATGCCGAAGATGTAATGCTGGAACTGTACCTTAACGCCTCTCTGAAACATGCCGAAAAAATTGTTAATCGCCATCTTTATGATGACGCTGTTCCGGAAGATGACCCGGATGGACTGGTAATTGATGACGATGTCAAGCTGGCCCTGATGTTGCTGGTATCGCACTGGTATGAGAACAGAGAGCCAGTAAGTCACGACAGCGTCAATACTATTCCATTCGGTGTTGAGGCGATTCTCAAACAGCACCGCAAAAGACCGGGAACGTAGGAGGGAGTATGCAGGCAGGTCGATTACGCCATCGCGTTACTATCCTGAACTATGTTGCTGTGCGTGATACAACGGGGCAACTGATTGAAGAGTGGCAGGAGGGAAAGACCATATGGGCGGAAGTGTTGGGTATCAGTGGCAGGGAGCAGTTGCAATCGGGTGCGGAAACGGCGCAGGCAACGATCCGGGTGTGGGTCCGTTTCCGGCGTGATGTGACTGCTGCATCAAGATTAAAGGTGCTGACAGGGCCATTCAAAGGCGCGGTACTGAATATCATTGGTCCTCCCATACCCGACAGTAAAGCCACCAGGCTGGAAATACTCTGTAAAAATGGAGCGGAAAAATGATTGATATCAGTCTGGATTTTTCTGGTCTTGAAGCGATTTCCCGCGATCTGGAGTTACTGAGCAGAGCCGAAAACAACAAAGTCCTGCGTGATGCCACGCGAGCTGGTGCTGAGGTTCTGAAAGACGAGGTGATAGCAAGAGCGCCTGAACGAACCGGCAAGCTGAAGAAAAACGTTGTGGTGCTGACGCAGCGATCACGTAAACGCGGTGATATTTCATCCGGTGTTCATATTCGTGGTCGAAACATGCGAACGGGTAACAGCGATAATTCAATGAAAGCCTCCGATCGACGTAACGCGTTTTACTGGCGATTTGTCGAAATGGGTACAGTGAATATGCCCCCACATCCTTTTGTCCGTCCTGCGTTTGATACCCGCGAAGAACTGGCGGCGCAGGTTGCTATGAAACGCATGAACCAGGCCATTGACGAGGTGCTGAGTAAATGACGGAAGGTGACCTTTATCTTTTGCTGAGGCCGCTGGCCGGAGGGCAGGTTTATCCCTATGTTGCCCCGCTTGGCAGTGATGGTCAGCCCTCGATATCGCCACCCTGGGTGATTTTTTCACTTATTTCTGATGTGACCGCTGATGTTCTTTGTGGGCAGGCCGAATCAGGGATATCGGTCCAGGTGGATGTTTACTCACTGACTCTCAAAGAGGCGCGGAATCTTCGTGATATGGCGCTTCAGGTGGTTAAGCCACTCAATCCCACCAATATAAGCAAAACCCCTGGTTATGAACCAGAGAACCGGCATTACCGGGCGACGCTGGAATTTCAGGTCACTGTCTGACAAATCCATTAACTCACAGACCCGCTACGGCGGGTTTTCTATTTTCAGGAGACAAATATGTCCTCACTGTATGAAAAATCGCAGGGTACGAAAATTCAGATCACCTCTGCGCCAGCGACACTGGATACGATTGGCGCCGCAACCTGGCTGGATTTGCACTGTACTATCAAAGAAGTCCAGTTTACTGGCGGTCAGAAGCAGGACATTGATGTCACCACGCTGTGTTCCACCGAGCAGGAAAACATCAACGGCCTGGGTGCTCAGTCAGAAATCTCTATGTCCGGTAACTTCTATGTTAACCCGGCACAGGATGCGCTGCGTGAAGCTTACGATAACGACACCACGTATGGTTTTCGGATTGTCTTCCCGTCTGGTATTGGCTTCCAGTTCCTGTCTGAAGTTCGTCAGCACACCTGGTCTTCAGGGACAAACAGCGTGGTGGCTGCAACGTTCTCGTTACGCCTGAAAGGTAAGCCGACGAAAATTGATAACGCGCTGCGCCTGACCACCGACCTGCCTGACACCAAATCTGTTACCTCTGGTGCGGCTTTATCACTGACGGTGGTAGCTGCCGGGGGAACAGCACCTTATTCCTATGTCTGGAAGAAAGGCGGCAGCGCGGTGAGTGGACAGACGACAGCAACGTTCAACAAGGCAAACGCTGCTGCAGGTGATGCCGGCGATTACGTTTGTGAAGTTACCGACGCTTCCACGCCTGCTGGAAAAGTTACCTCAGCAACCTGCGTCGTAACGATAGCGTAATTCATCTTCTTTAATCAGGGATAAAAAATGGCTAAAAGTCTTAAAGAACTGGCGCTGGCTAAAATGTCAGGCTTTCGTCATAAAATCATTACGGTCCCTGAATGGGGTGGTGTGAAGGTTGTTCTACGGGAACCTTCTGGCGAAGGTTGGCTACGCTGGCAGGAAATTGCAAAATCTGGCGCTGATGAAGAAGGCGAGGTGTCTGTATCAGAAAAAGCACACCGTAATCTTTGTGCTGACGTGGTGCTGTTCATTGATGTCCTTTGCGATACCAACAAGCAACCGGTATTCAGCGTCGATGAAGAAGACCAGGTTCGTGAAATTTACGGGCCCGTTCACTCACGCCTTCTCAAACAGGCGCTTGACCTCATCAACAGCGCGGACGAAGCGCGGGAAAAGTCGCAACCCCCGGCGTAAAGTTTCTGATGGCGCTTGCGCTCCGCATGGGGCGCACGCTCTCAGAGCTTCGGCAGACCATGACGGCAAGCGAGCTTCTGATGTGGATTGAATTCGACAGACAAAGCCCCATCGGCGATATTCGTGGTGATATTCAGGCAGCTCAGATCGTCTCTGCTATCTACGGCTCACAGGGGGCGAAAGTACCGCTGGACGATGCGATCCTGCGCTGGGGTGGTGATGAACAATCAGCACCGAAGGATCCGTTTGCAGGGCTTGAGGCTGCATTAACAGCAGCAACTCAGTGACATTTATTCAGTAAGATAATAGGATTTACCTCATTGATGATGTTTAGGGGAAAGTCATGGAAATCTTACTTATTTCAATTGTTATTGGTCTAATACCTGCATTGATTGCAAGTAGCAAGGGTCGCTCTTTTTTGGGGTGGTGGATTTATGGGGCTCTGTTATTCATTGTTGCCTTAGTTCACTCTTTAGTTATTAAAAAAGATGTACAGTTTGAAGAAAAAGAGAAGCTGGAATTTGATGGTATGAAAAAATGCCCATTCTGTGCTGAATTAATAAAAAAAGAAGCCATCAAATGCAAGCATTGTGGTAGTGATTTGTTATCAAGTGATCATCCCACAAAAACCGATGAAGAATATCTTGAGGAAGCCCGACGAAAAGTCTGGGAAAAATAATAATACAAACCGCTTCGGCGGTTTTTTTGTTTCTGGAGAATGAATAATGGCCACCTTGCGAGAACTGATTATTAAAGTATCCGCAAATTCACAATCTTTCCAGACAGAAATTTCTCGCGCTTCACGTATGGGGCAGGATTATTACAAAACCATGCAGAATGGTGGTCGTCAGGCGGCCGCTGCATCAAGAGAGACGCAGAGAGCTCTGGCAGAAGTAACGAACCAACTTAATTCTGCAAAATCCTCTGCGATGGGGCTTGCTGGTGCTTTCGCTGGTGCATACGCCACTGGGCACCTGATATCCCTTGCGGATGAATGGAGTTCGGTTAATGCACGATTGAAACAGGCCTCGCAATCAACTGATGACTTCAACCAGTCACAACGCTCTCTGATGGATATTAGCCAGCGAACAGGAACCGCATTTTCAGATAACGCAAACCTGTTTGCTCGCTCAGCTGCATCAATGCGTGAATTCGGCTATAGCTCCGAAGAAGTATTAAATGTTACTGAGGCTATTTCTACCGGATTGAAGCTTTCTGGCGCAAGCACAGCAGAGGCGAGTTCTGTTATTACCCAATTCAGCCAGGCACTAGCTCAGGGGGTTTTACGTGGTGAGGAATTTAACTCAGTTAATGAGAATGGTGATCGTGTTATCAGGGCTCTTGCCTCTGGGATGGGGGTCGCTAGGAAAGACTTAAAAGCAATGGCTGATGCAGGTCAACTTACTGCTGACAAGGTTGTTCCGGCATTAATCAGCCAGCTTGGATCACTTCGTGAAGAATACAACGCAATGCCGCAGACTGTATCTGCGGCAACAACAAAAATTGAAAACGCTTTTATGGCTTGGGTTGGCGGCGCAAATGAAGCAAGTGGTGTTAGCCGGACATTGACAGGCGCATTAAATGGGATTGCAGATAATATTGATGAAGTTGCAACTGCCGCAGGTGTTCTTGTTGCTGTTGGCGCAGCGCGTTGGTTTGGAGACATGGCATCAGGAGCGTTTTCAGCAACATCAGGGTTATTAAATGCAGCAAAGAGTGAGATTGCGCTTGCTGAAGCGCAAGTTAGAGGTACTCAAATATCCACGGCTCGCGCTCGTGCAGCTGTGTATCGGGCACAACAAGCTTTAATTGCTACCAGGGGAACTGATGCTCAGGCAGCAGCGGAGAAAAGGTTATCTGATGCTCAAGCATCATTAACCAGAAATATTTCGGCAAGGACCGCAGCGCAGGAAGCCCTAAATAATGTGACATCATTAGGCTCTCGGTTGATGGGGGGCGCTCTTGGGTTGGTTGGCGGGATTCCTGGTTTGGTTATGCTGGGAGCTGGTGCATGGTACACCATGTACCAGAATCAGGAGCAAGCTCGCCGATCCGCACAAGACTATGCAAATACTATTGATCAGATACGCTCTAAAACAAAAACCATGTCATTACCTGAGGCTTCAGATAATGAAGCCAAGACCAGGCAGGCATTAGACGAGCAAAACCGGCTTATTGATGAGCAGGCAAATAAGGTTAGGCAGTTACGGGAAGAAATTTCCGGTTACCAGCACATGTTGGCTAACCCTGGTCCTACAGTTGCAGGTTACATGGTTAACCATCTTAAGAGCATAGATGATGCCACTCGAGGTCTTTCTGATGCCACTAATGCTTTAGCTATTGAGCAAGAACGCCTGGCACAGATGCAGGCTAAATCGCAGTCTATTCAGGAGGTTCTTGAGGGGGTAGAGCATCGTCGTATTGCGCTTATACGTCAGCAGGCAGCAGAACAGAATTCAGCCTATCAGTCATTATTAATTATGAACGGCCAGCATACAGAGTTTAACCGTCTGCTAGGGTTGGGAAATGCACTGCTTATGTCTCGCCAGGGACTGGTTAACTCTCCGTTAAGGTCACCTCAGGCTGACCTAAATACTAAACAGGTGGATGCGATTGAAAAAAGTAGGCGTGAACTTGAATTATCTCGCCGTAAAGGCGAGGAGAGAGAACGCTTACGATTAAGTTATTCTGCTGATGATCTTGGCTTCGCTTCTAATGACCCTCGTTATCAGACCAGCCGTCAGGAGTTAATTAACAATGGCTTAGAAGAGTGGCGGAATAATCAGGCTAACAAGCCGAAAGCAAAAGGTGGAAAAACAGAAGCCGAAAAAACGGCGGATACTTACGACAAACTCATTAAGCAGCAGAAAGAGCAAATCGCTCTGGCTGGTCAAAATACCGAACTGGCAAAACTGAAATACCAGGTTAGCCAGGGTGAGCTTACGTCTCTCACCGAGGCACAAAAACAAACCCTGTTGCAGAATGCCGCGTTGATTGATCAGCAAAAAATCCGCGAACAATTAGCGGCGTATGAAGCCAACCTCGCTGACTCAAACGCCAGCGCGCGAGCATCTAACCAAGCAGAACTTACCGGATATGGACAGGGAAGCCGAATGCGTGAACGGATGCAGGAAATGCTACGCATCCGGGAGGAGTTTCAGCAGAAGAACGTTGATCTGCAGCGGCAGTACCAGTCAGGTGATATTTCGGAAGACCTATACCGTCAGGAACTGGCACTGAATAAACGTTATCTCGATGAACGGTTACGAGATCAGGGATCTTACTACTCAGCCTCTGATGCCCAGCGCAGTGACTGGACAACGGGTATGCGTGAAGGTTTTGCGAACTGGGCTGACACTGCTTCTGATTACGCATCTCAGTCTGCTGACCTGGTGAATAACGCAATGTCCGGGCTGGTGGGTAACATTTCTGATGCACTGGCCGGTAATAAGGTTGACTGGGAAGACTGGGCCAGTTCGGTGCTTCAGTCTATGCAGAAAATTATCCTAAATGCGATGCTGGTGGATTCTTTACGCTCTGCCAGTAACAGCGGTTTTTTCAGTTCAATCGGCGGCATGTTTGGAGCGGGTGCTGGCGCTGCATCTGGCAGCACTCCTTCAGGCGCTTATAACTCGGCCGCATCTGGCATAAAGCTGAATGCGAAAGGTGGCGCATATGCTTCTGAAAGCCTGAGCGCTTACAGCAACAGTATTGTTAGCACACCGACATATTTTGCTTTTGCAAAAGGCGCTGGGCTTATGGGAGAAGCGGGGCCGGAAGCCATTATGCCCCTGACACGATCAGCTGATGGTTCGCTGGGTGTTCGCATGGTTGGTAGTCCGGGTTCCACGTCAGGTGGCGGTGATACGATTATTCATCAGCACTTCAACATATCTGGTAACGGGGATGCGGCACTGAAGCAGGCTATGCAGGAAGCTGCTCGACAGGGAGCGAATGACGGTGCGAAGCAGGCCCGTCAGGATTTGCTTCAGGACTTCTCTAATAGAGGCCAGGCAAGGCGATTGCTTGGCGTGTAACCATTATTAATATTCATTAAGCCGAAAGGCAGGAGACAGTTATGACTTTAGAAGAACGAGTTGAAGTGCTGGAAAAGTCGCTTTTGCGTATGCGCCAGGCCAATAATGAGATTAACTGCGCGATTGATGAACTCAGCGCTTCTGTTCGACAGCAACTGAAAGTTAATGATAATGGACTTCAGGAGCGGGGCGACAAAGTTACATTAGCAGATGGCGGTATTACTGTTCATCTTAAAGGGGGAGGGGTTATTGTTATTAACTGTTTTAGTTCCCCTGTAAGCGAATCAGATAAATTACGCCAGGCAATGGAGAAAGCCGCTACTGCTGGTGCGGAGGCGGCTATGAAACAAATACATCAAGACTTTATTTCTCGTGGACCACTACGCCGATTACTTGACTGAGGCGGAATATAATCCATTGAGGTACTGATTAACTTCTTTTTCAAGATCCACGAGAGTGCGACTCTTCGCATCCTTAATGTATATATGATTGGTGATGCTTTCTCCGTGCTCACCATAAACGGTAAATCTGACATTTGGATCCCCGGCTTCTGGTTCGTAATCACCTGGCATTCCAATGTGTAGCAGTTGCACTTTAGACAGGTAAAACTTCATTTTATTTCCTTATCCAGAGGTAATCAGCTATCCCTCCTTAATCTGAGTGCGTCAGTGTCCCACCACTGACGGGCTGAGTAACAACCATAACCAGGTATGTAAATCAGTAACATCCTGACAAATGATCAGTAGCGCCGCTGGGCGCAGAATAATGCAGGAGAATCTATGGCTGTACTCGAATGGCCGGAAGATGTCTGTCCCGCGTCGCTGACCTGGCGACCAGAAAGTAATACCAAAACCTTTCGTTCCCCCTTCAATGGCTCATCGCAGACAGCACGCTTTCCCGGTACCCGCTGGGTCTGTTCCCTGACCTTTAATAACCTGACAGATGAAAAATCCAGACGTATAGATGCTCTGGTGGCTTCACTCGATGGCGAGTATGGCAGGGTAAAAGTTCGCGACTGGGGGAGAAGTGGCAGAGCGCCAGCGGGTGTGCCTGTTGTTGATGGTGCTAATCAGACAGGAACTCAGCTTCAGAGTAAGGGCTGGACACCAGGGGTAGTGGTGCTCAGGCAGGGCGATTATTTCACTGTTAACGACGAGCTGAAAATGGTTACAGCCGATGTAACGAGCGTGGATAACGGTACCGCAATGATTGTATTTGCGCCGATGTTGCGTGGTTCTCCGCCTGCTAATGCTGTCATTGAGGTTGCGAAACCCTACGGCATTTTCAAACTGAAGGATAACCAGCAGGGTGCCGGTAACCGTGTGCCGGGTGTTTTTACCAGTTACACGCTGGAGCTTGAGGAGGCATTTTAATGCTGTATTCCCCCTTTTCTGACTCGATGGTGGAATGGTTATCCCGCGACAGGGTGACAGTTGCTATTGCCGCTAATATTCAGTTTGAATCCGGCACCGTCTATGTGCATTCCGGTACAGGGACGCTGGTTCTCGGCGGGTATGTTTATTACGGCATGGGGCGCATGGGCTCCGTTGATGATGCCAGTGAAACCAGCACGACAAGCCCGACGCAGGTCAAAATGACCCTTTCCGGTCTGGATATGGCCCTCTTTGCCACCACGCTGAATGAGCGCTGTGTGGGCAGAAACGCCGAAATTTACCTAGTGGCCATGGATGATAGCGGCGTTGTCCAGGTTGCCGATCTCCTGTTCAAAGGGCGGGTATCCAGTACGGGGGCGACAGCCGGAGAGACGAACGCCCTGCAGTACACCATCAGTAATATTTTTGAAGACTGGCAGCGTCCTTTCCCCGATCGCTATACCGATGAATCGCAGCAGGCTGCTTATCCCGGCGACCGCATATTCCGGTATGTGGCGCAGATGTCTGAACGTTCGATTTACTGGGGTAGTAAAAAAGATGCACCAGGATTTACCTATAAGTGAGGAAGCATGAAGCATCCGGACTGGCATAACAGATTAATTACCGTAATAAGGGCCGCTGAAAAGCGGCCTTTTTTATGGGGCAGTCATGACTGCTGCCTGTTCGCGGCGGACTGCGCTCAGGCCATGTGCGGCGAGGATTTTGCGGCAGGCTGGCGCGGAACCTACGACAGCGAACATGGGGCGAAAAAGGCAATATTGCGAGGCGGTGGTTCGCTTGAAAAGGTGCTGGCCCGTTATCTCGACGAGGTGCCGGTGAAACTGGCGCAGCGTGGGGATATTGCCGTTGTTGAAAATGCCGGAGCGCGATGTGCCGGGGTGGTGTATTCCGGCGTTGTATGGGTTCCTGGCGAAACTGGTCTTGTCAGTCTGCGGGTTAAACCGCTGAGTGTCTGGAGGGTGCGTTAATGCCTGCTGCTGTTCCTATTGTTGCCACCATTGCCGCAGGTGTGGCGGCGGCAAATGAAATGTATGCCATTGCGATGGTTATCACCGTCGCCGCACAGATTGCCACTCAGGCACTGACCAAGACCCCGTCGCTGAATTCCTACCGTGATACGTCTGAACGCAAACAGGTTCTGCGCGCAGCGGCCAGTGCTAAAACCGTTGTTTATGGTCGTTCCACATCTGCTGGCACTCTGTTCTTTTCCGAAGAGCAGGCTGGCGAACAGGATGATGGTGAAATGTTGCATCTGGCCATTGCTCTGGCGGGACACCCGTTATCCGGTGTACAGACTGTCTGGCTGGGTGATGAGCCTATCAGTAGCTATCCTGAGCATGCCTTTTTCGAGTTGCACACCAATCGCCAGACGGCGGACCCGTACATGCTGGAACACTGCCCGTCATGGAAAGAAGACATGATCGGGAAAGGGATCACCTGGCTGCGTGTAAGTCTGAAATTCAATGCTGAAAAATTCCCGGCAGGCATCCCTAACATCAAGGTCGAAAAGCAGGGGCGGGCTATTTATGACCCGCGTACCGGGTTGACGGGTTACAGCAATAACGCTGCGCTGGTTATCCTGGACTATTACCGCAATTACCTGAAAGTGCCCGACACCGATATTCTCTGGGATCAGTTTAAGGAAGCGGCGAATATCTGTGATGAGGATGTGATTACTGGAGGTAATACCGTTGAGAAGCGCTATACCATCAACGGTGAGTTCGATCTCAGTGAAAACAAAGTCAGTATTCTGGAAGGGATGCTGGCAGCATGCGCCGGGGATGTAACGTATACCGCGGGCAAACATGGCCTTCTGGTTGGGGCTTATTATGGCCCCGCGACAGAGGTGATCACTGAGAGCCAGCTGGCCGGTGATATTGAAATCATGCCGGAAGTCTCTCAGGCGGAACGCGTTAACACCATCAAGGGGACGTTTGTTGATCCGCAGCAGGGGTATACAGAAGCTGATTTCCCCTCTGTGTCTGTCAGTGAATGGGTGACGGAAGACGGCGTGGAAATATCGCAGGATATGAAGCTGCGATTTGTGACCTCTGAATTTCAGGCCCAGCGTCTGGCAGACGTGAAGTTAAAGCGCACCCGCATCGCCAGAACCATGAACGTTACGTTAAACCTGAGCGGGTACCGTTATCGCCCGGGAATGTATGTGAAGGTGAATTTCCCGTCTATCGGTATCGTGAATGTTGAGATGCGGGTAACAGACTGGAAGTTTGGCGTTCAGAACGGTGTGCAACTGACGCTGAAGCAGGAAACAGCAGATGTCTGGGGGGACGCCATCGGTAAACCGATCGAGCGACCTCCATTCACTCAGTTGCCGTCAGGTGGCGTGGCGCAGCCGCAGAACCTGAAATACACCGTGGAGGAAATTGGTCAGGTCGTACAGGGCATTTTGTCCTGGCAGAACATCGGGCAGGTGGTCTACAACAAAGTGATCATTCGTCGCAATGGTCAGATGGTCATGTCCGTCCAGGTTCCGGGGACGTTTACGCGTCTTACAGGATTACCGAAAAATACCTACACAGCACACGTTATTGCTGTAAACCAGATGGGGGCAGAGTCGCCGGAAGGGTATCTGGAATTCAGCATCGAAGCCCCGCCAGCACCTTCCCATGTTGATATTGAACAGGGTTTCTTTGCCATTACTCTGATCCCCCGTATGGCTGCAATCACCAGTGTTTCCACGCAGTTTGATTTCTGGACGTCAGGCGAAACAAAGCTACCCAACACCTCAACAGCCACGGTGGAAGGGAATGCCAGCCGCGAGGGGATGGGAACGACCTGGACCAGTAATCAGTTAAAGATTGGCCATACCTATTACTGGTACATCAGGACGATTAATGCCTTTGGCGCCTCCGGCTTTATCGAGGTACCGGCGCTGTGTTCCATGGATACTGGCGGGCTGATTGACATCATTGATGACCAGATTCAGAACTCTGATGCGTTCCAGAATATTAAGTCCGGTGTTGATACGAATCTGGAAGGCATTATGGAAAATGCGCTGGCAAACCACGGAACCGTTGAACATCAGTGGGTGCAGTACGGTGAGGTTCGCGCGGACATATTGATTGTGAAAACAACAGTCGCAACCGCAGAGCAGGGGCTTGCTGATTTATCCACCTATGTACAGGCTCAAATAGGACCGGAAGGAAGCCTGACTTCTGCGGTCAACCAGAAAATGACGGCTGAAGTAAAAAGTGACGGAACAGCCAAAGCCTCTTACACCCTGAATATGGGCATTGTGCGAGACGGTGTTAAATACAATACCGGATTTGGCATGTCTATTGAGCCATCAGGAAACAGCTATAAATCCACAGTTGTATTTGCCGCCGATCAGTTCGGTATTTACTCCGGTAACAATCCAGGTAACTGGCAGGCTGCATTTTTTGTCTATAACGGGCAGGTATTTATTCGCAGCGCATTAATTCAGGAAGCATCCATCGATTTTGCGAAAATTACCGACTCACTTCAGTCTGCGAACTTCGTCCCAGGTGGTGGTGGGCGTGGATGGAATTTACCGAAATCTGGTAGCCCAGAATTCCATGGAAAACTCTATGCCGACAGTGGTGAGTTTGCATTTAACGGAGTGAATAACGTTACTCGCATTGACGGAAACGGGATCACTGTAAATCTCTCGGGAGGTGGTCGCGTTGTTGTTGGACGCTGGACATAAGGTGAACTATGCCTGAAGGAATTCTGATCGACTACAATGATGGACGCCCGGCAATGGCAATTACTGCAGGGCTGCGTGCCCCAAGTTTTTGCACATCCTTCTCGGGCTGGTCATCCCAGTCAATGCAGTACCCGGTCAATACGCCACTTGTTCCCGGCTCACTGGCTATCGTGGTACCCACCAATCCCATTTACATCTATTCCTTCGCTGAATTTGATGTGGCCATTATGACCAGCGTCACCCGAAACGGTGATTCAGGAGTGATTATCGGTGCTGAGACAATCGGCGGAAAAAGCCTTATCCCTGACTGGTCAGGCTACGTCATGGAGCTACTGCCCGCGGCGACTTATAACGAAGGGCTGTTTATTTCAAACTCGACTGACTTCACTGCGATATCCAACCAGGCCGCGCTGATGACCTGCGCTTTTTCCGGGCGCATTACGGTTAGTGGCAGTGCGCCGCTTCCGGTGAGCGGTATTCCTTTTGGGAAATGGGATAACCCGAATGTGTCGGTGGGGTTTGACGGCGGCAACATCATCGTGCGCGATATTTCCTACACAGGGCGTGATGACTTAGAAGGCACAGCGACGATTGACCTGGTGATATTCAACCAGACGGCTCCTGTCGGTGGCGACGGTATCACAATGACCAACGCCGCAGGCCAGGTCACGTTCTCCACGCTGAAACGCCCGTTTGTCTATGACCGCCAAATTCAGATTACTGACGCCTTTCAGGATATTGGCGGTGGATTCTGCCAGATAGTCTATACCGGCGTTCAGGTACGAATGAGTGGTGGATGGGGAAATATCAGAACCAAAGGCGTGGTCATGTCAGGCGGTAGCGTCAGGTCGGCCTATAACAAAGTGTTTGCGAACCGTAATTCAGGCGCATGGGATATGACCCGAAACAGAAATATCGCCATGCCCATTCTTATTCTTCCAAACATGTACTGAGGAAAAACTATGTCAGCAGGAATCTTAACCCTGACCAATAATTCAGCAGCCGTAACTGGAAGCGGAACTGCCTTTACTACTGAGCTGGCAGCCGGTGACTTTATTGTTGTGACCGTGGGAGGCACACCCTACACAAGACCCGTACTGGCGGTTAATAGCGATACATCACTGACGCTCATCAGTAATTACTTTGGGCCAACACAATCAGGAGTTGCCTGGAACGCGCTTCCCCGGGTAGCACTGAATATGGTAACCGCCGCGCTGGTGACACAGAGTGAAGAGGCGCTTCGCGGTCTGAATTACGACAAGCGGAACTGGCAGCAGTTTTTCACTGCTGATGGTGATGTCACAATGACGCTTCCAGATACCAGCCAGACGACAGGACCATCAGCGAAAAAATTAATCAGTAGCGTGGGTGGCAAAGCTGATAAAACAGATCTGGATAAAAAGGCAGACTCACATTTTCCGAGTTTTACCGGGATAATGAATTTTGATAGAGGTGCCGCATCAATATACCAGTCATCAGATGTGATGATTATGAGGACTGCCGGCGTTGATCGCTTGCAGCTGAGCTCGAATGGAATTTATTTAGTCAGCGTCATGGATGCGGCGGGGGGGTATCGTTCACGTCAGGGGCAAAGTGGGGCGACAACATCAAACGTCTGGAATTTTCACTGGAACGGCTCACTCAATGCATGGGTTGATTCGTCTAACGTCGGTCAGGTGTCACTTGTCAATACATCAGATAAATTTCTGAAGAAAGACATCATTTATCAGTCAGATGAATCGCCAATATTTTACAACCAATGCCTTGATGAGGTATTGCGCTGGAAACCTGCATTATTCAAATATAAAGAGCGCGGGGTTATTCCGGAATCTGATGAGAAGCTCGGGTTTATTGCAAACGACCTTGTTGAAGTATCACCCGAGTGTGTTACCGGAGAGGGTTTGAAAGAAGACTTTGATCCACTCAACCCAGTCGGGGCGTATAGTCTGAACGAAGTCGCAATGCTTGCAAAACTGACCGGAGCAATTCAGGCATTGCAGAAACAAATTACTGAACTTCAGGGCAGTAGGGTGTGATGCCTTTCTTGTGATATGAATTGCCGCAGTCACGTCGTATGCAGAACGGACTGCGGCAGACCGTCACTTAATCTGAAACCAGCCAGAACTCAGCCTCTTCAAACATTTCCTGAACAGTTCGGCTTATCTGTTCCTTCTCGTGCTTGCTGGCGTCAGTGTTGATCGCCGGCAATGTCATCATCGGTTTAACCCGGACATCAGCATCGGGGAAGATCCGGTGAACCCTCTTACTCAATTCGCCCAGAATGATATCTTTCGCACCGGGCAGACCATCAAAATTCCTTTTGTCATAAACGAGTTCCACGAACATTGCTTATTGCCTCTTTACTGGATGAATATACAGTATTTATACTGTGTTTTTATCCGGTATTCAAGAGAGGGCGTAAACATGGGCTTTCCTTCACCAGCTACCGACTATATAGAGCAGCGGGTTACGCCAGCCAGTGTCTGCATGACTCCCGACAGTCGCATCCTCGAGACGTCGGCGGGTTATGCGATCATCGTCCCGGTCACGCGCCCACAGCAGGGTGATGCGCTGTTGATTCTGTCCGGAGGTCGGACGCAGTTTGCGAAGCTTAGGGGGAAAGCGTTAATCACGGATGACGGCGAAGCGATCGAAGGTGATGCAGCTGAAGAGGCTGAGGTTATGAGGCGGGTGACGCACTTTATCAACAGCACTGATGCTGCGATATCTCTTGAGGCGGCATTGGCGCAGTTTTGAGACATATGTACGATAGAAAAATTCCGAAGATTGGCAATAGATCTCTTTATATTTGCATTCAAATTTTGTTTATTATGTATTTACATAACGTAAATTTATAAAATTTAATAAAAACAACTCAGATTGCTAATTTTTAAAGATGCATTTAATATATATGTTATAAATTGCAAAGCTCATTAAGGGATTCCCCAGTGAATATTGATAAAATGAAGATCCAGCATGCCGAGATTATCCATAAAATTAGCCGCCTCAGGGAGCTTAGCCGGGCGGGTGTGACGGCTCATGCGCAAGAAATCGCTCAAACCGTTATCAGTATGAGTTCTGTGATTAAAGTACACCTTTCTGCCGAAGATCAGTTTTTATATCCTTATCTGGAAAAGGTGAACGATCAAAAGCTAAAAACAATGAGCGTAAATTTTCAGCGCGAGATGGTTGATATTGTTGCCGAGTATGAAAAGTTTTCCCGTCGCTGGAATACGGCAAATAAGCTTATCAATTGTGACGAGGCATTTCGCCGCGACGCGAATGTAGTGTTGCGCAAGGTGCATGAACGAATGCAGCGCGAGGATCATAATTTTTATCCGCTGGTAGAGCAGCTTTAAAAAAGGGCGGCAATGGTTCATCCAATACGGGAATTTGGTTTCCCGTATCCAGAAAGGTATGAAAAGGACTTGGTAAAAGCTGGCACTACTCCGAAACTAACCACATATCGGATTCTTCAAACATTTCCTCCAGCATGCGGTTCAGCTTCTCCCGATCGCTTTTGCTGGCATCGCTGTTTAAGCCGTTCGCCTGCATCGGCTTAACCTTCACTTCTGCATCCGGAAAGATCCGGTGCACTCGCTTTGTTAACTCATTCAGAATTATTTCTCTGGCACCTGTTAATCCTTCAACATTCCGTTTGTCGTACACCAACTCAACGAACATACCGCCTCCAAAGCAACAATGATTTTGCACGCAATTTATACTGTTTATTTATACAGCGTCAACGGTTGGGCACGTAGCTTTTTAAGGAAGGTTTTTGGGGCATGTATGGGGCATAAATGCCAGTTTTGGGGCATGGTTGGGACATTTTAACTCATATGAACTTAACCGAATTTCATATGGAGGCGTCTTATAATGCACTGATTAACCTAAAGAAAACACATGCTCTTGGGCGTTCTTTAGTGATTTTAAAAATTACCGCGTCACGCAGTTAAAGTGGCGGGCATACTCTTCAAGACTTGTGATCCCCAAACGCACCCATTTTGGATGCGACCACTGGGGTAAACCGATATAGATCATAGCGCTTGCAAAATCTCTTCCACGCTGCGAACGCGCGCAATGCGGGGGAAAATGTGAGTCATGCTGCCCAGGTGTTGCTCAGCACTGGCGGCACTACAGGCATCCTCTGCAATGATAAGACTGAAACCCAGCTCCCACGCATTTCGCGCCGTCGACTCAACGCCAATGTTCGTAGAGATGCCGCACAGGACGATGGTATCGATACCCCGGCGACGCAGCTGCAATTCCAGATCGGTGCCGTAGAATGCGCCCCACTGGCGTTTGGTTACTTCGAGGTCGCTGGTGCATTTACCCAGAGCAGCCGGGTAATCCCACCAGTTTTCGGGCAATGCTTTTGCTGGAGTCTGAGCATCTACTGGTTGTTTTAGCGCTTCGGCGTAATCGTCAGACCACCCGACGCGCACCATTACCACCGGGGAACCGTGGGTACGGAATTTTTCCGCCAACTGCGCGGCGCGGGCAACCACAGCGTGTGCCGTATGAGGTCCGCCAGCGAAAGGCAGGATCCCTTCCTGTAAGTCAATCACGACAAGGGCGGTTGTTTTTGCGTTCAGTTCCAGCATGGTCACTCCAGTAAAAAAATAGAATTCCGTTACACCTTAAGCGCGAATCAGTGTGAAAGGGGCGACAATTTTTGTTATTTTTTGTGAGATTACGCAATGCCCGTCCAGGAAACAGGCGTACAGTCAGTACCGGACTTATCGTGCGGCAGAATTTCCAGTATAATAGCCGCCTTTTTTCATTCAGTTGTGACATTCAGCTAAAGCTGCGACTTCGTCATCTGCGAGACAGGTGACAATCCGCCTGCGGCAAAGTTAAGGGATATCTCATGCGTACAGAATATTGCGGACAGCTACGTCTGTCCCACGAGGGGCAGCAGGTGACTCTGTGTGGTTGGGTCAACCGTCGTCGTGATCTTGGTAGCCTGATCTTTATCGATATGCGCGACCGCGAAGGTATCGTGCAGGTATTTTTCGATCCGGACCGTGCGGACGCGTTAAAGCTGGCCTCCGAACTGCGTAATGAGTTCTGCATCCAGGTTACGGGCACCGTGCGTGCGCGTGACGCGAAAAACGTCAACGCCGAGATGGCGACGGGCGAAATTGAAGTGCTGGCCTCCGATCTGACCATCATCAACCGTTCAGACTCGCTGCCGTTGGACTCTAACCACGTCAACACCGAAGAAGCGCGACTGAAGTATCGCTATTTAGATCTGCGTCGCCCTGAAATGGCGCAGCGCCTGAAAACGCGTGCCAAAATTACCAGTCTGGTGCGTCGTTTTATGGACGACCACGGCTTCCTCGACATCGAAACACCGATGCTGACCAAAGCGACGCCGGAAGGCGCGCGCGATTACCTGGTACCTTCTCGCGTACATAAAGGTAAATTCTACGCGCTGCCGCAATCACCTCAGTTGTTTAAACAACTGCTGATGATGTCTGGCTTTGACCGCTACTATCAGATCGTAAAATGCTTCCGTGATGAAGACTTACGTGCTGACCGTCAGCCTGAATTTACCCAGATCGACGTTGAGACTTCCTTCATGACCGCACCGCAGGTGCGTGAAGTGATGGAAGCGCTGGTGCGTAATCTGTGGCTGGAAGTTAAAGGGGTGGATCTGGGTGATTTCCCGATCATGACCTTTGCCGAAGCTGAGCGTCGTTACGGTTCCGATAAACCAGACCTGCGTAACCCGATGGAGCTGGTTGACGTTGCCGATCTGGTGAAAGACGTTGAGTTCGCAGTGTTCTCTGGTCCGGCAAACGATGCGAAAGGCCGCGTAGCTGCTCTGCGTGTACCGGGCGGTGCCGCACTGAGCCGTAAGCAAATTGACGATTACGGCAACTTTATTAAGATTTACGGCGCGAAAGGTCTGGCTTACATCAAAGTCACCGAGCGTGCGAAAGGTCTGGAAGGTATCACCAGCCCGGTTGCTAAGTTCCTGAACGCAGAAATCGTGGAAGCGATTCTGGCGCGTACCGGTGCGCAAGACGGCGACATGATTTTCTTCGGTGCCGACAACAAGAAAGTGGTTGCCGACGCGATGGGCGCGCTGCGTCTGAAACTGGGTAAAGACCTGAACATTACCGACGAAGCCAAATGGGCTCCGCTGTGGGTTATCGACTTCCCAATGTTTGAAGACGATGGTGAAGGCGGACTGACCGCAATGCACCACCCGTTCACCGCGCCGAAAGATATGACGGCCGCTGAGCTGAAAGCTGCGCCGGAAGACGCGGTTGCTAACGCATACGATATGGTTATCAACGGCTACGAAGTGGGCGGCGGTTCCGTGCGTATTCACAACGGCGACATGCAGCAGACCGTATTTGGTATTCTGGGCATTAACGAGCAAGAGCAGCGTGAGAAATTCGGCTTCCTGCTGGATGCGCTAAAATATGGTACGCCACCGCATGCGGGCCTGGCGTTTGGTCTGGACCGTCTGACTATGCTGCTGACCGGTACTGACAACATTCGTGACGTTATTGCTTTCCCGAAAACCACTGCTGCAGCGTGTCTGATGACTGAAGCGCCGAGCTTTGCCAACGAAGCTGCGCTGGCGGAACTGAGCATTCAGGTTGTTAAGAAGGCCGAGAATAACTGATATGAGATACAAACAGCCTGTCTCGGTGTTAGTCGTGATTTATGCAAAGGACACCGGGAGAGTGCTGATGTTACAGCGACGCGACGATCCTGATTTCTGGCAGTCGGTCACCGGCAGCCTTGAAGAGGGTGAAACCGCGTCGCAAGCCGCTATGCGCGAAGTAAAGGAAGAGGTCGCCATTGATGTTGCATCTGAGCAACTGACCTTAATTGACTGTCAGCGCACGGTGGAGTTTGAGATTTTTAGCCATTTACGTCATCGCTATGCACCGGGAATTGAACGAAATACTGAATCCTGGTTTTGCCTGGCACTTCCCTCAGAACGAGAGATCGTGTTCACCGAACATCTGACCTATCGTTGGGTTAATGCGGTTGAAGCCGCCCAATTAACCAAGTCGTGGAGTAACCGGCAGGCGATTGAAGAGTTTGTAATTAACGTCGCCTGAAAAGGCGCGCTTTTTGGAGATATTATTTATGGCAGGTCATAGTAAATGGGCCAACACCAGACACCGTAAAGCAGCGCAGGATGCTAAACGCGGTAAAATTTTCACCAAAATAATTCGTGAGCTGGTGACGGCGGCAAAACTCGGCGGCGGCGATCCGGACGCTAACCCGCGTCTGCGTGCAGCGGTTGATAAAGCGCTGGCTAACAACATGACCCGTGACACCCTGAACCGTGCAATCGCGCGCGGTGTGGGTGGTGATGAAGATTCCAACATGGAAACCATCATCTATGAAGGTTATGGTCCTGGCGGTACAGCCGTTATGATTGAATGTCTGTCTGACAACCGTAACCGTACTGTTGCGGAAGTGCGTCACGCGTTCACGAAAACTGGCGGCAACCTCGGTACCGACGGTTCCGTGGCTTACCTGTTCAGCAAAAAAGGCGTGATCTCCTTTGAACAAGGCGACGAAGACGCCATCATGGAAGCGGCGCTGGAAGCAGGTGCTGAAGACGTGGTGACCTTCGACGACGGCGCAATTGACGTTTACACCGCGTGGGAAGAGATGGGTAAAGTGCGTGACGCGCTGGAAGCGGCGGGTCTGAAAGCGGACGCGGCTGAAGTGTCTATGATTCCATCCACCAAAGCAGATATGGATGCAGAAACAGCGCCGAAGTTGTTGCGTCTGATCGATATGCTGGAAGACTGCGACGACGTGCAGGAAGTTTACCATAACGGCGAGATCTCTGATGAGGTTGCAGCTACCTTAGAATGAGGTGGCTGTACCGCAACCTGACAGGAGGTGCGTGATGTCTATCATTCTCGGCATTGACCCGGGGTCGCGCATCACCGGCTATGGCGTTATTCGTCAGGTCGGAAGACAGCTGACCTACCTCGGCAGCGGTTGTATCCGCACCAAAGTCGACGATCTCCCGTCACGCCTGAAGTTAATTTACGCGGGCGTGACGGAAATCATCACCCAGTTCCAGCCGGACTATTTTGCCATTGAGCAGGTCTTTATGGCGAAGAACGCTGACTCGGCGCTAAAGCTTGGACAGGCACGCGGCGTGGCAATCGTTGCGGCGACCAATCAGGATCTACCGGTATTTGAATACGCGGCCCGCCAGGTAAAACAGACTGTGGTGGGGATCGGTAGTGCGGAAAAAAGCCAGGTCCAGCATATGGTGCGCACGCTGCTAAAACTCCCGGCGAATCCGCAGGCGGATGCCGCGGATGCGCTGGCGATAGCTATTACCCACTGCCATGTCAGTCAGAATGCCATGCAAATGAGCGAGTCGAGGCTGAATCTGGCGCGAGGTCGATTACGTTAGTGACAAATGAGGCTGGATATCTATCCAGCCTTTTTTTATGATAGCGCATTACCTTTTAGCCCTTAACGCAGGAGCGTCACGTGATAGGCAGACTCAGAGGCATCATTATTGAAAAACAACCCCCGCTGGTCCTTCTGGAAACGGGTGGGGTAGGCTATGAAGTGCACATGCCAATGACCTGTTTCTACGAGTTGCCGGAAGCCGGGCAGGAAGCGATTATCTTCACCCATTTTGTGGTGCGTGAAGACGCTCAACTGCTGTATGGCTTTAACAACAAGCAAGAGCGCACGCTGTTTAAAGAGTTAATCAAAACCAATGGCGTGGGGCCGAAGCTGGCGCTGGCGATCCTCTCCGGAATGTCTGCGCAGCAGTTTGTTAATGCCGTTGAGCGCGAAGAGCTTGGCGCGTTAGTGAAATTACCGGGCATTGGTAAGAAAACCGCAGAGCGTTTGATTGTTGAAATGAAAGACCGCTTTAAAGGCCTGCATGGTGACCTCTTTACCCCGGCGGCGGATCTGGTTCTGACCTCTCCGGCCAGTCCGACAACGGACGACGCCGAGCAGGAAGCGGTTGCTGCGCTGGTGGCGTTGGGCTATAAACCACAAGAAGCCAGCCGCATGGTGAGCAAAATTGCCCGCCCTGATGCCAGCAGTGAAACCCTGATTCGTGAAGCGCTTCGCGCGGCATTGTGAGGTAAAGGATGATTGAAGCAGATCGCCTGATTTCGGCTGTCAGCACGACCCCTGAAGACCTGGTGGATCGTGCGATCCGCCCTAAATTGCTGGAAGAGTATATTGGCCAGCCTCAGGTCCGTTCGCAAATGGAGATTTTTATCCAGGCGGCGAAGCTGCGTGGTGACGCTCTCGATCACCTGCTGATTTTCGGTCCTCCAGGTCTTGGTAAAACCACGCTTGCCAATATTGTCGCCAATGAAATGGGCGTTAATCTGCGCACCACGTCCGGTCCGGTACTGGAAAAAGCGGGTGACCTGGCGGCAATGCTTACCAACCTTGAACCCCACGATGTGCTGTTTATCGATGAAATCCATCGTCTTTCACCGGTGGTGGAAGAGGTGCTGTATCCGGCGATGGAAGATTATCAGCTGGATATCATGATTGGTGAAGGGCCGGCTGCACGTTCGATCAAGATCGATCTGCCACCGTTTACGCTAATCGGGGCGACGACGCGCGCCGGGTCGTTAACGTCTCCGTTGCGTGACCGTTTTGGTATTGTACAGCGCCTGGAATTCTATCAGGTGGCTGATCTGCAGCACATTGTAGGACGCAGTGCGCGTTTTATGGGCCTGGAAATGAGCGATGAAGGCGCGCTGGAAGTGGCACGCCGCGCCCGCGGTACGCCGCGTATTGCCAACCGCTTATTACGCCGGGTACGTGATTTCGCCGAAGTGAAGCATGACGGCACGATTTCAGCAGATATCGCCGCTCAGGCGCTGGATATGCTCAATGTGGATGCGGAAGGATTTGATTATATGGATCGTAAGCTGCTGCTGGCGGTTATCGACAAATTCTTTGGCGGACCGGTCGGACTGGATAACCTGGCAGCGGCGATCGGGGAAGAGCGTGAAACCATTGAGGACGTGCTTGAGCCATATCTGATTCAGCAAGGTTTTCTGCAGCGTACGCCGCGTGGACGTATGGCAACCGTGCGCGCCTGGAACCATTTTGGCATTACGCCGCCACAAATGCCTTAATGCATGATGTCGCTACGCTTATAAGGCCTGGGCGATTTTGTAGGCCCGGTAAGCGCAGCGCCACCGGGCAACGCATGCTTAGCTCGCTTGCTTTTTCATCATGCTGAAAATAAACAGCAGCGCGGCACACAGCACCACGGAGGGACCTGCCGGGGTGTCATAGAAGGCCGAGAAGGTCAGCCCACCTGTAACCGCTATCATTCCCACACCAACGGCAACTCCTGCCATCTGTTCCGGCGTACGGGCAAAGCGACGGGCGGTCGCCGCAGGGATAATAAGCAGCGAGGTGATAATCAACGCCCCGACAAACTTCATCGCCACGCCAATCGTTAACGCCGTAACCAGCATCAGCAGCAGCTTCACGCGTTGCAGCTTCACGCCATCGACAAATGCCAGATCCGGACTGATGGTCATCGACAGCAGGTTACGCCACTGCCAGAACAGAATCGCCAGAACAATAACCACGCCGATGGCGATGGAGATAAGATCTTCAGGCGTCACGGCGAGCAAATCACCAAACAGGTAAGCCATCAGATCCACACGGATGTTGGACATCAGGCTGACGACAACCAGCCCCAGCGACAATGCACTATGCGCCATAATGCCCAGTAAGGTATCGATCGCGAGGTGAGGGCGCTTTTCAAGCCATACCAGACCGCCAGCCAGCAACAAAGTGACGGCGATAACCGCATAGAAAGGGTTTACATCCAGCAGCAGGCCAAAGGCGACTCCCAGCAGCGAAGCGTGGGCCAGCGTATCACCGAAATAAGACATTCGACGCCAGACCACAAACGAGCCGAGTGGGCCAGCAGCACAGGCCAGCATGATCCCGGCTAACCAACCGGGTAATAACAATTCAATCATGAGTGACCATTTCCCCGGCGTAAGACGATACGACCCTGTAAATCGTGGCGGTGGTTGTGATTATGACGGTAAATTCCGAGTTGTTCGGCGCCGCGTTGCCCGAACATTGAGATGAATTCCGGGTGCATGGAAACCACTTCCGGTGCACCGGAACAGCAAATATGATGGTTCAGGCACAGTACTTCATCGGTTTTGGCCATCACCAGATGCAGGTCATGGGAAACCATCAGTACGGCGCAATCCAGTTCACGTCGCAACTGGTCGATAAGGTCGTACAGTGCGACCTGCCCATTGACATCCACGCCCTGGGTCGGCTCATCTAGCACCAGTAGCTGAGGTTTATTCAATAAAGCACGGGCTAACAGGACGCGTTGCGTTTCCCCGCCAGAGAGCTTTTGCATCGGCGCATTCATCAGATGTCCGGCCTGAACGCGCTTCAGTGCCGGAAGGATATCCTCTTTTTTGGTGCCGGGACGTAAGCGCATAAACCTGCTTACCGTCAGCGGAAGCGTAGTATCGAGGTACAGTTTTTGCGGTACATAGCCAATCCGCAATTGGCCATTACGCTTGATAACTCCCTCATCAGCCGCTACCAGTCCTAATACAACGCGCACCAGCGTAGACTTCCCG
Source organism: Citrobacter sp. KTE30 (assembly GCF_000398825.1). NCBI lineage: Bacteria > Pseudomonadati > Pseudomonadota > Gammaproteobacteria > Enterobacterales > Enterobacteriaceae > Citrobacter > Citrobacter sp. KTE30. The sequence goes on along the minus strand of NZ_KB976055.1, from coordinate 2,586,301 downwards.
GCACCATTTGGGCCGAGAAGCGTTAAAATTTTACCGGGTCGAAGTTCAAGCGATACGTCAGACAGGACGCGGCGTTGACCATAAGAGACCGAGACATTTTCCAGTGAAACCAAAGTCGTCATATCAATTTTAGTCTTGCAGAAGTTATAGAATGTTATAATATCACATTTCTTACATTCATTACGATGATTGGTCGCATTATGTTACATAAAAATACGCTTCTTTTCGCAGCATTATCCGCTGCTCTTTGGGGTAGTGCAACACAGGCAGCAAATGCTGCTGTGGTGGCCTCGCTCAAGCCGCTGGGATTTATTGCTTCGGCCATTGCGGACGGGGTAACAGACACTGAAGTTTTGCTGCCTGACGGGGCTTCCGAACACGACTATTCACTGCGTCCATCAGACGTAAAACGCTTACAGGGCGCGGACTTAGTCGTTTGGATTGGCCCTGAGATGGAAGCGTTTATGGAAAAGTCAGTTAAGAATATTCCTAACGCGAAACTGGTAACGATTGCGCAGCTCAATGACGTGAAACCGTTACTCATGAAAGGTGCTGACGACGACGATGACGATCATGGACACAATGATGCTGGCAGTGAAAAAAGTGACGAGCATCACCATCATGGCGATTACAACATGCATCTTTGGCTTTCCCCAGAGATAGCGCGGGCCTCAGCGGTTGCAATCCATGAAAAATTAGTGGAACTTATGCCGCAAAGTCGAGCCAAACTTGACGCCAACCTGAAGGATTTTGAGGCACAATTAGCCGCAACCGATAAGCAGGTAGGTAACGAGCTCGCACCGCTCAAGGGAAAAGGTTATTTCGTTTTTCATGACGCCTATGGCTACTACGAAAAACACTACGGACTAACACCGCTTGGTCACTTTACCGTGAACCCTGAGATTCAACCTGGTGCGCAGCGTTTACATGAAATAAGAACACAGTTGGTTGAGCAAAAAGCAACCTGCGTTTTTGCTGAGCCACAGTTCAGGCCAGCGGTCGTTGAAGCCGTCGCGAGAGGGACATCCGTTCGAATGGGAACGTTGGATCCGCTCGGTACGAATATCAAACTGGGTAAAACAAGCTATTCAGCGTTTTTGAACCAATTAGCCAACCAGTATGCGAGCTGCCTGAAAGGAGATTAATGAGGAAGTGAATACGTGCAACAGATAGCCCGCTCTGTCGCTCTGGCATTTAATAATCTGCCGCGACCCCATCGCGTTATGCTGGGGTCGCTTACCGTACTGACATTGGCCGTCGCCGTCTGGCGGCCTTATGTTTACCATCCCGATTCTGCACCCACCGTTAAAACTATCGAGCTGGAAAAAAGCGAGATTCGTTCACTGTTGCCTGAGGCAAGCGAACCTATTGATCAGGCTGCACAAGAAGACGAAGCCATTCCACAGGATGAACTGGATGACAAAACGTCTGGTGAAGCTGGTGTGCATGAGTATGTCGTCTCCACTGGCGATACGCTGAGCAGTATTCTGAATCAGTACGGCATCGATATGGGCGATATCAGTCAACTCGCTGCTTCCGATAAAGAGCTGCGTAATCTGAAAATTGGTCAGCAACTTTCCTGGACCTTAAGCGCGGAAGGTGACCTGCAGCGTCTGACCTGGGAAGTATCCCGCCGTGAAACCCGTACTTACGATCGCACTGCGACGGGTTTCAAAATGAGCAGCGAAATGCAACAGGGCGATTGGGTTAACAGTCGTATCAAAGGCACGGTGGGCGGAAGCTTCGTCGCCAGCGCCAAAGATGCCGGGCTGACCAGCTCTGAAATCAGCGCAGTGATTAAGGCCATGCAGTGGCAGATGGATTTCCGCAAACTGAAAAAAGGTGATGAGTTCTCGGTGCTGATGTCTCGCGAAATGCTGGACGGCAAGCGCGAGCAAAGCCAACTGCTGGGCGTGCGTTTACGTTCTGAAGGCAAAGACTATTATGCCATCCGTGCAGCAGACGGTAAGTTCTATGACCGTAACGGTACCGGGCTGGCGAAAGGCTTCATGCGTTTCCCGACGGCGAAACAGTTCCGTATTTCCTCGAACTTTAACCCGCGTCGCCTGAATCCGGTGACTGGACGCGTAGCGCCGCACAAAGGTGTCGACTTTGCGATGCCGCAGGGGACGCCGGTACTGTCGGTGGGCGATGGTGAAGTGGTTGTAGCGAAGCGTAGCGGCGCTGCCGGATACTATGTTGCGGTTCGTCATGGTCGCACCTACACCACGCGTTATATGCACCTGCGTAAGCTGTTGGTGAAACCAGGTCAAAAAGTGAAACGTGGCGATCGTATCGCGCTGTCAGGTAACACCGGGCGTTCAACGGGGCCGCATCTGCACTATGAAGTATGGGTTAACCAGCAGGCCGTGAACCCTTTGACGGCGAAACTGCCGCGTACAGAGGGTCTGACCGGCTCGGATCGCACCGATTACCTGGCGCAGGTGAAAGAGGTTATGCCTCAGCTACGTTTTGATTAATTAGTACACTGACAAAGCCGGTACGCTATGCGTGCCGGCTTTTTTATTTTGTACGGCGCACGGTGCGCCGCTACACTATCAGCAGATTTACTTTTCGCGGCACCAGACACTGGAAGAGCATGGAAACGAAAAAAAAGAATATTGAGTATATCCCTGAGTTTCACAAATCATTTCGCCATCCGCGCTACTGGGGCGCCTGGCTGGGGGTGGCGGCGATAGCTGGTATTGCGTTAACGCCGGCAGCATTTCGTGATCCTATTCTGGCAAAACTCGGACGGCTCGCCGGAAGACTGGGAAAAAGCTCCCGTCGCAGAGCATTGATCAATTTATCCCTCTGCTTTCCTGAACGTAGCGAAGCTGAGCGTGAAGCCATTGTTGATGATATGTATGCAACTGCGCCTCAGGCGATGGTCATGATGGCTGAATTAGCAATATGTGGCCCGGAGAAAATTCAGAGTCGGGTTGACTGGCAGGGCCTGGAAATCATCGAAGAGATGCGGCGCAACGATGAAAAAGTTATTTTTCTCGTTCCACATGGCTGGGGGGTAGATATCCCGGCGATGCTGATGGCGTCCCAGGGACAGAAAATGGCTGCGATGTTCCACAATCAGGGGAACCCGGTATTCGATTACGTCTGGAACACGGTACGCCGTCGCTTTGGTGGTCGTTTGCATGCGCGTAATGATGGCATTAAACCGTTTATTCAGTCTGTCCGTCAGGGATATTGGGGATACTACCTGCCGGATCAGGACCATGGGCCTGAACACAGCGAGTTTGTTGATTTTTTTGCTACCTATAAAGCAACGTTACCGGCGATTGGACGTCTGATGAAGGTCTGCCACGCGCGCGTGGTACCGCTGTTCCCCGTATACGATGGGAGAACGCACCGCCTGACGATCCATGTTCGTCCACCGATGGATGACATCCTGACGGCGGATGACCACACCATTGCCAGACGGATGAACGAAGAGGTGGAGATTTTTGTCACGCCTCATGTCGAACAATACACCTGGATTCTGAAACTGCTTAAGACGCGTAAACCCGGCGAGATTGAGCCCTATAAGCGCAAAGATCTCTATCCGAAGAAATAAAAAAAAGCCTCTCAAACGAGAGGCTTTTTTACATTTAAGCGACTTATTCTACGGTCAGAATACGCGTGGTGTTGGTTGAGCCAATGGTGCTCATCACATCGCCCTGGGTCACGATCACCAGGTCACCAGAAACCAGGTAGCCTTTATCGCGCAGCAGGTTCACCGCTTCATTGGCGGCAACGACGCCGTCAGTTTCGCTGTCGAAGTGAACCGGGGTGACACCGCGGTACAGGGAGGTCAGATTCAGCGTGCGCTCATGACGAGACATCGCGAAAATCGGCAGGCCGGAACTGATACGAGAAGTCATCAGCGCAGTGCGACCGGACTCCGTCATTGCGATGATAGCGGTGACCCCTTTCAGGTGGTTAGCAGCGTACATCGCTGACATCGCAATCGCTTCTTCAACGTTATCAAACTGCACGTCAAGGCGGTGTTTAGAGACGTTGATGCTCGGTATCTTTTCAGCGCCGAGACAGACGCGCGCCATCGCCGCGACGGTTTCCGCCGGGTACTGACCTGCTGCTGTTTCTGCAGAGAGCATCACGGCATCGGTGCCGTCGAGGACGGCGTTAGCCACATCCATCACTTCCGCACGAGTCGGCATTGGGTTGGTAATCATCGACTCCATCATCTGCGTAGCGGTGATGACCGCACGGTTCAGCTGGCGCGCGCGACGAATCAACGCTTTCTGAATACCTACCAGCTCAGGGTCACCGATTTCAACACCCAGGTCGCCACGGGCTACCATCACTACGTCAGAAGCCAGGATGATGTCATCCATCGCATTCTGGTCGCAGACGGCTTCTGCACGTTCTACTTTGGCGACAATTTTCGCATCGCAACCGGCATCGCGCGCCAGACGGCGGGCATAATTCAGATCTTCGCCGCAGCGCGGGAAGGAGACAGCCAGATAGTCAACGCTGATTTGTGCTGCGGTAATGATGTCGGCTTTGTCTTTTTCGGTCAGGGCTTCAGCAGAGAGACCGCCGCCCAGTTTGTTTATGCCTTTGTTATTGGATAGCGGGCCACCGACGGTGACTTCGGTGAAGACTTTCATGCCCTGAACTTCCAGCACCTTAAGCTGTACGCGACCATCGTCGAGCAGCAGGATATCGCCAGGCACGACGTCAGCAGGCAGCCCTTTATAATCAATACCGACTTTTTCTTTGTCGCCTTCGCCTTTGCCGAGGTTGGCGTCTAACAGGAACTTGTCGCCAACGTTAAGGAATACTTTACCTTCTTTAAAGGTGGATACGCGGATTTTAGGTCCCTGCAGGTCACCCAAAATAGCTACATGACGTCCCAGTTTTGCGGCAATTTCACGGACTTTATCCGCCCGCAGTTTGTGATCTTCTGGAGAGCCGTGGGAAAAGTTCATACGTACGACGTTCGCACCCGCGGCGATAATCTTCTCAAGGTTGTTATCGCGGTCAGTTGCCGGGCCTAACGTGGTAACGATTTTGGTTCTGCGAAGCCTTCTGGACATGTAATACTCCGTTGACTGAAACAACTTGGTGTTGCGTGAACATTGATCCGGCCGTTCTCAAACATTAACGGTAAATGAACAACCCGGATGATAAAAGGGTAGAACATTGTTATTGCTTTTAGCGGTCATCACTCTTGATGAGTAATTCTTTATCAAAACGCGATTCCTTGAGCGCTTCCTTGACACGCTTCAAGTTATCTCTAAATTTTGCCCCTCGGCGCAAAGTAAATCCTGTAGCCAGCACATCTATCACGGTCAGTTGAGCAAGTCGAGAGACCATGGGCATATAAATGTCAGTATCTTCCGGTACATCGAGGGTAATTGCCAGCGTGGCTTCCCGTGCCAGTGGCGTACCGGGAGAGGTGAGGGCGATAACCATGGCATCGTTTTCCCGCGCTAACTGCGCCAGTTCAACCAGACTTTTGGTTCTTCCGGTATGAGAAATAAGCACAATGACGTCGTCGTCGCTACAATTCATACAACTCATGCGTTGCAGAACAATATCGTCGGAATAAATTACCGGCACGTTAAAGCGGAAAAATTTATTCATCGCGTCATGCGCTACCGCGGCGGAAGAACCTAAACCAAAGAAGGCAATTTTCTTCGCCTGGGTTAATAAATCTACCGCCCGGTTTACCGCCGCGTTATCCAGCGACTGGCGAACGTGGTCGAGGCTTGCCATCGCTGACTCGAAGATTTTCCCCGTGTAAGATTCTACGCTGTCATCCTCATCCACATTGCGATTAACATAAGGGGTGCCATTTGCCAGACTTTGCGCCAGATGCAGTTTAAAATCAGGAAAGCCGCGGGTGTCCATGCTGCGACAAAAACGGTTCACCGTTGGCTCGCTGACATTCGCTTCTACAGCAAGTGCGGCGATGCTTGAATGGATTGCCCGCTCGGGAGAGGCAAGAATAATGTCGGCGACTTTACGCTCTGACTTGCTCAAATGTTCCAGTTTTAACTGGATTTTTTCCAGCATATTCATGATGTAGGTAGACTCATGGGTCATGGGCAAAAACGATTTCAGCGATACGGGGAAACCGATACACAATTTAGTGTATAGATATTACCCCTGCTAATGCAGCAACGGGGCAAAATGGACAGAATAGTTGTTGTTTTTTTTCATTACATGATCGGAGTCGGATTTTCATACTTCGTCATGGGTACGGAAAATACGACTTTTTTATCCATTTTGATGGGTTATACGCCAATAAAGCGGCTGTTCGCGGTAACAGCACGGCTGGATAAGCGTTTACGGTTTCCGGATTCACGTAAAAGCAGTACAGTGCACTGTAATAAAATTACAACCAGTGTCTGGCAAAAGCACCAGGCACTTAATTGAGGAGAATGACATGGCGGTAACGCAAACAGCCCAGGCATGTGACCTGGTCATTTTCGGTGCGAAGGGCGACCTGGCGCGACGGAAATTGCTGCCTTCCCTGTATCAACTGGAAAAGGCCGGCCAGATTAACCCGGAAACCCGTATCATTGGGGTTGGGCGTGCCGACTGGGACAAAGCAGCTTATACCAAGGTTGTGCGCGAAGCGCTCGAAACCTTCATGAAAGAAAAAATCGATGAAGGTTTATGGGAGACCCTCAGCGGTCGTCTGGAGTTTTGTAATCTGGACGTCAATGATACCGCCGCATTTAGCCGTCTGGGTGAAATGCTGGATCAGAAATCACGTACCACTATTAACTATTTCGCGATGCCACCAAGCACTTTTGGCGCAATCTGCAAAGGCTTGGGTGAAGCAAAGCTGAATGCTAAGCCTGCCCGCGTGGTGATGGAAAAACCGTTAGGAACGTCACTGGCAACATCGCGCGAAATCAACGATCAGGTCGGCGAGTATTTCGAAGAGTGCCAGGTTTACCGCATCGACCACTATCTCGGCAAAGAGACGGTACTGAACCTGTTGGCACTGCGTTTTGCCAACTCCCTGTTTGTGAACAACTGGGATAACCGCACTATCGATCACGTAGAAATTACCGTGGCGGAAGAAGTGGGCATTGAAGGGCGTTGGGGCTACTTCGACCAGGCCGGTCAGATGCGCGACATGATCCAGAACCACCTGCTGCAAATCCTATGCATGATCGCGATGTCTCCACCGTCCGATCTGAGCGCTGACAGCATCCGTGATGAAAAAGTGAAGGTACTGAAATCACTGCGTCGCATCGATCGTTCGAACGTGCGAGAAAAAACGGTTCGCGGTCAGTACACCGCCGGTTTTGCCCAGGGCAAAAAAGTTCCGGGATACCTGGAAGAAGAAGGTGCCAACAAGAGCAGCAACACGGAAACGTTTGTGGCAATCCGTGTGGATATCGATAACTGGCGCTGGGCGGGTGTTCCATTCTACCTGCGTACCGGTAAACGTTTACCGACCAAGTGCTCTGAAGTCGTGGTTTACTTCAAAACGCCTGAGCTGAACCTGTTCAGAGAATCCTGGCAGGACCTGCCACAGAACAAGCTGACCATCCGTTTGCAGCCTGATGAAGGTGTCGATATCCAGGTACTGAACAAAGTACCGGGTCTGGATCACAAGCATAACCTGCAAATTACCAAACTTGATCTGAGCTACTCCGAAACCTTCAACCAAACACATCTGGCCGACGCTTATGAGCGTCTGCTGCTTGAAACGATGCGCGGCATTCAGGCGCTGTTTGTGCGTCGAGATGAAGTTGAAGAAGCATGGAAGTGGGTCGACTCTATTACCGAAGCCTGGGCAATGGACAACGACGCGCCGAAGCCTTATCAGGCCGGTACTTGGGGACCGGTTGCCTCTGTGGCCATGATTACCCGTGATGGTCGTTCCTGGAACGAATTCGAGTAAAATATCATCTAGCCCATAGGTGTTATTTTACCGGTAACATGATCTAACACAGATTGTAGAATAATTTTTGCACTTTTAAGCCTCGCGTGGATTCACCCGCGGGGCTTTTTTTATTACACTGCCTGAAACGATTTTGCCCCTGAGCTACGGCTAACAAGCGATTCAGCTGTTTTTAACCCAACTGAAACACATTGTTTTTCCAACGCTCTGACAGATAAATTTTAGGAGCCTCTATGAATCCGAATTTGTTACGCGTAACACAACGTATCGTCGAACGTTCTCGCGACACACGTTCCGCCTACCTTGCCCGTATTGAACAAGCGAAATCGACTACCGTTCATCGTTCACAACTGGCGTGCGGTAACCTGGCGCATGGTTTTGCTGCCTGCCAGCCGGATGACAAGGCTTCGCTGAAAAGCATGCTGCGTAACAATATCGCGATCATTACCTCCTATAACGACATGCTTTCCGCGCATCAGCCGTACGAACATTACCCGGACATCATTCGCAAAGCGCTGCATGAAGCCAATGCGGTAGGCCAGGTCGCTGGCGGTGTTCCTGCGATGTGCGACGGTGTGACCCAGGGACAGGATGGGATGGAGCTTTCGCTGCTGAGTCGCGAAGTGATTGCTATGTCGGCTGCTGTGGGCCTCTCACACAATATGTTCGACGGCGCGTTATTCCTTGGCGTGTGCGACAAAATTGTCCCGGGTCTGGTGATGGCGGCACTGTCATTTGGTCATCTGCCTTCGATCTTTATTCCCTCCGGCCCGATGGCGAGTGGTCTGGCGAACAAAGAAAAAGTGCGTATCCGTCAGCTGTATGCTGAAGGTAAAGTCGATCGTATGGCGCTGCTTGAATCCGAAGCTGCGTCTTATCACGCACCGGGTACCTGTACGTTCTATGGCACGGCAAACACCAACCAGATGGTAGTGGAGTTTATGGGGATGCAACTGCCAGGATCCTCATTCGTGCACCCGGATGCGCCGCTGCGCGAAGCGTTGACCGCCGCTGCGGCTCGTCAGGTAACGCGTCTGACCGGCAACGGCAATGAATGGATGCCGATCGGTAAAATGATCGATGAAAAAGTAGTGGTCAACGGTATTGTCGCGCTGCTGGCGACCGGGGGCTCCACTAACCATACAATGCACCTGGTCGCGATGGCGCGCGCGGCCGGTATTCTGATTAACTGGGACGACTTCTCCGATCTGTCCGATATCGTGCCGCTGATGGCGCGTCTGTACCCGAATGGTCCGGCAGACATTAACCACTTCCAGGCGGCGGGTGGCGTGCCGGTGTTAATGCGTGAACTGCTTAACGCGGGTCTGCTGCATGAAGATGTGAACACCGTTGCCGGGTTTGGTTTATCGCGCTACACCATGGAACCCTGGCTCAACGAGGGTGAGCTGGACTGGCGTGAAGGTGCGGCGAAGTCGCTGGACAGCAACGTGATAGCCACCTTTGACCAGCCTTTCTCCCACCACGGCGGCACCAAAGTGCTGAGTGGAAACCTCGGCCGCGCAGTGATGAAAACGTCGGCGGTACCGGTAGAAAATCAGGTGATTGAAGCGCCCGCGGTTGTTTTCGAAAGTCAGCATGATGTATTGCCTGCCTTCGATGCGGGACTGCTCGATCGTGATTGCGTAGTAGTTGTGCGCCATCAGGGACCAAAAGCAAACGGAATGCCAGAATTACATAAACTCATGCCGCCACTTGGTGTATTATTGGACCGTTGTTTCAAAATTGCGTTAGTTACCGATGGACGACTTTCAGGTGCTTCAGGTAAAGTGCCTTCAGCAATCCATGTAACCCCAGAAGCCTATGATGGCGGGCTGCTGGCAAAAGTACGCGATGGCGACATCATTCGTGTGAATGGACAGACAGGTGAATTGACGCTGCTGGTTGATGAAGAGGAACTTGCTTCTCGTCAGCCTCATATTCCTGACCTCAGCGCATCGCGCGTGGGCACAGGCCGTGAAATGTTCAGCGCGTTGCGTGAAAAGCTGTCCGGTGCGGAACAGGGCGCAACCTGTATCACTTTTTAAGACTTATTTTGTAATCAGGCGAGAGAAAACTCTGATGAAAAACTGGAAGACAAGTGCAGAAGCAATCCTGACCACTGGCCCGGTTGTACCGGTTATCGTGGTTAATAAACTGGAACACGCAGTGCCGATGGCAAAAGCGCTGGTTGCAGGCGGCGTGCGCGTTCTGGAAGTGACCCTACGTACCGCATGTGCGATGGATGCCATTCGCGCGATCGCAAAAGAAGTTCCGGACGCTATCGTTGGTGCAGGTACTGTACTGAATCCACAACAGCTGGCTGAAGTTACCGAAGCCGGTGCACAGTTTGCTATCAGTCCGGGTCTGACCGAGCCGTTGCTGAAAGCCGCAACTGAAGGCACTATTCCGTTGATCCCTGGTATCAGCACCGTATCTGAACTGATGCTGGGTATGGACTACGGTTTGAAAGAGTTCAAATTCTTCCCTGCTGAAGCAAATGGCGGTACTAAAGCGCTGCAGGCGATTGCGGGTCCGTTCTCACAGGTCCGTTTCTGCCCAACCGGTGGTATCTCTCCAGCGAATTACCGCGACTACCTGGCACTGAAAAGCGTGCTGTGCATCGGCGGTTCCTGGCTGGTTCCGGCAGATGCGCTGGAAGCAGGTGATTACGATCGCATTACCAAACTGGCTCGTGAGGCTGTTGAAGGCGCGAAGCAATAATTGCGCAAAATGCCCGGTAATCACTACCGGGCATCGAATCTGTAACGGGCCATTCGGCCCGTTTTTTTATCCAGTAACTTTCACCTGTGCGGCCGCGTCTTTCGCGCGTATCACCGCATCTTCAATGCTCTGTGCTGTGGCCAGCACAACGCCCAGACGACGGCTCCCGTCGATTTCCGGTTTGCCAAAGAACCTAACTTGCATACCCGCACCTACAGCGGCCTGCACGTTATCAAACGTGATATTCTGACTGGTAAGTTGCGGCAGAATAACAGCGGAAGCAGAAGGCCCATACTGGCGGATTTCGCCAACGGGCAGACCGAGAAATGCACGTACGTGCAGGGCAAACTCAGACAGATCCTGCGAAATTAAGGTCACCATACCCGTGTCGTGAGGGCGAGGGGAGACTTCGCTGAAAATCACCTCATCACCGCAGACAAACAGCTCCACGCCAAACAGTCCGTGACCACCCAGCGCCAGAACCACCTTGCGGGCAATCTCCTGCGCGCGCGCCAGCGCCAGTTCACTCATCTGTTGCGGCTGCCAGGACTCGCGATAATCGCCATCTTCCTGTCGATGTCCAACCGGCGCGCAGAAATGCACGCCATCAACGGCGCTAACGGTTAGCAGGGTGATTTCAAAATCAAAATTCACTACGCCTTCGACAATAACGCGTCCGGCACCAGCCCGACCGCCCTGTTGAGCATAGTCCCAGGCTGCAGCGAGCTGATCGGCTGAACGGATAAAGCTTTGTCCTTTACCGGATGAACTCATTACCGGTTTCACGATGCAAGGGTAGCCGATTTCAGCGACGGCTTCGCGAAAGCGGACTTCACTGTCAGCAAAGCGGTAAGAAGAGGTCGGTAGAGACAATTCTTCGGCGGCGAGGCGACGGATTCCTTCCCGGTTCATGGTCAGTTGCGTTGCTCTTGCACATGGCACAACACGCTGGCCTTCCTGCTCCAGTTTTACCAGCATATCCGTGGCGATCGCCTCAATTTCCGGCACGATATAATGTGGTTTTTCACGCTCGACGAGCTGGCGTAATGCTTCGCCATCCAGCATGTTGATAACGTATGAGCGATGGGCAACGTGCATGGCTGGCGCGTCGGGGTAACGATCCACGGCAATGACTTCCACACCCAGGCGTTGACATTCAATTGCTACTTCTTTACCCAGTTCTCCCGAACCTAATAACATCACTCGCGTTGCTGCTGGACGCAGCGCTGTGCCTAATAACGTCATAAATTAATCCCCTGTTTTATCTGGGCGCAGTATATACGAAAACGTTTGCGTCTGTCTTTATTACCAGGTTGATTTCAGGGCTTAAAAAGAATATACTGTACATAAATACAGGTAATTTAAGAGGCTGCAAAATGGCGGTTGAAGTTAAATACGTAGTCATTCGGGAAGGTGAGGAAAAAATGTCGTTTACCAGCAAAAAGGAAGCCGATGCGTATGACAAAATGCTGGATACAGCAGATCTGCTCGATACATGGCTGGAGCAATCGCCGGTAGCGCTTGAAGACGAGCAGCGCGAAGCGCTTTCCCTGTGGCTGGCTGAGCAAAAAGATGTGCTGAGCGCCATTCTGAAAAATGGCAAGCTGCCTTCGCCGCAGGCTGTCGAAAACGATGCGCACGCTGGGGATGATACTCAGGCTGCCTGAAACGACTTGCGCTCCTGACGTTTTGTACCATGCTTTTCCCTGAATCATTGTGCAATCCCTGACGTTACTTCACGTTGCTAGAGGCAATCTGAATGACGAAGGGGAGATTAAGGAGAAAAGAATGTATAAAAAAAGAACGTTATTGAGCCTGCTGCTGCTGTCTGCCAGCGTATCTGTATTTGCGGCAAATATGGAAAGCAAAAACGTCCAGTTCCCCAAGTGTGAGGGACTGGACGCTAACGGTATTGCGGCGAGCGTGAAACGTGATTATCAACAAAATCGCATTGCGCGCTGGGCTGACGATCAAAAGCGCGTCGGGCAAGCCGATCCTGTCGCCTGGGTAAACACGCCCGATATTACGGGCAAAGACGGGAAATGGTCAGTTCCCCTGACGGTTCGCGGTAAAAGTGCGGATATTCACTATCAGGTAAAAGTCGACTGCAAAGCCGGAACAGCGGAGTATCAGCCGCAGTAACGGAGGTATTTGCACATCTTTTGATGACCTGAACACTTCCTGACATCCCCTCGGGTACGCTTTGATGATTATTCGTCTGTACTTGAGGGGCAAAATGGCTAACTGGCTAAATCAACTACAATCTCTTCTTGGGCAAAAAGCTTCCTCCGCGTCATCTTCTGGCGAGCAAGGGCTGAGTAAACTTCTGGTTCCAGGCGCGTTAGGCGGTCTGGCAGGATTACTGGTTGCCAACAAATCTTCTCGTAAATTACTGAGTAAATACGGCACCAGCGCGCTTCTGGTGGGCGGCGGCGCGGTTGCCGGGACTGTGTTATGGAACAAGTACAAGGATAAAGTTCGCGTAGCGCATCAGGATGAGCCGCAGTTTGGCGCACAAAGCTCACCGCTGGATGAGCGAACTGAACGTCTGATTCTGGCGCTGGTTTTTGCGGCGAAAAGCGATGGCCATATTGATGCCAAAGAACGTAGCGCCATTGAGCAGCAGCTCCGTGAAGCGGGCGTGGAAGAGCAGGGCCGCATTCTGATTGAACGCGCCATCGAACAACCGTTAGACCCTCAACGACTGGCGCATGGGATCCGTAACGAAGAAGAAGCGCTAGAAATTTACTTCCTGAGCTGTGCGGCGATTGATATCGACCACTTTATGGAACGTAGTTATCTCAATGCGCTGGGCGATGCGTTGAAGATCCCGCAGGATGTTCGTGAAGGCATTGAACAGGATCTCAAGGAACAAAAACAGGCGTTACCGGGTTAATTACTTACCGCTAAGGCGCATGTTTCGCTTGCATCATTGCTGTCTTTTGCCACCCTTATAGGATGTTTAAGCAAAAGAACAATGACATGCTACCAAAAGCTTCTCGTATTCCCCACGCCATGACGCAGCATGGCGATACTCGTGTTGATAATTATTACTGGTTGCGAGATGACACTCGCTCGCAGCCAGAAGTGCTGGATTATCTGCAACAAGAAAATGCGTATGGCCGTCAGGTTATGGCCTCGCAGCAGGCTTTGCAGGATCGCGTCCTGAAAGAGATTATCGACCGTATCCCGCCTCAGGATGCTTCTGCCCCCTATGTGAAGAATGGTTATCGCTACCGGCATATTTATGAACCGGGGTGCGAATATGCCATTTATCAGCGTCAGTCTGCCTTCAGTGAAGAGTGGGATGATTGGGACACTTTGTTGGATGGGAACCAGCGCGCGGCACACAGCGAGTTTTATACGCTGGGAGGACTGGCGATATCACCGGATAACACCATCATGGCACTGGCCGAAGATTATCTCTCTCGCCGGCAATATGGCGTGCGTTTTCGCAACCTGCAAAGCGGCAACTGGTATCCGGAAGTGCTGGAAAACGTCGAAGCGGATTTGGTATGGGCGAATGATTCTCAGACTTTCTATTACGTGCGCAAGCACGAAACGACGTTATTGCCGTATCAGGTCTGGCGACATACAGTCGGCTCGCCATCGTCACTGGATGAGCTGGTGTATGAAGAAGCCGATGACATGTTTTATGTCAGTCTGCATAAAACCACATCATTGCATTATGTGATTATCCACATTGCCAGTGCGACCACCAGTGAAGTTTTGTTGCTTGATGCAGAACTGGCAGATGCCGAACCGTTGGTCTTTTTAGCGCGACGCAAAGACCACGAATACAGTCTCGATCACTATCAGCACAATTTTTATCTGCGCTCCAACCGTCAGGGGAAAAATTTCGGCCTGTACCGTACCCGTTTTCGTGATGAGCAAGCCTGGGAGACGCTGATCCCTCCGCGTGACAACGTGATGCTGGAGGGCTTTACGTTATTCACCGACTGGCTGGTGGTAGAAGAGCGTCAGCGGGGCTTAACCAGCCTGCGGCAGATTAATCGTAAAACGCGCGAAGTGGTCGGGATCGCCTTTGACGATCCGGCATATGTGACCTGGCTTGCCTATAATCCAGAGCCGGAGACATCGCGCCTGCGCTATGGCTATTCCTCCATGACTACCCCGGACACATTGTTTGAACTGGATATGGACACCGGGGAACGTCGTGTGCTTAAGCAGACGGAGGTCCCCGGATTTGATGCGGCGAATTACCGTAGCGAACACGTATGGATAACGGCACGTGATGGCACTGAGATTCCGGTTTCGCTGGTTTATCATCAAAAGTATTTCCTGAAAGGAAAAAATCCGTTACTGGTTTATGGCTATGGGTCATATGGCGCCAGCATGGATGCCGATTTCAGCAGCAGCCGTTTAAGCTTACTGGATCGCGGCTTTGTTTACGCCATTGCCCATGTGCGTGGCGGTGGTGAATTAGGACAACAGTGGTACGAGGACGGTAAGTTTCTGCGCAAGAAAAATACCTTTAATGATTACCTCGACGTCTGTGATGCGCTGCTAAAAATGGGCTATGGCGCGCCTGAGTTATGTTATGGCATGGGAGGAAGCGCCGGGGGCATGTTAATGGGCGTCGCCATTAATGAGCGCCCGGAACGCTTCCATGGTGTTATTGCTCAGGTGCCGTTTGTCGATGTGGTAACCACAATGCTCGATGAATCAATTCCCCTGACGACCGGTGAGTTTGAAGAGTGGGGTAATCCGCAGGACGAAGAGTATTACACCTATATGAAAAGCTACAGTCCGTATGACAATGTAACCGCGCAGGCGTATCCGCATCTGCTGGTCACGACGGGATTACACGATTCCCAGGTGCAATACTGGGAACCAGCAAAATGGGTGGCAAAACTGCGTGAGCTGAAAACGGACGATCGTTTGCTGCTACTTTGCACGGATATGGATTCCGGACACGGCGGTAAATCCGGGCGTTTTAAATCTTACGAAGGTGTGGCTCTTGAGTACGCTTTTTTGATTGGACTGGCGCAGGGAACACTGCCTGCTCAGGCGTGATCCAAATAGTGTTTTAGCGTTAATCGCAGTTCCGGGCTCATATTATCAAGGTTATTAAATAACCAGCGCAGATAGCCCGGATCGCGTTCAGCCACTTCTGATACCGGTTTTCCGCGGTACTTACCAAAAGTGAAAGTAGTGAGTAACGCGGGACGGCCGGTAATATCGACCATTTGATCGGCTGTCCAGCCTGACGTCTGCATGATGTCGATCAGAAGTGCAGCAGTGATGTAGCAGTCGTACAGGGCTCGGTGATGGTGGAGACCCGCTGGCGTCTGTACGCTCAGCTTGCGCGATTTATACAGCGCCATGTTGCTGTATTTGATCCCCGGCCACAAACGACGGGAGAGCTTCATGGTGCAAATCCACTCCCCGGGCATATCGGGTAATACGCGGCGGTCAAAGCTGGCATTGTGCGCCACGTACCACTCGCTGCCGTAATACTGCGGGATGATGTCTTCAATCCACGGCTTATCGGCCACCATTGCTTCAGTAATGCGATGGATAGCCATCGCCTGTGGGCTGATGGGGCGGTCAGGGCGTACCAGGTGGCTCATTGGGTTGACTATTTTTCCGTCAACCACATCGACAGAAGCAATTTCAACAATGCCTCCCTGTAGACCACAGGTTTCTGTATCTATTATGCGCAACATGCCATGCTCCTGACCCAAAACGACTAGCGTAATGGAATGATATCACCTTGCCAACCCCGTGGCGTGCGTTGACCGGTTAACAGCAAAGAACCGCTGTCTGCGCGAACAATCAATCGGCCTCGCTCATCCCATAACGCGCTGCTGCCACGCGCATTGGCCATTAATACAGCTATGGCAAACTTATGCGAGAAACTCTGTAGACGAGATGTGGAGGAGAGCAATTCGGGTTCGCTAATGGACTGACTGCTCGTGAACAGGGAGTAAGCCGGGTCGATATCGATTCCTTCCGGTTGGCTATCCACTACGCTAATGGCATTTTGCTGTCTGGCGATACAGGCTCCGTGACTTTGATGAAACGTTAAGGGCGAGGTCATCCAGGGAGAAAAGAGCGCGATGCCTTTTACGAACCGGTTGTTATGTTCCACCGGTAGTCCCGCAATGATTGTCATACGATAAGTCACGGCGGCATGGGCGAGAGGTTCTAACAGCGCTTCATCGGGTGGGGCAGGAAGCGCGTCATGTTCATCAACACAACCTAACAAGGAGAGGGAAGGAAAGACCAGCAATTCACATTGGCATTGGGCGGCTGCCTGAATGAATTGCAGGTGATGTGCGACATGCTCGGTAACTGAGGTGTGAAGAGGTTCGTACTGCGCTGCTGCGATTTTCCAGTGTGACATAATGATTTCCTTTTCATAGTGTCTACAATCATCCTGAAAGTATAGATTAAGAATATACTTATACTGTAGCAGCCATCATGTAAGGAATCGTAACGTAGTATAAGTTTTATTTAACTTTAGGCTCGTAAGGTAAACGTGAAAGGGAAACGGATGCCAGTCGGTGCGCGATGAGTCTTTCGCGAAACCAGTCGCGTAAATGTTCGGGCTGTTCACGCTCAACAACTTCGGCAACAACCGGCATGTTGTATCGCTCCTTAAACGCTACACCCGCAGCGGCAAGGTCAACATTGACCTTATCCATTTCCGCTTGCTCAAGTTTGGCCAGATTGATGTTCATGGGCTTCTCCTTTTCTCTGTCTTTCGGCGCGCAAAGTTACTAAGAGTGTGCATTAATGGCAAGACCGAAATGATGATTCTCGACTCGATCATTGTAGAAGGTTATTCTCTATAGATTAGACATAACAAAAAGGAATAGTTGAAATGGCTTCATCTGCATCTATGCTTCGCAGCGCCCTCATCGTACTCGCCAGCGTGCTGGCAACGCCCGCCGCCCTGGCGCATGCCCACCTCACAAAACAAAGCCCGGCGGCTAATGCCGAGGTTGCGGCATCTCCTCAGGCGTTGACGCTGAATTTTTCTGAAGGCGTAGAGCCGGGATTCAGCGGCGCAAAGCTAACAGGTCCAAACAAAGAACAGATCAAAACGGGTAAGGCGTCACGCAGTGAGCAGGACAAAACACAGCTGATTGTTCCGCTTGATCAAACACTTGAAGCTGGAAAATATACGGTCGACTGGCACGTTGTTTCCGTGGATGGTCACAAGACGAAGGGGCAATATACCTTTAGCGTGAAATAACCGATGCTGGCATTTACCTGGGTTGCATTACGGTTTATCCATTTTACCACGTTGATGCTGGTGTTTGGCTGTGCGCTTTACGGCGCATGGCTGGCTCCCGTTTCGGTTCGTCGTTTAATGATGCGTCGTTTTTTGCGTCTGCAACGGCATGCCGCAACGTGGAGCTTTATCAGCGCGACGCTGATGCTGGCGATCCAGGGCGGGTTAATGGGCTCAGGCTGGCGGGATGTTATCTCTACAGATGTATGGGGCGCGGTGTTGCAAACGCAGTTTGGCGGCGTCTGGTTATGGCAGATTATCCTCGCGCTGGTCACTCTGGTGGTGGTTATTATCGTACCGCGTAGCATGCCGCGACGGCTGTTAATGCTGACGATTGCGCAGTTTATTTTGCTGGCTGGCGTCGGGCATGCGACGCTGCATAGTGGTATTAATGGGGCAATCCAGCAGGTTAACCATGCCTTGCATCTGATATGCGCCGCCGCCTGGTTCGGTGGCCTGCTACCCGTACTTTACTGTATGCGAATGGCGCATGGCCGCTGGCGAGAACAGGCCATCAGCACCATGATGCGTTTCTCCCGCTACGGGCATCTTTTTGTTATTGGTGTTTTACTTACCGGTATTATGAATGTGCTGTTTATTGTCGGTTTTTCTGTTCCCTGGCACATGGCTTACGGGCGACTGCTTTTGTTAAAAGGTGCCCTGGTCATGCTAATGGTGGCGATTGCGCTGGTGAATCGGTATGTTCTGGTACCACGCATGCAGCAGGATAACCGCGGCATGACTCTCTATTTTATTTGGATGACCAAGCTGGAATGGGGTATAGGAGCCGTTGTGCTGGCAATTGTCAGCCTGTTTGCAACCCTTGAACCTTTCTGATTGATGGACTGGCGAAACGCATGAAAAAAATCATTATCTCTTTATTACTCCTGGCAAGCTCCGGAGCCGCGCTGGCTGCGCCGCAGGTCATTACCGTCAGCCGTTTTGAGGTTGGCAAAGATAAGTGGGCGTTTAATCGGGAAGAGGTGATGCTGACCTGCCGCCCGGGTAACGCGCTGTATGTCATCAATCCCAGTACGCTGGTGCAATACCCGTTGAATGATGTTGCCAGACAGCAGATGGAGAGCGGAAAAACCACGGCAAAGCCGATCGAGATTATCCAGATTGATGATCCGGCGAAACCGGGCGAAAAAATGAGCCTGGCACCGTTTGTGGAGCGTGCAGAAAAGCTCTGCTAATTGTCAGATGTAGCGCTCTGATTTCCAATAAAAAACCGCAAGGATCTCACACGAGAACTTGCGGTTTTTGCGTTTGGATGCGTAACAAACGTCCTTTTTTTCCGGCCACTTTAGTCGCGGACTGGAAAACCTGGCGCTGTCATCTATTCTTAAATGGCAGGGTAACTTAGCCTGCATTAATGCCAACTTTTAGCGCACGGCTCTCTCCCAAGAGCCATTTCCCTGGACCGAATACAGGAATCGTATTCGGTCTCTTTTTATCGGGCTTTAATTTCAGTTACTTAGGACTCCATGTCCGAAAATGTCCGAAATTTGTCCGAATTCAAATATTCGGTCTTTATTCGTTATACCACACCATTTTTAACATTCACAATTCATTTACGAAGAAAAATTAGATCAGCACATACTCTTTTTTTCTCGTATCAAGATACTTCTCAGTCATTTTTTCTGACTTGTGCCCCAGCAGTTTTTGCGCAAAATCCTTCCCGAATTCCTTCTCATACATCCTTCCCGCCAGACTCCGAATTTCATGAAATGAAGGTGGGTTTTCTGAAAACTTTAGACCAGAAAAATTTCGTGCTTTCACAAAACCTTTTGTCAGACTGTCCAGGTTTATGCTTCCGTCTTCGCTGTTTTTTCTGATCCCGGGGCTTATTAAAAAATCGCATCGACTGACAAGCCGGCAGCGATCGATGATGGTCGACAGTCTCAGGCCGGATGCTTTCAACATCAGTGAAAGTGGGATAGCAAGGCAAGACCCGGTTTTTTGTTGTTCGATGTACAGTCGGTCATCTTTAATGTCACTGAAGCGCATCCGGGCGACGTCTTCACGTCGCTGACCGGTGACCAGGGCGAGATCCATCGCCAGTCCGAACCATGCTGGCATGCGCTCTGCACCAGCACGAACGGCCACAAACATTTCATATTCCAGGCGTTCGCGCAGCACTTTAATTTTCGGTGCTCGAGTTGGGTCCACAGGATTGGAATCAACACGCCCTTCCACAACGGCCTCACGGAAAACATCAGACAGTACTGATCGCATGGTTCCTGCCATCGTTGTTTTGCCGCACTCCGTCCAGCGATCAATAAACTCAGCCACATCTCGGGTGGTTATGCTGGCCAGTATCATTACGCCAAAGTATTCTCTAATGGTCGCCAGCTGCCCGGCGCGAACTTTGTAAGTATTGGTCGCTAGCTTGCGTCGTTGCAGGATAATTTCGTACCGATCGAGCCAGCTGGCCATGGTGTATTCATTAGTACCTTTCAGTTGTTCGAGTAGGGCGATTGGAGTGTAATTTTTATCGATGTAGTGATTTGCTTCAATGGCCTGGGCGATCGCTTCCCTGCGCGAAATTTTACCCAGAGATATCTCTTTTCCGTCGACGGGATTGCGCCAGGAATATGACTTCCTGGCTTTACGATAGGTCAGATTCTTAGGCAAATTAGCGTCATACTTGTCCGGCCTCGCCATCGATAATCCTCTCTATCAATCGCCCTTTTAACGGGTGTCTGCTTTGGTTTGTGTTGATCGTTTTACAATATTTATTTGGTCGGATAAAAACCGCATCCGGCCTAACGCGATACTGGGTGCCTTCCTTCTCTGGTGCTGGGTAGATATTCCCGTTTCGCGCCCATTTCCTTAACGTTCCAATTGGTGGCGGTACTTCATATCTGAGTTCCGCCCAGCGTTCGAGTGATACAAGTTTCACTTTCACCTCGATAGCCAGCCATTACGATACGCGCAACAGCTGGCACTGGTTGATATTCAATAATCAGTTTGCGGTCAGACGTTGCCAGATAGCAGAGACGTATTTGACCTGATGTCTGGCGTCAGAAAGTGCATTGTGCATGTCGCCTTCAAACGGGATGTCGTAGCGTGGATTGATACCGACAGATTTACCCAGTTCGACCATGGTCCTTACATCCCTGTCATTCCGGAACGGAACAGCGAAGGGAGTTTCTGTTAACGCGTGCGCGCGGCGGAGAATGACGTTATCAAACGAGCAACCATTACCCCATAATTGAACAGTGTGGCTACCGTTAGCAGCATTTTCAGCAATAAAGTCAGCCAGAAGTTCAAGGGATTCACGCAGCCCCATAGCTTCATCAACAAGAATGGCAGAGCGGGCTTCAGATGATTGTTTCAACCACCACTGAATCGTCGACGCATCCGGTTTCATCCCAAACGACATCGATGATTCAAGGCTGACAACCCGATAAAACTCGGCACCAGTGTTACCAGTTGAAGGATCGAAAAATACAGCGCCGATAGAAACTATTGGGGCATCAGGACTGTTGCCCATAGTTTCCATATCAACCATGAGGTGAGTATAAAAAGCGTTCAGGGGGGCGGTATTAATATGGTGAACGGGTTCATTATTCAGGGAAGCTGACGCGTCACCAGTTGCATCAGCGCTTTTAACTGGCAAAACTGCTGTTTCGCTCTGAGACATTTCAGGATTAGCTTTGATTTCGTTGTTGTCAGTTTCTTCCATCTGCACATCGCTGGTGGCTTCCTCGGTTAATTTGGCAGGGGGATTCATCAGGCCATCGACAGAAAATATGCCGTTACCGAGATTGGCTACTTCAGGTTGTTTGATAGTTTCTGAAGATTCCTGTTTTGCAGCTTTTGCTGCCAATGCACCCACTGTCGCAAAGTCAGTGGACAGTTTCTCCAGATTCTCTAACGGCTCTTTCCCCTGAACTACAGCAGCAACAACAGCAGCGCTATTCACCTGGCGCGCAGCAGCCAGTGTTTCATCGGTGGGGTTTTGATGATCGCTTTCGACCAGATTTGCATTGATGTAGCCGGATAAGCGTCCGGGAGAAAGGTAATAAGAGGGATGAGCGCTTCGTATTAATGCAAAAATTGCTGCGCGCGAGTAATCGAGGATGCCAGAACATTTTTGCAGCGCTGCGGACCATTCTTTGAAAGGACTGTCTTTGGCTGCAATGATATCTTTAGCCTGGCGGAGAATAGAACCCGGAATATTGTAGATATCAAAATCCATTGTCAGAGTGGCCAACGCAATCTCAACGTCGAGCGTATCCAGTGTATGAGCATAATCGGTATTGCGATCGGTCTTTTTGCCACCACCAGCGTTGGTTCCGGAGTCAGTGCGCTGAATCTGCGACACACGATTGCCTTTACACCACTCTTTAATCAGCAGCCCACGGTCAATGTGCTCAGTATTGAACCAGGCCTTAAAGAACTGAATAACGATGACCAGATCAACTCGCTTTCCATCAACCGGAAAAACGGTTTTCAGCGCGCTGACAACTTTCCAGATATCGATCTCTGGTGCTTTCCTGAATGATTCTACATTCTCGGCGGCAAGCAGCAGGTTTTGCACATAGCTGTTATCCACATCCAGCTCAAGTTCCTGGATGGTTTTCTTCTGTTCAGTATCAATATGGTAAGCATATTCATCAGAAATAAACTGAGCCAAAAGGCGCTGGCGTAGCGGGAGAGTCGCAACGGTAATGAGTTCAGGCGTTACAGGTGGAACGGTGGGCTCATCACCCACAATTCGTGCTTTCTTATCGTTAACCCACTCCTGCACGGTTTGAGTCCGCGCTTTCGGTTCCGCAATCCATTCGGTAATAAATTTCTTAAATGAAGCAATGGTATAGACCTGCTCACGATCGAAGACTTCTTTTATTGCGTTTGCCAGGTTCCACTCGACATGAGCAGAAAGCTCTTTCGCCGCTGGCACATTTGCAACGGCCAGTAACAGGTTTTGTATATAGAGATCATTATCGTCCAGTTCCATCTGTCCGATCTGGACGTGCCGTGCTTCACTGATTTCCTTCTCTTCACCGTCATTTAACAGGTGCGCAATCAGCCGCTGAGACAGGCGCAGGCGAGATATGGGGCGGAGCAATGCTGGCGCATCGCTGGTGGGTACATTGGCACTGGAGGTTTCAGGTTTTTGCTGGCTGGAAGCCTCCTGATTTTCATTATCAGGCTTCTGTTTCAGTTGCCACGTTTGCTGGTCTTCTGCCAGTTCGTAACGATCGCACCATGTGTCATCAAGTGTGCTTTCCTCAGGAAGATCGTCAACAACAAACCAGTTGGTGCGGACAGGTAATTGATAGTCGGCACCACGACCGACGGCAATATCGTTGTCTTCGAGAATATTGAGGATTTCGCGTTCTGCGCGGGAATCTGATTTCGCAGAGAACCAGCAAAACAGGTTTTTTGCCTCAGTTGCTTTAGCTTTGGCTTTAATAAGATACTCATACGTTAACATTGCGTTCGGGCTCCATTGGATTGTAAGATACCCGGCAGCTGATGATCGCCGCCTAAGGTAGTGGTTATTGGTCAAAACTCGTTCCGGAAAGCTTTGGTCGGCTGACCGGGTACTTAACCCGCCTTGCGCGGGTTTTGTGCTTTATGGGGTAGGTGATTTTCCCTGCGCCAGCTGTGCGACGGGGATCCACTCCAGAGCATTCAGCACGGGCTCAAATGAATCAGGTGTGTGAGTAACGGCGCGAACGACGTCAGCCACGCTGGGGTTTGCTTTGCTAAGGTGGTACCCGCCACCAGCGCCACGCTGGCTGGTGACAATTTCACTGGTGCGCAGCTTCGAGAAGATTTGCTCCAGGTAAGACACAGACAGCTTTGATTCTTTACTGATCGATGCGATGGAAACAGGGCTGCCGTTGTAAATTCTGTTGAGGATGGCAACGACCTGAACTGAAGCCACCACACGTTTCATTCCAAACTCCATAGTTACTTCCTTACTGATGCTGGCAACAGCCATTGGTCAAAACTCGTTATTAACGAACTACGGTCTGTTGGTCGGTAGACGGGTCGCCCTTCTGGGCAAGCGTGTAGCAAATCAGTCGAATGATGACTTCAATGCGATTTAGATGTACGGCCTGACACCGCACTGGTTTACGTGCGAAATCGATCATGGATTTATCCTCTCGTGTTGCCCTTGTCGCCAGGCTGGCGGAACGTTGAACCTGCTGCGTGTTAATGCCTTTCATCTCATCCGGTGATTCGTATGCCGCCGGCAGCTACTTCGTGGGCATCCTGCCTTGATGACTGATTTTCTAAAATCAGGCTACAAATAAATATACCAGACGTCAAGACGAAATTGATAAATTACATACCATGACGTGTTTGAGTTATCAGAAGTGAGATGTGTTCGGGCGTAAAAAAGGCCGCTATTAGCGGCCTTAACAACGTAGATTTAGAAACTAGCGTTGAGGATCAATTTTGCGTTTGCGTAAAAACTCAGCCATGAAGGCATCGAGCTCTTCTAGTCTGGTTTTTGCTAAAGATATAAACCTTTCTTGCTCAGCCTCAGGGAGCTGGTCGAATACCTCAAGGAGAGCAGACTGATGTGGGTTCAGAACAGTTTTACTTTGTGTAACTGAAACAATGTGCTCCTCTTCTTCATCGGTCATGAAGAACCAATAAAGCGGTTTTCCAAGCGCTTCGGGCAAGAGTATGAGTTTTTCTTTGCGTGGAAAAATACCTGCGTTACACCAATGGCTAACGGTTTGCGAGTTAACACCTATCCGACGTCCCAGTTCAGATTGAGACATGCCAGCCTCATCAAGAGCTCGTTGTAAACGTTCTTCAAAGTTCATTTTCAGTTCCAAATCTAACCAATAGCCAAGCATACAAAGTTTCCTTTCAAATGTGGCCAGTTAAATTTCTTGACATTGATAAGTATTTTATCAAATATGTGGTACGGAATTTAGGAGGTCGTATGAACGAAAACATTCAAAAGAAGATCATTTCACTGTGTGGCAGTCAATCAGAACTGGCTCGCCGCTTAGGAAAAAACTCACAGACAGTTTCAGTCTGGTTTCGCACTCAAGTCGCCAGCACAGAGGTGCTAAACGCCTGCAGGGCGCTGAATTGGAAAGTCACCCCACACGAAATCAGACCGGATCTTTATCCAAACCCCACTGATGGTTTACCTCAAAAGGAGGCTTAATCATGCAATCAGCCACGTATCAACATCATAGCCAACGCTTAGCTGTTCCGTTGAAAACGCAAAATCATTTTAAACCCCAGCGCCGCGACAGCATTCAGCACCGCGTCATATTGGCTGCCGTTCGTGAATGGGAATCAACGTTACCAGGACAGGCACAGGAACGGATAGCTCAGCTGGTGGCTGAAGAGTGGGCCAAGGCAGATGGCCGCGGAATTGCTGTTAATAAACAGAATTTATTCCGATATCTGAAAAACGAAGGAGGGTCAGAAAAGTACACGTCTTACGTTATGCGGCTGTCAGGCTCAATCATCAGCGCTATGCCAGTTCAGATCGCCAGGAAGCACGGGTTAAGTAATGCGAGCACAGAAGCGGAGCTGGTGGCTAGCGCTATCAAGGAGTGCAGTGAGGCACACCAGGCGAAATTAGTTGGCGCGCCATTACAGAAGCTTGAAAAGGAGATTCGTGAAGCGGCAATCGCTTTGTTCAACATGTTACCAGCTGATGCGGCGGGACCACTACTGGCGAGTTTAAGCGCCGTAGCGCCGCAATTGTTTTAATCGAGTTTTGAGCAATAACCATTACGCGCCGGGAAACCGGACAAGGGAGTAAACATGGCAGCTCTGCCTTACATGCAACTTTACATTGCTGATTACCTGGCGGACACCATGCATCTGTCTACAGAAGAGCATGGCGCTTACCTGCTACTGATGTTCAATTATTGGCAAACAGGTCGCCCGATCCCCAAAAACCGACTATCGAAAATTGCACGGCTGAGTAACGACCGTTGGGATGCCGTTGAACCTTCGTTGAAAGAGTTTTTTAACGATAACGGTACCGAATGGGTACAGGAGCGTATAGAGCGTGATCTGGAGGCGGTTAAAAACTCAATCAGCCAAAAGTCAGCAGCTGGAAAAGCATCCGCTCAGGCGAGAAAAGCTAAAAAAGGAGCGAATAACCAACAAAATAACAACGGGTGTTCAACGGGTGTTGAGCCGCCGTTAAAACAGAACGCCAACGGAAACCCAACTAATAAAGATCCAGATACAGATACAGATCTAAAAGAAAACCAAGAGAGAGAGTTATACGCGCCTGGTGGCTTTTTACCGCCCATAGGCAAATTTCCGATCACAGATGACTGGACACCTGGTGATGACTTTGTACGCCAGGCTGCGCAGTGGGGAATAAACCTTGGGGATCTACCAGGGTATACCGACGTCGAATTACAGCAGTTCCGGGACTACTGGAAATGCGAAGGGAAAGTTAAACACCACATCCAGTGGGAACAGACTTTTGCTTCCAGCCTGAAAACATCACGCGCCAAATCTTCCTCACCATCGGCAGGTACACGTCGACAGGCTGGCTTTGGCGTTTCACAACCTGACACTCAGATCCCGCCGGGATTCAGGGGGTAATGATGAAATCGACGCATGACTTGCTTGGCCGTCTACGTAACCTCATGCCTGCAGGTGTTCAGCCGAAATTTACCAGCAGTCAGGAATTAATGGCCTGGCAGCAGGAAGAAGGGCGAAAGCGCGCAGCTGAGCTGGAAAAACAAAATCAGCGTAACCGTTCAGAAAGGATTTTTGGGCGCTCAGGGATCTGCGAGTTGCACAGGGGGTGCTCATTTGCAAATTACCTGGTGAGCAACGACGGGCAGAAACACGCGCTGACAATGGCAAAGAGCTACGCCCATAACTTTGGGAATGGCTTTACTTCATATTCAGCGGCAGTTGTGGAACAGGGAAAAATCATCTTGCCGCGGCAATCGGGAACTACCTGCTTCAGCACGATTATTCCGTTCTGGTCGTGACAGTACCTGATTTGATGCTTCGCGCACGCAAATGCTATGACGAGGACCAGTCTGAGTCCGATTTGCTGGACGATTTGTGCAAGGTTGATTTGCTTGTTCTTGATGAGGTTGGTGTTCAACGTGATACGCGCAATGAGTGGGTATTACTTAATCAGATTATCGATCGCCGTATGGCGTCAATGAAACCAGTGGGGGTGCTAACAAACCTGAATTATGACGAGTTATCGAAAGTTCTGGGTGAGCGGGTCATGGACCGCTTAACCATGGATGACGGTATCTGGGTAAATTTCGCCTGGGGAAGTTATCGCAAAAATGTGACCCATTTACGGGTCGTGAAGTAACTAAAACGAGTATTGACCAATGACCATAGAAATCTCTCAGAAAGATCGGGTTGCGATAGTGGTACGCCATACCCCGAACTGCGTATTACGTGATGTGTGTGAAGCGCTGGATATTCCATCCGGTACCGCAGGTAAGTTTCTGCGCGCGTTGACTGTCAGCGGCACAGTCCTGCGTACTCACAACGGAACTCAGTATGTTTATAACATCGCTCCGGATGCCGAATTACCTGACGTAAAACTGCCCTTCATGGAAGAGAAAAGTGATCCGGTTGAAACGCAATTAGCTGAGAAAATGGCGAAAGACCTGAAGTCCCGAGGACTCTGGCGGCGCGCGGCAAAAGTATATACCGACATGTTAGACATTGCCCGTAGTTCAGCTGAAGTGTCACGTATAGCACAGCAACGTAATGAATGCCTGCGTATGGCCCGGAGATGATCAGCATGCCAAGACCAAACACACCAGAAGAGCAGGCGGCACTTATCCGGGTGATCATCGAAGAGGTGAAAATCCGTGGACGCTTAACCGTTAGCGAGGCATCACAGATGTTGTCGCTGCATCGTCAGACTGCTGAGAAGTATTTCCGCGTAGCAGCCGAACGCGGCGAACTCATTCGTTACGGTCGTCTTGGTTTGTTCAGGGACCAGAAGGCTGTGATTGATTTCGATCTCCAGCGTTTTTCATACGGATCGAGTAAGCCTGTGATTGAGTTACCAGCAGATTTTCGGGGAAGCGCGGTTATGCGCCGGGTTATAGATATTGTTGGTAGAATGCCAGCATGACAATTATCAACCATCCTGCACACGGTTCTGTATCACTCGATCGCCTGCACCAGATACAGGAAATACTTAGTAAAGCAGCCGCACAAAGTGACGGTGGTAATCTCGGCTACGCCATGGCACTGCGCAAGATGACGAAGCAGCGGGGAATGAGGTAAAGGCATTTGAGCTCGTTAAAAATGCTGCTTAGACTTGAATGGAAGTTTTAACGATAAGTTATCCCATAAGGCGGCAAATATACTAAGCTGATTTTGAACGCAAGACGTATAAAGAAAATTATTGATTATAGTTTGCTAAAAAAACTAGGTTTTTTTATACTTTCTGAAAATGTGGAAATTACTATAATGGACATTAAAATGAACAAAGTTTTTGATTTTCAACAGATTAATTTTTTTACAGACAACAGTGACGTTTCTGCAACGCCGCACTTAATAAAGGGATTGTTAGATGTTTTGGGGAAGTATAGTTTAATCCCTACCTTTGGCCAAGAGATAAACGCTATGACTGGGGAGCAAAAACAAGTAGTGACAATGATGGAACCATCCCAGTCATATCGTATCGAATTCCCAAGCGGGCTTGTAGCAATAAGTGCTATTAATTTAGATAATAGTGTTTTCACTGATCGTAGTATTAGTATTCTTAAAGATCTGAAATCAATTTTTCCATCAAAAAAAGCTAATAGATTAGCATATATTCAAAATAAAATATTTCAAAGCTCACCTGAATATTACAAAGAATTATATGGTAAAATATTTACCTATCATTCTGTAGAACCATTTGAGTGGGATAGTCGAATTGCTATTAAAAAACATTTGGCCGCACATGATGAAATTATAAACAGTATTAGTAAAATTCGCCGTGGATCGTTTAATTTACCTATAAGCAATGTGGCTGCTTTTAATTCTTTTTCGACTGGAATTGATTGTATTAGTTTTGAAATGGATACTAATACAGTAGCTGAAAATGTGAATCTTCGTTTCGATCTTGACAGTTGTATATCAGTGCTGCAGGAACTCTTTGAAGAAAATAACCTTTTATATCAAGAAGTTAAGCGCTACACTGACAAATGAATGGGAATCATATGAAAAATACATTTAATAAAATGGATTCAATGTATATTTCAGCGAACAGCATCAAATATCCTGAACCTTATAAAAGATATGGTGCTTCAGATGCCATGTTTTTTTATAAGTATATTAATACCTTATTTGGTGTTGAAAAATACAATCGGAGTGGTGACCAAACCTACGTTGACCAAAGTAGTAATGGAAAACATAGTGATCAAGATTCTGGCATGTCCACTGTCAATGAAGGATCTGGAGTGGTTGAAAACAAATCGCTCTTAATTCTTAGGAAGAAGAATGCAATACTTGATTGCCTTAAAGGCGATGAGTATGTAGAGGGCGAGACTAGTAAAACAGTTATGCTCTTGGAGGCTATCCACCTCCGAGAAAAAGAATTATTTGGACAGATTTTTCAAGAGGTCTGGCTTCATTTGTTTACACAGCAAAGTTATGAATTACGCAAATTTATTAATATGTCTTCTTCTTTAAATTATAACTGGCTAAATGATAAAGCAGATGCGTTAATATTGAGTGCTTGTTCCCATAAGGATATTTATGTTAACGAGGCTGCAATAAGAGCTGTTGAGTCTTGGGAGCAAACTAAACATGCTGCGTATTTGAACAATATTAAAAAATTCGAAGTTAAATGGTTAGAAGATTATAAAAACGCAGTCTTGGCTGAATTGGAGTAGTAAATGGGGCATTTATTGCGTAAGTTTTCATTGGCTAAATGGGAGCCAAATAGAGGTATAGATTCTCAAGACATTTCGGCAGATGCTATCACGGGATGCACAAGAACGTCCAATAATACGCTTTCAGTTTGGTCATCTACAACTCAGGATTTTGCTAGTGAAGAAGTGGAGAAATTAATAGTAGCTTTAGCTACTACCATGAACGAGCCCGCAGCCATAGATCTTATATGGTTAGAGGATGAATGGCTTCAGTCAAATGGAATAGAGCTGGTTTCCTCATCTGGCGGATCTAAATATAAGTCGTTGAATAATAAGCATAAAGACCTTGCTTCCCTAAAGCACTCATCTTTATCTCTTGTTGGAGAACATATTCTTTCTCAAATGCAAGATGATACTAAATTTAAGCGTATTACTAAAAAAGAGTTAATAAAACTTGTGGTGAAATGGATGAATGCTGATAAGGAATTTAATATTGATGAATTAAAGGAAAAATGGCGTAACCCAATCATGAATTTAATGGATAAACAAGTAGGACAATGATTTTAATTATATGAAACTGTAGTGTTTTACTTAAAGCAACAATATTCATTTAAAATTTCATAGCAAAACATGAAATGATTCCAAATCAATTACTCTTCACCTGAGTAGCCAAAACCTCCTTCAACGGAGGTTTTTTCGTCCTAACATGCGCCTATAAGCAGCGATGCAACTCCTCTGCCTTTGCTGTAAGGGCAAACTTGTCGGAGTTATGCCAGCAGAAACAAATAGCGGTGTAATAAAACATTGCTAATTCAACCCGCTACGGCGGGTTTTCTTTTTTTGCTTCTGACAGAAAATTAACAATTTGTGCTCTTAAAGCGTTGATCATTTTCGCGCATGGGTATACTGTATAAAAACACAGTTTATGCAGTGGAGGCCATTATGAAAGTTGAACTCACCATTGATCGTACTAAAGAACTTCTAAAGGGAACTGTTCCGGCACTGGAGAAAGAATTGCTTAAAAGGTTGGGCAACCACTATGAGAACTGCAGCCTAAGCATACGACGTGCAGGCTCCGATGGTTTAAGTGTGTTTGGGGGTGACAAGGAAGATAAAAAGAAAATAGAGACTATCCTCCAGGAAACCTGGGAAAGTGCTGACGACTGGTTTTATTAATTATTTTGGGTGTTACTTTGATCCCGTTTGCATGGGGGAGTTTAAGTGAAAGAAAAAGTAGAATTACCCCAAAAAGGCTACGCAGTCATCAGATGTCACGATGGGGTCATCGTTGCCAGATTGCAATCATTTCCAGAATGTGAACGTGCCTTGATGTACCGGCGCGGCAGCATGGTGTCTTTCATGCCTCTTCAGGATGATGAAATTATTGGTACACCAACGTTGTTTACTCAGATGCTGGAAAGGGCTGGTTATCGCGTTACTCAGAATTCTGTTACACTCCCGTCATAGGCCTGAACAACCTATACCTGCTGCGCCACAGGAGAAAAGCCCCATGGTGCAAGATCAATTCAAGCAATCCCACATACTGACGTTAATCAACGCCAGCGATTTTCTTTTTGCCGCATCCAGAGGTGCGTTATGAAGAAAAGCTGGTTTCAACATACACAACTCACCACTGAGCAGGCTGACGAACTGGAAGCCAGCTATCACGCAAAGCAGATTAAGACCGAGCGTAGTCTGGATAATGACTTCATTCACTGGACGATCAGCGCGTTCTTGCCAGAAGTCTCTAAGCCTCCGCGTCAGGACAGAACATGGCAACAACGGATCTGGAGGTGAATGTGAAAGTCTACGATATCACCCCAATGGGCAAGCCCAGAATGACGCGCGCTGACAAATGGAAAAAACGCCCCGAGGTTCTGCGTTACCGGGCTTTCTGTGATGAAGTTCGTCTGCGGGGTGTTGAGCTGCCGGAAAGCGGTTCACATGTTACCTTCATTCTGCCGATGCCAGCGAGCTGGAGCAAAAAGAAACGGGCTGAGTTCAACGGTAAACCACACCAGGCTAAACCTGATTTTGACAATATGATGAAAGCCCTGATGGACGCTATTTACGAAAATGATGCTCATATATGGGATGCACGGGTATCAAAATTATGGGGAGAAACCGGGAGAATAATTATTGAGGAGCTAAAACCATGACGCCACGCAAACGCAGACTACAGCAGTCAGCATTTGAAAAAGCAGCAGCTGCGCCGCGTAAAAGCTGGCTGGGTAAATGCATTCTCCTGACGGGGATCCAGTCAGGATGGATTAAATCCCTTCTTACTACATGGGGCGAGGGTGTGGGAGGAAAAACTGCACCCCGTTTGCCGCGAAGTCATGCGTGCTGGAATGTTATTAAAGGACGAAACTGGTCAGATAAGGCACTGGAGAGATTCACTGTTGCTTTAAATCAGGCGAGAGAAGAGGGATTCCGTGGACAGCAGGCAATGAACAGGGCGCACAGCATTCTCTGGCCGCAGCCACCAGCCAGTGTAATTGATGAAGCCCTGCATAATGATGATGTCGATTTTGTTGAGCAATGCGTGCTGCGGGCGCTGGATATAAATGATCCGGTTTATGTTGTTGGTCTTCAGTATTACACCACCCGAAAAAAAATCTCAGACATAACCCGGGAACTGCAGGTGATTGCGCCATGGTTAACTGACGGGGAGGCGAGAAAGCGCGTGCGTTGGTGTCTGGAAATATTTAGAGCAAAGGTCTTTCTGGAAGCGCGCAAACTGTTATCTGAATAGACTAACTGAAATCAATTTTAGCTATTAGTGCTATTTTTTGGTAATGGTGTTGAAAACGGGCCAGAAAATCAGATAATCCATTCATGCTTGGCAGAGCTGCGCCACGATGGCAGCGACGAAAAGCGAACAATTTGAATATAACGAGAACCCCGCCAGCGCGGGGTTTTTGCTTTCCGGCGATACGACAGGGGTATTCGCGAACTTGCTACGGCAAAGTACCCCTGTCACATCGTCGGTCTAACCTTAGAAAAGATAAAAGCATGCCATTTCGCGGGCTTTATCATCTCTGGAGCCAGGTGTCGAAAATTAAAACAACACCTAATACGGTATATTTACCCTGACTTACCCAATTTTTCTGCAAAGGTATTTATCTTTGATAACACCATCAAAGAAACGCCCCTTGGATTTAGCCTCTAAAAAGGTATTGTAAATTTTGGCTGAAACTCCAATGTACTGATAAGTTCCAGAATTAGTAAATGCAATCTCCAGAATTTTTTCTGAAGGATAATAACCTATGGATTTTATTTTAGATGACATAACTATCTGATGGCGCATTTTACCTCCTTGTTGTTCTTTTTAATCGGTTCCTTATTGTACACCCGTAGATATTTTTCATGGGTAATTACATGAATGTTATGTCGATTGTTTTGACGCAGGGATGAGCCGAAGGTATGTTATTTTAGTGGTGAATCCCCCAGTGCGGCGGGGCGTCCGGTAAAGTCAATATCCCTTTGACGCAATATGCACGCGAGGCATGCTGTCCGGGGCAGTCTCACCGGGAGGCACCCGGCACCACACTCATTTCTTATAATGCTAAATTTCTAATCTCAGACTCGCTCATCCGAACGAGCCTGTTTCATTTTAGGCTCATGAGTTTCATTCAATTGAATATTACCTGATACAGTAATACTAGAACTGCAAGATAACCCCAGTATTGTATGTGGTAAAAAAATGTATTTGTCATCTTTCATCCCTCTGGTTCCATTTTGTTATGTTCCTTATGCAATAAATGAACCATTCTAGAGGTGAATAAAATCAATTTGTTATGATGGGCTTGTGACGTTAGATGCACTCCGGAAGTGCAATCGCACTAAAAAGAGGCTCATCAGTAGAGTTATTACATCGCACCTGATAATGCCATCTGAAGAGGCTATGGCCAGAACTAGCCCCGTGGATAGCAAACAATGAGTTGTGGTTTCTTGCAACGCTGCATAATCTGCCCCGCTCTATACTATCTGCTTAGTATCGCGGAGGAATGTATGAAGGAAGGGTATTACTGGATTCAGCATAACGGTGTTGTTCAGGTGGCGTATTACACGAACGACACTGTTGATGATCTGGAAACGGGTAAAACAATCACAGGTGTCTGGCATCTGACCAGAGGCGATGACATATGCCATAACGGTGAAGCAGAGGTGTTAGAAGGTCCTCTCACCCCACCTATGTAAACAATCCTACTTACTTTGAGGCTGCCGCATGGTGGCCTTTTTCATTTCAGGCTCACGGGAATCATCCGCTACGTGCTTTGTTGATAAATCCAGCCCGTGAAGCCTGAGCCTATTTCCCCTCATTCCTGAGAGGACTCACAGCTATTAAGAGGGGGCTAAATGTCCGATCCGATTTCCGGTACTGGGCTGGCTGGTAGTGTCCTGACGGGGGCCAGCGTCTATGGATTTCTGTCCGGAACCGATTACGGCGTGGTGTTTGGCGCATTTGCCGGAGCTGTGTTTTACGTGGACACAGCCGTATATATCATATTATGGGTTACTCCAGATTAAAGCCTCTGGCTGTCGCCCTCGATATATAGAATCCTATTACCGACCCTACTCCTCCAAAAATGAATTCGACTAAGCGTAGATCCATTCCGTACGTCTCATGGAATGACAGCCCAATTTTTAAAATTGACATAACAGTAACTCCAAACACCCAAAGAAAAGAACAAATCGCGAATAATTTATAGAATTTATTTTTCATACCGCCTCCTGTTTCTTTTCAAAATACACAAATTTCAGGCTCACTGGTATCACTCCCTTCGTGCTTTGATGAAAATCACAGCCTGTGAAGCCTGATCTTTTCATCACATACAGCGCCATCCGAAAAATCGGAGGTGAGGCTATGACCAGAATGAGCACCATTTACAGCAGACTTTCATATGGATCAGGAACCACGCTTGCCGGCTGCGGTGTATCAGCGAAGGCATATGCCGAAACAGCTAAAACAGCAAAAGAGGTGTCCTGGATGTTGGCCGACAGAATTGCAGGGTTAAGCCTGAGCGACTGGGCAATTATTGTCGGTATCGCATGCACCGTTATTACCTGTGCAGTGAACTGGTATTTCCGCTGGAAAGAACGGGAGGATCGTCGCAATGGCTATGCCACAAAAGCTGAAGAATAAACTGAGCGCAGCTGTCGTTGGGTTAATTCTTGCCGGGGCTTCCGCACCCGTGATTCTCGATCAGTTTCTGGATGAGAAAGAGGGTAACAGCCTGACGGCGTATCGTGACGGCGGCGGAATCTGGACCATTTGCCGTGGCGCCACGATGGTTGATGGTAAGCCAGTAGTTCAGGGCATGAGGCTTTCTGCTGAGAAATGTGCCCAGGTAAACTCCATAGAACGCGACAAGGCGCTGGCGTGGGCTGAGCAAAATATCAAGGTACCACTGACCGAACCACAGAAAGCCGGGATCGCGTCTTTCTGCCCATATAACATCGGCCCCGGAAAATGTTTCCCGTCCACGTTCTATAAGCGAATTAATGCTGGCGACCGTAAAGGAGCTTGTGAAGCGATCCGCTGGTGGATTAAAGACGGGAGTCGCGATTGTCGCCTGACCAAAGGCCAGAAAAATGGCTGCTATGGCCAGGTAGAACGACGAGACCAGGAAAGCGCACTGACGTGCTGGGGGATAGACCAGTGAGTCTGCGCTATCAGTTCATTGCCATTTCGGTACTGGTGGCCGTCGCATTTATCGCCGGAAACGAGTGGAGTAACCGCGGTTGGGAAAAAAAGTGGGCGGAACGTGATAGCGCGGAATCATCGCAAACAGCGAACGCGCAGACCGCCGCCCGCATGATTGAACAAGGGCGAATTATTGCCCGTGATGAGGCTGTAAAAGATGCACAAGCACAAGCCGCTAAATCTGCTTCCACTGCTGCTGGCCTGTCTGCCACTATTAGTCAGTTGCGCACCGAAGCAACAAAGCTTGCCGCCCGCCTGGACGCCGCAAAGCGCACCTCAGATCTTGCCGCTGCCGTTAGAAGCAAAACAGCCGGAGCCGACGCCGCAGTGCTCGCCGACATGCTCGGACGCCTTGCAGAAGAAGCTCGATATTATGCTGAGCGATCTGACGAAAGCTACCGGGCTGGAATGACATGTGAGCGCGTTTACGACTCGGTGAGACAGTCGAATAACAACAGGGTTACACGATGAACGTAGAAAACCTCAGTGAAGCGTATTACCTCAATAACAATATAAAAGAACTACAGCGACAGAAAGATATTCTGGAAAGTGGTTCTGGGCTAGGTGTGACAATCCAGTCTACCTATCAGGATAATGCCTTTCTTGAGGCGATACGCCCACATGCAGCGGCTGCACTTGACCGCCGTATTGAGGATAAGAAAAAAAAGCTCTCTGATCTAAGTGTCACTTTCTCTTAACTATTTGACTCATATCATTGTTTATACGCATCATCAAATAATTAGTTGAAATAGTGCACAGTAAACTCCATATGGATTCAGTACCCATGCGCCTAATGGGTTTTTAACAAGGATATCCTATGAAACAAGAGTATAAATTGCCGCCTTTGCCGGAAAACATGCGTTATAGTGCCGAAGTGGCAATTGATTTTGAAACTCCAAACCGTTTTGATGCTCCTGAAGGAATGGTTATAAAAGCTCTCGATGTAGAAAAGAAAATTGCATACTGTGTTGCTTTTCAAATGTACAGTGAAGAACAAGATATGTGGGTGACTGTACGTATCCCTACAGTAGATTAATAGGTTTTTACATCATTCTAGCCTCGCAATAGCGGGGCTTTTTATTACCAGAAGAAGGAAATACCATGTTTACCGTTAGGACCATTATCAACGGCGTGACCCAAATCTGTGAACATCGGATCATACGCATTTGAGAGGATTTGAATCATGAAGCAGGGTTGCCACACTCATTTTATCCCTGACTTTAAGTCAGGCAGTTTTGACACCAAAAA
Organism: Citrobacter sp. KTE30; assembly: GCF_000398825.1. NCBI lineage: Bacteria > Pseudomonadati > Pseudomonadota > Gammaproteobacteria > Enterobacterales > Enterobacteriaceae > Citrobacter > Citrobacter sp. KTE30. Next base: position 2,549,654 of record NZ_KB976055.1, on the reverse strand, counting down.
ATTCACCTTTAGCGTTGAGGCTTTCAGTCAGGAAGAAGCGCTGCAAAAATTGTCTGAAGCAATTAGTGCAGCGCGTGAATCCGGCCTTCAGTTCAGAGAGCCGCCTATAACGATAGGTGGTGTTACGGCTAATTATTTTTATCCATATCGTCCTCATTGCGGAATGATTGGTCCGCATTGGGATGAGTAATTAAGCTACTTTAGGCCCGATAGTTGTAGGAAGTGGAATAACGATTTCCCAAAATGGCTCGTAACCATCTGCGTTGATTGTTTCTCCAGACCAGTATTTGTAAAGACGCTGATAAAATTCATTCATGTTGCATTGAACGCTGAAAATGTTCATGTCTCCCCGATGATAGTTTTCTGTAGTCACTTCAAAAATTGGGGTTGAGCGACGAGACAAAGAACTTCCCCGGAAGTGTTTAACATCATCTAAGTCTTCACATGCGAACATCGACTGTAATCTGGAAGGTTTCTCAGAGAATTTATCTTTCCTTATCAATTCCAGAGCCAGTTCGATAGATTGCCCATAGGGATTGTCTGGCGCATTAAAGGCGTTGTGTAGCGAATACGTCAGGCCATGCTGAGATACTCCCTTTGTAAATAATTCATCATTAAGCAGCGGTGGTCCTTCCAGGGGAACCAGTTCAAAACTGTTTCCTTCCTGCAGTAAGCCACGCCTGTCGAGTGTGTAAAAAGTTGGCATAACAATATTCCTTATCTACTTGTTTTCAACATGCAACTTTCTACTCCGCACAAGCGAAAGGCTCAAGCTATATCGGAGCAATAAATGCAATTGATAATTACTACCATTTTCGCGGGTCCTCCCGGCGATTCTGAACACCGAGGGGGCGAGGACACGCGGAAAACGGCTGGTTTTTTGCATTTTATCGGCATCATCATCATTCCCTTAACTTGTTGATATTTCAGTCGTGAAATTATTCACGATGTCGAAATGGTTAAATATTGTTCATCATCATGGATAACGAACTGAAAAACCTTCGCCTCAATATCAATCAGCTGGCAGCAGTAACCGATCTTCATCGTCAGACGATCGCAAGCAGGCTGAATAACGTTGAGCCTGCTCCGGGCAGCAATTCTCGTCTCAAGCTTTATTCTGTTGTCGATATTCTCCGGGAACTGCTGGGCCGGACCACGGCACCCGAACTGGTGGATATCGATAAGATGTTACCGCCGGATCGTAAGGCATGGTTTCAGTCTGAACGCGAGAGGCTTAAATTCCAGCAGGAAACAGGTGAGTTAATTCCGGCATCGACAGTGACCCGAGAATTTTCATCGATGGCAAAAGCCGTCGTTCAGGTGCTGGAAACGCTGCCGGATATTCTTGAACGTGATTGCGCGATGACGCCTGCAGCTGTCGTTCGGGTGCAAAAAGTCATTGATGACCTGCGGGATCAGATAGCCCTGAAAGTTGAGCAGGCAGATACACCGGAACAGGAGGACAGTTCGCCAGAAGAGGAGTAAGCCATGCGACAGGCCACGGCGGCGGAGCTAAGAAAAAACACTGCCGGGATCATCAGAGCACCGCGCCGAATGCCTGTAGCCGAAGCCGTACATAAATATATGCGTGTTCCGGTCGGCGTGGGTAACTCCGTTGAGTGGGATCCTAATCTTGCCCCTTATGTTGTGGAGCCGATGAACTGCCTGGCATCACGCGAATATGATGCTGTCATTTTTGTTGGCCCTGCCCGAACGGGTAAAACCATTGGTCTGATTGATGGCTGGGTGGTGTACAACGTTGTCTGCGATCCGTCTGACATGCTCATCATTCAGATGACGGAAGAGAAAGCGCGCGAACACTCCAAAAAACGTCTGGCCCGAACATTTCGTGTCAGCCCGGAGGTGGCATGCCGGCTGAGTCCCTCACGCAATGACAACAACGTGCATGACCGGACTTTCCTTGCCGGGAACTACCTGAAGATAGGCTGGCCGTCTATCAACATCATGTCATCCTCAGATTTTAAGTGTGTGGCGCTGACGGATTACGATCGCTTCCCGGAAGATATCGACGGGGAAGGGGACGGATTTTCGCTTGCTTCAAAACGTACCACCACCTTTATGTCGGCAGGGATGACGCTGGTCGAGAGTTCACCGGGCAGGGAAATCACCAATACGAAGTGGCGGAGAAAGTCACCTCACGAAGCCCCTCCCACGACCGGGATCCTGTCTTTATATAACCGCGGCGATCGTCGCCGCTGGTACTGGCCATGTCCACATTGCGGGGAATACTTTCAACCAGCCATGGAGGCGATGACAGGCTACCGGGAAACGTCTGACCCGGTAAAGGCCAGTGAAGCGGCGCATATTGATTGTCCGCATTGTAGCGGCATGATTACCGCCGACAGGAAGCGGGAACTGAACGGAAAGGGTGTCTGGTTGAGAGAGGGACAGACTATCGACCGTGAGGGCAACATCACCGGAGAAGCCCGACGCTCGCGCATTGCCTCGTTCTGGATGGAGGGACCAGCGGCGGCATACCAGACATGGGCGCAACTGGTCTACAAATTACTGACGGCGGAACAGGACTATGAGGCCACTGGAAGCGAAGAAACGCTCAAGACGGTAATTAATACTGACTGGGGGCTTCCTTATCTTCCCCGTGCAGCCAGTGAGCAGCGACGTGCTGACGTGTTGATGCTGCGGGCAGAAGATTATGGCAAACGACTTGTGCCGCCGAAAGTCCGTTTTCTTCTGGCGTCGGTGGATGTGCAGGGCGGGAAGAAGCGCCGTTTTGTCGTCCAGATCATCGGGTACGGTGAAAACGGCGAACGCTGGCTGGTGGACCGCTATAACATCCGCCAGTCCCTGCGTTGTGATGAAAATGGTGAGGCACAGCAGGTGCATCCCGGATCCTATCCGGAAGACTGGCAACTGCTCATCACGGATGTCCTCGAAAAAACCTATGCATTGCAGTCAGACCCTTCACGACGGATGCCCATTCTTGCAATGGCTGTCGACAGCGGCGGGGAAGATGGGGTAACGGATAACGCCTATAAATTCTGGCGCCAGTGTCGTCGTGACGGACTGGGTAAACGGGTTTACCTGATAAAAGGTGACAGCACCCGACGCCAGAAAATCATTACCAAAACGCACCCTGACAACACAGGCCGAAGCGATCGCCGGGCGGATGCGCGTGGTGAGGTTCCGGTATATCTGTTGCAGACAGACCTGCTGAAAGATCAGCTCAGTAACAACCTTGAGCGTGAAACACCCGGTGCCGGGTATATCCATTTTCCTGACTGGCTGGGGGAGTGGTTCTACGAAGAACTGACCTACGAAGAACGCGGTACGGACGGAAAATGGCGCAAACCTGGAAAAGGTAATAACGAAGCCTTTGACCTTTTCTGTTATGCCCACGCCGTCGCTGTCCTGCGTGGCTATGAAAAAATCCGGGACTGGGAACAGCCCCCGGCATGGGCTGCCGCTCAGGAGAGTAATTCAAACATCATTGACGGGGAGCGCCCCAGGGAGATTGCTGTGAAAAAAGCGGTACCTGTACGTTCGTCTCCTGTTTCTGTAACTGAACAGCCCAGCCCGCTTTCTGGTGGCTGGCTGGGTGTCAGTGACAACGGAGGCTGGCTGTGACGAAATCAGAAATTCAGCAGATGCTGGTAACAGTACGCCAGGCATACCGTGATTCCCTGGACGGGAAAAGTGTGTCTTTTACGGGCGTAAATGGTCGCGCCATAACTAACCATGATCCCGTGGCGCTTCGTAGAGAGCTGGAATACTGGGAAAAACGCTGGGTTGCCGTGAACCGTCGCGGTGGATCTTTCAAACTCGCCAGATTTAATTAAGGTCTTTCATGGGTATTTTCGACAGAGCACTTGGTGCAATTGCGCCAGGGTGGGCAGTCGCGCGCGCCAGAAACAAAATGCTGTTGCAGGCATACGATGCGGCGCAGCCTTCCCGGCTTAATAAAACGAAGCGCGAGAGCCGCGCGGCTGACACTGCTGTTGGGGTTGCAGGTGTATCACTGCGCGAGCAGGCGCGGGCGCTGGATGAAGACCATGACATTGTAATTGGTCTGCTGGATAAGCTCGAGGAGCGGGTGATTGGTGCCCAGGGGATTCAGGTTGAACCGCAGCCACTGGGGCTGAACGGAAAACTGCATGAAGAATTTGCGGCAAAGATTTCCGCGCTCTGGTCCGAATGGTCGGTTCGCCCGGAAGTGACCGGGATGTTTACCCGCCCGGAAGCGGAACGGCTGGCACTGCGTTCCGCACTGCGTGATGGTGAAATTTTTACCCAGCTTGTGAGAGGGCCGGTTGCTGGTCTGACTCACTCGACCAGTGTGCCGTTTTCTCTGGAGTTGCTCGAGGCTGACTTTGTGCCGATGAACCTGAACAGCACCTCGGGGCAGCAGATCCGTCAGGGTATTATTGTGAATAACTGGGGCCGTCCGACAGGCTACCGGGTTTATAAATTCCATCCGGCCAACATGACGCGTTTTAGCGCAGAACTGAAAACTGTTGCTGCTGAGAATATGCTGCATCTCGCGCAGCGAAAACGTCTTCATCAGTTACGCGGAGTGAGTCTGTTACACGGCGTGATCCGCCGCCTTGGCGACATTAAGGATTACGAAGAGAGTGAGCGCGTGGCCGCAAGAATCGCTGCTGCGCTGGGCTTTTATATCAAGAGAGGTGATGCCGCTACTTTCCCTCACGAAGACGACTGGAAGCCGTCAGAAAATAAATACCGCTATTTTGATATCGCACCCGGGATGATTTTTGACGATCTGGCACCGGGCGAAGATCTGGGCATGGTGGAATCCAATCGTCCGAATGTCCATCTTCATGAGTTTCGCAACGGGCAATTACGTGCTGTTGCCGCCGGAAGCCGGGGAAGCTATTCCAGCATTGCCCGTGACTACAATGGCACATACAGCGCCCAGCGCCAGGAACTGGTGGAAAGCTATGAAGGCTATAACGTACTGCAGCAATGGTTTGTTGGCCAGCACAGTCGCCCGGTATACCGCGCCTGGCTGGCGATGGCGCTGTTAACGACAGATATCCCACCGGATGTGGATCGAACAACCCTCTTTAATGCGACCTATCTTGGCCCGGTTATGCCGTGGATTGACCCTGTAAAAGAGGCAATGGCCTGGCGGGGAATTGTGCGCGGTGGTGCGGGAACTGAAGCGGAATGGATCCGTGCCCGTGGGCAATCCCCCCAGGAGGTGAAGCGCCAGCGTATGCGTGAAACCGAATTCAACCGAGAAAACGGGCTGGTGTTCGACTCAGACGCCGCCAACGATAAAGGAGTGCTCCCTGATGCAGCAAATGATAAGCCCGCCCCGTCACGGGACGATGATTAACCCCCGCGCCAGTGTGGCTGGTATCGATGCCGCAAACGGTCAGTGCTGGTATGAGATACGCGCCCTGGCTGCAGGGCGTGTGGAAATATTTCTCTATGACGTGATCGGCGGCTGGGGGATTACCGCTCAACAGTTCGTCTCCGACTGTAAGGAAGCTGGGGTATTTGAGGCCAGCTCCGTCGATCTGCATATCCACAGTCCGGGCGGCGATGTGATGCAGGGATTTGCCATCTTTAACACCTTGTCCCGTCTGAAAGCGAAGCTGGATATCTGGGTGGACGGCGTGGCTGCAAGTATGGCTTCAATGATTGTCTGCCTGCCCGGTGCCACGGTGCATATGCCGGAAAACGCCTGGCTGATGGTTCACAAGCCGTGGGGCGGGATCGCCGGGGATTCCGATGATATGCGTGATTACGCTGCCTGGCTTGATCGTAATGAAGCGCTGATGCTCAGTGCCTACATGAACAAGACCGGGCTGGGGCAGGAAGAACTGGAGGCGATGCTGAAAGCTGAGACCTGGCTTAATGGCGCGGAGGCGGTGGAAAAAGGTTTCGCTGACACGCTTGAACCAGAACTGCAGGCCGCGGCCTGTGTGAATCAAAATAAACTGAAGGATTACCAGAATATGCCAGAACAGATTAAAAACCTTTTTGGGCCGCGTGCCGAAGCCCCTGCAAGTCAGCCGCAACCCGCACAAAACCCGGCGCCGCAGGCCGCAAATAACCCACCGGCACAGCAACCCACCCAGCAACCGCTGGCAGGAAATATCGACATTACCGCGCTGGCCGCCCAGCTCCAGCAGCAGATGCAGGCGGCGAATACTGAACGAGTCAGCGCAGTTTCCGCTGTGTTTGATGCGTTTCCTGCTTTCGGCTCGCTGAAAGCAGAATGTATCACGGATATTTCCTGCTCAGCGGAACAGGCCCGTACCAAATTGCTCAATGCGCTGGCGGCAGGGACTACCCCGAGTGCCGGACCGGGTGCAGTTCACATCCATGCGGGTAACGGGAACATTGTTGGTGATTCCATTCGTGCGGCGGTAATGAACCGTGCGGGCTATGCGCAGGCGGAAAAAGATAACGCCTACAACGGGTATACCCTGCGTGAGCTGGCGCGCGCCTCGCTGGTGGATCGTGGTATCGGTATTTCTGGTGTCGGTACCGCACAGGCGATGGTCGGGTTGGCGTTCACCCACAGCAGCAGCGATTTCGGCAATATCCTGATGGATGTGGCGCATAAGGCTGCATTGCTTGGCTGGGATGAGGCCAGCGAAACATTCGAACAGTGGACCCGTAAAGGCACGCTGACCGATTTCAAAACCGCGCACCGCGTTGGTCTGGAATCACTTGCATCGCTGCGTAAGGTTCGCGCCGGGGCGGAATATAAATATGTCACCATTAAGGATCGTGGTGAGCCGATTGCACTGGCCACCTATGGTGAGCTTTTCAGCATTGACCGCCAGACTATCATCAACGACGACCTGGATATGCTGACGCGTATCCCGCAGGCAATGGGGCTTGCTGCGCGAGCCACTGTCGGCGATCTGGTCTGGGCGGTACTGACCAGCAACCCGAAAATGTCGGACGGTAAGCTGTTGTTCCACGCCGATCATGGCAACCTTGTTGCAGCCGATCTGAGTATTGAAGGGCTGGATACTGCGCGTAAGGCAATGCTGCTGCAAAAATCCGGCGATCGTCGTCTGAATATTCGTCCGGCCTACATGCTGACGCCAGTGGCAATTGAGTCACGGGCAAACCAACTGATTAAGTCCGCCAGCGTACCGGGCGCTGACGCGAACAGCGGGATCGTTAACCCGATCCAGAACTTTGTGACAGTGGCTTCTGAGGCCCGCCTGGATGACAGCAGCCCGACCGATTATTACCTGACTGCTGCGCAGGGGCGCGACACCATTGAAGTGGCCTATCTGGACGGTATCGACACGCCATATCTGGAACAGCAGCAGGGCTTCACTGTGGACGGCGCCGCATTCAAGGTGCGCATTGATGCGGGTGTGGCCCCGCTCGACTGGCGCGGGCTGGTTAAAGTCACCAAAAAATAACGACCGCCGCCTGGCGGTTTTTTTATCCCTGAAGGCGGCGCTGGTCGCCTTTTCCTTTTATGGAGAAAAAACATGGCGAATAACTATCAGCAGGACGGTACCACACTGGATTATCACAATGCGGGTGTTGATGCCGTTTCATCCGGTGCGCTGGTGGCGGTCGGCGGAATTGCCGGGGTGGCACACAACGATATTCCTGCTGGCGAGTGGGGAACACTGCATATGGCCGGTGTTTTTGTGCTGCCTAAAGCGGCAGAAGAAATTGCGGCAGGCCAGAAACTGTATCTGGTTGGCAGCAAGCTGACGGTGGCAAAAGGCGATGATGCAACGCCAAACCCGGTTGTTGGTTCCGCCTGGGGAGCAGCTGAGGCGGATGATACTGATGTTGCCGTCCGCCTGGGGTTCTGATGAGCCGGTTCCGGGAACGTTTGGCTAAAGCAGATGCCCGGATTAACCGGGCGTTTGCCGAAGAAGTCCCTGCATGCCTGCAAACGGGTGAAGGCCCGCGTCTGGTGACCGTGATTTTTGAATCACCGGATGCGCTGTCGGGTGTACCGGGCGGTGGGGAAATTCAGAACCATTCCCCGGCGTTCAGTGCAATGACTGCGGATATTTCCGGTCTCGAAAAACATGACGGTGTGGTGATCAACACCATCCCTTACCGGGTGACACATATCGGCGCGGATGAAGAAGGGCGGACCCGCGTCACGCTGGTATATGGGGAACCCGGCAAAACACAGCCTCAGATCGATAAATGGAGCTGATATGGCGCGGGAGTCTCGACTGCGACGGGATTTACCCGTCGATATTGATGTGGATGTTATCTGGCGAATTGCGGACAGTATCGGTGCGACGCAAAAACAGTTCCGTGCAGCATACTCGCGCGCGCTCAGGCGTACTGCCGCCACGCTGCGAAAGAAAGCGATGGCGGATCTGAAAGACGGGCTGGCCCCACGCAGTATGGATCTGGTCCGGCGCCGTCTGCTGTCTTTTCGCCTGGACAGGGGATCGCAACTGGATAACTTCCGGCTCTGGTTCGGGCTGAATGCCATTAAGGTGAAAGACCTTAAAGGACGAATCAACGGGCGGCTGCGACCACACCATACCCGGCGTGACCGCAACACAGGGCGTTTTATTAAAGCACGCCGCCAGGCAGATAACGCCGGATTTTCCCCGAAAGGTAATCAGCTGAGCGAACGGTCGTTTGAAAACGGGGAGGTATTCCGTTCAAAACGGGATAATCGCCGGACGGTGGTTATTCGCGATCCCCTGACCCGCCGGACACGCGAAGCAGAAATTGATATCTACGAACCGATGCTGAACTACATCGAGGACAACGCATTTGCGGAAGCGATGGAAATTTTTATGCATCACTTTGAAACCGACATTCGCGGGCGCGTAAAAGCCCGTATTTCTGTCTGAGGTAACGAACGATGGCCGAGCCACTGTTGCTGGGGCGGTATCACGATGCTGTGACTGACGCATTAAAAAAAATCGGATGGGTGCGTGATGCCGGTGCGTATCCGGAACGAAATGTTCCCCGCTTTTCAGACCTGACCACGCCCGCGGTGTATTTCTCGATTAACAGCTGGGAACAGGGTGGAGGTAATGAGGGGCAACTGAGCGTTAATTTAACCTGTGATCTCTTCGTGGTGGTGGATGCCGCCGGATCGGGTGTGAGTCAACCTGAGATTTTTGTCAGAACCGCTGCGGCCGATATTACCCAGTGGATTGACGGGCAGCAGTTTGGTCTGGGCCATATTGAGCCTGCGGTATTCACCACGGCTGAACGTGATGAGTTTGATCCGCGAATGGATGATTATCTGGTCTGGCGTATTTCATTTACCCAGGCGGCTGCATTTGGTACTGACCCCTTTGCACACAATGGCATGCCTCTGCAGCAGACCTGGCTGGGTGCTGCACCTGATACTGGCCGTAATCACGTGGATGACTATCATCTTATCTGGGAGGCTCAGCCCGATGAGTGATATAGAAGGCGACCTGCAGCGCAGACTGGCGAACCTTGTCCGGCGCGGTGTTATCCATTCCGTCAGGCACGATCGCATCCCAAAATGCCGGGTGGATTTGGGGGATATCATCACGACCTGGCTACCGTTGTGCCAGGGGTTTTCAGGAACTAACCGTGCTGATTCAAATCCTTATGCCGTGGGGGATGCGGTTACGGTCCTGTCCGAAGCCGGAGAGCTCAACAATGGGCGAGTGTTTCCCGGCTGGAACACGGGAAAGCTGCCTGTGCCGGAAGGGAGTGACAGCGAGCACATTACCCGTTACAGCGACGGGACCGAGATCCGTTATGACAGGAGCGCGCATGCCCTGACGATTACGCTGGCTGATAGCGGAACCTACAAAATTGTCGGTAAAGGCACGCTGGATGGTCCGGTTGAAATTACGGATACCCTGACAGTCCAGGGCAAAACCCAGATTAATGCTGACACGTCGGTTGCAGGGAATATCGGGGCGTCAAAGGAGATAACGGATAAATCCGGCAGCATGAGCAAGATACGTGAAGTATTTAACAACCACGATCACCGCGGCGACAGCGGCGGGCTCACCGATAAACCTAATCAGAAAATGTGACCTGCTGCGGCAGGTTTTTTTATGCCTGGAGAAAAAACATGTCTCAGTTACATGGCGTTGAAACTATTGAACTCACCTCGGGTACGGTAGCGGTTACCACGATCCAGACCGCCATTATCGGCCTGGTGGGAACGGCACCTGATGCGTCGGGGGGAACAGCCGCATCGGGATCATCCGGTACACCCATTCTCGATAACGTTATCGACTTCACTGCAACCATTAAGGGGCGGGAAGGCAATGTCATCAATGTAGCTGCGCTGGCCGGACAGCCGGCAGCTGAAAATCCTGCTGCGGTTGTGACGTCAGCGAGCTGGGATCCTGAATCGCTGACACTGAACATTACGCTGGGTTGTGATGAACACGGTGTTATCACGGCTAAACCCGGAGACATTGCTGAGGCTGTCGGTGGTGTTGATGGCGTAAAAATCAGTGCGAGCGGGCGCGGTGACGGGATTGTCCAGCCCTTCAGCCTGCAATTAGCGGGGGGTGAAGATGAACCCTTTCCACTCAATACGCCAGTGGCGGTCGTCGGCACCACGCTGTTATCCCGCCTGGGTGAAAAAGGTACGCTTAAACAGGCACTGACAGACATTAACGATCAGCGTAATGCGCTGACGGTGGTGGTGCGTGTGACAGATGAAAACGATGTGGCAAAACGACGCGCTGCGGTACTGAAGGGGATCGGAACCCTGTCTTCAGCGAAATCTGTTACCACGTACCAGCCGCGTATTGTGATAGCGCCGGGATTCAGTGAGGACGATGCGGTTGGTAAGGGGCTGGAAACCGTGGCCGGGAAATTGCGCGCCGTTGCCTATGTTGACTGCGCCTCCGGTGCGACGCTGCAGGAAGTGGTACAGCGTCGCCAGTCCTATGGCGCACGAACTGAACTGTTGCGCCCGCGGGTCCAGGCGAGCGATGCAGATGGCCAGCTGGTTTATCGCCCTTACTCTGCGTTTGCTGCCGGGTTACGCGCCCGCATCGACTTTGAAAAAGGCTGGTGGTGGAGCAAGTCGAACCAGGACATCAATAACATCCTCGGTGTTGAGCAGATCGATGAATTTATCCTCGGGGATGAGAACTGCGATGCAAACCTGCTCAATATGCAGAACGTGTCCACCATTATCCGCCGGGCGGGTTTTAAACACTGGGGTAACCGCCTGTGTGCTACCAATCCACAGTGGCGTTTTGAATCTGTCCGCCGTACTGCTGATGTTATTGAGGACAGCATTCAGGAAACCATGCTGGAGTATGTTGACCGCCCACTGGACCGGGAAAATGCGGATGACATTATCGGTACCATCAATGCCTATATGCGGCAACTGGTCGGTCTTGGCGCCATATTCGGTGGGCGGGCATGGCTGGATGAAGAACTGAACACCGCGGAAACCATGGCGTCGGGTGTCCTGTACATCAACTATGACTTTGGTCCGAAATCGCCGACTGAACTTATCAGCCTGCGCGTCCGGGTGAACAATAACTATGCGCTTGAGGAGATGCTTGCAGCATGAGCGATAAAAACACACTACGCGTCTGGACCTTCTTCCGGCAGGGGATCCGTATTCAGGGGGCGCATGAATTTACGCCGCCGTCTCTGGCTATTGTTAAAACGGATTTGCGTACCGGCGCACAGGATGCGCCCACCCCGGTTGATGACGGCATGGAAGCACTGACCTGTCAGGTTAAATTTTATGGGATAGATACGGATATGCTGGCCAGCTTTGGTTTTGTCAGCGGCAGCCGTTCACGCTTTACGGCTTATCAGGGCTATCTCGGTAACGGCACTGCACGCGGTACGGTTGAGGAAATTGAGGGGTTTGTACAGACCGTCACGCCGGATGCGCGCAGTAAGGACACGCTTTCCGAAAATGCCGTGACGGTTGATATTGCTGTCAGCTACTACCGTCAGTCACTGGACGGGCGCGAACTGTTCGCCATTGATACAGAGCGTTTCGCCCGCCGGGTGAATGGCGTGGATGTGCTTTCTGGCCTGGCTGCCAAAGTGCGTCTCTGATTTTACTGTTATCCCACCACTGTAACGGCCTGCGGGCCGTTTTTTTATGGAGCACCCTATGAGCTTTCCTGGTGAAACCCGCGTTATAAAACTGTATTCCCCTGTATCACTTGATAGCGGGGTTGTGATCGATGAAGTCACCATGCGAGAACCACTGGTTCGCGATCGCATCACTCATGCCAAAGACCGCGGCAACGAAGAAGAGAAAGAAGCCCGCATGATTGCGCTGCTGTGCAATCTCAGTGAACAGGATCTCTGGCTGATGACGGCGGCAGATTATTCACAGCTGCTGGATGCCTTTAACGTTTTTATGCTCCCGCCCGCGAAGCGACCGAAGGCGGGCTCCTCCGGGCAATAAGATTTCTGGGGCGGCGGCTGCATTTTCCGATGGCGGAATACCTTGATATGCCGTTCAGCACTTTCTCTGATTTTTTGACTGACGAACTGGAGACGATAAACCATGGGCGGAATAAGCCAGAACCTTAAGGCCGTCATTACCTTTGGCGGAAACCTGGATAATTCATGGAAACGATCTGCAGATGGTCTGCAAAAAAGCCTGAAAGATGTCGGAAAGCAGTCTGAACGACTGACAAAAGACCAGACCAGACTGGCAGCAGAAATCAAGCGCGCCAAACTGGCCGGTGAAAGCCTGGGGGATTTGAAGCGCCGCTATACCGATGTTTCCAGGGAAATCCGCAAAACGGAGGCGGAGCAGCAGAAACTGAATGTACAGATGCAAAAAGCACAGCGCATTCAGGCGTTCAAGGGAGCCGGTAAAGGTCTGTTCCGGCGCGGCTTGGGGATCGCCGGGCAGGTGGGCGGGATGTTTGGATCCGGGCTGGCTATTGGCGGTGGCGGTGTGGTGGCTTCAGCACTTGGCACACTGATAGCGCCAGCTGCCACCAATGCTGAAACGGCAACCCGCACTAATGTCGCAAAAAGTTACGGCGTGGACGTGGCCACGTTTAATGCCTGGGATTCTCTGGCGAAGCAGTACGACATGAATGCGGAAAACATTGGCGATCTCTTTGAAGAGTATCTGCACAAATCCGGGGAGTATAAACAGAACGGTAAGCAGGGCTCGCTGCAGGATGCGTTTGAAACGCTCGGGTTCAAAGCGGGGGATTTTGCCGGGCTCAGCGATATGGCGCAGTTCGACAAAATTGTTGAACGGGCGCTCAGCCTTCAGGACGAGTCAAAAGCCTCCTTTGCCCTGGATTCTCTTTTTGGCGGGGAAGCGAGCAAACTGCTGATGCTTATCAAGCAGTCTGGCCGAAGCTACCGTGACCTGATGGACGAGCAGCGGCGCTACAACCTCGTGACCAAAGAGGGGGCTGATGGTGCGGTTGCGGGTAATCAGGCTATCAATAATCTCCGCACTGTTTTTTCTTCTGCGGTCGCAGAAATTTCCGGGCAACTGGGAAATGAGCTTGCGCCTGATATCCGTAATCTGACGAATGATCTTGCCGACTGGTTCAAAGGTGGCGGGATAAAACGCATTGTGACTTTCCTGCGAAACGACCTTTATCCCGGTGTTCTGTCGTTCGGACAGGGGGTGGTTTTTGTCGGCAAAATTATTTACGCGCTGGCTAAAAAACTGTCCTGGTTGCTGCCTGATGAACGAAATGATCAGCGCGATGTACTCAAAACACTGGCTGGTAACGGAATGAATATGGCTCGCCTCAGAGCTGAGCAGACAGGCCAGGGAGAATGGTTTACGCAGCAACTGGCAATTCATCCTGACTTGCCAGAAAAAGTAAAAGAGTCATGGAACGATACCCGCGGATGGTTCGGTCCTGACAGCGACGATGAGGCGTTTAACAAATCGCTTGATAAATACCTGTCACCGGAAGACGGCGATTCGCTTTTAAACTGGAATGCGGCGCTACAGCAAAACAAGGACCATGTAGCGCAAACCGTTAAAGAGGACCCGCAAAGCATTGCCGGAGCCTGGGATAATTACGCGCATGAGCCGGTAACGTCTGCCAGTCAGTGGAAAAGAGAGCCATCAGGGCTGACGGACAGCCAGGGGGAAGGAGAAAGCGCCCGCGCAGGGGATAAGTATCCGAATGATCCCCTTCTTCCCGTCGTGCAGCAGGACAGGAATGTTACGACAACAGACAGATCACCTGCTGAGCCGGTCATTTTGAAAGACGAGAGCACGGGCGGTTACTGGGAAAGCCTGCTTCAAAAAATGGATGTACTGGATAAGCAGCCGCCATCACGGCAGATAACTGATAACCGCAAATTTGAATACCATTTCGAAATTAATGCTGCGCCGGGACAGGATGAGAAAGCCATTGCCGATGAAGTGACCACGGTGACGAAAAACAATTCTGCCTTTAATGGTGATAACAGCCTTCTGGATGGGGGACTTGTCTGGTGAGTGAAATTATCCCGATATTTGAAGATTCCGGCCAGCGCAGTGCAGGCGCATTACGGGGTGGGCAGGAAGCCCGCGTGATGATGATGCTGGGGAATTTCGCCTTTTCGATTGATACAGCGGCTTATCATCAGCTCACCCGTGAGGCCAGCTGGCGCTGGAGTGAACAGGAACGCATCGGCAAGCAGGACCTTCTTCAGTACACCGGAAAGCCCGGGCGTACTGTCAGGCTCGAAGGGCAGTCTCACGCCTTTTTCCGAAAAGGGGTGGAAGGGGTCAATGATTTATTTGATCTTGCCGATCAGGCGAAACCGCAGCAGCTTGTCAGCGGAGAAGGCGATGTGCTGGGGTGGTGGGTGGTGACCGACTTTTCAGACACGACGAGTAAGTTTTTACCGGGTGGCGGTCACCGAAATAAAAACTGGACGATGACGCTAAAACACTATGCCGACGATCTATCAAACCCGTGACGGAGATGTACTGGATGCAATCTGTGCCGTGCATTACGGTACTGAAAATCTTTCAGACTCAGTGACTCAGGTTCTTGAAGCCAATCAGGGGCTGGCGGATCAGGGGGCTATGTATCCTTCCGGCCTGTATATCACACTGCCGGATCTGGTGACGCCTGTAGCGGAATCGCCATTCAGTTTATGGGATTGATATGGCAGATCAGACAGCGATGCCGGAATATGCGCCGGCCTTCAGCATTCAGGCCGAAGGGAAAGATATAACCCGGGTGCTGCAACAATGCCTGAGTGAACTGACCCTGACGGATTATGGTGGGGCAACAGCGAAAGCCGATGAACTGAAAATCAGCCTCATCTCTGAAACGCTGGCGCTTCCCACTAAAGGTGCCCGGCTTCGGGTTGCGCTGGGATTCAATGACCAGTTGATCGATAAAGGCTGGTTTGTTGTCAGTGGTGTCTCGAGCAGCGGCCCGCCGAGGCGTATTGAGCTTTATGCTACCGCCGCGCCGATGAACGCCCAGAAACAACCCGGAGATGTGACAGGCCAGAAAACCCGGAGCTGGGATAACCTTCGCCTTGCCGATATTGTCAAAACAGTGGCCACCGATAACGGACTTATTCCCCGTGTGGCCGACGCGCTGAAAGATATTCATATCAATCACATCGATCAGGTGGCGGAATCCGATGCCAACCTGCTCGCAAGGCTTGCACGTGACTACAACGCAGTGAGCAAACCATCGGGAGGCTACTGGCTTTTTTTACAGCAGGGGGCCACGGCAACGGCTTCAGGAAAACAGACTGGCGGGATCACCATCACACCGGATGAAGTATCAAACTGGTCCTACAGTGAAGGTGAGCGGGGGAGTTCGACGGGGAAAGCTACGGGGAGCGGAGGTAAAGCCAAAGAGAAAATCGGCGTGCGTTATTACGACGAGGAGGACGGCACGACAAAGACTTCCTCCGTTGAACATGATGGCCCGGCGATGACCAATCCCTATACCCAGTCGGAGAAAAACACCGCCGAGCAACAGGCAAATTCCAGGAAAACACAGGCGAAGCGTAACGAGCAGAAAATGACGCTCACGGGGCCATGTCGCCCGAAACATGTGCCGCTGACAGCAGAAGCAAGTGTGTCGACGTCCGGTTTTGGTTCCCGTGAGGATCGGGCCTGGGTGGTTGAGTCTCTGATCTTTTCTCTGACGTCAGCTGGATTCAGCTACACCTACAACCTTGTCGTGGATATTCGTAAACCCGCAGCAGCTTCGAAAAAATCAGAAAAGCAGGACAAAAAAGGCCCGTCCTACTTCGGTTAACCCTCCCGCCATCCGGCGACTCAGCTATGGAATTTAATCATGAACGGTGTAAACAACCGGACCGGAAAACGCCTGTCCGGCGTCGCCCATTTGCGCCAGTCCGTCAGCGACATACTGACCACTCCCATCGGGAGCCGGGTTCTTGTCCGGGACTATGGCAGTGATCTGTTTTCGCTGGTGGATAACCCCCGGGATGATTTGACCCGACTACAAATAATCGCTGCGTCTGCGACCGCTCTGGCCCGGTGGGAGACGCGGCTGAAGGTAACACGTGTGCTTGTTTCCTTTCCTGAAGGGCAGTCCGGCTGTGTGCTGGATATCGAGGGGATCAACAAGGAAACCAATTTACCTGTCAGAACGGGAGACATAACGATTTATGGCAAGCAGCTATGACGTGATCAACCTGTCCGAACTGGACGTACCGGATGCCATTGTGGTGCCTGATGCAACTGAAATCTTCACCCGGTGGCTGGCGCGCCTGCGGGAACTTGATAAGCAGTTTGATGCGCTGGTGGAATCCGATCCGACGTTTAAACAGGGGGAGGTGAATGCCTACCAGCTGACGCTGGCTTTTCAGCGGGTTAATGATGCCGTGCGGGCGGTATTTCTCGCGAGTGCAAAAGAGGCTGACCTTGACCAGATAGGTGCTGCATTCAACGTTAAACGGCAGGTGATTAAGCCCGGCGATCCGCTTGCCATTCCGCCAGTGGAGCCTGAACAGGAAGACGATGCGGCATTTCGCGAACGTATCCAGCTTTCATGGGCGCAGCTGAATACAGCAGGCGCGCGCAACTCATACCGCTTTCATGCGAAGTCTGCCGATACGGATGTGCTGGATGCCGATGCCTATGGGCCTGAAACCCATAACCAGCCCGGCTACGTTGATGTCTATGTCCTTTCACGTACCGGGGATGGGGCGGCGGGGCAGTCCCTGCTTGATAAGGTTAACAGCACACTGAATGCGGATGAAATCCGCCCGTTAACGGACTACGTGACGGTTAAAAGTGCCACGATTGCAAACTATGCCGTTACGGCAGAGCTGGAGATCCCGGAAGGACCGGACGCCAGTACGGTGCTGAATAATGCCATCGATGTTTTGCGGTCGTACACCACGCTTTCCCATCGGATTAAAACCGTCGTCCCGCTGTCCGCCATTTATGCCGCGCTGCAGCAATCCGGTGTGGTCCGGGTAAGGCTGATATCTCCGGTGGCAGATCTGGAAGCGGAACCGGGTAAAGCGCCCTGGTGTACCGCCATTAATGTTACCCGCAGGGAGGTAAGTAGCAATGACGGCTAAGTTTCGATCTCTGCTTCCTCCTGGCGCATTTCATGAAGAGAGAGCGCAGGAGCAGGCCAGCGCTGAGCAAATCGCCACCCTCGATACCAATATGGTGCGCAAGTCCAAAAATCCTGACACCTGTCCGGCGCATCTTCTCCCCTGGCTGGCCTGGGAGCATGCCGTTGATTTCTGGGATGACGGCTGGACAGAGGCGCAGAAGCGACAGGTGATAAAAGATGCCGCTTATGTTCATCAGCACAGAGGAACGGCCGGGGCGGTACGCCGTTCTCTCGGGTCAGTGAACCTGCCCACGACCGTGGTTGAGTGGTGGGAAGACACCCCGCGCGCTGAACCTTACACCTTCCGGATCGAAGTACAGAGCAGTGAGGGGGTCAGTGACGCTCTCTATCATCAGATCCGCCAGCTTACCGAGCGGGCCAAGAACCTGCGCAGCTATCTGAGCAAAATCGATGTGATGGCGAATGTGGGTATGGACGGGGCTTTTTATATTTCGGGTGCGACAACAGCGCATATCGATGTGGACATTTTTGCCGGGGAATCTCATGGCTGATTACTACTCAATTATCACTAACCGGGGTAAAGAACTGGAGGCGGAGGCGCTGGCCAGTGGTCGCCTGATTGTACTGACTCACTTTGTGGTGGGTGACAGTAATGGCAAGCAGGTTAAACCTGATCCGTCGCAAATCCGGTTAATCAATGAAACGTACCGGGGAGATTTCGCTGAGCTGGTGGTGTCCCCGGAGCAGTCCACGCAGTTAATGGCAAAAATCGTCCTGCCGACCGGGGTTGGTGGATTCACCGTTCGCGAAGTCGGTTTAATGACTGACGCCGGAGAGCTTTACGCGGTGGCAAACTGCCCATCGATCGATAAGCCGGTTGGTGGTGTCAGCGTTAATATGCAGTTTCGCCTGGCGGTATCAGATACCTCAAATATCACGCTGAATGTTGCAACAGGCGACGGGTTATTCCTGCGTATTGACCAGTACCTGAAAGAGATAAAGGCGCGGGGCGCGGAAGCACAAAAAACATCGCGTGAATCCATTGGTGTCCTCGATAGCACAACACAACAAAGAGGGCTGGTTCAACTTAGCAGTTCGGTGAACAGCACCAGTGAAACGCAGGCCGCCACCCCGGCAGCAGTTAAGATCGCAATGGATAATGCGAATGCGCGACTGGCTAAAGACCGGAACGGCAGTGATATTCCTAATGTCGCATTATTTCTACAAAACCTTGGCCTGGTAGAAACGATAAATCGAGCAGCCGGTTCGCTGCAAAAAAATCAGAACGGCGCTGATGTACCGCAACCGGATTCGTTTGTACGTAATATCGGTGCCGGGCGAGCTTTCAGTGGCTCGGTCAGTATTGGTGGAGGCGGTAACTGGACAACAGCGGACTTTATCGTCTGGCTTGAAAATCAGGGGGCATTTAATCATCCCTATTGGGTATGCAAAGGTTCATGGTCCTACGGTGATAACAGGGTTATTACGGATACGGGATGCGGGAATATCAGTCTTGCTGGCTCGGTAGTTGAGGTTATGGGAGTGCGTGATGCGATGACTATTCGTATCACCACGCCAACCACCACAGCAGGAAATGGAACGCCTTCCGCTCAGTTTACCTACATCAATCATGGTGATGGTTACTTGCCAGGCTGGCACAGGGATTTTAATACAGCAAATCCTCCTTATGAGTATTACCCCGTAGGCGCACCCATACCATGGCCTTCGGATATACCGCCTGCTAACCATGCGCTTATGCAGGGCCAATCGTTTGATAAATCTGCCTATCCATTACTTGCTGTGGCATATCCTGCGGGGGTTATTCCTGATATGCGTGGTCAGACGATAAAAGGCAACCCAACAGGTAGAGGGGTATTAACACAAGAACAGGATGGTATTAAGTGGCACGATCACGGCGCAACGATCGCAAGTACCGATCTCGGAAGCAGGGATACAACCGGGTTTGATTATGGCACCAAATCGGTATCAGTTTTTGACTACGGTACTAAATCAACAACCGGCGCGGGGGCACACAATCACCCTATATCCGGTAGAACGCAGTTCGGTCAGGCAGGGGATGTCGTTGCAATGTCCAATACTGGCTCTGACAGAACAAACTGGGGAGCTGTTGGTGGGGTCGGTGACCACGCTCATGCTGTCGGAATTGGTGCGCATAATCACGTAGTGGGGATTGGAGCACATGCTCACTCTGTTTACATTGGCGCGCACAGCCATGGTGTGACGGTTTCACCATCTGGTCAGGCTGAAAATACTGTAAAAAATACTGCATTCAATTATTTAGTGAGGCTTGCATAATGGCTTTTAAAATGACTGACACCAACCGCATTATTACTATTTACAATCTTTCATCAGCAACGAATGAGTTTATCGGTAAGGGGGATGGGTTTATTCCGGCCAATACGGGCTTACCTGCGTATAGTACCGATATAGTACCGCCAAAAGTGAAGGCGGGGTTCGTTGCTGTTTTCGATATTCAGACCAATAAGTGGTCGCAAGTAGAAGACCACCGGGGAGAGACCGTTTATGACATCAGCACAGGTAGACCCACTGTTATTGAGACGCTGGGGTCCCTGCCTGATAATGTTGTATCAGTGGCTCCCGAAGGAGGATATGTTAAATGGGACGGCACACAATGGGTTCATGATGCAGAAGCGGAAAAAGCATTTTTTCAGGGACAGGCTGCGCAGGAAAAAGCAAACCTGTTGATGATTGCAACATCTGCTATTGCTCCTCTCCAGGATGCAGTTGATCTGGACATTGCGACGGAAGACGAATCGAAAGCACTTCTTGCATGGAAAAAGTATCGTGTAATGCTTAACCGAATTAACCCCGAGGATGCTCAAAACATCATCTGGCCTGAATCTCCATTGCCAATATAACAGACTTAAGCAAAACAATGCCGGGACTGATTAGAATCGGCATTGTTCATACCTCAATTAAAAATTATTTACCTATAAGAGAAACCTTTAATCTTCTTAATAAAGTAATTACATCTTTCCTTCCGAATAGTTTAAACAGATTAAACCAGCGGTTCTTACCCAGGTAATTTAGTTTTATTAATTTAGGGTTGTAATGATAGCACATTATAAAAACACCCTGATCGTCATCAACTATATTATTTCTGAGTGTTTTTATTTGGCACTGACAAACCAGTTTGTAAAACTCTTTCCATTTCTTTTGTGTTGCTACAACTGCCCCACCAATAATATAGGAACGATTGTTAATCATGTGGTCAAAAACCTGATGGATAGTTTTGACGGTCAAGCCTTTTTTAACTGTAAAGAAATTTACTTTTTTGCGGTCAAATGGATAATCCCATCGAGATAACCCTCTGGTTACGTCTGCACTGCGACAGTAACCAAAGTCAACCCATGCAACCATATCATCATTCACAAGATTTAACTCTATAGCTCTGTTTACAAAATATGTTTTCAGATTGCAAACCAGTGCATAGTCTGGGGACCAGTATTCGGGGTTTATCAACTGGCGAGTTTCAAGTTTGCTTATGAACTCGTTATCTTTTTGAATCCGCGCAATTCTTTTTTTGATGTGTTGAAATTTTTTATTAATATCTAAAGCCACTACAACAGTGTTTTTCCCATTTCTGATTGCTTCAATTTTTGGTTTAAGTTCACTGGATGTGAAAATGACCATGTCATTATCCAATTCAGACAGATTTTCAAAGTACTGAATATAGGTATCAGCTGTTCTCTCTAAGTGAGGAGAGAAACCTTTATTACTCGTCCAGTCTCCGCGTCCTATATCGAAAAATGCTGTAACAATGGTAATAGATGAGTTCATTTTTAAGCAATCCGTGTTTTATACCTATCCAATAACTACAAGAATGTTGAATACATATTTTTTTTGATATCAGTCACATGGAAACATTCTATCAGTATCAACATGAGGCGGGAAGCATCATGTGATATTAAAACTGATAAGCAACGGATATACAAAATAACTGGTTGTTGCAAAGGATTGTTCAATAGTTAATGATTTTCATTGGTATTATTTTTATTGAAATTGTCGCTTTGTTCTAAGATAGGATAACAATAGGTTGCTGAAGCATATCAAGCAGTGTTCCTTAGCCGATATTTTGCGTAATAACGGGAATCATTAAAGATGACCTGGCTGGCCAATTGATGGTGAACCGTAACGAGAGTTGCCGCAACCACACCGTATGCAAGAGCATGATTGCGGCCGACTGGCGAACGTTCGATAGTGCGAGTATTGAATGATTGCCAGTCACGGCGGATTGTACTTAAGTAATATGACGGTTCAAGGCGTTTAATCTGTAACCAGCCACATATCAGCCTCTTCAAACATTTCCTGAACAGTACGGCTTATCTGTTCCTTCTCGTGCTTGCTGGCGTCAGTGTTGATCGCCGGCAATGTCATCATCGGTTTTACCCGGACATCAGCATCCGGAAAAAATCCGGTGAACCCTCTTACTCAGTTCGCCCAGAATGATATCTTTCGCACCGGGCAGACCATCAAAATTCCTTTTGTCATAAACGAGTTCCACGAACATTGATTATTGCTCCTTTACTGGATGGATATACAGTATTTATACTGTGTTTTTATCCGGTATTCAAGAGGGGTTAAATGATGCCACGACGTAGCGATATTGAAATAGCCTGGTATGCTTCGATACAGCAAGAACCGAATGGCCGGAAGACTGTCACCACACAGCGATTTGTCCAAGAACTGAGCAAGGTTAACTGGAACTGGACGATGAAGCAGGCCAATGAATGGATCGAGTGGTATGTGACAACCTTCCGCGATGTATCAACGCAGGAGGGCGAGAACCGTACCTTTCAGCTGTTCAATCCAAACGGAGGACTGTAACCATGGGCTTCCCTTCACCTGCGGCAGATTATGTTGAAGCACGAATTTCCCTCGATCAGCAGCTAATCAGCCAGCCAGCAGCGACTTATTTCATGCGGGCATCGCGTTCACATTTCAGGGAAGGGATAATCCAGGGGGCGCTGCTTTTTGTTGATGCGTCACTTTCTCCTTGTGATGGCTCGCTGCTGATATGCGCGATAGACGGAGAATTCAGGATCAAGCGATATCGGACTCATCCTCAGCCCCACCTGGTTAATCTGGATAACGGGAGAAGGGAAGAGCTGCCAGCAGATGATGATGGCTACAGTTCTGCACCCGCTATATTCGGGGTGATCACGTACATTATTAATGATGCCAGGAACGCGGAATTTGATGACTGCCCGGTGATGTGAATAGCTGAAATTTTACGGCGAAATTGATGCCTTGTGTCGGGAATTTTTCCCCGATTAATCCCCACTGCTTCCCCGTTCAGAAAACAGGCATAAAAGAACCAGCCGTAACAGGCTGGTTCTTAGAGGATTTTTGGTCGGCACGAGAGGATTTGAACCTCCGACCCCGACACCCCATGACGGTGCGCAACCATTTCAATGGCAGCTATGTGCCATTAGCGGAGGTTGTCAATAACAAGTCTTAGTTGAACAACGGGGAGCTGGTCAGTATTTCTGCTCATCACTTTCGCAGACCAAACCGTATATAATTATGAGGGAATAAAGGTTTAATCATTATTTTATCATTAAAAATAAATAGGTTAGGTGATATGGCGATGACGTCGTAGATATTATCGACAATGAGTTGTAGATGGGTTCTGAACACGGGTACATTCGCATCATCCGCTATGACAAATACAGTTTCATTGCCTAAACCGCCCCCGTTAAACATATCATGACTAAGTTCATAATCGCTGAAGTCCATTTCCGACCATCTGAGATTACCGCTATGCCATGGATATTGATGAAAAATATCCATTATCGCGCTCAAATCATCCCCTTCCACAACATTAAAATCTGTCTTGAGCAGTTCCTTACATTCCTCAAACAATGTCATGTCCACTCCCTTTATGCTTTATGGCTGTATCTTTTATCATAACCTCCCTGGAGGATTGTCTAAAGGGATTACGAACTTCTGCTCCTCGCTCAAAGCAGACGTTTTCCCCTGTCGCATCGTACATTAACGTATAGTTTGGATTAACTCTGGCCCTTGATTCTTAACATTCCCGACGGCACGCGTCACGGCGTGCCATATAAATTTATCAGCCGGCACGGAACCGTCGGCTGCAATTTCCGCCGCTTCTTTCCCTCCAATGTCCTGCCTCATCCATTCTCGAGCGACTTCTGGTGACAGTACCAGTGGTCGCCTGTCGTGAATATTTACCAGCCCTTTGTCGGCAGCAGCCGTCACTATCAGGAATCCTTCTGCTTCATCTCCACGTTCGAATGGTGTGCTGCCGATCGCCGCCATGAATATCGGCTGGCCATCGGCTCGATGAATGAAGTAGGGCTGCTTTTTGTCACCTTCCTTTTTCCATTCGTACCAGCCATCAGCAAAGCAAATTGCGCGACCATGTTGCCAGAGTGGTTTAAACATTCTGCTGGTGGCCGCAGTTTCAGAGCGTGCGTTAATTAGCGGTGGTTTATCCCACCATCCGGGGGCGTATCCCCAGATAACTGGATCAAGATGGAGTTTCTCGTCACGTTCGCTCAGAAGCAGAACTTTGGTTCCCGGCGCCACGTTGAAACGTCCGATCGGTTCCGGGTCATATGGAATGTCTTGCTCGGCTTCTTCTGCGAGAAGGGCGAGATAGTCTTGACGTGTCATTGACTGTGAAAAACGTCCACACATAGAAACCTCCAGCCATATGTAAGACTGAAAGTATAGGATATTGCCCTGCGCGAAACGATTTGAACCCTACACCCGAACACCAATACATGTAGTAAATGGCATTATTGGGACCTTAATCTGAAACCAGCCACATATCCGCCTCTTCAAACATTTCCTGAACAGTACGGCTTATCTGTTCTATTTTATGCTTGCTGGCGTCAACGCATTCAATTTTGGAAGGAAAAACCGTCCGAAACCGGTCCGAATATGTCCGAAATTTTGGCTAACTATATGATTTTTAGTACCTGAAAATACACCTTTATTTGTGCATTTTTGGTTCTAAAGGGTTGTTATTGCATTGAAAATAAAGGATAAAAAATAATTTTGGAAAAAACAGGAATCGTATTCGGTCTCTTTTTATTTGGCGAATGCGATGCCATCCAGGGCAAAACACGGCTTATCGCATGCTGCATTCTCCATAAACCATACCATACTCCTGCCCACGATCGTCCAGGCTTTTTTACCATCATTGCTAAAATTATAACCAGGTACCCTTGTACTCTGGAGGCGACATGGGACGACCTGACAATATCTATCAACGAATCGACGGTACACAGTGGCGTCACGTCTGGGTGGTTGGGGATATCCACGGCTGCTTCTCGATGCTGATGGCTAAACTGCGCCAGTACCGTTTTGATCCCTGGCAGGATCTGCTGGTTTCAGTGGGGGATGTTATTGACCGTGGACCAGACAGTTTGCGTTGTCTGAAATTATTGCGTAAACGCTGGATTGTCGCGGTCAGGGGGAATCATGAACAGATGGCGCTGGACGCGCTGGCGACGGGGGATCAATTCATGTGGTTAATGAATGGTGGCTCGTGGTTTGCGCAGGCGGAGCAACCGGCAGCGAAATTCGCTCTTGAAGAGTGTTGGCAATTACCCTGGATTCTGGAGCTGCACTGTCAAAACGGCATACACGTTATTGCTCATGCCGATTACCCGGATGATGATTATCAGTGGCTAAAAAAGATCGATTTACAGCGTGTGCTGTGGGATCGTTCGAGGCTAATGAACAACGGTTGTGGGATTCGCGGCGCGGATCACTTTTGGTTTGGCCACACGCCGTTGCGCCATCGGCTGGATCGCGAGAATCTGCATTATATTGATACCGGTGCTGTATTTGGCGGCGAGTTAACGCTGGTACAACTGCAATAATCAAAAATCGCTGTATTCCTGGGCCGGGTGCCAGAAACTATCGATGTAGTCATCCGCGGGTAAACACCCTCCGTTACGAATACGTTGATCGTCCATCGATATCAGGCACTGCTGCTCAGTTTTGTAGACATCAACCACGATATCTTCACAACCGCCATCCAGGTAGCACACAAAAAGAACCAGCGTGAACATTCCATCCTCAAATGGTAAAGCCATAGCTGTAGTGTAGAAGATGTTGATAGATGAGGGAAATTAACCAAGAAATAACCCGTCTGGCGACGGGTTCTTTTTGAATCAGGCAAGGCGCATGATCCAGGCATCTGACTTACGATCGTAGTGTTCGCGAAATAGTACTGAATGTTCTCCGTTCAACAGGGCTGGGACACTGGTATCGGCATCCCAGGCATCCAGTTGCATACATAAATCCGGGTCGGATTTACACGGAATGGTTAACGTTCGGTCCCCCGGCGATTCGCCATGTAACTCGGCGTCGTCGATTTCAAAAGCGCCAATGCGCACACTGGTTTTCATCATCGTGCTCTCCGTTAATTTGCTAATTGTGGTACGACCAGTTAGGTCGTCCATTTTTCAGCGTAGTCAACGTTAGCAAAAGCGCCAGTAAAAACGTGCGTTATCCCGTAAAGAGTTTGCCATCCCGGACAAGATCGCGTGGGTAGCTATTCTTCAGTCGCGATCCAATACGTTTTGCCAGACCGATAGGCTGATGCTGGAATGTAACCAGTACGTCGTCACTCGTCGGTGCGGTTTGTGGGTAGACATCCCGACCGCGGTACCACTCTTCAGCTTCGGCAAGCGTCAGTTCAAACGCATGGCTGTGATTTGGGTTGGCGAGCGCGATGACGGCTTCATGCTGCCAGCGGTAGCCTTTATTGTGCGTTTCAGCTAATTTGACGCCGAGTCGGGAAAAGCGGACTTTGCCGATCAGTGACTCAATTTCTGTTGGGAACAGCCAAATCTCTTTATCGCGCTGCCACAGGCGTAAATTATCTTCCCACTGCAGTCCACAAGCGCTCGCGGCTTGCGCGATAAGCGCGGACTCGCGTCCTTTCAGCGGGCTAAACGGGAAGTTACCGACTTTATATGTCGGCGCAGGTAGTGGAGGGATGGCGGCTGTTTTGCGCAAACGCGCAACGAAGAAACCTTCGCAATCGTAAATTTGCGGAAACACATGCAGGAATCCTTCCGGCGTCAGAGCGCGTTCGGCCTGTGGAAATAAATCGCCGAGTGGTAAAAACTCGACGGCGTCCGGGTAGGTTTCAATCAACCACTGCATGACGTTTTCATTTTCTTCACGGTTAAGTGTACAGGTGGAGTAAACCAACGTGCCGCCGGGGCGCAGAGCGTGAAAGGCGCTGTCGAGCAGTTCGCGCTGAGTCGCGGCAATTTCCAGATTACTTACTGGCGACCAGTTTTTTAGCGCATCGGGGTCTTTACGCACTACGCCTTCCCCGGAACACGGGGCGTCGAGCAATATGGCATCAAATGATTCCGGCAACGCAGCGCCAAAAACCCGGCCGTCAAAATGGGTCAGGGCGACGTTGGCTATCCCGCAACGGCTGATATTGGCATGCAGAACTTTGACGCGACTGGCAGAAAATTCATTCGCCAGAATGGCGCCTCGATTATTCATTTTTGCGGCAATTTGCGTGGTTTTGGAGCCAGGGGCTGCCGCGACATCCATTACGCGTTCCGGGGTATTGCCTTCGGCAAACAGCGCAGCGACTGGCAGCATTGAGCTGGCTTCCTGAATATAAAACAGGCCGCTTAAATGTTCTGCTGTGCTACCGAGCGGCACTGACTCTTCTTCATCGCGTTCGATCCAGAAACCTTCAGCACACCAGGGAACCGGAGTGAGAGACCAGTTGTAAGGTGCTGTCAGTGTGAGGAAATCGGCAACGGAGATTTTCAGCGTATTGACGCGAATGCTGCGGCGCAACGGGCGCTGACAGGCAGCGAGAAAATCATCGAATGAGAGCGTGGAAGGCATTGCTTCACGCATTTGGGTCAGAAAGGCATCGGGAAAATAAGCCACTTGGTACCACCGGCAAAAAAACAGGTGCGCAGTGTAGCATAAGTGCTCCGGCGCGAGTACGCCGGAGCAAGTGGAGAGATTATCGTGGCAGGGCGGTTCCCCATTCACGCCACTCTTTCGGTTCGCTTTCGAGCAACAGGAAGTGTTTACCTGCCTGCGCTTTAGGAGCCAGCGGTGTGCCTGGTGGAGTCGCGAAGGCGATGCCGCCGCGGATGAACTGATTGAAGGTACCGGTCTTCACGACACCGCCGGTCAGGCCGAAGTCAAGATTGTAGCCGGATGCCAGCCAGAACACGGAGTTGTTGCGCACCAGATGCTGATAGCGCTGGCTAATGCGCATGGCAACCATCACACGATCGGAAAGCGAGCCCAGCGTCAGCCCGGTGACGGTCCCCACTTCAATACCTCTGAACAAAACCGGGGTTCCGATATTCAGCGAACCTGCTTCCGGTGCTTCCACCACAATACTCAGACCATCGAGGTAACGAGAGTCGGTAATGGTGGCTTCCTGCAGCTCAAAATCACGTCGCGGATTACCGCGTCCGGGTTCAACGTTGATGTACGGCTGCAGGATTGTATCCAGATGCTCCACGCCAGCTGCCGAAATTTGCGGGGTGATCACGGAGAAACGGGTACCGCTTCGCGCGAAGGTCTGCACGTATTCCGGGTACAGAACTGCTTTTGCCTGCACTTCGTTACGGGCGGTGATCAGCTCAAGCGTCTGAATCTGGCCGATATCGATTCCCAGGTAGCGAATCGGCATGCCAGCAGCGAGTTTACCGGCATCGAACGCATGCAGCGTTATCTGGCCGCCTACCGCACGCGCGGCGGTTTCCGAAGCATACAGAATGCGCTTGTCGCCTTTGCGTTGGCTGGCGCTGGCACCGCTTAAATTATCGAAGCTAATTGCCCCTTTGAGCGCGCGCGAAAGGGGAGATGCCTGTACGGTTAATCCGCTGCCGTTAAGCTGAACTTTTGCTCCGCCTTCGGCCCAGAACACGCTGTTGCTGGTCAACAGGTTGCGATATTCCGGTTTAATATGCAGATCGATATCAAACGCATCGGCGCGAGGACGAACGCTGATCACTTCACCGACCTCGAATTTGCGGTATAGAACCACCGAGCCGGCCTGCACATCAGGCAGCGTTTCGGCGCTCAGGCTGACCGTGGTGGTTGGCAGATCGCTCAGGCTGTTTTCAATCGCTTTTTCCAGGTTGGCATAAAGCGGGTAGCTTTTTTTCATTTCCCCCTTCGTACCGGGCAAAATACGAATGCCGCCGCTGAGCCACTCGCTGGCGCTGGCGCCAAGGAACTCCACGCCATCAAGTCCGACTTTGACGTCCACGCGGCTGTTGACCACGAACTTACTGTCACCTTGCACCAGGTCACGATGCTGCGGTTCGATGGCAACGGTAAATGAAACGCCTTTGCTGGAAAGCGTGCGCTCAATCACCTGACCGACCTGTACGCCGTGGAGAATCAGCGGCTGGCCAGCATCAATACCGTAACTTTCCGGTGCGGTGAGCGTAAATGTCATGACCCCTGGATCGTGTAACAACGACTTCTCTGCGGGGATAACCACAAACTGGCTACGCGGCTCGCCTTCGCCGGGGACCAGTTCAAACGTTTTACCCGTCAGCAGTGAGCTGAGATTGGCATCGTTTAACGATAATTTAGGGCTGTGTAATTCAATCCGCGTGTTGTCGCGCAGCAGCGTTACGACGCTGGGATCGACGGTCATTTCGCCGGTGACTTTACCGCCTGGATTTAAATCCAGTTTGGTCAGTTGACCGACTTCCAATCCTTGATACATCAGCGAGGTTGAGCCAGCTTTGAGTCCGTCCCCGCTGGGTAAGTCAAGCTTGACGATCACCCCGCGCTGGCTGTGCGCGAGATCCTGATATAAACCAAACGTGTCGTCGGCTGCGGCGGGTTTTGAGTCTTCAGGCGAATCAAAAGCAATGGCGCCATTGACCAGCGCGGCCAGACTCTCCAGTTTGATCTTCGCGCCGCTGAGGCTGACATCCGCATTCACACCGGAGACGTTCCAGAAGCGGCTGCCTTTTTTCACCAGATTGGTAAACCGACGTTCAATCAGCACGTCGATAGTTACGCCCTGATTGTTGGGGTTGATAGTGTAGTCATACACCCGGCCCACCGGAATCTTACGGAAATAAACCAGCGAACCGCTATTGAGCGAACCGAGGTCAGGCGCCCGCAGATGCAGCATCAAATCGCCATTATCCAGACGGTATTTGGGCTGCGTGTCGAGGGCAACGAAATGATCTTCTTCCTCGCCGGTTCCGGGCATCATGCCGATATAGTTACCACCAACCAACGCATCCAGACCCGAAACTCCGGCCAGCGACGCTTTCGGCGTGACCAGCCAGAACTGGGTATCTTTGCGCAGTGCATCTTTCATGCTCGATTTGATGCTGACGCGGACTTCAATTTTACGCAGATCTTTGCTGAGGTTGATATCCTGCACCGTGCCCACTTCAACGCCCTGATAACGAACGGGCGTGCGTCCTGGTACAATGCCGTCCGCGGACATGAAGTCAATGGTTACGGTATTGCCGCGATCTTCATAGCTTCCCCAGATAAGCCATCCTGCGATCATCAGTGCAATGAACGGCAGCAGCCAGAACGGAGAGATACGGCGTTTTGTTTTAATCTGCGCTTCAGTCTGCGAAGCGGGCGTTTCCTGACTCATGTGCATCCCAAAGTAAGCGGCTGTCCAGCCATTCCACAGCAAGAATAGTCAATATTACCGCCGCGCCGAAATAAAACGCAGCCGGTCCCATAGTAAAAGCAAGTATCTGATCGCGATTAATCAGCGACATGGTTAAAGCGATAACAAAGAGATCCAGCATCGACCAGCGGCCAATCCAGGTCACCATACGCAGCAGTTTTATGCGGGTACGCAATCCTTGCTCGCAGTTAAAATGGATGCTGATGAGCAACGTAAACATCACAATCACTTTGGTGAATGGCACCAGAATACTGGCGATAAAAACGATCGCCGCCACGCCGACGTTGCTGTTTGCCAAAGACATTATGCCTGACAGGATAGTGTCTTCCTGCCTACCACCGTTGACATAAATTACCGAGATGGGCAGCAGATTAGCAGGCAAAAGCAGGACAATCGAGGCCAGTAGCGCCGCCCAACACTTTTGGATACTTTGATTCCTGCGCCAGCGCAGCGGGATATGGCAACGAGGGCAGCGACCCCGAGCGTCCGGATAACCTGTAAAGTGACAACCGAGGCAGACGCGGAGCTTTTCATCAGGGCGACGGGCTGGTCTTTGCGGGTAAAATCGGTCCCAAAGCTGCTCTACGTTGAGGTGCGACAGCGTCAAAATACTGAGGATCACCAGCGCAATAAAAGCAAACAGTCCCACACCGGGTTGCAAAAAAGCATAGTCCTGAACTTTGATTGACGCGACGCCAATGCCCACAAGATAGATATCGAGCATCACCCACTCTTTGAGCCTTTCCAGCATCAGCAGCACCGGGCGCAGGTTCATCCCAAGAATATTGCCAAACCACAGATAAGCAATTGAGGTCACGAGAATTAGCGGCGCGCCAGCGACGCAAAAAAGCACGAAAGAAGCAGTGAGGGGGTCACCTTGTCGGGTCATTTGCCAGATGCCTTGCATAACATTGGCATCAATGCGCACGCCTAATAAATAGATGTGCAGGAGTGGCTCTCCCCAGGCAAAGGGCATCAGCAGCAACATGGTGAAAGCCATTGCCGCCAGTCGCGTTAATGACCAGTCGCGTCCGTCGCGAATTTTTGCCTGGCAGCGTGGGCAAAAGGCACTTTGGTGCGAACGCATTTTAGGCAAGCTAAATATCAGGTCACATTCAGGGCAGCGATGATAATGTGCACGAGGTAGTGCCTCACCGATGGACCTGATGACTATTTTTTTAGTTGGCGTGATGCGTGGTGTCGTTAAGGCCATGTATCGCGAATCAAATTGTTGAAGTAATGTTATCTTAACTCATGACGGGAATGATCTTGAGCATTAACGCATTTAATGTTTATTTTAGTAGGCTGCAGTTTTAAGTAAGACAACTAAGTGATTACATAATGAACAAAATAGAGCTATACACGGATCTGAACCGTGATTTTCAGGCATTGATGGCAGGTGAAACCAGTTTTCTGGCAACGCTGGCGAATACCAGCGCATTGTTGTACGAGCGTCTTGCAGAAGTGAACTGGGCCGGTTTTTACCTGCTTGAGGACGATACGCTGGTGCTTGGTCCCTTCCAGGGCAAAATTGCCTGCGTGCGGATCCCGGTAGGGCGTGGTGTGTGCGGTACAGCAGTGGCGCAGAACCAGGTTCAGCGTATTGAGGACGTACATGCTTTTGATGGGCACATTGCTTGTGATGCCGCCAGCAACGCTGAAATCGTCCTGCCTATCACCGTCGAAAATCAGATAATCGGCGTGCTGGATATCGATAGCACGGCGTTTGGCCGCTTTACTGAGGAAGATGAACAAGGTCTGCGTACACTGGTGGCACAGCTTGAAACCGTGCTTGCAACGACGGATTACAAAAAATTCTTTGCGCACGTCGCAGGATAATCAACGGATAACGTAGCAATTACTGATGACGTCATTATAATGTCGCCTGTTCATGCCTGCGCTTGTTGGCTACGTCCGTTGTAATCAGGAAATTTCATGGAAAATCAACCTAAGTTGAATAGCAGTAAAGAAGTCATCGCGTTTCTGGCCGAACGCTTCCCGCAGTGTTTTAGTGCGGAAGGCGAAGCGCGCCCACTGAAAATTGGCATTTTTCAGGATCTGGTAGAGCGTGTTGAGGGCGAAATGAACCTCAGCAAGACTCAGCTCCGTTCAGCCTTACGTCTCTATACTTCAAGCTGGCGCTATCTGTACGGCGTTAAATTGGGTGCAACGCGTGTTGATCTCGACGGCAACCCTTGTGGTGAGCTGGATGAACAACATGTTGAACATGCGCGCAAACAGCTGGAAGAAGCTAAAGCCCGTGTTCAGGCGCAACGCGCAGAGCAACAGGCGAAAAAACGCGAAGCGGCAGCTGCTGCCGGTGAAAAAGAAGGCGCACCGCGTCGCGAGCGTAAGCCGCGTCCTGCACCGCGTCGTAAAGAAGGTGCAGAGCGTAAACCTCGCGCTGAAAAACCAGCAGCAAAAGCACCGCGTGCTCCTCGCGAAGAACAGCATACCCCGGTATCTGATATTTCAGTACTGACGGTAGGGCAGTCTCTGAAGGTGAAAGCAGGAAATAATGCGATGGATGCCACCGTATTAGAAATCACCAAAGATGGCGTCCGTGTACAGCTGAATTCGGGTATGTCTTTGATTGTACGCGCAGAACACCTGGTGTTCTGAAACGGAGGCCAGGCCTGGCATGAACACTTTTTTTAGGCTTACTGCGTTAGCTGGTCTGCTTGCATTAGCAGGCCAGGCACTTGCTGTGGAAGACATCACGCGTGCCGATCAAATCCCCGTTTTAAAGGAAGAAACCCAGCATGCGACGGTAAGCGAACGTGTGACGTCGCGTTTTACGCGATCACACTATCGCCAGTTCGATCTGGATCAGGCGTTTTCGGCAAAAATTTTTGACCGCTATTTGAATTTGCTCGACTACAGCCACAATGTGCTGTTGGCGAGCGATATCGAACAGTATGCAAAAAAGAAAACGGTCCTCGGCGATGAACTACGCACCGGCAAGCTGGATGTCTTTTACGATCTCTATAATCTGGCGCAAAAACGCCGATTTGAACGTTATCAGTACGCATTAAGCGTACTGGCACGTCCAATGGATTTTACCGGTAACGACACGTTTAACCTCGACCGAAGCAAAGCGCCGTGGCCGAAGAGCGAAGCAGAGCTTAATGCGCTGTGGGACGGTAAGGTTAAATTTGACGAACTCAGCCTGAAGCTGACGGGTAAAACCGATGCGGAAATTCGCGAAACGCTGACGCGCCGCTATAAATTTGCGATTCGCCGTCTGGCGCAGACCAACAGCGAAGATGTGTTCTCACTGGCGATGACAGCGTTCGCCCGTGAAATCGACCCGCATACTAACTATCTCTCTCCGCGCAATACCGAGCAGTTCAATACGGAAATGAGCTTGTCTTTGGAAGGTATTGGCGCGGTTCTGCAAATGGATGATGACTACACCGTCATTAACTCCATGGTGGCAGGTGGCCCGGCAGCCAAGAGCAAGTCGATCAGCGTTGGCGATCGTATTGTCGGCGTCGGGCAGACGGGCAAGGGCATGGTCGATGTGATTGGCTGGCGTCTGGATGACGTCGTGGCACTGATCAAAGGACCTAAAGGCAGCAAGGTACGCCTTGAAATTCTGCCTGCCGGTAAAGGCACCAAGACGCGCACCGTGACGCTAACGCGTGAACGTATTCGTCTCGAAGACCGCGCCGTGAAAATGTCCGTGAAAACCGTTGGTAAAGAAAAAGTTGGCGTACTGGATATTCCTGGCTTCTATGTAGGTCTGACTGATGATGTCAAAGTCCAACTGCAGAAACTGGAAAAACAAAATGTCAGCAGTATTATCATCGATCTGCGTACCAACGGTGGTGGTGCACTGACTGAAGCGGTTTCGCTTTCCGGTCTGTTCATTCCTTCCGGCCCGGTGGTTCAGGTTCGTGATAATAACGGTAAAGTGCGTGAAGACAGCGATACCGACGGCGTTGTGTACTACAAAGGCCCGCTGGTGGTATTGGTCGATCGCTTCAGTGCCTCAGCATCAGAGATTTTCGCGGCGGCAATGCAGGATTATGGCCGAGCGTTGATCGTTGGTGAACCGACCTTTGGGAAAGGCACCGTCCAGCAGTATCGCTCCCTGAACCGTATTTACGATCAGATGCTACGACCGGAATGGCCTGCGCTGGGCTCTGTTCAGTATACGATACAGAAATTCTACCGCGTAAACGGTGGCAGCACGCAGCGTAAGGGCGTTACGCCGGATATCATCATGCCGACAGGTAATGAAGAAACTGAAACCGGCGAGAAGTTTGAAGATAACGCACTGCCGTGGGACAGCATTGATGCTGCGATCTACACTAAGTCAGATAATCTGACGCCGTTCGGACCTGAATTGCTGAAAGAGCACAATGCACGTATTGCCAAAGATCCTGAATTCCAGTACATCATGAAGGACATTGCGCGTTTCAATGCGATGAAGGATAAGCGCAACATCGCTTCTCTGAATTACGCTCAGCGTGAAAAAGAGAATAACGAAGATGACGCAATGCGTCTGGCGCGTATCAACGATCGGTTTAAACGTGAAGGCAAACCGCCATTGAAGAAACTGGACGATCTGCCGAAGGATTACCAGGAGCCGGATCCGTACCTGGATGAAACGGTAAAAATCGCGCTCGACCTGGCGCATCTTGAGAAAGAGAAGCCAGCGGAACAGCCCGCAACCAGTCAATAACCTCGAACAGGCACAAGAAATTGTGCCTGTTTTTTTAACAAGTGCATGAAGACGTCAGCCTGATACGATAAAATGTAAAGTTGTGTCTTTCTGGTGACTTAGCACCTATGGATGCTTGAAAATAGTCATAAGACCCATACGATATGGGTAATCGCATAGTGCGTTTTGTTAAATTGAGGTTAAAAGAAAATTATGATGCGAATCGCGCTCTTCCTGCTGACGAACCTGGCTGTGATGGTCGTTTTCGGGCTGGTATTGAGCCTGACAGGGATCCAGTCAAGCAGCGTTCAAGGCTTGTTGATCATGGCACTGCTGTTTGGTTTTGGTGGTTCCTTCATTTCGCTGCTGATGTCCAAATGGATGGCGTTAAAGTCCGTTGGCGGGGAAGTGATCGAACAGCCTCGCAATGAAAGAGAACGCTGGCTGATGAATACAGTTGCGAATCAGGCCCGCCAGGCCGGGATCGCTATGCCACAGGTTGCAATCTACCACGCGCCAGATATAAACGCGTTTGCGACCGGTGCCCGCCGGGATGCCTCGCTGGTGGCTGTAAGTACTGGCCTGTTGCAAAACATGAGCCCGGATGAAGCCGAAGCGGTTATCGCGCATGAGATCAGCCACATTGCCAATGGCGATATGGTGACCATGACGCTCATTCAGGGGGTAGTAAACACCTTCGTTATCTTTATCTCACGTATTCTGGCGCAAATTGCCGCTGGCTTTATGGGCGGAAACCGTGATGAGGGTGAGGGTAGCAACGGTAACCCGTTGATCTACTTTGCGGTGGCAACGGTGCTGGAACTGGTGTTTGGTATTCTGGCGAGCATCATTACCATGTGGTTCTCACGTCATCGTGAATTCCATGCGGATGCCGGTTCTGCAAAACTGGTGGGTCGTGAAAAAATGATCGCCGCGCTGCAGCGCCTGAAAACCAGCTATGAGCCGCAGGAAGCGACCAGTATGATGGCGTTCTGCATCAATGGTAAATCCAAATCGTTGAGTGAGCTGTTTATGACTCACCCCCCGTTGGACAAACGTATTGAAGCGCTGCGCAGCGGTGAGTACCTGAAATAATCTGCAGCAGACAACAACAAAAAGCGCGTCGACAGACGCGCTTTTTTTATGACTGAACCCGCGGTTGTGTAATACGTAAGCCACTTACGATTGCGGCCAGCGAAGCCAGAATACCCGCTGTTATCAGCGAGACGTGCGTTCCACTGTCACCAAACTGATTTAGCATCAGCGCAACCAGTGCGGCCCCGGTACTCTGACCCAGTAAGCGCGCCGTTCCGAGCATACCGCTCGCGCCTCCGCTACGATCTCGCGGCGCGGAGGTGATGATAGTGTGGTTGTTCGGTGACTGGAACAAGCCAAAACCTGCACCACACAAAATCATTGGCCAGATGATATTAAAATCGGAAGGTGATGTGGGCAGTAACACCAGCGAAAACAGCCCACACGCCATTACTGCCATGCCCAGCGCGCCAAGCAGACCTGCATGAACACGTTCAATCAAATATCCCGCAAGTGGGGCCATCACCATGGTTGCCAGCGGCCACGGCGTCAGCAGCAGGCCCGTTTCAACTTCGCTGCGTCCGAGAACCGTTTGCATAAAAAAGGGCAGTGAAACCATCGCCAGCATTTGTGCGCTGAATGAACAGATTGAGGTGCAAATAGAGAGTGAAAACAGCGGAATGCGTAGTAGATCAACCGGTAATAACGGTACTGGCAATGCGAGCTGGCGGCGGATAAAGAAAAAACCTACCACGAGAAGCCCCACAAGTTCAGCACCAATCAGTTTTAGTGACTGTCCCTGTGCAAATCCGCTGAGTGCCGTGATCAACAAACCGAATGTTAAGGCGTTCATTATTGCGCTGGGCAGATCAAAGCGCGGTTTATTGCTACGTGATGAATTGGGTGGCAAAAAACGCATAGCCAGCAGCAGGGCGATGATCCCCAATGGAACGTTAATCAGAAATAGCCATTTCCACGAGGCAATAGAAAGAATTGCCGCCGCAATAGTCGGACCCGCTGCCGAGGATACAGCCACGATAAAGGAGTTAATACCCATCCCGCGGCCAAGCTGGCGCTGAGGATAAATGAGTCGGATCAATGCCGTATTAACGCTCATCAGCGCCGCGCCGCCAAACCCCTGAGCCATGCGCGCTAACGTCAGCATATGCAGCGAGTCTGACAAGGCACAAAACAGAGATGCCAACAGAAACACGACCAGACCACACTTATAAATGCGTCGGTAGCCAAACATATCACCTAAAAAAGAGAGCGATAACAGCGAAACAACGATCGCAATTTGGTAGGCGTTCACAATCCAGATTGAGCTGGCGGGTGAGGCCTGAAGATCGGTGGCGATAGTGGGGAGGGCAACGTTTGCTATTGCGCCGTCGAGTACTGCCATAGAGATGCCAATAACAATGGTTAAAATTGCGCCATATCGCTGGGGCAATGGCAGACCATCGGTCTGAGTTTTTTCCATAGGAAGTCAATACTGTTGGAATTTATGATGAGAATAATAATTTTAGCATTGATATTCAGGCGTTAGGTCGCAGATTTGTAACTAAGTAAGCAAAGAGCGATTGCGAGGGCTGATACGTGAAATTATAATAAAAACCGGTTCTGATTTTTATAAAACACTCGAAAGGGGTGATAAATGGCAATCGCAGATCTGGATAAACAACCCGATTCTGTATCTTCCGTGCTGAAGGTTTTTGGCATTCTGCAGGCGCTGGGTGAAGAGCGCGAAATTGGTATTACCGAGTTGTCGCAACGCGTCATGATGTCAAAAAGCACCGTTTATCGCTTTTTGCAGACCATGAAAACGCTGGGTTATGTGGCACAAGAAGGGGAGTCGGAGAAATACTCACTGACCCTGAAACTATTCGAGCTGGGTGCTCGCGCGTTACAAAACGTCGATCTTATCCGTAGCGCTGATATTCAGATGCGCGAACTTTCGCGCCTGACCA
This sequence comes from Citrobacter sp. KTE30, assembly GCF_000398825.1. NCBI lineage: Bacteria > Pseudomonadati > Pseudomonadota > Gammaproteobacteria > Enterobacterales > Enterobacteriaceae > Citrobacter > Citrobacter sp. KTE30. The sequence continues at coordinate 2,511,809 of NZ_KB976055.1, read as the reverse complement.
AAGAGACAGTGCACCTTGGTGCACTGGATGAAGACAGCATTGTCTACATCCATAAAATCGACTCTATGTACAATCTGCGCATGTATTCTCGCGTAGGTCGCCGTAATCCGCTGTACAGCACGGCTATCGGTAAAGTTCTGCTGGCATGGCGTGACCGCGATGAAGTGAAGCAGATTCTGGATGGTATTGAGTACAAGCGCAGCACCGACCGTACTATTACCAATACTGATGAGCTGCTGGTATTGCTGGATAAAGTACGCGAGCAGGGCTACGGTGAAGATAACGAAGAACAGGAAGAAGGTCTGCGCTGCATCGGTGTACCTGTGTTTGACCGTTTCGGTGTAGTGATTGCAGGCTTGAGTATTTCATTCCCGACACTGCGTTTCTCAGAAGAACGTTTGCACGAGTATGTGGCGATGCTGCATACGGCTGCGCGTAAAATTTCAGAACAAATGGGTTATAACGACTATCCGTTCTAATCTGATGTAATAGCGTCAACGTAAAAACCCCAGGTATTTATGTATCTGGGGTTTTTTATGAACAGTCATAATGTTAGTTGGTGCAAATAACGTTGCGGATGTATTGCTGCTATATTAACCGTTATCAATAATGACCGTGCTTTTTCTTAACAAGGGGCAATCCGACAGGCCAATGATACCGCTGTCTGTGTGGACGTATTGCGCGGTGCTGGTTCCGCGTGCGGTCAGATATTGGCATTGCAAGCCCAGGCCCGCTGCATTCTCCTTACTTCCAATCAAAATTCCGTAGCCGCTCAGTAATAAACCGATCCAAACCAGAGCTAACAACACAATAGCGCGGATTATCAGACGCATTACAACCTCTTATCTTTTCTCGTTATTATTAGATTAGCCTGTACATGGGATGAAACAAGTGAATCATTCCTAAAAAGATTGAATGCCGATACAGTTAACGCTGGGTTTAGGTAACGCATGATAATTTATAGGCATAAGATGTTGATTCGAAGAGTGGAGCTGGAGTGAAAAAAATTCGCTGGGTAGTGCTGATAGTTGTCGTGCTGGTATGCATACTGATGTGGGCGCAAGTGTTCAACATCATGTGCGATCAGGATGTACAATTTTTCAGCGGTATTTGTGCCATTAATAAATTTATTCCCTGGTAAGCGCATTTTTGCCACAGTTGATTACCTTCTTGTGCGGCAGTGGTAAACTACGCTGTCTACATTGAGGTGGTGAAATGAACGAAGTTTTGAATTCTGGCGCGTTGAATTTGGCGTCTTTGGCTGTATCGGTGGTGATTCTGGTTGTCGGGCTTGTACTGTGGTTTTTCGTCAATAGGGCAAGTTCGCGTACTAATGAGCAGATTGAGCTGCTTGAAGCATTGTTAGATCAGCAAAAAAGACAGAACGCATTGCTCCGTCGCCTTTGCGAAGCTAACGAACCTGAAAAAGCGGCAGAGCCTGCTGTGGTCACAGCGAAAGACGAAGATGATGACATCATCCGCCTGGTAGCTGAGCGGTAAAAACGGTATGACAGGGTGAGGATCTGTTGCTTACGTTCTCAGATGTTTCATCCTGTCGCCAACATGCCAGATTATTTTCTTCTGCACATGTCGTGTAATTAGCACTCTGATTCTCGTGTTAACTCAGTATTTTCAGATGCTCCAGCCAATTAATATCTTATCCCCGGTCTGATATAAATATAATTTCCCATACGATAAAAATATGATTATGTCATTTTTGTGATAGTGATCGTTTTATTAACAGCGAAACGTTTCTCTTACTTTTTTTGTGCATTGTCATCATTCTTTCATTATTTTGGTGCAAAAGCAGAAGGCAGATCTCATTTTTACGCTTGTGACATTTTATGCATTACTAAGCATAAAAAATGATATTCAGCACACCCTGTAACAGCTAATCTGGAACAACCGAAGCTATTGAGCTATGGTAGAAATGTCCCGGCTATGGTGCAAGCCTGGCGGGGGATGGGGCGAGCGGCGGGAATATAACACTACTCAGTGTGGCGCATAACTGTGCAGTTGCTGTTTGATGAACGACAGGATTTGTGCGACCGATCGAGACACGTTTAAAAATGGCTTGCCATTATTAACGTTGTATGTGATAACACGTTTTGGGTTAAACGAGGTACAGTTCTGTTTATGTGTGGCATTTTCAGTAAAGAAGTCCTGAGTAAACACGTTGACGTTGAATACCGCTTCTCTGCCGAACCTTATATTAGTGCCTCAAGCAGTAATGTCTCAGTTTTATCTATGTTATGCCTGCGGGCGAAGAAAATACTCTAAGGAATTTTGCAAATGGCAAAGATTAAAGGTCAAGTTAAGTGGTTCAACGAGTCTAAAGGTTTTGGTTTCATTACTCCGGCTGATGGCAGCAAAGACGTGTTCGTACACTTCTCCGCTATCCAGGGTAACGGCTTCAAAACTCTGGCTGAAGGCCAGAACGTTGAGTTCGAAATTCAGGACGGCCAGAAAGGTCCGGCTGCTGTTAACGTAACAGCTATCTGATCGACACCACTGATTTGAAGCGCATATGCGCAACCATCTCAGATATAAAGCCTCGCCTATGCGGGGCTTTTTAATTCAAAATACGTCTAAATATTTCTAAATGCCCTCCCATTAGCGCTTTGTTGCAAAGGCGTGATGTTCGTAGCATAGTTTTCCCCGCTTTCTTACGACATTTCTCGTTAAATCAGACACCTGAAAAACTATCTTGCTGGAGTTCAGGTGAAAAAGAAAAACGACGGCGACGCGCGCAATTTTACTCCCGTACGTTTTGCCCTGCTTTGTGTGGCAATATTATTGAGTCTGGGATTGCTGCTGGGTCGGGTTGCATGGCTGCAAATTGTCACGCCGACAAGTCTGGTGAAACAGGAAGACATGCGTTCATTACGTGAGGTAACTATTGCCTCGCCGCGCGGGATGATTACCGACAGAGAAGGGCGACCGCTGGCGGTAAGTGTTCCGGTTAACGCCGTATGGGCCGATCCTAAGACCATCATCAGCAAGGGAGGCGTGGGTTATAACGAACGGTGGCAGGCTCTGGCAAGGGCTCTGCATCTGTCACTGAGTACGCTGGCGGAACGCGTTAACAGTAATCCTGGCGGACGTTTTATTTACCTGGCACGACAAATTTCCCCTCAGCAGGCTGAGTGGGTCGATGATCTTAATCTCCCGGGCATTAACCTGCGCGAGGAATCCCGCCGGTTCTATCCTGCAGGCCACGTAGCGGCGAATCTCATAGGTTTTACCAACATTGATGGACAAGGCATTGAAGGGCTGGAAAAAAGCTTTAATAACCAGTTGATGGGTAAACCTGGCTCCCGTCTGGTACGTAAAGACAAATTTGGCCATGTAATCGAGAATATCACCGAAGTCACGCCTGTTCCTGCACACCAATTACAGCTCAGCATCGATGAGCGCCTGCAGACGGTCACCGAAGATGCGTTGGACAATGCCGTTACGTGGAATAAAGCGGAATCAGGAGCCGCAGTGCTGGTCAACATTGCTACCGGTGAAATACTGTCCATGGCAAGCTTTCCTGACTTCAACCCCAATAACCGTGAGGGCGCGGTACTGGATGATTTTCGTAACCGTGCAATAAGCGATACGTTTGAACCCGGTTCAACCGTTAAACCGCTGGTGATCATGACTGCACTCCAGCAGGGGATAGTACAACCGGACAGCGTGATTGATACCCATCCTTTTTACCTTGATGGACATCGCATTCGCGACGTCGGATTTTACCCGGAGCTGTCGTTGACCGGAATTTTGCAGAAATCGAGCGATACCGGCGTGTCGCACCTTTCACTGGCTATGCCTGTTCAAAAGTTGCTAGATACCTATAAGAGCTTTGGTTTTGGCGATCCAACCGGACTGGGATTAACCGGTGAAAGTAGCGGTTTAATGCCTCAACGCCGCTACTGGAGCGATTTGGATCGCGCGACCTTTGCATTCGGCTATGGATTAATGGTAACGCCGCTGCAGTTGGCGCACGTATATGCAACCATTGGTAGTTTTGGTATCTATCGACCCCTTTCGATTACCCGTATTGACCCGCCGGTAATCGGTACCAGAGTGATGCCGGAGGCGCTGGTTCACCAGGTTGAACATATGATGGAAAGCGTCGCGTTACCCGGTGGTGGGGGAACTAAAGCCGCGGTCAGAGATTATCGCGTGGCGGTTAAAACAGGAACGGCAAAGAAAATTGGTGATGACGGTAAGTATGTCGATAAATACGTGGCCTACACGGCAGGCGTTGCGCCAGCGAGCGACCCGAAATTTGCACTGGTGGTCGTCATCAATAATCCGCAAAACGGTGCTTATTATGGCGGGGCTGTCTCTGCGCCTGTCTTCAGCCAGATAATGGGAGATGTCCTGCGTCTGGAGAACGTTAAACCGGATGGCATGCCTGCCGACTCTGATCATCTGCTGGTGATGCACGGCAGTAACGTATCCTCGCCGTCGCTGTAAGTTATTTTCCCTGGGCGCAATTCGCGTTACACTTGCGCCCTTAAGTCACCTGCCGGAGTTGTCATGTCGTTTTCCTGTCCTCTTTGCCACCAGCCTCTTACTCAAGCGAATAACAGTTTTGTCTGCCCCGGGCGGCACCAGTTTGACGTGGCGAAAGAAGGGTATGTCAACTTACTGCCGGTTCAGCATAAGCGGTCGCGCGATCCGGGTGATAGCGCTGAAATGATGCAAGCCAGACGGGCATTCCTTGATGCTGGGCACTATCAACCGTTGCGTGATGCGATTGTGAATGTGCTTAAAGAAAAGTCGAATTCAGAAGATGCAGCGATCCTGGATATTGGCTGTGGGGAAGGGTATTACACCCATGCGTTTGCCGACGCGCTGGCGGGCTGTACAACCTTTGGTCTTGACGTCTCCAAAGTGGCAATTAAAGCCGCAGCCAGACGCTATCCGCAGGTGATCTTTTGCGTTGCCTCCAGCCATCGTCTGCCGTTCGCAGACGAGTCAATGGATGCCATCATCCGGATCTATGCGCCCTGTAAAGCGCAAGAGCTGGCTCGCGTGGTTAAACCGGGTGGATGGGTGATCACCGCCACGCCGGGACCGCGTCATTTAATAGAACTGAAAGGGCTGATTTATGATGAGGTGCGTTTGCATGCGCCCCATACTGAGCAACTGGACGGTTTTGTTCTGCAACAGAGCATTGCGCTGGGATATCAGATGCAGCTTCAGGGCAGCGAGGCCGTTGCGTTACTGCAAATGACGCCGTTCGCCTGGCGGGCAAAGCCGGAAGTGTGGGAAACGTTAGCGGGGAAAACGACGTTTGACTGCCAGACCGACTTTAGTATTCATGTCTGGCAGCGTCTGGATTAACCGTGGAAGTGTGCCCAGAGGATCTGGGCACCGATACCAATCAGCACCACCCCACCCAAAATCTCAGCTCGTTTGCCCAGCATTGGGCCAATGAAACGACCAATCATCATGCCGAGCGTGGACATAATCAATGTGGCGCAGCCGATGGCCAGCGCTGTGGCAATAATGTTGACCTGCAGGAAAGCCAGACCCACCCCGACGGCCATTGCGTCGAGACTGGTGGCAATGGCGGTGGTAACCAGCAGCCAGAAACCGTGGCGGCGCTGCGGTTCTTCCTCTTCATCGCCGTTGTCGCGAAAACCTTCGATTATCATTCGCCCGCCTAAAAAGATCAGCAGAATGAAGGCGATCCAATGGTTCCACTCCAACACGAATTTGCTGGCCAGCATCCCCATGCCCCAGCCAATCAGTGGCGTAAGCGTTTCAACTGCGCCGAATATCAGTCCGGTGCGCAATGCTTCAGAAAATTTGGGTTTATGCAGGGTGGCGCCTTTGCCAATTGATGCGGCGAAAGCATCCATCGACATGCCGAAAGCGAGAAAAACGGTAGCGGTGAGATTCATAACAGCGTCCTGACCGGGGTATCCATAAAACACATCACTGCCCCCAGTAACCATGCATACAGGCTGGAATCACTGTAAATACAGCGCCATTCAAATATGCATTGCAGTTGATGTGCCTATGGTCTCGCCTGACTGAACCTGTAAGTTCAGTCCGTACGCGCCACGTTTTTCAACGAGTATGTTGACACGTACATTTCCGGAGTCTGGAAATCGGCTACTCCCCAACGACGGGCGCAACCTTAACATATTTTGAGAATATAAAACAAGAAACGCAGAAATAATATTTGACTTCTAGTTGAAAACGATTTTCATTTAGATTTATTTATAAATAAAACGTTAAAATAAATAACATTGAGGACAGTGAAATATAGCCTTGGCTATGTTTGTTTTTACACTGATATATAAAAACATAGTTCAGGCTATATTTGTAAGTTATTGATTTGAAATTAATAGTTTATATATTCTCTCAAGATCGTCTATATTTCGTACACGAATCAACAATCTTCGATGTTCTAATTGCATCACCAATACACCGTCTTCAGATAAATTCATCTCTTTAATGCGGTTATATTCAATCCAGACGTTGGCGAAGAAAAAGCCTTTCTGCTTGAAGATGATTTTTGGCGTACGGATCCAGAACAGATACAAACCCATCAATACCAGTGCACATAATAACCATGTGGTAAATTGCGCGCCGTGGCTGGTGATGTTGTTGTAGATAAGAATAGCTACCAGGCCAAGGAAGATAACGCTGTCGACTCTGCTGCGGGGAAGCAGGGCGACAGTAAGCAGAGTAGGGCCATTACGGCGGGGCATGATGAACTGATCGTAAATGGCATACGCCAGCAGCGAAAAGATAAATAGAACCAGCACCAGGTCCGTGATAGTCATGAATCCTCAACCCTCTAAATAGAAAAACCGGGGGCAAGCCCCCGGTGATGTACAACAGTTTTACAGGCCGAGCAGTCCGACAGCGTAGCCCGCGATACCGATGACGAAAAAGCCAACGATGATCCACAGCGGGTTCACTTTCTTACGCAGCAGCCACATACAGGCGAATGTCAGCAGCAGAGGAACCAGACCCGGCATCAGCTGGTCAAGGATAGTCTGCACAGTGGTAACACGAGTCTGACCATCCTGACCGGTGATAGTAGAAACCACCAGTGGAATGTTTACGTGCGTCCACTTGTTAACCAATGCCCCCATGACAAACAGGCCGAGGATTGACGCCCCCTCAGTCAGTTTCTGCAGGAAGCCGCCGCCCATATCTTTAACGATATCGACACCTTTACGGTAGCCATATGCCACACCGTAATAACGGGTTGCCAGACGAACCAGGTTAAACAGAACGAAGAACAGCAATGGCCCCAGCAGGCTGCCGCTCATCGCGATACCTGCGCCGAGCGCGGCGAATACTGGGCGAACGGTACCCCAGAAGATCGGGTCGCCGACGCCTGCCAGCGGACCCATCAGACCAACTTTAATACCGTTGATGGCACCATCGTCAATCTCTGCGCCGTTTGCACGCTGTTCTTCCATCGCCAGCGTAACGCCCAGTACTGGAGCCGCTACGTACGGATGGGTGTTAAAGAATTCCAGGTGACGCTTAATCGCTTGCTTACGTGCGTCGTTGTTTTCCGGGTACAAGCGGCGGATAGCCGGCACCATGGAGAAACAGAAACCCAGCGCCTGCATACGTTCGAAGTTCCATGAACCCTGAAACAGGTTAGAACGAATGAACACGCCACGAATGTCACTCGGAGTGAGTTTTTTCTCGGTGGTAGTTTTAGTCATATCAACCATTTCGCTCACCTGCTAGTCCAGTTCGTTATCGAGATCGTTATTGCCAGCCGCCGCAGCAGGTGCACCGGCTACGCGGTTATATTTCGGGCTCAGCTGAATGTAGAGGATCGCCATTACTGCGCCAATCACACCCAGAGCAACCAGGTTGAAGTTAGTAAATGCCGCGGTGACGAAGCCGAGGTAGAAGAATGGCATCAGGTAGCCTGCGCGCATCATGTTGATGACCATCGCATAACCAACCACCACGATCATACCGCCTGCGATGTTCAGACCGCCAGTCACGACTTCCGGAATGGCGTTAAGCATGCTCTGAACTTCACTGGTACCAACAGAAATCGCTACGATTACCGCTGGGATAGCGATACGCATAGCCTGCAGGAACAGAGAGGATACATGCAGCCAGGAGAGTGCCGTCAGGTTACCGTTTTCGGCCGCCTTATCCGCTGCGTGCTGGAATGCTACGGTGATAGTACGAACGATAATGGTCAGTACCTGGCCTGCGGCTGCCAGTGGGATAGCCAGCGCGATACCGGCACCAATGCTTTGGTGACCTGCGATAACCAGAACGGTAGAGATAATTGAGGCCAGTGCTGCATCTGGTGCAACCGCAGCACCGATGTTCATCCAGCCCAGGGCGATCATTTCCAGGGTACCACCGATGATAATACCGGTTTTCATGTCCCCGAGAACGGCACCAATCAGCGTACAGGCCACCAACGGGCGGTGGAACTGAAATTCATCGAGTACCGACTCCATACCCGCGATACATGCGACGATGAACACCAGCACAATCTGAAGAGTGGTAATCTCCATTGTACTTCTCCTATTGCTATACAGACTTAAGTGTGAAAACTAAGTAAATGCCAGGGAATTATTTCACCTTGGCAATCAAATCCATCATTTTCAGTTTCTGATCGGTAGAAACCTTACGTGCCTCAAGCTCAATACCGCGTTCGTTGAGTTTCTTGAAGGCTTCGATGTCTTTGTCATCGACAGAAATTGCGTTGTTTACCTGCGTTTTACCCTGACGGAAAGCCATACCGCCAATGTTTACGGAGGTAATTTTCACACCACCTTCAACGATACGTTCTACGTCGGTTGGGTTGGTGAACAACAGCATCACACGCTCACCTGCATATTTAGGGTTGTTGTAGACGCGGATCATTTTCGCGACATCAACCACATGCGCTGTCACACCCGGAGGTGCTACCTGAGTCAGCAGCGTTTTACGCACGGTATCGGCGGCAACTTCATCACTGACGACGATAATGCGTGTTACGTTGGTTTCTTTGGTCCAGCGAGTTGCCACCTGACCATGGATTAAACGGTCATCAATACGCGCCAGGCCGATCTGCATATAATCGTTCGGACCCATCGGTTTGGCGGGAGCTGCTGCTTTGGGTGATGCTACTGGGGCAGGAGCGGCTTTCTCAACCGGTTTGGCTTTCAGCGCTTTCACGCCTTCGCTACCAGTTTCAACGGCCAGTGCCACTAATTCATCAAAGCTCGGGTTGTCATCACGCGCCATGAAGGTTTCAACCAGCATGGGAATGTTCACACCGGCGATAACTTCGTAATGCTCTTTATCGACGACAATGCGGCTTGCAGCGTTAAACGGGCTGCCTCCCCATGTGTCAACGAGAAACAGCACGCCTTTACTGGTATCGAGTTTTGCCAACTGAGCGTTGTACTTTTCGATCAGCGTTTCGGCATTTTCGCCTGGAACGAAATCTATCCAGCCGACATTTTCCTGCTCGCCTAACAGCATTTCTGCCGTCTTAAGTAACTGCTCTGCAGCCCAACCATGTGTGCCTATTACAATAGCAATGGTCACTTGCTACCTCCTTTATTATCGTTAACACATCAACGTGAAGATGTATTTGAATCGTCGTCCGCAATCGAATCGATTCAGATAAGGGTTACAAAGAAAAACCTATGATTTTCGTGAATTATTTTAGATATCGAAAAAAATATTTTATGTGATGAAGATCCGTAATTTAACTTCCGATTAAAAGAAATTTCGAAGGGTAAAATATCTCCGAAACAACTTATTGCAAAGGAAGGTAAATCTTTGCTAAAAACCGCTTCTCTCTGTTATGTTTAGCATCTGTTTAATTACTCAGGAGTATAGGGCAGTAGCCCACCATATGGATCGTCACCGACGTCATTTCACCTTCAGGCCGTATCAAGCCTGTCAGATTGGCACTTTTTGCCACAAATTTTCTCTGCATATCGCTTTAACGCCTGAGATCCTCAGCGCGCAGTTTGGTCATTCCTTAAGCAGGAGCTTGTCATGGAATTATTAATGGACCCGCAGATTTGGGTGGGTTTGCTCACGCTTGTCGTTCTTGAAATTGTTCTGGGTATTGATAACCTGGTCTTCATTGCGATCCTGGCTGATAAGCTGCCGCCGAAACAGCGAGATAAAGCGCGTTTAATCGGTTTGTCACTGGCACTGATTATGCGTCTGGGCCTGTTGTCCGTGATTTCGTGGATGGTGACGCTGACAAAGCCGCTGTTCACGGTAATGGACTATGCGTTCTCGGGGCGCGATCTGATTATGCTGCTGGGGGGTATCTTCCTCTTGTTCAAGGCTACGACAGAGCTGCATGAGCGGCTGGAAAACCGTGAACATGATACCGGGCAGACGAAAGGGTATGCGAGCTTTTGGGTTGTCGTAACGCAGATTGTCATCCTCGATGCGGTGTTCTCGCTGGATGCCGTGATTACGGCGGTCGGTATGGTCAACCATCTGCCCGTGATGATGGCGGCAGTAGTGATTGCCATGGCCGTGATGCTGTTGGCTTCTAAGCCGCTGACACGTTTTGTGAACCAACACCCGACGGTGGTGGTGCTGTGTCTGAGCTTCCTGTTGATGATTGGTCTGAGCCTGGTTGCCGAAGGGTTTGGCTTCCACATTCCGAAAGGCTATCTGTATGCGGCGATTGGTTTCTCAATCATCATTGAGCTGTTTAACCAGATTGCCCGTCGTAACTTTATTCGTCACCAGTCGACGCTGCCATTGCGTGCGCGTACTGCCGATGCGATTCTCCGTCTGATGGGCGGTAAACGTCAGGCCAGCGTGCAGATGGAATCCGACAATCCGGTACCGGTTCCCGTCCCGGAAGGCGCATTTGTAGAAGAAGAACGCTATATGATCAACGGCGTCCTCTCTTTGGCGTCGCGTTCATTACGCGGCATTATGACGCCTCGTGGGGAGATTAGCTGGGTTGATGCAGACCTGAGCGTGGAGGAAATTCGCGAGCAGTTGCTTTCGTCACCTCATAGCCTGTTCCCGGTATGTCGTGGTGAACTGGATGAAATCATCGGTATCGTGCGTGCTAAAGAGCTGCTGGTGGCGCTGGAAGACGGTGTGGATGTGGCGGCGATTGCCTCTGCTTCTCCGGCTATTGTTGTTCCGGAAACGCTGGACCCGATCAATCTGTTAGGCGTTCTGCGTCGTGCCCGCGGTAGCTTCGTTATCGTCACAAACGAGTTTGGCGTAGTACAGGGTCTGGTCACGCCGCTGGATGTATTAGAAGCCATCGCCGGTGAATTCCCTGATGCCGATGAAACGCCTGAAATTATAGCTGATGCAGGCGGTTGGTTGGTCAAAGGCGGTACCGATCTGCATGCGTTGCAACAGGCGCTGGACGTGGATACGTTAGTGAATGAAGACGAAGACATCGCTACGGTGGCAGGTTTAGTCATTGCGGCTAACGGCCATATTCCTCGTGTAGGTGATGTTATCGAGGTTGCACCGCTGAGCATTACGATTGTCGAAGCGAATGACTATCGTGTGGATTTAGTTCGCATTGTTAAAGAACAACCCGCTCACGACGAAGACGAGTAACCGGGTTTAGCGAAACGGCATGACGGGCATACTGTGTCTCCCGTTATGCCGGGTGGGCGGCGGCGTGCTGCCCGCCAGCCATTTTGGAAAATCGCGCAGCGGCATTGGCTTGGCATACAGAAAACCTTGCAATAAATGTACGCCGTGTCGGCGCAAATGCTGAGCTTGCCCCTGTGTTTCAACGCCTTCCGCCACCAGTTCGATATTCAATTTTTTCCCCAAAGCGATAATGATGTCTGTGACGGTTGAGTTCACGGCGTCTGTTCCTATTGCCGAAGTAAATGATTTATCGATCTTCAGCACATCCGGGCGGAGCTTTTCCAGCCAGGAGAGCGAGCTATTGCCGGTACCGAAATCATCAATCGCCAGTTTTACGCCAAGCCGATTTAATTCGCGTACGACCCGATAATCCACATCCAGTAACGCATCGCGTTCGGTCAGTTCGATAACCAATTGCTGGATTGGGTGCTGGCTGAACCAGTACTGATTAAGATCTTTTAGCAACGTGCCATTACGAAAATGGCTGGCGGCGACATTAATCCCAATATGAAACTGGCTGCTCATCGGGAAAACGTGTCGTTGCTGAATGGTTTCTGCGATGACATGGCGGGTAAGCGGTACAATCAGGTTGTGCTCCTCAGCGATGGGAATAAACACTTCCGGAGAGATCCAACCCTGGCGTGGGTTATTCCAGCGTAAAAGGATTTCCACGCCCATGCATTGCTGGGTTTGCGCATTAAGCAGCGGCTGGCAAAATAGTTCGAATTCCCGAGCAGCAAGGGCCAGATTAATCTCCCATGAGAAACTCATTCTGCTGGCGGTAGCCAGCCATGCCAGATAACCCACTAATAAACTTAGGATCACCGCCAGCGGCAGCTGTGTTGGCAGGTGTTTTACCGCCAACTCACTGGGACCGGGGCCGGTGACGCTAATGGTAAACGGAAAATGTTGAGATGAAAGCTGGTAGCGTTTTTCATCATTTAGCTTAGGCAGAGTATCGACAACACCTTGATCATACAGTAAATGCCGATTACCAACGGTTAAGCTGGCATCGGTGATCTGCGGCGGCTGGGGTTCAAGCAACATAGACGACAATAAGTCAATATTGACGATTTCCAGTACGCCATCTTCACCATCGGCAGAAGACGGATACCACTGAGTCAGAATCGGACTGCCTTTAATCAACGAATGGTCGGTAGACAGCAGCAGTTGCGGTTCCCTGCTGGGTAATTCGGGCTGCAGTTGACTAATGGGAACATTACGATAACCAAAAATGCTGGAGCAATAGAGGATCCCGCTTTGAATCAGACTAATAGAACGCACCGTTTGCAACCTTGCGGCATGTTTGCTTAAGGGTAAACGCGCCACTGAGCAGGGGAGGCCAATCAACGGCAGCAATACGTCCCGTCCGGTCTGCAAGGGTAAAAGCACGTCATCCAGTTCTTCTACTGCATGGTTGGCAAAGGTGACGATATTTCGGTGATTTAAATTACGCTCCGAAATAAATCGGACAGTTAATGTGAGGATGAGCGTCAGTAGTGCACATACTGTGCAGACGATTAAGCGATTCCGGCGATAATTTTTAATGATCCGTTGTGCTGTTTGCATGCGGGCCGCCCGATAAGCCGTTGGTCACAGAAGCCAACAGCAACAGAGCAAGTGTAGTGGGGAAAATTACAGTAGACGAGGGAGAGGGGGCAAATTCGCCCATCCGTTGCAGATGGGCGAAAATTAAGTATTAGTCACATTGAACTTTGATCGCCAGGCCACCGCGTGACGTTTCGCGGTATTTGGCGTTCATGTCTTTACCCGTTTCGTACATAGTCTCAATGACTTTATCCAGCGAGACGCGCGGCGCGCTGGTACGGCGCATTGCCATACGCGCAGCGTTGATCGCCTTCACTGAAGCAATTGCGTTACGCTCAATGCACGGAACCTGTACCTGACCGGCAACCGGATCGCAGGTTAAACCGAGGTTATGTTCCATGCCGATTTCAGCAGCAACACACACCTGCTCCGGGCTTGCGCCTAACAGTTCAGCCAGACCCGCGGCAGCCATGGAGCAGGCTACGCCCACTTCACCCTGACAACCTACTTCTGCACCAGAGATAGAGGCGTTCATTTTGTACAACGCGCCAATCGCACCGGCCGCCAGGAAATAGCGGGTATAGATATCCGGGCTAACGGACTCAATGAAATGATCGTAATAGGCCAGTACCGCAGGCACGATACCGCAGGCACCGTTGGTTGGCGCTGTCACTACGCGACCGCCCGCGGCGTTTTCTTCGTTAACGGCCAACGCAAACATGTTCACCCAGTCGATCACGTTCATTGGATCGTTGGACAGCTTATCGCTGGAAACCAGCATACGACGCAGGGCTGAAGCACGGCGAGGAACGCGCAGCGGACCCGGCAGCACACCTTCGGTGTTCATGCCACGATCGATACATGCCTGCATGGTTTGCCAGACGTGGCCAAAGTACTCTTCAATCTCTTTCTTACTGTGCAGCGCAAGTTCGTTCTGCATTGCCATGCCAGAGAGAGACAGGCCGGTGCTGTTGCAATATTCCAGCATTTCAGTAGCGGATTTGAACGGATAAGGCACGCTGACCTCGCCCGAGGTATCCTGACCAAAATGTTCTTCATCAACGATGAATCCACCGCCGATTGAGTAGTAGGTTTTGCTATAAATGACGGTTTCGCCATTGTACGCATGGATCTGCATTCCGTTTTCATGCAGCGGCAGGTTGCCGTTGTGAAAACGCATCCCGTCATTCTGCGGGAAATCCACTTCGTGCTGACCCTGCGCAAGCAGCAGGCGTCCACGCGTTTCTACGTCGCGGATGAATCCGGGGATGCTATCAATATCCACGGTAGCAGGCTCATTGCCCGCCAGACCCATAATAATGGCGATATCGGTGTGGTGACCTTTACCCGTGAGCGACAGTGAACCATACACGTCGACGGCGACACGAGTAACGCTGTCCAGTAATCCTTTTTCGACCAGGTCATCGACGAACTGTTTACCCGCCTTCATAGGCCCTACGGTATGGGAAGATGAGGGACCAATCCCCACCTTAAACATGTCGAATAGACTAATCACAATAATACTCCTACAGGGCGACTGGGCTTTCCAGTAACGATGTTATAACTGCGCATAGTGTAAGAGGGAACGCGGCGATCGGCTTAACTATTCACATGAATTAAACTAATAGATAACCGCGGTTTTACTAATGTTGTGACCTGAGTTTCAAGTTGTCTATTGTGTGCGTAAAGATAAGTATAGTCAGGGCTTGACGCCAATTTGCAGCGCCAGCTCACGAATTATTCCGGCAGTCATTCCCCAGACGAAATATTGCTCATACCAGGAAAGCCATACGCGATGTGAATCGCCACGACGGTAAATATCCAACGGGTGGTAACGACCTAAATGCAGGGCCTGGGCCAGCGGCATTTCGAACACTGCGGAAACTTCATCTTCACTGGCGCGATACGGCAGATTAGGCGGGATAATGCCTACCACTGGGGTGACCTGGAAACCGGTCACGCTGTCGACAGGCGGCAGAACGCCAATCACTTCTACGCATGAAGGTGGGATCGCCACCTCCTCCTGTGCTTCGCGAAGGGCGGCGGCAATTAATGAGGCATCACTGCTATCCACCGCCCCACCGGGGAATGCGACCTGTCCGGCGTGCTTGCGCAGGTGAACGGAACGCTGGGTTAACAGCAACCCCGGCTGTGGGCGACGCACGACGGGGATCAGTACGGCGGCCTGGCGCTGGTTTAACGCGGCATGATTGACCTGCGGGCGCAGGAGTTGAAAGCGCGATAAAAAATCATCAAGCGTCAGGCTGCTGTATTCCACGTGTCAATTCTCCAGTTGGTGCAAAATGCGATTCACTTTATCAAATGTTTCCTGATATTCAGCGTCTTCCTGACTGTCTGCAACAATACCACCGCCTGCGGAGCAATAAATTTGTCCGTTTGTGGCTGTCAGCGTGCGAATGGTAATGCTGGTATCCATATTGCCGCAAAAGCTCAGATAACCAATGCTGCCGCACCAGGCGTTGCGTCTTTGCGGCTCCAGTTCGTCGATAATTTCCATCGCCCGCACTTTCGGCGCGCCGGTAATAGAGCCGCCGGGGAAGGCGGCGCGTAGCAGATCGGTGGCGTATAATGACTCAGGCAGACGTGCGGTAATGGTGCTGACCAAATGATGAACGGCAGGGAACGGTTCGACGATAAACAGCTCCGGAACCTGTACCGAACCCGGTACGGCAACGCGGCCAATATCATTACGCATCAAATCGACGATCATCAGGTTTTCCGCACGATCCTTCGGCGAATTCGCCAGTCGCCGGGCCTGCTCACGATCGGCATCGGTATCTCCAAGCCTCGGTAGCGTGCCTTTAATCGGACGCGTCTGTATGTGCTGGTTTTCCAGCAGAATAAATCGTTCCGGCGAAAGGCTGAGGATTGCACCTTCCTCAAGACGAATAAATGCACTAAACGGGGCGCGGTTGGCGTGATTGAGAGTGACAAATGCCTGCCACTCATCGCCCTGGTAATGCGCCTGAAAACGCTGGGCAAGATTGACCTGGTAACAGTCTCCGCTGTGCAGATAATCCTGCACCTGGCGGAATTTTTCGCCGTACTGAGCACGGCTCATATTAGACTGCCACGCCGAAGTTAATGTAAACGGCTCACGCGTAGGCGGTTGTTGCGCGTCGAGCCATTTCAGGCGAGCCTCGACATCGGTATGGCTGAGCAGCGATACGGTCTGCAACTGGTGATCGACAATCAGTGCCCAGTCGTAAATGCCAACGGCCATATCCGGCAGCGTAATATCGCGCTCTGCAATAGTGGGCAGAGATTCGAAGCGTCGGCCAAGATCGTAGCCAAACAGACCTAACGCACCGCCCTGAAACGGCAGGTCGGGGTGATATTCGGGGTGAATCTTGTGTGCGGTTAGTGCGGAATGTAATACCGTCATGGGATCATCAAGCGAGCGCGAGGTTGCGTGCCCGTCCTGCACTACGGTCTCTGTAGCTCGCGTAACAAGCGTGGTGACGGGATCCGCCACCAGAATATCAAAGCGGTTATGCGGATGGTCGGCTTGACCCGAATGCAGCAGCATCGCCCAGGGCAGATGGCTTAATGTCGAAAAATAGCGTTCAGCGGCGTCCTGACGCCAGGGTAATGTGATTACTGCGGGAGATAACGTCTTCATCAGTCCTGACTCGTTGCTACTCTACTGGCTAACTGCCCGGTAGCATGAAATAATTAGCGCAGACAATTTAGCAGGAGTTAACAATGTTTGCAGGTTTACCTTCACTCAGTCATGAGCAGCAGCAAAAAGCGGTAGAGCGTATTCAGGAGCTGATGTCGCAGGGGATGAGCAGCGGACAAGCCATTGCTCTTGTTGCTGAAGAGTTACGCGCCAGTCATACCGGCGAGCGGATCGTGGCGCGTTTTGAAGATGAAGACGAATAACGCCGCTTAAACTGCAGCGATAATCTTAATCTCAACTTTGTATTTCGGGTTCATCAACCCGGCCTGAACGGTACAACGTACCGGCGCGTGACCCGCAACAACCCACGCGTCCCAGGCTTTGTTCATGGCGGCAAAATCGTTTTTGTCTGCCAAAAACAGGGTGGCATCAAGAATACGTGACTTGTTGCTGCCTTGTTTTTCCAGCACCGCATCAATTTGCGCCAGCGTATTTGCCGTTTGCTCAAAAGCGTCTGCATCCAGATTTTCCGGCACGCCAGTGTAATACAGCGTGTTGTTGTGGATAACCACGTCGGACCAACGCGCTTCGGCATCAATGCGCACAATCGTCATAAATCATTCCTCATTTACGTGTTTTCAAATGGCTTTGGGTTGCGCCAAGACTGCCATAATGTTGTGCCCACGTCACCTCTTCAACTGGCGAAAGAGCTGCTGGCCTGACATAATCCCTGTTCAAATGAACAGGGGGCAGTGTGACGGACGATTTTGCAGCAGACGGTCAGTTGGCTAAAGCAATACCGGGTTTTAAACCGCGAGAACCACAGCGGCAGATGGCCATCGCCGTCAGTCATGCCATCGAAAAATCACAACCGTTGGTGGTAGAAGCCGGAACCGGGACGGGTAAAACCTATGCTTATCTTGCCCCAGCGCTGCGTGCCGGAAAGAAGGTCATTGTCTCCACGGGCTCGAAGGCGTTGCAGGATCAGCTATACAGCCGCGATCTCCCGACCGTCGCTAAGGCACTAAAGTTCACCGGTAAACTGGCGCTGCTGAAAGGGCGTTCAAACTATCTGTGCCTTGAACGTCTCGAACAGCAGGCGCTGGCGGGTGGTGACTTGCCGGTACAAACGTTAAGCGACGTCATCCTGCTGCGCTCCTGGTCAAATCAAACCCTTGATGGGGACATCAGCACCTGCGTCAGCGTGGCGGAGGACTCTCAGGCCTGGCCGTTGGTCACCAGCACTAATGACAACTGTCTGGGCAGCGACTGCCCGCTGTATAAAGAGTGTTTTGTCGTGAAAGCGCGTAAAAAAGCGATGGATGCGGATGTCGTCGTGGTTAACCATCATCTGTTTCTCGCTGATATGGTGGTAAAAGAGAGCGGGTTTGGCGAACTGATCCCGGAAGCTGATGTAATGATCTTCGATGAAGCGCATCAGCTACCGGATATCGCCAGCCAGTACTTTGGTCAATCGCTCTCAAGTCGCCAGCTGTTAGACCTGGCGAAAGACATCACCATTGCCTATCGCACCGAGCTGAAAGACACTCAGCAGTTGCAAAAGTGCGCCGATCGCCTTGCACAAAGCGCTCAGGACTTCCGCTTGCAACTTGGTGAGCCGGGCTATCGCGGAAACCTGCGGGAACTGCTGGCCGACCAGCGCGTACAGCGCGCGTTTTTGCTGCTCGATGACACGCTGGAGCTATGTTATGACGTGGCGAAGCTGTCTCTTGGGCGTTCGGCATTGCTGGATGCCGCGTTTGAACGCGCCACACTTTACCGTGCGCGCCTGAAGCGTCTGAAAGAGATCAACCAGCCAGGCTTCAGCTACTGGTATGAATGCACCTCCCGCCATTTTACTCTCGCGCTGACGCCGCTCACTGTGGCGGATAAATTCAAAGAAGTGATGGAACAAAAGCCGGGCTGCTGGATTTTTACTTCCGCGACGCTGTCGGTAAACGATGACCTTCATCATTTCACCGCGAGGTTGGGGATTGAAGATGCCGAGTCGATGTTATTGCCGAGTCCATTTGATTACACGCGCCAGGCGCTGCTGTGCGTGCCGCGTAATCTCCCGCAAACCAACCAGCCGGGGGCTGCGCGCCAGTTAGCATCCATGCTGCGACCTATTATTGAAGCGAACAACGGTCGCTGCTTTATGCTGTGCACTTCGCACGCGATGATGCGCGATCTGGCGGAACAATTCCGCGCCACCATGACGCTTCCCGTTCTGCTGCAGGGCGAAACCAGTAAAGGGCAACTGTTACAGCAGTTTGTCAGCGCAGGTAATGCGCTACTGGTTGCCACCAGCAGCTTCTGGGAAGGCGTGGACGTGCGCGGTGATACGCTGTCGCTGGTGATAATCGACAAACTGCCGTTTACCTCGCCGGACGACCCGCTGTTAAAAGCCCGAATGGAGGATTGTCGACTGCGCGGCGGCGATCCGTTTGAAGACGTCCAGTTGCCGGATGCGGTCATCACCCTGAAGCAGGGGGTAGGGCGTCTGATACGTGATGCCGACGATCGCGGCGTGCTGGTGATTTGCGACAATCGTCTGGTTATGCGGCCATACGGCGCCACCTTCCTGGCGAGTCTTCCTCCTGCGCCGCGGACGCGTGACATAGCTCGCGCGGTTCGCTTTCTTGCCATACCAACGACTGAGTAATTTGTTACGGAGTGTGGTAAGATGCGCGCCAAATTTATTGATCTGATCACAAACACCCATGCGAATTCTGGCTATCGATACCGCCACAGAGGCGTGCTCTGTTGCCCTGTGGAATGACGGTACTATCAAGGCTCACTTTGAGCTTTGCCCACGAGAACACACCCAACGAATTTTACCGATGGTTCAGGAAATCCTGGCCGCTGGCGATCTCACGTTAACCGATATCGACGCCCTGGCGTTTGGTCGGGGTCCCGGCAGTTTCACCGGCGTGCGTATCGGTATTGGCATTGCTCAGGGGCTGGCGTTAGGCGCAAACTTACCGATGATCGGCGTCTCCACCCTGGCGACCATGGCGCAGGGCGCCTGGCGTAAGTCGGGCGCAACTCGTGTACTGGCGGCGATTGACGCGCGAATGGGCGAAGTCTACTGGGCCGAATACCAGCGTGATGACCACGGCAACTGGCACGGTGAAGAAACCGAAGCGGTGTTAACCCCCGAGCAGGTACATGAGCGTTTACTGCAGCTTTCTGGCGAGTGGGTAACTGTTGGGACGGGGTGGCCAGCCTGGCCTGAGCTTGGTAAAGACAGCGGTCTGACGCTCAGCGATGGTGACGTGCTGCTTCCTGCGGCTGAAGATATGCTGCCTGTCGCCATGCAAATGCTGGCTGCGGGTAAGACCGTAGCGGTCGAACACGCGGAACCGGTTTATTTACGTAACACCGTGGCGTGGAAGAAACTTCCCGGTAAAGAATGAATCTTAGTAGTACATCCCCGGTTTATTTTCATAGACGTCGGTGCACAGCATTGTGAACAGGCCGGGGCAGAAGCTAAGAAAAGGGAGTCGCAATATGGCGGTGCAAAAGCAGTTATTGAAAGGTGTGTTGGCGGGGGCCTTAGCGTTAATGCTTAGCGGCTGCGTCACCATCCCGGATGCAATTAAAGGTTCGAGCCCGATGCCGCAGCAGGATCTGGTGCGGGTGATGAATGCGCCGCAGCTGTATGTCGGACAGGAAGCGCGTTTTGGTGGCAAAGTGGTGGATATTCAGAACCAGCAGGGAAAATCCCGTCTGGAAATTGCCACCGTTCCGCTCGATAGCGGTGCGCGTCCAGTGCTGGGTGAAGCCTCTCGCGGGCGTATATATGCTGATGTAAATGGCTTCCTCGACCCGGTGGACTTTCGTGGGCAACTGGTCACCGTCGTCGGCCCGATTAGCGGTACGGTGGACGGAAAAATAGGTAATACGCCGTATAAATTCATGCTGATGCAGGTAACCGGTTATAAACGCTGGCATATTACTCAGCAGATTGTCATGCCGCCTCAGCCTATCGACCCCTGGTTCTACGGTGCGCGTGGCTGGCCTTACGGTGGCTATGGTGGATGGGGCTGGTACAATCCCGGCCCGGCACAGGTTCAGACTATAGTAACAGAGTAACTCTTTGTTTTATTGGTAAAAGAAACAGCGGCCCGTCCGCTGTTTCTGCATTAACGTGGATATAAGAAAAATAAATAGTGACGTGCTTCGCAACCTTGTCGTTGTGTAATAAACAAACTGGTACGCTGAGTTAATATTATGTTAACAGTTTGTTTATTGCCTGGGGTTGTGATGACGACGAATACGCATTTTAGAGGTGATGTATTGAAAAAGGTTTGGCTTAACCGTTATCCCGCTGGTGTTCCTGCGGAGATCAATCCTGACCGTTATCAATCCCTGGTGGAACTCTTTGAACACTCAGTAAGACGGTATGCCGATCAGCCCGCGTTTGTAAACATGGGGGAGGTGATGACCTTCCGCAAGCTTGAAGAGCGTAGTCGTGCGTTTGCCGCTTATTTGCAACAGGGGCTCGGGCTGAAAAAGGGCGATCGCGTCGCGCTGATGATGCCGAATCTGCTGCAATATCCGGTCGCACTGTTTGGGATTTTACGTGCCGGCATGATCGTCGTGAACGTAAACCCGCTGTACACGCCTCGCGAGCTGGAACATCAGCTCAACGATAGCGGCGCGTCGGCGATTGTCATCGTATCTAACTTTGCCCACACGCTGGAAAAAGTAGTCGACAAAACGTCTGTGCAACACGTGATCCTGACGCGTATGGGCGATCAGCTGTCCACAGCCAAAGGGACGCTGGTTAACTTCGTCGTCAAGTATATCAAGCGTCTGGTGCCGAAATATCACCTGCCGGATGCCATCTCGTTTCGCAGTGCGCTGCAAAACGGTTATCGCATGCAGTATGTGAAGCCCGAAGTCGTGTCGGAAGATTTGGCGTTCCTGCAATATACTGGCGGGACAACCGGCGTGGCGAAAGGCGCGATGCTTACACACCGCAACATGCTGGCTAACCTGGAGCAGGTTAACGCCACCTATGGCCCGTTGCTGCATCCGGGTAAAGAGCTGGTGGTAACGGCCCTACCGCTGTATCACATTTTTGCGCTAACGATGAACTGCCTGCTGTTTATTGAGCTAGGTGGTCAAAACCTGCTGATTACTAACCCGCGTGATATTCCGGGGCTGGTAAAAGAGCTGGCGAAGTATCCATTTACCGCGATGACCGGCGTCAATACGCTGTTTAACGCGCTGCTGAATAACAAAGAGTTCCAGCAACTGGATTTCTCTTCACTCCACCTCTCGGCAGGCGGCGGAATGCCGGTTCAACAGGCGGTAGCTGAACGTTGGGTGAAGCTGACAGGTCAGTATCTGCTGGAAGGCTACGGCCTGACAGAGTGCGCGCCGTTGGTAAGCGTCAATCCTCACGATATCGACTACCACAGCGGCAGTATCGGGTTACCGGTGCCTTCCACCGAGGTCAAGCTGGTGGACGACGACGACAACGAAGTGCCGCCGGGAGAACCGGGGGAGCTCTGCGTGAAAGGCCCGCAGGTGATGCTGGGCTACTGGCAGCGACCAGACGCCACTGACGAAATCGTCAAAGACGGCTGGCTGCACACCGGCGATATTGCAGTGATGGATGATGAAGGCTTCCTGCGTATTGTCGATCGTAAGAAGGACATGATCCTCGTGTCCGGCTTTAACGTCTATCCGAACGAAATTGAAGACGTGGTTATGCAACATCCTGGCGTGCACGAAGTGGCTGCGGTTGGTGTTCCGTCCGGAAGCAGCGGTGAAGCGGTGAAAATTTTCGTGGTGAAGAAAGACGCCTCGTTAACCGATGAAGCGCTGGTCACTTTCTGTCGTCGTCACCTGACGGGCTATAAAGTACCGAAGCTGGTGGAGTTTCGCGATGAGTTGCCGAAATCTAACGTCGGTAAAATTTTGCGACGAGAATTACGTGACGAAGCGCGCGCCAAAGTGGACAATAAAGGCTGAGCGTTAAGTCAGCCAGCAGAAAACGCCGGGTAATCCGGCGTTTTTTTTGGCGCAAACCTAAGAGAGCACGATTTGAATTATCAAATGATCACCACGGACGACGCGTTGGCCACGCTGTGCGAAGCCGTCCGTGAATTTCCGGCGATAGCCCTGGATACAGAATTTGTTCGCACGCGTACCTATTATCCGCAGTTGGGGCTGATCCAGCTGTTTGATGGCAAACACGTTGCTCTGATTGATCCGCAGGGGATCACCGACTGGTCGCCGCTGCGCGATATTCTGCGTGATACTGCCATCACCAAATTCCTACATGCAGGTAGCGAAGATCTGGAAGTGTTTCTCAACACTTTTGGCGAACTGCCGCAGCCGTTGATTGATACACAAATTCTGGCTGCTTTTTGCGGTCGTCCGCTGTCGTGGGGCTTTGCCGCGATGGTGGAAGAGTTTACGGGCGTGGCGCTCGACAAAAGCGAGTCGCGTACCGACTGGCTGGCCAGACCGCTGACCGAGCGTCAGTGTGAGTACGCGGCGGCTGATGTCTGGTATCTATTACCGATCACCACAAAACTGATGGTCGAAACTGAAGCCAGCGGCTGGCTGCCAGCCGCACTGGACGAATGTCGCTTAATGCAGCAGCGTCGCCAGGAGGTTCTGGCGCCTGAAGACGCATGGCGCGACATCACCAACGCCTGGCAGCTGCGTACCCGTCAGTTGGCCTGCCTGCAACTGCTTGCCGACTGGCGACTGCGTAAAGCACGTGAGCGCGATCTGGCGGTGAACTTTGTGGTGCGTGAAGAACACCTGTGGTCGGTCGCTCGTTATATGCCGGGCAGTCTGGGCGAGCTGGATAGTCTGGGACTTTCCGGGAGCGAAATTCGCTTCCACGGCAAGACGCTGATCTCCCTGGTAGAAAAGGCACAGGCCTTACCGGAAGAGTCGCTGCCGCAGCCGCTGCTGAATTTGATGGATATGCCAGGCTATCGCAAGGCGTTCAAAGCTATTAAGACGCTGGTTGCCGAGGTGAGTACTGAGCATAATCTTAGCGTCGAGCTGCTGGCTTCACGCCGTCAAATCAACCAGCTACTCAACTGGCACTGGAAATTAAAGTCACAGCAGACTCTGCCGGAGCTGATTTCCGGTTGGCGTGGCGAGTTGATGGCTGAACGACTCAACGCGCTGCTGCAGGAATACCCACAGTAGAAAACCTAAAAACGGGAGCTGGCGCTCCCGTTTTTAATCGGATTTGAGTTAGCGACACAGTGCCTGACGAATGGCTTCACCTACCTGTTGGGTGGTGGCGCAGCCTTTCATATCTGGCGTTTTCGGGCCGCTGGCAATGACCTGCTCAATTGCCGCCAGAATACCGTCGTGAGCGGCTTTATAGTTGGCATCACCGTTGCCAAGGAAGTCGAGCATCATGGCTCCAGCCCAGATAGTCGCTATAGGGTTGGCGATGTTCTGACCGTAGATATCCGGGGCCGAACCATGTACCGGCTCGAACAGGGACGGGAAGGTGCGTTCCGGATTTAAGTTGGCAGAAGGCGCAATGCCAATCGTTCCGGTACAGGCTGGACCGAGATCGGAGAGGATGTCACCAAACAGGTTGGAAGCAACCACGACGTCAAATCGCTCAGGCTGCATGACAAAGCGGGCGCACAGAATATCAATATGCTGTTTATCCCAGCGGATCTCAGGATAGTGTGACGCCATCGCTTCGACGCGTTCATCCCAGTAGGGCATGCTGATGGCCAGCCCATTGGATTTGGTCGCCGAAGTCAACGTTTTGCGTGGTCGACTTTGTGCCAGTTCAAAGGCATAACGCAAAATTCGGTCGACGCCACGGCGGGTGAAGACCGACTCCTGGATCACCATCTCGTGTTCAGTACCTTCGCTCACGCGTCCGCCTAGGGCAGAGTATTCTCCCTCGGTGTTTTCGCGTACGACGTAGAAATCAATGTCGCCAGGCTGCTTGCCAACCAGTGGGCAAGGAACTCCCGGAAACAGGCGCACCGGGCGCAGGTTGACGTACTGGTCGAATTCGCGGCGAAACTTAAGCAGCGAACCCCATAATGAGATGTGGTCAGGCACGGTGTCCGGCCAGCCAACCGCGCCAAAATAGATAGCATCGAAGGATTGCAACTGCTCATGCCAGTCATCGGGCATCATCTTGCCGTGATGGGCGTAGTATTCGCAGCTGGCCCATTCCATTTGCTCAAAGCTGAGCGACAACCCCCAACGCTCGGCGGCTGCCTGCAACACATGAATGCCCTCAGGGAGGACTTCTTTACCAATGCCATCTCCGGGGATAGCGGCGATACGCCAGGTTTTCTTCATAGCAGCTCTCACTTGTGCGCCATCAAAATTGACTTTCCCCTTATCCTATAATTGACTGATTAATAGTTAATCCCTCTAACTGGTGAAACATAAAACACAGATCATGAATAATCTGCCGCTGCTAAATGATTTACGCGTCTTTATGCTGGTTGCCCGTCGTGCAGGATTTGCCGCCGTTGCCGAGGAACTGGGCGTATCACCAGCTTTTATCAGTAAGCGCGTTGCCCTGCTGGAGCGAACGCTGAATGTTGTGCTGCTGCATCGAACAACGCGGCGCGTAACCATCACGGAAGAGGGGGAGCGGATCTACGAATGGGCGCAGCGGATCCTACAGGATGTCGATCAAATGATGGACGAGCTTTCTGATGCCAGGCAGGTCCCGCGGGGGATGCTACGTATTATTAGTAGCTTTGGTTTTGGCCGCCGGGTGGTCGCTCCGGCGCTGTCGGCACTGGCAAAAGAGTACCCGCAGTTAGAACTGAGGTTCGATGTTGAAGATCGTCTGGTGGATATGGTGAATGAGGGCATCGATCTTGATATTCGTATCGGGGATGATATCGCGCCGAACCTGATTGCCCGCAAGCTGGCGACTAACTATCGTATTTTGTGCGCCTCGCCGGAATTTTTGACGCAGCATGGGACGCCGAAGCAACTCAACGATCTTGCCACTCTTCCTTGTCTGGTCATCAAAGAGCGCGACCATCCGTTTGGTATCTGGCAAATGCGCAATAAAGAGGGCGCTAATTCGATTAAAGTTACGGGGCCTCTGTCGTCTAATCATGGCGAAGTGGTAAATCAGTGGTGCCTTGATGGGCAGGGAATAGCCCTGCGGTCATGGTGGGACGTTTGCGACAACATTGCCAGCGGAAACCTGATACACATATTGCCCGAGTATTATCAACCAGCAAATATTTGGGCGGTGTATGTTTCCCGACTGGCGACGTCGGCAAAAATCCGTATTACGGTCGAGTATTTGCGCCGCTATTTTACCGAAAACTATCCAAAGTTTACTTTGGAATAAAAGTGCAGCAGCCTGGCAAGAAACAGAAAATAAAAAAGGCAGAATAATCTGCCTTTTTTGTAACGATGACTCTCTGAGCAAAGCCGTTATTTAGATTCTTCGGCTTCAGGTAATGTCACGTTAAGTTCGAGGATAGAAATATCGCCGTCTTTTTGCTCAAGCTGTACGGTCACCATTTCAGGATCAATTTGTACATACTTGCAGATAACCTCGAGAATATCTTTCCTCAACTGCGGTAAATAATGTGGCTCGGCGTCACTACGACGGCGTTCCGCAACAATAATCTGCAGTCGCTCTTTAGCGATGTTCGCTGTGCTCTTTTTCCGCGAGAGAAAAAAATCCAGTAATGCCATAACTTATCCTCCGAACAGGCGTTTGAGGAAACCTTTCTTCTCTTCTTCAATGAAGCGGAAAGGACGTTCTTCTCCCAACAGACGGTCTACGGTATCAGCATAGGCTTTACCGGCATCAGCATTGATGTCGAGAATAACCGGCTCACCCTGGTTAGACGCGCGCAGGACTGACTGATCTTCAGGAATCACGCCAACCAGCTTGATTCGCAGAATTTCCAGTACGTCTTCCATGCTCAGCATGTCACCTTTATTTACGCGGCCAGGGTTGTAGCGCGTCAGCAACAAATGCTCTTTAATCGGATCTTCACCGTTTTCCGCACGACGAGATTTCGACGCCAGAATACCCAGAATACGGTCAGAGTCACGTACAGAGGAAACTTCCGGGTTAGTGGTGATTATCGCTTCATCGGCAAAATACAGGGCCATCAGCGCACCGGTTTCAATACCCGCCGGGGAATCGCAGACGATGAAGTCAAATTCCATCGTTTTCAGGTCGTCCAGAACTTTCGCGACGCCTTCACGCGTCAGCGCGTCTTTATCGCGAGTCTGTGAGGCCGGAAGAATAAAGAGATTTTCGGTACGCTTATCTTTGATTAACGCCTGATTTAACGACGCATCGCCCTGAATAACGTTGACGAAGTCATAAACGACGCGGCGTTCACAACCCATAATCAGATCGAGGTTACGCAGGCCGATATCAAAATCAATAACGACAGTTTTCTTTCCCTTCTGGGCCAAACCTGTAGCGATGGCCGCGCTGGAGGTGGTTTTGCCAACGCCCCCTTTACCCGAAGTAACAACAATAATGCGTGCCATAGAAATTCCTTGTTAAAAAGGGATCAATTCAACGGTTGAACTGTCAAAGCGTTCTCTGCTAATTGCAGACGTGCCGCTTTGCCATAAAATTCTGCTGGGATTTTATCACTCAGCCAATAAACACCTGCGATAGACACCAGTTCTGCCGTCAGATGGGTACAAAAAATTTGCGCTTCCCGATCACCGCTAGCGCCTGCCAACGCCCGGCCTCTCATCATTCCATAAACATGAATATTGCCATCAGCGATAAGCTCTGCGCCTGCACTGACGTGGCTTGTAACAATCAGATCACATTGTGGTGCATAAATGCGCTGACCGGAACGAACCGGCACATTTATTAATCGTGTTTTTGTGATGGGAGTAACGTTTTGCGGCGGAGCGACGTGAGCCGGGGCCTCCACGGGCGCAGGACGAATAGCTTTTTCTTTACCTTCTGTCAGTAAAGGAAGACCCATTTCGTCGATTTCAGCCTTGAGTCTGGCGTCTTTGCATCCGCTAACGCCGATAATGCGCAATCCAGTAGACGCGACAACTTTCTGCAACGCTGACCAGTTTACCGGGCTTTCAAGACCACTCACGTTAACCACGACGGGAGCATGTTTTAAAAAAGCAGGTGCCTGCGCGATTTTGTCTTCCAACGCCTGACGAATAACCTCGGGTTCTGCTTCATGTAAGTGAACCACTGATAAGGTGAAGCTACTGCCTTTAAGCTCGATTGGCGTGTTTGACATCCTGGCCTTACTCAATTTGCTATTTATCATCCCCAGCGCGGGGTGATATTCCGAAGACTATAAGGCATGTTATAGTCAGTATTATATTGAGGCAAGCCACCATTCCGTGAATTCAGAGTAAAAGATATGTTTTGTGTGATCTACCGAAGCAGTAAACGTGACCAGACCTATTTATATGTCGAAAAAAAAGACGATTTCTCGCGAGTTCCTGAAGAACTGATGAAAGGATTTGGTCAGCCGACGCTGGCAATGATGTTGCCGCTTGATGGCCGTAAAAAGCTCGTTAATGCCGATCTGGAAAAAGTAAAACAGGCACTCACCGAGCAGGGCTATTATTTACAAATACCACCACCGCCAGAAGATTTACTTAAACAGCATCTGGCTGCGGCGAAACAAAATACACCAGACGCTAAACGTTAAACTGCATCCGGCAGAAGCACGCCCCATCGATGCAGTACCTGAAATCGATAACTACGTTAGGGGAAAATAATGTATCAACATCATAACTGGCATGGTGCTCTGCTGGATTATCCGGTGAGTAAGGTGGTTTGCGTAGGGAGTAACTATGCCAACCACATTAAAGAGATGGGCGGAACCCCTCCGGAAGAGCCGGTGTTGTTTATCAAACCGGAAACTGCGCTGTGCGATTTGCGCCAGCCGCTGGTGATCCCATCTGATATGGGTTCAGTTCACCATGAAGTTGAGCTGGCGGTACTGATTGGCGCGACCCTACGTCAGGCGACGGAAGAACATGTGCGCAAAGCCATCGCGGGCTATGGCGTCGCGTTGGATCTGACCCTGCGTGATATTCAGGGCAAAATGAAGAAAGCGGGGCAGCCGTGGGAAAAAGCGAAGGGTTTTGATAACTCTTGTCCGCTGTCGGGGTTTATTCCGGTGGCCGAGTTTAAAGGCGATCCGCAGGATACGATGCTGGGGTTAACGGTCAACGGTGAAACACGCCAGCACGGCTCCACGGCGGATATGATCCATCACATCGTTCCTTTGATTGCCTATATGAGCCGTTTCTTTACTCTCAAAGCGGGCGATGTTGTGCTGACGGGGACGCCAGCGGGTGTTGGGCCGTTAAACAGCGGCGATGAGCTGGCCATCAGTTTTCATGGTCAAACGCTGACGACACGCGTGCTGTAATCTCTTCTTGCCGCCTTTTCGGGCGGCAAAACTTGCATCAGCGTGCCAGACTGGTTATAAGGTGCAGCTTTATTGCAATAGCGGATACCCTGATGAGCGACATACCTTTCTGGCAAAGTAAAACCCTGGATGAAATGACCGATGCCGAGTGGGAGTCATTATGTGACGGGTGTGGTCAATGCTGCCTGCATAAGCTGATGGATGAAGACACCGACGAAATTTATTTTACCAACGTCGCGTGTAAGCAGCTCAATATCAAAACCTGTCAATGCCGTAATTACGAACGCCGATTCGAGTACGAGCCTGACTGTATCAAACTGACGCGCGATAATCTGCCTACCTTTGAATGGCTGCCGATGACCTGTGCGTATCGTCTGTTAGCGGAAGGTAAAGGGCTGCCGGAGTGGCATCCACTGCTGACGGGGTCCAAAGCGGCAATGCACGGCGAGCGTATTTCAGTACGTCATATTGCGGTGAAAGAATCGGAAGTGTGTGACTGGCAGGACCATATTTTGAACAAACCTTCATGGGCGGACTAAGCCGCCCATCGATTAGCAGGCGTAAGGGCTTAAGACTTTTTCGCCTGATACATCTCATCTCCATGGTTGTCATCTTCAACCCAGAAATTGATGTTGAATTGGGCGTCGTCGCTTAATTCAACGCGATGCCAGTACTGCGGCGGGCTGGTCGCGAACTGACCGGCATTAATCACCACTTTTACTTCAGGCTCTTTTGCGTCTTCATTGGCAAAACCGTAATACGTTACCGTACCTTCCATCACACAAAGCTGGCCAAAAACGCCTGCTGCAGTGTTATGGTGAGAAAGAAGTGCTGCGGGGACATTGTCTTTGGTAAAGAAGGGAGTAGAGCGTTTAACTTTCCAGTTTGCCGGGATGCGTAAATGGGACATAAGACATCTCCTTGGTGTGGCATCTATAAGATGTATTTAATGTACATCTTATAGATGCCAGCAGGCAATGAATTTAAGCCAAAAAAAACGCTCCCGAAGGAGCGTCTCTGTTAGCGACCGAAGAGGTCACGTTTTTTCGGTTTGAACGGCTGTGCTATCACCACCAGCACGGCGACTACCAGGTAGGCGGCGAAGATCCCCAACAGCCACTGCGGCATTTCCAGGGTTAAAAAAGACCACTGACGCTCAGCACAGTCACCGGACGCTAAAAACACCTGCGGCAGCCATTTGTCCAGTGGCAGCCAGCTTGGGAAGCGAGCGGCAAAATCACAGGTCATAAACGGGGACGGGTGCAGCTGAATCATGGTGTGCTCATATGCTAACTGAAGTCCGCGCCAGGCACTGTAAATCCAGATTATCATCGCCACATAGCGCAGCGGTGTTTTTGGTGCAATAGCACCCACCAGCCCTGCACCCATCACGCCAAATAATGCGCTACGTTCGTAAATACACAACACGCAAGGTTTTAGCAGCATGACGTGCTGGAACCACAGCGCAACGAGCTCCAGCGCAAAGGCGGTTAACGCCAACAATAACCATGCCCCACGACCTCGGGAGCACTGGTTTAAAAATCGCAACATAATCATTTCCCTGCAACATGCGTAGAGACCGCAGTTTAAACCAATTCACTTTATGCGCCACTAGCGGGAATTGAAAATTTGCGTAATCGGATAATTATCATGCAAAAAGTCAAACCGGGCAGTGATTTGCCCGGTTAATTGTTATGAAAGTGTAGCTAACCAGCCCGTTTGGGTCATCCACTCGGTCACCGGGACAAGCGTGAACTCGACGCAAAGCAGACCGACGAGCGTCAGGACGAGAGTATAAGGCAGAGCCATCCACACCATGCGACCATACGAGAGGCGAATTAACGGCGCCAGTGCAGAGGTCAGCAGGAACAGGAATGCAGCCTGGCCGTTCGGAGTTGCCACCGAAGGCAGGTTGGTCCCGGTATTGATCGCCACCGCTAACAGCTCATACTGATTGAGGCTGATGGTCCCCTGTTCCAGCGCGGCTTTGGCCTCGTTAATGTAAATGGTGCCGACAAATACGTTATCAGAAATAGAAGACAGCAGGCCATTGAAGAGGTAGAACAGCGTCAGTTGGGCATGTTCGGAGGATTGCAATACAAACTGAATGATCGGCGAAAAGAGCTGTTGATCGATAATCACCGCAACAACAGAGAAGAACACGGTCAGCAGGGCGGTGAAGGGCAGCGACTCGGTAAAGGCTTTACCTATCGCATGTTCGTCGGTGACTCCCGTCAAGGAGGTTGCCAGAATGATGACCGACAAACCGATCAATCCGACTTCTGCCAGATGCAGGGCCAACGCAACTACCAGCCAGACGCCAATAATAGCCTGGACAATCAGTTTGATTTTGTCCTGGCGGGTACGTTGCTGGCGGCTCTGATCGTCAAACTGTTGCAGGACATCACGGACGGTCTCCGGCAGCGTTTCGCCATAGCCAAACCAGCGCAATTTCTCGACCAGTACACAGGTTAACAGACCGCAAATCAGTACCGGGACGGTAACCGGCGACATGCGCAGGAAGAAGTCGCCAAAATGCCAGCCAGCCGCTTTGGCGATAATCAGGTTTTGTGGCTCGCCCACCATGGTCATCACGCCGCCTAACGCCGTACCGACACCCGCGTGCATCATCAGGCTACGCAGAAAACCACGGAACTGCTCAAGAACGACCTTATTGTGCTGATCGATATGGCTGTCATCGAGCATGTTGTTGTCTTCCGCGCGGGAAGAGGCAACGCGATGGTAGATGCCATAAAAACCGACCGCAACGCTGATTACCACGGCCACGACGGTCAGCGCATCAAGGAACGCCGAGAGGAAAGCGGCCGCAACACAAAATGCCAGCGACAGCAGCGTTTTGGAGCGAATAGTGAGTAGCAGACGCGTGAAAATAAACAGTAGCAACTGCTTCATAAAGTAGATGCCTGCCACCATAAACATCAGCAGCAATAACACCTCAAGGTTTGCGGCAACCTCTTCACGAACATGCGTTGCGCTGGTCATACCAATAATGACAGCTTCGATAGCCAACAGCCCGCCAGGCAGCAGTGGGTAGCATTTTAACGCCATCGCCAGCGTGAAAATGAACTCGGCCACCAGCAACCAGCCGGCGATAAAGGGGTTGATGAAAAAAATAATCGGGTTAACGACTAAGAAGACAAGCAGTGCAAGTTTGTACCAGTCTGGTGATTGACCTAAAAAATTGCGCCACATCGCGCGGCCCCATGATAGCTCCATGGTGATTTCCCTACCTTTAAAAATGAAATCATATTTTTATGTTTGACCGCAAAGCTTAGCGGGAGGAGGGAGTACAGGCAAGCTATTCACAAGACTGGCAAGGTTGGCTGTACTGTAGCGTTATTTGGAAAATGAAGCCTTGATCCACTTTTTCTTCATTGCGTCAGCTATCAGCTAAGATACCCATCTGGTATGATGTGTGTAACTATGTTTTGCTGTGTAATGGAATTTTTACTATGGTCATTAAGGCGCAAAGCCCGGCTGGGTTCGCGGAAGAGTACATCATTGAAAGTATCTGGAATAACCGCTTCCCACCTGGCACTATTTTGCCCGCTGAACGTGAACTCTCCGAACTTATTGGGGTGACACGTACCACGCTACGCGAAGTATTGCAGCGTCTGGCGCGAGATGGCTGGTTGACCATTCAACACGGCAAACCGACGAAGGTAAATAACTTCTGGGAAACCTCCGGGCTGAATATTCTTGAAACGCTGGCGCGCCTCGATCACGAGAGTGTCCCGCAGCTGATTGATAATCTGCTGTCTGTGCGTACCAATATTTCGACGATCTTTGTTCGTACTGCGTTTCGCCAGCATCCTGATAAAGCACAGGAGGTTCTGGCGACGGCAAATCAGGTGGCTGACCACGCTGACGCATTTGCCGATCTGGACTATAACATTTTTCGCGGTCTGGCATTTGCCTCCGGCAATCCGATTTACGGTTTGATCCTTAACGGTATGAAAGGATTATATACCCGCATTGGTCGCCATTATTTTGCCAACCCGGAAGCGCGCGCGCTGGCGCTGAGCTTCTACCACAAGCTGTCAGAACTCTGCGAGCAGGGTGCTCATGAGCAGGTGTATGAAACGGTGCGCCGCTACGGTCACGACAGTGGCGAGATTTGGCATCGTATGCAGAAAAATCTGCCGGGCGATTTGGCGATTCAAGGCCGTTAATCGCTCAAAGCCGGATGGCGACGCCAAAGCGTCTTATCCGGCCTACAAGCATGCACTTCGTAGGCCGGATAAGGTGTTTACACCGCCTCCGGCAATAAGATTTACAGACCGTTCATCCTTGGCGGACAACGCTCCAACAGCTCCACGCTGCCATCTTCATTCTGCTGCTCCAGCATCACATCAAAACCCCAAAGCCGGTGTACATGCTTGAGCACTTCTTTGCGTCCTTTATCCAACGGTGCGCGGTTATGCGGAATATAGCGCAAGGTGAGCGAACGGTCGCCACGCAGATCGACATTCCAGATTTGAATATTCGGCTCCAGGTTGCTCAGGTTGTATTGCGACGACAACCTGTTGCGGATCTCACGATATCCTTCCTCGTTATGAATCGCAGAAATCTCCAGATAGTTGTGACGATCGTCATCCAGCACGGTGAACAGGCGGAAATCGCGCATTACCTTCGGTGACAGGAACTGGCTGATAAAACTCTCATCTTTGAAATCGCGCATCGCGAAATGCAGGGTTTCCAGCCAGTCGGAACCCGCTATATCCGGGAACCAGTATTTGTCCTCCTCGGTCGGCGACTGACAAATACGTTTGATATCCTGGAACATGGCAAACCCCAGGGCATAAGGGTTTATCCCGCTATACCACGGGCTGTTGTAGGGTGGCTGAAATACCACATTGGTATGGCTATGCAGAAACTCCAGCATAAACCGTTCGGTGACTTTACCTTCATCATAAAGGTGGTTCAGGATGGTGTAATGCCAGAAAGTGGCCCAGCCCTCGTTCATCACCTGCGTCTGTTTCTGCGGATAAAAATACTGGCTGACCTTGCGTACAATGCGTAGCACTTCACGTTGCCAGGACTCCAGCAGCGGGGCGTTCTTCTCCATGAAGTACAGCAGGTTTTCCTGTGGCTCAGAGGGATAACGCCGGGCTTCCGCCACGCTTTTCTCTTCCTCTTTCTTCGGCAGCGTGCGCCACAACATATTGACCTGACTTTGCAGATACTCTTCACGACTTTTCTGCCGGGCTTTCTCTTCCTGTAGGGAGATTTTTTGCGGGCGTTTGTAACGGTCAACGCCGTAGTTCATCAGCGCATGGCAGGAGTCGAGGAGCTTTTCGACTTCATCCACCCCGTAGCGTTCTTCACACTGGGTTATATAGTTTCGTGCGAAGATTAGGTAATCGACGATGGAACTGGCATCCGTCCAGCTACGAAACAGGTAGTTGTTTTTGAAGAAGGAGTTGTGTCCGTAGCAGGCATGCGCCATCACCAGCGCCTGCATGGTGATGGTGTTCTCCTCCATCAGATACGCGATACACGGATTGGAGTTGATAACAATCTCATAGGCCAGTCCCTGCTGACCATGCTTATACAAGCGCTCGGTTTCAATAAACTTTTTACCAAACGACCAGTGAGGATAGTTGATCGGCATCCCGACGCTGGAGTAAGCGTCCATCATCTGTTCGGAGGTGATCACCTCGATTTGGTGCGGGTAGGTATCCAGTCTGTAGAGTTTCGCCACGCGGTCTATCTCTGCCAGATAGACATCCAGCAGATCAAACGTCCAGTCGGGTCCAT
The DNA here is from genome assembly GCF_000398825.1 of Citrobacter sp. KTE30. Lineage (NCBI taxonomy): Bacteria > Pseudomonadati > Pseudomonadota > Gammaproteobacteria > Enterobacterales > Enterobacteriaceae > Citrobacter > Citrobacter sp. KTE30. The sequence continues at coordinate 2,476,847 of NZ_KB976055.1, read as the reverse complement.
CGCTTAACCGTGTGCTGTCCTTGTTCATGGAATCAATCGTAGCCATTCGCGCACCCTCATTGTTGGCGGCACTCTCTGTCTGGAGTACCTCATTTCAAGCATAGATCATGGTGTTAAAAAACGTGCTGCGGCAGAAATTTTTTCTTTGCGATTTCTCGTTAGCGAGGCGTTGAAAAACGGCATTGTCGCAAAATTTTATGCTGGATAAAAATAACGCACAGCAGGAGATGCCAAAGCAGAGAGTTCCCCGCCATCACCGCTATATGTGAGATAAGTCACCATAAAAAAGCCATATGTTGAATAATATTTTCAACTGAGTTATCAAGATGTAATTAGATGATTGTTCTTTTACTGTTAACGGAGTGGCTATGCGAGTTGTCATACTGGGAAGTGGTGTCGTTGGCGTGACCAGCGCCTGGTACTTAAGTCAGGCTGGACACGATGTCACCGTCATTGATCGTGAGCCCGGTCCGGCACTGGAAACCAGTGCGGCGAACGCGGGGCAAATATCTCCAGGTTATGCGGCACCATGGGCGGCACCAGGCGTACCGCTTAAAGCAATCAAATGGATGTTTCAGCGCCACGCTCCGCTGGCCGTTCGTCTTGACGGAACCCAGTTCCAGTTGAAATGGATGTGGCAGATGCTGCGCAACTGCGACACCAGCCACTACATGGAAAATAAAGGACGCATGGTGCGACTGGCGGAATACAGCCGTGATTGTCTGAAAGCGCTGCGCGCCTCTACTGGTATTGAGTATGAAGGACGTCAGGGCGGAACCCTGCAATTGTTCCGTACCGCTCAACAGTATGAGAACGCCACTCGCGACATCGCCGTGCTCGAAGACGCTGGCGTGCCATATCAGCTCCTGGAAGCAAATCGTCTGGCGGAAGTCGAACCGGCACTGGCAGAAGTGGCGCACAAACTGACCGGCGGTCTGCGTTTACCGAATGATGAAACCGGCGACTGCCAGTTGTTTACCCAGCGTCTGGCGCAGATGGCGGAGCAGGCGGGCGTTAAGTTTCGCTTTAACACCCCGGTCGATAAGCTGCTGAGCGATGGTGAGCAGATTTATGGCGTCCAGTGCGGCGAAGAGATTATCAAAGCCGATGCCTATGTGATGGCGTTTGGGTCGTACTCCACGGCGATGCTGAAAGAGATCGTTGATATCCCGGTTTATCCGCTCAAAGGCTATTCGTTGACTATTCCGGTAGCGCAAGACGACGGCGCGCCGGTTTCTACTATCCTTGATGAAACCTACAAAATCGCTATTACCCGCTTTGACAATCGTATTCGGGTTGGCGGCATGGCGGAGATTGTCGGTTTTAATACAGAGCTGCTACAACCTCGTCGTGAAACGCTGGAAATGGTCGTACGCGATCTCTTCCCGCGCGGTGGTCATGTGGAGCAGGCAACCTTCTGGACCGGACTGCGTCCGATGACGCCGGACGGTACGCCGGTGGTGGGGCGCACCCGCTTTAAGAATCTGCTGCTCAATACCGGCCACGGCACGCTGGGCTGGACCATGGCCTGCGGTTCCGGTCAGTTGCTGAGCGATATCCTTTCTGGCCGTACGCCAGCCATACCTTATGACGATCTGAGCGTGGCGCGTTACAGTCCGGGGTTTACCCCCTCTCGTCCACGACATTTACATGGCGCACATAACTGATAAGGACGTGAGATGACCCGCCCGATACTGGCCAGCATTGACCTGCAGGCGTTGAAACAAAATCTGACCATTACCCGCCAGGCAGCGCCGGACGCTCGCGTCTGGTCGGTGGTGAAAGCCAATGCATATGGACACGGCATTGAACGCGTCTGGAATGCGCTGGGCACAACCGATGGTTTTGCCATGCTCAATCTTGAAGAGGCGATAACCCTGCGCGAGCGCGGATGGAAAGGCCCGATACTCATGCTGGAGGGTTTTTTCCACGCTGAAGACCTGACGGTATATGACAATTATCGACTGACCACCTGTGTACACAGTAACTGGCAGCTAAAAGCATTGCAGAATGCCCGCCTCAAAGCACCGCTCGATGTTTACCTGAAGGTGAACAGCGGTATGAACCGGCTTGGGTTTTTACCGGAAAGAGTTCCAACGGTCTGGCAACAGCTGCGGGCGATGCCCAACGTCGGCGAAATGACGCTGATGTCGCATTTTGCAGATGCAGAGCACCCGGAAGGTATCCAGGAAGCAATGGCGCGTATTGCGCTGGCAACAGAAGGACTGGAGTGCAGACGGTCACTGTCGAATTCGGCCGCCACGCTGTGGCACCCTGAAGCGCATTATGACTGGGTTCGTCCGGGCATTATTTTGTATGGCGCGTCGCCTTCGGGACAATGGCGGGACATCGCCAACACCGGCCTGAAGCCAGTGATGACTCTGAGCAGCGAGATAATCGGCATACAAACGCTGAAAGCTGGCGATCGGGTGGGTTACGGTGGCCGTTACACCGCCAGCGGCGAGCAGCGCATTGGAATAGTGGCGACCGGCTATGCAGACGGTTATCCGCGCCATGCGCCAAGCGGAACGCCTGTGCTGGTGGACGGTGTACGTACCGGGACGGTGGGGACAGTCTCAATGGATATGCTGGCGGTAGATCTGACACCGTGCCCGCAGGCAGGGATCGGGACACCGGTAGAGCTGTGGGGCAAAGAGATTAAAATTGACGATGTAGCTACCTCAGCAGGAACGGTGGGCTACGAGTTGATGTGTTCTTTGGCGCTGCGCGTACCGGTTGTGACGGTGTAACATTTATGGGGTTGCCTGATGGCGCTGCGCTGATCGGGCCTGTAGATTCAGCGCATTTTACAGGCCGGGTAAGGCGCTGCCGCTACCCGGCAAACATCATCCGCTTTACTCATCCTCGTCTTCAGCAACGCGAACACCGACCTTCAGCACTGCATTATCTTCCTTCTCGGCCACCGTCCAGATCATGCCAGCGAATTCCACCTGGTCACCGACGACCGGCGCGGCACCAAGCAGATGCTGGACAATTTCACCCAGCGTTTGCTGCTTATCACGATACTCTGTGCCATCATCCAGGCCATAAATCAGCGCCACATCGGCATATTTCGCGCTGGCTTCCAGAATAAAATCACCGAAGAAGCGCTGGTCTAACGACACTGGTGGTGACTGGCTGAATAGCTTGCCGAGAGCGGGGAGATCGCGCTCGCGACCAATAACACACAATACGTCGCCTTCGCGCAGACGCGTGCTGCCGGAGGGGTGAAACAGCACGTTGTCACGAAACAGGGCGGCTATTCGCGTTTCTTCCGGCATATGCAGGTCGCGCAGCGCGGCACCCACACACCACTTATCTGCGCTGAGCTGATAAACAAACTGCTCCCACGGGTTATCTGGGTGAATATCGAGACCAATGCGCGAAACGGGCCAGCCGACGGGAGGGACCACCACTTTGGCTTTTTTCGCGGCCCACGAAAGTGACGTTCCCTGAAACAGCAACGAGATCAGTACCACGAAGAAGGCGACGTTAAAGAACAGGCGCGCGTTCTCCAGTCCCGCCATCATTGGGAAGACGGCGAGGATGATCGGCACCGCGCCGCGCAAACCCACCCAACTGATGAAAATACGCTCGCGCAGATTAAAGCCACGAAACGGCAGCAGTCCGGCGAAGACCGAAAGCGGGCGGGCAATGAATATCATCCACGCAGACAAAATCAGCGCAGGGATTGCGATAGGCAGCAGGTCGGACGGCGTAACCAGCAGTCCAAGCACCAGGAACATGGCGATTTGCGCCAGCCAGGCCAGACCGTCGAAGTTTTGCAGAATACCAAATCGGTTGCGGATGGGGCGATTACCCAGCAGGAAACCACACAGATAAACCGCCAGAATACCGCTGCCTTCCAGCGCAGTGGTCAGGGCAAAAATCAGGATCCCACCGCTTAACGCCAAGAGTGGATACAGTCCGGCAGGCAGAGAAATGCGGTTAATCATCTGCTGGAGCATATATCCACCGCCAAGACCGATAGCGATTCCTAAGCCAAACTGCTGGATAATGTGTACCGCGAACATCCAGCTTAATCCGGTCTCGTGATTTTGGATCATGGCGATGAGTGTGATGGTCAAAAACACGGCCATCGGGTCATTACTACCGGATTCAATTTCCAGCGTAGAGCCAACGCGTTCGTTAAGTCCCTTACCGCCAAGCAGGGAAAAGACCGCCGCGGCGTCAGTTGAACCAACAATCGCGCCAATCAGCAGCCCTTCGATAAGATCCAGATGAAACAGCCACGCGGCCATCATGCCAGTGAGTCCGGAAGTAATCAGCACACCGACCGTCGCCAACGATAGCGCCGGGCCTAACGCAACGCGAAAAGAGCTGGCCTGAGTGCGCATGCCGCCGTCGAGTAGGATAACCGCCAGTGCCAGGTTACTCACCATGTAGGCGAAAGGATAGTTATCGAAAGGTATGCCGCCAATACCATCCACACCCGCTAACATACCGATAGCGAGAAATATCACCAGAATTGGGATACCGAGACGTGATGAGAATGAACTGAGTAAGATACTGCAGGTGACGAGAACGGAACCCAAAATAAAAAGGCTAATAATTGCTGCGGCATCCAACGTTCGGTTACTCCTGAATTACGCTGTTTCGTATTAATAAACCCTACCATAATAACGACAGAAACAGCGTTTTACTTAGCCCCATTAACTGCTTTTTTTACGATTTTAGTACCGGATGCCCACTTAAGGTGAGCTGAGTGCTGTTTTTATCGTTTTTCAGCACCGCTCTGGCTCCCAGCGGCAGGGTGACGGTGCGTTGTTCATGGCCAAAATCGAGGCCGCCGATCAACGGAACGGACAGCCTGGCGCGCAGAAAATCACAAACTGAATCAAGATGGTAACCAGCGTCGTAATCATTCGGCGCGCTGCCGCTAAAACTGCCGAGGATAATGGCGTTTTGCTGGGCCAGTATTCCCGCGTGGTACAGTTGCAGCAGCATGCGCTCGACACGGAATGGATGCTCGTTAATGTCTTCCAGCACCAAAATGCCGTTTTTGATGGCCGGCATCCACGGTGTACCCATCAGCGAAATGATCATCGCCAGATTTCCGCCCCACAGTGTACCTTCAGTCGCGCACTGCGGACCGTCACCCTGCCATTCGAGGGTGAATTGGGCATTACGCAATGCTTGCCAGAAATGGTGCTCGGTGAATGCGTTTATCTCCTCGGCACCGAAGTTGGCCGCCAGCATCGGGCCGCTGAAGCTAATCACATTCCCTTGAGCCAGTAGACCACACTGGATCGCCGTAAAATCGCTGTGCCCGCACAGCAGCAGCGGATCTTGTTGCTGGCGGGCTGCCAGCCCTTGCCAGTCAATATCTTCCAGTAAACGGCTCGCGCCATAGCCGCCACGTACCGCCATCACAATGGTATCGGGGGTTTTCAGATTAACGAGCGAGTTCACATCAGCAAGCCTTTCTGCCTCTGTACCCGCAAAACGCTGGCAGCGGCGCGCAATGACCGCTGAATTGTCGACCTGATGACCGGCCTCAGTAAGACGTGCAAGCCCACGTAACGCAGCCTGCTGATTGATACAGTAGCCCGACGGGGCAATTAAGTGAAACCGGGACATGGCATTTCCTTGCTACAACTAAAACCAAATGTATATCATGCCGCGTAGGTATGTCGTTGTCACCTCAGCGACAGGTTCCGGCTATAAGGATAGATGACGTGAAATTGAGATGGTTTGCTTTTTTGGTTGTATTACTTGCGGGCTGTAGTTCAAAACATGATTACAAAAACCCGCCGTGGAATGCTGAAGTTCCGGTTAAACGCGCAATGCAATGGATGCCGATTAGTGAAAAAGCCGGTGCGGCCTGGGGTGTCAGTCCACAATTGATTACCGCTATTATTGCCATTGAATCAGGCGGTAATCCGAATGCGGTCAGTAAGTCTAATGCGATTGGTCTGATGCAGTTAAAAGCCTCGACTTCAGGCCGCGATGTTTATCGTCGCATGGGATGGAGCGGAGAGCCGTCGACCAGCGAGTTGAAAAACCCCGAACGCAATATCTCCATGGGGGCCGCATACCTGAGCATTCTGGAGACCGGGCCGCTGGCAGGGATTGAGGATCCACAGGTGATGCAGTATGCGCTGGTAGTATCGTACGCTAACGGAGCGGGAGCATTGCTGCGAACGTTCTCTTCCGACAGGAAGAAAGCCATCAATAAGATCAACGATCTCAGCCCGGATGAATTTATTGAACATGTTGCGGACAATCATCCGGCGCCGCAAGCTCCGCGCTATATCTGGAAGCTTCAGCAAGCGCTGGATGTAATGTAATTCAGGTGATGTTAATCGCGCACTTTGTTCGACTTTTCCCGGGCCTCGCGCTCAAGGGAAAAAATAATCCGCTGTAAGTTCCGCTCCACCGCCGGGCCGACGTTGAGAAAACGAAAGCTCAGGCGGGGAGTGGTAATGGTTTCGTTTTTACTGTCGATAACTTTGCGTTCGCTAATGGAAATAAGCTGGGCGTCAACGTGATACACCCCCCATTGTTCCATGTTCAGTTCAACCTGCGCGAAGCGTATACCTTCTACCAGTCCTTCTGGTTTTGCCGTTTCTAACAGCCCGCCCATACCGCCAAGCGACAAATCGAATAAGCGAAAGCACAGCGTGCTGTTGTCCGGCATTTTTGCCGTGCAGCGATAGGGAGGATGCAGCGGAGCGCCGATGCGGAAATATTCCCGACGCTGAACAAACCATAGGGAAGGCGGCAAGGATGAAATAAACGCTGGCAGTTGCTGATACTCACCTTTTTTTAACTGTGGCAGGGTGAATTCTACTTTGGCTCCCTGCGTTTCGGCGATAATCGAGATCTGACTGGCCCGCTGTACGGCCTGGTTTTCATATTCCTGGCTACCAAAATCCATGACCAGCTCGTCCGGGCTGACGGCCAGAACTTTGCTGATGAACTGGCCGCCCGACCAGGAGATACGCAGTGGAACCTGCTGCGATTTTAAGTCCCGAAGTACACCTAACACCGCTAACGGATTTTGCTTCAGGAACTGCTCATTGTAGTTACTCACACCTAATGACTCCCGGATGCCTGGTTTGTCGTTGGATTATCGGCATCAATCAACGGAACTTAATACAAATGGATGAAATTTTTTACCAACGCCAATGAATTAAGTCTGCGTGAAAACAGCATATAGCGATGGTTTGCCTATACTTTAAAGGCTGGCGCAAGAATGTCTTGCGCGTGCGTTCACTGGAAAGAGGGCCTGAAAATGGGAATTATTGCCTGGATTATTTTTGGTCTGATTGCGGGGGTTATCGCCAAACTGATTATGCCGGGGCGCGATGGCGGTGGATTTATCCTGACCTGTATTCTCGGTGTTGTCGGTGCTGTGGTCGGTGGATGGCTGGCAACGATGTTTGGTATCGGCGGCGATGTCAGCGGGTTTAATCTCCACAGCTTCCTGGTGGCCGTGGTCGGCGCGATTGTTGTGCTGGGTGTCTTCCGACTGGTGCGGCGAGATTAATCGAACGGCCCCCGCGGGGGCCGTTTCTCTGTATTGCTAAGTCAGAACTGATACTCAATCCCCGCCCAGTAATTACGGCCTTCTTCAATAAATCCTTCACTATAAACGTACTGCGTATCGAACAGGTTATTGACCGACGCGTTAACGCTGAATCCGTGACCGATGGCGTAGTCAGCGCGTAAATGGGTAATGGCGAAACCAGCGGCTTTCTGTGAGCCGTCGCTATTGCTATAGCTCGACGAACGGGCCTCTTCTGACAGCGTAATACTGAGCGGATCCCATGGCTTCAGCGTCATCCAGGCAGTCAGGGTTTGCGTTGGCAGGTCGGTAATCTTGCCGATGTCGCTGCGTTTGACGTCTGCATGAATAAGGCCGTAGCTCAGACCGACATCCAGTATATCAAAGACTTTACCTTTAACGCCTGCATCCAGACCGGTGTAATCCACCCGGCCGCTGTTCTGATTCTGAATGGTGTCGGCATCAATATTGTGTGAAAGGATGGCGTCGCTGATGCGGTTGTAATACACGCTGGCTTCGAATCCCCAGTTCTGACTAAGTGACCCATTCCAGGTCAGATCCACGCTGCGGGCGCGTTCAGGTTTAAGCTGCGGATTGACCAGCGCCACCTGGTTATAGGCCGGTTTTGAGGTCGTGTAGCGTTCTTTCAACGTAGGGAAACGCGTTCTGTCAGAATAGGACAGCGCTAATGTGTCTGCATTTTCGAAGTGATATTTGGTCATCATCTGCCAGTTGAAGGCCGACTGATTGTTGTCATCATAGTGGGTGACGCTACCATTTTTTTCGTGCTTCATGCCTTCCAGACTGTCGCGCCAGTCATAGCTTATTCCCGCCACTACATCGACATTATCCGCCGCCGCCCACTGATATTCACTGGCAACAGACCAGGTGCGGTCTTCGTAACGGTCGTAAGCCGCATTCGGTGCGCCTTTCTCGCGGTGAACATCATCCTTCCAGTTTACGGCGAAAGAGAGCAGGTCGTTTTCACGCATATCCGCAGCGAGCTGCAGGCCAGCTCCATCGCTATAGTCTGAATAATGACTGTAGTTGCCTTTTTTGTTTTTCAGATCGGCAAGCGAGTTGTACATCATCAACGTATTTTCAAAGGTATCGCGATACAGACGGCTTTTCAGAGTGAAACGATCGCCCAGATGGGTGGTGCCCTGATAGTAATAGCTCTCTTTATCGTACTGTGGCCATTGCCAGTAGCGTGATTTCTGACTGCTGGTTCCGGCATATGGTGGGTTATCTTTTTCACCGTCCTGATTAATATAGGTCAGGACATATTCATCATCGCCGCGAGGGGTAAAGCCCAGCTTCACGATGCCGCGTTTATCATCGGCGGACGAGTTGGCAATCTTGCCGTGACTACCCGCAACCGGATTGTCCACGCCGTGCGGTAAGCCAAGGAAATCCTGCTTCAACTGGCTGCCGCTGAGCTGAATGTAACCCAGATCGTTACTGGCGCCAAATGAAGCGTGCATATCGTGAGCGTTGTCTTTGCTACGACTCCAGCCCTGGCGATAACCGATGCTGCCTTCAATTGGTTTGGTGGGCTTTTTGGTGGTGATATTAATGGCACCGCCCATCTGGTTAGGCCCTTGTAGCAGAGATGAGTAGCCTTTGGAAACTTCAACTGAAGCGATATCGGATGTCAGAAAACGGCCTAAATCGAGGTTGCCGTCATAGGGGATGTACACCGGCACACCGTCAAAAAAGACGGGAACCTGACGGCTGTCAAAACCGCGTACTTTCACCTGCTGCTCATTGCGGTTGCCCGACTTTTGCAGCACCACGCCGGGGACGACGCTTAGCGCCTGCGCCACGTTTTGTTTATCCAACTGTTGGATCGTTTCCTGGCCGAGAACCGTAGTGGTTGCCGCAGAGGCCGGGCTTGACCAGACGGTCATGGTTTCGCTTTCTTGCCCAGCAAAAGCACTGTGCGCGAAAGCAAACGACAGGGCTGTGTAAAGACAACTTTTGTTGAAATTCATTATTGTTAGTCCATTTTTTAATGTTATATGCCACGTGCGTCCGGGCTCAGGCTAACTTTGATATCCGCAGGTGGAGCGTAATAAGGTGCGGAAGTGATAAAGAGCCTGATGCCACAGTCGAGATAACTCGCCAGCGAGGCGAGGGTAATGCCGCCAGTCAGCGCCAGCGTGCAATGAGGGGCCAGTGAAGGTGCCTGACGGGCAATGTCTGTCGCCTGCTCAGGGGTGAATTTGTCGAGTTGCAGAACATCGGGCGCGGCGCGTAGCGCGGCTAATGCTTCATCTGGCGTATCCGCTTCGACGACGATCTTTTTTTCTGGCGCATGGCTGCGTAAGCGCGCAACCGCGTTTGTCCAGTCGTTTGGGTTGGTAAGAAAACGGCGGTGATTAGCGAACAGCAGCACCGTTTCGGCGCATCCTCCGCGATGAATAATGCCCCCGGCAGCGAGTATTGCCTGAGTCGCCAACGAACGCGTGCCGGGAATGGCTTTGCGGGTGCAGGCAATCTGCCCATCAGGATAGCGTTGGCGCAGTTGGCTCAACATGCTCTCAAGATAGCCCGAAACTCCGCAGCTCCACTCCAGAACGTTTTGTACCGCTTTCCAGCCCTGATGTAGTGCCGCCGCATTTCCGTGCGCACAAATTATTCTCTGTCCCGCGCTCGCTCGTTCGCCATCGGCCATAATATCGCTGACGGTTATGCCCAATGATGTCAGCATTTGTCTGGCAACAGCGGTGCCGCTAACGCACCCACCCTGGCGATGGTAAAACTCCATAACGCCGGGCTGTGCGCCAATTCCCAACGCGCGGGTAGTCAGATCGCCGCCCTGAATATCTTCCAGCAGCAGCGCGTCGGTTTGCGCCTGCGAAAAGTAGATCATCGCAGCGCCTCCCGCGGCACACTGTCCCACCAGATAAGCGCCCAGTCACGGCTGGCGGGGGCAATCGCGCGTGGATCCTGCTGCTGATACCAGGTTTCCAGACGTTCGAGCTCGTCGGCGCTTAGTTCGCCCATACTCCAGCGCACGTTTTCCAGAAAGCGCGTCCAGGTACTGTTGTCCTGCTGACAGTTGGGGCCGCGGATAAAATCGACGTGCGCGTGGATCCCCATCTGATACAGGACATTAAGCGCATAGATATAGTTGGGAAGCTCAATCACCTCGCGGCCCAGCGCACGTTGAATGGAGGGGGAAACGAAAGATGAACTGACGAGATGGGTGGTGTAAACCCGCAGCCGGGCCTGATTATTCAGTTTGGTCATTGCCTGGCGCATATCGGCAACCAGCGTAGAGCGCGAGGCGACGGCGATATCGCACTGGGGTAAATCATCCCAGTGTTCTTCCCAGGCCCGCTGCACCCACTGTACGTGACGGGCGTTCATTTGCACAGCGCGGCGGGCAGCAACGCTCAGCATTCCCTGGCTGTAATCTACGCCGTAAATTATTGGTATCTTTTTAGCCAGCGCCAGCGAGACCGTACCGGGACCGCAGCCCATATCAAATAGTGACTCCGCTCCTTGCAGGTCGATTTTCCCCAACAGCTGTAGCAAATAGCTGTCGGTTAATGAGGCGCAATTCTCCGCCATTTTTTCCGCACGTTTATCCCAGTGCTCCGGCTTTTTCTCGGTTCTGTTCGCCAGTTGTAACTGTTTACGGTAAAGATCGGCAAAATCAATGTCGTCAATGAGCATTCTTATTCCTTAATTGTGAGAGCCAAAGAGGTGGTGGGCAATTTGTGACGGTGTAACGTGATACAGTGCAGCCAGGCGATCGGTGGCGAGCTGGTGTTCAGGAAGCCCCTGCGACACCTCACCGTTCGGTTCAACGCGTACCACGCTGTCGGCGATTGCCCGGGCGTGCAACGGATGATGCGTAGACATCAGCAGGGCCATACCCGAATTTTTCAGCGTCACCAGCGTGTCGAGCAGACGGATCTGATGCCCAAAATCCAGGCTGGAAGCGGGTTCATCCAGCAACAAAAGGCGCGGACGTTGCGCCAGAGCGCGGGCAATCAATACCAGTTGGCGCTCTCCGCCGCTCAGAGTGTTCCAGCGCCGGGGCGCCAGGTGAGAGATCCCCAGCATCGCCAGTTGTTGATGAGCAATTTCGTGTTCTTTAGCCCCGGGAACCGCAAATGCCGCCAGTTGCGGGGCCAATCCCATCATCACCATGTCCAGTGCGCTAAAGGCAAATGCGCCGTCATGCGCCTGAGGGACCCAGGCAATAGTGGCGGCGCGTTGCCGATCGTTGAGATGATTTATGGCGATGCCATCAAGCAAAATGTCACCGTGAAGCGGCGAAAGAACGCCGAGAATGGTGCGCATCAGGGTGGTTTTTCCGCTACCGTTGGCACCAAGCAGACAACAGACGGAGCCGGGCGGAACCTGAAAGGAGACATCGCGTAGCACGGGCTGTTGACTGTGGTATCCCAGCGACGCCTGGCGCACGATTAATAGCGTCATGGTCGATTTCCTCGCAGCAAAAGCAGCAAAAAGAACGGTGCGCCAATAAATGCAGTCAGGATCCCCAGCGGAATTTCCGTGCTGCTCAGCGTACGGGCGAGGGTATCGGTGAGCAGCAGCAAAATGGCGCCGACTCCCATGGAAACCGGCAGCAACTGCTGGTGGTTATTGCCACTGAGGAGTCGGCCGATATGTGGCACAACCAGCCCAATCCAGCCGATGATGCCCGCGATGGCGACGGTGCAGGCGGTGATTAACGTTGCGCAGACGATCAGTCCCAGACGTAGTCGGGCGACGTTGATGCCAAGCGATCGTGCTTCATCATCCGAAAGGGTGAGCAGGTTCATGCGCCAGCGCAGCAGCAATAGCGGGACCAGTCCTGCCAAGATCAGCGGTGCCGAGAACCACAGATCGTGCAGCGTAATCGTTGATAAACCGCCGAGCAGCCAGAAAGTGATGGAGGGAAGTTGGGTATACGGGTCGGCCAGCGTTTTGATGAGTGAAATTCCCGCGCCGCATACCGTGCCCAGCGCAATCCCGACCAGCACCAGCGTTAACACCGGGTCGTGGCGCTTGACTCGCCGGGTAATCAACCAGACACCGGCGACCACGAATAAACCACCCGTGAACGCATACAGTTGAATAAACAGGATCGGTAATCCAAACAGGATTGCCGTACAGGCACCTAAACCGGCACCCGCCGCCACGCCGAGGATATCCGGTGAGACTAGCGGGTTGCGGAACATGCCCTGATAGGTGGTTCCTGCGCCTGCCAGCGCCGCGCCGAGCAGCAATGCAGCCAGAATGCGCGGCAGGCGGATTTGCCAGAAGACGATTTTGTCCTGCATCGGGACGTCATCAGTACCTGTAATAAGATTCACAACCTGTTGCGCATCCAGGCGGTACGCGCCCGATACCGCAGCGACGCTCGCGCAAAGCACCACCGCAGCAATCATCAGAAAACCGAGGGTAGATGTTTTCATCAGACTGCCACCAGACGTTGATACTGTGCATCGCTTAGCGTGGTATGCCAGAACAGTTCGCTGTAGCGCTGCATATCGGCTTTAAAGCTCTTGTTAACCTGCGGTTCAAGCCAGGCGTGCAGGCGGCGTAACCCCAGTAAACGGTTGATGCCAGGAGGTGCATCCAACCAGCCAAACGGCAGACCGCTGAGAAACAGAATGCGCCGGTCAGCAACCGCTTTGACCCCTTGCCAGATCGGATCTTCTCGTAGGTGCTGCGCTGTCATCGCATCCTGCACCAAAATAATATCGGGCTGCCAACTGAGCAGATTTTCCATTGAAACCTGTGTGAGCCCCTGTCTTCCGGGGATGTGCGCCACATTCTGTAGCCCCAGCAGTTCTGCCGCTTCGGTATGCAAAGAACCTTGTAAACCTGTCTCCAGTCCTCTGGCACCGCGCGCGGCATAAAAACGCAGATTCGCTGCAGCTGTATGCGAGAAAGCTATTGCATTATCGATAAATCGACGGGCCAGCGCGGCCTGCATTGCAGTACGCGAGACGATGCCCAATGCTTCACCGGCTGCGCGCAACTGTTCTGGGGTATGGCGCAGTTCGCCGTTAATCAGCAGCCAGGGAATGTGAGTTTGTGCGCTCACTTGTCTGGCCTGAGAAAGCCAGGTTTCATCGGCATTGCCGCAGTCAACAACCAGGTCGGGTTTAAGCGCCAGTAACGCTTCAAGTGATAGGGTACTGGCGCGTCCTGCCAGCCTGCCCAGTTTCGGCAATGCCCGAATATCATCGTGGAACGGGATGGCGGTCTGGTGAGATAAATCAAAGGAGGAAAGCCCTACCAGTTTTTCCGGCGCGACGGCCAGCAGCAGCATGTCAGCGGGCGCCCCCGCGCTGACCACGCGTTGGGTTATATTCGGCCCTGGCGAGCCTCCAACGGCAACGGTTAGCGGCGTTTGCGCCAATGCGGGAAGATGGCGTAGCAGCAGTGCAGATGCCACGAGTTGGGCAAACATCCGTCTTGTCAGTGCCATTATCAGTATCCTGAAGGTTACAAATTCGCTATATATTTACATATACAGCGAATAAAAACATGTTCAGAATCAAATTCTCGCGGATGAAAACACCGGATACCCCATAAGGGCTAGAGAGGATAGAGGCAGCTTAAATAGCGAAAAATATGACAGAAAAATCCGCGACGAAGCGCGGATTCGGGGAGTAAAACGGCTCAGGTAATGATGTTATGGCGTCGGTTGAGTCTGTTTTTTAGGCTCGGCTGGTGGTGTACTTGTCGGTGTTGGCCGCGATGCGGGTACGCTGTCACAGGGCTTCTCTTTGGCGCAGATCAGGTCAAGCATTTTTAGCGTGACGCCGTTGGTCCAGCCAAAACCATCCTGCAATGGATATTCCCCGCCACCACCGCCGGTGCCGGTGGTGCTCACGTCATATTTTTCAACCAGCTTTTTCTCTCGATCGTAGGTGTGCTGCACATTGGTAAGGAATCGCCAGGTCACATCCATCGCAACGTTATCCTGACCGTAATTCTGTAACCCGGATGCTGCGACCCACTGGAGCGGGGCCCAGCCGTTGGGGGCATCCCACTGCTGGCCGCTTTTCACCGACGTGGTAGCAAGGCCGCCCGGTTGCAGCAGATGTGCCTGGGTGGCTGTGGCGACTTTACTGGCGCGATCTTTTGCCGCCGCATTGACATACAGCGGGAACAGGGCGGCGGCCGTGAGCTGATTGCGTACTTTATGGCTTTTCAGATCGTAGTCGGCATACCAGCCTTCTTTGTCGTTCCACAGATACTTTTCGATCCCTTTTTGTCGGGCATTAGCGAAGCCATCGTACTGCGCCGCTTTGGCATCATCACCGGCAGCCTTGCTGGCGAGGGCGATCATTTTTTCCATTTTGTACATCAACGCATTGAGATCGACCGGAACGATGCTGGTGGTGCGCAGAGTGCCCAGCTGATTAGGATTGTCCATCCAGCGGGAGCTAAAATCCCAGCCGGACGCAGCCGCTGAACGCAGGTCGCGGTAGATTTCTGTGGCAGGGCGATTGGGGTTGCTTTTAGCGGTGGCGATATCCTCGACCCAGGACTCTGGCCTCGGCGTATCGCGGTCATCCCAGTAGCGGTTCAAAATGGTACCGTCATCCAGTTTAACCACGCGCTTATTTTGCTGACCGGGCTGGAGTGTTTCGACGCCTTCCATCCAGTAACTGTACTCTTTGAGCATCTGCGGGAGGTATTTTTTCAGCGCGTCATTCCCGTCGTGCTGCGCCAGCAGTTCAACCATAAAGGCAAAGAACGGCGGTTGCGAACGGCTCAGGTAGTAGGTGCGGTTGCCGTTAGGAATGTGTCCCCAGGAATCAATCTCATAAGCGAAGTTTGCCACCATGTCCGAGACCTTATCCCAGTGATTGCTTTCGGCAAGCCCCAGCATGGTGAAATAGCTGTCCCAATAATATATTTCGCGAAAACGCCCGCCAGGCACCACATACGGCTCTGGAAGTGGCAGTAGCGAGTCCCATTTTTCAGCGTCAGTTGTCGAGCGGGTGAGGACCGGCCACAGTCCGTCAATATGTTCGCGTAATGATTGCCCGGCCGGGGGAACGTATTTCTCGCCTTCTTTCGGTAATGTGAAATTCACCTCCACAAAATGGCGTAAGTCGAATCCGGACTGATTTTTCTGCATCCGGTAATCGGCAAGGATCATGAGAGGATCGCTGTTAGGAACTGCGTCAGCAAAGGTTTTCTGGTCTGGAAACAGTTTAGCCGTTTGTACATCGTTAAACAGAGGTCCAAGCAGGATATCTGGCGGCTGCGGTGTAGCGGCTGGCGCGTCTTCTGCATTGACGGCAAAAGAGGAAAGGGCAAAAAAGGTACTGGCGAGAGTCAGTTTTATTGCAACAGAAAGCAGGCCTGGATGGCGAGTTGCAGGCGTTATCATCGGTTAATCTCCTTAGCGGTGTGCCGAAGTAGCGGCATTTACCATGAGAAAACCTTAGTTCAGGATCGACCGTTGCGCGTGATCGACACCCCATTTTGCGAACAAACAGACATTTCCCGACGCGAATAGGGAAGAAGCACACCCTTTGTCGAAAAGGGTGTGCTTCGGTATCAGTTTGCGCGGGTTATCCGCTGTGTGACACAGTCAATGGTCAGAGTATCGCCCATCTTTATGCTATCGAGAGCAGCGCCTTGCTGACACATCCAGCACAGACCCATTTCACGAGCGATAATCGCCGGATGAGAGGCTTCGCTGCCGTCCCGCAGGCAGATACCTTTGATGGTCTTCGGATCGAGTTGCAGTACCGTAGACGGATAAATGACATCAGCGACCAGGATAGTGGGGCGCAAGAACGCGGGAATTTGTGCGCTCTCTCCCGTCAAATGTTGCAGTGAACGAGACAGCAAATCTTCAATATCAATGTATCGCGCCTGCAGATAAGGGTCATCGAGCTGTAAATACTGCTGGCTGAGATCGCTCAGCACCTGATGCCAGGCCCAGGCGGCGCTGCATTGTTTTTCACGCATTACATCGCAGGCCATTTCAAACAGTTCAGGATCGTCCAACAGCGTGTGGTGACCGGAGAAGATGGCGGCGATATCTGCGGAATATCGTTCTTCAGCAAGAGCGGTGAGTTTGCTCAGATCGTTCAGCGTACTTTGGATGGCGGTCTGTAATCGCTGCTGCTCAGCCTGCAGTGATGCGGCGGACTGCGGGTTTACCTTTGGCGAGAACGGCGTGTGACAAAATGCCGTCCCCGTGACTTTTGAGGGAGCCAGAGTTGCCTTGTTATCAGTATGCGCGGGCTCGAGCGATTCACCAAAATTCTCTGCCGCCAACTGTTTAAATGCGGCCAGCGCATCCTCTGCCTGTTCGCCCTTAGCAATCAGGCGTAGCGTGTCATTACAGCGTACCTGCAGCAGGGCTATTTGATTCAGGCTATCAGGGACCACACACTTGCCGTTTTTCTCCAGCCACATGTCGGCGTTAAAACCAGACAACGCAGAAACCAGCCGCGAAGCCGGG
Source organism: Citrobacter sp. KTE30 (assembly GCF_000398825.1). NCBI lineage: Bacteria > Pseudomonadati > Pseudomonadota > Gammaproteobacteria > Enterobacterales > Enterobacteriaceae > Citrobacter > Citrobacter sp. KTE30. Next base: position 2,459,850 of record NZ_KB976055.1, on the reverse strand, counting down.
CGGACGTGGATGCCGTTAGGGTTTTTCACCACAATGGCAACAGAACGGGCATCAGCGTCGGGAGACAGTTCAGCGGATGCGGGTTTCGCTGCGGATGGCGAAGGTAAACCCAGTTGTTCACATTTGGCGTCGAGGGCGTTCATGGCATCACGGATGACCCGATCGATATCAGCACCTGCGGCGGCGCTAACCGTCGCGGCCAGTGTGCCTTCAACCAGTGGTGCTGCGCACAAACGCACTTTGGCGGCAATGTTAGGGTCGAGCAGTTCCAGCGCGGTTTCCGCACTCAGTAATGCACTACCGATATCCATCATCACCAGCACGTGGTCCGTATCGGCCACGGACTCGATGGCTTCCATCACCTTAATCGGATCGGTGCCAATCGGATTCTCAGGATCGTCAATGCCTGCGGCAATGGCGATTTTGCAACCATCACCCATTAACATCTGCCGGGCCAGCACGCCGACGCCTTCGCCCAGTTGGGCGCTGTGAGAAACAATAACCAGGTTTACCATCGCTTTATCCTTACTCTCTGGACGCCTGAGCCAGCATTTGCATCATAAACATGACCGACGTTGCGCCGGGATCCTGATGCCCAATGCTGCGCTCACCTAGATAGCTGGCGCGGCCTTTGCGAGCCTGCATGGTGATGGTGCTTTGCGCTGCGACTTCCGCTTGTTGGCTTGCCGCTTCCAGAGCCGCCTGGACGCTCAGCTTCTGTTCGCATGACTGGCGTAAAGACTCCACTACCGGCAGCCAGACATCGCACATGGTTTTATCGCCAGGTTCAGCCTTACCGCGGCTAATCACACCTTCTGCGCCATCACGAATCATTTGATACAGCTCTTCAAGCGTCAGGCTTTGATGAGCCTGAGTCACCTGGGCGGCGCGGATAAAAAACGTGCCAAACAGCGGTCCACTGGCCCCGCCGACGCTTGAGAGCAGCACCATACCGGTGTTTTTCAAAATAAAGCCGATGTCTTTGTCTGCGATGGACGGCAGCTTTTCAACGACTTTGCTGAAACCACGATGCATGTTCAGACCGTGGTCGGCATCGCCGATCTCCCGGTCAAGTCCGGTGAGAAAATCACTTTCAGTGGTGAATATTTCACCGCAGCGATAGAGCCAGTTAACAATCTGTGTTCTGTTGAGGGACATCATGAATCTCCTTATTTACCCCAGTTGAGAGCAGGGGTGTGAACCGGTGCATCCCATAAGTTCAGCGTTTCGTCATCCACCTGTAACAGGGTGATGGAGAAGCCGGTCATATCCAGAGAGGTACAGTAAGAACCGATCAGGTTGCGCTCAATGACGATGCCTGCATCCTGGCAACGGCTTTCGAGGCGGTTATACACGCCGAAGAGTTCAGACAACGGCGTCGCACCGAGATTATTGACCAGCGCAATAACCCGATCGCCACTTTGTAACGCACGCTTGCTTTCTTTACCTTCATGCCACGCGCCCTGGACGTTGTCCCAGTGGCGGAGCGTACGGCTGTAGTTACCGTTTTCCAGCAGGGTATCGAACATTTCATCAACGGTCTGATCGAGAGAGGTGAAGGTGCGGCGGTCAATGCCCGGTTCCCCGTGGATACCTACGCCAAACTCCATCTCGTTATCCTGTAACGTGAACGACGGTTGTCCGGCTGCCGGAACGGTACAGGCTCCAATGGCTATGCCAATGGAGTGGCCCTGGTTATTCAGCTTACGACCCAGCGCAGCACAGGCTTCCAGCGAGTCACCGCGTTCGGCGGCCGCGCCGACCAGTTTTTCGATCAATACGGTATTAGCCACACCACGACGTCCGGCGGTATACAAACTGTCTTTCACCGCCACATCGTCATCCACCACCATGGTGGTGACCTTGACGCCGCTTTCGTGCAGCAGCTCGGTAGCGGTTTCGAAATTAAGAATGTCGCCGGTGTAATTTTTGATTATCAGCAGCACGCCTTCCCCGCCATCAATTTGCATGGCGCATTCGAACATTTTATCCGGCGTGGGGGAGGTAAAAATCTCACCCGGGCAGGCGCCGGAGAGCATGCCCTGACCAATGTAGCCGCAATGCATAGGCTCGTGCCCGCTGCCGCCGCCGGAAAGCAGCGCCACTTTGCCCATCACCGGTGCATCTGCGCGGGTGACATACACTGGGTCCTGATGCAGTGCCAGGGAAGGATACGCTTTCGCCAGTCCGGCGAGTTGTTCATTCAGTACGTCTTCAACACGGTTGATCAATTTTTTCATTATTTATGCTCCGCAGACAGTCCTGGATGGCTGCCAAATTCGGGCAGGCATCTGATGTAGGGTATCGGTTTGTACAACGCCACGGCGACCGCTCGCTGCCGATAAGGTAATTTTGCACACGGGTTTGCAAAAGAAAATTGCTGTGAAGAGCGTTTCAATACGAAACATAGCAGCATAATAATGTTCCGTATTGGAACGTCATGGTGCATAAAACAGCGAAAGTGAGAGGTCGGGCGGTATTTGTGCGGAAAGTTTTTGAACGATTTTTTATGGAAAACAAACCACCTGCAGAACAGGTGGTTTGTAGGCATGGTCGATTTCGGCGTTAGCCCGGATAAATTCCGCGATCTTTTCGTGCCAGCAGAATGCGTTCGCAGGCAACGATGTAGGCTGCGGTACGCAGGGAGCAGGATTTCTCAGCTGCTTTTTCCCAAACATGCACCATCGCATCAGTCATGATTTTGTCCATGCGATTGTTGATCTCTTCTTCACTCCAGAAGAAGCTTGCCATATCCTGAACCCATTCGAAGTAGCTGACGGTTACGCCGCCGGCGTTACAGACCACGTCAGGCACAACCACGATACCACGGCTTGCCAGCACATCATCGGCATCCGGATAGGTTGGGCCGTTAGCGCCTTCAAGTACCAGTTTACAGGTCAAGGTTTCCGCACGGTGACGGGTGATCTGACCCTCAAGCGCGGCCGGAATAAGAATATCCATATCCAGGCTCCAGAAGGCCTCGCTGGCGATGGTTTCAGCGCCCGGGAAACCGGCAATCTGTTTGTGCTCTAACTGCCAGGCAGACAACGCGGTCATGTCGATACCTGTGGGGTTAAACAGCGTAGCGGTGTGATCCTGAATCGCGACCACGCGTGCACCAGCTGCCGCGAACAGTCGGGCGGCTTCGCTGCCGACGTTACCAAAACCTTGCACTGCAACGCGAGCACCTTCAACTTCGATGTTGGCACGGCGCGCGACTTCCAGACCGCTGACGAAAACGCCGCGACCGGTGGCTTTATCACGACCTAATGAACCGCCAAGGTGAATAGGTTTACCGGTGACCACGCTGGTCACGGTGGTGCCGTGGTTCATGGAGTAGGTATCCATCATCCAGGCCATGACTTTTCCGTTAGTACCTACATCCGGCGCAGGAATGTCTTTCTGCGGCCCAATGATAATGCCGATTTCGCTGGTATAACGACGAGTTAAACGCTCCAGTTCGCCTTCAGACAGCGAGAACGGATCGACGCGCACTCCACCTTTGGCACCGCCGTACGGCAGGTTCAACGCTGCGCATTTGATGGTCATCCATGCGGACAGGGCCATCACTTCATTAAGATCAACATCAGGATGATAACGCACACCGCCTTTGCCCGGCCCGCGGGAGAGGTTATGTTGCACGCGATACCCTTCAAAATGACGGATAGTGCCGTCATCCATCTGCACCGGGATGTCGACAATCAGCGCGCGTTTTGGGTGGCGCAGGGTATCCACCCAATGGGAAAGTTCGCCCAGGTAAGGGGCCACACGCTCGATTTGTTGCAGGTAGGTATTCCAGGCAGATGTGCTGCTATCTGAAGCGTAAGATAACTTATCCATGATAAACCTTAGTTATAAAAGTAATATGTTCTTAATTTGGCCGTGGTATACAGTGAATCTCACCATATAAACCTAAATTTAACATTTTTTTCATAGAAGGGCCTGCCCGACCAGCACGAATTATCGCCATGATTAGTATGGGCTTTAACTTGCGATTGAATAGTTATTCTGTGTCTTTGCTTGTAATTGGGTTGTTTTGCAGGGTGCGTAATTTAATATGCAGAATATATAAAAATCGTAATTTGTTAGTTTTATGACGCACCTCTAAAAGTAAATAATTTGATAACAAAATGTATTTGCTTTATTGCGGTTAAGATGAGGTCAGTAGGTTACGGCGATGGTAACGGTATCGGCATAGTTGTCTGGCGTGTAGTTCGCGCTGGGGACGGTGGCGTAAACCGGGTAGGTAGTTGTTGTTCCCGTACCGTTGCCCGCGACGGTATTGAGTGATGTATTGCCCCAGACCGTACCGGAAGGACCTGGCGTCGAACTAAGCTGGTAGGGGACTTTATCAGTATTTGACCCCGTGCCCGCCATCACGCCGCTGCCTGCCGTATTACCGTTGGAGGGCTGAAGCCCGATGGTGTAAGGCGTGTTATTGGAACATGCTACGCCCACGGTATTTGAAGCCGTAAGGTTACGCCCGGTCGCCCTGGCTGGCGCAAAGCTAATATCGGTTGCAGAGGTGATATTGCACTGTTTGCTTACGGTCGCCGATACGGTGAAAGGCAGCCTGGCGGCAACCGTATCGCCACAGGTTGTTGGCGGGAAAAGCAATCCGGGATTGAGAGTGACAAGGGCTGTGGCCGTCGTATAGCTATCCTGATAATTTCCGGGGACGGCTGCGGTTTGTGGCGTGACGATCTGCGCCGATACCGTGAGTGAACCCGTCACTGGCGTCAGATTCAGCAGGTTAAGCTGTACCATGGGAAAAGTGGTTCCCGACTGATACTGGCTGCCCCAGACTTTGGTGCGCCCGCTATCCTGGTAAAGCTGGTATGCCAGCGTTCTGGCAGGCGTTCCGCTTAATGACATATTTCGCGGTGTCACCTGGCCACTGACGGCCGAGGCGCCAATATTAAAACAGAGATTGATCCCTGCCAGCGCGTCACCAAGCTCTTTGGCGCAGGTGTAACTGAACGTCATTGATGACGTTGCGCCTGTCGCAGACAGTGGATTGACCGAACCTAAATTTATGGGTTGCACATTGCTCACCGAACAGGTTACCGCATGGCTAATTGCCGGACAAAAAAGTACGGCAGCGATGAGTAGCAGATGTCTTAACCTCATGAGCGCACTCCTGTTAGTGTGGGCGACAAACCAGCGGGCCTATTTGTACAATCCCCTTTGCTGACACAGGATAGTCAAATTGCACGCGACAACTACCGGTGTCCGTCTCAACGCGCAGCGTGTTGTGCTGTTCCAGGGTGTCGAACCAGGTCATCCCATCAAAACCAACGACAGACGACTGTCCTTTTCCGTTGATGGCGTAAGCCATGCTGCCTTCAGGAATTGGCTTACCCTGATTGTCGACGAGAAGAATCTGCGCGGCGCGTACGGGGGTGATACCAAAGCTCACCAACGCGCCGGAACGATCGGCGGGCGTTGCGTTCGCCTCAACGCGTGCGATCCGCATATTGGCGGGGAGATCCATCGGGTCAATACTGATCAGGTTTTTTTGATAGCTGTTCAGCGGCGTGACCAGCAGTAGTCCCTGGTCATCGCTGCGACCAATCAGGTTATTTTGCAGTTTGACTGGAACATCAGGCACGCCGTCAGTTGAGACGACGGCAAAACCATTGTTGATTTCCCTTGCTGCAAACAAGCCGCCTCCCATGGTCACCAGCGATCCGGTTGCGCCTGCGTAGCCGTAATGGTTATCTGGTAAACGGCTGAATCCCGCGTACGCTTTACCATAACGCCCCAGATATCCTACTTCTCCCTGGCCACTTTGTCGGGAAACCTGCTGACTGGCGGCCAGATTCCAGCCCCAACCGCCGTCGGCAGGCGGCGTCTTGCTGGCGTTGAGCTGATAGCCGGTTTCATCGTTGGTGCGTTGTAGCGTGCTGCTGGCGCTCAGATTGTTATCAGTGGTAATCGTTACCATCAGATAGAGACTGCGATCGCGGTTATCGTCAATGTTCTGGTTGAGTCCGGCATTCAGTGAGATGCTGTCTGTAACGGATTTGAACCAGCTGGCGTTGGCGTAGCGCACCGCATTTTCGTGTGGATAACGAAACTGCAGATAACTCAGGCTGACATTTCCGGCAGATTCCAGCGAATAGCCAATGACCGTGTTGCTGTTAAGCGTTGGGGGCGGCTCACCATAATGGGTGGCGACATCGCGGTAATCGCCAGAAGTTGCCGTGGTACTGGTACTGAAATTAAACCGTTCGCCGGACCAACGATAACCAAAGCTATACAGAAATCCGTTCTGCCCTGAATCGCTACTTGCGGCAAGTGATGTCGAAAATGTGCCGCTGCGGGTTCCCGGGATCCAGTCGTTACTGAAGCCTGCGTTAATTAGTCCATCGCTGGTTTCTGCGTGAGCCCCGGCGGTCAACGTATTGCTAAACCCGCGACGCCACGTAGCGCTCAATACCGGTGCGCTGGCATAGTCAAAAGAGGAATAACCATAATTTTCGCGTACCGTGCCCAATTCTGCCGACCAGGCGGTTAATCCTTCCCGCAGGAGTTGTTGATCGTTGTAGAACGAGAAATTTTGTACGCTCGTTCTGCCCAGCGCGTCTGTCATCATCACCTGACCCGTTCCCGCGCCGCTGATGTTAGGCATGGTGTTGATCTGAAAACTACCTGCGGGGACTTCTCCGTTGTAGTACCTGACACCGTCCACGTACAGCTCAACGTTTGATGGCAACGTCGCGGATCCCAGATATGCAGGGAGCGGGGTGGTTGGCATATAGGGCTGTAAACCAAAATCGGTGCCTATCTGAATGCCGCCAATACGCGTAGGTCGGGACCAGATGAGTGAGCTTGTCAGGGTATCGCCAACGGTTAACGCCAACATCGTATCAGGAAATGAGGTACGCCAGCTGGTATCAAGGCGCTCAAAGCTGTTATCGGCGTATCCCTCGGTGGAGTACTGCGTCAACTGGGTGGTGCTGAGCACGCCGGCAGCATTGAAGGCGCGAAGTTCACTGAAGGTATTTATTACGCTCTCATCCCCCTGCTGGGTATAGATATCATAATTGAGCAGCGCTCCGCGTGATGTTGTCGCCGTTGGCGCGGTTTCGGTAGGCGTGTTAAGCTGCGTGGTGGCAAGATCGAGTGAACTAAGTGGCGCAGTAAGCGAGAGCGTTTGCAACTGAACGTTGTAGTCAATGGTTAACTGGGGGATATCGTTCAGGCAGACGGCGTTAGTGGCGTCTGGAGCAAAGCGAAAGCCCATTTTACTCAGGGTATTAGCTCCCGCATAAAGCTTTCCATTATCGTAGCCAAAATGTACCAGCCCAACGGGATTCCCATTTAAGGTGACATCGAGATACAAATCGACTCCCGTAATTTGTGAGGTGCTATTAATAACACCATTCTCACTCTGGTTATTATTCAGCGTTTGTGCGCAAACCATTCCCGATATTAATACTCCATTGAGAAAGCAATATTTCACCAGAAGCCAGAATCTGTTACAGATCTTGTACTGTTTTTTGGCCATTGATTGTGACTTCAATTTTCCCGCCATAATGATTATTACTGGCCGACGGGGAGACTATCCAGCGCATTGTTGAGCCTGGTAAAACGTAGCCTAATAGTCCGGGTGTAATGACTTTTTTAGTACCGTCAGGGCTTATAAATGTTGCAGCAGATAACTGTGCATGCCCATTTCCCTGATTACTGACTTCAATAAATTTTTTGCCATCCAGTTGTTGTAATTTCCATTGCAGTTTTGCCTGCGTTTGTGCCGCTGATGTTGGCTGAATGAAAACGGGAACGGAATAATGCAGCACAAACTGAAGCTTATTTTTTTCAACTTTTGCAGGCGGTAACTCATCTATCGACAAACGATAAGCGTCTTCGGCATGTGCCGAGGGAGGGCTTGTGCGAATAACTCGAATCAACTGACGTTCTCCAGGGGCTAATGCCAACATCGGCGGGCTTATCACCAGCCCCTGAGAGGGGGAAAGTTTGTTGTCATAAGCACTTTGACTCCAGCGAAAAACCCGAACCTGGGCATTGAGCACATTTTCACCCGCGTTACTCAACCAGATACCATCGGCATTTTGCGTCGCTTGCAACGTTAACGTGACCGGGGCTATTTGCAGCCCACTGGCAGTGGCAAGGTTGGCGCTCGCAACCATCCCTAGCAGGCATGCGCAGGCACACTGCTTAACAGGCAGTTTTACTCTCATATAGCTTCCTGAAGTTAGTAGTTAACGTTAACCGTTACCGTGTCGGCATAGTCGTCAGGAGTGAAGTTGGCGCTCGGTGCGGTGGCATAAACAGTAAAAGTTTGCACCAGGCCGGTCCCTGTCGCTGCTACGCCATTCCCAGGTGCGGTGTCGGTGGCGGTATTTCCCCATACCGGACCTGTTGCTGACGTGCGATTTAGCTGATAGGGCACTTTATCGGTATTGGTAGCAGCGTTAGCCACAGAGGACATGGCGCCCGAGCCCGTCGTCGTCCCTCCATTAGCGGCCGACGGCGCCAGCCCGATAAAATAGGGCGTGGTTTTTGAGCAATTAATTGAAATAGTGTTGCTTGCACTGGTATTTGTCGCCGTGGTATTCACCGGACCAAGTGTGATATTTGAAGCCGAACCCGCAGTCACGGTACAGGCCTTTTGAATCGTCATCAGCACCTGAAATGTTCCGTTAACGGTTGCTGCATTTGCCACAGAGATAATGGAAAAGGCGCAGCAACAAAGAATTAAGCGTTTGTCTAAGACTAGAGCCATATCCTTTACCTTTTTCAAATAACCACATTTATTACTTTAGAAAAACAATAATGTGGCACAAGAAGACATAATTTAACCCTAGAATAAGTATTAGGTGTACGCCAGTTGATCTAATGAATTTTACTTAGGTAAAAGGTGATGTCGTCGACAAAAAAATAATACCAACGGGTGAGTATGTTGTTTTGTTTTTATGCTATGGCGGGTGTTAAGTCAGGAGAATAGGGGGCAACATATTCCTTGGATGGTACTCAAAATAACCACCCAAAAAATGAGAGTCGTATGATTTATCTTACACGTATTACGTATTGGCTACGGGCTGTGGAAAATGACCTTATAACCTTGCTCATTCCAGTGTTGTAGCAGTTCATTTTGTCTGCGGGTTGGCGCGATACCGGTCCAGACAAAAAGCGTTTGCCCAGGGAAAAGTTCAGGTCTTGGCGATTCAATGGGTTCAGCCAGAACGGCAATATGCCAACCAGATTGCGATAAACGCCAGGCTTCGAGCCACAGACGGGTTCTGTCTTCAACATCCCAGGCCAGCAGGAGAGCATCCTTTCCTGACTTGCGCCGCGTTTCAGACAGCAGTGTTGCAACATATTCAATCAATGCGCCATCAAGCATGCTGTTCATTATGCGGGATGTATTATGGTCAAGTATCAGCCGTTGACGTACGGGAAGATAAACGTGATCAATCAGCGCATCTACGGGGTGAACGCGACCGAGTGCGGTAATTTTGGCTCGCAGCTTCGGTGGATGCGCCATGCGAAGAATGCTCATCATCTCTTCTTGTAATTGATTCCAGTCGTCGTCAGCTTGACGGGTACTGGTTTCCAGCAATGCCTTAACTTTACCAACAGGTATGCCATTGCTAATCCAACGTTTTATTTCTTCAATACGCTGAATATCTTCTTCATCAAAGAGTCGGTGGCCACCTTCACTGCGTTGAGGTTTGAGTAAACCGTAACGTCGTTGCCATGCCCGAAGGGTGACAGGATTTATCCCGCAACGTTCTGCGACATCCCCAATGCTGTAATAAGCCATAGTTCCCCCGGACACTCCTGATTCTCCGTCACCGATATGCGGTTCCTGCTACTGTGTACAACATTCATCAAATTGTACAAAACATATATAAGATTCTAGCAAAATTAAGATTTACTTTACTATCATGCAAGGAGTAAATGCTGTTTTTTTATGTTCGGCATGAGGGCGGTTGTGGTGATTGTTGATTTATAACAATGCGTTAGTTATTGTGACGCTGAGAAATCATTTTTCTCTGGCCATGCAACAGATGGAATACCATTCAGGCAGGCTTGTGCAAAAAGGTTACCCTGGAAGATTTCAATGCCCGCGGATTCAAGCCACATCCACTCTTCGGGTTTTTCAACGCCGACTGCGGAAATCATAATTTCCAGTGACGCGCAGCATTTGATAATTGCCTGAATGATAGCCTGCCGCGGTCCACTTTTATGCACATCCGTGATCAGCTCGCGGCTTATCTTAATTCGGTCGGGTTGAAAACGAGACAGAAGCTGAAGCCCGGCAAAACCTGCCCCAAAATGGTCTATCGCCACACAGATCCCCGCAGCCTTGAGTGACTTCACGGCCTGCGCGAACGTATCAAAGCGAGAAATAACTTCACTTTCGGTAAACTCTACAATGATTTGTTCAGGCACTAGCCCGTGCGCAGCGATTTCGTTTATAAGAAAGCTGACTGCATTGGGTTTGTTTACCAGGGTCATGGGGAGCAGATTGACTGACAGCATTTTGTCGTTAAGTCCCAGCGCGCTTGCCATTGCAAAAGCAGTCTTTTTGCTCTGCAGATCCGCGGTATACAGTTCCTCAGGATTTAAGTTGTCAAAATAAGTTGCGGGCGTTTCACCGTCTCTACCACGAATAAGTGCTTCCAGAGCAATGACGCGTTGCGACATAGGATCGATAATTGGTTGAAAAGCAAAGCTGAAATCTATATCGGATGGGAGTGTGTTTTCATCCAGGAGAGTACAAGAGTTGTCGGCAATAAAACTCCAGCAATCTGGCGCTGGTATTTCAAAATAGCTCGATTTTTCCGTCGCAAGGACAAATGTGCGGAAAAACTGTAACGCCCTGTCATCATAGGTGAGCTGAAATTTTGATGTTCCCTTATTCAGCACAGCTTGCAGAACGTCATTGCGTTCATGTTTTTGTAGATCAAATAACTCCATTCCCACTTTTCCGAATCTTCTCGCAGGAGCGTAATCACACATCAGCTCAACGATATTGTGGTGCCGTGGATCGTTACAAATACAACAATAAATCTCTTTTACCTGCTCCTCAGGGCCTTCAAGCAGTTGGAAAAAGTGGTGACCGTTAAAGAGTAAGATTCCCGTAACATCAGATCGCCTGTTTTTGATATTTGCGGCTGTCACCATATCCTCAAGCGCTTTGAGGGGGGCGTCATCACGTAGATGGCTGCGGTAAATAATGGTCGTGAGCATGGACAGTCCGGGAATAAGGGAGAGGAAGATATATGACAGTATCAGACAACCCAGGTTATGTCCTGATTTTAATACATTATTCTAACTTTAATTTCACAATTGAACGGTCTGATTAAGATGAAATTTAGCCATGTTACGACGTGATTTGTACAGTGATCCTAATGTTTATATCAATCGATACAATTGTAAGTAATTGATTTATATCATTTAGCACATTTTGGTAAAAACAAATTAATCTTGTTGTACACATTTTTGGTACAACTTTGCTACTGTTATAAAACTTAATATTCACCAGCATTTTGATACAGGAGCATGACATGCAGCAGCATAACGTTCGCACTGATACTGCAAGCGCGATTTCTCGTTACTTTGCAAAGGCGCATCTGCCAACTCAACAGGAAACATTGGGAGAAATTGTCACTGAGATACTCAAAGATGGACGTAATCTGAACCGCAAATCACTTTGCACTAAGCTTTTGTGTCGTCTTGAAAAAGCATCAGGGGAGAAAGAACAAAAACATTACAATGCGTTAATTGGTCTGCTCTTTGAATAAAATAAACCCCTTATATGATAGGGGTAAGTAGTGAAGGCGTTATGAAGAAAACTGATAGTGAACGCTTGAAACATGAAATTACAGGTTTGGCTGTGCTAGAAATTCTGCGAATGCATAGAGACGTTTCGTTAGCTGCAGTGATTAAGCAATTGCGACTTATGCAGGCCAGTGAAATGGATGGCACACGCAAGCAATTAATTGACAGCGTTATCAATGATTTTACAAACATTAATCCGGAGAAAATAAGCAGAAAACCGGATAAAACCAGAGATGAGAGTGCATTCAGTGCCAGCAAAAACCCTAAATTACATTAAAGATAATCTTCCAGACTATACAAGCGAGGTTACCATGCTCCATGAAATTAATGTCCACAACGTAATGACGGATAAAGCTTTATCAAGTTACTTCCATAATGCAGGTGAGCTATTAGCAGATGAGTCTGTGGTATTGGGGCAGGCGGTAACAAATGTAATTCTTGCAGGTGATAATGTTAATAATAAAAACATCATTTTAAGCCTGATTGGTTCTCTGGAGTCAACGGTTGACGTTGTCCAAGCAGATGTTATCAGAAAAACCCTGGAAATAGTATTGCGCTACACAGCTGACGATGTTTAATAAGTCTTCATATTAACAAAATATGTACAGTACCCTTGTTATATGCTGAAAGCCCTTATGCTAAGCATTTTTTGGATTAAGACTATACATAGCACCCCTCTAAATCAATTATGATTTTTCATTGAGGCCATAATGATGAACATCGTTCAGGAACATACTCAAAACGCAGAGTTATGGATTGATGATATTTTTATCAGGCAAGGGTTAAAGAATATTCTTGCAGATATCGTTTTTGAAGATGACAAGGCGCGACTTGTATTCTTTACCGCGAATCACTTTGAGGCGGTAAAAAAGCAAAATTACAATCTGAAAACGCATCGTCTGGTATTGCTGATTGATGGTCATTTGTATCAGTATCTTAATGATGTTTCGCTTTACAGACTACCAGTAGATATCGGAGTTGCCTCAATCAAACAATTTATTATTGATATTACTCGTGCTGGTGGTAATCACGAGAATCAATCTGATTCAAATGTCTCATTAACCGCGAGAGATAAATATATTTTAACGCAGTTAGGAGAAGGTCGAACTATTTTTGAGATATCCGCATTGTTAAATCTACACTTAAAAACGATTTACCAGGCCCGGCAGAATCTGATCAAGAAGCTTGGTTGTTCTGGGCTGATTGATTTTCAGGGAATACTGCGAGCGCAAATATTCCGCAACTGGCTGGAACATGCCTGAGTAAATCGACAGTTCGTACTTACTGTTGAAGGGTACGACAGGGCTAATGGCCCTGTCGCGATATTAATAAAACTTCGCTATTCTGTCACCAGTTCATTGATACCCTTCTGCTGATGATGTTTTTTACTCAGCGAGAAGTAGCCAAATATTAGTGTTATTACCACGATGCTCGCCATAATCAGGAAGATTTCCTGATAGCCCACTTTATCAAACAACTTACCGACAGGCAGTGACAGCACGATGATGCCAATGGAACTGGCGATATTGAAGCCAATAAGATATATCGTTGACGACAGGCGCTTATCAAAATTCGCTACGCTGAATTTAAACACTGAAATAACAAACAGTGGGACCTCCAGCGCATGGAGCATTTTAATCAAGGAGATAATATATATATCGGTGAACAGTGCTGAACCCAGGATTCGACAGGTCATGATTGTTCCACCCAGCAGCAATGCGGATTTAGGCCCGATGCGGTTAATCAGGAACGGAACCAGCGCCATACCGACGGCCTCCATAAAGACTTGTACCGAGTTGAGGTAGCCGTATACGCGTGGTGCCAGTTCGGGATCGTCAAATAAGCTGGCGTAAAACACCGGGAACATCTGCTGATCGTAGATGCTATAGAACGACCAGGTGCCGACGACAAAGATAACGAAAAACCAGAACTGCGAATCTTTAAAGATGGTGAGAAAATCCTTTCGGGTCAGCGCGTCTGGCTCGGGCGAACGTGTATCCGTGGATGCCGGGGCCGGTGCGTCGGTTTTGAACACCACGTTAATCACCAGGAATAACACCCCCATGACCGACACGCACCAGAAGTTAATGTGTGGGTTGATGCTGAAGAAGATACCGCCAACAAAAGTCCCTGCGGCGTAGCCAAGCGATCCCCAGAAACGAGCAGTGCCGAATTCAAAGTTGAATTTACGGCTCACTTTCTCGACGAAGCTTTCCACCAGACCGCAACCGGCGAGATAGCCAAGGCCAAAGAAAATGGCGCCTAGCACCATGCCAAGCTTGAAGTTGGAGACCAGCAGCGGTTCATAAACATAAATCAGGAACGGACCGCTGAGCGTGATGACAGTCCCCATCATCCAGATAAGGGGTTTGCGGGTACCGAGCTTATCCTGCAGAAAACCGTAGCCCAGCATAAACAGCATGCTGAAAAACTGGTTTACGGCATACAGCATTCCCAGCTCCGTTCCGGACAGGCCAAGTTTATTTTTTAGCCATATTGCATAAAAAGACCACCACAACGACCAGGCGGCAAAGAAAAAGAGCAGATACCCGGATGAGTATCGATATTTATCATTACTGAACGGCATATTTATCTTCATGATTTTTCCAATCCAGATCAGGTCATTGTAAGGTCTTTCTGATACGACGTAACGAGTGCGCTTTATTACGGGGTGATCGTTCTCCGTAGCGACGGTTGCGACTGAATAAAGCTGCTCAGGTGTTGGCTGTCGGGAAACGCGCTTAGCGCGCCACGCCGGGTAGTCGCCAGAGCACCACAAGCGCTGGCCTGCTCGATAAGCGGAAGTAGCGTTGACGTCGATGTGGGCCAGCCTTCTCCGGCGAGTGCCGCCAGCAGCCCGGCCATAAAGGCATCACCGGCGCCGGTGGTATCGATGCTGTCGACGTGATAGCCGCTTAAAGTCAGCCTATGGTTTTGCCAGAAAGCGATAGCGCCGTCGGCACCGCGGGTAATAACTTTCAGGCACGCGGGAAAATCAGCCAGGCGTTCGCAGGCGCTACTAAGACAGTCAGTTTGTGTTAGCCACAGCAGCTCTTCTTCCGACATCTTCAGAATGTCGCTCTGCCGGGCAAACTCGCTGACAAGGTCAAACATCTGCATCTCGTTGCTCCACATCTGCGGACGCAGATTGATGTCAAAGCTCAGCGTACCGCCGGCCTGTCGCAATGCGGCCATTGCCTGGGTGAGGGTGGCGCGGCACTCAGGGGCAACCAGCGCCAGCGAGCAGAAGTGCAGAATATCGGCACCAAAGTCGGGCAGACTCGCCGGGCTGAGAAATTGATCGGCAGACGGATTAACTAAAAACTCAAACTGCCGCTCACCGTTGGGAGCCAGTGAAACCAGTACGGTACTGGTGTGCTGTTGTGCATCAAACTCCAGACTTCCTGTATCCACCTGCGCTGTTACCAGCGTCTGATGCAGAAAGCGGCCAAAAGTGTCATTGCCCACACGGCCGATAAAGCCGCTGTCATGGCCGAGGCGGGCGACGCCGATGGCCACATTGAAGGGCGCGCCTCCCGCACAGGCTTCAAACTGCATATTGTCGCGCGGTAGCAAATCCACCACGGCATCTCCGAGCGTCCAGATTGTCATTATTTTTCCCCAAAGCAGTGAGACGGGTGGTTAATTGGCGGCGAGCGGCCAGGCATGCCCGTTATTAAAAATGGCGTGTCCGTTCTGGCTAAATAAGGTCAGTTGGCGATCGTCCGGTTCAGGATAAATACGGCTGCTGAGGGTGTAATCGCCGTGATTAACAAAGACCTCTACCGACGAGCTATCGATAAATAGATGTAGGTCCAGCACATCATTGGCGGGCAGCGGTATGCTACGGCAGCCCGACAGGCCGTGTTGCGGATAGCGGCGTTCAAGCACCAGACGCTGTGCCTGGGTATCGACGAAGACGCGCAGCCCGTCACCCAGCGCGATGCCATACTGTTCAGCATGGCTGCGGGCGATATCGAGGCTCAGTTCGACCTCGAGAGCATGCGCCTTTTCTTCTACCATCAGGGTGCGATTGTTCAGGTCACTGACCGGCCAGACATGAAGCTGACCGCGTAATGTCTCCAGCTCTTTGACCGGGTTCATGCGCAGCCGCAGATCTGCATCGAGCGTCACTTCCCGGGGAAGAGTAAGCATGCCCGCCCAGCCGTCGGCCTGTTCTGGCATCGGCGACTCCCACATGGATAGCCAACCGATCACCACGCGGCGACCGTCCGGAGTGATAAATGACTGAGGGGCGTAAAAATCATGCCCGTGATCCATCTCCTGGAAGGGTTGGGTAACGTGGAACTGATGGTTATCCTGCCATTCGCCGACCATATAGCCGCTCTGGAACAGGTTACGGTAATCGTATCCGTCCGCGGCGATGCCCTGCGGCGAGAGCATGAAGACGAGCTTATCGTTCAGTGGGAAGAGGTCAGGGCACTCCCACATGTAGCCCATGCCGTCATCGGCCCTGCCGAGCGTGCTGGCAAACTGCCAGTGCTGTAGATCCTGCGAGTGATAGAGCTGCACTTCGCCCACGTCATCGACCCGGGCACCCACCACCATGTACCAGCGGTCTCCCTCTTGCCAGACTTTCGGATCGCGAAAATGGTGTACGCCTCGCGGGGTATCCAGAATCATGCCCTGGCGTTCAAAGTGAATCCCGTCGGTGCTGGTGGCCAGGCACTGTACCTGATACAGGTTTTCCTCTTTCGCCTCGCCGTCAAACTTGTGTCCGGTGTAGATAAGGGCCAGCTTATTGCCTTCAACCACCGCTGAACCGGAAAAACAGCCGTCTTTATCTTCCGGCCCTTCAGGTGCCAGTGCGATGGGTAAGTGCTCCCAGTTCACCATATCGCGGCTGCGCGCATGGCCCCAGTGCATTGGTCCCCAGACCGGCTGCCACGGATAGTGCTGATAGAACGCATGGTAGTAACCATCAAACCAGGACAGGCCGTTAGGGTCATTCATCCAGCCAGCCGGAGGGGCGAGGTGATAGCGTGGATACCAGCGCGGGTTTACAAGGTCTTTCTGCTGGTTTAAGGCTTCGTTGGCTTTGGAAAGTAGTGATGTCATTTGCTGGTCCCTGTAAGTGAATTGATCAAAAGATAACGTTAACATTCTCGGTTTTCTCGCGAATTTGATGGTAATATCGATGTTAATCACAAAAGTTAACGTTAACATTTTGCGAGTGTTATCAAGATCGCATTTTCAGACCCGGCATGATGAACGCCGTCAAAGGAGAGGGTATGGCATCTTTAAAGGATGTGGCGCAACGGGCTAACGTCTCGTTAATGACCGTATCGCGAGCGATTAACGAGCCCGAACGACTGCGGCCAGAAACCTATAAAAAGGTGATGGAAGCGGTAGATGCGCTGGGGTATGTCTCCGATCTCTCCGCGAAAAAAATTCGTGGCGCGAAAACCACGGCTAACACTATTGGGGTGTTAGCGCTGGACACCATGACCACGCCATTTTCCGTGGAGATAACGCTCTCTATCGAAGAGACCGCGCGGGCGCACGGTTGGAATAGCTTTGTGGTGAATATGTTCAGCAATGACCAGCCAGAGAAAATGGTTGATCTGCTGCTGGCGCATCGCCCTGACGGCATTATCTACACCGCGATGGGGCTGCGTCAGGTTCCGGTGCCGGAAAAGCTGCATAAGTATCGTTGCGTGCTGGCGAACTGCGAAAGCATCAGTGGCCCTTTTCCCACCTATATTCCTGATGATGAGCAAGGGCAATATCTTGGCGTGAAAGCGCTGTTGGCCGCAGGCTATCGTCGGCTGCTGTGCATACACCTGCCAAAAGGGATTGTGGCCACCGATCGCCGCCGGGCGGGAATGGAGCGCGCCTGTCGTGAAGCGGGCGTCGACCCTGATGCCATGTTCCACCACTATCTTCCGGCGGGCGAGAGTCACCATATTGATGCGGCGGAGATTGCCGGGCATTACCTGAGTGGCACGCGTCCGATGTTTGATGCGGTGGTATGCGGTAACGACCGCGTGGCTTTTGTTATCTACCAGGTCTTGCTGGGGCGAGGGCTGCGCATTCCGCAGGATGTTGCCGTACTGGGCTATGACAACATGGTAGGCACCGGCGAGCTGTTTTTGCCGCCGCTATCCACAGTACAGCTGCCGCATTATGAAATTGGCCGTCTCAGTGCACTGCATCTTATCCAGGGGCTCGATCACCGCGATACCGTGCGGGTAGACAGCCCCTGGCTTCCGCGCGCCTCAATATGAGTACGTTCACGTGGCAACTGCTGCTTTGCCAAAATAGCTCAGCTTTTTTGGTCATCGTGCTTGGTGCCAACTTTCAGATGCGCAACAGCGGGAACCACTGAGATGCTATGAAATAAAAAACCCACGCAATTGCGTGGATTTTATAGTGTTTTGTGATTTTCATGAGGTTAATTAAGACCTCACGAGACAACAAATTTTATTTAGACGTTGAACAGGAAGTTCATGATATCGCCATCTTTGACGATATAGTCCTTACCTTCGGCACGCATTTTCCCAGCTTCTTTCGCACCTTGCTCACCTTTATAGGTGATGAAATCTTCAAACGAGATGGTTTGTGCGCGGATAAAGCCTTTCTCGAAGTCGGTATGGATTTTACCTGCGGCCTGCGGAGCCGTGGCGCCGACAGGAATGGTCCATGCACGGACTTCTTTCACGCCAGCGGTGAAGTAGGTCTGCAGGTTCAGCAATTCGTAACCAGCACGGATAACGCGGTTCAGGCCCGGCTCTTCCAGACCCATTTCAGCCATGAATTCTTCACGGTCAGCATCATCGAGTTCTGCGATGTCAGCTTCAACGGCAGCGCAAACGGCAACCACAACAGAACCTTCGGCTGCCGCGATTTCGCGCACTTTGTCGAGGTACGGGTTGTTCTCAAAACCGTCTTCGTTGACGTTAGCGATATACATGGTTGGCTTCAGGGTCAGGAAGCTCAGGTATTTGATGGCCGCTTTGTCTTCGTCAGTCAGCGTTTTCAGTGCGCGCAGCATGCCGGCGTTTTCCAGCTGTGGCAGGCATTTTTCCAGCGCAGCCAGTTCTGCTTTAGCGTCTTTGTCACCGCCTTTGGCTTTCTTCTGTACGCGATGGATAGCACGCTCACAGGTATCCAGGTCAGACAGCGCCAGTTCGGTATTGATAACCTCGATGTCGTCAGCCGGATCCACTTTGTTATTAACGTGGATGATGTTGTCGTTTTCAAAGCAACGCACCACGTGGCCGATAGCTTCGGTTTCGCGGATGTTGGTAAGGAATTGGTTACCCAGACCTTCACCTTTGGACGCGCCTTTTACCAGACCGGCAATGTCGACGAATTCCATCGTTGTAGGCAGGATACGCTGTGGTTTGACGATTTCGGCCAGCTGATCCAGACGCGGATCGGGCATCGGGACAACACCCGTGTTCGGCTCGATAGTACAGAACGGGAAGTTTGCCGCTTCAATACCCGCTTTTGTGAGCGCGTTGAACAGGGTGGATTTGCCTACGTTTGGCAAACCGACGATACCGCATTTGAATCCCATGTTTAAATCACCTTAATCTTTTGATATTCAACCTGTTATGGAAAACAGATTGTAGAAATGTAAATAACTTTGCCTATTATACACAGCACGCGAGAAAAATGCCGCACATCACTGCTTATTGCGCTTTAAAGGTGTGTAACCGGCTCGTAGCTTTGGTCAGGCCATCTTTGAACAAAATCTCGGTACAACGTGCCGCTTCGTCAATCGCTTCATCAATTAACTTCTGTTCTGAAACAGGCGGTTTGCCTAAAACAAATCCGACAACTTTGTTTTTATCGCCCGGATGGCCAATTCCAACGCGTAAACGATGAAAGTTGGGGTTATTACCTAACTTGCTAATGATGTCTTTCAGGCCATTATGTCCGCCATGACCGCCGCCAAGCTTAAATTTGGCGACGCCAGGAGGCAGGTCTAATTCATCGTGCGCGACCAAAATTTCATCGGGGTTAATACGATAAAAACTGGCCATCGCACCGACGGCCTTGCCGCTAAGATTCATAAATGTGGTCGGTACCAGCAGACGGACATCTTCACCTTCAAGCGTTACTCGGGAGGTGTAACCGAAGAATTTCGGCTCATCGCGCAGGGGGGCGCGTAATCTCTCTGCCAGTAGATCGACATACCATGCGCCTGCGTTGTGTCGCGTTGCCGCATACTCTGCGCCGGGGTTCGCCAGGCCGACAATCAATTTAATCGCCACGTGTTTTGTCCTGAGTGTTTCGATAAACGACGTGTAGTTTACTGTCTGACGGTGCGCTTGACAAAAAACTGCGTGCTTATCGCCAAAAGCTGAATAATTGCACAAATGGACTATTAGAAAATGAGTATGTTCAGTGGCTTATTTGTAAAGTTTTGTTGCATGAGTGTTTGTAATTGTGATCGCTCCCGCACTTGCGAACGGCAGTGTTGTCTATACTTTACACATAAGGATTAGGGGTATTCCCTGTAACAACCCAAAGTTCCGGAGGTGACACATGAAACGCAAAAACGCTTCGCTACTCGGTAACGTGCTCATGGCTTTAGGGTTGGTGGTAATGGTTGTGGGTGTGGGTTATTCAATTTTAAACCAGTTGCCGCAATTTAATCTGCCGCAGTTTTTCGCACATGGTGCGGTGCTCAGTATTTTTGTTGGCGGTATTCTCTGGTTAGCAGGTGCCAGAGTGGGTGGACACGAACAAATCAGTGACCGTTACTGGTGGGTACGTCATTATGACAAACGCTGTCGTCGTGGTGACACCAATCACCGTCATAACTAAATCCTCCCTCTGTTGAGAGGGCGGTGGTCAGAATGAAGAGCCTTGGTTATAAAACCAGGGCTCTGCTTGTTCATGATCATTGCTTAAACTGGATGCGACAGAATAAGAGAAGAATTATTCGAATAATCGGTAATGTAATGCTCTAACCGCGCTGTCTGCATCGTCAGCCGGTAACAGGATGCACAGGTTGTCGTTCGATGCTCCATGGCAAATCATTCGTACCGTATGCTCTTCAAGCCAGGCAAAAACGTCTTTGCAAACTCCCGCAGCCTGTGTGAGTTGATTCCCCACCAAAGTGACCAACGCCAGCCCGGTTTCCACTTCTACACGACAGTGGGAGGATAATGCGGTAAACAATGCGGTGGTCAGCACATGGTCTTCACCTGAGGTTGCATGAGTAGCGTCCAGCGCCAGCGCAATACTATTTTCTGAGGTTGTAACCAAATCCACCGTGACAGCGTGGCGAGCTAAAATGGCGAAGGACTGCGCCAGAAAAGAGCAGGAAGGTTGCTTCTCCAGACTGTGTAACCGCAACAGCGTCTGTTTACGACGCACGGCGAGCGCACGATAGCGAGGTGGATTATCGGTGGTGTTGTGCACCAACGTACCTCCGGCGGCAGTATCCTTACTTGAGCCAACAAAGACCGGAATGCTTTTACGCATTGCCGGGAGTAGCGTAGCCGGGTGGAGGACCTTCGCACCGTAGGCGGCCATATCGCTGGCCTCGGAAAATGAGATATGGTCGATTCGTTTGGCCCGCGGTGCAATGCGTGGGTCGGTGGTGTAGATCCCTGCGACGTCGGTCCAGATGTCAACGCGTGTGGCGTGAAGTGCCTCACCGAGAAGCGTAGCCGTGTAATCACTACCGCCGCGTCCAAGCGTTGTGGTGTGTCCTGCGGCATCTCGCCCGATAAATCCCTGAGTCACCATAATCGCTTGCTCAAGACGAGGGCGCAGGTGAGTCTCCACCTGGTGGTGCAGTGTGCCAAGCTCGGGTTCGGCGCAGCCGAAGTTCGCGTTAGTACGCATCACGCTGCGGGCATCAAACCACCCGGCCTCGGCCTGCCGTTCACGTAAGACTTCAGTAAACAGTAGTGAGGACATCAGCTCGCCATGGCTGACTAATTCATCGCTTAACGCATCAGACGGTGAAACCATCGCCGTTTGTGCAAGACGCTGTATGTTGTTGAGAAGATTATCGATTTCCGTGCTGATAACGGAAGGCTGCTTCAGGCGGGAAATAATTTTGTATTGGATGGCGCGTAAAGTCTCAAGCTTATCTAATTGTTGATGCGTTTCCAGACCTTCAGAAAGCTCGACCAGTAAGTTTGTCACGCCTGCTGAAGCAGACAAAACGACTAAACGGACATCTTGATCAGCAAGGACAATGCTGGCGCTTCGGTTCATCGCATCAAAATCAGCGACGCTGGTGCCGCCAAATTTGGCAACGACGGATGGTGGATAAATGCGAGTCATAACAATCTCATATCAGGGCGCCATAAAAGTATGGCTAGAAAATTTTCATTCTCGGCATAAGGGAACAAAGTTCGCCTTACGAAATGTCCGCCCGCGAACATTTCTGCTGACAACCCAGGGTATACCTGTTGTCGATAACGAGTGTCGCCTGTACGCGTTACCGGGTGCTGCGCATTAATTTTATTTACAAAGCCTGCAAATAAGCGCGCCATACTAAGTGATTTATATTAAGGGATCGACTTTTTTATTCGATTTATAGGCAAATAAGTGAAAAATCATGTCGTAACAAGAAAGCGCCTACATTATTAATGGTAAAAACGTGTAAAAAAATAATAAAAACATGAAAATCTCATGGTTTTTATAACATCGTAAGCGCTGCAATTGGCTACAGTATTGTTAATTTAATAGCTATATTTGTTTAGGATTTAGTAATGATTGAAGAAGGTTATGCGCTGAAATTTAAGGAAAAAATGCTTATTTGAGACGTCTAAAAATAAATGATTGAGTCCTAAGCTAAAACAACATATATTAGCCGCGCTTTTTTACAGGTAATCCTTATAACCATTTATTCAATCAGGCGTTAATCTACACCTGGTTGTAGGAGTGATATGATGACGGATAAAGTCCGTATTGATACTTTAAGTGCTAATTCATTACCACAGAGCAATGATACCTTTTTAGCAAGACAGGCTGAGTTTGAATCTAATGTCCGCAGCTATCCACGTAAACTGCCATTAGCGATCGCTAAAGCGCAGGGCGTCTGGATTACTGATGTAGAAAATAATCAATATCTTGATTGCCTGGCAGGTGCCGGAACCCTGGCGCTTGGTCATAACCATCCTGAAGTGCTGCAGAGCATTCAAAGTGTCATCACAAGCGGCTTACCGTTACATACGCTTGACCTTACTACGCCGTTAAAAGATGAATTCTCATCATATTTACTTTCTTTATTACCGGGCCAGGGCAAAGAATATTGCCTGCAGTTCACCGGTCCGTCCGGTGCAGATGCTGTTGAAGCGGCGCTGAAGCTGGCGAAGAAAGTGACCGGCCGTTCCAGTATCATCAGTTTCTCCGGCGGCTACCACGGGATGACCCACGGCGCGCTGTCCGTGACCGGCAACCTGTCGCCGAAAGAAGCGGTCAGCAATATGATGGCGGAAGTGCAGTTTATGCCGTATCCACATCAGTACCGTTGCCCGCTGGGTATCGGCGGCGACGCTGGCGTCAAAGCATTAACTTACTACTTCGAAAACCTGATCAACGACGTTGAAAGCGGCGTGCGTAAACCGGCTGCCGTAATCCTCGAAGCGGTGCAGGGCGAAGGTGGCGTGAATCCGGCTCCGGTCGAATGGCTGCAACGCATTCGTAAAGTGACTCAGGAACACGGCATTCTGCTGATCATCGATGAAGTTCAGGCTGGATTTGCACGTACCGGTAAACTGTTCGCCTTCGAACACGCCGGTATTGAACCTGATATCATTGTGATGTCCAAAGCGGTTGGCGGCGGTCTGCCACTGGCGGTACTGGGCATTAAAAAGCAATTCGATGCGTGGGCTCCGGGCCACCACACTGGCACCTTCCGCGGCAACCAACTGGCGATGGCGACCGGTCTGACAACGCTGAAGATCCTCAAAGACGACAAGATTGCCGATAAAGTTGCCGCCCAGGGCGAATGGCTGAAAGGCAAACTGACTGACCTGCAGAAACGCTACCCGGTTATCGGTCAGGTGCGTGGTCTGGGCCTGATGATCGGCCTGGAAATCGTGAAGCCGAACGAAGCGCAGGATCATATGGGTTGCTACCCGGCTGATGGCGAGCTGTCTGCGTTGCTGCAGAAGAAATGCTTCGAAAACGGGCTGATTCTGGAGCGTGGTGGCCGCAACGGCTGCGTGCTGCGTCTGCTGCCGTCTCTGCTGATCACCAACGCTGAGCTGGAAATTTTCCTCGATAAATTCGAAAACGCCCTGCTGGGCGCTGGCGTGAAGCCGGTTTAAACGGAGTTGGATCGAATGTCAGACGTAAACCCGATTCTGTCCGGCTCGGCGCAAAGCATCGCCGCCTATCAGGACGCTATCGAGCAGAGTACGCAAGCGGTCGTTGAATGGTTGAGGCAGCCTGAGATGTATCAGGGCAAAACCGTTGAGCAACTGCGTG
The DNA here is from genome assembly GCF_000398825.1 of Citrobacter sp. KTE30. Lineage (NCBI taxonomy): Bacteria > Pseudomonadati > Pseudomonadota > Gammaproteobacteria > Enterobacterales > Enterobacteriaceae > Citrobacter > Citrobacter sp. KTE30. Next base: position 2,435,604 of record NZ_KB976055.1, on the reverse strand, counting down.
AACGTATCAACCTGAATTTTACGTCTCAGGGCCTGGGCAACCAGGCCGCTATTGAGCGTGCGGTTGAATACTTTCTCAAAGACAGCCTGTTGGTTCACCATCCTCAGTGCGTGGCGCATCTGCACTGCCCAAGTCTGGTGATTAGCCAGGCGGCGGAAGTGCTGATCAACGCCACTAACCAGAGTATGGACTCATGGGACCAAAGCCCGTCCGCCACGATCATTGAGATCAAACTGATTGAATGGCTACGTGAGCAGGTAGGTTATGCGGCAGGCGATGCGGGCGTATTCACCAGCGGCGGCACCCAGAGTAACCTGATGGGCCTGATGCTGGCGCGCGACGCCTTCTTTGCTCGCCAGGGACATTCCATTCAGCAAGATGGTCTGACCGGTGATCTGAGCAAAATTAAAGTGTTCTGCTCTGAAAGCGCGCACTTTTCCGTGCAGAAGAACATGGCGTTAATGGGGCTGGGCTACCGCTCCGTCACCCAGGTGAAGACCGATGCGTTTTCACGCATGGATCTGGCTGACCTGAAAGACAAGCTGGCCCAGGCGAAAGCCAACGGCGAGCAGGTGATGGCCATTGTCGCGACGGCTGGCACGACAGATGCGGGCGCCATCGATCCGTTAGCGGATATTGCGGCGCTGGCGACAGAACATCAGATCTGGATGCACGTGGATGCGGCATGGGGCGGGGCGTTACTGCTTTCTGAACAGTATCGTCACTTCCTCAACGGCCTTGAGCTGGCAGATTCCGTGACGCTGGATTTCCACAAGCAGTTCTTCCAGACCATCAGCTGCGGTGCGTTCCTGTTAAAAGATGCGCGCCACTACGAGCTGATGCGTTACCAGGCGGCGTACCTGAACTCTGATTTCGATGAAGAGGCTGGCGTACCAAACCTGGTATCGAAGTCGCTGCAGACCACGCGTCGTTTCGATGCACTGAAGTTGTGGATGGGCCTCGAAGCGCTGGGCAAAAAGCAGTATGCCGAAATCATTGATAATGGCGTAACGCTGGCGCGTGATGTTGCTGAGTTTGTCAAAACCCAGTCGCATCTTGAACTGGTGATGGAACCACAGCTGGCAAGCGTGCTGTTCCGCTTCCGTCCTGAAAGCGACGATATAGCGTTCGTTGCGCTGCTGAACCAGCGTATTGGCGACGTGCTGCTGGCTTCAGGTAGCGCCAACGTCGGCGTGACCGAAGCGGATGGCATCACCTGCCTGAAGCTGACGCTGCTGAACCCGACGGTGTGCCTGGAAGATGTGAAAGTCCTGCTGGCCAGCGTGAAGGCAACGGCATTGAGCATTTTAAGCGCGTAATTGCCCGGTGGCACTGCGTTTATCGGGCCTACGGGGTCGGCGCAACGTTTGGGTTTTGTAGGCCGGATAAGAGAAGCGCATCCGGCAATAAAAAGGCTCCCATTCACGGGAGCCTTTTTGCTATTTAATATCCGCTAAAGCGGCGTCTTTATTCGGGAAGAATGCCAGACGACCGGGAATCGGCTGAATACCGGCGCGCGCCATAGTGCGCAGCGGCTGAAATTCCAGGTTAGATACCCGCAGTTCGCAGCCTTCAGGCAGCTTTTTCACAAAGCGCTGGAAAGCGTCCAGACCGCCGGCATCCAGTACCGGGACCGCGTCCCACTTCAAGACTACGATGCGTTTACCTTCAATACGCGACTCGAGATCGGTAAATAATCCTTCCGCCGCGGCAAAGAATAGCGGGCCAATGACGCGCAACACCAGCACATCGTCCGGTACGTCTACGTTGACCGGCGCCAGACGCGTCATGCGCGCAATACGACGCATAAACAGTAGAGATGCAAGAACGATACCGACGCTGATGGCTATAACCATATCGAACAGCACCGTCAGCGACATACACATCAGCATGACGATGATGTCGTCTTTCGGCGCATGACGCAGCAAATCCACCACTTTATGCGCTTCACTCATGTTCCATGCCACCATTAGCAGCAGGGCGGCCATGGCGGAAAGCGGTAACCAGGAAAGCAGCGGTGCAAGCACCAGCAGGGCTAGGATCACCAGAATCGCATGGATAACCGCTGAGATTGGCGATGTTGCACCCGCGCGGACGTTTGCCGCAGAACGGGCAATTGCCGCCGTGGCGGTGATACCGCCAAAGAACGGTGCGACGATGTTGCCCAGTCCCTGACCAATCAGCTCACTGTTAGCTTTGTGTTTGGTGCCGGTCATCCCATCGAGTACGACGGCGCACAGCAGAGATTCGATCGCCCCGAGCATTGCCATCGAGAAGGCTGCCGGTAACAGCGCCTGTAACGAGCTCCAGCTCAGGGTAAAGTTTGACTCTGGCATATTCCACGGTAATACCAATTGCGGCAGCAACTGTGGGATACCATTGCCCTGCGAGCCGTCAGCCAGAATATAGTGGAACTGAGATCCGATGGTGGCGACATGGCCGCCGGTGAGGTTCACGATACCCATTACCGCACAGCCTGCCAGGAGTGCGGGAAGGTGGCCCGGTAATCGGATACCCAGACGCGGCCAGAAAATCAGGATCCCCAGTGTCACCACGCCAATCGCGGCATCACCCACGTTGATGGTCGGCAAAGCCATAAATAGCGCGCCCACCTTCTGCAAATAGTGCTCTGGCACGTGGGTCATTTGCAGGCCGAGAAAATCTTTAATCTGCATAGTACCGATGGTGATACCGATACCTGAGGTAAAACCTAACGTCACGGACACCGGAATATATTCGATCAAACGACCAAAGCGGGCGAGGCCGAAAAGGATCAGGAATATCCCGGACATGAGCGTGGCAACCAGCAGGCCTGCCAGCCCAAACTGTTGCGACACCGGATACAGAATCACCACGAAGGCGGCGGTTGGGCCAGATACGCTAAAGCGCGAGCCCCCGGTAAGGGCGATAACAATCCCAGCAACGGCTGAGGTATACAGACCGTACTGCGGAGCAACGCCACTGCCTATTGCCAGCGCCATCGCCAGTGGAATGGCAATGATCCCAACCGTTATCCCGGCGATCAGGTCGCGGGTGAAGCGGGAAGCAGTATATTTTTCTTTCCAACAAGCGTCGATGAGGGCGCGGAAAGGCATCACATGTGAGGAAAATAATCTGTTCACAATAATGTTTCATCCATGGGCGCATCATCTGTCAACTGAATGGCAGGTGAAGGAGGCAAAAGTCATACAAATAAATATTACAGATAAAAAAACCCGCCGCAGCGGGTTTTTGAGCCGGGCTCGATTAATGCTCGAACATAGCAGAGATGGATTCTTCGTTGCTGATACGACGAATCGCTTCGGCCAGCATACCCGACAGGGTCAATGTACGCACGTTTGGCAGTGCTTTGATTTCGTCAGTCAGTGGAATGGTGTCACAGACAACGACTTCATCAATAACAGAGTTGCGCAGGTTGTTTGCCGCATTACCTGAGAAGATCGGGTGGGTTGCGTAAGCAAATACGCGTTTTGCACCACGTTCTTTCAGTGCTTCTGCTGCTTTGCACAGCGTACCGCCGGTATCGATCATGTCATCAACCAGCACGCAGTCACGACCTGCAACGTCACCAATAATGTGCATCACCTGAGAAACGTTCGCACGCGGGCGACGTTTGTCGATGATAGCCATATCGGTATCGTTCAGCAGTTTAGCGATAGCGCGGGCACGCACGACGCCACCGATATCTGGAGAAACCACAATCGGGTTGTCCAGGTTCAGCTGCAGCATGTCTTCTAACAGGATCGGGCTACCGAATACGTTATCAACCGGTACATCGAAGAAGCCCTGGATCTGTTCAGCATGCAGGTCAACGGTGAGGACGCGGTCAACGCCAACGCTGGACAGGAAATCAGCGACGACTTTAGCGGTAATCGGTACACGAGCGGAACGTACGCGACGATCCTGACGTGCATAGCCGAAGTAAGGAATAACGGCGGTGATACGGCCTGCGGAAGCACGGCGCAGCGCATCAACCATAACGACCAATTCCATCAGGTTGTCGTTAGTAGGGGCACAAGTGGACTGGATGATGAAAATATCACCACCGCGTACATTTTCATTAATTTGTACGCTGACTTCGCCGTCGCTAAAGCGACCTACAGCGGCGTCGCCGAGTGAAGTGTACAGGCGGTTGGCAATACGTTGTGCTAGTTCCGGGGTGGCGTTACCAGCAAAAAGCTTCATATCAGGCACGAGAAGAACCTCAGGCATGCGTCCATTGGTGGAAAGAATCTGCCGAAAACTGTGCGGGCCAGGCAGTATCCTCTCCATGCGGTGTATTAAAGAGCGCGATGCAACGTCTGGAACAGGGTGACGTTGTCACCGCAACTCAGCTTGCCCGGTTTACTCGTTATCCTTCGTGTTTCATGTTCGCTGGCATTAATTCCTCACATCAGTCACATACTTTTGTATGCTCCTGGCGGTTCGTCATTTCGCCATCTTCCTGAAACCAGAAGGATTTAGAGTAACGCTCTGTGCAATGGGGAGAGGTTGACGCCTTTCGCCACAAAGCCTTTGAGCCATTCCGGGGCTTGCTCAAGCACCTGGCGAGCACGAGACTCAGTGTCAAATTCAGCAAAGACACAAGCCCCTGTACCAGTCAGGCGCGACGGCGCGTATTCTAACAGCCAGGAAAGCGCCGCATCAACCTCGCGAAAACGTTTTCTTGCGATAACCTCGCAATCATTGCCGAATTCACATTTTAGTAACGTTTTTATTGACCTTTTTGGCGTGTTGCGCGGGAGGTCGGGATCGTTAAAAATCACCGGTGTCGGAATGCTGACTCCCGGGTGAGCAACCAGATACCACTTTTCTTCAGGCTCGACCGGCGTCAGAATTTCTCCAACACCTTCGGCAAAGGCCGCATGGCCGTGCACGAACACGGGAACATCCGCCCCTAGGGTTAAACCGAGTGCCGCCAGTTCATCAATCGAAAGTCCACACTGCCAGAGATGGTTAAGCGCCACCAGAACGGTTGCCGCATTTGATGAACCACCGCCGAGGCCGCCGCCCATCGGCAGGCGTTTGTCGATACTGATGTCCGCACCGCTCCCTTTGGGAAGGCGATTGTTTTCAGATGCTACCTTCATCAGCAAACGTGCCGCACGGACGATCAGGTTGTCTTCGTGCGCAACGCCTTCCACCGGGGTTAACAGGCGGATTTCGCCGTCGCCACGCAGCGCAATATCTATCGTGTCGCCATAATCAAGAAACTGAAATAGCGTTTGCAGCGAATGGTAACCGTCCGTACGTTGTCCGGTGATGTATAAAAACAGATTCAGTTTTGCCGGAGAGGGCCAATGAGTCATCATTTCACAATCCAGTTATCCATTTTTAGCTTAATACGCTGGGAGCCGTCCGACAGCTCCATGTTTGCCGGCATCGCTGGCTGCGTTTTGCTGTCGTAGCCGCTATAGGCCACTTTCCAGTTTTTACCGTCTTTGCTGTAGTTCACTTCACTTAGACGATATTGATCATCGAGTTTGTAATCGGTGGCATCTCCCGGCAGACCGAGGATCCACTGGCGCAGGCTATTCAATGGGATAGGCATGCCGGTCAGTTTGCCGATCATCTCTTCAGCGTCGTCGGCAGCGTAGTGCTTGCCTTTGTTATCGACAAGTTCAACGTTGCCCGGCTGCGCGTTGAGTTCCAGTTCCGTGCTGCCCAGCGGGTTGGTCAGCAGCAGACGATAGCGATCCTGACCGGTTTGCTGCCAGAAAAAGCGGGCATACACTTTCTGTTGATCGGAGATATAAGCGAACGCACCGCGCGTCTGATATTGGTTCAGGGCGCGTACTTCCTGCTGGTGCTGGCGCCACTGCGGGGAATCGGGGCTTTTGCCGGGACCTTTCGGCGCGTTGAGGGTACAGGCACTAAGAACCAGGGCCGCAAGGGGCAGCAGGCGAATCAGGCGAAAATCAGGCAGGGTCATAATGATGACAAATCCTTGAGATACGTTGCAGTTATAACTCTCAATGCTAGCGCCACCATCTGACATCGTCTACGTTCAAGTTATCTTAAATCGCTTAAATTTGTGCACTAAGCTATTACTCCAAAAGGGGTCAGTCTCTTTTATTGACCGCACGCATCCTGTATGATGCACCCAGTCTAACCTTATCAACGCTGGTACTATTCCCGCACACATGACCCTTTTAGCGCTTGGTATTAACCATAAAACGGCACCTGTATCGCTGCGAGAACGCGTAACGTTTTCGCCGGATACGCTCGATCAGGCGCTGGACAGCCTGCAAGCGCTGCCAATGGTGCAGGGCGGGGTAGTGCTGTCGACGTGTAACCGCACAGAGATTTACCTCAGCGTGGAAGAGCAGGATAACCTGCGAGAAGCGCTGATTCGCTGGCTGTGCGAATACCATAACCTCAATGAAGAAGACCTACGTAATAGCCTGTACTGGCACCAGGACAACGACGCCGTCAGTCATTTGATGCGCGTTGCCAGTGGTCTGGATTCACTGGTGCTCGGTGAACCGCAAATTTTGGGGCAGGTGAAAAAAGCATTTGCGGATTCGCAAAAAGGCCACCAGAACGCCAGTGCGCTGGAGCGCATGTTCCAGAAATCATTCTCTGTTGCTAAACGTGTACGTACAGAAACTGACATCGGTGCCAGCGCCGTGTCGGTGGCGTTTGCCGCCTGTACTCTGGCGCGGCAGATATTTGAATCGCTCTCAACGGTAACCGTGCTGTTAGTCGGTGCGGGCGAAACCATCGAACTGGTAGCGCGACACTTGCGCGAGCATAAAGTGAAGAAGATGATCATCGCCAACCGTACGCGCGAGCGTGCGCAGGTGCTGGCGGATGAAGTCGGCGCCGAGGTGATTTCACTGAGTGATATCGACGCGCGTTTGCAGGATGCCGATATCATTATCAGTTCTACTGCCAGTCCGCTGCCGATTATCGGTAAAGGAATGGTGGAACGCGCGCTTAAAAACCGTCGCAATCAGCCTATGCTACTGGTGGATATCGCCGTACCGCGCGATGTCGAGCCGGAAGTGGGTAAATTGTCTAACGCCTATCTGTACAGCGTTGATGACCTGCAAAGCATCATTTCGCATAACCTGGCCCAGCGCAAAGCGGCGGCGGTGGAAGCCGAAACGATTGTGGAGCAGGAAGCCAGCGAGTTTATGGCCTGGCTACGCGCCCAGGGCGCAAGCGACACTATCCGCGAGTATCGCAGTCAGTCAGAACAGATCCGTGATGAACTGACCGCTAAAGCGTTGGCCGCTCTTCAGCAGGGCGGTGATGCGCAAGCCATTATGCAGGATTTGGCCTGGAAACTGACCAACCGCCTGATCCATGCACCAACCAAATCACTTCAACAGGCCGCCCGTGACGGGGATAGTGAACGCCTGAATATTCTGCGCGACAGCCTCGGGCTGGAGTAGCAGCACACCAATCTTATTTTTTACAGGGTGCATTTACGCCTATGAAGCCTTCTATCGTTGCCAAACTGGAAGCCCTGCATGAACGCCATGAAGAAGTTCAGGCGCTGCTCGGTGATGCGGGTACTATCGCAGACCAGGATCGCTTTCGTGCGCTGTCGCGCGAATATGCGCAATTAAGCGATGTCTCTCGCTGTTTTACGGACTGGCAACAGGTTCAGGAAGATATCGAGACGGCTCAGATGATGCTCGACGATCCTGAAATGCGTGAAATGGCGCAGGATGAACTGCGCGAAGCAAAAGAGAAATGCGAGCAGCTGGAACAGCATCTGCAGGTCCTGCTGTTACCTAAAGACCCCGATGACGAACGTAACGCTTTCCTCGAAGTGCGTGCGGGAACCGGTGGTGATGAAGCGGCGCTGTTTGCCGGCGATCTGTTCCGCATGTACAGCCGTTACGCTGAATCGCGTCGCTGGCGGGTAGAGATCATGAGCGCCAGCGAAGGCGAACATGGCGGGTTTAAAGAAGTCATTGCCAAGATTAGCGGCGAAGGCGTTTACGGGCGACTGAAGTTTGAGTCCGGCGGCCATCGCGTGCAGCGCGTACCTGCGACGGAATCGCAGGGGCGTATTCATACTTCTGCCTGTACGGTCGCTGTCATGCCGGAACTGCCGGATGCCGAACTGCCGGATATCAACCCGGCCGATCTGCGTATTGATACCTTCCGTTCATCAGGCGCGGGCGGTCAGCACGTTAACACCACCGACTCCGCAATCCGTATTACCCACTTACCGACCGGTATCGTGGTGGAATGCCAGGACGAACGTTCACAGCATAAAAACAAAGCCAAAGCGATGTCGGTGCTGGGGGCGCGAATTCGTGCCGCCGAAGTGGCAAGACGTCAACAGGCGGAAGCCTCTGAACGTCGTAACCTGTTGGGCAGCGGCGATCGCAGCGATCGTAACCGCACCTATAACTTCCCGCAGGGTCGTGTGACCGATCACCGCATTAACCTGACACTCTACCGTCTGGATGAAGCGATGGAAGGCAAACTGGATATGCTGATTGAGCCAATTGTCCAGGAATACCAGGCCGACCAACTGGCGGCGTTGTCCGAGCAGGATTAATGGATTATCAGCACTGGCTGCGTGAAGCGATAAGCCAATTACAGGCAAGCGAAAGCCCGCGACGTGACGCCGAGATTTTACTCGAGTTTGTCACCGGTAAGGGGCGCACCTTTATTCTGGCGTTCGGCGAAACGGTGTTAACCGAGGCGCAGTGTCAACGGCTCGATACATTACTGGAACGCCGTCAGCGGGGTGAGCCGGTGGCACATCTGACCGGCGTGCGCGAGTTCTGGTCGCTGCCGCTGTTTGTCTCTCCGGCTACGCTTATTCCACGCCCGGATACTGAGTGTCTTGTTGAGCAGGCGCTGGCTCGTCTGCCTGCCTCTGCGTGTCGTATTCTCGATTTGGGAACCGGCACGGGCGCCATCGCGCTGGCGCTGGCAACTGAGCGTCCGGATTGCGCGGTGACCGCGGTTGACCGCATGCCCGATGCCGTGGCGCTGGCAACTCGCAACAAACAGCATCTGGCCATCGACAATGTTTGCGTGCTGCAAAGCGACTGGTTCAGCGCTTTGCAGGGGCAGCAGTTTGACATGATTGTCAGCAATCCGCCGTATATCGACGAACAGGACCCGCACCTGGCGCTTGGCGATGTACGTTTTGAGCCGCTATCGGCACTGGTGGCGGGTGAGCAGGGTATGGCGGATATCGTGCATATCATTGACCAGTCTCGACAAATGCTAATGCCCGGCGGCTATCTGTTGCTGGAGCACGGCTGGCAGCAGGGACAGGCAGTCCGCGACGCCTATACTCATGCTGGTTACCAGGCGGTTGAAACCTGCCGCGACTATGGCGGCAACGAGCGAATTACGCTTGGACGCATCCCATCATGAGTACCTTCAGCGTGTTACTCAACGTCCATCTCATCAGCATTGCGCTTTCTGTTGGTCTGTTAACGCTGCGTTTTTGGTGGCGTTACACCGACTCGCGCCTTGCCTGCGCGCGCTGGACGCGCATCGTGCCGCCGGTTGTCGATACCGTTTTATTACTCAGCGGCATAGCGTTAATGGTTAAAGCGCACATCCTGCCATTCACTGAGCACGGGACATGGCTGACTGAAAAGCTGTTTGGGGTTATCATTTACATCGTTTTGGGTTTTATTGCGCTCGATTATCGTCGGGCGCGCAGTCAGCAGGCGCGATTAGTCGCATTTCCGCTGGCGCTGGTGGTGCTGTACATCATCATTAAACTCGCCACCACAAAAATACCGTTACTGGGGTAAGCATGAGGTCGTTAGCTGATTTCGAATTTAATAAAGCGCCATTGTGTGATGGGATGATCCTGGCGTCGGAGTCTATCCGTCTGGATTTTCCAACACAAACTGTGTATGACGAACTGGAACGTCTGGTTAGTCTGGCGCAAGAAGAAATTAGCCAGCTCCTGTCTCAGGATGAGCAACTGGAAAAACTGCTGGCACTTTTTTACGGCGAATGGGGGTTTACGGATACCCACGGCGTCTATCGTCTTTCTGATGCATTATGGCTTGACCAGGTACTGAAAAATCGTCAGGGCAGCGCCGTATCTCTGGGCGCTATCTTGTTGTGGATTGCCAACCGACTGGAGCTACCGCTGGTGCCGGTGATTTTCCCGACACAACTCATCCTGCGTATTGAATCGCTCGATGGCGAAATGTGGCTAATCAATCCGTTCAATGGCGAAACGTTAAATGAGCACACGCTGGAAGTGTGGCTGAAGGGGAATATCAGCCCGGTCGCGGAGCTGTTTAACGAAGACCTGGATGAGGCGGATAATGCAGAAGTAATCCGCAAGCTGCTCGACACGCTGAAATCATCGCTGATGGAAGAGCGGCAAATGGAGCTGGCGCTGCGTGCCAGCGAAGCACTATTACAGTTTAATCCTGAAGATCCGTATGAAATACGCGATCGTGGATTAATCTACGCGCAGCTTGAGTGTGAACATGTTGCGCTGACCGATTTAAGTTATTTCGTTGAGCAGTGTCCGGAAGACCCGATCAGCGAAATGATTCGTGCGCAGATTAATACTATTTCGCACAAGCAAATTGTATTGCATTGATTAATGACACTTTACCTACCGTTTAAGGCGATCCTATGAAACAAAAAGTGGTTAGCATTGGCGACATCAACGTGGCAAATGACCTGCCGTTCGTGCTGTTTGGCGGAATGAACGTGCTGGAATCCCGCGATCTGGCGATGCGCATTTGTGAGCACTACGTAACCGTTACTCAAAAGCTGGGTATCCCTTACGTGTTCAAAGCCTCCTTTGATAAAGCCAACCGTTCTTCCATCCACTCTTACCGTGGACCGGGCCTTGAAGAAGGGATGAAAATCTTCCAGGAACTGAAGCAGACTTTTGGCGTAAAAGTGATCACCGACGTTCACGAAGCCAGCCAGGCGCAGCCTGTTGCTGACGTGGTGGATGTGATTCAACTGCCGGCATTCCTCGCGCGTCAGACCGATCTGGTGGAAGCGATGGCGAAAACCGGTGCCGTTATCAACGTGAAGAAACCGCAGTTCGTAAGCCCTGGCCAGATGGGCAATATCGTGGATAAATTCCATGAAGGTGGTAACGATAAAGTTATTCTGTGCGACCGTGGCGCTAACTTTGGTTATGACAACCTGGTTGTAGACATGCTGGGCTTCAGCGTGATGAAGAAAGTCTCCGGCAACTCACCGGTGATTTTTGACGTTACCCATGCGCTGCAATGCCGTGATCCGTTTGGCGCAGCAAGCGGCGGTCGTCGTGCGCAGGTTACCGAACTGGCTCGCGCCGGTATGGCGGTAGGTCTGGCGGGTCTGTTTATTGAAGCGCATCCGGATCCAGCCAATGCGAAATGCGATGGCCCATCCGCGCTGCCGCTGGCAAAACTGGAACAGTTCCTGACGCAGATTAAAGCGATTGATGACCTGGTGAAAAGCTTCGACGAGCTGGATACTGAGAACTAATTCCTTTTGTGTGCCTGATAGAGCTTGCGCTTATCAGGTATACGAAAGGAAATAAGAAGCCGGACCCGACAAGTTATGTCGGTGTCCGGCTTTTTTCATCAGGCAAATATCGTCATCAGATAGGCGATAAACAGCGCCAGATGTGCCGCACCGTTAAGCACATTGGTGCGTCCGGTGGAGAAAGAGATATGGCACAGTACCAGTGAAGAAACCATCACAATCATCTCTGGCGCGCCCAGCGCAAACACCAAATCATTCCCGGTTGCCCATGCGATCAGCGTCACCACTGGTACGGTCAGTGAAATAGTGGCTAATACTGAACCGAAGAACAAATTCATCGCCCGCTGTACCTGATTGCTCAGAACCGCTTTCAGCGCGCCCAGCCCTTCAGGAGAGAGGATGAGTAACGCAACCAGGAAACCGGTAAAGGCCACTGGGGCATTCAGTTCAGTCAGCAAGGTCTCCAGTGGGCTGGCGTTCATCTTGGTTACGGCAATAACGGCGATCAGATGAATGATAAGCCAGGCGGCGTGCCACATATTGCTGTGCGCTGATGGCTTGCCGTGATGCGGGTCGTCATCGTCGCCTTCATCTTCATGCTCGTAAATGAACAGGCTTTGGTGCGTTTTGGTTTGAATCAGTAAAAATACGCCGTACATCGCTGCAGAAATTAATGCTACCAGCAGCGCCTGGGCGGTAGTGAAATTCGCTCCCGGTAAAGCCATTGGGAACACCAGTACAATAATGGCCAGTGGGAACAGGGCAATTAAATACTGTTTAATACCAAACAGGTTCATATACTGAGTAGCAAATTTACGGCCACCCAACAGTAATGAAAAACCGACCAGACCGCCGGTGACGATCATAATGATTGAGTACAACGTGTCGCGCATGAGCGTAGGTGCAGCATCACCGGTCGCCATTAATGCGGAGATTAAGCTGACTTCGAGAATAACGACGGACAGACTGAGGATCAGTGACCCGTAGGGTTCGCCAAGTCGATGCGCTAATACATCCGCATGACGGACAACGCTGAATGCGCTGCTTAATATACCAATAAGGGCCAGCGCATTAATACCGATGACCACTGGTAGTGACTGACTGCTCCCCCAGAAGAACAGGACTACCAGCGCCAAAATCGGGAAGACGAGAGAGGTCTCCTTGTGGCGGGTTTTTACCGCCTCATGTACTTGTGTCATTGAACTAATTCTCCATCTCTGCAGGTATTTATAATTATAAAAGTATTAAAGAATGTAAAAAATAACAGATCTTTCGGTATTTCCGATCTAGTTTTACGTAATTTTACGGCATGGACCAATTTTTGCATCCAAGCGGATAAAATTGCATATCTTGTTTATAGAGTATTTAAATAACAAAGCATTAGATTTTAACGTCAACAAAAATTGCTGATACTACTGATACAAATGATAGTGCAGAGCTTAGCAACGCGAGAGGATATAAAGTGCCGTTGACGCTTTGTTGCCTTGCAAGCGAGCGGTGAATTGCCTATTGTCCAGCTATTGGTTTCAAAATGAGCAGTAAAAAAGCCCGGAAGGCGTCAAAAAAGTTGTCGCAGGGAAGCAGCAGTGGCGGAGGTGTAAGGTGTTAACGCGTGATTTTTTATTGAATGCCGACTGTAAGACGGCATTTGGTGCTATTGAAGAATCACTACTCTGGTCAGCGGAACAACGGGCAGCCTCACTGGCGGCCACGCTTGCTTGCCGACCCGATGATGGACCGGTGTGGATCTTCGGTTATGGATCGTTGATGTGGAATCCGGCCTTAGAGTTTGATGAGTCCTGTACCGGGACGTTAGTTGGCTGGCACCGTGCTTTTTGCCTGCGCCTGACGGCGGGGCGAGGAACGGCGGGTCAGCCAGGACGCATGTTGGCCTTGAAAGAGGGCGGACGCACCACCGGTGTAGCCTACCGCTTACCTAACGCATCGCTCGAACAAGAGCTTTCTTTACTGTGGAAGCGTGAAATGATCACCGGATGCTATCTGCCCACCTGGTGCCAGTTGGCGCTGGATGATGGTCGGACGGTGAACGCGCTGGTCTTTATTATGGATCCTCGCCACCCGCTGTTTGAGTCAGACACGCGCGCGCAGGTGATTGCGCCGCTTATCGCTGCGGCGAGCGGACCTTTAGGCACCAACGCCCAGTATTTGTTCTCGCTGGAACAAGAGCTGGTCAAGTTGGGGATGCAGGATGATTGTCTTAACGATCTGGTGATCTCGGTCAAACGATTGTTGGGAGAGAACCTGCCGGAAGGCGTTATGCGGCCAGGGTTTGCCTGAATCCAGCCGGGAACTGAATGCCCGAAAGCCAGGCGCTTTTCGGGCAATTAACGCTTAGGCTGCAATATAACTTATTGAATGCTCTAGCGACTGGCTGTGGCTGTCGATCAGCACATTCCAGATGCCGGTATAGGGCACGGTCAACCATGCGTTATCACGATCCTGCACGCTTAAGATGTCGGACTGCGTGTCTTTGACGTGATTTTTCTCGCTCATCAGATGGATGTGACAGCGCTCGGAACAGCGCACAACCACCGTATCGCCACCAAATAACTTTAAACTCGCCTTCACTAATGCCATTTTTCACCCCGTTCTTGAAAACAACGTACTTTCTGTCGAAAGTGCTGCGTGATGTTGTTCACATTTCACTCATTGCATAACACCAAAGGGGGAGCAACGGGATGCTGATTTTGATCAAAAAATGGCATAACGATTAAACAAAAGTGACAAAATCCCTCAAAAGGATTGAAAGGGCGTGCTAACGTTCAACGAAACCGCGCCCATCTACGATTAAATCCGGAAATTATCGACACTTTCAGTGTGCTTGCCTGAAAGCGGTGTATCAGAAGGTCAGCACTTTATCTGCAGCCAGCGTCCATTGAGCCAGTTCAACCAGCGTGCCGACGGCTACTCCGTCAATTAACGGCAGCGTGGTGATTCCACGGCTATCGGTGCAGGTTTTGCACAGTTTGACCGGCACATTTTGCGCCGTCAGAATCTCCAGCATTTGCTGAATATTGTATCCTTCCGCGGGTTTTTGACCACGCAATCCTGCGGTTACCGCGTCCGACATTAAAAACAAACGCAGATCGAGATCCCCTTCCTGCTCGCGCAAGGCGATAGCCAGACGTAGGCTGTTAAATAACGATTCGCTTCCATAGGCTGCACCGTTCGCGACGATCACTATCTTTTGCATTTTTACTCCTTTTGCTGCATGTGAGCGTTAAAAACTGACACGTATGTTACACCTATTTCTAGATGCCAGGATAATGCCGAAAAAGGAAGGAAGGGCTGAAAATCAATACTGAAGACGTTATGGTTTAAGATAAGTATGCCGCTGTGGCTAATAGATATAAGAAACCACTAACGATTTGAGCCGTAATATTTATTTATCTCTCGCTGTATTTGCACTCTTGCCGTTGGCAGGCGGTACTGCCAGCGCGCAATCGTCATTTATTCACCAGGCGGAAAACCCTTTCGATAACAATAGTGATGGCTTGCCCGATCTTGGTATGGCGCCGGAGTCGCGGGCAGGCGAAAAGCACTTTGCCGAAATGGTCAAAGCGTTTGGGGAAGCCAGCATGACCGATAACGGGCTTGATACAGGTGAACAGGCGAAGCAGTTTGCGTTTGGCCAGGTGCGCGACAGGGTCAGCGAACAGGTGAATCAGCAACTGGAATCCTGGCTCTCTCCCTGGGGAAACGCCAGCGTCGGGTTGCAGGTGGATAACGAAGGCAGCTTTACCGGGAGTCGGGGAAGTTGGTTTATCCCGTGGCAGGACAATCAACGTTATCTCACATGGAGCCAGTTGGGGCTGACGCAACAGGACGGAGGCCTGGTCAGTAATGCGGGGATTGGGCAGCGCTGGGTTCGTGACGGTTGGTTACTGGGTTACAACACCTTTTATGACAACCTGCTGGATGAGAATCTGCCTCGGGGAGGCGTGGGGGCAGAGGCGTGGGGTGAATACCTCCGTTTATCTGCTAATTACTATCAACCGTTGTCCTCCTGGCAGGATCGTTTTGCAACTCAAGAACAACGGATGGCCCGGGGATACGACCTGACCGCGCAAATGCGCATGCCGTTCTATCAACATCTCAATACCAGCGTCAGCGTGGAGCAGTATTTTGGCGACCAGGTGGATCTGTTTCATTCCGGAACCGGGTACCACAATCCTGTGGCGGTGAATCTGGGATTGAGCTATACGCCGGTGCCGCTGATCACCGTGACAGCACAGCATAAGCAGGGTGAAAATGGCGTCAGTCAGAATAACCTCGGATTAACGTTAAATTACCGTTTTGGCGTGCCGCTAAAAAAACAGCTGATGGTAAGCGAGGTGGCAAACAGCCGATCGCTGCGCGGCAGTCGTTATGACGATCCACAACGTAACAATCTGCCGACGCTGGAGTATCGCCAGCGTAAAACACTGTCGGTATTTTTGGTCACGCCGCCCTGGGATCTCAAGCCTGGTGAGACAGTGGCGTTGAAGGTGCAGGTGCGTAGTTTGCATGGGATCCGTCGTCTGGCATGGCAGGGTGATACTCAGGCATTGAGCTTAACGGCTGGCAGCAATAGCCGAAGCGCGCAGGGTTGGACGATTATTATGCCGAAGTGGGACAATAGAGAAGGTGCGACAAACCGCTGGCGGTTGTCTGTGGTGGTAGAAGATGAGCAGGGCCAGCGTGTCTCTTCCAATGAGATCACGCTATCACTGACCGAACCGTTTATTACCGTTTCGGAAAATGATCCTCGTTAACAATGACGCATGAGCGCGTTATCAGAAAATGCGTTCCTGGTGCACCCATACCGCGGCTTCAACGCGTGATTTGAGCTTCATTTTCTTCAGCATATGCTTCACGTGAACTTTTACTGTGCTTTCGGTGATGTCGAGGCGGCGGGCGATCATCTTATTAGGCAGACCCTGGGCGATGAGTTTAAGAATATCGCGTTCGCGCGGCGTCAGTTGAGTAACATCACGGTCGGACGTTGCGCGATTGGCGCGCAGGCTGGCGGCCAGAACCGGGGTTAAGGCTTCGCTCAGCACCATTTCACCAGCGGCAGCCTGCTGCAATGCTTTCAGTAAATCTTCTGGCTCCATATCTTTCAGCAGGTAACCGTCGGCACCACGCTTCAGTGCGGTAACCACATCTTCTTCATGATTGGATACGCTAAACACAACGATACGGCCCGACAGTGATTTTTCACGCAGCTTATCGAGGGTTTCCAGACCGTTCATGCCGGGCATGTTGAGATCAAGCAGGATCAGATCGGGATCAAGGGATTCAGCCAGCTCGATACCCTGCTCACCATTGCTGGCTTCGCCGACAACGGTAATATCGGGCGCCATGCTGACAAGCTGTTTTACACCGGTTCTCAGCATCGGATGATCGTCGATCAACAGGATAGTTGCCGGTTCCAGATTACTCATGGGTATCTCCTTGGACTTCTGTGAAGTTTGTTTCGGGAATAAAAGTGACAGCAACTTCAGTACCGCCCGTCTCGCGACGGCGTACGCGGCAATCGCCGCGCAAGCTCTGCGCGCGGTCGCGCATTATTATCATGCCGTAGTGGTTACTGCGTTCGGCGTTTTCCGGTACGCCGCAGCCGTTATCTTGCACTGTCAGTTTGACCTGCTTGCCATTTTGCACCACCGTCACGACCACTTCATTGGCCTGAGAGTGTTTAAGTGCGTTGCTCAGGGCTTCGCGCGCAATTTGTAGCAGGTGAATCGCCTGATGCGAAGGGACCAGGCGTGGCGGTAGCTGATAATCCAGCTTAACCGTAAATCCAAAACGGGCGCTGTACTCCTGACAGCTGGCCTCCAGCGCCGGTCGTAATCCAGGTTCCGTGAGCTGTAAACGGAAGGTGGTTAACAGTTCTCGCAGTTGTGCCCATGAAGCATTTAGCTCGTTACGAATCTGGCTGAGCAACTCGCGACAGTTATCTGAAAGTGCATCGCCCTGCATCTGTAAACAGCTAACCTGCATCTTCATACAAGAGAGCGATTGTGCAATAGAATCATGAAGTTCGCGCGCAATGGTGGCACGCTCTTCCATCACAATCAACTGCTGTTGACGCTCCTGATGCCTGTCGAGCGCAAGCGTTGCGGTCAGTTGCTCAACCAGTGTATCAACCAGCTGCTGCTGATCGTGGCTGAGATGGCGTCCGTTCGGCAAGGTGGCGAGCAAAATACCATACTGGGTATGCGCGTCGGTCAGCCGCCATTTCAATGTAATCCCGCCGTCAATCGCGGGCAGCGTTCCGCGAGGACACAGATGGCAACCTTTCTCATCACAGCTGGCATTTGACTGACAGGTAAATTCCTGATGATTGTCTTCATCTTCCAGGTCGTAAACCCGGAGCTCAATATCATGCAGCAAGGTCAAATTTTGCAAACCATTCAGTACCGGAGAGAGGCGTTCGCACAACGGCACCTGAGAGTGCAGGCGGCGGTTAGCTTGCCACAGAAAAGAAAGAATCTGATTTTTGTGCTCCAGCCCCGCCGTTTTCTCCTGTACTCGCTGTTCCAGCACAGCGTAACTTTCGGCCAGTTCTTCCGACATATTATTTAGCGCCGAGCCCAGAGCCGCCATCTCATTACGACCGCTGATATGCGCGCGTTGGGTAAAATCACGCTGGCTGACGGCTCGTGCCATCGCCAGCAGCTGTTTCCACGGCTCTAACAGGCGCACGCGCAGCCAGATAATGGTGAAAACCAGCAGCAATGCCATAAATACGGCCATCAGGCGATGCAGCAGGACGACGCGTTCAATGCGTAATTCGGTGGTATGGTCAAAGGCGGTGACCAATTTATCCAGTCCGCCCACAAAGCGCGTCACATCCTGCGCTACCGCATCAGGCGTTTGCGCATGCGCAAGTCCCGGGGCAAGTTCAGTGTGCCAGTAATCCTGTAATGCTTTTAACTGCGCCTGTTGTCCATCTCGCTTTGCGGCACGCGTCAACTCCGGGCTAAACGCCGTTTGCTCCATTTCATCCAGCAGCGGTTGATCGCTAGCGTCCAGCGGTACGGCTGCCAGCAGGCGATAACTCTGCATGCGCAGCGATCCCGCTTTGTTGATTGCATGGGCGCTACCCTGAACGCCCTGAACCAGCCAGCCGGAGACAGCCATACCCGCCACGCCGATGGCTGTGGACAATAAAACAATCAGCGCCACCTGGTTGACCAGCGTAAGCGGGGAGAGACAACGTTTAAACATGGTGACTTGTTCCTTCGGGTTTTCGTCGAACAGAAAACCTTATTGAATGACGATTCTGCTGCAGGCAGTGGCGTTATTCTCGGCGATACACTGGAGTATACCCATACCTCAAACGGGCTACCTCTTAATTGCC
This sequence comes from Citrobacter sp. KTE30, assembly GCF_000398825.1. NCBI lineage: Bacteria > Pseudomonadati > Pseudomonadota > Gammaproteobacteria > Enterobacterales > Enterobacteriaceae > Citrobacter > Citrobacter sp. KTE30. The sequence continues at coordinate 2,416,787 of NZ_KB976055.1, read as the reverse complement.
AGTGGAGGGAGAGATCCTGGGCGACGGGGAGTAGGGGGCGACAGAAGCGTGAAAAACCACATCTTTTTTACCGAAGTTATGTACTCATTAAGGGTAATAATAAATTTTAGGCATGAATAATGACACCTTTTCCTTTGATTTATATCAACTTACCTCCAGCTGTAAACCCTAATGTTGCAGGCATCGAAACAAGTATCAGAGGTGTCTATGAGTCACTCATCTGCCCCGGAAAGGGCATCTGGAGCTGTAATTACCGAATGGCGGCCGGAAGATCCCGCCTTCTGGCAGCAGCGTGGTCAACGAATCGCCAGCCGTAACCTGTGGATTTCCGTCCCTTGTTTGCTGCTGGCGTTTTGCGTGTGGATGTTATTTAGCGCCGTGGCGGTGAACTTACCGAAAGTCGGATTTGATTTCACCACTGAACAACTGTTCATGCTGACGGCATTACCTTCGGTGTCCGGCGCGCTGCTGCGTGTTCCGTACTCCTTTATGGTCCCCCTGTTTGGTGGACGTCGCTGGACGGCATTTAGCACCGGCATCCTGATCATTCCTTGCGTATGGTTAGGTTTTGCGGTGCAGGATACCTCCACGCCGTTTAGTACCTTTATTATTATCTCCCTGCTGTGCGGCTTCGCTGGTGCGAACTTTGCGTCCAGTATGGCAAACATCAGCTTCTTCTTTCCAAAACAGAAACAGGGCGGCGCGCTGGGTCTGAACGGTGGCCTGGGCAACATGGGCGTCAGCGTGATGCAGTTGGTCGCGCCGCTGGTGGTTTCATTGTCAATCTTTGCCGCATTTGGTAGCCACGGGGTTGAACAACCGGATGGCACGCAGCTGTATCTGGCAAACGCCGCATGGATTTGGGTGCCGTTCCTCGCTATTTTCACGCTGGCCGCATGGTTCGGTATGAACGAACTGGCAACCTCCAAAGCCTCGCTGAAAGAGCAATTGCCGGTGCTGAAACGCGGGCATTTGTGGATTATGAGCCTGCTGTATCTGGCAACCTTCGGTTCCTTTATCGGTTTCTCTGCCGGTTTCGCGATGCTGTCAAAAACGCAGTTCCCAGAGGTGCAGATCCTGCATTACGCCTTCTTTGGCCCGTTCATTGGTGCGCTGGCGCGTTCTGTGGGCGGCGCAATCTCTGACCGTCTGGGCGGGACCCGCGTCACGCTGGTGAACTTCATTCTGATGGCTATTTTCAGTGCCTTACTGTTCCTGACGCTGCCATCAAACGGTGTCGGTGGCAACTTCATTGCCTTCTTCGCTGTGTTCCTGGCGTTGTTCCTGACGGCTGGTCTGGGGAGTGGTTCAACCTTCCAGATGATCTCTGTAATCTTTCGCAAACTGACGATGGACAGAGTGAAAGCTGAAGGTGGTTCAGAAGAGAAAGCGATGCGCGAGGCGGCAACCGATACGGCGGCAGCATTGGGCTTTATCTCTGCTATTGGTGCGATCGGCGGCTTCTTTATCCCGAAAGCATTTGGCACGTCCCTGGCATTAACCGGTTCTCCGGTCGGTGCGATGAAAGTATTTCTGATCTTCTATGTCGCTTGTGTGGTTATCACCTGGGCGGTATACGGACGTCATTCTAAAAAGTAAAAAAGTGGTATACACAAAATCATTCTAACTGTATCAAGGCGGCAAGTGAGAAATCCCCAGGAGCTAACAGAAGTAAGTGACTGGGGAGAACGAACGCAGCCAACGCGAAGCAGTTTGAAGGATGAAGTGTAAGTTGATTATCCATTGCGCGGTGTTAGACCGCGCTTTTTTTTTTACTGTAATTAGTTACAACATACTTTTGTATTGTGGCATGACAACAGCCTGTGAGAACGGCGAACGCAACATGCTAAGCAGGGGGGATACCCCTTAATACCCACTTATAAAGAATTTAACATTTGCATGATAATTGAATTATTAAAAATCCTTTAAATTCAATTTATTACATTAATTATCAATATCCCACTTTGGGGGTATGTAAAAACCAACCCTCATTTTTCATCCCTGCCTGCCTTGATCGTTATCAATTCTCACGCCCTTTCAGAGCGTTACCTTCGCTCTCAATCAAGCAATGTCGATTTATCAGAGAGCCGTCAGGCTCCTACAGGAGAAAACCGATGAGTAAATTCCTGGACCGGTTTCGCTACTTCAAGCAGAAGGGCGAAACCTTTGCCGATGGGCATGGCCAGCTTCTCAATACCAACAGGGACTGGGAGGACGGATACCGCCAGCGTTGGCAGCATGACAAAATCGTGCGTTCAACCCACGGGGTAAACTGCACTGGCTCATGCAGCTGGAAAATCTATGTGAAAAATGGTCTGGTGACCTGGGAAACCCAGCAAACCGATTATCCGCGTACCCGTCCGGACCTGCCAAACCACGAGCCTCGTGGTTGCCCTCGTGGTGCAAGCTATTCCTGGTATCTCTACAGCGCTAACCGTCTGAAATACCCGCTGATGCGCAAACGCCTGATGAAAATGTGGCGTGAAGCGAAAAGACTGCACAGCGATCCGGTAGACGCATGGGCCTCCATCATCGAAGACGCCGATAAAGCAAAAAGCTTCAAACAAGCGCGTGGTCGTGGTGGTTTCGTGCGTTCTTCCTGGCAGGAAGTGAATGAGCTGATTGCCGCTTCTAACGTTTACACCGTTAAAACCTACGGTCCTGACCGCGTGGCGGGCTTCTCGCCGATCCCTGCGATGTCGATGGTTTCCTACGCCTCCGGTGCACGATATCTGTCGCTGATTGGCGGCACCTGCCTGAGCTTCTACGATTGGTACTGTGACTTGCCGCCTGCGTCTCCGCAGACCTGGGGTGAGCAGACTGACGTTCCGGAATCTGCCGACTGGTATAACTCCAGTTACATTATCGCCTGGGGTTCAAACGTTCCGCAGACCCGTACCCCAGATGCGCACTTCTTCACGGAAGTTCGCTACAAAGGGACTAAAACGGTCGCCATCACCCCGGATTACGCTGAAATCGCTAAACTCTGCGATCTGTGGCTGGCTCCGAAGCAGGGCACCGATGCCGCAATGGCGCTGGCAATGGGTCACGTCATGCTGCGCGAGTTCCACCTTGATAACCCGAGCCAATACTTCACCGACTACGTGCGTCGTTACACCGACTTCCCGATGCTGGTGATGCTCGAAGAGCGTGACGGGTATTATGCGGCGGGTCGTATGCTGCGTGCCGCCGATCTGGTTGACTCCCTGGGTCAGGAAAATAATCCAGAGTGGAAAACCGTTGCCATCAATACCGACGGCGAAATGGTTGCGCCAAACGGTTCAATTGGTTTCCGCTGGGGTGAAAAAGGTAAATGGAACCTTGAGCAGCGCGACGGCACGTCCGGTAACGAAACCGAACTGCAGCTCAGCCTGTTGGGCAGCCAGGACGACATCGCTGAAGTCGGCTTCCCGTATTTTGGCGGCGAAGGTACCGAGCACTTTAGCAAAGTTGAACTGGAAAATGTTCTGCTGCACAAACTGCCGGTAAAACGCCTGCAACTGGCAGATGGCTCTACTGCGCTGGTGACTACCGTTTATGATCTGACCATGGCCAACTACGGTCTGGAACGCGGTCTGAACGATGAAAACTGCGCCTCCAGCTACGACGATATCAAAGCGTATACCCCGGCATGGGCAGAGAAAATCACTGGCGTATCGCGCGCTCAGATCGTGCGTATTGCCCGTGAATTTGCCGATAACGCAGATAAAACGCACGGCCGCTCAATGATTATTGTTGGCGCGGGTCTGAACCACTGGTATCACCTCGATATGAACTATCGTGGGCTTATCAACATGTTGGTGTTCTGTGGTTGCGTCGGCCAGAGCGGCGGCGGTTGGGCCCACTATGTGGGTCAGGAAAAACTACGTCCGCAGACCGGTTGGCAGCCGCTGGCGTTTGGCCTTGACTGGCAGCGTCCGGCGCGTCACATGAACAGTACGTCCTATTTCTATAACCACTCCAGCCAATGGCGCTATGAGACGGTTACGGCACAGGAACTGCTGTCTCCGATGGCAGACAAATCCCGCTACAGTGGTCATTTGATTGACTTTAACGTTCGCGCTGAACGTATGGGCTGGTTGCCATCTGCGCCGCAGTTAGGTACTAACCCGCTGTACATTGCGCGTGAGGCAGAAAAAGTCGGGATGACACCGGTGGATTACACCGTTAAATCTCTGAAGGAAGGTTCTATTCGCTTTGCGGCTGAACAACCAGAGAACGGTAAAAACCATCCGCGTAACCTGTTTATCTGGCGTTCTAACCTGCTCGGCTCTTCCGGTAAAGGCCACGAGTACATGCTGAAGTATCTGCTGGGTACTGAACATGGTATTCAGGGGCTGGATCTGGGTAAACAGGGGGGCGTGAAGCCAGAAGAAGTGGAATGGCAGGATAACGGACTGGACGGCAAGCTGGATCTGGTCGTTACCCTGGACTTCCGTCTGTCGAGCACCTGTCTGTACTCCGACATCGTGCTGCCGACCGCCACCTGGTATGAAAAAGACGATATGAATACCTCGGATATGCATCCGTTTATTCACCCGTTGTCTGCCGCCGTTGATCCAGCCTGGGAATCGAAGAGCGACTGGGAAATCTACAAGGCTATCGCCAAGAAATTCTCTGAAGTTTGCGTGGGCCACCTTGGCAAAGAAACTGACGTAGTGACGCTGCCTATCCAGCACGACTCGGCCGCCGAACTGGCGCAGCCGTTGGATGTTAAAGACTGGAAGAAAGGCGAATGCGATCTGATTCCAGGCGTTACCGCGCCGCATATCATGACAGTTGAGCGTGATTACCCGGCAACCTACGAACGCTTCACGTCCATCGGCCCACTGATGGATAAAGTCGGGAACGGCGGGAAAGGGATTGCCTGGAACACCCAGAGCGAAATGGACCTGCTGCGTAAGCTCAACTACACCAAGGCTGAAGGCCCGGCAAAAGGCCAGCCGATGCTGAATACGGCGATTGATGCCGCTGAGATGATCCTCACCCTGGCACCGGAAACCAACGGTCAGGTGGCGGTGAAAGCCTGGGCTGCGCTGAGTGAATTTACCGGCCGTGACCATACGCATCTGGCGCTGAATAAAGAAGACGAGAAAATCCGCTTCCGCGATATTCAGGCGCAGCCGCGCAAAATTATCTCCAGCCCGACCTGGTCAGGACTGGAAGATGAACATGTTTCTTACAACGCTGGTTACACCAACGTTCACGAGCTGATCCCATGGCGTACGCTGACTGGTCGCCAGCAGCTGTATCAGGATCATCAGTGGATGCGAGACTTCGGTGAAAGCCTGCTGGTATACCGCCCACCAATTGATACCCGTTCGGTGAAAGAGGTGATGGGCGAGAAATCAAATGGTAACCCTGAAAAAGCGCTCAACTTCCTGACGCCACACCAGAAGTGGGGTATCCACTCCACCTACAGCGATAACCTGCTGATGCTGACGTTAGGCCGCGGCGGTCCGATCGTGTGGATGAGCGAAGCGGATGCGAAAGATCTGGGTATCGAGGATAACGACTGGATCGAAGTCTTTAACAGTAACGGGGCACTCACCGCCCGTGCGGTTGTGAGTCAACGTGTCCCGGCCGGGATGACCATGATGTACCACGCCCAGGAACGTATTGTGAATATTCCGGGGTCGGAGATTACCGAGCAGCGCGGCGGGATCCATAACTCGGTGACCCGTATCACACCGAAACCGACGCACATGATTGGTGGTTATGCCCACCTGGCCTACGGCTTTAACTACTACGGCACCGTAGGTTCGAACCGTGATGAGTTCGTGGTGGTTCGTAAGATGAAGAACATTGACTGGTTGGATGGCGAAGGAAATGACCAGGTACAGGAGAGCGTAAAATGAAAATTCGTTCACAAGTCGGCATGGTGCTGAATCTCGATAAGTGCATCGGTTGCCACACCTGTTCAGTAACCTGTAAAAACGTCTGGACCAGCCGTGAAGGTGCGGAGTATGCCTGGTTTAACAACGTTGAAACCAAGCCGGGTACTGGCTTCCCAACTGATTGGGAAAACCAGGAAAAATGGAAGGGCGGTTGGATCCGTAAGATCAACGGTAAACTGGTGCCGCGCATGGGTAACAAAGCGCTGCTGCTGGGTAAAATTTTTGCTAACCCGCATTTGCCAGGTATTGATGACTACTACGAACCGTTTGACTTCGATTACCAGACTCTGCACAACACCCCGGCAGACAGCAAAGCGCAGCCGATTGCCCGCCCGCGCTCGCTGATCACCGGTCAGCGTATGGATAAAATCACCAAAGGTCCGAACTGGGAAGATGACCTCGGCGGTGAGTTCGAGAAGCTGGCGAAAGACAAAAATTTCGAGAACATGCAGAAGGCGATGTACGGTCAGTTCGAAAACACCTTCATGATGTATTTGCCGCGTCTGTGCGAGCACTGCCTTAATCCGGCGTGCGTGGCGACTTGCCCGAGCGGTGCCATTTACAAGCGTGAAGAAGATGGCATCGTGCTGATCGATCAGGACAAGTGCCGCGGCTGGCGTATGTGCATCACCGGTTGCCCGTACAAAAAAATCTACTTCAACTGGAAGAGCGGTAAGTCAGAGAAGTGCATTTTCTGCTATCCACGTATCGAAGCCGGTCAACCGACCGTGTGCTCCGAAACCTGCGTCGGTCGTATCCGTTACCTCGGCGTACTGCTGTATGACGCGGATGCGATTGAAAGCGCGGCAAGCACCGAGCATGAGAAAGATCTGTACCAGCGTCAACTGGACGTGTTCCTCGATCCGAACGATCCGGCTGTTATTGAACAGGCGCTGAAAGATGGTATTCCGCTGAGCGTTATCGATGCCGCACAGCAGTCTCCGGTTTATAAAATGGCGATGGACTGGAAGTTGGCGCTGCCGCTGCATCCGGAATACCGCACATTGCCGATGGTTTGGTACGTGCCGCCATTGTCACCGATTCAGTCTGCCGCCGATGCGGGCGAGCTGGGCAGCAACGGTATTCTGCCGGACGTTGACAGTCTGCGTATCCCGGTTCAGTACCTGGCGAACCTGCTGACAGCAGGCGATACTCAGCCGGTGCTGTTGGCGCTGAAACGTATGCTGGCGATGCGTCACTACAAACGTGCGGAAACCGTTGACGGTAAAGTCGATACCCGTGCGCTGGAAGAGGTCGGTCTGACCGAAGCTCAGGCACAGGAGATGTATCGTTATCTGGCCATTGCGAACTACGAAGATCGTTTCGTGGTGCCGAGCAGCCATCGTGAACTGGCGCGTGATGCGTTCCCGGAGAAAAGCGGTTGCGGCTTTACCTTCGGTGACGGTTGCCACGGTTCTGATACTAAATTCAATCTGTTCAACAGCCGCCGCATCGACGCTGTCGATGTGACCAGCAAAACGGAGCCGCACCAATGATTGAACTCGTCATTGTTTCGCGTTTGCTCGAGTACCCGGATGCTGCCCTGTGGCAGCATCAGCAGGAACTTTTCGATGCACTCGCGTCATCTGAGAACCTGGATAAAGAGGATGCCCAGACTCTGGGCGTTTTCCTGCGCGATCTAATCGCGCAAGACGTGCTGGATGTGCAGGCAAGTTACAGCGAACTGTTTGATCGTGGCCGTGCCACCTCGCTGCTGCTGTTTGAACATGTACACGGTGAATCCCGCGATCGCGGTCAGGCGATGGTTGACCTGATGGCACAGTATGAACAGCACGGTTTGCAGCTCGACAGCCGCGAACTTCCCGATCATCTGCCGTTGTATCTGGAATATCTTGCGCAACTGCCGAAAAGCGAAGCGCTAGGTGGCTTGCAGGATATTGCGCCGATCCTGGCTTTGCTCAGCGCTCGTTTGCAGCAGCGTGAAAGCCGTTATGCAGTACTGTTCGATTTGCTGTTAAAACTGGCGAATACCGTTATCGACAGCGATAAAGTGGCTGAAAAAATTGCGGATGAAGCCCGTGATGATACTCCACAAGCGCTGGATGCGGTCTGGGAAGAAGAGCAGGTAAAATTCTTCGCCGATCAGGGGTGTGGCGAGTCGGAAATCTCCGCTCACCAGCGTCGTTTTGCCGGGGCCGTTGCGCCGCAGTATCTGAATATCACTACCGGAGGACAGCACTAATGCACTTCCTGAATACGTTCTTCTTTGACATCTATCCGTACATCGCGGGTTCTGTCTTTCTGATCGGCAGTTGGCTGCGTTATGACTACGGGCAGTATACGTGGCGTGCGGCCTCCAGTCAGATGCTGGATCGCAAAGGGATGAACCTGGCGTCAAACCTGTTTCACATCGGGATCCTGGGGATTTTTGCCGGGCACTTCTTGGGTATGTTAACGCCGCACTGGATGTATGAAGCGTGGCTGCCGCTTGAAGTGAAACAAAAGATGGCGATGTTCGCGGGTGGCGCCAGTGGCGTAATGTGTCTGATTGGCGGTGTACTGCTGTTGAAACGTCGTTTGTTCAGCCCACGAGTGCGGGCCACCACCACCGGAGCGGATATTCTGATCCTCTCTCTGTTGGTTATCCAGTGTGCGCTGGGTCTGCTGACCATTCCGTTCTCCGCCCAGCATATGGACGGCAGCGAGATGATGAAGCTGGTGAACTGGGCGCAGACAGTGGTGACCTTCCATGGCGGAGCGTCTCAGTATCTGGATGGCGTCGCATTTATTTTCCGTGTGCACCTTGTGCTGGGTATGACGCTGTTCCTGTTGTTCCCATTCTCGCGTCTGGTACACATCTGGAGCGTCCCTGTCGAATATCTGACACGCAAATACCAGATTGTTCGTGCACGTCACTAATCGTATTTCTGTGAAAGATAAACCCTGCTTCGGCGGGGTTTTTTTATGTCTGTTTGCCGGATGGCGGCGCAAGCGCCTTATCCAGCCTACGCAGGTTTAAGCGAGCGCCGTAGGCCTGCGTAGTGCATCAGGCAATTTGTGGGCATGTGTCGAGTTTGTAGGTCTGATAAGCACAGCGCATCAGGCAAATAAAGGGCATTGCAGTTGGTTTGGGGTGTTGATTCTTTATAAAGTGATGGTGGTGGGGGAAGGATTACTCAGCGCTGCGCGCTTCGCCCTTCGGGTCGTTGCCTGCGGCAACGCTTTCTCGCTAACGCTCGAATCG